>NZ_JAEF01000036.1 GCF_000518765.1 Ruminococcus flavefaciens ATCC 19208 | reverse complement strand
GCATTTCTGAGGCTGATGTTTACATTATCGCCGTTTACACCAGCTACGATAGAATCAGGCTTCATTTCATTTTCACAGGTGATAGAGTTGTAGTTTTCCTTGATGAAATTCTGACCCTGTGAAGTATTTATTTCGTTTGCACTTACAGAAGTACCGAGTCTGAATAACGGACCTGCGTGATCCTTGAATCCGCTGCCGCCCTTCTTGTAAGTGTAATCCATATTCTGATGTGAAGCAACACCATCGCCTGCAGGTACAGGAGTTGCGTCACCGCCGCCACCAGGTGTAGGTGTAGGAGTTGATGTATCAACTGTACCGCCGCCTGTCTTAACAGAAGAAGACTTGCCTGATTCAGAAACCTGAACTGCGTCTACATAGAAATCGCAGAGGTCACCTGAGCTCTCAGGTGTTTCGATATAGAGTAACATATCGCCTGAATTAGCAGGGATAGTAAACTTTGTATTCTCAATTTTTGTCCACTCGCCACTCTTTGTGTCAGCTGTAGCGATCTGAGTATAAGATGCGCCGTTGCCGTCACCCTGCTGGAGTGACATCTGTATTGTTGAAGAGCTGCCAGTCTTCTGCATTACTGCTGCGCTGAAGCTGTATGTCTGGCCTGGGATGAACTTGCTTGAATCAAGTGCGATAGAGCAGCCATTCCACTCCTGGCTTCTTCCTGAAACATAGAGTGACTTGCTTCCGGAATAGTAGTTGCTTGAATCAGTTGCTACTGACGCATCGCCTCTGCCTGACCAGTTGTCCTTGCCGCTCTCAAATGTGCTTGTGAAGAAGTCACCGTTTGCATCGCCCTTTACAGGCTCTGAAGGTGTTGTTACAGTTGTGGTTGTATCGTCGTCGAGACCGTTCTCGTAAACTCTTACGCTCTTTACGTTAGCGGAACCGTTTGATCTGTAGCCCTCAATGTTGAGAGATACTTCATAAAGTGTACCTGACATATCCAGACCAGCCTTTGACCATGCGTCAAAGTGTCTTCCTACGTGGATAGTACCCTTCATGTAGTTTGTCTGGTTGTTAGCTGAGCCACTTGTCTTACGGATGCTCCAGTACTGTGGGAATGTTGCTGTACCGTC
>NZ_JAEF01000035.1 GCF_000518765.1 Ruminococcus flavefaciens ATCC 19208 | reverse complement strand
GGATTCTTTACGAACTTCTCCGCTGTAAGCTCTGGTCTGTTAAGATAGCCTCGTGCAAGTCCGTCTCCTGTCACACACAATTCACCCGGAATTCCTATTCCGCACATTGTGCTGCCATCCATTATATATGTTTTAAGGGTCGGAATTGCCTTTCCTATATCGCTTATTCCTCTTGCTATCTCTTCATCTCCGATCTCACGATAGGTTACATGTACTGTCGTTTCGGTTATTCCGTACATATTAACTATCTTTGTATCAGGATGATCCTTTCTCCACTTTTTCAGCTTTGTCGGATTAAGTGCTTCTCCGCCGAATATGAGATATCTGACATCAAGCTTTTCACCGCTGTCGACCAGCATAAGATTGTAGAATGCTGTCGGCACCTGATTAAGTACCGTTACCTTCTTTTCACGGAGTAGTGATATGAATTTCTTTGTATCCTTTGCTTCCTCTTCACTTACTACTATGAGCTTTCCGCCATAAAGTGTTGCTCCGTACATTTCCCACACCGAGAAATCAAATCCGTATGAATGGAACATCGTCCACACATCTTTTTCGTCGAAATCATACTCAAATGCGTCATTGAACATCAGTCTGACCACATTCTTATGCATGATCTCTACTCCCTTTGGCTTTCCTGTCGTTCCTGATGTGTATATTACATAAAGTCCGCTTTCAGGCTTTATTTCTGCATTTGGAGCTGTTTCAACGCTGCTGTATGCTTCAGGCGATCTCAGGTCTATCCGCTCTCCGCTATACTCTGCATTCAGCTTTGTTTCTCCTGTGAGCAGCACCTTTGCTCCGCAGTCAGAAAGGATATATTCCACTCTGTCCTCGGGATACATAGTGTTTATAGGCACATATATTCCGCCTGCCTTGATGATTCCGTAAATTCCTATTACCATTTCAAGGCTTCTTTCTATGTACAGCGCTACATAATCTCCGCTCTTTACACCTTTTTCGATAAGCTTGTTTGCAAGACTGTTTGCTCTTGCATTAAGCTCGGCATACGTCAGGCTCTTATCCTCAAATACAAGCGCTGTATTATCGGGAGTTTTCTTAACCTG
>NZ_JAEF01000034.1 GCF_000518765.1 Ruminococcus flavefaciens ATCC 19208 | reverse complement strand
ATTGAAGATATAACTGTACCGTACATCGGACATTCTCTCGCAGAAGCAAACGAGGAAGGAAGCTCACAGCAGTTCTCTGACTTCTTCCTCAACGGTAACGATACGGACTTTTTCAACGTAAATAACAACGGCGGCTGGAGAAGATATATACCTAAGTCTCTTAAATCCATCACTGTTACATCAGGAACAAGAGTGCCAAATTACGCATTCTATCGTATATCAAGCGTAAAAAACATCACTGTTCCCGGTACTATGAAATCATTCGGAGCTTACTCTTATGCTGACTGTATATCTCTTGAAAACATCTATATTCCCGAAGGCGTTGAAAGCATCGGAAATTACGCATTCAGCAATTGCAGCAGCTCAGCTCTCAAAACCGTAAAATTCCCGACTACACTTACATCTATCGGCAACTATGCATTCACTGAGTGTAAGGGATTAACAAACATCACTGTTCCAAAAACAGTAAAAACTATCGGTGAATATACTTTCAATAACTGTTCCGCACTTAAAACTGTTGTAATCTACGGCGGTGCTGACGGTATCGGAAATCATATATTCAGCGGCTGTAAGTCACTTGCTGACCTTACACTTCCTTTTGCAGGATTAAATGAAAAGTCCATCGACGATCCTAAAACAGTAAGTGAGCTTTCAGTATTATTCCTTAACGGCGACGATAAGGATTATTACAACATCAACAACTCAGGCGGCTGGAGAAGATATATTCCTAAGTCACTTAAAAAGGTCACTGTTCTGAGTGGTACAAGACTCTCAGACTATGCGTTCTATCGCTTTACAGGTGTTGAGACATTTGTACTGCCAAAGAGCATGACCGAAATCGGTAATTACTCATTTGCAGACTGCTCGTCAATCACTAAGAATTATATCTCGGAAGGTATAAAATACATTGATGATCACGCATTTGAGGGCTGTACCTCAATATCTGACGGTAAGATACCTGAGGGTGTTATAAGCCTTGGCAAATATGCATTCAGTAATTGCAGCAGCGCTGCTCTCAAGACTATAACATTCCCGAAAACTCTTACCACAGTAGGTGATTATGCATTCTCAGGCTGCACAGGTCTCACAAGCATCACTGTCCCACAGACTGTAACAACTCTTGGCTCATATGCATTCAATGACTGTTCATCAGTCATAACTGCTGTTATCAAAGGCGGTGCCAAAGGTATAGGCTACCATGTATTCAGCGGCTGTAAATCGCTTGCAGAACTCACACTTCCTTTTGCAGGCTTCTCTCTTGAAGCTGTAAATACTGACGGCAGCTCACAGG
>NZ_JAEF01000033.1 GCF_000518765.1 Ruminococcus flavefaciens ATCC 19208 | reverse complement strand
TATAGAGTAATAATCCTCATCGTTTCCGTTAAGGAATAATTCTGAAAGCTCATTTCTTGTACCGGGATCATCAGTTGTCTTTTCATTAAATCCCGCAAAAGGAAGAGTAAGTGATTCCAGCGATTTACAAGCGCTGAATATGTGCGAACCGATCGTTGTATTTTCGCCTGTTATCTCAGCTGTCTTGAGTGAATCACATTCTTCAAATGCATAATTACTGATAACCTTTATCGATTCAGGAATTGTAACACTGATAAGAGAGTCGCAATTGCTGAAAGCTTTTTCACCTATAGTTTCAATGCCTTCAGGGAAAGAAATTGTTTGAAAATCAGGTGAAATGCAATTTACATATGCATAACTACCTATATTTATCAGAGAATTCGGCATATCAGCATTTTTTAATGATGTGCAGTTGAAGAATGCATATGCGCCGATTGATGTTATTTTGTCGGGAATAAAAACTTCCTCTATTCCGTTCATACGATGGAATGCATAATTAGGGATACGATTTCCACCTAAGATAGTTATCTTTTTAAGTGCCTTGGGTATAAATCTTCTATTGCCCACAGAGTTGTGTATAGAGTAATAATCTTCATCATTTCCATGAAGGAACAGATCTACGAGTTCCTGCTTACTGCCGTCGGTATTTGTAGCCTCAAGAGAAAAACCTGCAAACGGAAGTGTAAGTTCGGCAAGTGATTTACAGCCGCTGAATACATGTGAACCGATGCCTTCTTCACCTCCATTGATAATTGCAGATGCAAGTGATGAACAGTCGCTGAATGCATAAGCTCCGATAGTTTTTACTGTTTCGGGAACTGTTACGCTTGTTAGACCGCTGCATCCTGAGAACGCATTATTACCAATAGCCGTAAGAGTTTTCGGTAAGGTTACAGTCTTGAGATTTGCACTGCTGCAATTGTTGAATGCATAATTTCCTATACTAATAACACCTTCAGGAATTTTTCCGTCTGAAATAGAGGTACAGTTTTCAAATGCGTGATCATCAATATATTTTATACCTTCTGAGATATGATTCTTTGTGATTGATGAGCAGTCCGCAAATGAATAATTGCCGATCTCGGTCATGCACTTCGGCAATACGAATGTCTCAACACCTTTAAAGCGATAGAATGCATAGTCTGAAAGTCTTGTACCGTTCAGAACAGTGACTTTTTTGAGTGACTTGGGTATAAATCTTCTATTGCCCACAGAGTTATGTATAGAGTAATAATCCTCATCGTTTCCGTTAAGGAATAATTCTGAAAGCTCATTTCTTGTACCGGGATCATCAGTTGTCTTTTCATTAAATCCCG
>NZ_JAEF01000032.1 GCF_000518765.1 Ruminococcus flavefaciens ATCC 19208 | reverse complement strand
CCTGTGAGCTGCCGTCAGTATTTACAGCTTCAAGAGAGAAGCCTGCAAAAGGAAGTGTGAGTTCTGCAAGCGATTTACAGCCGCTGAATACATGGCTTCCTATACCGTCAGCACCGCCCCTGATAACAGCAGATGCAAGTGATGAACAGTCGCTGAATGCGTATTCACCGATAGTTTTTACTGTTTCGGGAACTGTTACATTTGTGAGACCGCTGCAGCCCGAGAACGCATTGTTGCCAATAGCTGTAAGAGTTTTCGGGAAGGTTACAGTCTTGAGAGCAGCACTGCTGCAATTGCTGAATGCATAATTTCCTATACTAATAACACCTTCAGGAATTTTTCCGTCTGAAATAGAGGTACAGTTTTCAAATGCGTGATCATCAATGTATTTTATACCTTCCGAGATATAATCCTTGGTGATAGATGAGCAGCCTGCAAATGAATAATTACCGATCTCGGTCATGCTCTTTGGCAATACGAATGTCTCAACACCTGTAAAGCGATAGAAAGCATAGTCTGAAAGTCTTGTACCGCTCAGAACAGTGACCTTTTTAAGTGACTTGGGGATATATCTTCTCCAGCCGCCTGAGTTGTTGATATTGTGGTAATCTGTATCGTTTCCGTTAAGGAATAAACCTGAAAGTTCGTTTACAGACTTTGGATCATCTGCATTTTCCTTGTTGTATCCTGCGAAAGGAAGTGTGAGATCAGCAAGTGACTTACAGCCGCTGAAAATATAGCTTCCGATACTGTCAGCACCGCCGTAGATTACAACAGTTTTAAGTGCGGAACAGTTGTTGAAGGTATACTCACCGATAGTCTTTACTGACTCGGGTATAGTTATCTTTTTGAGACCTGTACAGCCTGAGAAAGCGTAAGCTCCAATTGTTGTAAGAGTTGTCGGGAGAGAAATATCATCAAATTCTTCATTTGTACAGCTGCTGAATGCACTATATCCGATGCTTAAAACACCTTCGGGCAGACAAGTATCTGTTATAGAGGAGCATTCTGTATATGCGTAATTGCCTATCTCTGTAATTGTATCAGGGAGCACGATTGATTCTACTCCGCCGAGACGATAGAATGTATAGTCAGGAATTCTTGTACCGCTGAGTATAGTGATCTTTTTAAGTGCCTTGGGGATATATCTTCTCCAGCCGCCTGAGTTATTGATATTGTAATAATCCTCATCGTTTCCGTTAAGGAAGTATGTGGATAACTCGATTGATTTAGCAGTTGAATCTGCGCTGAATCCTGCGAAAGGAACTGTAAGCTCGGCCAGTGATTTACAGCCGCTGAAAATATGTGATCCGATACCGTCTGCACCGCCTTCGATAACTGCTGTTTCAAGTGAAGAACAGTCGCTGAATGCGTAATCTCCGATGTTTTTAACAGTATCAGGTACTGTGATCTTTGTAAGACCTGTACAGCCTGTGAAAGCACTTGGGCCTATATCCGTAAGAGTTGTTGGGAATTTGATAGTGTCGAAATCGGTACAGCTGCAATTTTTGAATGAGGAGTCTCCGATTTTTTTAACGCCTTCCGGCATATAAGCTGTTTTCATTGATGAGCATTCTGCATATGCATAATAGCCGATCTCTGTAATGCTGTCAGGGATAGTAATGGTCTCAACTCCGTTGAGTCTGTAGAAAGAATAGTTCGGAATTCTTGTGCCGCCTGTTATAGTGATCTTTTTAAGCGCCTTAGGGATATATCTTCTCCAGCCGCCTGTGTTGTTGATATTGTAGTATTCCTTATCATTTCCGTTGAGGAACAGGTTTACGATCTCCTGTGAGCTGCCGTCAGTATTTACAGCTTCAAGAGAGAAGCCTGCAAAAGGAAGTGTGAGTT
>NZ_JAEF01000031.1 GCF_000518765.1 Ruminococcus flavefaciens ATCC 19208 | reverse complement strand
GCTTGTGAACAGAATAGAAGCAGAAACAGGCGTAAGAATAGCATTGAAGGAAGTATTTGCACACCCTACAGCAGAACAGCTTGCAGTTCTTGCAGAAAGTGTCGGTAAAGAATACGGAATAATAGGAAAAGCTGAAAATAAAGAATATTATACAGCTACATATCAGCAGGAGCAGATATATATTACTTCGGTATTTCTGGCAGAATCGACCCAGTATAATATGCCGTTTGCAGTGAAGCTGAATGAAGGTATAGATATAGAAAGGTTCAAGGAATGCATAAGAAAAGTTGTAGAAAGGAACGATGTATTCAGATATTCGTTTGATATTATTGAAAACAAGGTAGTATTCAGGATAAATGATGTCACTGCTTTGAATATTGAAGAGCAGACTCTTGATAAAGAAGAAAACTATAATAAAAAGATATTTGAAGACTTTATAAGACCGTTTGACCTTAAATCTGCACCGTTGATCAGAGCCAAGATAATAAGCTTTGAAAACAGCAAAAGACATATTTTTATGATGGATATGCATCATATCATAGCTGACGGATTATCAATAGCTATTATATTTGAATCTGTTTTCGCATTGTATAACGGAATTGAATACGCAGAAACAGTTCCGTTCGTTGACTATTCGCAGTATTTGCTTCAGCAGGATATGAGCAGCAGTGAAGAATACTGGGTAAATGAGTTTTCCGATGAGCTTCCTGAATATGAAATAGTGGCTGATTATCCGAGACCTGCGGTTATGACAAGGGAGAGCAAGACCTGTACATTCAAATTTGACAGTGAAATGAGCCGTAATATTTATAAGCTGTGCAAGGCAGAAAATGTAACACCGTATATGTTCATGCTGTCTACACTTATAATACTTCTCGGAAAGAAATCAAATTCAGAAGATATAGTTGTGGGCACTCCTGTATCGGGCAGATTAGACCTGAGTACCGAAAAAACGATAGGACTCTTTGTAAATACTTTGCCGATCAGAGTGAAGTTTGATAAAAAGGACAGTTTCAGGGATATATTAATGAATGTCAGAGAAAAAAGCATAGCTGCATTTGACAATCAGATGTATCCTTTGGAAAAGTTACTGAAGAAGCTTGATATTAAAAAGGAATCATCTCATAATCCGTTGTTTGATATCATGTTCTCAATGAATAACTTTGAGCTGAACAGAGACGATCTTGAAAGACACGGTGTATCAATAATAGAAGATAATACATTGTCTGTGGCTAAGTTTGATCTGTTCTTTAATGCCCACGAAGATGAAAACAATGAATTTGTTATTTCTGTAGAGTATTGCAGTGAATTATACAGAGACGGTATGATGCAGGCAATGATAGAACAGTGGGCTGAAATTATCAGAATGTATTGCAGCGATCAGAATATCACTGTAGAAAAGACTCAGCTGCCGATAAGCAACTCTGTTATTTCACAGTGTGCTGTTGAAGAGGAATTTGAGATCAAAGAAACAGTTATCGAAATGCTTGAAAGCTCAGTCAAGAGAAACAGCGACAGTGTTGCTTTGGTATATGAAGACGAGAATACAACATATACCAAGTTTTCTGAAAGAGTTAATATCATAGCAAATTACCTTACGATGAAGGGATTCGGAAAGGGTGATTGCATTGCAGTAATGATGCCAAGATGCCGTGAACTGATAGAAGTTATCTATGCTGTAATGAAGGCAGGCTGTGTTTATGTGCCTGTAAGTCTTGACTATCCTAAAAACAGACAGGATCATATATTCAACGACTGTGATGTCAAGGCAATAATCACTGTAAATAATCCAGCTAATGAAGAGCCGTTGAGTGCCGACCGACAGGTACTGCTTTACGATCAGCTGTTTGAAGCAAATGACAGCTCAGACAATGGCTGTATGTGCAGTCTGAATGATCTTGCGTATATTATCTACACTTCAGGTTCATCCGGAAATCCTAAGGGTGTTAAGATATCTCACGGTGCTCTGACAAATATCGTTCTGAATCTTGAGTATCTGCATCCGACAGACAAGGTAATATACCTGTTAAAGACAAGCAATATGTTTGATGTTTCCATATCCGAGATTTTCGGATGGTTCGTAAGCGGCGGATCATTGGTAATATTAGGACCTGA
>NZ_JAEF01000030.1 GCF_000518765.1 Ruminococcus flavefaciens ATCC 19208 | reverse complement strand
TCAGCAAGAGACTTACAGCCACTGAAAATATGCAAGCCTATGCCATCAGCTCCACCTTTGATAATTGCTTCTTCAAGTGCTGAACAGTCATTAAAAACAAATTCACCTATCTTATTTACTGTGGCAGGAACTTCAACAGATGTTATGCCTGTACAGCCTGAGAATGCATATGAACCAATTCCGATAACTGTTTCAGGAATATTGATATCAGTGAATGAAGAACAACCACTGAAAGCTCCGGCTTCAACTGTTGTAACAGCTTTAGGCATTTCAAGATGTCCTTCGGGATACCTTACCTCTATTACTTTTTCTTTTTCATAATCGTATTCATCATATGATACTTTAGAAAATAAAGAACAGTTTGCGAAAGCGTTTACACCAATACGATCAATAGTCGTCGGCAGATTTATGGATTCCATATTACTGCAATTCACAAAAACATTGTTGCCTATGCTTGTGATTATACCGCCGTCTTTTTCATCACCTGTATTTTCAATGACTGCATATTTAACGATAGATGGGTCTCTGAACGGTGATGAAATGAAATCATACATCTCGCCGTATCCGCAGGCATAAAGATATCCGTCGGGATAGAGCATATATGAGATATGATCGCCCAGTGCACCGGTTTCGGATATTATCTCATCTTTTTCAAATGAAAGTGCAGGAAGTGAAAGATCTTCCATTTCATGTTTCGGAATCTCTTCCGGTATATAAGGTACTCCGGTTACTATCTCTGAATGTTCCGGACCTTGAATATATGGTATATATATTTCCGAATTAGATACTGTTATGCTGCCGCTTTTTAATGATTCTCCGTTATATGATACATCATAAGAGTAACTGCCTGGGAGACAATAGAATATTGTATCTTTTGAGGTGACTCTGGCTTTTTTATCACCAATCGTTATTACTGCCGGTAAATAATCGCTTTCCGAGCCTGTAAGATCGTGAAATTTTACTCTGTATCGTTTATAATTGCATTCACCGAAACCACATCCGTTTTCCGCAGAAATATATCCGTTAAGAAATGGCAACTTAACAGATATTTCAAGCAAATTCCATTCTTTCTTTTTACCGATAATATATAATTCGAGATTGCACTTTATAACAAAATCTGTAGTAAATTTAACACAAAAAGAACAAGCGTGATATGAATCACCTTTATCAACGGATATAATTACGTTATCCTGAGGCTTATTTGATTTGATCAAGCCGCTTAGATCCGCTTCTGCTTTTACTCGCAGTCCCGCTTTTATGTCAAGTCCGAAAGATGCGGTTTTTTTATTTATAACTTCAGCATATATCTGTAATTCAAGACCTGTATAAAGTTCACCTTCAAGGCTAAAACCTGCTTTGATATTTTTTTCATTAAACAGCTCCGTTTTGTCTGTAAATACACCATCGTTATACGCAAATCCTATGATATTGACCCATTTTAAGGACAAATTGATTTTACCTGAAAGTTCAAAAAATATACGGGGGGAAATCACCAGATCAGCAAGCGGAATAGAAGTTGGAATGATTATTTCGGCGATCTTTGCTGCAAGTGATCTTACTGATGGAAGTGAATCTTTATCTGTATAATTGTATATAGAAAATCCACCACTAAACGATATTGAAGGTGTAATTTTTATTACACACTCAATTTTAGTTGTTGAAAGAGTTTTATAAAAATTGAAATTAACTGAGAAAGTAATTGATCCTGAAAGCTTTACATTTGTACTAACTTCTGTATCCTCATACGGATCATTTGGTCTGGGATCATCTGATTCAGAATCCTTATTATTTATCAGCGCTGAACCGTCAAGGCTGATCGTCTTACTTGAACTGAACTCAAAATTGATATCGTGCTGAGGTTCAACATACTCAAAATCAAATGTACCGTCATCATCAACAATAACGTCGCCGTTTTCATCAACATTCGGGAATGATACGCCATCATCAGCAGCAGAAGTGTCAATCTGAGCTTTGCTGATATTTCCTTCGCTTTCAATTTTGATGAAATCAAACATATCCTCGATATCATCGTTACCCGATACGGTTACGGTGTCGCCGTCTTTTTCTATCTTTTCAACATTTACTGCGATGATATTATCTTCATCAGGCTGTATGTAGAGATATTCGCCATTTTCGAGTGAGGTTATGCTCTCGTCTGCATTTTCAAAAACGAAAACATTGTTGTCATAGTTGGCAGAAACGAGGGTATTCTGTTCCTCGGAGCTTTCTGCCTTGACTGTGTCTTCATTGAGAACAAGGAAGTTTGTTGTCTCATCTTCGTCGAGATTGACTACCTGTTCCTGCTCAAAGTCGTTTATGTCCGTGGCAAGTATCTCCTGAAATTCCTTTGTGTATCTGCTAAGGGTATAGGATTTGCCGACAGGGCGGTTCAACGAATCGAAAAGCTGAGCCTTTACAAGATAATACTGCGGAAGTTTTGAAGCATCAGCTTTGAGCTCACTGTTGACAAGTTCGCCTTCTGAAACAGTTGTTTCAACACTGAGGACATTTTCCGAAGTCTCATCATTTATGAAAGAGACTACGATC
>NZ_JAEF01000029.1 GCF_000518765.1 Ruminococcus flavefaciens ATCC 19208 | reverse complement strand
TTTTGAAACGAATAAAGCGTAATGCGAGGCAAGAACTCTTAATGAAGTAAAAAGGAAAAGCCCTCGACCGATTAGTACTCGCAAGCTGAACGTGTCACCACGCTTACACTTTGAGCCTATCAAACTCATAGTCTTTGAGAGGTCTTACTCTTACGAAGGGATATCTTATCTTAAGGTCGGCTTCACGCTTAGATGCCTTCAGCGTTTATCCGTTCCGCACTTAGCTGCCCAGCTGTGCCATTGGCATGACAACTGGTGCACCAGCGGTGCGTCCATCCCGGTCCTCTCGTACTAGGGACAGCTCCTTTCAAATATCCTACGCCCACGACAGATAGGGACCGAACTGTCTCACGACGTTCTGAACCCAGCTCGCGTACCGCTTTAATTGGCGAACAGCCAAACCCTTGGGACCGAATTCAGCCCCAGGATGCGATGAGCCGACATCGAGGTGCCAAACCTCCCCGTCGATGTGGACTCTTGGGGGAGATCAGCCTGTTATCCCCAGGGTAGCTTTTATCCGTTGAGCGACGGCATTTCCACTCACATACCGCCGGATCACTAACTCCAACTTTCGTTACTGCTCGACCCGTCAGTCTCGCAGTTAGGCTCGCTTTTGCGTTTACACTCAAAAGCATGGTTTCCATCCATGCTGAGCGAACCTTTGAGCGCCTCCGTTACCTTTTAGGAGGCGACCGCCCCAGTCAAACTGCCCACCTAACAATGTCCCCTGACTCGATTCAGAGCCACAGGTTAGAATTCCAGCACCTCAAGAGTGGTATCCCAAGGTCGACTCCATCAAGGCTGACGCCCTGACTTCCCAGTCTCCCACCTATCCTGTACATGAAATACCGAAATTCAATATTAAGCTACAGTGAAGCTCCATGGGGTCTTTCCGTCTAGTCGCGGGTAACCGGCATCTTCACCGGTACTACAATTTCGCCGGGCGGGTTGTTGAGACAGTGCCCAAATCGTTACACCATTCGTGCGGGTCAGAACTTACCTGACAAGGAATTTCGCTACCTTAGGACCGTTATAGTTACGGCCGCCGTTTACCGGGGCTTCAATTCAGAGCTCTCACTCCTCCTCTTAACCTTCCGGCACCGGGCAGGTGTCACCCCATATACGTCATCTTTCGATTTAGCATAGAGCTGTGTTTTTGCTAAACAGTCGCTTGGGCCTATTCTCTGCGGCTCTACTAAAGAGCACCCCTTCTCCCTAAGTTACGGGGTCAACTTGCCGAGTTCCTTAACAACCCTTCTCCCGTTGGCCTTAGAATCTTCTTCCTGTCTACCTGTGTCGGTTTGCGGTACGGGCTCCATCTTCTGTACACACAGCTTTTCTCGCCTTCTTCCAAACTTACTTCCCGCTCATTCGCAGTCCCTTACGACCGAGGCAACCAACGCTCGGCTAAGCCCTTCAAAAGTGTCCCTGTGCTTAAATGGATGGAGGCTACGGAATTTCTACCGTATGTGCATCGGCTACGCCTTTCGGCCTTACCTTAGCTCCCGGCTTACCAGAAGCGGACGAACCTTCCTTCTGAAACCTTAGACTTTCGGCCATTATGATTCTCACATAATTCTCGCTACTCATTCCGGCATTCTCACTTGTATGAAGTCCACCAGTGCTTCCGCTCTGACTTCACCCCTCATACAACGCTCCCCTACCCCTGTACATTGCTGTACAAGCCCAAGCTTCGGTATAGATTTTAGCCCCGTTGAATTTTCGGCGCAGAGTCACTCGACCAGTGAGCTATTACGCACTCTTTTAATGAGTGGCTGCTTCTAAGCCAACATCCTGGTTGTCTATGCAACTCCACATCCTTCTCCACTTAAATCTATTTCGGGACCTTAGCTGTGGGTCTGGGCTGTTTCCCTTTTGACCACGAGACTTATCTCACGTAGTCTGACTGCTGTACATCAATTATCCGGCATTCTTAGTTTGATATGGTTCAGTAACCTCTCGGCCCCTAGCCAATTCAGTGCTTTACCTCCGGTAATCTAATACAACGCTAGCCCTAAAGCTATTTCGGGGAGAACCAGCTATATCCGGGTTCGATTGGAATTTCTCCGCTAGCCACACCTCATCCGCCACCTTTTCAACGGGGGTCGGTTCGGCCCTCCATGGAGCTTTACCTCCACTTCAGCCTGGACATGGCTAGGTCACCCGGTTTCGGGTCTATGGCATACAACTTGTCGCCCTATTAAGACTTGCTCTCGCTTCGGCTCCACACCTTAAGTGCTTAACCTTGCTGCATACCATAACTCGCCGGACCATTCTACAAAAGGTACCATATCACACGTTAATGTGCTCTATGTGCTTGTAAGCACAGGGTTTCAGGTTCTCTTTCACTCCCCTCCCGGGGTTCTTTTCACCTTTCCTTCACAGTACTTATTCTCTATCGGTCATTGGGTAGTATTTAGGCTTGGAGGGTGGTCCCCCCGACTTCCCACCGGGTTTCACGTGTCCGGCGGTACTCTGGATCCTGCTCGCTGTTATCAAATTTCGCCTACGCGACTCTCACGCTCTCTGATCACTTTTCCCAAAGTGTTCGGCTATCCTCTAACAATACTAAATGCAGTCCGTAACCCCATAAGAATTGCTTCCTATGGTTTGGCCTCTTTCCCGTTCGCTCGCCACTACTTAGGAAATCTCGGTTGATTTCTCTTCCTCGCCCTACTTAGATGTTTCAGTTCAGGCGGTTTCCCTCGTATACCTATTTTATTCAGTATACGATAGCTGAGGTTTGCTCAGCTGGATTGCTCCATTCGGAAATCTCCGGATCAATGTGTACTTACCACTCCCCGGAGCTTATCGCAGTTAATCACGTCCTTCTTCGGCTCCCAATGCCAAGGCATTCGCCCTGCGCTCTTTTTAGCTTTACCATTTTGCTTCATGTTTCTGAGTTCTCGTCTATGAATTGTTAATTCATTTATACTTGTAGTCTTTATTACCCGATAACTATTTTTTAATTATCGTCTTTTTAACTCGTAGTATCCTCATTTGCATTACTTTTGCTTTATTCACTTTTCAAGCTTCTATTTTCTGTTCCTAAGAACAGATTTCAGTAACAAATCTCTTTGTTACTCAAATCTTTTCTCAGTGGTGGGCACAAATGGACTCGAACCATCGACCTCACGCTTATCAGGCGTGCGCTCTAACCACCTGAGCTATGCGCCCATTT
>NZ_JAEF01000028.1 GCF_000518765.1 Ruminococcus flavefaciens ATCC 19208 | reverse complement strand
CATCAGTAACTTCTGCTATGTCGGCGATGACTTCTATCCTGCGATTGTCAGCCGCCAGACGTTTGCGAGAGCGAACGCGGAACTGATACGCAGGTCGGAAAAGCATGGCGGCAAGAAGCGCCTGCAAATGCCGCCAGTCTATACGGAGTTTGATATTTCAGAGCCGGAGATGCATTTTGACGATCCGATAAAACAAGCCGAATACATCTACAGTCTGATCGGGGTGAGAAAATGAATGTTATAAAAATACCTGCCAAGCCGCAGAAAGGCAATAATGCGGCGAAGCAGGAAGTCAAGAAGCTGCGTGTCGCTGCCTATTGCCGTGTCTCCACCGATAACGAGGAACAGGCTACCAGCTACGAAACACAGATCGAGCATTATACCGAGTTTATAAATAAGAATCCGGAATGGGAGCTTGTCAAGGTGTATGCCGATGACGGTATCAGCGCGACATCGACCAAAGGCAGAGAGCAGTTCAACGCTATGATCGAAGATTGCAAAAATGGCTTGATCGACATGATCTTCACGAAGTCGATCAGCCGATTTGCACGAAATACCGTTGACTGCCTGAACTATATCCGAATGCTCAAGGAGATGAACATTCCGGTATTCTTCGAGAAGGAGTCCATAAATACGATGGACTCGAAGGGAGAAGTCCTCCTGACCATTATGGCATCGCTGGCGCAGCAGGAATCGGAATCACTCAGCCAGAACGTCAAGATCGGTGTGCAGTACCGCTTCCAGCAGGGGAAAGTGATGGTCAATGCCCGCCGTTTTCTCGGCTACGACAAGGACGATGAAGGTCATCTGATCATTAATCCGGAACAGGCGGAAATCGTCAAGCGTATCTTCCGGGAGTACCTTGAGGGCGCTAGCTGCAAAAAGATCGCTCAGGGACTGCAGCGTGATGGTATTCCGAATGCTCGCGGAAGCACAAAATGGCATGATAACAGCATACGCCTGATTCTCGGAAATGAGAAGTACATGGGTGATGCGCTCCTGCAAAAGACCTACACCGTGGACTGCCTCAGTAAAAAGCGGGTAAAGAACTCCGGCATCGTGCCGCAATACTATGTCGAGGACGACCACGAAGCTATTATATCGAAAGAGACATTCCTGATGGTGCAGGAAGAAATGGTACGACGAGCGAGAACGCAGCTCCCGTTCGGCGGAAAGAAGGGCTATAGCGCCAACCACGCATTTTCGCAGATAATCTTCTGCGCTGGCTGCGGAGAGCAGTTCCGCAGAATACACTGGAACAACCGTGGCAAGAAGTCGGTTGTCTGGCGCTGCGTTACCCGATTGAAGGAGAAGGACAAGTGCCGCGCCAGAACCGTCAGCGAGGAAACCTTAAAGGCGGCATTCCTTGAAGCCCTCAATGAAATGGTCTGCGACAGCGACACCTACCTGAACAGGCTCCGGGAGAACCTTGAAGCTGCGATCAATTCGGCTAATCCCATGTCGGCGGAAGCCCTCTCAGCAAAAATGGCTGAACTGCAGCGGGAGCTGATCAACCGGACGGAGCGCCGGGAGAACTACGATGACATCACCGAGGAAATCCTGCGCCTGCGTGAGCTGCAGGAGCAGAAAGGCATGGACGACGCTACGCAGAAGGAACACACGAAACGCATTAAAGAGCTTCAGAAATTCATACAGTCTCAGCCGAGTGAGATCACGGAGTTTGATGATTCTCTGGTGAAGAAGCTGCTGGAAAAGGTGACCGTCTACGACGACTACTTGGAGTTCCGGTTCAAGTCAGGCGTGACGATCAGCATTGAAATGTGAATATATAGAGCGACCCCCGCGTCACTGGTCATTCAGTGGTGCGGGGGTGTTTGTTATACTTCTTCGACCATAATTTTATCACTTTTTCAGTTTGTGAAATCCTGATTTCATATGTACTGCCATTAATATATGTCGGCTCATTTTCATTTGCAGAAACGCTAAACCTTTTTCTATGCTGAGGCAATAACACATTAAAAAAACAAGGCTCAAAGATAGCTCTTCAAGCATAATAGGAGACAAATATTCAATTATGTTGTTTCCAATAATTATAGTAATAAATTATATACGCAATCGCATTCAAAGCCAGCGCTCCTACCCAAGCAATGATCTCAGCATAGGCAGTCGCTCTGAATCCCATGTGCGGAAGCAGTAAGATGATTGCAGGGATACGCAGGATCATTTCTGCAAATCCCGAAATCATGGGGATCAGTGGATACCCCATACCTTGAACTACATTCCGATACACAAACAAAAGGTTGAGCAGTATCAGTCCCGCACCGCATATCCTCAAGTATTCCGATGTTAAAACGATCGTATCGCTTTCATTCAGCATAACCCCTGCAAGCTGTTTCGGCAGAAGCATCATAACCAAGCCAAGTAGCAGATAGGATACCAATGCTATACCGACGCACACATGAACGCCCTGTTTTACTCGTTCGGGTTTGCCCGCACCGATATTCTGACCGACAAAAGCCGAGACAGCAAAGCCCGCCGTCAACGAAGGGAGCATGAACAGATTCAGATACTTACTGCAAACAGAGTACGCTGAAGTGAAGTCTGCACCGCAGTCGTTCACATATCTCTGCACAACCATACATCCAAGTGCGGTGACAGAGTTCATGAAAGCCATAGGAAGTCCGTTCTTCAATAGCAGCAGAGACAATCTCCGATCTGGGGCAAAATCCTCCTTGCAAAATTGAAGTTCGGGATTTGTGAGTATTCTCATTAAGCATATAATAGCTGAAAGAGCTTGTGCGAATATTGTTGCGAACGCAGCCCCCTCAACGCCGGTATGAACAATAAATATGAGAAACCAGTCCAAAGCGACATTGACCGCCGAAGAAATGATGATAGCGATAAACGGCGTTTTGCTGTCACCAAGCGAACGCAGGATACTCGAACACAGGTTAAATGCAACAGTCGCTGTCAGTCCGCCCATGATAATATAGCCGTAGGTCAGACCATCTGCTATCAATATTTCTTCCGTCTGTATCATATGAAGTATCGGTTTTAACAGCAGACAGCCGATTGCCGTCAGCAGTAATGCCATGACAGCAGAGAGCCTTACCGATAGGGCTATTGACTTACAGACAGCTTTTCTGTCTCCCGAACCGTAGTCCTGAGCAATTATGACAGCGAATCCGCTTGTCATGCCCATTGAAAAGCCGATTATCAGTAAAGAAAGCGAGGATAGGTTCCCGACGGCACCGAGAGCGTTATCGCCTAATCCCTTTCCGACTATCGCCGTATCTGCAACGGAATATATCTGCTGAAACAGATTTGTCAGCAGCATCGGGAAAAAGAAACCAAGCAGTTTAGCGGAAACTTTCCCGTTTGTCAGGTCATTAGCATTATTCATAAAGTCACCTCTGCCCATAAGCATATCACATTTCAGAACAGATTTATATCCTAAAGCTTGAATTTATATCTGAAAAGTGATATAATCGTAATGAAAGGCAGTTGATCGGAATGAAGGTACGAAACGAGCTTAACGCTCTTTTATACAGCAAGAAGATGGGCAATTTCAAGATCCCGGAACACCTCACGCAGTATTCCAAGTTCGCTTCTGTTGTTGGCGGAGAGACAGATACAGTAAAAGCCGAGCTTAAAAACGGCGCTCTTGCTTTGCTTTCAAATGAAAGAGTGCTGTCGAAGAACTCTCTGAAAAATGCGGTTTATCATTTTGTAATTGCAGCATCGGCAATATCAAGTGCCTGCATTGACACCGGACTTGGACAGACCGAAGCCTACACGCTTTCCGATCTCTATGTTATGAAAGTCGATGAATGCAGGACAGTTGACGGCGTATGCAGACTGTATGAGGATATGTGCCTTGATTTTGCGGAGCGAATGCAGGAGATACGCAAGGAAACGGTCATTTCCCTACATATCCGCAAGTGCATAGATTACATCTATGAGAATCTTGGCGCCGATCTATCGGTTAAAGTACTTGCCGAGGTAATAGGGTTAAACAGCACCTATCTTTCACGGCTTTTCCGACAGGAAGTCGGCATATCGCTTAAGCGCTTTGTAAAGGAAGCACGAGTGGATACTGCGCAAAATCTGCTTCGCTACTCCGACCTTTCCTATTCGGTGATCTCGACCTCGCTCGGCTTTTCTACACAGAGCGTCTTTATTGCCGTTTTTAAGGAAATAACTGGCATGACACCAAAGGTGTACCGTGAGAAGCATTATAACAAAAACTAAATAATCCTTTTGAAAAGAAAAGAGTGTCATTTTCCACTTTTTACGGAAAATGGCACTCTATTTTTATCGAATTTGATTCTGCATAGTGCTTGGGGTTACGTAATGACTATTTGACATTCCCTATCATACGGATTTATTCCCGCTTTGTACATTTTGACGAATGACAACCAATCTACGAAGTATCGAACCCTCTGTTATCCAATCTACGCATTAACCTCACTGAGCAGATTGGTTGTCAGGCGTTTTGAGTTCGTAGATGTTTTTCCAAATACAGTAAAAAGCTGGTTAGGGTTGACTTCGCAGATTGACTGTATAGCCGAAAACTGCCGTAAAATCGGCACTTTTACGCCTTATCCCTTGACATCAATACGACGCACTCAACGTG
>NZ_JAEF01000027.1 GCF_000518765.1 Ruminococcus flavefaciens ATCC 19208 | reverse complement strand
GTAAACAGCATCTTGAAAATTGAACAATGCGAATAAGAAAAAGTAACGACCCTTGAGATTCCTTTTTAAAGAAGGAAAGTCAAGAAAAGACTAAAAAACACTTTTAACGAGTAATAACGCAAGCGTTATGAACTGGATCGATATTTAAATCTAAGGATTTATATATACAACTTTAATAAAGAGTTTGATCCTGGCTCAGGACGAACGCTGGCGGCACGCTTAACACATGCAAGTCGAACGGAGATAATTTGAGTTTACTTAGGTTATCTTAGTGGCGGACGGGTGAGTAACACGTGAGCAACCTACCTTAGAGAGAGGGATAGCTTCTGGAAACGGATGGTAATACCTCATAACATAACTGAACCGCATGATTTAGTTATCAAAGATTTATCACTCTGAGATGGGCTCGCGTCTGATTAGATAGTTGGTGAGGTAACGGCTCACCAAGTCGACGATCAGTAGCCGGACTGAGAGGTTGAACGGCCACATTGGGACTGAGACACGGCCCAGACTCCTACGGGAGGCAGCAGTGGGGAATATTGCACAATGGGGGAAACCCTGATGCAGCGATGCCGCGTGGAGGAAGAAGGTTTTCGGATTGTAAACTCCTGTCTTAAAGGACGATAATGACGGTACTTTAGGAGGAAGCTCCGGCTAACTACGTGCCAGCAGCCGCGGTAATACGTAGGGAGCGAGCGTTGTCCGGAATTACTGGGTGTAAAGGGAGCGTAGGCGGGAGCGCAAGTCAGATGTGAAATACATGGGCTCAACCCATGGGCTGCATTTGAAACTGTGTTTCTTGAGTGAAGTAGAGGTAAGCGGAATTCCTGGTGTAGCGGTGAAATGCGTAGATATCAGGAGGAACACCGGTGGCGAAGGCGGCTTACTGGGCTTTTACTGACGCTGAGGCTCGAAAGCGTGGGGAGCAAACAGGATTAGATACCCTGGTAGTCCACGCTGTAAACGATGATTACTAGGTGTGGGGGGACTGACCCCTTCCGTGCCGCAGTTAACACAATAAGTAATCCACCTGGGGAGTACGGCCGCAAGGTTGAAACTCAAAGGAATTGACGGGGGCCCGCACAAGCAGTGGAGTATGTGGTTTAATTCGAAGCAACGCGAAGAACCTTACCAGGTCTTGACATCGTATGCATAGTCTAGAGATAGATGAAATTCCTTCGGGGACATATAGACAGGTGGTGCATGGTTGTCGTCAGCTCGTGTCGTGAGATGTTGGGTTAAGTCCCGCAACGAGCGCAACCCTTACCTTTAGTTGCTACGCAAGAGCACTCTAAAGGGACTGCCGTTGACAAAACGGAGGAAGGTGGGGATGACGTCAAATCATCATGCCCCTTATGACCTGGGCTACACACGTACTACAATGGCAATTAACAAAGAGAAGCAAGACGGTGACGTGGAGCGAATCTCAAAAAATTGTCCCAGTTCAGATTGCAGGCTGCAACTCGCCTGCATGAAGTCGGAATTGCTAGTAATCGCGGATCAGCATGCCGCGGTGAATACGTTCCCGGGCCTTGTACACACCGCCCGTCACACCATGGGAGTCGGTAACACCCGAAGTCGGTAGTCTAACAGCAATGAGGACGCCGCCGAAGGTGGGATTGATGACTGGGGTGAAGTCGTAACAAGGTAGCCGTATCGGAAGGTGCGGCTGGATCACCTCCTTTCTAAGGAGTACAGAAACAGATAGTTTCTAAACTCTGGTCAGTCAAGGGCCGTTCGCATTGTTTGATTTTGAGGATGCTGAGAAAAGAAACCTAAAAGGCTCAAGGCAAAAGGCTAAGGGCTAAATAAATGGGGGTGTAGCTCAGCTGGGAGAGCATCTGCCTTGCACGCAGAGGGTCAGGAGTTCGATCCTCCTCATCTCCACCAAAAAATGGGCGCATAGCTCAGGTGGTTAGAGCGCACGCCTGATAAGCGTGAGGTCGATGGTTCGAGTCCATTTGTGCCCACCACTGAGAAAAGATTTGAGTAACAAAGAGATTTGTTACTGAAATCTGTTCTTAGGAACAGAAAATAGAAGCTTGAAAAGTGAATAAAGCAAAAGTAATGCAAATGAGGATACTACGAGTTAAAAAGACGATAATTAAAAAATAGTTATCGGGTAATAAAGACTACAAGTATAAATGAATTAACAATTCATAGACGAGAACTCAGAAACATGAAGCAAAATGGTAAAGCTAAAAAGAGCGCAGGGCGAATGCCTTGGCATTGGGAGCCGAAGAAGGACGTGATTAACTGCGATAAGCTCCGGGGAGTGGTAAGTACACATTGATCCGGAGATTTCCGAATGGAGCAATCCAGCTGAGCAAACCTCAGCTATCGTATACTGAATAAAATAGGTATACGAGGGAAACCGCCTGAACTGAAACATCTAAGTAGGGCGAGGAAGAGAAATCAACCGAGATTTCCTAAGTAGTGGCGAGCGAACGGGAAAGAGGCCAAACCATAGGAAGCAATTCTTATGGGGTTACGGACTGCATTTAGTATTGTTAGAGGATAGCCGAACACTTTGGGAAAAGTGATCAGAGAGCGTGAGAGTCGCGTAGGCGAAATTTGATAACAGCGAGCAGGATCCAGAGTACCGCCGGACACGTGAAACCCGGTGGGAAGTCGGGGGGACCACCCTCCAAGCCTAAATACTACCCAATGACCGATAGAGAATAAGTACTGTGAAGGAAAGGTGAAAAGAACCCCGGGAGGGGAGTGAAAGAGAACCTGAAACCCTGTGCTTACAAGCACATAGAGCACATTAACGTGTGATATGGTACCTTTTGTAGAATGGTCCGGCGAGTTATGGTATGCAGCAAGGTTAAGCACTTAAGGTGTGGAGCCGAAGCGAGAGCAAGTCTTAATAGGGCGACAAGTTGTATGCCATAGACCCGAAACCGGGTGACCTAGCCATGTCCAGGCTGAAGTGGAGGTAAAGCTCCATGGAGGGCCGAACCGACCCCCGTTGAAAAGGTGGCGGATGAGGTGTGGCTAGCGGAGAAATTCCAATCGAACCCGGATATAGCTGGTTCTCCCCGAAATAGCTTTAGGGCTAGCGTTGTATTAGATTACCGGAGGTAAAGCACTGAATTGGCTAGGGGCCGAGAGGTTACTGAACCATATCAAACTAAGAATGCCGGATAATTGATGTACAGCAGTCAGACTACGTGAGATAAGTCTCGTGGTCAAAAGGGAAACAGCCCAGACCCACAGCTAAGGTCCCGAAATAGATTTAAGTGGAGAAGGATGTGGAGTTGCATAGACAACCAGGATGTTGGCTTAGAAGCAGCCACTCATTAAAAGAGTGCGTAATAGCTCACTGGTCGAGTGACTCTGCGCCGAAAATTCAACGGGGCTAAAATCTATACCGAAGCTTGGGCTTGTACAGCAATGTACAGGGGTAGGGGAGCGTTGTATGAGGGGTGAAGTCAGAGCGGAAGCACTGGTGGACTTCATACAAGTGAGAATGCCGGAATGAGTAGCGAGAATTATGTGAGAATCATAATGGCCGAAAGTCTAAGGTTTCAGAAGGAAGGTTCGTCCGCTTCTGGTAAGCCGGGAGCTAAGGTAAGGCCGAAAGGCGTAGCCGATGCACATACGGTAGAAATTCCGTAGCCTCCATCCATTTAAGCACAGGGACACTTTTGAAGGGCTTAGCCGAGCGTTGGTTGCCTCGGTCGTAAGGGACTGCGAATGAGCGGGAAGTAAGTTTGGAAGAAGGCGAGAAAAGCTGTGTGTACAGAAGATGGAGCCCGTACCGCAAACCGACACAGGTAGACAGGAAGAAGATTCTAAGGCCAACGGGAGAAGGGTTGTTAAGGAACTCGGCAAGTTGACCCCGTAACTTAGGGAGAAGGGGTGCTCTTTAGTAGAGCCGCAGAGAATAGGCCCAAGCGACTGTTTAGCAAAAACACAGCTCTATGCTAAATCGAAAGATGACGTATATGGGGTGACACCTGCCCGGTGCCGGAAGGTTAAGAGGAGGAGTGAGAGCTCTGAATTGAAGCCCCGGTAAACGGCGGCCGTAACTATAACGGTCCTAAGGTAGCGAAATTCCTTGTCAGGTAAGTTCTGACCCGCACGAATGGTGTAACGATTTGGGCACTGTCTCAACAACCCGCCCGGCGAAATTGTAGTACCGGTGAAGATGCCGGTTACCCGCGACTAGACGGAAAGACCCCATGGAGCTTCACTGTAGCTTAATATTGAATTTCGGTATTTCATGTACAGGATAGGTGGGAGACTGGGAAGTCAGGGCGTCAGCCTTGATGGAGTCGACCTTGGGATACCACTCTTGAGGTGCTGGAATTCTAACCTGTGGCTCTGAATCGAGTCAGGGGACATTGTTAGGTGGGCAGTTTGACTGGGGCGGTCGCCTCCTAAAAGGTAACGGAGGCGCTCAAAGGTTCGCTCAGCATGGATGGAAACCATGCTTTTGAGTGTAAACGCAAAAGCGAGCCTAACTGCGAGACTGACGGGTCGAGCAGTAACGAAAGTTGGAGTTAGTGATCCGGCGGTATGTGAGTGGAAATGCCGTCGCTCAACGGATAAAAGCTACCCTGGGGATAACAGGCTGATCTCCCCCAAGAGTCCACATCGACGGGGAGGTTTGGCACCTCGATGTCGGCTCATCGCATCCTGGGGCTGAATTCGGTCCCAAGGGTTTGGCTGTTCGCCAATTAAAGCGGTACGCGAGCTGGGTTCAGAACGTCGTGAGACAGTTCGGTCCCTATCTGTCGTGGGCGTAGGATATTTGAAAGGAGCTGTCCCTAGTACGAGAGGACCGGGATGGACGCACCGCTGGTGCACCAGTTGTCATGCCAATGGCACAGCTGGGCAGCTAAGTGCGGAACGGATAAACGCTGAAGGCATCTAAGCGTGAAGCCGACCTTAAGATAAGATATCCCTTCGTAAGAGTAAGACCTCTCAAAGACTATGAGTTTGATAGGCTCAAAGTGTAAGCGTGGTGACACGTTCAGCTTGCGAGTACTAATCGGTCGAGGGCTTTTCCTTTTTACTTCATTAAGAGTTCTTGCCTCGCATTACGCTTTATTCGTTTCAAAA
>NZ_JAEF01000026.1 GCF_000518765.1 Ruminococcus flavefaciens ATCC 19208 | reverse complement strand
GAATACCTTTACGCGAAGTCTACGAAGCGCAGAATACTAAGCTGGCGTGATATTCACGTTAATGTGTTTATCTGAATAAAACAATAAGGCTCTCACAGTTTCGGCTGTGAGAGCTTTTTTGTTATAGTATTTCTTCTCCGCTGTGCAAAGCAATGAGCTTATCTACCATTATCTCTTTCATCAGTTCAAATGCAGGGATACCTGTGCAATGTCCGCTGTAAAATACAGTGTCCATTTTTGCAAGCTCCTCTGCTGTCTGAATGATGACTGCTTTTTCTTTTTCGGTATGCTCGCCGTCTTTCTTCATCATGTGAAAGCCGGTAACAACATAGTCTGGAGCGTTTCCGAATATCTCCCTGTATCGATCGAGGATATTGAGGATACCGTTATGCGAACAGCCCGAAAGCAGCCAGCGCCTGCTGTTCTGTGTGATGACAAGGCACTGTTCATGCGCAAAATCATCGGGGACCTTTACACCGTTTTCCATACGGGATAGCTTGTGATTTCCCTGAGGATAGCATCGTCTGCCGATGATACCGCTGAACAGGAACAGGTCATCGTCAAGCTGAACATCGCCGTCAATGAGCTGAACATCCGGCAGTTTCAGAATATCCGTATCTATGCCGATATAGCGTTCACCGTTGAAATGCGGTTCGGTGGCTTTTCTCTGCATGATTATCTTTGCAGTATGGTTTACCTGCGAAAACGGCAGGATACCGCCGGAATGGTCATAGTGTCCGTGGCTGAGTATTACCGTATCGACTAAGGACAGATCAATCCCGAGGACTTCCGCGTTCTTCACGACTGCGTCGGTCTGTCCCGTGTCAAGCAGCAATTTATGCTTTTCAGTCTCAATATATATAGACAGGCCGTGCTCGGCGATACAGCCTTCATGTCCGCAGGTATTCTCTACAAGGGTTACAATTCTCATCAGTGATTACCGCAGCTGTGCGTGCCGCAGCCATGATCTCCGCAGGAATGTCCTTCACCGTGTTCATGATCGTGATGATCGCAGGTCGGATTGGAGTTCTGTTCAAGAGTCTGTGCAAGAAAAGCAGCAACTGCCTCATCTGCACTTCCTATGTTTCCGCCGTAAAGAGCGATTCCTGCCTCCTGCATAGCCATCTGTGCGCCTCCGCCGATACCTCCGCAGATCAGAACGTCAGCCTGAGCGTTTTTCAGGAAACCCGCAAGAGCGCCATGTCCTGCACCCATTGTTCCGACTACCTGCTCGTTAATAATCTTACCGTCAGCAACGTCATAGAGCTTAAACTGTTCAGTTCTGCCGAAATGCTGAAAGATCTGTCCGTTTTCATAGGTTACTGCGATTCTCATAATAGTGCTTCCTTTCCGTGTGATCTCCTCTGAGATCATGTTATCAAGAGTATAGTTTCCGCCCGAAATGACGATGCGTCTGCCTTCGACCAAAGCCTGTGCGAGTTTTTTTCTTGCAGTATCATAGATCGCCGTGACGGTCGTTCTTGCTACGTTCATCTCCTGAGCGCACTGCTCCTGCGTTTTCGAATGATAATCAATCAGACGTATCGTTTCAAATTCGTCAAGCGAAATAACGACAGTATCGTTTGCTGTATCCTGATCGGGCGCAAAGCTCCAGTAATCGGGGTAACAACAGATACGGCGTGATTTTTGAGGTCTTGGCATAACAGCATCTCCTTTCTGACTTATGTCGATTATAACATATTTATCGACTTATGTCAAGTATATTCTTGGCATTTTATGATATTGACGGTTACTGCTTCATTTGGTATAATTTCTTTGTAGGAGTGATACCATGAATAAGAATCTTGATCTGTTCCTGACCTTTATGAAGATCGGGGCTTTTACCTTTGGCGGCGGTTATGCGATGATACCGCTGATACAGAAGGAAGTTTGCGAAAACAAAAAATGGCTGAATGAAAAGGATATCACCGATATTGTTGCAATCTCTGAGTCAACGCCCGGACCGATCGCTATCAATGCCGCAACCTTTGTAGGATATAAGACATCGGGCTTTCTTGGGGCGTGTATGGCAACCCTCGGCGTTGTCCTGCCCTCGTTTTTTATAATCTCGCTTATATCCCTGATATTAACGCAGTTTCAGAGCATCAAAGCCGTACGCTATGCTTTCATGGGTATCCGTGCAGCCGTACTTGCACTGATACTGAAAGCACTATGGATGATGTTCAAATCGGTGAAGAAGAAAAAGAAGCCATTTTCCTATGCGATCATGGGACTTTCTCTTGTTCTGACTGCTTTCCTGAAAATAGACGCCGTATTTGTCATTATCGGATGCGGATTGTTCGGTCTACTGTGGTCAATCCTTAACAGAAAGGAGCAGAGCAATGGCGCTGATTGAGTTGTTTCTTGTCTTTCTGAAAATAGGGGCGTTCACCTTTGGCGGAGGATACGCTATGATCGCTATGATACAGGCGGAAGCAGAACGTCACGGCTGGCTGACGCAGGAAGAGCTTGTGGATTTCGTTGCTCTTAGCGAAAGCACGCCCGGCCCCCTTGCAGTCAATATGGCGACCTTTGTAGGTATCAGAACAGGCGGCGTTTTAGGGGCGATAATAGCTACCCTCGGTATAGTTTTGCCGTCCTTTATCATCATACTTATCATCGCAAAGTGCTTTGAAAAGTACAAGAAAAGCAAAGCGGTGGGCGGTATCATGTCGGGATTAAAGCCTGCGGTGGTAGGAATGATAGGTGCAGCCTTTATATCTGTTGCGAGGACGGTGTTCTTTCCGGCAGGTTTAAGCATATCTGTTTTTTCTTCTGCGAGCTTCTGGGTATTTCTCGGATTATTCGCTGTTACCACCGTGCTTGCGTTCAAAAAGGTACACCCGATCAAGATCATTCTGCTGTCTGCGGTGATAGGGTTAGGTGCAGGGTACGGATTGGGATTATAATAGAATTTAGAAAAACATATTGACATTTTTCTATGTGTATGATATAATATAGAAAATCTTCGATGTGAGGTGAGAACGTGGAGCTTTCAAACAAGCAGATCACTGTGATATTCAAAGCCCTGTGCGATGAAAACAGAGTGCAGATATTTAGAATCCTGCAAAACGGCGAACTATGTGCCTGTCATCTCCTTGAGGAGCTTCATTTGAGTCAACCGACACTCTCTCACCATATGAAGGTACTCTGCGACAGCGGACTTGTGGTCGGCAGAAAAGAGGGGAAGTGGATGCACTACTCTATTTCAGCAGAGGGAGCAAAAGTCGCTATGGACTGCCTGAAAGAGATCACGGCAGTAAACGAAAGCGAGTGTAAATGCTGTAATAAATAAGCCGTATGACCATACGGCTTTAAACAGCAACTACAAATCGATATATCTAAATATAACTATCGGAGGAAAAGAAAATGGATAATGTTTCAAAAGCAGTACAGTATTATGAGAATGGCTATAAGTGTTCGCAGGCGGTATTTGCAGCGTTTGCGGAGCAGTTCGGCGTTACCGAAAAACAGGCTCTTCAAATCGGAGCTTGCTTTGGCGGAGGAATGTGCAAGGGAGAGGTCTGCGGAGCTTGTACGGGTGCTCTCATGGTTCTCGGAATGAAGTACGGTCAGTTTGAACTCAGCGACACTGAAAGCCGTGCAAAAAGCGGCGCTATGGCAGTTAAGTTCCTTGACGAGTTCGAGAAGCGTAAGGGCTCGTATATCTGTAGGGACATTCTCGGCTGCGACCTCAGAACTGAGGAGGGTAAGAATTTTGCACTGTCAAACGGTCTGTTCAGAACGCTCTGTCCTGAAATGGTAAGGACGGCGGCAGAGATACTGACAGGAATGCTTGTAGGTGAGAGTTAAGCGTGTGGGACTTTATACAGGATGAAGTTTTCGGAATGAAATGGCTGAACAGGCTAATCGGCTCCCTGCTGAATGCCTGCGGTCTTGATACCGAGAGCAAGCTCGGCGGCAGCCTGCAATTCTTCATCTATGATACGGTAAAAATCACGGTACTGCTCGGCGTTCTGATTTTCGTGATAACCTATATACAGAGCTATTTTCCGCCCGAACGCACAAAAAAGATACTCGGCAGATTTCACGGTATCGGCGCAAACTGTATTGCAGCTTTGCTCGGCACAGTTACGCCGTTCTGCTCATGCTCCTCGATACCGCTGTTTATGGGCTTCACAAGCGCAGGGCTTCCGTTGGGAGTTACGTTTTCATTTCTTATATCCTCACCGATGGTGGACTTAGGCTCGCTTGTCCTGCTGATGAGCATATTTGGCTGGAAGGTCGCCGTTATCTACGTGATAGTGGGACTTGTTATCGCGGTCGCAGGCGGTACGCTTATAGAAAAACTGCACCTTGAAGATCAGGTGGAGGAGTTTATCCGCAACGGCATGAGCATAGATACTCCGCAGAATGAACTGACAAAGTGTGATAGAATGAAATACGCCTGGGAGCAAGTTGCGGGAACGGCAAAGAAGGTCCTGCCCTATATTATAGCAGGCGTAGGTATCGGAGCGATCATCCACAACTGGATACCTGAGGAATGGATAGTAAACGTTCTTGGCACCGGAAATCCTTTCGGAGTTATCCTTGCAGCGATATGCGGCGTACCGATGTATGCAGACATATTCGGCTGTATTCCTATTGCAGAAGCGCTTGTCGCAAAAGGAGCAAATCTAGGCGTAGTTATCGCTTTTTTGATGGGCGTTATCACGCTCTCGCTGCCGTCGATGATAATGCTTAAAAAGGCAATAAAGCCTAAGCTGCTTGGCGTTTTTATCGCTATCTGTACGGTTGGAATTATCTTTGTGGGGTATTTCTTTAATCTCACTCAGAATTACATTATTTAGGAGGGTACTTTCATGGCGTTATTCGGTAAGAAAAAGGAAGAGAAGAAATCTGAAGCTCTGTGCTGCTGTTGCGGCGGAGAGCAGACTACAAGTGAAACATCATCTGCTTGCTGCGGCGAATCTGTTGACGGTATCTGCTGTATCAAGGTACTCGGTTCTGGATGCAAAGCCTGCCATCAGTTTTATGACAATACTGTCAAAGCAGTTGAAGGTATGGGCATCGAGGTCGAGTATGTCACCGACTTGCAGAAGATCATGGAGTACGGTGCAATGTCAATGCCTGCGCTCGTTGTCAATGAGAAGCTCGTTTCCTCTGGTAAGACTTTGAAGCCTGCAGAGATATTAAAGCTTATAGGCAAATGACACGACTGAAGGCAGCCATAATGGCTGCCTTTCTTATCTGTTCCTGCTTTTGTTTTTTGTAATTATAACTGCTGACAATGGATGACTTTTGACGTATCAAATTTGCGGTGAAAAATAGCCTTTTATTAACCGCTTTTTGATAGCCACACTATCCGCAGTACAGGCTGCAATCAACAAAGGAAAGTAATTCCAAAATATACTCAAATTGGCTATTTTACGCTGAATCTGGACGATGCTAAAGAATACCTTTACGCGAAGTCTACGAAGCGCAGAATACTAAGCTGGCGTGATATTCACGTTAATGTGT
>NZ_JAEF01000025.1 GCF_000518765.1 Ruminococcus flavefaciens ATCC 19208 | reverse complement strand
ATTTTTATAACATTCATTTTCTCACCCCGATCAGACTGTAGATGTATTCGGCTTGTTTTATCGGATCGTCAAAATGCATCTCCGGCTCTGAAATATCAAACTCCGTATAGACTGGCGGCATTTGCAGGCGCTTCTTGCCGCCATGCTTTTCCGACCTGCGTATCAGTTCCGCGTTCGCTCTCGCAAACGTCTGGCGGCTGACAATCGCAGGATAGAAGTCATCGCCGACATAGCAGAAGTTACTGATGATGCGCTTCACCATGCTGTGAACCATCGATCTGCCTGCATTCACGGCAGCATCCCGCAGGCTCATGCCGGAAAGATACCCGTTGAAGATGTTTATAACAACTGCCGCTTCCTGCTCGTCAACGATTACTTTGCCGTCCACTATCTTGTACCCGTACATACTTCCTCCTTCAATGTCAGCCCGCATCTCAGCCGGAAGCCGATGCAGGTTCTGGTGTATACAATGATGCTGTCAACGTATTCGGTGAACAGGTCGTCGCTGAACTCTGTGAGCATTTCTGCCGATTCAGCAAAGCGCAGGAGCTTTTTCGTTTCCTTGATATCGCCGTTCTCTCCGGCTCTGTCGATGCATTTCATTTTAGCGCGGATTTCCTCGCTCTCCATTTCGACGCGCCTCAGCTCCTGATTGTACATCGCCGCATCAAGGAAGCCCTTGACACGCAGCTTCCGCAGATCGTTCTTCCGGTCACTGTTCCGCTGCAATTCATTTTTCAGATCCAGTATTCCTTGCAGGCTCTCGTCCGTATCGGTGAGGCGGAGTGCATCGTAATAAGGAACGAGAACCTGCTTGCAGCCGAAGATCAGCTTATTCATCATCGTCACAAAGGCTGCCTTTATCGCTTCATCCTTGATAAACATCATGGAACAGGCATCTTTATTATAAAGGTGTGTTGAGCAAGCCCATGCGATACCACCACTCTGCGTCTGTCGCTTGAACTTACCGCCGCACTCTCCGCAGATGATGATACCGGAAAAAGGATACTTGTTATGGTACTTTCCCATATCCTTTACGATGCCGTGTTCATCAATGTGTTTCTGTATCATGACCTGCACACGGTCAAAAACCTCTTTGCTGATAATCGCTTCATGGTGGTCTTCCGCAATAAAGCTGTCAACCTCACCGTGATTGTTATGACGTCGGAAGTTGCTGTCGGTATAGGTTTTCTGAAAAGCAGCAGCGCCGTAGTATTTCTCGTTCACAAGAATACCCTTGACCGTTGAGCCTGACCATTTGCCGCCCTTGCGGGTTGGAACATTCCGTCTGTCGAGCAGCTGAGCGATCTTGTATGTCCCCATACCGTTCAGCGCCAGATCAAAAATCAGCCTGACGATCTCGCTCTCAACCGGATCAATGACCATGTTTCCGGCTGCGTCCTTTGTGTAGCCGTATGGAAGGTAGCCGAAAACAAAGGTGCCTTCTTCCATTCGCTTTTTCACCGACCACTTCACATTCTTGGAAATGGACTCGGATTCGCTCTGCGCCATGCTGCTGAGAACTGACAGAATCAGTTCACTTTCCATGCTCCCGGTGTCAATGTTCTCCTTCTCAAAGTAGATCGGGATATTATATGAAAGCAGCTCACGCACCAGCGACAGACAGTCGGATGTGTTGCGGGAAAAACGGCTGATGGATTTTGTCAGCACATAATCGACGCTTCCGGTGCGGCAGGCGTATAACAGAGCCTGCAAGCCTTCACGGGCATCCGCCTTTGTGCCGCTGATGCCGAAATCATAAAATATGCCAGCGCATTCCCAGTCATCGTGCATTTTGATCCAAGATTCGTAATGCTCGCGCTGTGCTTCCAGACTTTCCTTCTGGTCTTCATTCTCGGTACTGACTCGGCAGTAGGCAGCCACCCGGAGCTTTTTCACCACAGCAGGCTGGGCTTCAATTTTCTTGATTTTCAATGGTTGTCCCTCCTTTGTCAGTATACAATATTAACTCTGAACCGATGATTTATCAAGCGTTTTCGGTAATAAGTCCGCGTATAGCGGAGAGAAAGATTTGCGGTTTAATTCCGATAATTTGTCATACTCGACAACTGTAATCATACCGCTGGCGTAGAGCAATTCTGTGATTGCCTGTGCCTTGTGATAGTTGATCTCATCAATGATTTTCTGCTGTTCCATATCGCACCTCCTATTGATAGCCGGAAAAGTCAATCCCTTCATATACCACTACAGAATCGAGATGCGTTTGGACGAAAAAAATGCGCCCGCCGAGAAAAAATCCCGACGGGCGTTGGTGTTATGCCTTATTCAGTTTGCCGCTGTACTTCTTTCCGTCAACCGTGACCTCAACGGTAATGCCGTCCTCCGCAGCAGGCGCAGGCGGATTCAGCTCCTTGCCGTAGCCGTTCAGCCCCTTGCTCTTGATGATGGTCGGGAAATCCTTGTAGCCGACATCAAGATCGACATTGCCGTTGATGCCGTCCACGCTGCCTTTCTCGGAATGCTGCCAGATGCCGTATGCGCCGCTGTAATTCGTCTGATCACACCAGTGCGCCAGCCAGATTGTGTAGCGGGACTTGATGGCATCGGCGGTATGCGTCACGAGCGAGGATGCCGAGCCGTACAGACCGACAAAGTAGCCCGCTGCCTCCACTCTTTCAAGGAACGCCCGCATGATCGCAGACACCTTTTCCTTGCCGAGATCAAACTGCTTTTTCTCCTCCAGATCGAAATAGACCGGGAACTCGAACTGCTTCCCCTTGATGACCGACAGGAACACATCAGCCTCCAGTTCTGCTTCCTCCGGTGTCATCGCATAGGAGTACCAGTACGCACCGACAGGAATACCGGCAGCCTTTGCACCCGCATAGTTTTCCTCGAAACGGTCATCCTTCTGCGATGCCATCCTGCCGTAGCCTGCGCGGAGAATCGCAAAATCAATGCCTGCCGCCCTGACCTTCTGCCAGTCGATCTTGCCGTTGTGAACGCTGACGTCGATGCCCTTCATATCCTCGCCTCCGAAGTATTTATAGAAATCATCCGTGACGGAGCTGTTGCCGTGAACCTCATCACCGTACCATTTGCCGCCGGAACGCACATCGACGTGCGTATAGATGTAGGCGGCAGTGATATTTGCAATGCCGGTAAAGCCGGTATCCTGTGCCTTGCAGCAGACGGTCTTGCTGCTGATGGGCTGTCCGTCCTGCCCGTAGCAGCAGATGTCCGCTGCCTTGCCGAGTGTATGCTGTCCCGTGCCGCTGCCCTTTACTGCCTTATCATGCGCCACGCAGCGGAAGCCGCTGGTGACGATGATCTTAGAGCATTTCAGCTTAGAAAAGAGTGCCTCCAGTTTGGTGATGAGATCATCATCGATCTGAAAATCATGTGCCTTGCCGCATTTACAGCGGAACTCCTGCGCATTAAAGTGCGGAGAGAGCTGTGTATTATCGGTATAGCCGTAGGTTTTAATCATCGTTATCATCCTTTCTGCCGGTCTGCTTCTGCAGCACCTCAATGGCATTTTTCAGTGCAGGCGGATACGGAATACCCATGAGCGATGTATTTTCCACGATGGAGAGCAGCTCATTGACGCAGAACGCAATGCAGACCGCATCACGTACATAGTTCGTATTGAGCAGAATATCCAGACGCACCGCCACGATAATGAGCATGAGGATGCTGCCCTTTTTCGCAAGCCCGTACCAGCCAGCCTTACTATTGAGTTTTCCGGTTTTGCTGTGCTTGGACTTGCCCATCGCGCCGGTAATCATTCCGGTTGCAAAGTCAATGCCCATGAAGATGATGAGCGTCACCAGCGCGGAATCCCAGCCGCCGAACAGCGCTGCAATACCACCGCCGATCGCACCGATCACCGTACAGATACTTCCTTTCATGTTGTCACCTCCAGTACCTTAACCGTCCTGATCATAGGGCTTGTATTGTCTGTCACTGCCTTCCACGCGAGATAATAGTCGTCAGCAGATACACCGCTGCAATCGTGCAGGACGGAGATATAGTTGCCGACAGAGCCAAGCCAGCCGAACGGAACGGAGATCGCCTCGCCGCCGCTGAGCTTTTCGTAAATGTATCTTGCCGTTTCCGCTGGCGACATCTGCTGACTGCTCTTGCGCACCAGCCACATTTCACCTGCATCGGTCGCCCCGGATTTGTAGGTGAACAGAATTCTGCTTGCAGGCGTGATGCGTACCGGAGTGATACACATGGTGTAAATGACAGCGCCCCAGTTGAAATCCGGCTGATTGTAGTAAAGTGCATAGGCATTCTCCGCACAGCAGAAATGCGGATACACGTCAGCAAAGCCCGCGATGCTGCGATATCCGTCAATATAAAAAGTGTAGATGCTTTCACCGTAAGTGGTAAGAGCATCATTTCCGTTGCGGAACAGCGTCACCTCCGGTCTGCCTGACGGGATCTGCAGCACCTTCGGCACGAGGGTATTCAGCTTTTCAGACTCCGATGCCTGCACACCCATTGTCACGAGATTTCTCGCAAGCTGATCGCGCTGCGCATCCAGCTCTGCCAGATAATTTGCAATGCTCATGTCGTCACCTCCACGATTGCCGCAAGTGCGGTCTCTACCCCGGAAAGCTCGGTCTCCACGGCAGAAAGCCGGATAAGGATATCCGAAATGGATGTGCGGCATCCCTGCATATCATATAGAATCTCGGTCTTGAAGCGCTCGAACACACCCTCGTTCACACCGACACGCTCATTGAGGTTCATTGCTGCGGTGTACGCTTCTTCCCAGCGGGAAACATGAGAATCCGTGATGCCGTTCAGCGTTGTGAGGTTGTGATGTGTATGTGCCTGTCTCTCTGCACTTGTAATACTGTCAAGCATTCCCTGCGTGATGCTGTCCAGAACAGATTTATTGGCATGAGAATGCGCCTGCGCAGAAACCTCACTCAGCCCTGTGGACAGTCCGTGCAGTGCATTGCTGGTCGATGCACGGAAAGCCGCCTCATCCTGCAAATACTGCTCGGTAATGGTGTCAAGAACATCCTTGTTATTATGTGTATGCCTCTGTGCATTCAGCGTCAGCAGTTCCTCGTTGATGGTCTGAATCTCATACTGCGTCCTGTCCTCAAACTGCTGCAAGTCGGAAAGCTCCTGCATCAGCTCCGGAGTCAGGCGGTCGAGCGTTGCCTTGTTTGCATGAGAATGAAAATCTCCGGTCGCCGCCTCGATCTCGCGCTCGACAATCGTTGTGACCTCAGATGTTTTCGGGTATTCCGACATATCCGGTGTTTCACCCGGTTCTCCCTTGAGCGATGCCAGCCATTCCTCCTCCGTACCGACATACCCATGCTCCACTGCAATCTCATAGGCGGACTTGCCGTCAGCGCCGTGTCCCGCTTCCTCGATCTTCTTCAGAAGCTGCGCATACAGATCAGGCGTCGGCGGAATGGGCGGATCGTCGTCACCGACAAAGCCGGAAGGACGGATATTTAGGGTAACCGGTACAGTCGTTGCACGTACTGTTGTATCGCTCTCCGTGTCGTAGCCGAACACCGACATTTTTGCCGCACCCACATGAAGCTCCGCAGGCAGATACAGCGATGTGCCATCAGTGCCGAGGACGATATTATAGGTCTCGTCACACTGCGAGAACTGCACGACCTTATGAAAGCGCCGCCAGTCACCGTCAAAGGTAAAGCGGAACTGCACATACTGGATCTGATGATCCGCCAGCACTTCACGTTCCAGAACTTCAATGCTCTGGTTCTTTACAAGAAATTTCCACATTATTCTTCACCAACTTTCCATTCATGATTTTCTTCATCCCACTCCATAAAGCCGTCGAGACACTGAATGCGCGTAAGCCCAGACTGTCCAACTTCCATGCCGCCTTTACCGTCCCAGTTGCTCTGCTTTGTGATCGCTGCCCAATCCTCCAAACTGCCCTCGTAGCTGATCGTTTCCAGCGCCGAGCAATAATTGAAGCAATGCTCACCGATCGAAGCGACCGTGTGCGCCATTGTAAAACTCGTGAGAGCTGTGCAGTTAACGAACATAAAGCTGCCAATCACAGAACCTTCATAACGGACGGAGGTTAGTCTCGTGCAATCACGGCAAGCATACTTTCCAACCGTCGCTACATTATGAGGAACTGTGAGAGAAGTAAGAGCAGCACCCCAGAAAGCACCACCGCCGATTGTTGTAACGGCATCGGGAATTGTAATGCTGTTCAGCTTTCCGGCTGCACTCGGATATTCATCCGCAGGCATAAATGCACCGCTGCCGATCGAGGTGAGGGATGTCGGGAGAGATACAGATTCCAGATTCAGACAGCGTTCAAAAGCATCCTCACCAACGGTTGTAATGCCTTCGGAAACAACAACTGATTTCACTGCATCGTTCCTGTAGAACGGTGAGCGATTCGATTCAATGTCGTAGTCATACATTGCGCCCGTACCCTTCACAAGCACCTTTCCGCTGGAATAGAGCGCATAGTACGCATTTTCACCGCACTGACCGGCAGCAACAATATCTCCGATATCTTCGACTTCCGCTTCAAGCTCATCCACCTTATTGGTCAGCTCGGCAATGGTCTCGTTGTTTTCCTGCACCTCTGCGACAAGCTGTGCCATCTGCGACATCAGCTCCGTCACCTTGCACTTGCCGAGAATGCACTTGCAGTAACCGCAGACATTACTATCCTCGCGGTAGTCGAACCAATCGCTTTCTGTAATTCGTGAAGCACCCGGATTCATGCGCACCGCATACATCAGAAGTCGGACATGATCTTCATCCTGTGGGATAGTTGGAAGCTGCGGATTCTCTGCCGGAGTGCCGGGAAAGAGCTTCAGCGTAACACTGCGGACAGATTCTGTGGTATCAAGATAGATCGCAATACCGACATATCTCGGCAAGGACTCGTCCTGATAGGATGTGAGATCGATCACATATCTGGAATCATTGATAAAATAGTGTCCATCGATCCACGCTTTACCGGTACCAAGAACCACGCCAAGACCGCTGTTCGCTGCTGTCAGCTTGAAGTTCTGACCGTAGGTATCAAGAATACCGTTGCAGATGATAGACGAAAGATACGATGTGAAATCCTCCGCCGTATAGGTGCGGTCAAGCCCTTTTGAATTAAAGAAACCGCTGTAAAAAGCCATATATCATACCTCCTTGAATGTTGGTGTCAGGCTGCGTCCGTTCTGGTCAAAGCCCTCAATCATACCGATAAGCTGTATCTGCGGCTGCATCATCCCGAAGCGCCGGTGCTGCACCGTCACATAGTCGCCGACAAAATAATCGCGGTTATATACATACTGCGTGTTGTGCGCAGCAATGTCCGACTCCGATGCTGTTTTCGGCAGCACCAGTCGTTCCGAACCTCTGGTTTTGAGCAGCTCGATATATTTTTCCTCCGGAATTGGTATTGTTTCACCCTCGACCTGCTCTGTCTCGGAAATATCGTCTGCATCCACATACACTTCATAGCGGTCGAGGTAGGTCGGTTCGTCGCCGTCACAATATGTGGTGCGTTTGCGCTCATCGCCCTTGCCCTGACCGAAGATATAGGCGAAGTTCTTCTGGACGCTGCTGTCCTCGGCATAGCTGAACGAGAGCAGATTGCTGTATGCGTCGGAAAAGATTATATGCGGATTATCCTCCTGCATAATGCTCCGGTCAGCGCCTTCGGAGAGGTCGAATACCATGCGGTACTGCTCCCCGGAGGATTTCACCAGCCGGATATTCGCTGTTCCGCCGAGCTTCTCGCAGATCGTATACACCCACTGCATCAGGTTCGTATAGGAAATTTGCAGCGTTGTAGTCTGCTCCCAGCAGGTGCCAGTGACCGTTCCGAGCGACAACCCCGGAATCCTACGATTGTCCGTGAACAGCGCATTCTGCGTCACGACCTCCCGGACGATCTCGCTGTATGCCTTTGCCGCTGTCACATTGTATGTCGGGTGAATGATGCGCCGTTCCAGCAGACACATCAAAAAACGACCACGCACTGTCAGGTAGTCGCCATTCTCAATGTCTGTATTGATCAACACCGATTCGATGATGCCGAAGTGCTGGTTATCATCATCACGACCGACGATTCTGCCAGTCTGGAAAATCTCAATGTTCTGCGGATTGGCGGCGATATACACTTCAAAGCTGCCGCACTTGTAGTATTCAATATCCCATAGCAGCGAAGAAAAGGTGTCGCAGACCGCCTCAAGCGTAATCGTCAGCGCATCTTCTTCCGCTGTCATGCGGTAAACCTCAATTTGCATATTATACCCCCAGATACGCATTGGTGTGAACAATGGTGACTTTCAGGTTTTGCAGTCCCGTGCCGCGCAGATAGAAACGGTTCCTGCCTTCCCGCAGCGTCAGCCATGTTGAGCCGGAAACAAGCCGGTTGATGATGTTCGTCTTGACACCGCCACGGTCGAGCGTGACGGTCTTGTTGCCCGTTTTCGTGGTTACCGTGATAATATCGCCCGCGAGGATGTCGCCGGTGATTTGCAGATACTCGTCCGTGTCGGCATTATACAGCGTAGGAGAACGTGCATCCTCCAGCGCTTCTATGACCAGCGTGAAGCCGATCTCGTCGCCGTCATTGACAATGGTCATCATGTTCTGCGTGTTGTATTTGCCGAGGATAAACGGCTCCGGGTTACTCTCCGTCGGAAACGGAAATGTGAAAGCGCCGGTGATCTGCGAGTAGTACGCCATGACCGATGTCGTGGAATACCAATAAATATCCGGGCAGAGAATAGAAATCTGCCCGGTTGTAAGCATCTCAAAGTTCTGCACCTCGCAGGACTCCACATATCCCTCCGCAAATACATCAATGCCTGCGGTCGCGTAGTAAATCTTGATGTAGCGGGAAGGCTTCACCACCTTGTAGAGCTGATGCCTGCGGGCTTCCACAACCACACCGCGCATCTCAAAGGAAATGACGACATTCCGCTTCTCAATGAAGGCGTTATTCAAATAGCTGCCGTCCATGCCCGCATAGCTGGAGGTGCTGATCGTACCGGGCGGAGGATTCAGCCCCTCTACCCGAGAGGTCATATACTGATTTGCCGTGGCGGTCATATCAACACGATCGCCATTGGCATTTTCAAGAATAAGTGAAAAAAACATGGTTGCACCCCCTTTACTTTTTCGGAATGGATGTGGTATAATGGTGATATAAAACTCTTGATGTAAGGAGTGATTTCAAATGACAGAAGCCGAAAAAACCGCCCTTAAAGACTTTCTTCTTGACATTAACTGCCTAAAAGGACTTGATAAATGGGCGGATGATTTTAATTTGTTCGATGTGCTTAGAATCACAAACATGGAAATCCGACATAGTAATATTTTAGCATGGCTTTTTGATCCAAATGAAAGTCACGCTATGGGTGACGCTTTCATAAAAGAGTTTGCCCGCAAACTCGCCGAGAAAAATGAACGAGAAGACTTTGACTACTTTGCCTTTATGCTTCAGGACTTTTATTCTTACCAAGTGTACCGTGAATCCAACCATATGGACATTGTCCTGCTTTCGAGAGAAGAAAAGACTGCAATTATTATCGAAAATAAAATCTGGTCTGGTGAATCGGAACATCAATTACAAGAGTATTATGAGAGAAGTCTGGTAGAATACAAAGACTGCACTGAAATCCTGTATGTGTTTTTAACACCTGATGGTTCAGATTCAAGTAACCCTGAACGCTGGATTTCTTTTTCATACGAAGAGATCATAGAGGCACTTGAATGCGCAGTTGCGGACACAGAACTTAGACCAGAAGTGTCTTTATTGATAAAAAACTACATTGAAACAGTGAGGAAAAAGATTATGCGTGAGAGAGATGAAGAACTTGCCCGTATCTGTAACGAAATTTATAATAAGCATCGCACAGCTTTACGTTTGATTTTTGAAAATGTGAGCGTTGATAACTCGATTGAATCAGAAGTAATTTGTAGTGTGTTGCAAGAATTAAGCAATGAAGGCTTAATCATTTATGAGGGCAAGAATAAATGGAGCTTTACCACTGCTAAAATGGACGCTCTTCTTCCGCCGTTAAAAACTCCCGATAGTGCTTGGGGTACTAATTACATCTATTGGTACTGGTTTGAAAAGCGTGATGAGCAGTTAACAATACATTTTGAATTAGGCGGTCTTAACCTGAATGAAGAGCAAGCTCTTAATTCCAAACTGTTAATTCAAGCTGCTGGCAAAAAAGAACGTGCTGGTTATAGGTACTTTAGACTGTTCCATTCAAAAGCAAAGCTATCTCAAGACGACTATGAAACCAGTTTGAGAAATTCAGTTAAACGCCTTGTAAAAGCGGCATTTGAAAACGAAAAGAAACTTCTCGAAAAAGTTGAGGAACTGCGGAAAGCATGATGACAGCATCAAGCCGTCATCACACATTCAGCGCATTGCGCGTCATACGATAAATTTCCAGCCGTGACAGCGACTTAGGCGAATTATTCGTCTGGTTGACTGTCCGGCTGTTGTCGTTGTTATAGTTGTTGATGACCGTTCCTGCGGGAGTGCCGTTCATCATAGCGCCGGATATGCCGTCCATATCGACATTCAGCCCGGACTGCATTGTCAGCGTCATGGCATCAGCCACACCGGACACAGCCGCCTCGACATATTTCTTGCTCTTGTTGATGCCCTTTGCCAGCCCCTTCATGAAGTCCGGCATCCACTCCTCCACATCGGTTAGCGCACCCTTTTCAGGCACAGAGAAATGCAGGTATTCCCAGATGGAACGAGCCACATCTGCAACTGTGTTGATCAGGCTGCCGAGCATATAGGTGATGCCATTGATGAGGTTCTGCATGAGGTCGCGTCCCCACGACCACGAACTGTTGACCTTATCCATGACTGCGCTGTATACAGCGTTCATGGCGTTGACGACTGCATCGCGCACACCACCGAGCCTGTCGCCGATGCCGTTTTTGATGCCGTCCCAGATAGACAGCACGGCTTCCTTGACACGGTTCATGGCATTCCGCACGCTATCTGGCATTGCATCCCAGACCGCCTGCACAACGGTTTTGATCGCATTGACCGCTGTCCGAACCACACCGGATACAGCTTCCCACGTTGTCGTCACCACAGACTTGATGTCAAGCTGCCCCGTTTTGATGAGGTTCTTCAGCGCCGTCCATACCGCCGTGACGATCTTTTTGATGCCGTCCAGCGCTGCGGAGATCACAGAAGATACAGCCTTCCAAGTGGTCGTGATAACGTTGCGGATACTTTCAAGCGCCGTTTTGATCGTGCTGACGATCGCTTTCCAGCCGGAAGTGATACCGCTGCTGATCTGCGCCATTGTCGCATCAATTGCAGCATTGGCGTTTGTCCAGACCGTTTTCACGGTATCAAACACCTGCGTCATGAAGCCCTGAACCGACGTTACCACATTGGAGAGAGCGCTCTGAATCACACTGCTGATTTTCTCAGCCAGTCCGCCAGCAAAGCTGTTGACTGCATCGTTTACCACGCTGGTATTTGCATTGATACCGTCCGCAAGTCCCTGCATGAAGTCCGGCATCCAGCTCTCGAAATCCGCAAGAGGTCCTTCATCAGGTACAGAGAAGTGCAGGAAGGACTTGATCTTGTTTGCCACGCCCTTGACTGCGTCCGCAACCTTGCCGATACAGTTCTTGATGCCGTTCACGATACCGTTGATGATATCTGCGCCCCACTGGAATGCCTGCGATGCAAGGTTCTTGATGAAGTTCACCGCAGCATTGAAGCCGTTAACGATCGTGTCTTTAATTGCCGTGATCTTCTGTGTCACGGCATTTTTCACGCTGTCCCAGATATTCGATACCGTTGTTTTAATGGCGTTCAGGATATTTGTGATCGTGTTCTTGATGCCGTTCCATACGGAAGAAATGGTGCTGGAAATCGCATTCACCACGCCGGAAATGAAACCGGAAATTGCATTCCATACCGCCGATACAACAGCGTGAATGGCATTCAGCGTATTGGTGATGTGGTTTTTAATGCTCTCCCAGATAGAAGAAATCACAGACCAGATCGCATTCAGCACCCCGGAGATAAAGCCGGAGATTGCGTTCCAGACTGTAGAAATGGTAATGGAGATCGCATCCATTACCGTGCTGACCGTGGTAGAAATTGCATTCCAAATTGTCTCGAAAAACGTCTTGATTGCTTCCAGCACGATTGTCACAACCGCCTTGATGGTTTCCCATGTGGTGGTGATTTTCTCGTGAATCCAGTCCATGACGCGACTGATAATTACATGGATAGCCTCAAAAATCGTTTCAAACAGATATTTGAACGCTTCCAGCAACGGAGAGATAAAGTCGTAAATGGTCTGCCATACAGTTGTGATAACAGACCAGATCGCATTCAGAACAGTGGTGATTGCTGTATGAATGGCATTCCAAACGACCGTGATAACAGTTTTGATGAGGTTGATTTTCTCAGATACACTGTTATAAATCGCAGTCCAGATACCGACAAAAAAGTTCTTGATACCCGTCCAGATAGTTGTGAAAAAGTTCTTGATCGCATTTAGGACGGTGCTTACGAAGTTCTTTATACCGTTCCAGATGTTGACGAAAAAGTTCTTGATGCTCGTCCAGACGCCTACCCAGAATTCCTTCACTTCACCAAGATCGGTGCCGAAAATACCGCAGATCATATTCAGCGCATTTTTCAGTGTATCCTTGATGAAATTCCATACCGCAGAAAATATACCCTTGATACCATCCCACACTCTGCTCCAGTCGCCGGTAAAGATGCCGACGAAAATATCCAGAACACTCAGGATAATGTCTGTCACAGCTTTGAAGATGTTTGCGATCTGCTGGAACTGCCCCTCAAAGATCGGCTTCAGGAACTTGCAGAGTCCGTCCCATACAGCCTTGATGACTTCGGTGATATTTTTGAAGTCAAACCCCAGCGCATTAATGCGGTCAACGATGCCCTGACAGAAGCCGGAGAAAATGCTCTTGATCTGTTCCCAGATAGCAGTGATCTTATTGCGGAAGTCCTCATTCGTGCGCCACAGATGAACAAAAGCCGCCACCAGTGCAGCGACAACTGCAATGACAGCGACCACGGGCGCACTGATTCCGCCGATGGCAGCGCCGAAAGAAGTGAACGCCGCCTTTGCGCTTGCAATGATCGTAGGCAGGTTTGCTACAAGCTGCATCAGCTTGCCGACACCGACCATTGTTTTGCCGACTACGACAAGGAGAGGTCCGAGTGCCGCCGCTACAAGTGCAACCTTGACAATGGTTTCCTTTGTCGCAGGCGACAGCGCGTTAAATTTATCAATAAGCCCCTGAATACGGGTAACAATAGACCTGATTGCAGGCATCAGGATTTCGCCGAAAGAGATAGCAAGCTCCTGAAGCTGCGATTTCAGAATGGTGAGCTGACCGCCGAGATTATCCTGCATGACGGCAGCCATCTTCTCAGTGACACCGTTATAGCCGTCGATTTCATCGGAACAAGTGCTGATCGCACCTTCCAGCTTCTGAATATCCGAGGGCGCAGCATTCATCAGCGCAAGGAATCCGGACATTGCATTCTTGCCGACCAGAGCCTGCGCTGCCGATGCCTGTTCCGATTCGGACATCTGTGCAAAAGCCACACGGCAGTCTGCGAGAATGTCATTCAGCTCACGCATGGAGCCGTCAGTGTTGGTCGTTGCAATTTCGATTTCGCCGAAGGCATCACCGCAGAACTTGACCTCCCCCGCAAGGGCTGTCATGATCGAACGCAGTGCTGTACCGGACTGCGAACCCTTGATACCGCTGTTTGCCATCAGACCGATTGCCTGTGCGGTATCCTCGCAGGAGAATCCCAGAGAACCCGCAACAGGCGCACAGTATTTGAAGGTTTCACCCATCATGCTGACATTGGTATTCGCATTGGAGGATGCCGCCGCCAGCACATCAGCAAAATGACCGCTGTCGGCAGCAGATAAGCCGAAAGCGGTCAGGGCGTCAGTTACAATATCCGAAGTTGTCGCCAAGTCCTCGCCGGAAGCAGCAGCAAGGTTCATGATGCCCTCGATACCTTCCAGCATATCTCCGGTTTTCCAGCCCGCCATCGCCATATAGTTCATGGCATCGGCTGCCTCGGAAGCGGAGAACTTGGTCTTTGCGCCCATTTCACGGGCTTTGTCCCGGAGCGCGTCCAGTTCATCACCGGTCGCACCGGATACAGCAGCGACCTTCGACATAGCAGAATCGAAATCTGCAGCCGTCTTCACAGCGGCAGTTCCGGCAGCCATAACAGGAACGGTCACATGAGTAGTCAATGTCGTACCGACATCGGCAATCTTATCACCGGCTTTTTCAAGCATTTCTCCCGCCTGACCAAGCTTTGCAAGCGCCGTGCTGGAAGCCTCCGCCTCACGCTGGAGGTTCTGCAGCTCCTGTTCCGTTTCGATGATCTCACGCTGCAGGGCATCATACTGCTCCTGCGAAATGTCGCCGTTCGCAAGCGCCTGATTTGCTTGCTCTGCTGCCGTTTTCAGTGTATCCAGCTTTTCTTTGGTAGCCTTCACCGCATCGGCGAGGAGCTTGTGTTTCTGCGAGAGCAGTTCCGTATTGGTCGGATCGAGTTTCAGCAGCTTCTGTACATCTTTGAGCTGCGTCTGCGTGTTCTTGATGTTTTTATTGACACCTTCCAGAGCCTTCGACAGCTTGGTGGTATCGCCGCCGATCTCAACGGTGATGCCCTTGATTCTGTTTGCCATGCGGTTTCACCTCCTCCGTGAGGGCATAAAAAAGCAGCCCCGAAGGACTGCTCAGTGTATATTCAGTTAACGCGCTAAATCAGAATCTTGATTATCGCCCTACAAACTGGAATTTACTTTGTCAGCATTTCGATTGCTTCTTCCTTGGTGGCAACAAAAAACACACTCTTCCCCTTATTGCTCTCATAGATAAAATCTCTGAGAGGCTTGCTGGTATAGCGAGAGTAATCGCCATAAATTGCAATGCGTCCACCATAGTTGGTGTACTTTTGCAGAATCTCACCAGCAAGCCCAGTGCTGAGGATGAAAAAGTCCTCAACAATCAGTTTTTTGTCAATTATGATATTCTTTGTGCCTACATCATACTTTGCAGTCATAAGCACATCGAGTGCAGACTGTGCATCTGTAAATACCTTTTCATCGCTGTTAATAACAGCACATAATATGTTGTTTTGTTCAACTGTTTGGATGGTCATTTGTCTTACCTCGTCAAATTCCGATTTAGCGAAGGAAGCTTCATGTTTCCTTCACACCAGAATTATAACACAGAAGGACGAAAAAGTCAATCAGAACGCATCAAAGTCCGCCTGCCCAGCGACCTCCGACCAGCCGTCATATTCGTCGTTTTCCTTTTCGGTGAACATATCATTCACGACTCCGATCGTGAGCAGATCAAGTTCCGAGAGGGACAGCCCGATCTGCACACATCGGAGAAGGAAGAGGGGCGTTGTCATCGGGCGGTCAGTTTTTCGATGTTTTTTTTAGATTCCGCCTGCGTCTCCACGTTGAGTCCCCACAGTTCAATGAGCTGCGGCAGTACCTCGTAAATGGAGAATGTGTTGAACGCTTCAAGCCATTCATCGGGATTGTCCGGCACGTTCTCCGGATCAGCGTGTTTCGCCATGATGTAGGCGATATTCTCGAACACTTCAAGGCTCTCGATGTCGAGGTTAGAGCCTTCCTCATCGCCGTCCTGAACAGAGGTCTGAAGGGCTGCGATATCCTTGTAAATATCCCTGCGGAACTTGATGCGGTAAAGGCGAGGCACAGCGGCACTCGCCTTGAACGGAACCTCGATACCGTCAACGGTAATTGTCTTTTTAATAGCCATGCTGTACCTCCTTACTCAGTTGCGCTACCGGACTTGGTCGATGTGGAACGAGTGCCGGTGCTGTTGTTAGTTGCAGCAGTCGGAATATAAACCGCATTGTACCAGTTGTCGTAGGTGGTCTGGTCAGTGCTTTCGCAGGTCTTGGACTTCACCAGACCGTTTGGCAGCGCCGATGCCTTGAGGGAGAGCTTTTCCGTCTTGACGGACTTGCTCTCCTCCGTAGTTTCGCCCTCAGTTGCAGGACGGGACGCAGAGCAGCAGTACAGCACATGACGGATGTGGTTCTTGTCGCCGTCAAACTCGAACATGAGTGCGAACTGCGATGTTTCCGCATCGTTGCGCTCCACCAGAACGCCCTTTGCATCAAGCTGTTCACCGAGAATCGCCGTTGCAAAGTCGGTGGTGATGAGTGCGACCTCCAGATCGCCGTCATAGCCTGCGTTGTTGTTGATGACATAATACACGCTGTTGTCAGCGTAGAAGTTCTCGTTTTCGCCGTTCGCATCAATGCTAAGGGAAACTGCACCGGGCAGGCGCACAGGCGTTGCGAAGGTCGGAACACCCTCGTCCGACCATGCTGTGATTTTAGCCCAGTGAACTTTGTTCAGACCGAATTTTACCTTATTCTTCTGCAGTGCCATTGTTATACCTCCATTTCGTAAAGCACCTCGTAGAGCTTCTCGCTCTCGATCCAGCTTTCAGTTTTCGTGTAATAAATATTGTGCTGCGTCAGCACTTCCTCCACACGGCTTTCTGTATCGGGCGACTTTTCATCCGTATACAGCTCAATATCAAGCTGCTTGAAGCTGTGATACATCAGGTTATCCGCGCCGAAGGTGTCCTCGCCGGGGGAAAGGAAAATAACAAAGGGCGGTTTCGGAGACTCGCCCTCGGCAAAATGATGATAGGCGAACGGCAGACCGATCTCCTGCATCATTTCATTGATTTCTTCATAGGTCATGACAGCGCCTCCTCGATAAGCTGCGTGAGCATTTCCTCGCCGTGCGCTTCCGCAGGAGCGATATGCGGCTTGCCGGATACACGTCCGCCGTTGCGCTTCGCATGACCTTTTTCAAGCAGGTGTGCAAGCTGGTAGCGGTCTTTCGAATGAACGGTCATTTCAAGAGAATGGCTGTTCTCCTTCGTTTTCTTGGTCGTCCAGCTCTTGCGGTACTTCCCGCTGCGCTTTGGAGCATTGGCGGATATCTCCTTCTTGACGGAGGTCGCCGTCTTTTTTACAGCGGCTTTCATGGCGGTATCGGCAAGGTCTGCATATTCCGTCAGACCGCGCATGATCTCCGCCGCCATATCATCAATCGAAGTCATCCTGCTCACCAGCCTTTCGTGTACCCGCCGTGATCTTCATATAGTCGAGTGATTTATAATTCGGCAGCACACTGTTTATGTCGTATACCAGACCACGGAAGCGCAGCTTGTGCGTGGTGGTATTGATGCGCTTGGTATCGGGTGTCTGCCGGACAGTGAATTCCAGCGATACGACTTCCTTCGTAACGCCCGCATCGGTTGTTTCCGTCGATGTCTTTACGGACACGGCAGCCCAGCAGGAGAATGTTTCCTCCCACCGGGCTTTGTGGTTGCCGATGCCGTCTATCTTCGTGCTGTGTTCCAGCAGGGCGATGCGCTGATTCAGCGTTCCGATCTCCATCAGATCACCCCTTCACGCTGCGCAAATAAAAGCGCCCGGAGCGTGAGCGTCAGCTTGTGGTAATCGGCAGTATTGCGGTTCTCATAGAGGTAAGAAACAGTATACAGCATAGCCTGCCGGGTGGTTTCCTCATTGACCGCAAGTGCCTGCTCGTCCATTCTGCCGACGTCCTGCACCAGTCGCTTGGCAGTGTCGATCAGCGAGAGGATGAGCTTGTCATCCTCCGCATGATCTACACGAAGATAGTTTTTTGTCTCAGTCAGAGTGATCATGCACCGCTGCCACTCTTGACCTTGAGTGTCTTGATTGCTTCGGGGAGAATGAGCTTGCCGTCAAGACGCTCCATTGCAAGGAAGCCGACCTGACCGGTCATTGCGAACAGCTCATTCAGGCGCTTGAAGGTACGACCGGAACGGTCAGCGATCCAGTAGTAGCTGAAATCGCCGAATGCCATACACTTCTTGCCAGCGCCGATCTCCGGAACATAGCTGGAGGTCTTGTAGGGACGGTTGAGAATCGTATCGGGAACGCCTGCCGCAACGGAAGGCTGCCAGATGTAGTTGCCGTTGCCATCTTTCAGCTTGCGGAGTGCCTTGACCGTAGAATCGTTCAGCACCCAGACCGCCTTCTTGCGGTAAGGGCTGCGGAGCGAATAGAACAGCTCCATCACATCATCGAAGGTGATGCTTGCGCCTGCGGTAGTCGCGCCGTCCTGTGCGCCGCCGGTTGCATTGAAGATGCCGGTAGGCTTGCCGGTGCCGTTGCCGATGAAGAAGGCTTCCTCCTCCTTTGCGCCGATTCTGCGGGCAAACTCACGGGCGATGTAGGACGGAAGGTCGAACACGCTGTCATTGAGAAGTTCCTCGGAGATCTTGATCGCTGTACCGAGTTTGTATGCGGAGAGCGATGCCTGACCGAAGGTGTCATCGGAAAGCGTGTACTGCTCCTCCTCATCCATCCAGACCGCATCGCCCTTCGATGTGACGATCGGGATCTTGCGGTCACCGCTGGAGGTCTTGATGACGGTCGCCATCTGGCGGAAGATGTTCTCCTCCTCCAGTGCCTCGATGAGCTTTCTCTCGAACTCATCCGGCACAAGATAGCCGCCCTCGGTGTCCGTGCCGACATGAAGATCGTTGCGGACGTCGATCCAGTTACGGTTGCGGATGCTGTTCCAGAATGCATCGCTGTATGCCGCAGATGCAGTTCCTGTCTTTTCCGGCTCGGTATTCTGCGCAGCAGGTGTGGTGAGAATCGGTGCAGATGTTGCCTTTGCCATATCCGCCTCGATCTCAGCCTGACGCTCCATGCGCTGAATCTCCTTGCCGAGGTTCACGATGGTTGCTTCCATTGCGTCATAGGTCTTGCTGTCCTCCTCGGAAAGCGTACCGTCAGCCTGACGCTTGCTGTCGAGGAAGTCGCGGGCGGTGTCCCACGCCTTCGCTCTCTTTTCACGAAGTTCCTGAATAGTCATTATACATACCTCCAATCAGTATTTCAGAAGATTCAGCCGACTCATCAGCTGATCTACGGGTGTACCTTTGTGTTCTGCCGAGACCTTTTTCATCAGGCTCTGCATGGTTGCTGCACGGGAATAGGACATTGCCGTGAGGTTATCCTCCTTCGGCTCGTCCTCCTCCGGTGTATCTTCATCGGGCTTATCATCCTCGTCCTGCTTCGGCTGCGGCTGACCGCTTGCGAACAGAATACCGTCCACCAGTCCGAGGGACTGTGCCTTTTTCGCATTGAGCCATGTTTCCTCGTCCATCATGCGGGCGATCTTGCTGCGGCTCAGACCGGACTTCTCCTCGTAGGCGTTGATGATGCTCTCCTTGACCTCGTCCAGAAGCTCGATGGCTTTCTGCATCGCTTCCTTATTTCCGAAAGCGACAGTCGAAGGATTGTGGATCATCAGCATACCGGTCGGTGCGATGAGGGTTTCATCACCAGCCATTGCAACGACAGAAGCTGCACTTGCCGCAATGCCGTCGATCTTGACTGTGACCTTGCCCTTGTGGTTGCGGAGCATGGTGTAGATCTGAGAAGCTGCGAACACATCTCCGCCGGGTGAATTCAGCCAGACGGTCAGGTCGCCGCTGACCTTCGCCAGCTCATTGCGGAACATGGCAGGCGTGATCTCATCGCCGAACCATGTGTCTTCCGAAATCGGTCCGTTGAAGATCAGCTCGGATGCGCCGGTGTCTTCATTGCGTACCCAGTTCCAGAACTTATTCATCTGCATTTTCTCCTTTCTCTGCGAAAGCGCCTGCGTCCTCCAGCTTTGTGAAGCTGCCGTTCACCAGATACAGATTGCCGCCTTCCTCATCGGAAATAGCGTTCATATCCTCCAACTCACGGATATCGTTTGCGGACATCCAGCCGTTCTGCCGTGCAGTCGCATAGCCCTGCATTCGGCTTGCATAGTCGCCGCGCAGCAGACCTTCCACATTGAATTTAATGAAATAGCGCCCCTTTTCGGAATCCGAAAGAAGCGCCTTCTGTAGTCCCTGTTCCCAGCGTACCAGCCACGGATCAAGGGTGTATTTTACGAATTCGAGCGACAGATGCTCGATGTTGCTGAATGTTGCATGGTCGAGATCGCCGATCATATGCAGCGGCACACGGTACAGGCGGGCAATTTCCTCTATCTGAAACTTTCGGGTTTCAAGGAACTGCGCCTCGTTATTCGGAATGGAGATAGGCGTGTATTTCATGCCCTCCTCCAAGATCGCTGTCTTATGCGCATTGCTGCTGCCGTAAGCCCGCTGCCACGCCTCACGCACACGCTCCGGATTTTTGATCACGCCCGGATGCTCCAGCACCGCCGAAGGTGCAGCTCCGTTTGCGAAGAAGGACGAGCCGTACTCATCACAGGCGACCGCCAGACCGAGTGCATTCTTTGCCATTGCAATGGGGCTGTATCCGACCAGACCGTCAAAGCCTAAGCCGGGAATATGCAGCACCTGTTCCATTGGCAGGATGATCTCGCCCTGCTGCCTGAAATTCGGGTTGTGTTCGTCGTATCGGCTGTAGCGGTAGATGAGCCTGCCGCGATCGTCACGGTCAACACGCACCTTATCCGGCATCAGCGGATACAGTCCGATGACGTCACCTCTGCCGTTCCGGATGATCTGCGCATAGGCGTTGCCGTAGATCAGCAGGTGCGCCATGAGCGTTTCCCGGAAAACGAACGATGTCATTTCGGGATTCGGCTGGTCATGCAGCAAAAAATAAAGCGGGTGCTTCGGCACTCGCTCTTTTCCGTTATCAGTGTATTGGTAGACGTGCAGGGGTAATTGCGCGATCGCCTCTGACAAAACTCTCACGCAGGCGTAAACTGCAATGATCTGCATCGCCGTGCGGTCGTTGACTTGCTTACCCGCATGAGTCCGTCCGAAGAAGTAGCTGTAAGACGGGCTGTCGTAGCTGTCCTTCGGCTTGTCCCTCGACCGGAACAGTCCGCTGAAAATGCCCATGTGCATCACTCTCCTTTAGTAAAAAAACGCCCATCAATTTGATTGGCGTCTTTCATAATAATTGTTTATGATTTCCACAAGTGGTTCTATGTTGTCTAATGCACAGTTCCCCACTGGTATTCTTAATGTTGTTTTACCTGATTCATTGTTTTGAGCCGTCTCAAGAATATCCTCCGAGACAATTGTATGCATATCAGCGTAATAATAGCTGCTTCCAGTCTTTAATGATATGTACACAATAATAACTGGAATATTAGTTTGAAATGCATATTGTATATTGGACGCGGATACTCCGCCAACCGACACAAAGGGTTCCGTTTTTAAAGGAACAATAGTACTTGCAGAACCTTTCAATTGAATAAGTGCAAACTTACCTGTCGGAATTCCATCATTAAACAACTCTAACAAGCCATCAATCCCGTAATCTCGTTCTGTGATTTCTCTAAATAATGCATCGCCGTTTCTATAATTTGCTATCATTGCTGCAAACTTTGTTCTTGATCTTGTTTCTGTGACATGAGTTGACTTGCGACTTGCCATTTCTATCACCCTTGTTTATTATAGCACGTTTTATAACAGAAATCAACATCTTACAGCACCAATAACTCTCTCTCGTCATATATGCTGTCGCCCGTGTCGTTTCCGCAGCGGATCGCACGGTCAAGCGCCATGATCGTGGCGACCGTTCCGTCGATCTTCTCCGTGGACTTCTCCTTGTCCGGCTTGATGTTGCCCGCCGGATCACGCTTGATGAAAATGTTGTCCATATTCCAGCGGAGCACTGGATGCCCGTTGTGGGCGATCTTCTGCTCCAGCGTCAGCTTCATCAGTTCTTTGGTCGGCGGCGACATATCACGGTAGCCCTGACCGAACTGCACCAGCGTGAAGCCCAGCCCCTCAAGGTTCTGCGACATCTGCACCGCGCCCCAGCGGTCGAAGGCGATCTCCCGGATATTGAACCGTGTACCCAGCTCGTCGATGAAGTTTTCGATGAAGCCGTAATGCACGACGTTGCCCTCGGTCGTCATCAGGAAGCCCTGCCGCTGCCAGAGGTCGTAGGGAACATGGTCGCGTCGGACGCGCAGGTCAAGCGTCTCCTCCGGCAGCCAGAAGTACGGGAGAATATAATAATGGTCGTCCTCCTCGGTCGGCGGGAACACCAGCACGAAAGCGGTTATATCCGTCGTGGAAGAGAGGTCGAGACCGCCGTAACATACACGCCCTTCCAGCAGCGATTCGTCAAAATCGACCTTGCAGGCGTCCCATTTGTGCATCGGCATCCAGCGGACGGTCTGTTTCACCCATTGATTCAGACGGAGCTGTCGGAAGGCGTTCTCTTCGCCGGGGTTCTGCTTGGCGGATTCGCAGGCGGCTTCCACCTTATCCATGCCGATGGTTTCGCCGAGGGACGGATTTGATTTTTTCCAGACCTCCGGAGAAGTCCAGTCGGCATCATCGGGAGCGCCGTAGATCACAGGGTAGAAGGTCTTGTCGATTTTGCGCCCTTCGAGAATGTCCTGCGCCTTCTGGTGCTGTTCGTAGCAGATGGAATTGGTGTCCGTTCCCGCCGTCGTAATCAAAAAATACAGCGGCTGCATTCGTGCATCGCCGGAGCCTTTCGTCATAACGTCAAAAAGCTTTCGATTCGGCTGCGTGTGCAGCTCGTCGAAGACGACACCATGAATATTGAAGCCGTGCTTGCTGTACGCCTCGGCGGAAAGCACCTGATAGAAGCTGTTGGTCGGCACATACACGATGCGCTTCTGCGAGGTCAGGATTTTGACGCGCTTGTTCAGGGCGGGACACATCCGAACCATATCGGCAGCGACGTCAAACACGATCGCCGCCTGCTGCCGGTCAGCAGCGCAGCCGTATACTTCGGCACGTTCCTCACCGTCGCCGCAGGTAAGCAGCAGTGCGACCGCAGCGGCAAGCTCGGACTTGCCATTTTTCTTCGGGATTTCGATGTATGCCGTGTTAAATTGCCGGTAGCCGTTGGGCTTGATGACACCGAACAAGTCGCGGATGATGCGCTCCTGCCAGTCAATCAGCTCGAACGGCTTTCCCGCCCATGTGCCTTTGGTATGAGCAAGGCACTCGATGAACCGGACTGCGTAGTCGGCGGCGGCTTTGTCGTAATGGGAATCCTCCGCCATGAACTGCGTCGGTGTATAATCTTTCAGCTTTCGCAAGTGCCTCACCTCCATGAGAAAGGCGGCTGCCTTCCGGTAGCCGCCTTCGTGTTTTTAGTTGTATTCGTGCATCAGGATCGCCAGCGCCATTTTCGCTGCCTCGTTCTGCGGCGGAACATCCAGCCCCCGGTCGTAGTTGTAAACAACCTCGCCGCTGATCTTCAGCGTTGCCTTGCTGATCCTGCCACCGTCGATTCCGTACTGGCTGCCCTCGTCGTAGGCTTTCACCCAGTAATGAACCACCGTGTACTTGCCGTCGCCCTTCGGAACTCCAATCGTACCTTCATGCCACATATTCGTTTCCTCCGTTTTTCGTAGTTTTCGGTGGGCTTTGCCCTTCCGTTGTACACATATTAACTCTAAACGGCGGATATATCAAGTGTGAGTAATAACAATGATCGCTGCGGTATTTTCCGCTTGTTTGTGTACTTTACGCCCGCCCGCAGGAGCCGCGTAAATGCGCTGTGTGGGGCTTGTTCTGGCATGGCATCAGTTTGCGAGGAACCTGCTGCCCGCGCACTGGGCGGCGCTGTGCCGCCCCGGTGGGGCGACCGGCTTATCTGCCGGTCATCCATTCCCATTCGCTTTCGCAGGCGGCTGCGTAGTCTTCGTCAAAAAGGGCATCGTCGTCAATCCATTCGGTTTCGTACTCGATCTCCTCGATGCCCTCGAAGGTCGTGCCGTTTGCGGCTGCGTCCTCCTGCGCAAGGCTGTCGGCGTTCTCCTCAACCCAAGCCTTGAAGTCCTCTGCGTCGAGGTCGTCCTCGTTCTCAATCTCCAGTTCGTAGCCTTCCTCCTCGGTGTCGTACCAAAGGATCGTGGCACTCTTGATTGCCTCGCGCTCGTTCCAGTCGTCTCTGCCTGCCATTGCTCTTGCCTTTGCCATTCCGTAGCTGATCATTGTTTTTTCCTCCGTGTTTCGTAGTTTCCGGCGGGCTTTGCCCTTCCGTTGTGTACATATTAACTCTAAAAGCACATTATATCAAGCCGCTAAAACTACAGAAGATACGGGGAAATGTGCGGCGGGTGTTGTGTATATTAC
>NZ_JAEF01000024.1 GCF_000518765.1 Ruminococcus flavefaciens ATCC 19208 | reverse complement strand
GCTGAAGATGTAGTTGCCGATACCATCTGAACCGCCCTTGATAACGGCAGTTTCAATGGAAGAGCAGCCGCTGAATGCGTAATCACCAATCTTTTTTACTGTTTCAGGAATTGCTATGGATGTTACATCTTTAAGATTTGCGAATGCATACGAACCAATTTCAAGGAGCGTTTCAGGAATAGCGATGTCATTTAATAAATTACAGTCACAGAAAGAATAATTTCCGATGGAAGTTATAGCTTTAGGCAATATGAGTTTTCCGACAGGGCTTTTGTATTCCCTGACTTTTGCAATTACTTCACCCTTGTCATTTGTTTCGTAATAAAATTCATAATAGTCTAACTTAGGAAGTGAAGAACAGTTTCTGAATGCTCCGTTTCCTATGCGTTTGATAGTATTCGGCATACTGATAGAAGTCATATTGCTGCAATTATAGAATACATTATTGCCTATGCTGGTGATCATTTCGCCGTCTATTTCATCACTGACATTTTCAATGACCGTATTCTTTACGATCGAAGGATCTCTGAACGGTGATGAGTCGAAATCATACATGTCACCATATCCGCAGATGTAAAGATATCCGTCAGGATAAAGCATATATGAAATATTTTCACCAAGTTCACCTGTCTCTGCAATCATCTCATCTTTATCAAATGAAAGTGCAGGAAGTGTTCCTGTAACAATTACTCTTTTTGTTGTTGTAGCTTTTGTAACATTTGCACCTGTTGCAGATTTGGTATCTCCGTGAGTATAGCCTTTGAAATTTCCACTATCGTCAACTGTTACATCTTCTTTGAATTCCATATCCACTGCGGAATTTTTTACTGTAACTGTACCTGATTCCAACGTTTTTCCTTCATAAGAAACGGTGTAATTATATGTACCGGGCAAGCAGTAAAAAGCTGCACCGTATGGTCCGACAGTTGCTTCCTTGTTATCGAGCTTGACATCAGCCGGTATATATCCACCGTCAGCATTGCTTATAACATTGAATGTTGTTCTGAATCTGTTATAGTCACATTCACCGAAACCGAAACCGTTTTCAGATGAGAGATACGCGCCTAAGAAAGGTATATTAATTGAGAGCTCAAGAAGTTTCCATGACTTGGTTCTTCTTAAAATACTAACATCAACATTAACCTTTATAACGAAATCTGTAGTTGCTTTGATACAGAATTTGCAGGCATGATACCATTTATCATCTTTTTCATTATTGATAATAACCTTATCAGGCGGTTCCTTAATATTTTCTTCGATTTGATTATATATGTCTGCAAGAGACGCTTCCGCGCTTACTTTTAAGCCTGCTTTAAAGTCAAAACCTACAGCAGCGATCTTTTCACTTTTAACTTTTAGGTAGACTTTTAATTCAAGACCTGCATATATCTCACCTGAGATCTTAAAATCTGCATTAATATTCTCTTTTTTGAAGAGCTCTGTTTTGTTTTGAAAATCGCCGTCATCATAGGCAAATCCGATAACATTGTCCCATTCCAACGAGAGCTCTATATTTCCTGAGAAATCAAGGAATACTCGCGGAGAAAGCACGACATCAACAGCAGGGATAGAAGTCGGGATACTTATTTTGGCAATAGTTGCTGCAATGGACTTAGCTTTAGGATCTGAAGACTCATAAAATGCACTGCCTGAGAAGCCGTTGCTGATCGTAAATGAAGGAGTTATCTTTAATGTAAGCTCCAGCTTCGTTGTCATGAACTTCTTTACGAAATTAAAGTTAACAGAAACAGTAACTGAACCATCCACCTCTTCTTTGTGTTCTACTTTAGCATCCCAGTATGGATCATTCGGCCGGATATCCTCAGTCTGAGGCTCCAATATTGAATTAAGGCTGAATGTCTTGCTTGCCGAATAATTAAATTTAATATCATTCTTAGGCATTTCATAATGGAAATCAATTGTTCCGTCATCACTGATTACAGGAATTCCGTTTTCATCAATATTCGGGAATGACATACCTTCATCAGCATAAGAAGCGTCGACCTGAGCCTTGCTCATATTTCCTTCACTCTCGATCTTGATGAAATCAAACATATCTTCAATATCATCATTGCCCGATACAGTTACCGTATCACCGTCTTTTTCAATCTTTTCAACATTTACTGCGATGATGTTTTCCTCATCAGGCTGTATATAGAGATATTCACCTTCCTGAAGGGAAGAAATGCTGTCATCAGCATTGTCAAATACGAAAACATTGTTGTCATAGTCAGCAGAAACAAGATTATTCTGTTCCTCAGAGCTTTCTGCCTTTACTGTGTCTTCGTTGAGAACGAGGAAGTTTGTTGTCTCATCTTCATCGAGATTAACTACCTGTTCCTGATCAAAGTCATGTATGTCTGTGGCAAGTATCTCCTGATATTCCTTTGTGTACCTGCTAAGTGTATAAGGTTTGCCAGCGGGGCGGTTCAGCGGATCGAAAAGCTGAGCCTTTACAAGGTAATACTGCGGAAGCTTTGATGCATCAGCTTTAAGCTCACTGTTGATAAGCTTGCCGGCTTCAACAGTTGTCTCAACACTGAAAACATTTTCGGAAGTCTCATCATTTACGAAAGAGACAACGATCTTTGCTTCTGTCTGCTGGGTAGATGCCACACGTACTGTTCCCGTTTCACTGTCAAATTCCAGAGAAGTGATCTGGAACTGAGAATTACAAGCATTTTCAGTGAGCGGATTTTGTACGTCTTCTTTCGCTGCCGCGTTCTGGAAAAAGTTTCCGAGCGAATTGGTAGACTTAACTTCATAATCGGCCGCTGCTGGTTTTCCCTTCGTAGTGGCTGCATTTGCTTCTTGACCTGCATTATTCAATGCCTGATTTGGCAGGACAGCAGAGGTACACATTACTGCACTCAGCACACCTGCTATTAGTCGGTTTCTAAGCATGTTTCAACATTCCTCCTCAAAATCATCTCTTGGTAGTATATACCATTTATATATTATATTACTCAATGTACAAAATGTCAATGTTTATTTAGCGGTTTTAGGCTTGTATTATCATAAATTGCTAACGTTGTGATAATCGTTAAATATGATGAAACAGGCAAAAATGAGCAGCAGCGATGTTTGAGAATATTTTTCCTGCTTTATGATATATGGATAATCATATAGCATGTAAAATGATGAGAAAAAAAGAAACACAGATTTTTTGTATAAAGTGATTATTTGTGCAAATGATAGCCGCAGCTTTTTGTATCTTGTATCGCAATAAATGGATTGTATTTTTTTTGAAAATATGTTATAATAATAACCGCTTTTTAAATTATTGCGGCATTGTATAAAACATTTTTGATGTTGTGGTTTATTATCAGTGCTGAGACTTAAAACGGTTAGGAGGGGGTGAATGAACACACATTTCGTTAAAGGCTGACATGAGCAGTCGGCTTTTAACATTTCGGCGCAAATGGCTGTTGCATTCAAGATATTGACAGAGTATTCATAATCGAATGAAGGTTATGTGAAAGTGTGGCTGTATTGGTATTTTATACAAGTTCATTACTGATGCGGAGCAGGCTTTCCGAGGAGCAAAGCTGACAGATCACGCTGAAATACATATATCATACATTAAATTTATAAGGGAGATATTTTATGTTTAAGAGATTATTATCTGCGCTACTTGCGACCTCTATGGTTTTAAGTATGCCGATCGGTGCGGATAAATCGTCTGATTACGGACCGATCCAAGCAAATGCTGCGGAAACTGTTCCGACAGAAACAACTGCAACGAATGATAAAAAACTTGGTGATCCAAACGGTGACGGTATGATAGATGCTGTAGATGCTTCTATGATACTTTCAAATTATGCAAGGTATTCAACAACCGGTGATGAACCGGGTGAAGATGACTTTGCTGTGTGTGATCTGAATGGCGATGCTAAAATTGATGCTGTAGATGCATCAGCTGTTTTAGCGTATTATGCCTATTCTTCAGTTGGCGGAACTTTAGATCTGGCTGACTTTTTGAAGGATCCACATGTGGATCCTAATGCTTCGTCTACTACAACTACAAGTACGCCAACTACAACCACCAAAGCTGCAACTACGACTTCAAAGTCAACAGCTACAACGACTAAGGCTGCAACTACGACTTCAAAGTCAACAACCACAACGACAAAGACTTCGACTGCAACGTCAAAGCCTACAACTACAACGATTTCGGCTGTAACTACAACTGTAACAACTTCTATTCCGGCTGATCTTGACAGTGATAAGGACGGTCTTACAGATATTTATGAGAATTTGTTCGGTACAGATGTAAATAAAGTTGATACTGACGGAGACGGTCTCACAGACTATCAGGAGATTTATGTTACAGGAACAGACCCTCTTGTACGTGACTCAGTAACTAAGGACGTTTCGGATTCTGATGCTGACAGTGATGAAGACGGTCTTACAAATGCAGAAGAGATAAAGCTTGAAACAGACCCGAAAAAAATTGATACCGACAACGACGGACTTAAAGACGGTGACGAAGTAAAGACTTATAAGACTGATCCTCTGAAATATGATACGGACGGTGATACAATTTCAGACGGTGACGAAGTAAAACTTAAAACTGATCCTACAAAGGCATCTTCTGACGGCAAGACTTCTGATAAGGACAGAAAGTTTGCTCAGCATATCGGCAAGGATTCAGAAACACTTGCATTAATAAATACAAAAGATAATCCGTTCAAGGTCTCTATTGATATAACAGCTTCAGGCTATGCAGAAACAGCCATGAGTGCAGATGAGAGCGGATATGCAAATGTTATTTCAAGTGATATGGTACTTGGAATAGTTCCTGAATTTGATTACGAAGATGGAATGACAGTTGAAGATGTTGTTCTGAATTTTGATATTGAAAGCGGATATGTTGCAAACACAAACGGCAAGTATGCAGCAGTATCAAATAATTTTGAGGGCATAAAGAGATTTAATGTATTCAAGTATTTTGAAGATACAAATATGCTTCTTCCTATCGAGACAACTTATGATGTTGAGAATAACAGAGTTATAACTCATGTTGACGAACTCGGTACATACTGCCTTATTGATATGGAGAAGTGGCTTGAGAACCTCGAGGTCGATCCTGAAACCGTAAAGAGCGAAGAATCTGCTGACAAACAGCCCGATATCAAGAGTATGCCGGGCAGAGCTCGTAAAAATGCTCCCGCACAGACCAATTCTGCTCCGATCGATGTTGTGTTCCATGTCTTTTCAAAAGAAGGATTACATATTGAGAAGAGCCGTTCAGATATACTTGAGACAGCAGAGAAGCTTTTTGAAGAATATAAAAATAAAAATCAGGTTCATATAATTGTATCCGCATATTCTGGTGCACTTGCAACAGTTGATGGAGAAAAGACATATGCAAGCAATATGGAAGAACTTGAAAAAATGATGGAACATTTACCCGGTATTCCTACTGCTTATAAAAATAGTGATATGTCTGATTATCTGCTATCTTACTTAATTAATTTGAAAGACAACTACTCTCCTATACACAGAGAAGAAGCAGATAGTTACTATGTTCTTGTTGAAAGAGAAATTATCGAACCAGATACAATTGCTTTTCCTCTTAAATTTGAGACTTTTTATTCTAAATTCCCGTGTACAGTAATTGCGTTAGGAAGCGTTGACGATTACAAAAATCTTGCTGAAAGCACAGAGGGCTGTTACATTAACAAATTAGTTAATTATGCAGATCCTGTTTCAGAATTTATAATTAAGAAGCACGGACAGCAAAAATTTGATGTAATAGTACCGACAGGCTGGAAAAAAATAGTTCTGGATAAACCTCTTACTTCTGAATACAGAGAATTATTAGACGGTAATGCATCAATGGGTGAATATGATTTTACAGACAGAACGAGATTTGCAGATACAGATAAAGACGGTATTATTGATATAAGCGAGGTGCTTTATAAAGATAATACAACCGATGCGGATCTTGTAACTTTTGATAGTAACGGTGCGGTGAACCTGCCAACGCTTAGAAAAGTTATGGAGGTAGCATCTAAGGGAAATAAAGAATACATTGAAAAAGCTCTTGAACAATATGGCGGTATTAAGGATAAAGATCTGCCGATCAGGATTTTGCCTATAAAATCTGATCCTACAGAAAAGGATTCTGACTTTGACGGTATTGTTGATAATGAGGATGACAAAAAGTTAGATAATGTAACGCAGGGTATTCTGAAAACAGAGTATGGAAATGATATATACTATGGTGGAATATCATATGCAATTGATATAAGAGACTTCTTTAATCCTTCATCTACGTATAGCAGAAGATTGGCAAATTTCGGAGCTGTTCTTTCGACAGTTGTTTATACATCAAATGATAAAAGATCGCTGATACCTTATGACCTTGATAATGCAGATAATAAAGTTGAAAAAAGGAACGAAGGTATTTATGAGTTAACAAATTATTTTTTTAATTCACCTGAATTTGCAGATATTGATAAAAACAATTGTATGTATGCAAATGATGTTCTTAAAATGCATGGCTTTACAAAAATAGAAATCTATGATTTAAGAGCAGATGATGAAAATGATCCGGATGCTGCAAGTGATACTAAAGCACAGGAACTGCTTGACGATGAAAACAGGTCAATACATACTTACAGAGAGCATTATCCTGATTCTCATGTAGTAAGAATGGTTATAGGTCAGAAAGAACTTGAATACAAAGGCAAGAAGAAAACTATAATCGCTGTTGCCTTGGAAGGAACTGAAACTTCAGTTAAAGAATGGACAAGTAATTTTGATCTGGGCAGTACAGAGGAAAGAAAATTGGTATTAGATTGGCTAGACTCTGATAAAAGTGAAGATGCGGCTTCCAAATTTGATGAACCATTGAAGTATTGGCTTAAAAATAACGAATGTGAATTAGATGCATATGAATACTGGAGAACAGCTGAACATCATAAAGGTTTTGACATCGTTGCAAATAGGTTCTATGATTTTATTAAAGAATATGTTGAAGTTCGATGTGCTAATGTGAGCAAAGAAAACATTTCATTCTTTGTTACAGGACATTCCCGTGCTGCTGCTGTTTCTAATCTGTTGTCATATTATCTGATTGAGGATGAACATCATTATGAGACTTTTTCTTATAATGTTGCATGCCCAAGTACTACAACAAAGAGCACTGCACACGATGCCAAGTATAATTCAATTTTCAATATTAATAATTCAGATGATTTTGTTCCAAAGATACCTATGGATACATGGCATTTTACAAGATACGGTAGAACAGCAGACGAAAAAGGTATTTCTTCTGGTTATCAAAAAGATTGGCAATATCTGTCTAAAGAACTGAGTTATACAACTGATTTGAGTGTAGTAGGTAATAGCATAGGAAGCTATAATTGGGATTCGTTAGGTGATGGATTGCAGGAAACCATAGATGCATTGTCTTTTGTAGCTTTGAATGACATTGATGATATATATAAAGACAGATTTGAGTCATGCTATCATAAAAAAGACGCTCTTGATGAACTCAAGAAATATATGAGAGAAAAAGATGCTGATTATTTCAGAAATAATTGTTACAAATTTACTTATGATCCTTTCTTCGATTTCGTTTATGATCCTGAAAAAAACGAATATAATTTTGAAAATATTACTTCCGAATATTATTCTATTGATATAGCGAATAAAATCCCCAAAAATGCTTTGCCGTTTTGCTTGAAGGGTGAAAAAATTAAGAGACTAGAACAGAATATAAGTGGAGAACCTGAATTTAAAGAGTATCAGCATATTTGTCAATGCCCTGCGTTTTTTATGCAGATTTTAGCTGCAAAATCAGGCGATGCAACAAATACTAAAGGATTCTTGATAGATTTCGCAATGGCTTCAAGGTTTGGAAATGCGAAGTTGCAATTGATAGAGACAAATCTCGGTGGAATGGAACACCCACATTACTTACAGAGCTATTATGTTCTTACAAAGCATATTTTTGCAGATGATTTCCACTAAATAATATTAAGAGCCTTCAGACCAAGTCTGAAGGCTCATTTTTTATCATTATTACGAAGCACCGTTGCCCTTGAATACAACGACGATAGTTTTCAGGATTATCTTTATATCAAGGAGCAGGCTCCATTTTTCGATATATTCGCGGTCAAGGCGGACAACTTCCTCAAAGTCTGTGATGCCGCTCCTGCCGCTGACCTGCCACAGACCTGTAAGCCCGGGCTTTATGCTCATTCTTATTCTGTGACCAAGATCGTACTTTTCCCATTCGTCAATTGTAGGCGGACGAGTGCCCACAAGGCTCATATTGCCTTTCAGTATATTATAGAACTGCGGAAGCTCATCAATGGAGTATTTGCGGATAAAGTTTCCGATACCCTTTGGCCTGCCGTGCCTGTCCTTTTTCTCGCTGCCGATTATACGCGGGTCGTCGTCCATTTTGAACATCATATCACTGTCTATCTTGTTCTTAGCCATAAGCTCCTGCTTGCGCTTTTCAGCGTCCATGTACATACTTCTGAACTTGTACATACGGAATGTTTTGCCGTTCTGACCTACTCTGTTTTGAGTGAAGAATATAGGTCCGGGAGATTTTGCGTATATAACAGGTGCAAGGAATAGAAATACTATTATTGTTATGACACAGCCTATAAGTCCGCCTATGATATCTGCAAGGCGCTTGACAGCCATTTCACCTGCGGAAGCAGGAGAGACACTGCTCGAAAGGACTCTGTACGGACCTAAGTTTTTCATCTCCGTTATAGGCCATCTGCCGTCAGAGATAGAAGTTATGGAGTAATTTACAGTTATACCCATACGGAAAAGACTTTCCATAAGCATTGATGGAAGCTCCATATTTTCTGTTTGCAGCAGGAATACTTCGTCCACCCAGCCGTGAGTCAGCTTTGATATTGTCTCATCATTTAGAGAATAAAAGGGAACTTCGCCTTCCTTTTCACCCTCAGTGCACTCTCTGTCCGTGACTACAACACCTGAAATAAAGTAGCTGCGGTGTTCCTGCTCACTTATAAGAGCCATAAGCGACTTTTTTGCTATACTTCCTGAAGTTATGAGGACTATAGATTTGCGGTTCTCTTTGTATTTGCTTGAATTGAACACCCTGATTTTATTGAGCTGTCTGACGAGATAGTCAACAAAGGTGAATGTTACCGACGTAAGACCTAACTGAAGACGTGATGCGGTAACAGAATGTTTTACGGCAAAAAGGTATACCAGCGCGATAAGGATTATTCCTGATATGTATTTTATTATGGAAAAAAACTCTTCAAGCCGTCCTCGCCTGAGTATACCTCGGTAATTATTTGAAAAAACTATGAGAAGGAGCTGGCACATTGTAAGGATGACCGCCTGATACTGGTAGTCATCGGTACGGTATGGGTTGGTGAAGCTTATATGCATCCAGTAGCTTATAGTAAAGCAAAATTGCAGGCATATCATGTCGAGTATGATGAAATCGCCGTGCTTCAGCCCTTCCTTTAAACCTTTATTTCCCACGAAGCACCTCCGTGATTTTTTTGTCCTGCTATGTTCGGGACATTTAATTTATAATAATTATAAACCATAACTGCAAATGTGTCAAGGCTGATGCCTGTTGCTGCTGCAAGTAAAAAATCTTCGGGATATGTGTTGACATATTGGCTGATATAGGCTAAAATGGAACTATAAAAAGAATATGTCTAAGACTGCTGTAAATTGAAATAGGTAAGAAAAACTGTGTAATACAGCCGTGAGCCGTCAGGCATGAGCCATTAGCCGAAAGTGTTTGCTTACGCTCACATTATTTATAAATTATTCGCCGAAGGCGACACATTGGCTAATAGCTAAGGGCTGAGTTACATGATAAGTAAGAATTAAGATAATACTTCCCTGATTCAATCAGTATTATCGGAAAGGAATGAGTTTATGAAAATAGTAAAAAGAGTATCTGCTTTTGCTTCTGCGGCTGTTATGGCACTGACAGCTTCTGCGGCAGGCAGTACGGCTATGGCGGCGACTACTCCCGATGTTGTTGATTATGCAGAGACCGAGAACAACTGGGCAAAGCTTTTGCAGTACACGCTTTATTTCTATGACGCAAATATGTGCGGTACGGGAGTATCCGATAACAACCGCCTTTCATGGCGAGGAAACTGTCATGTATACGATTCAAAGGTACCGATGCACCCCATTGATGACGACCATACGGGAACGAATATGTCTGCGAGCTTCATGGAAAAGTACAAGGATATCCTTGACCCCGATGGTGACGGATTTATTGATGTTTCTGGCGGCTTCCATGACGCAGGCGATCACGTAAAATTCGGACTTCCCGAGGCTTATGCGGCTTCTGTGGTATCATGGGGCTATTATGAGTTCCGTGAGGCTTATGAGGAAACGGGACAGGCAGCCCACGCAGAGACTATATGCCGTTATTTCTGCGACTATTTCATGCGCAGCACCTTCCGCGACAAGAACGGCGACGTTATTGCTTTCTGCTATCAGGTGGGCGACGGAGCTGTTGACCACAGCTACTGGCAGGCTCCCGAGATAGACGCTATGGGCAGACCTGCATTCTTTGCCACATCGGATATTCCTACGACGGACGATGTTTCGGAAAGTGCAGCAGCTCTTGCAATAAACTATTACAACTTTAAGGACACAGACCCCGAGTATGCGGAGAAGTGCCTTGACTATTCAAAGGCACTGTTCGACTTTGCCAATAAGAACGAGAAAAAAGTGGGACAAGGCAAGGACGGCCCTGCAAGTTTCTACACATCGAGCAAGTGGGAGGACGATTTCTGCTTCGCAGCAGGCTGGCTCTATCTCATAACACTGGATCATGATTATCTTGAAGCATGCGAGAAGTACATCGACTACTATGCGCCTCCGGGTTATGTTCTCTGCTGGAACGATATGTGGAACGGCGTGGGACTTATCTTCGGACGCATACAGGATATCTACCCCGAGGTCTGCGAGGAGACCCGTGTTGCTATAGGCAGAGGTCAGTATGAAGTCCTTGATTTCTGGGAAATGGAAGCAAAGGCTTTGAATACGGTCATGAACAAGAAGCTGACTCCCGCAGGTTATTTCCACCTTGATACATGGGGAAGTGCAAGATACAATACAGCTGTACAGTTCACGGCTCTGGTGTATGATAAGTACAACAAGGGCAAGGATAAGTATAACGAGAAAAATCCCGATTACACCTTTACAGAATGGTCACTGGGACAGATGGAATACATCATCGGCGATAATCCTCTCGGCAGAAGCTATGTAGTAGGCTACGGTGAGAATTCCGTAAAATACCCTCATCACCGTGCGGCTTCGGGACTTACAATGGCTGAAGATCCTGCCGAGCACAAGCACGTACTTTACGGTGCTCTTGCAGGCGGTCCTGATGAAAACGATGAGCATAACGATGTGACAAAGGACTGGGTATACAACGAGGTAACTATAGACTACAATGCGGCTATAGTCGGTGCAGCGGCAGGACTTTACCTTTATAAAGGCGATAAGACCATGAAGCCCGAGGAGAATTTCCCTCCTGCTGAAAAGACTGACGATACACAGCTTTTCTCGGGTGATGATTTCTGGGCAGCAGGCTATTGCTCGGACGCTCCCGAAAAGACAGGCTCAGGCGTTACAAAGCTCACATTCTTTGTAAATACCGACTCTCTCGAACCACACGATGATATATCCATACGTTATTATTTCAGCATAGAGGAATTCGAGAACAAGACTATTCCCGGCAGTTTCGTATTGCAAAAGACCTACGATCAGGTCGAGACAGAGGTAACAGGCAAGGCGGCTGTACTTTCTCAGCCCAAGCAGTACAAGGACGATATCTATTACATCGAGATATCATGGCCTGATTATGCTATTGCAAACTCCAACAAGAAGTACCAGCTCATTATCGGCAACTATTACGGTGAGAAGTGGGATTCTTCCAACGACTGGAGCAAAAAGGGCATGATAGACCTTACCGAAGAGGGTGAGGACTACGATAATATCGTAAGCGGAGTTGAGTTCGCTAAACGCTGTGAAAACGTATGCGTATACGCTGACGGAAAGCTTATCGGAGGTACAGAGCCTGACGGCACAAAGCCTGCAAAGGTGTATAAAGTAGCACAGCTTGTAAGACTTCGCAGGATGCTGCTCGGTCTTGAAGCATTCAGCTCGGAAGATGCAGCTAAACAGTTTGACTTCAACGGTGACGGAGAAGTTGATATCCACGACGAGGTCGAGCTGAGAAAGCTCCTTATCGCCCAAAACGCATAAAAAACCAAATCCCCCGAGGCAGTGCCTCGGGGGATTTTTCGATATGAGCCTTTAGTCTTTAGCTCTTAGCCATCAGGAAGCGGCTTTGCCGCTTTATTATCGGGCGGCGGAACGCCACCCCCTACAATGGGCTAACGGCTAACGGCTCTGATCCTGATTTAGCAAAGCTAAATCAGGATCAGTCACTTACGTCTGTATCGAGAGTTATACTTACATGATAATCGGGGTACATCTCCTGAGTCTCGTTAAGGATATGCTGATATATCTCGTCGATATCGGGAGCTGCAAAGTCGATGATGATATCGAAGTGAATAGTCTTATGCTCCTCGTCAAGGTAGAAGCCGTGTATCTGGAGAAGATGCTCGTGGGACATTACGTTCCTGCGTATCTCCGAATACATCTGTGTAGCCTTATCGTTTGCGGTATTTGCAGCATAAACGCTTATGCCTGCGAGAATTACCCTGTGTTCTGTCAGCACCTTTTCGGTGATGCGGTGTTCAAGCTTATCAAGCTCTGCAACTGTGAGCGTATCGGGGACTTCTATATGCACAGAGCCTATAAGCAGATTGGGACCATAGTTATGGAGTACAAGGTCGTATGCGCCCTGAACCTCGGGGAATGAACAGACTGTCTGCTTTATTTCCTTAGAAAGTTCGCTGCTTATGCGCTTGCCGATAATATTTGACAGACTGTCACCAAGCATACCGAGTCCTGATTTTATGATGACAATGGCAATGACTGCGCCCAGCCATGCTTCTGTGCGTATATCAAAAAGGATATAGATAAAGGCAGCAAGGAGCGTTGATGCGGAGATAACCGAGTCCAGCAGAGCATCGCTTCCCGAAGCAATCAGTGAGTCGGAATTGACCTTTATACCGGCATTTTTTACGTAAGTACCCAGAATTATCTTTACCACTACTGCCGATGCAACTATTATTAGTGCAGCTGCCGAGTAATCAGGTACAACAGGGTGTATTATCTTTTTTATGGACTCCACAAGAGCAGTTACACCTGCGTAGAGTACGATTACCGCGATAAGGGTGGTGCTCAGGTTTTCTATGCGTCCGTAGCCATAGGGGTGGTTCTTGTCGGGACGCTTTTTTGCAAGCTTGGTGCCTATAATAGTTATGACCGAGGACATTACGTCACTCAGGTTGTTTACTGCATCAAGCACGATAGCGATCGAGGAGCTCAGAATTCCGACTATTGCCTTGAATGATGCAAGCAATACATTGGCGAGTATGCCGATGATACTTGTTTTTATGATGACTTTATCTCTGTTCACGGAGAAGTTCACCTCATTTTATTTTATTGTTTATGGAAAGGGTGCAGCGTCACGCTGTCATGCGATGAGATATGCCTTTTGTTTATGCTGCCGCGCTGTTTAATAGCCGCCGCCCTTGACGTTTATCTGTTCCTCTGTAGCGGTAACATTTCCCGAGCGTCCGCACCAGCCGCAGGTGACGCGCTCCTCGTTGTTCCAGCAGCTGAGCTTGCCGCATCTGTCGCACTGCACGAATTTTATGGTCTTACAGTAAGGACAGCCGTTGAATTCATCTGCGGGGTAAAGATTTCCCTTTATTTTGACTTTGTCGAATCCCTCATGGGAAGCTCTTTTTTCGTCGATAGGGAATGCCCATGTCCTGAACCAGTCGCCTTCCCATTCCTCGACTCTTACGCCGTAAATGCGGCGAGCTTCGGGGCATTTCATAAGTATGACTTCAGCTTTCATTTTCCTCAGCCTTTCTTCTTTGTTCATCGCGGTATTCTGACGGCGAGTGTCCCTCGCACATTCTGAACTGGCGCACGAAGTAATTATACGATGAATAGCCGCACTCGCGGGATATTTCGGTAACTGTCATATCCGTCTGAGCCAGCAGGGTCTTTGCACTGTCTATGCGGAACTGTATCATTTCCTCTATTATGCTCTTGCCGAAATAGGCTTTATATATCTTTTGCAGATAGCTCTTGCTGAGATACAGGCTTTCGGCTATCTCACTGATATTCCACGGCAGCTCGGGATTTTTCATTATCCTGTTGCGCAGGAGACACAGCTTTTCAAACTGCGGATTTGATGTAGTCTCGGATATTGCATATGAGAATACCCTGTTCATGGTAGCCTTATACATCGCGTCGGAAAGCTCGGCAGTTTCCGTGATCTCACAGCTGCACACACCCACTGAAAAGTCGATATTGCAGTTTTCCTCGCCGGTGCTGAACTGTGTTTCCTTTATTTTGCCGCAAAGCTCGTTGTATATAGCTTCGGCGCGGGCACTGTCCGGACTTATGACGCAAAGGGTCTGTGAAGCCCATGCACCGCATATTTCCTTGTTGTGTATACATGAGCGGAGCTTCTTTGCGAAAGCCGCCATAATGCTGTTGGATTTCTCCTCGCCGCTCTGATAGTAGGCTTTTTTAAGTCCGTGCAGCTCGAATATGATACATTCCACGGATCTGTTTCCCGCTGCATTCGGGAATTTTTTACTGAATTCCTGTTCTATGCCGCTTCTGTTGAGCAGTCCTGTAAGGTGATCGTAAAGCAGGGCTTTGCTGGTGTTGAGGATAGTGCGGTTCATTATAGCCTTGATACGTACCTGCTCAAGGGCAACGTTGACGTAGTTTATCCATTTCATGTACAGCGAACTGAAGGAACGGGGCTCTTTTCCGAATGAGACTGCACAGTATCCGAAGAAGTTATTATTATAATGTAAGGGCGAGATGAAAAACGCGGAGGGATAGCTGCGGTCCTCATTATAATCGGGGAGTATCTCAGATGAACTGAATATGAGATTTGTTTCGGCTTCACGCCATATTGCGGACTTTGCAAGGACCACCTTCATATTGTCACCGATATTGAAGTTAAGCTCTTCGGCATTCTTGTCAACGGTAGCATCGACATAGCTCTGGGTAAGGCAGATGCGCACCCTTCTCATTTTATGCAGGAAGTAGGTGTAATTATCCAGCCTGTCGGCAAAAGTCGAAATATTATCTGCATTTGTGATATCGAAAAGCATATCGCCGTAGAGCAGCTCTGACTCAAATCTGGCGTTTATGCTGATATTACGGAGTATACTGTGCCTGAGGCTCGGATTTTCGGTGCAGCCGCAGCTCTCTCCGAGACGGAGCTCACCGTTCTCGTTGGGGACTTTGCCGCATATCTTTCCTGTTATGATGCGGTAAAGCCTTCGTATCGCCTCAGCGCCCAGCTGAAAGTTCGGACGGCTGTAGCTCGTTATGGACGGACTTGCCTGATATCCCTCGATAGACGCATCATAGCCTGTTATAGCTATATCCTCGGGGACTCTTACACCTGCGTCGATGAACAGCTTTGAAAGTGTTATAGCCATTACATCGTTTCCGCAGACTATAGCCTCGGGGCGTTCAAGCTCGCCGCTGAGTATGCGCTTGGCAAATCTTTTTGGAGCTTCCGTCCAGAAGTCTCCGTATTCATACCAGCTTTTCTCTACATTAATGCCGTGCCTTTTCATTGAAGTCCTGTAGCCTGCAAGGCGTTCCTCGCCGCTGAAGGTGTTTTTCGGACCCGTAAGGCAGTATATCCTTCTGTAGCCGTGAACATTTATAAGGTGGTCTGTGATAGTCTCGAAAGCGTCACGGTCATCTACAGAGGTGGTCTCAAAGCTTTTGTGATCGTTGTAATCAAGGAGCATTACGGGCTTTTCCGAGCGTTTGCACAGCTCGTCCATGTGTCGGCAGATATCCTCGTTTTGCAGGGAATTTCTGTCATAGATTATGCCGTCGATTTTTTCGGACATTATAAGGTCGAATATAGTTTTTTCCGCGTCCTTGTGTACGGAGGAAAGAGAGAAATTATGCAGGGGAGAGATAACAGCCACATCGCAGTTGCTCTTGAAAGCCTGAGTTATGATGCCGCGGAGTATCTCACTCTGGAAAGCTATATGACAATCGGCTATGATAACGCCGATAAGTATTCGTTTGCTCATTAATATCCCTCCGTTCGTTTAGCTCTAAGGCTGTGAAGAGTAATAATTCTGTTCACTGATAACTAAAAAACGACCATTTCTATATGTACTATTGTATCATATAAAAGTGATGATTGCAAGATGATTTTATATATTTAATGTTGTAATTTCAAAAAATCTTCTTAAAAAGATAGTATTTTTCATTGCAAATGATAATAAAAAGTGTATAATATACTTGTAGGCGTAATTCAGAGCTAAAGAAGATAAGGGGTTATCTTTCGCAATTATGCCTTCCAGGGGATCAGCGCAGGTCTGACATCGGGCAGTAGGCAGCCTTTTGTACAGTGTGCGCAGATTAAGCTCGCGGAGCTTTAGTGCAGGACAATTTTTCAGAGTACCCTCTCTGATCAATAATTCTAATATTCCCTCAGAAGAAAGTCTCCTTGCGGAGACTTTCTTCATTTAAACGGCAAAAGGTGCGGAAAATAGGCGTTTTTTGATGTAGAATGTATAAAATAGCACAAAAATCGCTGCTTATTTATATTTACCGTGACCATTGACTTTTTACCTATAAATGTGTTATGATGTAGGTATTAGTTGCAGTCTGCACAAAAATGCTCAATTTCATTTGTGCACACTGGCAGAAAACAAAGGAAAATCAATATGCTTGCAAGCCTAACAAATATAAATAAGTTTTATAACGGCAATCAGGTGCTGTGCAATGTTTCCCTTACTATCGACGAAAACGACAAGATAGGTCTTGTGGGAAACAACGGCTGCGGAAAGTCAACACTGCTGAAGATACTTACAGGCTCAGTTGAGCCTGACCGCTTTACCGAAAAGGACGGCATCGTATCTATGGCGGCAAAGACTACCGTAGGATATCTCGAACAGATGGGCGGTCTCAATACCGAGAATACCGTTATCGAGGAGATGCGGAGCGTTTTTGAACCAATACATCGTGCTATCGACAGATTGCGCGAGATAGAGCTGGAAATAGAAATGGGCGATGATTCCGCCGCAGACGAGTATCAGCAGCTTTCATCGTGGATAGAAGCCAATGATGGCTATAACACCGATGTGAAGATACGCATGGTGCTCAACGGTATGGGATTTTCGGGCGAAGAGCTTGAGCGTACCGTTTCGGGCTTCAGCGGCGGCGAAAAGACTCGCCTTTGCATTGCAAGGCTTCTCCTTGAAGAGCCTAATCTGCTTATTCTCGACGAGCCTACAAACCACCTTGACTTCAAGACAATCATGTGGCTTGAGGACTATCTCCGTACTTACAAGGGTGCGGTGCTGATAGTATCACATGACAGATACTTCCTTGACAGGCTTTGTACCTCGATATGCGAGATAGAAAGAGGCGTTCTTACACGATACAGAGGGAATTATACAGCCTTTGTGCGTCAGCGCGAGGAAAATGATGCGCGCCGCGAAAAGGAATACGAGATGCAGCAGAAGCAGATAGCTCATATGGAGGAATATGTTGCAAAAAATCTCGTCCGTGCTTCTACTACGAAAATGGCGCAGAGCCGCAGAAAACAGCTTGAAAAAATGGAACGCATAGAGCGTCCCGTACATGATACAAAACACGCAAAGATACGCTTTACCTACGCTGTCGAGCCGCCTATAGACGTATTAAAGGTCAAAGGCATCGACATTTCGGTGGGTGAGGGAAGCGGAAGAAAAACTCTTGTCGATACTCTCGATTTTGAAGTCCGAAGAGGCGAAAAAGTCGGAATTATAGGAGATAACGGTATCGGCAAATCAACTCTTCTGCGTATCATACAGGAACAGCTCCCTCATAAGGGCGTTGTCCGCTGGAACAGCAATATAAAGATATCCTACTTTGAGCAGGAAAGTACCAACCTTAATAAGGAGCTTACCGTAATGGAAGAACTCCACAGCCGCTATCCTTTGCTTTCAGACCTTGAAGTCCGCAGTCTCCTTGCACAGGTGAGACTTGTGGGAGAGAATGTTTTCAAGGAAACAGGAGTCATCAGCGGCGGCGAACGTGCTAAGCTCTGCTTTGCTATAATGATGCAGGAGCACGGAAACGTACTTATACTTGACGAGCCTACCAACCACCTTGACCTCAGCTCAAAAGAGGCTATCGAGGAGGCATTGGCTGAATATACGGGAACGGTCATATTTGTCAGCCATGACCGATATCTCCTGAGCAAGATCGCTGACAGGCTTATCGAGCTTACTGACGGACAGTACAGGCTTCATAACTATGGCTTCGAGAAATACCTCGATGTACTCAGAGATGAGCAGGCTGCCGAAAGAAAAGCTGTTGAAGCTGAAAAACAGCAGAAAGCTGCGGAAGCAGCCAAGGAAAAGTCTGCTAAGAATTATCGCAGCAAGCAGCAGAGAAGTGCCGACGCTGCGAGAAAAAACGAAATGAGACGCCTTGAAAAGGAAATCGACGACCTACAGGCACAGATAGACGCTCTTACCGAGGAGATCGGCAAGGAGGAGGTCTACAGTGATTACGAGCTTATGAACCGTAAATGTGCCGAGATCGAAGAGCTCAAACAGAGGATCGACGAGAATTTCGAGCTTCTGATCGAGCTTGAACAGTAAAGGAGTATTATTATGAAGATCAAAACGCTTATGAGCATAGCCGCTACGGCTGCGCTTGCTGCTTCATCTGTAGGTATTACCGCACACGGCGAAGCAGGTCTGTATCTTATCGGCGATATAAACGGCGACGGTATGGTTGACTCGGCAGACGCTTGTTCTGTACTTGCTGCATATGCGTGTACTTCTTCGGGCAAGGAAAGCCCGTTATTTACCTATCAGGAATCGGCTGCCGATCTGAACGGCGACAGTCAGGTGGACGCAGTTGATGCTTCGCTCATACTTTCTTACTATGCATGGGCTTCTGTAAGTGATGATGAAAACCCGATAATGACCGACTTCCTCGAAAAGAATGGCTTCAAGCAGAAAGCCGATGAAGAGGAAAAGCCTGCCGAGCAGACCGATAACGGCGGCGGTGAAGCTCCTGCTGCACCTGCACCTGTTGCGGAGACTCCTGTTGCGGAATATGTTCCTCCGAGAATAGACAGCGAGTATGAGGAGTGGTTCTGGGTAGGCGATTCACGTACAGTAGGTATGGCAAGAAGTATAGCTATCGACTATATAGCTAAGGTCGGTGCGGGAATCAAGCTGTTCAGGGACAATGCTCAGCAGATATACCAGATACGCGATAAGACGGTCATCATCAATCTCGGCGTAAACGACCTTGACAGCGGCGCTTACCTCAGACTTTACAACAGTATGCCCGATGAGTTCCTTGATAATAATACTGTTATATTTATGTCCGTAAATCCATGTGAAGGCAATTACGCTTACCTCAACAGCAGGATAGATGCTTTCAATAACGCTATGCGTGACGGTCTTGACAGCAGGATACAGTTCCTTGACAGTAATGCGTATCTGAAGTATTACGGCTTCAGAACAACTGATGGTCTGCATTATACCGATGCTACCTATGCTGATATCTACAACTTTGTATTCGACAGCCTTATGGGCGGCGAATAAATAAAAAATATGAAATTATTAAAATAGCTATTGCAATAGCAATTGATTTATGATATAATATTATAAAGTATTTTGCGGCTAAAACCGCATGATCTTATGGAGGTTTAAAAATGAAACACATTAAGACTATCAATAAGGCAAATCTCAAAGAGTCTGCTCAGAAGGGCGGCTGCGGCAAGTGTCAGGCTTCATGTCAGTCTGCTTGCAAGACCTCATGCACAGTTGCAAACCAGAAGTGCGAGAGATAAGCTAACGCTATGATCGGTCGAGGCAGTATGAAAATGCTGCCTCATATTTTTTGAATAGAGGGTAAATAAATGATACATAAGTATAAGCTTAACGGCTTGAATATAGTTCTCGATGTAAACAGCGGCGGAGTTCATCTTGTGGACGAGCTTACATATGATCTCCTTGACAATGTTGAGCCGCCTTTTGAAGCAGAATGTCCTCAGAAGGTTGTGGACAAGCTTTCAAAGTCATACAGCGAGCAGGATATCCGCGACTGCTATGACGAGATAGTGGAGCTTTACAACGACAAGATACTCTTCTCAGAGGACGATTATGAGAAGTACGCTAAGTATTCCGTAGCTTCTCCCGTAAAGGCTATGTGCCTTAATATCGCACATGACTGCCAGCTAAGATGCAAGTACTGTTTTGCTTCCACAGGCGATTTCGGCAAGGGCAGAAAGCTCATGTCATTTGAGACAGGCAAACACGCTATCGACTTCCTTCTTGAGAATTCGGGCGACCGTCCAAATCTTGAGCTGGACTTCTTCGGCGGTGAGCCGCTCATGAACTTCAATGTTGTGAAGCAGGTAGTTGAATACGCAAGAAGCCGCGAAAAGGAGTACAACAAGAAGTTCCGCTTTACTATCACTACAAACGGTCTTCTTCTTGACGATGAGAAGATAGACTTCATCAACCGTGAGATGTCAAACGTTGTTCTTTCTATTGACGGACGTAAGGAAGTTAACGATTATTTCCGCGTACTGCCAAACGGACAGGGCTGCTATGACATGATACTGCCTAAGTACCAGAAGCTCGTTGCAGGCAGAGGCGATAAGGAGTATTATGTAAGAGGTACTTTCACAAACAAGAACCTCGACTTTTCCAACGACGTTTTTGCCCTTAACGAAGCAGGCTTCGACCAGATATCCGTAGAGCCTGTTGTGGGCGATGACGATATCTATGCACTTACAGAAAAGGATCTTCCTGCTGTATTTGCAGAGTACGAAAAGCTTGCACTGAAGCTCCTCGAAAATGAGAAGAACGGCAAGAAGTTCAATTTCTTCCACTTTATGCTGGATCTGGATCAGGGACCGTGCGCTATCAAGCGTCTCAGGGGCTGCGGCTGCGGAAACGACTATGTAGCAATCACTCCTGACGGCGATATCTTCCCCTGTCATCAGTTCGTAGGTATTGACGAGTACAAAATGGGCAATATCGACGAGGGCACTTTTGATCAGGAAATGAAAGCTGATTTCGCAAAGGCTCACGTTTATTCAAAGCCCGACTGCCGCGAGTGCTGGGCTAAATTCTATTGCAGCGGCGGCTGTAACGCTAATAATTACCAGTATATGGGCGATATCAGAACTGCTCATAAGATATCATGTCAGCTTGAAAAGAAGCGTCTTGAGTGCGCTATAATGATGAAAGCTGTCAAAATGGCTGATACGGCTGAGTGATCAGTTGTGGTGAATAGTGTTCAGAAGGGGCGGATTTTATCCGCCCTTTGTATTTGCTGTGCAGGTGTCTCTTGCTTTTGCGTAGCTTATATGTTATAATCATATTATAATAACAACAGGGGGGGAGAGCCATGAAAATAAACCGTATACAGCTGAATTGCCGCCGCGAAACTGCTTTCGGCGGTGAACTGGGAGCAGACCCTGTTCTGCTTTTTTTCAGGACTCCTGTTATGTATATGGACGGGGGAAAGGCTCTTCACACATCTGGCAGCTGTGCAGCTCTGCTCACAAGCGGCTATAAGTCCACATTCCGCCCAATAAAGGGAAAGAATATGCGATATGACATAGTGAGCTTCAAAACCTCTGCTGCTGACAGGCAGTACATCTCTTCTATGAATCTGCCGCAGGATATTCCCATAGAGCTGAGCGACGGCTTTTCTGTAGCAGGCACTCTGAGGGCTATGCAGTCACAGTCAATGCACAGAGGCAGGCATTTCAGTGAGTTTATGGAGCTTTCCATGCGCCTTATCTTCATAGCTCTCAGTGATGCAGCCGATTGTCCCGAAGCTTCGCCCGAAGAGAAGATACCGAGGTACAGCGAGCTGAAAAAGTACCGTGAACTTATATATGATGACCCTATGAATATGTGGTCTGTTGATGATATATGCGATGAGATGCAGATAAGCCGTTCCTATTTTCACCGCCTTTATCTCATGGCTTTCGGAGTTACTTTCCGTCAGGACGTCATCGAGAGCAGACTGGTAAGAGCAGCCGAGCTGCTGAAAAATACAGCCATGTCAGTTACGGCTATTGCAGAGACCTGCGGCTATGACAGTGAATCATACTTTATGCGGCAGTTCAAAATGCATAAGGGCTGTACCCCGTCGGAGTACAGAAGAAGGAAGGAAAATTCAGAAGAATAGGGCTTATTTGTCTATTTTGTATACCGAGCTTTGAATTATGTGGGAATTTATATAGCCTTTTAGTGCAAAAAATCAAAAAAACACTTTACAAGTACAAAGATTTGTGATATAATACTGAGTATGAGCAATTTTTGCGTGAAAATCATATTGGGGAGCAATTTTTGGAGAATACCGCATTTGTATGCGGTCAATGGACAGGCAGTACGCATATAACCCTCTGAAAGCATAGCGGCTGTCTGATTATAACCGAATATTCTTTAAGGAGCGATTTCGTTTTATGACTAACGGAGATAAACGAAGAAACCGCAAAAGAGATAAAGTATCAAAGCGCTATAAGGTAAGATATGACAGACTCGTTGCGGTAGTCCTTGTTCTCGTAGTTCTTGTGGTGGTGCTTGCATCATGCTGTAAGAGCTGTTCGGACAAGGAAAAGAAACCCACCTCCGCATCGACGACTCAGGCATCAAATACTGATAATACACAGCAGTCTTCAATTATTGACGGTCTTATTACAAGTAATGAGACAAGTTCTCTTATAACAGGCACTCCCGACGGACAGAAGCCGTCAGAGTCGCTGTATACAACAGAAGTACATAACGCAGCTGATATCAACCGAGGAAATCTCATTCTCGTTAATTCAGACCATGAGTATAAATTCCCTGAGGACGATATCGAGCTTGTATCAATTTATGATACTATAGACGGCGTAGCATTCCACGTAAGCGATATGGTAACAAAGCTTGACAAGGAAGCACTTGCACAGGTTCAGGCACTCATGCAGGCTTTCTATGAGGCTGAGAATAATTCCGATATCTATGTTATCGGCGGCTATCGTACACTTGAGGAACAGAATGACAAGTATTACAACGGTAATTCTCAGTTCCAGGGCGGCTATTCCGATTATCATACTGGCAGAAGCTTTGATATGGCTATAGTTCCGAAGGATTCAACATCGGGATACTATTCGCCTACAGGCGTTTACAGCTGGATATATGAAAATGCCGCAGATTACGGCTTTGTAGTGCGCTTTCCTGAGGGAAAGGAAGGCTCGACAAGTGAGCGCGCAAGAGATTATACATACAGATATGTAGGTGCTCCTCATGCTGTATATATGAAGCAGAACAATTACTCGCTGGAGGAGTATATAAACGAGCTTAAAGCACATACTAAGGACGAACCTATTGAGGTAACAGTCGGAAATAAGCTTTATCAGATATACTATGCTCCCGCAAATCCAACAGGAAATACAGATGTTCCTGTACCCGCAAACAAGACATATACTGTTTCGGGAAATAATGTTGACGGATTTATTGTAACTGTAAGCATGAATTAAAGCAAAAATGTCCCCCGACTCAGGGGGACTATTTTGGTTGTCAGAGCATTTGAAAAAAGAATGGAGATAAATGTGAAAGAAAAGAGAAAGATATTCAGCATCGCAGCTTGTGCGGTCATGTGCATTACAGGTGTTACGGGCTGCGGCAGCGGCAATAAAAAGGGTGACGGTTCAGGTCATATGTACCGCGCCGCTCTTGCGTACAATCCGAAAAGCCTTGACCCGCAGTACGCTACAGACCCTTCCTCCGCTACGGTCATCAAAAACCTTTACAGCGGACTTGTTATGAAGGACGAAAACGGCAGTATATCCTGCTGCAACGCTAAGGATTACAGTGTTTCCGCGGACGGCTGCGTCTACACATTTCATCTGCGTGAGGACAATTACTGGTTCTTTGATGAAAACAATGATGATATAATAGACGATGATGAGTATTTTCCTGTTACGGCAGACGATTACGTTTTTGCTCTCAGGAGAATACTTGACCCGAATATGCATTCACCCTTCGCAAGCGAATTCATGTGTCTGAGCGGCAGCAGACTTGCAAGGGATAATGCTCATTCTATGGAAGCTCTTGAGGTCGTGGCAAAGGACGACTATACACTTGAGATATCCCTTGATTATCCTTGTGCGGAGTTCCTTAGCCTGCTTGCAACACCTGCGGCTTATCCCTGCAATGAGGAGTTCTTCCTGTCCACGAAAGGTCGATACGGACTGGACGACAGATCGGTAATGTCTAACGGACCGTTCTATGTGCGTCAGTGGTATTACGACCCCTATGGAAATGCAAATATACTTTATATGCGCAAGAACGAGGTAAATGAAAACGAAAGCTATGATATATACCCGACTTTTGTAAGCTTTTCCATTGAAAAAAGCGAGGCTGCTGTGAAGCAGTGCTTTAAGGACGATACGGCTGAGTGCTTTTCGTCTGTCAAGGTGGGGGGATACAATCCGAAAAAGTATCACATCTCAGGCTATAAGGCAATGACTCTCGGACTTATTTTCAATCCGTCGGATAAGCTCTACTCAAATGAAAATCTTCGCAGGGCAGTTGCACTTGCCGCAGACAGAGAAGCTCTTAAAGGCGAGACAGGCAGTGATATACAGCCTGCTTACGGAATCATACCGCCTGCTGTTGACATTGTGGGAAGAAGCTACCGTGAGCTTTCATCTGAGAAACAGTTTGATATTTACGATACAAAAGCGGCTGCGGACGCGCTTGCAAAGGCAAAGAGCGAGCTTAAAGTGAGCTCTGTGGAGAGCGTAAAGATAATCGTTGATTCGAGCACAGTTGATTCCCGTTATCTCCATGTGCTTTCTCAGCACTGGCAGGACAGCCTCGGTATTTATATAGGTATCGAGGACCTTACCTCAAAGGAATTCAACGAGAGGATAGAGAGCGGCGATTACAGTATCGCGCTTTATCCTGTCAAGGGCGATTTCAACAGCGGACTTGCTGTGCTTGATAAGTTCAGAACTACAGATTGCCTTAAACACGCAGCAGTAGACGGCTTCAATACCGATGACGTACTGAAGAGTTCATCTGTTACCGAGCTTGTAAACAGCTACACAGCTGCCGAAAAAGGCATACTTGATAAGTTCGGTTTTGTGCCGCTGTTCTATAAGAGCACATATCTTGTAGCAAAAGATACCAATGAGGATATAATCTATGACCCGTTCACAGGCTCTATAGATTACAGAATAGCAAAGAATTACAGTTAAAATAAAAAGTCCGTGAATATTCACGGACTTTTTTCATTTTTTGCGTAGTTCGTTGAGGTTTTTCTCTTTTTCAAAGAACGCTCTGCTCATGACTGCGTATTCATCATATGTGCAGACTTGACGACATTTCGGCTCAAAGGAGCTTGTTACCGTAAAGCATTCTCTCATATTGTCGCAGGGATATTCTGCGCACTGTGAACAGTTCTCGATGTTTTTCTCGCTGCAGCAGTTGATAACATGGTATCTGCACCAGTTTTCGGGACTACAGCCATTGCAGGATATCTCGTCATTTGATACCACATGGTCGCGGTAGCCTATTTTGTACCAAAGCTCGGCAGTGTGATGCAGCTCGGCTTTTGTCTTTTTGTATGGCGGCGCATTATACCGTGGACAGACTGAACAGTCATTTCCGCAGGCAGCTATTATCCTTTTCATTATCATCACCTGTTCTCATTGAGGTACTGACTTGCAAGGTAAAGAGAGCCGCATATAACAGCGATGCCGTTGTTTTCAAGGGCAAGAGCCTTTGCCTTTTCTGCACATTCCTCAAGTGTACCTGCCTCTACTTCCGTGCGGAAGCTTGCTATATCTGCGATAGTTTCCGAGGGTACTGCATTGGGAGCAAAGCCGTCTACTGCAAAAAGCTTGTCCGAAAGTGACGATATCTTCTTTACACATTCTATGTAGTCCTTTGAGTCCACCATGCCCATAACAGTGTATATCTTCTTACCGCGTGTGCTGAGATACATGAGCATAAGCGACAGCATGGCAACTCCTGCGGGGTTGTGTCCGCCGTCAACGATAACAGGCGGCTCACCGTCTATGTACTGCACACGGGCGCGTACCTGTGTAGTCTCAACTGATTTGATTATAGCACTGTCACTTATCTCAAAGCCCTTGCTTCTGAGGTAAATGCAGGCAGTTATGGCAGTTTGCGCGTTGTACTTCTGGTGTATGCCAGCCATTGCAGGTGTGAGCTTGATACCTCTGTACATGAAAGGGGAGAATAGTCCGCCGTCAGCATCGGGAGGACAGGGCTCGCAGGGGATAAGCTCCGCACCGACTTTTTCTGCGGTATTACGTACTATCTCGCGTACACTGTCTGGATTGTCCTCGGACAGCACAACAGCAGAGCCGCTTTTGATGATGCCTGCCTTGTGTACAGCTATCTCCTCCACAGTTTCACCGAGAAGCGCGGTATGGTCGAGAGAAATAGAGGTAATAACGGAGATGAGCGGCGGAGGTATAACGTTTGTGCAGTCAAGGAGTCCGCCTATACCTGTTTCGAGAACAACGATATCGCACTTCTCACGCTCATACCAGAGCAGAGCTATAGCCATAGTTATCTCGAACTGCGAATAAGCCATATCGCCAACGCGCTCCTTGACGAATTCGGCGATGCTGCATAGGGACTCCTCGTCTATCTCGTCATCGTTTATGCGTATCCTGTCGTTGTATCTGAGGATAAAAGGCGAGGTGAATTTGCCCGTCTTGTAGCCCGAAAGCTGCAAGGCATTTGCGATATATTCAAGGGTAGAGCCCTTGCCGTTAGTACCTGCAATGTGTACGAATCTGAGCCTTTTCTGCGGATCTCCTATACGCTCCATAAGATCGGCTGCACGGGAAAGATCGGTTATCCTGCCGCCTGATTTTGTGTAGGAATTTATGAAGCTCATGCATTCTTCAATGTTCATGGTGTCTCCTTATATTAGTAATGTTAACGGGGCGGCAGTGCCGCCCCCTGTGTTTTTTAGTATACTCCCGCCTGCTTTTCAGCCTTGGCAACAGCGTCCTCAAGAGTCATACCCGTGAACTCCTGTGCCGAGAATATACGTCCGTTTTTCTTATCGTCTACAAAAGCTCCTACCAGTATGCCTGGGAGTGCGCTTTCGGGCGAATTAGGTGCTTTAGGACCGCCCAGGTCTGTTCTGCACCAGCCCGGATCTGTAAGGCTGAGCGTAACATCTGTACCCTCATAATTCTTGCCGAGGTCGCGTGTTACCTTGTTGAGGGCAGCTTTAGCTGCGGAGTAGCCTGCCTGCTCGGGTTCAAGGTCGATACCGCTTGTAGTATTTACGATACGTCCGAAGCCGCGCTCCTTCATCTGAGGAAGGAAGTGGTAGCATATCATCATCGGTGCAGTGGTATTGATCTTGAAGCTTATGTCATAGTCTGAAGCGGGGGTGGTGAGGTATTCGGTTCTGTATGCGATCTGAAGACCTGCATTGTTGAGAATTATGTCCAGCTTTGTGCCGTTTTCGTCTATTTTTCTGCACATAGCTTCTACCTGATCCATGTCTGATAACTCTGCTGTCACAATGTAAGCGTCAACGCCAAGAGCTTTTACTTCATCGAGGACTTTTTTACAGTGCTCTTCTGTCCTGCTGTGAAGTACGAGGTTGCAGCCGAGCTTAGCCATATATATAGCTGCAAGATAGCCGAGACCTCTGCTGGCACCTGTTATAAGTGCCCATCTGCCTTTCACGTTTACCATGTTTTCTACCTCCGTTTGTGTATATATACAATTCTCACGTCTTTTGGACGTGAGAAAAGTTATCAGTATTCGTAGTCGATGCAGGCTCTGTCAGTTTTCACGCTGCCGATGAATTTACCGAATTCAAGGTGAGCAGGATGTACCTGATATGCGTTCAGGTCATCGATGCTGTCAAAATCGCAGAGAAGAGAGATAGTGTAGTTGCTCTCGGGAGCGTCCTTGGAGTTGATAACTACCTCGCCTTTTTTCAATTCCTTGACATTAGCAATAACATTGTCGAAACGCTTCTGTGCTTCGAGAGCGTTTTCGTACTCGCTTCTGCCGTCAGCTTCCTTTAATTTGAACATTACGATATGCTTTATCATAAAATGACCTGCTTTCCTGTAAGTTGTTATTTATTAGTGCTTAGTTTGGCTTTATAACTCAAACTTTTTTGATCTGAATGTCTTTAAGCCGTCATAGCTCTGGTATTCGCCGAAGCTCACAAAGTGCAGTCCGCACTTTTCTATTACGTGTGCGGAGGCTGTATTCTCCGCAGCACATTCTGCTTTCAGCCTTATATCGCCGTACCTGCTCCGTACATTGTCTATCATAGCCTTTGAAGCTTCCGTAGCGTAGCCCATGCCCCAGCAGTCATAGCGGAAGTTATAGCCGAATTCCCAGAAGCCGTCATCGTACAGCCTTATGCCGCCTGAGCCGATTAGCTTACCGTCGCTTTTGCGCACAAAGCCAAACTCGAACTGTGTATCCGTGGACTTTACTGTTCGCAGCCACTCTTTTGTAGTTTCAATGCTCTCGTGAGTGGAGTATATCATATACTTTGCAACTCTTTCATCGCCTGTCCATTCAAAGGCAGCTTCCGCATCGTCAAGTGTGAGGGGACGAAGGAGAAGTCGCTCAGTCGTTATCGTCATCGCTTTCTTCCTCGTCTGAGTACTCGTCGTCTTCCTCGCTGTACTCGTCGTCAGCTTCTTCGTCATTATTCTTGAATAATACAGCGTCAAGCTTTTTTATCACACTTATATGCTCGGAAGCTTCTTCCTCTTTAAGTTCTCCCACCTGTCTCTCAAACAGGATAAGAGGTATGAGGAGAGATGTTAATCTTAGAGCCCACTCTAAGAAGGAGCGAACATCAAAGTGGCGAAGGTCGATGGCATGGTTAGTGCCAAAGAAGAAATTATATAACGCCTCATTTTCAGAGTCATAGATCTTGTTGACAAGCCAGCATACTATGTAATATGACAGTGAACATAATATAGCTGCTATCTCACCTATAATGCCTTTGATGCTGCGTTTGCTTGCATATGGCTGAACGAAGCACGGTATCAGGAAAATGAGCGCTGAAACAGCAGCCAGATTTGTTACGGCTGATAAGATGATACTTGCAGCTGTTCCTGCTAAAGAGTATATGAGGAGACTTTTCCTTGATTTCCAGATTATTTTTTTGTTTATAGTCATAAAAGCCACAATAATGCCTATTGTTTCGATCAATGGCGCAATGATGAGGCAAATAAATTGCTTTGTTGCAAAGTATCGTGAAAAGTCACTGTATTCGATGTCACCTGTTATTAGTTCGATGATAAGCCATACGATATACGTAGAGATTATACGTGCCGCAGTTGTTATGGCTAACGGTATCTGAAGCCAAGATTTAGTGTATTTTCCCGTTATCAGCATTAAACCAAATACTGCCTGAAATAGTACGGCAATAAGATTGATCGTTGCCAGCACTGCGTATTTTCCCATGCTGAAAAAATCTTTGATATCATCCCATGAAATATGTCTTGAATACGGGAAATATGATCTTATGAATGATTTAAATGATATTATTGAAAGTACAATTAAGATCACACCTAAGATTATTTCAAATATTCTGTTTTGTTTCTGGGTAGTCATTATTATTTACCGCCTATTTTCTCAACTTTCATAAGGTTAGTAGTACCCGATACACCGAGAGGCACGCCTGCGGTGATAGCCACAAGGTCGCCGTCCTCAACAAGTCTGTGGGACTCTGCTGCTTCAACGGCTGCTGCGAAGAGGTCGTCGGTATTGGTCTTTTCGTCTATAATGAACGGTATAACGCCCCAGCTCATATTCATCTGACGGCATACCACTTCGCTCATAGTACAGCTTATGATAGGACAGCTGGGACGGTATTTGGAAATAAGTCTTGCAGTCTGTCCGCCGAGAGATACAGTGATAATAGCTCTTGCATTAAGGTCGTGAGCAGTAGTAACGGTAGCGTGAGCGATAGCCTCAGCAACTGTACCGTTCTGATCTGCGCGACGTGACGAGAAGCGAGCTTTGTAATTGATATTGTTTTCGGTAGTCTCAGCAATAAGAGCCATAGTCTTTACAGCTTCGACAGGGTAAGCACCTGCGGCTGTCTCGCCCGAGAGCATGATAGCACTTGTGCCGTCATAGAGAGCGTTTGCAACGTCAGTTATCTCAGCACGGGTAGGCCGCGGATTTGTTATCATAGACTCCAGCATCTGTGTAGCTGTGATGACCTGCTTGCCTGCATTGTAGCCCTTCTTGATAAGGGATTTCTGTATTGCAGGTATCTGCTCGAATGGTATCTCAACGCCCATATCTCCACGGGCTACCATGATACCGTCAGCGGCTTCGAGTATCTCGTCGATATTCTCAACGCCGTCTGTATTCTCTATCTTAGCGATTATTCTTACATCGAACCAGCCGAGGCTCTGTGTGAATTTTCTCAGGTAATTGATATCTGCGGCTGTGCGCACGAAGCTTGCGGCGATGAAATCAAAGCCCATTTTTGAACCAAATTCAAGGTCGTCCATATCTCTTTCGCTGAGGTATGGCATTGAGAGCTTTACACCGGGTACATTTATTCCCTTGTTGTTGGAAAGTGTTCCGCCGTGAATTACTTTGCATACTATCTCGTTGGTAGTTACTTTTTCTGCAAGAAGCTCGATAACACCATCGTTAATGAGTATTCTTGTACCCATGCTCACGTCACGTGGCAGCTTCTTGAAGCTTATGCTTCCGACTTTATCCGTACAGAGAACATCGTCTGTAGTAAGGGTGTAGGTGTCACCGTCGTGTATCTCTACAGGCTTGTCGTCAACGAATTTGCCAAGACGTATCTCAGGCCCCTTTGTGTCAAGGAGAGTTGCAATAGGCAGGTCAAGTTCCTTGCGGAGCTTTTCTATAACGTGGAAACGCTTTTCGTGTGTCTCGTAATCTCCGTGAGAGAAGTTGAAACGTGCAACGTTCATGCCTGCCAGCATAAGCTCACGCATGATATTTTCATCATCAGTTGCAGGACCAATAGTACATACAATTTTTGTTTTTCTCATATGGAATCACCTTATATCATTATAATATAGTTTAGCATCAGAGCTTTTTAAGCTTTGCATAGTTTGCCATTATCTTTTTAGTGCCCACTTTATCGAAAGCTATTTCCAGCATGGAATCGTTAGCCATGGGCTTTACGGAAACTATAACGCCTTCGCCGAATATGCTGTGTGATACCTTTTCGCCTGCGGTATATGTAACAGCTTCCTTGGGAGCGCCTGTGCTCTTTTTATTTCTTGCAAGCTGCTGCTGTAAAGTAGCCGAGCGAACTTCCGTAACAGCATTGCTCTCTGACTCAAGCTGCTGCTTCATAGCGGCTGCATTGTCGTGCTTTTCAACGAGCTCACTGCCTATCTCTTTCATAAAGCGTGAAGTGATATTGTGCTGAGTCTGACCGAAAAGCATACGCTGTCTTGCATTTGCAAGGTAAAGACGCTTCTTTGCACGGGTTATGGCAACGTAGGCAAGTCGTCTTTCCTCTTCCATATCGTCCTCACTGTCGAAGGAACGTGCGCTTGGGAAGATACCATCATCAAGACCTACAACGAAAACGTTTTCGTATTCAAGTCCCTTTGCGGAATGTACAGTCATAAGAGTTACCTTGTCGTCGCTTCCGTCATCGCGGTCAGCTTCGGTATAGAGTGCAACTTCTTCAAGGAAACCGCTGAGAGTAGGCTCCTCAGCCTGTTCCATGTACTGCACCATAGATGTACGGAGCTCCTGTACGTTCTCTATTTTTACATCTGCATTTTCGAGAGCTTTAAGGCTGTCGAGGTAGCCTGTCTTATCAAGAAGGAAATCGAGAAATTCATCGAGAGGGAGCTCCTCTGACTTTTCTGTAAGCAGCTCGAAAAGAGTGTACGCACTTTTCAGTGCTGATGTTTTCTTTGAAAGGGGAGCGTACTCCTCACAGTTTTTCATTACCTCGAAAGGCGATATTTTAAGGTCACGGCTGATATCCTCGATGATAGCAAGTGTTGAGTCACCGATGCCGCGCTTTGGTTCGTTTATTATACGTCTGAAACGAAGCATATCGTTATGGTTGTTGATGAATGCAAGGTATGAGGTAACGTCCTTTATTTCCTTGCGGTCGTAGAATCGCATACCGCCGTAAACACGGTAGGGGATACCGCATTTTACAAGCATACGCTCGATAGAGTTTGACTGTGCGTTCATGCGGTAGAGAACTGCATTATCGGAATACTTTCCTGTTTCCTTGTATCTTTCAAGGATAGTATCTGCAACGAATTTAGCCTCGTCTGTTTCGTCAACAGCCTTGTACCAGTAGACCTTGTCACCCTTATCACCTGATGTCCAGAGAGTCTTGGGCTTACGGCTTGTGTTGTTGCTTATGACTGAGTTAGCCGCATCAAGTATAGTCTGTGTGGAACGGTAATTCTGTTCGAGACGTACTACCTTAGCACCTGCGAACTGCTCCTCAAATCCGAGTATATTTTCAATATTGGCACCGCGGAACTTATATATGCTCTGGTCGTCGTCACCTACGACGCAGAGGTTTTTGTGACCTTCCGAGAGGAGAGATACAAGTCTGAACTGTACATGGTTGGTGTCCTGATACTCGTCCACCATTATGTATTTATAGCGGTTCCTGTATTTTTCGAGAACTTCGGGGAACTGCTCGAAAAGCTCGACAGTGCGTACAAGTATATCGTCAAAGTCAAGAGCATTTGCTGCTTTCATGCGCTCCTGATATATAGTATAGAGCTTGGCTATCATCTTCTTGCGGTAGTCCTGACCTGCATCGGCAAGCATATCCGCAGGAGATAACATCTTGTCCTTTGCAAAGCTTATCTCGCTGAGGACAGCCTTGGGAGCAAGCTGCTTTTCGGAAACATCAAGCTCTGTCATTACATTTTTTATCATTCTCTGACTGTCGTCGGAGTCATATATAGTGAAGTCTCTGCCGTATCCGAGAGCTTCAATCTCGCTTCTGAGTATCCTTACACAGGCAGAGTGGAATGTGGAAGCATTGATATTGAGAGCCTCTTCACCCATCATAGCGGAAAGTCTTTCTTTGAGCTCGCCTGCTGCTTTATTGGTAAAGGTTATGGCAAGGATATTCCACGGACGCACAGGATCAACTGCGACGATATCCCTGAGAGTGTCGAAATCGTCAGTCTTTCCCTCTGCGTAGTCCTTTAGGAAAGTGATATCCCCGTCACTTCCTTCGCGTGTTGTGTCGAAATAAGCATTTCCGAAATTTATCATATTAGCAATACGGTTAACGATAACAGTGGTCTTTCCGCTTCCTGCGCCTGCAAGCACAAGAACAGGACCGTTTACTGTGAAAACGGCTTCCTGCTGCATATCGTTCATACGACTGAAATACTTTTTCAGTGCATTCTGTTTTGCTGAAATGTAAGAATTAATGTCCATAAAATGATCTCCATTAAACACTGATTTATCTGTTTTAATAGTATATCCCGATGTACTATTAAAGTGAGGTACTATTTTACCCCACGCTCTCAAAACTGATAATTCCATTATATCACATTATTTACTATAAAGCAACATTCGAGGAAAAGATTTTTGCTTTTCTTGAAGTATAAGGCGAGACTTGTCGTTTTGCATCGTATTGCGGAGATACACTTCTGCAAGAAAGCTGTAATATTTTCAATAAATTGTAAGAAAATGAAACTTTATATTAAGGGAATATACTTTAAATCGTCTTTAAAATGGCATTTTTCTGTTGTTGTAAATGAGTTGATACAGGGGTATAATTAAAGCATAGAATACGAAATAAAATTTGTCCGCAAGGACAATAAAGGAGGAAATTATATGAGTACCAAGCTATCAAGAACTACAGCATTAGCCGCTGCCTGTGCAGTGATGATGACAGCAATGTGCAGCTGCGCAGAAGGTCAGAATGATATTTCGGGAGACTATGCTCCAAACAGCGGACACAGCAATAATAATGTGATAGTAACTCCTGACACAGACGATTATTGTGACGAAGCCCCTGCTGAAGCAGCCTGCGAGACATGGAAGCCTGCGGAAAGCGTTTCGCCCAATGAGGATTATAAGGGCTTTATCGAAGCAGGCTTCAAGGATCCTAAAGCCGAGCCCCTCTCAACTTTCTCGGTAGATGTGGATACTGCTTCATATTCAAATGTAAGAAGAATGCTTGAGAACGGAAATATAGTTCCCGAGGACGCCGTACGCGCAGAGGAATTCATCAATTACTTCGACTATGAGTATCCCGATCCAGAAGCGGGAAGAGTTTTCGGTGATTATGTTGAGATCGCAGACTGCCCGTGGAATCCGGCAAACAAGCTTATGATGATAGGCATACAGGGCAAGCGTCTTGAACAGAAGGAGACTCCGCCTTCAAATCTGGTATTCCTTATCGACTCATCAGGCTCAATGTCTGATTATAACAAGCTCCCGCTGGTACAGAGCGCGTTTTCAATGCTGGCTGAAAAACTTGGTGAGAATGACCGCATCTCTATTGTTACATATGCAGGTGATGCCTCTACACGCTTGAAAGGCGCAAGCGGAAAGGACAAAGACGCTATCCTTGAGGCACTTTATGATATCACCGCATCGGGCGGAACTAACGGTGAGGGCGGAATAAACAAGGCTTACGAGCTTGCTGAGAAATACTTCATCGAGGGTGGAAACAACAGAGTTATCCTTGCTACAGACGGTGATCTGAACATAGGCGCAAGCTCTGAGGACGAGCTTGTGAAGCTCATAAAAACAAAGCGCGATAAGGGTATATATCTTTCGGTTTTAGGCTTCGGCACAGGCAACTATAAGGACGACAGACTTGAAGCAGTTGCTGATAACGGAAACGGCAACTACAGCTATATAGACTCTGTAGACGAGGCGTACAGAGTTCTCGTTCAGGAAATGGCAGGCACTATATATACAATAGCTAAGGACGTAAAGATACAGGTAGAGTTCAATCCTTCAAGGATAAAGAGCTATAGACTTATCGGTTACGATAACAGACTTATGAATGCAGAGGACTTCTACGACAATACTAAGGACGCAGGTGAGGTCGGAGCAGGTCATAGTGTAACTGCACTTTACGAAGTAGAGCTTGCTGAAACAGGGGAGACTTACCGCGGAGTACAGCTCGAATTCGCTTCCGAGCACGAAACACAGCCCGTTGAAGATAATGGAAGAAGCGAGCTTTGCAAGCTTTCCGTAACATATAAGCCTGTAGACAACGATAAGGACGTATACGAAAGTCAGCTTTTCGGAATGGAGAAATATAACAAAGAACCATCAGCGTCTATAAAACTCGCTTCAGCGGCAGCAGAATTTGCAATGCTTCTTAAAGATTCCGAGTATAAGGGCAATTCGAGTTATGATCATGTGATCGACACAGTTGGAGAGTTGGAGGAAAATGAGAAAACGGTAGAGCTTTCGGAGCTTGCAATGCTCGCTGAAAGATTATATCGCTGAAATAGGAGTTTATATAGAGTAGTCCAAAAGAAAGAAGAATGTATTTATATGCGGAGCACAGCTCCCGGGTTCGGTCATTTTAGCCCGGGAGCTGCTGCTTTGTGACGAACTAAAGTTAAAACATAAAAATATATAATTCCCTATTGACAAACACTTACATAGGTGATATAATAATAAAGCTGAATAAATCAGTACATACACTGGGGTGTCGCCAAGTGGTAAGGCAGCGGACTCTGACTCCGTTATTTCGAGGGTTCAAATCCTTCCACCCCAACCAATATATCAGTGAGAACGGTTCACTGTTCAGTGAACCGTTTTTTACTTACTGAACTATAGTTTGATTTGACAGCTGTTGTTTGTTCTCGAATAGGTGTCACCGAGCTGGTATGGTACTGTCCACCTATTCGCTTTCTACACTTTATATGGCTCGTGATACTTTTTACGTTGTTACTTGTAACAACGGCAATACAGAATACTGCCTTGTCTTGACAAACCCAAGAGTTGATTTAGTTCTACTAAACAGGCTCACGTCATGGCTCATTAATGTAAAGTGTGAAAAGCATATTAAACCGCTATTTACTATATGCTTACCTTCGCTTCAAATCTATATATTTAATTGTCAAGTTACCATTGTTCACGGTAATATATAAAAACAAACCTTTCAGTCTGATGCCGCAAAACATACACTGAAAGGCTTGACAATACTATATTCAACGTGATATAATAATACACGCAAAATAGCCATCTTGCTAAGTCATTCAGATGTTGCTGCATCTGTCTGATTATCAGGAGTGTCAGAGTTACCAGCTCTGATGCTCCTTGCGAGGTGCTTTTTTATATTACAGAATTTATTATATCACATCACAATGGGGATGTCAATAGGTTTATATAAAAAATTTATCCCTCTATTTCTTATGAAATAGAGGGATATTGTTTTCAAAACACTTCTTCTAAATTGTTTTCAGTTTTGAAAATGACTTCATCAATTATATTGAATTTTGCCCAATTAGCATCTTTATAATTGTAAACTATAAAGTCGTTATCACCACAATCAAAAAGAGGAATCATATTTCTCGACTTAAAATCAACGTGTAAATCTTTTTCGGCGTTCATTATTTCAGAAAAGGAAAGAAGTCTAAGAATGTTATCGTTATCAAAAAAGATAGTCTTGTCACAATTAGATATTAACCGCTTTACATTTTTGGGTATTCCTTCTGAATATTGTTTTTCAATATGATTAACTTTTATCTCATCAATTTTAAGCTCTTTTATTTTGCCTAAGTATTCTTTAATAGTCATTTTTATCCTCCTATTTTCTTCACCAAGTTGCTATATGGGCTGTTTGGCGCATGCACTCCTTGCTTATCATAATGATCTTTGGCATGAATTGGAGTAATGTTATCAACTTCATTCTTTCCGCCAAGCTCTAGTGGTTGAATATGATGTGCATCATATGGGGTTCCGGCTTGCCTTATTAAAGCCCTTGAATCTGAATAAACATCTTCTTTGTAAACAGGCCACTCCTTTCCAGTTTTCTCTTCCCATTGTTTTCTTAGATCTGCTTTTTTGTTATCAAAATCTTTACGAGCTGAAACGTTTTCTTCGGGACTAATTTTTCTTAAATCAGATTCCTTAAAAGGTGTTTCATTAAGCGTGTCAGGACATTCAGATTTGCTTTTTAAATCATTTAAATAGTCTTTTATCAATTCACTTACTTCTTTATTACCTCGAACTTCATTTTGAACCAAAGACTTATCTGTTTTGATATCTAATGGCTTTTGAGGATCAAAATTAGGCTTATCGTTTATCTTGAATTCTTTATTAATGATATCAATCGGTTTTCGTGGATCAAATGCTTTTGAACCAATATTTTTGACTTCTGCAATTTTTTCTGCTTTTGCAGCTGTTTCAGCTGCCTTTGCCAATGCTTCAATCATTTTAACCCCCCCATTTCCGTCCAATCTTTTAATGTATTTACATCATTGAGATGCAAGTATACATATGCAAGAACTAAGCCATGAATAATATACCGTCTAGTAATATCATCAATATCTTGATTATATTTCTGTAAAAGCAATGTTTCAATATGATTTGTCCATGCTTTCTTGTCAGAAGTATCCGAACAAATCTTCTTGGTTTCGGAGTAAAGATCAGGGAATAAACTTCGTACAATCTCTCCGATTTGTTCCATATTAGCTTGATTAGGAGGATTATTTAGAGTTTTTTGAATAAGAACTTGAATATATGAGGAAAGATTGGCATTGGTTAACTTTGGTTTTATTTCCCTTATAAATTGTTCTTTATCAATCCGAATACCATTACATAATAGTTTAGCTATTTGTATTTTATCATTAAAGTTTAGTTCTGTTATTTCTGACTTACATGGTGTATAGTTATAAGGAGTCTCCTCATATTCAACATGTTTAACTTTACATAATACTGGCTGAACCCATTCGTTTTGGTATACAGCAGCAACACCTCTTGGAAATCTGGCGATTTCAATAATTTGATCATCATTGAGATTTGCAGCTTTTCCTACAAGAATACGGTCATTTTCATCTGGAAGGCGCATTATAATCTTGATATTTGTATTACGAATTACAGACATATCCAACAATCCAGGTGATTGATCCACAATAATAAATCCTTCACCGTATGTTCGCATTTCGGCTATTGAGTTCGAAAGCATTTCGACACTTTTGCCAAGCAGATTACCTCCTTCAACAGGCTGCTCTGTTGAAGTACGCTTCAAAAGGTTGTGAGCTTCCTCAATTACAGTTATATGTTGTAAATCAGCATTCATTTTAGAACTTTCTAAGCGATATTCTTGAAGTTTCAAAATTAGAAGTCCCATTATTAATGATTTGGTTTCGTTGGAACGCACCCTGCTCAAATCGCATATAACATTGTTTTCAAATAAAGCTTCACTTGATATTTCATCATTTGTAAAAATCATTCCATTAATACCATTTGTTAATGATTTAAGCCTTGTAATAAGCGAGCCTTTATAAGCACCTTTGTTTTCGGTGTCATATTCACTTGAATCAATTATCTTTTTTATATTGCGAACAACATCATCGAAATTGGGATACAAGTCATCTGAAAAAGCATTTTTAGAAGTTTTTAAATCCCAACCGCAATCTTCATATGCGCTTTCAATGGCGTTTTTTAATACTGCCGGCATTGCAGCATACATTGGCCAACATACATTAAATATTTCAATCAATCCATCAAGGTGTTCTAAAATATGTATTTTTTTCGGAAAACTAAACGGATTGATCTTTAACAAAGGCATCAAATATGGATTCGTTCCAAATACGCTTACATTTTCTTCATTGCCGAATACGTTTTTATACTCGCCTTTTGCAGGTTCAATTACAAGAAAATGTTTCCCATCATTTATCGCTTCACTTAGTAATTGATAAACAGTATTTGATTTACCGGAACCGGTACTTCCGGTAATAAACGTATGGGATGTCATAGCGTTTGGTGACAATTCTACATGAAGCTTCTCCTCATGAAGCATATGAAAAATGTTTCCCAAATAATATTTTTCCTCTTCAGCAGGAGAAATCTCAAAAGAAGATACACTTCTTCCAAAATCTGCACATTGAATAACAGGCAGTCCAGAAATGGATTTTTGCGGAAAATTCAATGAATATGCAAGTTCCTTACCGGAAAGACTTGTTGTTGCTGTTACAACTGTTGGATAAACTTGAAAGTCTTTTCCTTCTTTTGAATTAACTATGTCAGGATTTAAAGCAAATATTGGATGTCGTAATTCTCTTAAGTAACTGCATATCGTTTTTGCATAAATGTCAGTACTTTCTATGTCACCTCTCCAAAGATTGACAGCTGAACTTGACATATATGACGATTCACCTTGAGTTAATGACAAATAAGTATGAGCAACATTATTTGCAACATTTCTATCTTCAGAAAGAACATATGCTGCAAAATCCCACATACCAAGAGCGGTACTTTGTTCTAAGCGTTTCATTTGATCTTCAAGCAATTCTAAAGCATGCTTTATATTGTAGTTTTCAAACGACTGTACAATACCTTCGTTTTTTCCAACTGATGCACTTACATTTGATGAACGAGCAAAATTCATTCCAAAATTCACACCTAAGCTAGTGCTGCTAAATACTCCAGCTGTTTTTGATAGGGTATTAGTAACTGTTTTTCCAAGTGTTTTGGCAACAGCATGCCCAACTTGACTTGAAGTCGTTTTAGAAACAGTATTAGCAAGAGTCTTGGCAACGGTTTTAGCCGCTGTATTAGTTACAGTATCAGCCGAGCCTTCCATTAGTGTTTTGGCTGTTCCTTTAGCAGTTGTACTTGCTTTACCAGAGCCAGATGTTGTTCCCCAACTACTTCCGCCGCCAACGAGAATCAAAGAAGCATTAACATTTTTATTATCACTTGTAGCCTCATATGTATTATCAGTGTTTGATATAGTATTTGTATCTGTATTTGAAGATGATTTATTATCAGTATGTGAATTTGCCGTCGTGTCAGTGTCTGAAGTCATATCAGAGTTCATTTCACTATTTGTATCTGAAGTTCCATCATTCGTTGTGTCTGTCTCTGTATCACTTTCACTATTAGCAACAGCGTCAGAATTCGTAGCAGATGATGTCTGCCCATTCTGAATACCAGCACTTGCACCAACATTCACACCAACCGTAGCTGTTGAACCTTCTGTGTGTAGTTCAGTAAAAGTAAAATTTGTTTGCCATGATTCATATGGCTTTAAACCAGTGTATATCTCTGCAAGTCGAAGTTTTCTATCTTCGACATCATTTATTGGTGAAGCTAGTAAAATCAAGGTATATTCTTCCTTATTTTTACTAGGGACAATACCGTCCAATAGTTTTTCAATAGTTTGACTAATAAATTTTTCTGATTTTTCCGTTGGAATATTTGAGGCTGATGCAACAGAATAAGGAATATCATTATTTAGAAAAGGCGGAATACCGCTTCCAGAGTCAATACCAAATTCAGTACCAGGAAAATTCCCTTTTATAGCTTCCTGAAGGCGCTTTTTGTACGTATCAGCATCATTATTATTGTTAGCGTTTTTAGTATTGGTTACAGCTAGATACACTTGTGTTTCTTGACATTTTCTATGAAAAACAAGGGCAATATTACATGTTTCATCAGATAAAACAGCATATACATTTACAAGTTTTTCAAGGCTATTTTCCTTTTTGTCAGTAACCCATTTTGTAATATTAAAATATCGTATATTATACTCACTATCGAAAAAATCCTTTTCAATTGGAGAATATATTTTTGATATTTGCGGCAGATAAGCATTAAATACTTCAATACTATTAGCAGCAATTAATTTTTCCGTTGTAGCCTGAGCAATCACATCATTAGGTTTAGGCATTTCGAGAAGGTAATTTTCTCTTTTATCAGCTATATCACTTAGTTGTTTAGGGCTTAGAGCTGCTGCTTTGGAAATTTTATCATTAACCTTTGATGTGGCTCCTGAAATTATCTTCATTAATCCCATTTAAACACCTCCATGATTATTGAATCCAGTTCATTAAATTTTCAATCTGTACCTTATAGTCATTTAAACGATTTTTGGTATTCTCTGATTTTGCAATGTTTTCTTCTTGCTGAATAATACTATTATTAAGATCTCTTAGATCAGGGTTTAATTTTATGATGTTGTCTTTAAGATCATTGATTAAGTTGCTTTTCCATGTCTTAAAACTGCCTTCATGGCTCGTTTTAAGCTTATTTAGCATTTCACTGGTATTATCACGCATTGAAGAGTTATATCTTGTCTTTAATTTATTAAGATTTAGAGAGTTGGAAGCTCCAATAACAAAACTACCTATTTTGAGCCAATGCTTTGTCAATTCTGAAAAAACAAAAACCATATCCGCATTTTTTTCGAATGTTAAAGTCTTATAATCCGCAATTATCTTTTCAAGTTCTATTTTTTTCTCATCACTTATGCCCTCTGACTTAGTTACATAATCTATCATTGTATTTTTAAATGATTCTGAAGCTTGTAACCAATAATTTTGTGAAGCCATCTCTAGTTTAGTTTGGTTACCGTGAATGTCTTGGGTAAATTGTTCTTTTATTTCTTTGAGAAGAGATTCGGATACTTCTTTTTCAATTTGTTTTTCAAGATCATGAAGATTCTTTTTATACTCTTTTTTCTGCTTATACGCAGTAAACGATTTAGAATTTTCAGGGGGGGCGTCAGCGGCATCTTTTTGAGTCAAAACAGGTGCGCTTTTTAGTTCATTATAGTTATGCTTTTCACCGATTTCCTTTTCAATTGCTGTTTGTCTTTCATCTAAGTATTCGCGCGTTATAGAATTATATGCTTTTACTGTAATGTCTTTCATCTCTTTGGTTGGATAATTAGCAGCAATTTCATCTCCAACTTCCTTTACTTTTTTATCAAGTGAAATAATAAATTCGTTTTTGTCATTTATGAGTTTTTCATTCAACTCTTTTTTTGTTACTTCACACTGCTTAACATTTTTAACAATGCGATTTGTCGTTTCAGAGATTATTTCATCAAGGAATTTCTTTGACAAAGTGCACTTATTATAGGGTGAATGTACTTCAGCAAATAATCTAATTTCCTGTTCAATCCAAAATAGTCCGCTATTAGCAAATGCTTTATTGGGTTCTTCCTCCGACCACTTAACACATTTATTCTTTATTTGCACTGGAATAATATTTGATTTATATAAAGCTTTAGGATGTTTTGAATTTGGATTAAGATATGACTCGATTTCTTTGTCATACACATCTTGATAATCTTCATCGATAAAGTCATCTTCCTGTTTTGAACCTAATCCAACAATAGATGAAACATAAAAAATTCGATTTGATTGTAATGTCCTACATACAGTTTGACTAAGCTTATCCTCTATTTCTTCAGGTTCAAAATAGCCATCTTTAGGTAATCGTGCACTATCTGCACGATTAGCAATAACCATGGTAAATCTTTTGTCAAAACAATTCATTGATATTATTTTCTCACACAAATCCCTTCCTTCAACTTTATCAAGTGATTTATTATCAGTAATAAACATTATAAGGCCATTAGATAAAAGTTGCATTTGCTGTTCAAGAATTTTAGAGTGATCAATATTCGTTGCAGAACCTTCTCCAGGAGTATCAAATATTACATAATTATACTGTGATTGAGAAAGAACGCCTTCTTTACTGAAAGGAAGATTGATTTTTATTAATGAACTAATATCTTTCTCAATATTATTCCTTTTTAATTTCTTTTTGTGTTTTTCAATTAAAACAAGTAAAAAATGAATTCTTACATGGATAGAACTCGCTGTAAGTTTATCCATCTCATCTTGTATTTCACACATAAATTCATCATCACGTTTGCCCGGACCAGAAATAACACATCCTTTTCCTCTGCTGTTATGTTTTTCTATTGATATTTTTAATGGTAAATTAAAATAATCAAATTCAACATAACCTGATTCTGAACTGTGTGAACGATTAAGCTGATACACACAATCAGTTATTGGATCATCTCCACTTGGTAATATCTCCTTGCCAATAAGCGCATTTATAAATGTTGACTTACCCGAACTGTAATTACCAATAACACATATGGGGATTTTTTTATTATCAACAGCTTCATCGAATTTTTTTCTCATCAAAGCTATTTCTGGATTAGAATTAATGCTGTCAGCAATTAGAGGCTGCATCTCCTGAAAAATTTCGGCAATCTTTGGAAGTATATCTTTTGCATTATTTAGGTATCTTGTTTGAGGCAAAAGCTCGATTCTGTTCTGGTATTCTTTTTCTTGGCATAGCTCTTCTAACTCAGAAAATTCATCATCAGTTCCTTCAAATTCTATCTGAATAACATTTCCTTGTTTAGATTTCATAGCTATTATTTCGTTAATTATTTTCTTTACATTATAAGGAAAGAAACCTTTTCTTATTTCATCGCTATTCAAATCACTGTTTTCATCTTTTGATACTTCTATCATTTGATTAGAGTTTTCATCTATAGTGCCAAATTTTATATCCTCTTTATATGGATTACTTACAATTTTGAATTTAATAATGTTGGACATAGTTACCCTCCTTATAAATCCTTAAAAGGAATTCTTATATAATAATTATACAAATTAAGCTGCGTATAGTCAATTGCATATGTTGAAACATAACATTTTCTTAATAAATAATGTTAAAATATACAAAGCAGAAAAGATTTATTTATCACAAAGGCACAATAAAAAAAAGAGAATTTAAACCAATCATCGTTCTTAATAGCAGTTACATATAAACAAATATAATCGTATACTTTCCTGGTTTTAATTATTTAAATTTTAAAGATAATAACATTAACTATAATTTCGACATCGTTGACATAAAAGCGCATTTGTGTTATAATATATTTTGAGATAATGTACAATCAGAAGAAATTCACCATTTTTCTGGTTAAAACAATTTTATAATATTACAGGAGGGATAAGATCATGGCTCAATTAGATATAAATAACATTGAGAAAATAGAAAAACAGAGAAATTCTGTACATGAAAAGGTATATACTACTTATACGACTTTTGAAATGTATGGCGAAAAATATATTCAGATTGACACTTATGGTAGATCTGATCGTGAAAATCCAGGTAAAATTAGCCAATCATTGCAATTAGACAAAGATACTGCCAAATATCTAATTGAACTTATTGGTAAAGAGCTTGATTTATAAATTTTAATGAGGGTAAAAGTATGAAAATAATTGATATGCCGCCTTTTGCACCAGTTCTTATGGAATCCACAAGAGCAATAGGATATAATTTAGAAGCTGCAATTGCTGATATTGTCGATAATAGTGTTGCTGCATCAGCTAATGAGATCAATATTTTCTTCTCCCCATATGATGCTGTTCCATATGTTTCAATTTTAGATAATGGTGTAGGAATGGACGAAACGCAAATTAATAATGCTATGCGATATGGCAGCCAGAGTTCTTTAAAAGATCGAGCTGAAAATGATTTAGGAAGATTTGGCTTGGGCTTAAAAACAGCTTCTCTTTCACAATGTCGTTGCCTTACCGTAATTTCTAAACAAGGTGCTGTTCTTGAAGGGCGAAGGTGGGACTTGGACGAAGTTTATCGTACTGGTTCTTGGTCATTGATTAAGCTAGATAAAGCTGATATAGATAAAATCCCTCAATACAATATTCAATTAAAAGAGCTTGAACATGGAACATTAGTAATATGGGAAAACTTAGACAGGATGCTCGAAGGTGCTACTGCTACAGATAAAATCATGAATAAGCAAATGGACTATGTACGAAATCACCTTTCATTGGTCTTTCATAGGTATTTATCTGGAGAAACGGGAATTAAAAAAATAAGTATAAATATCAATAAGCTACCGTTAACACCTAAGGATCCGTTTCTTATCGGTAAAAGTACAAATTTTCAGGCAGATGAAAAATTTATTATTGAAAAGCATATTGTTAATGTATCTTGTTATATGCTTCCGCATATCAGCAAGTTGACACGTCAAGAAAAGGATGAACTTGGCGGTAGTGAAGGACTAACAAAGAATCAAGGATTTTACATATACAGAAATAAGCGTTTATTAGTGTGGGGAACCTGGTTTAGATTCCACAGGAAAGATGAATTGTCCAAATTAGCAAGAATACGAGTGGACATTCCTAATGCACTCGATCATTTATGGACACTAGATATAAGAAAATCCTCTGCAATTCCGCCTGATGTAATTAAAAAGAATTTGGAACGAATTGTAGAACGAATTTCAGAAGGTAGCAAGCGTGCATGGACTTTTCGCGGAAAACGTGAAATAAGCGATAAAGGCAATCATCTTTGGAATAAGACACATATAAGAGAAGGTGTGGTTTATAATCTTAATCGCGATCACATTTTTCTAAACACTTTATGTGAATCCTTAGATTCAGCACAGAAGTCATTGCTTGAAAATTACCTCAAACTTGTTGAGGGTAATCTTCCTTTAAATCAGTTATATGTTGATTTGAATAATGAAGAACAAGTTAATGTCAGAAAAGAAAAAGATGCCGAAGCAGAGGCTTGGGAATTCGCAAAAATCATACTTAATAATATTAAAGACAACCCAATGCGCAGTGAGCAAATACAAATAATGATTCAAACCGATCCGTTTTGCAATTATAAAAAAATAGTTGAATATCTTACAGAGGAGTTGAATAACGATGGCTAATTTAAAACTTTTTGAAGATCTTGTTCGAGCTTGTTTAAAAAACATTGCTCCCAATAGAGTGCCTAAAGAAGATGAACTTCAGCAAGCAAGTGATATGGTAAAGCCTATGCTCCCAGATATTACAGAAAATGAAATTGATTTTGTAATAAAAAAGTTGCAGTCAGCGTTAGATGTTGAAATGGATGTAGGTATTTCAATTGAAACACCATACACACCATGGCTTAATGCTTTGAAAGCTAAAGAAAGCAGTGATTATTGGTATTATTGGAATAGATATGTTTTATATCTGGAAGAAGATATGCAACGTCCTTCAAATATTATTGCAACAATAGATAATGTATCAGATAAAATTGTAGATCTTGCGGGAAATCCTCAATCAGGCGGAATACTTCACAGGCGAGGTTTACTTATAGGTGATGTTCAGTCAGGTAAAACGGCTAACTATATTGCTATTATGAACAAAGCTGCTGATGTCGGTTATAGAGTAATAATTCTTCTTACTGGAACAGTTGAAAGCTTAAGACGACAAACACAAGAACGTGTCGATGAAGGATTTATTGGTCGAAGCAGTAAGGCTTACTTGCAACGCAACAGTCAAACACTTCGTAAAGGTGTTGGATTAAAGGATGCTAACAGATTTGCTACCGGATTCACTACTGAGGCAAGTGATTTCAAAAAAGCAACTCTAAATAGCATGAATGTCAATCTTGATAATATGACAAAAGAACCTGTTGTTTTTGTATTAAAGAAAAACGCAAGGACGCTGGAAAACTTAATAGGTTGGCTTGAGGATAACAAAAAAGGCAATGGAAAGATTAATTACCCACTGCTTCTTATTGATGATGAAGCAGATAATGCTTCTATAAACACAAAAGAAGATAATAACCCTACTACTATTAATCGTCATATACGGAAATTATTAAGTCTTTTTAATTCAAGCTCTTATATAGCTGTTACAGCTACTCCTTTTGCCAATATTTTCATTCTTCCTGAAAAAACAGAAGAAATGGAAAATGATGACTTATTTCCATCAGACTATATATATTCACTCGATGCTCCAACAAACTATATTGGCAGTAACGAGCTTTTTGGTGATGATGCTTCTTATTCGAAATCATTAGCAACACTTGACGATGCAGGTGATTATTTCCCATATAAGCATAAACAAGATATACCAATTAATTCATTGCCCGATAGTTTATATTCGGCATTAAGGTACTTTATATTAGCAAATGTAGCACGTGATATTAATGGCGATAAAACCGCACATAGATCGATGTTAGTAAATGTAAGTCGATTTGTCTTAGTTCAAAACAAGATAAGTCAAAAAATAAATGAATGGCTATTCGAGAGCATTCAGGATATTAAGCACTATTGTATGCTTGACGAAGAAGAAGCTTGCAAAAATCCATTTCTTAATGCTTTAAGAGAAGACTGGTATAAAACAAATTATCCATTTTTTGAAAAATATGCTATTCCGTGGGAAATAATTCAAAAAGAATACCTTTATAATGCTGTTTCACCTATTGAAGTTAGAACAATCAACCAAAAAAGCAGTACAAAAATGCTGGATTATGCTATGTATAATGATACTGGCCTTAGAGTTATTGCCGTTGGTGGTTTAAGCCTATCAAGAGGACTTACTCTTGAAGGTTTGATGGTAAGCTATTTCCATAGAAACACTCAAATGTATGATACATTAATGCAGATGGGCAGATGGTTTGGTTATAGAAGCGGCTATGAGGATTTGTTCAGAATTTGGATGCCGGACGATGCCATAGGCTGGTATGCTCATATCACACAGGCAGCTAACGAACTACGTGAAGAGATTTCCAGAATGAATCGTCTCGGAGCAACTCCAAAGGAATTTGGATTAAAGGTACGTGCACATCCAACAACTCTTATTATAACTGCCAAAAACAAAATGAAACACTCCGAACGAGTTGAACGCTGGATAACTCTGGATGGATCTTTCTTTGAAACTCCTCGTTTCCGCCCAAATATAGATATAATTAGAGGCAATCGAAATAGAACTGACAGTTTCTTGAAAGATATTATAACGCAATGTGGCAATCCTGTCGGAAGCGGTAAGCAACCTCTGTTTTGGACAAATGTCCCGAGTGATATAATTTGTGATTATTTAAGCAAGTATAACAATCACCCTATGAATATGGAAGCCAATTCCGACACACTAATCAAATATATAAAGAATAATAATGAATTTGAGACTTGGGATGTCCTTGTATATTCAAGTAAATCCTCTGAAATTTCCCATAGAATCTGCGGCATACCAATTCGTCCGACTAAAAGACCTTTTTCAAGAAAGCCTGTACCATATAGCGTATATGGTAGCAAGCTAAGAATTGGTACTATGGGATTAACCAAGTATGGACTTACGGATAAACAAAAAGCTGAAGCAGAAAACGATTTCCGCGAATATAAAAGAAGTGAATACGAGAAAAAATACGGAAATGCAGCTGAAGATAAACTCAGCAAAATGAGCTTCCCTGACAGAGCATATCTCATTAAGGGAAGAAACCCAATTATAATAATACATTACTTATTACCTGACTCAGAAAATGCTATTGATGATTTTGATATGAATAATGATTTGATAGTAGGTTATGGCATGGGATTCCCAAGATCTGCTGGTTCAGAGCCAATATATGCGGTTTATTATCTTAATCTTGTTGAGCAAAGAGAATACATGGATGATGAAATAGAGGAGGATCAGCTTGATGACGAAGATTGAACTTCTTTCCCTATGGAATTCTATTAACCCTCAAGGACAGAATAACGTTGGTCGCAGAATTGATCCGGCTCATCCATTAAGCTTTTTCGTGTCATATGATGAAGATGAAAATATGCAAATCATGCTTATATCAAGTTATCTGCCTAAAATGCCATTATCAAGCAAACAAATAAAAGTTAGAGCTAACGAAAGAGCTGATCATAAATATGCAATTTGCTTTTCTTTGACAGATTCAACTTTGAAAGAAATGTTTATTTCATTATGTTGGGATCTAGTTGATTGCTCATATAATTCTTCTGATGAAACAACGGGAGTAAAAAAAGTAATTAACAGATTCAAAAAATGGCAAAGGCTATTTGAAAAAGACCGTAGTGAAGGAATGAGTCAGAATCAGGTCAAAGGACTTATAGGCGAATTATTAGTTCTTAAAGATATTTGTATTCCTAAATATGGCATATCTAAATCAGTTGAAGGATGGATGGGACCATTATACTCGGATAGAGATTTTACGTTCTCAGACTTATGGTATGAGGTCAAAACAATATCTCTAAGCAAGAGTACAATTAATATAACATCTCTCGATCAACTTGATATTTCTGACGATGGTTTTATCATTATTTGTAGAGTTGAAAGAGCAGCAGAATCTGAAGATTCTTTCACACTGAACAAACTTGTAGAAGAGATTGAACAAATTATCGGTTCTGATCAACGTACTATAACAATTTGGGAAAACAGATTATCATTTTGCGGCTATAAAAGAGACGATGAAGTTTCTGAAGAGTATTATAAGTTTTGCAAATTAGAGAAATACTCTGTCAATGATTCTTTTCCTCGGTTGAGACGCAGTCAACTTCAAAATGCAATAATTCAAGGCAGTTACGAACTCAGCATTCCTGCAATTTACGACTGGGAAGCAGATTAATAAATAAAAAGGGGGTATAATATGCAAAGTTTTGAGGAATACAGAAAAGATTTTCTTGAAGATGCTCTTGCAACAGAAGAAAGTGAAGCTAATGGAACGGTTGCCAGTTTTGTTAAAATATGTGCGCTAAAACTCTTCGAAGGAGACGTTCTTCCTGAATATACTCCTTGCTACTATCAGGGCAATGGATATAGAAATGCAGCATTGAATGTTAATGGTTATGCTTTTGATGAACATGATGGATCATTCTATTTACTTGTTGCAACATTTTCTGGAAGCAGTGAAAGTGAAACCTTAATAGGAAGCGAAGCCAAAACTGCATTGGATAGATGCAGGGCTTTTGCCTCCAATGCTATTGAACATGAGCTTGCATCCAGAATAGAAATCAGTACAGCCGCTTATGATCTTGCATCTTACATTGCTGATCAAGCAAAGTATATTTCAAAATTTGTGATTATACTCTTAACAGATATGTCTCTTAGTGAAAGAGCAAATATAACTGATAATACATCATCAAAAAGAAAAAAGAGCAAAAGAACAGGAGTGCTAGATGCTGAACCTATACTCGATATCGATGTTGAGTACCGAATATGGGATATGCCGCGTTTTTTTAGAATATTTGGCAACGGAAATAGTCACGAGGAAATAGAAATCGATTTTAATGATTACATTGAAGGCGGTGTTCCGTGCCTTCTTGCAAACTCAGGTGACAGCAACGATGAATGCATAAGTTATTTGTGCACTGTTCCGGGAAATGTTATTGCTGATTTATACGATGAATACGGAAGCAGAATGCTTGAAGGAAATGTTCGTTCATTTTTAGGAAAACGAGGTGTAAATAAAGATATAAGAAATACCGTCCTAAATGAACCTGAGAGATTTTTTGTGTACAATAACGGTTTGGCAGCTACTGCAATTGATACTGTAGTAAAAAACGGAAAATTAATTTTTGCAAAAGATCTTCAGATAGTAAATGGAGGTCAAACAACAGCAACTCTTTCATCTGTCAGAAGAGGCAGTGGAGCTGACTTATCTAAAGTGTATGTTTTAATGAAACTGACACAAGTTAAACCTGAATTGGCCGCAACTATGGTACCAGTAATTTCAAAAAGTGCAAATAGCCAAAATCAAATAAAAGCAGCAGATTTCTTTTCCACCCATGAATATCATATTAGGTTGGAACAGATTTCAAGGCGCAAATTTGCTCCTGCTAAAGACGGCGCACAGCATGAAACACACTGGTTCTATGAACGTGCAAGAGGTCAGTACATACAAGCAACGATGAATATGACAAAGTCTGAAGAAAGAAAATTTGCAACGCAAAATCCTAAAGATCAAGTTGTTACAAAAACTGATTTAGCAAAAGTTCTAAGTGCATGGGATGAGTATCCACATATTGTAAGCAAAGGAGCTGAATCAAACTTCTCAGAGTTTGCCAAAAGAACCGAAGCACAGTGGGAAACAAAAAAAGATGATTTTAATGATAATTATTTTATGAACGCTATATCTTTAGTTATTATTTACCGAACTACCGATAAATTGATACCTAAACAGGAATGGTATGAGGGCGGTTATAAAGCCAATATAGTTGCATATTCCACTGCACTATTACATCATTTAATCCGTAAATGGTTCCCAGATAAAACCATTGATTTACAAAAAATCTGGCAAAAACAAAAATGTCCGGATGTATTAATAACGCAAATGATGATTATAGCTGAGAAGGTTTATTATTCAATTACATCGGACGATAGACCTGTAGAAAATGTTACGCAATGGTGTAAACAAGCTGCTTGCTGGGAAAAGATTAAATCTATGACAATAACTCCTGTTCATGGTTTAAACTCAATTCTTCAAGGATATGAAGAGGAAAATAATACCAAACGAGAAGCCAGAGAACTTCGTAAAATTGAAAATACAATTGATTCACAAAAACAAGTGCTTGAATTGGGCGAAGAATATTGGAAACAGTTGAGTCTTTGGATTCAAAAACATAACTTGGCAACAATAACAGAAGCCAAAGCGCTAAAAATAGCAATTAAAATGTCAATGGGATATTTCCCGGATGATTGGCAATGTAAAAATTTATTGGCTTTACGCGAAAAGGCTATAGGAGAAGGATTCCCTCCAAAATTAAAGTAAATTCTAGGTGATAAACAAAATGAGTAAATATAAAGTAGTTGATTTATTTGCAGGTGCAGGTGGGCTTAGTCTTGGTTTTGTAAAAACTGGAAAATACGAGATTAAGGTGGCATTTGAAAATAACCCAAATATGCAAGAAACATATCGTCGTAATCATCCGAAAGTGGATGTTAGAGGTGACGTGTGTGCTGCAGATTACAACGAAATTAAGAAAAAATATGGTAATATAGATGTAGTTATAGGCGGACCTCCATGTCAAGGTTTCTCTAATGCCAATAGGCAAAAAAATACAGCTATTAGCCAAAATAATATGCTTGTAAAACAGTATGTTCGAGCAATATCAGAACTTCAACCCAAAGCTTTTGTTATGGAAAATGTAAGTATGTTGAAATCGGATGTACATAGGTTTTACTTGGAAAAGAATGATGAAAATCTTATTAAGAAATATAATATTAAGGTTAAAACAACACCTCTAAAGTTGCTCGATGATAAGTATATATTCAAAGGTGCAATTGATATTATTGAGGATAGATTTGCTGTAGTTGAACGAATTTGGCCGAATGAATTATATTCAGAATTAAACATTATTTATAAAGCTACAAAGAATATTGATAAATTGAGAAAAGTATTATCTAATCACGAAAAAAAGATAATAAAAGTATCCAAAGCATATATCGAAGAAAATTCAGGTATAAATGATTATACAAAAAAAGTATCATGTAATGCATTTAGTGCGATGCTTAACTACTATAATAATAAATTACTAATAGATACAATTAAGGAAGCTATTGAACCGGCAATAATGATTCAAAGAATGTTAAGCAAAGCACTTGAAATCTTTGATAATAATCTGCTTGTGGATGAATACAAAATTGAAAATGGATTATATGCTGTTATACGTTCTTTTGCGGTATTCGATTATATAAAATCAGTCTTGGAATCTGAAGAAAATGGATATGTCATAAAAAGCAATGTTTTATGTGCAGCGGATTATGGTGCTCCTCAGCGTCGTATGCGATTCGTTATAATGGGAATAAAAAAGAATATTTCAAATAAAGCCGTATTACCAAAGCCTAAATATGATGAGGATGAATATAGAACTGTAAGAGATGCCATAGAGGATTTAGAAAACATTGAGCCTTTCAAATCAATAATTGATGATACTGGTATAACTACTTTAGGTACTCAAAATTTATCAGATCTTGCAAAAGAACTTCATGATACTGACTTGATTATGAATCATATTATTACTGATACAACTGAGACAGCAATGAAACGATTTGAAGCATTAGCACAAGGTCAAAATTTCCATTCTCTATCTGACGATATGAAATCGAATACTTACACTGATCCTAAAAGAACACAAACTACTATTTATATGCGCTTGCAATATGATGAACCTAGTGGAACAGTTGTAAATGTCAGAAAATCAATGTGGATACATCCTACTAAAAATAGAGCAGTCAGTGTAAGAGAGGCTGCACGCCTTCAAACATTTCCAGACAGCTTTGTTTTTAGCGGTACGAAAGACAAACAATATCAACAGGTTGGTAATGCTGTCCCTCCAATAATGGCATATGCAATTGCAAAGAAATTAGCAAAACTATTGAAGAAAAAATAATTTATTAAAAACAGGAGTAATAATGGCTGACAATCATAGCAAAGAAGTTCGAAGTATGAATATGTCTCATATTCGAAGTAAAGATACGAAACCTGAGATTTTTGTCAGAAGCTTTCTTCACCGAAACGGTCTTAGGTTCAGGAAAAATGATAAACGTTATCCTGGAAAACCGGATATAATTATGCCCAAATACAGAATAGCTATTTATATTAATGGATGCTTTTGGCATTTGCATGATTGTGAAAATTTTGTATGGCCTAAATCTAACACTGATTATTGGTCTAATAAACTTATAAATAATAAGAAACGAGACCAAAAGAATCACGAGTTAATGAAAGAAAAAGGCTGGAATGTAATAGTTTTGTGGGAATGTGAGATTAATGAAAAAAGGCTTATTAAACTGATAGAAGAAATCAAAGGTGATTCTTAACCAGAATAATTTTATATCTAGGGGGATAACTTTATGAGGATACTTTTTTGTAATATAGCATGGATGGAAAGATATGACGGAAATGAGGATGGTACTGATCAGCCACGTGGCGGTGGGGAATATGTTGAACTTACTGGCGATGCTCACGAAAAGTATAATTTTACTCCGGTTGAATTATTATTAGATGGTAGTTCAGAGGTTGATGAATACTGCCTTGGCTTTGTTGAAACAAAATCTACCAATGGAGTTACTGTTAATAAACTGAATATTGAAAAGATTTACGGATGCGAACATAAGAAAAAAGAAATAGCCGTAGATGATGTTATTGTTGTTTACTGTGCTAAGTATCCTTTTTCAAGTACATATGAAACTTATGTAGTAGGTTGGTATCAACATGCTATAGTTTACCGCGAATATGAAAAATGTGAGTTCTATGATGATAATGATGAAGTTATTTATACCCAATCTTATAATGCTCTTGCGAAAAGTAGAGATTGTGTACTTTTGCCCGTAAATGCAAGAAGAAATCAAAAATGGAGAGTTCCGCGAAAAAGAAAAGGAATGTCTTTTGGATTTGGTCAATCTAATGTATGGTTTGCGCCAGGAGCTGAAAACAATCCTAAACTCAAAGAATTTCTTGATCGTATTATTCAGCAGATTGAAGAATATGATGGTGAAAACATGGTTAATAATAAGCGAAGAAGCTGAGTGTATTAACTACAAGGTTGTGAGTTGTATTTATTTTAAAAAGAGCTTTGCAAATAGCAAAGCTCTTTGTTATAGGTGCAAATATTCTTTGTTTTTGAGGATCGCTGTGTATTAATATTGTCAAACTCACAACGTAATGTGAGAGAATAAAAAAGCTCTCCCGAAAGGAGAGCTTTGATAATCAGAGTCAATCAATTATGAAAATTCTATTTTTTCAACAGCTATTCCTGGAATTGTAATTTTTCCGCCTAACGTTGACTCATAAGATATTGTACCAACAGAAATACCATATATTGTTATTAAATCGTCATTTAATACTCTTGAACTAACAATAGAGGGATTGTATCCACAGTAAGCAACAGTATCATAGTTACTATCAATTGCCAAACGAATTTGAATTTCGTCTGTTCCTTCTATGACCTGAATAACCTTACCATAAAATTTAACTTTTTCACCTTTGTAATCTTCAGGATTTCTTGCGAGCTGTTCATAAGTTATTCCAGTTTCATATCCGATTCTTGCTTTTTCTTCTGCTATACGGCGTTCTTCTTCAGCTTTTCGAGCTTTTTCTTCTTCTTCAGCTTGCTTTCGAGCTTTTTCTTCTTCTTCAGCTTGCTTTTTCTTTGCATCTGCTTCAATCTTTCTTGCTTCGGCTTCAGCTGCGTCGAGTTCTTCAAAAGGTTTCATTTTCTCACGATAGTCTTCATAATCTTTTTTTAATGATTCGTATTCCTGCTTTAGCTTTTCTTGATCATTATTTAGTTTATCAAATTCATCTTGTAGTTTATCATAATCTTTTTTTGTTTTGGCATTTTGGGATTCAATTTGATCTTTTTCAGAGACAACCGCTTGATATTCTTCTTTCGTAATAGTAGAACCACAACTATTAAAAGTTGTACAGCAAATTAGAGATACTAATAATAGAATAGATATCCTTTTTTTCATAACGTTACCTCCTTTAAAAAGTAATAGTTTATAGATCAACACAGAAACTATTGTTTATATTATTATTTTATCACATTTACACATATTCTTCAAATCAATCTGCAACAATTTATATTTTAGTAATAATTTTCGGCAAATGCAACAACCAGAGATAACCGATGTTATATGCTTTGAATATAGCATAATTACAAAGCGTTTGTAATAAACGTATTAATCCAATATGTAAAACCTATATATACTGAGCTTATTTACTATCTAATAGAAACGATTACGCTTTATATTGAGCATTTTCATAGTAGAAACTGCGGTTTGCTCACCATTATGCCATTTTGGGCATTCATATCCGCACTTTTTTCATTTGTATTCCTTATCATTGTAAGACTCTAATTATTCCATTAATCTAAACATTCTAACTAATATAGAGGAAACAGCAATCCCTAAAACAATTGAAACAATATGGATATTATCTAAAACAGCACTGATTTTCTCAAAATAAAAACCAAGGAAGAAAAATAAAGCTATTATACAATTAATGACTCCCGTAATTAGCCAGATATTATGTTTATCTTTTTTATTTTCTATGAAGTATTCGCTTTTTTTGTTAGTATTTACTTCTGCCTTAACGCCATTCATAGAGTACATACTTTTTAAAGGTACAATATTTCCGATTAAAGCTGCTAAAGGAGCGAGCATATATTCCAAAAAATCATCAGCATCACTTGAGTTCTTTTTTAAAGTATCAATATTTAAAAGAGCAAATATGACAAGTATGATAGACGCAGCTATAAGCGTTAATAAATATATGTAATTTTTAATATTATTATCTAATGATTTTTCTTTAGGCTTAAAAAGTCGAGAATCCATTATTATCATTGCTAAATAAATAGAAACAATATTGAAAAGCAATAATATTATCTTAAGCCAGGCTTCGTCAGTACGGCTGTATAAACAGTAAAACAAAATTGGCAAATAATAAACTATAAAAATACAAATACACGAGAAATGAAAAATCAGCCATTTTCTGTTTGGGCAGATCTTATTTTTTTTAGCGTCTTTCCTTGCTTTTTTACTATTGTATCGAAATGGTGCAGCAATAGCAGCAAAAAGCATAATACAAAAAAGTGAAATAACTACAGACAATACAAAAACAATTAATGACATAAAAAACCTCTTTTACTATTATATATGATCTCCACCACAGTTAACTATTACAATAGGTTTGCTTTCATCAAGTCTAAAATCTATAGATAGTTTTGCTTCATATGTAAAATGGATATCACTTTTCAAATCATTTGAAAGGGTATCATAATGATTATTAGCAACTTTATCCCCTTCGCAGATGATAGCATTCTCAACTGAATAAATAGACTTTAATTTTGTTACGCTCATTTCACGGCAATGATGTGGAACTATAAGATAATTGTAACACTTTTTGTTTGTAAGGGTATCAGGAAGGCATGAATATGGCACATCTCCGCACATCAATGTTATTATGTCTCCATTAGTTATTTTTACCACGAGCCCCTCACAGTTCTTAGAAGTAATATTAGTTTCTTTCCCTGAACCACGATAAATTTCAAGTTTGAAAATTGCATTTGTCTTTTTATTCTGAAGTATCAATTCTGCAAATGGTTGATTATTGGCTACAGACGGCTTAGTTGAATGAAGTCTCTCTACAAGATACATTTCATTACTGTATTTTAAAAATCTTATAAGGCGTTTAGCTGCAATATACCCATTTTCAGCACAATCTGGTGCTATCCATGGGACTTCCATTAATTCTTTATTGGCATATGCTCCGTAATAATGATCACAATCCCAATGTGAAATAATAACTATCGACGGTTTTATTAAAATAGCAGCTTTATTTGCCTGTCGTTTTTGCATATTTTGAAGTTCAGTAATATAGCCTATATCGTAGATCATATTAGTTTTATCATCATTACTTTTTAAATACAGAAAATTACCATGTCCAACATTATATGCTCTTGCAATATCTAATTTTTGCTTAATTCTATTTGCCAAAACAGTGTTCACTTCATTTGACGAAGCAAAAGATGATGCTGCATAGATTTCATTGATCTCCTTTTCAATATCTTTTTCGTTAGGATTTGCATCAACAATTTCTAAACAACCTTCTTTGAAATTAATCGGACTTGCACATTCTACAAGCTTACCATTTACATATGGTGCTTTTGAATTTTCCTTTTCTGCTTCATTTATATACCTTGCCTTGAACCAATGCGGCTTCCTGAAATCTAATAGCTCTTGTTTAGTATTCTCGCCTATTTCTATATTGCACTCAGTTTTTCCGTCTTCATAAACCGGTATTACAAATTCAATAAAATAAGGCTTGTAACCTATATATTCAAGTATACGTTTCTCACGTAAATGCTTAATAGTATAATCATAATCCAACATCTTATAAGTAACAATGGAGCAATGTAAATAGTATAAAGCCTCTGAGTCTTTATTAACAGTTTGATTTATAAATGGCTCAAAATATGGTTTTTCATTATTATTGTAACCCATATATGTTTCACAATTATCAATATAAACGAAAAACTCATCAGATTCTATTTCTTTAAATAATTCTGAACATATTTTATGATGACCACTTTCAGTATTGTTATTATCACCATTGGTATAATCAATCTTAGTATTACTAAGGATTAAATCCATGATTCCATTTTTATCTGTGCCTATTAATCTGGATTTAGCAGATTTATTGATTATTTTTTCCCTTATTACCTTTTCCTCTTCTTCTGACATCTCTTTACGACTCTTCTTTTCCATTTTTACACTCCCTATTTATACTGCATTTCGATTATTATTTTAACTGACTTTTATATTCCGAACTTCTTTACTATCTGATAGAACCTGTTTTTTTTTCATGATTTCTTCTTTTGTTGTTGATAGTAACCGCAGTCAGTTCTCCGTTGCGTCATTTCTTATACTCAGCCCTAAATCTATCTTAATTGAAAGGAATAGGATTGGTACAGTAATTCTTTAACTATTCTTAATTAAATCTTTGATTTCCCGTTTATATTTATAATAAGTATTTCTGCTAATCTTAGCCAATTGAATGCACTCGTCATCATTAAGTGTTCCACCAAAGGTTTTACAGTGTTTCTTTATCAGTTCTTTTGCAGGAGCTTCTTTTTTTATCACCATCTTTCTGCCGGTAACATTCCCAATCTGCTTACCGTTCAAACGTGCTGTTTCGATACCTTCTTTTGTACGCTGTCGAATGTCCATTACTTCTTTTTCAGATTGCTCAAAAGCCAACTCTATCTGTTTAGCAGCGAGTATCTTTAAAACCTTATTGGTTGCTTCAATATAAACATCGGCTATATCGTTACCAACAAGTTCAACGCCACCACTTAGAGCTTGCTTATAATTTTCGGTATTAACATAAGGCTCTTTCAGGAAAACAAGCTCAATACCTTTATCGAGCAACTCCATGTACTGCTCTACGCCCTCTTTGGCGTTACGGCTCATTCTGGAAACGCTATCAAATATAATTGTGTCTCCCTTTCTTACCACTTTGCAGAGTTTCAACCAAGAAGCACGATTTATAACCACACCAGTATAAACTTCTTTATAAATAGTTGCAGTTGGAAAGTGAGATAAAATATTTCTCTCTTGTCGTTCAATATTTTGTGTTGGCTTTGATATGCGACAATATCCATAAACCATATAAAACACCTCTAATCATACCAAATTAAACGAGCGTTTATTTTACTACTAAATTATACTTCTTTTTTAGAGCTGTGTCAACAGAATTTTAATACAATTTCGGTGAGCCTCTAATTTGGTACACCAATTCACTTGTCAGATGCAAAAACGCCCAAGTAAAAGGTGTATGAGATTAAACCTTCTATTGGACGTTTGTAATGTATCATTTTGTTCGTTGTTAATCATATCAGTTACATAGGCAATCAACTGCTCAGGAGTTGGCTTTTCACCGTTGGGGCAAATCTGCCGCCAGTTGTCATTGATTTCCTTCTCGTTACTGTTGTAGCATTTGTCGATTAGATCTTGTATTTCAGTTTGTACCTCGGATAAGGGGACATCGAACTCATACGCTGTTCTTTTTAATGCTTTTTTGATTGTGTTCATTGAAGATACCTCCATAATTAAGATGATACAAAACAAAAAGAGCCTGCATGATAGCAAGCTCTTTTTTTGCATAGAAGGATAAATTGATGTTGTGTTTTATATGCTTCTCTACAACAGTAAAACTTTATTTTTCAATGGTGTGATAGATCAAGTGTAATGGATTTATTACTACGGCATCATATACAATTACTCTTTTATATGCATTAAAAATAATACCTGAGCATAAAAGGGATAATATTTTCTAGTTTTCCGCTTAATCTATAATAAATATATATTATGCAACCTACAATTAAGGTTGTCAAACCTCCATAAACTACTCTGTTTTCATACATTCTCGCCAAATGACCTTCTTCTTTATAATAAAAAAACCTTTTTCTCTTAATTTGCGATTTTTTATAATCATTTATTATACGCTTAACCAAAAAATATACTGAAATAATTATTATTAATACAGCTATTATTATATCATAGTCCATAAACATTTCCTTTCTATGAAAAATATATTTGATTAATAGTATTCAATTTTTTTATCGCGTTTTCGCTTACGATTATATCACACTATAATGTGAAAGTCAATGAAATAATTATTAGGAAAGCTCCCCTTTTAAAAGATGAGCTTCCTGTTTATGAAATTCATTTTTTATTGACATAATCATCTAAAGGGATGATTTCTTCTTTTGTTGTTGATAGTAACCGCAGTCAGTTCTCCTTTGCGTCATTTCTTATACTCAGCCCTATCATAAATCATCTGATACTAAGGAAAGGAGCTTTTCGTTATGAATTATGCTGAGCTGAAAAAAGCATATGATCTGGTAATACAGAAATGCTCCGCCCTTGAAAAAGAAGTTGATGAATTAAAGAAATCCAATGAGGATAAAGACCTCCGTATCGAACATCTGACCGAACTTGTTGTGAAGCGGAATAAAATGCTGTTTGGACAGAAAAGTGAAAAAGCTAAGTTTATCAATGACGGTCAGCTTGCTTTTTAGGGTGTTTTCAATGAAGCCGAAGCAGAAGCTGATACAGCTGCTCCTGAGCCTACAGTTGAAACTATTGTACCGAAATCGAAGAAAACAGGACAGCACCGTGGCAGAAAAGAGATAAGAGCAGACCTTGAAACTAAAAAAATAGTATATGAACTGCCGCAAGAAAAGCAGATGTGCGAAGTGTGCGGAGGATCTCTGACCGAATATGCAGAGGAATACATTACTACAAGACTTGCTGTAATACCAGAAAAGGTGTATAAAATCGAGTATTACCGCAAGGTCTACAAATGCATAAACTGTGATAAAAACGGTACAAAGGCTAATATCATCACAGCTGAAAACAAAACTCCTGTCTGTATTATCAAAAAAGGGCTCCCTGACGCAAGCCTTGTTGCAGATATTATGCAGAGAAAATATCAGCTTGGAGAACCGCTTTATCGTCAGGAGCAGTATTGGAAGCTGAGAGGTATTTATCTGAACCGAACATCACTGGCTAATTGGGTAATAAAAGGCGCTTACTTTCAATCATTATAGCAACCTACGGTTCAATAAGCACATAATTAATCCCAAAATTATATTGACAAGAAATGCATTTTTTCTTATAATATTTTATTAGGTATACTATGCCAAATAAATATAAAGGAGGAAAACAGTATAATGTTTAAACGACTCATCGCAGGAACACTCAGTGCAATAATCTGTACGACAGCTGTTCTACCTAATCATTTATCAAACTATGTAGGTCGCGAAGCGAAAGCAGCTACAAAAGAAGCAAGCAATATCTCAGGTGATTACGATATCAGATCGACTAATTCGCTTGGAACCTTTTTCAAACACGCGGCTGCCGAAGAAGAAGTACAGAATCCACTTGCTGAAAATGCCTGCAACTCTCAGTTCCAGATCACATCTCTGGAATTTGACATTGAAACGGGAACAGTACGTATAGCATCTACCCAGCAGACGGAAGCAAAGATCGTAGTCTCTTTCATAAATGATGAGACTTCGGAAAATGTCCTCAGTGTTGAAACAACTGTTTCAGAAGGCGAACTTGTCAACAGTGAGCTCAAAGCTGATGCATCAAAGCTTCCGCAGTATTATCTTGTAAAGGCTCAGCTTTTTGATACGCTGAACCGCCCCGTCGGCAAACCTTATACCCTTAGCAGATACACAAAGGAATATCAGGAAATACTTGCCACGGACATCAACGACTTCGATCAGGAACAGGTAGTTAATCTCGATGAAGATGAAACAACAAACTTCCTCGTTCTGAATGAAGACACAGTCATAGCAGAAAGCTCGGAAGAGCAGAATACTCTTGTTTCTGCCGACTATGAAAACAATGTTTTCGTATTTGACAATGCTGATGAGAGCGTTGCTTCTCTCGAAAAGGGTGAATACCTTTACATACAGCCTGATGAAGATAATATCATAGCTGTAAGCGTTGAAAAGATCGAAAAGGACGGCGATACCGTAACAGTATCGGGCAATGATGATATCGAGGATATGTTTGATTTCATCAAGATAGAAAGTGACGGCAATATGGGCAAGGCTCAGATCGACACTTCTGCCGCTGATGAAGGTGTATCCTTCCCGAATGTAGATGAAAACGGTGACGTTATCGTAGACGACGACGGCACATTCGATTTTGAGTATGTTGCCCCTCAACATAATACCAAATTTGAGTATTCAGTAAAAAATACCTTCAGTCTTGAGGAACCTCTCGCTCTTAAAGATGAAGATTCCTCAACACCTGAAAAGGAAGAGGGGATTAAAGATGAAAATAAGCTCACAGGTTCAGTAACACTCTCTGTTAACTTCAATTTTTTCAAGAAATTCGGAAAAACCAAAATTGAACTTTCCGTAAAAGTAACACCTGAAATTAAAGTTACTTACGGTTTATCCGGATACGTTCCTTATATATTAACATCGTCAAAGGCTCAATCTATAGGATTAGAAATTGCAAAAATCGTGATACCTACTTCCATTCCGGGCACTTTAATAGATATTTCTCCGCGTATTTTCCTTGAATTTTCAGGTAAATTCACATTTTCAGTAAAATGGGACAATGTCAGAGGATTTAAATATGAAGACGGAGAAGTTGAGCCAATAGCAGAACTATTTGATGAAAAAAATATTGATGTAAGTATGAAACTTACGGGCGAGATCTACTTTGGACTTGAGTTAAAGTTATCCCTGGCAATTGCAAGTGAAAATATTGCGTCTGTCGGCTTCGACATAAAAGCAGGTTTTAAAATCAAAGCCGAAGCGGACATTGGCGAAATGATGGTACAATATGATAAAAACGAGAAAGATCCTCCTGATAATGTTATTATAAATAAAAATGAAACCGCATCGTATTATCATGCCTGCAAATTCTGTATACAAGCTAAAACAGACTTTGAAATAAAGGTAAATCTTGAAATCATTATTTGCAAGAAGAAGAAAAGCTGGAATCTTTTTGATCTCTCAATAAATCTTCCTTTCTTTAATGCATATTTCTCGTCGGAAAAAGGTTTTGGTTGGGGAGACTGTTATTATAACAGATTCAGGACCACATTCAGCGTTATAAGCAGTAAAGACAAAGGCTGTATTCCCGGAGCAGTAGTTAAGTTAGATGGTACAGAACAGGCTGTTGACGGAAGCGGTAATGCTGTATTCTATTGCCTGCCCGGTACGTATAGCTACTCTGTAACATATAACGGAAGCAGCCTCGAAAGCGGAAATTTAAAAATAGATAATTGTCATACAGAAAAGACCATCGAAGCTGATGTTACACTTGATCCGGAAGGCAATCCTGACGGTGGTTACAAACCGGGGAGATCACATACAGTAACAGGCACGGCAGTTACACAGCTTGTAACAACAAAGCAGCCGTTTGTAACGCAGACTCTTCCGGCTCCTTCATTTACAAAGGATGAGATTATCTCCGAAACAGGTTCTCTTGGCGAACATATTTCATATATGCTCTATCCAGACGGATATCTCTATGTCTGCGGATATGGCGATATGTATGATTTCGGCTCATCACCATTCAGAGATCCTTCTATTATCAAATATGCGGTTATTGAAAACGCAGGTGATGAAAAAAGCGGCGGAGTGATCACAAGCATTGGCAACAATGTGTTTATAAACTGCAGCAATATGGAATCCATAAATCTGCCGCAGACGATAAAGCGCATCGGCAAAAATGCATTCGGAAACTGCTCTTCGTTTTCAACTGTATCATATGACGAATATGATTATGAAAATGAAAAAATAATAGAAGTAAAATATCCCGAAGGTCAGCTTGTAATGCCTGAGGCTGTTACATCTGTAGATGAATATGCATTTGCTAACTGTGCTTCTATCACGGATATCGTTATACCTGCAACTATCAGTGAACTCAGTTCATATGTGTTCTCAGGCACTGGCATTTCAGAGCTGACCGTTCCTGATACCATAACCAAGATAAAGGATTATGTATTCAGCGATTGTACTTCACTTAAAAAAATCGTTATCAGTGAAGGTACTGAAAGTATAGGATATCATATATTCAGCGGCTGCTCGGCTATTGAAGATATAACTGTACCGTACATCGGACATTCTCTCGCAGAAGCAAACGAGGAAGGAAGCTCACAGCAGTTCTCTGACTTCTTCCTCAACGGGAACGATAAGGATTATTACTCTATACATAACTCTGTGGGCAATAGAAGATTTATTCCTAAGTCTCTGAAATCAATCACAGTAACAGGCGGATCAAGAATCCCGAATTATGCATTCTATCGTATGCCGGGTGTCAAAAATATCACTGTACCGGGTACAATTAAATCTTTCGGAGTTTACTCCTATGCTGACTGTGGATCTCTTGAAAATGCTAATATTCCTGAGGGTGTTATAAGTATCGGAAATTACGCATTCAGCAATTGCAGCAGCTCAGCTTTAAAAACTTTAAAACTCCCGTCTACACTTACATCCATAGGAAGCTATGTATTCACAGAGTGCAGGGGACTAACTAACATCACCATACCTAAGTCTGTAAAGACTATCGGCGAGTATACTTTCAACAATTGTTCTGCACTAAAAACTGTTGTTATCTACGGTGGCGCTGACGGTATAGGTGGATATATATTCAGCGGCTGTAATTC
>NZ_JAEF01000023.1 GCF_000518765.1 Ruminococcus flavefaciens ATCC 19208 | reverse complement strand
GTTGACTTCGCAGATTGACTGTATAGCCGAAAACTGCCGTAAAATCGGCACTTTTACGCCTTATCCCTTGACATCAATACGACGCACTCAACGTGACCTGTTCTTGGAAACAGATCGACTCCGCAGACCTTATCCACGCTGTAGCCCTTATCACTCAGCATTTTCGCGTCTCTTGCAGCAGTAGCAGGATTGCAGGAAATCATGACTATTTTCTTCGGAGCAGCTTCTGCGATAACGTTTATAGTCTCAGCCGAGCAGCCCTTTCGCGGCGGATCAACTACGATTATATCGGGAGCACAGCCCTTCCTGCGGAGCTTTCCGAACACCTCTCCTGCATCTCCGCAGTAGAAATCCGCAGTAGTTATATTGTTGCGCTCGGCGTTTTTCTTAGCGTTTTCAACAGCCTGAGGTATTATCTCCACACCCACTATCTTTTTCGTCTGCTTAGCCATTGAAAGACCTATAGTGCCTGCACCGCAGTAGAGGTCGGCAATTACTTCGTTGCCCTTTGGCGCAGCATATTCCAGAGCCTTTCTGTAGAGTCTTTCTGCCTGCACGGTATTGACCTGATAGAAGGAAAGGGGAGATATCTCCACGGTGTTTCCGCACATTACATCTGAGATAGTGTCAGTTCCCCATAGAGTAACGCACCTTTCACCGAGAATGACATTGGTCTTTTTGTCGTTGATATTCATAATGATACTTTTTATGCCGCTGAATTTCTCACAAAGCTGACGGCATAGCGCGGAAAGCTGACGGGATATGTCCTTTCTGACAACAATACAGACCATAATCTCGCCCGAATGTGCGCCGCGGCGGATATAGATATGTCTGACTATGCCCGTATTTGAAGCTTCATCGTATGCGGATATTTTCTTTTCATTTATGTAAGCTATAACAGTATCGAGGATATCACGGAACATTTTCGGCTGCAAAGCGCAGTCCGTAACAGGTACAAGACGGTGGCTTCTTGGGGCGAAAAAGCCGCATACAGCCTTTCCGTCGATATTGGCTACAGGGTACTGAGCCTTGTTGCGGTAGTGCTCGGTCTCCTCAGCACCGAGAAAGTTGTCAAATTCGGGAGAAAGTCCGCCTATGCGTTCAAAAGCGTCGCGGACTATATCGTTTTTCGTGCGGCACTCAGCATCGTATGAGATATGTCTCAGCAGACAGCCTCCGCACTTCTTATAGACAGGGCAGGTGTTTTCGATACGGTCAGCCGAGGGAGTTATTATCTTCTCTACGATGCCGTAAGCATAGCTTTTCAGCAACTTTACTATCTTTATCTCGCACACATCGCCTACAGCGGTCTCGGGTACAAATACAGCCATACCGCCAACGCGGCATACACCGCTTCCCTCGGAAGTAAGTGCAGTTATTTCGGCTGTACAGACTTGATTTTTCTCAGGCATTCCGTCACCTCCTCTTTTTTATCCATAAGCTTGTCGAAGCTTCTGATGTATTCGTAAGGGAACTTGTAATTATGGATACGCTCAATCTTGCCATCAGGGTAGACAAGCTTTGTGGAAGCCGCACAGCCTGCACCGAGAATGGTCTGAGTTTCGTCCATAATAAAAATATTGTAATAGCTTTCAAAGCCTTTTTTGGCGTAGCCCACGTTTTCAAGGTTGTCCACGGTATTCTTCTGACGGTACATATAGTAAGGCAGATAGCCGTGAGACATGAGTGCAGGGATACTGTAGTCAACCATTTCAGCCGCAGGATTTTTTATATTGGCACTGCCGCTCTCGAAGAGATTTGCTGAACGCTTTATAGTCAGGGTATGTACCGTAATGCTTTCGGGGTCAAGCTCTATCATGCGGTCAAGAGTATGGCGGAAGCTGTCGGCGGACTCCGTAGGCAGTCCTGCAATAAGGTCGGTATTTATATTCTTGAAGCCCACTTTCCTTGCAAGCTCAAAGGCTTTTATAGCGTCCTCGCCCGAATGCTGTCTGCCGATGACTTTCAGCACTTCATCGTTGAGAGTCTGAGGATTTACCGAGATGCGCTCTGCACCAAGCTCCTTTATGACACGGAGCTTTTCCTCGGTTATAGTGTCAGGTCTGCCTGCTTCAACACTGTATTCGCGTACCTTGTCAAGATCGAAGTTTTTCTCCACAGTCTTCATGATAGTGCAGAGCTCCTGTGCCGAAACAGATGTAGGAGTACCACCGCCGAAGTAGATAGTATCTATTTTTGTATCGGTGTCCTTAACTATTTTTCCGATTATTTCAAGCTCGCGGCAGAGTGCGGAAATATACTCGGGCATGAGCTTTACAGCGGAGTCCATAGAATGAGACACGAATGAGCAGTAGCTGCATCTTGTGGGGCAAAAGGGGATAGATACGTACAGGCTAACAGCCGAGCTGTCTATTCTGTCAAGTATGGGGAGCTGATTTACAGCCGTATCATAGGCAAGCTGCAATTTTTTATCCGTGACCTCATACTTGTCCCTGAGCCTTGCGAATATCTCATCTTTGGGAAGCTCCTGACGCATAAGCTCAATGACCTTTTTCACGGGTCTGATGCCTGTCATAAGTCCCCACGGAGGAGCAATGCCTGTTTTTTCGGAGAGAATATGATAGATAAGGCGGCATATCTCATGCTCCTTGTCCTGAGTCTCATCAACAGTAATGCTTCTCTCTACGGGAGCTTCTCCGCGGAGCTTTACCTCTGTGGAAAGAGTATCACCGCTAACCTCAGCGATCACATATGCATCGCCCGAAGCCTCGCTGCGGTCACTTCCGAAGGAATAACGGGCGGTATTGAAGAAGAGCTTCAATGTGGCTTCTATCTCGTATTTAAAAGAATTGCCGATCAGTACAATCGGCATTTTATAATTATCAGTCGTCATTTTTTCCTCTGAATTGTCCCAGATACGGGTTCGATTCGCGTTCATAGTCAAGGGTGGTTGTTTCGTTGTGACCGGGGTATACTTTGTAATCGCCTTTAAGATGGTATATCTTGTTCAGCGAATAGGTCATAGCGGAAGCACTGCTTCCCGGGAAGTCTGTTCTGCCCACAGAGCAGCAGAAAAGAGTATCGCCCGAGAACATAGCGTCATTGCATATATAGCACACACTGCCCTGTGAATGGCCGGGTGTATGGAGCACGCGGAATTCGCATTCTCCGTCGTTTATATAGCAGTCGCCGTAAACGCAGGTCCAGTCGGTAACGGGAGTAAATGTCATGAATGACATATCTGCAGCCAGTGAATGAGCTGCACTTTCAAGCATATGTGCGTCAAGCTCATGGATATATACCTCAGCTCCCGTAGCCTTGCGTACTTCCTCAACGCCGCCGATGTGGTCGAAATGACCGTGGGTGAGAAGTATCTTTGTAAGGCGGAGCTTTCTCATTTTGAGAAATTCGAGGAAAAGTCTGCTGTCGCCGCCGATATCAACGGCAACGCATCTGCCGGGGGAAGTCTCGACTATATAGCAGTTAGCGCGGAGAGGTCCGAGCTGTAAATGATGTATCTTCATGTTCATTACTCCTTAAATAGCGGCTCTTTCTACGGAAATAACGCCCTTTATCTTTCTGAGCTTCTCAAAGAGGTTTTTGAGCTGTTCCGTGCTTGAGATAACGATAGTACCCTCGAAAAGTGCGTTTCCGTTTTTGAGGACTCTCGATGCGGAATGTACGATAGGCACTCTTGCTTCTAAGAGGATAGCGGAAATATCATAGACAAGTCCCACTCTGTCCGTAGCGGTTACCTCAAAGCTTGTCTGGAGCTGGGTATCGCTGTTGTCAGTCCACTGTATATCCACCCAGCGGTCAAGCTCCTCGGGATTGTTTCTTGCCAGAGCAGCTTTGTAGTTGGTACAGCTTGTGGTGTGTACCGATACGCCGTAACCTCTGGTGATAAAGCCGATGATATCATCTCCGGGGAGAGGATTGCAGCACTGAGCGAATTTTATGAGCATATCGTCTATCTGGTCGAGGACTATGCTGCTGCGTCCGTTTGGCTTGGGCTTGATGAGCGGTACTACAGACGGTTCTTCGTCATTTTCATACTGCTTTTCGTATTTGTCTTTAAGGCGTGGCATAATCTTTGAGAGAAGTATACCGCCGTAGCCTATGGAAGCATAGAAATCTTCAAGTGTATCGCAGTTATGGCGTTTGAAGTCGTCCTGCAGGAACTCAGTGTACTGTTCTTCTTTCAGGTTTATCCTGTGACGCTTGAATTCGTGTTCAAGCTGAGTCTTGCCCTCAATGATATTTTCATCACGGCGTTCCTTCTTGAACCATGAGCGTATCTTCGAGCGGGCTTCGTTGGTCTGGACTATATTAAGCCATGCACGGTTAGGACCTTTTTCAGGATCCTTACTGGTGATTATTTCGCATATCTGACCTGTCTGGAGCTTATAATCCAGAGGTACTATCCTTCCGTCCACCTTTGCACCTGTGGTCTTGTGACCTATTTCGGTGTGGATACGGTAAGCAAAGTCGATGACAGTTGAATTAACAGGCAGGCTCACAGACATACCCTTAGGAGTCATAACGACGATATCCTCAGGATCAAGGTCTGTCTTGATTATGCGGACTATCTCTTCAACGTCATCTGAGGTCTGCTGGGCTTCGATTACCTGACGTACCCATGCAAGACGCTGTTCCATTTTGTCCTTGCCCTGAATGCCTTCCTTGTACTTCCAGTGGGCTGCGATACCGTATTCGGCTGTTTCGTGCATATCCCATGTACGTATCTGTACCTCGAAGGGGATACCCTCCTTGCCGAGAACAGTGGTGTGGAGAGACTGGTACATATTATTCTTTGGGGTGGAGATATAGTCCTTGAAGCGGTTGGGCAGAGGCTTGAACATATCATGGATAAGTCCGAGAACGTTATAGCACTCGGCAATAGTGGTAACGATGATACGTACAGCGTATTTATCGTATATCTCATCGATATTCTTGTGATTGATAAATATTTTACGGTAGATGCTGTATATGCTCTTTACACGACCGTCTATCTGAGGCGGCTGTGTGAATTCCTCTGATTTGAAGCGCTGTGCGATACGGCTCTTGATTATCTCGATGAATGCCTCGCGCTCTTCCTTTTTGTTTTCAAGAATGCTCTCTATCTCGGAATAAGCATAGGGATCGAGATAGTGGAAGGCAAGGTCCTGAAGCTCCTCCTTCATGGCTCTGATACCGAGCCTGTGGGCGATAGGAGCATATATGTTCATAGTCTCGAGGGCAGTATTTCGCTGCTTTTCAAGTGGACGGTATTTCAGTGTACGCATATTGTGCAGACGGTCGCTGAGCTTGATTATCATAACTCTGATATCCTGCGACATGGCAAGGAGTATCTTACGGATATTCTCTGCCTGCTGTTCCTCCTTTGTGGAGGTTGGGATCTTGCTCAGCTTTGTAACGCCGTCGACCAGAAGTGCAACGTCCTGGCCGAATCGCTTTTTCAGGTCGTCAAGGGTGGCGTCGGTATCCTCAACTACATCATGGAGCAGAGCGGCACATATGGTATCCGTATCCATACCCAGTTCAAGCAGGGTATAGGCTACAGCCAGAGGGTGAGTGATATATGGCTGACCCGATGAACGCTTCTGTCCTTCGTGAGCCTTTGCAGCGAATTCATAGGCTGAGATTATTTTGCTCAGGTCATACTGCCTGTCGTCTGTGAGTATCTTCTGTATGATTTTTTCTATAGTGAAATCGTCTTTGAAATCAGGGATATCCTTGAGAAAGTCTGCGGAATCGTTGGGAAAAGCCGTTTCGGGTATGGGGACTTCTCTTTCGTGATGTATGAGATTTGATATATTCATGTCTTCGGTCATATCTATTCTCCTTTATCAGTGGCTTTTTGTCAGCTTGCTCCTGAGTGAAACAAGCACGGCAGCCGAGTCCAGATCGGCTTTCTGCGAGACCCTGACTCTTTTTATTTTTGCATCTGCACAGGATACTGTTATAAGACCAAGCTGTCTTAAAGCTTCTGTGGCTATGCAGAATTTACAGTAATTGATGCTCCTGCCGCTTATCCTTATATACAGCGTATCGGAGCATATTCCCTCATCGGGGATAGCCTTGTATATCTGTACAACGTCATCTCGTGACGGATACATACTCGGGTAATAGTTCTGAGGCAATTCTTCCCCTCGCAGGAAGGCTTCAAAAGCGGAATTTGCCGCGAAGTATTTACTCTGCTCGAACATATGGGGGCGTATATCGCTTACAATTATGCTTACCGAGGTTTTTCCGCGGAATTCGTTTATACCGAGATTTACGATCATATCGCATATATCGCCCTTTGAAAGACCAAGCTCCTGAGGCGATCTTCTGAATATCAGCGCATCAGCCTGAGTGATGCCGAGCTTTATGCGCAGTTTTGTGTGCGCCCCCTCGGATAGGGGCATGATATCAGTTATCTCAGCTTCTTTTATGTAGAACAGCGGCTTTTCGTTATCGGTGCCGAAGGGTTCGAGAACGCTGAGTCCCTGTACATTCTCAACGGTAAGCTCCGTTGGAGTGATGGGAATATCGGCTTTAAGCTCGGGCAAAGGCATTACCCTGTGGTTTTCGAGAGCGTATTTTTCAAGGAGCTGACCGAATTCATCAGACTTTCCGTTTTTTATGGTGAAGCCTCCTGCACCCACATGACCTCCGAATTTTTCAAGCACATCGGAGCAGGCTGTAAGTGCGCCAAATACCGAGAAATCACCGAATGAACGGGCTGAACCCCTTATCTCGCCGTCGGAGTCTGAGGCTAAGAAGCAGGGCTTTCCGAATTTCTCGGATATCCTCGAAGCTACAATGCCTATAACACCGTGATGCCAGCCATTGCCGCAGAGAAAGATAACTCTTCCTCGGAGAAGCTGAGGCTTTTCATCTATCATGGCTTCTATTTCGGAAATAATTGAGTTTTCGGTGTCCTTGCGCATATTGTTGAGCTTGTCCAGCTCACGGGCAGCTTCAAGGGCTTCATCGTAGTCTTCACACAGGAACAGCTCTGCTGCTGTTTTGGGTGAGCCGAAGCGTCCTGCGGCATTTATCCTCGGAGCCAGTCCGAAGCCGACAGCTTGAGAATTTACAGGCTTGTCCGTAAGTCCGCAGACCTCTTTAAGAGCTATAATTGACGGTCTGTCGGAGTTGTTTATAAGCTCCATACCGTAGGAGACAAGGAAACGGTTTTCGCCTGTAAGGCTTACTATATCGGCAACTGTAGCAATAGCGGCAAGGTCGCCGAACTGTTCAAGAGCCATAGTATAATCGCCGCCGTCAAGAGCGGCTACAAGCTTCAGTGCGATACCTGCACCGCACATATATTTGAAAGGGGAAAAGCAGTCATGCCTGTGCGGGTCAACAACAGCCTCTGCTTTCGGCAGCTGTTCACCCTGCTGGTGATGGTCTGTGACTACGAGTTTCATGCCCTTGGAGTAGATATATTCAGCTTCGGGAATAGCGGAAATACCGTTATCGACAGTTACTATGAGAGAAGCTCCCTCAGCGGCTATGCTGTCGACAGCCTTCATGTTGAGCCCGTATCCCTCGGAACGTTCCGGGATATAATAGAAAACGTCCGCACCTGACTCTGCAAGGAAGGAATACAGAATGACTGCGGACATAATGCCGTCGCAGTCGTAATCACCGTAAATACAAATGCGTTCATCGCTGTCGATGGCGGCATTTATGGTATCAGCAGCTTTCTGCATATCCTTTATGAGAAAAGGGTCTGAGAGCTCGGAGACATTGAGAGCTTCCATAACAGACTCAGGTGAGGAATACCCCCTTGCGGCAAGAGCTGCGGCAGCAAGAGAGCTTACTCCGCAGCTGAGCATAAGTGAAGATACAGTTTTTCTGTCGGGTACACCGACTGTCCATTTTTTCATACAACTACTCCCGAAAAAGTATAATATACACAACATATTATTATAACATAAATATATGAAAATATCAACAGCCGCAGCGAAAAAAGATTAGCCCTTAAGAACTAAGAGCTAAGAACTGAGAAAGCCGCTCCCAAATCTATCAACGCAAGCGATGCAGATCGTGAATAGTGATTAGAATTGTAGTGAACGCTCTCAACACATTGTTACAGCGTATATAAGGTTACGGGTTATATGGACGACCAATGGTCGTCCCAACAGGCTAAAGGGTAAGTGCTCACTCAGCCCGTCAGGAGATGCTTTCGAGCTTTACGCGGAGCTTTTTGATTATTTTCTTTTCAAGTCTTGATATATATGACTGTGAGATGCCGATGCAGTCCGCCACTTCCTTCTGTGTTTTTTCCTTGCCGTCAATTAGTCCGAAGCGCATTTCCATTATCTCCCGTTCACGCTGACCAAGCTCGGCTACAGCGCTTCTGAGTATCTCACGTTCAGCCTCTGTCTCTATGCCCTTGTTTACGATATCCTCGTCAGTTCCGAGAATATCAGACAGGAGGAGCTCGTTGCCGTCATAGTCTATATTCAGCGGTTCGTCAATAGACAGGTCGTTGCGGTACTGAGATGACTTTCTCAGAAACATGAGGATCTCGTTTTCGATACAGCGCGAAGCATATGTGGCAAGCTTGATGTTCTTAGTCGGACAGAACGTGTTTACAGCCTTGATAAGTCCGATTGTGCCTATAGAAACGAGATCCTCGATGCCTATCCCCGTGGATTCAAACTTTTTCGCAATATAGACCACAAGCCGCAGATTATGTACGATAAGGCAGTTTCTTGCTTCGGGGTCGTGAAGCATGAGCTTTGCGAAAACTTCTTCCTCCTCCTGTTTTGTGAGAGGGGGCGGCAGTGTATCCGAGCCGTTGACGTAAAAGACTTCTCCATGCGTAAGCTTTTGCAGAAATGCTTTGATTTTTTCGATGATGTTCATATTTTTCTCCTTCTTTTCTACATTTTCAGCAGCTTCGGGTTGAATACAGCCTTTCCGCCGCATTCTCCGAAGCCTATAACAGCGTCAACAGGTTTTCTGTCTCCGCTTGTACAGCTGCATATCATTATCTCATCTGGACGAAAAACAGGTATCAGACCATTTCCCGATACTGCGAAATATGGCAGCAGTCTGAATCCCCGCGGAAGATTCTCGATATCAAGTCTACAGCCTGTAAGCTCCGAGAAATACTCGGCTGCACAGATTATAACAGGTGAGCCGCTGAAATAGTCCACAAGAACGTTACCTGTGTCCGCAAGGCCATTTACAGTTATTATCTTGCCATTGCTGCGTATAAACACACGGTAGCTGTCATCGGGAGACCTGTCCAGCCATATCCTGAGAAGTCTTACAGCTCCGTAGAGCACTGCTGTTGTTAGTATAAGCAGTACCAGTGAGAAATCAATGTAGAAGCAGGCGTTGTTGAAGTGCATGAACTCAGGCTTGAAAAGAGAATAAACGCCGTAGACCGTGCCTGCAAGTACGAAATTTGCTGCAAAGAATGCAATTGTATTTATTATCAGCCGCTTTCTGCCGTGTATCCGGAATGCAAGAGCAACTATGCTTACTGCTACAGCAGTTTTTATAAGCAATGCGGCGGCAGTACCAAGCTCGGGGAGCAGAATGATGAGGGAAAAGAAGCTCCCGTATAAGGATGCTGCGATACATCTGCCTGTTTTCAGTGGTGAATGGGTAAGACCTGAGGTAATGCGCAGCAGGAAGAAATTCACATATATATTGAGCACTATCAGTACATCAACGTATATAGTCTGCATGGGACACCTCCTGACTTGCTGTCTTGTACTATCATTATAATGCAGCGAGTCCGAAAAATATGTCATATCTTAGCCGTTAGCAAGTTGAGAGTTGAGAGTTGAAAATATAGGGGCTGGCGTTCTCGACAGCCCGTGACGATAAATTTGGGAACGCCTGTATTAATTCATAATGCATAATTATTAGGACGACAGTTTTATTCGTAATTTGTAATCCGTAATTCGTGGATTGCCAAAGGCAACCCCTACAATTTTACTCTCTGCTCACTAATCACTATGCACTAACCACTAATAACTCATACACTGAAAAAGAAAAGCTGCGGCTTCAAATTGAAACCGCAGCCCTGCTGCATATTAAAGGAAGGGGAGAACGATCGCTCCTATTATCATAAGTCCTGCCAGTGCAAGAACTACGATTCGCATCCATGTTTTTTTCTCCGGAGTATGTTTAGTGCTCATTCAAATCACCTCTCAGTGTCTTTTCTTCATGCGTTTTTTACGATTTGGTATATAATCCGAGTATATCTCGGACTTGTTTTTACTGCCGTAAGCAGCTTTTTTTCGGTCAAAACGTGGCTTGTCGTCGGGACGGCGACTGCCTCTGCGGACAAGGTTCTCTCCGCCCTTATAGAGCTTGACTTCCACCTTATTTCCGTTTATTTTTATGGAGTCCGTACTCTCAATTATGTACTCTGACTCGGCTTCGGGAACTTCAACGGTAGTATGATCGTTGAATATATCTATCTTGCCGAAATCCTTGCCTGTCATGCCTGTAGCGTCAACAAGTGCGCCCAGTATGAAATTAGGAGCTATCCTGCGGTTGCGTCCGATATTTATAACTATCTTTACAGTCTTTGCACCGCTGTTCCTGCCCTTTCTGAGAGGCTTTGCTTTTTCAAAGTCAGGGAGAGACTCAGTCTCAGCCCTGAGCATCTGAGCGATAACTCTGGCGGCAGCTTCACGGTAGTCGATACCTGATGATGCAAGTCTGTCCAGTATATCGTAAGCATCGTGACCTGCGGCTGTCTCGGAAATTTCTTTTACAACAGCTTCCTTTTTCATGGCTATGATATCAGCCTTGTCGGGAAGGGGCATTTCGCGTATCTCGGCGTGAGTGTACTTTTCTATGGCGCGAAGGTCAAAGAGCTGTCTTCTTCCGCTTATGAGAGTATAAGCAGTACCAGTTCTGCCTGCTCTGCCTGTTCTTCCGATACGGTGGATATAGTATTCGTTGTCCTGCGGCAGGTCGTAGTTGAAAACTGCATCGACTCCGCTTACATCTATTCCTCTTGCGGCAACGTCTGTAGCTACGAGTATCTCCGTGGACTTGTTTTTGAAGCTGTTCATTACCTGAGTACGCTGAATCTGCTTCATATCGCCGTGGAGACCTGCTGCGCGGAATCCGTGTTTTACAAGCTCCTCAGTGAGCTGATCGACCATAGCCTTTGTATTGCAGAACACCATAGCCGATGATGGCTTATAAGCCGCAAGGAGAAGTCTCAGTGCATCGGTCTTTCTGCCCATAGCCACTTCAAAGTAGAACTGCTCGATAAGCTCTACCGTTTTCTGTGCTGACTTTATTTTTATATGTACAGGATCGGTCTGATACTTTTCGGTGATAGCCATTATCTCCTTTGGCATAGTTGCGGAGAATAGAACAGTCTGTCTGTTCTCGGGCATATCGGCAAGTATAGTTTCTATGTCCTCACGGAAGCCCATATTCAGCATTTCGTCAGCCTCATCGAGGATAACTGTTCTTATATTGTCAAGCTTCAGAGTCCTTCTGCGGATATGATCCATGACTCTTCCTGGAGTACCTATTATTATATTAGCACCGCGTTTCAGCTCGTGTATCTGCTTTTCCATGCTTGCGCCGCCGTATACAGCAGAGGACTTCACACCCTCCTTGTACTTGGCGAATTTTCGTATCTCCTCATTGGCCTGCATAGCCAACTCACGGGTAGGGCAGAGTATAAGGACAACAGCTGATTTTCTGTCAGCTTCGGTAATGCTCTCAACGGCAGGTATTCCGAAAGCTGCGGTTTTTCCCGTACCTGTGTTAGAACGTCCCACAACGTCACGACCTTCAAGGAGCAGGGGGATACTTTCCTGCTGTATTTCCGTCATCTCCGTATATCCCAGCTCATCTACAGCACGAAGAAGCTCCTGTGATAAATTCAGTTCATTAAAATGCATATGTATCCTTTCTTATCTCCATTTATTCCAATACAAACTATAATAGCACAAATTGCCGAAAAGGTCAAGAGTTTATAGTGATTAGTGGTTAGTGCATAGTGATTAGTGAGAGATAGTAAAGAGTAGAGGGGAGTGTATGTGACGCCGCCTTCGGGCTCCCGCCAATCACGCGTAAACTTTGAATGACGCACTGTAGGGACGACCATTGGTCGTCCGTTAATTACGCTGAAAGCGAAAATGAGCGCAATGTAGGGGCTGCCTGTGGCAGTTCGTGGTATCTTATGATATCCGCCGAGTAAAGGAGCGCAGGATCTGCGCCGTCACGCTATCACGCGATGATATTTGCTCTTTGAATATGCTGTCTCGCGGAGACCGGTATGCCTTTCAAAAAAACTTTATCGCGGAGCAAGGGTGCAGCGTCACGCTGCAATTGACAAATGAAGCAATATGGCGTATAATGTATATAAACATATAATGTTGCAAAGGGTGGTAAAATGATACAGGACATATATCCGAGCAGACTGGACAACAAGTACATACCGTACACTATGACAAATGATGATACGATACTGTTTTTTGATTCAGAGGGAAGGCTGCTTGTAAATATCACTGACGGGAACATGGTTTTTCCGAAGGGCAGCGATATCGACGCTATAGGCAGTGTCTATGCCTTTTCTGTTGATGAAAGGAACTATTTCATCTCACTTACTCAGTTTGAGCGTTCTTATCCATCGTTTGAGTATATGACAATGCGCCAGCTCAGGGACAAGTGCAGCGGTAAGGAGTTATTTGCAGCTTTTACTGCATATCATTTGTGGAAATGGTACACAGATAACATCTACTGCGGAAAATGCGGAGAAAAGCTTGCCTTTCACGAAAAGGAACGTGCACTTAAATGCAGCAGATGCGGAAATACGGTATATCCGAGGATAAATCCTGCTGTAATAGTAGGAGTGACCAAGGGCGACAGTATACTCATAACCAAATACCGCAGCGGATTTGCGCATAATGCCCTTGTTGCAGGCTTTACGGAGATAGGCGAGACTCTCGAACAGACTGTAGAGCGTGAGGTAATGGAAGAAACAGGCGTAAAGGTGAAGAATATCAGGTATTACAAGTCTCAGCCCTGGGGAATGGCTCAGGATATACTTGTTGGATTTTTCTGCGATGCGGAAGGTGACAGCGAGATACATATGGACGAAAGCGAGCTTAAATACGCAGAATGGGTAAAGCGTGAGGACATAGTTCTACAGCCCTACAGCCACAGCCTTACAAACGAGATGATGCAGGTATTCAAGGAAGGCAAAATATAACGATAAATCTCCCGAGATGATCTCTCGGGAATTTTTTTGTTTGTGGTTATAGATTAAAACTATAACCGATGATAATTCATATGTATTGGACAAATACCTATTGCTGTGGTATGATATGAGTAAAGAAAAACACAGAGGTGCATAAAATGAGGGATATACGTGAGATAATCAATTCCGAGCGAATGTGTCGGAAAATCAAATAATAATAGTAAACAACAAATAATAATTAATTTTTGAAAGGAAGTTCAGTTATGAGCAATTATAAATTTGAGACAATACAGATACACGCAGGTCAGGAGAAGCCGGATCCGGCAACAGATGCGAGAGCAGTTCCGATATACGCAACTACTTCATACGTTTTCAAGGACTCTGCTCAGGCAGCAGGACGTTTCGGACTTACAGAGGGCGGAAACATCTACACAAGACTCATGAATCCTACTTCTGATGTGTTCGAGCAGAGAATAGCAGCTCTCGAAGGCGGTGCAGGCGCACTTGCTACGGCATCAGGTTCAGCAGCTATCAGCTATGCAATACAGAACATCGCAACAGCAGGAGATCACATCGTAGCTTCTATAGACCTCTACGGCGGCTCTTACAATCTCCTTAACAATACTCTCCGCGAGCAGGGACTTACAACAACATTCGTTGATCCTTCCGATCCTGCAAACTTTGAAAAGACTATCAAGCCCAATACAAAGCTTCTTTACGCTGAGACTCTTGGCAATCCTAATTCAGATGTTATAGATATCGAAGCTATATCGGCTATCGCTCACAAGCACGGTATCCCGCTTATCGTGGACAATACCTTTGCTACACCATATCTTCTCAGACCTATCGAGCACGGTGCTGATATTGTAGTACATTCTGCAACAAAGTTCATCGGCGGTCACGGTACCGTAATGGGCGGTGTAGTTATCGACTCAGGTAAATTTGACTGGGCACAGAACGATAAATTCCCCGGTCTTTCAAAGCCGAATCCCTCATATCACGGAGTTGTATTCACAGAGGCTTGCGGAAACCTTGCATACATACTCAAGCTTCGTACAACTCTCATGAGAGATCAGGGCGCAACTATCTCGCCTTTCAACTCATTCCTGCTCTTACAGGGACTCGAAACACTTTCACTTCGTCTTGAGCGTCATACAGAGAATGCACTCAAGGTAGTGGACTTCCTCAAGAACCACCCACAGGTAGCAAAGGTGAACCACCCCTCACTGAAAACAGGCAGAGCAAAGGAATTATACGACAATTACTTCCCCAACGGTGCAGCTTCTATCTTCACATTTGAGATAAAGGGCACAGCCGAGGACGCAAAGAAGTTCACAGAGAGTCTCGAACTCTTCTCACTTCTTGCAAACGTAGCCGATGTTAAGTCACTGGTTATTCATCCTGCATCTACAACTCACTCACAGATGAGCGAAGAAGAGCTTCTTGAAGCAGGTATCAAGCCTACAACAGTAAGACTCTCCATAGGTACAGAGCACATTGACGATATCATTGCAGATCTCCAGCATGGTTTTGACGCTGTGAAGTAAAAACAGCTTCTGAGATCATGTTACACATAAAAATATATGCCATTAATGAAGAAGGACCTTTCGCAAGAGAGGTCCTTTTTCACGTTTTTTTCAGTTTTATAAGATCTTTTATTACTTCGCCGCCGATAATAAGTCCTGCAACTGACGGCACAAACGCCGTAGAACCAGGAGTTGAACGCTTTGCAGTGCCTGTACGCATATCGGTATTGCCCGAACCGTCATCAACTGCCTGTCCCTGTGGGACTATGGGCTGCTCCTTTGAGTAGACTACCTTCAGCTTCTTGATGCCGCGGCGTTTCAGCTGATAACGCATAGCCCTTGCAAGGGGGCATACGGAAGTTTTGTAGATATCAGCCACCTCAAATGCAGTTGGGTCAAGCTTGTTTCCTGCACCCATAGAGCTTATTACAGGAACTCCTGCCTTTTGAGCCTGCATGATTATCTCTATCTTGCCCGTTACGGTGTCGATAGCGTCAACGATGTAGTCGTACTGTGAAAAGTCCAGTTTATCGGCAGTTTCGGGCATATAGAACATCTTGTGGCAGGTGACTTTGCATTCGGGATTTATGTCGTGTATACGCTCCGCAGCCGCGTCAACCTTGTACATACCCACAGTGCTGCCGAGGGCGATTATCTGACGGTTTATATTGGTCACGCATACCTTGTCATCGTCAATGAGGTCGAGTGCACCCACTCCCGAACGGGCGAGAGCTTCAACGGCATATCCGCCCACACCGCCGACACCGAAAACGGCAACGCGGGAATTCGCCAGTATATCCATAGCTTCTTCACCAACGAGAAGCTCTGTTCTTGAAAAAATATCGGACATATTTTACTCCTTATACTTCCCTGAACTTTTCAAGGCGGTAAACGTGTTCCTCGTCAATTTCGGCAATACCGTTTTTGTAGTCGTAGCCGAGCTTTCGATAGAACTGACAGGCTGTGATAGACGAGGGTATCTCTATACGCTTTGCACGGAGGAAGTACTCGTCCTTTTCGAGAGTTTCGATGATACCTCTGCCCACGCCCTTGCCCTGATACTCGGGAAGAACAAATATAGTGAAGAGACTGCTCTCGTCCTCCTTGCCCCAGTAAGGACCGATAGCACCGCAGCCGATTATATTATCACCGTCCTCGACTACATAAAAATGCGTCCAGCCTGCACGTTCGAGGATATTCTGGGGCTGCATACTTTTAACTACCTCCTCCATAAGCTCCGCAGGGTAGTCCTTAATGTTTGATATTCTGAGAGTTTTTATAACAACAGCCGAAACTGATTCGGCATCTTTGGGTTCAAATCGTCGTATGTTCATATTATTGTTCCTTTAAATATTTATCATTTTTTCGTACAGGCTATGGTCGGCAGATGTTGCAAGTATTGTCATTGCTGTAGCAAGGTCAAGGATAGCGTGAGCGATCATGATCGGCAGGGGATCGCGGTTTTTATGGTAGTGAATGCAGAATATAACAGTCAGCGGCAGGAATGAGATAAATCTGTATATCATGTACTTTGCGTCAAACAGCGTAGGTATGAAGCAGTGCTGAAGCGCGTAGAAAAAGGCTGGTACAAGTATTGCCGCATACTTGCTTTTTATTTGGTTCACACCGCCGCCGAGGTACAGACCGTCCTCAGCCAGCGCAGTAGTAACGGGCAGTACGGCGATGTTCAGTATTGCAAGTATAAGCGAAATTGGCTCTACCATCATGGGCGATGAATAGGGGAGAACTCCGTAGCAGATATAGCCTGCGCCGTAAAGTCCTGCCATACCGATGAAAATGAAGCCGATTATAAGCAGTATCATTTTCTTTACGGGAGTTTTTCCCTTTTGCAAGCCGATAAGTTCACCATAGCTGCTGCCTGCTTTTTTTGCAGATATAACAAGGAAAAATATAGTCAATATATTTACGGCACTTGCGACTATTGACCACCAATTTGATATATCACTGACTTCCTGCTTCATGATAAAAGCTCCTGCAATAAAGATGAACAGGAATAATATGCAGCGAGCAGGCAGAAAGTATTTCAGATGACTTGTTTTATTCATAACGATACCTCTTATGTAACTGCTTTATGTGCAGTTATTATTGTATAGCTATATGCATTTACGGTAATGATACAGTCGTTCACCGTTATGTACCAGTTCTTGCCTTTGCGTTCGATAACAGCATCGGGAGAGTTTATCCTGTCCCTGCACCATGCAACTGTATCATCACATTCGATACCGAGATTTCGTTTTATACGCAGAACGCCAAGCTCCGTGGTGTGAAGCTTGGCGAGGTTTTTCAGAAGTTCCATTAGTCAACGATCTTTCTTGCTTCGATGTAAAATCTCTTGTCCTCAGCGTGACCCATTGAGAAAGTCTTTCTCGGGAGTGCACCGTCCTTGATAACAGTCGGGAAGAGCTGAGATTTGTCCATATCAGGCAGAACGAAGGAGATTCCGTTGTGCTTCTCGGCAAGTGACTTAACTGTGTCAGCACCGTGGATATAGTCGATCTTGCCGCCGTTTGCCTTGATATAGCCGTCAAGGAAGTTCTGGAGCGAACCAACGGACAGATTTGATGACTTCTTGTTGATGTAGAGCTTCTTTTCAACGCCCTTGCGGGTGCAGATAACGTACTGGTCGGACTCCTTAGTCTCTGAGAGATCCAGTGCAGCAGTGAGCTCGGAAATGAGCTTGTCGCAGTCTACATCGTATACAAGGCGGTGTATAGCCTCGAATTTAAGTGCATCGCTGTGGAGATTAACTATCTCAGCGAGAGCATAGCGAGCAGGGTGATTTGAAAGATCCTTATTGGGATCTGCCTTTTTGAGCTGCTCGTAGAACTCCTTTGCAGTAGCAAGAGAGTGGTTTCCGTCGCCCATAGCATAGAGGAGTACAGGAGTATTGCTGAGACCGTATTTCTTGCAGAATGTATCAGGATCGGCAAGTGCGCAGAGAGCCTTGTCGATATTCTCCTGTGCGGACTTGTCTACCAGCCAGCCCTTTATGCTGCCGCCATTCTGCATAAGCTCAAAATCGTAGAGCTTGCTGTCGTCCGAAACGCTCTTTGCCAGCGGCTCGATAACTGTATTGTTCGGGTCGTCAATGAGTATCATAATATGTGGGAGTTCAAGTGGAGCACCCTGTCTTACCTTGATACGGGGAGGTATACGCTCGATAACTGTAGCTTCGGTAGCTCTTACCTCTGATGTGCTGCCCTTTGAGAAATCATACTTTTCAAGGTCTATAGCACCAACGATTCCCTGACGGAGTATGCCGTTGCTCTGGATACGCTCAACATAGACCATAGCGTCCTTGTACTCTGTGAAGATACCGTCAGCAGTATACTTGTCCATAGCAGAGTGGATATTGTCGATACGCTGTGCAACGCCGTCCTGTTCGAGGTACAGCTCGGGGAGAATGAGGTTGAGTGTAGACGGTGCGTTTCCGACTGTTTTGCTCACCTCGTCCCAGTATTCTGGCTCGCTTGTGTACTGGTCACAGGCGATAACGGACCACTTGTGCATATCGCAGTCCTTTGGGATAAGAATGTCAGCAGAATGAAATGCGGTTGAGTTCATGATTGGGTACTCCTTTATAATTAAGTTTTTAGTTTATAGAGCTTAGTGATTAGTGTAGGGGCTGCCAGCTTTGCATATAGCATTGCCAGCCAAATCACAGATTTGGGGCACTGCTTATTTGGCAGTCCGTGAACAACACTTAAAAGTTGAGAGTTGAGAATTGAGAGTTGAAAGTTATGGTATCGCCTGCGGCGATAATATTTAAATATGTGAGCGAAGCGAACATATTAATTCTCAATCCTGAATTTTCAATTCGTTAAAGAGTCTTGCTACGGGAAGTCCCACAACGTTGAAAAAGTCTCCGTCAATGTGGACGATGAGCGCAGAGCCTTTTCCCTGTATGCCGTAACCGCCTGCCTTGTCATAGGGCTCGTCGGTGTCGGCATATGCCTCTATTTCGGCAGCTGTGAGCTTTCTGAATGTAACATCGGTCACTTCCGAGAATGAACTGACCTTGCCGCCGCTGATTATGCAGCAGCCTGTGATGACCTGATGTGCCTTGCCCGAGAGCTTTGATATATCGGCTATGCACTGGGCTCTGTCCTTTGGCTTTCCCAGTATCTCGTCCTCGCATATGACTGTAGTATCGCAGCCGATAACAACGCAGTCGGGATATTTCTCCGCAGCCGCTTTTGCTTTCAGCACCGCAAGGTACTCGGAAGCCGCTGTGGGAGCGATATTATCGGGGAGAGTCTCGTCGCAGTCCATAGACACAGCCTCAAAGTCCTCGGTTATATATTTCATCAGCTCACGCCGTCTCGGCGAAGCTGAAGCAAGTATTATTTTCATGTGTTTACTCCAATTTTGCATTAATATATACTATTAATAATTTTACCACATACACAGCCTGATGTCAAGACGGTACATATTCCTATTTGTTGAAATTGCATCATAAATAACCTTTTGTATTGATATTTTTTTTGATATTATTTTTTTATAACGCTATTGTATTTTGGCTATAAAAGGTGTATAATAGGAAAGTATTTGGAAATTAGAAAAAGAAGGTTTAGAAAACATGAATGAAAATGGATACGGAGACCCTTCCGGAAGAGCAGGAGGACCACCTACGGGGATTGGCGGACCACCGCGCGGAGCAGGAGGACCGCCGCAGGGCATGGGCGGAAATCCTCTTGGATATGCACCTGTTCGTTCACTTATGATGAAGTTCGCTATCCCGAGTATTGTCGGTATGCTTGTAAGCGCACTGTACAATATGGTAGACCAGCTGTTTATCGGAAAGGCAGTCGGTACACTCGGAAACACAGCGACTTCTATCGCTTTCCCGTTTACAACGGGCTGTATGGCACTGGCACTTCTCTTTGGTATAGGCGGTGCTTCGTGCTTTAATCTTACGCTTGGTATGGGCGACAAGAAGCGAGCCCCGTACTTTGCTGGAAACGCACTTTCACTTCTGGCAGTCAGCGGTATCATAATGTCGGTGGTCACGCTGACCTTCCTTACACCGCTGCTTAAACGCTTCGGAGCTACAGATGCGGTATTGCCTTATGCGCAGGAATACGTAAAGTACACAGCTTTTGGCTTCCCGTTCCTTATCCTCACAGCAGGCGGCGGACATATCATACGTGCTGACGGAAGTCCTAAAATGACGATGATATGTAATATCACGGGTGCTGTTATCAACACGATACTGGACGCAGTGCTTGTACTGGGACTTGGTTGGGGAATGAAGGGAGCAGCTATAGCGACAGTAGCAGGACAGTTTATTTCGGCTGTTATTGTTATCGTATACTGTTTTAATTTCAAGACAGTTTATCTTTTCGGCAGACATCTTTTCCCGAAGGCAAATATAGTCGGCAGATTATTCTCAATAGGCATGGCTTCCTGTTTCAATCAGATAGCTATAGCAGTCGTTCAGATAGTTCTCAACAATTCGCTCAGACATTACGGTGCGCTTTCAAAGTACGGTGCAGATGACCCAATTGCCGTTGCAGGAATAGTAATGAAGGTCAATATGATAGTATTTTCAATAGTTATCGGACTTGCACAGGGTACTCAGCCTATTGAGAGCTTCAACTACGGTGCAAAGAATTACGACAGGGTAAAAAGTGCATTCTGGATGGCTTTAAAGACAGGAGCGGCTATTTCAGTGGTAGCATTTATATGCTTCCAGCTTTTCCCGAGACAGATACTCAGCGTATTTGCAAACAAGGACGCAAGCGAAGGCTATTATGAATTCGGTGCCAAGTTCTTCAGGATATCAATGTTCTTCACATGGCTAAACTGCTTGCAGCCTATAACTTCCACATTCTTTACATCAATAGGTAAGTCCATAAAGGGCGTATTCCTTTCACTTACGAGACAGATACTGTTTTTCGTGCCCCTTCTTATCGTACTGCCGCTGTTCTTTAAGATAGACGGTATAATGTATACAGGACCTATTGCAGACGGTCTTGCTGCCATAGTTGCTGTTATCATGGCAATGCACGAATTCAAGGATATGCATGAACGTGAATGGTATTGATAAAAAATATTGTTAAAATAAAAATAAAAATCCTGCGGTATTGATTTATTGCAGGATTTTTGTTATAATATTATAGTGATTTTTTGGGGTATAGCCAAGCGGTAAGGCACAGGACTTTGACTCCTGCACTCGTGGGTTCAAATCCCGCTGCCCCAACCAGAAACGCCCATCATTTACGTGATGGGCTTAATTAATAATGAATAGTGAATAATGTATAAATCATAATATTGCTATTAGGCGTTAGTTTTTAGTGATTAGTTTTATACGAAAATGGCAATAAAAAGACAAAAGCTGCGTAAGTTTTCCTCTTGCGCAGCTTTTTATGTCGTTACATACGGAACGATATCTCCCACATCATTTTGTGAAAGTCCTTCTATGAGCAACAGTTCATAAACATTTCGGAACTGTGTATGCTCGCGGAAGTTAATAATTTTATTGGCGATATCTTCATCAACATGAGGGAGCAGCATAAGTGTATCAATATCTGCTGTATTGATATCTATGGGAGCAAGCTCCTCAAGAGTCGGAGTATATTCGGTCACTTCTTCGCTTTCCTGAACAGACTCCTCCTGTACATCTTCATCATAAACCGGATCAATGACGAAGATATGATCACGTATATCAGCGAAAATCCCTTCACCGATGCCGTTGACTTTCATTATTTCCTCTATATTGCGAAATCTGCCGTTGTTTATGCGGTAGCTTATGATCTCGCCTGCAAGTACCTCTCCGATTCCTTTGAGCTGTGTAAGCTCATCTGCTTCTGCTGAATTTATGTCAATGTATATTTTTTCTGTAACAGCAGTTGTTGTGACTTTGGTTGTTACTGTTTTGGCAGAAGTTGTGCTTTTTATAGCTTTGGACGTTGTGATATCAGTGAGTTCTTTTACGGGCTGAGTAGTGGGGGCAACAGTTTTTTCACCGAAAATAATAGTTGAGTTATTTTTCTTTGTGTCGGCAGTTCTGAAATAGAATATTGTTGCTCCGATGATTATAAATGCGCAGAGTATAAAGAGAAGGTACGTTTTGAAAGGATTTTTGTCTTTCAAGTACATCACCTCTTATAAAACAGCATAATGTCGTCTTTTCTGTAAAACGACAGGATACGACAAAAAACGACATAAGGAACTTTTGAAAAAGGCTGACTTTCTGCTGAGAGTCAGCCTTTTGTGTCATATGCTGTATATTTTTATATACTTTTTCTCACCAATCCTGAATTTCAGTGTCAGCTCGCTGTCATTGAGATCAGCCGATATTATATTTGCGCCGCGTATTTTTAATATTCTGGAAAGCTCCTTCAGTTCTGTCTCGGTATAATCAAAGAAATTATCGGAAGTAAATAGTACACTTCCCATAAGTGCGTTTATTTCCGCAAGACATTTTCTTTTCTCCTCGGACATTGATATATTGCAGGGTCTGAGCAGAAATACATCAGGATCGCTTAGGAATGCCCTGTGATCCAGCTGACGGCGGAAAACAGAATTGAGAATGGAATTTTTAGTGCTTACTCGTTCACGATGCATGAGACGCATATGTGGCTTGTCGTTCCAGTCGAGAGTGACATCGCAGCCGATACGGCAGTAATCCACCTTTCCGAATGCCGAAGCAAGCGGGACTCCGCAGCCGAGTATAAAAGCATCGCCTGCACATTTGCGCAGGAAGTCCATAGCTTCAGACATTATCTGACCGCGCGGCTTTTCTCTTCTCGGAACTATGCAGGCAGCATAGAGGAAATCCAGCTTCAGAAGTCCGTATCCCCAGTCGTTTACGATAGTGCTGATAACGTTTTTGATATACGTCCTCACTTCGTAATTGTAAATATCAAGTGCGTAGAAGCCGCTCCAGTTAGAGCCTCCTTTTACGAATCCTCTCTTGCCGTCGGGGACAAGCCAGTGTTTTTTGTTCCTGAATATTTCCGAGTTTTCCTCGCATATAAAGGGAGCCAGCCATATTCCGGCGGTCATGCCTGCGTTTCTGATGTCATCGGCAGCTTTTTTCATGCCTTTGGGGAATTTATCAGCATCTACCGAAAGCCAGTCTCCAACCGCAGTCTGCCAGCCGTCGTCAATCTGGAAAACGTCTGCTTTTGCGGAAATAGCGTCAAAGCCGGAAAGGTCAACGGAAATAGTTTCCTCGCTGATATCCTGAAAGTGATTGTACCAGCTTGTATAGCCGAAAACAGGCTTTGCACCTTTTCTCGGAGCAACTCCGAGAAGATCGAAGTAAATGTCGAATACATCTCTTTCCGCTCCCTCTGCAAGATACAGCTTTAATGCGCACCATTCGCCGCTGATATCCAGCTCTGAGCAGTCCTTCTGAAATGCTATGATATTCTTGTCTGTTTTGGTTATTATCTGTGTGAAGCCGCTTTCCTCCGAGAGCGAGCCAATGAAGCAATAATTATCACCGCGTCTGATATAACCGTAAGTCCAGCCGTGCATATATTCACCGTAATCGGCAAAATTATAGTCGCCGTACTGCGAAAATGCATATTTTTCGCGTATTGCACAGGGAATATGTCTGATACCGCGCATTTTATCATTGATATCATGTTCAATTGAATCCGTCCATGACTGATATCCGTTCAGGAATATCTTTTCGTCCTCACTGTACACGTATTCAAATTCTGCGTACATTTTCTGAATAGTTATGGTTTCGTTTGCTTTGACAGACACGGTAAAAACGTCGTCATGAGTGTTTATTTCAAGCTCCATTCTGTCGTTTCTCAATGAGCTTGAGGTAATTGCCATAAAATCGTTTTCACCGTCTTTGTAAAGGAATTGCAGCGACTTGAATTTAAGCATTTTTCTGACCCTCCTCTATTCGTTTGAGGACTTTCTTTTCGTTGTATTTAAAGAATACAAGACCGCCCAGCAGACACAGTACGGCTGCAAGGGCAGCGGTAAGACGATAGCCGAGACCGTAGCCTGATTCGCCCTTTTTTACGTCTGAGTTCACAAGTGCGATACTTGTGAACAGCAGCATGGCAAGTGACTGTCCCATTTTGAAGGCAAAAGTTCTTGCAGCGTAGAACATACCCTGACGGCTCTCACCCGTAGCAAGCTTGTCCTCCTCGGATATATCGGCAACAACAGCCTGCGGAAGTATGCCGAGTATAGCCATTGGCAGTGCTGCGAGAACTGCAATTATAACTCCGTATGCCATAGCAGGGATATCGAAAAGACCTGCGCCTGCTGTTACGATAAAGGCGACAGAGAAGAAAAGGAAGGCAAATGAGATGAGCTTCTTTTTGCCCAGTTTTTTGGAGAATACATTTACCGCAGGATAGAATAACAGTGAAGATACTGTCATTATTATGAAGAGAGTAGATGTCATTTTAGCATCGAGTCCGAGAAGAACTGTAACATAGAATGACAGACCTGTCTGGAACAGGGTCAGACCTATCCAGTAGAGTATATCCGAGCATACAAAAATGCGGAAATCCTTGTTTTTGAAGGTGGAAAGGAGAGAGCTGAACGCAGAGCTTTTGCTCGGAGTAGTATCAACATACTCGTTCTCGTCGATAAGAAATGCAGGAACGAGCATACATATCACTGCAATGGCTGCGAGTATGGCGATACTTACGCGGTAGCCGTTTGCATAACCGAGGCCTTCCGTGAAGATGCCTGCTATATTCGGCAGGAAAAACGCGATGCCCGTACCGAAGAAGTATGTCACGGAGATATAGGTGGAGAGATTTATTCGTGCATTCTGTGTACTGCCAAGCTCCGGGATAAGTGCGTTGTATGGGGTGCAGTAGCAGGTCATGCACAGATAGAAAAGCATGGCGAACAGGAACAGAACGGCAACATTGCCCTTGCTGCCTGCTTCAAACGGAGAAACGAACATCATTACTGTAACTATACCGAATGGTACAGCAGCAAGACGCATGAAAGGTATGCGCCTGCCCAGTCTGTGCTTCATAGAATCGGACTTACCTGCAATGAACGGATCAGTAACTGCATCGAAGATACGTCCCACAGCAGTTATCACACCGATAACGGTAAGACCGATGAATGTCCCCTGAGGTATCAGAGTGGTCTGACCCTTCGCAAGCTCCTCCTGACTGGGCTGATAGAAGAATACCAGCCAGTTTGAGATGATTCCCGCAAGTATGGACCAGCCAAGCTGACCGATAGCGAATATCCATAATATCTTGTTGGCAGCAGTTTTTTTGCCCTCCATAATGCGTCACTCCTTTTTCAGAAAGAATACGGCGGTGTCGATAATGGTTCCAAGTTCATGCTCGGCATTTGAAAAGTCATCACCGGGGAGAAGCTCTCCCTGAATGAGCTTTTTGCTGAGCTCCATGAGCGTATGGGCGTATGATAGATAAAAAAGACGGACATCGGGTATCTCGCGGACAGTTCCGTCGGAAATGCCTGTCATATAGGACCTTTCAAATACAGGATAAAAGTTTATAATAGACTTCTCGTAATCCTTCAGTTCCTTTTTGGGGATATCACCTGATGAGAGCATAAGGTCAAACTCTGCAAGAAGCCGCATAAAGGCAGGGTGAGCCTGATAGAGTACAGCGAACATTCTCATAAGATCGTTTATCTGCTTTATACCGCTCTGTGAAAGAAAGACATCTGACTCAAAAATATCGCTGAACATCTTGTTGAGCTCGTTCCACATATAAGTCATAGCTGCGATGGTTATACCGTTTTTTGTTCCGAAATATCTGTACAGTGTAGCAACGCCGATGCCGCATTCGTCAGCGATATCGGTCATCTTTACGTTCTCTATGCCATTTTTCAGAAAAAGCTGGGCACTTACTTCGACGGCTTTTTCAAAACGCTTGTTTTTTAAAGTTTCCTGAGAAAATTCGTTTACCACTTGACAAACCTCCTTTTTTGTGATAGACTATATATCAGATGATAGACAGTCTATCATTCCTTAGAAATATTTTAACATATTTTATAAGTTTTGTCAAGACCTTGGAGGGATTTTTATGGATAGATCGAAATATATTTTTGAGAATGAAATTTCCCGTAAAGCCTACAAAAAGGCGGTAAAGACCAAGGGAAAGTACATGAGCAGATACGGTGACGATACAGAGACCGTTTATCACCTTGCGGCTGTCCCCGCACCTGCTATCAGCGAGCCTCTTGGAGTTCGTCAGATAGTTCTCGGCAAAGAGAGCGGCTGCAAATTTGATGAAAAGAGCATAATTATAGGTAATATCCGTATGGGCTTCGGTCATTACAGGATATCAATGGCGATAGCTTCAGCGGCTCACGCTATGGGATATGAGCCCTACTGGTTCGACCTTCATTCTTTCAAGCAGGCTTCCTGCGGAAAGATAATCGCGGAGCAGAACGAGCTGTATTCGCTCGGTTCAAGGCTGTCCCAGAAATTCAGTCTTTTCAATAAGCTTGTGTGGGAGCCTCTCAACAGCGAAGGGTTCCGAAAGCTCACATATAACAGCATGGATCAGAAAACAACTGAGCTGATGACAGCTGTATTCCGTGACCTTCCGAAGGATATACCCTATGTTGCGACTCATGTGTGGCCGTCACAGGCGGCAGTCCATGCAGGGCTTACTCATGTGGTGAACGCTATCCCCGACAACTGGCCTATGGGACTTCATCTTTCCGAGGGTGCGATACATACAGTCCAGACTCCTTCGTCCTATCTGGGTTACAGGGCGCTGCGCGGCATGGACAAAAAGCGTCAGCTGAAGCCGATGCCTAAGGAAGCTATAGTTTACACAGGTCACTATATCGACCATGAGCTTGTGAGCAACATCGAAGAGGACTGTAAAAGGCGTACCGCGCGTGCGGTTGGCGGAAAAACCAAACGCTGGCTCATGTCTGTAGGTGGAGCAGGTGCGCAGAAGGAAATATTCGTGGCTGTTATCAGGAAGCTGCTGCCTGCTGTAAAAGCCGGCAAGGCTGCGCTGTTTATAAATGTTGGTGACCATGACAAGGTATGGCATGAGCTTGTAACTGCTGTTCCGCAGATGAAGCCTTTCCTGCATGAGCATTTTGACGATTTCGGAGAGACAACGAGATTTTGCAGGGCTGCATATGACGGAGAAGCAAGAGGGATACACGCATTCTGTCACAAGGATATATTTGCGGCGGTGTATTCGACTAACCTGCTTATGCGGTGCAGCGATGTGCTCATAACCAAGCCAAGCGAGCTTGCATTTTATCCTGTGCCTAAGCTTATGATAAAGCGTGTGGGCGGTCACGAAGCATGGGGCGCTGTCCGTGCTGCGGAGATAGGTGACGGCACATATGAATGTACAACAGCTGCCGAAACTGCGGCAATGATCGACATGATACAGCATGGCGGTGATATCATCGAAAAAATGTGCGGACATATCCTCACAGCTAAAAAAGCAGGCGTATATGATGGAGCGTATCGGGCAGTAGAGCTGGCTTTCAGGGGAAGAAAGCAGTAAATTTATGCTGAGTTTGTGATTTGCTGATGTAAAGATATTACTATCAGTAAAGGCGTTACAGCATATTACTGTATTTTAAGTTGATATGATGAATTTAGGTATAGAACAAAGCATTTTCTGATAATGGTATTGATTCACGGCGTTTTGCAATTGCGGCAAAAGCCGTGAATTTTTTTAGCATAAAGGCAGTATTCTGCTCACTTGACAAATATATGTAGATAAGTTATAATAAAGATAGTGCAATATGCTGAAAAATTGTGTATATTACTTAAATTACGCGTTCCAATCGAATTAATCTCGATTTTTGTTTGATTTAAACAATATGTACCTGCACATGATGTGTAATATGCTGAAAATTCTACTTGACCGTCATAAAGTCCACCTTATATGTAAAAAATAGGTTGTTTTATTACAAGCAGTAAAGTATAATTAAATCGGTAATAATAAGTTATGTTTTTATGAAAAGGAGTGATAGCATGAAACATTCAACCTTATTAGGGAAGATGCTCTCTGTTGTGACAGCCTCGGCTTTGCTGTTCGCAGGTGTGAATATTCTTCCCGACGATTACGTAATTGAGGCTTCTGCGGCAGGTGCAGCGGTAATTGATACTACCGATGTATACCAGACTATCAGAGGTTTCGGCGGAATAAATCTTCCTGACTGGATAACACAGGGAGATATGACCGATGCACAGGTACAGAAGGCATTCGGAAACGGTGATGACGAGCTTGGATTTACAATCCTGCGTATTTATGTCAGCGATGACAGCAGCGCGTGGAGCAGAGCAGTTCCTACTGCCAAACGAGCTCAGGCACTCGGCGCTACAGTATTTGCTTCACCGTGGAATCCTCCTGCTGCTATCCGTAATACAGTAAACGGCGGACTTAACGGCGGTAAGTATCAGCTCAAGAAGGATAAGTGGGCTGAATATGCACAGCACCTCAACAGCTATTGTAAGTATATGGAAGGTCAGGGTATTGATCTTTATTCCGTATCTATCCAGAACGAGCCTGACTACGCTTCCGAGTGGACATACTGGAGCGCAAGTGATCTTGCTTCATTCATAGCTCAGTACGGCAAGACCATAAAGGAAGGCACAAATGTCAAACTCATGTCGCCTGAGAGCTTCCAGTATAAGAAGGATATCTACAACGCTATCCTCGGAAACAGTCAGGCAATGGCAAATACAGACCTTTTCGGTACTCATTTCTACGGTACACAGCGCAGCCAGATGGATTTCCCGTCACTTGAAAACTGCGGTAAGGATATCTGGATGACAGAGGTCTATGTACCAAACAGTGAGGCAGACTCAAATGACCGCTGGCCTGAGGGACTCCAGGTAGCCGAGAATATCCACAACGGCCTCGTTGTTGGCAACCTCAATGCTTACGTATGGTGGTATATCAGAAGAAACTACGGTCCTATGAAGGAAAATGGCACTATCAGCAAGCGCGGATACAGCATGGCTCAGTACTCAAAGTGGGTACGTCCCGGCGCACAGCGTATCGGCGTAACAGAGCAGCCCAACACAAACGTTCTCGTATCTGCATATAAGAACACAGACGGAAACGTTGCTGTAGTTGCTATCAATAAAAACAATTCAGCTGTCAATCAGGAATTCTCAATGGGAAGCGGCGAGAGCATACAGTACGTTGACAGCTATACAACCTCGGCTTCCGCAAATATTGCAAAGAAGGAGCTAAGCGCCAACGGAACAAGCTTCTCAGCTTCACTTCCTGCACAAAGCGTTACAACATTCGTTCTCACAACTGAGGGCGAGGCAGTAGATCCTTCCAAGAACCTTGATGAAGACGGCTATTTCTTCCACGATACATATGATTCGGGTACAAACAGCTGGTCGGGAAGAGGAGCTGCAACTGTAGAGTCAACTACATCTGAAAAGCTCAGCGGTAACGGCAGCCTTGCTGTATCGGGCAGAACAGCTACATGGAACGGTGCTGTAAAGTCACTCAGTGCAAGAACTTTCGTACCGGGCAACGCTTACAGCTTCGCTGCAAATGTAAAGTACAACAGCGGACCTTCCGAGCAGACCTTCCAGCTTTCTCTCCAGTACTCGGACGGTACTGAGACAAAGTACGATCATATCGCATCTGTTACCGTACCAAAGGGAGAATGGGTACAGCTGGCAAACAAGAGCTATACTATCCCGGCAGGTGCATCTGACCTTCAGCTCTATGTTGAGACTGACGAGAATGACAGCGACTATATCAGCTTCTTCGTTGATGACGCTGTAGGTGCTCCCGAAGGAACAGAGATAAACGGCGCAGAGCCTCCTAAGCCTGTTATCCTCGGCGATGTAAACTCCGACGGAGCTATCGACTCACTTGATATGATAGCTGCAAGAAAGGCTATTGTAGCAGGCGATTATTCAAAGGCTGCCGATGTTGACCAGAACGGCAAGTTTGAGGTAAATGACCTTGTTGCTATCCAGTCATTTATCCTGGGCAAGATCACAGCATGGCCGGAGCCTGAAACTCCTCCTGCACCACAGATCGACACATCAAAGTGGGACAACTATCAGGAGACAGCTTCTGCTCAGTACATCGACTTCTATAAGAGCTCTATCAAGCACATGGGCAACACTTACAGACTTGCTCAGAAGCTCACAGCAGCTGAAAACGGTGAGTCACTTACAGTAGCTTACCTCGGCGGTTCTATCACAGAGGGCAAGAACTATACAACTCCGTTCTCGAATTACCTCAAGAACACATTCGCTAAGGGCAGCTTTAAGGAAATAAACGCAGGTATGTCAGGTACTTCTTCAGTTGTAGGACTTGTCCGCAGCGAGAAGGATATCGTATCTCAGAATCCTGATATCATATTCCTTGAATTCTCGGTTAACGACCATGAGGATATCATGTATAAGAAGTGCTTCGAGAGCTGTATCAAGAAGTTCCTTGATATGCCTAACGAGCCTGCCGTATGTGTACTTATCACACGTGCAAAGGGCGGTTTCTCAAGCCAGTCACAGATGTATCCTATCGGCAAGAACTTCGATATCCCTGTAATCAGCATGGACGACGCACTTACAAAGGCGTTCAACAGCAAATTCCTCCAGGCAAGCGACTACTACACAGACGAGTATCACCCGCATCAGAAGGGCGGTCAGCTCGTAGCAGACTGTATGGCATACTATGTGCGTCAGGCATTAAAGTCTGAGAACCAGTCAACAGGCTATACACAGCCTACTTCATATGTTTACGGTGCAGAGTATGCATCATGCGTAAACGTTGATCCTAAGACTCTCAATAACTTCAATGCAGGTTCATGGAGAGCAGGTACAGGTTATAATTCACTTCCTTACTCCTACACCCTTAACGGTGGAAATCCTATGACCTTCAAGACTCAGGGTAAGGGACTCATAATCGTATTCAAGGCTAACAGCAGCGGAATGGGCAGCATCAATGTTACTGTAAACGGCAAGACCACAAAGGTCAACGGCAACAAGCAGTACACATGGGGCGGTCCTGATGCAGAGCTCGGCTACTACCAGGAGACTTCGGGAGATCTCGATGTTTCAATCACAGGCAGCGGCAGCTTCACTATCTGGGGCATCGGTCTTGTAAAGTAAAAACTGACGTTAAAAGCTCCGACTTCGTGTCGGAGCTTTTTGTGTCAAAGGATATGAAAAAGTACAAAAAACTATTGATTTTTTGGAGAAAATAGTATAAAATGTTTTTAGAGTCAAATTGATAATTGTGGGGTGAAGCGGTTGAGATTCAATTCCATGATACCTGAACTGACAGTTGCTGATATTGAGCGTACCATAGAGTTTTATGTGGGAGTGCTGCAATTCAGAGTAGAATACGAAAGACCCGAAGATAAATTTATTTTTCTCTCTTATGAGGATATACAGATGATGTTTGAGCAGGAAAACGGTCACTGGAGTGTGGGTGTCCTCGAATATCCATTCGGTCGCGGCATCAATTTTGAAATGACGGTTTCTGATGTGGAGGCTGTTTACAAACGGCTTTCAGACGCAGGTATCAGACCGTTCAGAGAGATGAAGGTCAGCAGCTATAGGAGCGGCAATGAGGAGATAGTTCAGAAGGAGTTTCTGGTGCAGGATCCTGATGGATATTTATTGCGTTTTACGGAATAAAGCAGGGAATAGAATCATAGGAGACGGCGTCCTCGGCGTCCCGTTATATATTATCGGAGAATTAATTAAATGGCAAATATCATAACAGGGATAAGAGTGCTTGCAAGTATTGCACTGCTGTTTTGCACGGCATTCACTCCTGCTTTTTATTTTTGGTATATGGCAGCAGGTATTTCAGATATTGCTGACGGAGCAGTTGCGAGAAAAACGAATACGGTAAGTGAATTCGGTTCAAGTCTGGATACGGCTGCTGATATGATATTTGCAACGATATGCTGTATAAAGCTTCTGCCTTTGCTGAGTATGCCCACATGGGCATATTATTTCGTCGCTATCATTGCAGTGATAAAGCTCGGTAATATCTTATCAGGGTATATGATACATAAAAAACTCACAGCAGTTCATTCTGTCATTAATAAGGCGGCAGGAGGTCTGGGTTTTATTCTTCCGTTTACAGTTTCATTTATTGACATAAGGTATAGTGCAGCTGTCGTATGCTCAGTTGCCGCTGCGGCTGCTATCCATGAAAGCTGCATTGTTTTTAGCAGACGAAACAGCACTTAAAGAAAGGAAAACATCAAAATGTCGTCATCAAAGGATTATCTTGAATTTGTACTGGAACAGCTCTCAGAGCTCAGCGATATATCCTACAGAGCTATGATGGGGGAGTACATTATCTACTATCAGGGCAGAGTTATCGGCGGTATATACGATGACAGATTTCTTGTAAAGAACACGGAAAAAGCAAGAGCACTTATGCCTGATGTCTGCCTTGAAATACCTTATGATGGCGCAAAGGCAATGCTGCTTGTTGAGGATATTGAGAATAAAGCATTTCTGAAGGAGCTTTTTGAGGCAATGGCGGACGAACTGCCGTTGCCTAAGAAAAAACGTAAATAGGAGGTTGGAAAAATGGGAAAATTTAAACGGCTGCTTGCGATCGCTGGCGCAGCTGCAATGGCTTTTACGGCTTATCCTGTTAGTTCTCATGCACAGGTAAAGGCGGACTATGCAGACAGCTACGGCGAAGTCATAAGCGGAGCTGATTACACTATCATGGTGAGGCTCAGCGGCAAGTACATAACAGCAGCAAATGACGGAAATGTTCATCAGTGGGAGAAACTGGGCGACGACTCGCAGGTATGGCATATCGAGAGTGCAGGGGACGGAAAATGCTGCATACTCTCGGGCAGGGACAGAAATCTTGCGCTTACTGTTGAGAACGGCGACTCCACCAACGGAAACAACATCTACCTCTCGGAGTACAAGGACACAGCGGCTCAGCATTTCATACTCCACCGTACAGATGATGCATACTATATCACAGGTGAGTGTTCGGGAAATGCCGCACTTGACGTATACGATATCAGTCACGAAAACGGAGCTAATATCGACCAGTGGGACTACTGGGCAGGTGAAGGACAAAAGTTCTATATCCGACCTGTAGGCGGCGATTTTAAATTTGTCCGCGGCGACCTTAACTTTGACGGTGCAGTTGATATATTCGACCGTATCATCATGCAGAAAGGCGTTATCAGCGGCTTTGACGATACAATGTCGGCAGTTGCCGATATTGACAATAACGGAACTGTGAATACAGCCGATCTTGTACTGCTCACAAGCTTTATTGCAGGAAAAGAAGTGAATATGGAGACTTACAGCACGATTTCCACTGAAAAGCCTGACGTAGCGTATTTGTTTGCATACTTCCTCGGTAACTCTCCCGAGCAGGAACGTCTTTCCTATGCAGTAAGTACTGACGGCTACAATTTCAAGGCACTCAACGGCGGCGGTGCTGTGTGGAAATCAAGCGTAGGTACTGAGTGTCTCCGTGACCCGTATATTTTTAAGGGCGAGGACGGACTGTATTATATGCTGGCTACGGATATGAAGTCCTCACTGGGCTGGAACAGCAACCGAAATCTCCTCAGTGCCAAGTCTACAGACCTTGTTCACTGGTTCGACGAGACAAGCATCGAGATAGCAAATAAGTATCCTATAATGCAGGGGGCAGACCGTGCGTGGGCACCTCAGGCTATCTACGATCCCGAGAAGCAGTCCTATATGATATATTTTGCAGCGAGAGTTCCGGGACGAGACGACAGAACTATCATGTATTACGCGTACAGCAAGGACATGAAACGCCTTGATACAGAGCCGCAGCTGCTGTTTGCTCCTAAGAATGGCAACGACGCTATCGACTCTGATATAATCCATGTTGGAAACAAGTATTATATGTACTACAAGAACGAGACTAACAAGCGTATTTATCTTGCTACAGCCGACCATGCAAGCGGCCCCTACAGCGAGATAAAACAGGTGTCCGAGGGAAATATCGGCGTTGAAGGACCTAATATCTACAAGCTGATCGGTCAGGACAAGTGGCTGATGATGTCAGATGCTTACGGTGACGGTTACTACGTAATGCAGGAGACAAGCGACCTTGTGAACTTCACAACAGTAAGCCGAAACAGCTACAGCTTCAACTTCACGCCTCGTCACGGATATGTTATCCCTATAAATGCAGACCAGTACACAGCTCTGATAAACGCTTATCCCTCAGCAGGGCTTGCTCCAATAAATACGGGAGTAAAGCCTGTGTCAGTAAATGTGGGACTTGGTCAGAGACTTGAAATGCCGAAAACCGTTACTGCTGAGTATACAGGCGGCGGAAATGGCGAGCTTAGTGTTGAGTGGAACAGCTCAGATATTGCTAAAGTTGACACCGCAAAGGCTGGTACTTACAAGGTCAGCGGCACAGTAAAGTCCAGCTCGGAGCTTTATGATAACCCTTTTATAAAGGAAAGAGCCGACCCCTATGTAGTTGACGGCGAGGACGGCTACTACTATTTTACAGCTTCTTATCCTGCATATGGCAGCGTTGACAAGGGCTATGACCGCATAATCCTCAGACGCAGCAACACTGTGGGCGGACTTGCTTCCGCAGAAGAAAAAACTATCTGGAAAGCACACTCAAGCGGCATACTTTCAAAGCATATCTGGGCACCCGAAATGCACAAGATAGGCAATTCGTGGTACATTTTCTTTGCCGCAGGCGCAAGTGACGATATATGGGCTATAAGACCTTATGTGCTGAAATGTGACGGTGATCCGTTCACGGGCAGCTGGACAGAGTGCGGACAGATGCAGGCGTCATCTGGCGATACATCGTCATTTGCGAATTTCTCGCTGGATATGACATATTTCGAGAACAACGGAAAGCACTATGTGATATGGGCTGAAATAAAAGGCGACTCCTCGCTGTTTATGGCGGAGATAGACCCGTCACAGCCGTGGAAGCTCACTTCAAAGCCAATAATGCTCACAAAGCCCGAATACAACTGGGAAAAGGTGAATAACCGCGTAAATGAGGGTGCGGCGGTACTTAAAACTGATAAGAAAGTGTATGTTTTCTTCTCAGCATCGGGTACAGGCTCGGAGTATTGTGTGGGCAGGCTTGAAGCTGATATAAATTCCGACCTTATGGATATTAGCAGCTGGAAAAAGCTGAGCAGTCCTGTACTCCAGACCTCAGACCTGAAAGACCAGTCGGGACCGGGACATAACAGCTTTGTTACCGATGAAAAGGGCAATCTGCTTATCGTGTATCATGCCCGTCCTGCAAGTCATGCATCACAGGGCTGCGGAACATACAATAAAGACCCGCTCTATGACCCTTGCAGACATACCCGTATAAAGCGCGTGTGCTTTGACGGAAACGGTACACCTGTACTCAATCTCAGCGATGATGCAGAGATATCACCGACAAATAAGACTGTAACAGCTACAGTTACGGTAGGATAATGAAAGGGCGGATATTTCCGCCCTTTTTTAAGTGATATAAAGATGATAGTTATGGAAGATGGCATAATAAACTCATGCCATCTTGCTTCCTTGCTATCTTGAACAGTTTAAATTGCTAAAGTATATTGCATAGAATAAAGGTCAAGAAAGCAACCAACCAAGCAAGCAAGCAACCAACCAAGCAACCGAGCAAGAGTTTATGCGTGATTGACGGGCGCACACCAAACGGGCGCACACTGTTCGCCCCTACAGTGTGCCATTTATAGTTTATGTATGATAGGCGGACGACCAATGGTCGTCCCTACAATTCATAATTCCGCATTCCAAATTCCGAATTAAATCCGCGGCTAAAGGCTAACGGCTAAACAAGTGGGTGGCGTTTGAAATCGCGGCTTGTCTCGAAGCTGTCGTACTCGGATTTTGAAATAGCTGTACATTCCTCGGCAAGCTTGTCAACAGCAGCCGATTTTTTGAAAACGAAGGGGAACTTTGCAACTTCACCCGACTGAAAATTCAGCGTAGGGTTGAGCTGACCGAATATATATGCAAAAACCTTTGAATTGAGCAGTGCGCATATGTAGTTCTTTTTATCGCCGAGCTCAAAGATACAGCAGCCGCCGTTATCGAAAATATAGCCTTCACCGAACTGCCTTATGCTGAATTTGCCGCTTGTTAGCGTAGACCATGTAAGCCCGGGCATGGTGAAATACTTATAATTTGCAATGACAGCGGTAGGTATGCTTCTCATCTCCGAGGCATCGTCATACCAGTCGATGAGATAGTCGTTAAAGCCGTACCACTTACGGTAGCCGCCGCCCTTATTGTACGGGAACCAGCGCTTTTCGCGTGTCTCGGCGCGGTCGATATGTTGGCAGTTAAGGTTCATCTTGCTTTTATCCACTTCGTGCCAAAGTCTGAGAAAACGCTCGTTGTCAGAGGTGGAATTGCCCTTGCGCGGAGCAGCTATACTTCCGAGGGGAGGATATTTTGCGTAAAGCTCTGATATCCGAGGACTAAGCCAGTAAGCAGCAGGACAGGAAGGGATATTCTCAAAGGTTTTGGAGTCCGTTTTGTAAACGTAGCCGCAGCTGCGGTCATTAAGAGCATTTAAGAACATCTCACGCTGAACTTCAAGTCCGCCTCTGAAATCTGTCAGGCGGAAGAAGGTACTCTTTTCCTCTGACGGCGAATTCTTAAAAGTGAAAGCGCACAAGGGGACGGTAGCGTCATAGAATGCGGAATATTCATACTGTATCAGGTCATTGATATGCTTCTGAGTAAACAGAAGCTTTCGCAGTTCTTCGTAGCTTTTGATGAACAGCCACACATAAGGTGTAAGCAAGCCGATATAACCGTCCTTTTCTGTCAGCTCGGTACAGCGGACTATGAATGCAGAAAAAAGGTCAGCGGAATAATCTGCATAGTTTGTTTTTATGAAACTGAGCAGGCTGCTGTTCATATTCCTTGTACTCATATAAGGCGGATTAGTGACTACAGCTGAATATTTCCTTGTGAGCAGCTCATAAAGCTTCATAGCTTTTGCATTTTTTTGATCAGGAGAAGAAACTGGTCTGATAAGACTGCCGAAAAGGTCGCTGTTAAAGAACGGGTCATGCTCATCTGTAGTAATATTCTCCATTTCGAAAAGCTGAGGCTTTATACCGGAGCTTATAATTTCGGGACAGTATTCACAAGCCTTCATAAGCAGTGAGAAATGAGCAAGCCTGCGGGCACGGCTGTCGATATCTATCCCGTAAAGATTTTTTGTAAGTATGAGCCTGCAAGCATGTATTTCGGTATATCCCTTTGAGATGTACAGTTTCATAAAAAGCTCGAAGGCGTATAAAAGGATATTGCCGCTGCCCATGCAGGGGTCGATTAAGGATATCTCCTCAGGGGATATATTTTTTTTGCACTTTATTTTTTCCTGAACAAGATATTTGTACTCAGATATATCATATTCGCAGCCTTCGGCGAATATCCTGCCGAGGGTATTTTCGGTCATATAGCGGACTATCCAGTCGGGAGTGAATATCTGTGTAGCCGCAGGAAGGTCGTCTGAGCTTATTTTTATATTTTTTTTCAGTTCATTGAATATCCGGTCTTTCCGTTCACTGTTGAAGTATTGATAGAGCTGGCCGATGAGCTGAGCATTGTTCAGCCATTCTTCATGTGGGATAGCGGAAAGCATATCAAATATCTTTTGTACAATGCATACTTCGTTGCTGTCTGAAAGCGTCCCGAATATATCGGGCATGAGTTTGTTCAGCTCAGAAGGAGATACAGTATCGCCGAACCCGTTTTCGTACATATAACGTGCTGAAACGGCGCAGAAAAAAACTTCAAAAGAGCGTCTGTCGGTATCATCGGAAATGATGCCGTAATTAACAGCGCTTCTTATTGATGCAGCAATATTTTTCAAAATAGTTTTTTTCAATTATCTCCCTCCTTTTCATGATGAAGTATATCACGTATCATGTTTTATTATACTATAAAATCTAAGTTAAAGCAATATCACAGTAAGTTTATTTCGTGCTGCATTATACTTTGAGGAAGAAAAGTTTAACTTGAAACAGGCTTGAATACTAATTTTTATCTGATTTTGTGTACAAAAACGCCAAATTAATATAACTTCTATTGACATGATACGGTTATTATGTTATAATGTCTTAGAATTAAATATTTATTTATTTTTGTGAATTACTTTAAGGGGGGATAATTCATGAAAGTATTGCTGCAGGGACTTGGCTTTGAAAAGCAAAGTAAATATGTCCGTGACTATTTTTACAGGACGAATATGCGTGCGAGCATATATATGTCCATAGTAGTCATTGTTCTTGAGGTATGGATGCTTATCCGAATGACAAGAACCATATTTGAAAAGCATCTTCAGAGTAATTTTGGGCATTATTTTGAAAAGTATTACTCAAATTATCTTGTTCTTCTTGCTTCGGGAATAATAATGCTTGTTTATGCAGTGAGGTATATGAAGGGAAAGAAAACTGACAGAGCAGTTGGCTTTCTCATCAAATGGGTATTTACGTTTGTGTGTATTTCCTTTGGAATAAAAATATCTGTCAACGATTACGCAAAGGGTGAGCAGATACTTACCTTCCTTACTATGGAGCTCTTTTCACTTTGTCTCCTTACATGGAAGCCATGTGCTGCTTTTATCATATCAGGGGCATCATATCTGTATTTCTTTAACAAGATGGACAATATGGCGGCTGTAAATACAGGGCAGTTAGGCGCAACAGATGCTACACGGATCAATTTCTTTATCATGTGGATATCTACCATGATGGTATGTATCGCCAACTATAACAATACCCGTGTGCAGGCACTTAAAGACCAGAATCTTGAAGAGGTGAATACATATCTGTCGAAGATATCTGTTGAGGACGAGCTTACGGGAATACATAATATGGTTTATTTCCGTACAGAAGCAGAAAAGCTACTTAACTACGTTACCACAGACAGAGATAGTATCATTTTCCTGTTCTTTGATATCGAGAATTTCAAGTCATACAATGAAAAATACGGTTTTCATGCAGGCAACGACCTGTTAAAGCGTATCGCTCATATGATATACGCTGCTTTCAGCAGTTCTCTTGTATCAAGATTTTCAGACGATCACTTTGTCGTACTTACCCGTGAGGACGGAGTACAGAATGTTATTGGTGAAATTTCGGGAGAGGTCAAAAAACTTCAGAGGGAAGTACACCTTGAACTGAAATGCGGAGCATACAAGCCCGTAGGCGATGAGGCAGATGTGAGCCTTGCCTGTGACCGCGCCCGTTTTGCCTGCAACAGTATCAAGAAGCATTACGACAGGACTATCCAGCTCTACGATAAATCCCTTGAGGATAAATTCCGCCTTAAACAGTATATTGTCAATAACATTGATACTGCTATTGAGAACGATTATATCAAGGTGTATTATCAGCCTATAGTCTCAACGAAAACAGGCTGTATATGCGGCCTTGAAGCTCTTGCAAGGTGGCAGGATCCGAATTACGGACTTCTTTCACCGGGAATTTTTATCGAGATACTGGAGGAGTACCGCCAGATCTACAAGCTGGATAAGTACATAATAGAGGCGGTATGCAAGGATTATCGTGATTCGGTAGATAACAACAAGCCTTTTGCACCTGTATCCCTCAATTTTTCAAGGCTGGATTTCGAGCTTTGCGATATAGTCGGATATCTTTGTGAAATGGTTGAGAAGTACGATGTACCTAAGGAATTTATCGACATAGAGATAACTGAAAGCGCACTTACGGTACAGCAGGACTTTCTGCCGAATGCTATCAAGGCACTCAGAAATTACGGCTATAAGATATGGCTTGACGATTTCGGAAGCGGTTATTCTTCGCTGAATGTTCTGAAGGATTATCAGTTTGATGTCCTGAAGATAGATATGAAGTTCCTTTCAGGCTTTAAGGATAATAAAAAGACTCGCCCAATACTTGAAAATATCGTTGATCTTACGAAACAGCTCAAAATGGTATCGCTTACAGAGGGAGTTGAGACTATGGAGCAGTTCGATTTTCTCGGTAATATAGGCTGTGAACGTGCACAGGGCTATCTGTTCAGCAAGCCTGTGCCGCTGGAAGAACTAAGAAAGCGTATCGACTCGGGCGAACTTAACGTGTGCAAGGAAATAAAATCAGCTTAAATATATGGTGCTTCTGTTTTTCGGGAGCACCATTGTTATATACGAAGGGAGAGGGAAAGATGTTAAAAAAGACAGCTTCAATAATATTTGCTTCAGTACTGGCACTCGGCACTGTTCAGAGCGGAGCATATGCGGAGGCGGCAGATGAACTTAAAGACAGCGGTATAAATTATACTGAAACTACGGAAACTATTCAGAATCCGGGAGCAGGCTATACCACCACCGTCTGGGCTAACTGTGCCCCCGGCGAAACGAAGGTTTACGATCCTGAAGGCAGTTTAGTTCTTTTCTTTATAAATATAGGACAGTTTTCATCGGGAATAAACGGCACTGCCGACTATGATCTTGATGAGACATTTTTTGATGCATGGCGCAGAACATTTGAAAACTGCCGTAAAAACGGCTGTATGATAGCTGTAAGGTTCAGATATGACGATAAGGGCACGGCTGATCCCGAGCCTGCGACGTTTCAGAAAGTGCTTGATCATGTAAGGCAGATAAAGGAAAGTAATATATTATCCGATAATGAGGATATACTTGCTTTTGTAGAGTGCGGATTTGTTGGTAAATGGGGGGAGCAGCACGGCGGAAAGTATACAGATAATGTTCAAGACAAAGCAAAGCTCCTTGATGCAGTGCTCGATGCAGTCCCCGAAAGTGTGCCTGTATCTGTAAGGACTCCCGATATATTTGCGGAATGGGCAGGTATTGACCGTTCGCAGCTTTATGATAGAGATATTCATCTGCTCAAAGTGCCTGATCTGGATTATTCAAAGATATTTTCACACCGTGTCGGACTTTATGATGACGGATATATGGGGAGTGATACGGATCTCGGTACATATAAAAATCGTGAGATAGAAACAAGCTGGATCGGTGATGAAGAATCGGTGTATTTCGGCGGCGAATTTTCGGGAAATATTGAATACGCCAAGGAGTTTGACACATATCTGCCGCAGAATGCAATACCTGAGATGTACAAAACTCATCTCAGCTACATAAACGGCAATATCTTTAAGCTTTACGAGGATTATACCTTCGGTAAGGAATATGATGTTGATGGTGTTGATAACTCCGCGTATTACGGCGAAAGCGTATTTAAATTCATAAGAGATCATATCGGTTACCGATTTGTTCTGCGCAAATCCGAGTTTTCACCAAAGGTAAAGCAGGGCGGAGTGCTTGATCTGAATTTTGATATTGAAAATACAGGTTTTGCAAATCCCATATTTTATCCAAAATCATATCTTATACTTGAAAAAGACGGTATATTCTATCAGTCAAAAATAGATATCCAACCTCATACATGGAGTTCATGCGAGGTAAATAAAACTGAACTTGAAATGCAGCTCCCTGACTGTATGGAAGAAGGAAAATGGAATATTTATCTGAGGCTTTCCGCAATTGATGACCAATTCGGCGGCGCTTCCTATGACAAAGCGCCGCTACACCCGAAATACGGAATAAAATTTGCAAACGACGGTATCTGGAATCCGACCTATGGTGCAAATTACCTCGGAAACTTTGAGATAACGAAAACAGATAATCACGTTACAAACAATACTCTATATCATAAGTACACAGATATGCGGTATAATAATCTGCCGCTTACGTTTAACGGCTTTATAAATACTGACGGCAAAAGAACCAATGAATATGAATGGAAGGAAAAGGATATCATAGCCGAAAAAGGCAATGATAAGGTTTATTTAAAGGCTGATGACAAGAACCTTTATATAATGACTGAGATGCCTGATACTGCCAAAGCTCCCGTGTACAACATAGAGCTGAACAATAACGGCGAAAAGTACTGGATATATTTTGCCTCAAACGGCTATATATACTTCAATCATGATTCATACGGTGACAGTCAGTGCAAGTGGAGCGGTAAAATGGCAGAGGTAATGATACCTTTTGAGGTAATGGGACTAAAATCAGGCGGCGAGATATCTTCACTCAGGGTATTCTTGCAGGACAGCAGTGACAGCTGGAAGCTACTCAGTGATATTACAGTGAAAAATGCAGTAATACCTTCTGATTTTTCGGTATATTCCGCAAGCTGCAATATGAGGCTCAAAGAGGGAAGTACCCATGATCTTTACGTGAAGACCGATCTTCCCGATCTGAAATTCCAGTGGTATCATAATAATGAGGCTATAGAAAATGCTACAGATCAGAAATTTACCATAGAAAATGCTCAGCAGTCGACTGTGGGACAGTATTCGGTGAGAATAACTACTGCCGAAGGCATAGAGAAAACCTTTGATATAGCTAATGTTCTGGCTGTGACAAACGAAAATGACGCCAATGAAAAGCTGCGCGGTGACGTTAACCTCGACGGAACAGTTGATATGGCAGATGTGGTGCTTATAATGCAGTCATTATCGAATCCGAATAAATACGGTGTAAACGGAAGCGACAGCAGTCATATAACAGCACAGGGCATTAAAAACGGAGATGTTTATAATAATAGAGATGGTATCACAGTAAACGATGCACTTGAGATACAGAAGTATCTTCTCGGTACTATAGAAAATTTTGAATAAAAAATATAGCGGCACAGATCATTTGTGCCGCTGATTTTATGACTTAAGGTGAAAAAAATGAAGATTAGGTGTATTTTATAGTAATATTAATACATAAAACTTTGAAAAATATCAATATTATGTTGCAATGCGTAAAAAAAGGTGTTATAATACAAATGGGTAAAAGGTCTGATCGGGATATTAAGATCTAAGGAGGAAATAATGATGAGAACAAAAAAGTGCAGTTTTGTACTTGCGGCTGTGGTAGTGGCTTCTTATTTCGGAGGCTTTCCGCAGTCAGACGGAAAAGCATATGCTGCTGATAACAGTATGCGCGACATGACGACTATGGAAATAGTCAAGGATATGGGAATAGGAATAAACCTCGGTAATACTATGGAAGCCTGCGGAGACTGGATCGCCGATGTTGATGCACAGTGGGGCGACGGGATCCTTACCGTTAAGGACTATGAGACAGCTTGGGGAAGTCCTGTTATAACAAAAGCCATGATACAGGGAATGGCTGATGAGGGCTTTGGAGTTGTCCGCGTTCCAGTTGCATGGTCAAACCTTATGGGAGAAAATTACAAGATCAGCGATGAACTTGATGCGCGTGTACACGAGATAGTTGACTGGGTAATAGATGCTGATATGTACTGTATCATCAATATCCACTGGGATAACGGCTGGGTAAATACATTCCCTGATAATAAGGACGAGTGCATGAAGCGTTACAAGATAATGTGGGAGCAGATATCTGACAGCTTTAAGGATTACGGTGACAAGCTCATGTTTGAGTCACAGAATGAGGAGCTTGGCTGGGAGAGCGTATGGAATCCGTGGGGAAGTACCGACGGAAAGGCTGAATCCTATGGACTTGTAAACGAGATAAATCAGAAGTTTGTAGATGTTGTAAGGAATTCAGGGGGCAACAATCCTAAGCGTCATTTGCTTATATCAGGCTATAACACCGGCTTTGACCGCACCTGTGATCCGCTTTTCAAAATGCCTGACGATCCCGCAAACCGTATGGCAGTATCCGTGCATTACTATACTCCCGCTGGGTTTGCTATCCTCGAAGATAAGGATGAAACATGGGCAAAGGCTCGTTCTACATGGGGAACAGCTGATGACTACAAGGAACTCAATGACAATATGGAAATGATGAAAAAGGGATACATAGATAAGGGTATACCTGTAATTGTCGGCGAATACGGCTGTCCTACAAAGGGAAAAGATCCTGAGTCTGTAAGACTTTTCCTTAGCTCTGTCTGCAAATCAGCATACGAACACGGACTTTGTCCCGTACTCTGGTCAACTCCGGATTCGACTACAGATGACGGAACTGTTATCAAGGGACATTATGACAGATCTGTCTGCAAGCTTGTAGATCAGGAATTAAAGAAGCTTTTTAACGAGATATCTGGCTTCAAGCCAAAGGAAACAACAACAACAACTACTACTACTACTTCAACGACTACAACAACTGTTACTACCACTACCATAACTTCGACAACTACAGTAACTTCTACACTTGTTACATCAACATCTGAAACGACTGCTTCAACAGTTACAACTTCAGCCGCACCTGAAGCTAAGGCAAATACATGGGGCGATGTCAACTGTGACGGCGATATTGATATGTCAGATATAGTTCTTATCATGCAGAGCCTTGCTAATCCGAACAAATACGGGATCGGCGGAACAGATGCCAACGCCATCACGGCACAGGGTCAGGCAAACGGAGATGTTGATACCGCAAGCAAGGGTATAACATCAAACGATGCTGTCCGTATCCAGGAATTCCTTCTCCATAAGATAGCAACACTTGAGCCTGTAAAATCATAAATACTCCATTCAAAATATAAAAATGAAAGCTCCTGATAATTCAGGAGCTTTCATTATATATTACGTTCAATATCAACTGTTTTTCTGCGCCAGTCGTTTGTAGCCTGTTCATATGCTCTGTCGAAGAAAGCAGCTGCTTCGTCGAGCCTGCCCATTTTTTTCAGGCATCGTGCTTTATCAAGGAAAACACCGAATGAGAGCTGTTCATCTTTAGCATACTTGTTAAGCAGCTTCAAAGCATTGTCATACTGCTCATGTATCATTAGAGATTCAAAATAAGCTGTATCCATAAAATAGTCGGTGATCTCGTTCATTCCACGGTATTTAGCGAAATATCGCTCGCTGTTCCTGAGCTGATCCTCCACCTTTTTCTTATCGTTCCGACCTGCGTAAAGCTGTACCCACAGAACGCAAAGCATTACGATATTATGCTGTGCAGGCAGAGATTCAGGATTTTTAGCCTGTACCTGCATGAAGTCGATATCAGCTATTTCAAGCTTTGCCTCAGCCTTTTCAAACTGTCTCAGAGACATGTAGGCTTCCGCAAGAAACATGGCATACTGATTAGTATAAGCAGTGTATTTCCGCGGCTCAGCTCTGCAAAATGTGAGCTGATCCTCCATTTTGGATATGACCTCGTCAGAGTATCCGCACTCAGCGATCTTCTGGAGTATTTTGCGGAATACCATATACTGTCTGTTAAGACGCGGTAAAATAAACAGTCTTGCAACAAGGTTTGCGATAACGGAACCGATAGCTGCAAAAATAACACGGAAAGTCATAGAATTTGCAGTCTGCCGTCCGCTGAGACCTGATGAAAAAAGGTCGATAAAAGATATAAGGGAGAAGATGATAATAAACATCATCGCCCACCGCATGAAAACAGCGGTAAAGATCATTATGAACTTATTACGCTTTGAATATGGTTCTTTCATATTTTTCATGCTCCCGGAAACGGAGCCCTTTCTTAATGGTCGGTATCGGCATACAGCCGAAAGCATAAACGAATATCTTTATGATGTACACGGCAAGGAACGTACTTATCTTGATATAATACCACAAAGCATGATATTTGTAAAGCTGCATTAACGTACAGAGGCTCCGATATAAGTTCGGAGCCTCTGACGTTTTGAAAATGGAAGAACAATTAATGATTAATAAGCAGTTTTCTTAAGAATATAAGGTCAAAAACATCAGCAAGCCCGTCCTCGTTGCAGTCGCACATAGAACGCAGCCTAACCTTGCCGAGCAGTGAATTCTGCAAGTAAACAAGATCCGCAACATTTACTTCGCCGTCGCGATTGACATCTCCTATAAGCTTTTCGTGGATAACAGTGGTGGTTGTGGTGGTCGTGGTCTGTGATGTGGTAGAGGTCGTGGACGAAGTAGTAGTTGTGGATGTGAAAGGTGCTGCAGTAGTAGTTGTAGTCGTTTTTGTAGTAGTGGTGATAGTCGGTTTTGATGTTGTTGTAGTTGTTTTTGTAGTTGTCGTGGTAGTCGGTTTTGATGTTGTTGTAGTTGTTTTTGTAGTTGTCGTGGTGGTCGGCTTTGATGTAGTCGTTGTTGTTTTTGTAGTTGTCGTAGTGGTTGGTTTTGATGTAGTCGTTGTTGTTTTTGTAGTTGTCGTAGTAGTCGGCTTTGATGTAGTCGTTGTTGTTTTTGTAGTTGTCGTAGTAGTTGGCTTTGATGTTGTCGTTGTTGTGGTGGTAGTCGTAGTAGTAGTGGTGGATGTTGTTGTTACCGGTTTCGTGTATACGTAATCGTTTTCGGATATCTCGGGATAATTCAGCGGAGTAATGGTATAGGCATTTTCAGGAGTATGATTTGTGAAGAAGCGCTTTGAACCCTTCAGGAAATAATCATACTTTACCTGACGACCGCCATTTCCGTCAGTATCGTCCCATGTTACGTCCATAGCGTACCAGTTTCCGTCCTCCATCATTACATAATTCCACATATGTGCAGAATTGTCTTCTTCATTGAGGTTGCCGAAAACACATACACAGGGAATATCAAGTCTGTCACAGATGAGCTTGAAAGCCTCGGAATATCCTTCACATACAACTCCCGGTTCAACAAGAGCACCAAGTGAAGAGCTGCTGAATTTTGCATCCGTATCATAAAATGTAAACTTAGCTATGTAATCATGGATACTTTTCAGCTGTTCATATCTTGTTTCTCCTGAAATGTCAACACTTTCGAGAGCATCTTCAAGCTTTTTGCCATAATCCGCAGCCTCATCGACTGATTCAAAGCAGCTCAGATAAGCAGGATATATGGTAATACTGTATATATATGCAGTATATCCGCTTGATAAAGGCCAGTTTGAAGTAAAAGACGTATCCTTTCCGATGGCAATAGCCCAGTTTGATGGTTCTACCCAGTAAAGCTCAGGCATATCAAAGAATGCGCAGTCCAGTCCGGGTTTACAGTTTTCAATAAATGCGTTCTGAAGCTTTTCAGCGTCTTCGTCCTTGAAGCCTCTTGATGAATAAGGAGAAGATGAAAGCTTTACGCTTACAGGATTCGGGAGTGTTACAGTAAATGCCTGGTCTGTCGGTCCTGTAAAAGCTTTTACGGCATTGTATACTGCAAGATTGTTTTCATCAAGCATATCACCGTAATTATATGAACCGATATTGTAGTTTGAAGCAATTTCAGGATTGTTAAGAGTCTGAGGCGAAAATATATCAATATCCCCGAGATATACCTCGCTCTCCATTTGTTCCGATCCTTGCGATGTCGTATTGCCCTCAGCAAATGCCGAACCTAAGCAGCCGCCGGCGAGCATAGCCATAGATGTCACAACAGAGATCGTCGATGAGATTAATTTTTTCATAAAGATACCTCCTACTGAAGCAATTAATTCCCATCCCCTATGTACTTTTTCTATATACTTATATTATATACAAAATCGCCATAAAAGTCAATAACTTTCGCCTATTTTTCATCAAACATTTACATTTGAAATATATGGAGTTATTGCCATTCCAAAAGAGAATATCGCTATATACAGGCATAATTGCGAAAACAACAAAAAAAAAAGTTTTCCTGCATTATAATTTGTTATATTGTCACTTGAAAATGTCCGAATGCTGTGATATACTTTTATTTGGAGATTTTGTGCTGTTATGCACTTATAAATATTTGAAAGGTGAGATCCTTATAATGAATTTATCCCAGATGACAAAAGATGAGATCGCTTCGTTCAAGAGCGAGAACGAGAAGCTCTATAATGACTTCAAGGGTCAGGGGCTTTGTCTCAATATGGCAAGAGGTAATCCGTGTAAGGAACAGCTTGAGCTGAGTGTAGATATGCTCAGGGTTTTCGATGACGGAAACTTTATGAGCGAGTGCGGAAACGATGTCCGCAATTATGGTATACTTGACGGTATTCCCGAGGCAAAGAAGCTGTTTTCGGATATGCTGGGCGTTGCTTCTGATGAAGTCATCATTTACGGTAATTCAAGTCTTAATGCCATGTTCTTTACAGTACAGTGCGCATTCAATAAGGGCATACTCGGAAGCAAGCCGTGGTCACAGTGCGGAAAGATCAAGTTCCTGTGTCCTGTACCCGGTTATGACAGACATTTCAAGGTAACTGAGTTTTTCGGCGTAGAGATGATAAATGTTCCTATGACTCCTACAGGTCCTGACATGGATATGGTAGAGGAGCTTGTAAAGGACGAAGCTGTAAAGGGTATCTGGTGTGTACCGCAGTATTCAAATCCTGACGGTATCTCATACAGCGACGAGACAGTAAAGCGTTTTGCTGCACTCAAGCCCGCTGCAAAGGACTTCAGAATATTCTGGGATAATGCTTACTGCATACATCATCTTACAGATAAGCCCAAGTATATACTTAATATACTTGACGAGGCTAAGAAGGCAGGCAACGAGAACATTGTTTATATGTTCGGTTCAACATCAAAGGTAACATTCCCCGGTGCAGGCGTTGCAGTAATGGGCGCAAGCAAGGAGAATATCGAAGAGCTTAAAAAGTATCTCGGCATCAGCATAATTGGTTACGATAAAATGAACCAGATGCGCCATGTCAAGTATTTTGGTACATATGAAAATATGGTTGAGCATATGAAGAAGCACATGGCTATCATTGCTCCAAAGTTCAGTCTTGTATGTGAAAAGCTCCAGAGTGAGATCGCACCGCTCGGTATCGGTACATGGACAACACCTGAGGGAGGATACTTCATCTCATTCAATGCTCCGAACGGCTGTGCAAAGAGAATAGTTCAGCTCTGCAAGGACGCAGGCGTAACACTTACAGGTGCAGGCGCTACTTTCCCATACGGAGTTGATCCAGAGGACAAGAACATCAGACTTGCTCCTACATATCCTCCGATAGAGGATCTCGCAAAGGCAATGGAGCTGTTTGTGATATGCGTAAAGATAGCAGCTGCTGAAAAGCTTCTTGCTGAATAAAAAATCAAGCCTCCTGAATATCAGGAGGCTTTTTATGTTATTTTGCAAATACTTCTCTTTCGATAACGTCCATATTTGCGTTAAAGTCTACTTGCAGAACATTTCCCACATCAACATCTGCGCCATAGAATGTACCGTCGTAAGGTATCTGTATCTGCTTCATTTTATATCTTGCTGCGAAAGGCAGTCTAAGAGAGAGCAGATAAGCATCGAGTGTTGACATATTCGTTGAAACATCTGGAATAACGTCAGATGCAAGGTGTTTGAACATTGAAGGTCTGAACGACTTGAGTTTTGCAATGATAAGGGACATAACTCTGCGCTGACGCTCTGTACGTTCAAAGTCGCTGTTGCCGACCTTACGGATACGAGAGTAGGAGAGTGCCTGCTTGCCGTTGAGGTGGAGCTTTCCGCCGTGTTCCAGAAGGTCGGACATTCTGTCATCGCCCATAAGTTCATTTACCTCAGATATGAGGATAACGTTTATTTCTTCTGCTTCTTCGTCACTCACTTCTATATCAATTCCGCCGACAGAGTCAACAACGGATACGAATGAAGCAAAATCAACAGAAACATAATCGTCTATACGTACATCGAAATTATACTCGATAGTATCCATGAGAAGCTCAGGACCGCCGAATGCATAGGCAGCGTTTAGCTTGTTCCAGCCGTTGTTGGGGATCTCAACATAGCAGTCACGCATGAATGAAGTCATAATAAGCTCATTGGTCTTGCTGTTAAGTGAGACGAGTATCATAGAGTCCGAACGTCCGCGGTCATCATTGGTTCTACCGTCAGTACCGATTACAAGCACACTGCGTACATGACCTCTGCCGACATTATCTGAATAGTGAGTACGGTTTCCTGTTTCAACATGGTTCATCTTGTTTATAAGGCTTATGGAAGTACACGAGTATACTCCGAAAAGCACAAGGAATATACCTAAAAGAGACTTTATTATCCTGCCGATTATCTTTCCAGCAAGAGATTTATGCCTGCGCTTTTTCTTTTTGGGCTGATATTCAGGCTCGGGAGCCTGCGAAGTTCTTTTCTGAGAAGCAGGACGCTGGGGCGGCGGTGGAGGCGGTGCTGTCGGAGCAGTCTGCGGAGCCTGTGTATAGCCGCTGTAGTTCTGAGGCGGCTGCTGATTATAGTCGTAATACTGTCCGTCCTGCTGCTGATGCATCGGCGGAGGTGGAGCAGAGCTGTGAGGGAACTGAGGCGGCTGTCCCGACTGGGGGAACTGGGGCGGATCGTTTGAAGTATACACTCTCTCGCCGTTTTTCTGCTGTGGACGGGGGGCATTGCTGCCGACTCTCCTCAGGTGTGGGAGCTCCTGATTTGGCTGCCGATATGCCCTGTAATCATTAAGATCATCAGGGAGCAGCATTGTATCCTCATCGTCAGTATTTTTTATTTCGTCATGGTCTTTGCCATTATATCTGTTTGGCATGGTTGTGTCCTTTCTATGCTTTAAGAACCTGTATCAGCGCTTTCGGAAGATACAGGTTCTTTGATTATTTATGTTTTTTTGATGCTTACGGCTATATATGTAACAGCAGCCCACACTACATTATAAACTATCAGTGCAGTAGCTGACATATATACATAATTGGAGCGGAATGCCTTTGAAAGTAACAGAAGCATACACAGTCCGAAGCCGAGAAGTATTGATGCTGTCTGTAGGATAAGCCCGATAATAGCTGATGCGTGGACTACCTTAGTGCCGATAAGAAGCTCGGCGAGTGATGCAAATTTACCTGTAGTAGCCATTGAAGAGCTTAGGCGGACAGCTTTTTTAGTCTCCTCATAGAAGTCCTCATGGAGCTTTTTGGGAAGTATCCTTGCCATATCCTCGGGTATACCGAAGAGTCTGTTGAGCTTTTTAACTGTGATACATGGATCGATACTCTTTACGAATAAGCATATCTTATTTTTACAGAGCTTCTTTGACCACTTCTTAACATAGCGGTCTGCAACTATATCAACTACGAACATTGCAGCAAGATTGCCCGATATAGAAAGGTACATTGCGTCCTTATTTCCGTCGATCATCTCAGCTTCCTGAGTTTTTGTAGGAACTCCTTCGATATTGTGGCTTGTCATGAGCTCACGGTTTCCGAAGAGGACTCTCTTGTTGTTTATCCATCCACACATACCCATACCTTCCTCGTATGAGTAATTCTCGATAGGGTAAAGTACGCCGTTTCTGCCTGCGATGACATCAGTGAAAAGCTGAGACATTATGCTTCCTGCTGTAGCCGTAAGGCTTGCAGCTTCAAGGAGAGCTTCATCGAGCTTTGTATTTGAGAATACCTTTATACCGTCGAGTCTTACAGTACCCTCAGGGAAAAGAGAGCCTGCATCAACGAGTATTGAATTAGTGTCATAAAAGTCATCAACGCTCTGATATCCAAGCATTATGCCCTTGTTCCTGATAGCGCTGTTTGATACATTTTCCAGCGGTATATTGACTACAAACGGCATAGCGATGCAGGAAGTAGCGCATATGATCATACTGAATATGGAGAAGCCGAATGCAGCTGAGTCAAGGTTGAAGAAAGTGCCCTTACAGAAGAATGTAAGGAAGAATGAAACTATAATTGAAGCAATAAAGCATATTGGAGTAGCCTTTTTGCAGAATTCATCAGTCATATCAGATGAATAGGTATATCTCAGGAAGTCTGTGAGAAAGTCCGTTTTTCTCATGGAAACGAGGATAGGAAAGTCTCCGAGAGTACCTCTTGTTATACGTTCAGCACGTTCCTCATCGGTAACATAGGTCACACCGTGTCTGTCGAAATTCTTTGAAACGAATTTGAAATTCCTTGCCGCACGCCTTATGATAAGGAGTTTGCCAACGGAATTGATAAACAGTGCGAGTATACCTACAGGCATATATATATGTATGTTTTCGGCTGTTACAAGATCAGGTCTGAGAAATGCAGGGATTATGGCAATGAGGCAGGATAATGCTGTCACAGCCGTCATTGAATCGCCGTCTGCTTTAAGAGTGACAAGCTTTTTCACACCCTTTGTGATGACAGCCATTGACGAAAGTATCGAGATAACGCCAAGCAGCAGGTGTGTAGTAAGATATGTCTTTATATGAGACATACTAAGGAAGTCCAGCAGCGGGAGCTGGAACTGGTTTGATACAGTGATGAATAAGCTCAGAAAAGCCGTCATAGCGAGAATTACGACTCTGACGGAAATAGTGCTTTTCAGTTCATATATATCTCGTCCTACATCTTCGACATCGCCGTAGTAATTGAAATCGACGATACGCTTTGTCCTTTTCTGCTTTGAATGGACTGACATATATTCGTCAGCTTCCTGAGTAATGTGGACATCGAGCTGACCTGCGTCTATCTGAGCTTTTTCGCTGAGATTAATACTTGTGAGCTCTGCTCTCGGGGCAGGCTCAACAGGTCTTGCAGCTTCAACAGCAGCAGGGGAAGGAACGATATCGGTTATCTGCTTTCGCCCCTCAGGGCTTTCGGCAGCCTGTATTATCTGTATCCTGCTTCGCTTTTTCTTTTTGAACTCAGGCGGAGAATACATATACTCTCCCTCTGGAGTCTCCTTAGCGTAGGTATAATCGTTATCCTTTCTGCCCTTGCGCTTCTTTTTATATTTTTTTTCGTCAGCTTCCTTGGCGCGTGTTGATTCGCTCATACGCCTTATTTTGGGAGCTTCATCGGGATTCATCTGTACAGGGGTGACTACACCTGACGGTATGACCTTTCGCTGAGGATTTGTACGTATTTCGCTCATTGCATCCGAGCTTACAACGGCTATCTTATGCCTTGAAAGGTCGGCAGGCTTGACAGCGTCCGCAGGCTGTTCGTTGCGGAGTGCGTTATCAAAGAGAGCGGATTTCTCGTGAGAAACGGGAGGTCTCGATTTTGCTTTCTGAACGATGTCGGGTGAGTCTACAGTTGAATTTATGATCTTCTGGGCATCTACTCTGCCCACTTTAGTCTTAGGTTCGTGGTTATCGGGAGAGTACTCGTCCAGAATAGCCTCCAGCGATGGTTTCTGTTCCGACATAATTATCTCCTTAGTTATTGCCTCTGCGCTGACGCAGTACCTCATACATAAAGATACCGGCTGCTACGGAAGCATTGAGTGAATTGATCTTTCCCAGCATGGGGAGTTTTATCATAAAGTCGCATTTTTTCTGGATAAGCTTGCTCATGCCGAAGCCCTCAGAGCCTATAATAAGAGCAACTCCGCCCGTAAAGTCGGTCTCGGAGTAATCAGTGCCCGAGGCATCGGTGCCGTATATCCAAACACCGTTTTCCTTGAGGGTGTCGATACAGCTTGCAAGGTTTGAGACTCTGGCAACAGGTACATAATTTGCTGCACCTGCCGAGGTCTTGAAAACAGTAGCGTTAAGAGAAGCGCTTCTGCGCTTAGGTATGATAACGCCGTCAGCTCCAGATGTTTCGGCAGTACGGATAATAGCACCGAGATTATGAGGGTCTTCGATCTCATCACAGATGATGATGAAAGGCTTGGTGCCCTTTTTCTGTGAAACAGCAAGGATATCCTCAACTGAGACATATTCGCCGCAGGCTCCTTCGGCAACAACGCCCTGATGAGAAGCGCCGCCTGAAAGTCTTGAGAGCTTTTTATCATCGGCATCTTTTACGACGATGCCATTATCTTTTGCAAGTCGGCGGATAACACCGAGGCTTCCGCCGTTACCGTTGATATATATAGTATCAAGGTTAGCACCTGATTTAAGTGCTTCGATAACGGGATTGCGTCCGCATATTATATTTTCGGACGCTTCTGTAATATTTTTCTCTTTTTCCATATCTTACAGAGGGCACAAAAGCTGCCCATGCTCCTTTTGTTCTGTGTTTGTGATAACTGCTTCAAGCGAAATATCATTCCTATTATATCATTAATCGCCTGAAATTACAAGTGTTTTTTATTTTTGTGGAAATACAGCTGTTTTTATCTGTTTATATCTATGATTGAAAGCTCCGGACGATTGAATATTCTTGGTATGAATATCATTCTCAGGGGTCTTGCAAGTCCGCGGCTTATGATGTGGACTGTATCGCCGTACTCATACATACCCGTGGTGTATTTCGGGAACAATCCCTGCTGTGGTGCATATAGTCCCTGATCGAGTATCTTAGGTATTCTCCACTGACCGCCGTGAGCGTGTCCCGAAAGGATAAGGTCAAAAGACTTATCAGTATTGAAGCCCTTGCCGAGGTATGAGTCGATGTCCTCGGGCTGATGAGCGACAAGGATATTGTAGTGGTCGTCATCGAGATTATCGAAGCATTCCTGAAGCTGAGTTGAATACTTATGGCATGCTTCAGCGTTTTCAGCTCCGAAAAGTCGGATATTCTGTCCGTTTACAGTGTAATCGGCATAGTCCTCGCCAATGAGTATAGGACCAAAGGCTTTGGCTTTTTCGTAGAATTCGTCAATATCGCTTCGCATCTCCTCGTGATTTCCTGGGGAGTAAAAGCAGGGATACTCGATATACAGCGCTTTCATAAGTGTGAGAGCGTTTTCGGTGCCGCCCCACATATCAACGATATCTCCGCCGAAAATAACGATATCCGGATCAGCTTTGTGTACTGCGTCCATGATGCGTGACTGATTTTTGTCACCGTAAAAGCAGTTGTGCAGATCGGAGATAAATACAATCCTGAGCCCCTTGTCAAGCTTATCAGATTTTACCTTGTATTTTACAGTCTGCATCATAAATCCCCATGCACTGAGGATAATCAATATAACCAGCAGTATCAGCATGATCTTTAATCTTTTTTTAGCTTTGGGCGATAATTTCTTACCCATTATTTACCTCTTTCTGCGATAATGTTTATCATTTCTCCCACATTCTTCATGCCTGAGACTTCGCGCATCTTGAAGCGCATACCGAATTCTGATTCAACAGCACCGATAAGATTTATATGTTCGATGCTGTCCCAGTCCTCAATGTCGTCAGCTGTAGTGGAAGCTGTTACTGAAATTGAGGAGTCACCGAAAACATCGCGGAAAACCTCGTTAAGTCTTGGGATAATTTCGTTTGTGTTCATTTTATAAGCTCCTTTTCTTTTGTTTTTATGACTTTGTTTTTTTGTTTATAGTCAGTGATATCAAGATGCCATACCGAGTCGCCGTTTTCGTCTTTTTTGATCAGAGTGAAGCCGAAATCACCGTACAGCTCCGATACCATATTGTTCTTTGCAGTTTTATAGTAATAGCCGTTAAGTTCTGTGATATTCTTACTTTTAGCCTGCTTCACAAGCTCGTCCAGCATAGCAAGCTCCATATCACGTTTGAGAACGCGGCAGCTCATGAGCCACAGCTCGATATCCAGCTCATTGCCTTTTATTTTTCCGATAACTACCGAGACTATGCCGTTATCGCCGAATTTGTCACTGAGCTGACCGCAGAGACATATATGGTCACTGCTGGTACTGAGCTGCTGTATCTCGTTTTCGGTATAGCGTCTTGTGGTCAGGTTGAACTGATTGCTCTTGTTGGTGAGCTGAGTCACGCGCTGAATGTATACAGGCTCAAAGCCGCTTATTTCAGCCGTCATATCAAGACTGAGCAGGTAATCGGTATAGTTTACAAACTGCTTCTGCTGAGAGGCTCTTCTGGCATTTGCCGCATACATCTCCGAGCGGTGCATATCATCGGCGGAAAGGGAAGTTATCTCGAAATATCCGCTTCTTGAAAGTGCATACATTGCATCGTGTACGCTTGTCATGGGAACTGTCTGCACCGCAGGCAGCTGTCCCTCTACTATAGCGCATTCCGCAGGATTATCGTCAATAAAGACGAAAGAGTCTATGCCAAGAGACAGCTCATCAGCCGACTCGGCAATATTCTGATCCTTTGGCTGCCAGTTTGCTTTTATGGACACGAAATCATCTGGAGCAAGTATACTGCTTGGGTGCTTTAATCCCAGAAGAGTATTTTCCTCTTCGTTTTTTGAGCATACAGCAAGAAGCACACCGTAGTCCTTATAGCCCTTGAGAAAAGACTGGAACTCACTGAATGACTGGCCTGTGGCAGTTTCGGGACCTATCTCTATGCCCTCCTGACCGTCATCACCGATAACTCCGCCCCATAGTGTATTATCAAGGTCAAGGTCAATGACCTTTTTGTTTTTACCGTATACCGACTTGATGATACAAGCGATGCTGTAGGCAAGCTCGGGGATAACCTCGGTGCTCATAGCGTATTTATATAGATACCAGTCATCGGCATTATGCCATTTTGTAAGTCCGAGGACCGATGAAAGGTAGTTTATATCATTCACGAAAAATCCCTTGTGTGTACGCGCCCAGTCCGACACAAAAACGTTCATGCGCTGTATAAAAGCAGCCTGCCCGCAGGTACTCCAGCCGTCGAAGCTGCCTGAGCGGCGGAACAGCGGAAGCTCAAAATTATTCTGTATAACAGGGCAGTGGAAACGCTTTTCAAGGCTTTCCCATACCTGTTTGAATATATCTTTCTGCTCATTGAGCCTTGACTTAACGCTTTCGGCAGTTTCTGAAGGGCTTTCAGGGGTACAGGTCAGATTTCTCGAAGTTGTATGGATAAAGATCATATCAGGGGAGAAGCTGTCAAGCTCTGGATTGCCGAAAACAGCATCTTCATAGAATTTATTGTATTCAGACTGATAGAATACAGGTTCAATTCCGAAATTCAGGAGAAAAAGCTCAAGCACAGAAACGATATGATCGGTTGTTGAACCGCCGAGTACGGCGATCTTTTTCTTTATGCGGACGCTGCCGTCGCTGAGGAGTTCTTTGCGCAGACCGCGTTTTTTTCTCATTATATATGCAGAGTCAAAAGGAAAAACAAGCTCTTTCATTATGTCTCCTTATCTGATAAGATTGTTGTATATACTGTTTCTGTTCACACCCACAGCCGAGAAGGAACACATTGAGAACAGCAGGTCTGTAGCACCGACATCACGTATGAAATCTATTGCATTAAGCTCAAAATAGCGGATATCGCAGAGGTAGATGTTCTCAAAGGAGCTTGTCAGCATAGGCAGGAGCGCATTTCCGTAGCTGTCCTTGAAGATAACGAGAGTTCTTCCGTTCTTGCATTCTGTATTAACATGGACTATTCTCTCGTCAGAGCCGAATACCATATAATATCCCGAATTCGGCATACCCGAAGGGTCAAACAGCAGATTAGCCACAACAGGGTTCTGAAAACGTGTATCGTACTGAGTTACTGTTACGGGAGTCTTTGGTTTGTAGTATACAAAATCTTCGGGGTTATTGAGGAGAGTTGCGCTCTGGGTGTACATATAAAGCGTACCCACATAGCCGGGAAGTGTGACGGTCTCGTATTCGGAAAGGTCTGCAAAAGGCACACCTGCGGTAAGTGCGAAGATCTGAGCAGCATAATAAGCACCAAGAGGCTGCCAATGATGATCTGTACGGGAGTAGATAGCCTCGTCCTTATGGGCGTTGAGAGCCGAGTATGCGTCAACAGACATAACATTCTGCAAAGCTCCGTTTATATTGTCGAAATCTTCCTTCTCACTATGAGCAAGGTCTTTATAGTTGTCGGGCAGATAGAATGAGCTTGAAGTCGGGAGCACCATAGAATATACATTGACATTCCCGAGCTTTTCCTTGTACTCATTAAGGTAGGAAGCGTATTCATACTCAGTGCCCCATCCGCCGCCGTAAAGCGTAATGCCGCGCTTGTTGACGATGAGGATATTGTTTGTGAGCTCTCCCTCAGCAGGAGCAGGTTCTTCCGTAGCAGGCTCTGTTGTAGCCTGTACAGCAGTAGTCTCGGTGGTAACGATAATCTCGGGCTTTGATGTTGTAGTAACACTGAGAGCCTTCTTTTTTTCAAAACCGCTTCCGTAAAGCTCTGCTCCGTCATCGCCGTTGCCGTATTTTCTGCCTTTGAGCGGCATGAGATTATCTGCGATGAACTCCTTTATATCGGCTCTGTTGTGAACGGTATCATCAAAAAAATCGGCAATGCCTTCGGTAAACTGACCGTTTGCATATGTTTTTGCGGTAAATTTCGGGAATTTTGTGAGCATACGGTTCTCGTCGTCGGCTTTTGTTTCGTGAGGGAGCATTGTCATGTATGCGAAGCCGCCTGCAAGAACAGTGCCCACAAGAATTATATTTGAAAGTGCGATAGCGTTAAGAGTCTTTTTCCTGCGTTCACGGCGGAGCTTTTTAGACTTCACGGGTATATCTATCTCTGTATTTTCACGATCCGAAGCTGCAATTGAGATCACAGGTTCAGGACGTGCGGTGTTTTTTTCAGCGTCCTTTTTTGTATCTTTTTCGGACGATGTATTCTTTTTATTTTCACTCATTTGTTGTTATCCTCTTTAAAATCTGAAGTAAAGGAAGGGATTTGTCGTAGCATCGACGAGCATAACGCTTGTAACTATAAGTATCAGAGCAGAAGCTATAGCAGCGGCAGAAGTAACAGTCGCCTTTGTTACGAAATGCTTGTCCGATACCTTCTTTATGCTGCTGATTATAGGGAAACAGCATATTACAGCCACGATCACAAGGTACATATTGTTCATAAGGGATATCTTATCCTGTACGGCAATGAATCCGTTTTTGCCGAAGCCGAAAGCAGTTTTGAAGAAAGTGCCAAGCTTGTCAAGCTTCTCAAAATAGAATATGCCGAAGCCTACGAATATAACGAATTTGCTGTAGATATGACGAATAACCACAGGTATCTTTTTCATATTTTTCTTGCCTATCTTCATTTCGATGAAAATGAAGATACCGTAATAAAGTCCCCATATTATGAAGTTCCAGCTTGCGCCGTGCCATATACCAGTACAGAGCCATACGAGGAAGAGTCCGCCGTACTTTCTGCGCTTGCCGAAAATAGGGATATAGAGCACATAGTCGCGGAAAAACGTACTGAGAGATATATGCCAGCGCTGCCAGAATTCGGTAATATCCTTACATATGAACGGGTGCTTGAAGTTTTCGTCAAAGTGGAAGCCGAAAACTCTTCCGAGACCGATGGCAATGTCGGAATATCCCGAAAAATCAAAGTATATCTGTAAGCCGTAAGCAATAACACCGTACCATGCTCCAAGCATTGTTGAGCTTCCGATGTTTCCGAGGAAACTGTCTGCAATAATGCTGAGCTGATTTGCCAGCAGTACCTTTTTGCCGAGACCGAGAGCAACTCTGTTAAGACCGTATGAAACATCGCTGAGAGTAATGGTGCGTTCTTCGATCTCTTTTTCGATGGTGCTGTATCTTACGATAGGACCTGCTACAAGCTGCGGGAACAGTGTAAGGAAGAGCAGAAAGTTCTTGAAGCTTTTCTGCGGCTTGACCTTTTCCCAGTGACAGTCTATGATATATGATATGGTCTGGAAGGTATAAAAGCTTATACCTATAGGCAGCCTGATGTTTGGAACAGGTATTGAGGACGAAAAAAGGGCGTTGATATTTTCCACGATAAAACCGCTGTACTTGAAAACTCCAAGCATGAGGAGATCATAGACAACAGCAGACACAGTTGCCGCAGTATCGCCCTTTTGCCCCTGATATTTCCCTATGAGCAGACCTGCTGTATAGTTGACCACAGCAGTTATGAGCATAAGGAAGATATACACGGGTTCTCCCCAAGCATAGAAAACAAGTGAGAAAATAATCAACACCGTATTTTTGGCTTTAGTTCCTCTTGCCACAGCATAGCACAGCAGGCACAGAGGAAGAAAAATATATATAAAGAATAATCTCGAAAAAACCATTGTTCTACCGCCTTGTTGCAAATAATCTTTTTATATCTGTCTGTAGTAATACCGCGTAAAAGCAGGCGGAGCAATGTAAAATAATATAAGTATTATCAAAGTTGAAAACTTGTACAGACCATTGCAAGCCTGCACAGAATATTATACAACAAAAGCTGTCGAATTGCAAGAGAAAATGACACTGATTTTCAAAAATAACCTGCTTTTTATAAAAATCGTATCAAACTACAAAAAAGCCCTTTTTTTATGCGAAGTTTTTGACAGGTAAAAATTCCCCCTTTCCCATTACAGGAAAGGGGGATAAAAGCCATGATGATAAGTCAAACATAGAAAGCTAAATTTATTGTTTGCCATATTTCTGACAGTTGTGTGTAATCCTCATCCCATTCATAAGTCTTAAAACTTATTTCTGCTACGCCGTAATACCATGTGATCTTGGCATTGTCGCCGAATTTATAAACAGGATTATTATCGTTATCAGTTGTTGGTATATAGTCGCAGTTGAATTTATCGCCGTAGCCATAGTCATAAAATTCGCCGCCATAAATGTATGATCCATTGTTATCTATGATGTAAAACATATATTTGCAGTCGTCGTCCATAAAATCATCTTCTTCTACGGTGATATATATATGATGCTTACCGTCAGGAGAATCAAATGTGTGTGCACGGTACTCAGGAACGAATAATTCAAAATCCCATACAAGACCTATACCGTTTGACTGGTCATATATACTTTTCGGAACGGTTGTCCTGAAAAGAATTATCTTATCGGTTTTTGGATAAAGCATAGGGTGTGTATTATACTCCTGATATGTTATGAGCGTGTAAATATTTGAGCTTTTCAGGGTTTCAATATCAACATTTAATAATTCGGCTGCTTGTTCATATTTTGATTCTTCGGTAACTTCAAAAATCTCTGCAAATTTTCCAAACATAAAAGATGCTTCAGGGTATCTGAAATGTATGCCATTGCCGTATTCCTGAACAAGTGTGCCAAAGACAACATCACTGTCCTTAAAGAAATCGTCATCGTAGATATCAAGATATTGCTGTATTTCTTCCTCACTTGTCCCTATGCCGGAAAGATAAGAAGTTATATCCTCAGGCGAACGTATGAAAGCTGCAACATCGGTTGCTTTGTCAGTGGAAGATAAAATATCGACATCACTGACAATTTTAAAGGCTTTTTCGGGGGATATTAAAAGCTTTCTGAGTTCGATAAGGTCAAATATATCGGTTGAAAGGTCAAAATTCAGATCGGAATATCCAAGCTCATCGTAATAATACCTTCTATAATCGTCAGATTTGTTTCCGTGCATAATATGAGTCATGATAACAAGATCGCCTACGCTTATTTCACCATCTTCATTAAGGTCGCCAACTATTCGCGTATGTGTTTTGTGGGTAACAGAATCATCTGAAAAATCAGGGGAACCGTCGGCAAAAGCAGTTAAGGAAGATGCAGAAAAAGCTGTCAGTACTGAGGTGATAATAGAAATGAATTTTTTCATATGCGATACCTCCTTTTAGAACAGGAAGATGTGAATATTACTCCTTATACCATTATATCAGCATTTACCGGGTGAAATCTATGCGATCATATTGACATACAATGAAACTTTCTTTAATTAAGCAATAAAAAATGCTTCCCGAAAAGGGAAGCATTTTGAAAGTTTAAGTTCAGTTTGCCTGATAATCATGGAAATTTGTTTCACTGCTGCTGCCTTTTGCAGGAACAGTATCCTTTTCAACAATAGACTTGAGTCCCATAGCAAGACCTGCAAGCCCCTGTATCTCACTTGGGATAATGATCTTTGTAGCCTTGCCGTCAGCAGCCTTTGCGAAGGATTCAAGAGACTTGAGCTGGATAACTCTCTCGTTAGGATTAGCCTGATTGAGCTTTACGATACTCTCAGCAAGAGCCTGCTGAACCATTTCGATAGCCTTTGATTCACCGGTAGCTTCAAGTATCTTCTGCTCTCTTACAGCGTCAGCCTTGAGGATCATAGCCTGCTTCTGAGCTTCTGCTTCGAGGATCTGAGATTCTTTCTTAGCCTGTGCGCGGAGGATCTGAGATTCCTTTTCACCTTCTGCAACAAGGATCTGAGACTTCTTATCACCTTCAGCCTGAAGGATCTTTTCACGACGCTCACGCTCAGCCTTCATCTGCTTTTCCATAGCGTCCTGAATCTCACGAGGAGGAAGGATATTCTTGAGCTCAACACGGTTTACCTTGATACCCCAGCGGTCAGTAGCCATATCGAGTATAGCAGTGATCTTTGAGTTGATGACATCTCTTGAAGTAAGAGTAGCATCGAGTTCCATTTCACCGATGATGTTACGGAGAGTTGTAGCCGAAAGGTTCTCGATAGCTGCGAGAGGTCTTTCAACACCGTAGATATACTGCTTAGCATCAGTTACCTGATAGAACACGACGGTATCTATCTGCATGGTAACGTTATCTTTTGTGATAACAGGCTGAGGCTTGAAGTCAACGACTTTTTCCTTGAGTGAGACCTTGCCTGCGATCCTGTCGATGAAAGGAACGAGAATGTGAAGACCTGTATCCCATTCAGCATGGAATGAACCGAGACGCTCGATAACGAATACGTGAGCCTGCGGTACGATCCTGAATGATCTTACGATAACGAATAACAGGAATACAATAACTAACAAAACAATAATCTTGAATGGATCCATTTTTAAATACCTCCAAAATAAATGGTGTGATTGATTTTTACTTTTCAGGTGCGACGAGTAATTTTGCGCCCATTACTTTTTTTACGATAACGATCGTACCCTCAGGTATTATCTCGTTCTCGTCTTCAGGAACGGCACTCCAGTTTACCCCATTTAAAGTGACTCGTCCTGTTCCTTTATCGTTGTTGATCGTTTCGATAACGGTTGCGTGCCTGCCTATGTCAAGTTCGGAATTGGTAGCGATAAAGTCTTCTTTCCTTCTGCGGTTTCTGATAAACGGCATACTCAGCAGCAGGAATATTGAAGATGAAATTATAAATATTCCGAGCTGTTCTACAGCAGTCAGTTTATAGAAATAGCTGAACAGGAGCGTGACCAGAGAACCTGCGGCGAACCAGATCGAAACGAGCTGGACTGTGACAACTTCAGCAATAACGAAAGCTACAACAGCACAAGCCCAAAACAGAACACCCATAACGAGACCCCCTTTCACAAAAATATTTGTAGTAATCCCTACAGGAAATATTATATCACGAAAGTGTGAACTTTTCAAGTATAAGCAATGAGAACTGAACAAATATTTTTGTTCGGAGAGTATATTTATTGCATTTTTTTAATTTCTGTAAAAGCCATGATATAGGGAGCTATACCCTTTGCATCATTTTGAGTTATTTTTTCACTGAGGTAGTATTCCGCAGAACCGTCACGTTCATTTTCACCGCCGAGACCACCTACAAGACAAATATTTCCGAGGACGGGAATGTCCTGATCCGTATTTATGAATTTTTCGGTTACGGTATTGAATGCTTTCAGTCCGATCTGACGGATATCATCACCGCATACACCGAGCCTTGCAGCCTTCAAAGCTGCATAAGCCACAAGGAGAGTACCGCTTGTTTCGGGATAATTCCACTCAAGCTCCGGTTTTAACGGGAGCTGATAAAGCATACCGTCATCGCGGCAGTATTTCACCATATCGCCAAGCATCTCGGAAAGAATTCTGCCTGTTGTCATATCCTCAAGTATCTCATATACATCTGCAAGTGCAGCGCAGAGCCAGCCGTTTGAACGCAGCCAGAATTCAGGTGAAAGACCTGTTATGCTGTCAGCCCATATCATAGTTTTTGTATCGTCATAGCCGTGAAAATACAGCCCTGTCTGTGGGTCGCGGGTTATTTTCCTGATATCGTAAAACTGCCTTTCAACATCATCTGTAACTCCGCGGAGATCATGGAGCTTACCGTATTCAGCCATGAACGGCAGAGACATATAAGTGCCGTCCAGCCAGATCTGATCGGGATATATTGCCTTATGCCAAAAGCTGCCGCAGCTTAGTCTCGGTTGACGGAGCACCTGTTCGTTCCATAGCTTTTCAAAAGCGAGGCGGTAATGTTCAGAGCCTGTAAGCTTCCACAGTCTTATGAGATTTTTGCCGCCGTTAAGATTATCAAGGTTATAATCTGCATAGTTCATTGTAGGGATACTTCCGTCCTCGCCCACATATGTATCCGTGAATTTTACTGAGTAATCAAGAAGACGTTCATCTTCGCTGACATCATAAAGCATGAGGATTGCAGCTATCATGCAGTTGTCAATGTAGTTCCATTTGGGCAATTTTTCGCATACTGAGTTCTCGACATTCCATTGAGGTGCAAGTGGATCAGAGGGCAGTATCATTTTTTCAATATAATTATTTACAATCAATTCGGATCTTGTCATCCTGAGAGTCCTCCTGCGGTGATACCGCTTATAAATTTTTTCTGCGCAAGAGCAAAAACTGCAACAGAAGGAATAAGACCTATCACTGCCATAGCGATTATTTTTCTCTGTTCATACCCCTGTCCCGTACTGTCAACAGAGAGCCTGAGAGCAAGTGAAAGAGGGTACTTTTCCACAGATTGTATCATTATGAGAGGTGAGAGGAAATCGTTCATTGTCCACAGGAATGTAAAGACCGCTATGGAAATAACAGCAGGTCTTATACATGGCATAAGCACTAAGAACAAGGTTTTTAAAGTGCCGCAGCCGTCTATACGGGCAGCTTCATCAAACTCTCTCGGCACTTTTTTCAGAAACTGTATAAGAATGAACACAAACATTCCTTCACAGGCAAAGAGAGAGGGGAGAGTCAGCGGTATATATGTATCAAGGAGACCGAGACTGCTCCACATACGATACATTGGCATTACGGTAACTATAGAGGGCATGAGCATACCGCACATAAGCAATGCGAAGAAGAATTTTTTCAGAGGAAAATCAAATCGTGCAAAGCCGTAAGCTACAAGTACTGAGGAAAGTACGGCAAAAACGGTTTTGGGGATTATTATCATAAAGGTATTGATAAAGTAATGTCCCATAGTGTAGGGAGTAACTGTTTCCCACGCATTTTTGTACACATCGGTGTCAATGCTTTTCGGCATAAACCATATAGTAGTGAATATTTCGTCGTTTGATTTGAATGATGCACCGAACAGCCATAGAAGAGGATAAAGCATTATTATACCGATGACTGCAAGCGTGAAATAAAGAAGGAGCTTTCTCATATTCAGTCCCTCCTCAGCTTTTCAGTGAACCTGTACAGCAGTATCACAACAGCGCCTATAAGCGTGAAGAGAAGCCATGAAACGGCATTTGCAGTACCTTCGTCGCCGTATCTGAACATCTCATCGTATATGTACATACCGATAGTGCGTGTACTTCCCAGCGGACCGCCCCCTGTTATCATGTATGGAGCGTTGAATTCCTGCATGGCTGCAATAGTTTGCAGTACAAGATTTATGAAGATGATGTTTTTGAGCTGTGGGAGAGTTATGTGGAAAAAAGCTTTTATGCTGCCGCAGCCGTCAACTTTTGCGGCATAGTACAGTTCATTTGGAATATCACGGAGAGCGGCAAGAAATATGACCATAGTTGAACCGAATTCCCATAATCTCAGCAGAACGATTATAAAAATTGCTTTATCAGGATCTCCGTACCAGCCGACGGGCGCAATGCCTATGACGCCAAGAAGCTGATTTACAAGGCCGTTCGATGTGAACAGATACTGCCACATTATTATAACTGCCAGATTAGAGCCTAATATAGAAGGTATGTAAAAAGCTGTACGGAATATACCTATGCCTTTCAGCTCACAGTTGAGCAGCAGTGCCACAAGGAGTGATACCGCAAGCTTCAGCGGTACAAGGAAAGCAGTGTATTTAAAAGTGACCGCAGCTGTCTGACGGTAATTGCTGTCAGACATAATATTTTTGTAGTTATCAAAGCCAAGATCGCCGCTGCCGTCTTTCAGTCCGACTATAAAAGAGCAGACAAAAGGATAAATTATAAATAATATTGCACCGATAATAAACGGCAGTATCAGTAAAAGTCCTGTGAATCTGCTTACGCCCACAGGATTACGGTAAATTCGGGATTTCATTTTCTTATCTTCTCCAGATAATTATTAACTGAGTCGAACATCTGCTGTGCTGCGCTGTCAACATCGGAAGTTCCGTAGGATACGGCTTCTATGGCAGTATTGTAGAATTCCTTCATACGTGAAAGCTCCATATAAGGACTTATAGTAACAGTATGGGCGTTGCTGAGGATACTTTCGCTTTCCTTTGTTAGACCGTTCAGAGCACCGCTTTTTTGCAGAACAGCTTCTGCCTTGTGTGATGCAGGTATGCCTCGCGTAGTACCGAGTATTTCTGCACATTCCTCATCATTCAGCAAGAAATTGATAAAAGCCGCCGCTTCGTCAGGGTGCTTTGTATTCTTTGAGATAGCGTATAGCAGTGACGGCTTTATCATCCAGCCGTCAGAGCAGCCTTTTTCGTCAGTCAGCAGAGGACCTGCCTCAAGAACTCCCTCAGGCAGTACCGACTCATATTTTCCGACAGCACTGCCCCATTCGAGAACACCTGCAACTCTTCCGCCGATGAATTCGGGGGATTGGTACAGAGCCGCATTTCCGTCCTCATCTGTTCTTGTCCTAACAGTACGTATAACATGACTTTCCTCCAGCTGCTTATAAAAGCTGAGTGCGTTTTTTATATCCTCCACGGTAAAACCAAGTCTGCCGTCAAGGGTAATGAACTGTCTGCCTGTCTGCTGCTGAACGTATACTACTGCCAGATACCATGCAGTACCTCCCGACTGTATATCCAGATCAAGAGGGTAAAGCCCGTCTTCACTGAATCTGTTCCCGAGAGCGATAAGGTCGTTCCACGTTTCAGGGTAATCAGCCCCCATTCTGCTGAAAACCTGAGAATTATAGAAAAGACTCCTTCCGCTTACCGATACCGTGACAGCATTGAGCTTTTCGCCGACTTTTCCGAAAGAAAGTACCTCATCATCAAACTGAGAAAGGTCGAGCTGTGAACTCAGCTCACCGAGGTCATAGAAACCGTTTCCGTCAGGTGACAAGGCTATGAGCCAGTCATAGTTTATCTGCATGATATCTGGTTCGGTACTGCTGCTGACCTGTGAAGTGACTTTTTCCGACCAGCCGTCCCAGCCTCCGTACTCGGGAGTTATGGTGATATCGGGATATTTTTTGTTCCACAGGTCAATGGCTTTAAGAGTAGCTTCGTGTCTGTCGTCACCGCCCCACCATGAAAAGCGCAGACTGCACTTATCAAGTTTCCCATCGGGCTTGGTGACTGAGTCGTTCTTTTTTACTGAGCAGGCAGAGAGTGATATGATGCAGCAGGCAGCTGCGATTTTTAAAAATGTTTTTTTCATACTCTCAGATCCCGGATAAATGATATTACAGTAATTATACATCATTTACGGCGAAAAATCAATAGAAAAGTAGTAAATTCAGACAAAATAAAAAGGGCGGAGTATTATCCGCCCATGTAAATAAACTATTCAAATTACTGTAAATATTATAATACAGCCGTTAGCCGAAAGTGTTCGCATACGCACACATTATTTGAATTATTCGCCGAAGGCGACACATTGACTAATAGCTAACGCCTAAAGGCTGAGTTCCATTATTATATGCTGCTTTTTATTCTTTTGATTGCACTTTTTTCAAGGCGTGAGACCTGAGCCTGAGAAATACCGATCTCGCTTGCCACTTCTACCTGAGTTTTTCCGCGAAAGAACCTGAGATACAGTATGTTCTTCTCACGTTCTCCAAGTTCTTTTATGGCATCGCGGATAGTAAGTTCGTCCATGCAGCTCTCAACGTCATTGAGGTCGCTTATCTGATCCATGATATAAAGATTATCCTCTGAGTCCGAGTAAACAGGCTCATACAGCGATACAGGGTCGCTTATGCTTTCAAGTGCGATGACAACTTCTGAACGTTTGACTCCGACTTCATTGGCTATTTCCTCTGCAGTCGGTTCGCGCTGGAGGGAGAATGTAAGCTTTTCCTTGGCTTGTATAGCCTTATAAGCCAGATCCCGCAGTGAACGGCTCACCTTAACGTGGCTGCTGTCTCTCAGGTAACGCCGCAGCTCACCGCTTATCATTGGTACGCAGTAGGTAGAGAAGCGAACTTCCTTTGTGAGGTCAAAGTTATTGATAGCCTTAATAAGTCCGATAACACCTATCTGGAACAAGTCGTCGATGTCTTCGCCCCGTCCCGTAAAGTGTTGTATAACACTGAGAACAAGGCGCAGATTTCCTTTTATGAGCTTATCCTTTGCAGCCTTGCTGCCTGTGGCGCGTATTTCTTTCAGCAGAGCGATCTTTTCATCTTCCTTCAGGACGGTAAGCTCCGAAGTATTTATCCCCGCGATAACGACTTTATTGTATGCCATTGAAAATATCCTCCGTAAAACAGGTTACGAGGATATTATTGCCTTATTGGTTTATTGTAATCACAGGTAAAAAATGGTATGAAAAAGGAGCAGCTATGCTGCTCCTTCAAATAACTATATCTGGTATGCGGAACGGGTATTTCTGATTAAACGAGCGTATGCGCACCGCGTTGAAATCAAAAACTACATTCCTGTCATTCAGTTTATCCTTGCTGGGCATATCCAGCAGGAGCTCGGCAATATCCTTAGCGATCCAGTAGTGCTGTGCAACGAGGATATCTCTCAGCACCTTTATTGATGTTACCACAAAAGCTGTAGCAACATTGGGGACATCATCATTTATATTGATACTGTATCCGAGTATCGAGGATATGGCTGTAATGGCGGATTTAGAGGTCATACTTCCGTTTATTATACCGTAAAGAGCCTCTGCGCAGCAAAGACTGTTCGGCGATTTGGGATGTTCCTTTATAAATCCTGCGGTTTTTTTAATCACGTCGATCATAATTACTCCTTGACATAGTCGATAAGCTTGCCGAGGCAGAGCTCAAAGCAGCTTCCGTACCATGTTTTCTCCATATGAGGGATAGTAGCTTCTATGCAGTCGAGAGTGAACTTTACAGCGATATCAAGGCATTGCTGGATATTTTTGCCGAGGGCGCAGGCACCTGAGAAAACGCTTGAAAAGATATCACCTGTACCGTGGAAGCGCGAGTTTATATTCTTGCCGAATGAGAAATAGAATTTGTCGTTTTCGGAGTCGTAGGCAGCTGCTCCCTGAAGTTTGTCATCGAAGTGTACTCCCGTAATGATAGGAGTTTTGCAGCCAAGCTGGGAAAGCTTTACGAGAACATCTTTTATATAGTCCTCGTCGTAATCCTCAGTATAAGGAATATCAAGGAGAAAAGACACCTCTGTCATGTTAGGGAGAATAAAATCAGCCTTTGAGCAGAGCCTGCGCATTTCCGCAACGAAAGAGGGCGTAAAGCCTGCATACAGCTTACCTGCGTCACCGAGAACGGGGTCAACGATGATATAGTTGCTGTCAGTGCCGAAGTCGTCAAAGAAGTCCGATACTATCTGCACCTGTTCCTGCGAGCCGAGATAGCCTGTGTACACTGCATCAAACTTTAAGTCCATGCTTTTCCAGTGAGCAGCTATAGCAGGGATATCGCTTGTAAGGTCGCGGAAAGTATAGTTCTTGAACCCCTCGCCCGTATGAGTGGACAGCACAGCCGTAGGTATAACGGCAGTCTCTATACCCATAGCAGAAATTATGGGCAGAGCCACTGTTAGGGAGCATTTTCCGAAGCAGGAAATGTCCTGTATAGAAACGATCTTTTTCATGTTCATCATTCTTTCAGTATGTATTCATCAATTTTTGATTATACCCCAAATAAATGCCTTTGTCAATATGTGGAAAAGAAAAAGCTGCCGTTTTCACAGCTTTTTCATGTTTTACTCTAAGAACCACGGCTTTTCACAGTCGAGAGCCATTACAAGGTCAAATTCGGTCTTATAATCGCCGTTTGGATCTATAGTATTAAGTATATCCGTAGTAAGAGACATATTGGCATTATGCAGGATAGCGGTTATAAGCGGTCTGCCGTAGCCCGGTATCAGAGTCAGATATACGACATTTTCTTTTGATACCTTGTAGTTATCACCGTTTATGACTCTGAATTTCATAATATCGCTGTTATCTGAGATAAATGTCCTGTTGAGATACGGACTGAAATCCTCAAGGTCAAGATACTCTCCCTTTTCATTATGCAGACGTACAACATCATCAAGGGTTATGGTGCCTGCCGTATGAGCAGCCATAATTCCCTCAGTGAGCGACCATTCATTAATTGAATCGAGCACTTGCTGATACTGTGTTACGCGGATATCAACGCTGTTGTGACCAACGTTGTCCACAATGCTGCATACAGCTATACTGCCGTCATAGTTGGCAGATATATTCAGATACCAGTCGTCACGGTCGGAAATATTGAATTTCATATGCGAGTTGTCATAGTAACTTGAATAAGAGCAGTATTTGCGGAAATCCTCCATTTTCAGATAATTACTGTTTTTCGCTATATTCAATACCTCTTCAATGGTAATAACACCTGCATATTCGGGCTTTTCTACAGTTGGCTGCTTAGTTGCAGTCTGTTCGGAGTACAGTTCTTCATGTTTTGCGGTATTTCCATAGATATCGCCGTCGGTACAGGTGATGTGGGTAATGCTCATGTTCTCGGGACAAACCATAACTATGTCATTTCTGCTTCCGCCAACCCAGTATTCAATAAGGTTGACTCCGCTTCCGCCATTGATATCGTAATATGGCTGAACATTTCTGATTTTTTGTATATCTCATCGAAGTTGGAGCTTTCAGCAATGAATTGTTTTACCTGCGCAAGTGTGACACGCGGCGAATCTGCGCTTATCTCGCCGCCGAGTATAGCTCTTTCACGTACCATTAAACAAGCAAAGTGCTTGTCCTCCCATTCCTCTATCTCTGCAAGAGTCATGGTTTTAGTTTTACCGGCCGTAGTACCGCTTGTTTTCGCAGCAGTTGTGGTTTTGGCGGTAGTTTTGGTCGTGCGTTTTGTTGAAGCATTTGCCTTTGTGGTATTGGTCTTTGTTGCGGCTGTAATTTTTATGTTTTCTGCCAGCTTTACGGTAATATCAGCCTTTGTGCTTGTTGTCTGCACCTTTTTGGTGCCCGTATTCTCTGATTTTTTCTCATTTACCGCCGTAGTTTCGGTCGTATCTGCATCATCAGCAGTTACGGTCTCGGTACCTGTCACCGTAGTAGCCGTAGCAATCACAACAGGCTCTTCCACGTTTGGTTTAGGCAAAGGCGCTTTCATTTTTAGGAGTCCGAATACTGCACCGCCTACCACGAACATACAGGCTGCAACTATAAGGACAGGATGAAGTACGGGAGATCGGCTGACCTGCTCGGCAATGAAAGTTTCGCTTTCATCGTTGGAAATATTCATTTTCTCAAGACTTTTCGCATAAATGCGATTTGCAGTTTTCTTATCAGCCGCCGTATAGTTATCGGCTATGTTTTCGATAGTTTTGTCTCCTGCACTGTGCAGGATATCGGAGAGATTCTTTTTCATAGGTTTACCTCCTTTACAAAGTTATATCAAAGTCCGCAAGAAGAACTTTCAGCTTTTTTAAAGCTCGTCGCAGTCTGCTTCTCACGGTTATGGGATTCATTCCGAGAATTTTTGCGGTCTCGGAGGAATTATGTTCATAGAAAAACTTGTGTATTATAATAGAAGCATCAGGCTCGCCGAGGGAGCTTATCCTGCTGAGGAGTATCTCCGACAGCTCTGCATTTTCAGTTTGAGCTTCTACATTGTCAGCGGAGGGGAGCAATGAACTTATATCATCTTCCAGTGGGATATTTTTTGAAGTATGTGAACTGAGTGAACGTTTAACGTCGATAGCCCGTCTTTTTGCGGAAGTCCCGATGTAAGCCTTCAGTGAGCCTTCGTGCATAGAGTTGTAATTCATAGCCACATCACTGAGAACATCGGAAGTACAGTCCTCTATATCGCTCTGAGAACCAAATCCCCGCAGAACACTGAAAACAATGGTGTAGCAGTAGCTCCAGTATTCATCAAACAGAGCCTTGAAGCCTTCCTCGGCAGAGCTTTTCAGCCTCGCCTTTATCTCGTTATCGTTCATATATCCCACCTCCTTGCGTGAAAGCATTTTGCCGTATACGTTTGCTTTCATTATACACATACGGAAGATGAATGTAAAGTGGTGCACTGAAAAAGATTTTTTATAAAAATGTTGATAAGCAGAATACAGTGCCCTAAAAACTGTATTGATATTTTGGTAAAAATTTACTTTTAATGTTGCTTTATTAATAAATTTGTGTTATAATTGTAGAAAAACTCAATAAGGAGTGAGATTATGAAAGAAATACTCAACGAGACTCTGACGGGGGAAAGGGCTCTCTTTCAGGACAATGAACTCAGAATAGGCGGAACTGTCTTTGATGACGGCGAAGCCCCGCTCAAACACACCAGATATATTGAGCTTTCTGACTGTACCTTTAAGTCAAAATATTTTCTCTGGTACAGTAACTTCATAAAGCTGAAGGATTGCAGGATAGACGAAAGCGGCTGTGACGGAATGTGGTATACCTCCGATGTGAACATTTCAGATACAGTGATAGACGCTCATAAGACTTTCCGCCGTTCAAAGGGTATAAGTCTGCGCAATGTCCAGTTTACCAACAGCAACGAGACATTATGGAAATGCAATAATATCCGTTTGTACAATGTCAAGCTGAAAGGCGATTATTTCGGTATGGACTGTGACGGCATGGAGGTATCGGGACTTGAGCTTGAGGGCGATCACTGTTTTGACGGAGCAAGGAACATAACTGTCCGCAATTCCGTACTTAACTCAATGGACGCATTCTGGAACACCGAGAACGTTATAATTTACGATTCCACTATAAAAGGAGATTATTTCGGCTGGAATTCGAGGAATATCGTTCTTGTAAACTGTATCGTCGAGAGCCATCAGGGAATGTGCTATGTTGAAAATCTGAGCATGAGGAACTGCAAGCTGCCGAATACTGATCTTGCCTTTGAGTATTCAACAGTAAATGCAGATATCAGAGGACATATTGAAAGTATCAAAAATCCTACCTGCGGTATAATCCAGGCATCTTCCATAGGCGAGATGATACTGGAAAAGGATAAGGTAGATGTCACAAGAACGAAGATAATCTGCGCCGAAAAGAACTGAACAATACATGGTTGTTTTTCAATAATTCATGTTTAACGTAAAAAGCCTCGGTACATTTATTGTGCCGAGGCTCTGTTATACATTGATTTATTCTTAATTATATGATAGAATTACTTAGAGATAAGAGCAAGTGTATCTCTTGCGATAAGGAGCTCTTCGTTTGTAGGAACGATCCATACCTCGATCTTTGAATCAGGTGTTGAGATCTTTGTGAGCTTGCCGCGGATAGTGCGGTTGAGAGCTTCGTCGATCTTGATTCCGAAGTAGTCCATGTTCTGGCATACAGCTTCTCTTACTTCCCATGAGTTCTCACCGATACCGCCTGTGAAGAGGATAGCGTCAACGCCGTTCATAGCAGCAGCGTAAGCGCCGATGTACTTCTGGATCTCGTATGTGAGCATATCGGAAACGAGCTGAGCCTTCTGGTTGCCGTTGTTAGCAGCTTCCTGAATATCACGGTTATCAGAGCCAACGCCTGAAACGCCGAGGAAGCCTGACTTCTTGTTCATATATTCGCTCATCTGTGAAGGAGTAAAGCCGTGCTTGTCAGCAACGAATGTTACAGCAGACGGGTCAACAGAACCTGTTCTTGTACCCATAACAACACCGTCAAGAGGAGTGAATCCCATGGAAGTATCAACAGACTTGCCTGCATTTACAGCAGTAATGGAAGAACCGTTGCCGAGGTGGCATGAAACGATCTTGAGATCCTTAACGTCCTTGCCCATAGCATCAGCAAGAGCCTTTGATACGAAACGGTGTGATGTGCCGTGGAAGCCGTACTTTCTTACGTGGAGCTTTTCATAATCATCATAGGGGAGACCGAACATATAAGCCTTTGGAGGCATTGTCTGGTGGAATGCTGTATCGAATACAACGACCTGAGGAACATTTGCAGGGATAACGCTCTTGCAGGCTCTGAGAGCGAGAGCGTGTGCGTGGTTATGAACAGGAGCAAGCTCGCGGAGCTCGTCGATCTTGTCGATAACTTCGTCTGTAACGAGAACAGACTTGTCAAAAACGTCAGCACCCTGTACTATTCTGTGACCAACAGCAGAGATAGCGTCCATGCTGTCGATAACCTTTGCATCGCCCTTTGTGAGACAGTCAACAAGCTTCATGAAAGCCTCTGTATGTGTAGGGAATGCACAGTCCTCATCGAGAACTCTGCCGTCAGCAGTCTTGTGATTGATATGTCCGTCAATTCCGATACGGTCGCAGTTACCCTTTGCGATAACGCTCTCATCGCTCATGTCGATGAGCTGATACTTCAGGGAAGAGCTTCCTGCATTAACAACTAAGATGATCATATTATGTAAATTCCTTTCAAAATATATTTTGCATATATTATTATATACTATTTTCTGAAAATTGCAAGTCCTTTTTTCAAATTTAACGTTGTAAAAAGGACGAATTGCTTGCAAAAGCGCATTATTTGGTACTGCAAAATGCCGAAAAACCCCACAACATTGAATAAATATTCTGTAAAGTTGATTGAAAATTGATGAAAAACATTGAAATTTATGAAAAGAGGTAGTAAAATGAAAGTCAGCGGTATAATATGTGAGTATAATCCTTTCCATAACGGACATCTTTACCACATAAAAAAGACACGCGAAAACGGAGCTACACATATCGTGGCGGTAATGAGCGGAAACTTTGTACAGCGCGGAGATGCTGCTGTCATAGACAAGCTCGAAAGAGCGCGGCTTGCTGTGCGTTCGGGAGCTGATCTTGTTATCGAGCTGCCTGTGCAGTACAGTATAGCGTCTGCTGAAGCGTTTGCAATGGGAGCTGTATATCTCCTTGATGCACTCGGAGCAGTTGACGAGATATCCTTCGGAAGTGAATGCGGTGATACGGACAAGCTCCTGAAAGCTATGGAGACCGTTAATACCATAGCGGTGTCACATTCCGATGAGATAAGGGGAATAATGGAAAAGGGCTATACTTACCCTCGGGCACTCAGTTCAGTGGTCAACGGTATTGACAGTGAAGCGGCTTCCATAATTTCCGAGCCGAACAATCTCCTTGCCATCGAGTATCTCAGGGCACTGAAAAAACTTGAAAGCGGCATAACGCCTTTTACAGTAAAGCGCAAAAATTCCGTCCATGACGGTATGGAGACTGAGAACGGCTTTGCAAGTGCATCTTATCTGCGTGAAAGGATACAGAAGAGAGCAAATATATCGGAATATACTACTTCCGAGTGGGCATCTGCCATATCCTCGGCAATGTCCAAGGGAGAGACCGCATCAATGAGCAGGCTTGAAAGAGTGATACTCTATAAGCTGCGAAGCTGTACCCCCGATGAGATTGCGCGTATACCCGATGTGGGACAGGGGCTCGAACACCGCATCTACGGCGCAAGAATGGCAGGCTCGCTTGATGAGCTGCTGTTTACTGTCAAGACAAAAAGGTACACAATGGCAAGGATAAGACGAATAATCCTTGCATTACTGATAGGGATAACAAAAGAGGATATGAGAAAGCTTCCGCCATACGGCAGGATACTTGCTTTCAACGAGCGCGGCAGGGAAATACTTGCCCGTGCAAAGGGCGCTACAAGGATCCCCTTTGCCTCGTCCATAGCAAAGTTATCACAGCTTGGGGAAACTGCCGAGAGATTTGCGGAGCTTGAGATCAGGGCATCGGATATATACGGCCTTGCTCTTGAGACTGTGACCTCTGCGCAGAAGGATTACAGGGCGAAAATTATGATAGATATGGAGTAAGAAAAATGAAAGTTGGCTTTTCTGCTGTTGCTGCTGTTCTGGCAGCTGTTTCTCTTACACTTGCATCATGCGGACAGATGACACAACTTGCACATGATAATTCTCTGGAATTTTCAAAAAAAGCCGAGGACAGGACAAATGACAGGGAGAAAATTGTCAGATACCAGAACGATCAGGTTTTCAGCCTTGATATAAGCATAAAGGAAGGCGAAGCTTTCCCGAACAAATATGAGAATCCCGGCTATAAAGCGCTCATGCAGAATCCTGAGCTTCCTACGGGCTGTGAAGTGACTTCACTGTGCAGTCTGCTGAATTATCTTGGCTTTGACATAGACAAGGAAACACTTGCCGATGAATTCATGCCAATGGACAATGTCGGTGTATCTACCATGATGCACGCATATATAGGTGATCCGAAATCGGAAGAGGGCTTCGGCTGTTCTGCACCTGTAATAGTACAGACGGCAGATGATTATTTTGAGTCTATACTTTCTCCCTGCTATGCGGTGAATATGACAGGGCGCTCCTTAAAGGAGCTGCTTTATCAGGTGGCGCAGGGCAGACCCGTTATAGTGTGGAGCACTATTGACCTTATGGTAATGCCGACGGAGTATTACTGGGACACAATTGACGGCGAGGAAATGTGGTTCAATGGCTTGCAGCACTGTATGGTTATTTACGGATACGATCTTGACGAAAGAACGCTTTCAGTAGCCGATCCTCTTGCAGGAAACGTGAAATACGAAATGGAAAAGTTTAACGAAGTATATCAGCTTATGGGAAATCAGGCTGTACTTATATGCGGAAATTCCGAAACAAAGGGCAAATTCGTTGTGCGTGAAAGAGAAAAGTCACCGATACTCAGCCGTAATGCAGCTCAGCGAAAAGCGGATGAGGAAGAGGCAGCAAGGAGAATGGCAGAAGAGGAAGCACGACGCAAGGCAGAGGAAGAAGCCAAGCGTATTGCCGAGGCAGAGTCTGTGGCCGAGCCTGCGCCCGATGAACAGGTTCCCGAAGAAGCTGAACAGTCTCCACAGCCTGATGAAGAAGAAATACCTGCCGAGGAGGAACAGGAGTAATTTGATAAAAGGCGTAATATTTGACCTTGACGGAACACTGCTGGATTCCATGACTGTATGGAGCAGTATCGACAGGGAATTTCTTGAAGAGAACGGCGTGAAAGACATTCCGTCTGATATATCCGATATTGTCAAGAAGATGACTGTTGACACATCGTCGCAGTATTTTATAGACCGCTTTGGACTGAGCTGTACAAAGGAATATGTCATACACCGCATTGAGGAAATGGTGCGGGACAGGTACGAAAACAAGATACCGCTGAAACCTCATGCGGCTGAGGTAATGGATTTCCTTGACAGCCGCAGTATTCCCTACGGCGTAGCAACAGCTACTTATAAAGGGCTTGCCGAAGCTGCACTCAGACGCTGCGGAGTATATGACAGGATAGGTTTTCTGCTTACGGACAGGGAATATCCTCAGGGCAAGAATTACCCTGATATATTTCTCGGAGCTGCAAAGCTTCTGAACGCACAGCCCCGTGATGTACTTGTTGTGGAGGATTCTCTTCACTGTATAGAGACTGCCAAAGGCGCAGGCTTTTTAACAGTGGGAGTGTACGATCCTGTTTCCGAAGCTGACGGTGATGATATAAAGAAGATCTCCGATCACTATGTAAGATCGCTTGATGAGATAATAAATATAATTTAGGGGCGGACTTGGTTCGCCCATGCTGTTTTAAAAGGAGCATACAGATGAAGAAAGTAATGGTTGGCATGAGCGGAGGAGTTGACAGCTCCGTAGCCGCAATGCTGCTCAGAGATAAAGGCTATGAAGTCATGGGAGTCACCCTCAAGCTCTTTTCGGACGAGGATATCTCCGAGGCTAAGAAAGAGGGAAAGACCTGCTGTGCGCTCTCTGATGTGGAGGATGCAAGAAGCGTAGCAAGAAGACTTGGCTTTGAGCATCTCGTATTCAATTTCAAGGATAATTTCCGTGAGCATGTTATGCAGCAGTTCGCTGACAGCTACCTCAGCGGACGAACACCAAATCCATGTATAGAGTGCAACCGCCATGTTAAATTCGACAAGATGCTCCGCAGAGCATTGGAGCTTGATTATGACTACATAGCCACAGGACATTATGCGGTAAATGAATACGACGAGAGCCGCGGACGCTGGCTGCTGAAACGCCCTAAAGACCGCAGTAAGGATCAGACCTATGTACTTTATGCACTTACTCAGGAGCAGCTCTCACATACACTTTTTCCGCTGGGAGAGCTTGAAAAGACTCAGGTCAGGGAGCTTGCTGAGTCCGCAGGGCTTGTAAACTCCAACAAGCCTGACAGTCAGGATATATGTTTTGTTCCAGACGGTGACTACGCCTCATTTATAAAGCGTTTTACGGGCTGTGATACGCCATGCGGCAGCTTTATAGACACAGACGGCAAGGTTCTCGGTGAGCACAAGGGTATTATAAATTACACTATCGGACAGCGCAAGGGACTTGGCATAGCCCTCGGACACCCTGCATATGTAGTCCGAAAGGATATGGACGCAAACACAGTAACGATCGGACTTGAAAGCGATCTATACACAAAGAGCCTTGTAGCTGACGATTTCAACCTTATTTCCGTAGAAAAGCTTGATGCTCCCATGCGTGTGACTGCAAAGACCCGCTACAGTCAGAAGGAGCAGCCTGCGGTAGTGTCTTACCTCGGAAACGGCGAGTACATGGTGGAGTTCGATGAGCCGCAAAGAGCCGTAACGAGCGGTCAGGCTGTGGTACTGTATGACGGAGATATAGTTGTAGGCGGAGGTACCATAAAATGAGCGACACTGCACTTCTTGTTGTTGATGTACAGGAACTCATAACAGTTAAAACGCTGTATAACTTCACAGTTTTCAGAGACAGCCTTAAAAAACTCATATCCGAGTCAAGGAAAAACAATGTCGAAGTCATATATGTCCGCCACGATGACGGAGCAGGCAAGCCGCTTTCAAAGGGAACAGACGGCTTTGATGTAGCCCGCGAATTTGCACCGAAAGCAGGCGAGAAGATATTCGATAAGACCGTAAACAGTCCTTTCCGTGACAGCGGTCTCCTTGAATATTTGCAGAAAAAAGGCATGAAAAGGCTCATAGTAACGGGTTTGCAGACGGATTACTGCATAGATGCCACAGTGAAGTGCGGCTTTGAGCACGGCTTTGAAATGATAGTTCCCGAGTACTGCAATTCAACCTTTGATAATGAGTTTATGACAGGGGCGCAGGCATACCGTTACTATAATGAGTTCATGTGGAAGAACAGGTACGCAAAATGCGTAAAAATGGCGGAAGCACTTGATATGATACATGATAACAATGATATGCATAAATTCAGCAATGGGAATGAGGCACATATCAGAAGGGCTACAGAAGAAGACGTTTCGAGAATCGCGGAGATCCTTGTGTTTGCAAAACGAATGAAGTATCGCCCGATATTTAATGACGACGCATATTCATTTGGAGAATTACAGGTGATTCCTGTTGCCAAAAAGTACATTGAAAACGGCTTTCTTGACAATATGTTCCTGTATGATGACGGGATCGTAAAAGGGCTTATCCGCATAGAGAAAGAAGAGATCATTGAATTATATGTTGATCATTTCTTTCAAGGTCAGGGAATCGGTTCGGAATTGATCGAATATGCCAAAGGAAACTATTCAGTCAAATATCTATGGACAATAGAAAAGAACATTGATGCTGTACGCTTCTATGAATCACATGGTTTTCATCTTACAGACACAAGGAAGTTGGAAAATGGAACAACAGAATATATTGTGATGATGAAAAGATAAAAAGGAAAAATATGGAATACAAATACGAAAAGCTAACTGATAAAATATATGTCTGTGCCAGCAGCGACCACCGCTTCGGCACTGACGCCTTTCTGCTGGCGGACTTCTCACAGTACCGTGCAAAGGACAAAGCCTGCGATCTGGGAACAGGCTGCGGAATTATACCGCTGATTATGCAGAAAAAGCTGCCGCCTCAGGTGACATATGCAGTTGACATACAGGAGGGCGCAATAGAGCAGCTCCGTCTCGGACTTGAAAAAAGCGAAACTAATGGGATAGTACCAATATGTGCTGATCTGAAAGAGCTATGGGAGGGCGCACCTCTCGGGCAGCTTGATCTTGTTACCTGCAATCCGCCGTATAAGGTGAATAACGCAGGCTTTCAGAGCGTTATAACTGCCCAGAAAATAGCAAGACATGAGATACTGTGCACTATAGACGATGTGTGTGCGGCAGCTCAGAAGCTGCTGAAATTCGGCGGCAGGCTCTGCGTCTGCAACCGCCCCGAACGTCTGAGCGATGTTATATATGCCATGAAGTGCCGTGACATAGAACCCAAAAGACTGCGTTTTGTGTCGAAAAATGCAGAGGAAGCACCGTGGCTCTTTCTTATAGAAGGTAAAAAAGGCTCGAAGCCGTTTATGAAAGTCGAGCCTCAGCTCTATATACGAAGCGAAAACGGCTTCACGGAAGAGCTTCAGAAAATATATGACACAGGAAAGGAGCAGGCATGAGCGGAACATTTTACGTAATAGGCACACCTATAGGCAATCTTGAGGACATTACTCTCAGGCAGCTGGATACACTTGCAAAGGTGGATTTTTTGTGTGCAGAGGATACAAGAGTCACACTAAAGCTTCTTAACCGTTATGAGATAAAGAAGCCCCTTGTGAGCTTCCACGAGCACAGCTCAAAAGCCGATGCACAGCATATTATCGACCGCCTGCTTGCTGGGGAGAGCTGCGGCATAGTCACAGACGCAGGAATGCCCTGTATCTCCGATCCCGGTGAGGTACTTGTGAAGATGTGCGCCGAGAGCGGCATAGATATAAAGGTAGTTCCCGGACCTAGTGCGGTAGTATCCGCAGTAGCTGTTTCAGGGCTGAGCACAAGAAGATTTACTTTTGAGGGATTCCTTCCCGTTCCGAAAAAGGAGAGAGCCGAGCGGCTTGAAAAGCTTCGCGGCGAGACAGCTGTCATGGTATTTTACGAAGCTCCTCACAAATTAAAAACAACACTTTCCGACCTTGCGGAGTTCTTTGGCGGTGAACGCAGGATATCGCTGTGCAGGGAGCTTACAAAGATACACGAAGAAGTCCTGAGGCTTACACTTTCCGAGGCTGTATCCTATTATAATGTGAACGAGCCGCGTGGAGAGTATGTACTTGTGCTTGAAGGGGCAAAGGAGAACAGCGGCGGAGAGCTTACCATAGAAGAAGCTGTGGAACAGGTGAAAAAGCTCATAGATATGGGCGAAAAACCCACTGATGCCTGCAAGGCAGTAGCAAAGGAAACAGGCTTCCGAAAGAGCGAGCTTTACGCATTGCTTTAGTTAGAATACTTTATTGCGATAGTGCAGAAAAGTGATAAGAATGTGAAAATTAGACTAAAATACTTGAAATTTGCATAGTATTGTGATATAATTATTAGCGTTATTATTACTGTTAGAATTTTTTGTAACCATGTTATAAAAATAAGCGCCTTATCAATACAAAAATAAAAAAATATTCTGCCGCAGAAATACGGCGAAAGAAGGTTATGTATGATTTGCGATCTGCACTGTCACACCACCCTTTCCGACGGTTCGCTTGGCATTGAAGATGTAATTGCACAGGCGAAACGCATGAATATCGAATGGCTTTCGATAACCGATCATGATACAATGGCTTCTTTTTCAAGAGCAGATGTATTGGGCGAGCGTGCGGGGATAAAAATACTCCACGGCGTCGAGCTATCGGCATGGGATAAGGAAAGAAACAGCAAGGTACATATATTGTGCTATGCCCCATCAAAGCCCAACAGACTTGAAGGGCTTTGCATGAAGTCCTGTGAGATAAGAAAGGAATGCTCAAGGGAAATGATCGAAAAGGTCATGGAGAAATTCCCTATAACACAGGAAAGCATATTAAAGCGTACCACAGCTTCAAAGAGCATATTCAAACAGCATATAATGCGTGCTCTGATCGACTATGGCTATGCACTGGAATTTTACGGGGATCTTGACAGAGAGTTGTTCAATCCCGAGGTCGGAACCTGCTATGTTGAGCGTGAGTACCCCGACGTTAATTTTGTAATAGACCTTATACATACTGCAAAGGGCGTTGCCGTAATGGCTCACCCTGCTCAGTACAATAATATCGAGCTTCTTGAAGAGCTTGCCAAGAAGGGTAAGATAGACGGCGTAGAGGTAGGACATTTCTCAGCCGACAAGAAGACACGCAAGCAGCTTTCTGCGATTGCTAAAAAGTACGATCTTATCGAAACAGGCGGCTCTGATTTCCACGGATTGTACAATAAAGTACCGACACATCTTGGTAGTGAAACTACAACAAAGGAAAACCTTGATAGGATCCTCAAGCTCGCTGCAAGCATGAAATAAGCGGCAGCCTGCAGGAGGTAAAGCAATGGAGATCAAAGTTATTCCTGCACTTCTGTGTCTGGGAGTTTTTATGATATTCGCCATGCCATTGAGCATAGGTATTATAAATCTCGGAAACTGCGCAGGCATGGGCATCAGCGGTGCAATGCTGCTGATATTCATATTCTGGGGCAGATTCAGTTCTTTCATTGGAAAGTGCTGGGAAAAGCCTCTGGGAAAAGTTATCCTCTCTCTGCTGGGAGCTGTCACGGCGTTCAGTATCATCCTTGCTGTTGCCATAAGCGTATTTATGGTAAAAGCTTCCGATGATCCGCCTAAGGACGAGAACACCACAGTAGTAGTTCTCGGCTGCAAGGTCAAGGACGGCGTACCGAGCCGTATGCTCAGACGCAGGCTTGATGCAGCATATGAATATCTTTCACAGCACGAAAGTGTATATGCAATAGTTTCGGGCGGCAAAGGCGATGACGAGACTATAAGCGAAGCGCAGTGCATGAAGGAGTGGCTCGTTGATAAGGGCATAGCTCCCGAAAGAATATATGCGGAGGACAGATCTGTGAACACTGAGGAAAATCTTCGTTTTTCCAAGGAGATAATAACAGCAAACGGACTTCCTGAGAAGATAACACTTATAACTGACGTTTATCATCAGCTTCGGGCTGAAATGATAGCTGAAAAGCAGGACATCAAGGCGTATAACATCTCTGGTTCGACATCATGGTATCTCGTTCCCACTTACTGGGTAAGAGAGTGGTTTGGTGTTGTTTATTATAAAATATTCGGATAGGAGACAGTAACGCTGTGAAATGGGTAATAAAGCATATTACTGACGGAATGTACGCAGTATCTCCGCGTTTTTTCGTATATCATGCAGAGTTTGCCCGACGTTTCACAACGCGGAAGCTTGCAGAAGCGTATATGGTCTCTTCGGGCTTCGATAAAAAGAAGTTCAGAGCCGAAGTTTTAGAAACAGCCAGAACTGAGTCACATAAGACATAAAGCGATTTTATAATGTAAAGGAATGGTTATTTTGAAAATCGGATTTTCAACCCTGGCTTGTCCGGAATGGTCATGGACAGACATTTATTCAATGGCAAAGGATTTCAGATTTGACGGAATTGAGATCAGAGGACTCGGCAACGAGATCTTTTCTGTAAAAGCTCAGCCTTTCACTGAAGCACAGCTGCCTAATACCATTTCTAAACTAAAATCATTAGGTCTTGAGATCCCCTGCCTTTCATCAGGCGCCTGCCTTAAATTCAAGGATAAGTATCAGGCAGCAGAGGACGAGATCAAGGCATATGCGCAGCTTGCTCAGAAGCTCAATGCATCTTATATCAGAATACTTGCGGATCTTGATCCCGCTCCTGTTGATGAAATAGACGATGATTATATCGTGGAAGCTCTTCAGAAACTTGTACCTATCGCAGAGGAGTACAATGTTACTCTCCTCGTTGAAACAAACGGCGTATATTCGGATACAGCCCGTCTTGCAGCTGTACTTGACAGAGTAAAGAGCCGCAAGGTAGCTGCACTCTGGGATATGCACCACCCATATCGCTATCACAATGAAGCTCCCGAGACTACAGTTGCGAATCTCGGTGAGTACATAAAGTATATACAGGTAAAGGACAGTGTCATGCGTGAGGACGGTACAGTTGAGTACCGCATCATGGGCACAGGTGATATTCCAGTAAAAGCAATGATCGAAGCCCTTGACACTATCAACTACAACGGCTATATCTCACTTGAATGGGTAAAACGCTGGGCAAGAGACCTTAGTGACGCAGGTATCGTTATACCTCAGTTTGCTGAGTATATGGCTCCTTACAAAAAAGCCCACAAGCACTCTCTCCAGACCAACATGAGAGGTGACGGACAGTATCCGTGGCCGAAGGAGCGCATCATAAACTATACGTTCCCTGATATACTCGACCGTATCTGTGAGCAGTTCCCGAATCAGTATGCATTCCGCTATACTGAGCTTGACTATACAAGAACATATCCCGAATTCCGTGACGATGTTGATACATTTGCACGTGCACTTCTCGCAATGGGCGTAAAGAAGGGCGATCATGTTGCAATATGGGCAACAAATGTACCGCAGTGGTACATCACCTTCTGGGCAACTACAAAGATAGGTGCTGTACTTGTCACTATGAATACCGAGTACCGTATCCACGAGACTGAATATCTGCTGAGACAGTCTGATACCATGACTCTTGTAATGATCGACGGTATCAAGAACATAAACTACGTTGATATCATCAAGGAGCTCTGTCCCGAGCTGGATAACTGCCAACCCGGTCAGCTTCACTCCGCAAGACTTCCTTACCTCAAGAACGTTATCACAGTTGATTCAAAGAACAAGGGCTGTTTCACATGGGAAGAAGCAGTTGCACAGTCAAAGAACGTTCCGTACAGCGAGGTTGAGCGCGTAAGAAAGACCATTGATATCCACGATGTAGCCAATATGCAGTACACCTCGGGAACAACAGGTTTCCCAAAGGGCGTAATGCTCACTCACTATAACGTAGTTAATAACGGTAAGGCCATCGGAGACTGCATGGATCTTTCCACAGCTGACAGAATGATGATACAGGTGCCTATGTTCCACTGTTTCGGTATGGTGCTTGCTATGACAGCTTCAATGACTCACGGTACAACTATGTCACCGATAACGCGTTTCTCGCCGAGAAAAGGTCTTAACTGCATAAATCAGGAGAAGATCACCTGCTTCCACGGTGTACCTACAATGTTTATTGCTATGCTGGGACATGAGGACTTTGATAAGACAGATTTCTCATACATGAGAACAGGTATCATGGCTGGTTCTCCTTGCCCTATCAAGACAATGGAGGAAGTTGTCGAGAAGATGCACATGAGTGAGATATGCATCACTTACGGACAGACCGAGGCTTCTCCTGCAACTACCATGAGCAAAACTACAGATACTCTCGAACAGCGCGTAAATACAGTCGGCGGACCTATCTTCGGCGTTGAGTGCCGTATCGTAGATCCTGAGACAAATCAGGAAGTTCCTGATGATGTAGACGGTGAGTTCGTGGCAAGAGGCTACAACATCATGAAGGGCTATTACAAGATGCCCGAGGCTACAGCAGCAGCCATCGACTCAGAGGGCTGGCTGCATACAGGCGACCTCGCAAGAAGACGTTCTTCTGATGGATATTTCAAGATAACAGGCCGTATCAAGGACATGATAATCCGCGGCGGTGA
>NZ_KI912494.1:110145-115133 GCF_000518765.1 Ruminococcus flavefaciens ATCC 19208 | reverse complement strand
TAGGTACTCCCGAAGCTCCTGCTGTTCCAGTTGACAAGGCAGTTGAAGTTGAGAACTACTCAGTTCCTTCACCTGACGGCGCAACAAAGCTCACAAACATCGTAGTTATATTCAAACAGCAGAAATTACAGCAGTTCATCGAAGCTATGGAACATATTGATGTCAAGGGCATCACAGTAACAAACGTTCTTGGCTGTGGTATGCAGAACGGACAGCGCAACTACTATCGTGGTGCAGCTGTTGAGATGAACCTGCTTCCTAAGGTAAAGGCTGAGATCGCAGTATGTGCGGTTCCTGTTGAAAAGGTAGTTGCGGCAGCAAAGGCTGCACTCTACACAGGCAACTACGGTGACGGCAAGATGTTCATTTACGACATTGAGAACGTTATCAAGATACGTACAGGCGAGGAAGGCTACAACGCACTCCACGATTCGGCAGAGTGGGAAAAAGCATAAGCTGATAAGGGCGTTTGCGGACATCATCACACAAATCTCCCAGATGTTCGCAGACTGCCTTTCTCATAAATGTATTTCAAGGAGCATAAGAAAAAATGTCAAAGTTCATTTTTGTAACAGGCGGAGTCGTTTCCGGACTCGGAAAAGGTATCACAGCTGCTTCCCTGGGCAGACTTCTCAAACAGCGCGGCTATAAAGTCACAATACAGAAGTTCGACCCATACATCAACGTAGACCCCGGTACTATGTCGCCATTCCAGCACGGCGAGGTTTTCGTAACTGATGACGGTGCTGAGACAGATCTTGACCTCGGACACTATGAGCGTTTCGTTGATGAGAATCTTTCAGTGCACTCCAATGTGACCACAGGAAAGATATACTGGAACGTCATAACAAAGGAACGACGCGGCGACTATCTCGGCGGTACAGTACAGGTGATCCCACACATAACAAACGAAATAAAAAACAGAGTCTACAGCGCCGCAAATGAGGCTAATGCCGATGTGGTCATCACTGAGATAGGCGGTACTGTCGGCGATATCGAGTCAACACCCTTTCTTGAAGCTATAAGACAGGTAGGTACAGAACAGGGACGCGAGAATGTATGCTACATACACGTTACTCTTGTTCCGTACATCGCAGGCTCTGAGGAACTAAAATCCAAGCCCACGCAGCACTCCACAAAGGAGCTCCTTTCCATAGGCATTCAGCCTGATATAATAGTTTGCCGCACGGAAAAACGTATACCAGATGATATGGCTGAGAAGATAGCTCTCTTCTGCAATATCCGCAAAGAAGACGTTATCCAGAACCTGACAGCCCCGTCCCTGTATGAAGTTCCGCTGTGGCTTGAAGAAGAAGGGCTTGCACATTCCGTATGCCGTCACCTCGGTATTGCAGACAACGCTCCCGACCTGACAGAATGGACAGAAATGGTACACCGTGCTGAGAACGCCCACAAGACAGTTACAATAGGACTTGTGGGCAAGTACGTAGAGCTCCACGATGCTTATCTCTCAGTCGCAGAAGCCCTGAGACACGGCGGTATCATAAACGATGCAGCAGTTGAGATAAAGTGGATAGACTCCGAGAACGTAACTGCCGAAAATGCTGCCGAAACATTCAGGGACTGCAACGGTATCATAGTCCCGGGCGGCTTCGGTCACAGAGGAATTGAGGGAATGGTGGAGTCTATACGCTACGCAAGAGAGAATAAAGTCCCCTTCTTCGGTATCTGCCTCGGTATGCAGATGACTGTCATCGAATACGCACGAAACGTATGTGGACTTGCAGGTGCGGATTCAGCGGAATTCGGTGAAACTCCATACCCTGTCATCGACATCATGGACGAGCAGAGAAACATTTCCGAAAAAGGCGGAACAATGCGACTGGGACTTTATCCCTGCAAGCTGAAAGAGGGCTCAAAATGCCGCGAGCTGTACGGCGAAGAGCTCATCTACGAGCGTCATCGCCACCGCTACGAATTCAACAACGCATTTCGCAAGGTACTTACACAAAACGGACTCCAAATCGCAGGTATGTCACCTGACGAAAAGCTGGTCGAGATAGTGGAACTCCCCGACCACCCGTGGTTCATCGGAGTTCAGTTCCACCCCGAATTCAAATCACGTCCAAACAAACCGCAGAAGCTCTTCGCGGACTTTATAAGGGCTTCGCTCTTAAATAATGCGTAATGCTTAATGCATACTTCATAATTAAATGGTATCGCCTTATGGCGATGTATTTTAAATCCGTGAGCGTAAGCGAACACAATAATTAAGCATTATTAATTACGAATTGTGAATTATAAAAAATGGAGGTAAATAAAATGGAAAAGGTAACAGAGTATTTTGGTTCAATGGTATTCGATGAGAGAGTCATGAAAGCTACCCTCTCCGAAAAGGTTTATAAGTCACTTAAAAGAACTATCGACAGAGGTACTCCCCTTGATATTTCAGTTGCAAATGCAGTAGCAGCTGCTATGAAGGACTGGGCTATCGAAAAAGGCGCTACTCACTACACACACTGGTTTCAGCCAATGACAGGTGTTACAGCCGAGAAGCACGACAGCTTCATCACTCCTGCTCCCGATGGCAGAGTTATTATGGAGTTCTCTGGCAAGGAGCTCGTAAAGGGCGAGCCTGACGCTTCTTCATTCCCATCAGGCGGACTTCGTGCTACATTCGAGGCTCGCGGATATACAGCTTGGGATCCGACTTCCTACGCTTTCATCAAGGACGGCACACTCTATATCCCTACAGCCTTCTGCTCATACACAGGTGAAGCACTTGACAAAAAAGTTCCGCTCCTGCGCTCAATGGAAGCTCTCAACAAGCAGGCTTTACGTGTACTCAAGCTCTTTGGAAACGAGGGCGTAAGAAGCGTCCGCACATCAGTTGGTCCAGAGCAGGAATACTTCCTCGTTGACCGTGAAATGTACAAAAAGCGCAAGGACCTTGTAATGACAGGTCGTACCCTGTTCGGTGCAATGCCGCCAAAGGGTCAGGAAATGGAAGACCACTACTTCGGCTCTATCAAGACAAGAGTCGCAGAATATATGGCTGACCTTGACAAGGAGCTTTGGAAGCTTGGTATCCTCGCTAAGACCAAACACAACGAGGTAGCTCCTGCACAGCACGAGCTTGCACCTATCTATAAGACAACAAATATTGCCGCTGACCACAACCAGCTCACAATGGAAGTTATGAAGAAAGTGGCAGAGCGACACGGACTTGTATGCCTGCTCCACGAAAAGCCATTTGATGGAGTTAACGGCTCAGGTAAGCACAACAACTGGTCTATCTCTACAGATACAGGCGTAAACCTTCTCTCCCCCGGCGAGACTCCATATGAGAACGCACAGTTCCTGCTCTTCCTTGCAGCTGTTATCAAGGCTGTTGACGACTATCAGGATCTGCTGAGACTTTCAGTCGCTACCGCAGGCAACGATCATCGTCTCGGTGCTAACGAAGCTCCCCCTGCTATTATTTCTATCTTCCTCGGCGATGAGCTCACAGCTATACTCGAAGCTATTGAGAACGACAAGCCTTACGGCGGTACAGCAAAGGAAAAGATGAAGCTTGGAGTTGATGTTCTTCCTCAGTTCAGCAAGGACACTACAGACCGTAACAGAACTTCCCCATTTGCATTTACAGGCAACAAATTCGAATTCCGTATGCTTGGCTCTTCAAACAGTATCTCCTGCGCTAATATCCACCTCAATGCAGCAGTTGCTGAGGTATTAAAGCAGTTCGCCGACAAGCTCGAATGCGCTAAGGACTTCAACAAGTCCCTCCATGATCTCATCAAAAAGACTATCAAGGATCACAAGCGCATAATCTTCAATGGCAATGGTTACGATGATTCATGGATAAAAGAGGCTAAAAAACGCGGACTTTCCAACCTGAGAACTACAGCTGACTGTATGCCTAAAATATGCGACAAGAAGAATGTTGAGATGCTCACATCTCACGGTATCTTCACCGAAGCTGAGATATACTCACGCTGCGATATCATGCTTGAAAACTACGTTAAATCCGTAAACATAGAGGCTCAGACAATGGTAGATATGGCTCGCAAGGAGATAATCCCTGCTGTTGCAAAATTTGCATCTGATACAGCTTCCGCTGTTGCAGTAAAGAAGAGCGTATCAAAGGTTGCCTGCAAGTACGAAACAAAGCTTGTTACCGAGCTTTCAGCACTCATAGACGAAATGGACGAGGCAACAACAGAGCTTGAGGGCACAGTTACAGGACTCAAGAAAATAGACGCTATAATCCCTCAGTCCGAATTCGTCCGCGACAAGATGATACCTGCAATGGATAAGCTCCGTGCAGCTGCCGACAAGGCTGAGACTATCACAGCCGAGGATTATTATCCATTCCCAACTTACGACAAGCTTCTTTTCGGTGTTTGATATAAATGAGATTTACATAAAAAAAGAAAGCCGTATTCATTACGAATACGGCTTTTTTCGGTTTATACACCGAAGATAAATTCCTTTAAGGAAATAACATCGCCTTTAGCAATTGAAACGTATACATAGTAACAGAGGATATAAGAAGCATCAAGTGCGTCTACCTTTCCGTCACCGTTAACATCATATGCTTGCTTCTGTTTTTCTGTCAGCGGCACGTTCTTAGAAGTTGAATTCATTGCATATATCATAAGGATAATGCTTGCATCAACTGCATCGATCTTTCCGTCGCCTGATGCATCACCAAGCTCGATATCGGGCTCGTCATCAACAGGAGCTGAAGTTGTTGTGCTTACTGTAGTAGTTGTTGATGTTGTGGTTGTTGTAGATGTAGTTGTTTCTGAAGTCTCAGAGGTTGTAGAAGTTGTTGTTTCAGTTGTTGTCTCTGTAGTCTCAGAAGTTGTTGATGATGTTGTTTCAGTTGTTATCTCTGTGGTCTCAGAAGTTGTTGATGTTGTGATTTCTGTAGTTGTTGTTTCGGAAGTTGTTGAAGATTTTTCTGTTGTAGTTGTAGTAGATGTTGATGTGGTTGTAGTTGATGTTGTTGTTGTCGTTGT
>NZ_KI912494.1:0-109648 GCF_000518765.1 Ruminococcus flavefaciens ATCC 19208 | reverse complement strand
GTTGTCTTGGAGGTTGTTGTAGCTGATGTTGTAGTTTTGCTTGTTGAAGTTGTTGTCTTGGAGGTTGTTGTAGCTGATGTTGTAGTAGTTGTGCTTGTACCTGTAGTAGTTGTAGTTGAAGTTGTTGTATAGTCTTCACCGAGGAATCTAACCTTGCCGTCAATTGCCTCGTTGTTTACACCGATAGTAACATTCTTCTCCCAGTCTTCTCTTGTACTTGGATAATAAACGTTTTCTATACCGTCACAGCCGTTAAATGCATTATCAGCAATGTTTGTGAGCTCTTTAGGAAGATATACATCTTCAATACCAAGCATCTTATAGAATGCATACTTAGGAATTCTCTTGCCGCCGTCAACTGTGATGGTGTTAAGAGACTTAGGAATATATCTTGTCCAGCCGCCATAATTGGTTACTGTGAAATATTCCTCCTTGTTTCCGTTGAGGAAAAGATCTGAAAGCTGCTGAGTGCTGCCATCTTTATTTACTGAAGCAATATCAAAACCTGCAAATGGAAGTGAAATTGACTCAATCGAATCACAATCACTGAAAATATGTAAACCTATCACCTTATCATCGCCTGCGATATCAGCCGACTTGAGTGAGTTACAGTTTTCAAATGCATAATCACCGATAGAATTTACATTCTCGGGAATTACAACACTTAAAAGACCGTCACAGTTTGAGAATGCATTTTTACCGATAGATTCTAAACTGTCTGAGAACTTGACATCCTTGAAATCAGCATCGCTGCAATTTACAAATGCGCGGTCTCCGACAGATGTAAGCGTATCCTTGATTACTGAATTTTTAAGTGAAGTACAGCCTTCAAATGCAGATACACCAATAGTTGTTATATCGTCAGGAACATTGATTTTTTCCAAGCCGTTCATACGGTAGAATGCATAATTAGGAATACGCTTTCCGCCTAAAACTGTAACAGTCTTTAATGACTTAGGAATATATCTTGTCCATCCGCCATAGTTTGATATAACGTAATAATCCTTATCGTTTCCGTTAAGGAAGTAACCGGATATCTGCTGTGTGCTTCCTTCAGCATCAACATCTTTAAGTGAGAAGCCTGCATAAGGGATCGTCATGCTCTCTATAGTGCTGCACTCACTGAAGATATGATTTCCGATGCTGTTAGCACCGCCATAGATATCAGCCTTTACGAGGTTGTCACACTTAACGAAAGCGTAATCACCGATTTTCTGAACACTGTCAGGTACTGTGATGTCTGTTAAGCCGTCACAGTCTGCAAATGCCTGTGCACCGATAGATGTAAGTGTATCAGGGAATGTAACGCTCTTGAACTCAGCTAATCTGCATCCGTTGAATGCGTTGTCACCGATTTCTGTAAGAACATTTGTTAATGGCGCACTCTTGAGTTCCGAACACTCTGCAAACGCACATGTTCCTATGTAGGAAATGTCATCAGGAATGATGATCTCTTTTACACCTGTAAGACGGTAGAATGCATAATTAGGTATCTTCTTGCCGCCGAGTATCGTGATCTTCTTGAGTGATCTCGGAATATATCTTGTCCATCCGCCATAGTTTGATATAGTGTAATAATCTGTTGTATCACCGTTAAGGAAATATGTTGAAACCTGCTCCTTGCTATCTTCAGCATTTACAGCAGCAAGAGACGAGCCTGCAAATGGTAAAGTGAGCTCAGCTATTGACTTACAACCACTGAAAATATGTACTCCGATACCATCTTCGCCGCCGTAGATAACAGCAGTTTTAAGTGATGAACAGTTATTGAATGCATAAGCACCGATAGTCTTTACTGTCTTGGGAACAGTAATGCTTGTAAGACCGACACAGCCTGAGAATGCATACTCGCCTATCTTTGTAAGCGTTGTCGGGAACTTTACATCCTTGAATAATGCGCTGCTGCAATTGTTGAATGAATAATTACCAATGCTTGTAACGCCTTCAGGTATATAGCCGTCTGTAAGTGATAAGCAGCCGTCGAATGCATGATCGCCTATAGCAACAATGCTGCTTGGGATAGTTATGGATTCTACACCATTGAGACGATAGAATGCATAATTTGAAATTCTTGTACCGTCTTTGATAGTGATCTTTTTGAGTGCTCTCGGAATGTATCTTGTCCAGCCGCCATAGTTTGTTATAACGTAATATTCCTTATCGTTACCGTTAAGGAAGTAACTTGATATCTGACTTGTTACCTCAGGATCATCAGCTGACTTCGGATCTAATCCTGCAAAAGGAAGTGAAAGCTCAGCAATTGATTTACAGCCGCTGAAAATATGTAATCCGATTCCGCCTGCACCGCCGTCAATAACAGCTTTTTCTATTGATGAACACTCATTGAATGCGAATTCACCTATAGTATTTACTGAATCAGGTATAACAATATCTCCAAGGCCCTTACAGTTATTGAACGCATACTTACCGATGGATTTAAGAGTTGTCGGGAAATCAACATCACCAAATGCAGCCTTGCCGCAGTCGCTGAATGCATAATCACCGATACTTGTAATACCCTTCGGTATAAAAGCATTTTTGAAAGATGTACAGCCTGCAAATGCATAGTGACCGATCTCGGTAATAGTCTCAGGTATAACTATTGATTCTACACCGCTGAGACGGTAGAATGCATAGTTGGAAATTCTTGTACCGCCTAAAATAGTGATCTTTTTGAGCACATTAGGGATATATCTTGTCCAGCCGCCATAGTTTGTTATAGCGTAATAATCCTTCTCATTACCGTTAAGGAAGTATGTGGATATCTGACTTGTTACCTTAGCATCATCACTTGACTCTTCATCAAATCCTGCAAAAGGAAGTGTGAGCTCAGCAATTGATTTACAGCCGCTGAAGATATGTGAGCCGATACCGTCAGCACCGCCATAGATAACAGCTGATGTTATTGATGAACAGTTATTGAATGCAAATTCACCAATTGTCGTTACAGTCTTAGGAACAGTAATGCTTGTAAGACCGACACAGCCTGAGAATGCATAATTACCGATAGATTTAAGAGTTGTCGGGAATTTTACCTCATTGAACTCTGCATTGCCGCAATTGCTGAATGCATAATTGCCGATGCTTGTAACACCTTCAGGTATATAACCGTTTGTAATAGATGTACAATCTGCAAATGCATAGTGACCGATCTCGGTTATGCTCTTGGGAATAACAATAGATTCTACACCACTGAGACGATAGAATGCATAGTTGGAAATTCTCTTACCGCCTGTGATATTGATCTTCTTGAGTGCATTAGGGATATATCTTGTCCAGCCGCCATAGTTTGTTATAGCGTAATACTCCTTCTCATTACCGTTAAGGAAGTATGTGGATATCTGACTTGTTACCTTAGCATCATCAGTTGACTTTGCATCAAATCCCGCAAAAGGAAGTGTGAGCTCAGCAATTGATTTACAGCCGCTGAAGATATGTGAGCCGATACCGTCAGCACCGCCTTCAATAACAGCATACTTGATAGCTGAACAATCATTGAATGCAAATTCACCGATTGTCTTTACATTCTTGGGAACTGTGATTCCTGTAAGGCCTTTACAGCCTGAGAATGCATAATTTCCGATAGATGTAAGGGTTGTAGGGAAGCTGACCGTCTTGAAAGCAGCACTTCCGCAATTGCTGAACGCATAATTGCCGATACTTACAACGCCCTCAGGCATATAACCGTTTTCAAGTGAAACACAGTCAGCAAATGAATAGTTGCCGAATGATTTGATGGTCTTTGGAACAGAAATGTTCTTTACGCTGCCGATACGATAAAATGCGTAATTCGGAATTCTTGTTCCGCCTGTTACAGTAACAGAGTTAAGTGACTTTGGAATATATCTTGTCCAGCCGCCATAGTTTGTAATAACGTTATACTCTTCCTTATTACCGTTGAGGAAGAAATCCGAGAACTGCTGTGTGCTTCCGTCCTCATTAGCTGCTGCAAGAGAATGTCCCATGTAAGGGATAGTGATATCTTCGATAGCTGCACAGCCGCTGAAGATATGATTGCCCATACCATCTGCACAGTTTTTGATAACAGCTTTTTTAAGTGAAGTACAATCACTGAATACATAATCACCGATCTTCTTTACTGTATCAGGAACTTCGATCTCTGTTATGCTTGTGCCCGAAAATGCATATGAACCGATCTCAGGAACTGTCTTCGGGATAACGATATCATTAAATAAAGTACAGTTACAGAAAGCAGCATCTTCGATAGCTGTAACAGCCTCAGGCATTACAAGCTTGCCTTCCGGATATCTTATTTCTACCATTTTTTCCTGTACGTAATCATATACGTCATATGATACAGTAGAGAATGAAGAACAGTTTTTAAAAGCATTCTTGCCGATGCGCTTGATCGACTGCGGCAGGTTGACAGACTCCATATTGCTGCAGTTTACAAACACATTGTTGCCTATGCTTGTTATTATGCCGCCATCTTCTTCGTCACCTGTGTTTTCGATAACTACATATTTAATGATGGAAGGATCTCTGAACGGTGATGAGCCGAAATCATACATATCGCCGTATCCGCAGGCATAAAGATATCCGTCAGGATAGAGCATATATGAAATATGTTCACCAAGAGAACCTGTCTCGGCAATTACCTCATCCTTATCTGAGGAAAGTGCAGGAAGCGTACCTGTAACAATAACTCTCTTTGTTGTTGTAGCCTTTGTAACAGGAGCTCCGGTTACATCAGGATGTTTAATACCGGGTACATAACCGTCAGGATTGCCCTTATCGTCCAGTTTAACATCAGCTTCGATAGTTTTATCTATCGGACTGTTTTTTATTACTATCTGACCGCTGCCAAGATTTTTACCGTTATGTGTTACAGAGTAACTGTACGTACCGGGCAGACAATAGAATGTAGCATTACCGCTTCCGCCGATAGTCTTCTCCTTGTCGTCAAGCTTGACTACAGCTCCCGGTATATACCCTCCGTCTGAACTGCTTATAACATTGAATGTTGCCCTGAATCTGTTATAATCACATTCGCCTATTCCAAAACCGTTTTCAGAAGAGAAATACAGATTTAAGAATGGAAGGTTTATTGATAATTCGAGAAGATTAATGGTATTCTTCTTTCTTAATACACAAAGATCAAGATTTACCTTTACGACAAAATCTGTTGAAGCTTTGATACAGAATTTGCAGGCATGATACCAATCACCTTCACCGCTCTCTATAACCTTATCAGGCGGTTCATTCATGTTCTTCTCATATTGTTCATATATTTTGCCAAGATCTGCCTCTGCTCGGACACGTAGTCCGGCTTTCGCATCAATGCCGATAGCCGCGATATGCTTGCTTACAACTTCAAAATATATTTGTAATTCAAGACCTGCATATACTTCGCCTGTGATTTTCAGGCTTGCATCTATGTTTTTCTCATTAAAAAGCTGAACCGGCTTTTCAACTTTACCATTTTTATTGATATAACCAAATATATTGTCCCATTTAATTGTTAATGTAATTTTTCCCGAGAATTCAACAAAAACGCGGGGATTAACTTCTACAACAGTACCCGGAACAGAAAGCGGGATCAGGATTGTAGCAATTGATGCCGAAAGCGATCTGTTTCTTGCAGACGAAGACTCATAAAAACCGCTTCCAGAGAATCCGTCGGTAATTGTTAATGTAGGAGTGATCTTTACCGTAACTTCAATATTTGTTGTTGTGAACTTCTTATAAAAATTGAAGTTAAGAGAGATAGTAAGCGAACCGGAAGTTTTGTCAGCTCGCTTTACACTTCCGTCGTAATACGGATCATTTGGCCGTGTATCTCCGGTTTGTGGATCAAGTATAGAATCAAGACTGAAAGTTTTGCTTATTTTAACATCATATTTAGCTTCATTTCTTGGTTCTTCATACTCAAAATCAAATGAACCGTCCTCATTAATAACAACGTCACCGTTTTCATCAACATTAGGGAATGATACTCCTTCATCAGCAGTCGAAGTATCAATCTTAGCCTTTGAAAGCTCACCGTTGCCTTCAATCTTGATGAACTCGAAAGCGTCTTCGATATCTTCATCGTTACCTGATACAGTTACTTTATCACCGTCTTTTTCGACGTTTTCAACATTTACTGCAATGATATTGTCGTCATCAGGCTGAATGAAGAACAACTCTCCCTCCTGAAGTGAAGCGACCGTCTCATCTGCATTTTCAAATACGAAAACATTGTTGTCATAGTCGGCAGAAACAAGTGTATTCTGTTCCTCCGAGCTTTCCGCCTTGACTGTGTCATCGTTGAGAACGAGGAAATTAGTTGTATCATCTTCATCAAGATTAACTACCTGTTCCTCATCAAAATCGTTTATATCTGTCGCAATAATCTCCTGGATCTCCTTTGTATATCTGCTAAGAGTATACGAAGTTCCAACGGGACGGTTCAGCGCATCAAAAAGCTGAGCCTTTACAATGTAATACTGCGGAAGCTTGGATGCATCAATCTTGAGTTCGCTGTTGACAAGCTCGCCTGCTTCAACAGTGGTCTCAACACTGAGGACATTTTCCGAAGTTTCATCATTGATGAATGAAACCACGATCTTTGCTTCCGTATGCTGGGGAGATGATACACGTACTGTTCCTGTTTCGCTGTCAAATTCCAGAGCTGTGATCTGGAACTGAGAATTACAAGCTTTTTCAGCGAGCGGATTCTGTGCTTCATCTTTTGCAGCCGCTTGTTTTAAAAGGTTTCCAAGCGAATTGGTTGACTTAATGTCAAAATCGCCTGAGATAGGTTTTTCCTTCGTCGTGGCTGCATTTGCTTCTCGACCGGCATTGTTGAATGCCTGATTCGGCAGGACAGCCGAGGTACACATTACTGCACTCAGCACACCTGCTATTAGTCGGTTTCTAAGCATTTTTCAACATTCCTCCTTGACATAACTATTTGGTATTATATACCAAATATATATTATAAGGCAAAATATACAATTTGTCAATAAACTTTTTAGTTTATTTGAATTTATCTGACCAAAAATTGCGATTTGCAAAATAGTATTTTTGGCTTTAAAACCGTAAAAAGCATCAGTCCAGAAGTTCAATCGACCTCATATTGCGAAAGGTATATGTATAAGCATATACCCCCATAAAAAAGCAATTTTCTTGCCGTATAACATAAAGCAAAAAAATCCCACACATCAGAACCTTTTTTGTTCCGACCTGTGGGATATCATTTTTTGATTATATCAGCAAAAACCGCTCTAAGCATTGAAACATCACCCTGAGCCGCCTTTATGGTCGCAATTGCAAGCATATCTGCATCACAAAGCGCAAAATCAATATCATACTCTGCATTTCTGACAAGCAAAGCTACAAACAACCTTAATGTACGTCCGTTTCCCTCACGGAATGGATGGAGCATATTAAGCTCATGATACAATTCGGCTACACTTGAAACAAATTCTTCATACTCCATACCGCAAAAGAAATCCTGAGCCTTCAAGCGTTCAAATCTCAGCCTTCCCAGCCTTTCAAGCTCGGTATGATCGCAGAAAACAGTCCCCTTCTTTGAGATATTTATAGTACGGACAGTTCCTGCCCAATCGTACAGATCGCCAAAAATAAGCCTATGGATACCTTTATAGAACTCAAAATCCACATCCTTGAACAACAATTCTTTTTCTGCCTTGACAGAACAAGATGTGACGATTATGGACTCCGCTTCATACAAAAGCTCCTGATCTCTTATATCCAGCTTATTGATCAGGACCGTCGTATCGGGATAGCAGCTGTCCTGACAACCTTCAATGCTGTATACAGCCATTATGACTTTGCAGCGCACTTCTGTGCGACTATTTTTATAAGCTTATCATGGGTGATCCTGTTGTCAGCATACTCCTTTATAAGCTTGATAGCTTCCTTGCTGAAGCCCAGTCCTTCCATTTTAGCAGAAGCGACCTGATTTTTGATCGCCTTTTCAGTTGAAATACTGTGCATTTTATCAGCTCCTTACCTACACATTATAACCGAAACAAATGTATATGTCAATAGTTTATTATGTGCATAAAGAGGAATATAAACGAAATTCATTGTAAATGCTGAAAAAGCAGCTTGCGTACTATTTTCATGCCTTTTTGGTTATATTGTCATTAAGTATTTTTCTTGCAATATGAACCGTGAAGAACTCTATCAAAGGTCCCATAAAGAATGCCGTGATTATAGTTCCCATGCCTGCTACTGCAGGTATCTCCCTCAGATGACCGCCGCCCGCCATGAACATAACGACTCCGAACACAACACAGCACAGATCGGTACATACACGTATGAACTTGAACTGCCCTATCTTCCACTTATTTGCCATGATGAGCGCTACCGCATCATAGGTGGAAACACCGAGATCGGCAGTGATATACAGCGACGAACCGATGCATATTATCACTATGCCAATAATAAGGAATACTATCCTCAGTGGCATCGCAGGTTCAGGTATCAGCCATCTTAACAGCTTGTAGGAATACTCCGTAACATAGCCAAGCAGAAAAAGATTTATGAACGTTGCTATACCGATATAATGCCTGTCAAATCCAAGACTGAACGCCAGCAGTACAACATTCACGATGACATAAAGCGTACCGAAGCTTATAGGTACAAGCTTGCTTATACCGCTCATAAAGGACTGAAATGGGTCAACTCCGAATGCAGCCATCTTGAATATGGCAACACTCACAGCTCCTGCCAGCACACCAAGCACTGACATGATAATTCTTCTTTTCATGTTTTCACTCTTTTCTTTTTTTCTGATTATAGCACGAATATTGTAAATGTGTCAATTTAATTATTGCGGTAAAATAAGCATTTTTAGCTGTAAAAATCCGGATTTATCCACTTGAACAGCCGCATCGTTTACAGCATTTTCACCAGATTATAGCCCGTTGCATTGTACAATACTACAAATTGCTTCATTATCCTTGTTAATTCACAAAATGTTATCAAATTCTTTGCAATTATGTGATATTATATAATTATGATGCTATATATAGAATCGATAATATGATTCTTTTTCAAGATTGATCTGTTAACCAATACAGGGTTTTTATGTTATCCCTGAATAAATTTTCATCTTAGGGGGACTCATTGTGGGGACTATAGATTTTGAAAACTGTACTCTTGAAAATGTAGTTGCTTTTGTGACTGAGGAAGTTGACTCTGTCATTGTAGTCGACGGAAAAAATGATAGATACAAGACCATCATCCGAAAAGGCGTGTTCGTTGATTTCATAGAAGAACGAGGACTGTATAAGGACCTTATTGCCAAACTATGGTATCACTTTAACAACAGCTCAACAGGTGTTGTTGAAGATTACCAAGTCTTTATCCCTACATCCGGAAAATTCATCGGCAAATACAGCAAAAGAATAAATATCGAATGTCACGGTGTGCCTCATGTTGTCCAGATGACGATATATCCCACAGCTCAGGAAGACATATATATCTTTGTCCTTAACGAACTTGACGGAAGTCAGTACGTTGACGAAACACTTACAAACAATAAAGTAAAATCAATTCAGAATACATATCTTTTCTCAATGTATGTAGATATAGTACAGGATACCACAAACAGCATCAGTGTCACTGAAATATCAGACGAAGTTATGAATCAGCAGCTTAAATATTCAGAGTGGCGCATGATGATAGTAAATATGATATGGCCGGACGATCAGGCTCTGTTCCTTCAAAGGACTTCACCGGAATACCTCAAGGAGAATCTTGCTCCCGGCAAGACCTCCTCATATGACTGTCTTATGATGAATCTTGAAGGAAAGTACATATGGGTAAAGCTTATTTTCTCCCGTGCCGAAACCAACAATGACGAGGATTTCAGATTTGTATTCATGGTTCAGGATATACATGACAATACAGTCGAGCTTATGTCCACACTGAAAAAATATGAAGAGCTTGCTTCAAAGGACACTCTGACTTCCGTATTCAACCACGGACGTATAGAAACAGAGATGCGCAACGCCATAGAGAGCACAAAGAAAAGCAATGAAAAAGTATCTTTAATGATGATAGATATTGATTTCTTCAAGAGTGTAAACGATGCCTTCGGACACTCCGTAGGCGATGCAACTCTTGTACATTTTGTAGAAACGATCTCTGACTGCATCCAAGATCATAATGCAGTATTAGGCCGCTGGGGCGGTGAGGAATTCGTTGTTGTACTCTATGATGCAGATGAGATAAAAAGTCTCTCTCTGGCTGAAAGGATCAGAACACAGGTCGCCTCTGAAGTTTTTGAAAGTATAGGACATATTACTTGCAGTATCGGTCTTACTCATGTTAAAGCCGATGACGAACTCGATTATGCATTCGAGCGTATGGACAAAGCGGTATACGAAGCAAAATCCTCAGGCAGAAACTGCGTAAAGGTAATGTAAAAAATAACTGTTATACCAATATAGAAGATCAGCCCCGGGGCATAAAGTCTCGGGGCATATTTATTATGTTTTTTACTCAATATAAATCATAATTCAGCTTCTCTGAATTATTTTCTGAGAGTTTTCAAATTTTCATACGTCTAATATTGTAAGATAGTTTTTCATTCACGATCCTTTGTATATATGCACAAATAACTAAAAGCTCACTTGTGCACAATGACAGTGAACGCAGAATTGGTTCACTGATTAATTTCGGCATAATGTTCAATCGCCGGGTACAATATGCTTTTTTTGCCTATTTTGTGTAGAAAATACAGATTTTTCGTTGACATGGGAAATACGTAATGTTATACTGGTAATATGGAAACTGTTCCATAAAATGATCAAATTATGAAAGGGGTAATTCACTATGGAAACCATGAAAAAAATAACTAAAGTTACCGCAGGTATCCTGAGTTTTGCACTGACTCTCGGAGCTGTAGGCGGCATTTCTCCGAAAGGAGTTTATCCTGCACTCTCGGCTTCTGCCGAAGATGATTACAGATCCGACCTGCGCGAAGGAATGGATAAATACGAATATGAACTCAAAGATGTTTATATTTATAGCGTAGAATACGATGAACCTGCAAATTTTAAAGTCGTCCCCAAAACAAACGGATACTATTCAACATGGTCATATTCCAGTGTACTTGAGTTTGGAATAAATCCTGTTTTTGGTGAGCTGTCAGACTCAAACAGGGCTATGCTCGATAAGCTTACTCCCGGAACTGTAGCTACGATCAAATTCACATCAAGTGAAGACTATCCCGAGCTGCGCCTTACAGATGATGAAAGTAACGAAAGAAACAACGGCAGCAGATATTGGGTAAATGATATCACTCAGGTAAAAGCTCCCGGTATCTACTATTACGGCGATATCAACGATGACGGAGTGATCGACTCATTTGATCTTATCGGCTACAGAAAGTACATAAGCGATCCCGAAAAATCCCCGCTTTCAAATGATCTTTTCCTCAATGCGGACATAGACCAGAACGATGTGGTTGACGAAGCCGACCTCCAGCTGGTATCCGATTATATACTCGGAAAGATAGACAAGTTCTACGGTGCTCCTATGGTCGGCAGTGTACGTCTTACCGATCAGGTGGACATAAAGGCATCTGAGGGTAAGGTCACTGACGAGACATTTGCAAAGGCAGAGATGAAGTTCGGCGTTGATATTCTCAAAAAAGCTTTTGATCCTACTAAGGAAGGCGAGGAAAATCTCCTTATCTCACCTCTCTCCATATCATCTGCCCTTGCCATGACTGCAAACGGTGCTGACAAAAAGACATTGGAACAGATGGAAGCCGTACTCGGTAACGGTATGACTCTCGATGAACTCAACGAGTATATGGCTTACTATGTTGCAAATCTTCCTGATGAGCAGAAACAGAAGCTCCTTGTTGCCAATTCTATATGGTTCAGAGATGATCCTACATTCAAGGTTCTGGACGAGTTCCTTGAAAAGAACAAGAAATATTACAATTCTGAGGTATATAAGTCAAAATTTGACGATACTACAGTCAATGATGTAAACAGCTGGGTAAGCGAAAATACAAAGGGCATGATACCAACTCTTCTTAAAAAGGGTGATCTTAACCCTACAGATAAAGAGACAGCAATGATGATGCTCATTAATACACTTTACTTTGAAGCTGAGTGGCAGAATCCTTTCGGTGAATCCTATGATGGAAAGTTCACTGATCTGGGCGGCGTTGAGCACGACATAATAAAAATGTCCAGCGAAGAAAGCGAATATTTCGACCTCGGCGATGCAGACGCTTTCAAGAAGCCATACAAGGGCGGACAGTACAGCTTCGTAGGTATTCTTCCGAGAGAAAAGAATATCGTTGACTATGTAAACGATCTCGATGCTGAAAAGCTTATGGAAGACCTGAAGGAGTGCGAAGATCCGAGTTCAGTTGAGCTTCATGTTACAATGCCAAAGTTCAAGTACAATTACAGCAAAAAGCTCAAGGACATTCTCATTGATATTGGTATGAGAGACGCTTTTGACGATAAGCTTGCTGACTTCTCAAAGATAAACGATCTTACAGTTGAAGGCGCAGATCCTCTTTATATAGGCGATGTTCTCCACAAGACAAAGATAGAAGTAACAGAAAAGGGTACAAAGGCTGCTGCTGTTACAGCTGTATTGATGATGAAGGCAACTGCTTTTGAGCCTAAGAGGATAATACATATCGACCTCAACAGACCTTTCGTATACATGATCGTTGACAAGAACAACGTTCCTGTATTTATCGGTGCTGCAACTCAGCTCGAAGAAAACTAAAGCTGCTTTCATACGAGGGCTGAAAAAAGGGTTTTTTCAATGAAAAAACATTGATTATCAGAAAAATATTATTTAATACCGTCGGAATAAATAATTTCGGCGGTATTTTTCTTGCATTTTAAATAAAAACTGAGTATAATATAATTAAAATAAAAAAATAATTCTGAACCCGTTACGTTTATGTCTCCAATGGAGAATAGATATTATGAAAGCCAACATGATGCATCTTAAAGCTTTACATAAGAGGTGACCAAAATGACACATGAAGAATATAAAAAAGCTTCCGACCGCTCAAAGGAAGAAGCTCAGCGTATAATATTCAATGAGTATTTCAAATATGTTTATACAATAGTTTTCAGCCGCCTGCGCAGCTGCGCCAGCCGTGAGGATATTGAAGAATGTGTAGGAGACATTTTTGCTGATGTATATATACATTATGACAGCAGCAAGGCAGTCGGCGATGATATCTCAGGCTTTATCGGAACAGTTGCCCGCAATAAGGCTGCCGATATGTACAGAAAGCTGACACGAAAAAGATTTACATTTGTTTCTGTTGATGATGAGGACGTTCCCGAACAGGAATCTCCCGAAAACACAGAAGCAGACTATGAGAAAAAAGAACTAAGAACCAGCCTTATGAACTGTATATCACTTCTCGGCGAACCCGATTCCACTATTATAATGCAGAAATACTTCTTCATGCGAAGCTCACAGGAAATAGCAGACAAAGTGTCATTGACTCCCGAAGCTGTAAGAATGAGATGCAGCCGCGCTTTGAAAAAGCTCAGGGAAAAACTCACCGCTATGAACATATCACTTTAAAGGAGGTACAGTTATGAACGATAAGGAGTTTGATCTTACAATGCTTGAAAACGCAGACAATGAAACAATGAAACGAATCGCCGAAAACTGTCCTGCTTCCGATGAAGAAATGGAGAGGATGTTCGCTATGAGCAGAAAGATATATAAAGAAAGAACCAAAGAAAGTAATAATAAAGATAATATCGAAGTATCAGGCGTAGAGCAGTACAGAAAGCCTGTATGGCAGAAATTCACGGCTATTGCAGCTGCACTGGTACTCACAGGCGGAGTTGTTGCAGGCGGAATGTATTTTATGAAGAATAAGAACAGCTTCAATGATACTCCTGTTCCTGTAGCAACAGAGCCCGCAACAAGTCCGTCAACTCAGCCTGCTTCACCTGTTGAGGAGGGCTGCCCCTTCGGAGATATCTCCAATGATAAGGTACGTATAACATATGCCGCTATCTCACCGGGAGTTGTTGACGTAAAACAGGATTTCGTAAAGCAGCTTGCTGAAAACTTCAACAAGGGCAAATGGACAGAATTATCCGATGCACCTCAGTTTATGGGAGAATATTCAACTATTTTCATCTATAACAACGGAAACCCATATCAAGTCGACTGCTGCCTTTACAATACAGAAAACGACAAGGGCGCATATATAAAATTCAATGACGGCAAAGACTTAAAATATTACACAGGCGATGAATTTGTTGTAAAAGCGGTTCAGGGGCTTTACTCTTATGACTTCGACATGAATGAAGTTATCAAGCTTGACGAATCAGACTATGATGATCTTATCCATAAGGTATGGGCAGACCAGAAAGCTCAGACAAATGCCGAAATGGTCAGGATACCGCTTCTCGAAGGCGCAGCAAGTGACGATGCAGTAATGCAGCTTGGCAAACTCGGACTTAATGTTGCGATCGTTGAAGTAGCAGATACTACAGCAAAATCAGGCGCAGTTGTAAAAACAGAACCTGATGCCGATACTGAAGTTGCTAAGGGCTCAACTGTTACTATCTATGTGACCACAAATGAGACTGATAGCTCCGAGCCTGATACAGTAACTGCTGACCTCCTTGCAAATGCTCAAAGATTATATGAAAGAGCTATCGAAACTGACTGTAAATTCGGACGTTCAGCTCCGCAGTACTTCAATATTGATACTATGAACTGCTTTATAGTTGCTGACGGTCGTACTCTTTCCTATGTATACGATATAACTCTTGAGGAATTACGCGCTCAGTATCATGAAACTTTCAGCGACAGATATGCTGAGAACGATGCGACCATAGACAAATGGTATTCAGTAAATGACGGTAAGTTATGCTGGCTCACAGGTGACGCAGGTGTTGATCTTTACCTTGAAAGTGCAAAGGTAACAGAAGTACAGCGTCAGACAGATGATGAGATTTTCTTTACAGTTGAAAGACATTACAGTGATTTCCGTCACGTTGACCTCGAAGGAGACTTTGAACCATACACAGAAAAGGACGAATTTTCAATAATCTTGCAGACTGACGGCTCATGGAAGATAGGTAAATTCAATAATCCTAAGCCAAACTGATCAATTCACCAGAACATTAACACCTCCTTAAAGTAAATTTATATAGATGCCGTTAATTCGGCAAAATGAAAGACTCCTCATACAGAGGAGTCTTTTATTAATATCTTTCTCAGTCCAACTACGTCGAACACATCTATTGCTTCATCTTTATTGATATCATATTTTTCAAGTGTTATATCACTGTTTGCATCTGCGAAAGCACCAAGAATGAACTTCTGTAGCTTTACAAGATCGGAGACATTGTATTTGCTTTCATCAGGCTGCTGAACAGTGAGAGAATTTTTCAGATACGAGTCAATAAGCTCAGCCCAGTACTCTCCCATAAGCTTGTAGCCCTTGTTATTCGGGTGAACTCCGTCCATGAGCTGAGTTTTCACATCTGTGATAACGCTTGAAACATCGGCATTACGCAGCTGAGGACCTTTCAGTGAACTCTCATCAGGAGTCTGCTTCTCATTTTCCATATCCCAGCTGCTGAGTATCCTGACGCTCCTCATTTTCTGCACAACACTTGTAACATTTGCATTATAAGTAAGCAGAGTCTTATGAATGTTTTCCTCAGCCACATCATCGGGATAATTGGTCTGCCAGTCCGCAGAATGTCGGTAATTGCCGAACCAGTCGTAAACACCGCTGCGGTTAGGATCAACATCTGGTATAGTAGTCACCAAAAGCGTGGAGCTTTCTGGGATACTGTCCATGATATACTCAATAAGCTCCTGTAGCCTTTTAGGCGCATTATCCATGTCATGGTTGTCGATAACATCGTTAGTACCTATCTGCAATATGACAATATCAGGCTCGCATTTTGCAAGACAGTCCGTAGACTTCAGCGTTTCAAGTATACCGTTCCTGCCGGGGTACTCCTTTATAGCATAGCCGCTGTAGCCCGTATTGTCATCATCATAGGTGAAGCTCTCCCCTGTTTCACTGTCCGTAAACTCAGCCATGAAGCTATTTCCCTTAGAGCCTACCATATCAACGGAATATCCCTTTTTTGTCAGCTCATTGTACAGGTACTTCCTGTAAGAGCCTGCAACTCCGTAGCCATCGGTTATGGAGTCGCCTATTGCCATAATTTTTATCTTATCAGTTCCCTGCTCACTAATTGCGCAGGCTTTTTTATTTGTAAACTCCATTCCCGAAAAACAAACAGCCGCAGCCGCTAAAACAGATACTATTTTACGCATTTTCTTCACTCCTTCGGTATTTTTTATTATTTTACCATATAAAATATAGCATTTCAACCGAATAAAACACCGATGAAGTTGATTTTTTACAGGAAATAACTCTGCCTCTTATTGCTTTATTTCCGCTCATATGTTATAATGATATTATAATAAGTATGTGTAATCAATAACCGCAGTTAGGCGGTTATTCCCCCGAATTACATTCGGCGGACCAGCGATGATATTTACGGCAGGATTCGTTCACAAAACGTTAATAAATTGTTTACAATTTTCTTTGCACATTCCTGCCGTCTGAACAGTTATACATTAGTGAAGGGAGGTTTCAGCGTGTCAGTGGACATAAAAGATCAATACGATAAGATATTCCGCTACTGTTACTACAAGATTCACGACCGGGATAAAGCTGAAGATCTGACACAAGAGACCTTTCTCCGTTTTCTTGAAAGCTCTCATTACCACGATATGGGTAAGGAGCTCCATTATCTGTACACTATCGCAGGTAATCTGTGTGCAGATGCCTATCATCGGAAGAAAACTGAAGAGCTTTCGGAAGATATGAGCGACGGAAAAGACTATGAGGACTTCATTCTTACAAATGTGGCACTCGGCAACGCCATCAAAAAATTAACGGCCGAGGAACAGGAGATAATCCTGCTGCGATATGTAAATGAAGTGCCAATAGGCGTGCTGAGCGAGCTATACGGGGTATCACGGTTCAAGATGAGCCGCATGATTAAGCAGATACTCACGCGTCTGAAAAAAGATTTTAAAGGATCGGAGGGCTGAAGCTTGAATAAAAGAATGAAAAAGGCTGTTCAGGAATCGTTCAGATTTCCCGAGACAAAGCACAAATATGAATTTCTTATGCAGGCTGAGGTCATCTCCGCTCAGGAAATGCAGCGGAAAAAGAGGATACCTGTTGTATTCAGACTGTCTGCCGCAGCTGCGGCTTGCGGTTTGGCACTGGGTGCATGGGCACATCTCGGAAGCCGCTCAAAACTTAGCGAAAATGATTTTCGTGACGAGCCTGCGATCGTTACGACAATGATCGGCGGCAATGGTGAAAGCCAGCCGGTCACAACTGCTATCGGGAACGGCGAAACAGCAGGTGCAACAACTGTAAACGTCAGCGCGGTCACAACGGTCAGAACCGGAACTGCAAAGACAACTACGGTAACATCGGGATCAGCTCTTACTGCACTGGGAGCAAAATCTCGCAGCACTACTGCAAGCCGTTCCGACCACAGCAGAGTAACTGCGAATACAAACAGTGATACGGTCACTGTAGAATATACTATCACAAACGAAGAAAAAACATATTATATGAAGCACCTCGGCACCTTTGCCTCTGCCTTTGTTATGGGCGGAAATGCTATCCCAATAGCTTCAGCCGCCGAGTATAAGCTGCCATACACAAGAATGTATCCGAATGAAAGCGATATATTCGCGGATATCGAGTCTAATGCAGAGACTGTTGATATAAACCGCGACGGCTTTTTCAATATGCGTGACTGCTATGATCTTTACTGCTACAGCAATCATTATCAGGTATCTGATACCGTAGCTGATAAATGCAGGAAATATGGTGTCTCAAAAATAGACGATGAGGAGAATGATACTCCTCCATGGCTCAGCTATACAGAGCTTATAAGATATTTTCTCATTAAAGAAGGCGCAAAGGCTGAATTTTTCAGCACCGAAAGCTATCCTTACCGCGATACTTTAACCGATACCTATGCTCCGTTTGCGTCTGATCAGTTCGTATCGGCAGTATTCAGCGAAAGCGACCATCTTATGGCAGGTTATCCGCTGATATCAGCCGCTTACAGAAGCGGCCTCATCGACCTTGATGTAAATGCCGACGGACTCTTTGATATAAATGATTATATCGATTATTACGTCTGCACCACCAATTCAAACAAGTCAAATCAGAACAGCGGAGATTTCATTCCGTGGGAAAGACCTGAGGCTACTGTTCAGCGCTGCAATGAGCTGCGCAGCAAAGCCGAAGCTATCACCCGTGACAACTGGCTTGAAAATTACTTCGTGTGGTGTCTGCTTGAGTATACACCTTTCCGCTCGGAATATGCCGAGGCAAGCTATTATAACAGCATTATCCCCGAAAAATACGCAAGGTACTACAGTCCTGAGAGATATTTCGAGGAATATTGCGAGACTACGGGAATTGAAGAGTATCTTTTCACATTCAATACCCAGAAGTTCAACAACTGCTTTGATGAATACTGCAAGGACGTTGCCGCAGGAAGAAGATCAGCTCCGGATATAAACCTTGACGGAGTCATAGACCGCAGCGACTATGAAGCTTCAGATATTTATTTCGGTGATATCCTCAACGGAAGAAACGCTTCACAGAGCGAGCTTCCCTCACGTGTATGGAACAATATCACATCAAACTGTGATTTCAACAACAATGGCACAAGCGGTGATGTTTATGATATAATGATAACTCAGATGTACGTGCTTATAAATACAGGCGAGAGCAGTTCAAGCTCGGGCGGATCTTATAATTACGACAGCAATATGGGTATCTTATTGGATATAAACAATCCGCGCAGCGGTGACGTTAACGGAGACGGCGAGGTAGATATGGCAGATGCAGTCCTTATCATGCAGTACCTTGCAAATCCCGACAAATACCAGCTCACAGATTCAGCTATGTACAATGCTGACGTTGAAGGCGAATGCGACGGACTTAACACAAGCGATGCAAGTGCGATCCAGCGCAGACTGCTCAACCTGTGACAATAACCAAAGTGATCTCATTCCTCATATAAATGATATTTGAAAGGCTCTCCCACAGCTCTCGCTGTGGGAGAATCTTTTTACAGCATTACGCATTAACACAGAACACAGGCAGCATAATCTCGCGATCAAAGCTACAGTACGCCGAGGGCGCTGTCCCCTGCTAACTGATATATTCAATAAAAAGCCACAGCATTCTGAACTTCTCTCAGTAATGCTGTGGCTTTATTAATGCTATGTCATGGCTCTTTGGGCTCGTCTTTTTCTTCTGCACGTTCAAGTGCAGAGATAACAGCGCAGAGCTTTTTCCTGCTGCCGCTGTCAAACTCAATGGTGACAACAGTATCATCACCGATAGGGAGCGTATCCGTTACCGTACCGTCTCCGAAAAGCCGATGATGAACTCTGTCGCCTATTTTTATTTCAGTATGATCAAGCATAGTGCTTATCTCTCATTGTAGTAAATATCTACTGAGCCAATGCCATGATCTATATCCATTTTGTACTTTCCGCCGTTCTTGGAGAAATCTGTCTCAGGGTTTGTAAGTCTGAATACCATCTCACCTACGCCGCCGTCAGCGTCGATATCACCGTTTACAGTACCGCTGAACTCAAACTGTCCAACGCCATGATCAATGTCAAGACCGCCAACTGTGCTTGACATTATGTTTATCTCACCTGCGCCGCCGTCAACCTTAAGCTTTTCCTTACAGTCCAGATTCTTTATGTTGAGCTGACCTGCTCCGCAGTCGATATCGCCGCTGTTACAGATAACATCATTAAATGTCACATCTCCTGCACCGCAATCCAGCTTAAAGCTGCCGCACTTTATATCCGAAGCAGTTGTCTCACCTGCACCCATTTCAAGAATGAAGCTGCTGTACTCCTTTTCAGGGAGAGCTATATTTATAACAGCACTGTTATCTCCCCATAAGTGAAAGCTTGGAATCGAGAAAATACCTATCTTCTTTTTCTGGCATAAAGTTCTGAATGTCGCCCCCTCTGTCTTTGCAACGAATTCATCGGGAATGTTTTCAGCATCAATATGTATCATCTTATCTTTACTCTTTGTTATGGTAAGATCACCGTAAGGAATGTCAATATCTATCTTATTGACTGATTCAATACTGAATGTCTCATGCATTTCCTTTGTTTTGAAATACTTATCCCTGTCATGCGCGTTATAAAGGATAACACCGATAACAAGCAGGATTATTCCTACGACCACCATTACGAGCCACGCAAGTCCGCCGCCCGATTTCTTCTTCTGAGGAGCCTGCGGTGCCTGAGGATAAGGTGCACCCATATTCATATTCATCTCCATATTCATATTCTCATTCATTTACTTTTCCCCCTTTTTTGAAAAGACCGCCTATCCAGTTACATACACCTTTTATACCTCTGCCAAGTGCAGGTATTGCTTTGTTCATAACAGGCTTGCACAAAAGCAGTACAAAACCTGTTATTATAAGACCTGCGCCAAGAAGCATAAGTCCTACGCTCGGAACTACGAACAGTGCGGATACACCGCCTGCGATCAATCCGATGCCTGATGCAATAAATGCAAATACAAGCGAAAGTACTGTAACGATCAATGCAAATAATACAGTAACAATAACTATGAGTATCGGAAGCCATATCGGGAATGTTATTACTGCAAAGAATATCCTGAGGCCCCAGTTAGCTGACTTCTTCTGTACAGGTGCTCCCTGATACTGATACTGCGGCATAGGTCCCAGCATCGGACCTGCTGCGAATGCAGGTGCAGGCTGAGGATCAAAAGCCTCGGGGCCGCTTATCTGTATACCGCTCTCACGGAGAATATTCACAGCCACATCTTCAGGCGAACCCATAGAAGCCGCTGTCTCCTCTTCTTTCCCAAACCCTGCGTCAAGGAATACCTCTTCGTAGTAAGTAAGGGCATCATTTATATCATCAGAATTCATACCGCCCTTTTCCAGGCAGTTTCTCAATTTTGTAAGAAATTCAAGCTTGTTCATTCTCTTCAGCTCCCTCATCCATTAAAATACTGTCGATCTTCTTCTTGTGATTACGCCATTCCTCTCTGTACTCCTCCAGAGATGTTTCCCCCTGTGACGTCAGTCGGTAATATCGGCGGTTCCTGCCCATATATTCCTTATCATACGTCTCGAGCATTTCGCCCTTCTGCAAACGTCTGAGTACAGGATAAAGGGTGGATTCCGATATATCCACAGCCTTCCGCAGATACTGCGTTATCTCATACCCATAGGTATCATTGCGCTGAACTATGGAAAGCACCATAGCGTCAAGCAATCCTGCATTAATTGTAAAACCCATATACTTTCTCCTTTCCATATAGTATTTTATGGTTTGCAATATTTGCTTTCTGATAATATTATACGCCGTATAATATTGTTTGTCAATACAATATTATGATTATTACAGCAATTTGTATATCTGCACAATCAATAATACTATTTCAACGCAGTCAACTGTTGATTTTTTACTAAACTCAGCATAAAAAGCGCATATAAAAGCCCGCAAGCAGTTACCTAAACTGCTTACGGGCAATAAAACTATATCATGTATTTTCAATATAAATTACGAATTCCATTTCGGAAGTCTCTTCGAGCCGTCTGACGTACACCTTTCCTCCAAGAGCTTTTACCGTCTCACTAACAACGTACATTCCTATACCGCTGCCGTCCTTGTCGGCCGCATTCGAGCCTCTCCAGTAGCTCCTGAATATATACGGCAGCTCCTTTTCTGGCAGAAGCTCTCCGTGGTTCCTAACAGATATACAGAAGCTGTCGTCCTGCTTTGTAAAGGATACGTTTATTCCCTTTCCGTCACCGTACTTCACAGCATTTTCAAGTATCTGACTTATAGTGCGGTAGAGTGCGTATTTATCGCTTTCCATTACAGAGCGTATGCTGCATTCGACTTCAAAGGGTATCCTTTTCATAGCCATTCTGTCCTTATACTCATTTTTCACAAGCTCGGCAAGCGCCATTACGGAGAAACGGTTTATTTCAATTTCGCTGACTGCTGCCGATGAAGCAGATGACTTCATAAGCTCTGCCGCAAGGACTTCTATCTTCTCTGTATTTCTGTCTATCTTATCCGCAATACTCACTATCATATCATGTTCTGATGAGTAAAGCCCCGTCCTTACTGCGTCGGTATAAAGGCGGATATTTGATACAGGAGTTTTTACTCCATGAGCTATTGATGATACGAGAGTGCGGCGCTGTCCCTCAAGCTCGTTTATACGTTTAGTGCTTGATGCAAGCACATCTGACAGCATATTCATACCCCATATATACCTGCCGAAGTACCTGCTCCTGCTCTCGGGAAGCTTCTGTATATCACGAAGTCTTGCAAGGCGCTCGGGATAATCCGAAAGCCGCCTGAACGGAACTATCACAGCAAACCATATATACAGCGTCTGAATGAGTATTATCAAAAAGCTCACTATTATAACGATATTTCCCACAAGAAGTACATATCCAATGTCATCTTCAATGTAACGGTATTCTATAAAGCCTGTTATCTCACCCTTATCATCATATAAAGTGCAAAGAGCTCTGCTTTTATCCACAGATGCATAAAAAACTTCTTTATCATCATTTTTTGCAGGAATGAACCTGATATTCTCAGGCAGGTCATCACCGTACTCATTCGCCCATTTTATCATATTCGCCGAAATAATGCTTTCCGCATCATCTCCGCTTTCGGACATAAGCGATGTTATCTCGGAATTGATCCTGTTTATCGCAACATTTCTTCTGCTTATATGAGTTTGCATTATCTTTTTGCAGCCTATATTAAGCCCTATTGCAGCTGCGGCAAGGATAATTGCAAGCGTTATTATTATCTTTTTCATCGGCTCGCTCCAAATCTGTAGCCGACCTTCCATACAGTCTGAATTATTACAGGTGAGTTCGGATCATTTTCTATTTTTTCCCTGAGCCAGCGAATATGCACGCTTACCGTGCTCGGCTCTGTAAAGCAGTCGCAGCCCCAGACTGCATTGAAAAGCTCGTCCTTGCTGACTGCCTCTCCCTCATGCTGCATAAGATACTGCAAAAGCTCGAATTCCTTTGCATTGAGCTTAAGCTCCTTTCCGCCTGCGGTAACACGGCGTGATACTGTATCCAGTTCAACACCGCAGCTTTGCATCACTCCCGTACTGCTGCTTTCGGCAGTGCCCCTCTTCATAAGTGCCCGTATCTTAGCAGTAAGCACTCTTACCGAGAAAGGCTTGTCTATATAATCATCGGCTCCTGTCTCATATCCGAGAAGCTTGCTCTCCTCGTCAGTGAGAGCACTCATCATAAGTATTGGGATATTTCTGATGCTTCGTATAGCAGTGCAGGTCTCATAGCCGTTCATTTTCGGCAGCATAACGTCCAGAAGCACAACTCTGCACTCTTCCCCATCAAGCAGCACAAGGGCTGTCTCGGCATCAGCACAAAGCTTTACCGAGAAGCCCTCTTTCATCATAAAATCTCTTACCAGCTCCCCCATTTCGGGGTCGTCCTCAATGATAAGGATATCTGTCATCTTATACTCCTTTATTCCCAGCTTCCAAGGTCAATGAATTCGGGTTCTTCGGCAACGCCGTCTTTTCCCGTAAGTATCGCCTGAAGCGTATTTGTGGCATAGTCAGCGATCACCATATGCACCACACTGTCGCTGCGGATACATACCAGATTATTATTCAGCTTTTCACAGGTCATAAGCTCCTTGAAATGATCCAGCGTCATGTCCTTTTTTCCGCAGAAAAGCTGTTCATATCTTTTCCACCTTATTAAATTGCCCTCATTGTAAGTCAGATAATCGTTATTTCCCTCAGCAGCAAAGGAATTGACCGCACAAAGATAGTTAGGATCGCTCCATTCAACTGTTTCGTTGAGCTTTGTATCGCCCTCACGCAAAACAGTCTCTCCATCTTTTTCCTCATCAGTAACCACAAGCTCTGCTATAAAAGCATCTTTTTTATCCGTAGCAAGTATATTGACACAGAAAGGATATCTCTTTGAATTCTCTGCCAAATACTCTGCGCACTCTCTTGCGCTGCTCATATTTTCAAGAGCATATCTCATAGCATAGGTATAGCTTGTCTTGTTTTCATATGTATATTCTGTCCCGGCACTGCCTACATCAAGCTCGCCAAGAAATACGCCTTCTTCATTAACAGCACTAAGTATAGGGAAAAATCCCATATAGGTAACAGAGGTAAAGCTCTTTTCGCCGTTTTTATAGTGTACAAGAGTGTGCGCCTGACATATCTGATTTTCGCTTCCAAGCTGCCATTCAAGCACACGGCAGGTAATACGCTCTCCCGAAGCTGTTGTACTGCCGTTTGCAGTTATCGCACTGCAAGCCGTACCCCTGAGTACATCGGGGATCAATTCCATTAGTATTACCTCATCATGACTAAGTACGCCGTTCTTTTTGAATTCATTAACATCTCCGCTCAGTCCCTCTGCAAATCCTTCAAGCTCCTGTCTGTAATCTTCATCGAGAGACGTGTAGATAGCTGTTGTACGCTTTTCTATCTCTTCATATTCCTCATTTGAATCATTTGCAACCGAATTGATATTTTCGTAGAGGTACTGTTCAAGATACTCCACATAGTCAGGACGTGCAAGGAGTATAGCCTCCGCGTAGGCAGCTCCTACGTCCTTATAGCTTCCGTTTTCATAATCAAGAGTAACGTCATAATAGCTGTCCTTCTGCTCTATCCTGCACAGTCCGTCAGCCGACTCATAAACTTCCTTTGTTTCTTCCTTGGTAGGAGCTACGCCGGCATAGTGCTTTTCGGAAAAGACGTTTTCAACAGGCACAAGTTGGCTTTCGCCGCTTTCAGGAATATCAAAATCATCATAAGTAACTCGTCCGCAGCCGCTCAGCATCATTGCCGATAAGAGTACAGCGCAGACAGCCGTGATCTTTCTGCTTTTCATATTATCCCCCTTACCAGCCCTGCTCCATGAGCCAGTTTTTCAGCTTGCGCTCTCTTGCAGGGAGCTCACCGTCGTCAGCAAGCTTGCCGAGCTCCATTTCTCCCTGTATATCTCCGTCAATGAGGTAGAGCACCTTATCGCTCATTGCAGCCACCCTGACGCTGTGAGTTACCATCATTATAGTAGTCCCCTCGCGGTTTGCATCTGATATCTCCTTCATAACATCTGCGGCAGCCTTTGAGTTAAGTGCGCCTGTAGGCTCATCGGCAAATATCATCTTAGGTGAATTGATAAGTGCTCTGCACAGGCAGGCTCTCTGTAGCTGTCCGCCCGATACTTCGTTCACCTCATGCTCGGCTATTTCGATTATGCCAAGTCTGCGCATAAGCTCCTCGGCTTTTTTATTAGCAACATCTCTCGGAGTTCCTGCCTGATATGCAGGAAGCACGATATTGTCGAAAACGCAGAGCTTCTTCATCATGTACATCTGCTGAAAGATAAATCCCATTTCATTGAGCCTGAGCTTTGAAAGTTCCTTTCTTCCCATTGAACCCAGATCCTTTCCGCCGAAGTCAACAGAGCCCGATGTCATTGCGTCCATGCCGCTGACGGTGTACAGAAGTGTTGATTTACCGCTGCCGCTTGGTCCCATAACAGATACGAAATCGCCTTTATTGAGGTCAAAACTGACATTTCTCAGTACATTGTTGCTGTATTCCTTTATTATATAAGTCTTGCAAAGTTCCTTTACGGATAAAACCTTTTCCATAATGCTCTCCCTTATTCCTCTGATATTTTCCATATGCCGATATTGCGTATTCCCTTGAGTGTGACTGATACTGTCAGAAGTACCGCACCAAGCACCATAAGCGGTATAACAACGAAGCTTACAGGTATCTCGGGCAGGAAGTTAACTCCCGTCATCTCATAGCTTGCCATGAATTTTGTCATAAGCAGCTGACCGAGAGTCCTGAACAAAACCTCTGCCAGCACAACAGAGAATACGACAAGAACCGCCATTCTCAGAAGATGCCATTTTTTTATTGCACCGTCGGTAAATCCCGAGCTTTTAAGCAGAGCTATCTCAGGAGTCTCTTCCGTAACGAATATAGTCGAATAAAGATACGTTATAAGTATAAGTACGAAAATGACCGCACCGCCAAGTACATATTCAAGCAGAGCAAAGAGCCTGTCATATTCCGCCAGCATATCTTGCTTCAGGCTTTCCTGCCATGTTCTTATGACATCATCGCCGAAGCATTTCTTCATCTGCTTTACAATACCTGCTTTCTGGCTTTCGGGAGCATCAATAACATAACCGATCCAGTTCTTGGAGTATATTTTTTCTCCCTTTCGGTAATCCTTACCCATAATAATAGCAGGATCCCCTGCCTCACTATAGTCAAAGAAAGCAGTGATAACAAGCTGTCTATTTACATCTTCGCTGTTGATACCGTCCTCGCTTTCTTCATGTATGCTCATATCAATAACATCGCCCAGCTTCATGCCAAGTTTCTTTGCGGTAAAATAGCTCATAGCTGCTTCATTTTCCAGCTGAGGCATCTTGCCGCCGTCACGGTATCTGAGCTTCTCTATCTCTCCGTCGCCCCATAATACGTCAAAATTCTCTTTTTTATTTCCTTTGCTGTCAAGAAGAGTGCCCCACGAATAATTAAGTGTATCAATATATGCAGGGAATCCGTTTTCCTTGAACATTTCATTTAAAAGCACATCATAATTCTTACCCTCAGCCTCTGAGCGTTTATCCAGTTCTTCCCTGAACTCGCCTCTTATACGCACATCAAAGTCGATAGTATGATACAGGAAGAGCTTCATATATTCTTTTGAAATGATACTGTTTCGCACATTGTAGCAGAGCAGTATTATAGCCGCACCAAGAGTATAGGCGATTATCAGGAAAATGTATCTCTTGAAGCGTCCGAGTATATCATTTACCGCAAGGAAAAACGGCACTGACATCTTCTTTCTCTTGTGCAGGAACAGCGGAAAGCCCTTGCCGAAACGCTCACCGCGGTTCTCGCCGTGTATCGAGTCTATTACCGATATCTTGTTTATTCTGCGCATTACCATCAGTGAGAAGCATATCATCATGGCTATGATAGCCAATACTGCCACAATACCGATGATAACAGTCTCATACCTCTGAGGGAGTATTACATTTGCATTGAAAAGATTGACAACATATCCCGAAAGCGGTATACCTGCGGCTATTCCTATTGCTCCGCCTATAATGGCAAAAGCTATGTATTTCGCAGCAAACAGCCACCTGAAGCTGAAGGAATCGACACCAAGAGCCTTCATCATGCCTATTTCCTTTTCCTCGCTCTTCAGATCGGCTATCATGGTAAATCTGATAGTCATAAATATTATAGCGATAAGGAAAACACTGATTATCACTACAAATACCGAGACGATAGCCTGCATGATAACATCATCATCCGTATTATCATATTTCATATACATAGGACAGATCAGATCTTCTGCTTTCAGTGTATTATGCAATTCATCCATTTTAACGGAATTACAATCCTTCATATACAGACCATAATCCTTAATTTTTATTACTTCATCCTTGGTAAGTATATCATAATCCTCATCTGCAACGATTATACGCCTTCTGCCCGGGAAGCCGCTTTCCTTGAAGAAACAGGCTACCTCAAGCTCATATACATCTCCCATAGATGTTGTGAACTTCACCTTATCGCCCACTCGCAGTCCTATGCTTGTGCTGAAATCCACAGGACAGGCTATAGTGCCGCTTTTAAGATAAAACGGTTCATCATTTGTATCGTACAGAAGATCGAATTCACGCGGCAGCTTCATAAAATATGCCCGCCACTTGAAAAAGCTGTTGGTCTCGTCCTCCTCGATACGGGGGAAATCTATCCTGAGCAGATCTATCTTCGTCATATCACAGGAATGATACTTCTCCACATCTTTGTATCCGTCAAGGATACTCTCGATCTGCCTGATCTTTTCATCGCTGGCAGCAGTTTTGGCAGGCACCATCATTTCCAAAGAACAGGTATTGCACATTTCCGCCATTCTCTTTTCACCTGTCAGATACGAGAATATCTCCACAGAGCCTGCAAACACCAGCACTGATGCAACAGTTATGAAAATAAACAGTATCACATTCAGACCTTTTTTGCATTTCAGGTCTTTTTTCAGCATCTTAAAGAACATTTCCTACTATCCTCCGCTGTTGTTATTTTTGTTTTACTGTTAATATGATATCATACCAAAGTTTAAAAAGTCTTTAAATTTTAAAATATTTCTTTCGCCATATCATTATATCATAATATAACAGTAAAAACAACTTTTACTGCTAACTGCCGATATTATCATTTTTTCAGAAAGTTTTCACAAGTATTTCATCTTAATCTGCCAAAATAGCAATAAGAGAGATGACAAAATAACTTTTATGTGATATAATAAATGTAATAATTCATTATATTTTATCTGAATAACTTTGACAGATAATAAAAATCCGGAGGTCATAATATGAAAAAGCTAACAGCTCTTTTATGTATAGCTGCGCTTCTTTGCGGATGCAGCTCAAAAAACGAAAAGGAAAGCGGTGAAAATACAACTTCAGCCACAGCTGCCACCACTGCTGTTACAAGCGGTGATTCCGCCGAACCAACGACCGAATTCGATGATATGTATATAGATACTTCCTATGAGGACCCTGTAGAAGGAGAATCCATAGATGTAACTGAAATGGACGACGTAAGCTGGGACAAATTTTATCGTCAGGAGCTTGAGGATTTCAAGAAATCCGCTGATTATGATGATACAGCCCGTTTTACAATATACGATATAAACGACGATCAGATACCGGAGCTTATTATCTCCTACGGTCCTATGGGCAACAAGACCTACCTGTTAAAATCCCTTAACGATACCGATTACACAGAATTCAACAAAATCGAAAACTGTGCTGATCTTTGCTATGTAATGGACAGAAGTCTTCTCGTAACATACAGATACAATGACGCAGAGCATATCCAGACCGTTCAGCTCTATCGTCTGAAAAATACAAAGCTTCCAAACGTGTACACCTATCAGATAACTGACAACACCTGCAAGGTAAACGGCAAGGAAGTAACTGAGGACGAGTACACAGAGGAATACAACCACTTCATCAGCGGCGTTATAAAATCAGTAGGTATGGATCACAGCTTCAACGATGATATCATCAATGCAGCTCTTGGTCAGGCTAAGGACTGGAAGGAAGCATACTGTGCAATCCTAAACGATTACCTTAAATACAAAAAGGAAAACGACGATAACCACTTCTCACTCATGGATATAACAGGCGACGGAGTACCCGAGCTTTTCGTATCGGGAGGCTATCACTACGCTCCTTATGTTGATATCTACGCATGGAACGGCTGCCCCGTACCTGTAGGCACTTTCGGTGCTGACGGCACTGTTCTTTTCGACGACGAAAAGAATGAGATCTCGACCAGATTTGACGGTCCGAGCATTACATCGGGAAGTGTTTACAATTTCACTAATATGTTTAAGTTTGAAGAGACCTTCACCTACGGCAACAACGAAAACAGCAAGAAAAACGATGAGAACGTAGAGGTAGTATATTACCTCAACGGCGAAAAGACCGACAAAGATAATTACGAAAAGACTGTCAAGGAACACACCTCCGGCAAGTATTATATACTCGGTCAGGATAACGACATAACGGAAGATACCATAAAGGCTCTTGCAGAAGGTAATTACACTGCACCTGAAAAGAAATAATACTATAAAGGGGGATATGATTTAAGGGATATGTAAAATAAAACCATAGTATCGTAATATCTATGGTGCTGCAATTAATGTATTAGAATGTCATTTTTCAAATAATACTTTCCGATTCACACTACAATTGACTCAATTTTTTTAGTAACACACTCATAATGAAGCTTGTCTTTGGACTTTCATTTTTTATCAACTGATATTTATGAGACAACAAGTTTCTGTCATAATAAAACATACTATATTCAATTAAACAAGGAGAAAGCTATGAAAACCAACATTCAATGCAACGGCAAACCATACCCTAATGACATCTCGTTTATTCGCATCAAGGATCATAATAATATCAAAAGGACTCTGCTGGAATTCAATGACGGACTTCCGCCGCTTCAGGGAGAAGAGGCATATGTCGACTCTGTTTCCGAAAAAATAGCAGCCAACGGTATTGTATACTGCATTCTGGCAAATATGAAGCGTATCGGTTTCTTTTCGATATACGCAAATGACCTTGAGACAAAAACAGCGTTTATTTCATTTATTGCCATAGGCCGTCAGTACAGAAACTCGGGATATGGCAGCAGATTATTAAATAAAGCTATACTTACAGCAAAAGAAAACCAAATGAAAACACTTAAACTCGAAGTATTGAAGTATAACACCAATGCTCAGCATTTTTATAAAAAACATGGTTTTTCCTTTGCAGGCGAAAGTGAAAACAGCATATATCTTGAAAAGGCAATTTAAGGATCACCCTAATTGTCTCCCGCAAACATCAAACAATACAATAATAAAAGACCGCGCTTCAATCAAGAAACGCGGTCTTTTTTATAGGCAAACACCTATTTGGCATTTATAAGCGATCACTGCTTGTTGTAAGTAGCCCACTGATAACGTGCTGTGAGAGGAGTCTTTCCGTCGTATGGACCAAGCCAGTCATCAACACCTACACCCGGCCATGCGTTCATCATGATCTTACCGGGAGTCTGAGGAATGTTATCATAAGCTGTATATACTGCCTTGCCGTCAACATACCATGTTATGTGGTCGCGCTGCCAGTCAAAGCCAAATGTGTGGAAGCCCTGTGAAGAGTCGAATCCGAGATCGTACATCTTCTCATGATTTCCCTGTCCGTTTGTATAGTAGTTGAACTGAACCTTTGTAGTATCCTTACCGAGAATCTCAATATCTATCTCGTCCCAAGGATTGTTGTCTGAAGGACCTGTATATGTGAAGAATGATGAGTTAACACCTGTGTTCTTCATAGCCTGCATTGAGGTCTCATAATAGCCGAAACCATAGAAATCATTGGTTCTGTACTCAGCACCTGCATAGTGATACTTGCCTGTGTTGTCTCTGTCGATAGTAAGCTCAAGAGCTCCGTTTCTGAAAGCTGTCTGTGACTTGTACCAGCCGCAGTCGAAAGGATCGCCGTTTGTCCAGCCGTCAGAAGCAATGAAGTAACGTGAAGAACCTGTTCTGAAGTCGTCTGCCATAGTAGCATTGCTGTTGAAGCTGCCTGTTGACGCACTGTTATTATTGCCCTGATTCTGGTTATTGTTCTGATTCCAGTTATTGTTGTTCCAGTCGTTATTTACAACGCCGTTCCACTGGTTATTGTTCTGATTATTCCAGTCCCATGTGTTGTTCTGATTCTGGTTGTTCCAGTTATTCCAGTCGTTATTCTGGTTATTCCAGTCGTTGTTCTGGTTCCAGTTGTTATTCTGGTTGTTCCAGTCGTTGTTCTGGTTCCAGTTGTTATTCTGGTTGTTCCAGTCGTTGTTCTGGTTCCAGTTATTATTCTGGTTGTTCCAGTCATTGTTCTGGTTCCAGTTGTTCTGATTATTCCAGTCCCAGTTATTATTGTTCCAATCATTGTTTACAACGCCGTTCCACTGGTTGTTATTCTGGTTATTCCAGTCCCAAGTGTTGTTCTGGTTCTGATTATTCCAGTTGTTCCAGTCGTTATTCTGATTCCACTGGTTGTTGTTATTCCAGTTATTATTCTGGTTCCACTGGTTATTGTTGTTCCAGTCCCAATTGTTGTTCTGGTTGTTCCAATCGTTGTTTACAACGCCGTTCCACTGGTTGTTGTTATTCCAGTTATTATTCTGGTTCCACTGGTTGTTGTTATTCCAGTTATTATTCTGGTTCCACTGGTTATTGTTGTTCCAGTCCCAATTGTTGTTCTGGTTGTTCCAATCGTTGTTTACAACGCCGTTCCACTGGTTGTTGTTCTGGTTGTTCCAGTCCCATGTATTATTTTTGTTCTGGTTGTTCCAGTCATTATTCTGACCCCAGTTGTTCCAGTCATTGTTCTGGTTCCAGTTATTGTTCTGGTTCCAGTTGTTGTTCTGGTTATTCCAGTCGTTATTCTGCTGTCCCCAGTTGTTCCAGTCATTGTTCTGGTTCCAGTTGTTGTTCCAGTCGTTATTCTGTCCCCAGTTATTCCAGTCATTATTCTGGTTCTGATTGTTCCAATTGTTCCAGTCATTATTCTGCTGGCCCTGGTTGTTCCAGTCGTTGTTCTGCTGCTGACCGCCCCAGTCATTTGACTGCTGGCCGCCACCGCCGCCTGCACCTTCTGTAACAGTTACACTCTTTACATTAGCAGAACCGTTTGATCTGTAACCTTCAATGTTAAGGGATACCTCGTAAAGTGTACCTGACATGTCAAGACCTGCTTTTTCCCAAGCCTCGAAGTGCTTAGATACGTCGATAGTGCCCTTCATATAGTTTGTCTGGTTATTAGCCGAACCGCTTGTTGTACGAACACTCCAGTACTGTGGGAATGTAGCTGTACCATCGAGTGATGGCTGATTGTAACGCATTGACTTGCGTATATCATATGTATTTCCGTTAAGAGTTACAGTACCCTTATTTTCACCGTCATTTCCGGGTGGTCTCCAGTCGCCCCAGCCTTCAACGATGTAATATTCCATAAGAGGATTTCTTGTCCATCCGTAAACGCACATATAAGAATTTCCTCTTGGTGTGTATTCAACATCGTATGTGAGGACGATATTTCCGAAAGCCTTATAGTTCTTCTTCTGGCTGTCGTAGTTTTTACCCATACGTGCAAGGAAGTTTTCAATATTGCTCCATGAGCAGGTGAAAGAGCCTGCACCCGGATTCATTGATGCCTGACCCTGACCGTTCTGGTTCCACATTTCGTAGTCGTATCCGCCGATATTACCTCTTGTCTGCTGGTCAGCAGCTGATGCAACAGCAGGGATAGCAGCTGCGATCATCATTGCGGATGCACCTGCGCCGATGATCTTTTTGATCTTATTAAGCTTCAACTAAATCACTCCTTTTTTAAAATGAGAAATTGGATTTTGTAATACCCTCGGTATAATTTGCTGTTTTTATTTCTAACTTAATTATAATTAAATTACTATAACTGTCACAAGTCATTTATTGCGGTCAAAAACATAATCGGTCAAATATTGCGGCCAAAATAGCAATAAAAATCAAAAAGTATAATTTTTTCGACCCAATTTCACACTGCTGAAAAATGTCTGTTTTTAGCTTTATACTGTTGATTGTCACTTTCAGCATTAAAATACAACATCTTTTAACTATACCATTTTTTGTCATAAGCCGCTTTTAGTGCGATTTTTTAAATAAGGTATTCAGATTACTATTTTTTATAAAATACTGATATTTCGTAAAGACTGTATTTAAATTCAAAGATTATTTATTGATATCAGTAAACTAAATAGTCGGCTGTATACCCTCCTGTTCATTTAAATAATGCTCTTAATACATTATAAATATAAATTTAAAGACACAAATGCCCATATTTTTAAAACTATATGTTATACACATCTTGCTATTTTATACTAAAAGCATTGATTTTTCTTCAATAATATGCTACAATCAACTTATTAATTCTGTTAGGAGTTTCTGTTATGAATAAAATAAAAAAGGCATTATCGTTGTGCCTGTCAGCCGCATTTCTGTTCGGCTGTTCCGCAAACAAGAAAGCGGAAGAAAAGATCCCCGAATTTGCTGCAAGTTCAGTATCGGAGGACCTGACTCTCCCGCTTTTATCAATACAAACCAAAAGTCAGGACGAAAACGTAATGGACTTCGTGACTAAGCCCATTGCCAAGCACGTTGCGGAAAGTATGGCTCCATTTGAGCCGAGCTATGCAACTACTCCCGAGCCATACTATGAGGACTGCTACGTAAAGCTGTCAACAAAGGACGGAAGCAGCACACTTGAGCCCCGCGCCGCTCAGGTAAAGGTCAGAGGCAACTGGACCACAAATTATCCCAAAAAGCCGCTGAGGATAAAATTCGATAAAAAGGCCAATCTTCTCGGACTCAACGACGGTGCAGAATTCAAGAACTGGGTACTGCTTGCCGAATACAAAGACGGCTCAATGCTCAGAAACAAGGCCACGCTTTTTGCTGCACGTCAGATACTAAAGGAGGACGGTCTTTATTCTGCCGATTCACAGCTTGTAAATGTGGAGATCAACGGCAAATACATGGGCGTTTACCTCCTCACCGAGCAGCAGCAGGCGGCTGAAAACAGAGTAAATATCAATACTCCGAAAAAGGACTACACAGGCACAGATACAGGATATTTCCTTGAATTTGACGGATATTTCGAGAACGAAGAAGAGCTTCAAAGCTTTCCCCTCGACCTTAACAATAATGCCCTGCTCAAGCCTTATGACGGCAATGACGGAAGCGGAAGAACTATAAAATGTCTCAGCGCAGGCGGAACTATCAAAAAGCCTCTTGGCGTAACAATAAAAAGTGATATCAATTCTCAGGAGCAGCACGATTTTATCGAGAATTTCGTAAATAACACCTATAAAATAATGTACGAAGCCGCCTATAATGACAAAGCCTTTGTGTTTGATGACGAATACAAAAACATAGCAGAGACAAAATCCATAACTCCTCAGCAGGCTGTAGAGAATGTAGTCGATGTACAGTCCCTTGTGGATATGTATATTGTCAGCGAGCTTGCCTGTGATGCTGATGTAGCGTGGTCAAGCTTCTATATGGACGCTGATTTCAGTGCTGACGGCAGCAAAAAGCTGAGATTTGAAGCTCCGTGGGACTTCGATTCCTCTATGGGCAACAGACCGCGCTGCACCGACGGTTACGGCTATTATGCATCGAATATCGTTCCCGATCCTGATGTGGGAAAGGATTCAATCAATCCATGGCTTGCAGTCCTTGCTTATGAGGACTGGTACCGTGACATGATAAAGGATACATGGACACGAGCTTATGACAGCGGAATTTTCGAGCAGACCTGCAAGATGATACAGAACGAAAGTGAAAGCCATCAGGCAGATTTCAAGGAAAACTATAAAAAATGGAACAATATAATTATGAATCAGCAGTTTGCATTCGAGCTTTCAGATGAAGCTCTGGACTGCCTTAACGAAAAAGATGCAGCAGATTATCTTTTAAAGTGGCTGCAAAGCCGAATAGAGTTCCTCAACTCCGAGTGGCACAAATGAAAAAAGACCGGTGAAACAAGTTCACCGGTCTTACTTTTTAATCTTTTCTGAAAAGCTCTCTCAGCACCATGCCGCCGCCTGCTGCCACAAGTCCAAACATTATTATAAACACATAAGCGTTCGTACTGCGCCATCTCAGGTGAGTCGTCATCATTACACTGAGAAGTACGATAACTATTCCGATAGAAAGAACTACCCAGCCGAATATCTTCCTGTCCATAAGGAAGAGCATTGCTATACCTGCAACTATCGGAAGCATTATAAGTCCGTTCGGAAGCCCGAAGCCGCCTATCCTGAAGAAATAGCCGCCGTATCCCCACGTACTCTCTACTTGTATATTCTGGAATATCATGAACAAGCCGCCGCCCAGCATGAGCAGTCCCACAAAAAATTTAAGCAGTCTGCTGCCCTCATCTTTTCTTGCGTGGATACTGTCACGGCTCTCAAGGAGATCCTTGTACATTTTATCCAGCTCTTTATCTTTTGTTGTTTTTGGCATAATACCGCCCCCCTATATCAAATTTACGAGTATATTATACACGAAAACTCACCTATTGTCAAGTATATCGCGCACAAATCATAAAGCCAAGAAAATGAAAGTTATATGAAATTAACACGGGGCACTTGACACAGCCTGATAAATAAAGTATAATATGATTTGAAAATGATTATCATATTCATATGATACGGACTTATTATCCCCGCCGCAGGCGGGGATAACCTACGGTTAAAGGAGAATGGAATGACATCAAAGAAAAAAAGCGCTGCGGCACTGCTTGTTCCCGTGTTACTTTCTGCCATGCTCATAGGCTGTGCAGCTAAAAAGCCCGCAGGAGACGGCAAGCTGAGCATAGTATGCACAAATTTCTCGGAATACGACTGGACAAGGGAGATAATAGGAGATACCGACAGTGCGGACATCACCTATCTTCTTGAAAGCGGTATGGACATACATAATTATCAGCCCAGTGCTCAGGATATAATGACTATCTCGGACTGTGATATGTTCATATATGTAGGCGGCGAGTCGGAAAGCTGGGTAGATGACGCTCTCAGAACAAAGACCAACAAAAATATGAAAATAGTAAAGCTTTTTGAAGCTGTAAATGATAATATAAAACTCGAAGAACACAAGGAAGGCATGGAAGAAGAACACTACCATGACGAAGATGAGCCGGAGTACGATGAACACGTATGGCTCTCGCTCAGAAATGCGGAACTGATATGCAATGATATCTGCAATAAACTGTGCGAGCTCGACTCTGCAAACGCTGATACATACAAGGCTAACCTTGCAGCCTACACAGATAAGCTCAAAGCTCTCGACAGTGACTACACAGAAATGGCTGAAAAGGCAAAGGTTAAAACACTGCTTTTCGGCGACCGCTTCCCTTTCCGCTATCTTGTTGAGGATTACGGACTCGACTACTACGCAGCATTCACAGGCTGCTCAGCCGAGACAGAAGCAAGCTTCGAGACTATTGCAAAGCTTGCGGAAAAGCTTGACGATTTCAAGCTTGATACTGTATTTATAATAGAAAACTCAAACGACGCCATAGCAAAGTCTATAATAAGCAGCTCTGGCAGCAACAACGCAAAGATAGAAAAGCTCAATTCCCTCCAGTCCGTAACTTCGGACGATATAAAGAACGGAGCCACCTATCTTTCGCTGATGAATAATGACCTCGAAACTTTAAAGAAGGTGCTTGATTAATATGGGAGCATTGTTAAAATGCGAAAACGTCTCTCTCGGCTATGAGGGAGATGTTGTTACGAAAAACCTCAATTTCACTGTAAACAGCGGTGATTACCTTTGTATCGTCGGTGAAAACGGCTCGGGAAAGAGTACGCTCATAAAGGCGCTTCTCGGATTAAAACCGCAGCTCAGCGGCAGTATCACTCTCTGCGGCGAAGTCGGCAAGAACGAGATAGGCTATCTGCCGCAGCAGACAGTCGTACAGCGTGACTTTCCTGCCTCTGTACGTGAGATAGTGCAGTCAGGCTGCATGAGCAGATGCGGCTTCCGCCCTTTTTACAATAAGGAAGAAAAGAAGCTCGCCCACGATATGATGCACAGACTTGAGATAGAGCCCCTTGCCAAACGCTGCTACAGGGAGCTTTCGGGCGGACAGCAGCAGAGAGTCCTTCTTGCAAGAGCACTGTGCGCAGCAAGAAAAATGATACTCCTTGACGAGCCCGTAACAGGTCTCGACCCCAAGGCTACCAATGAGATGTACGAGCTTATCGACAGCCTCAACAAAAAGGACGGTATAACCGTAATAATGGTATCCCACGACATGAACGCGGCTGTGAAGTACGCTTCCCATATCCTTCATGTAGGCAGAAAGCAGCTGTTCTTCGGCACTAAAGAGGACTACCTCACCAGCAAGACAGGACAGGCTTTCCTCGCTGTAATGGGAGGTGATGACGATGAGTGAGATGATAGACAAGCTCCAGATGTACTTCCAGTACCCCTACGTAAGATACGCCATGATAGTAGGACTTCTCATAGCTCTCTGTTCCTCGCTCCTTGGCGTTACTCTCGTAATGAAGCGTTTTTCATTCATCGGTGACGGACTTTCCCACGTTGCATTCGGCGCAATGGCAGTCGCAACCATAACAGGCGTAACCAACAATATGCTCATCATCATGCCTGTTACTATAATCTCAGCCGTACTGCTCCTGCGTACAGGCAGCAACACAAAAATAAAGGGCGATGCGGCAGTAGCAATGATATCCGTAGGCGCACTCGCCGTCGGCTATATGATGATGAATATAGCTGCTCAGAGCGGCAATAAGCGAATGACCAGCAATGTTTCCGCAGACGTATGCAGCACCCTTTTCGGTTCAACATCAATACTCACCCTTTCACTTACAGATGTGTGGGTATGTGTTGCAATGTCAGTGATAGTCGTAGCAATTTTCCTTATATTCTACAATAAGATATTTGCAGTTACATTTGATGAAAACTTCGCAAAGGCTACGGGAGTACGTTCTGATATGTACAATCTTCTGATTGCCATTGTAATTGCAGTTATTATCGTTATTGCAATGAATTTCGTCGGCTCGCTGCTTATTTCGGCACTTATAATCTTCCCTGCCCTTTCGGCAATGCGAATTTTCAAGAGCTTCAGAAGCGTAATAATCTGCTCTGTGGTCATCTCGCTCATATGTGCAGCAACGGGAATAATCGTATCAATACTTGTGGGAACTCCCGTAGGCTCGACTATAGTTTCCGCAGATATATGCGTATTTTTCATATTCACCATTACTTCAATGGTGCTGAAGAGAGGAAAATAATGCTCACAAAACATATATACCGAAAATACTTCCGCATAATACGGAAGTATTTTTTTGCAGTATCGCCTGATTACTAAGTGCAAAACCTTGACAAGCCTTTACAAAAAATGGTATAATAAAAGTTACATACACAGAATAAAAACTGATTGTCTGATTTTAACATAAAAATGCATGAAAAGCATAAAACTTCTTCCATGAGGCAGGATGATCAGCTATCTGCTGTTAATAATTATTCCAAAGGAGGTCACGCTATGGAACCTATCAATGAGATCACCGCACGTATCCGCGAGCTCCGCGAGATATGTGACTACACACAGGAAAAGCTTGCAAAGGAGCTGGGACTTACTACAGAGCAGTATGCAGGCTATGAAGAAAATGGTGATTTTCCCATAAGCGTCATCTATGAGATCGCAAACAAGTTCGGAGTGGACTTCAATGAACTGGTCACAGGCGAACCAAGCCGTATCGACACATTCCACGTCGTCCGCCGCGGCAAGGGCAGAAGTATAAGCCGTTACGAGGGATACCGCTTCAAGGATCTTGCTTTCCGCTATGCAGATAAGGTAATGCAGCCTCTTCTCGTAACTCTTGAGCCTTCCGATGAACCTGCAAAGCTGGTTTCTCATTCGGGACAGGAATTCAATCTTGTGCTCAAGGGCACTATAGCCGTCACGTTTGAAGATCAGGAGATAATCCTTAACGAGGGCGACTCTATTTACTTCAACCCTACATACCTTCACGGACAGCGCTGCGTCGGAGACAGCAAAGCAAGATTTCTTACCGTTATTGCCGAATGATCGGCTGTATTACGCTTACATAAAAAGGAGTATTTATTATCATGCTTTTAGACCGCTACCTTCCCCGTATAGAATTTGATTCTTACGAGGATTTCAAGGAAAATTACCGCGTTAATGTTCCCGAAGACTTCAATTTCGGCTGGGATATCGTTGACGAATGGGCTAAGCAGGAGCCTGAAAAGAAGGCTCTCATCTGGCTCAGCCACGATAAACAGGAGCGCACCTTTACATTTACAGATATTTCCAAGCTCTCGAACCAGACTTGTCACTATTTCAAAAGTCTCGGGCTCAAAAAAGGCGATGTTGTCCTTCTGATACTTCGCCGCCGCTGGGAATACTGGGTAATAGCTACTGCACTTCACAAGCTTGGCGTTATCCTTATCCCGGGAAATCTTCTGTTCACCACACATGATATCTCATACCGCGGAAATATGGCAGAGATATCAGCTATCATCGCCTGCGATGACGAGTATATCCGCGGACAGATAGATGCAGCTGCTCCCGAGATAAAGACTCTCCGCAAGAAGATAGCAGTTGCAGAGCCGCGTGAAGGCTGGGACTATTTCGAGGACGAGATTGCAAAGTACCCTGATACATTTGAGCGTCCTACAGGCGAAGAAGCTACAAAGGTAACCGATACTATGCTGATATACTTCACATCGGGCTCAACAGGTATGCCCAAAATGGTATGTCACAACTTTGCACACCCTCTCGGTCATATCGTTACCGCTAAATACTGGCATCAGGTACAGGAAAACAAGCTCCATATGTCTATTTCCGACTCAGGCTGGGCAAAATTCGGCTGGGGCAAGATATACGGACAGTGGATATGCGGTGCTATTCAGTTCGCTTATGACTTCACAGGCAGATTCAATGCAAAGGATATCCTTGAGGTTATCAGCCACTACAAGCTGACTACTTTCTGCGCACCTCCTACAATGTACAGATTTATGCTTCAGGAGGATATGACAAAGTACGACCTTTCATCTATCCAGAACTTCTGCAACGCAGGTGAGCCTCTCAATCCTGAGGTATTCAACCGTATCTATGAGCTCACAGGCAAGAAGATGCGCGAGGGCTTCGGTCAGACAGAGGGTACTGTACTTATCGCAAACTTCCCGTGGATAGATCCTAAGCCGGGCTCAACAGGAAAGCCTTCACCTCTTTATAATATCCACCTGCTCCGCGCTGACGGAACAGAGGCTGAGGACGGTGAAGAGGGCAGCATCATGGTATGCGACATCGACAAGGAACGTCCTACAGGACTCTTCTGCGGCTACTACAAGAACCCCGAGCTCACAGAGGCTGTTCTCGGCGGAAAGAATTACGATACAGGCGACGTAGCATGGCGCGACTCCAAGGGATATTACTGGTTCGTAGGAAGAAACGACGATGTTATCAAGTGCTCGGGCTACCGTATCGGACCATTCGAGGTAGAGAGCGCACTTCTCACTCACCCTGCTGTAGTTGAATCAGCTATCACAGGTGCTCCCGATCCAATCAGAGGACAGGTAGTAAAGGCAACTGTCGTACTTGCTGAGGGATACACTCCTTCGCCCGAGCTCACAAAGGAGCTTCAGGATCACGTTAAGCGTGAGACTGCGCCATACAAGTATCCTCGTGTTATCGAGTACGTTAAGGAGCTGCCAAAGACTCTCGGCGGCAAGATAAAACGTGCCCAGATACGTCATCAGGACGAAGAAAACGTTCAGAAATAATCATGTACTTTCAGGCAGCCATAAAGAAGCAACCGCATCTTTATGGCTGTTTTAGAATAAACACAGTGATCAGTTGTTAGTGGTTAGTTATACTATGCACTAACAAATAAAAACTTTTTTCGCAAATACCCCGTTTTTCAAATTATCAATGCGTAAACTATAAGTAATATTGGGGGTGGCAAATATGAATTTTGATGCGCATCAAATCATATCCCGGGTCTACAAGGCAAAAGAAGACAGCCACGCGGCAGACGAACTTATCTCAGATTATATGCCGTTTATAAAATCAGAAACCGCAAAATTCCTCAATCGTCCGCCCGAACAGAGCGATGACGAGTTAAGTATAGCTATGTTCGCATTTTATGAAGCTATAAAGAATTATTCAAAGCTTCGCGGCTCTTTCCTTAAATTTGCAGCATTGCAGATAAAGAACCGCCTGATCGACAACTACAGAAAAGAAAAACGTAATAAAGGACAGATCTCGCTTGACGTTTCTGATGACGAAAAAACAGACCTGAAGGATACAATTCGCGATGAGCACGACGACTACGAAGAAAATGAGATTCGCGAGGCGACCAAACAAGAAATAGAAGAGCTTTCTGCACAGATGAACGACTTCGGTGTATCCATGACCGATGTTGCTGAAAACTCTCCCCGTCAGCGGCGCACTCTTGAAATATGCAAGAAAGCCGTTGCATACGCCAGAAACAACCCCGATATTCTCGAGGATTTTCTGAGAACGAAACGTGTTCCCCTTGCAAAGATAGCAGAGGGAGCAGATGTGGAAAGGAAATCACTCGAAAGGCACAGAAGATATCTTGTAGCTGTACTGCTCATATGTACAAACGGCTATGAGATAATGCGCGGACACATCATGCAGGTACTCAAAGGTGGTGAAAAAGTATGAAATATATAGTTATGGAATGTCATGAAGGTTACGCAGTTCTTATGGACGAAGAATCACGTTTTGTAAACGCTGCCAATATGCACTATGAGATTGGACAGTCCGTCACAGATCCGATCATTATGAACGAAGAACATACGGCAAGAAGAATATCATTCACCGCAGGAAAATTCATTGCTGCCGCAGCTTGTCTTGTCATCTTCGCTTCTGCCGGCTCGATATATTATTCACGCAACCTGAAGCCTCATTCGACTGTACTTATCTCATCTGATGCAAATATCAGGATGGAAGTAAACAAGAAGGGCAAGGTATTACATATCATCACCGACAGCGAAATGGGAAAAGACATACTTAAAGACTACGACGGCAAAGGCAAGGATAAACTTACAGTTGCAAATGAGATAATAGAGCTTGAAAAGGAAAAAGGCTATATCTCAGACGGAGATACCATAGATGTATATATTTCGTCTGATAATTCCGATGATTACCGCAGCATAAAGTCAGACCTTGAAAATGGTATCACCGATATGAAGGTAGAGGTACACGGTATAGACAGCCTGAAAAAGAATACAAAACCCACAGAAGCTGTCAAGAAGCCTGATCCGCCTAAGCCTGAAACTGAAAAGAAGCCTGATATAAAGGATACAGATAAAATAGATACACCTGAAAAGTCAGCTCAGACAGCAGTCACACCTCCTGCTCCTGCAGATCCTCCTGCACCACCTGCTGTACAGCCTCCAAAGACTGACAACAGCAAGTCAGACACACCTGCTCCTCCTGCACCAGAACCCGAGCCTCCAAAGGCTCCCGATGCAGGCAAAAACGAGGCACCGAAGCCTGAGACTCCTGCTGAGCCTGCAAAGCCTGCTCTCCCAAACGAGAGCGAGCTCCCACACCCTGAACATGAGATTCACGAAAAGCTATCCGCTGAAACAGATAAAGACCTGCGAATAAGCTTCAGTGGTATAAATCCTGTAATGCTCCTGCCCGAAGCAAAACAGGAGGAAGAATCCTTAACAGCGGCTGAAACTCCAAAGGCAGATACTCCTGCTCCCGAACCACCCTCTCCGGAAGCGGAGCTCCCGCCTAAGCCGCCAATAACCCCGTAAGAAAACATGAATATATATAAATAAAAAGTTCCCGAATTGATCCACCGATCACTTCGGGAGCTTTTTTATACATTATAAAATCATAAGGAAATGTATCACATCACTTCTAACTAATAACTAACAACTAATCACAATCTACTAAAAAATCTACTTCTCAAAAAAATATTATCACGTTTTTTAAGCTATATACCGAGATATTACAGAACTTTGAATTTTTTTTGAAAAAAATTTCCGTAATACCCCTTTTTTTTGTATCCCACTTCGTAATCTGTTTATGTAAAGCAAAACAAAGCTTTTAAACTCCCGGCACGGAGTTAAAAATAATTAAATTGTAAAGGAGTAACCCACAATGAGAAACAAGAAAATCTTTTCCGCAATCGCAGCTGTTTCTGTTCTTTCATTAGCAACAGGCGTAACTGTATATGCAGCAACAGCATCACCGGAAGCAAAAACTACTGATGAGGTAGTAGTAGAAGAGACAACAGCAGAAGCTGTTGAAGAGACTACTGCTGTAGCTGAGGAAGCTAATGAAGAGACAGAGGCAACTGAAGAGACAACAGCTGAGGCAGTTGTAATTGCACCTGTAGAGGCTGAAAAGCCACTCGGTCCTGTAGATCTCGATGTTACAGAGTTCTTCAACAACATCAAGGATCTCATCAACGTTGAGAAGTATGATGTTATCACAGATACTCTCAAGGAAAACTGGGACAAGATCGAAAAGGTAAAGGTTCACGTTGACTTCACAAAGCCTGTTAAGGAAGAAGTTGAGAAGCCAGAGCCACCTGTACCGCCTGTAGCTCCTGCTGAGCTTGAAGACGGTGAGAAGCCTGAGCCACCTGCTCCGCCTGTAGCTCCTGCTGAGCTCGAAGATGGCGAGAAGCCAGAGCCACCGGCACCTCCTGTAGCTCCTGAGGATGGCGAAAAGCCAGAGCCACCAGCTCCTCCTGTAGGACCTAAGGACGGCGAGAAGCCAGAGCCTCCAATGCCTCCACACCTCCGCGAAGCTGCTGAGAAGGCTGCTGCTGCTGAGACAACAACAGAGGCTGAGGCTACAACTGACGCTGAGATCAGCGAATAATTGCTGATTAAATAAAACTGTCCTCTCTATCATATAGATTCCCCATAGGACAGATGGTTTTCTATCCAATCCCCTATCCCCATTTACTCTTGAATGCTGTATTTACGGTAAGGTACAGCAAAAGGAATAATCAAAAGAACACCTCAGGATCACTTTCCTGAGGTGTTTTTTTGCAGCGTGACGCTGCCCCCTTCTCCGCATACGTATTTTTTAAGTTACACAGGCGAGCGGAATTTATTCCCGACAGTTGCACGGGACGTCGAGGACGCCGTCCCCTACGATCGCTATTACTTGCGGACTGCCACAGGCAGCCCCTACACCACATTCATGTTACTTGCATCGTTTTTTCGGAACGCCGTGGGCGACGTTCCCTACATTCTCAACTTTACTTCCTCTGTTGCTTTTTTAGCAGAATTATGTTATAATATAATTACTCGATAGATAAAGACAGCCAAATGGCTGACACAAGGAGGTAATACAGTGAAAGTAAGATTTCATCTGCCTGATTTTGCACGCCTTTTTAAATTCAATTCAGTTTTTCTCACAATGATGGAGAACAGTCCAGAGTTTTTCCGTGAGGGAGTTGAAGTAGCTTCAATATACGGTGTATTCCCACCGTCAATGTGGAACGGCGGCAGAGTTATGCACGGTATGTGCCATAAGGACTTCGTAAAGGGCGTTACAAACTATTTCAACAAGAAAGGCATACCGCTCCGTTTTACATTTACAAATCCAATGCTTGAAAAGAAGCATCTCAGTGATGAATTCTGCAACATGGTAATGCATATCGCAGATAACGGACTTAATGAATGTATCGTTATGTCACCCATACTTGAGGACTACATAAGAAAGAACTACCCTAATTTCAAGCTGACAAGCTCTACCTGCAAGCGTATCACCGATCCCAATACTCTTTACGAGGAAGTCTGTAAGGATTATCACATAGTTGTCATAGACTACGACCTTAACAACAAGTTCGATATCCTTGAAAAGATACCGAACAAGGAAAAGTGCGAGATACTTGTAAATGCCTGTTGTAATCCGGGCTGCGTAAACCGTTCTCTCCACTATCAGACCATAGGTACAGAGCAGATAGCATATGCAAATCACGTAAGGAAGTACCCAAATGTACCATTTGACTCAAATAAATTTGCAGCAGACCACCCCGAAGCAAAGGCAATATTTGAATGTAAGTGTGAGCACAGAAGTCTCTTTGATATCAAGGATCTGAGCACACACATCACTCCCGATGATATCTGGAACAAATACGTTCCTATGGGCTTCAATCAGTTCAAGATAGAGGGACGTACCTTCGATATGTTCAACCTTATGGAGCACTACCTCTATTACATGGTAAAGCCCGAATGTATCGAAAAGGCAAGACTTACCTTCCTGCGCAACCTCAGCCTCAACGGAGCTATAATCATACCAGATCACAGCTGATAACAGTAAATTATTACAGTTTTACGCCTCCCAAGTGGGAGGCGTTTGTATTTATCAATGATTTTTTCGCGGAATATCGTGTATTCACACGCTTTTCACATTTCACTGCTATAATACCCTTGTATCTTATCCGAGAACTCGGAAAGGTAACATCTTTTAAGGAGAAAATTGAATATGAAGAACACTGTTTCAACCCTTCTGAAGCAGAAGCAATCAGGTGACAAGATCACGATGCTTACTGCTTACGACTACACAACAGCGAAGATAATCGACGAGTGCGGCGTAAATGCAATACTCATCGGCGACTCTCTCGGCATGGTGATGCTCGGCTATGAGAACACCTTACCTGTAACTATGGAGGATATGATACATCATACTGCCGCAGTTTCAAGAGGAGCAGAAAACGCATTCATCGTAGCTGATATGCCATTCATGTCATATCAGGTAAGCGTTCAGGAAGCTGTTGTAAATGCAGGACGGCTCATCAAAGAGGGCGGTGCAAATGCGGTAAAGCTTGAAGGCGGCGCAGAAGTCTGCGACCGGATAAGAGCTATCGTAAACGCGTCTATCCCTGTTGTGGCTCATCTCGGACTCACTCCCCAGTCAGTAAACGCATTCGGCGGCTTCAAGGTACAGGGCAAAAGCCTTGACAAAGCAAAGAAACTCATCGACGACGCACTGATGATACAGGAGGCAGGTGCCTGCGCAGTAGTGCTTGAGGGTATACCTGCAAAGCTTGCAGATATCATCACAAAGAAGCTGTTCATTCCCACTATCGGTATCGGTGCAGGAAACGGCTGTGACGGTCAGGTGCTGGTATATCAGGATATGCTGGGACTCAACACAGGACATACAGCAAAATTCGTGAAGCGTTTCGCAGAGGTCGGCGTACTTATGCGACAGGGCATCTCGGACTATATAAGCGAGACAAAATCAGGTGTATTCCCTGCTGAAGAGCATACCTACGCTGTAGATGATGATGTTATCAATGAGCTTATGAAGGAGTGTTAATGATATGAAGATAGTAAAGACTATAGATGAAGTACGCGCACAGGTAAAGGAATGGAGAGCGCAGGGGCTTACAGTAGGTCTCGTACCCACTATGGGCTATCTCCACGAGGGACACGCAAGCCTTATCGACGCTTCCCACAGAGACAACGACAGAACAGTCGTATCCGATTTCGTAAATCCAATGCAGTTCGGTCCTACTGAGGACCTTGAGAGCTATCCCCGTGATATAGAACACGATGCACAGCTTGTTGAAGCCCACGGCGGCGACCTTATCTTCAATCCCGAGCCGTCAGAAATGTACCATGAGGGCTTCTCCTCATTCGTGGATATGACAGTTCTCACACAGGAGCTCTGCGGACTCAGCCGCCCTGTACATTTCAGAGGTGTATGCACAGTCGTATCAAAGCTTTTCAATATAGTAAAGCCTGACAGAGCCTACTTCGGTAAGAAAGACGCTCAGCAGCTTGCAGTTATCCGCCACATGGTAGACGACCTGAATATGGACATCGAGATAATCGGCTGTCCTATCGTCCGCGAAACTGACGGACTCGCAAAGAGCTCACGCAATACATATCTCAATGATGCCGAAAGAAAGGCTGCACTTGTACTTTCACAGGCAATATTCCTCGGCATGGATATGGTAAAAAGCGGCGAAAAGAACTGCTCTGCGATCATAGCCGCTATGAAAAAGCACATTGAAGCCGAGCCCCTTGCACGTATCGACTACGTAAAGATAGTTGACTGCGCAACAATGCAGCAGATAAAGGCTCTTGACCGTCCGGCACTTTGCGCAATTGCTGTATATATCGGCAAAACTCGCCTTATCGACAACTTCTTCACCGAAGACGTATAAGGAGGCAGCAATGGAAATATCAATGCTCAAAAGCAAGATACACCGCGCTGTCATAACTCAGGCTGAGCTCAACTACGTTGGCAGCATAACTATTGATGAGGAGCTTATGGAAGCTTCGGGACTTTATGAATACGAGCACGTTCACGTAGTAAATGTCAACAGCGGCAGCCGTATCGAGACTTATGTCATCGCAGGTGAACGCGGAAGCGGAGTTATCTGCCTCAACGGAGCAGCAGCCCGTGCAGGACAGAAAGGCGACCATGTTATCATTATGGCATACGCTGCAATGACTACAGAGGAGATAAAAACTCACCGTCCTAAGGTAGTATTTGTAGGTGACAAGAATGAGATAATCAAGGTTGCGGACTACGAAAAACACGGCGTTTTAATGTAATATACAAATTCAGCCCCGAACAATGTTCGGGGCTTTTACGTTTTTAATCGCAGTTATTATGCTTGTAGGGACGCGCATTGCGCGTCCCTGTTCCACAAATCAATAATTTACGCTGTAACCATGTGTAGGGGCGCATCCTCGACAGCCCGTTCATGTTATTTTTATCGTAAGATCACGGGCGGCGAAACGCCGCCCCTACAATCAGTTAAAGGCTTCATTCAGCCATTTTACAAGGCGTTCCCTTGAATACGGGATATCATCGCAGTAGATGCTCATTACCTCTTCCACGTCCGCTCCCTCAGCCATTTTGCGGATATCCTCCGTACTGCTTCCGAAGCCGCTGCTGCCCTGAGTTGCGATAAGATAAAGCTTCTTACCGCTGAGATCGCAGCTCTCAAGGAATGTAGCCACAGGCATTGGAACTGTTCCGCACCACAGCGGATAAACCAGTATCACCGAATTATAACCGCTTATGTCGATAGGCTCTATTTCGGGACGAGCGTCATCACGAAGCTCCTTCAATGATACCGTTACTGTACTCCCATAGCTTGACGGATACTTCTTACCTGTCACCGTTATCGCCTTAGTTTCGCAGTCTGCCGCATTTTTTATCATCTCAGCAAGCAGCTGATTGCTTCCCATAAGCTCGCCGTCCGCAAGCAAAAGCGAAGCTCCCGATACAGCGTCCACATCTTCCTCAAAATCCGTATTGCCCACTCTTGTGAAGTATACAACGAGAGGCTTTTCGCTGAGCTGTACTTTTTCGCCGTCTACAGCCTCATTAAGACTTATATCCACTAATTTGAAATGGCGGTTGAGATAAGGCACAAGAGCAAGTCCCACAGCTGCCGCAGCTATAGTTGCCAAAGCAATAAAAATGCCTGCTTTTTTCTTTTTCTTCGCCCTTATATAGCCGCGCATACCGCCGTGAAATACGGACAGTGCCAGCACAGCTGTGGCAAGATATTTATGCAGGTCACTGCTTCCCAAAGCTCTGAACCAAGGAAAAATAAGCCTTGAAACGCCCATGCTGCTGACCATAAGAACAATACTGCAAAGCATTAGCAATATCGTTGAGATATTGAATATCTTACGTGGTACAGGCTTTTTTGAGCCGTTAAACAGCGTTGCATACCATTTTCGCTTTATGATTATGTGTACTGCAAGACACACAAAAAAGCCTATCCCAAGTAATTCATGGACTGTATTTCCAGTAAATACGTACAGCATCTGTGCAAGAAGCAGTCCATACATCGCTATATCAACAATTATTCCGACTGTTTTTTTAGTTTTTGCTTTATCCACTGACACCACTCCTATACAACATCAAAGCTGTAATCCCCGTGTATGGGGATATTTTTTTCATCTATGCTTTCGATGCTTCCCCATGAATGATTTTCGAGAGCTTCGATAAGATCTGAAATATCTCTTTCCGTACCCTCTGCTTCCATTTCAACAGAGCCGTCAGGGAGATTTCTCACCCAGCCTGAAATACCTAATCTGCGGGCTGTATGACTTGCCTTCCAGCGGAATCCCACTCCCTGAACATATCCGTAAAAAATAAGATGTTTTCTTACCTTTTCCATTTTTTACACTCCTGCACACTTTTTATAATATTATACAGCATAGTTTTTATGCAGTCAAGCATATAAAATGAACATCTGTGCCGTTCTTTACTTTTCGGCTGTATCGTGATATAATTATCTATATTATTGCAGGAGGGCGAATTATGAGATATTTCAAGGTCGAAGATGAAGTAATAAAACTTACAGATGAAAACGAAGCATTCAGATACAGCTTCGGTGAAGAAAAATGGGATCATTCTGATATTGCTGACAGCTGCACTGAGATCACAGAGCAGGAAGCACTCATTCTTCTTGATAAGCAGCGTACAAAGCTCAACGCTCTTTTAGAACTTGCGAAAAAAACTGCTGCCGAGAAACACAATGGGCAGTTTGATAAAGGCGGCAATCCCTATTTTACACACCCTCAGGCAGTTGCTGCCCAGCTTCAAAATACCGAATACAAAATAGCTGCATATCTTCACGATGTATGCGAGGATACCCCCACAACCTTCGATGATCTGCTTGAAATGGGCTTTACTATGAGGATAGTAAATTCAATAAAGCTCCTTACAAAATCAGATGATATCTCATATGAAGAATATCTTGAAAAAATAAAACTTGATGAATGTGCAAGAAATGTAAAAATGGCTGATATCAGGCATAATATGGACATTTCGCGTATTCCCTGCCCTACAGAAAAGGACTTTGCAAGAATTGAAAAATATAAAAAAGCTCTGAAATTCCTTGAAAAAAATGACATTTAAAGTCTGCAAGCTGCGGACTTTTTTTGATTTGATTTTTTTTCGTCTTTGTGTTACACTTGAGGATTTTTTTGCAAGTAAGGTTTATGAAAGCACATAACAAACCGATCGGAAGCTTTTTAATAAATCTAACAACTCAGAAGAGGTGGTAATATGACAGATAAAGAATACCGTACTATGTACGGAAAGTCACCGCAGGCAGCTCAGACTGCTCTGTTTGACGAGTATCTCAAATATGTATACGCTATAGTTTACAATAAGCTCAGAAGCTGCGGAAGCCGCGAGGATATAGAAGAATGTGTGGGAGATACTTTCTCCGCAGTATTTATAAGCTATGACAGAGAAAGAAAATTCGACGGAGACCTTAAAGGCTTTATAGGCACTGTTGCAAGCAGAAAGGCTATACAGATGTTCCGCAAGCTTTCTTCCAAAAGCAATTCCACTGTTTATATCGAGGACGAAACTACGGAATTTGCAGACAATGAACGCATGGAAGAAAATGCAGAACGCTCCGAAACTCGCAGTATACTGCTAAAGCTAATAAAAAATCTCGGAGAACCCGAGTCTACAATGATAATACAAAAGTATTATTACAACATGAATTCCACTGAAATAGCGCAGAAGCTTAGTATGTCACCTGCTGTTGTAAGAGTGAAATGCAGCAGAGCACTGAAAAAACTGAAAGAACTGCTTTCTGCGGAAGGCTATGACCTGAAGGAGGGAAATATATGAAGGATAACAAAATAATAGGCTTTGATGTCCTTGAAAACTCCGATATCAATGACCTTGAGAAAATAGGTGCTGATAATATGATGATAGACAAGTCTGCAAGAGACCGTATGCTAAAGATCACAAATAAGAAATACAAAGTGGAAAAAGAAATGCTTGACAAAGAACAAAGAAATGAAAATATATCAGAAAACGAGGACGCTGTTACAGGCGTTGAAAACTACAGCCGCAAGGGCATTTCAAGGATAATATATACTGTCCTCTGCTCTGCTGCTGCACTGACACTGGTTTGCGGAAGCATTTATATGTTTGGCAGAAACAACGGAGATTCACCTGATACTCCCGAGCCCCTTGAAAAGGCTACTACTACCATAGTTTCCGGAACTACCGTAAATACAACTGCGACCGAAACAGGTACAGCTGCTTCAACCAAGAGTACAGCAGCTGCAAAGACTACTGTTACAGATACAAATGTGAACACTGTTACTTCTGCCGAAATTACTACAGCCGCAGCTGCGAATGAAGCTCCTGTAAATAATACAGAACCTGTCGTAACTGAAATTGATCCGAAATGGATATCGAAATATGACTCAATAGATCCTGCCGAGGCTACTCAGGAAAAGCTCGATGCGGCTTTTCAGAAAGCTATGGATAAGTTCATGTTCGGCAAGAACTTCTATGGTTACGGTAAATCGACCAGCCCATATGAAGTTGAGATAGACACATCACCTATATGGGACATAAAGGCTGATATGCGCGACATCAACGGCGATTCAGTTCCTGAACTCTTTATCTCTTATGATATGAGAGGCGAAAGCGGAGCAAGAACAATAATGTTTATCTATGACGGAAATGAGTTCATAGCTCCAACAGTAAAAGGCTGCGACATAGACGGCTACGAAATGATCCTTTATATAGATGCTCAGTGGATGACTTACAATCAGGAGGATAAATGTCTTTACCTTGAGGACAAGTCAGGATACAACTTTACACGAAAAATAAAATTCGACAGTGATAATTCGTTTACTAACGTTGCTCAGTTCAATTATCAGGGTTATTATGAATACGGCGAATTGGTTAACACATACGATAGGTATATTAATAGCGATAATCCTATATACGACAGTTCAAAAATCGGCAATCTTCCCGGAGATCGGATGAACGCTGAAACATTCTATGCTGACAAGAACATCAAAGCAGAAATGTATGAGGAAAATTCTTATGACTATCCTGCATTATAATGAGAGAAGGCGCACGATCGTGCGCCTTTTTTCATGTTTGCATCAGATCAATATGCGAACGGTCAATGGTCGTCCTACAGGATTGATTTATTTATGTGGTAGAATATTTTTTGTTGCACTTTATCTGTTCTCTTTGAGTATATATTATGAAAGCGGAAATGCGCATAACTACTTTTCATATACAAGGGGGGATCTGCCATGACAGATAAGGATTACCGGAAACTTTTCAGAAAATCTCCGCAGGAAGCTCAGAATGCCCTGTTCGATGAGTATTTCAGCTACGTTTATACGATCGTTTTCAATAAGCTGAGAAGCTGCGCGACAAAGGAAGATATCGAAGAATGCGTCAGTGATGTTTTCGCGGATATATTCTCTTACTTCACTCAAAACTCAGAACAACAGAACGAAAATATAAAAGGCTTCATCAGCACTGTCGCTATAAGGAAGGCTATAAATATGTTCCATAGCATTATCTCAAAAAGCGGACGTACTGTCTCACTTGAAGAGGGTGACGCGGACAATATACGCGATGATACCGACATCGCACACAATGCTGAACGCGCGGAGCTTCGCAGGACTCTTCTGAGACTCGTTGAAGAGCTTGGAGAACCTGATTCAACTATCATAATCCAGAAATACTACTACGGCATGAATTCAAAGGAAATTGCGGAAACTGTTTCCCTTGAACCTGCCGCTGTCAGGGTAAGATGCTCAAGAGCCATTAGACGGATCAAAGATAAACTGGCTGAACTCGATATATCTTTGAAGGAGGCAGAATTATGAAAGACAACAACAAAGAAATTGATTTCGGTATCATCGAGAATGCCGAACTCAGCGAATTAGAGTCTCTTTCCAAAAAAATCGCTCCTGTAAGCAGCGATGAAAAGAAAAAAATACTGGAAATGAGCAGAAGAAAGTTCAATATAAATAATAATGACATTGCAGACCATAACGAGGATACCGTAAGCGGTTCTGAGCCTTACCGTCCGAGGACTATGCGGAAGGTATTCACTGCCGTTGCTGCTTGTATCGCTATTGTAGGCGGTATCGCAGGCGGTGCAGCTCTTTTGCACAGGAATGGCAGTATTAACGGCTCGGATATAGAAGAAACTACCGTAAGCGAAGAATCTACTTCTCTTCCGATTGACAGCATCAAACAGCATGAAGTATTTTTCCGCAAGGGCGACAGTCCCGAAAGTCCTGTTATACTAACGGGAAGTAATATTAAAAAGGCTGAAATGTGTTTGCTTGACGAAAACGACGGATCAGAATATGCTATACAAGTAGCATTTGACGAAGAAGGTCAACAGCTATTTGCAGAGGCTACCTCAGAGATCGCAGGCACAGAAACTCCCATATCCATATGGGTAGACGGTGAATGTATTTCTACACGTATAGTCGATGGAATTATGTCTACAGGTTTCATGATACACGGAAACTTTGATGCTGAAACTGCCATAGCTCTTACTGACAAGCTCTCAAACTGCAATACCGCATACGGTCTGACCTCTGACGACTTGAAGTACGGCAATAACCATGTAGACCTTTTAAATCAGTGCTTGCAGGAATTCATCGACAATGCCGATGACAACATCACTGACGCTTTCTATTGCGAATACGACATCAACGGCGATGATATACCTGAGCTGTTTATACAGTATTTCACATCAAATGCTCCCGAATCAAGCAGCGTATGTGAGCTTTATGCTTTAAAAGGTAATAAATATGAAGCTATCACTACAAAATCAGAAAATATCTGGGTTCACCATAACAATAAAAACGGTATAGTCATAATAAAAGCTAATTCCTCACCTACTATCTATTTGGTATTTAAACTCAATGAAAATAATGAACTAGAACTTCAAACTCAGCTTCAATGCACAGTTGTCGGTGATAAAGAAGTTTATACTATAAACCGTGAAGAATGTACAGAGGAAGAATGGAACGCAAAACTCAGCGAAGTCAAGCCCGAGGACGTTGAATGGCTCGATGAGCTTACAAAGGACTTCTATCACAAGTATTAACGAATAGAAAAACAGACTCCATACGGAGTCTGTTTTTTTGATATGATCTATTTTACCTTTTCTATCTTCATTTCAAGATTATAGATAGAGCCGTCAAATGCCAGATAATAGAAATATCCTTCTATATTCAAGACATCGCCTTCTTTTATACCATAGACCTCGCTTTCAGTCATGCCGCTAAGGCTATGAGTGGAAAAGATCCACTTCTGACCGTCCTCGGAAATAATATACGCACCCTCTTTGCTCTTGACCTTTATACCATTGACCTTTAATTTATAGAAGTTTCTGTCCTGAAATTCAAAATCAGGGTCATTTACTATCTCTGCATAATCCATTGCAGGAGTTCCGTCATCTACATACTCAAACGGCTTATCTACATAATCTCCGTAATCATCGTCTTCGTAATCTTCATAGTCGTCATAATCTTCGGGATAATCCTCAGGATATCCCTCGTGATCATCGTACTGTTGATAATCATTATTTTCATTGTGATATTCCGTTGTTTTCTCGGTTTCCTGCTCTTCATGATAAGCCGACTGCACAGAGAGCCCGCCGCATTTTTCAAATCGTCCCTCGCTGAGATAATAATATATCTTATTGCTTTTATCATATGCAAAGCTGCCTGAATATATTATTTCGTCCCCTACTTTGAATTGATTCCTGAAATCAGGTGAACCATATGCAAAGTTGATAGTCATTCCGTTTGCAAAGGTAAGTGTATCATTCGTCACTGAAACGACCTCTTCGCTCCATGAACCCGATCTCATTCTCGGAAGCCCGTCTATAGGCGATACAGTCGTAACTATGGGCGGTTCTGTTGTAACAGGCTGTGTAGTTGTAGTAGTAGTCGTCGTTGTGGTTTCCTCAGTAGTAGTCTCGGTAGTATCTGTCACAGCCTGCGTTGTAGTCACTACGGCAGTAGTCGTTACTGTTGGCTGTGTGGTCATCTGAGTAGTTGTAGGCTCATCACCCGACCACATACTGCTTACAAATTTAGGGAATGACTTGATTGCATTGCTTATTTCCTCATTCTGCATAAGAACTACGAAAAGTACAGCCGCCGCACCGGTCGCAGCTAAAGTATTTCGCTTCACCTTCATTGAACGGCGTTTCTTCTCTGCCATGCGCTCCTCAGCTTTACGAAAGACGCTTTCACTTACTTGAATATAATCCTTCATAAACAAAGCCCTCCTTCTCAAGCTGTGCTCTCATTGCCTTTTTTCCGCGGCAAACAAGATTTTCGACCTGCTTTTTAGTCTTTTTCATCACCTGAGCTGCTTCCTTTATGCTTAGTCCTTCGATATATACAAGATGCAATGCCTGTCCGTAATCAGTGTTGACACTGCCCAAAGCCCTGTATAAAGCTATATTCTGCTCCTGCTGTATGTACGACTTCTCAAGATTCTCTTCATCTGAAATATCATACAGCTCATCAATGGGAAGGTCATAATTCTTTGAACGCTTTTTTAAATAATCATAAGTAATGTTTCTTCCTATAGCATAAAGCCATGTCTTGAACGAGCTCTTGCCTGAATACTTAGGCTTTTTCATAATAAGCTCGACAAAGGTCTCCTCCATAAGCTCCTCTGCTTCGCAGATATTCCGCACCATGCTGTTTATATAAAGAGAAAGACCGTCCTTGTATTCCCGTATGACCTCCGTCATTCCGTCGTTATCGCCATTTATAAATCTGTTGTAATTGTTTGCACCTTTTTCGCTTCTAATACTGTCGGCAGACGTTGCCTCAAAAAGCTTTTCCATGACCGTAAGGCAGCCCGTCTGCATAATTATGTCCTGTACTGCGGCAAATACGCTGCGGTATACAGCTGCACCACTGCTGTATCTCACATTACGTTCTGACGGAGAGTATCTGTTTTCAAATAACATCCAGCACTCCTCCTATACACTATATATAATTAGTCTCTTAACAATAAAAAAACACTCACATAAAAATTATATTTTTATTTTTTGACTAATTAATACCAAACGCCACAATTATCCATATTTTATTATAATACTTTATCAAAATAAGGTCAAGCCAATTTCTGCATTATTTTTTACTTCACAAAAAAAATTTTTTGAAATTGGTGAGTGTTTTTTTATTTTTTAAAGACTAATAAGTGTAAAGGTTTTAAAACCGCATTTTTCTATATACTTTTGAGAGGACGCTCCCGAAAGTACATTCCCCCCCGTTGATGCAGGCGTGACGTCTCCCTAAATCATGCCTGCACGACACTATCACGTTCATAAGGAGGTATTTATCATGAACATCAAAAGAAGTATAGCCGTTGTGTTGTCATGCGCAATGGCTGTCGTTCCACAGATCAATACTTCTGCTCTTTCAGCAAACGCCGCTCCTGACGAACCTTCTATCATAGTTGCGATAGGTATTGATCCTCCCGACCCGAACGAAGAACCACAGCCGTCAAGCGGAATCGTGCTCCCGCGAGTTGATCTTGAATATGACTGCGCAGAAGTAGTTGACGCTTCATACGAAGTCATCACACTTGATGACGGCAAAAAGCTCTACGTAAACAGCGGCGAAAAAAAGGTCTATACAGGTATGTTCCAGAAGGGCAATAAGATAAGCATTTCAGGTGAATTTGCTTACAGTGAGACTCAGGACCTTTACCTTAACTGCACAGCTGATATAAAGCTCGTTCAGAGCGAGACAAAGCAGGACAAGGAGCTGGAAGCAAAGATAGCAGAAATGCCGCATCTTGAGTTCGGCTCGTACGGAACTTATGTAATTGATGCAGATAAGGACACTATAACTGTCGATAACGGTATGAAGCTGTACGTAAGCAGCGGTCTGCAAAATTACACCGATATGTTCAAAAAGAACAACTGCATAAGCCTTGAAGGGGAATTCGCTTACGACAAGGACAGCGATATGTTCTATAATGTTGACAGCTATATGGGTATCTGCGACTACGTGATCGGCTATAACGGATATGGCGGTTATGAAGATGAGGACGGTAACTGGGTCGAAGAAACAGAGATCGTTACTACTACCACTAATGTCAACGATATAACTACCTGCCCTACTACTACCACAACTACTGCTGCCGAAATGAGATACCTTTTCGACGGCAAGCAGCCCGAAGGCAAATATCCCGTTCATTACTATGACTACACACTTTACAAATTTAATAAGGAAATAACCGTAAAGGAAATCGACTCATTTATCATTGTTGCCGAGGACGGAACAAGATGGGGCTTTAGCACGGCCGAACATGATCCGTATGAGCTTGGCAGAGGCGATGTTATAAGAGTTTCGGGATTTTTCCAATACTTCGCAAATGCAGATGAATTTTATGCATTCACAGGTGATTATGAGCTCATTTCCGCAAACCCGGATTACGAGCAATATGCTGAAATGGAGATAAAGAAGGATTTCAGCAAGCGCAAGATAATAGATAAAAGACTTTGTGCTGATCACATGATGCAGTATGCCCCTGAGTTAGAAGACGTTAAAATAATAGGTATAGAATACGGTGAGATATTCACGGTTGAGGGCGGATACAAGTTTGCCTTCATGACAAACAACCCGGGTCTTGACGAACTAAAAATAGGCACTCATATCAATATATCAGGCTGGTTTGAATATGATTCTTACTTCGGCTGGTACTGCGCAACAAACTATCATACTCCTGAGGACGAGGCAGGAAAATTCACTATCGTAAGACAGCCCGAAAAGGACGAGGTCATTGATACTTCTGAATTTCAGCCTTTAAAGGTAAAGCTGTACGATGATTACGAAGAAGAGATCGAAGAAGAACCTGTTTCAACACTTGAAGGCGACGCAAATATTGATGGCGGCAAGGATCTTTCAGATACAGTTATCATAATGCAGTCTCTGGCAAATCCGAATAAATATCAGCTCTCAGATCAGGGCAAAATAAACGCCGATGTTACAGGCAATAACGACGGCATTACCCTCAATGATGCCATTGCAATACAGATTTCTCTTCTGTATAATGAGTAAAGTTTTCATCATATCCCACATTCCTTGATAAACTCCCCTTCAGTCGGCTTTATTTCTCCAGCTGCTGAAGGGGCAGTTTTATATCCCGGAATATATAAAAACGCCCGATAATTCAAATTATCGGGCGTTTACGTTATTTATCACTTCTTGATATCTGTCTCGAACTTGGCGTCCTTATAGTCTTCCTTGATCGAATCTCTGAGCTTATCAAGCGTCTCAAATCCATCAAAGACAACATTTCCCTTCTTAAAGCCTTCGCCATAGATCTCACCGAAGAATATATCGCTGTCGGGAACTATGATGCTTACATTCGGGAAATCGCTTCCCTTACCATTATCGGGAGTTACAACATTCTCGAAGAGTGTGTAGTAGTAATATGTAAATGTATCCTTGCTCTTCTTGTCGTCCTTCTTGGCTTCTGTAGTCTTTTCCTTGTCCTCGGACTTAGCTGTTGTTGTAGTCTCTTCCGACTTCTTATCATCAGCAGCTGTTGTAGCAGCTTCGTCCTTCTTCTCATCAGCCTTTGTTGTAGTCTCCTCGGCTGCTGTTGTCTTTTCTGCCTCTGTCGTCTCTTCCTTCTTCTCTTCTTCCTTCTTTTCCTCTTCCTTGCCTGCCTCGGGATCCTTTGCAGTTACCTTATACACATAGCAAACTATATTTTTAGGTGTAAAATAGCCTGTCTCCTTAGGAATATACAGATCAACACCTGCAAGCTCAACGTCAACAAGCTCCTTGTCATCCCATGAGTCAGCAAGTTCCTTGAAGCTGTCAAGAGCATACTTGTCCATTCTGTCGTAGGAAGCCTTTTCGATATCTGCTATCTTCTCAACATATGAAGGCACACCTTCAACCGTGTACTCCTTCTTTATCTGAGTCGGCTTGTAGCCCTTGTTAAAGCAGGATTCCATTATATCCTCTTCATCATAATATGAAGGTCCGAAGGTAACCGTTACCTTATCGCCGTTCTTTAAGCCGTATTTCTTATCAGCATCAAAGCCGAGATTTACAGGAAGATCATCATCTACCTTGAAGGACATTACGCTGTTTTCGCCAACGCCTGTGTACTCGATATCAAGATACTCAAAAGGATCAAATTCCTCAGGAACATCAAGATCGGTAACTTCGATAGTCTTATCGCTTACCTTGAGCTTTATATTGTACTTCTTTTCAAGCTTCTCAATATCGTCATCGTCCCACTCGAATGTGATCTTATCGCCGTTTGAAAGCTCTCTTGTGTTGTCAAGCTCGCCGCCGAGATACTTTTTCAGCTTCTTTACAGCTCTTTCGATATCCTTTTCGTCCTTCTTGCTCTTTATATCGAAAGCCTTCAGGTTATCGGTGACCATTTTCTCATAGTCAATGCTGTAGGTTGCCACTGCAACAGAATCCATTCCCTCAAACTCGACATTAAGATAGTCATTAGGGTCAATAGTTACCCTTCCGCAGCTTACGATAACAGCTGCAAGCGGTAAAACTGCTGCCATTTTCAAATACATCTTTTTCATAACTCTCATACCTCTATATCCTTCGGACATACGTCCTTAATAATAAATATATTATAACAAACATTGTTTTTTCCGTCAATTGACAATTTGTATCAAATTTCCGACAATATCCGATGCCTTTATGTGAGCCATAAAAGTATTAAAAAGCTCTCCTCCGACCTTAGCCGAAGGAGAGCTGATGTTAATGCGTTATGTTTTTTGCGAAAATCGTTCCGTTTTCATCAAGAAAGATCGTCAGCAGGCTGCCGTCATGGAGAAGGCTGCTGCAGGTACAACTTATCCAGTTATTATTGTTTACATAGTTATCATTAATGATCTCTACATTGTCATAAAGCTGATCAGCTAAATTGATTGTAACTATGCCTGTATAGTCATACTCGTTTTTCAAATACTCCCTGACTGTATCATATACAGTATCATAATCGGTATTTGTTTCTGCTGATATTTGGTTTGCTGTTGCTTCTGTTGAAGATCCCGACTCAGCATCGAAGCTCTCCTTTTCGACTGAAGATGGCTGGCATGAAGCTATTTTCCATACGCCGTCATCGTCCTTAATGAATTCCATATCCAAAATAGCTACCCAGCCCCCAGAACCGCTGCCAAGATACTCATCATCTGGCTGACAGATCGTAACTCTCTCCCACCTAAAAGAATCCTCTCTGATCTGAGACGGCTTTTCTGAAATAGGTGTGTCGGCTGCATAATCGGGTACAGTCGGAGTAAGATATTCATGTGCGTACAGCTCTCCCTTATACTCGATCATACCATGAATGTTCTCATCATTTTTAAGTACAGAAGTATCATCACCGTCTATCCTGTAGCAATAGAACTGACTTACAGGATCAATGAAATACGGACTGTAATAACTTATAAGTTCATCGTATGAAGTAAAATGCGGATTATTGATCTTGTAGTATATAAGATCTTCTTCAAAATGAGATGACCATATCTTTAACTGTTCTCCGCTTGTGTCAATATTCGGCTTTGAATACAGATTTCTCGCTTCGATCCAATGAGGCAGAAGCTCGTCTGCAATGCCCTTCATTTCTTCAAATGTATGACCGTTTATTTCTGTCTGTGCTTCTGTTGCTGCTTCTGTAGTCTGAACTTCTGTTGTATCAGCTTCGGTGTTTGTTTCGGTCGTATCTGCTTCTGTTGTAGCCGCAATATTAATTTCATCAGGGTCATCAAACTGATTTCCCTTTGTTCTGTTCAGCAACGTAAGCATTCCTATTCCGCCTGCCATAACAACAAAAGCTGCTGCTGCGCATAAAGGTCTGTACCATACAGGACGTCGATACTGTTCTACTCCGCGGACGCTTATTTCGTTTGTTTCTGATTCGGAACCTCTCTGTAATTCTGCTAATTTTTTCTCGCTCATTGCAAGTATTCGCTTTTTTGTCTTTTTGTCATCTGACGAAAAAGGAACAAGACTATCAATGATATCATCATCGGCTCTGTTAAGAATGTCAAGCTTTAGATCTTTCATATCATTTCCTCCTTTATACCCATTTTAACAAGTATACTGCGAAGTTTTTCCACTGCCCTCTTACAGCGCATCCGCACTGTTGACGGTTTCATTGAAAGTAATTCCCCAATCTGCTGTGACCGTTTAGCATAATAGTACTTCTGTATTATTATGGTAGAATCGGGCTCTCCCAACGAATTGATACTATCCATCAGTATACGCCTAAGTTCAGTCCTTTCGCTTTCGCTTACAAGGTCTTCGTCCGAACCCAGCTCACGGCTTGTATCTTCATCTATTGAAAATGTCTTATCAGTATGGCGCATAAGACTCCTGTAATGGTCAATGCTTATCCGCTTAGCCACTACTCCTATAAATGGCTTCATGTCGCCGTTGTTATACTTTTCACCGAATGTAAAGAATATTCGCGCAAATATATCACTCATGCACTCCTCTACATCTTCATTAGTCCCAACGCTCCTGAGCCTGTTAAACGCTATTGCACGGACATAGCTGTAATATTCCTCAAACAGTTTCTCATGTGCCTTCTTCTGAGACTTTTCCAGAAGTTCAAGATATTCGCCGCCTGTCATGCGGTACCCTCCTTTTTGGTTTTTGCGGTCATGTCCTGTGTACAGGAACACAGCCGTTTAAAGCTTCCATGGTCGCTTTCACTATATACAAACGTACACTTGCGAGCTTTCGTCACAAAATTTTTTTCCGACATAAAAACATAAAGAGCCGACCACTGAGATCGGCTCTATAATATGCGGTTTTCCGAGCTTTACAGCTTATTCTGCTCCTGATACCTCATCAATATAAAAGTCGGTGAGACTGTCGGGAGACTCCACGTAGAGCTGTAACATCTCTGCGCCTTCAGGGATAACATATGCATCATTGGAAAGCGTAACCCATTCACCGCTCTTGGCTGTTACCAGTGCTACCTCGTCGTACTTTTCTGTACCGTCATTGTACTGCATAGTCAGCTTCATGGTCACATCTTCGCCGCTTTTCTGCATTGCCTTTGCAGAGAATTTATATGCCTTTCCGGGCTTGTAGGTATCACTGCTGAGCATAATAGCCGCACCGTTCCAGTTATCCGTTCTTCCGCTTACGAACAGCGACTGGCTGCCGTCAGAGGAATTTTCCTTGTCTACAGTCACCAGCGAACCTCCTCGTGGTATCCAGCCCTCAGCTCCCTTTTCAAAGCTTATATCAAAGAAGCCTGCTTCTGTGGGATCACCCTCTGTGACCGAGCTTTCAAGCTTTGCGATAGCGTCGTAGTCAACTGTTACATCTATATCATTTGCCTCGGAATATGTTCCGCCCACTTTCAGGGCATTCTTATATATAGTAGCCTTGCCCTGCGACTGATAGCCCTCTATGGTAAGTGCGACCTCATACATCTTTCCGAGCTCAAGTCCGCACTTCTTCCATGCATCGAAATGCTTTGATATAGATATAGTACCTTCTATCTTGTTGCCGCTGCTGTCGGGCTTTGTGCGCCTTACGCTCCAGTACTGCTCAAAGGTCTGAGTACCGTCGATGGAGGGCTGTTCGTATCTTGTGGTCTTGTATATATCGTATGTACCGCCGTCAACTGTTACTGTACCCAGTGCAGCAGGTGCTCCGGGCGGTCTCCAGCTTCCCCATGATTCTACTATATAATACTCTACAAGGGGCTCTCTTGTCCAGCCGTATACGCACATATACGAATTGCCTATGGGCTGATAGTCCACGCCGTAGTCAATGGAAATATTTCCCAGTTCCTGATAGGTCTTTGTGCAGTCATATTTCTTACCGCGGCGGAAGAGCGCATTATTGATATTCTCCCATTCGCATGAGAAATTACCACCGCCTGCCTCTACATTGAAGGTTGTATCTCCCTCATCTTTCCATAGCTCATAATCGTATCCGTCAGCTGTACCTGTAATATTTTCATGGAAAACCTGAGTCTTTCCGCCGCTCTCCTTATTATTCTGACTACAGCCTGTGAATGTACTTATAATACACGCAAATGCCGCAGCAATTGATATCTTTTTCAGAATTTTAATCATCATTCGGCATATTTCCTCTCTTTCTGCCCGTTTTTCGAGCCTTAATTCGATTTTAACATATGGTAATTTTTTTACAAGTCATTTTTTGCGCTTGACAAGTCGAATTTTGCGGTGGCTAATTGCTTATCAGCCATTCTGCGCCTGTGTTCGGCATTAATTTTATGATAATTGAGTACATGATGAAGTATTTGATTTATACTCATTTTTAATGACAAATGCATATTTTTGTTGTATAAAACGCTGAAATCGCAAAATTAATGACACGTTTTTCCTTCTCATGTCGTTTGTATGTTATGAAAGCTGCAGTGCGTATACCATTTCGCGCACTGCTCAGAAAATTTTCAAACAGGAGATAATATTATGAAAAAAAGATTAGTTTTTGCTCTTATTATGACAATGGCACTTTGCAGCTGCGGCAAAGAGGAATCTCATCAGAGACCGGATCATTCTTCAAAAACTCCAACTACCACAGCCGCTGCTGAGACAACTGCTGCTGCACAGGAGGCTGCTGAGACAACTGCTATAGTTGCTGAAACTGCTGCCGTAACTACTACAGCTGCCGCAGAAAATACAAACACAGAGACTACAACAGCAGCCGATGTATCTGCCGAAACAACTGATGCTGCTTATGAGTCAGCAGGCTCTCACGTTAATTTAGATACAGAAGACCTTTTTGCAGGTCAGTTCTTCGATGAGAACAACAGCAATTTCTCTATGGTATTAGACAACATCGGAAATGGCTACAAAGTAAATATATCACGCAAGGTATCCGACACACAGATAGATAACTGGTACATTACAGGTCAGTTCGACGGCAGAGCTGTTCTGCACTATGACAACTGCTCAAAGTACATCATTACCCTTGACGAAAACGGCTTGACTTCTTCGACCGAGACCGTTTATACAAACGGAACAGGCTATATCGCTATCTCGGAAAGAGGCGGTCAGGACGATACAGGCTATGTGTGGAAGGACGATGTTGACAACGCAGGCAGCGGTGCTTTCTTTAAAAAATAAGTTCCTTTTGAATATATAGTAAGGATAAACGGCAGGGTCTTTTCGACTCTGCCGTTTATTTCAGGTTTTACACTTATCAGATACCTTTAAAGGTTATCTTTTTGTATTTCTCAAGCTTCTGAGCTACCTCTGCACGAGCGTTTGGATCCATGAAAAATCCGCCCTGAACTTCGGCTATCTCGTCGCAGTGCACTCCGCGCCCTTCCTCTGTGGTCCTGTCGCGCTCGAGTCCGTTAGGAGCGATAACGAATTTCCACTTTCCGTCAGGAGTCTTTTCAAGATCGCCGCCTGCTCCGCATACAGTACACTCGATAGGATACTTTAATCCTTTCCACTGAACATCGCCTAAGCACAGGCTGTTGCTGTGACAATTAGGACACCAGCCTGCATCGGGATCACCTAACCACTTTCTCTCAGCAGCAGGTGTATTCAGTGCCTTCATTACATTCTGTCCTATCTCTCTTGCACGGGCAAGCTTCTCCTCATACAGAAGGACCTGTGCAGGTGCAGGAACCGCGGTAGCCATATACATATCAACTATCTTGAAGCTGTTTGTTACCGTAGTTATCTGCATACATTCAAGTGCAAGCGACTGCCATGAACGGTATGAACCGCCTACAGATATAAGTGCTCCAACTCGGTCACGTGGCTCGATGGCTCCTATCTGTGTAAGAAATGCAGACTCATAGGCTAAATTTCGGTGCATGAATTTAAGGAACAATGACGACGGCATAAGTGCATATGTAGGTGCAGCAAATATTACTGCGTCCTGATTGAGCATTACCTGCATTATCTTATCCTTATCGTCCTTATTCTTCAATGCACAGCCTGTGTTTTTGCCCATCGACATTCCCATTGTACAAGATGTACAGCCCGTACAGTCGAGCAGATCATAGTCTTTTAAATTGATCATGGTTATCTCGGCACCTAATTCCTGACATGCCATGAGTGCTTCTTTCAGCAATATCTCGCAATTGCTGTCTTTACGTCCTGCTGTAACGCCCATTACTGTAAATCCCATAACAAAACTCCTTTTCTAAAAAAATAAAATAAAATGCCGAATATTTTGGTACAGAAAGCAGGATCACGGCCATATCCCTTTTTGCTTCTGTATTTGCCTATTTAAATTCTTTCTTTTAATTATTATACTTTATTTCACACAAAAAATCAATAGTTTTAAGATGTTAAATATCACAATATTTCGCCGAAAAATTCGTCATTGTGGCACTTGAAATATAAAGCATATTATGCTATAATGTATATTGTAAGGGCAAAATGTCTATGCAAAAAACTACAATTATATTACTGAAAGTAAATCATGCTCTGCGGAAATATTTCCGCAGAGCATTTTTTCAATATATCATTCTGCCTCTGAAATGAGATGTCCGACAGCTTACGTCTGCTTCATCGCTTATGACTTTTTTCAGGTCATACTTTGCAGGTGCTCCCTCTTTATCGCCGAATGACATACTCCACACAAATATCGGAACGTGTCCCATTTCACCGTTGCTGTGTACAGCGATAACATGACCGAACTTCCATTTGTCTCTCGTAAGCTCACCAAAATGAAAATTCTCCGTCATTTCAAGGAACTTCTCCCATAGCTCTTCATTTTCAATGTAAAGCCATATTTTTTCGCCTTCTCCCAATAATTCTCTGATAGTATGCATATCTGTACTCTCCTTAAAAATATTCCATAAGAGCACAAAAGCGACCCCATCGTTACGACAGGATCGCTCAATAGCTGTATTATCCCATCGTTCAAGCTTTAGCACCTTACATATGGCAGGTTGCTGTGCGGTCAGCGGGCTTGTCCCTCACGCACTCTTTATGGTATAGTTATTATAGCACAGAAAAGATATAATGTCAAGATAAAACATAAGAGTTTTTTTATTTGAAAAAAAATTTCAAATAAGGTGAGAGTTTCTTATCTCTGCTTCGTCTAATAATTGAAAAGCCCGAAAATGAGGTGATATTATGGACTATACTATCAGCATAACCAACAAATGCAACCTTAAATGCAGTTACTGCTACGAAAGGCATCTGAATACGGAATACGGCTGCATAACCAATGAAATAAAAACAAAGATCGCAGACTTCATAAACAGTCAGGGCAATGCTGAAATAATATATCTTTTCGGCGGTGAGCCTCTGCTATATAAGGATACTGTAAAATACTACTGTGAAAATGTTAAGGCAACAGAGTTCATCATCACAACAAACGGAACTCTGCTTGATGAAGAATTCATAAAATGGTGTGCGGACAGAAAAAACGTCATAATCAATATGTCCCATGACGGAAGCGAGTGTACCGAGCGCGGTGCCGATACAGCGATCCTCGATGCAAACCTGAAATTATTACTGAAATATCAGCCCGAAACACTTGTACAACTTGTTTATACCGAAGATACTCTTCCGAAGCTGTACGATAATATAATGTATCTGAAAAATATGGGCGTAAAAAAGGTCTCTGCAACAATGGATGCTTTCCTGACGCCTTCCGATCCCGACAGTTTCGGTGACATTATGCGGGAACAATGGCGAAAAATAGCTGATATACCCAAATTTTTCGTACATGAGCTCGCTACAAAAAAGAACACCATCAAAAACAATAAGCCAAGCTTATGCGAGATATGTAAAAAGAAGCTCTTCATCAACTGGGACGGCAGCTTTTATCCCTGCGTTCAGTTTCAGAATATCCCTGAATATCGCTGCGGTGATATTTTCGTTGGTATTCAGGCTGAAACTGCAAGAAAAGCTCATCCTGATTACTCAATGGTCTCGGAAAGATGTAAAGGCTGCGAGATAGCAAAATACTGCCGTAATTCATGCGCTTGCAGGAAAATGGCTACAACAGGCACTGTAAGAGATATCTCGGAAGCCGCTTGTATGGAAGAACAGGTGCATATACTTACTGCACTTGAAATATTATCTAAAGAAAACGGAGGTATGAAACAATGAGGAAATTTACCAAAGAGATAGCATCACTTTTAGCCACTGTTACTGTTGGTCTGTCTGTTAACACAGGTTCTGCTGCATCGGAAGAGTGTGTAAAGCTTGAAGGTGAATTCACAACTCCGGACGGCTTTACGGATTCAATGCCTGAAGAGCTCGTTCCCACCGCAGGTGTAGCTATCAACCAAGACATCACTAACGGAACAACAACTACTACAGCTATGATAGGTACTACCACCGCAACAAGAACCACAGCCACTACCTATGGCTGCATCGGTACTACTATCACAACAACAGAGGCAACAGAAACAACAACGACCACTACTACAGGTCTTATAGGTACTTCTATAGCAACACCTGAGGAAATAGTCACAACTACAACTGAGGAGATACCTCCTCTTGCCGGATTGCTCGCTCCTCCCGACGGCGATGCAAACTGCGACGGAGATACAGATATGTCTGACGCTGTACTTGTAATGCAGTCTCTTGCAAATCCTAATAAGTACGGTATAGACGGTACGGCTGAAAATCATCTTACCGTAAACGGCAAATACAATGCAGATATGGACGGTGACGGTCTGACCGTTGGTGACGCTCAGGCTATTCAGAAAAAGCTTCTCGGCATAGAATAAAAACGTTTAGCTGATCTGTATTGACCAGACGAAAACAGCGGTATTCCCATAAGGAAATACCGCTGTTTTTATGTCGTCATAATTATGTTTTAAGCAGCTGACAATGCTGTTATTTTTTGGGAAATATTGCGGCAGACCTGAAAAGTCTCATTCTTCGTCTGTGACTACTTCACCTGTCCAGTCGTTTATACCGCCAAATTCATATACGTGTGTATACCCCATGTCAGCAAGCTTTTGTGATGCGACCTTACTGCGCCTTCCGCTTCGGCAGTAAACAAGAATTATCTGATCAAGGTCAGGCAGTTCTTCAGGTCTTTCAGTATTGATGTTTTCATTCGGAATGAGGATCGCACCCGGAATATGACCGCTGTCATACTCCTCCTGATGACGTACATCTACGATAACACTGCTTATATCAGCGTCCATGAACTCCTTAGCTTTTTCCTGCGAGATCTGCTGATATATCTGCGATACTGCAATAGTAGTCCCTGTAGGTGTCTGTCTGATATTTGAAGAAGATAAAGCACGATCCGGTGCGCATGATGTCAATGAAAAGAATAAAGCTGCAATGAGAATTATCCGTTTAGTCATATGATAATTACACCTCCATATTATTATGAAGTCATTCTTTTATCCATATCTCCCTTTTCATCAGTTACTGTCTTCTTCAAAAATTGTTATTGTGGTTTATCGCTGCTGCAACGATCAATACCGCTATAAGCCGCATGACCACTCCCCACCTGTGTTCGTCCATGATCTCTCATGGTGATGCAAAGCAGCAGACATATAAACTTCGGCGATCAGCTCATTTAATGATCTGATTTTCATTCTTTAAGAACAGGTCACAATGATTATATCACATATGTTATAAAAATGCAAATGCGCGGAAAAATATATTCCTTACAATGAATTATAGCGAAAAAAAGTCAGCAGGGACTCCACGCTTATAACATATCAGTTATAAAAATGCAAGTGAGCGGTAATAAGCTTTCTTTCCTGCCATGAATGGGCAGAAATCAATTTATTATATATCTGCACCATACTTTGCATATATGCTTTTTTTGCTTTTTTCTTGAAGAATTCAAAGTAACATGGTATAATGATAACATAAGTGATGATTTCTTCCGAAAAACGAATTCATTTACGGGGATATTAATTGCATTTTATGATACAGAATTACTTTTACTACAACTTGCATAACTATCATATTACTACAACAAAGCAAAGAAAGCAGGAATTATCAATGAAAATATGTGTTCTTAACTGTTCTCCAAAAAACGATCTTTCCATTACGCTGCAAACTGTTTTTTATCTGCAAAAATGGTTTCAGGAAAAGCTCGGTGAAGATGAGTTCGATATCATTCCCGCATTCAGCGGAATAGTTACCGACAATATCAAAGAAGCTATACAAAAAGCAGATCTCATCATCATGTCAGGTGCCGTATTCCATTTCGACGTCCACAGCAGTATGAGCGAATTGCTGGATATCCTTTGCGATAACTACTATGATATCCTAAAGGCCAAGCCAATTACCTTCCTGTCGACATCGGGAATGCTTGGAGATACTATGGCTCACAACAGATTTGAAATGTGGGCAAGAAGAAATGACCTGATGTATATAAACAGTCTCAGTCTTGAAAGCTCCGAAATACTTTCTCCTACAGGCCGTGAAGAGCTGTTTTGCTGGTTTAAATATACAAAAGCAATAACAGAATATTATAAGAATAAAAAAATGCCCCAAGCCAAAAGTCACGGTCGCGTCGTTTTGCTGGATACCTGTGAAAAGGAAAATGAAACAATATTATCTGAAATAAGATCAGCTAAACAAAGATTTGAAGCAAGCGGCTTTGAGACCAAGATAATAACTTTAAGAGAAAAAAATATCCGTCACTGTACAGGCTGTCAGTGCTGCTTCAGCAACAGGACATGCGTATTCAATGATGACTGGAAAAAGACCTTTGAAGAACTTTACCTTGATACAGACATGATCGTATACTTCGGCGGATTGCACTATGCGACACTTGGCAACTGCTATAAGACCTTCCTTGAAAGACACGCTTGTTTAGGACGTTCCGGAATCGAAGATGAGGTCATAAAATCCTATTTCTTTATTCTGGACGAAAAATCCGACAGAGAAGATATCTCTGCATTCAAGATAAACTGCGAGACCTTTGACGGCCTGAACTGCTCTTATCTCAGCGATATCTGCGAGATCGGCAATAATGAAAAAATGCTGGAGCTTTACGATAAAATGACTATCGCATACAATTCAGACATCATGCCGCAAAACGGATTCCTGAAAAACGGCATCAGAACAGGTTTTGCCAGAGTTGCTGCAACCGTAAAGAACCGCTGTCCGGGTGATTACAGCTACTTTAAGAATCTGGGCTGTTATGACACTATTCAGGCAAGTCCTCAGGTACAATGGCTGGATAATGCCGAGGACGCTCAAAAGGACAGAGAAGCAAGGCTGATACCTTATAAAATGACTCTGTTACACCTTGCCGAGCTTCCTATGATAACCGAAAGAAGAAAATACAAAAGCATATCAGTCATTGAAAGACAGAAAGCTGCGGCAAGAGGTACTGATATCTATAATCATTAACTTACTGCATATCCGTTTCTTTCTCCGACACAGCTTTATTTTTCATTAATACGCAAAAGCTCCGACTAAGTAGTCGGAGCTTTTTATTATGAACTGTCAGCTTCTTTTTTATAATCAAAGTTCTGGAATAAATAATATTCATCGGTATCTGTCAGCCTTACTGCAACAGCCTGTTCTATGCTTCTGCCGCTGACTTCGTAAACTTCCATTGTCTGCACTATTTTATTTTTTTGTGTAATATATATGGTTACTCTTGCTTTGCGGATAAAGCCGCCTATTAGATCACTTCCGATATCAGAGCTTGGAGGATAGCTTTCATTGACCTGCCTATCGTACCTTATGTTATCAAGGCTTACGCTTACGGGATAGGTCTTAAATGCACCTCTGATATCGGAATATATATCAACTGATGTCGTGGTAGTAACAGGCCTAATAACAGGTTCAGCTGTCAGACGGGTATTTACAGGTGTTGCCTGAGTGTTTTCGGGTGTAGTGGGAGCGATCTTTTCAGTCGTTCTCGAAATTGTAACAGGCGAACCCTCTTGTCCTGCAACCGTAGTTGTTACAGCAGTAACCGGAACTTCTATTATTTCATTTACTCCAGAGGTAGTAATATGGGCAATTTCTTCCCCAGACCATACAGTTGTGCTTGTCACTGCGTTAGCTGTAGTATGAGTATAAACTGTGGTATGAGTTATTTTTGCAGTAGCCTTAGCGGTAGTTCTGCGCGTAACAGTATTATTAACAGCAGTTGTTCCTGCGGGAGCTGCTGCGTTAGCCGAAGTTCTTACAATTACAGCCGCTGTTTCCGTACTTTTTGCAGTAGTTTTTACCGTAGTGATCGCATTTGCAGTCTTTTCGGCAGTTGTAATTTCATTTGTCACAGCTTCTGTAATTTTCGCAGCTGTTGGAGCTTCCGTTGTAATAACAATATTTGAGTCATTAAAACTGTTGTCGGGCTTTTTCATTGACGGCAGTATCTTCCATACACCGAAGCAGACTATCAGTACAGCACAAAGTCCCGATACCGCATAGGATATATGACGTATCTTAGCGGCTTTTTTCTGACGCTGCTCTAATATTCCATCGCCTTTTTCAAATATTCGCTCAGCGACCTTCAAGGTCATCTTATCATATTCCCTCATATCTGAAGCCCTCCCTTTCCAGAATATTTCGCAAAGACTCCTTTGAACGATAGAGAAGATTTCTTACCTGCCTCTCCGATCTGCCCATTATTTTAGCCGTTTCAGTGTTGCTGAAATTCTCGAAATATATCAGATACAGCACCTGTCTGTAATCATCGTTCAGCTTTTCCAATGCTCTGAGGAGCTGTTTCTTATCCTCACCTTTGATATAATCCTGCTCTATATCCTCCCTGTCCGCCTCTTCATAAAAGTCGTCAACAGGAACTTCATCAAGCTTTGAAGCTTTACGGATATGGTCAACAGCCGTATTTCTTCCTATAGAATAAAGCCATGATCTGAATGAGGACTTCCCTGAAAATTTCGGTCTGTCCACATAGAGCTTGAGGAAAGTCTCCTCTGCAAGCTCTTCAGCAAGACAGAAATCGCCTGTAATGCTGTTAAGGAACAGAACAAGCCCCTTGCGATAGTCCTCTATTATATCAATAAGAGCATTTTTATCACCATCAAGGAAACGGCGGTAGCTACTTGCACCGTTATCCATATTAAACTCCTTTCGCAGGCACATTTTCTGCGCCCGTTTTGGTTTAGTGATATGTCTCTTCATATATAAGTCGTAAAAAACATAAAAATGTCTCACCTAAATTATAAAATTTCAGAAAAAATTTTTCAACGTATATTTTCTGAATTTTTTTGAAAAAAGGGTGAGACAAAAATATGTATTTTTACGACTTATTAGTGAAAGCCAAAAACACGCCTTATTATTTCTTTTAAGGAGGTCTTATTATGAAAAAAATGTTCAATGCATTATTGGCAGCTTCAATGCTGACAAGTTTTGCAGCTGTTCCGATCACGGTAATTGCAGCTGCATCGCCGCTGCCTGCTATACAGACAGAAGAAAAAACGTACGAAGCCGAAAAAATAACAGACCTTGATACAATAAAGAACATGATAAACGACTTCACAGCAGAGAGCAAGATCGGTCTGAAAGTTATTGCAAAGGAAAAGATATCAGATAAATACGCCGATAAATATGTATATTTAAGGTGGAACACCGAAAATGCTTCAGACTACGATAAATTCGGCGAGTTCTTATGGAAAAACAACATCGACGATAAGCTTTTAGAGTTCATTCCATTTGATACAGACGGAGAAGAAAACGAACTGAACAGAATATCCGAATTACTGTATTACTACGTTAAGGATAACAATATTCCTGCAACAGTCTTTGGAGTTGATCCTGATTTTATCGAAAACAAAGTAACTGTAGAATACTACTGGAAAAACGAAGATGTAACAGAGCAGATAAAGGCTTTTCTTGCAGAAAACAATATTGATACCAATTTAGTCAGCTTTGCTGTTGAAGAGGCACAGGCAGTAGACACTATTCTGAAATTAACAGTTGTAGAAATAAACAACGATACACTGATATTGATGCCTGATAAGGACTCATTTATCAGTAAAAACTACAGCAGATTTGCACTCCCCACAAAATACCTTGACAATATTGAGCCGAGCGTAGGTATGAAACTTGATATTGATTATGGCGCGGGAAGCGGAATTCTTTCGACTTATCCTGCAAAGTTCAGCAATGTAAAGAGCGTAACTGTACTTTCGGAAACTGCTGAGATCGTAAAAGGCGATGCAAACCTTGACGATCAGGCAGATATGGCTGATGTGGTACTCATTATGCAGGCACTTGCAAACCCGAATAAATACGGTGAAAACGGTTCAAACCTCAATCACCTTACAGGACTTGGCAAGCTCAATGCCGATATTGACGGCGACGGTCTTACAGTAGGCGATGCTCAGGCATTACAGAAGATACTTCTCGGTCTGTAAAAACTCAAATATATAAAAGGAGCTGATATTATGAAAAAGAGAATAATGTCAATTATAGCAGCTGCGGCTGTAATGACTTGCGGTTCTCCGCTTTGTGCGACCGCAATTTATACAGAGAGAATGACAAAACAAGAGCATACTGACTACATGAGAGTCGATTATCTGTCTGACGAGAAAAAAGATATTTATATTTATAATGGTAACAATGCCGAAAAACTATATGAAAAATATCCTTATGTGCGCAGTGCTATAGCAGAAATAAATCGATATGACAGGATATACTTCAACGCTGTAAATGACGATACCGAAACAAAAACGGATAGTACAGTGCAAACAAATAACAAAGTTACTGATGAATTGAACCTGCTTTTGAAGGATTTCGTAACAGAAAACGGCGACGGTATCAGAGCATATATCAGTTTCTATGATAAAGAATTCGGCTATTATTTAGAGCCTGTCAATAATTCAAAAGAAGATGAATTACTTGAAATAACCCCAAATGACGCACGACGTATAAAAGAGTTCCTCGCTCAGAATAATTTTGCAACCGATGTTTTTTATTCAACTGATGTTTGCAGTCCAGCCAACGGCTCCATAGATTTTAATTGTTATTATCTGACTGATATAAGAAACAAGACCAAAGAAGAAAAGGCTGAGATGAATACTGTTCTTAAACAGCAAATAGCTGAGCTTGCAGCAGAAAAAGGTTATGACATATCCTTATCAGGCGATTATGAGGCAATTTCTATCGTTCCGAACGGTGATATGTCATTTGAAGAAATGTTTGAGCTGTCTAAGCAGATATGCACCAATATCGACGGTATTCTTGTATCTCAGATATATCAATGTACAGTAAGCGAAAGCTTCGGCGGTATCGACCTTATGAATGCTGTTGACGGCGATGCTAACTGTGACAGCGAACGCGATATGTCAGATGTTGTTCTTATAATGCAGTCTCTTGCAAGTCCGAACAAATATCAACTCTCCGCGCAGGGAACATTCAATGCCGATATGGACGGCAACGGACTTACAGTAGGCGACGCTCAGGCATTGCAGAAGATACTGCTCGGAATGTAAATAAATTCAAAAATATTAAAGGAGCTGATACTATGAAAAAGAAATTTATGTCAATTATAGCAGCTGCGGCTATGGTATTCGGCGGAGCTTCCGCACTTCCCGTCAGCGCAGACTCCCCCACTCTTGTGGAAACAGCTGCAAAATCGTTCAGCTACAAAGGCATGACCTTTGACGAAGCTGTTCAGGACATCTCAGGAAACTACGTATGGCTGAGCGGAGGCAAGGATAAAGCAACTCCCGACTGGAGATTTAACCGTTCACTTATCACGCTTGACGAAAACAACAAGTTCCATATTATTAATATAGAATCTGTTGTTACAGCCATAAAAGTCGAAGAAGGAACGGTGCTCCCCTATGATGATATCAAGGCGGCAGTTGAAGCCGAAAAACTAAAAATGCCTACTTTCCGCAAGAACGGCAAGGAATACGAGATAGTCAGTGCAACATCAAGAGAAGCCTACGACTATACTCTTGAGCTTATCAAGGCTTGTCCTGAGGTAACTGCCATTGAGATGCACTATAAGCTGTATGAGGATAAAAACTACATAAGCATCGACGGCGCATACTACAGCGGAGATATGACCGCGGCGGAGTTTACCGAGAAATATCCCGATTTTACAGAGCAGAAAGGCATGATCGAAGGAAAGCTTTACTTCGGCTATGAGGGCGATCAAAACAATCTTTATGAAGTTCTCAGAAATATGCAGGAAAACGGAGACAACGTGGATTTCAACTACGGTATGACAGAGCTTGCATTTCTTAATCCCGTAAAGTATTACTGCAATGATCCTGTAATAATCGACGGTACTATGGGCGATGCAAATGTTGACGGATATGTCGATCTCTCCGACTCCATTATGATAATGCAGTCGCTGGCGAATCCCGATAAGTACGGTATCTCCGCAGACGGCGGCATAACCGCACAGGGACAGGTAAACGGAGACACTGACGGAAACGGACTCACAAATAACGACGCAAGAGAGATACAGATGAGCCTTCTCGGTCTCGGCAGTGTGCCTATCCCTCAGAAGGACGATGATATCACCCTTATCAACTACGATTACGTAGACTTTACAGATGAAGACAACAACTTCACAGTAAGGGTAAATGACACGGAATACATAAACTGTGGCGCAACACTCGGACTTTCCGCAATAGGCGAAGAAATGGGCGAATATGAAGTCCTTGACCGTGAAAAGAACGGCAGCACAGGAAAGGTGTTCGCGCTTAACGATATATCCTCCGAGCTCGCTGTAGCCGTACAGTACAGCGGAAGCAACAATTACCATGTTTACCGCAATATGTGGTATGAGCCACAGACAGTCGGTCAGATCATTGATGACTTTGATCTTGAAAACACTTTGAGCATCAACCACGTTTACTGTCACGTATATAAGCCTGCATTCAAATACGAAAAGTATACAGCTGACCAGGATTATATCTATAATATGCTCTTCGGAGACAGAGATATTGCTGCTTCATCGAGCCATGATGATTATCTTGGCAACATCTCTCAGATAGACCGCACAGCCGAGAACTACTGTGAACTTGAAATAGGCTGTGATATACCGTTCTTAGGCAGATACGGCTTTGGTATCAGGGTATATCAGAATGGTGCAGTTCATACCAATATGGTAGAACGCGGAACTACATTCAATATTGGCGCAGAAAAAGCACAAGAGCTTATCGAAAAATATTCCGTAAATGAATGATACTATATCCTTAAACATTAACCAAGCCCACTCATTCGAGTGGGCTTTTTGTTGATGTTCAGTTATCATTTTTCTTGTAGTTTGGGTCGGTGAACAGGTAATAGCCTTCGGTAAAGCTGTATTCGTTTACCAGTCTTAAAGCAACTGCTTCTTCCATATCCACGTCTTTTATAGTGTATACACCCATTGACATTATTTGTCTTGTGCCGTCAGGGTGTACCATTTTTAAGGATACCAAACTGATAAAGTCGCCTATATTTTCCGGTTCTATAAGGGTATTATGTTTTTCGTAGTCAACATAAGTCCCGTTCTTCTTTATTTCAACTGTGGCAGTTGAAGCAAGGAAGATCTCGGTCATAGTATTTTTATTGGGCGGTGGATCGGTTATTCCTCCGGGCGGTGTCGTAGTAGATGTTACAGGGGCTGTAGTAACTACGAAAGCTCCTGTTGTGGGGGATAGAGTAGTTACGTGTACTTTGACTGTAGTTGATGTCTGGGCAGCAGTTACAGTTGTTGACACGGGGAGAGAAACTGTCGTTAAAGCAACTGTAGTTGTTGTAATTTTTCTCGTTGTTACAGGAAGTGAAGTTGTTCTGTGAGCAGAAGTCCTTATTGTAACTGCCGCGGTAGCTTTTGCGGTAGTTGTTTTTGAAGTTGATGCAGCTTTTGAAGTATTCGCAGTTGTGACAGTTGTCTTAGCGGAAGAAGTTGTCTTTTCTGTCTTGGCAGCTGTAAACCGAGAAGTAGTTTGAGTGGTCGTTTCTGTAGTTTCTGCTGTTGTCACGGTAGTTATAACTATATTGGTATCATCAAAGTTGTTTTTGTTTTCGAGTGAAGGACGGAGCTTCCATACTCCGAAGGAGACAAGTACAGCGGCACAAAGTCCCGAAGCAGTCAGAGATACCCGTTTGATACGCATTGCACGTATACGCTTGCGTTCAAGAATCGCATCGACTTCCTTCGTGACTATTTCAGCCATTTCTTTATAGTCCATCATACGAATATCCCTCCTTTTCAAGTTGTTTTTTCAATGCGCCCTTGGCACGGTACAGCAGGTCGATGACCTGTTTTTTCGATTTCTTCATTATCTTTGCCGTTTCATCGTGATCGAAACCTTCAAAGTAAATAAGATACAATACCTGACTGTATTCAGGCTTTAGCCTGTTTATAGTCCTTCGCAGTCTGATCTTTTCCTCGTCGTTTATATAGCTCTGCTCAATACTCTCTTCACCTGAGATATCAGCTGCTTCTTCAAGGGGAACTTCATGGCGTTTTGAACTCTTTCTTATATGATCGAGAGCAGTATGCCTTCCTATGGCATAAAGCCATGTTTTGAAAGCTCCCTCGCCCTTGAATTTTGGTTGTTCGGAAAAAAGCTTGATAAATGTATCTATAGTCAGTTCTTCTGAAGTGTGGATATCACCGACTATACTGAAAAGGTAAAAAATAAGTCCATCTTTGTAATCGCGGATTATTTCTTCGATCGCTTTTTTATCTCCTGAGAGAAAACGGCTGTAGCATTCAGCACCGTTTTTCATAGTATTCTCCCTTCAATAATTGATCGTGAAATGCAATTGTGTATACATTCTTCTATTAATTAGTCGTATAAAAAGCTGTCAGAATCGCACACGTATAAAAGTTTTTTTGAGATTTGTAATATATGTACAATAACAACGCTGCCGGTATGGTTATTATAACACAATTTTCGCAGCTTGAAAAGTTTTTTTGAAAAAACTGCGATTTGGGATATAAAAACTGCGACTAATTAGTGAAAAGGCAAATAAGTACATCGGATACATTCCAAAACATTCTTAATCCAATATCGTATATTTATACGACACTTTTTAAGGAGGTCTTAGTATGAAAAAAATGATCAATATTTTGCTGACAGCTTCAATGCTGACAAGCTGTATCGCTGTTCCGTTTAATGCTGTTGCAGCTCAGCCGCAGACCGCAATAGTTCAGACGAGTGCAGCGGAAGAAAACATTAAGATTTCAGAGGAACTGAAAAAGGACATTGATGCAGGACTTGAAAAGATAGACGTAATGATGTGGTGTACATTCAAGATCGACTATTCAATAATCATTCCAAGAGTAAACAAAGCTGCGGAGGAATATAAAAATACACTGGATACATCAGTATATTCAGCAGAAGAGATAAACGAAATGGTCGGTGCTTATAAAAATGATCTTTCCCAGAAGAAGTATGAGGAAGCTTATGCTGCTAAAACAAAAGAAGTCTGCGACTTTATAGGAATTGACGTTTCAGAGGCGAACTTTACAGGAACAGCTCTGAGATGCTCATTAACTCCCGAGCAGATTTACAAGATAGCAGGTTCAGACCGTATCAAGGGAAGTGTCATAAAGCAGTCTGAATATGTATCAGCCGAGGATTTAGGGTATACGCCTGTTGATTGCAGCGACTCTGATATCACATTCGATGACATCAGAGGAATGTCACTTGATGAATTCAAGGCACTGTTTGCAGAAAACGGAATGACAGAAGGTCTGAAATACAGGTTATGGTCAAAAGATGATATGGCACAAATGAATAAGATCGGAAGGGTATGGGTTCTTCTTGAAGCTAATCCGTTCCCTGTATCCAATGAAGCGCTTGCAGATGATTACAAGGTATGCTGGGAAGATGACAAGATCATCGAAGAAATGGGACTTCCGACAGATATGTTTGCAATAAAACAGAGAGGGGCTGTAACGGTAGATAAGGGCGAAGGTTACACTAAGTACTGTGCTTTTGAGATCATACCTATAACAGCTCAGGCGGATAATAGTATGTATGCGGCTTGGAACTATGTTCAGTTCAATGAATATTTTGCAGGCTTCTACTACGATTACATAGCTTGTTCTGATCCGCCGAAAGAAAATAATGATACACCGATAACAACTACTACAACACTTCCTAAAGATGTACCAATAACAACTACAACAGTTTCTGCAGAGGTACAGGAAGCAATGGATAAGCTGAACAAGTACATTGAGGACAATGGTCTGGACGCAAAGTGCCTGACAAGCGCGGAGTACCCGAGCTACTATCCGCCTCTCGTTATTGAGTACGTTACAGAAAATGTAACGACTGAGCAGAAGAAGCAGATGCTGGAATTTGCCGAGCAGAACGGTATCAGCAATGAGCTCTTCACTCTCGTACACATTATCAACGGCGAAAAGGTATACTGGGTCTATGATGCAATTAATGTAAAAGGCGATGCTAACTGCGACGGTCAGGCAGATATGGCAGACGTAGTCCTTATCATGCAGGCTCTTGCAAATCCTAATAAATACGGTGAAAACGGTACAGCAGAGCTTCACCTGACAGCACAGGGCAAGGCTAATGCCGACATGGACGGCAACGGACTGACAGTTGGCGATGCTCAGGCTATACAGAAAAATCTGCTTGATATAAAGTAAGCTTTAAGCATTTATAATTCAACATTAAATAAGTTTGCAGCCTGTAGAAATACAGGCTGCTTTTATTATTGTCTGAAAAAATATAAATTTCTATTGTAATTGTCAATTTCGCATGATATAATAGTTAAAAATAAATTATTTCTCTTTTCGCTTTGACTTTCTCACATGAAATGGTACTAATAAGTGAAAGGGTTTATAAACCTGAGAGGAGGACTCCCCTATGGATAACGGTGAAAGTAGCTACCGCCGTTTTCTTGCGGGCGACAATGAAGGACTGCATGAGATCATCTGTGCCTATCGGGCAGGTTTGATACTTTATTTGAACAGCTTTGTTCAGGATATACACACAGCTGAAGAACTGACTGAGGACACATTTTTTGAGCTCATGAAAAAACGTCCCAAGTTCTCAGGGAAAAGCTCGTTCAAAACATGGCTTTATGCTATAGGACGCAATATCACAGCAAAATATCTCCGAAAGCATAAAAAGCTCAGCGTCGTTCCGCTTGAAGAACAGGATAACTTTTCTGACGAAGAAAATATCGAAGGCGATTACATAAAAAATGAGCAGAAGCGCGTTGTGCATAAGGCTATGCACAGATTGAAGCTCGAATACCGTCAGATACTGTATCTCAGCTATTTCGAGGGATTCAGCAACTCTGAAGCAGCTGTGATAATGAAAAAAAGCAGCAATCAGATAAAGGCATTGCTTTATAACGCGAAAAAAGCGTTAAGATCCGAACTGGAAAGGAGTGGCTTTGAATATGAAGAATAACGATGAAATGTATCAGAGCTTGCTTTCCAGATATGACGAATATCAAGAAAAGAAGAAAAAAAGGATACTGATCTTAAAACGTACTGTCCCCGCCTTAGTAAGCTTCTGTCTGGTGGCAGGCATCGGATTGGGCTGCTGGAAGCATTTTGGCAGTATGAATTCTGACCCTATGGTATCCGATACTATAGACGAACCTGCAATAACTACGACCTCAGCAACCGACTTCGTAACTACTGAGGTCACTACCGAAAAGCAGTCTGCGACACAGACAAGCAGTAAAAATGCGGCTGTTACCACAGCTGCAACTACTTCAAAAGCAAATACAAACAGGACGATAACAGCAGATAAGGTACGAACAACTACCGCTGCTGTACCTGCTGCAACAAGCCGAAATACTGCACCGACAACTGCCAAAACCACAGGTGTACAATCGGCTAAGACGACTGTAATTTATACACAGCCCGTGACGTCAACTACAGATGATGCCTATAAAGAAAAGCCGTCAACTTCTACTACTACAGATGTTATACATGAAGGTCCCGGCGTTGCAACAACTTCTTCATCAGCTGTTAACCCCGAGCCGACCTTTAATGCTCAGCCGATCATTTTTAATAGTGCTGACGAAGCTATAGATACCATTAAGCAGAATGATGTATCTTCATATGCTGAGGAATACCGTAGTGCTTACCGCAAAATGTTCGACAGGTTTAATGATGACGGTGTTGTTTATCGTCCTGTAACAGACAATACAGACGAATTAGAACAAAAAGATACTGTTATTCTTCTGCCGAATGCTGCATACGAGGACACGGGTATCATGTACAAGGTAGTTTACAATGGAAACACGTATCAGGTATCATTCAGATACGCCGATACTTCTGTTATAAAAAGTCCCTACAATGTTCCAAAGTATCTCTACGACCGTTTTAAACGAACGATATATGATGAAATTGTCGTAGGACATCAGACCTATAGTATACTTTATTCAAGCGATCAAAGTCAGGTAAGCGCAGCATTTTTCATTGACGAGGAACACTATTTTTACACTTCAGCATACACCACAAAAGGCGAGCTTATCGCATTTTTAGAGCTGTTTAATTACGAAAGCGTAATTCTATAAATGAAAGGTATGAGGTGATCTTATGAAAAAGAAATTTATGTCGATAATGCTTGCAGCGACCTGCCTTGCATCAATTCCACTGTCAAGCGGAATAGCTGCATATGCTGCCGAAAGCTCTGCATCAGCTGTTACAGTCAAGGGAGATGCCAACTGCGACGGTCAGGTGGATATGGCTGATATCGTGCTCATTATGCAGGCACTTGCCAATCCAAACAAGTACGGCGAAAGCGGTACAGCAGAAAGCCACCTTACTGCACAGGGTAAGATAAATGCAGATATGGATGGCGACGGGCTTACAGTCGGCGACGCTCAGACTATACAGAAAATGCTTCTCGGACTTGATATCGAAAAAACGAATAATACTGACGTTCTTTTAGGATATGATGACATCAACAGCGAAAAGCCTTTACCGTCAGCAACAATTTTAGTTAAGTGCAAATCATTCTGCCCTAAAGGCGAAGTGCTCAAGGTCGATGCAGCTATGGGAGATATTGTTCTTAACTCTCTCAACTACGATACAGCAGGAGTATACGAGTATGATGTTTATACATCTGACGGCATTTACGATCACAAACTTGAGGATAATACTCTTAAAGTAAACGGAGTATCAGGCGAATATCAAAAGGAATATTCAAAAGATGACGTTAAACTGTTTGATATCGGCAGTAAATTTGAAAACTATGATCTGTACCACCATGAAACTACAGAGATAGACTTTTCTGATTACAAGGCAGGCAGCAAAGGCTGTATAACATTCTCGTTCTATTCAAAACATATAAATGACCTGGGCAGTGGCATTTCAACTGACGGAACAAAAAGATTTATGTATTACTATGTTGGCGAAAAAGGCACTGCCATAGGTGACAGTATTGAAAATGCTGAAAAAGCCTACAACGCAGCTGTAAACGGCTCGGATACAGTTGATCCTATGCAGCCAACAGCTCAGCCTATCGGAGTAAAAAGCCTTAATGACGCTGTCATTACTATCGCCAATTATGATCTCAAGGATTATGATGAACACTACCATGACAGCTATAAGCAGATGTTCGCAAGCTTCAAAAATGAGGGATATATCTATCATTTCACAGAAAAAGACGATGCTGAAAAAATACAGCTGAACGGAATGGCTCTTATGCCGCGCATGAGTTATGAGGACATCGGCATAATTTATAATGTGAACTATAAGGGCAAGAAATACCAGATATGCTACTATCTGAATGACTCAGATTATGCTTCGGCAAGCTTTAGGGAATACTTTGACAGCAGACTGGGCTTCAAGGTCGCAAAAACTATTGATGATATGTACATTATCCTTGATAACGGCAAAAACGATATAAGTGCATTTTTCAGCATTGACAGCAGTCATTACTGCAAGGTAAGAACATTCGATACCGAAGCTGATCTTACAGGTCTGCTCAATGTTTTAGACTGCGAAAAGGTAAGCCTTGAAAAAGATATTACTCCTTCCGAGCCTACGACAATAGGCTTCAACAGCTATGAGGAATATACAAAATATATCGAGGAAAACGACCTTGCAAACAAGATAGTTACCTATGATCAGCTCACTCAGTACGGAAAGTTCGTTCAGTTCTCCATAAACAGTCACTGGATGTACGATAACACTTTCTCACTTTTCTACATATTTAATGATGGTTCAGGAAAGACCTATGATTTGATAATAAATGATCGTCCGCATTATTCAGAAGATTACCTGGCTTATCCAAAGCTTACAGATGTTCAGATCAACAAATCAGATATGAGAAATGCCGATACAGATGCAGATAATGCATATTATGAATTTGACGACAAATTATACATTTATACAAAAGGCAAACTTTCTCAGATAAAGTGGTTCGATGACAAGCACGTTTATATACTCACAGGTAATCCATTGCTTGCCGATTATCCAAATGTGGATAACACTTATATGGCTAAGCTCCTTGACATAAGCTCTGCAAACATTGACAACTCCGAATACCTTATAGGCGGAGCTGAGAGCACAGCTGCTTCCACAACACAAAAGCTTGTACTGAACTGCAATTCCTTCTGTGCAAAGGGCGAAGTTCTCAAAGTAGATATGGCTATGGGAGATATCTTATCACGTCAGAAATATTCCGATTATGATTCTGAGGGCTATCCAAATTCAGGACACCACGAATACAGCATAACGGCTACTGAAAACTATAAAAAAATCGACGATGAGAGGCTCCTCATAAACGGCGAAACAAGCGAGTACACCAATGAATTCACAAAGGAAGATATGAAGGCACTTGATATCAGTCCAAACATTGGCTGCTATGACCTTTACCACCACGAAACTGCTGAAATAGACTTCTCCAACTACGAAACAGGCAGCACAGGCTGCGTCACATTCAGATTTGGCTGGAAAGCAGACGGAGAAAACACGCTTAATGCCACAAGTGATTTCACAGGCATGGAGCAGACGATATATTTCTATGTAGGTGAGGACGGTGTCGGCATCAGCAATAACGGCTGGGAAGCTGCGCAGATAGCTTATGAAGCTAAATCCGATGATGACATCATGTTCTATGATTCCATTTATGCGAAATGGAATGGCAAGGAAGTAATGTCAAACCTGTATGAAAAGCTCCGCAAGCCAAGTGACGAAGTGCTCGCTATAAACTTCAGGCTTTCAATGAGTCCTGACTACAACTTTGTATATAAAGGCAAAAAATTATCAGAGTATGCAAACGCAAATTACGGTGAGTACATGGAAAAGCTCCGCGACCTTATGGGATACGGTCCTACGCTGAAATACGGTGAAATGGTCTACACAACAGGTACTCCAAACGGCATGAAATGGACTCAGGAATGGTACGAGGACAGAATGGAATACTTTGGTGAAGAGCTCCTTTCAAAGTATATCGTTGACGGCGAATTTCTTGAAGAAGAACTCAGACTCGATATCAACGAATTAATGAAAGAAAACCGTATTGCCAATGACGAAGCTGAAAAGGCTTATTACAAATACATAGCCAATGAAGCCGTAAAACAGCTCGATAAGCAGAACATCAGATATGAGTACATGAACGACCCGAAGCGTCTGGTAATTTACGTAACTGCCGATGAGTTCAATGCACTTTCTCTTGATAATACTGCACGTTACGGACTTGATATTTCCGTTGCTAACGGCTTGGGTGTAGACGCAATAACCTGATATTTACCTTATACCGTAAGCAGCCTGTACTTTAAGTACAGGCTGCTTTTATCGTGTAAAAACCAATGTCGGGAACGCCGCCTCGCTGTTTGCAACTTTTATCAGTTTAAAAAATTTCCGTAAAAGTGAAATATCCGCTGCAATAATTCAACTATATAGGTAAGAGGACCTCATGCCTCACGAAAGGAGGCTCAGCCATGGATGATGATTCAATAATAGAATTGTTCCGCAAAAGAGATGAAACAGCAATATCGGAATTGCAGCGAAAATACAATAAGCTCTGTTTTTATATCGCAGGAAATATCCTCTCTCACCGTCAGGACATGGAGGAATGCGTGAATTCGGCATATTACGAGGTGTGGAGCAATATTCCGCCTGACGAGCCAAGTGATCTGAAAACCTATCTCTGTCACACAGTCAAAAACAAGGCACTGGATAAACTCAAATACAATTCCGCAGAAAAACGCAGCAGTAAATTTGCGGTCTCGCTGGAGGAGCTATCGGAATGTATCCCCGACTACAGAGAGGATATGGGCGAGGGAAAAGCTCTTGCCGAGGCTATAAGCCGTTTCCTGAGAACTCAGGACGAGCTGCTCAGAAAAATATTCATAAGGCGTTACTGGTACGGTGACAGTCTTGCACAGATCGCTGAATATTACGGTATAAAAGAGCGTACAGCTGCAACTTATCTTTTTCGGACACGAAAAAAACTGAAAGCTTATTTAAAGAAAGAAGGTTACGATCATGAATAAGCTGAAATTATTTAAAGTCATCGACCTTATTGACGAAGACCTTATAAAAGAAGCTGAGATAAATACAGAGCATCAGCCATCATCTGAGCCCGAAAGTGAAAGAAATATCACTGTTTCGGGAGTTGAGATATATCAGGAAAGAAAATGGCAGCGAATTGCATTTATTGCCGCAGCATTTCTGCTTGTGGCAGGTCTTGGTACAGGGGGTATGCTTATGTTCAGAAATCGTCCGCCTATGCTCGATGAACCTGCTCTGCCCTCTGATATATCGGCAGTTGACGCGACTTCGCCATTTGAACACGTGAGCGATAACGAGTCATCGGTTACAGATACAAATAAAAACGGAAATACAGCAAAAGAAAGTTCAGATATAAATACAACTGCTGCCGCTGAGAGAGATGAAAACAAACCAGCAGTAACAACTGACCTTGATCCGATGTATGCTGAGATAAATAGAATATATCAAGACAGCAGCAGTGAAACAACTCAGGCACCAAAGACAGGCGCAGAAGATTTCGCAGACCACGCAAAAGATTTCCCTGTAGTAACTACACCTGACGGCGTAGAACTGCCGATCTCTACAAAGCCAGATAACGTAGATAACTTCATAAACCATGCACAGGAATTCCCTGTGGTGACTTCGCCCGACGGCAGCCAAAAACCAATTGCTACAAAGCCTATTGTCGATGACCCTGACGGCTTTGCAGACCTTGATATATTTGAAAGCCTTGCAAGTCTGAGTTACTCACCGGATACCTGCGACGGTATTCCCGAATATGTGCTGCTCGCTCCCGACGGAACATGGTATTATATTAACCTGAGTTCCGGCTGGATATGGCGCAAAACTCCCGATCACCCGTGGACTCAGCCCCCTGAGGAGGCATGGCTTACAAAAACGCAGCTGTCTTATCTCAGACAGCATGGTGAAGAAATAGGTATGCGCCTTGACATTCTTGACTGATAACACGATTTACGGCTCACTTCGGTGAGCCGCTTTTTTTACCCATTTTCTTGATGAAATGGCTGTGGAAACTATCGAAATTGTATTGAAATATCATTGTGTAATGATAATAGCAATTAATCATTAATATACAAAATCAGCTTGACAAATACTTAATAATGTGGCATCATAAAAATATAAAAATTGAAGGGAGATCTAAATGAAAGCGTTAAAGATAATGTCTATGGCTTTATTGCTTTTTCTGTGCAGCTGCGCTGAAAACTCTGATTATTATGAAGATTATAGTATCAGACAGCAGGAACCCAATGTTGAATACGCGGACAATGAAGAAAAGCTATATGATATCATATATAAAAGCATCGCAGAATTTCAAACACAGGTACTGATATCGGACAACAATTCCTCAACTACAATATTTGCCGTAAGTAGTAGGGTAACAGATGATAACCCTGAGTTCTTCTGGACAGATACATCGTCAATTTTACATGCCGGCAATACTAATTACAATCAGCTGAACATATCTCCTCTTGACAGTAATACGTCTATTGATGATGTAAAGAAAATGTGTGAAAAAGTCTCAGATGCCGCTGACAGCATAATAAAGGATATTCCCGACGGTGCTTCTGACTGGGAAAAGATACTTTTTGTACATGATACCATTGTAAACAATACGCACTATCAGCTGGACGATACCGACAAGTATACCAATACAGTATATGGCTGTCTCGTCAGGAAAAGCACGCAGAACAATGGATATACACAGGCATTTCAGTATATTATGAAAAGGCTCGGCTTTGAATGCGGAAACGTTTACAACGGCGGTCATTCGTGGAACTATGTCAGACTTGACGGAAAATACTACTGGGTGGATACTGCATGGGACGATCCCGTTTACGAAGACAGCAGTATAAATTCTATCACACATTATTTCTTTATGGCTGACAATGAACACTTCAAGCTTGAACATGACCTTGAAAAAGGAAATAACTATTTTGTTCCCAAATGCGATTCTCTTGACAAATATTACTATACCGTTGACGGTTCATACCTTAAAAGCTTTGATATTGATGCAATAACTGATGTAATGCGCAGACACGCAGGGGAAAAAAAGATCGAGTTGGTGTTTGCAGACGATAAAGCCTATGAAAATGCCAAGGAGTCAATGGCAAATTCATGCGGTGTCAATGAAATGTACGAAGTGATCCCGGAAGGCAGCAGTATCTCTTACGGCTATAACGATGACAAGAGAATGCTAAATATTTTTGTCAATCAGGAGAAAAAATAATACCACATTTCATTTATTATATAAGTCCGCTTGACAGAAAAAAGATCGTACAGCCAGTCCTTATTGGCAAAAATATAGGCATCGTGCTCTGTAACATTCCGTCTGATAAACATTTTGTATAACGAATTAAAAGTCCAAGCTCCCCCGAAACTGCTCAAAGTTACAAAGCTGTTTCTGCTATGTTTATCCAGTAAATCAAATTAAAATCCCCCATATCATAAAGGAGCAAAGATAATATATTAATTAAAGTCACGAATATTTTAAATACAGCTATCATTAATCAAAGTAAATTAATGGAATATTCATAAAATTATGGTATAATATTAGTACAAAATTAGATGTGATGTCTCTGCGCTTTGCCGTTGAAAATATTATTTTGAATGAAAGGCAGTACTAAAGGAGGGGCTATTATGGATCTTCAAGCATTAGTTAATAAATTCAAAATCATTGCGGGTGTATACGCTTTTGATATTTTGCCGGACGGAAGCTACAGCGAAATCCGTATTATGGCGATCAATAACCTGAAAGAAATGATGTTCAATTTCAATTCCGATGCACCTGTTTTTTACCCCGGCGTTCCTCTGCGCAGATACTTTACTGAGATAAATATGGAAAAATTCATATACAGCAGTGCCGTCAATAATGAGCCATTGTACTCATATGTAAATGCGTTCGGAATATGGATAAAGGGCTTTTATCTTCCACTGGACGAAGAAGGCAATATTCTCAATGAAAAGGGAGAGCCTAATACATCACCGCGAACAGCATATTGTTTATACATAACGACACGCTCATTTAAACCCGACACAGATTATATGTCACAGCATTCAGATGAAGTTTCATCAGCAGTAATGAATATAAGTCTGAAACTGCATCAAACCCCTGATTTTTATCAGGCAATGACAGCAGCTGTGGGCGAGGTCAAAAAAATATGCAAAGCAGAGTGGTGCGCTTTGTATACAGTCGATGTTAACAGTACACAATGCCATTTCATCAATGAGGAAGGTGAAAAGCGAGAAATAATAGAAGAGTTTTCTTCTGATATGGGACGATCACCTTTTGAAGTAGCTATGGCTTGGAAGGAAGATCTTGCAGACAGCGACTGCCTGCTGCTTGATGATCTGAGCGTGATAAAGGAACGAGATCCCATATGGTATAAGTCATTGTGCGATTATGGTATCAGGAACATTATTCTTTACGCTGTTAGAAATAACAATACACTCGTAGGCTTCCTCTGGGCTGCCAATTACGATGCGAAAAAAATGATGCAGATCAAGGAAACACTCGAATTGACTACTTTCCTTATTTCTGCCGTTATAGCTAATCATCAGTTTGTTTCACAGTTGGAATTCAAAAGCACAGTTGATGGTCTCACACAGTTGTTCAACCGCAATTCTATGAATGAACGTGTTGATAAGCTTGTATCAGGTGAGACAAATCTGCCGAATGAAATGGGAGTAGTTTTAGCTGATCTGAACGGTCTTAAAAATGTTAACGATGATGAAGGTCATGATGCAGGCGACAAGCTGCTTATAAGAGCAGCTGCTCTTCTGAAGCTTGCATTCGGCGACTATGAGATCTACCGTGCCGGCGGCGATGAGTTCTTTATTTTCTGTCCCGATATTTCCGAGGAGAAATTGACTCAGCAGGTGCAACAGCTTCGGACGCTTGCCGACAGTACACCTGATGTGAGCTTTGCGGTCGGTTATGTTCATGTCACAGGTAAATATGATATCCGTAACACAATGAAAACTACCGATGAACGTATGTATAAGGACAAGCAGGAATACTACAGACTGCATCCCGAAAAGGACAGACGCAAACAGAACCGGTCAGATGGCAATTGAGATGGCATGCAGAGTATCATATCATTAATATACTCATCAATAAAAGTATTCCGAAATACGATATGATAAGTTGTTTCGGAGCTTCGCAGGCTATATAATACATTCAGAAGCGGCTCACCGAAGTGAGCCGCTATTTTTGCCTGTTTTAACTTGATGAAATGAAAGGAAATATATTGGAACAAGAATTAAGTCTGACATAGTCATGATGTCATTAAGCTATTGAATATATCAAAATTCTCTATAAAGAGAAGCTTTATTTATTTGGTTCAAGACTTTTTACGATCCCGAGAAGATATTTCTGTATTTTTAATGCATCGTTTCCTGTAATACCAACAGCAGTTATGTCAACATCTGCCTGTATACTGCCTTTTTCGGTTACAGCACTTGGCGATGTTCCGCCTAATCCGTATTTATTGGGATTTGCAAGTGCCTGCATAATAATAACTGCATCTGACATATCCACCTGACCGTCGCAGTTAGCATCGCCCCAGAGCATATCCGTAAACGTTTCCTCAGAAGCATATACCGCCTTTATATCAACATTACTGTCATTAGCTTTCAGAACAGCCTCGGCACTTGTTTTGCTGCCTGACGAGAATTCAGCACCGCTTATTTCCCAGCACAGGAACTTATATCCAGATTTTGGAACAGCTTTAAGCGTTATTGGCAATTCCTGCGGATAATCCCCCTGCCAGTTGTTACCGCTGCTACAGTCAAGACAAAGCGTATTGAACTGTATACTGCCCTGATCGGCATTATTATCCAGAGTCACCTGATATGTTTCACCGCTTATCAGGTCGCCAAGGTACTCAATAAGCTGAGATTTGGCATATTTATCCCTTACCTTCCAGTAATCCCGCAGCCTGACGACCTCATTTTCATATTTTTCCTCTGCATCAAGCTCCAGCTTTTCACCGAGCGCATAGCTTTCATACGAAAAACGTTCAAATGTCTCTGTCATAGGAGCTTTATACGCTGAGATCAGCTCATCGAGTCTGCGCAGAACATTGTCGGCTCTGTAATTTTCATTGCAAAGATCAAAGTAAATACGCATGAATTCAGTACGGGCTTTTTCGCTGTTTTTAAGCATAGCAAAAAGAATACTGTAGCTCCAGTCACCTGTTATGGTTTTTGTTTTGAAATTATTGTCCTCTGCGGCACTGCTCCAATATATCGCCTGACCTGATTCTGTATCATAAATTACAAATCGCAGTTTACCGTCAGCATAAGGATCGGTACTGTCAACAGTCCTTGTTTTCCAGAAAGCAGTATTATTGTCGCCTGAATCGGCATTTCCGATAATCAATTCGACAGCAATATAGTTCATATAGTTTTTCATGTCTATGACCTCGGATAATCTGTCGTAAAGATCACCGCTGTCCGTATCGCGGACAATATCGCTCACCTTATCATACATTTCCGATATTTCGGGAGAAAGCGCCGTATTGCTATCAACGCATATTACATCTTTTTCTTTGACCTTGTAATGAGCGGCGACATAGCTTTCATCAATTCTTTCAGTGATATTATAAAGTCCCCAGAATTCGCCGTCAATGAATAAAACGCATTCTGTCTGCATCTGTGTGCCGAAGTTCCTGTTCTCTGCCAGTTCCTGATTAAGACGGTCGCGTATCTTTGTTTTTTCGTCATTGCCGCCGTTTCGGAGCGATATGGTGTCAAATGAATCAATAACTTTTCCGCTGACATTTTTCAGCTTACCGTTGTAAAAGTCATACTCCATTTTTCGCGGACCGTATTCACTGCGTGCATATAAAGTAAAACTCTTCTGCGGCGCCTCACGCGACGTACCTCCCCGAATACGTATGCCAATATTCGTACTGTACGAAGCCTTGCCGTTTTCAAATACAGTTATATTTGCAGGGCGCTCCCATTCTTTGCCCCTCATCCGATAATTTGAAAGACCGAATTCAGAATCGGCTCCTTTTCCGTTTACATATATTCCCTTTTCGTAATCAAAAAGATTATCGGGATCGGTCACAAGTGAGATCACGCGCATATTTCTTGTATAATCATTTTCAGAGTATCCAACGAAATATGTATTTGAAACGATGGGACTTATATTCCCGTCAGTATCTTCTGCGACAGCCCTTACGATCATTGCTTTATCCACAGGCTTTTCGGGAGCATTACAATCACCATATTTTATATCTGTTATTGCAGAATACACGTTTTCTTCCGATGATCTGTCATATACGGTTATGGGCACATCATAACGCTTTGAATTCTTAGTCGGGTCACTTCCGTCAAGTGTGTAATAGATGTTATACCCCTCAGGCGCAGAAAGAGAAAGCCTGAACTCCGAATCATAGAAGCCGCTCTCATGCGAGAATTCAGGCGTGGGAACACTTATGGAAAAGGCGTTTTCGGGATTGGAACTGCCCGGAGAAAGCTCTCTCAGTTCGCCGAAGCATTCACTTCCGTCAGGGAGCCTGCCATATGAAGTGTTGTCTGTAAGTGCAGGTATCTCCATATATTCAAGCTTATTACCATTTGCGTCAAAAAGCAGCAATGTTTCCCCGTTTTTTGAAAGGCCGAATGTTGTACCTTCTACCGAACTCTCCTCTTTTACATCACAGTATACAACATAGAAACCGCCCGCGTTAATAACGGCATCATCAGGAAAAACATACTTCTTCGGTTCGTTTATATCATCAGAGAGCGAATATCCGCTCAAAGATATGGCTTCATCGGTGGGATTGTACAGCTCTGCAAAATCATAGAAATTGCCGTCAGGTGCAGCTGCGGCGGTATTTTTTGTACACACTTCATTGATAACTACAGCTTTTTCATTATCTGCACCAATTGTAAAAAACGGAACGTGATTTGTTAATGTTAAAGCTGATGTTAAAACGACAGTCAAAGCTTTTTTGTAAGCTTTATTAATTCTAATATTCATATCTCTATTATCAAAGAGCTTTTCCGAGTTCGTATGCCTGCTTTGGATAATCGGTATTCTTCAGCATATCAGGAGTCATACAGTTTACTCCTACCACTGTTCCTGCTATGTCCCATTCAAGATATTTCGCCATACCCTTGAATGTTTCCAGTGCACCATTTGCTGTTTCAGTATTATCATCTGCCATTGCGACCATAAGCACTGCTTTTTTATTTCCGTGCAGAACGGCATCATTAGCATAAAATCGGTCGATCACTGCCTTTAGCTGTGCATTGATATCATAGTAGTATATAGGTGAAACCAATACGATCACATCTGCTTCTATCAAATGCGGATTTAGCTCCTGCATATCGTCCTTGAATACACATCCGACTGTACCGTTATGACATTTTTCACAGGCGATACACGGGTGAACATCTTTAAATGCTGCATCAAAACGGTATATTTCATGTCCGTTCTCCTCTGCTCCCTTTATTAACTGCTCAGTCAGATAAGCAGTAGTTCCATTCTTATGTGCACTTCCTGTCATTATTAATACTTTCATATCATTATCTCCTTTTAGTTATTTTATATCAGACATAATATTACTGCCTATTTTGTATATCTGATTTTTGCCGTTCCTTTATCGAAATTCAAGTCACTGTTTTACATCAATATTATACATTTTAATAAATCAAAGTTCAAGCAGTTACACGTCTTATCCATTCTCAGTATTTACTGTGTGATAATTGGCATTTTCATAGAAATCAACATAGTTAAACCGACAATCTTCATTTCAGCTGAGCTACGGCCAATGGATCTGAACGAATATGGACTGACCGATGTACAGAATTGAGTGTTCGTCGGGTTATGAACAGAACAAAGTTGGAAACAGTATGACGCTTTCGGCTGTGGCTCACTTTCCTGAGCCTTGCTTTATGTATTCAGTTTCAATAAGGTATCCACTCATAATGCTGATCTGAACCCCGGCGGAACGGAAACAGCGTGCACCAACAAACTGCGGTCAAGTGAAAATATGCAACCGTTATTTTTTCGCTGGAAGTAAGACCTCTGCCGTAAAGGTATATCCCGAAGCCGCTTTTTTGCAGGATAACTCCAACGTTCCGCCACACTTCTCAATTGCATTTCTGACGCTTTTTAAACCAAGTCCATGACCTGCACAGTCGGACTTGCTTGTTGGTATATCTGCCGATACATCAACGGCGTTTGCAGTCGGGTTACTGATACAAATATAATAAAAGCTGCCCGATCTTTTAGCAGATAGCGTTACAACACGCTCGGTGCCGGTCTGTGAGACTGCTTCAATTGCATTATCCAGAAGATTTGACAGTACCGTACAAAGTGTGACTGCGCTTATATTCAGTTCTTGCAGACTGCCATCAATCACAAGCCTTGCGCTGTTCATTTCGGCATATTTCTTTTTCTCATAAATGATCGCGTCGGCGATCTCATTCCCCGTGATATTGACAGACTGCGTGTCCGAAAAGGCAGTCCCCAGTTCTTTGAGATACTCGCCAAGCTCATCAGTTTTGCCCGAATCAAAAAGTCCGTTCATTACCGTGATATGATTTTTCATATCATGGCGAAGCATTCGCATTTCGGTATCGGCAGCTCTGCTTTGCTCGAAATGCTTTGCCTGTACAGCCATGTATTTTTCATTTAGTTCGTTCATTTCACGGAAACGCTTTGCCTGGTCCGCCTTTACCGATAGCAGAAGCAGAACGCTTACCGACATCAGCATCAGTACCGATGGTATTGCCGCTTCAGGAGAAACATTCGGAATGTAGTCGGACATTGTAAAACTGCGTCTCACCAGTGAAGTGACAGCGCAGGAAATACCGGTAAGCAAAAATATTTGCAGCAATCCGAGTGGGTCTCTGTCCTCGCTGCGGACAAGCCTCTTCAAAAAAAATACAAATAAAGCAGCCGTAATATAGCCGGTCAGATACAATAAAGTCACTTGGATAAATGATCTCTCCGCACCATTTGTGACCGAAAAAAACGCCGTCTGCATACTGCCTATCATACAGTCCGAAAACATCTCCGCACAGATCAGCGAAATAATATTTTCTTTGCTCTTATCAGCGAGCAGAAAAATGGCTGCGGCCGTATGCAACAGATATAGCGGCATCATATTGATGCCCCCGATGAATCTGTTCTGTAAAAATTCCACTATGCCGAATATCACTCCTGCGATTATCGGAAACAGGATCACACGTTTGACTTTTCTGTAAAACAGATCACCCAGCGTGACGAGCGTACAGAAACTGAATGCCGCTCCGTATATCACACCGAGAAGAATTATTGAAAAATGTGCCATTTGTTTCATCAGCACCACCTACCTTGCGTTCATACGTATGTATTCCATCAGTCCTTTTTTCAGTTCATCACCGTAGCTTTTGCTGACTGGAAGAACGATACCGTTGTCAAGCCTTACCTCTCTGTCACTGCGGCTGATTATGTGGGCGAGGTTGACAATGACCGAGCGGTGTACCCTGCAAAAACTGTCGGAAGCCGTATCAAGCATCGTAAGTGCTCCAGTGATCTTGATCCTCATGTGATATTCACGATCCGCCGTGATGAAACGCACAGAGTTGTTGTCAGCCTCGGCGTATATGATATCATCGGGCGTGAGAAAATACTCCTCACCGTTTTCCTTGATACAGACAGTCTTTTTCCTTCCGTATATCTGCCCGATGTCTTTAAGTGCCTGTGTCAGCTTTTCACTGACAACAGGCTTTTGCAAGAATCTGAACGCCCCGACTTCGTAGCCGTCCATTGCAAGCTCGGTATGGCTCGTGAGAAATATCACGGGCAGTTCAGGCGAAAACTCATGCAGACGCCTTGCGGTTTCCATACCGTCGGGCGGCAGCATTTCTATGTCGAGAAGCACGGTATCAAAACGCTGACCCTTTTCAAAGGCTGTGATCAATTCTGCACCGCTTTCAAAGGGCAGGCAAAAAACATCAAGGCTCTGATAAAAGGCATTTATTGCTTCACATATGGTATCACGAAAGTATTTTTCATCATCGCAAACGGCTATTCGCATCATTATCACCCTGTTTCAGTATAGCATATCTGCCTTCTGTTTTCAAGGGCTGATCTGCCCGTCGGAAAGTTGTATCAATCTGTCGGAATATTTCGCACACTCCACCGAATGTGTCACCATTAGTATCGTTATGCCTTTATCCTTGTTGATACGACTGAACAGCTCCATAATCTCCGTACCGCTTTTGCTGTCGAGATTACCTGTGGGTTCGTCGGCAAGGAGTATCTTAGGTTCATATATCACAGCCCTTGCGATGGCACATCGCTGCTGCTGACCGCCCGAAAGCTGGTTCGGATAGCTTTTCCGTTTGTCAGACAGTCCGACCGTATCAAGGATACTGTCCAGCCTTTCGCGGTATTTTTTGGGACTTTTGCCGTCCATGACGAGGGGCAGAAGAATGTTGTCCTCAACCGTGAGATTCTGTACCAGATTGAAAAACTGAAACACAAAGCCCATGCCCTCACGCCGCAGTTTTGAAAACTCCTTATCATGCATATTAGAAATATCCCTGCCATCAAGAATGATCTCTCCGCTGTCTGGAGTATCCATTCCGTCAATGAGATACAGGAGCGTGGATTTGCCGCTGCCCGATGCGCCCATGAGCGAAATAAACTCGCCCTTAATGACTGTCAGTGACACGTTGTTCAACACCTGTATGCGGTTGTCTTTCTCGCCGAAGCTCTTGCAGATACCCTTTATTTCTATGATATTATCCATTCTGCTCCCCCTATTCCTGTTTCAACTCGGCAGCAACGTTCATTTTTCTAAGCGAAAGAATCGGTATCAGCACGGTCATTACAACCGATACCGACATAACTGCGATAAACGCCGCAAGTTTCGTTATTTCATAGCTGATCGGGATATTCATGTCAAAACTGCTCAGCATTTTCGTGATGAACAGTACGACTATATGTCCTGCGCACACGAAGATCAATATCGGAAGGATCACGGTCAGCATAGTTTCTATGAGCAGCATTTTTGAGAGCTGACTTATACTCATTCCCTGTGAACGCAGTACAGCAAGCTCATGCCTGCGCTGGGTAACCCCTATCATCTGCTCGCCCGAAACTGATACTACCGCAAGCAGTATCCCCATGACCGCAAGTATATTCAGCAATCCCGTGATGCTTTTTGAATCCTCGTCCGAAGCGGCATAGTATTCCTCCACCGACCGAAATTCTGCGCCGTTGTCGATAAGCTGTCTGTGTATCTGTTCGGCGTTGCCCTTTGCAAGCAGAGTTGACGGATAATCATGATACACGCTTTTGTAGGTGTCAAGGCTTACGACCGCCGCATTGCACCGCTGATCGAAATAGATGCTGTCGATGCCCGATACCGCCGTCAGGGTCAGAGTTTCGGGACGAATGGTATTGCTTTTCAGCGTGAGAGTAACCTTATCGCCCTCATTGATACCGAGCCGCTTCATCATCAGCTTGTCAAACGCAATTTCATTTTCAGCGGGATTTTCAGGCAGATCACGAATTCCTGAAAACATCTCGAAGCCGTCGTATCCGAAGATATTGACATTTGCATTTCTGCCGTTTATCTGCATTGTTTCCTCAGTGTTGTAGATGAACTCTCTGCTGTCTGCGGTGATAGTATTATAGCGTTCCGAACGTTCGGAAAGTTCACGGATAATAACATCGCAGTCGTAATTTCTCACCGAATACAGCTTATCCACCGAGCACGACAGGATGTAGAGAGAGGAAGCAAGAAGCATGACCGCCGTACAGATGATCGTTCCCGTGACGGCTGTTTTTTTAGTTCCAGACTGTATCAAAGCAAACCTTAGTACTGGCATACTGCCGCCGTTTGTGCGCATTGCCGCAAATTCCGATACAACAGACAGCAGCTTCGGAACAATAAGGCACAGACCGATGACAAAAGCCGCAAGACCAGCGATACAAGCGATGAATCCTGTCTGAGAAAAACAAAATATCAGCGCACAGATCACAAGCATCGCTCCAACTATTGCCAAACTATTCTTCGGACGGCATATACTGTCCTTGTCGCCGAAAATAATGTCCCTTATTGGAGTTTTAGATGTGCGTATAACAGTCGCAAGAGATACCGTACAGCTTATCGCCGCAGAGAGCAGAAGCCCTGACGGCGGTATGTAAAACGGAACGAAAACGCTACCGCCAAGTCCGTTCACAGAAGGGAGCATATTTCCCACAAGCATATCCTTCAGAGCATAAAACAGCACAGTTCCAAGAATGCCTCCCAGCAGTCCGTATACTGCACATTCCGCAAGCAGCGTCAGCGCCGCAGTCTTTTTTTCTGCACCGATACTCCGAAGCGTTCCTATTACAGACAGCCGTTCTGCGGCGATATTCTTTGTAAACGCCGTAATGATGAACAGTATCATCAGAAATGTCACAATGAACAGCATGAAAAAAGTCCTTGTCAGACTTCCGATCATATCCTCTGTTTCGGCTGTTCCCGTAAGCTGCTGAACAATGAATTCGGGGTATGTTTCAGAAAGCTGTTCTGCAATTTCAGAGTTCATGCCGTCGGGTGCGTCAAGATAGATCATCGTCGCTTTTATTTCGGATTCGGAAAGAAAGTTTCTCGCCGTGTTCTCAGTAACGATCACCGTCTGTGGCATAATGGAAAGCAAGCCCTTGTTAAGAATAATCTCAGAAACCGTTAGCGTGAACTCAGTCATATCCGCACAGGGCAGCGTCATTGTATCTCCGACTTCATAGCCGTAACGCTGAGCCACCGAGTAGCTGATGACCGCTTCACCGTCTTTCGGTGCGGTACATTCTGAAATAATACCGAAGTCCAGTGCCTTTGCTGTATCAATTCCGAGGACTTTGATGTTTTTCTTCTGAAGGTATTTGTAATTGTTGATATCATGTATCTGAAAATACGAGCCTGCAAGCAGAACAGGCAGGCTGTCACAGCTGTCGGGAAGAGCAGGGAGTTCCTCAAATCCCCTGCTGCTGTTCAGTACAATGTCAGCTCTGCCGTTTCCGCTTCGTACCTGTTCCTCAACAGCTACCTTTGAAGAAACGCTGATCGTCAGGCACAGTGAAAATGTCAGTGACACTGCTGCAAGACACAGTACGATAACAGCCGTCCGAAGGGGCTTTACCGTGATATTACATAGTATCATTTTCAAAATAAAGCGCATATCACCACACCCTTACACGTTTTTCCGGCGGCACATACATACCGTCCGTTTCCGTTATACCATAGACTTCATAGAATTTGTCAATACACGAAAGCACGGCATTTACCCTTATCTCCGCTGGGCTGTGAACGTCCTCTGCGATGTGCTCTGCCGTATCGGTATCGAAGCTGAGCGTTGCCCAGATATTCGCATAGCTTTTAAAGATACGTTTCAGGTCGTCTGAGGTGTCAGTCATGGAGACTATAACCTGCATGCCACCGAGGTCTGCTGCGTTTTCAACTTTTGTACGTTCACCATCGATATAGAACGTCCCCATGACCTGCCTGCTGCCGAAATATGCTGCGATCTCATCGGACAGTCTATTCGTATTGTTGCTGCCCTTACGTTCGGGACGGTAATTTCCATACTCATCGTAAATGATACCCTCCGCATCGAAATCGTGGCCTATCTCATGAGCGATGACTGAACCCAGTCCGCCAAGATTTGTGTAATAATCCGCATTGACATCAAAGTACGGTTCGTTAAACAATGCCATGGGAATTGTAATACTGTTGCTTTTTGGACGGCAGACAGCGTTGACCGTCTGCGGCGGCATATACCAGTCGGTCGGCTGAGGACTCTTATCAAGCTTTGAAAAGTTATCTTTTACTGCCGCACTTTTTATACTTACAGCGCTTTCAAGCAGACTCCCTGAAACAGTAGAGCTGCTGTGATATTCTTCATAAGGACAGCCGATATTTACGGTCAAATGGTTAATTTTCGCAAGACATTCCACACGTTCATTTTCGGACAATACCTCCGACGTTTCGATGACCTTTCTGTATGCTGCGATAATATCCTCTGTCATCTGTCTGACAGCTGCGTTTATCTGAGCATCAAGATATTTTTGAGCATAGATATTTCCGACCTCGTCCGAAAGCAGCTTTTTCACAACGCTCTTAGCTTTTTCTTCGTCGGAGCTTTTGTCCGAGCTCAAGAACTCGGAAATACTCGGCGGAAGATAGTCCTTGTATTCGCATATCAGTACACATTCCGCAAGCACTTTCCAAAACGCGAGATTCTCATCGGTCAGCAAAGAGCATATTTTATCGAGTTGTTCCGTGTCATACACGATCACATCGCGTCTGCCAAGCCCCAGCGTTTCGATATAAGACGCGATCAGAGGATCAAGCTCACCGGGCTTTCGGATATTGTGCATTTCCTCCATTGTCTTAACGTTGAGGTCGGCAGTGCTTTTTGCAATATCCAGCAGCATCGTGACCGTATCGTAAGCGAGGGTATCGGCATCATCTGTTCCGACAGCTTCAAGGAGCTCTGTCATCTGCCGCTGCAACTCATCTGCGCTGTCCCTGCCGTTCAGAAGCTCATCGGTCGAATAAAAAAGCTCCATTTGTCCAAGACATAAGCTGTATCTGCTGCTGTCAAAATGATCCTGCGATACATACACCGCAGGCAGCACAGCTACTCCGTATTCAGTATAAAGCATACCGCAGGCACGAACAATTTCAGCTGCCGTCTTTGCACCTTCAATCGACGCAAGGCCCTTTTCAAGCGGTTCAATACCGACTTTTTCTCTTTTTTCGTCATCATGAAACTGCTCATACAGGTCGTGTATTTTCTGTTCATCGCTGCCTTTCCTATAACCTTCGCCCCTGGCTATTGTCAGTATTTCATCGGAAAGAATAACTTCGATTTTTTTGTTTACAAGCTGTCCCGCGCTTAATTCGTTCATATTGGCAGGTATTTTGCCGCCGTACAGAAGATCAAAATTCATATACCCGTAAAAATCGTCCTCAAGGCGTATCCCTGCGCTTTCACGTGTATAGACAGTATTGTCAATGGGCTTTGGTTCGTTCTGCACGATCTTGGCAGAACAGCCCGTCAACAGCAGTACCGATGCAAGCATTACAGAAACATATCTGCGCATAGAATCACCTTACCCCTGTGCGATATACAAGTGCCAGCCGTCGGTCGTCAGCGGAACAGTGACCTTGCCATTTACTGTTTTTTCACCGTTATAGATCACCGAGCCGTACAGCTTTCGGAACTTGCCGCCCGTGCTGTGATACACGAACTCCACAGTTTCGCCGTCAGAGATGATCGCATCGTGATCTTCCTCCATGATAACATAAATGGCTTCTATAAATGCACGGTACTCATCTGTATCCTCATACTCGACACCGTCATACTGTTTCCCTGCCATCGGGATATCTTTGATCTCAGTGGTGATATCCTTCTTTATGAGATAGTACGCAACATCCTCGTAAGCCTGACGATGGGCTTCAAAGTCCTGTGTAAGAGTTTCCTGTGAGATCGTTTCGGGGCGAAGCAGGAAAAACCAAGCCATTCCGCCCACAAAAGCCAGAACGATCAATGCAATAAGAAATTTTTTCACATGTACCGATCCTTTCGTTTTTTCTGATTATAGCACAGAAAAACGAGGCATTGTGAATAATGTGGTGAAATATACTCTTTTTGTGGTGAAATGACGAAAGTCCCTTTTTAAAATGGACTTTCTGTTATATTCTTCTATTCTTGAATGATACGATTGCAAGCCCTGATGAAACTATACCTGCTGAAGCAAAAACTTCACCGCATGGAGGGAGTTCAGAACGCCAGACAGGAAATGAACAGAACAAAGGATAATCACTATGATGCTTCCGGCTGTGGCTCACTCCGATGAGCCGCTAATTTTTGCCCTTATTGACTTGATGGAATAAAAAAATTATGATATAATGATATGGTACAAAATGAGAATCAGACCAAAGGAGAATACAATGCTCGAAACAAGAAGACTGAATATCTACGCTTCATCGCAGGATATCATGGAACATTTCATTGAAGCGCAGACTGTCGATGTACTGAAGATGGCATACACAGAAATGCTGAATGGATGTCTGAGTAATCCCGATCAATGGGAATGGTATGCGATCTGGATGATCGAACTGAAAAACGGCACACACATCGGCGAACTCTGCTTCAAGGGACTTTCAGCAAACGGTGTTGCTGAAATTGGATACGGTATCTCAGAAGAATATCAGAATAACGGTTATGCGACCGAAGCAGTCAAAGCAGTATTGGAATGGGCATTTGCGCATCCAAAGGTCGCCGCAGTTGAAGCAGAGACCGATTCAGAAAATACTGCGTCAAAAAGAGTGCTTGAGAAATGTGGATTTGCTCTAAATGGAGTTATCGGTGAAGAAGGACCGCGCTGGTCAATCTCCAAGCACTGAATACTTAGTGGCAAAACTCGGCAAATCACGTAGGTTTAAGGCTATATTTAAGGTTATGTTTGTGTACCACGGCAACCCAATCAACAGAAGTGCTTATTTGTGAATATATCGTCATTTCGAGCGATGAATAAAGTGATTTTTCCACGTTTGCATTGACCCGGACTTGCACATGTTTTTCAACAGCTTTTTCATTTTTTAAGGGAACAACATCATTATTTTACCATGTAATTCAACATAATCTTATATCATATCACCGATATAATGTAAATACATAAAACAGAACCGCCACATGGCGGTTCTGTTAGTTAAAGCTTTATTTTGTATATTTCATGGTCCTCGGACCACAATCCTACGTTGACGGATTTTCAGCAGTTTCTCATGGTTTGATAGAATCCTGTTTGGCACCTGTTTTTCAAGGAGAAAAGCTGATTTGACGCTTATTGCCTTTACAAAAAAATCTTAAAACCGTAGGAAGTGTAGGAAAATAATAAAAGTAGTATAACTCTTTACTTTCTGATTTCTTCCAAACGTGATCAGTTCAAACATAGTATATTATATGTTAACTTTTCATTTTTGAACTATTAAGAAAAAATTTATTCTTCTTGTTATCATAATTTGGTATTATCAAAAAGGAAGCGCCTACAAGGATAAGCAATATTGCACCAAAAATAAATGCTAAATTAATCATTGAATTATTGCCTGTCTGCGGGAGTTCATCATAATTATTTGAAGAATTGCCGCTATTAGTTTCTGTTGTAGATGTTGAACCCGTTGTAACAGTTGTACTTGTCGTTGATGAAGTTTTTGATGTTGTTGAAGTAGACGATGTAGTTGTAGCAGATGTTGTCGTTGAAGTAGTAGTTGTTGTAGTTGTAGTTGTTGTAGCTGTAGTTGTTACAATTGATGAAATAGAACCATTTCCGCTAAGATCGTAATTGTAACCGCTGAAATCCTTTACATCACCCTTTGCGATAAGCTTGCAGCCATCGTTAACAGTGATCTTGGTTTCAGGTATTATTACAAGCATGATATCCTCAGGAACCGTTACATCTTCGACTATATTTATATTGCCGAAAACATAGAGTTTCATATCCTTCTCATCATAGTTTTTATAATCGGCAACAGCGCCTCTTATATCGTTATAGCATTCACCGTTGCTGAGCATAGCCACTGCTTCTTCAGGAAGGTATGAGCAGTCTAAAAGCTCACCGCAGGTTTCACAGAAACAAGCAGAAGTTGCTCCGTTTCCGTCTGAAGGCGGAGCGATTATCACATTCTCTCCCTTGCATTCATGCTCGTCAACAACCACAACAGGGATATTGAAGCTTTCTTTGCCATCGTCTGATACAGCACCTATCGTTGCTCTTATATTAGCCTTTTTAGGTGTTATCTTTATTAATGCGTCACTGGTAAATATCATATCTCCGTTTTCAGCAACAGTATATTCGCCGTCGATCACATCAATGTCGAAATCCTCATATGCAGATCTGTCAGGAGCTTTTACATTTGAAGCAGGCGCATACTGTATTGTACCGTCAGCTCTGACAATAAAGAATGTAACTTTTGCGCTTCCTTCAGGCTTATATAATCGATAATATAAATCGTTTCCTAAATCAAGAGCATTACCAATTGAGCCCTTGTCCATAATTGATGTTAGAAATTTTACAAAAGGATACAGATCTTTATCTATTTCCGTTCCGTTTTTAATAACATCGTTCATAAATATGCAGATATTATTGAGATCAGAATAAGATTCCAATCCGGGCTCACTCAATGAAAAAGCCAATAAGCTTTTTGCAACTTCCTCAAGCATACTTTTTGTATACTTACTTTTCAGATCATCTGCAACATCAATTATTTCAACTTCATATGGGATAGTTGTTGTAGAATTATGCAGTGTTGCAACACTCACATGCTTCAATATATGTCCTGGCACAATTCCTTCAAGTGTTGCTCTTCCAATAGTTGATATCAAATTAATAGCAAGAAGATATTGATTTTTCTTTGAAGATGACAAAAGTATTGCAAGATCAGAAGCTGCTTTTGCATCCTGTATCTCCTTTTCAATAACTGATTTCCATACATCATGAATAGCTACGGTGACAACCACCTTTTCGCCCGGGTCAAGCTGACCGACGCTATAGCTCATATCATTATAGAATTCTTTATTAAGTGTTTTGGTAGGTTCGGCAGATATAAGCTCATCACCTATATATTTTCTCTTCTGCACTGATTGTATGTAACCGTTTATTCTTTGCTCTATATTGTATATTGGCTTATTTGATACATTCTCAAAGCTTATTGTAACAGGATAATCCTCATCAAAGAATGAATATCTCGGAAGTGATATCTTCATTTTCAAAGCATCACCTGCGTATACGTGCAGTGTGTTCTGTGACTTAAAATCATATGTAAATTCTTCGCCGCGGTTTTTGCCCTTGAAATCAGCTGTAAGGTCATAATCTCCTGCTTTATCTCCGCGTACATACCAGTGTACTGTATATGCGTCACCTGCGTTAAGCTTAGCGATCGACTGAGTTTTTGGACAGTTCATCAAAGTAAGACCGTCAAGTACGTTAAGTGTAGCAGAACAATTTGTAAGTGCTTCCTTCTCAGTATCCTTATTTATCACGATAAGCTGTACATCATAGAACTCCTTGAGCCATTTGCACTCACCTGTGATGATCATATACATTTCTTCATGCTCTGTTTCCCTGTAATCAATTACCTGTACAGGTTCATCATCTATAGTTATTGTCGGTGCAGGAAGATATTCTTCTTGATTATCTCCTTGCTGTTCTTCTTGTTCATCTCTATTTAAATAACCATATTTTACGGGAACAACAGCACCATCTTCAGCACACGTTGCACTGTATTTTTTTATATTGATATTTCGCTTAGCCTCAAAAGTAAGTTTTACCGAATACTCAAAAACATGGTAATTAGATTTATTATTAAGATTGATTCCGGCTTTTACGATATCATCCATGCTCATTTCCTTAACTGTCATCTCCCCCTGTATATCGAGTCTGCGCGGCTCAGGAGGAACAGGCTGTGTCATTGTAGCTGTCACAGTTGAAGTGCTTGTTGAAGTAGATGTGCTTGTTGTCGATGTCGATGTACTGCTTGTTGAAGAAGTAGTGCTTGACGAAGTCGATGTGCTGGTTGTAGTTGAAGTAGTTGTTATGTCAGTAAATGCTGCAGAAGTTGTTATTGAAGTTGCTTGTTGAAGGCTTTGCGGTTCTTCATATTCGCATATAAATGGGTTGAAGTTAAAACGCGTATCATCAAACCAATAGCAATATTTGAATCGTGATATGTCTAAATCTCCTGATACATCATATATTCCTAATACATCATCAAGTGGTCCATGTATTTCATCTTCTCTCCAGTTTGTATATGTCATAGGTTCTCCTGTTACCCATTCCCATTCATACTTATTACGGAAGGCACCTATCCAGTAATTTCCGGCAGCTTTATTATCTGCTTTTATAAGAGATGCTATCATCGCCTGCTCTCTTTGTGAAGTTATAGCAGCAAGATGCCCACCTTTGCTCTCACAGTATTCTTTAGCTGTATCCCAGTTCATTCCTGTATTTATGATTTCATATTTTGCAGGATCTGGGTAATTGATCCATTGCAGTTCTTTATTATACGGTAATTTTTCAAATCTTTTCGATAGATATTGAAGTATTATCTCTGCATCATGTAAAGTAATATTGCCGTCAAGATTGACATCAGCAGCTACAGGATCAGATATTGGATATGTTTCACTGTCTATGACATAGTTTTCAATTAAAACCGCATCATGGATCGAAAGCATTCCGTCTTGATCAGCATCACCATATATTATATTTGATGCTTCATTAGAAACAGAAGTATTATCAGCTGCTACAGCATTGACAGGTAATATAGCCGAAGCTTGAACAAAAGCTAATGAAGAAGCAACCATGAATGACAGTGCTTTTTTACTTAATGAAATTTTAAGTTTTTTACGCATTTAAAATTTTCCTTTCTGTTTTTGTTTTTAAAAGTTATGTTTTCGATATCGCAGATAATGTGAATTACAGCAATTGCTGATGAGTATGTCTTTAAGTTTGTCCATTTTTAATATCCTTTCAAATAATATAAAGCCTAAAAAGTCATGTTTGTATAGAATACACTATCTTTCCTAAAAAGTCAATCAGTATTATTTGCAGATTTGTTTAAAAATTTATTCCATCAATAATTGCGTTTTGTTAACATGACTAATTCAAATAAATATATCGGATACACCTTATGATCTATAATTGGCCTTAAATCTCCCATAGATATTGTAACATATTTCGTACATTATTTATTTTTGAAAATCTTTCAGCAAAGACTTTGCAATAATTCGTTATTTTACCTTTTTGAAATGGCAAAACTTTTATCCGAAAGTGATCTCATGAATTTCTATCAGACATATTTACCGAAAGATCAGCATTTATCCTATCGCGTTACATATTCCCTGCTGTGCTTGCGAGACGTCTTTATGCTCAGTATTTTATAAGACATATGATTATACATATATCACCGGCAGAAAAAATATCGCCAAATATGGCTACAGTACATTTTTACCTATTTTGCCACGAATAACAATTGTTGCAGCGTCAATGTTTTGTGTCTAAAAATGCAAAAATTCGTCTAAATCAACATTGACATTTTGTATATTTTGTAATATAATATATAAATGGTATATATTACCAAAAATTATTTTGAGGAGGAATGTAGAAACATGCTAAAACGACTAAAAAGGATCATTGCAGGAACTATAAGTGCAGTAATGTGTACTTCAACTGTCATGCCCCATGCAGCATTATCCCATGCAGGTTGCGAAGCACAGACAGCCACGGAAAAAACAAGACCTATATCAAGCGATTATGACATCAAATCGACCAATTCGCTTGGAACCTTTTTCAAACACGCGGCTGCCGAAGAAGAAGTACAGAATCCACTTGCAGAAAATGCCTGCAACTCTCAGTTCCAGATCACATCTCTGGAATTTGACATTGAAACCGGAACAGTACGTATAGCATCTACCCAGCAGACAGAAGCAAAGATCGTAGTTTCATTCATCAATGATGAAACTTCGGAAAACGTACTAAGCGTTGAAACATCTGTTTCAGCAGGCGAACTTGTCAACAGCGAGCTCAAAACTGATGCATCAAAGCTTCCCCGGTATTATCTCGTTAAGGCTCAGCTTTTTGATCCGCTGAACCGCCCCGTTGGCAAACCATATACCCTTAGCAGATACAGCAAGGAATATCAAGAAATACTTGCCACGGACATCAATGACTTCGATCAGGAACAGGTAGTTAATCTCGACGAAGATGAAACCACTAACTTCCTCGTTCTCAATGAAGACACAGTCATAGCAGAAAGCTCAGAGGAACAGAATACTCTTGTCTCTGCCGACTATGACAATAATGTTTTCGTATTTGACAATGCTGATGAGAGCGTTGCTTCTCTCGAAAAGGGTGAATACCTCTATATACAGCCTGATGAAGATAATATCATAGCTGTAAGCGTTGAAAAGATCGAAAAGGACGGCGATACAGTAACTGTATCGGGTAATGATGATATCGAAGATATGTTTGATTTCATCAAGATAGAAAGTGACGGCAATATGAGCAAGGCTCAGATCGACACTTCTGCCGCAGATGAAGGCGTATCTTTCCCGAATGTAGATGAAAACGGTGACGTTGTCGTAAATGATGACGGCTCATTTGATTTTGAGTATGTTGCACCTCAGCATGATCTCAAATTCGATTACTGTGCAAGCAAGACATTCAGTCTTGACTCGATATTTGACCCTCAGACCGAGGATACCACACCGCACGATCCGTATGAGGATTTTAGTGTTAAAAATGCGGATAAGATCTCAGGTACAGTAACGATCTCCGTTAACTTCAATTTCTTCAAGAAGTTCGGAACAACAAAGATCGAGCTTACAGTAAAGGTAACACCTACATTTACTGTTACCAGAGGTTTTTCGGGCAGCGGTTATTCTGAACCAACATCGTCAAAGGTTCAGTCTCTCGGAGCAACAATTGCAAAGATCGTTATACCGACTTCTATCCCGGGTACTTTAATACAAATTTCTCCGCGTGTTTTCGTGGAATTCTCGGGCAAGATCACATTTACCGTAAAATGGGACAATATAAGAGGATTTAAATATGAAGACGGAGAAGTTACGCCGATATCTTCGATCTTAGATGAAAAGACTTTCAGTGTAAGTCTGAAGATCACAGGCGAGATCTACGCAGGTCTTGAGCTGAAGCTGTATCTTGAAGTTGCAAATGAAAACATTGCAGCTCTCGGCTTCGACATCAAAGCTGGCTTAAGGATCAGAGCCGAAGCGGATCTCGGCGCGATGTTTGAGCAATACATTAAGAACATGGACGAACCGCCCGATAATGTTATTATAAACGACAGCGAGACAAAATCCTATTACCACGCCTGCAAATTCTGTATACAAGCAAAAACAGACTTTGTAATAAAGGTCAACCTGGACGTATGTGTTCTCAGGCAGAAAAAGAGCTGGAATCTTTTTGATCTCTCAATAAATCTTCCTTTCTTTAACGCATATTTCTCGTCGGAAAAAGGCTTTGGCTGGGGCGACTGTTACTATAACAGATTCAGGACCACATTCAACGTTATAAGCAGTTCGGACGGCGGCTATATCCCCGGAGCTGTAGTCAAGCTCGATGACAAGGAGCGTACTGTCGGCGGAAGCGGCAATGCTGTATTCTATTGTCTGCCGGGTAATTATAGTTACACTGTAAAATATGGCGACACAACTCTTGAAAGCGGTTATGTGAATGTAGATAACCGTCATATTGAAAAAACGATAGAAGCTGATATTACAGTTGATCCTGAAGGCAATCCTGACGGCGGTTATAAGCCCGGAAGATCACGTACAGCAACAGGTGCAGTAGTTACACAGCCTGTAACAACACAACCTGCGTTTGTACCTCAGACTCTTCCTGCTCCTTCCTTTACAAAGGACGAGATAATTGCCGAAACAGGAGAACTTGGTGAACATATTTCATATATGCTCTATCCCGACGGATACCTCTATGCCTGCGGATATGGCGATATGTATGATTTCAGTTCATCACCTTTCAGAGATCCTTCAATTATCAAGTATGCGGTCATTGAAAACGCAGGTGACGAAAAGAACGGCGGAGTGATCACAAGCATAGGCGACAATGTATTTATAAATTGCAGCAATATGGAGTCTGTAAATTTACCGCAGACCATCAAGCGCATCGGTAAGAGTGCTTTCAGGAACTGTTCTTCATTCTCTACCGTATCATATGATGTATATGATTATGAAAAGGAGAAAGTTGTAGAAGTAAGATATCCCGAAGGTCAGCTCGTAATGCCTGAGGCTGTTACATCTGTAGATGAATATGCATTTGCTAACTGTGCTTCTATCACGGATATCGTTATACCTGCAACTATCAGTGAACTCAGTTCATATGTGTTCTCAGGCACTGGCATTTCAGAGCTGACCGTTCCTGATACCATAACCAAGATAAAGGATTATGTATTCAGCGATTGTACTTCACTTAAAAAAATCGTTATCAGTGAAGGTACTGAAAGTATAGGATATCATATATTCAGCGGCTGCTCGGCTATTGAAGATATAACTGTACCGTACATCGGACATTCTCTCGCAGAAGCAAACGAGGAAGGAAGCTCACAGCAGTTCTCTGACTTCTTCCTCAACGG
>NZ_KI912493.1:131254-149946 GCF_000518765.1 Ruminococcus flavefaciens ATCC 19208 | reverse complement strand
TGACCTCTACAACATGGCTAAGAAGGTAATGGCTGCCGGCGACTACATAGACGGTATCGGTATGCAGTCACACCTTGATTCAAGATATCCTTCAGCAAGTGAGTACGAGACAGCTATCAAGAAGTTTGAGAGCCTCGGTCTTGATGTTCAGGTAACAGAGCTTGATATCACAAACAGCACAGGTACAAACAGCAAGCTTTATCCTGAGATCTTCGAGGTTATCTGTAAGCACGCTAAGAACATCTCATGCGTAACTCTCTGGGGTACAACCGATGAGAGAAGCTGGAGATACCGTGAGAACGGTGGTTCACCACTTCCATTCAGCAACTACCAGCCTAAGTCATTCTACAATGACATCATCAAGATAATGGATAAGTATGCTGATGAAATGGAGAAGACAACCACTACTACAACTACAACTACAACTACTACAACCACAAAGCCTGCAACCACAACTACAACTGTAGATCCTAAGGCTGCACTTGAGGCTAAGGTTTCTAAGTGGGGCGACGCTAATAAGGACGGCACAGTTGATATGGGTGACGTAGTTCTTATTATGCAGTCACTTGCAAATCCAAACAAGTATGCGCTTACTGATGTACAGGCTGCAAACGCTGACGTAAATCAGGCAGGCGGCGGTGTTACAACAAACGACGCTCTTACAATCCAGAAGTTCCTCTTAGGTCTTGTTAAGTCACTTCCTGAGAGCTATGCAGAGAGCATCACAAATCCACCTGTTGTAACTACTACAACTAAGAAGGCTACAACTACAACAACTACTAAGGTTGTTACAACTACAACAACTAAGGCTCCTACAATAAGCGGAGAGAAGTTCAATGTTGGTAATGGCAAGAACCAGTACAAGGGTACAAGCGATGGCTACAGCTACGAGATCTGGCTTGACAATAAAGGCGGAAGCGGTTCAATGACTCTCGGCAGCGGCGGTACATTCAACACAGAGTGGAGCGCACAGGTAAGTTCAGGTAACTTCCTCGCTCGCCGCGGTATGGACTTTGACCGTACAAAGAAGGCTACAGACTGCGGTAAGATCGTAATGGATTACGCAGCTGACTATTCAGCAAGCTCACAGGGTAACTCAAGACTCTGCGTATACGGCTGGATGACAGATCCTCTCGTAGAGTACTACATCATTGAGGACTGGGTAAACTGGCGTCCAACAGCTCAGGGCGGCAGCAAGACTGTAACAATCGACGGTGCTGAGTATGAGATATTCACACTCGATCACTATGGTCCTACAATCCTTGACAACCAGTCAAGAAACTTCAAGCAGTACTTCAGCGTTCGTAAGTCTAAGAGAACATCAGGTACTATCACAGTATCAGATCACTTCAAGGCATGGGCAGACGCTGGTTGGGATATCGGTAACCTCACAGAAGTTGCACTCAACGTAGAAGGTTGGGAGAGCAGCGGTAAGGCTAACGTATCAAAGCTTACACTCGACGTAACAGGCGGCAGCAGCACAGGTCAGACTGGACAGACAGGACAGACAGGTACTACACCTACAGTTGATAAGTCAAAGAAGCTCTGCGCTATCTCATTCGATGACGGTGCATCAGCAACAAGCACAAATGATCCTGGTTACAGAATCATCAATGCTCTTGCTAAGAACAACATGACAGCTACATTTTTCAACGTAGGCAGCTGGATAAAGACAAACGAGCAGATCAAGTATGAGTTTGAAAAAGGCATGGAAGTTGCTAACCACACTCAGACTCACCCACACCTCGGTCAGCTTGGTTCAGGCCAGATCAGAAGTGAGTGGGAGCAGTGCAACAGCAAGCTCAAGGGCATCATTGGCACTGAGCCTTCACACCTTATGAGATTACCTTATCTTGAGAGCAACGGTACAGTTCAGTCAGCACTCTATGACATTCCGCTCATCAGCTGTGCAATCGATACAAAGGACTGGAACAATGCTTCAACAAATGATATCGTAAATACAATCAAGCAGGCTGCACAGAACGGTTCACTTGAAGGTGCTATCGTACTTTGCCACGAGAACTACCAGACAACAGCAGCAGCTATGGAACAGGTTCTTCCATGGCTCGCACAGAATGGTTACCAGAACGTAAGCATCTCTGAGATGGCTAAGGCTCACGGCAAGACACTTGCAGGCGGTCAGGTTCATACAAGAGCTTAATTGATGCGATTGTATTAAAAAATTATGTGCCGATCACAGAATCGGTGGTCGGCACAACTTAGTTAAGATTTCTCCAAATTTTAATATCCCCTGAAAGGCAGTCGGTTTACATCGGCTGTCTTTTCATTTTTATTTGAATATGCTATAAACGGAGTTTGCTTTTGTATTTCATATATGGTATAATTCAATGTGACCATTTTGATTTTCGGTACGTGTTTATAGTGAAAGGAGCTGATGATATTGCTTACAAACGGCTGCGCTCGCGAGGCGGTCGAGAAATACGGCGATATGCTGTACAGAATATGTCTCGTTATGCTTAAAAACTCTGCTGATGCAGAAGATGCTGTGCAGGAAACTTTTATAAAATATGTGCAGAGAACAACTGCATTTGACAGCGAGGGGCACGAAAAAGCATGGCTCATCACTGTAGCCACAAATAAATGCCGCGATATGCTGAGATATCGTCAAAGACATAAGACAGAAAGAGAAGAGCTTTTACAAGGATATTTCATTGAGCAGCACGACAGCGGAATTCTCGAAGCTTTGTCGGAGCTTGATGAAAAATACAGAATAATACTTGTACTCTTTTATGTTGAGGGCTATAAGATAGATCAGATATCTGAAATCACAGGTGTAAGTGTTTCGGCAGTTAAAATGCGTCTTTCACGCGGAAGAAAGCTGCTGAAGGAAAAATACCGAAAGGAGTATATTGTAGCATGACAAATAATTTGAAAAATGAATTGGAGAAAATCAAAATGCCTAAAGATACAAAAGAAAGAATTATTGCTGCGTGTGAAAACTCAGTGAGAAATATAGCTATAAGTAAAACCGATAATGACGGATATACAGATCATGTATTCAATGCCGAGAGAATCAAGCCGAAAAATCGATTAATACGAAGCATAAGTGCTGTTGCAGCCTGTGCGGTCATTGCGGGCAGTATCGGTACAACAGGATATCTTATCAACAGAAGCGGAAAGGTACCTACAGCAGATATAGAAGAAACTACGGAAGCAGCTGCTTGCATGAGCTGTCCATTCGGTGATTTCGGTACATATGATTTTACTGTTTCTCATGGACAAGATTCTGAAAAAGTAAAGTATGAAGGTGAAACAAGGGATAAGATCGTAGAATTTCTCAATAGCTTCAATTGGGGCGAAGAAGTGCCTGCTGATGATATTCCTGAAGAAGTTCTTGAAGAAAAAGACTTTGATATGTATGCTGTTCAATGGATAAAAGATGATATCGTATATAATGTAGCTGTATTTGATATGGGATATGCAAGCTACTGTGAAATCCCTGAGCATCTTGATGAAGGGGAAGCTGCAGGAGTAAGCAATGTGAAGATATTCCGCATAGATTACGAAGCTTTTGACAAAGGTATGAGGGAGATAATCGGTGATGATACAGACGATAATACTATAACTCCTGAATTATGTGAAAAGTCGCCGTTTACTGATCTGCTCGCTACGGATTACGAGATCTCACCTTATACCCTTGATTACCAGACTCCTTCACAGGAACAGCGAGATCAGCTTGCAGAACTCTTTGAGTCTCAGACATGGTATGAATTTGACGGTACTGTTAATTATTACGGCTGGGCTGTACAGCCAAACAGGAATAATCTGACGATCAAGTATACCGAGGGCGCGACTGTAACATATATTTCAGCTGATTTCCGAAATACAGCCTGCATTTACAGTGCGACATATGACGGAGATACCATAGTTGATGATGACTGGAGATTCTATAAGTGTGAGGATATGAACTTTGGCGTAAAGATATGCGATATGTTCGGAACAAGTATACCTGATAGTTTCCGCTGCTCTGAAGATGTGCCTGTTGAAATGGAAGAAGAGGCTGATGCTCCAGTGACTTCTGTTTTTGAGGACCTCAGTAACAAGGACAATGATATTACTTTAAACAAGTATGTGAATTATAATTGGGAAGAAGAGAAGCTTACTGACGAACAGATCGATAAGCTGAAAAAGTATTTTGAGACACATGAGCTGAAGAATGAGGATATTGTACCTGATATGTGGAGAGGATACGGTTCTAAGGAGTTTTGCGAGTCATTCGGAAATAACTTCATAATGATATCGGGTGATAACACATTTAAGGATCTGAGTTTTTCAAATGACAGACAGTTTATTGCAGTACATTATGATACGTACGGCAAACATGGATTTGATACAAAGATATACAAGCTGCATGACGCAGATCAGTTAGATTTCCTTTATGAGATCTTAGGATAAAATAAAAACCGCACATCTCAGATGTGCGGTTTTGTTATCTTAGTGCATACAGCTTTTTGAAGTCTGTAGGCGTACAATGCTTTATTTCCTTGAATATACGGTTGAAGGTGGTCAGACTCTTGAAGCCTGAACGCATAGCGACCTCCGTAATAGGTATGCCCGGATCAAGGAGTAGAAGCTCGGCAGCTTTTGTACGTCTTGCGTTTATGTACTGTAAGTATGACATTGCGTTATACTGCTTGAAAATACGCGAGAAGTGGTATTTGCTGTAGCCTGCAACGTCGGCAAGCTGTTCAAGGGTTATATCGTACATATAGTTATTGTCGATATACTTGAGTACAGTACCGAACTTTTCGCTGTATTCGTCAATCTTATCATCGTCGCAGTCCATAACTATCTTCTGCTGTTCCAGCTGATACTCACGGAGAGCCATGAACAATTCGATGACTTTTACGTATATCTTTACATCAGCCAGCTCTGACTTTGATGTGTAAAGAGAAAGGATATCGAGCATTGTTTTCTTTGCAAGGACATGGAGCTCTTTGTCCATTTCCATATTTATGAGTACAGGTGAATTCAGAGAACGCATAACAGGCTCAAGGGCAGATATCTCCCCGAGGATACTGTTATCGCACTGGAAGATTATACGTCTGCCCGGAATAGCGGGCATACTGTGGAGCTCTCCCGGAGGAACGATGAGAACATCGTTTTCGGGGACCTTGTAATCTGTGCCGTTAACTCTTACCGTATATTCATTTTTCAGAGGCATAATAAACTCGACAGCATTATGCCAGTGAACAGGATATTCTTCGTTCTGAACATTGTCATAGAGCATGGCGTATTTTTTGGTGTCATACTCAACTGTTTCAAAATCTCCTGAAAGATGTTTTATCATTGTTAATACCCCCCCTCTGAATTTTTATTCCAGAGGCTTGTGACCAAATATTGCTATCTGAAGTCAGCGTCAAATCAATAATTCTATTATCATTATAATCTATATGACGACTTTTGTAAATGCTTTTTGTGTAACTTTGTGAAAACTATACAAAGTGACCAATCAAATTTTGCGCAATATGGAAGTGCCAATTACAGAGGGATTACAAATGGGTAACAAAAATATCCCCTGATGACCGCATATCATCAGGGGATAACATTTTGTGCTTAGAATATTACACTTCAGGTGTATTATTGTCGTCCGGATCATATTCAGTATAGTACTGAGAATCGTCCGTGTTGTAAGCATCATTATCAGAATCTCTGTTTTCTTCGTAGTTGTAGATATATTCGTCAGTTCCATCTGACTCTTCCTGTGTTTCATCAGATGTTTTGTCAGCCTTCTTGCCGCCGAGGAAGCCTGCCAGCAGATCTCTCAGGTCAACGCCTGTAGCAGCTGAGAGACCATCGGTAACCTTTGTGGTAGAACCAATGATATCACCAACAAGTCTGCTTGAGTTTCCATCGCCGTACATTGTGATCTTGTCAACCTGTGAAAGAGGTGTAGCAGCATTCTTAACGACCTCAGGCAGAGCCTTGAAGTACATCTCGAGGATAGCAGCTTCACCGTATTTTTTCATAGCCTCAGCCTTAGCGTTGATACCTTCAGCCTCAGCAAGACCCTTTGCGCGGATAGCGTCAGCTTCTGCCTTACCTACGGCAGCGATACCTTCAGCTTCCTGCATCTTAGCGAACTTCTGAGCTTCAGCCTCAGCCTTCTGAGCCTCAGCCTCCTGCTCACGCTGGAAACGGTCTGCCTCAGCTTCTTTCTTGAGCTGATAGAGCTTTGCATCGGCTTCCTGCTGTGCCTTGTAACGGTCAGCTTCAGCCTTTTTCTTGATCTGAGCTTCGAGAGCCTTTTCAGTTACCTCAGCCTCACGAGCTTTGAGTTCTACGTCCTTTTCGGAAGCAGCGATGTTAGCGTTAGCCTTTGAAACCTCAATTGACTTACGCTGTTCCTCGCGCTGTATCTCATAAGCTGCATCAGCGATAGCAAGCTGTGTATCAGCTTCTTTCTTGAGCTCAGCCTGGCGGATAGCAAGTTCGTTGTTTTTCTGAGCGATCTCAGTCTCAGCAAGTATCTTAGCGTCATTAGCTTCTTTCTTAGCCTGAGCCTTGGCGATCTCGATCTCCTTTTCGGACTCAGCACGTGCGATAGCAGCTTTCTTCTGGATCTTTGTGGTGTTGTCGATACCAAGATTTTCGATAAGGTTCTGGTCATCGGTAAAGTTCTGAACGTTGAAGGAAACTATCTCAAGACCCATTCTGTTAAGGTCAGGAGCAGCGTTTTCCTGAACTTTTTCAGCGAATGCCTTACGGTCATTGACCATTGCCTCAAGAGACATCTGACCAACGATCTCACGCATATTACCTTCGAGAACTTCTCTTGCAACCTTAGCAACGTAAGCGGTATCCTTGTTAAGGAAGTTTTCAGCACCCAGCTTTATAAGAACCGGATCACTGCTTACCTTTACGTTAACGTTTGCATCAACATTGATGTTGATATAGTCTGCTGTAGGAACAGCACTTGAAGTCTTTACGTCAACAGCTATGAGCTGGAGCTTCAGCTTGTCGACACGCTCAAAGAAAGGTATACGAATGCTCGCCTTACCGATTATGATCTTTTTTCTCAGACCTGAGATGATATAAGCGGTATCCGGGGGAGCCTTTATGTAACCTGTGAAAATAATTATAAGAAGTAGGATAATACCTATTGCAGCGGGAAGAACAACTCCCCAGTTAACATCATCGAACATATAAACCTCCATATCATGATGCTGTGCTTATGCGGAGCACATAATATTTACAGCAGCTGACCTGTTTCAACTGCATGATGTAATTATATATTATTTTTTCTTTTATGTCAATAGGCGACAAAAAATACGCTTCGTATAAATGATATATGTGTTTTATGCATAATGCACAGAAGAGATATTTTTAAAAATGAGTTCATGTGAACCTTTTAAACAGTTTTGAGAACTTTAGGTATCGCTTTAGGGTGTTTTTTATCCTCTTCGGCTAATTATTACAGTTTGGTTACAGTTTTTTATACGGCTTGACTTTAAAAACTTTGACTATTATAATAAATCCATATTCTATGAAAGGACGGTGAACACCATGACCATATTTACTAAAAATTATCAGATGCCGGAACTTAATATTACTTTAAAAAAGCATGGAGTTTGCCCGAAGTGTTCAGCCATGTGCTGAGCTTTTGCGTATAAAGAGCATTATGCACTCCTGTGGGAGTGCTTTTTTTATGCGCTCGGGCAGGCTCGGAAAGGAAAATTATGATCGTTTTAAACGGAAAATACAATTCAGCCAAGGTCTTTACGGAAGTGATCGAACAGGACGCTGTATCACAGATCATAGCATTTTGCAGTCAGCCCATGAGTGCAGGTTCGCAGATCAGGATAATGCCTGATGTTCATGCAGGGGCAGGCTGTACCATTGGTACTACAATGACTATCACGGATAAGGTGATACCTAATCTTGTGGGAGTTGATATCGGCTGCGGAATGGAGACAGTAAGACTAAAGGAAAAGCATATCGAATTACAAAAGCTGGACAAGCTTATCTATGAGAAGATACCTTCGGGATTTTCAATCAGAGAAAAGCCTCACCGCTACTGTGAGAAGATAGATTTGACTGAGCTTTACTGCTACAAGCATATTGATCCGCTTCGTGCAGAAAAGAGCATCGGTACTCTCGGTGGTGGAAATCACTTCATCGAAGCAGATAAGGGCGAGGACGGAAGCATTTATATCGTTATCCACTCAGGCTCCCGTCATCTTGGAGTCGAGGTTGCAAGGTACTACCAGAACGAAGCCTACAGACGGCTCAATAAAAGCTCCGATAAGGAGATAAATGAGCTTATTGCCCGGCTAAAAGCTGAGGGAAAGCAGAAGCAGATACAGTCGGAGCTGAAAAAGCTTGAAAATACGAAAACTACAGATATCCCCAAGCATCTTGCATACTGTGAGGGCGAGCTGTTCGATCAGTATATCCACGATATGAAGATAGTTCAGCAGTTCGCTATGCTCAGCCGCAAGGCTATGATGGACGAGATAATCAAGGGTATGCATATTCACGCTGTTGAGCAGTTCACGACCATACACAATTATATTGATACTGATACCATGATACTCAGAAAGGGAGCTGTTTCGGCAGCGGCAGGAGAGAAGCTTCTCATACCTATCAATATGCGTGACGGAAGTCTCATCTGTACAGGCAAGGGAAATCCCGACTGGAACTGTTCGGCACCTCACGGCGCAGGCAGACTTATGTCACGTTCACAGGCAAAGCAGAGTTTCACAGTTTCTGAGTTCAGGAAGCAGATGGACGGTATCTACACCACATCAGTAAACGCCCAGACTCTGGACGAGTGCCCTATGGCTTATAAGTCTATGGAGGATATAGTGGACAATATCAGCGATACTGTGGAGATAAACGAAGTCATCAAGCCTATTTACAACTTCAAGGCAGGAGAAGAATAAGCCGAGTAAGCTGGGGGCGATTCCTTAATCGCCCCGAATAATTTGCAGCGTTATCAACAGGAGAAAAATGGAAATATATACAATGACAAATACCCATGAAAAATGGGAGAAAACAGCGGCTTTTGCCGAGAAATGCTCTTGGGGGGCAGGGAAGTATCTTGCTGAGCTTATGCGAAAGGACTTTTTCAAGGACTGGGAGCGTGTATTTGCTGTCTTTGAAGCTGATGAGCCTGTGGGCTTCTGCACTCTCAACGAAAAGGACGAGCTTGACCCGAAGTATCCTTACACTCCCCTCATAGGCTTTGTGTTCGTTGACGAGCTTCACCGAGGAAAGCGGATATCGGAGAAAATGATAAAAGCAGTCCTTGAATACGCAAAAACAATCGGATATGACAAGGTGTATATCATGAGCGGCGAAAAGGGACTGTACGAAAAGTACGGTTTCAGCTATATGGGCGACTTTGAGTCTATATACGGAGGTAAAGATCAGCTGTTCGTGATATCAATTTGAATGGAGGAAATAATGGATAAATTCGTATCTTATGATAAAATGAGCAAAAAGGAAAAGAAGAAAATAGACTCTGCAAAGCGCGGCAGCTGGAACGGAGTCGATCCTGCAACAAAGGTAGCTGATATCGACAAGAAGCGCTACAGGCGCAAGCCTAAACACCCTGAGAATTTCGATGAATGATACTCTTGATTTTTAACGTTAAAAATGATAAAATATTGTTTGAAAGAGAAATATGTCAAATAAAGCCGAATAAATAATAAGAGGTGCATCATGTCAGACGAAACGATCTATCATTCTATCAGTTTTGAAGAATTTTATCCGCTTACTCAAGATGAATATAATTTCGTTCGTAAGAAGAAAAACAAAAGTGTACCTGTATTGCTTACGATAGGAGCAGCTATCATTATTTTAGCAGCAATTCTTGCATTCGGAAACAGCGATAATATCAGAAATGGCTTACCGGGCTTTGCCTTTGGCGTTTTTTGGGCAGGAATATTTATTGTTATAGCTATATTGAAGATTCTGGATACTCCTGTCGGCGGACGGTATGGTACCATAGTATCATGTCATACTGTCAAAGAGACTACAGGTTCGGGCGATAATGAGACAACGCATATATACTATCATTTTGTTGTAAAGCTTGATGATACGGGGATCATACTCAAGGATTTTGTTGGGACTATGCACAGCAAAACAATCCGGACGGGTTCAAAGGTATTTGTAGTAAAAAACAAGAAAGGCAATCCTGATGTTTTCCTTGCTGATAGTCTTATTGAATCGGGAGTATATTCTCCGCCGCCTGATGAGACTAAAGAGTTTCAGGAATTGGTGCGTGAACACGGAGGCAGAGTTTCAAATATTGACGATCTTGATTTTTATGACCTGTCAAATGAAGATATTCAGGCTGTAAAATACTTCAGAAAGAGATATTACAGAGGTGTGCTGATAGTATTCGCAGTTGCTGCTGTTTTTATGATACTTTTTGAAGTCTTTTTCAACAGGTATATACAGATCAATTTTGCTAAGCTGATATTTATATTTGGCATATTTGCCGCATCAATAGGTATTATCGGTGTATTGATATGGATATACCTTATGAAGTATATTGATAAAGAATACGCTGCAAGGCACGTTATCATAATGAATATGAGAACAGAAAGCTGTATGAATTTAGCGGGTGACAGTCATCAGGTGGTCTTTTATACCTTTGAAACAACGGATACGCAGGAGATACTGAACGAGATGAGACTTGATGATACGGGAGCTTTCGTAAAAAGTATAGGTACCGAGGTCCTGTTGTTAAAAGACCAAAAGGGAAGATACAGTATCTTTAATCTTATGTCAAATTTATCGTGATTGACAAACTCATAGTAAGATGATAAAATAAAATATGTTTGGAAACTGCGGCAATAATATCCAAATTAGTGCCGCATTTTTTGTGCAGGCGTACAAAGATGGGGCTTTGAGAGAAAAAGTGAGCCTTCGGGCGACATTTATATTACAGAAGCTTATCGACGGAAGGAAGTGAGACTGTTGATAGAGCCTGAACATTGCACGCTGATAATTGAGAAATACTATCGGGAAATATTCAGCTACTGCTACGCAAAGCTCGGATACAGTCATCATTCCGCAGAAGACTGCACACAGGAGGTCTTTGTGGTCTTTTTCTCAAAGCATGAAAGGCTTGACGAAACGGATAATATAAGGCTTTGGCTCTACAGAACGGCAGATAATGTGATAAAGACATTTCTGCGGAAGAGCCCGCCTGTAGCAGTAAGTATCGAGGACAGCTCAGAGGCAATGAATATCGCTGACAGCGGCGGCTTTACGGAAGTATCAGACAGCCCGCTGGATATTCTCGATCAGGAAGAAAGGCAGCTTCTGGAGCTGTATTACGACAGCGACTACGGACAACGAACAGCGGCGGCTAAAAGACTGGGGATATCTCTTCCTGCATTGTACAGGAAGGTGCATAGGATAAAAAAGAAGCTGCGCGCTGTAAAATGAACAGTGTCTACAGACGTTATCATAAATAAGGAGTGATAATATTGAAAGATAAACTGATCTCCGATAAGCTTTCGGATAATCAGATGCTTGAAGACCTTCAGAGGCTTCTTGATGAGGAGCTTTCAAAGCCGTTAGAGGAGCGTGATCTTGATGCCATTAAGGAAATCACCGATGCTGTTATCAGTATTAATGACGAAGAAGTTCCGAAGTCTGTTTCTGCGGAAACAATACTCGGAGAAGTCGATGCAAGGAAAAAACGCGGACGGATCATACAGCTGCGCAAATGGACAGCTATCCTCGCAGCCTGCTTCGTCATCTGCATCGCAGCAAACATATACACCATCAATACCTTCGGCGCAAACGTCGTCGAAACAGTAATGAAGATAGCAAAATCGGGCTTCAGTGTTGATCTCAACGAACTGAGAGACATTGAAGCTGACCCTGCTATAATAACTACCGAGCCGCCTTTTATGACCACAGGTACATATATGCAGACCGGTACATTGGCAACGACTGAAACAACTGCAACAACTGCTGCTGAGACATGGGCTATGTCAGCTTCCACATTCGGTATGACTACTGTACCTGCTGCAACACAGACTACTGCGTATCAGCCGTCATCATCAGGCGGTTCTGCAACAGTTCCTACACCCGGAGGTTCAGGTACTGTTGACAGAATAACAGCAAACTGTAACGAATATTCAAGAGATATGGCAAGAGAGATCCTTACGAAGTGTGAGGAGCACGGCATATATCCCTGTTATCCTGAGACATTGCCGTATTATTTTGGTTCTCTTGTGCTTGACGAGTATCACTTTGAGCAGATGAAAGACTCTGATGATATGTACTTTACGTTTACTGACGGTGAGAATTCCCTTGATATCATAATCGAGGATTATGTATCCGCCTACTATATGCCTGATGTGCTCATACCAAGTGATGAATACGAATATGAAACATTCAAAAATGGCTCCATCAGCGGTATAGTAATTGATGAAGGCTATGGTACTACGATAGTATTCGTAAAGGGTAATACTGTATATACGCTTCACGGCAGCGGAATGTATAAAAACGCATGGGTCGAAGCGGCAATGGGCTTTGTTCCGTATCCCTCGGAATTCATAAAAAAGTGAGGGCAGCGGTATGAGACTAAAATACATCACAGCTGCCTGTTTAAGTGTTATGCTGATGTATGCACCCGTTCAGACGAAAGCTGCATCGGTCGACAACAGTGTATATGAACAGTATGAAAATGCTATAGGACTTATTGAGAAATGTTCCCTGAAATGTACATCATATGAAGAAGGGTATCTGGAATTGACTGCAAAGACTCAGGTGTCGGGAAAGATGAACGAGGTAGGTTTTAAGAATATAGTGGTCCAGTTCAGCAGCGACGGCGAGAACTGGTACGATGAATATACCTACGGCGACTATACGGGAACAAATACGAAATATCACAATATCAACGGACTAAGGCTTAAAGTTCGCGGAGGTTATTTTTACAGGATATCATGTGTTCACTATGCCAACGGGAGAGCATACGGCGATGATGCTGTAAGGACTCAGACAGCAGTCAATGTTTCATCTGAGGTATGGGTAGAGCCTGAACCTGTTATAACCACTACTACAACAATAAAGCCTGTGACTACTACAACTGCCACAAGAAAGGTGACAACAACTACCGTATCAAAGACAACTGTCAGAACGACATCAAAGGTCACAGCTGTTCCGGCAAGGATAACTACGGTAAAGAACAATATATATGCTGCGGGAGTAAGTACTTCATCGGCAGCAGGAACTACAGATGCCGAAAAAAAGACTACAGAGACAGCTAAAACAACAACTGCTGTAACCACATCGGCATCGAATTCACCGAAAACAGGTGACAGACCGCCTGTTCTGGAATTTACTGCATTATGCAGTTCAGGTGCGGCTGCACTTTTCCTTTACAGTAAAAAGGCAAAGCACAGCTGAGATCATCAATAGCTTTGTATTGGGGGCTGATCGGAGAATATCTCTGACAGAGCTGGCAGAATGTAATTGGGGTTTTGCCGATCTGAAAGCTTCTTTACGGGCACTAACGCCCGTGATAAAAATATATTTTCTCTGTTTATCCCTGTCCGCAGCACCGGACAGGGATTTTTTTAATACTTTATTCGTTGACACCTGACTTTAAAATTTGTATAATTAAAATGAACAGGTGTTTTCGGCACGGTATAAAAGCTCTATAACAGGAGGTTTTAAAATGAAATTCATACATTTGTCCGACCTTCATCTGGGAAAGCGTCTGAACGAGTTTTCTATGGTAGAGGATCAGGATTTTATATTAAGAGAGATATACAGCATAATATCCGAGGAAGAGCCTGATTTTGTCGTTATCGCAGGTGATATCTATGATAAATCCGTTCCGTCGGCAGAGGCTGTCCACCTTTTTGACGCATTTCTCACTAAGGCGGCAGAGCTTACAGGGCATATATTCGTTATAAGCGGAAACCATGATTCGGCGGAGCGTATCGCCTTTGGTTCGCATATAATGGAAAAAAGCGGCATACATATGTCACCTGTGTTTGACGGGAATATTGTGCCTACAGTTTTGCATGACAAATACGGAGACTTCGGAGTATATTTGCTCCCGTTCATTAAGCCTGTGACTGTGCGCAGATACTTCCCCGATACTGTTATAGAAAGCTATACCGATGCGGTAAATGCGGCTGTAGATGCGATGAATGTAGATTTTACAAAAAGAAATATAATAATAGCTCATCAGTTCGTCACAGGTGCGATGAAAAGCGACTCTGAGGAGGTATCCGTAGGAGGACTTGATAATGTTGAGTCGTCGTCTTTTGACGGCTTTGACTATGTTGCTCTCGGACATATCCACAGTCCGCAGAATTTGGGAAGCGAGAGGATACGATACTGCGGTACTCCGCTGAAATACTCATTCTCCGAGGCGGAGCAGGAAAAGTCTGTAACTGTGGTGGAAATGCGCGAAAAAGGAAAGCTGAATGTGCGGACAGTGCCGCTTTCACCGAGAAGAGATATGCGCATTATACGCGGAGCTTTTGAAGAAGTCATATCGAAAGAAGCAAGCACCGAGGGAAATACAAGCGATTATATACATATAGTCCTTACGGACGAGGAAGATATCCCAGAAGCTATAGGCAAGCTCAGGACTGTTTATCCGAATATAATGAGCCTTGAATATGACAACAGCCGTACAAGGAGCGAGCATGGCAGTATGTCTGCTGCAAAGCCTGAGGATAAGCTGCCTATAGAGCTTTTTGAGGAGTTTTACGAATTCAGCAACGGCAGGGAAATGAGTCCGCAGCAGCGTGAACTCATGCAGTCGCTTATAGAAAAGATATGGGAGGGCGAAGAATGAGACCTGTAAGACTTGAAATATCAGGATTTGGTCCGTATTCGGGAAAGACGGTCCTTGAACTCGACGCTCTCGGCAGTAAGGGGCTTTACCTTATTACAGGCGATACGGGAGCAGGCAAGACTACTATCTTTGATGCTGTCACATACGCTCTTTATGGCAGTGCCAGCGGCACTAACAGAGATGACGACAGTATGCTCAGGTCGAAGTATGCCTCTCTTGATACTCCGACATATGTGGAGCTTGATTTTGAATACAACGGCAAGATATATAAGGTAAACAGAAATCCCGAGTATACCCGCAGAGCAAAGCGCGGCGGCGGAGTTGCTCAGGAGCCTGCAAACGTGGTTTTTACTTATCCCGATGGAAAGGCTGTTTCGGGAATAAGGGACGTTGATGCGGCTGTTAAAGATGTTATAGGACTTACCGAAAAACAGTTCAAGCAGATAGCAATGATAGCGCAGGGCGACTTTATGAAGCTCATAACCGAGGATACGGGTCAGCGCCGCGAGATACTGCGTCATATCTTCAAGACAAAGAACTATCAGACCTTGCAGGAGGCTTTGAAACAGGAGAGCAGTGCGCTGAAAAATGCCTGCGACAGTTACCGCGGCAGCATAAATCAGTATGTAGGCGGAATTGTATGCGGTGAGGACGACGAGTACGCAGACGAAGTGAAAAAGCTGAAAGAGGAGCTTCCGCCCGTTGAATATATCTGCGAAGTCGTGGAAAAGCTCATTGCACGTGATAAGGCAAGAGCTGAGATATGTACCCGTGAAAGCGAGGAGCTTGACGAGAAGCTTGCGGAAGTCAATGCGCGTATCGCAAAGGCTGAGGAGAGAGAAAAAGCCGCAGCCGAGCATGAAAAGGTCTCAAATATGCTCAGTGAATTGCAGCACCGCAGAAAGCTCCTTGCCGAAGAGCTTGAAAAAGATGATCTGCGTAAGCCCGAGCTTGAACAGATGACAGCGGAGCTTGCACGTGTAGATGCGGAAATACCGGAATACAGCAAAATAGCTGAAAATAAGAGGATCGCATCGGATACTGAAAGGGACATTGCGGAAAATACAGAGCTTCTTATCAAAGCAGTGGAGTCAAAGGAAGCTGCTGAAAAAAAGCTGGAGCAGATAAAAGCTGAGCTTGCAGAGCTTGAAGATACGGGCGAGAAAATGGCTGTGCTCAGCTCTGAGCGCGAAAAGCTTGAAAATCAGGCAGAAGAGCTTGATAAGCTTTCTCAGATGGTGGAAGAATGTGAAAAAATCGAAACTGATATAAAAAGAGCAGAGGCTGAGCTGAGAGAGGAACAGTCTGAGCATGACAGGCTTATGAAAAGCGGTGAAAAGCTCAGCGAGGATACTGAAAGAGAAAAGAAGCGCAGGAGCGAGCTTGAAAAATGCGGAGAAGAGCGTGAAAGGCTTCTCCGTGAGGAAGAAAATCTCATAAAGCGTCAGGATCAGCTGAAAAAGCTTTCTGACGATATCGGTGCGTGGAAAAAATGTCTCAGCGACTATAAGAAAGCAGCATCTGCCTATAAGGAAGCTGCTGATATCGCCGAGATGATCGCGGCTGACTATGAGAGCAACTACAGGGCGTTCCTTGACGATCAGGCGGGAGTCCTTGCGGAAGGACTGAAAAACGGTGAGCCTTGTCCTGTCTGCGGCTCCTGCGAGCACCCTGCACCTGCGAAAAAACAGGTGAAAGCTCCTTCTGAGGCAGAGCTTGACGAACTGAAAAAGAAGGTGGAAAACGCACGTGCAGAGGCTGAAAGGCGCAGCTCTTCGGCTTCTGCCTTAAAGGGCAGGGCAGAGCAGCTTGAAAGAGCTCTTGCGGACAGTACAAAGGAATTGCTTGACTGCGGCAGTGACAAGTGGGCGCAGCGCTGTGAGCATGAGCTGAAAAACTGTGAAAGTGAGAGAAATGAACTGGAAAAGAAGCTTGCAGAGATAGGTGAGCTCATTGCCGAGCGTGATAAGCTGACTCTGGATATTGCTTCAAAGGAGAAGCAGGCAGCGGGCATACTTACTGCCATTGCGGCTGCTGATAAGAAGTTGACGGAGCTTCGCGGAAAAAAGGACAGGACGGAGGGTGAAGCAAAGCAGAAGCGCAATGAGGCGGAGAGAAAGGCTGCCGAGATAATAGGAGAAGAAAAAACCGGAGATATCCGCAGCCTGATAACCTCGGAAAAGCTGATACTGAACAATAAGCAGATACAGAACAGTGCCGAGCTTGCTGAGGAGAAGAAGAAGGCTGCCCACAGGAAGGAGCTTGAAGAGCTTATCCCAAAGGGAGAAAAATATATCTCAGAAAAGACACAGAGCATAACCGAATATACTGCTGCAAAGGCTGCTGCCGAGAGCAGGCTCGGTGAGCTTTCGGAGCGCATGGCAGATCTTAAAGATAGACTTCATTTTGAAAGCGGAGAAGCTGCCGAAAAATATGCAGCATCGCTCCAGAAGAAGATAAATGAGATACGAAAGGCTATTGAGTCCGCTGAACAGGTGATGAAGGGCATAGAGAAGCAATGCTCCGAAGAGGCAGGAAAGCTAAAACAGCTAACCGAACAGCTCGAAGGACTTGGCGACATGGACAGCGCTGCGGAGATAGCCGAAAGAACACGGCTTACTGAGGAAAGATCAAAACTCACCGAGAAGCTCAGAAAGCTTCATACTCAGCTTACGATGAACAGGACTGCCATTGAGAATATAAGGGACGGCTCGTCGGAGCTTTCAGAGCTGGAAGATCGCTACAAATGGATAAGAAATCTCTCTGATACTGCCAACGGAAAGCTTTCCGACCAGAGCAAATTCATGCTTGAGACTTATATCCAGACTGCCTATTTCGACAGGATAATCGCCCGTGCAAACGAAAGGCTGAAGGTGATGTCCGAGGGACAGTACACGCTTGTCAGACGTACTGAATACGAGGACAAACGCGCTCAGGTAGGACTTGAGCTTGACGTTATCGACCATTATAACGGCTCGTCAAGAAGCGTAAAGACGCTTTCGGGAGGAGAGTCCTTCAAGGCTTCACTTTCTCTTGCACTTGGACTTTCCGATGAGATACAGTGCTCGGCAGGCGGCATAAAGCTTGATACCATGTTTGTTGACGAGGGCTTCGGCTCTCTTGATGAAAACTCCATAGAACAGGCAATGCGTGCACTTAATACTCTTTCCGAGGGCAACAGGCTCGTGGGCATAATTTCTCATGTACAGGCGCTGAAACAGCGTATTGACAAGCAGATAGTAGTTCGCAAGGAAAGGGACGGCGGAAGCCGTGCCGAGCTGATAGTGTGATTTTTGTTTGTGCATTTTGTATAAATACATATCTTCAAATAAGCGGAAAATCCAAAGTTTCAAGACGGATTTCAGGGCTTATTCCGTTATTTTTCACAAAATTTACCATAATATGAACGGGTTTATTGATTTTTAGCCGCTGAAATGCTATAATTGTTTTGTACGCAATTACTGTCGTCAGACGGCTATTGATACACACTTATTATAGTTGAATTATTCTGTATTGTAATAATATAGATCCAGAGAAAAATCCGATGGAGTGATAACAGAATGAAAATGACAAGGTGTCCCGAGAATCATCTGTATGATGCTGATAAATATAAAACTTGTCCTTATTGTGCAGAAAGCGGCGACAATAATGCTCAGCGAAAGAGAAAAGTTGTAAAAGTAAAGGTAAGGGCTGTGAAGGCACAGCATACCACTGATACAGTTGCTAAGCCAACCGAGGCAAAGCCCGAGCCGAAGGCTGAGAACAAGCCTGCTGAGAAGAAGCCCGAGCCTAAGGCTGAGAATAAGCCGGTCGAGAAGAAGCCCGAGCTAAAGGCTGAAAATAAGCCTGCTGAGAAGAAGCCCGAGCCGAAGGCTGAGAACAAGCC
>NZ_KI912493.1:130386-131199 GCF_000518765.1 Ruminococcus flavefaciens ATCC 19208 | reverse complement strand
TGAGAAGAAGCCCGAGCCGAAGGCTGAGAACAAGCCGCTCGAGAAGAAGCCCGAGCCAAAGGCTGAGAATAAGCCGGTCGAGAAGAAGCCCGAGCCGAAGGCTGAGAACAAGCCAACCGAGGCAAAGCCCGAGCTAAAGGCTGAGAACAAGCCTGCTGAGAAGAAGCCAGAGCTAAAGGCTGAGAACAAGCCAGCTGAGAAGAAGCCCGAGCCGAAGGCTGAGAACAAGCCAACCGAGGCAAAGCCCGAGCCGAAGGCTGAGAACAAGCCTGCTGAGAAGAAGCCCGAGCCAAAGACTCAAAATAAGCCCGGTGGGACGATCCATGCAGTAAATAACGATAACAAGCCTTCTCAGACAAAGTTCAATGATAAGAAAAAGGCAGTCAGCACCGATGACGGCAATGAGCTTGCACAGAAGATCATGGACTCCATTCCCGATTCGGAGAAGCAGAAGTTTAAGGACTTGGGAAAAGATGATCTCATAAACAGCAAGAAGAAAATAGATACCTCGCCTGAGCCTGTTAAGTTGGATAAGATGCTTGACATAAAGCATGAAAAGGGCAGGGACAACACCATTTTTGCTCCTAAGAATGAGGACAAAAAACATGATGATTCGAAGAAGTCATCGGAAAAGAGTCCATTTGCACCGAAGCCAGATGAAAAGGCTGAAGAGAAGAAATCTGAGGGCATCAAAAAGACTGAAAAGCCCGAGATAAAGAGCTCTCTTGCATCAAAGCCAGATGAAAAGGCTGAGAAGAAGAAATCTGAGGACATCAAAAAGACTGAAAAGCCAGAGATAAAGAGTTCTCTTGC
>NZ_KI912493.1:0-130248 GCF_000518765.1 Ruminococcus flavefaciens ATCC 19208 | reverse complement strand
AGAAGAAATCTGAGGACATCAAAAAGACTGAAAAGCCAGAGATAAAGAGTTCTCTTGCACCAAAGCCCGAGGAGAAAAAGTCTGCGTCAGCCGATGATTATGAAAAGTACGGCGATCTTATAAATGATGAGAATATCGAGATAGACGATGAAAACAACATGGCTATCGACAAGAACGGTACTCTTGTAAAATACGTTGGAACTACCGAATCTATCGTTATCCCTGAAAAGGTAAAGGTAGTCGGCAAGTATGCGTTCCGCGGTAATGAGACTGTAAAGAAGATAGTTATGTCTGACAGCGTACATATCGTTGAAAAGTTCGCCTTCTGTCACTGCTTCAATCTTGAAGAGATAGTATTCTCAAAAAATCTTGAATCCATCGGAGAAAACGCATTCCTTAAATGCCTGAGACTCAAGGAGATCAATCTGCCGGAGTCTGTAAAGAAGATAGGCAAGGGTGCATTCGGAAGATGCAACAGCGTTGAGAGCGTAGTGCTTCCTGCATATTTGCAGCGCATAAGTGACCTGATGTTCTTCTCCTGCAAGAAACTGAGAAGAATAGTTATATCGGGTTCGGTAGAGGCTATCGGCAATGCGGCATTCTCTGAGTGCTACAGCCTTAAAAAGATAGTTATATCCAATTCTGTTACAACTATCGGTGAGAGTGCATTCTCATGGTGCAGGTCACTTACCTCAGTTGATATCCCAAGTACGGTAAAAACAATAGGCAACTGGGCATTTTACGGCTGTCAGAACCTTATGGACCTGAAAATAAGCATGAATACAAAGGACATCAAGGAGGACGCTTTCAGCGGCTGTGAGAGTCTTTATAATATCAATATCAGCGAATTTGAAAATGAGGCTATCCCGCTTGATGAGATACGAAAGGGTCACAAGCAGACCATAAGGATACTCAAGCAGATAAACCGCAAAAAGGCAGAAAGCTATGCCCGTGAACATGGATTCAGTACCCTGTTCATCTAATTAATGACATTATTCCATTCAGATAAAATAAAGTCCGAAAGATTTGTATGCTTTCGGACTTTACTTTTTATATATTGAGGGGGAGTGAGAAAATGACACATTCTTTCAGGAATAATCTGCGTTTTATCCCTGAGTGTTATTTGTTTCTATGGTTATAATATACACCTCTTTTTTGTAAATCATAGTATTGTAAGGTGAAATGATCGGGAAAGCTTTGTGTGAGAAAATGCGGAAATGTGGTGATTTCGGCATATTATTTGATAAAAATGTGAAAGATGCAGAATTTTTTATGCTTTTTCCTCTTGACAATCCGATTTAAAAGTGATATAATACAGACAAATCAAATGCAAAGACGAAGAGAAGTAGCATGGAATTTCGTTCCCAGAGAGTGCGGGTATGGTGAGAGCCGCATATCAGAGTCTGTGTGAATAACACTTCCGAGCAGCAAACCCAAAGGGTGCCGATTTAAGAGGAAAGCGTATGTTTTTCTTGAATGCCTGAGTAGGGGAGACGTATTCCGCACGTTACAGCGGCTCAAAAGTGATCGCTTTTGCGGTAATTCAGGTGGCACCACGGGTAATATGCCCCGTCCTGTAGTTTCAGGACGGGGCTTTTTGTATTCCTGCTCGTCCTGTATATACAATATATACTGAAAGGAAAAGATCATTATGAAGCACATTGATGTCAAGGAAATAATTACCACAAAGGATTATGTGGGCAAGCAAGTAACAGTATGCGGTTGGGTACGTACTTCGCGTAACTCAAAGAGCGTTGCATTTATTGAGGTGAACGACGGTACTTCACTTAAAAACGTACAGGTCGTTGTTGACAAGGGCGACAGCGATTACAAAGAGCCAAGAGTTGGTATGTCAGTAAAGGTAACAGGCACAGCAGTAGAGGGCAGAAATGAGACTGTTGAGATAAACGCTGTTCCTGACGGTATCACTGTACTGGGCGATGCTCCTACAGATTACCCGCTCCAGAAGAAGGGACACACACTTGAATTCCTTCGTACTATCCCGCATCTCAGAGGCAGAACGAATACATTCAACGCTGTATGGCGTGTACGTTCCGTACTTGCTGCTGCAATACATGAATACTTCCAGAAGAACAACTACGTTTATGTAAATACACCGCTTATCACAGGCAGCGACTGTGAGGGCGCAGGTGAGATGTTCCAGGTAACAACTATCGGTTACAGCAAGGACTACAAGAACGAGGAAGAATACTACGCTAACGACTTCTTCGGCAGAAAAGCAGGTCTTTCCGTATCAGGTCAGCTCGAAGGCGAAATGGCTGCAATGGCTATGGGTAAGATATACACATTCGGTCCTTCATTCAGAGCCGAGAACTCAAATACTCCAAAGCACCTTGCTGAATTCTGGCACGTTGAGCCTGAGGTGGCTTTCGCAGAGCTTGATGACGTTATCGAGATCGCTGAGAATATGCTGAAATACGTTATCCGCAAGCTTCTTGATACCTGTCCCGATGATATGAAGTTCTTTGACGCTCATTTTGAAAAGGGACTTATTGCTCGTCTTGAAGAGCTTATCTCACATGATTTTGCAAGAGTAACATATACCGAGGCTATCGAGCTTCTCAAGAAGTCAGGCGAGAACTTCGTATACCCTGTAGAGTGGGGCTGCGATCTCCAGACAGAGCATGAGAGATACCTCTCAGAAAAGGTATTCAAGAAGGCTGTATTCGTAACAGACTATCCTAAGGATATCAAGTCATTCTACATGAAGCAGAACCCCGACGGCAAGACAGTTGCAGCTGTTGACCTTCTTGTTCCGGGCGTAGGTGAGATAATCGGCGGCAGTGAGCGTGAGGCTGACTATGAGAAGCTTATTGCTGCTATGAACGAGAGAAAGATGAACCTTGATCTCTACAGTGACTACCTCGACCTCAGAAAGTTCGGAAGCGTACCTCACGGCGGCTTCGGTCTCGGATTTGAAAGACTTATCATGTACACAACAGGTATGGCTAATATCCGCGACGTAATACTCTTCCCAAGAACAGTCGGTTCAATAAGATAATAATATGATTCATTGATATAGGGGTTAAAAACACATGAAAAAGGCATTATTTTCAGCATTGGCATTATCATTGGCTGTGACAGTTTCATCATGCGGACTTATAGGAGAAAAGCGTGAGAAAAAGAGTGAAGAAAAGTCTGTTGCAGAAACAACAAAATCTACAGAAAAACAGACTGAGACCACAGAAGCTTTAGACTATGAAAAATTTATCGAAGAAGAAAAATCGGCTGTTGGAATAGAGGATATGATCCTTGAAAAAAGAGCCTCTATAAAGCCCGATGATAACGGCTTTATAATTGAGGACGGTATATTATACGATTATGTTGGCACAGAGCCGAAGGTCATTATTCCTGACGGAGTTGAAAAGATAGTTTTTCATGCATTCTGGAGCAATGATGTTATAGAAGCTGTTTATATACCGTCATCTGTAAAGAGCATAGAAGACAGTACGTTTTTTTCTTGTCCGAATCTGAAATTTGTTCAGATAGATGAAGGGCTCGAAACTATTGGAGTTACAGCTTTTACAGTTTGTGAGTCTCTTAAAGATGCAAATCTTCCTGAAAGCTTAACAAAGATCGAATTTCCTTCATTTGTATCGTCAGAAGGTTGCACGATCCATGCTCCTGTGGGTTCATATGCAGAAAAATATGCCGAGGGTAGACGTTTGAAATACGATAATACTTACGTCGAGTACGCAAACCAATAATAATTATCAATGTACAGCACAGAAAGCATCAATGGAGCTGTTTTCTGTAAAAATATCAAGTAAAGGAAAGTGATTATCATGTCAAGATCGCTGTATATCCCGGAGGGCTACAAGTCAGCCCTTACGCTGAGAGACACTCAGCACGCAATCAAATATATCAAGGACGTTTTTCAGCAGGCTTTATCATTCGCACTTACTCTGGACAGAGTATCAGCTCCTCTGATCGTTAAAAAGGGCAGCGGTATCAACGATGACCTCAATGGCGTTGAGCGCAAGGTGGATTTCGACATCAAGGAGATCGCCGCAGAAGCAGAAGTAGTACAGTCACTTGCAAAGTGGAAGAGAATGGCTCTTTACCGCTACGGCTACAGTGTAGGTGAGGGCATATATACTGATATGAATGCTATCCGCCGTGATGATGATACCGATAATACTCATTCCATATTCGTTGATCAGTGGGACTGGGAAAAGGTAATAAGCCGTGAGCAGAGAAATATCCAGTTCCTTAAAGATACTGTAAAGTCAGTAGTAAAGGCTATCGCTTATACAAAGCGTAAGGTAAGCCTCCGCTATCCTCAGATAGCAGGCAAGATCTGTGAAGAGCCTTATTTCATAACAACTCAGGAGCTTGAAGACAGATATCCCGACAAGACAGGTCACGAGCGTGAGCGCCTTATCACAAAGGAACACGGAACAGTATTTCTTATGGGTATCGGCGGAAAGCTTGCAAGCGGCGAAAAGCACGACGGAAGAGCACCTGACTACGATGACTGGGCACTCAACGGTGATATTCTCTTCTGGGACGATGTACTTGATGATTCTCTTGAAGTATCTTCAATGGGTATCCGTGTTGACGCTGAGTCTCTGAAAAAGCAGCTTGCCGAGTGCGGAGCTGAGGACAGAATGCAGTACAAGTATCATCAGATGATCGCTGACGGAACACTTCCGCTTACTATCGGCGGCGGTATCGGTCAGTCAAGACTTTGTATGCTCCTTCTTGAAAAGGCACATATCGGTGAAGTTCAGTCGTCTATATGGTCTGACGAAATGATAGAGAAGTGTGCAGCAAACGGTATAACTCTTCTCTGATATCAGTCTGAAAATTATTTTATAACACAGAAAGCCACTCTTTGAGTGGCTTTTTTGATGCTATTTGCAGTAAATGAGTTGATCTTCTGTTTTCCTATGTTAACTGTTACTTGCATAATTTGACTTGAAATGCTATAATAATTGTATAAATCACAATAGGAGGCATACAATGCATATAAATGACAATATACATGGTTTTACAGTTACAAGAAAAGTACCCGCTCCCAACAGCGGTTCAGAGCTTATAGAAATGCGCCATGATAAAACAGGTGCAAAACTCATATGGATGAAGAACAACGGTGAGAACAAGCTTTTTTCCATAGGCTTCAGAACTCCTCCGAAGGACGATACAGGTATATTTCATATCCTTGAGCACTCAGTTCTGGGCGGTTCCAAGAAATATCCCGTAAAAGAGCCTTTTCTTGAGCTTATGAAGGGTACGATGAATACCTTTCTCAATGCAATGACATATCCCGATAAGACCATTTTTCCCGTATCCAGCCGAAATGATACGGATTTTATGAATCTTACAAAGGTTTATCTTGATGCGGTTTTTGACCCTGCTATCTACTACAACCCCAATATATTCTATCAGGAGGGCTGGCACATAGAAATGCGCGATAAGGCTGATGCTCCTATATACAAGGGCGTTGTGTTCAATGAGATGAAGGGCGCACTTGCCAACATATACAGCCGTATCGAGACAGAGCTTATGAATGCTCTCTTCCCGGATACCTGCTATCGTTTTGAGTCGGGCGGACTTCCTGAGCATATCACAGACCTTACATATGAGCAGTTCATAGAGGGGCACAAGACCTATTATCACCCCTCAAATTCATATATATTCCTTGACGGGCCTATAGACATAGAGCCTGTTCTGGAGCTTATAGACAGCGAATATCTCAGTCACTTCGACAAGCGTGAAACAGATACTGAGATACATTTCCAGAAGCCCGTTGAACATACTGTAAAGAAGTGTTACTATGAAATATCCCAGAACGAGGATGAGAAAAATCATACATATCTTGTCATTGGAAAGATCATAGGAAGCTGGGAAGAACGCGAGAAAATAACTGCGGCTTCTGTACTTGAGGAAGCACTTGCCGGCTCAAATGATGCGCCTCTCAAACGTGCTGTCCTCGATACGGGACTTTGCCTTGATGTTTCTCTCGAAGTGAGCGACGGCGTTTTGCAGCCCTTCGGCTATCTTTGCATAAGCAATACCGATGCTGAAAGCTGTGAAAAGCTTAAAGAGACTGTAAGAAATACCGTTTCTCAGCTCTGCAAAAACGGCATTGACCGTGAGCTTATAAAAGCTGCCATCAATCGTCGTGAATTCAAGTTCCGTGCAGGCGGTGAGCCGAGAGGGCTTACACGAAATACCGATGCTCTGTCAGCATGGCTCTATGGCGGCGACCCGCTTTGCTATCTTGAACTTGGTGAGGTCTACGATTCCCTCAGGAACAAGCTTGATACCGATTATTTTGAAAAGCTTCTCAGTGAATGGCTCCTTGATGAGAACGGTCAGGCTGAGCTTTATATACTTCCATCACGTACTTACGGTGAAGAACAGAAAGCTGCCGAAGAAAAGCGTCTTGCAGATGTTATGAACAGCCTTTCCTGTGAAGAGACAGATGTTATAATTGAGCAGAATAAAAAGCTTGACAGCTGGCAGCAGTCTGTGGATACTCCGGAGCAGCTTGCAACAATGCCACATCTTGCACTTTCCGAGGTCAATGAAGAACCTCTCCCGTTTGAGACACATGAGACAGAATGCTGCGGTATAACCGTTCTGCGTCACCCTGCCGAGGATAAGGGAATAGCTGCTTTGAATCTTTACTTCTCACTTGCCGACTGTACAGAGCAGGAGCTTTCTGCTGCTGCCGCTCTTTCCGAGTTATATGGTTCGCTTCCTACCTCAAAGAGCACAGCCGCTGAGATACAGCGCCGAGTAACAGGTGTTCTTGGCAGTATTTCCTATGATATCAACGTGGTTTCAAAGAATGGAGTCAAGGACAAGTGTATGCCTTACTTTACCGTAAAAGCACGTTTCCTCGAAAAAAATACTGATGAAGCATTTTCGCTTATCAGCGAGATAATAACTGATACTCAGTTTAGCGACAAGGCTGCTATATGCGAGATCTTAAAGCAGACTGATGAGGACTTCAAGCAGCATATCCTTGTTAATGGTCATTCATATTCCATGAATCGTGTAAAAGCGTCGCTTTCTGCCGAATCAGCGTTATCAGAGCTTGTTTCCGGCTATGAGGGATATAAGCGCCTGCACGCTGCACTGAATTCTCCCGAAAAGCTTATTGCTGATATAAATTCTGTCAGCAAGCGCATGATATGTTCTGCACGTCTTACCGCAAGCATTACCGACAGCAGCGATATCTCACTCGAACCGCTTATCAGTTCACTGCCGAAGGGGACGCCTTCAGCCTGTGAAGAAATGAGCTATGAGCTTGAAACGAACGAAAAACAGGGAGTTATAATACCGTCGGGAGTTTCTTATACGGCTATGGCTTTCCCTGATAATTCAGCAGACAGAGCAGTAAGAAATGTACTCTTCAAAGCGCTTTCCCTTGAATATCTCTGGAATGAGGTCAGAGTAAAGGGCGGTGCATACGGTGCAGGAGCGGTTATATCAAATTCCGGTGAGCAGACATTCTACTCCTACAGAGACCCTTCTCCCAAGGCAACTATCGAGATTTACAGAAAGGCAGCAGATTTTACGGCTGAATACTGTAGGAACGAGCCTGATATCACACAGTATATCATCAGTTCTATTGCAATGGATGAGCCTCTTCTCTCTGACGGAAACAAGAGCTCAAGGGCTGACGGTTTCTGGTTCAGGGGAATAAGCTATAAAGACCGTGCAGATATAAAGAGGAAGATGCTGGAGGTAACTCCGCAGCAACTTGCCGAAGCCGCAGAAAAGCTGAGAGATTTCGGAAATATCTGTGTATTTGGCGGTGAAGACGCTATGCAGGGAATAGACCTTGCAACAGATACACTTGCATAATTTATTTTTAATGGGCGCACAATGTGCGCCCATTTCAGTTATCTGTAATATACATAAAATACGGGCGGATATAATCCGCCCATAAGAGATTTTTTACTGTAGGATCAGCCTCTGAGCTCTGCGCCGATAGCACTGAGTGCTTTCAATACGCGCTTCATTGCTCCGTCAGCCTGCTCATCTGTGAGTGTGCCTTCGTGTGAACGCATTGAGATAGAGTAAGCGATACTCTTCTTGCTGTTCTTCTTCATGTCGTCGTTGCGGTATACGTCGAAGAGAGTTACCTTTTCAAGTATCTTTCCTACTGCGCCCTTGATAGCCTTTTCAAGCTCTGCAACAGGCATATCCTCGTCAACAAGGAGACTGAGGTCACGTGTAGTTGCAGGGAACTTTGGCAGCGGCTGATATGTTATCTTGTCAGCAGCAGCTTCCATAAGCTCAGGTATATTGAGCTTTGCAACATAGGTCTTTACGCCTATTTCATATGTCTCCTGTACATCAGGGTGAACCTCTCCCATGATGCCGAGATATTTGCCATCCTTGATTATAACTGCACTTCTGCCCGGATGGAGAGCATATTTCTCGTCGAATTCATCACAGTCGTTTGCGCGGATATATTCAACATCAGCTATTTTAAGCTCTGCAAGGAGCTGCTCTACCATGCCCTTGAGGGTATAGAAATCAGCATCGCCGCCGTACATACCGATAGTGAGTCTCTGCGGCTCGTCGGGGAGTGAATAGTTATACTTGTGCTTCTGCTTGCCGCTGTTAGCAAGAGTATCACCGTTGATGAAAGGCTTCTCGACCTCAGCAGGGAGGTACTCCTTAGCTATCTCAAAGAGACAAGCCTTGTCGTTGCGGTTGTTGTAGTTGAATGAGAGAACATCAAGCATCGAAGGGATAGTAGATGTTCTCATAACACTTGTGTCCTCGCCGAGAGGATTTACTATCTTTACTACCTTGCGGAGCTTGCTGTCAGCAGGGAGCTTTATCTTATCGAAATATTTAGGTGAAACGAATGAGTAGGTTGCTATCTCATATCCGCCCAGTGATACGGCAGCGTTTCTCAGTGTACGTGCGAACTTCTGCTCCTCAGTGAATTCAGCTCTTGCTACGCCGCGGAAATCAGTTGAAGGGATATTGTTGTAGCCGTAGATACGTGCAACTTCCTCTGCGATATCAGCCTTGCAGCCGATGTCTATACGGAATGAAGGAGCTATTACCTTGCCGTTCTCTACCTTGAATTCAAGACGCTCGAGGTACTTTATCATATCAGCCTCAGAGATATCCGTGCCGAGGAAATTGTTTATCCACTCTGCACTGAAATCAACTGTTGCAGGAGTCTTGTCTGTGTAGTCGCGGTCGATAACTGTGTTGAGGACTTCGCCTGCACCAAGCTCTTCAACAAGCTCAAATGCTCTCTTTAAGCAGGTCATGGAGATAAGTCTGTCAACACCCTTTTCGTAACGAGCTGAAGCGTCTGACTTGAGACGGAGCTTCTTTGAAGTCTGCCTTACCTGTGTAGGCTCGAAATATGCAGACTCGAATACAACAGTTGTTGTATCGTCCATGATACCGCTGTACTCGCCGCCCATGATACCTGCAACTGCTACAGGCTTCTTTTCGTCAGCGATAACAAGCATATCATCTGTGAGTTCGCGCTCAACGCCGTCAAGTGTCATTATCTTTTCGCCGTTCTTAGCGTTGCGGACATTGATATGAGCTCCCTCAACGTAGCGGAGGTCGAAAGCGTGCATAGGCTGACCGTATTCAAGCATAACGTAGTTTGTGATATCAACGAAATTATTGATAGGACGAACGCCGCTTGCACGGAGTCTTTCTCTCATCCAGCGAGGTGAAGGACCTATCTTTACGTTTTTAACTATACCTGCACAGTATCTCTGGCACTTTTCCGTGTTGATTATATCTACCTTGAGCATTGAGTTGATATCGCCGTCAACGCCCTTGAACTCGGGAGCCTTTACCTTCAGCTCTGTGCCGTAGGTAGCGGCAGTTTCTCTTGCGAGACCGATAACGCTGAGACAGTCGGGGCGGTTTGAGGTTATCTCAAACTCAACGGAAGTATCGTCCAGACCGATAGCTGTGTGGATATCCTCGCCAAGCTTGCAGTCCTCTTCGATTACGAATACGCCCTCGGGATCTGCATATGGGAAGTCGTGAGCTGTAAGACCGAGAGTATCAAGTCCGCAGAACATACCGAAGCTTTCAACTCCACGCATTTTGCACTTCTTTATCTTGCCCTCGGGGAGAACAGCTCCGTCAAGAGCAACGGGAACGAGGTCGCCCTCTTTTACGTTCTTAGCGTTTGTAACTATCTGTATAGGAGCTTCCGCACCGATGTCCACCTGACAAACAAACAGCGCATCAGCATTTTCGTGAGGTCCCTTTGAGAGTATCTTACCAACTACAACGTTGGAGATATTGCTGCCCTCTTTTTCGTAGCACTCTACCTTAGAGCCGCTCATTGTGAGAGCGTGGCAGAAATCCTTTATAGGCATATCGGCTTTTACGTAATCGCCGAGCCATTTCATAGATAAATTCATATCTTTTTTCCTTTCAAGATCTATAATCAGTACATTTCTCCAATGAGAAATTATGAATTGTGAATTGCTCAGAACTGCTCTAAGAATCTCACATCGTTCTCGTAGAGGAGACGGAGGTCGTTGATATCGTAGCGTCCCATTACCATACGCTCGAGACCGAGACCGAATGCGAAGCCTGAGTACTCCTCAGGATCGATGCCGCAGTTCTCAAGCACCTTTGGGTGTACCATTCCTGCACCGAGGAGCTCGATATAGCCCTCGTCCTTACACATTGAGCAGCCCTTACCGCCGCAGTTGAAGCAGCTTATATCTACCTCACAGCTTGGCTCTGTGAAGGGGAAGTGGTGAGGACGGAAACGGAGCTTGCAGTCGTTGCCGTAGAGCTTCTTCATGAGCATTTCGAGAGTGCCCTTGAGGTCGCTCATTGTGATGCCCTTGTCAACTACGAGTCCCTCTATCTGGTGGAAGAGAGGGGAGTGAGTAGCGTCAACAGCGTCCGAACGGAAAACTCGTCCGGGAGAGATGATACGGATAGGGGGCTTCTGGTTCTCCATTACGTGTACCTGTACGGAAGAGGTCTGGGTACGGAGAAGTACAGACTCGTTTGTTCCCTCGATATAGAATGTATCCTGAGTATCTCTTGCAGGGTGATCGGGAGGAAGATTGAGAGCCTCGAATACGTGGTAATCGTCGTCGATCTCGGGACCGTCAGCGATATTGAAGCCCATGCCGATGAATATTTCTCTTATTTCGTTTTCCACCTTAGTGAGCGGGTGGAGCTTTCCGAAAGGAGCATGCTTGCCCGGGAGAGTAATGTCGATCTTCTCCTCAGCCAGCTTTGCAGCCTGTGCGTTTGCTTTCAGTGAAGAAAGCTTAGTGTTCAGAGCTTCTTCGATATCTGCTCTTACTTTGTTTGCGAGCTGACCTATAACAGGTCTTTCTTCTGCGGAGAGCTTACCCATCTGTTTGAGGATAGCGGTGAGCTCACCTTTTTTTCCGAGGAATTTTATCCTCAGGTCGTCCAGTGCCTTGATCTCAGTGCAGGCATCAAGCTCCTGCTTAGCCAGAGCCTCGATCTTTTCAAGCTGTTCTTTCATTGTTTCACCTCAAAGAAATAGTGTAGGGGACGGCGTCCTCGATGTCCCGCCAATATCTTTTTTTCGCCTTAGGGCGAGGGGCTGTCGAGGACGCCAGCCCCTACAAATTGTTTTTGTGTCGTGACTAAATAAAAAAGCCCTGTCCAACAGGACAAGACTTACCTTGCTTTTATACCACCCATTGTCAGGAGAGCCGACACTCTCTTGTCTTTAACGCAGACCTACGTCTCAGCCTACTATGCGGTATCTCTATCGCGCTTCCGCTTTGCCCCTCGTGAGTGAACTTCGGTATGTAAAGCAGCAGGACGCTCGCACCTTTTCGTCCTTCTCTGATGGAGCTTATGCACACTTACTCTCTCAGTCAACGGGTTATATCACAATTATATACGCTGAATTCAAAAAAATCAAGCTTTTTTTAAAAAAAAACCAAGCTCACAGCAAACTTGTGAAAAAAAGATGAAGCATTTGAAAAAAATGATATGATTTATTGCATTCTGACTAAAAATGTGTTATTATTAATATACATCACTTTATAAACAGCGAATGGAGATAATATAATGGATAATTTTGCAGAACAGCTCATAAAAAAGAACGAAACAAACTCAGATAAGACCAGAAGAGTCATGCTTATTGTTGTGGGAGCGTTGTTTACTCTGTCACTTCTGCTTCTTGCTGTTTTTCAGCTGCGTGATCCGCTCATATCTCTTCTTGGATTTGCTCTTGCAGCAGCAGCGGGGTACGGAACTTATCATTTCGTCCAGAATACATACGTTGAGTATGAGTATTCCTTTACCAACGGCGAGCTTGATGTTGATAAGATAATTGCAAAGAAAAAGAGACACAGTATGCTCTCGACCAATGTAAGACAGTTCACCGCATTCGGGAAATACAGCGATGACCTCGAAGAGAGCGATGATATGACTATAATATTTGCGACAGATAATATCGCTTCGCATGAGTATTACGCTGATTTCAACGATGAATCAGTGGGCTCGGCAAGACTTGTATTTGCTCCCGATGAGAGAATGCTGGAGAATATCACGAAATTTCTCCCTGCAAAGCTCAGAAACAGAGCTCAGTAATCGGAAAAGATATATTATTTCAGCGTGATAACGCTAAAAGGGGAGGTAATTAATATGCAGATTGTAACACCAAAGCAAATGGGGAGACTTGAAGAGCGTTCCGAAAAGCTGGGGGTATCAAAAAGGCAGCTTATGGAGAACGCAGGAAGAAAGCTTGCAGAGCTTATCGACGGATATTGCCGGAATGAAGCGCTGAGTCCCGAGGAATGCTCGGTGGTATTCCTTGCGGGTACGGGAAATAACGGCGGAGACTGCTTTGCGGCGGCTGATATACTTCTGTATAAAGGGTATAAGCTGACCGTGATACACATAGGCGGACTGCCGAAAACTCCTCTTGCTCAGGAAATGATGAGCAGACTTCCGAGAGAAAAGATAACCTTTATCGAAGGCTTCCGCAGCGGAAATGTTGAAGCAGCTATAGAGGCGGCAGAGCTTGATTATATGACCATACAGCCGAGAAAGCCAGATGCTGCCGATGACAGGCATGAGCATAATCCTCTCGATGATATCCTCAATGCCGAAAAGAAACGCATGGGACTTATAAAGGGAGCTGTAGTAGGGGCACAGGTGCTTGTCGACGGAGTTTTCGGAACAGGCTTCCACGGCAATCTTGATAAGGATACAATCGGCATATTCGGTATCGGTACTGCGGCTTACCGTGTTGCAGTTGATGTTCCCAGCGGCGGAAATACCGCTCTCGGTACTGTCTCACCGGGAATATTCAAGGCAGATGAGACAATGACCTTCGGATTTATAAAATCAGGTATGTCTCAGTTCCCTTTGAAGAAATACTGCGGAAAGGTGACTATTGCGGATATCGGTATACCTGACGAAGCAATGAAAATACTTGACGGAGAACGCAAATATTTCAGGATAGAGCGTAATTTCCTTGCTGCATATCCTCCCAAAAGAGAGAGAGATTCCCATAAGGGGAATTTCGGTACTGTCCTTGTCATTGCAGGAAGCTCATCAATGCGCGGAGCAGCAGCTTTTGCAGCTCTTGGCGCACTTCGCAGCGGCGTCGGACTTGTCCGTGTGGCTTCCGTTGAAAAGTGCATAGATACAGTTTCCGTGCTTGCGCCCGAGGCAACATTTATCGAGCTCGACAGCGATGATTACGGATATATGCTCTATGACAGCAGCTGCGAGCCTATTTCAGAGGCTATGAAAAAGGCTACGGCAGTAGTTATAGGCTGTGGTATGGGAGTTACTCCCGATACCATAGAGCTTACGAAATTTGTGGCTCAGAATGCTGAGTGTCCGGTAATAATCGACGCAGATGGAATAAATTGCATAGCAAAGGACATAGATATTTTACTGAAGAAGCGCACGGACATCATTATAACCCCTCATGTGGGAGAGATGGCAAGACTTCTCAATTGCGATACACGTATGATATCCGAGAACAGGCTGCTTGCTGCGGAAAAGTATGCAGAGCAGTACGGTATTACCGTAGTGCTCAAGGGCGGCGGAACTGTTGTGGCTGACAACTGTTATACAGCAGCTAATCATACAGGAAATGCAGGTATGAGCGTTGGCGGCAGCGGTGATGTGCTTGCAGGTATAATAGGCTCTGCTGTCGCACAGGGCTGCGGCATCTTTGACGGTGCCTGCGCAGGTGTATATATGCACGGACTTGCAGGCGATATCGCGGCACAGAAGCTGAGTATGGAGGCAATGCTGCCGAGAGATATTATCAGCAATCTTCCTGATGCATTCGGTATCTTAAAGGAAAAGAAGAAAAATATGACCGTATGATAACGGCAGGATGTGAAAATGTATTTTCATTACTATGAACGGAGCTGGTATTATGAAAAGAGTTTTTACATTAGTATTGACATTTGTGACGGTGCTGTGCATGACGTCTTGCGCAGTCCCCGTTGGCAGTAAGACTTCGCGTAAGAACGGGCTTTCGAGTCCGTTTTCTGCGGCTGTGAGCATTACTCTTGACCGCCTTGAAGCCGAGGGAAGTATCAAACGCTTCGGCGAGGGCGTGTGGGAGATAGAGTTCTCCGAACCCAATACTCTCAGCGGCGTAAAGCTGGAATTCAGCGAGGGAAGCGTTATAGCTTCATATAAGGGGCTTACATTTTCTGTTCCGCAGTCGGCTGTGCCCGTAAAGGCTATGATGCTCAATCTTATGAAGGCAGTTGACGAAAACGCCAAGACGGAAGAACTCAGTGGCAAAGAGGACGGCGATATGCTGAAAATAGAAGGTAATCTTGACGGCGGTGATTATGCTCTTACCGTTGACAAGGACGGTTTGCTCAGCGGGTTCGATATGCCGAACAATAAGCTGACTATGAGATTTACCGAGATGAAAACTGCGGAGATATCATTGGAGCAGGTAACTACGGAAACAGTCACGGCTGCTGTTCCGGTTACATCGTCTGTGGATAGTCAGACTACGGTAACTACAACTGCATAATTTTTTGACGGACAGCTTTTGCTGTCCGTTTCTTGTTATGGAAAAAATGCCTGTTGATTATTTTAATGAAATATGGTATAATTAATGCGATAAATTAATCAGGTTATTTCCGAATGAACAGGGGGAGAACGATGAAAAAGAGATACAGCATACCGCTTATTATCATAGTCATCATGGTAATACTGAATGTTATTTCACGCTTTAGTACAGCTTTTTGCGATTTTTATGTGGAAAAGATATTCCATTACATATCAGGTGCAGTCTCACGCGTTACGGGAGTATTTCCGTTTTCACTGGGCGAAATGCTGACGGTTGCAGCGATAGTTCTTGTAATTGCGGGGATACCGCTGTTCCTGCTGCTCCTTATTTTCAGAAAAGGAAAACGCAAAAAAACAGCTGCCTTTGCAGGTGCTCTTGTATTGTGGATACTTTGCTATATTACCACCACAGAGACTATGAACTGCTTCATGATGTATCACTGTACTCCTCTTGCGGAAAAATGCTTTCCCGATGCCCATGAGCATACCAACGAGGAGCTTACTCAGCTTTATGGGGCACTTATAAAGAAATGCAACGAGCTTTCAAAGCAGGTCCCCCGTGATGAGAATGGCTGCTTCAAGCTTACCTGTGACTTTCAGAAAGAGGCAAAAACAGCTATGAAAAAGGCTGCGGACAAGCTTTCACCGCAGCTCAGAGGCTATTATCCGAATGCCAAGCCAATTGAGTTTTCGTATTTTATGAGCCAGTCTCACCTTACGGGCATATATCTTCCTTACACTATTGAAGCAAACTACAACGATGATATGATACGTGCAAATCTTCCGTCAACGGTCTGCCATGAGCTTGCTCATCTGAAAGGCTTTATACAGGAGGACGAAGCAAATTTCATATCCTTTGTGGCAGCTACAGGCAGCGATAATGTGGAGTTTCAGTATTCGGGCTATCTTGATGCCCTTGAATACGTACATAATACGGTATGGGACAATGAAGTCAAGGAGGCTTATCCCCTTTCTGATGAAATATGCGAAGAAGTTCTCATGGATTGGTTCAGGTTCATGCCTGAGAATTACTGGGAAGAAAATGCGGATAAGGAAGTCATCTCCACCGAGACGGTCAGCGAGGCTTCAAGCGCGGCTATTGATACGAATATAAAGATGAACGGAAGAGAAGAAGGAATAAAGGCTTATTCTATGGTAGTAAATCTCTTGCTGGATTATTATTTTCAATAAAAAGCAGTGAACAGTCAAAAAGGAGAATGAGAATGAAAAGGATACTTTCAGGAATAATTGCGTTTACAGCTATAATTTGTGCACTTACAGGCTGCGGAAAGGAGACTTCCGATGAAGCTGAAGAAGTGACAACATCGGAAACAACTGCTGTTACAGAGGAAGAAACGACCGCAGAAGAGAAAACGGACGAGAACGCTTCGGAAGCTGACATCAGTAATGCTTCCTGCGAAGATACTATATATGAATTTATTGACGCTTACAATGCGCAGGATTATCATAAAACATTTGAAATGCAGATGCCCGATGATATTATGAAGGTCATTGATTTTTCTGTGAAATATGATGAAAAGGAAAAACGTGATGCCGATGAGATAATCAGGGTGTTTCAGCGTGGAATATACGGCAATGCCGATGATGAGCACGTAGAGGTAAAGATCAAAAACATCATAGAAAAGGAACCAATGACAGAGAAAGAGCTTCTTGATCGTAAGTTTGCTTTTGGTATGTATGAATATATGGTCAGGTTTGTCAATGAAAACGGTACAGATCCTGATCTTGATGAGAGCAGTATAGAAGAAGCAATGTCAAAGCTTGATACCGATGATCTGGTGAAGCAAGCCGGCATATCCGACGGCTATCGCGTTAAAATGGAGCTTGAAAACGAAAAAACAGGATATACTTATGAAGGTAATACTTATGTTATGAACTATAAGGGCAAATGGAAGATAGATGCCGATTGTATACTGGGCTCTGCTATGCTCAATTCGCTTAAACAGCTTGAAGGATTTGCAAGAAGCATCTATAATGGGCAAAATACCGCAATTGTAGAAATGGACGAAGAGTTCTATGATATAGACTGGAAGACCTGCTTTATAGTATGTTCTGATGAAAGTAAGGACTATAATGTACCTGAGGAATTTGACAGGGATTACTTTATGAAAAAGGTTAGGCGGTATTTTGATGCTATAGATAAGACAGAATGGTTTTCTGTAATATGCAACGGTGTTGCCTATGTTACTGCCTATGTCAAGGACAAGCCCGAAAATATAGAAACATACCCTGACTTTAAAAATGATAAAGAAGAAGTTATCAGCGTAATAGGCGAAAAGATATCTGACGATATGTCATTTGACGAAAGATACAATATCTGCGTCGATACAATAGCTAAGAAAAAATAAACGGAGGAATAAAAAATGAAAAGATTAATTGCAGGGATAATCGCAATAACAGCAGTATTATGTACACTTACAGGCTGCGGAAAGGAGCCTGCCGATGATGCGGCAGGTACAAAGGCAGAAACAACAGCTGCACAGGAGGAAACGACTGATGAAGAAGTGACTTCTGTTGCATCGGCTGAAATAGGCTCGTATGAAGATACTGTTAAGGAGTTTGTCGAGGCGTATATCGACAATGACCGTGAAAAGACTCTCAAAATGCAGTATCCTGAAGGCGTAATGGATTTCGTCAAGTTGTTTATGAGATCAGATGAAGCCGAAGACATGACCGAAGAAGATATTATAACATTTTTGCAGTATGAGGCATATGATAATTATGATGAGGACGCAAAAGTCACATACAAGGGCATTATCAGTGTCGAACCTCTGAGAAGCCATGAAGAAGATGATATAAAAGAATCGTACTCCCCTATGAAATGGGCAGTAAACTACATCAATGAACACGGCGGACCTGATAAGGCAGACCCTGACGAGTTTGAAGATGCGTGGGAAGATCTGGATTATGACGAATATCCGTGCGAAGTCGATATCGAGGAGGGCTACTTGGTTATTTTTGAAGTTGAAAATGATGAAGGTGAAACTTCTGAGGGAACACTTTATGTTGTCCGTATTAAGGGCGAAAACGGCTGGAAGATCAGTGTAGTTAATATGTATGGCAATGTTAAATCTGGCAGAAAGAAAGCAATGAACTCCACTGCTTATTCTTTAAGAAATGCACTGTATACTTCATTTGTGGAGATGGACGAAGAGGGAAAGCTGCCTTCATCTGACAAAATGTTTATTGTCAGCTCAGATGACAGCATGAATTATAATGTTCCTGATGATTTTGATGTGGAACTGCTCAGAAAAAAAGCTCAGAATTATTTTGATAAGATCAAAGAGCTGAAGTGGTTTGCTGTCATAAATCATGGAGATGTTGAGTATTTGTCTGTTATTTATTATGATGATGAGCGGTATGTAGGTACTTATCCTTCTGATTACATTATGGTTGCCGCAGGCGATGACGCTGATTCTTACACGGAACCTGACGAGAAAGCAGATGAGAGGACATTTAAAGAACTTCATGATATCTGTGTAGAAGTAATCGGAAAATAACGCATTCAGCATATAAAACTGTACCTCCGAATATACTTGAAGTATCAAGTATTTCGGAGGTATGACCATGCAGGACAAGACTGTAAAGCAAAATCAGAACATAATTCTCGAAAACCGCAAGAGTCTGAGTATATCGGGGATAACAGATGTTGACAGCTTTGACGAAAAGGAGATAAGCCTTTATACTCAGCTTGGTGAGCTGACCATACAGGGACGGGAACTGCATATCGACTCCATGAGCGTTGAAACGGGAGATATGACAATAACAGGCGATATATGGGCTATGATCTACGGTGATAAGGACAGAAAAGGTCCTTTGTCAGCGCTTGGAAGGCTGTTCCGATGAGAATAGCGGAGACCTTCTTCTCGGTAAGCGAGGAGCTGCGCCTTTTCGGACTTTCCTGCCTTATGGGAGCTATAGTCGGAGCGGCTTACGATGTTTTGAGAGTATTCAGGCTTATAGCGGCGCATAACAGCTTTCTGACAGCAATTGAGGATATATTCTTCCTGATGCTTTATGCTATTTCACTTACGGCCTTTTCGGAAGCTGCCGCAAGGAGCGAGATGAGGCTGTATTTCGTGATCGGCAATACTATCGGATACGCGCTGTATTATGTCACCATAGGCAGCGTTGTTATGCGGACTATACGAAAGCTTTTCAACCTTATGGGAGCTTTGTTCAAGCTGATTTTCAGACCGTTTAAGCCTTGCTGTGCATTTTTACGTAAAAAAGCAACTGCTGAATTTGTAAGAAATTCCAAAATTATTGTTAAATCTATTAAAAAAACAAAAATAGTATTGCTAAACGGGCTCTATCTGTTGTATAATAAAATGGAAAATACAAAAGAGAAAGAACGTGAAAAGCGTTGTCGAAGAAAATGAGACATGAAAAGGAAAAGAAGAAGGGTCTGTTCAATCGCGGACTTGTTAAGCTTGCAGCAGTTGCCGTAATAATCGGCTGCGGTGTCCTTATCGCAACAACTCAGAAAGACTGTGCCGAAAAAGAGGAGCAGGTCAGACTGATACAGACTAAAATAGACGCTTATGAGACCGAAAATGCCGAGCTGCAGCGTGTTCTTGACAGTGATGACCTGAATGAGTATATGGAAAAGGTCGCACTTGAGGAAAGAGGCTATGCCTACCCTGACGAGCGCAGATTCTACGACACTACAAGGGATTAATAGGGCTTGCGGAGTCAGGTCCATAAAAAGGAGTTATAAATAAATATGCAGCTGGAAATTGGTAAGATCTACAATGGCAAGGTCAAAGGCATCACACAGTACGGAGCTTTCGTTGATATCGAAGGCGGTGGTACGGGTATGGTGCATATTTCCGAAATCGCCAATACATACGTTAGTGATATAAGAGAGCATCTGTCTGAGGATCAGGACGTAAAGGTCAAGGTCATCGGCATCAACGAGGCAGGAAAGGTAAGTCTTTCGATCAAGAAGGCTTCCGAGAATGGTGACTCTCAGCAGCGTCAGCGCCGTTTTGACAAAGGACAGGGCAAGTTCGATAAGGACGGCGGCAAAGGCGGCGAACGCGGAGGCGACAGAGGCAGTGACAGAGGAACAGACAAGGGCGAGCGCAGCTTTGATAAGGGTGAAAGAGGCGGAGAGCGTCCTCAGCGCAGCAAGCCTGTTGTATGGGAGCCTAAAAAGCAGATCCCACCTTCTGAAATGACATTTGAGGATATGATGTCACGCTTCAAGCAGACAAGTGAAGAGCGTATGTGTGACCTCAAGCGCAGTACCGACAGAAAAAACGGTACAAGAAGAAAATAACGAAAAAGTCTCCTGTAGCATGAAAGCTATGGGAGTTTTTTATACCCTGAGATAGATTTTTTGTATGCCTATCATCTTTTTTATATTTGACAAAGCCCAAAATATGGAGTATAATATTTTTGGATTTTTTGGTATTAGGAGATGTAGATAATGAATTCAGAGGTATATGGCAAGTATGAGATAATAGATGCTCATGCGCATATTTTCCCCGAAAAGATAGCGGAGAATGCGACAGAAAATATAGGACATTTTTATGGTATCCCAATGGACGGCAACGGAATGAGCAAAAAGCTGCGTGAAGCAGGCAGCAAGATAGGAGTATTGAAATATCTTGTATGCTCGACTGCTACAGCGCCGCATCAGACAGAGAATATAAACATTTTTATCGCAAAGGAATGTGCTGAGCACAGCTGTTTTTACGGCTTCGGAACTACTCATGCAGATTCCGAGGATCTTGAAAAAGACATAAATCAGATAATCAGTCTCGGACTTCACGGTGTAAAGCTTCACCCTGATTTCCAGAAGTTCAACGCTGATTCACCCGAAGCATTCAAGATATATGAGCTCATGGAAGGCAGACTTCCGCTGCTTATCCACTGCGGCGACAACAGGTATGATTATTCTGCTCCTCACCGTATAAGAAAGATACATGACAATTTCCCTAAGCTCAAGATACTTGCTGCTCATCTCGGCGGATATCAGCAGTGGGACGAGGCTGTGGAGTGCCTTCCGGGGCTGGAAAATGTGAAAGTCGATTGCAGCAGCTCGCTTGCATTCCTTACTCCCGAAAAAGCTGCAAATATCATCAGAAGATACGGCATAGAGAATTGCTTTTTCGGTGTTGATTTTCCTATGTGGAGTCACGAGGACGAGCTTGTTCGTTTCCTGAAGCTGGGCTTTACAGAAGAGGAAAATCAGAAGATACTTGCGTCTAACTTCAAGGACTTCCTCGGACTTTGATAGTGAATACTTTAAAGGACGGATAGTATCCGTCCTTTTTTTGTAAAAATAGTATTAATAAAACATGGGTAATGTTGACAAATCACTATATATGGAGTAAAATAAAGGATAAGCCATAAGGATCAATGTGAATTGGGAAAAGGAGTAAAACTGCACAATCAAGGGAGATTTGAGTTGTGCAAATATACGAATCCGGACTCTTTTTGAAAAAAGTAAGCATATTTCCGACATTTATTATATATTAACGCAAATATATGAGAGGAGTGTTTCTGAAATGAAAAAAACTTTACGTACTGTTCTAACTGCCGCAGCTTTTGCAGCAGCAAATATGTGTGCGATGCCTTCGGCAGCAAATGCAGTCAATGAGCAGCCAAAGGAGATCAATCCTGTTGAGGAAGTCGAGAGAAAATTCATGGCAGTATACGGACCGCCTCCGTCCATGCTGACAACAACGGCTACTATGCCTGTAGAGACCATGGTAACGACTACGATGACAACGACAGTTTGTCTTTACGGTCCTATGACCACAGTATCGGTAACCTCGGATTATCTTGAAGAACTGACCACAATGACCACAACAACGTTCCCGCCCACTGTTTACGGACCGCCTAAGGCATTCATGGGTGATGTTAATAATGACGGAGTTGTAGATATCTTCGATGCAGTTGCACTGAGAAAGGCTATACTTTTCGATGAGTACGGCGAAACAATAAATAAGTATTTTGCCGATCTCAATAAAGACGGCGAAATAAGTGTCGGTGACCTTGTTCGTCTGAACAGATTCCTTCACGGAACATTGAAGGATTTCGATGATCTCCCAGATAAAAACTGATACAAAAGCGGAACTTTAAGTTCCGCTTTTTTCTTTAGTAAAATGCTTTTTAAATGCTCCAAATGGTTGACAAAACACCGTATATGGAGTAAAATAATAGTAAGTACAATAAGGGGGCATGGATATGAAAAAGTCGAGCAAGACCAAACTTATGGCTGCTATGTTTGCGGCTGCTGCGGGACTTACAGGCTGCGACCACGGAAACAGCGACGTACAGGTTGTCTACGGACCGCCCGTCACCGAAAATACTACCATGACATCGGAGTACGATCCTGCAAAGGACGAAGTACAGGACGTTTACGGACCTCCTGTCACCGAAGCTGAGCCAACGACTGAATACAAGCCCGAAAGGGACAAGGTGCAGCTGGTATACGGTCCGCCTAAGGAGTAAAACTGCACAATAAGAGCATCTTTACTTTGTGCATATATCCAAAATTGAATATCTAAGGGAAAAACTGAGAGATTTTCCGACATTTATTATACAGCACTGTAAAAAATGAAAGGAGTGTTTATGAGATGAAAAAAACTATACGTACTGTCCTGACAGCCGCAGCTTTTGCAGCAGCAGGAGTGTCTGCTATGACTGCTATGGCAGAAGGAATCGAACCTGCTCGTATGACGTTCAACAATGAGACTGAGCGTGATGTGTTCAAGGAATTTTATGGGGCATACGGACCTCCGCCCACAAGTATTCCAATGTGGGACGAGATCACAACTACCGAAGCGTTAGAAACACTTACCACAACTACGACTACAATGCCGAGAACGGTTTACGGTCCTACTTCAACAAGCACTGTTACTACTGCCGAGCAGGAAGATGTTGTAACTCTGACCACGACTATGGTACCTCAGCCTGTTTACGGACCCGCACCTGTTTACATGGGTGATGCAAATATGGACGGTGTTGTTGATATCTTTGATTCTATAGCTATCAGAAAGGCTATCCTTTTTGATGATTATTCAAATAATAATATCAACAGATATTTTGCCGATCTCAATAAGGACGGCGAGATAAGTGTAGGCGACCTTGTTATACTGAATAAGTATCTCCTCGGAAAAATAAAGGATCTTGAAAATTATCCTGCAATGAAAGAGGACTATGAGGCAGTTGTTACAACTACCTATGATCCTGTAACAGACAGGATACAGACTGCTTACGGACCACCGTGGCTGTTCTATAGTCCTACATCTGAAACTACAGCAAATGTTTCTGAAACACAGCCGGGGGCTGATAAAATGATATCCGAGGAGAAGTAAAATGCTCAGTATTGATATGAAACGCAAGCATCTTGAACAGATGCGTGAATACAGAAAACAACTTATGAAAGAACCCAAGCTCCGCAACCTTTTCCTTGAGCTTACTCTGCGCTGCAATGAGCGCTGTCTCCACTGCGGAAGCTACTGCGGTGATGTTACTTCGGAAGAGCTGTCGGTCGATCAGTACCGCACATTCCTTTCTCAGGTAAAGGAGGATATGACGACAGCAGGAAAAATGCTCTGTATCACAGGCGGAGAGCCGCTTCTCAGGAAGGAATTCTTCGATATCATGGGAGCTGCTCATGAGCTCGGCTTCAGCTGGGGTATGACAAGTAATGCTACACTTATTGACGACAGTGTTGCGCGTGATCTGCAAAGAGTCGGTATGGGAACTATTTCCGTAAGTATAGACGGCCTTGAGGATACTCACGATGCATTCAGAAGAACTCCGGGCGGTTACAAAAAGGCTATGAGCGGTATCGAGAGCCTTCTCCGTGTTGGCGGATTTGAGAACGTTCAGATAACAACGGTTGTTACTCATCAGAATATAGGACAGCTTGATGAGCTTTACAAGATATTCAACGAAATGGACATCGACTCATGGCGTGTTATCAATATCGAGCCTATGGGACGTGCAAAACAGCACCCCGAGCTTATCCTTACAAAAGAGGATTATCAGACCATATTTGAGTTTATCAGAAATAAGCGCATAGCAGGCGAGCCTGTTACATACGGTTGCAGTCATTATCTTGGCATGGAGTACGAGAGAGAAGTCCGCGACTGGTACTATCTCTGCACAGCAGGACTCTATACTGCAAGTATCACTGCAAACGGTGATATTATTGCCTGTCTCGATATTGAGCGCAGACCTGAATTCGTTCAGGGAAATATCCTCAAGGACAGATTCAGCGAGGTATGGAAGAATAAGTTTCAGGTGTTCAGACGCGATCTCGCAGACGAGAACGAGACCTGCTCAAAGTGCTTCCATAAGGATTATTGTCACGGCGATGCTTTCCACAGCTGGGATTTTGACAATAACAAGCCCCTTGTCTGTTTCAAGGACATTCTTTTCTAAGGTTAGAGAGATATTTATATATATAAAAGCGGAAGCCGAAAGGCTTCCGCGATTTTCTTTTATGTGAGATATTTACTCGTCCTCTTCATCGTAGAATACGTTGTAGTTTACTGCGCGGTGACTGTATGTGCTTAGGACGAGTCCTATGATAGCATACATACTTATCATAGCAGTACCGCCTGCGCTGAGGAAGGGCAGCGGAACACCGATAACAGGAGCAACTTTTAGTACCATTCCGATATTCATTATACAGTGTGAAAGGAGAAGTCCGAAAGCTCCCATGCATATGAATTTTCCGAGATGATCGCGGCAGACGCGGCTGTCACCGAATATTTTAAGGCAGATATATGCAAGGATTATGATTATTCCTATAGAGCCCACAAAGCCGAAAACCTGTCCTGCATAGGTGAAAATAAAGTCGTTGTGTATTTCGGGAACTGTGATATAATCCTCGGGCTTGCCGAAGAGTCCTTTTCCGAATACTCCGCCGGATTTAAGGGCTGCAAGACCCAGATCCTGCTGATATTCGATATATTCGGGGTCTGTTCCGGGGTGGAAGAGAATGAGGATACGCTTTTTGTGGAACTCACTGAGTGCGAAGAACCACATTCCCGCGATTCCCGCAGCAATAACGAAAGGAGCTGCCACAAGATATTTCCACGATATTTTTGCCGAGCATATCATAAATGCGAATATAGCCGCAAATACGATAGCTGTACCGTAGTCGCCCTGCAATCCGACGATGCCTATGGGTATCATTCCGTGAATGATTATCAGCAGCATATGCAGAGGCTTATTCATCTCCTCCTCATCACGGGAAAGGTGATAGCCGAAGGTGAGTATGAATGCCAGTTTCAGCACCTCTGATGGCTGGAACTGGATAAATCCGAGATTGAGCCACGCCTGGTCGTCGGCGCCTTCTCGCCTGTAACCGAGGGTGGTAAAGGTAAGCGCCATAAGTCCCAGCGCAACGGGAACGAATATGAACCATAGCTTTACAAGCTTTCGGTAATCAATAAATGAGATTATGACAGCTGCAACAATACCTGCGCCCATTGAAAAGAGCTGGGTCTTCCAGTAGCTTGAACCGACTGATTCAAGCACCTTGTTCTGGGTTATGGAATAGATGAGCAGGGTACTTATAGCAGCGCAGAGAGTGACCGCAAAAAGCAGTCCTCCGTCGATACTGTGTTTGCCTGATGGTAATTTTTTAAATGCCGATTTCATTGTTTCTCCTTAGTTTTTCTTTCTTTTTGAGTTTATGCCTGTAGGGACGCCCATTGGGTGTCCGCAGGAAATATTTCTGCTGCGTTTCGGACGCCCGATGGGCGTCCCTGCACGATGTTTATTCGTTCCAGTACTTGCGGTCAAGGCTCCTGAACTGAGCTGCTTCTGCAACGTGCTGTTTTTTTATGACCTCAGAGCCGTCGATGTCAGCGATAGTTCTTGAGACCTTCAGTATGCGGTCGTAAGCTCGCGCACTGAGTCCCAGCCTGTCGAATACATTTTTCATAAGTGTTTCGGCAGCGTCGTCCATAGGACAGAACTCCTGTAATTTGTCGGGAGTTATCAGTGCATTGCAGGTTATGCCTGTACCCCTGAAGCGCTCCTCCTGTACAGCTCTTGCTGCCATGACGCGTTTTCGTATGTCAGCGGAGCTCTCTTCCTTTACCTTTGATGAAAGGTCGCCGAATTCCACAGGTGCCACTTCTATATGAAGGTCAAAGCGGTCGAGGAGCGGACCTGATATCTTGGAAAGATAGCCTGCCACTTTGTTTCTGGGACATATGCATTTCCTCTTCGGGTGTCCGTAATAACCGCAGGGACATGGGTTCATAGCGCCTATGAGCATGATAGTGCAGGGATAGGTGATAGTTCCCGACGCACGGGCGATAGTCACTTTTCTGTCCTCAAGGGGCTGCCTCAGTATCTCAAGTGTCTTGCGGTCAAATTCCGCAAGCTCGTCCAGAAACAGCAATCCGTTGTGGGCGAGTGAAACCTCTCCGGGGTGTGGTATACTTCCGCCGCCTGCAAGTCCTGCCGAGGAAATGGTGTGATGAGGCGAGCGGAAAGGCCTTTTGGTTATTATTGGAGTTTCGGGAGTAAGCAGTCCCGATATCGAATGTATCTTTGTAGTTTCAAGTGCTTCCTCAAAGGTAAGCGGTGGAAGTATGGAAGGCATACGTTTTGCGAGCATACTCTTTCCGCTTCCGGGCGAACCGATAAGAAGCGCATTGTGTCCGCCGGCCGCAGCTATTTCAAGAGCTTTTTTCGCTGACTGCTGTCCTCTTACGTCTGCAAAATCCAGAGTCTCGTTATATGCGGCTTCGGGCGGAGTGTAGTGCTCACAGGGAATAAGCTTTTCTTCGCCGCGGAAATGTCTTATAAGCTCCTCGGCGTTATGCACGGCATAGATGTCAACACCGTCGATAACGGAGGCTTCCTTTGCGTTGTCAGCAGGAACGAATACGGACTTTATCCCGAGCTCACGAGCAAGCATGACCATAGGGAGTACACCGTTTATCCTGCGGATATCGCCGTTGAGGGAAATCTCTCCGATGAACGAGCAGCCTTCAAGCTCCTCGCTTATCATGCGCATTCCGCGGAGTATTGCCATGAATATAGCCATATCATGCACAGAGCCGCTCTTTTTTGTGTCGGCAGGAGCAAGATTTATCATTACTGAGGCTACAGGGAAGCTTATGCTGCATGAGCGCAGAGCTGCACGTATTCTCTCACGGCTCTCCTTAACAACTGTGTCAGGGAGTCCGACTACTTCAAACTGCGGATTGCCGCGGCTTATATCTATCTCAACATCAACAGGAAAAGCGTTGAGTCCGAAGAGGCCGAGACTTGAGACCTTTGCAAACATAGTATGTCCCCCTTATTTCAATTTTAATGTACTGTCAGAAAAAAACAACTCCTTATGAGCTTTAGGTATAAATTTCTGTTCAACTGATGTGTTTCGCGCAGGGCGTGTGACATTCAGCGAAGGCATTCCGCCGATATCCTTTGTGTCAGCAGACTGCGGCTGCGTAAGATTCGGGACAGGATAGCTGCTGTCTGCCTGATGCGGGGCAATATTGCGTTCACGCAAAGCTTTTTCGCGCAAAAGCTTATCAAAGTGTTTTTTGTTATAGCCGTTGGGACTATATTTCTTCATGTCATCATGGTCGGCAAGGACTGTGCTGAATATTGGGAAACCTTCGGTGTTCCTAAGCTGTTTGTAATCCGAATACCCTTTAAGCGCACCTAAACTGTTGTACATTCCGCCAATGCCGATAATAACAGTTATGAAATCAAATCCTGTAAGTCTTGCTATCAATGAACATACAAACGTCAGAGCGTACAGAAAGAACATGATAGCGGTGAATATTTTGTGCTTGGTGCAGCCGAGGAGCGATATCCCTGCAATGATCAGGCACATTAACAGCTGAAAAAAACTGAAGCCTGCGCCCATGTTGAATGCCGATGTATCCTGCATAGTGAACAAGAGCGGCACCCAGCCTACTAAGTGCATAGGTACCTGAAGCAGTGAAAAAAGTGCAAGTACGCCGTTAGTACCGAGTGTATAGAAAAAAGTCTTTCGGCTTATCTCTTCTATTTCGTCAAGCCTTCCGCGGCACACGGGATAGTGAGCGTGATCGGGCTTTTCGATAAGTTCGGGATTTTTCTTGAATTCCATATAATTCTCCATTATAAAAAATTATGGTCTATATTATTATATCACTTTTTGGCATTGATGTAAACATTTTTGTATCAAAAATATACCTGCTTATAATATGCGGCTTTTATATGTTCTTGACAGCTTCGGGCAGGTGTGGTATGATAAAACAAAAACGAAAGGAAAAACAGCATGATAAAGGAAATCGTCAGAGACAAGGAGATACTGAGCTGTAAATCACTGCCTGCAACAAAAGCGGATATACAGACTGTCCGCGATCTGCTTGACACGGTGAAAGCCAATGAGGAGCGCTGCGTGGGCATGGCTGCAAATATGATAGGTGTGCACAAGACTATACTTGTGGCAATGATAGGCGACGAATATGTTGCTATGATAAATCCTGTCATAGTAGATAAGTCAAAGGAGACCTATGATACCGAGGAGGGCTGTCTCTCACTTGATGGAGTCCGTCCCGTTACGCGCCATAATATAATCACAGTAGAGTATCTTGATAAGAAATTCAAGCGCCGCCGCGGTATATTCCGCGATTTTGAGGCAGAGATAATACAGCATGAGATAGACCATTTCAGCGGTATTATCATATGACCTTTGATTAAATATAAAAAATATCTTAATTCTATTGACATAAAAAAATCCAAGTGCTATAATTGTTACATGAGTAAACCGTTGACGCGGAGATAAAGTTAATTATGCTTCCACAGAGAGCCTGCGATGCTGAGAGTCAGGTGAAAAACAAATTAGCAAATGGACCGCCGAGGGTGCAGTCAAATGGGTGATCGCGATACAGGAGGGTAGTTGTGTTATGAGCCTGCGGTGATCTTTCAGAGTATTCTGCAACGTTATGATGTGCGTTAATCATCAGGGATATGTCAGTATCCTGTTAAGCGCACGGCAAAGCCGTGAATCAAGGTGGTACCGCGGATATTAAGTATATTCGTCCTTGACAGATCATTATGATCTGTCAAGGACTTTTTTGTTATTCCTGACAGGTCAGCGGAGGTGCTTTTTATGAATTTTTTACCCGAATTTTCGACAGTACAAGAAATAGCCAAGAGTGGAAAATACGACATTGTCCCTGTAAGCTGTGAGATAATGTCTGATATCTGCACTCCTATCGAAGCTATAATGACTCTGAAAAACGTATCTACACACTGCTATATGCTTGAGTCTGTAGCCGAAAAGGAAAAATGGGGCAGATATACGTTCCTCGGTTTTGATCCGAAAACTCAGATAACTGCCTGCGGAAATGAGCTTACCATAGGCGATGTTAAAATGACGTCAGACGATCCGTCTGTACAGATAAGACAGATACTTGCAAAATACAGAAGTCCGAAATTCGATTATCTTCCTGCATTTACAGGCGGATTTGTGGGATATTTCTCATATGATTTCCTTGCTTATACCGAGAAGACTCTTCGTATAAAGACCGAGGATACAGAGAATTTCAAGGACGTAGACCTGATGCTTTTTGATAAGGTCATCGCATTCGACAACTTCCGTCAGAAGCTGATACTTATAGCAAATATGAAGCTTGATGAAGGCGAAGCAGGCTATAACAAGGCAAAGCTCGAGCTTCAGCAGATGGCTGACCTGCTCAGGAACGGCGACCGTAAAAAAGAACCCTCAGGTCACCTTAAAAGTGAAGTCACAGCACTTTTCAGCAAGGAAGAGTACTGCGAAATGGTGGAAAAGGCAAAGCATCATATCCATGAGGGAGATATCTTCCAGATAGTTCTTTCAAACAGACTAAGTGCTGAATTTGAGGGAAGTCTCCTCAATACCTACAGAGTGCTGAGAACTATAAATCCTTCACCTTATATGTTCTATTTTTCGGGAACAGATGTAGAGATAGCAGGTGCATCGCCTGAGACTCTTGTAAAGCTTGAGGACGGAGTTCTCCATACATTCCCGCTTGCAGGTACAAGACCGAGAGGAAAGACAGAAAAAGAGGACAAGGAGCTTGAGGAAGGACTTCTCAAGGACGAAAAGGAGCTTGCTGAGCATAATATGCTTGTTGACCTCGGAAGAAACGATCTCGGCAAGATAAGCAAGTTCGGAAGCGTTGAGGTGGAAAAGCTCCACAGCATAGAGAGATATTCTCACGTAATGCATATAGGCTCTACAGTACGTGGAGAGATCAGGGAAGAGTTTGACGGCATAGACGCAGTAAGTGCAGTACTTCCAGCAGGTACGCTTTCCGGTGCTCCCAAGATAAGAGCCTGTCAGCTCATTGCAGAGCTCGAAAACAACAAGCGCGGAATTTACGGCGGAGCAATAGGCTACATTGACTTTACAGGAAATCTTGATACCTGTATCGCTATCCGTATAGCTTACAAGAAGAACGGCAAGGTATTCGTAAGAAGCGGCGCAGGAATAGTTGCAGACTCAGTTCCCGAAAAGGAATATCAGGAGTGCATAAACAAGGCTGCGGCAGTAGTCAACGCCCTTAAACTTGCAGAGGAGGCAGACGCATGATACTTCTCATAGATAATTACGACAGCTTCTCCTATAATCTTTATCAGCTTATAGGAGCTATAGAGCCTGATATAAAGGTAATAAGAAACGACGAGATGACTGTTGAGGAGATAGAAAAACTCAACCCACAGCGCATAATCCTTTCGCCCGGTCCCGGTCGTCCCGAGGACGCAGGCATCATAATCGAGGCTGCAAGGACTGTTTGCAAGAAGATACCGACTCTCGGTGTTTGCCTCGGTCATCAGGCAATATGCGCAGCATACGGTGCAACAGTTACCTACGCAAAGGAGCTTATGCACGGAAAGCAGTCCGTTATAAGCTTTATGAACAACAGTCCGTTATTCAAGGGAATAGACGAGGGAGCTCCCGTTGCAAGATATCATTCTCTTGCAGCAGATGCAAGTACGCTTCCCGATTGTCTCGAAGTTACAGCACTTGCCGATGACGGCGAGGTAATGGCAGTACAGCACAAGGAATACCCTATATACGGAGTTCAGTTCCACCCCGAGTCAATAATGACTCCCGACGGAAGAAAAATGCTGAAGAACTTTATAGAACTCTGAGCTTAGAGTTAAGAACTAAGAACTAAGAACTTTGCAGAGGTGAACAGTTAAGCTGTGACCCAAATCTTTGATTTGGCTGGCAATGCTATATGCAGAGCTGTTTGCCCGACAGATAAAAATGAACCGTAGGGAGATGTTCCCTACAAATGCTAACGGCTGATAGCTAACGGCTAATGGCTGAAACAGAAAGGAAAGATATCATGTCACAGTCAAAAGGAAGATTTGGCGTTCACGGCGGACAGTATATCCCCGAAACGCTTATGAATGCGATCATTGAGCTTGAAGAGGCTTACGATCACTATAAGAACGATCCCGAGTTCAACAGGGAGCTTACAGAGCTCCTCAATAACTATGCAGGCAGACCTTCACTGCTCTACCGTGCAGATAAGCTCACAAGAGAGCTTGGCGGTGCTAAGATATACTTAAAGCGTGAGGACCTTAATCACACAGGCTCCCATAAGATAAACAACGTTCTCGGACAGGCTCTTCTTGCAAAGAAAATGGGCAAGAAAAGACTTATCGCAGAGACAGGTGCAGGTCAGCACGGTGTTGCTACTGCAACAGCAGCAGCTCTCCTTGATATGGAGTGCGTAGTATTCATGGGCGAAGAGGACACAAAGAGACAGGCTCTCAACGTATACCGTATGAAGCTTCTCGGCTCTGACGTTGTCCCTGTAAAAACAGGTACAGCTACACTTAAAGATGCTGTTTCAGAGGCAATGCGTGAGTGGACTTCACGTATCGAGGATACACATTACTGCCTCGGTTCTGTTATGGGACCGCACCCCTTCCCGACTATAGTTCGTGATTTTCAGGCAGTTATTTCCCGTGAGTCAAGAGCTCAGATACTTGAGGCTGAGGGCAGGCTTCCCGATGCAGTTATCGCTTGCGTAGGCGGCGGCTCAAACGCTATCGGAAGCTTCTATCACTATATCCCCGATGAGGGAGTACGTCTTATCGGCTGTGAGGCAGCAGGCAGAGGAATCGACACATTCGAGACAGCTGCAACAGTAAACACAGGCAGAATCGGTATCTTCCACGGTATGAAGTCATACTTCTGTCAGGACGAATACGGTCAGATAGCACCTGTTTATTCTATCTCGGCAGGTCTTGACTATCCCGGAGTAGGTCCTGAGCATGCACATCTTCACGATATCGGCAGAGCTGAGTATGTTCCGATAACAGATGACGAAGCAGTAAATGCTTTTGAGTATCTTTCACGTACAGAGGGTATAATCCCTGCAATAGAGTCTGCACACGCTGTAGCTTATGCTATGAAGCTTGCTCCTACAATGGACAAGGACAAAATAATAATCGTAACAGTATCAGGACGCGGCGATAAAGACTGTGCAGCTATCGCACGTTACAGAGGGGAGGATATCTATGAGTAATATCAGATCAGCATTTGCAAACGGAAAGGCATTCATACCATTTATAACCTGCGGTGATCCCGACCTTGAAACTACTGCAAAGGTAGTTCGTGCAGCAGCAGAGAACGGCGCAGACCTTATCGAGCTTGGCATACCATTTTCAGACCCGACTGCTGAAGGACCTGTTATACAGGGCGCAAATATCCGCGCACTTGCAGGCGGAGTCACAACAGACAAGGTTTTCGAGCTTGTAAAGGAGCTCCGCAAAGACGTTAAGATACCGTTTGTATTCATGACATATGCAAACGTTGTATTCTCCTACGATGCAGAGAGATTTATGGCAAGATGCTGTGAATGCGGAGTTGACGGTATCATACTTCCCGATCTTCCGTTTGAGGAAAAAGATGAGTTTTCAGCAGTAGCAAAGCAGTACGGAGTTGATATGATCTCACTTATAGCTCCAACATCTGAGAACCGTATCGCAATGATAGCAAAGGAAGCTGACGGCTTTATTTATATAGTTTCAAGCCTCGGAGTTACAGGTATGAGAAGCGAGATAACCACAAATATCGGCGATATCGTAAAGGTAGTACGTGATAATACAGATGTACCGTGTGCAGTTGGCTTCGGTATTTCAAAGCCCGAGCAGGCACAGTCTATGGCAGCTGTATCCGACGGAGCTATCGTTGGTTCGGCTATAATCAAGATACTTGAAAAATACGGCAAAGACGCTGCACCTTATGTAGGCGAATACGTTAAGGAAATGAAAGAAGCAGTCGCAAAAGCATAATTTGCAGCGTGACGCTGCACCATTTCTCCGCGATAAAATACCTGCGAAAGAAAAGGTATCGCCGCGAGGGATAATGAATGAAAGGCAAATAACATCGTGTGATTTGCTAAATTATGCTTTGAGCCATTAGCACATTGTAGGGAACGCCGCCCTCGGCGTTCCGAGTAAGGGCGAACAGAGTTCGTCCGTCCCCTACAAAAATAAATTTATAACAGGAGGTTTTTATTATGATTAAAGAAGCAATCGTAAAGATCGTTGACAAGCAGGATCTTACATATGATGAGGCTTACAAGGTAATATCGGAAATCATGGCAGGAGAGACAACTCCTACTCAGAATGCAGCTTTTCTGTCTGCTCTTTCCACAAAGAGCACAAAGGCTGAGACAATAGATGAGATCACAGGCTGTGCAGCTGCTATGCGTGATGCAGCTATAAAGTTCGAGCATAACATGGATCTCCTTGAAATTGTCGGAACAGGCGGAGATAATGCACACAGCTTCAATATCTCAACAACTTCCGCTTTTGTTATCGCAGCAGCAGGTATAAAGGTATCAAAGCATGGCAACCGTGCTGCATCTTCACTTTCGGGAACTGCTGACTGCCTCGAAGCACTTGGCGCAAATATCAATCTTGAGCCTGAAAAGTGCAGACAGCTCCTTGAAAACGTGGGCTTCTGCTTCTTCTTTGCTCAGAAGTATCATACTTCCATGAAATATGTTGGTCCTATCCGCAAGGAGCTGGGCTTCAGAACAGTATTCAATATCCTCGGACCTCTTACAAATCCTGCCTGTCCTTCTCATCACCTTCTCGGCGTATACGACAGAGTTCTCCTTGAACCTGTTGCAGAGGTTCTTATGAAGCTTGGTTCAAAGAACGGCATGGTAGTTTTCGGTACTGACAAGCTTGACGAGATATCACTGAGTGCTCCTACTGCTGTATGCGAGTACAAGGACGGCTGGATGAAGAACTATGAGATAACTCCTGAGCAGTTCGGCTTTGAACGCTGTACAAAGGACGATCTCAAGGGTGGTACACCTGAGGAAAATGCAGCTATAACACGCGGTATCCTTGCAGGCGAGATAAAGGGACACAAGAGAAACGCAGTTCTTCTCAACGCAGGTGCTGCTATATATATCGGCGGCAAAGCTGAGTCTATGGCAGATGGTGTTGCAAAGGCAGCCGAGCTTATCGACAGCGGCAAGGCTCTTGCAGCAATGGATAAATTCATTGCTGAATCCAACAACTGAGGTGAAAAATGACTATACTTGACAAGCTTGCCGACCACGCCCGTGAGCGTGTGGCTGCGGCTAAGGAAAATCTTTCCGCAGATCATATAAAAAAGCTGGCACTTGAACTTCCAAAAGGACAGTTTGAGTTTGAAAACGCACTTAAAAAGGACGATATTGCTTTTATATGCGAGTGCAAGAAGGCTTCTCCGTCAAAGGGTATTATAGCTGAGGATTTCCCGTATCTTAGCATCGCAAAGGAATATGAAGCAGCAGGAGCTGACTGTATTTCAGTACTCACAGAGCCTAAGTGGTTCCTCGGAAGTGACGAATATCTTCGTGAGATCGCGTCTAATGTGAGTATCCCATGTATCCGTAAGGATTTCACAGTTGATGAATACATGATATACGAAGCAAAGCTCCTCGGCGCAAAGGCAGTTCTGCTAATATGCTCGATACTTTCTCAGCAGCAGATAAGCGAATATATAGGCGTATGTGACGAGCTGGGATTGTCTGCTCTCGTCGAAGCTCACGACGAAGCGGAGCTTCGCGCGGCTGTTGCGGCAGGTGCGCGTATAATAGGTGTTAACAACCGTAATTTAAAGGATTTTTCAGTAGATACAGGCAACAGCCGCCGTTTGCGGGAGCTTGCTCCCGCAAATGTGAGCTTCGTCTCTGAGAGCGGAGTTCAGTCTGCAGAGGATATAAGGCTTCTTCGTGAAGCAGGGGTGAACGCAGTTCTCATAGGCGAGACCCTTATGCGCGCAGCCGATAAAAAAGCGAAGCTTGCTGAGCTGAAAGGATAATATGACAAAGATAAAGATGTGCGGACTGCGCAGAGAGGTCGATATTGAGTACGCAAACAGGATAAATCCCGAATATATCGGCTATGTATTTGCAAAGTCCAGTAAGAGATATGTACAGCCTGAGACTGCTGCCCAGCTTACGAAAAAACTTGACAGCAGCATTACTCCTGTAGGAGTATTTGTAAATTCGCCCATAGAGGACGTTATTGATATAGTCCACAGCGGTGCTATAAGAGCTGTACAGCTTCACGGGGAAGAGAGCGAGGATTACGCAGCGGAACTTAAAAAGCTTGGTATTTGCGTAATACGTGCATATAAAGTGCGCTCAGAAGCCGATATAAAAGCCGCTGAGAGCAGCTGTGCGGACTATGTGCTGCTTGATTCGGGACAGGGCTCGGGAGAGACCTTTGACTGGTTGGTAATTGGTGAGATAAAACGTGAATACTTCCTTGCAGGCGGGCTTACTGCTGCAAATGTTTCAGATGCTGTGAAAACGCTCCGACCTTATGCAGTGGACGCAAGCTCCTGCCTTGAAACTGACGGCTTCAAGGACTTTGATAAAATGAACGCCTTTGCACAGGCGGTAAGAAAATGAATAAGCTGCTTCCTGATTATTCAGAGCTAACACAAATTTGACTTGAATGAGTCGATGTGTTATACTGAAATATGAAGGAGGCAGTTTTTTATGACAAAAATAGACCTTATAACGGGAATACTCGGTTCGGGAAAGACCACGTTCCTGATGAAATATGCGCGGCATTTCATAGATAAAGGCGAGAATATCGCCATTCTTGAAAACGATTTCGGTGCTGTAAATATAGATATGATGATATTGCAGGAGCTTAAATGCGATAACTGCCGTCTTGAAATGATAGCAGGGGGCTGCGATGCGGACTGTCACAGAAGGCGTTTCAAAACCCAGCTCATATCTCTCGGTATGCAGCATTTTGACCGTGTACTTGTTGAGCCTTCGGGAATATTCGATATGGACGAATTCTTCGATATACTGCACGAGTCTCCCCTTGACAGGTGGTTCGAGATAGGCAGCGTGCTTACTATAGTGGACTCTGAAATGGAAGAGCAGCTTTCAGAGCAGATGGAGTATCTCCTCGGCTCTGAGGCAGCCTGCTGCGGAAAGCTCATACTCAGTAAGCTTGGAAACATAAAGAATGAAACGGCTGAGCAGACTGCCGAGCGTGTACTTTCTCACGTTAACAGCTCTCTTGAAGCTATACGCTGCGACCGCAGACTGACAATGTGTGATATAGTCGCAAAGGATTGGGAGTCATTCGCTGATGACGATTATAAGCTTTTCAAAAATGCAGGCTATCGCGGTTCGAGCTATGTGAAGAAGTTCAGCCCCGAGGATATACAGAGTTCTGTGCATTATTTCATGCATATAAATATACCGCAGGAGAAGATATCGCCGCTTATTGACAGAATAATGAATGATGAAAGATGCGGCATTATATTCAGGATAAAAGGCTCACTTCCACTTGAAAATGGCGGCTGGCTGAAAGTAAATGCTACCCGTGAAAAAACGGAGATATCCACTGTAGCCGAGGGACAGCCCGTGCTCATCGTTATCGGTGACGGTATTTCCCGCGAGCGTATAGACGAGTACATAATGCAGCTAAATACCGACAAAGAATATGTTTCAATATAAAGAAGCGCACTGGTCATCAGTGCGCTTCTGATATTTCACGCAAAATCAGGAAACTGCATATAATATTACCGAGGGAGGGGACTCCCTCCCTTAATACGGCAGTCATCTGCCATATGGAGGATAATATTATGGCAACATTCTATAATCAGGCGACTCTTTCCTACAATGGAACAGTTGCAAGCTCAAATATAACAGCAGGTGAGATACTGGAAGTGCTTTCAGTTTCAAAGAATGCGGTATCAGACACCTATTCACAGGGCGGCGAAAATGTATTTATGATAAGTATTGTCAATACAGGTTCAAGCTGCTATAACGGACTTACAGTTACAGACAATTTAGGCGAGTATACTTTCGGCGAGGAAAACAGTACAGCAGTTCCGCTTAGCTACAATGAGGGTACTCTCTGTTATTATGTAAACGGCGTACAGCAGGCAGCACCTGCCGAAACTTCACTTTCACCTCTCACAGTTACAGGTATAAATGTACCCGCAGGCGGCAATGCAATGCTTGTATATTCAGCAGATACCAACGTCTTTGCTCCGCTTGGCACAAACGGCGAGATAGTTAATACTGTCACAGTAAGCGGTGCAGGCTTTGAGCCTGTGACAGCTTCCGAGACTATTTCCTACACCGAGGGTGTAGACCTTTCTATCAGCAAGTCACTGAGTCCTGCGGCTGTAGAGGAGAACGGCGAAGTGACCTACACTTTTGTTATCCAGAATTTCGGTACGACAGCCGCAGAAGCTGTTGATAATGTAATATTCAGCGATACCTTCACACCTGCACTCAGCGGACTTACAGCCGAGTTCAACGGCACTGCATGGGTATCGGGCACCAATTATGCTTACGATCCCGATACAGGAGTATTCACAAGCCTTGACGGTCAGGTGACAGTACCTGCCGCACAGTTCACACAGGACGAGACAACAGGAGAGTGGACAACACAGGCAGGTGTAAGCACTCTCGTTATCAAGGGCAGATTGGCATAATAGAAATTTACAGGATATTATCTGCCAAGAAAACAGGGGACACAGATGTGTCCCCATTTTTTTATACCGTAAAGCCTTTGGCGCGGAAGTTGTCTATAAGGTCTCCGAGTATTTCGGCGTTGGTAGCAGACACCGAGTGGAGCAGGAGTATCTCACCGCCGTGAGCCATATCCGTGAGTTTTTTCAGTCCTTCGGCAGGATCGGGCTGAGCGTCTGTGTTCCAGTCCACGTAGGCACTGCTCCAGAAAAGTGATACATAGCCGTATTTCTTGACTGTTTCGAGAGCGTGTTCGGAGTATTCGCCGCAGGGGCAGCGAAAATACTGCATCTGATAGCCGTAGTTGTTCAATACATAGTCGTGGAGTGACATTATCTCTTCCTTTGCGTTATCATCTGAGAGAGTCGGCAGACTTGCGTGAGTCATGCCGTGATTTCCGAGAATATGTCCCTCGTCTATCATACGCTTGACAAGAGCGGATTCAGTTTTAGCATAAGGACCTGTCAGGAAGAATATAGCCTGAACGTCTTTTTCTTTCAGGGTATCGAGTATCTTAGCGGTATAACCGTTTTCATAGCCCTGATCAAAGGTGATGATTATTCTGTTCTCGTCCTCCGACAGGGCGAAGGCATCAAGGTCGCCGAATCGGCTGTTGAACTGTACTGCACCGAGAGGACGGTTCTTTTCATCGACTTCCGTTCCCTGACCGTAGCCTATTTTAGTATTATCGGCAGCCACAACGGCAGTACAAGGCATAACGGCAGCGGTAAGCAGTGCAGCAGGAATATTTATCTTCATTTTTTGTACCTCTGATTTAGTTGCGGAAGATTCCGCAATACTATTATAAACTTTCTTTTACGGAAAAAACGTGGATTTTTTTGCATTTTTTCGTTTTTTTCGCATATTTTTTACAGAGGTGATATTATGGAAAATGAAGAAAAAGCAGAGCAGGATACGACAGAGGAGCTGCTTGATACATACGAAAGAAAACGTAAAAACAAAGCCGATGACGTAATAGCTACGCAAGCTGTATTATGCATACTTTTAGCGGCACTTTTCTGCTGCGGAAGGTATTTCTATCCCGATATTACAGAAGCGGTATTTGCAAGACTGAAAGGATTTGCAGAGGACAGAAGCTGCGTTATAGTCAATCCCATTGACCTGCTGAGGGATTTTTTTGATAAGCATTAGGATACGCGGAGCAGATGTGCGCATACATTTTTCGTTCCTTGTTTTCAATGCCCTGATATTTCTTATGCGCAGCAGCGGACTGATACTCAGCTTTTACGCAGTATGCCTGCTGCACGAAGCAGGTCATCTTATTGCTTTGAAGCTTACAGGCGGCAGCATCAGGTCAGTTGATATAAGCGGCGCGGGAATAGTTATAGGGACGCGAAAAGGCGGCAGTATCTCCGACAAAAGCAGACTTTTTGTGCTGCTTTCAGGACCTGCCGCCAATATTCTCTTATATTTATTGCTGAGTATATATGGATATCACGGGAGCTTTGCACAGCTCACCCTTGTTGCTGCCGTGTATAATATGCTTCCTTACCGAAGTCTCGATGGCGGAGCAATAATATCACAGCTTGCAGTAGGCACTGTCTGTGAAAGAGCAGTCATGCATATCCTCAATACCGTTAAACTGCTGTTGATAGTCATTTCAGCAGCCACTGTGTATTTTTTCGGAAGAGAAGCTTTTCCGCTTCTTGCCGTATCTTTAGCTCTTTTTGCAGGTGATATCACAGACCTGCGTTAGCAGCGATACGATATATAGACGCAACGTCCTGAGCAGAAAGGTGAACGAAGCCTCCTGTTCTGCCGTCGCCGATACCGAATTTTCTGACAAGCTTAGGTATATCGTCCTCCTTTGCACCGAGCTGCTCGAAGTTAATAGGCATACCTATACTGTGAAGGAAGCTTCTGAAGCAGGCGATACCCTCGAGGGCAGTTTCGTCAGGGAATTCAAAGTTCATCTGACAGCCCCATACTCGTACAGCCATCTGAGCAAATCTCATAACATCGTGCTTGTATACAAATTCCATCCATGCAGGCATGATAACTGCAAGACCTGCACCGTGAGCGCAGTCATAGAGAGCCGAGAGCTCATGCTCTATAGCGTGGCTGTTCCAGTCCTGACTTCTTCCGACTCCAACGATATCGTTGTGAGCAACAGTACCTGCCCACATTATATTTGCACGTGCGTCATAGTTATCTGGCTGCGCGATAGCGCGTGGAGTTTCCTTTATCATAGTCAGGAGAACAGCTTCGCAGAGGCGGTCTGTTATCTCGACTTCACGGGTATTTGTGAAGTAACGCTCGAAAACGTGAGCCATAATATCCGTAGCACCGCAGGCAGTCTGATAAGCAGGGAGTGAGCAGGTAAGCTCGGGATTGAGGATAGAGAAGCGGGGACGGAGCAGGTCAGAGCCTACATCACGCTTCAGGCAGCCCTCTTCCTTAGTTACAACAGAAGCCCCCGAACCCTCACTGCCAGCCGCGGCGATAGTGAGGACAGTACCAACGGGGAGAGCCTTTTCTACCTTCTTGCCTGTACCGTAGAAGTCCCAGAAATCTCCTTCATAGGGAACGCCCAGAGCGATAGCCTTAGAGGAGTCTATACATGAACCGCCGCCTACTGAAAGGATAAAATCAACGCCCTCATTGCGGCATATCTCGATGCCCTGATAAATAAGTGTATCACGGGGATTTGGCTTAACGCCGCCAAGCTCTGTATAAGCGATGCCGCTTATATCCAGTGAAGCCTTTACGCGGTCAAGCAGTCCCGACCTTACAGCCGAGCCTGAACCGTAGTGCAGAAGTACCTTTGTTCCGCCGTACTTCTTTACCATTTCACCTGCTCTTGTTTCGGTATCTCTTCCGAATATGAATTCTGTCGGACTGAAAAACTGAAAATTATCCATAAAAAATATTCCTCCTTTTTATTTATTATCATATGACTCAGTTTAAAAAATCTTTCTTAGCCTTTTCCATTGCTGCGACTACTTTATCGCACCATTTATCGAATTCGGGGTCATCGACCTGACATTCCCTGTGCTCAAGGATATATCTCACGGTAGCCCTGATGCCCTGATCTGCGCGTACAGTAGCCTTAAAATCGGGTACTGCACGTTTTATTTTTGAGTTATCGAAAATAACTGTACAAGCCTTGTCGCCGAGGAGAGTCCCTTCAAAGTCGTAAGGACCTACAGCATTGAGCCAGTCAGATGATACATGACAGGCTTTAAGCTCCACACCAAGCTCATCTGCGATAATTGAGTATATCTGATCCCACGTAACGCTCTCGTCAGAGGTGATATGGAAAGCCTGACCTATAGCGTGGATATTACCGATAAGACCGGCATAAGCCTTTGCGAAGTCGCTGTTGTGGGTGATAGTCCAGAGTGAAGAGCCGTCGCCGTGAATTATTACTGGCTTGCCCTCCATGATACGCTTCACCACCTGCCAGCTGCCCTTGTCGCCGTGGACTCCGAGAGGCACCGATCTTTCATCGTAGGTATGGCTCGGACGGACTATAGTAACAGGAAATCCGTTTTCACGGTACTGCTTCATAAGGTATTCCTCACAGGCTATCTTATCCCTTGAATACTGCCAGTGGGGATTGGCAAGGGGAGTGCTCTCAGTTATCACGCAGTCTGAAAGGGGCTTTTGATAAGCAGAAGCGGAGCTTATATAAATGTACTGTTTAGTCTTGCCGTTTAAGAGGCGGAAGTCACGTTCAACCTGTGCAGGCACAAAGCCGATGAATTCGCCGACACAGTCAAAGCTCATTCCCTCAAGCTTTTTTGCAGTTTCTGTCTCGTCCGATATATCACACTGGATAGTTTTGACTCTGTCAGGGAGCTGTTTATTCCGTGATCCGCGGTTAAGGAGAATGACCTCGTGTCCCTGCTGTGCAAGGAGTTTTGTGACAGCCATACTTATAGTACCTGTGCCGCCGATAAGTAGTATTTTAATAATTATTCACCTCTCTTTATTATTTTTGTCTAATGCGCTCAAGTGTTGGAACTATTATAACACAAATTTATTAAAAAAGCAACCTTTTGCACAGCAAAAAATATCAAATTTATTGTTTATGATATAATTTCTTGCACTTAAAAATAAAAAATGCTAAAATAGTGTTACACATGGTAAATGCTTTGCGTTAATATAGGTGAAGAACAGATCTGATCTTAAAACACAGTCCAAACGGACTGAGAAAAATTTTCAAAAAATGTGTTACACATGATAAACGCTTTGCGTTAATATAGGTGAAAGACAGATCTGTTCTCAAAAAATAAAGAGGAGGAAGCATATGACTGATAATGAGATAATGAGTCTGATGCGTGAAACACCGCCGCAGGGACAACGTGCTCTTTTTGATAAATATTATAGTTATGTCTATTCAATAGTAAACAGGATCATAAGCGGATTTGGAAGTACTGACGATTCGGAGGAATGCGTTATAGATGTATTTGCCTCGGTGATGATGAAGCTCAGACCTGATGCTGAATGTTCATTGAAGTCATATGTAGGTGCGGTGGCAAGAAATGCTGCAATAAGTATGAGGCGTTCACTGGCTGCAAAGACGGGCAGGAACATATCCGCAGACGAAGAAAGCATGGCAGAGATAGCCGATGAGGAGGATATTGAAAAAAACAATGACAAGTCCGAAACATCAGAGCTTCTGCTCAGCAAGGTGTCCGAGCTTGGCCCCCCGGATTCAATAATAATTATTCAGAAATATTACTACGATAAAAGCTCCAAGGAGATAGCTGAAATGGTGGGACTTAATCCTACGGCAGTGCGAGTGCGCTGCGGACGAGCTATGAAGCGGCTGAAAAAGCTCCTTGAAGCAGAGAGTATAACTCTTTAAAGGAGGGTAAATATGAATAATAAAAGGAAAATAATAAATACCCTTCGCAGGGCAAATAAGGCATCCGTTGAGAAGCTTATGGCGGAGGAAGCTAAGAAGAATGAGATATTTGCAAAGGCACAGCGCAGAGCAAATATCGAACAGACCGAATATGCCGACAGTGTAAGCGGCGTTGAAAAGTATGAAAGGAAGATAAATATGACAAGAATAGCAAGTATAGCAGCAATAATAGCAGTATTTTTAGGTTCATTAGGCGGTGGAGCATACCTAATGAAGAATAACAGAGACAGAAACAAGCTCCCTGAGCCTGTATTAAATCAGGCAACAACACAGACAGATACAACGAATACAGTAACAACAGCAAAAGCTGCAAGTACAACAGCTGCAAAGACTACAACAACAGAAGAAGTAAGTGCGATCTCTTCTGCTCTGACAACTGTAACTACAGCAAGCAGCAAGTCTGATGATGCGGTCGTAAGCGGAAGTCAGCAAAATAATTCTGACGAACAGAATAATACAAGCATAGAGGATAAGGTACTGTCATATATAGGAGAGTATTCGCAGATCGGTGAGACAGAGAAGAAGATATACAAGGAATATGCAAGAATCATCGACGATTGCAGCACTATGATAAAGAACAAGGATGCAAGCGGTCTGAAGTACGAAAATGAACTTGCACGTGAATTGCTCTATGCTTCTGATGAAATTGTAGCAAATATCGGATATGCATTCTATGATGTCAATGAGGACGGAATTATGGAGCTGCTCCTCGGTGTAAATTACGACTATGGTACTGATTCGGGCGACTTTGACAGTGTTATCTACAATATTTTCTCAGTTAATGCTGACAATGAAGTGTATAACTGTGCTAGCGGCGGTTTGAGAAGCAGATACTACATCTGCTCAAATCCTACAGCAGACAGAGCACAAGACAGTATGGTTCATTCAGGCTTTATCTCAAATGAGGGTTCGGGCGGCGCAGCACATACCAGCAAAAGCTACTACAGACTTGGCTACAACGGACTCAACTTTGTGGAGAGCGTGAATACTGACGGACTTGATGAGAACAATGAGCCGATCATATATTATAATAATTCAGATCAATCAGGCAGAGATACATTAATATCTCAGGATGAAGCAAACAGGATAACAGACGGCTACAGTCATGTGTTTATTCAGTTCAATTCTTTTGAATGATGCTCTATAAAAGTCTTACAAGCGAAAAGGCTTCCCGTGAGGGAAGCCTTTCTTTATCATATAAATTTGGAAACAGCAACAATCGCGGCGCAATAGTTCACGTTTTTCGTTACCTTGACGCGAAAAAGAGTACAGCGTTACGCTGCTCATATCATATCATAATCAATACCGTACTGTTTTGCGTAGTGATGAGCCTTTGCATCGTTTATCGCAAGGTAGTCGCCGCCGTACTTATAGCAGGCTATGAGCAGCTTTGCTGCTTCCTTATCGCCGCCTGCGGCGGCTTTTGCGAACTGGTCTGCGGCAGAAGCGTAATTTTTCGGAGTACCCGTACCGTTGGTATAGCAGTAGCCGAGTGCTTTGTGTGCTCCGATATGACGCTGAGCAGAGGCTTTCTCGAACATATCCTTAGCCAGTATATTGTCTCTGAGACAGCCCAGACCGTCGCGCAGACACCAGCCATAGGAGAACTGTCCGTCAGGGTCGCCCTGTATAGCCGATTCCTTGTACCATTTAACGGCTTCTCTCATGTCCTTCGGAACGCCCAGACCGTTGAAGCAGCACTCGCCGTAGTTGTACTGAGCCTTTGCCAGACCGCTTTCGGCAGCCTTTTTATAATACCTTGCTGCTGTGGACTGATCCTTCTGAGTGCCCTCGCCGCGCATAAAGCAGCCTGCAAGATTGTTGAGTGCGTCAAGGTCTCCGCCGTCGGCAGCCTTTTTATAGAGGTTGACTGCTGTTATGCGGTCGCGCGGAGCACCTATGCCGTAGTAATAGCATACGCCCAAATTAAACTGAGCCGCAGGATAATTCTGTTCGGCAGCTTTTTTGAACCAAGTGATCGCAGTCTCGGGAGAACGTTCCATACCTGTGCCGTGAAGATACATATTTCCAAGCTTGAACTGAGCTGAGGGGATACCTGCCATTGCATTCTTGAGAGTATCCTCGGTAGTTCCGTTGCTTATGGGGATACTGTACCTTTTTGAGTAGTATTCAGCCTTTTTCGTATCGGGAAGGAGTCCGTTTCCGCCGATCATGTAGCATTTTATAAGAGCCTTCTGCGAGTCGTAGTCGCCCTGCTCGGCAGCCTGTTCGTATCTGTGAGCAGCCTTTGCCACATTTCTTTCTGTGCCCTGTCCCAGATAATAGCAGTCGGCAAGCTTTTTCTGCGAGCTGCAATCGCCGCGGTCAGAGGACATTATATACCATTTTACAGCCTTTGCGTAGTCCTGCTTTACGCCTCTTCCGTAGAAGAAGTGTTCACCGAGATTGAAGCAGGCGTCGTTATCGCCGTTCTGAGCGCGTTTGAAAAGGTCCTCGATAAGTGAAGCTGAGCTGCCGTAGGAAGCAGCTTCATCGCTGTCATGAGACTTTTCCTCAGCTATTGCAGTTTTCCAGCCGAGAGCTGCGGCAATGCTCATTGCAACGAGCTTTGCCTTTTCATCATTGAGGTACTCGCTTATATCCTTTATAGCTCGTTCTGTTATTTCATCGGGACTTTTTTTGCCTGCCAAAACGTCATCGTTCTCGCGTATGAAGATACTGCCGATATTCTCACTGAGAGCTACGAAGAAAGCCTTGTTCTCCTTTGAGAGCTTTGGTGCAAAATCGGCAAAGGCTGAGCAGAAGCGTTTGTGGTCGTTGAGTATTTCTATCCCGAACCTTTCAACAACCAGTTTTACTGCCTGAGAGGTGTCGCTGAGGGTTTTGCTATCCATAAAATAATCCTCCTGATATTGAGGTGATCACTGAACGTCAGAGTTTACGTTTATTCCGTGTTTATGATCGTTTATGCGCTGATTGAGCTTTGTGAGCAATTTACGTTCGAGCTCCCGTTCTGTTGGGAGACAGTGTGATGTGTTCAGAGCAGCGAAGCCTTCCGTGACAAGAGCTTCAGCACGTTCTGGGTTATGCTGTATATTGAACATATAGTAAGCAAGTACACGCCTTGCATTTGAGTCCTTGTCGTTCCTTATTATGTCACCGAGCTTTGTAAGCAGGGATTTTGCATTTCCTTCATTGGGTTCGACCTCGGAGAAAAAGAATATGAGCCAGTAATACGCAAGAGTTTCCTGTGAAAAGTAATCGTGGTTCATAATGTAATCCATAGCCTGATGAGATGGCCCACGCATATCCTCATATCTGTCGCAGGCAGCAAGATGCGCCATATATACCTGATAGTAGAGGATCTTCTCTGCATTTGTGGGATTATCATAGGGGAGCATCTCAACGGGCTGTAAATTAAGAGCAGCCAGATCTTCGCCTTTTCTGAGTCGGCTAAGCAGGGTATTGATATATCCGCTCAGCCTTTTCATCAGCACAAGATTTGTGTAAAGAAAAATTCCAAGTGAAGTAAGAGCCTGTAATATCATGCCGAGAGCGAATGATATAACGAGTATATCAAGAGGCGATTTTTTGTCCTTTACGAAGAAGCCGCGGCAGGCAAAGCATATTGCGGCAGCAGCCAGAAGCTTTATGACAGTTGTGGTAAGCTGCAAAGCCTGTGATTTTTTCTCGTCGTATTCTTCAAAAGGTTTACGGTCGTCAAAACGTACATCGTGCTGGATAAGTGCAGTAGCTTTATGTTTTGAGGCTACCCATTTATTATTTTGCAGATTGAATGCAAGACCGAAAAATGAAACTCCTTTCACTCTCATACCGAAAAGCGGTGCAAGGATAAAGTCGGCGATGAGACCGATGATCTCTTTTGCTATAACAGCGAAAAGTAAGAAACCTGTGATAAAGATACCTGCTTTTTCGGGGAATGACATAGATAAGCTCCTTTCGGTTTATGATTTGAACAGAGCAGACTCGTCCATATATGTTATAAGCTCTATTTTCATTAAAGTGGTATAGGAAAGATACCATCTGCCGTCAAACTCTACAAAGGCACAGCCGTTGCCTATGAAGTTGTGTTCGTCGTTGCCGTCCTTGTAATATACTATTCCGCATTCGGCGGCATTAGTGAATTTAGTGTTGAGTGACTTGTTAAAGTCGTTCAGCTCGTTTTCGCCGATAGGCTTCAGAAGATCCTCACTTAATGAGGTAGTCCATTTATCGGCAGGAACGTCGGACTTTTCAGCCATGATATTGTGGATATTCTGCATTGACTGTTTTATTGCATTAACAACGTTTGAGCGTTTGAAAGCGATCTGTGCATTCTGACCTTCAAGCAGCTCGGTAGTGCTTATGTAATTATGATAGCCTTCCATTTCTTCCGAGCAGAACATATCATATACTGCATCTGCATTTGATGTAATGTAAGCATTGTAATATGCCTTTGCAGCTTCAAAGCTGTTTTCGTAGCCTTTTTTCGGAGCTTCATCGGGTTTCTTTTCAGTTTCCGCAGGCTTTTCGGTTTTAGCAGCCTCGGTGGTAGTGGTCTGAGAAGCTGTAGTTTCGGCGGAAGCAGTCGCAGTTCCTGTAGTCTTTTCGGAAGAGGTCGTTACCGTTTCGGAAGTATCTGTAGACTCAGTCGTAGTTTCTGATGATGAGCTTATAATTTCTGTAGTGTCGGAATTGTTTTTATTCTTTTTATTACCGCAGCTGTACATTGAAACAGATATGACAGCAGCTAATGCAGCAGCAGTAATTCTTGAAGTATTACTCATGAGGTTCTCCTTAAAATAATATATAAATATTATAACTCTAAAAAGGAAGAGAGTCAATATATAATCCGCATTTTATTGAGCAGAACGTGTAGGGAACGGCGCCTCGGCGTTCCGAAGGAAACATTACATAACTACTCACTACTCTCTGTTTACTAAAATAAAAGCCATAGCACTTCTGAAAGTTATCAGAAACACTATGGCTTTAAAAACTATGTATCAATAATCTTTTTTCTTGCCGCAGAGCTTGCAGGTCTTGGATATAAGCTTGAAGTCACCGCCGCAGTAAAGGCATTTGCCTGCTGTCTTTCGGCTTGCCACCACTGTCTCATAGTAAGCAGGGAAGTTAGAGGCATTATCCGAAAGATTAGGCCATGCGATACTCAGAAGCTTAGGGCAGTTATTAAAGCCGCCGTTTATCTTTTTGAGTGAAGCGGGCAGAGTTATTTTTTCAAGATTTGTGCAGCCGCTGAAATCTCCCACAGATGAAACGCCTCCCGGAACAGTAAAGGCTCTCAGACCCGTACAGCCGCTGAAGCCGTCAACACTCAGGATACCTGCGGGAAGCTCTATATCATGCAGAGAAGTGCAGTTCTGGAAAGCAAAAGCACCGATAGACTTGATAGTTCTCGGCAGTCCGACAGCGGAAAGAGCTGTACAGTTTGCGAATGTACATTCCTCAACAAGTGAAACGCCATCGGGGATAGATACGGTCTCCAGCTTTTCACAGCCTGAGAAAGCGTATTTTCCTATCTGTGAAACGTGTGGCGGAATAGTTATTGCCTCAAGGTTTTTACAGCCTGAGAAAGCGAATGAACCGATACCGCCTATAGGCTCGGGCAGCTCAACTGAAGTCAGGCTTGAGCAGTCCGCAAAGAGACAGTCCGAGATATACCTTAAATGAGGCGGCACAACAACTGTTTTAAGGCTTGTGCAGCCTCTGAAAGCCCAGATGTCGATAGAATTTATGCTGTCTGGGAGATTTATCTCCTCCAGAGCGGTACAGCCGCGGAAAGCGTAAGCACCTATCTCATCGACCTTGTCATGGATAGTGATATTTTTGAGTGTGGTGTTGTTCTCAAAAACGTGCTTGCCTATTTTGCGAACTTCTCCAGGAATAGTAATATCCTCGGCATTTCCTTTGTATTCGGTAAGAATACCGTTATCAACAACGAAATCTGAGCTGTGCTTTTTGACAGCCTTTACTTTCTTGGCAACGTCCTTGTGCTGTGCCTTGTACTTGTTAATTGCCTTTGAGACAATGAACGGGGTGCTGCAATAGGGACATACCCACGCATCTTTTGAATTATCTACTTCAACGGTCTTGTTACAGCTTGTGCATATCGCATTTACATTTGCCATAATAATATCCCCCCTGAGTTACTTCTTTTATAAAATAATTGTACCACGAAAGGGCTTGTATGTCAATAAAATTAAAGCAAATATCACAAAATATACAGAACGGATTACTGTTCTTTGTTGTAAATGCCTACACATAAAGTAAAAGAGTCACTTATAAGTGACTCTTTTATAAAAACATATTTACTATTAAAGCATTGAAGCTCTGAGCTCTTCACCGCTGAGCTTTGAAAGATAAGCAGGAGCAATGTCGAAAGCAGTTTTACAGCCTGTTGCGCCTTCAGCCTTGAGTCTTGCAAGTGCTCTTGCATAGCAGATAAGTACGCTTGCTGTGAACTCAGGGTTTGACTCAAGCTTGAGAGAATACTCTATCATCTGGTGAGTTTTCTCGCCGTCACCTGTGAGACCGCTTCTCATAACGAAGCCGCCGTGAGGCATCTTGTTGTGCTTTGCGTCGAATTCTTCCTCGCTGATGAAGTTTACGGTTGTATCATACTCGTCGAAGTAATTCTTCATTGTCTTGATATCGTTCTCGATCTGAGCAAGGTCAGCCCCATCCTCAGGAACTATCCAGCACTCTCTGAGGTGCTTCTGACGTGTTGTGAGCTCAGGCTGACTGCCGCTGCGAACAGCTTCCATAGCTGACTCTATCGGAACAGTGTACTGTATGCCTCTCTTAACGCCCTTTACGCGGCGGATAGCATCTGAGTGACCCTGACTTACGCCCTTGCCCCAGAATGTATAGCTCTTGCCGTTAGGAAGGATAGACTCAGCATAGAGTCTGTTGAGTGAGAAGAGACCCGGATCCCAGCCAAGTGAAATGAAAGCGAGGTGACCGCTTTCCTTTGCAGCCTTGTCAACGTTAGCGAAATGCTCGGGAATTCTTGCGTGAGTATCAAAGCTGTCTATAACATTGAAGAGCTTAGCCATTTCGGGAGTCTGCTTAGGAAGGTCAGTAGCACTGCCGCCGCAGATTATCATAACGTCTATATCATTTGCCATTTTCTCGGCATCAGCGATATTGTAGACCTTTGCGCCTGCTGTGAGAGGCTTTACTGTACTTGGATCGCGGCGGGTAAAAATACCTGCAAGCTCCATATCATCATTCTGACGGATAGCAAGCTCAACGCCTCTTCCGAGGTTGCCGTAGCCTGATATACCGATTCTAACTTTTCCCATTTGGAAATACCTCCTTTTGATTACTGTGCTCGCCTTTGAGCGCAGCTTATTTACATTATAGCACCTTTTTTCTTAGTTGTAAAGCATAAATTTAGAACTTAGATCTAAGAACTAAGAGCTAAGAACTAAGTGTAGGGGACGGCGTCCTCGATGTCCCACCGATAACTGTAGGGACGACCATTGGTCGTCCGCAAAATACTTGTAAACACCAAATGATGTGCTGTAGGGGCGAACAGTGTTCGCCCGTCAATTCCGATGATACTTCCCGTGTCGAGAAGCGACTGTTCTTTTGATAATATGCGGACGAGCAAGGGGGCGCAGGTTCTGCGCTGTAGGGGCGAGTTCCGCTCGCCCGTCTGCTCCATATCCGTCACATTTTCACGTTAATTAAATACAAAATAAATTTTCACCTTTCTTCAAGGCGACCCTTAGCAGCGCTGTCCTTTTTAACGTCGATACGTTCAAGGACTATCTCGCGCCCTGCGATACGGAAGCCTATTTCGGTGTAGAAGCTTACGCGGACATCAAGAGCCAGCAAATATGCACGTTTTCCGAGTCCGTTGAAGAACTTGGCGAGCCATTTCAGAAATTCTCTTGCATAACCTCTTCCGCGGGCAGCTGTGTTGGTAGCTACCTGACCTATGAGGACAGTGCTGCCGATATCGAACACGGCTGAAGCTGTAGTAGAATTGCGGTAGGTAAATACTCTGCTTATGCCATGACGGCATCTGTGAGAGGTATCGGTGTACCACAGTGAGAAATCGGCAATATTCGGAAATCCCTCGCTGAGTATCTTGTATACGTCAGGGAGATTCGGATTGAATTCAACATGCTCCTCGATAGCCTCAAGTGGCGTATCATCAGGTATAAGCTCGAATATGGTACGGTTGAGCACCTGATATCTTTCGGGTATCTTTATACCCTCGAGTATTTTCTGGTCTCCCTCGATACGGAAGGGGACATTCATGCTGACGAAGAGGTCTATCTCCTCGTTTGGTTCAAGGTCACCGTCACCGCATATAATGAGCGTTGAATTTATAATGAACATGAAGCCGATGCCGCTCTCGTCGGTTATTTTGTAAAAGCGGCAGAATTCATAATTAGGACCATAGGCTCTCATATAGGCAAGCATTTTTTTGCCCGAGAGGGTCTTGTTGAGCAGTACGCGGTCAAGCTCGTGCTCGTGTTCGATAAGTGTTATCATAATTCGGGTATCCTTCTGGCGAGAATTTTAACAAGCTTGTATGAGCTTTCAAGGTCAGACATTTCTATGACTGACGAAGGGGAGTGCAGGTATCTGCAAGGAACGGATATAGCAATAGTGCGTACACCATTTCCGCTTATATGTATAGCGCCCGAGTCGTTTCCGCCTGCGATCATGGTCTTTGTCTGACAGGTTGCGATATCGAAGGCGAGCTGATAGAGCTCTTTATCGTAAATCGTCCTTTTGTCCATAAATGATACAACAGGACCGTCACCCAATACACAAACGCGCTTTGCGCCCGAAACTCCGTCGATATCTGCGGCGGTAGTAGCTTCAAGGACTATGGCAAAGTCAGGAGCTACAGAAAAAGCAGAGACAGCAGAGCCTCTCAGACCGATCTCCTCCTGTACGTTGAAAACGAAATAAGTATCGTATTCAAGCTTTTCATGGAGCAGCTTTATCATCATAGCGCAGCCTGCGCGGTCATCAAGAGCCTTTGATTTTACGCGGCTGCTGCCCAGGTCTGTAAATTCCGAGTCAAAGTAAACGCTGTCACCGAGAGAAACGTATTTTTCGGCTTCTTCCTTGCTGTCAGCGCCGATATCTATGTAAAGGCTGTCGACCTCGGGAGCTTTTTCCCTTGCCTCCTTGCTGAGATTATGTACGGCAGTCGAGCCCACAACGCCGCTTATGCGGTTATTTCCTATACGTACCTGCCTGCCGATTATTACGGACGGGTCTATACCTCCGACGCAGTCGAAAGCGAGAGTTCCATCAGCGCGGATATAAGTCACCATAAGACCTACCTCGTCCATATGGGCGCATATCATAAGCTTTTTCTTGGGCTTTTTTCTGCCTTTCTTGAAGCAGATGAGGTTTCCGAGGTTATCAACGCTGTAGTCGCAGACCAGCTTTATCTTGCTGATTATGAGTTCGCGGACAGCGTTTTCATCGCCTGAGATACCGTCAGTCAGGCAGAGTTCTTTCAGAAGATCCTTCATGTTCAGCCCTCCTTGATGAATGCAGCTAAAAGCATAGCGGTCATTTCAACATCCGACATATCTATGACCTCAACAGGCGTATGCATATTTCTCAGCGGTATTGAAACGGTACAGGTCTTTGCACCGCTCCTGCTGACAGAATAGCGGTCGGCATTTGTAGAAGTAAGACCGCTCATGACTTCTTTCTGATAGGGGATACCTGTGGCTTCGGCAGCATTTATGAGCTTGTCGCTTATCTCCCTTGAAAGTGAAGGAGAAAGACCTATCATAGGACCTTTTCCGAGATATCCGCACTTGCTTTCTTCTTCGCCTATAGCGTAAGCGAAGCTCACGTCCACAGCCAGTGCGATATCGGGAGCCAGTGAGAATGCGCCTATCTTTGCACCGCGTTCACCGACCTCTTCCTGGGTTGAAAAGATAACGGTAACATTATAGGCGGTATCCTGACCGCTGAGCAGCTCAAGGGTATACAGCAGGGCTGCGATACCGCAGCGGTCGTCAAAAGCGCCGCCTGTAATGCGGTTTCCTATGAGCTTTCGGCAGGAGACATCAAATGTGACGGTATCGCCCTGAGCGATTACCTGATACAGCTCGTCTTGGGTCATGCCTGTGTCGATGGCAACGTCCTCGATGCTGAGCACCTTGCTGCTGCCGCTTGAAAGGTGAGGCGGAACAGAGCATATAACGCCCTTTATGTCCTGCTTGCCGTGAATGACGACGGGCTGTGCTGGGAGAAGTCTGCGGTCGATGCCGCCGATATTTCCCACCTTAACGAAGCCGTCATCGGTTATGTAGGTTACGATGAAGCCTACCTGATCGATATGTGCGTCAAGAACCAGTGACGGCAGTCCTTCGCGGTGAATACCGAAATGTCCGATAACATTGCCGTTCCGTATTTCCGCATCGGGACAGTAATTGCGCAGCATACTCAGGGCGAGGGCTGCGGCATTCTCTTCATTTCCCGAAGCACCGACGGACTCCGAGAGAGAGATAACGGTTTGTGTGATATCCATTACAATTACTCCTTTCATAAGATATTTTAGTCAGCAAAAAGTTCAGATATTCACATAAAAGGAAGAGATGATGCAAAAATCGTCATTTCTTCTTCTTTTTTGACTTGTGTCTGAGAATGAAAAGACCTGTGAGAGCAATGGCTTTTGCAGCAGTCTTAACGTCCTTTTTTAAGTTTGTTTTTGTTTTGATATCCTGCGGAACTTCCTCGGTTGCACCGAGATTGCCCTTGCCTGCGGTCTTGATAGAACCGCCCTCGATATGGAAGATACCGAGATCCTTCTGAAATTCCATATTAGTCCTCCCTGACAGGCTCTGCGATAAGGAATTTTATTTTCTTTCCCTCATCGGTAAACATTTTCTCGTGTTCAGTTACGAAATTCTCATAGGGACTTTCAGCATGGAGATCGAAAGTCTTGTATTTTATCCTGAAGCCTGCTTCCTCGAAGTATTCAAAGGACTCCTCAAAAAGCTCGTCGTCATCTGTCTTGAACCAGAGCTCACCTCTGAGGAATTTCTTATAATTGATAAGCTGGCGAGTGTGGGTAAGGCGGCGTTTTTTGTGCTTTGCCTTAGGCCACGGATTGCAGAAGTTGATGTAGATACGGTCCGCACGGTCGTTTTCGTCCCATGCGAGCTCCAGACGCTCTATATTCTGGATAGCTATGCGGACATTATCGGGAGATGCTCCCTTTTTCTCGTATGCAGCTTCAAGCTTGCGTTTTGCAAGCACAAGCATTTCGTTTTTTATGTCCATAGCGATGAAGTTTGCCTCGGGGTGAGCAGGAGCAGCCTGCGATATAAAGCCGCCCTTGCCGCAGCCAAGCTCCACATATAGGGGCTTGTCAGGCTCGGAAAAAAGCTCGCGCCAGTGACCGATCTGCTTCTGGGGTTCATGTATATAGAAAGGGCAGGCTTCCAGTTCAGGCTTTGCCCAGGGTTTGTGACGAATTCTCATAAATTGCCTCCAATTCACATCTCATTCATACTTAAAACAATTATATCATAAAAAGTCTCATAAATCAACTTAACCGAGTATAAAATTTCGAGGTGATGTTTTGTATATGTTTGTGAATGTTCAAAATATTCATTGCGATATATCCCGTGAGAGAGAAAAAATACAAAATGAGAATCATGTTTTTTGATGTTTTTTTGTCAATTGATAATAATAATGCTGAAATGACTGGACAAGTGAAATAGTATGTGGTATAATAGATGTGTTATTTGGAAACTACCCTTTAAATCCGATCCCGTGAGGTCGGCAAGGCGCGTTATTTGATACTATAACTATAACTCTAACTATAGCTATAACTATAAGTATGCTCCCTGCCGCAGCGGGGAGCATTTTTTGTTGAAAGGAGAGCCTGTATGGATACAAAGCGCATTATCATGGACGATAAAGCGGTCAACAGAGCCATTGCCCGTATCTCATATGAGATAATCGAGAGAAACAAGGGCACTGAGGATCTCTGTGTCGTTGGTATCTTTTCAAGAGGAGTGCCTCTTGGCAGACGTATCGCAGCAAAGCTCTCGGAGCTTGAAAAGAACGAAGTGCCTTTCGGAGCACTTGACATAACTCCCTACCGTGACGACAGCAAGCATGGCGATGTTGCTGAAAAGACCGATATCCCTTTTGATATAACGGACAAGAACGTTGTCATAGTCGATGATGTGATCTTTACGGGAAGAAGCTCCCGTGCAGCCATAGATGCACTTATAAAGCGGGGCAGACCGCGTACTATACAGCTTGCTGTGCTGGTTGACCGCGGACACAGAGAGCTTCCCATACGTCCCGATTATGTGGGCAAAAATCTTCCCACCTCTCACAGCGAGGTAGTAAAGGTCTCTGCAATGGAACTGGACGGCAGCGACGGAGTTGCCATATACTGAAAATCACAACAATATGAAAGCGAGGTAATCATGTCTCAGATACTCATCAGGAAAATCCGTGCAGTTGATACTGAAACGGATATTGTCACAGACGTACTTATCAGCGGCGGTAAAATATCAAAGCTGGGAAACAATATATCGGCAGAAGCAGATAAGATAATAGACGGCACAGGACTTGTGCTCATGCCTTCACTTTTTGATATGCACGTACATTTCCGCGATCCGGGGCTTACTCACAAGGAGGATATCCTTACAGGCTGTGCTGCTGCACTTGCAGGCGGAGTTACAGGAGTACTTGCGATGCCCAATACAAAGCCGCCATGCGATGATCCCGAAACTATACGCTATATAATCGACAAGGCAGAGGGAACGGGAGTTGAAGTGTATCCCGTAGGCTGCATCACAGGCGGAATGAGCGGAAACGGCCTCTGCGACTACGAAGCTCTTAAAGCCGCAGGCTGCATATGCATATCCGATGACGGCAGACCTGTCGAGAACGCAGAGATGATGAGGAAAGCACTTGAGCTTTCAAAGGAGAACGGCCTCCTCGTTGCTTCACACTGCGAGGACCTGAGCATAATAAACGGCGGTATTATGAACAAGGGCGAGACTTCCGCAAAGCTTGGCGTCAAGGGTATGGACAGAGCCTCCGAGGACTACATAACCGCCCGTGAGATGATACTTGCTTCCTCTGTTGATGCCCGTATCCATATCTGCCACGTTTCCACTGAAGGAAGTGCGGCAATGATACGCTTTGCAAAGTCAAGGGGAGTAAAGGTAACCTGCGAGACTGCACCGCACTACTTCATGCTGACGGATAAGCTGCTGGAGAAGCGTGACGCGGATTACCGTATGAATCCGCCTCTCAGGACTCCCGAGGACGTAAAGGCTATCATAGAAGCAGTAAAGGACGGTACTATCGACTGCATAATCACAGACCATGCTCCTCATGCAGCCGAGGAAAAAGCTGACTTTGAGAAAGCTCCCAACGGAGTTGTGGGACTTGAAACATCTCTTGCCGCAACTCTCACAGCTCTTTATCATACAGGTGAGATAAGCCTTAACAGAGTAGTTGAGCTCATGTGCGCAAATCCGCGAAAGCTTCTCGGTCTTGAAGTGCCTGCAATAAAGGAAGGCAGTACAGCAGACCTTGTGATCGCCGATATAAATAAAAAATGGACAGTAGTGCCCGAAAAGCTCCATTCAAAGTCGCATAACACAGTATTCAAGGGCATGGAACTTACAGGAAAGCCTCTCGTTACTATATCAAAGGGCGAGATAAGATATAATGAAATGTAATTACAGGAGGAAAACATATGTCATTTGACAGACTTATCGAAAAGATAATCGACCTTAAAAATCCTACAGTGGTGGGTCTTGACCCTAAGCTGGAGTATGTTCCCGAATTCATTCAGCGTCGTTATCTTGACAGTGACGGCTGGACATTAAAGGCTGCTGCAAAGGCGATATTCGACTTCAATCAGGCTATCATAGACGAGATACACGATATAGTACCTGCTATCAAGCCACAGGCTGCTTACTATGAGATGTACGGACACTACGGCATCAGAACTCTTGAAAAGACTATCCGCTACGCAAAGCTCAACGGTATGTTCGTAATGACAGACGGCAAGAGAAACGATATAGGTGCAACAATGGAAGCTTATTCAAATGCACACCTCGGTGTTACATCAGTGGGAGAGAACAATCTTGAAGCTTTCGGAGCAGATGCTCTTACAGTTAATGGCTACCTCGGCACAGACGGTATCGAGCCTCTCCTTAAAGTATGCCGCGACCGTGACAAGGGCATATACGTACTTGTTAAGACTTCCAACCCCTCATCAGGTGAGCTTCAGGATATGAAGCTTGCTGACGGACGCACTATCTACGAGTGCATGGGCGATATGTGCGAGAAGTGGGGCGAGGATACACGCGGAAAGTACGGCTATTCCGCAGTAGGCGCAGTTGTAGGTGCTACATATCCGGAAATGCTCACAGAGCTGAGAAAGAGACTCCCTCACACAATGTTCCTTGTTCCGGGCTACGGCGCACAGGGCGGCGGAGCAGAAGGCTTAAAGGGCGGCTTTGACGAGAACGGTCTCGGAGCTATAGTAAACTCCTCACGCGCAGTAATGTGTGCATACAAGAAAGAAGGCTGCGACGAAAGAGATTTCGCAAAGGCAGCAAGAAGAGAAGTTATCCGCATGAGAGACGATATCTGCCAGTATATCAATCTCAAGTGAGTAGTGAGTAGAAAGTAGAAAGTAGGGGACGGTGACTCCCGCCCCTACAAATCGAATATTTCCGCGTAAGCGGACACAATAATTCCGAATTCTGCATTACGAATTCCGAATTAAAAAACGCTCTTCCATACAATGGCGTGTGGAACAGGGTGCAAAACATCAACAATACGACCTCTAAAAAAAACGAAGGAGGAATTTACAATGTCATTATTCAACATGGGCGAAAAAGCTTACCTTATGCTTGCCGACGGACAGGTGTTCGAGGGCAGGAGCTTCGGCGCTAAGGGTACGGTCATAGGTGAAGTCGTATTCACCACAGGTGTCACAGGCTATCAGGAAACTCTTACAGACCCCAGCTACTACGGACAGATAGTCACACAGACCTTTCCCCTTATCGGAAACTACGGTGTGAACTCAGAGGACAACGAGTCCGCTAAGTCCTATGTATCGGGATATATCGTTAGAGAGTGGTGCAACGCACCGTCAAACTTCCGCTGTGAGGGCAACATCAACGACTTCTTGAAGGAGCATAACATCGTCGGTATCAATAACATTGACACCCGCCGCCTTACAAGAACTATCCGCGAGGTGGGTGTAATGAACGGCGTTATAACTACCGAGGACGTTTACGCAAAGAAGGACGAGCTTCTCGAAAAGATACGCGCTTTCACAGTAAAGGACGCTGTAAAGAATGTTACAAATACCGAGACTCTCACATATGAGCCCGAGGAGAAAAAGCTTAAAGTTGCACTGTTCGATTTCGGCTACAAGCGCAATATCAGACAGGAGCTTTTAAAGCGCGGCTGCGAGGTGGTTGTAGTACCTGCATACACCACAGCTGCTGAAATAAAGGAGCTTGCTCCCGACGGTATCATGTTCTCAAACGGCCCCGGAGACCCTGCCGAAAATGTTGAGATAATAGAGAATATCAAGGAGATACAGAAGCTTGGCATACCGATATTCGGCATCTGCCTCGGACATCAGCTCATGGCTCTTGCCAACGGCGGAAAGACCGAGAAGCTGAAATACGGCCACAGAGGTGCAAATCAGCCTGTTATCGACCTTGAAAGCGGTCTCACCTACGTAACCAGCCAGAACCACGGCTATGCGGTAGTAGGCGACAGCATCGACCCGTCAGTAGGTCATGTATCACATATTAATGCAAACGATAAGACCTGTGAGGGCATACACTATACCTCAGTCAACGCAAGAACAGTTCAGTTCCACCCCGAAGCACACGGCGGACCGCTGGATACAGCGTACTTGTTTGACGATTTTGTTGAAACAATGAGTAAGAAATAATTCAGTAGGGAACGCCGCCCTCGGCGTTCCGCAAAAGTGATATATTAAAGGAACGGCGAGGGCGCCGTTCCCTACAATACTACTTACTACTTATTTGGAGGTAATAGAAATGCCACTCAGAAGTGATATAAAAAAGGTACTCGTTATCGGCTCAGGTCCTATCGTAATCGGACAGGCTGCCGAATTTGACTACGCAGGCACACAGGCTTGCCGCGCACTTAAACAGGAGGGACTGGAAGTAATTCTTGTTAACTCGAATCCTGCTACCATTATGACCGACAAGGCTATGGCAGACAAGGTCTACATCGAGCCCCTCACACTTGACGTTGTAAAGAGAATAATCGAAATTGAAAAGCCCGACAGCCTTCTCTCAACTCTCGGCGGTCAGACAGGTCTTACACTGTCCATGCAGCTTGCAGAGGAGGGCTTCCTTGAGAGCCACAATGTAAAGCTCCTCGGTGCAGATCCGGAGACTATCCACAAGGCAGAGGACAGACAGGCATTCAAGGACACTATGGAAAAAATAGGCGAGCCATGCATACCTTCAAAGGTCGTAGAGACCGTTGAGGACGCAGTGGACTTCGCACAGGTGATACACTATCCTGTTATCGTTCGTCCTGCTTTCACACTGGGTGGTACAGGCGGCGGTATAGCTCAGAATGAAGAGGAGCTCCGCGATATCGCTACAAACGGACTCCGTCTTTCACCTATCACACAGATCCTTGTTGAGAAGTGTATCAGCGGCTGGAAGGAAATAGAGTTCGAGGTCATCCGTGACGCAAAGGGCAACGTTATTACAGTCTGCTCAATGGAAAACTTCGACCCTGTAGGTGTTCACACAGGCGACAGTATCGTTATTGCACCTGCTGTAACTCTCAGCGACAGAGAGTATCAGATGCTTCGTACAGCTGCTATCAATATCATCAAGGAGCTCAAAGTCGAGGGTGGCTGCAACTGCCAGTTCGCACTGCATCCAACAAGCTTCAAGTACGCCGTTATCGAGGTTAACCCAAGAGTTTCACGTTCTTCCGCACTGGCTTCAAAGGCTACGGGCTATCCGATAGCAAAGACTGCCGCTAAGATAGCTATCGGCTATACTCTCGACGAGATAATCAATCAGGTAACAGGCAAGACATACGCCTGCTTTGAGCCTGCACTGGACTATGTTGTAATCAAGTTCCCTAAGTGGGCTTTCGATAAATTCGTATATGCAAAGCGTACCCTCGGCACTCAGATGAAGGCTACAGGCGAGGTAATGGCTATCGGTACAAGCTTCGAGCAGGCTATGATGAAGGCAGTCCGCTCCATCGAGCTCGGTCTTGACACTATGAACCTTAAAAAGCTTGCAAAGCTCTCCACAGAGGAGATACGCGAGAAGCTCCACGTTATCGACGACGAGCGTTCATTCTGCGTATTTGAAGCTCTCAAGCGCGGAATAACTCCCGAAGAGATACACGAGATAACCATGATAGACAACTGGTTCCTCTATAAGCTCCTGAACCTTGTCGAGCTTGAAAAATGGCTCGCAGAGGGTGAGCTCACAGAGGAAAAGTACGATATCGCAAAGCAGTACGGCTACCTCGATAGCACTATCGAGCGCATATCGGGACAGAAGTGCCCCAAGCACAAGAGTGCCGTATACAAAATGGTTGATACCTGCGCAGGCGAGTTCAAGGCTGAAACTCCTTACTTCTACTCCACATTCGACGAGGAGAACGAAGCAAAGCAGTTCATCGAGCGCACCGACAAGGGCAAGAAAAAGGTCATCGTTTTCGGCAGCGGTCCTATCCGTATCGGACAGGGTATCGAGTTCGACTATTGCTCGGTACACTGCGTATGGACTCTTAAAGAGCTTGGCTACGAGGCTGTTATCTGCAACAACAATCCCGAGACCGTTTCCACCGACTTCGATACAGGCGACCGTCTGTACTTCGATCCGCTGACAAAGGAGGACGTTCAGTCCATTATTGAGACCGAGCAGCCTTACGGCGTAGTTGTTCAGTTCGGCGGACAGACAGCTATCAAGCTTACACGTTACCTCTCGGATATGGGTGTTCGTATCCTCGGTACTTCTGCTGATATGATAGACGCGGCAGAGGACAGAGAGCGTTTTGACGAAGTGCTTGAAAAGTGCGGTATACCGAGACCTGCGGGACATACTGTAATGAACACAGAGGAAGCTCTTGTGGCTGCAAATGATCTCGGCTATCCTGTACTTCTCCGTCCTTCCTATGTTCTCGGCGGTCAGAACATGATAATCGCTCATTCCGATGCAGATGTAAAGGAGTATATGGGCATCATCATGAGCCATAATATTGAAAACCCTGTCCTCATCGACAAGTACATGATGGGTACTGAGGTCGAGGTAGATGCTATCTGTGACGGCGAGGACTTCCTTATCCCGGGTATCATGGAGCATATCGAACGTGCAGGCGTTCACTCGGGCGACTCTATATCTATTTACCCTGCACAGCATCTTTCAGAGCGTATCAAGCGCATAATCGTTGAGTACACAAGACTTCTTTCAAAGGAGCTCAACGTTATCGGCCTTGTGAATATACAGTATGTTGTTTACAACCATGAGGTATTCGTTATCGAGGTAAACCCACGTTCATCAAGAACTGTTCCTTACATCAGCAAGGTAACAGGCATACCAATGGTCGATATCGCAACAAAGATAATGTTCGGCGCAAAGCTCAAGGATATGGGCTACGAAAGCGGACTTTACCCGGCAGGCGACTATGTTGCAGTTAAAGTTCCTGTATTCTCATTCGAGAAGCTCACAGACGTTGATACAATGCTGGGACCTGAGATGAAGTCCACAGGTGAGTGTCTCGGTATCGGCAGAAACCTTGAGGACGCACTCTTAAAGGGACTTATCGCAGCAGGCTTTGACCTCAAGCGCGAGGGCGGAGTTCTTATCTCGGTACGTGACAGCGACAAGAGGGAGATACTTCCTATTGCCGATAAGTTCGAGCAGATGGGCTTTGAGCTTTATGCAACATCAGGTACACAGAGCGTTCTCCACAGGAATATGATAGCTGCAAACCTTGTCCGCAAGATATCCGACGGTGAGCCAAACGTTGAGACTCTCCTTGACAGCGGCAAGATACACTATGTAATATCCACTTCCGCAAAGGGCAGACTCCCAGAGCGTGACAGCGTTAAGATGAGAAGAAAGTCCATTGAGCGTTCTATCTGTAGTTTAACTGCTGTAGATACGGCGAAATCGCTGGTAAAGGTTCTCGAATCGGGCAGGACTATCAACGACGTGGAGCTTGTTGACATTACCAAGATATGAAAAGGATTATTCTTAATTATGCGGTATAGAAAAACAATACTATTTTCTGTAATTGCAGTTTTTGCATTTTGCTTTATAAGTTGTGGACATAATAATAAAGCATCGCTCTTATCTTCACAAACCACAGTTGATATCACAGATACAAACATAAATAATACTACAGATGTTTCAGATGATGATTCACAAGGAAAAAAATCCTCATCAAGAACGATGGCAAGTGGGATAGGCATGGAGTTCTTTTGTAACGAGTCTCCTCTTCCAAATATGGTTTACGGACATATTCGTGACAATAGCGAATTTGGAAATTATTTCTTTTCAATTCATAAATCATTGGACGATGACGTAGAATATATTGCTTTTGTTAATGAAGAGGGATTTGCCGAAGATGTCTTATGTTGGATATGCAGTTACGATAAGAAATATATTGGTATTGCCAAAAAATATGGTAGTAAATTGAAAGATGATTTTAAAAACTGGAATGAAGTATTAGCGTTTTTTGATTTAAAAGAGGGCGAATATACTAATATTTATCCTGAGGAATAAAAGACGGAAAGCTAATTCAGTAGGGGCGGATATTATCCGCCCGAAGCTGTTAGCCGTTAGCCTGTAGGGGCGCACACTGTGCGCCCCTACATTCTCAACTTCAAAAGGGGGAACTATGGATCATTTCAAGCTATGTTCAAACTACGCGCCCGCAGGCGACCAGCCGCAGGCTATCGACAAACTTGTAAACGGCATACAGTCGGGCAAAAAGGAGCAGATACTCCTGGGTGTTACGGGTTCGGGAAAGACCTTCACAATGGCAAACGTCATCGCCCGTGTGAACAAGCCCACACTTGTACTTGCTCACAATAAGATACTTGCAGCGCAGCTCTGCTCGGAGTTCCGCGAGTTCTTCCCCGAAAATGCCGTTGAGTACTTTGTTTCCTACTACGACTACTATCAGCCTGAAGCCTACGTGCCGAGCACGGATAGCTACATCGAAAAGGACTCCTCCATAAACGATGAGATAGACAAGCTGCGTCACTCTGCCACAACTGCTCTTGCGGAGCGCAGTGACGTTATAATCGTTGCCAGTGTTTCGTGTATATACTCTCTCGGTAGTCCTGAGGAGTACCGTTCCATGTGCGTTTCAATTCGTCAGGGCGCTGAAAAGCCCCGCGACCAGCTCATCGCAGAGCTTGTGAAAATACGCTACGAGCGCAATGATATAGCCTTTGAGCGTAACAAGTTCAGAGTCCGCGGCGATGTTGTGGAAATATTCCCTGCAATGTCCACGGATACGGCGGTCAGAGTTGAATACTTCGGTGACGAGATAGACCGTATCTCCGAAATAAACGTGATAACGGGGGAGGTAAAGGCAGTTGTGTCCCATGCGGCTATTTTTCCTGCTTCCCACTATGTTGTGGGCGATGAAAAGCTTGAAGCTGCACTTACAGAGATAGACCGCGAGCTTGCGGAGCGCATCGACTACTTCCAGCAGAACAACAAGCTCATAGAGGCTCAGCGAATTGAGCAGCGTACACACTACGACATGGAAATGCTACGTGAGGTGGGCTATTGCAGCGGAGTCGAGAACTACTCCCGTGTGCTTGCAGGCAGACCTGCGGGCAGCACTCCGCTTACACTTATGGATCACTTTCCCGAGGACTTCCTCCTCATCGTGGACGAGAGCCATGTAACTCTGCCGCAGGTTCGCGCCATGTACGCAGGCGACCGCGCACGAAAGACTACTCTTGTGGAATACGGCTTCCGTCTGCCAAGTGCTATGGATAACCGTCCGTTGAACTTTGACGAGTTCAACGATCATATACATCAGGCGATTTACGTCAGTGCTACTCCGGGACAGATAGAGCGTGAAAAGACTGATACTATCGTGGAGCAGGTGATACGTCCTACGGGACTTGTTGATCCTGAGATAATCGTAAAGCCTACACACGGACAGGTTGATGACCTGCTGTCCGAGATAAACGAGCGTGTCGCTCTTAACGAGAGAGTGCTTGTTACTACTCTCACGAAGAAAATGGCAGAGGACTTGACTTCTTATTATGAGAAGCTGGGAGTTAAAGTCCGCTACCTCCACCACGATATCGACACTATCGAGCGTATGGAGATAATTAAGGATCTCCGCGAGGGAGTATTCGATGTTCTCATAGGAATAAATCTTCTCCGTGAGGGACTTGATATACCTGAGGTAAGCCTTATCGCCATACTCGATGCGGACAAGGAGGGCTTCCTGAGAAGCGAGACTTCGCTTATCCAGACTATAGGACGAGCAGCAAGAAATGCCAAAGGTCAGGTCATAATGTATGCCGACTCCGTAACAGGTTCAATGGAGAGAGCCATAACCGAGACAGAACGCCGCCGTTCACTGCAAATGGCGTTCAATGAGGAGCACGGTATAGTGCCAAAGACTATCATCAAGGAAGTCCGCGACGTTCTGGAGATAACCTCCAAGAACAAGGTGGAGGAAAAGACCAAAAAGAAGAAAATGTCGGCTTCTGAGAAGCAGCATCTCATAGACAAGCTGACCGTGGAAATGAAGAATGCGGCAAAGCTGCTTGAATTTGAACACGCTGCATATCTCCGTGATAAGATACAGGAACTGAGAGAAAGCTGAAATAATTTTATAATTTTTGTCCGATTATGCCATGCCCTTACGATTATTAGAATAGGGAGCGTGGCATAATGTTTTTATGTGCGAGTTATTTCGTTAATTCTTTATAATTTGCCTGTATTTCGTACTAAATCTACCCGAAACTCTTGACATTTATGTGCTGAAATGCTACAATATAGGTAATTATAAGTATACTGGAAAAGTATACTATGAGAGGGGAAATTAAATAATGAAAAAACTAACACGCTCTGTTGCAGCGTTAGTTTCTGCTGCAACAATGGCTTTGACAGGAGCAGCACCTTGTCTTAGCCAGACAATGATGACAGCTTGTGCAGTTGACACAAACAATGACGACTGGCTCCACGCAAAAGGAAGCCGACTCTACGACATGAACGGCAATGAGGTATGGCTCACGGGTGCAAACTGGTTCGGCTTCAACTGTACCGAGTGTTCACCTCACTATCTCTGGAGCGGCGATATCGACGACATGGTAAAGGATATCGCAGATCACGGTGTAAATGTGCTCAGACTGCCTGTTTCCACGGAGCTGCTCTACAACTGGATGGTAGGTGATCCCGATCCTGTAGGAAGCATAAACCCTAACGACGATCCAAGCTATCCGTTCAATGTTGACCTTATCAAGTCCGACGGAAGCGTTGTAAACAGCATGGAGCTTTTCGATATCCTCCTTGCTAAGTGCAAGAAGTACGGCGTAAAGTGCTTCATTGATATCCACAGCCCCGAATCCAATAACTCGGGACATAACTACGGACTCTGGTACGGCAAGAGCTTCACGGGACGCGACGGAAAGAAAGTTGAAGTAACTACCGATGTCTGGATAGAAACCCTTGCATGGTGCGCAGACCACTACAAGGGCGATGATACTCTTATCGGCTTCGACCTGAAGAACGAGCCTCACAGTAAATACGGCGGAGCTCCTGTAGATGCTATATGGGACGACTCAGACGCTCCGAACAACTGGAAAAAAGCAGCACAGGACTGTGCTGATGCTATACTCGCAAAGAATCCCCATGCACTCATTCTTATTGAGGGCGTTGAAGGCTTTGAGGGACACGGCGCATGGTGGGGAGGAAATCTCCGCGGCGTTGCAAAATACCCTGTAATGCCTGCTTCGGGAACATCTCAGATAGTATATTCACCTCACGACTACGGTCCTGTAGTAAGTGACCAGACATGGTTCAACAAGGACTTTACAGAGAAAACTCTCCTTGATGACTACTGGTACGACACATGGGCATATCTCGTGGACAAGGATATGTATCCTCTCCTCATCGGAGAATGGGGCGGACGTCTTGACGGCGGAAAGAACGAGAAATGGCTCGGACTTCTCCGTGATTACATGATAAAGAATCATATCAATCATACATTCTGGTGCCTCAATGACGACTCAGGTGATACGGGCGGACTCTGGAAGGATATACAGTTTGGCGTAACACAGGGTGCTGACGGTAAAATGGTCGGAAAGACCACTATAAACTGGGATACGGAAAAGTATGAGACATACTATTATCCTGCTATATGGAAGACCTCGACTTCAAAGAAATTCATCGGTCTCGATCATCAGGTTGCACTGGGCAAGGACGGTATCTCACTGAACGATTTCTACGCTAATTATGCTGCTTCAGAGGGAAGCAACCTTGACGGCGGAAAGAAATCCGACGGCAAGACAGTTGATGCTGATCCTGCAAAGACCACCACTGCTACAACTTCCAAAACAACTACTTCTTCGTCTGCTGCAGCAACTACAACTACCACATCTGCCGAGATCGCCAGTAATCGCTTGTACGGAGACTCTAATTGCGACGGTCAGGTCGATCTTGCAGACGCTGTGCTCATAATGCAGGCACTTGCTAATCCGAATAAATACGGATTGAAGGGAACAGATGATCATCATATTACAGATGAGGGTTCGGCAAATGCTGACGTTGAGGGTAACGGAAATGGCATAACTACAAATGATGCTCAGGCTATACAGATGTATCTCCTCGGCAAATATAAGTCACTTCCTGTAAAATAAGCTTCATACCGCGCTGCTGATATGGGCGGCGCGGAAAATATATAATCAGAGAGGGAAAAAAATATGAAGATCTTAAAATCACTGGCAGCTGTTGCTGCCGCAGCTGCGCTTACTGTAACAGGTGCTGCTTATTATGTGCCTACAGTTGCGCCCGAAACTATCGGCAGCGCTGCTTCAACCGATGACAACAATGACGACTGGCTCCACGCAAAGGGAAGCCGACTCTACGACATGAACGGAAACGAAGTCTGGATCACAGGTGCAAACTGGTTCGGCTTCAACTGCTCTGAGAACTGTGCTCACGGTCTCTACGCAAGAGATGTTGACGATATGCTCCAGAGCATTGCAGACCACGGTATCAATACTCTCCGTCTGCCTATTTCTTCTGAGCTTCTCGTATCATGGATGAACGGCAAGCCAAACCCTGTAAGCTCGGTACAGGCAAGCTACAATCCTCCGCAGGACGTTGTAGGCGAGGACGGCACTATCACTCCCGCAGGAAAATACGGTGATATCAACAGAGATTTCGTTGAGTCTGACGGTAAGACACTCAAGAACTCAATGGAGATATTCGATATCATCATGCAGAAGTGCAAGAAGTACGGTATCAAGGTATTCATTGATATCCACAGCCCGGATGCCAACAACTCAGGACACAACTATGAGCTCTGGTACGGCAAGGCAGGCGTAACTACAAAGGTATGGATCGACTCACTTACATGGCTGGCTGAAAAGTATTCAAATGATGATACTCTCATCGGTTATGACCTGAAGAACGAGCCACACGGCAAGCGCGGCTACAAGGGCGATGAGTGTCCTTCCGATATTGCTAAGTGGGACGGCTCAACAGATGAGAACAACTGGGCTTATGCTGCAAAGACCTGCGCAGATTCTATCCTCAAGGTAAATCCTCATGCTCTTATTTTCGTAGAGGGCATAGAGCAGTATCCTATGACTGAAAAGGGCTATACATTCGATACACCTGATGTATGGGAGCCAAAGACAGAAGCGGATAAAAAATGGTACGGTGCATGGTGGGGAGGAAACCTCCGCGGTGTAAGACAGTATCCTGTAGTACCTGAAAGCGGTACTTCACAGATAGTATACTCACCTCACGATTACGGTCCGTCAGTATATGCACAGACATGGTTCGACAAGGACTTTACTACAGAGACTCTTCTTGAAGATTACTGGTATGACACATGGGCATACATCAATAAGGAAGATATCGCACCTCTTCTCATCGGTGAGTGGGGCGGTCATATGGACAAGGGCGCTAACCAGAAGTGGATGGAGCTTCTCCGTGATTACATGATAGACAACCATATCAACCACACATTCTGGTGTATCAATCCTAACTCAGGTGATACAGGCGGACTTCTTGATCCTACATTCATGAACTGGGATAACAACAAGTACAGCCTGTTCGAGAAGTCACTCTGGCAGACAGATTCAGGCAAGTACATCGGTCTCGACCACCAGACAGCTCTCGGAGCTAACGGTCTTTCACTCAATCAGTTCTATTCATCAGGTGCAAAGAGCAACCTTGACGGCGGTAAGGCAGGCAATGGCACTCCTGTAATTGTTGAGCCAAAGGAAACAATAACTACTTCAAAGCCTGCTACTACAACTACTACCACAACAACTACAACTAAAACTTCTACAACAAGCAAGCAGACTACAACTACTACAACAGTTACAACTACAGCTCCCGTAGAGACTGTAAAGTGCGATCACTGTGGCAAGGAGATACCAAAATCAGAGGCTATCTATGGTCCTCTTGGCTTCCCTGTATGTCAGGAATGCTACGATAACGGCGTTTACATCGGCACAAGACCTCAACAGCCAACAACGACACCAACAACAACTACTACTGCTCAGATAACAACTACTGATGTTCCAAATGCAGCAGATATTGTTTGGGGAGATTCAAACGGTGACGGTCAGGTAGATATGTCAGACGTTGTTCTTATCATGCAGAGCCTTGCTAACCCGAATAAGTACGGCGTTCGCGGTACTGACAAGAACCACATCACACAGGCAGGTCTTAACAATGCTTCTGTTGTAAACAACAACGGCAGCGTTACTAATAACGACGCTGTAAGGATTCAGCTCTACCTCCTCGGAAAGTTCGATCCTAAGACAGGCAAGTAAATATAATTATCGGCACGGCGAAAGCTGTGCCGATTTTTATGCCTTTCTATAAGGGGGCTGAAAAAACGTTTTTTTCAACGGAAAACCATTGAATATCATCAAAATTTTTTTATACGAAAAACGGCAGCCATTATTATGACTGCCGTTTTTCTGAAATATAGAGAATATTATGAAAAAAGCGTAATAGGAGATGTCTTTAATAAACTCAGCTCTTTTCACTGACGATCAGTGATATGCGGTTCTGCATCATCTTTGCAGCTTCCTCTGCGGATTTTCCTCCTTTGAAGTATTCATCGGCTTCTTCCATGCAAATTGCATATGCATCTTCATCTATTGTATTTAGAAGAGTATCACAGCTGAGTATATATCTTCTGAGGTCTGCAAGCTCGTCCTTTGAGAGTAATTCTATAGGTATACCGTTGGCTGTAAAGGAGGTTGATTCTGTAAGATCACCATTTTCATCGTAAACATATACCTTTGACATACCATCTATCTGCTTGTCGAAATCCTTGATTAAAACCGGATAGCCGTTTGCAAGACCACCCTTGCCGTCATCAATGCCTTGTTCTGAAGCTTCCTTGAGCATCATCTTGATGAACTCCCATGCACCTTCCTTAACAGACGATCTTGCGCCTATGGAGAATTCATAGTTCGGGATTATCTTGCCGCCCTTGCCGTTAGATGTTGGATAGCCTACAAGTGAGATATCCTCGCCGAAATCAAATTTATCCAGTGCAAGATCGCGGTCTCCGCAGAGATGTATAATTGAGATAAGTTCGCTTTCATCTTTTCTGCCGTTTGCGAGTCCCATACAGTAATTCATGTATTCCTCGTTGTTTCCTTTATCTGCAAACTCCATATCATCAACAAATCTGTTGCAGAAATTGAGAAGCTCTATAAATTCAGGAGTATCAAAATGACATTCTGAATTTTCTATATCTACAAGCTTGTTGTCAGAACATATGAGGTATCTGAAAATATCCTGCTTGGTCATTCTGTCGTAACGGTGAACGGCAGTATCCTTACTGTCGTAAAGGTCGATCATTTCCTGCAATGTCCAGTTTTCGTGGTCAACGAACTTTTTCTTTGCTGCGATGGTATTGACCGTAAAGCTTGGTGTGATCGAATAAAGCTTGCCGTCACTGTTTTCCATTGCTTTGAGTATATTGGAAACTACTGTATCGCGGTTCACCTCAGAGTCATTATCCATAAGGGTGTAAAGATCAAGAAGTGCGCCTTTTTTGCCGAGAAGAGTTGAGGTGCTGCTGTCAAGCGTCAGTATATCAGGGCATTTTCCTGCTGCAATATCAATTTTCAGCCTGTTGAGATCATCATTGTATCTTTCAGCAATAGACTTCGCAGACTTGTCCTCCATTTCTTCCGGAGTAAGCTCAGATGAATAGTCAATGGTCTGTATTCTGTATTTATCCTGCTCACGGTTGAATTTGCTTATATAGTAATTCAGCGGATTAGTGCCGAACGAAGCCATAGTTATGAGCTGTACATTGTCAAGCTCGCCTGCTTCGCGGTGTACAAGCTTATATACCTCAACGGAATTGGTTTTTTCACCGTGAGAACTTGTATATGTATAACAGTAAAATTCTCCGTTTTCCGCAGGAACGATGCCCATAGCAGTAGTATCTGCGTCTACCCATTTTAGTATAGTCTCAGATGTTCCGTCAGCTTTTATGCCGATAACATCGTTTTCGCTTGTACCCATGAAAATGTAGTCGCCGTAGCCTGCTGCAAAGTCATGTGGGGCTGATATACTGTAACTGCTGTTTTCACTGAAAACAGGTTCTTTTATTTCCTTAGCGTCGATATCTATCTCAAATATTTGTGTTTGTGTGGACGTATAGTCCTTATTAGGAGCAACTGCCCTTATGTAAATTTTACCGTCAGCGCCTGTCAGCAGCTTAGGTTCGCAGTATTGTGTGTATTCGGACGGAATGGATATTTTGTCTTTGCTTCCGTCGCTTTTGAAAATATGTATTTCATTATATCTGAACAGTCCGATATATGTATCACTGTCAGGCAGTTCTGAATTTGCAGGGTAAGTATAATCGCTGTAGCCGTTATCCTCTTCATCGCCAATGTCACCAAGGTCAATGAACTTTTTTATGCTCCCGTCGCTGTTGTAGAAGCATATAGCGTGTGTTTTTTTCTGGTTAGCGTAAAATGCATCGTAATCAAAGTTTTCGTCGTATTCTTCGGGGGCAGACATATCGCCGTTATCGTATAATGTGTAATAAACAGCAGCACAGCCGTCCGAATTATAGGTGATGAAGTTGCATTGTTCATCGGCTTGCTCTGCTTCTTCGGGAAGCTCAAGTTTTAAAAGCTGAGTATCGGAAAAATCAGAGTTTATCTTTAATATACAGGGCTCATCTCCGTCATAGCTGCTATATGCCAGATAGTCACCGCTTGCGGTCTTTATGACGTTATACAGGTATCCGATATTATCGAGAGTCTTGTGCTTTACAAGCTTATATGAATTTTCGGAAAGCTCTGTCAGAGTCTGTGCAGACACCTGATCGCTTTGAGATGTATCATTTTGTGTGCTCGGGGAATTGTTTTTGGTTTCGGAACAGGAACACAGTGCAAAACAAAATGCAGAGGTCAGAGCCAAGATGCGTGAAAAGTTTTTATTCATGTGAATTTTCCTTTCAGTTTTTTCATATAAAGGTGATTTGTTAAGCATAAAAAGTACAGTGCCTATGGGCTTTGCACAAATATTGCAGCTGTTATCTGTATACACAGACCCTGTGCGCAGCCCGACTTTTTATGCCATTCAAATCACTTTTATATTACTGATTGTCCCCACACTTATATAAACGCTTTTTTCAAAGCTTTTGTGACAGAAAATCAGAAAAAAATTTGAAATGAGATATTGAGATGACAAAAAGAGAACCGCCGACACTATTGCGCCGGCGGTTTTTTCTCTTTTTCCTGAAAGGTGTGTTCATAGACGGGGTGTGTGCGAGTCCGTCTTAGCAGAAGCGTCGGGAGGTATTTTCGACACTTCGCGGGGGGAACAATGAAGGTTTTTTATGAGTGTTTATTTCCTTGGTATGATTATATTATATATTATCACAGCCGAATATGCAATAACAGAGCAATCACGGTTTGAATACAGTTTGGATATCAATTGCTTACGGAATTTCTCATTATGGTTACATAATTCTGACAATATTTACAATAATATTTATATGTGCTGTAAGAAATTTCTTTGTACTTTTTTCTGCTTTCTGCATACTATAATGTAAGCGGCAATATGAGCGCGTCGTCAGGAGGTGGAGCAGTATCGTTCCCTTGGATAGCTTCCCGACATATGGCGAAGCTTCTGAGAGCTGCTTTCATATAAAATAAAGCTGCCGGAATATCGGCAGCTTTTCTGTTTATCTGTAGTATGAGTCGATACCTAGGTATTCCTCAAGGCAGAGACCGCTGTTGTAAACTGCTGTGGCAGTATCCACTCCGAGGTATCTTATGTGCCACGGTTCATAGCGATAGCCTGTTATACTTTCCTTGCCCTTTGGATAACGGATTATAAAACCGTATTTATGAGCGTTCTTTGCGAGCCATTCACACTCGGGAGTATCTATAAAATCATTGCTTATAGAATTTACATCTATTGCAAGTCCTGTCTGATGCTCGGAATGTCCCGGCCTTGCAGAGTAGGTATCAGCTGCTGCCTGACCGTCGGAGGCTACATAGTTGTTATATATGGTGCTCTGTGTAGCGTATGAACGGAAGCCTGATGAACACTTGATCTTGAGTCCGAGAAGTGCAGCGTCGGCAGCAAGCTTGTTGAAGCTGTCAAGTGCAAGGGGATTGAGCTCTGTTACCCCAAAGTTTTCGGGGAGACTGTAGGTCTTGTTTACGACTAATATTCCGTCGATATAGGTAGCTCCGTTTATATTCTGGATAAGATGCGTCGGCTGATCGGAAGTTGTTGTAACAGTCGTTGAAGCTATAGTGGTTGAAGTTGTTGATGTTGTCGAAGATGTCTGAGTTGATGTTGAGGTAGTCGTGGTGGTCGTTGTAGTGGTAGTAGTAGATGTTATGGTTGTGGAAGATGATACAACAGGCCTGTTATGTACTGAGACCGCTATATCGGCCTTTATGCTGGGATCGGCTTTGCTTATTACAGTTACCACACATTTTCCTGCTGATACTCCGTAAACGTTGCCCCAGTTGTCAACGCTTGCGATAGCTGGATTTGAGCTTGTCCATACCTCATCGGTATTTACTGCTGTGGTCGGCAGCATTGTGACATATGATATATCTGTAGTTCCCACAAGGAGATCCATTTCGTATTTGCTTAGCTTTATTTCTCTTACCTTTTTAGGATCGGTAACGGTAACGTTTACAGATGCGTGAACATCGGGATTTGACTTGCTGTAAACCGTTACGGTGCAGGTTCCCTCGGATACGCCGCTTACCCAGCCCGAAGCATCGACCTTTGCAATGGTCTCATCTGAGCTTTTCCATGTCTCCTTCTTGTTTGTCGCATTGGAAGGGAGCATAGTTACATAGGCAATATCTCCTCCGCCTATGGGGATAGACATACTGTATTTGCTGAGCTTTATTGAGCTTACCCTGTTGGGATCCTTTACTGTGACCTTTATCTCAGCCTTTACAGACGGATTATTTATGCTCTGTACTGTAACTATACAGCTGCCCTCGGAGAGTGGGAATATCCAGCCCTCATTGTCGACTATTGCGACGCTTTCATCGGAGCAGCTCCATATATCACGATAATCCGTTACTGTCAGCGGCAGCATGGTAACATACGAAATGTCACCTTTATCACCTACATTAAGGGATATCTCAGTCTTGCTGAGCTTTATTGCCTGAACTTTGTAAGGATCCTGATATGCAGTTGTGGTCGTAGTTGCAGGAAGTGTCGTAACAGTAGTGGTGGTAGTTGTAGTAGTTGTTGTGGAAGCAGCCGTTGTGGTCGTGGTTGTGGGAGCGGCCGAAGTAGTTGTGGTGGTTGGCTGTGCTGTTGTTGTAGTTGCAGCAGTTGTTTTTGTTGTTGTCGTTGTCGAAGCAGCTGACGATGCAGTGGCTGATGTGGTCACAGCTTTAGCAGTTGTTGAACTGGTAGAAGCAGCAGGAGCGGAGCTTGTGGTCGAAGCTGCTGTAGTAGCTGTAGTTTTTGCGGCAGTAGTCGTAACTGCTGCAGTGGCAGTTGTGGTTGCAGACGGCTTGTCAGCCTTGAGGTATTCCTCAAGTGAAAGAGTGCCGTTTGTGGAAACGTAGGAGTAATATGAAAGTATGCATGAAGCGTCGATAGAGTCTATATGGCGGTCATAATTTACATCGGCTGCATTGGCCTGTTCAAAAGAAAGTCCCGACGCCATATTATTTGAGAGCTTTGCATATGCCTTCAGTATCAGCGATGCATCGTTTGCATCAATAAGCTTGTCATTGTTTACATCGCCAAGAGCGTTGATATCAGTGGTCTGCAATTCAGTCTTTGTTGTAGTAACGGCTGTTGTAGTAACTGCTGCGGTGGTTGTAACGGCAGAGGATACATCTTTTACTGCTGTCTGTGGGATAAGCGCTTCTGTTGCAGCTGCAAAGGCAGGAGTATCTGTTTTGTATACAGAAATACTGCTGTTATATCCTGCGCCAGTCGCGGCTGCTGCTGAAAGCTGTCCTGCACATAGTGCAAATGACAGAACAGGCACTAAAAATCTTTTGACTCTCATGTAATTCTCCTTCTGTATTTTATTATATAACATTTTGTGCTTTTTATAAAGCAAATACCGCTTATTGTTATATGGGTATGATAAAACGGCAATTTTCATTATATCATGCTTAACCATAAAATGGAAGATGAAACATGAAAAAACAAGGCTTTTTTTGCTATTTTCGGTGTTTTTAATAAAAAAGAGCTGCCTCATAACGGCAGCTCTTGAACAATGTTTGTTTTTATTTGTAAGACTCGGGTAACTCTGTTATGAGATTGAGCAGTCTTTTTTGTATAGATGCTGCGTCATTTGAAGTGAGTCCTGTACCGTTCTGGTATACATCGCCGTTGGCAATTCCCTGATCGGTGATATGATGAGTGTCAGAGCCCTTAACTCCGTACTTGTTAGGATTTGCAAGGCTCTGCATTATGATTACTGCATCACTGAGATCAAGGTCACCGTCGCAGTTTGCATCGCCCCAGAGGGTAACCTTCGGAGCAGTGGAAACAGTTGTAGTGGTGGTAGTTGTGGTTGTTGTAGTAGTTGTGGTGGTGGTAGTATAGACATCATAGTATACTTCGATGTTATCAACTGTGATAGAGTCGGATTCGCCGTAATAATAACCGAATACTACCTTTCCGTCAGGATTTACTATATTCTTTTCAGGCTTGTCGCCTGCAACTGCCTTGGGAAGTACCCACATGATCTCTGCGGTCTTGCCTGCATTGAGCACAACAGAGTTCACAGGCTCCTGATACCAGTAATCATCGTCAGCGTTTGTTGTGCCTGTACCTGTGCCGTAAACCAGTTTCTTGACGTCCTTCTTTGCGGAAACGTCAAATCTGATAGCGTATACCCTCATATCAGACTCAATACCCAGATCGGAGTAGTCTACCTCAAGGTTTTTCTTTGAGTCAGATGAAGCCGTGCAGTCAAGCACCTTGCCTATAGCTGTCTTTATAGACTTGGTATATGGGATAGTCTTTGTAATGGTATATGTCAGTGCGGCGCTTGTGATAGTAACATCGTCGTCCTCGGTTATCTCTGTATATTTGGTAGTATCCTTTGTGCCGTACCAGAACTGGAAACCGATAGAATCGGTAGCTGCTGTAGTCTGGTATTTCTGTACATCGGCAGGAACGTCCCAGACGCATTCTATCCATTTTCCTGCGCCTTCGAGAGTTGTGCCTTCGCCTATATCCTTGATGCCGAATTCAACGCCTGCGTCCTCAAATTCCTCACGGGATTCCTCGCCCATTTCGTTATACCAGTAGCCTGCCTCTTCCTTGCCGTCTATGATGCCTCTCTTTGCGTATTCTGTGTCAGCAGGAGAGCCTTTTTCAACGTTTGTGCCGCAGCCGTACATGAATTTATCAACATCGAAATCTGTCTCTACTATGACATCAAGTGACTCTATAGTTATGCCCTCTGTCTCGCCTATACCGAAATCACTGTACTTGAATTTATGACTGTTGATAGGGGAGGTATCTGTTATTTTTTCGCCCTTTTTAGCGTAATAATCCTCATCGTAGCCGACAGTGAGCTTGTAGTCAAGGTCGTCAAGCTGTTTTGTGACCGTAGACGAAACAGTTGCAGTGCCGTCCTTATTGTCCTTGAAGCTCCATGAACCGCTCTTTTTGTTCTTTGATGCAGTCGAAGAGCTGCTGCTCGAAGAAGATGAGGAACTGCTTCCGCCCTTGAAGTCAACTCCTGTAAGGGTAACCGAGTTATCAACCATATCGCTCTTTGAGTTGTCCCAGTGTGCCGAATAATAGCATCTGAATTCAAATGAACCTCCCGGCTTTATGCCTGCTTTTTTCAGGTCTATAGTGATAGTGTTTGAAGATTTGTCAAGCTTGCAGGCTGTACCCTCTACCTTTGAACCTGCTCCGCCTTCCATCCATTTGCCGCTCTTGTCGAGCTCGAGCCAGTAAGGATCCTCGGCAGTTGAACAGCCGAAGCCGTATGAAAAGCTCTGTCCTGAGTAGCTTGTACTGAGGGTGAAGGTAACGGAGTCAGCGCCGTCCTCGGGGAAAGTGCCCTTGTATACAGAGTCTACCTTCATTGTCTGTGACAGACCTACATTTTTGACAGCTGTTACTGATCCTGATGGCGTTGCAGCAGTTGCAGGCAGGACACAGATCGGTAAGGCTGTTACTGTCAGTGCAAGGCTCATTATTGAGGCGGTTATTCGTTTGGAGAGATGGTTTTTCATTGTGTATCATCCTTTCAGATAAGATTAAATAAAATAAAATGTACAAAAATGTATTTGTACACGCACATTATAACACTCTTATGACATTGAAATGTTAATAAATTGTTAACACCAAGTGAAATTCGGCATAATGTTTTAAGATGTTATAAATAATTTGTGAATAATTACCATTGCTTTGCAGCTTTGTAAACAAAAAGCCCCTCTGTACAACAGTACAGAGGGGCTTATGATATCAATATGCGTTTGTTGTGACTGTAGAGGACTGAGATGTTTTGTAATCCTTAGGCTTTTTCTGAACCTTAACTGTAACATCGCCCACAGCCCATACATTATTATGAGTTTTGCATGATACCTTGATGCGCGGTTCAAACTGATCCTTGGATGTGTCAACTCCGAGGAGATTAACGGACGCTGTGAGATCCTGAGCAGTAAGCTCGTTGATTATGTCCTCAGGTCCTACTATCTTTACTTTTACCTGATGTGTAAGGATAGTGTAATCATTGTTATCACTCGGTTTGTTTGCTATAGGTATATCCTCACAGTTGATATAGATCTCCTTCGATGAAAGACCTTCACTGTTGAGTGTGATATTGACCTTTTCTGTATTTGACACATTCTTTATACCGTTATCGGTAAGCAGTTTATTGATGTCGGTATCAGAAGAATAGCCTATATCAAGCGTATTTAGGAATGCAGGTATCTCAAACGGATCGGGGAGATTTGATTCTGAATCCTTTGCGGCAATGGTAATGGTTTCAGGTGTTATAGTGAAATTAAGACAGTCAGGATCAAAGTTTTCCGGCAGTACACCGAGATTAACTCCCAACTTTACGGTCTTTTGGCTGAGTACGGGAATGTTGATGCTTATAACACTCGAATCAGACTTTATATATTCCTGATCCAGCGGATTTCCGTCTTCGTCAAGAAGCAGTAATTTTTCACTGTTGATATTTGTTGTACTGCTCAGCGTATCCTTCTTTTCAGATACGGCATAGCATTCTGCGATCCTTGAAAGCTGTGCGGAAGGGGCTGTGATATTGATCTCAGCGGGAGTACAGGTTATTTCGTCCTCGCTTATTACCATTCCTTCAGCTGAATTTATATTCGGTGTTTTGGCTTTGAGAGGGAATGTCTTTGTCTCAAATTTGTCCATATTGACAGTGATTGTAGCAGGAGATTTAACGATATTTGACAGCGTCATTCCGTTTTTGCTTTCGATCTGTATGGTCATCTCCCTTGAACCAACTGTGTCTACGGTTTTGAAGTCAACATATGCTCTGACGGTATCATTGTTTATCTTGCTGAAATCGATACGGCTGCAATCAAAGCTTATATTTACCTTGGCTGATTTCGGCGACAGTACATTGATACCGTTTGCTGCGGCTTCAGTACCGCTGATATCAAGTTCTACGGGGATATTGTACAGCTCCTTGTGGGCTGACGGATATCGCTTTATGGATACTATGAACCAGCCTGCTACAGCGCATATCAAAGAGATAGCAAGGAGTACCAGATTGGCTCTTGCCTCTTTTGCATTATGTTTTGTTATATTGCCGAAAAGCTTCATTATTTCTTCCTCCTTTCGGAGCGTGAAGAAAAGAGAGACTTTCTGCCGATAGATATCTCGGTCTTGTCGTTGAAGAGAAGCTCTTCAAGGAATGTTTTAAGCTTTTCACGGGTATAATCTCTTGTGAGAGTACCGTTTACAGCTACGGATATCTGTCCTGTTTCTTCGGAAACCACCACAACTACAGCATCGGAGTTTTCACTCATACCGATAGCTGCTCTGTGTCTTGAACCGAGCTTTTTGTTTATGAGAGCGTCCTTCTGCGGTTTTGGCAGAAAGCAGGCTGCTGCAAGTATGATACCGTCACGCATAATAACAGCACCGTCATGCAGCGGTGTTTTGGGATAAAAAATATTTCCGAATACTTCTTTGCTTGGCTTTGCGTTAAGTATGGTGCCCGTTTCGATCTGTTCGCCCAGTCTTACCTGCCTTTCGACTACGATAAGCGCACCTGTACAGGTAGCCGAAAGCTCTACGCAGGAATCGCATATAGCTTCTATTGCGGGTTCCCAGATCTGTTTGATCTCATCGTTATTCTGACCGATACCGAAAAGGCGTATTCCGAATTTGGTTCGTCCTGCTTTTTCGAGAGCTCTTCGCAGCTCAGGCTGGAAAAGGACTATCATTGCAAGTACACCCATGCTGAGAGTCTGCTGGAGCAGATAGCTTACGACCTTGAGACCTATTGCATCGCTGATAAAATAGCTTGCAACAAGGAAAAGTATTCCTCTTATGAGCTGACCCGCGCGGGTTTCGCGGATAAGCTTGAGCAGGAGATATATTACGTAAGTAAGAATGAGAACGTCTATTACATCAATAGGTTCAAATGTACTTACCACACTGAGAAAGGCAGTGAATATCTCTTGCGGATGTATTCTAAGCATTTATACACCCCCTTGGGGAATTATTACACATATTTACTTTGCGTGTTCTGTTTATGTATGAGGACTTGTGTCCTCATAGCTGACTGCGCAATACTATATATTATTATTGTACCACAAATTCAGATAATTTCAATAGTTTTTTAAGAATTTTGTAAATTTTTCATTGTCTTAACAAAATATACAAGATTTTTAACTTCTGTTTCTGTATTAAATACTGACGGCGCAAAACGGATCGTTCCGTTTTTTGTTCCGAGAGAAGCGTGTGCAAGGGCTGCACAGTGATAGCCTGCGCGGAGACAAAAACCTTTGTCGGCAAGCATCGAGGCGGCTTCTTCAGATGAAAAGCCGTTTATATTAAAGGATACGATAGGAGCATATTCTGCCTTTTCGTCGCGTAAGAAGGTTATATCTCCCGTGTTTTCAAGCTCTGATATGAATAGTCTGCAAAGCTTTTCTTCGTGGCTGCGTATATTGTCGATGCCGTATGAGTTGATATAGCGTATCCCTGCCCCTACAGTCACAGCTCCGATGATATTGGGTGTGCCGCTTTCGAGGCTGTCTGGGAGCATCTCAGGCTGAAAAAGCCGCAGGGAATCGCTTCCTGTGCCGCCCTGTACAATAGGGGAGATAGGGAAGCTGCCGTCGGTAATAAGGAGTCCTGTGCCTGTGATGCCGTAAAGTCCCTTGTGACCTGCGGTGCATAGTATATTTATGCCGCTGTCAAGTTTTATATCGTAGATACCGCAGGTCTGTGCGCCGTCTGCGATGAAGCATATACCGTTTTCACGGCATAGTCCGGCAATTTCACGATAGGGAAGCAGCTGGCCTGTGACATTGCTTGCAAGAGTGCAGACTATTGCTTTTGTGTCGCTGCGGATAAGCCGCCGGAAGCTCTCTACTGTCTGCTCGTCATCTGTAAAAACCTCTGCTATGGACAGAGTTATCTTCTTTTCTGCGGCAAGCGTGAACACAGGACGGGCTGCCGAATTATGCTCCATACTGCTTATGATAAGGTGTCCGCCGTTTTTCATGACTCCCTGTATCGCCATATTCAGAGCATAGGTGCAGTTAAGTGTAAAAACCGTATTTTCAGGCTGTGCACCAAAAAAAGCAGCGGCGGTCTCACGGGCTGAGTAAAGTGCCTCAGAGGTACGCATAGCAAGCTCGTGACCTCCTCTGCCTGCATTTCCTCCGTAATTTCTTATGGCTTCCATAGCTGCACGGCGCACAGACAGCGGCTTAGGGAAGGTGGTGGCTGCGTTGTCAAAGTTGATCATCGCCTTCACCTCCGCCGCTTATTACAGAATAGGGTATATTATAGCTTTCAAGTAGTCTTGCTGGGCTTTCGCTGCTGCCTGTGATGTGGACAGAGTAGCCGCAGCCGCGGTCAGAGCTTTTTTCGCGCCGCCTTATCCTGCACGGATAGCCACGTGAACGCAGGAGCCGCTGAGCCTTGACAGCGTAGGTGTATGATGGCATATCAAGAATACTGATGGTCAAAAGTATCACCCCTGACTGCTGCGTATTGCGCAGGTCAGCAGGAAATGCGGTACTCTTCATTATATGCTCATACTGTGTGAAATGTCATTGCCGTCAGCAGACTTGAAAACGGGCGGATACTGTGATATAATGTGAAAAGATGTATTAAATGATGTCGTTTATATTTTTCTTGATATGATATGGAGGAAATTATGAGCAGAATTTTTATTGTTGAGGACGACAAGGCTATCCGCGGGGAGCTTGACGAGCTTCTTCGCAATTCGGGCTATGAGACAGGATATCTTACGGATTTTTCAAACTCAAAGGCTGATATACTTGCTGCGAGCCCTGACCTTATCCTTATGGATATAAATATACCAAATCTTAACGGTGAACAGCTACTGAAGGAGATACGCAAGGAAACGGATATCCCTGTGATAATGGTGACGAGCCGCACCTCAGAGACCGATGAGGTGCTGTCAATGAGCTACGGAGCTGACGACTATATAACAAAGCCGTATAATCCGACTATACTCCTTCTCAGGATATCTGCCGTGCTGAAGCGTTCAGCGGGAACTGCATCGGCACAGTCATATAACGGCTTGCAGGTAAACGACGCAAAGGGAAGTCTTACCGACGGAAGCTGCGAGATGACTCTTACAAAGAATGAGATGATAATATTCCGCTTCATGCTGGACAGGAAAGGCTCTATAGTCACACGTGATGAGCTTATGACGGCACTCTGGGACAATGACGAATTCGTAAATGATAATGCACTTACGGTGAATATAAGCCGACTGCGTTCAAAGCTGTCGGAGCTTGGCTGTGAAGATGCCATTGAAACACGCAAGAAACAGGGGTATATACTTCGATGAAATTTACGGAATATCTTAAAGACAGGGTATGGTTCTATATAATTGCAGGTATTTTTTTCGGACTGATGCTGCTTTTTCTCGGAGCTTTCAGAGTAAGCGGTCAGCTTTTAGGATGTATGAGTACCGTCTTTTTGCTGTTTATCGTCTTTGAGGAGTTATTCGGCTTTTTCGGAAAAAAACATTTCTATGATGACCTCAGGGAAAAGCTGGATATCCTTGATAAGAAATATCTTGTACACGAAATGCTGTCAGAGCCGGATTTTATCGAAGGAAAGCTTACATATGACGCTCTCTGCGAAGCTAATAAGTCGATGTGCGAAAATGTTAATGGGTTCAAAAAGAGCTCTGAGGATTTCCGTGAATTTATTGAGCTTTGGGTGCATGAGGTGAAGCTGCCTGTGGCAAGTCTACAGCTCATGGCTCATAATCACAAAGATGAGCTTGGAGATAAATTCCTCGAACAGCTGCGGAGAATAGACGGATATACCGATCAGGTGCTTTACTATGCGCGTTCCGAGAATTCGGAAAAGGATTATATAATAAAAGAGACTTCCCTGAAGCGTGTGGTGTCAAATGCAGCTCTTAAAAACCGTGAGGCGATACAGTTCTGCGGAGCTTCCATTGAGACCTCAGGACTTGATGTCAGCGTTATGACAGACAGCAAATGGCTTGAATTCATACTTGGGCAGTTCATTGCCAACAGCCTTAAATATGCTGCTCCCGACCGCGAACTCATTATGAGTGTCAGTGCAGAGGAGAATGATGAAAGGGTATTGCTTCATTTCCGTGATAACGGCATTGGTATCCCCGAAAATGATCTTCACAGGATATTCGATAAGTCCTTTACGGGTGAGAATGGACGCTCTTACGCTAAGTCTACGGGTATGGGACTTTATATAGTAAAAAGCCTTTGTGAGCGCCTTGAGCACAGTATTGCCGCAGCGTCGGAGCAGGGGAGCTTTACGGAGCTGACAATAGGCTTTGCCAAGAATAATTATTATAAAATGGGATAAATAAAAGGGCGAACCGCGGTTCGCCCTTGATTTTTTAAAGCTGTTCTGCTATATCGTATACAAGCTTTTCTGTCTTTGTCCAGCCGAGGCATGGGTCTGTAATAGACTTGCCGTAGATGTTTTCGCCTATCTTCTGTGCGCCGTCCTCGATATAGCTCTCGATCATAAGTCCCTTGACCAGTTTTTTGATGTCGTCGCAGTGACGCATACTGTGGAGTATCTCCTTGGATATTCTTATCTGCTCTTCATAACGCTTGCCTGAGTTTGCATGGTTCGTATCAACAACGAGAGCAGGATTTTTAAGTCCTTTTTCTGCATATGTCTGTGCAAGGCTGTAAAGATCCTCAAAATGATAATTTGGGAATGACTGTCCCTTATCGTTGACATAGCCGCGGAGTATAGCGTGTGCATAAGGATTGCCGTCGCTTCTTACCTCACAGCCTCTGTATATGAATGCATGGTGATGCTGTGCAGCAGTGATAGAATTCATCATTACGGAAATATCGCCGCTTGTCGGGTTCTTCATACCAACAGGGATATCAACTCCGCTGGATACCAGACGGTGCTGCTGATTTTCTACTGAACGCGCACCGATAGCAATGTATGAGAGAAGGTCATCAAGGTAGCTGTAATTCTCGGGATAGAGCATCTCATCAGCTGATGAAAAGCCTGTTTCGGAAAGGACTCTCATGTGGAGATGTCTTACAGCGATGATACCGCTTTTAAGGTCAGGCATTGCAGCAGGATTTGGCTGGTGGAGCATACCCTTGTAGCCTGCACCTGTAGTTCTTGGCTTACCTGTGTATATTCTCGGTATCATCATTATCTTGTCGCTTACTTTTTCCTGAAGCTTGCGCAGACGGGTTATATAGTCAAGTACGCTGTCTTCGTTGTCGGCGGAACAGGGGCCGATAACCAGCAGGAACTTGTCGGATTCGCCGCTGAATATTTTCTTTACTTCTTCGTCACGTTTAGCCTTGATGTCTATAAGCTCCTGTGAGAGCGGGTGAGCAGCCTTAAGTTCAGATGGGTGAGGCAGCTCGCGGATAATATTAAGTGCCATATTTCATTTTCCTTTCTTGATTAAAAAAGCGTTTTACGCTTTAAGCCAGTCTGTGCCGAAACGTAGCGACAGCTGGTCGCAGAGTACAAGTGCGGTGATGCTGTCAGCCACTACTCTTGCACGGTGAACTATTGCAGGGTCATGTCTGCCCTTTATCTGCAATGTGGTATTTTCAAGTGTGTTGAGGTCGATAGTTTCCTGCTCCTTGTAGATCGAAGGAGTAGGCTTTATAGCTGTTCTGAAAAGTACGGGCAGTCCTGTGGTTATACCGCCGATGATACCTCCGTTGTTGTTGGTATCGCTGTATACCTTTCCGTCAGCCGAGCGGAAGGAGTCGTTGCACTGGCTTCCCAGCATATCCGCAACAGCAAAGCCTGCACCGAATTCCACGCCCTTAACGGCTGGGATACCGAAAAGTGCATGGGCAAGTACGCTTTCAAGAGTATCGAACCACGGCTCGCCTACGCCTGCGGGGAGTCCCGTAACGATAGTTTCAAGTCTGCCGCCTACGCTGTCGCCGTCATTCTTGGCAGCAGTTATCGCAGCCTGCATCTCATCAGCTTTCTTTTCGTCAAGAACAGCAAATTCCATTGAATTGAGCTGCTTTATGTCATCTTCGATATTATTCAGCGGTCGGTCATAGACTCCGCCGCATGATAAGATATGAGTTGCTATATTTATATTCTTTGAACGGAGAGCACTTATTGCCACTGCACCTGCCGCAACTATCCCTGCTGTTATCCTGCCCGAGAAATGTCCGCCGCCGCGGAAATCCTGAAAGCCGTGATACTTCATCTGTGCGGAATAATCTGCGTGTCCTGGACGTGCCTTGTAAGCGAGCTCGCCGTAATCCTTGCTTCTTGTGTCCTGATTTTCTATGATAAACGTCATAGGAGTTCCAGTAGTTTTTCCGTTAAAGACTCCGCTGACTATCCTTACCTTGTCTGCTTCTCGTCTTGCTGTGGAAAGAGCACCGATAGACTGTCTCAGCTTCATCTGCTGTGCTATGAAATCCTCGTCTACGGGGATACCCGATGCCAATCCGTCAAGCACTGCGCCGATAGCTTCGCCGTGGCTTTCGCCGAATACGGTTACGGAAACGCTTGAGCCAAAGGTGTTTTTCATAATTTCATCTCCCTGATACCGTTTAATTTCCCGATATTCTTATTCGGAACACTATTTAAATTATATCACTGAGTCGGAAATATGTCAACACTGCAATTTAATGATTTGCAGGTACAAAGCGCTAAAGTAAATAGTGATTTTGTATAGGTGCAGCTGCTCCTTTTTGTCGGATTTGACATCATTGACTTTGACCATATATCGTGCTATAATCAGAAAAGAGAGATAGCTGACGGGAGCTGATAGTATGGACATTATGAGGTTTTACAAGGGTGATGAATTCAAAGCGTATGAGTATCTCGGTGCTCATATCACTGAAAAAGGCACTGTTTTTCGTACATATGCGCCGAATGCGTCAAAGGTTTCGGTAATAGGCGATTTCAGCGATTGGAATGATATCACCATGAAGCCCGTTGATGACGGAAGATTCTTTGAACTGTGTCTGCCCGATGCTGAAGAGGGGATGCGATATAAATACCGTATATACGACAAAAAAGGCAAGTTCATAGACCATTGTGACCCGTATGGCTTCGGAATGGAGTTGCGTCCGGGAACCTGCTCTGTGATACGCAGTATCAGTGATTACTCATTTACAGATGATGAATGGCTGAAAAATCGAACGGACTGCCGCGATAAGCCCATGAATATATATGAAGTGCATCTCGGTTCGTGGAAAAGGCGTTCAGATGATGAGAAGACAGGCTGGTATTCATATGCCGAGATAGCTGACGAGCTTATTGCTTATGTTAAAGAATTCGGCTATAATTTCATTGAATTTATGCCACTCAGCGAGCACCCCTGTGATGAATCGTGGGGCTATCAGAGCACGGGATTTTTTGCTCCGACTTCGCGCTATGGTACTCCCTCGGAGCTTATGGAGCTTGTGGATAAATGCCATAAAAACGGCATAGGTGTCATAGTTGACTTTGTTCCTGTGCATTTTGCGGTAGACCACTACGGGCTCACCGAGTATGACGGCACTAAGCTGTATGAGTATCCTGACGACAGTGTTGGGTATAATGAGTGGGGAAGCCGCAATTTCAATCACTCCAAAGGCGAGGTAAGGTCTTTCATACAGTCGGCTGCGGATTACTGGCTGAGCGTGTATCATTTTGACGGACTGCGCATGGACGCTATCCGCAATATGATATACTGGAACGGCGATGAACGCCGCGGCGAGAACCGTACAGCAATAGAGTTTCTGAAGTCTATGAACTGCGGACTTAAAGCCCGTCATTCCTCTGCTATAATATCAGCTGAGGACTCTTCATCTTATCCGAGAGTAACTGCTCCTGTTTTTTCAGGTGGCCTTGGATTTGATTATAAATGGGACTTGGGCTGGATGCATGATACTCTTGAGTATTTTCAGAGTGCGCCTATTTATCGCTCACGGGACTATCATAAGCTGACTTTTTCAATGCTGTATTTCTACAACGAGAAGTTTATTCTTCCGCTTTCACATGATGAGGTAGTCCACGGAAAGGCTACAGTCGCACAGAAGATGAACGGACAGTATCCCGAGAAATTCCCACAGGCAAGGGCTTTGTATATGTATATGATCGCTCACCCCGGCAAGAAGCTGAACTTTATGGGAAGTGAGTTCGCTCAGCTGAGAGAATGGGACGAGAAGCGTCAGCAGGACTGGGATATGCTGAAATATCCGCTGCATGACTCTTTCCGAGAGTATATAAAGACTCTTAATAAGATATATCTTGAGCATAGTGCGCTTCATTATGACTATGATCCTACAAACTTTGAGTGGTCGGACTGCAATGCAATAGAAAGATGTATTTACGCAATTCGGAGAAAGTCTGCGGAAGGAGATATACTGGCAGTTTTCAATTTCTCGGATTGGTTCCAGTCGAAATATTCAGTCCGTATAGGTGATGAGTATAAAGTTAAATTGCTGATTGACTCCGATGACCAGCTGTACAGTGGTACTACACCGCATGGAAAAACTGTTTTTTCGTATAAAGACGGCAGACTGGATATGGATATCCCCCCGTTCAGCGGAAGAATGTTCCTACTTACTAAATAATCCAAAGAGCAGAGGAGTTCCTCTGCTCTTTTTGTTATAATATTATTTTTTTACAATTCTCTTGATTTCCAAGAACCAGTGTGATATAATATTATAGTAATTTTTATGCAGTGGTATCGAAGTGGTCATAACGGACATGACTCGAAACATAGTCGTTTCTGAGCTTGCCGCACTTTGATTTATCCCTGTTCTGCGTGGTTTCGGCGGTGTCTGTGATTGTGTTTGCAATCGGCTTTCTCGCAGTTTTCTCGCAGTTTTATAGTTAAATTAAATACGCAGTGGTATCGAAGTGGTCATAACGGACATGACTCGAAATCATGATGCCCCTTGAGGGACGTGGGTTCGAATCCCACCCACTGCGCCAAAATGGTGAATCAATTTAGATCCCAAGCTAAAAACTCCCGATTTTACGGGAGTTTTTTTGTTTTAAGAGAGAAAAATTTTCAAGGTGAAGCCGTAGATCCCGAGCCATGAAAATTGGATTCGAACCCTTTTAAGGAACCTTTTCAGAGCTGCTTTTAATGTTATCAGGAGTCAAAAACGAATATTCCATCACAAAAAGAGAAAAATATAATATAGAATTTTAAAGCGATTTCAAAGCCGATTTTGTTGGCTTTTTACAGAAACCATACAGAGTCTTTTGTTATTAAATATTGAAAAATGTTTTTTGTTTTATTACAGAAATATTATGGTGATAATTATTTGCAAATTAGGAAAATTAGTTGCAGATTAGGAAAAAATATAGAAAACATCGTATAAATAAGTTATAATTATAATAGAAAAATTCAGTAATTAATCATACATTTGTACATTCTATAGTTGCGCAGAAAATACAAAAGAGATTTTATGACTAATTAAAGGTGGAGGTGAAAATGATGGGGATATTTGTATACAGCGATTGTTATATTATGATAAAAACTATCTCCGATCCAATTGTAAACCGCTGTGTCAAGTGCAATTCAAAGGAGGATACTCCGCTGTTGAAGATACCAAGTGCTGAACCAGTTATCCGTGATGCCACCGACTGGCAGGCACGTTTTGAAACGGTCAAGAGCACATTTTCTTCCCGTGTGGGACAAATTTCAAATGCAGCTCTGAACAGAAGCATTATTGCATACAATGAGAATTCTTCCGATGAGCTTCGTGATAAGTGCCGCGAGGAGACGGAGATACTCGCCATACTTACTGGGCTGGAGATTGATTCTGCCAAGAGCGGTGTGAAGCCTGATCTGACTGTATATCTTGGTACTAAAACAGTCGCCAAGAGCAAGTTCCTGAAATACAAGAGTCTGCTTGAAAAGAGCGAGGGACGCCGTGCGTGGTACGAGCAGACCTTTGAGGAGCAGTTCGAGAAATTCTTTGCCGATACGGACTGGAACAGCGTTGATTCCAATGTGGAGAGGCTTCCGTATCTGGCTTATATGCTCCAGAAGAGCACGAAAACTATTGTTGACAAGCCTGCTGCAGACGAGGAGCTTTTCTCCTTTGCCGTTGACGCTAACTGGAAGGACAAGCTCAACAGTGGGATTATGGATAGGTTGTCTGAACTGGTGACCGATTATGAACGATGTCTGTCGCGTATCAGGGCTTGCAGTCAGCCTATCAATAACAGGCAGCGGAGGAGCGATATTCAGCGAATTCTGTACAGCCGTGGTCAGGACTGTGAATACGACGCAGATATGCTGTATACCCTGTTTCAGGGTATACCTGCCGAGCGGATAACTGCTATCAGGCAGGAGCTTCAATTGAAGAGCTGGCACTTTACTCCGAAGGAACAGCGAGAGGAGCTGCTTACGGAATGGCTGCCCGAACTTGAAAGATATTATGAAGTTTTCAGCAATTTCCGTTTTGGCGGCTACCGTATTCTTATTGACCTTATCGCAGACATCGACGCTGAAAACAATCTTACTGACAGGAAGCGGCTTATCCGCGATGGTGATTCAGCGGAGTTCACGCAGCTTATGGAGGCTTATCTGCAAAAGCCTGTGAATGTGTACTTCCGCGACGCTGTGTCGGCTGAGTGCAGAAAGCTCATAGAAGCCGTAACAAAGCCTGATGAAGCGGTCAAGTACCTTGTAGCAATGGGCAAAAGAAAAGTGCTCTTCGACCTGCTGTATGACAGGATCGAAAAGCACGTCAGGAGGGCTAAGTAATGTTGAATGAGATCGAAGAATTCAAGGCTTATACGGACAAGCCTGCTTACAAATGCAGCGGCAAGCGTGACCTTTCCTTCCTCGGGTGTTTCAGCTTTGAGATGATAATGGGGTTCATCGGTCTGAACCGTGTGCTGACTATTATCGCTCGGGGATATATGTTCAAAAACGGTGCTCCAGACATTGACTATGCACGGCAAGCTCTCTGTGCATGGTGCAGTATCCCCGACAAAAAAACTGCCGCTCCGAAGGAGGAGTGGCAGTTCAGGACTGATTTCAGAGAGCTGCACGGGGAGTTCTCCGAGCTGGTCGATGCAAAGGGACAGGGGTGGTTTTACAGGCACTTTCACAAAATTGAAAAGTTTATTACCAAGAACAGCGATATTATGAGCAAGGCTACTCTTGCTAAGGCAGAACCTCTTAGGAAGAAGTTCGACGACGCATGGCGCGATAAGGTCAAGCAGTTTCAGGTATCGCTGTACTCGCCTGAGACTAAAGGAGCGTGGGTGCTGCGGTTCGATGATGTACTGGCGGACGCTCTTGAACTTGGTCCGCTGACGGACAAGACCGTTTCTTTTTCTGAAGATGAAAAGGAGCGTATACAGGCTCTGCTGCCTGACGATCTGCCGTATGATGTTGCGGAAACTGTTATTGCGTACTGTATTGCCAACAAGCCTGCTGATTCGGATTACGTCATACTGCCTGTTTCAAACTTTGACGCTTACTTCGGCAATACCAGCTTCAGCCACAAGTGGCTCAATTTGTTCCCTGACACTCTCCTTGAACGCGATAAGCAGAGCTTTGGGGTGTGTAGGGTGAGGGCACTTATATAAAATCCCTTACCTTATATCTGCCTGCAACTCGATATTACTTGACTGTTTTACAGTTTTTGCCCCTATCTCCCTGTAAGTTCTCACTATCAGGAACAGCGCCACCGCAAAAGTCAAAATATCCGCCACGGGCATGGAGTAAAGCACACCGTCAAGCCTGAAAAATAAGGGGAGAAGAAGCGCAAGCCCTACGCCGAACAAGATTTCACGGATAACCGATAATGCTGTTGATTCGACCGCTTTGCCCATAGCCTGCAAGAAGATAAAGCATGACTTGTTTACGCAGGCGAATATCATCATACAGAGATAAATGCGGAAAGCCTTTACTGCAAAATCGGTATAGTAGCTGCTCTCGTTGGCGGCACCGAAAATACCGATAAGCTGATGCGGGAACAGCTCAACAATAACGAGAGCCACAGCACCCACGCTTGCTTCTGCGATCAGCAGCTTTGTGAACAGCTCACGCACACGGCTTTTCAGTCCTGCGCCCATATTGAAGCCGACGATCGGGATACAGCCTGCCGCCATTCCGACTACTATTGATATGACTATCTGAAAGAACTTCATCACGATACCGACCACCGCCATAGGTATCTGAGCATACTGCTCCTGCCCGAACACAGCGTCCATCGCTCCATATTTGCGTATCATGTTATTGATCGCTGCCATTGCCGCTACAAGTGCTATCTGCGAAAGAAAGCTGGTCAGACCGAGGGTAAGCGTTTTTCCTGCGATAGTTTTGTTCAGCCTGAAATCGTGCTTTGAGGGCTTGACCTGCTTCATGTTCAGTAAATACCATACCGCAAGTACCGCTGTTGCGACCTGCCCGATGACCGTTGCGACCGCTGCGCCCATCATACCCCATTTTAAGCCGAATATGAATATCGGATCGAGTATCATATTGATGACCGCACCCGCAAGGGTGGAGAACATTGCGAATCTCGGGCTGCCGTCTGCACGGATCACAGGGTTCATCGCCTGTCCGAACATATAGAACGGGATACCAAGCGAGATGTAGAAGAAATACTCTTTCGAGTGCCTGAATGTTTCGGGATTGACCGTACCGCCGAACATTGCGATGATAGCGTCGCTGAATATCAGATACACGGCACACAGCACAAGTCCACCGATAATGCTCATAACTATCGAATTACCAACGCTGTGCCTTGCCTTATCGTTTTCACGCTTGCCAAGACTGATACTCACGAACGCACAGCAGCCGTCACCGATCATAACGGCGATAGCAAGTGCTATGACCGTCAGCGGAAAGACTACGGTATTAGCTGCGTTACCGTAAGAGCCGAGATAGGTCGCATTAGCTATAAAAATCTGGTCTACGATGTTGTAGAGCGCACCCACAAGCAGAGAGATGATACACGGCACGGCGTATTTCTTCATCAGCTTGCTCACAGGCTCACGCCCTAAGAATTGATTTGTGGTTTCTTCCATCTGTTTTTCCTCCTAAAAAAGTACAGCGTGAGCCGCAAGCTGGATTTATGCTTTTGGCTACACGCTGTTTTTGATGATATTAAGTTGTATCAGTCGAGATAAGAGCCGACAGGAGAAGCATTGTACTGCTTCTTTATCTTTATGATGACCGAGCCGTCAGCCTGTTCGGTCTCCTCGATTATCTTGTATTTTGTTCTGCTCTTGTCAAGACCGGCTTTGTACTTCTCAACTTCTTCCTTTACAGCTCTGACAGCATAGTCGTGACCGAAATCCTCCTTGAGCATGAAGTGAAGTGTCTGGCAGATACACGCTTCTTTGATTCTTTTCATTTTGATATACCTCCATAAAAATATTAAAACGAGCAGCAATAACCGGACTTACGCGGAATGCTGCTCGTTATGTACTAATAATATCAAATTTTTCACCTGAATCAGGCTATGTGCTTTTCAATATAGTCAACAACCTCGCTCCTGTCAATATCGAGAGCGTATGCGAATTCCTCATAGAGCATATTCTCCGCAAGGGTAAGATAGCTTTCATCAGAGGAACGGAGCTTTTTCTTCTCAGCGTAAAGCTCCTTACGGCGAAGATACAGAGTTTTTATCAGCCTTATGATCTCATGTTTATCGCCTTCCTTAATGATACGGCTGTATTCTTCCCTGCGCTTTATTTCGTTATCTATCCATATAGGAGCTTCAGCGTTCATGTGTCCGATAAGTTCGTCTACATCTGCTTTAGAACATACCTTATGAAGTCGGCTGACTGCCAGTTCGTTGTCAACAGGCACATAGAATATATTTTTTTCATTATAAACATGGCGAAGGATATAATAATCATTTTCCTCGCCCATAAAGTCACGCTTTTCTATGGATTCTATCCTGCATATCCCGAATGTGCCGTACATCACAACATCGCCAATGTTATACATATTATCACCTCGCAAAATAAAAACGAGCAGCAATAACTGGACTTACGCAGGATTGCTACTCGTTATATATATATTATACCACACTTTTCAGGCTTTTTCAAATGGTGTTTTTGCACAAAGTTCAGGCTTTTGAAGGTGCTGCTACTGCGCTTTTTCTTCTGAATACCGCCTTGAAGCAAGTTCTGATAAGGGGCTGGATAAAGAATATCTGTGAGAAGAATGCAAAGGGGAAGTTGTAGCAGACCAGCTTCAGCCAGTTGGCAAGTAGCGTGAAGATGTTAAATCCCTCATAATACGGATAATAGAGGAAAGCGGCGAGGAAGCTCATAGCAGGACACATGATCGTGACAGTCGCACAGATAATGGCTGTCTCGAAAATGAACGGGTGTGTTGTTTTCATATCGAATATCCTGCTGGCGATCTTGAATGAAAAAGGACTTCCTACTGTCACTTCCAGCGTATAGGCAAGAACGAACTCCACAAGCACGACTGCCCATATCGGCAAATTGTGACCGAGCATATACACTCCGCCCATTGCATCTATCGCTTTCAGCACTCCTGTCTGTCCTGTTACGCTCATAAGTGTCGCACCGTTCACCACATAAAGACTGTAAAACACATAGGCATGAACGGTCACGATAACTGTCATAAGGGCGAACATCATTCTTTCAAATTGATTTCTTGGCATAAAAATCTCCGTTTCCGCACAAAAAAACACGCTGTACTCAAAGGAATACATCATCTGCGGATAGCATTCCGTGATCAGATTTACGCATTCCTGAGAATACAACGTGTGTCAGTGCTATAATAATTATTTACTTGATTATTATAGCAGAAAACGGCTTGCTGTGTCAAAGGCGATTTTAGACAAAGTTTTTTAAATCTTCTCAAAGCCGTTTTATTCAGCTTTTTGTTTCATGTTTCGATTGTAGTTAGATTATTGTTTCATCGAATTTGGTCTGCTTATTGTTGGGGTTACTTAATGGCTATTTGACATTTGTCATTTATAACCTAAGTCATGGCTACCTCAAAGGTCAAAAGCGGAGGCTCGTCACTTAACCGCTGCCCATTTCTTGTTTAGCAGAATTTGCATAATATATCCGATATACGCAAACAGCACCATAACGCTTGCATATTGCAAAGACGTCAGTACAGCCGAAGCCGATGTGTCGATAAACACAAACTGCACCTTGCCAAACATATAGTCGGTGAAATTGAGCTGTATGAACTCATAAACTCCGACTGCCCCGACAACGCCGAAAATGATACGGAGTGTCCATATCATTGGCTTGCTTTTCAGCTTCATTTTCGCCGACATTTGCGTTATGTGCATACCGAGATGAACACTCATCAGCACAAGTCCCCAATAGGCACAAAGCATATGTACCGTCCTTGCAAAGCCTGCACCGCCGAGGTTCAGGAAAGAAAAGATATGCTTTGAGATCACGATACCGCTGTACATCAGACCGAGCATACATATCAGCACCGCCGCATTGACGATCGTACCGACAATGCGCTTCGGCGGATATTTGCCCTTGAACAAGGCTTTTATCCAGCCGAAATTGAGAATATGATGCAGTATAAACAGTGCAAACATCGTCACACCTATTATTTCGTGAGCCGTTTCGCCTACAATGGAATAGCACATCAATACGGGTAATGCCGCTGTCATAAGAATGTCAGCGGCTGTTTTTATCTTCGTCTTTGTATCCATATCAGAAACCCAAGTCATCGAGCCATGTGCGGACGGTCTGCTTGGTATCGTCATTCAGTGCCTGTGCTGTGCTTCCGCGCATATCAATCGCAGTCAGCACCTGTGCGCCCGTTGCGCTTGCGATATTGCTGTCCGTTCCCGAAAGTCCGCTGCCCTCATGGGTGCAGAACGGTATCACGACCTTATCCGACCAGTCATAGCTCTCCATAAAGGTATAGACCGCCATCGGCATATCGCCCCACCATATCGGATAGCCGAGAAATACGATGTCATACTGCTCCATATCCACCGAGCCTGTTATTTCGGGACGGGCATTGTCCTTCTGCTCCTGCTTTGCAACGTCGCAGCACTCATCATAGCCTGTGGGATAGGGCGTTACAGTCTCGATATGGAAGCTATCCGCACCGACCTCACTTGCGATATACTCTCCGAGTATCTGCGTGTTTCCGACCTCTATCGTACCGACAGAATAATTCTCATCGGCACGGGAGAAGTACGCAACAAGGATATTTGTACCGTCAGAGGTCTGTTCCTCCGGCTTTTCGGCAGGTGCTTCTGTTGTTTCGCTTTGCTTATCGTCCTCGGTAGATTCAGATGCTTCTGTTTTGCTTTCTTCCTGATTCAGCTTTTCCTGCACGGCTGCCTTATCATTATCGGCAACACTTGGTGCAGAAGCAGGCTCACTTGAACCGCAGGCGGTCATTGTCAGACATAGCATAAATGCCGAAATCAATAGTGATAGTTTCTTCATAAGCGCCTCCTCATTCCGTCGGTTTCAACGCACCGTAGTAATAGCTCGAAGTCGCACCGCCGTCGATCAGGAAAGTCGAACCCGTTATAAATGCGCCCCTGTCGCTCATCAGAAGCTCTGCAACATTCGCCACCTCATCGGCTGTGCCGGGTCTTCCTGCGGGACACTTGGCAAACATATTCTTGTAGAAATCGCCCCTCGGCCCGTTGAATTCATCAATCGCAAGCGGAGTCACGATAATGCCCGGTGCAATGTCATTGAGCCTTGCACCACGCTCGCCCCACTTTACACACTCTGCCATGACACGCTTTTCGTTGCATCGTTTTGCAAGCTGATAGGCATGGAGGGTATCACGAATGTTTTCGGGACGGAGTATTTCAAGGTCAAGCAGTTCCTCGGTGGGAGTCATCGCAAGCTGAAAATCCTGCTCTGCTGTTAGCTGAGGCATTCTCCAACCCGATTGGCTGGAGATCGTAACGCCGCAGCCGCCCTTTGCGATCACCTTGCCGACTTCCTCTAACAGCACCGCAGTACCGTAAAGATCGACCTTCAGTATCGCTTCAATGGGAGCCTGCGAGGGCGAAACGCCCGCGCCGTTCACAAGATACCTGATCTCACCGAACTCCTGAGCCTTTGCGATTATCGCAAGAATACTCTCACGGGAGGATAAGTCCATTTCAAACGGCTCAACATCGAAGCCTGCATCATTCATTATCTTTGCGATAGTCTCGCAATTCTGCATATTCTTGTCACCAAGAATTATCTTCTTTCCGTAGCCGATACGCCGTGCGATCGTCATACTGATCTGCCCTGCGCCTGTGACTAACATGACTTCTTTCATAGTGTTCACCTCATCAATTCTGCTTATAAGCACATTCTGTATATCGCTTCAACATCTTTCGGTGTCAGATCGGTAAAACCGTGAAGCACACCATTTTGACCACAGGCGGTCTTTGACATTTCTTCAAAGCTCTTATCGTCGATACCAAGATCGGAAAGTCTGCTCTTTAAGCCGAGCGTATCAAAGAAGAATGCTGACAATGCGTCTATCGCAGCCTTTGCGCCGTCCATAAGGGAAAGCGACTCATCAACGCCCATAACATTCACACCAAAACGCTTGATGACAGGTGCAGTTTCTTCATTAAGAATGTAAGTCAGCCAGCGTGGGATAATGATCGTCAGTCCGTGACCGTGCGTAATGTCATAAACAGCGGAAAGCTGATGCTCCATAGCGTGGCATACCGTAGCCTGATTGAAGCCCTCATACAGAAAATCGTTCAGCGCCCAACTACTTGCCCACATCAGGTTTGCTCTTGCTTCATAGTCATCGGGTGTGTTTACAGCCACAGGAGCGAATTTAACAACTGTTTTCAGCACTTCCTCCTGCACTCTTGTGAGCATATCCATACAGCCGCCCTTGCTGAAATATGCCACATCAAAGATATGCGACATAATATCCGCACTTCCGCTTGCGGTCTGGTATGCGCTTACACTGAATGTATTGGTCGGATCGAGGAATGATACATCGGGGTGATTGTCAGGTGCGAAATAGCCATATTTTTCGTTCGTATCCGTATTGCTGATCACGCATCCGCCGTCCATTTCCGAGCCTGTTGCCGCAATGGTAAGAACCGTGATGATAGGCAGGGTTTCGGTCACGAACGCTTTTCTTGATACCAAGTCCCACACATCGTCACCATCATACTTTGCAGCCGCAGCGATACCCTTTGTTGCATCAATGGTCGAACCTCCGCCGACTGCAAGCAGAACATCAATCCCTTCCTTTTTGCAGATCGCAGCGCCCTTGTTGACAGTTGTGTGACGGGGATTCGGCTCAACACCTGCAAGCTCGAATATCTCTGCGCCAGCTTCCAGGAGCTGTGACATCACCTTGTCATACAGACCGATCTTTTTGATATGATAGAACCGCCGCCGTAAACCAGCAGTACCTTTTTGCCGAATCTGCCGATCTCCTCATGAAGATACTGAAGCTGATCCTTTCCGAAATAAACCTTTGTCTTATTTTCAAATACGAAATCTCTCATAGCATTTACTCCTTTGATTTATTTGCTACATTAAGTATATCACACAAAATCGGGTGAATCAATCTCGATTTCAGCAGTATGACATTAGTTTTTCTTATGAAAAGAGCTATATGCAAAACACATATAGCCCTTAGATCCTCAGAATTGTGATTTCAATATCTCAATAAACTCGCCCGTATGCTTCGATGGATTATCCGCTTTCATAAAAGCACAGTACCGCCTGATGATCGGATATCCGTTACGAAGCAGTCTGACTGCTTTTGTGGTGGTCTGTATCGCATCACCGCTGCCCTCGATCGGCATATAGCCCTTGCCCTGAATGACCTGCATCAGCGCATCGTCAATATATTCCGTGAAATATATCTCGCTCTTGAAGCCGAGATCATTCAGATAAAAGCTGCGCTCTGTTTCCTGCTGATCTTCGGAGGACAATAGTATCAGCGGCGTATTTTTCAGGTCTGAAAGCTCCACCTCTTCAAGCTGGGCAATGGGGGAGTTCGACGATATTTCCGCATAGTATTCCCGAATATCCAGCACGATATTGATGTACTCGTCCGAAAATGCTCTGCGCTGATCGTTGAGAACGATGTCCAACTCGCCGTTTCGCAGAAGTGTATACAGCGTATCATGATTGCCGTGTGTGACCTCCACCGTCACATCGGGAAATTTTACAGTAAACTCGGAAACAGCGGAATTAAACTCCTTTCCGCTGTAACCTTTGAGCAGTCCCACACGCAGAAGCTCGCTGTTTTTGCCCGACACCTTTTGCAACTCACGGACGATGTTGTCATAGTCCGCCACAAGCACAAGGCTTTTCTTGTAGAAAAAATCGCCTGCGGGCGTGAGGGTAAAGCTCCGCTTTTTGCGTTCAAGCAGAGCGACACCCAGCTCATCTTCGAGCGCTTTTATTTGCTGTGATATAGCCGACTGCGATATAAAATGCTCTTCGGCAGCGGCGGTAAAGCTGCCGAGCCTTACCACCGACTGAAAATATCTGATCTGTTTTAGCATGGTTTTTACCTCAATATGTCGAAGCCGAAGCAAGGGTGAACTTCCACTCGGCGTTTTTCTTCACAAGCTGAAACCGAAGCTGTAACCGCCATGTGTGCCTTCCGCCGCCGAACACCGCCGCCGTGACCTTGCTTCTGCCCGTAAGTACGGCAGTATCGCCGTTCATCTCCACCTGCATTTCCTCATGGGTCGCAGAGTAATAATTCAGCGTATCGTCCATAATAGCAGTGATATAGGCATCTTTTGTCTGCCGCATACCAGTCATATGAACAAGCACAAAGCTGTCATCGTGTACTCGTTCAAGCTCCGGTCTGTCCTTGTTTATCATGGCGGTGTACATTTCCTTGTAGAGCTGTATGATCTGTTCTTTTTCTGTCATTTATATATCCTCACTCAGCAGTCACTTGCACAAATCTATCGGGATCAAGCATTTTGATGACCTTTGCAGGATTGCCCACAGCCACTCCGTAATCGGGAACATCGTGCGTCACAACAGAAGCAGCACCGACGATCGCATACTTTCCGACTGTCACGCCGGGCAGTACCGTAGCACCTGCGCCGATCCACGCACATTTGCCAATGTGTACGGGCTTACAGGTCAGCACAGCTCTGTCGTAAGGATCGTGATTATTGGAGATGAGTTGAACATTCGCTGCGATCATCGCACCGTCATCAACGGTAATACCGCCCCTTGCCATTGCAAGGAGACCGCTGTTGATAAATACACCTTCTCCGATCACGAGCTTGTCAAAAGCTGCACCTGCAAGCGGCGGATTGATCGTGCTGTTCTCACCGAGATTACCTGCAAGAAGTTCACGTAGCAATGACATATATTCATCGGTCTGCGGCATTGTGTGATTAAGCCTGAACAGTAACTCACGGTGCTTCTGATACATCTCCTGTACATCGGGAGAAAGTTCACGCATATCCACTCTTACTTCTTCCATTTGCCCACCTCAGTCATGTATCTTAAAGGCATTCAGCAGCATCTCACCAACACCGGGAGCTTCGGGATCATGTGATGGCTTGCCTGTATCGAGCGCACGAATGCTATCCATTTCTTCATCGGTCAGAGCAAAATCAAAAATGTCGATATTGCCTCTGATACGCTCAGGATTTGTGGACTTCGGCAGGACAATGAATCCCTCCTGCACTTCAAATCGCAGAATGATCTGTCCTGTGTTCTTGCCGTATTTTTCAGCGAGCGCCGTGATAACGGTAGCTTCAAGCAGTTCCTTGTTACCGTGACCGAGAGGATACCACGCTTCGAGCTTCACATCATTCTCGGAAAGTACCTCACGCAGCGCCTTCTGCTGGAACAGCGGATTGCACTCCACCTGATTGACGGCAGGAATCGTTGCAAAATCAGCCGTCAGCTCACGGTACAGCTTCGGTGTCATATTGCTCACGCCGATAGAACGGAGTTTGCCTTCTGCCTTTGCTTCTTCAAGCGCCTTTCACGCACCTGCAACATCACCGTAGGGCTGATGAAGCAGATAGAGGTCGATATATCCCGTACCGAGTTTATCAAGAGAAGCCTGAATACCGAGCTTTGCCGCTTCATAGCCGTAGTCCTGAAGCCACAGCTTGCTTGTGATGAAGATTTCCTCACGGGGAATACCGCTGTCACGGACAGCTTTGCCGACCTCGGCTTCGTTGAAATAGGCAGCCGCCGTGTCAATGTGGCGGTAGCCTGCCTTCAACGCTTCTGTGACCGCCTTGTATGTCGAACCGTCCGCAGGGATCATAAATACGCCGAAACCGACTGTGGGTATCTTGTTGCCGTCGTTTAATGTGATGTATTCCATAAGTATTCCTCCTTAAATTGACTTCTTCGCCCAAGCTGCGACCTTGCTCTCGCTCTGTGCTGACTCCGCACCGTGAACGGAAAGTCCCGACTTTACCGTTGCACCCTTACAGAGATTTTTCAGGTCACGCTCACTGCCGCCCATACCGCTGCCCTCATTAGTGCAGAATGGAATGATAGTTTTGCCAGTGAGATCATATTTTTCAAGCAGGGTGAACATACACATCGGCATTGTACCCCACCAGTTCGGATAGCCGACGAAGATCGTGTCGTAGTCCTCAAAGTTGTCGGGATACGCCTTGATTTCAGGACGAGCCTTGCTACGCAGCTCCTGCTTTGCTTCCTCGATACAGGTCATATAGCTTTCGGAGTAGGGCTTGACGGTATCGACCTCAAACAGATCACCACCGACTGCTTTCTGAATAAACTCAGCTACACGCTCGGTGTTGCCCTTGTCGATATGCTTCAAGCCGCCGTTCCAGTAGTTCTCACCCTTGCGGGAGTAGTAAACGATAAGTATCTTTGTCATAGTGATCATCCTCCGTATCTTTATTTGGTAAATTCATTATATCACGGATTTTTGAATAAATCAATCTGGATTTCGAGGGTATTAGATAAGTTTTACTTATCTATCATTGCGGAAATAAGAGCCGTTTTTGCTTTATTAAGCATATGGCTCTTATTTCATGCTGTAACAATGCAGCAGGGCTCAATATGATTTTACACGCAATTCCGCAATTTTTTTACTTAGTGCATCAAGGGCTTCATCGGTGTTGTCAAGCTCCGCAACCGTTTTCTCCATAGGACAAATATCAGTACCCTGTCGGTTGATGATCTTCTCTGTCAAAATATCATAGGTGCAGGGGATACCGTGTGATTCAAGATATGCCTTTCCGCTTTCAGACATTGTTTTCCCGTGAACGCAGGCGATACCTGCCTTGACAAACAGCATCGCCGCTGCCTTGCCGACTATCACATCGGCGGCGGAAAATCCCGTCAGATCTCTGCCCTGTGCTATGAATTTCATCATCGGGGAAATGCCCCTGTCGTCATCGGTGATGATCTCACCACTGCGGCAAAGGCATATCGAGTGTCCGTCAAGGTTTGCTTTCGCTGTTTCAATATCAGTCATTGTCTTTCACCATGAGCTTTCTCAGTCCGATGATGATAACAGGAACGATGATCGCCTGTGCAAGCAGTCCGACAACGCCCGTCTGTATCTGCGACCAGATCATAGGAACGGTAAAGTCGGTCATACTCTGTGTTGCGGCGATAAGTCCTAAGAATACGGTTCTGCCCGTGACCTGTGCAAGTATTACCGCAGGGAAAGCCCACAGACCATTATCCGCGATCTTTTTGGTGAACAGCCCCGAAACGAGCGCAAAAACCGCAAGCTCAGCCATCATAAACGGCAAACGTGCAGCCATAGGCATCGGGCTTCCCATGGCTGATGTAATGAGAAAGCTCACAAGCGGCGAGAGCGCCCCGACCGCAAGCCCCCACTTTGCACCCAGAAGACAGCCGCCGATCAGTACAGGCAGATACATCGGAAGCCACTTGACGCCGCCCGGCTGACCGAGCGCTAAGTGAACGAGCTGCGGCAGAATGACCGCAAGTGCCACAAGCCCCGCCGATACCAGCGTTTTATAAGTGATCTTCGTGCCATAGGAAACATTTCTCATTGTCAAAGCATTTTCAAACATAATTAACCCTCCATTTTTCTGCAATCCTTCAGCAGACTGACAATTTCAAGATGCTGCGGACAGGCGCTCTCGCACTGACCGCATTCAAGACATTCGCTCGCCTTGCCTTTACCCTGTGTGGCAATCGCATATGCTTGCCTGCCGCCGTCCCAGCTTGCTTTGAGCTTCTCGGCATTGGCAACGGCGAATATCTCGGGAATAGCGATACCCATAGGACAGCCCTCAGTGCAGTAGTGACAGGCAGTGCATTTAATTGAATTGTCCTTTTTCAGCTCCTTCTGTGCGGCTCTGATAACCTGCTGCTCGGCTTCGTTAAGCGGCTTGAAATCACGCATATAGGAGAGATTGTCCTCCATCTGTGCTATGTTCGACATTCCCGAAAGCACCGTGATAATACCGTCCATCGAAGCCACATAGCGTATCGCCCACGAAGCGTTTGACGCTTTGGGGTCGGCAGCCTTGAAAATGTCCTGAACACCCTGCGGCGGATTTGCAAGCGCACCGCCCTTGACAGGCTCCATTACTGTAATGGATTTGCCGTGCTTTCGTGCGATCTCATAGCATTCCCTTGACGCTACGCCGGGGTTGTCCCAGTCGGCGTAATTTATCTGGAGCTGAATGAAATCGACTTCGTGGTGTACTGTCAGAAGCTCGTCCAGTAAATCAGGATCGGCATGGAATGAGAAACCGAAATATTTGATAAGCCCCTTTGCTTTTTGCTCTTTCACAAAATCCCAGATGTGATATTCGTCATACTTCTTGTAATTTGTGCGCTGAAGGGCATGGAGCAGATAGTAGTCAAAATAGCCTGCCCCCGTGCGTTCAAGGCTTGTAAAAAACTGCTGCTTGGCGCTCTCCTCGTCATGGCAAGCCATCCACGCACAGAGCTTGGTACATAGGGTGAATTTATTACGGGGATAACGGTCGATAAGTGCTTTTTTGATTGCCGCCTCCGACTCGCCGTTGTCATAAACATAGGCTGTGTCGAAGTAAGTGCCGCCCGCTTCAAGAAATTTGTCCACCATGACACTGGTCTGTTCAATGTCGATACTGCCGTCTGGCAGCTTGGGCAGACGCATAAGCCCGAAGCCCAGCTTGAAAACGTCTTTTCCGAAATAATCTGACATGATTTTTCCTCCTATTTCAGTTTATTGTAATCATCTTCCGAAACAGCCTCGCACCACTCGGTACTGCTGTCCTCTCCCTCGATCTCTATCGCAAGATGTGAGAACCAACTGTCGGGTGCGGCACCGTGCCAGTGCTTGACATTCGCAGGGATATTGACAATATCGCCTGGGTGAAGCTCTCTCGCTTCCTTGCCCCATTCCTGATAATAGCCTCGACCGCCGACACAGATCAGCATCTGACCGCCGCCGCTTTTTGCATGGTGAATATGCCAGTTGTTGCGGCAGGCAGGCTCAAAGGTCACATTGTATATCGCAAGCTGTTCGGTGGACACAGGAGCAAGATAGCTCTGTCCGACAAAGTAATCGCCGTAGGGATTTGGTTCTCCGATGGGGAAGAATACCTCGTTCTGATACCTGTCCTTGTCGGTCATTTCAGGAGACTTCTCGCTCCAGACCTCTTTTGCAAGTCCGAAAACCGCCCAGGCGTGTGGCCAGCCTGCATAGAAAGCCGTGTGTGTGATGATCGCTGCGATCTCTTTTTGCGATACGCCGTGATTTTTCGCATTCATCAGGTGGAATATCAGCGCATCGCTTGTCACTCCCTGCGACATAAGAGCGACCACCGTGATGATACTCCGTGTTTTCAAGTCAATGTCGGTGTTGTTCCAGTTTTCACCGAAAAGAATATCATCGTTGTAATGGGCGAATTCGGAAGCAAACTCACCGAGGGCATCTCGTCCTGCGGTTTGCACGATTTTTTCTGCCATAGTGTGCCCTCCTTATACTCCGAGGGATTCCACCCACTTTTTCAGCTCATCGACTGATGTGCTTGCAGCGAAACGCTTGCCGTCCATGATGACTGCGGTCTCGGATACGCTGGGCTTCAATCCCTTTGCGGAATTACCCATACCGCTGCCGCCTGATGTTGCAAACAGAACTATTGTCTTGCCCGAAAAATTATAGGCTTCGAGGAAGGTATTGATGATCGTCGGAGCTACATACCACCAAATGGGGAAGCCAACGAAGATCGTGTCATAGTCTGCGATATTCGCATTGGTATCTGCGATAGCAGGACGGAATGATTTGTCATTCATCTCAACTGAGCTTCTGCTGTTCTTGTCCTGCCAGTTGAGGTCTGCATTTGTGTAGGGAACGGCAGGCTTGATCTCATAAAGATCTGCTCCTGCGGCTTCTGCGAGGTTCTTTGCAAGTCCGGCAGTCACACCGCTTGCTGAAAAATATGCTACTAATTTCTTGCTCATGATTGTTTCCTCCTTTTTTACAATGAATTTTTTATCCTTATCGGGAATACCGTCCTCGTCGGAGATATACCTCTCGACCTTCATTTTCAGTCCGTACTTCTCCCGAAGTTTCGCTATCGTCTGCATCATAGGCGAAGCATGATGGACATCAATTGCGTCCTGACTTGTCCATTGGTCTATCAGCAGTACCGTTTCGGGATCGTCAAAGGGCTGAAAATAGTCATAGCGGAGATTACCGTTCTCATTTCGTATCTTGTCCACCGTGCCGCTTTGTATCATTTCCTCTGCGAATTTACGGGCATTTCCGTTTTCACCTGTGTAGTAGATGTTTACCGTGATGTTCATACTTTCACCAAGTCATCGCAAACTCAACCTTTTCGGGAGCTTCGGGTTTTCCGATCATCGGTGTAGCCTTATCGAGTGCCTGCAAGGACAGCATCTCGTCCCCGGTCAGCTCAAAGTCGAATATGTCAATGTTTTCCCTGATACGCTCGGTATGCACCGACTTCGGGATAACTGCAACATCGCTCTGCACAAGGAAACGCAGAAGCACCTGTGCTGGCGTTTTGCCGTACTTATCCGCTAACTCCTTCACGGCAGGCTCGGAGAACATTTTATTGGCTCTGCCCTGACCGAGCGGTGCATATGCCTGATGTGCGATGCCGTACTTTTCAAGCCATTCCTTTTCTTCAAGGCGCTGGCAGTAAAGGTGCGTTTCGATCTGGTTGAGCGCAGGCTTTACCTCGTTAAAATTGATGAGGTCGATGAAGCGGTCAGCCTCCATATTGGAAACGCCGATCGCCTTGATCTTCCCCGCCTTGTAGTATTCCTCAAGCACACGCCAAGCGGCGTACACATTGCCGAACGGCCAGTGCAGAAGCACCATGTCGATATATTCCACACCGAGCTTTTTCATGGACTCGTCAAGACTCTTGCGGCAGTCCTCGGTCTCAAAGGAGCGAAACCACACCTTTGTGGTGATGAAAAGCTCCGAACGGGTGCAAAGTCCCTCGTCAAGTGCCGCCTTGATGCCTGCACCGACAGCTTCTTCGTTGCCGTAAGCCTGTGCCGTGTCGATCAGGCGATAGCCTGCTCGTATCGCTTCAAGTACGCTGTTTTTGCACTCCGCCGCATCGTTCACCTGAAAAGTGCCGTAGCCGAGCATGGGCATTTTTATGCCGTTGTTCAAGGTTTTGTATAACATAATGTGATCCTCCTTTTTCTGTGTAACAGATATTTCGTATTGTTCCGGTCTTATTACATACTCTCTTTCAAAATCTGCACGACCTCAGCACGGTCAAGTACCTTGTATCCGCCGTTCAGGATAATTGTTGCATCGGCAATGCCTTCTATCATATCTTCGGTCGCACCGAGGTCTTTGAGGTTCATCACAAGCCCGATCTCCTTCATCCAGCTTTCCATAGCGGAAAGTCCCTCGCCTGAAAGCTGCTCATCGGTCTTACCCTCGGCGGATATGCCCCAGACCTCTGTTGCGAAACGGGCAAACTTCTTCAAGCCGTAGGGCATGATATAGCGGTAATAAGGCAGAGATACCGCCGCAAGTGTCATTCCGTGGGTAGCGTCCGTGTATGCGCCCACAGCCTGACCGAGCATATGCACCATCCAGTCGGTAGATTTGCCCCTTGAAACGAGAGTATTGAGCGCCCATGTGGCTGTCCACATGATGTTGGAGCGTGCTTCATAATCCTGCGGATTCTCAACAGCGATACGGCTTGCGTGGATAAGGCTTTTCATAAGTCCCTCGCTGATGTAGTCGGAGGTGTTATCGTCCTCGCCGGAAAAATACTGCTCGCAGATGTGGTTGAGAATGTCGTAGATGCCTGCCACCATCTGATACTTCGGGAGTGTCATGGTGTATCTCGGATTGAGGATAGAGAACTTCGGCATAACATCGTCACCGAAAACGTGACCGATCTTCTGCTTGCTCTTGTGATTAGTGATGACTGCACCGCCGTTCATCTCCGAGCCTGTGCCTGCCATTGTCAGCACACAGCCCACTGGTACGATCTCGCAGGTCGGTTCTTCAAAGCGGATATAGTATTTATCCCACGGATCATCGTCACAGTGAACGGAGACAGATACCGCCTTTGAGTAGTCGCAGACAGAACCGCCGCCCACCGCAAGGATAAAGTCGGTCTTATGCTCACGGGCGATAGCAACACCCTCACGGAGCTTGTCAATGGTCGGGTTTGGCATAACGCCCGAGACCTCGGCAACATTCTTACCGCAGTCTTTCAGGATAGCAATGATCTCGTCATACAGACCACTTTTCTTTATAGAACCGCCGCCGTAAACGAGCAGAATGTTCTCGCCGTAGTTTTTCATCTCGTCCTTCAAATAGCTGAGAGAGTCCTCACCGAAATAGAGCTTGGTCGGGTTGTGGTAGCTGAAATTTCCTAACATGATAATTACCTCCGTTTATTGATTTTTGTTTTCCGTACACCATATCACATAGTCGAGCCTGTCAAGCACCACCTGTTTTTTGTGGATAGAATCAAGGAGAGAACGCCGTGCATTTCGCAGTACACGCACCTTTTCGGCACAGCAACCCTTGCCGCAGCAATCGGAAAGAAATGCCTTGATCTGCTTGTCGGTCAGCCCTGCCTGCGACAAAACCTCTGCGATCTCGTTATCGGTAATATTAGTATTGACCACTTTCATTCTATCACCCCACAAAACAAAAAGAGTATAGGTTTTATGTCCTGTACTCATTATAGCATAGTTTTATCAATATGTAAAATACTTATATTCTATACTTTGGTATGCTCAAATCGTATACTTTTGACTGCCATTTGCCGCTTTCTCATATTCTGCCAACTGAAAAAGCTGTATATGTCATTTATGAGAAAAACCGAGAAGCAGACAACTACCGAAATATACCTTGTGTCCGCTATACTTGCCATGATCCATAATACGATCAGCACAATGTCATTCGCAGCGTAGGCGACCGCATAAAACGGACTTCGCCTGAATGTCAGATAGACGGCAAGAAAGCTCGTGGCTACCGATAGTGTACTCGGTAGGATATTCGCTGTACCGAAAGCCTGCAAAATAAAGAAAAACAGTATCGTTACCACCAACGTCAGTACAGACATAAATACGGCTTCTCCTTTGCTTATGCTGTTTACCGTTACCTCCGCTTTATTACCGTTAAAGGGATTCTTGAGCCATGAGATCAGTGCAAACACAGCCATAGGCATTGTCATTCCAAGATATGTAATCATTTCACCATAATAGGAAAAGGAGTAGGATATTATCCCATACAGCAGGCTGAATATGATAACAAGCACCTGACCGATCGGGTTTCCCTTTGCGTTAAGGATAAGGTAGATCACTCCAATCAGTGATGCCGACAGTGCAAGATAGTTCTCTCTGTCAAACATGAAGAACGAAACAAGAACGCAAAGCGTTGAAATGCCCCACAGCATAAGCTCACCCTTTGAAAAATAATCTTTGATACGTTTTAACACGTTCCATACCTCCAAAAAAATAAAGCATCTGCGTACACATCTTCTAAGACCTAACGATGTGTATACAAATGCTTATCGCATATACTACCCGGTGGCAGTTTTCATATTTTCTCTATTATAGCAGAGAAAGAAGAAAAAGTCAATTATTTCTGTGCGTTAAAGGGCTTTTTACTGCTCTGCGTAAACACTCTTGATATATTCAAGGAATTTTCCCGCCGCACCCGAATAAGGACTGAACTTCTTCCACGCAAGCACCGAGGTAAACGACAGTTCGGGTGTCAGCGGACGGAAGGCAAATCGGGCAGGATCGAACATCGTAGTCGCTCCCTCTATCGTCAATACGCAGGCTATCCCACGCTCCGCAAGAGGTGCGGCGTTGTTGATGAGGTTCATGGTCGCAACAATATCCAGTTCCGATACGGGACACCTCAGCCATTCTTCAATCTCGCTTTTCAGAGCTGTACGGCTCGTCAATACCAAAGGTTGTTCTTTCAACTGCTTGCGATTGATAGCTTTTTCTTTTGCAAGCGGGTGATCCGCAGGCATCAGCAAGCCCCATGTTTCCTTTGCGTGCAAGCGGATATAGTCGAATTTCTCAATATCCACAGGCTCTAACAGGATACCGAAGTCGAGCAGACCGTGTTCGAGCCGTTCCTTAACGTGGTCAGCCGTACCAGTGTGAAGCTCAAAGCTGACAAGGGGATAGCGGTCACGGAAATGCGCTATCAGTTCAGGAAGCACCTCTGCTGCTTTCAGTCCACCGCTGCCGACCGAGATCACTCCGCTGATCTCTTCCTGCTGTTGAAATTCGCTGTCGATCTTCTTCATCAGCGACACGACTTCCTCTGCACGTCTGCGGAGCATAATACCCGAATCGGTCAGTGTGAGCCGTTTGCCCCTGACAAACAGCGTTGTGTGAAGCTCGTCCTCAAGCTCCTTCATCTGCCTGCTGAGTGTGGGCTGCGTAACGTGCAAGACCTCAGCAGCTCTTGATATGTTTTCCTCACGAACGACCGTCAGAAAGTATTCCAGTAAACGCAGTTCCATGTCTATTCCTCCAATCAATGCAGAATGTAGGTTTATTATATCACATCGGGGCTGAAAGGTCAATCGGCATATTACAGAGATAGGGAAATGATACATCTGTATAAACAATGTGCTTTTATTGACATTTACAGCGATATGTTGTATAATAAGAGCAAAAGCTATCGAAATGCCGTCAGTATCATTAATCTGAGAGACTAATAAATGAGTGTTTAATTAAAGGAGAGCGTATGAAAGATGATAAGGAAGCATTAAGCCAGATCGCACTTACACTTGCACATCATTTTGACAGTCTGTATTATATTGACATAAATTCGGGAAAATATTCCGAATATATACCGGACAATCTTTTAAAAGAGATGGATATTCCGCGTCAGGGAGAGGATTTCTTTTCCGAAGTACAGGAAAACGCCTCAAAATGCGTTCATCCCGACGATCTTGAGCTTGTGATAAAACTTCATGACAAAGAAGCTATGCTCGACAGGCTTTACAGCAACAAGTCCTATTCTGTTGTATACCGACTTATTTTGCATGGGAATGTTATGCATATGCGGCATTTTGAACTAATGTGTGATGACAGGAAGCATATTATCTGCTGTCTGGAAAATATTGAGGAAGAATTCCGCAGAAAAGAAGAACAGGAAAAGGATCTGCAGTCTGCCAAACGTATGGCAAGAATGGACGCGCTGACAGGAATACGAAACAAGACCGCGTTCACGGAGTATATCACAGCTGTTGATGAGAGGATCAAAGCAGCCCCTGAGAGCTGTCATTTCGGCGTGATCATGTGCGATGTCAACGATCTTAAAAAGATCAACGATACCCGTGGACACAGCTTCGGAGATGAAGCGATACAGAGAACCAGCCGCCTGATTTGCGATATTTTCGATCACAGCCCCGTATTCAGAGTCGGCGGAGATGAGTTCGTCGTCGTACTGGATGGACGGGATTTTGATATGCGTGAACAGCTGCTTGCAAAGCTGCGGGAAGAATCCCTTGCCAATAAACGCTCGCGTTCGGGACCTGTGGTCGCTTGCGGAATGGCGGTTTTTGATCGTGACAGCGATGACAGCTTTGAAGCGGTCTACAAAAGAGCCGACATGGAGATGTACGAGAATAAAAACGAACTGAAATCCATGAAGATAGTCGATTATTTCATGGGAATGAACAGTATGGATATACCGATAAACGCCGAGAGAAAACGGCTTCTTGACGGTATGTTCGGCGCACTTTATACGGTCGCAGGCGATGGGTATGTTTATCTTAATGATCTGAAGCACGACTTCTCGCGCTGGTCGCTGGCTCTTGTAGATGATTTCGGTATGCAGTCGGAATATATGTATCATGCCGATAAATACTGGCAGAAGCATATCCACCCCGATGATATGAAGACCTACCAAGAAGCTATCGATGCCGTTCTATGCGGAAATGCAGAGGTCAGACCGATACGCTACCGTGCAAGGCGTGCCGACGGTACATACGCAGTTTGCTATACAAGAGGCTTCGTATTGAGCGACAAAGATGGTAATCCCGAATATTTCGGCGGTATAATTATTGCAGAATAAAAAAACTCTTCATTAGATTGAGAGTGACATATAAAACATTATACCGCACAGGGATACGTCCTTGTGCGGTATATTTATTTGCAACTTTGACTCCGGCAGTATCAAAGCCATAGTTCAACTACTATTTTACCGCAATGTTACGTTTGCCTATGGTGAAAAGGACGTGCTGAAAGATGTGTCATTCAAGTCCGATAAAGGTACAATGACTGCTTTTGGTAGGACCGTCTGGCGGCGGTAAATCAACTATCGCAAGTCTGCTGACACGTTTCTGGGACGTAAAGAGCGGAGAAATACTTCTGCGCGGTACGGATATACGAAAAATACCGCTTGCGGCGCTTATGGACAATATCAGTATGGTATTCCAGAGGGTGTATCTGTTTCAGGATACGGTCTACAACAATATCGCTCTGGGCAGACCCGACGCAAGCCGTGAAGAAGTCATCGAAGCGGCGAAAAAGGCTCGCTGTTTTGATTTTATTACGGAGCTTCCCGACGGCTTTGACACGGTTATAGGCGAGGGCGGCACAAGCCTTTCGGGAGGTCAGGCACAGCGGCTTTCTATTGCAAGGTGCATACTGAAAGATTCGCCTATTGTCATTCTTGATGAAGCTACAGCAAGTGTAGACGCTGACAATGAAAGCTATATACAACAGGCGATTTCCGAGCTTTGCAAAGGTAAAACATTGCTGGTAATCGCTCACAGACTCAACACGATCGCTCACGCTGATAACATCATGGTCATAAAGGACGGAGAGATAGCCGAGTCTGGCGATCATAAGAGTCTTATGGATATGGGCGGTATCTATTATAACATGGTGACAAAACGTGCAGTCAGCACGGGGTGGAAAAATTAAATCTGAAGGAGTATTTTTATGGAAAAGAAATTAGAGATCAAAGACCTTATCACGGTGGGGATTTTTACTGCACTTTATTTTGCGATAACATTTGTAGTCGCTTGCTTTTCTGGTACTATGCTTATGTATCAACTTCAATAGTAGAAATAATGTAATTGGAAGAATACTTAAATAAAGTAAGAGCTGATGAAAACAGCGGTCAGGAGAATTCCTGACCGCTGGCATTTTTATGTTGTTTATGGCTATATACATGAATTTGAAGCACATATATGAAAATAAGCGCTTAAATCCGGATTGCTTATTATTGGAGTTATAAAGTGTATGACCTTGCTTTTGTGATTTATCTGATGTATAATAAAAATGAAATATATCAGATCGGAGCAGGAAAAATGGACAGATCTTCAAAAATTGAACTGACAAATATGTGTCTTATATATGATGAAAAACGAGTTTTGGTGCAGGAGAAGCTTGGACTAAAAGAAAAGTATAAAGGTGGATTGGTATTTCCGGGTGGTCACGTTGAATCTGATGAATCTTTGTTAGATTCAGTCATCAGAGAAATGAAAGAGGAGACCGGATTAACGATATATAATCCGCAGCCTTGTGGGTTCAAGGACTGGATATTGGAGGACGGTACACGTTATATTGTTCTGCTATATAAGACAGATCAGTTCGAGGGAGAGCTTAAAAGCTCAGAAGAAGGCCGTGTATTCTGGCTTGACAGGGACAAGATCGGCAGCGCAAATCTAATATGGAATATGCGCGAGCTTATGCAGATATTCGAGACCGATGAATTCAGTGAGTTTTTCTTCAAGATACAGGACGGAAAATATAAAGGAGAACTGCTTGGATAAAAAAGGTTATTTTGAAAAGGGGCGAAGATAAATGAATGAGATAGATAAACTGAAACGCGCAAAGCTGTATATGGACAAGTTATCGGTAGGAGTTGATCCGAATTCTGGTATGCGTGTACATGAAGATGATATTGTTCGTGACAGCCGCGTTATAGCTTGCTTCGAGTATATTTCCCGTGTGCTTGAATGGGAGATAGAGGCTTTTGAAAACAGGGCTCCAATTGTTGAAAAGCCAAGACGCAGACGAGCGTTTATCAATGATAATCAGTTCGCACAGCTACAGCTAAATAACGGAGATTGTAAGGTGAGTGATATTGCAAACGAGGTGAACCGCGTTATTGCAGGAAATGAGACTAAGAAGTTTCAGGCAGTATGGATAAACGACTGGCTGGAAAGTATCGGTATGCTTTGCAGAAACACCGACGGGCAGCGCATTGCAACTGCTGAAGGCGGAGAGATAGGCATAACTTCTCACCTTAAAACGCGAGCTGATGGCGAGGAGTATTACCTCAATCTGTATTCAGTTCAGGCGCAGTCTTTTATTTATGATAACCTGAGAGCAATAATTGATCATCATTATGATCGGTAATTGACAAATACCGGCGTAAAACAAACAATTAATAGAGTTAAACCTTTAGTTCAGTAAAGGTCGGAATACAGAAAAATCATTTTTAATAGTAAACAAAGTTTCAGGCTCGATTTCAGCGCTTTTTACGAATTGTGAAAACGCTGAAATCGAGCCTTTTTTTACAAATTTAGAGCAGAGTAATGTATTGTTGAAAGAGGCGTTGTTTATAACTGAACGCCCTGAACTATATTCTGCTACAATACTTGCAAACAATGCTATGCCGAATGAAGTCAAACATTTACTTGTCTTTAGAATTGCCCTATATTAATGGCAGCTTGGCTGCAAATGCTTTTTATGTTATTTCTGATATTTTGTTTTATCCATTTCACGGATAGCAGCACGTCTGATCTTGCCGCTTCCCACAGTCTTTGGAAGTTCTTCAACGAACTCAACGACTCTTGGGTACTTGTAAGGTGCTGTTCTTTTCTTGACATAATCCTTGATCTCGCTCACAAGTGCCTCAGTGCCTGTTGTTCCCTTTGTAAGAACGATAGTTGCCTTTACGACCTGTCCGCGGACTTCATCGGGAACACCTGTTACAGCACATTCAAGCACATACGGGAGCTCCATCAGTACGCTTTCAATCTCGAATGGTCCGATGCGGTAGCCTGATGACTTGATAACGTCATCAACACGTCCGACATACCAGAAGTAGCCGTCCTCGTCCACCCATGCGGTATCTCCTGTATGATAGTAGCCGTCACGCCATGTTTCGGCAGTAGTTTCCTCGTCGCCGTAATAGCAGAGTGCGAGTCCCGGTACGCCCTCTTCCTTGAGTCTTATGCAGATCTCGCCTGTTTCACCGACTGCGGCAGGTGTACCGTCAGGAAGGAGCACCTGTACATCGTACTGAGGATTTGGTTTGCCCATGCTGCCAGGCTTTGGTTCCATACCAACAACGTTTGCGATAGAGAGAGTTGTTTCGGTCTGACCGAAGCCCTCCATGAGCTTTATGCCCGTTGCGCGCTGGAACTGATAGAATACCTCGGGATTAAGTGCTTCACCGGCTATGCAGGCATATTTAAGTGATGAAAGATCGTATCTGCCGAGATCCTCCTTGATGAAGAAACGGTACATAGTAGGAGGTGCGCAGAAGCTTGTTACATGGTATTTCTTGAACATAGGAAGTATATCATCAGCGTGGAAGCGGTCGAAGTCGTAAACGAATACAGCAGCCTCACACATCCACTGACCGTAAAGCTTGCCCCAGAGTGCCTTGCCCCAGCCTGTATCCGAGATAGTGAAGTGGAGACCGTTAGGATCGGCATTCTGCCAGTAACGTGCAGTGACATAGTGACCGAGGGGGTACTGATAGCTGTGGAGCACAAGTTTAGGATTGCCCGATGTACCTGAGCTGAAGAAGATGAGCATAGGGTCTGTGCCGCATGGAGTATCGTCGGTACGCTCGAAATGTGTGCTGTATGCAGAGAGCTCTGCGTTGAAATCACGCCAGCCCTCACGCTGACCGTTTACGAGTACCTTTGTCTTGAGCGAAGGTGAAACTGCGCAAGCCTTATCGACTTCGTCTGCCACATCGCCGTCAGCTGTACATACGATAGCAGATACCTGTGCGGAATTGAATCTGTATTCAAGATCGTGCTCCTTGAGCATATTAGATGCGGGGATAACGAGTGCACCGATGCGGTGAAGAGCGATTATTGAGAACCAGAACTGATAGTGACGCTTGAGTATAAGCATTACCTTGTCGCCCTTTTTGATGCCCAGTGACTTGAAATAGTTAGCAGTCTGACAGGAGTATTTCTTTATATCCTTGAATGTGAAGCGACGCTCATTTTTATTGACATCGACATAGATCATCGCAGTTTTATCAGGACATTTTTCTGCCATTGCGTCAACGATGTCGTATGCGAAATTGAATTTATCCTGATTTTCAAAGTTAACAGCGCTGAGGATACCCTCATCGTTGGTTTCACATTTTACGAATTTTTCTGCTACAGGGTGAAGCAGACCAGCCTTGTCAACATTTGTAAGATGATGCTCTGCGATATGCTCTTTGTATTCGGACATACCTGTTGAACCGTGAGGAGCCATTACAAATGCGTATATCTCGCAGTCCTCGCCGCCAAGAGCTATTTCATCATGGGGCATAGAGCTGTCATAGTAGATGCAGTCACCTTCGTTGAGTATCTCTGTATGAGAACCAACAGTCATACGCAGAGTGCCTTTGATAACGATATCCATTTCCTGACCTGCGTGGCTTGCCATATGAAGTGGCTGTGAAAGCGCCTCATCGGAATAGGGGATAACAACGTGGAAAGGCTCAACGGTCTTGTTCTTGAATTTTGAAGCAAGGCGGTTATATGCAAAGCCCTTTCTGCGGACGATAGGTACTCCTTCGCCCTTGCGGGTAACGGTATAGCCGCTCAGCTCAGGGCTGCTGCCCTCCATGAGATCTGTGATCTCCACATTGAATTTATTTGCGCACTTATATATAAAAGTAAAACTGAAATCCTGTTCGCCTGATTCAAGCTTTTTATATTCCTCAACGGAATAATCGGTTATAGCTGCCATTTCCTCTACCGAAATACCGAGATCCTCACGCAGATGTGAAATACGCTCTGCGACCTCTTTGATCCTTATCTCTGCATTTTGTAATTTCGACATTTCGCTCATAATAATCTCTCCTTTAAAAATAATTTAATACTGGAAAATGAAACGGGAGTTTAGAAATACTGTAAATGCTTTTACGGTAAAAAACAAAAAACCCGTCTCAAAGTTGATTTCTTTGAGACGAGTATCATAACCTGATTACCCGCGGTACCACTCAAATTGTGCCGCTATTGCGTAACACCACTTCAGACTCCAGCAAGTCCTATTCATTAACGCAGAATCACGGGAACGCTTACTGTAAATTTCAGCACTCCGGCTCAGAAGGGATACATAGTATTGCATGACACCGACTCACACCAACCATCGGCTCTCTGAAGACATTGGCAATTCTCTGCTTGGCTTCCTCATAGCTTATGTGTGTATTATATCACACGAAAATGGGTTTGTCAAGACCTTTTAAGAAAAAATTGAAAGACAAAAATGAATTGCACATTTTTATCCAGCTTTCGATGCTGATTGTCATTCCCGACTTGAATCGGGATTTCGGAAGGCTCTTGCCATATCTTCACATAAGTATCTGCCTCGAGATTTACTGATCCAGAACCTTGTATAAAATGCTTATAAGTGTTATTTCATCTGTTTGCTGCTTTAATCCGGTTAGTCTCTTGTATCATATACGTCAAGTCTGAACTGCGGGATATTTGTGCCGTCATTCCAAGTAATATATGTCTGCATGACTTTAAATCCATTTATTTCAATTTGTTGTAATCTTCACTGGAAACAGTTTCCAACCATTCTGTGCTGCTGTTCTCTTCCTCAATTTCAATTGCAAGGTGAGAGAACCATGAATCGGGTGCGGCACCGTGCCAGTGTTTGACATTAGCAGGGATATTTACAATATCACCTGCATGAAGCTCTCTCACTTCCATGCCCCATTCCTGATAATATCCACGACCGCCGACACATATCAGCATTTGACCACCGCCGCTTTTTGCGTGGTGGATATGCCAGTTATTGCGGCAAGCCGGCTCGAAGGTGACGTTGTATACTGAAAGCTGTTCAGTAGAAACAGGTGTAAGATAGCTCTGTCCGACAAAATAATCGCTGTAGGGGTTCGGCTCACCGATAGGGAAGAATACCTCGTTCTGATACATTTCTTTGCTCATAATATCAGCCATAATAATCCCCCCTCAGACAGATTTCTTCGCCCAGGCAGCTACTTTGCTTTCACTCTCGGCGGACTCAGCACCATGAATGGAAAGCCCTGCTTTTACTGCTGCGCCCTTGCAGAGATTTTTCAGGTCACGCTCACTGCTGCCCATACCGCTGCCCTCATTGGTGCAGAAAGGGATAACAGTCCTGCCCGTTAAATCGTACTTTTCAAGCAGCGTAAACATACACATCGGCATCGTACCCCACCAGTTGGGATAGCCTATAAATATAGTGTCGTAGTCCTCAAAGTTATTGGGGTATGCCTTGATCTCGGGACGAGCCTTGCTACGCAGTTCCTGCTTTGCTTCCTCAATACAGGTCATATAGCTTTCGGAGTAAGGCTTCATGGTATCGACCTCGAAAAGATCACCGCCGACTGCCTTTTGGATAAACTCCGCAACACGCTCGGTGTTGCCCTTGTCGATGTACTTCAAATCGCCTTTCCAATAATTTTCGCCCTTGCGAGAGTAATAAATGATAAGTATATTTGCCATAGTGATGACCTCCGTTTCATTGTTTTGGTTCTGTACACCAGATTACATAATCAAGTTTATCAAGAAGTGCCTGTTCTTTGTTGATAGAATCAAGGAGAGAACGTTTTGCGTTTCGCAGGATACGCACCTTTTCGGCACAGCAGTTCTTGTCACAGCACTCGGAAAGAAAAGCCTTGATTTGTTCATCAGTCATACCTGTCTGCGATAAACCCTCTGCAAGCTCCTTGTCGCTAATAGTTGTATTTAACACTTTCATTCTGTCACCCCGCAAAACAAAAAGAGTACAGGTTTATTTCCTGTACTCATTATAGCATGATTTATTCAATATGTAAAATGCTTATATCTTATACATATGTATGCTCAGAATGTATACTTTTGATATGTTCAAGAAATTTTCCTGCCGCCCCAGAATATGGGCTCAGCTTCTTCCACGCAAGCACTGAAGTGAACGACAGCTCAGGTATCAGCGTACGGAACGCAAATCGTGCAGGATCGAACATTGTCGTTGCACCCTCTATCGTCAGAACACAGGCTATTCCATGTCAGCAAGCGGGGCGGCGTTATTTTATAAAATATCATTAGTTAATGCTGCATAATCCGAGGAGTGATCTCTGTATTGTGAGAGCGTCTCCGTTTGTAACACCGTCACCGTCAACATCTGCAAGGCTCCAGCCTTCCTCGGTGATGTGATTGTCATCATTGCCGTTTATGCCGTATTTTGAAGGATTTGCCAGTGCCTGCATAATTAATACAGCATCTGAAAGATCAACTGTTCCGTCAATGTTTGCATCACCGCTTGCTCCTTTTGCCGCTGCCGGTGAGGAATAAACCTTATTATGGCTGTCGGAATCGTTCGGTGCTTCATCATTTTCCGTGATATAATCGGGCTCTTTTTCGTCATATTCTTTGTATTGCTGCTCAGGCTTTTTAGTGAAGCCAACATCGTGAGCTTTTATGAATGCTTCCATAAGTTCATCGGTTGTTCTCATATACCTCAATTCAGGATGCGCTTTTCCGTACTCCCAGATCGCTGTACACAAAGCATCTTTATCGCTGTACTGAGGTTCAAGCAAATCAAGGATATACATTCTCATACACTTTGTTTCCACATAATCACAGCTTATACCGTTATTATTGAAATCAAAATTGTTTTTGTAATTATAGATCGCTTCCTGTGAAATATTTATATCTGCAACAACTTCGGGATGGCGTCTGGCAAGAGAATTAAAAATATCATTTTCAATACCCATGTATGCCCAGTCTATATCATCAAGAAGGTAATAGTCTAAAAAGTCTATTTTACCGTCAAGATTCATATCAGGCTCGGGAGTGATACCTGCCTTGACATTTTTATAGTATGTGACGAATGCTTCCTGTACATCATTCTCAGTGTAATTATTGCGTTTTTCATATTCTTCGATCAATGACTTGTATTTTTCGGCACCCGGACCGTATCTGTATGAATAATCTTCAAATACTCCAAGAATATTGAATAATGATCCATTGTTGTCGGTGTCCGCACCCATAAAGCAAGCTTCGTAACGATAGTGTGCAAAGTGATTTTTCTCATAATATACGGGATCAAAGTATTTCGAATCTACCTCATTTTTTAACAGATAATTCTTTGCCATATCTCTGATCACAGAATTATCGGAATCATAATATAATTCCATTGCACTCAAAAAATCACGGGCATTGTTCCATTCGCTTTCAGTAATTGGATTATCCGGTGATTCTCTTAATTCAGCAGGATAATTTTCAAAGTAGCTTGGTTTCGGGTGTTTATATGCGTAATATAACTTTTGTGCATCCTCTGAAGTTAAATAAGTATCAACATAATATTGCAGAAGCACTATATCATCGAAATCGTAAACACCGTCAGAATTGATATCTGGATCAGCCGCACCCTTGTTTATAAGCTCATCGGCATATTCCTGTTTAAGATTGATGAAAGGTATAACATAGTTTTTCAAGTCGCCGATAAAACTGTAAAATTCACATGAAAAAGTCTTATTACAGAAGAAATCCATATTCTCTCTGTATACGCCGTCCTCATCATAGTAATAAGCGTCTTCAAGGTCATCTGCTGTGAAAAGTCTGTATGTTCCGTCGTCATTTTTTACATACAAACAAGTCTTGAACATTTCATTGCCATTCCACTGTGTAATATCCTTGATCTGCTCCTTTACCACATCAATAGGAAGAGGGTCATAATATTCGTCAGGACAGTTTTCTACATAGTATCTCGCATCGAAATATTCAGGCTCCATGCTGCAATATGTGAAATAATAAGCTGCAAAATATCTGTAATCAAGCCAGAAAGGAAGCTCATAAAAATCAATTCCCTGTATAGTTACGACCTCTTCGGCTTCGTTTTCTCTCTTTTTGGTCATTGAATCATATTTATCCTTTATATAGTCGGGAACTGTGCCGTCAGGACCGTATTCACAGCGATACATAGCGTATACATCGAATATATCGACCTTTCCGTCACTGTTAAGGTCTAAATCAACATTGCATTCATCTAAGAATTTCTTTGTACATGAAGCTGTCGGAGATTCTTCGAGTACAGTTTCTGCGTGTACCGGGGCCGGAGATGTTGTACCCGAAATGGTCATAAGTGCAGCTAAAGCTGCGGCATATTTTCTCATAATAATACTCCCTTCGTATTCATCGTTATATTCAGGCACAGCTGTAGTTACGGTGCTTACAGCTGCCGTTCCTGTTTCCCTGCCTGCGGAAGTTAAATTCGTAACAGTAAGTGCAGGCATAGCTGCTGTTTGTACTTGAGTGTTCTGTACTGTTTGTTCTTGTGGGGGCTGTGCTGTTTGTATTTGGCTGTTCTGGAATATTGTACTTGTTTTTGAATAAGAAACGGAAGTCTGAGTTGAAGCCGCAGGGCTCTGAGCGTTCAAGGACGTTGTTGCTGCTGTATAAGACTGGCTGATATCGGAGGATATTACAGGCGATGCAGTAGTGACTGCTGTTGTGATCTCCTCTGTAACAACAATGTCTTCGGAAACGACCTGTTTTCTTTGCGGACTGATTGTATTAAAAATACCTGTAGCGCCAAGAGCTATAAATATTGCTGCGGCAGTAGCAGGGAGTGCATAGCAATGATGTATTGTGGGCTTGTGTTTGCAGTCGGCTTCTTCAATGAGATCAGCATCTATATTATTGATTCCCTTGTATAATTTCAGATCACTCATCTATATAACCTTCTTTCTGCAAAAATGCTTTTAGTTTTTTTCTTACTCTGAAAAGATATGTAGCCACGGTTTTCACGTTCATATCGTAAAATTCTGCTATATCCTCTACGGATTCGGAATACCAGTATCGCCTCACGAATACCTTACGGTATTTTTCGGGCTGACTCTTCAGAAATCCGCTTATCGCTCTGCCGAGCTGCTCGTCGGATAATGTTTTTTCAATACTTTTACCGTCAGGTATGCATTCCGCAAGTTCGTCCAGAGATACGGAAAAATCCGAATTCCTTTTTGCTGCGCTGTTGTATTTTTTTCGGTTCAGCGCACAGTTTTTCACGAGTCTGCAAAGGTATACTTTCAGATTATCCGGTTTATTGGGGGGGATAGAACTCCAGACATCCATATAGGCAGAATTCACGCATTCTTCCTGGTCTTCCTTCAGAGAAAGAATATTTCCCACAATATAGAAACACAGCTTTTCATAGCTTTGTTTCATTTCTTCAATAGCTTTTTCGTCTCTTTCAAAAAGCAATTTGATAATTGATGCATCATTCAAAAGGTCAGCCTCCTTTCCTGAGGTCCTCTGTATATAAAGACAACATTCGGAAAATAATATTTCACTTTTTTCAAATTTTTTTCTGAGCTCTTTATTCCTGATCTGTTTCGAATTCAGAATTTTTCCGGATCGATCTTTTGTATGTTGTCTTTCTGAACTATATTCAAGGCAGTATACGCCTTACGGCGGTTATTGAGTACAGATTAATTATACCATAGACAGATTGGGGATTCAAGAAAAAGATCAGCAAGCTTTCTGCGGCAAGAGAGTAAAATATGCGATTTGTTAATGTTGTTTGACATTGGAGATGAGAATTCATTTCGTGAAGGAAAGGTAAAATATAAATATTATTTTATAATTGACTTTTTTAGTAATATGATGTATAATTTATAAAAAGTGTTGTTTAAAATTCACATTAGATCAAGGTTTTTATTAAACTATCCAATATAAGTTCAGACAGAGGAGGAGCGTATGAAAGATAATCAGGAAGCTTTAAACCAGATCGCACTTACACTTGCACACCATTTTGACAGCCTTTATTATGTTGATATAAAATCGGGAAACTATTATGAGTATATGCACAACAGCCTGCTTGAAGGTTTGAATATTCCAAGTCAGGGAGAGGATTTTTTTGCTGAATCCCGGAATAACGCGCCTAAATGTGTCCACCCCGATGACCTTGAGCTTGTTATTAAGCTGCATGACAGAGAAGCTATGCTCAGCCGGCTTTCGAGGGACAAGTCCTATTCTGCTATGTACAGACTTATTCTTCAGGGAAAGATAGTTCATATGCGCCATTTTGAGATAATGTGCGATGATCAGAAGCATATCATCTGCTGCCTCGAAAATATAGAAGAAGAATTCCGCCAGAAGGAAGAGCAGGAAAGGATACTGCAATCCGCCAGACGTATGGCAAGAATGGACGTTCTGACAGGGATACGAAACAAAAATGCGTTTACTGAGTATATTGTGACAGTTAACGAGAAAATCAATTCCACCTCGGAAAACTATTATTTTGGAATTATCATGTGTGATGTCAATGACCTCAAAAAAATAAATGATACCCGAGGACACAGCTTCGGAGATGAAGAGATACAGAGAACGAGCCGACTGATATGCGATATTTTCGACCACAGCCCTGTATTCCGAGTTGGCGGTGACGAGTTCGTTGTTGTACTTGACGGACGGGATTATGATATGCGTGAACAGCTGCTTGCAAAGCTGCGCGAAGAATCAGTTGCAAATAAGCTGTCACGTTCGGGGCCTGTTGTCGCATGCGGTATGGCGGTCTTTGAACGTGATACCGATGACAGCTTTGATTCGGTATATAAAAGAGCTGATAAGCGGATGTACGAGCATAAAAAAGAATTGAAATCCACGAAAATAGTCGATTATTTCACGGAAATGAACAGTATGGACATACCGATCAGCGCTGAGAGGAAACGTGTGCTTGACAGTATATTCGGTGCGCTGTATACTGTTATTGGTGAGGGATATGTTTATCTGAATGATATGAAACATGATTTCTCACGCTGGTCGCTGTTGTTGGTAGACGATTTTGGTATGAAGTCTGAATATATGTATCACGCTGATAAATGCTGGCAGGAGCATATCCACCCTGACGATATGAAGATCTACAAAGATGCGATCGACGCTGTGCTTTGCGGAAATGCCGAGGTCAGACCCATACGTTACCGCGCAAGGCGTGCTGACGGTACATACGCAGTATGCCATACAAGAGGCTTCGTATTAAGCGATAAAGACGGTAATCCCGAATATTTCGGCGGTATTATTGTTACAGAATAAAAACCCCCTCATTAATTGAAGTAAGAATGCTTCATTTAATGAGGGGATTTTTTATATGATCTGTTCTCCGCTGTGCAGAGCAATGAGCTTATCGCCCATTACCTCTTTCATAAGCTCGAACGCAGGAATGCCTGTGCAGTGACCGCTGTAAAATATGGTATCAAGGCGTGAAAGCTCCTGTGCTGTCTGAACGATGACAGACTTTTCTTCCTCAGTATGTTCGCCGTCCTTTTTCATCATATGGAATCCAGTGATAACATAGTCGGGAGCGTTGCCGAATATCTCTCTGTATCGGTCAAGGATATTGAGGATACCGTTATGTGAACAGCCCGACAACAGCCAGAGCTTACCGTCCTGCTTTATGACAAGGCATTGCTCATGGGCGAAATCATCGGGAACTTTTTCGCCATTTTCAATGCTGGACAGCCTGTGATTTCCTTGTGGATAGCAACGCCTGCCGGTGATACCGCTGAACAGGAACAGCTCATCATCAAGCCTGACATCGCCTTCTATCAGCCGCACATTCGGCAGGTCAAGAATAGCTTTGTCGATGCCTATATAGCGTTCACCGTTGTAGTGGGGCTCGGCAGCTTTACTCTGCATTATTATCTGTGCAGTATGGTTTATCTGCGAGAACGGTATAATTCCGCCGGAATGATCGTAGTGACCGTGGCTTAGTATCACAGTATCGACCGTGGAAAGATCAATGCCGAGAACGTCAGCATTCTTCATAACTGCATCGGTTTGTCCTGTATCAAGCAGCAGCTTGTGCTTTTCAGTTTCAGTATATAGAGAAAGTCCATGCTCGGCGATACAATCCTCATGTCCGCAGGTATTCTCTACAAGGGTTACAATTCTCATCAGTGATTACCGCAGGAGTGACTGCCGCAGCCGTGGTCTCCGCAGGAATGTCCCTCGCCGTGCTCGTGGTGGTGGTCACAGGTGGGATTGGAGTTCTTAGCAAGTGTCTGCGCGAGGAAAGCCGAAACTGCTTCGTCAGCACTGCCCATATTTCCGCCGTAAAGAGCAATACCTGCCTCCTGCATAGCCATTTGTGCTCCGCCGCCGATACCGCCGCAGATAAGCACGTCAGCCTGCGCGTTTTTCAGGAATCCTGCAAGTGCGCCGTGTCCTGCGCCCATTGTTCCGACTACCTGCTCGTTGATTATTTTGCCGTCAGCAACGTCGTAGAGCTTGAACTGTTCAGTCCTGCCGAAATGTTGAAAGATCTGTCCGTTTTCATAAGTTACTGCGATTCTCATAATAGTGTTTCCTTTCTGAGTTATCTCTTCCGAGATAGTGTTTTCAAGAGTGTAATTCCCGCCCGAAATTACAATGCGTCTGCCCTCCACCAGAGCCTGTGCAAGCTTTTTCCTTGCGGCGTCGTATATCGCCGTGACGGTAGTTCTTGCTACGTTCATCTCTTGAGCGCACTGCTCCTGCGTCTTTGACTGATAATCTATGAGACGTATGGTCTCAAACTCGTCAAGCGACATTACTATCGTATCATTTGCCTTATCTTGATCGGGCGCAAAGCTCCAGAAATCAGGATAACAGCAGATACGGCGTGATTTTTGTGGCCTTGGCATAATAGCATCTCCTTTCTGACTTATGTCAATTATACCACGATTATTGACTTATGTCAAGTTCGGCTTTACGTAGTATTTGTTGGAACTGATAAATGCAGTAAAACGGGACAGGCGAGCAGCCGATATGTTTTTTATGTGTAAATTCATTCAGTGTTACTATTAATGTACTGAACAAATACATTTATCTATATGTGCACAATCGCTTGGAATGTTCAAAAAAGTTACAAATTTATATTGAAATACGACATTAAACATGATATAATAAATTAATAGAATGAAAAAATAGAATGAAAAAACAAAAAATCCTTGCTAATTAGCAAGGATCAATGCACAACACTTGTGCGAACGGTAAAACCGAACGATTTGAAAAAATTTTTATTTGAACTCGTAGTGTAATTTTATAGGGTAGTAATTCCTATATGTTTATACTACCACAAAAAAGGAGGTTTGTCAAGTGGCAAATGAAAGAATATACTTAGGACTTGATATCGGATCAAATTCAGTAGGCTGGGCAGTAACAGACGGAGAATATAATTTAAAGAAATTCAGGAAAAATCTCATGTGGGGAGTACATCTTTTTGATGAAGCTCAGCAATCAGCTGATAGAAGATCATTCAGAACAGCTCGCCGCAGGCTTGACAGACGACAGCAAAGAATAAAACTCTTACAGGAATTGTTTGCAGCAGAAATACTGAAAAAGGACGAAAAATTCTTTTCGAGGCTTGAAGAAAGTGCTTTGCTTCCTGAAGATTCGGAAAACAGAAAAAACAATATCTTTTTTGATGATGAAAATTACGGCGATAAGGAGTATTTCAGTGAATATCCTACCATACATCATCTTATCTGTGAGCTTATGAACAGCTCTGAATATCATGATGTAAGATTGGTTTATTATGCCTGTGCATATCTTCTTGCACACAGGGGACATTTTCTTTTCAATGTAAAAAAGGATAATATTGATGAAATAACAGACTTTAACGAGATATACAAGAACTTTTACAGAGCTCTTACCGAAGCAGTTGAAATTCCTCCTTTTGATGAGGACGCAGATGGAATGGCTGTAATACTTAAAAAGCATATTAATCAGTCATCTAAGGATAAGGAACTGAAAGAACTGCTATTCGGCGGAAAAGTTCCTAAAAAAGATGATGAAAGTGATGCTGCGATTAAATATGATCAGCTCACAAAGCTCATAAGCGGTGGTACTGTAAAGCTGTCCGATCTGTTCTGTAAAGACGATTACAAGGATCTCGAAAAGAACTCGGTATGCGTTAAAAATGCAGATTTTGCAGATACCCTCGATATGCTCACAGGTCAGATAGATGACCTGCATTTAAATCTGCTCGCAGGCGTAAAAGCTATGTATGAATGGTCGCTTCTGGTTGATATTCTTCACGGTCATAAAATGATATCAAAATCAAAGGTCGAAATATATGATAAGCACAAAAAGGATTTGCAGGAGCTTAAATACTTTGTCCGTAAATATATTAAAAAGGATTATGATGAAATATTCAGATTAGCAGGTGATAAAGCAAACTATGCCTCCTATGTTTATAATCGGAAAAATGTTATTGATAAAAATGTCGCTCCAAATTTTAGTAAAAATGATGCGTCAAATGACAGGAAAAGTCAATTCGCATTTTGCAAGTTTCTGAAACCATATCTTTCTAAAATAACTCCGGCCGCCGAAGATAAAGAACGTTACGAAAAATTAATGAAAAAGTGCGAGGATGGTGAACTCTGCCCTAAACAAGTCACTACAGATAACAGAGTAATCCCATATCAGCTTTACTATGCCGAGCTGAAAAAGATACTGGAAAATGCCTCAAAATATTTGCAATTTCTTAATGAAAAAGATGAATACGGTACTGTAGCCGACAAGATATTGAGTATAATGGAATTCCGTATACCTTACTATGCAGGGCCGCTGGTCGGAACTGACAGAAGTAAAAATGCATGGCTGAAACGTAAGGCAGAGGGTAAGATATATCCGTGGAATTTCGATGATATGGTGGACAAAGAAGAATCTGAAAAGGAATTTATTGATCGCATGGTCGGAAACTGCTCGTATATAGCAGGCGAAAAAGTGCTTCCTAAGTATTCACTGCTTTACTGTAAGTTCAGTGTTCTGAATGAGATAAACAATATTAAAGTCAATGGTGAACCTATTCGTGTTGAATTGAAGCAGAAATTATATCAGGATAAGTTTGCAGACAGCAAAGCAAAGGTTACGAAAAAGCGTATCGCTGAGTATTTCAAGTCCATCGGAGCATACGAAGGAGAAATAGAAATAAGTGGTATTGACGATAATATCAAGTCATCATTGAAGTCATATCATGATTTCAAGCGACTTATGGAAAGAGGTTTGCTCAATGAAAACGATGTTGAGAATATAATTGAGCGTATAACTGTTACCACTGATGTAAAGCGTTTGAAAAAATGGCTGAAATATAATTACGAACATTTGCCTGACGAGGAAATAAAGTATATCTCAAAGCTGAAATATACTGATTATGGCAGACTTTCAAGGCGTTTTCTTGAAGAATGCTTCTGTGACCCTGTTACAGGAGAAGCTTTATGTGAGAAAAACATAATTACAGAGCTTTGGGAAAACAAGGATAATGACAATCTCATGCAGATTTTAAGCTCGAAGTATAACTATTCAAATGCTATTGAAACTATTAACAATGATTACTACGATCAGCATGAGGAAGAAAAAAGTATCAGTAAGCGTTTGGAGAATATGTATATCTCGACTGCGGTAAGGCGTTCTATAAACAGAACTCTCGATATTGTAAAGGAACTGAAAACAATATTAAAAAAATCTCCCGATAAGATATTCATAGAAATGTCAAGAGGCGAAGGAGATACTCCAAAAGGAAAGCGCACTCAGTCGCGTCGTGAGCAGATAACAAAATTCCTTGAAGAAGCCGATTCGGATAATATTTCTGAACTGAAACAGAAGCTGGACAGCACTGATGACGGACTGCTTCGCAGTGAGAAGTATTTCCTGTATTTCATGCAGCTCGGAAAGTGTGCATATACCGGAAAATCTATCAATTTTGATGAGCTTGAAGATAACCATAAATGGAACATTGATCATATCTGGCCGCAGGCAAAAATAAAGGACGACAGTATTGATAACAAGGTGCTTGTAGATACTAATGCTAATGGAGCAAAAGGTGATACTTATCCTATTGATAAAAAAATACGGGAGAAAATGCAGGGATTCTGGCACAGCCTTCGTGAAAAAGGACTTATGAGCGAAAAGAAATATTCCCGTCTTATTCGCAGCACTCAGTTTACAGAAGATGAATTAGCCGGATTTATCGCCCGTCAGCTTGTGGAAACAAGACAGTCTACCAAAGCTGTCGCAGCCATTCTGAAGGAGCTTTTACCAGACAGTGAGATAGTATATGTCAAGGCGGGGCTTGTATCTGAATTCAGACAGGAAATGGATATGCTCAAATGCCGTGAGATAAACGATCTCCACCACGCTAAGGACGCATATCTGAATATAGTAATGGGAAATGTGTATGACACAAAGTTTACAAAATCTCCTCTGAACTTCGTACAAAGTGGTGAACGCTATTCTATGAAGCTGTTCAAAAAGGATCAGGACGGAAAGGAAAGCGGTCTGCTGACAGGAAAGGTTCAGCGCGGTGATAACCTCGCATGGGATCCCGACGTTTCGTTTAAGACAGTGCGGGATATGATGGGCAAAAACAGTATCAGGTATGTGAGATATACCTATAAGCGCAAGGGTGGTCTTTTCAATCAGATGCCCGAGCGTAAAAAGAAGGGGCTCGTTCCGCGTAAAAACGGACTTGATACTGAAAAATACGGCGGATATAACAATAAAACCGCATCATTTTTCTCATTAGTAAAGATTAAAAATGATATTGTTTTTATTCCTGTTGATTTAATTGATTCTGATAAATTTTTAAATGATGAAAAAAGTGCAATAGAGGTTGCATTAACGGCTTTAAAAGAGTTTTATTCACCCAAAAAACTGACAGGGGTTAATTCAGATGATTTAGTCTTTCCATTAAAAAGAAGTATTATAAAAATAAATACTATGATTGAAATCGATGGATTCAGAATCAATATATGCAGCAAAGACAGTAAAGGAAAATATATTTCTGTTTCATCGGCTGTTCCTTTGATTCTTGATAATAAACAAAATCTATATATTAAAAAAATCGAATCCTTCAAGAAAAAATATGACAGTGATAAAAACTATAAAATTAATAAGTATAGTGGAATTTCATCAGCCGGAAACATTGAGCTGTATGATTGCCTCACAGAAAAATGTTTGAATGTGCCGTTCAATAAATGGAAGAAGTTCAAAGAAGCAGGTGATATATTAACAGAAGGAAAAGAAAGGTTTGCTGCTTTGGATATTACATCTCAGACACTGTCTCTGCTGAAAGTATTATCAATATTGAAAACAGGGCGTTCATCAAATTGTGATCTTAGTTTCGTGGGGGGAGTTGCTAATTTTAATACAGTAAGGTTTAATTCAATATTGGATCTTAAAAAGAACAAAAGCGTTTATATTATTGATCAGTCTCCTACAGGTCTTTATGAAAAGAAGTCTGTAAATCTGCTTGAGCTATGAGCTGGCGTACTGTTGTTATATCCAAAAGAGCCAAACTTGATATGAAAACGGGTTATCTCGTCGTAAGGAGTGAAGATGAAACAAACAGAATAAACCTTGACGAGATATCCGTACTCATAATAGAGAATACAGCCGTTTCTATCACGGGCTGTCTTATTGCTGCTCTTACGGATAAGAAGATAAAGGTGATTTTCTGCAATGAGAAGCGTGATCCCACCTGTGAACTTGTCGCACTTTACGGAAGTCACGATACATCTGCAAAGCTGAGAAAGCAGATAAAATGGGACAATGATGTAAAAGCATATATATGGTCAGAAATAATTGCTGAAAAAATAAGGAAGCAGACAGAATTTCTTGAAGAACTTAAAAAGAATGAAGAAGCTGTAATGCTGAGAAAATATATCGAAGAGCTTGAACTTGGAGATGTTACAAACCGAGAAGGACACGCTGCAAAGGTATATTTTAATGCGCTTTTTGGAAAGGAATTTACAAGAAGTCAGGAATGCATTACAAATGCTGCACTTAATTATGGCTACAGTATTATTCTTTCGTATTTCAACAGGGAGATCACTGCACACGGTTATGTTACGCAGCTTGGCTTATTTCACAGCAATATGTTCAATCACTTTAATTTTTCATGCGATCTTATGGAGCCTTTCAGAGTTATCGTTGACAGATGTGTGGTCGATAATGGATTTACGAAATTTGAAAAGGACGAAAAACACATACTTGTAGGTTTGCTGAATTCGACCGTTTACATTAACGGCACAGAGCAGTACCTCGGAAACGCAATTAAGTTATATTGCAGAAGTGTTTTTGATGCGCTGAATGATAATGATGCTTCACAGATAACATTCTATTCCTTAAAAAAGAAGGGATAAAAGTGAGTTACAGATTTATGAGAGTTATAGTATTTTTTGACCTTCCTGTGATAACTGCTGAAAACAGGCGTGATTATAACCGTTTCAGAAGATTTCTGATAAAAAACGGATTTATAATGCTTCAGGAATCGGTATATTGCAGAATGGTTCTTAATCAGACGGTTGCAGGCACTGTTCTTAATGTAATAAAGAACAACCGTCCTCCTCATGGGCTTGTGCAAGTGCTTAATGTTACGGAAAAGCAATTTGAGAAAATGGAGTTTATTACAGGCAGCTTTAAAAGCGATGTGATAGACAGTGATGAAAGGCTTGTGATATTATGATGATAGCATATCCTGCGGCTGATATATGCTGTGAGCTTAATGAAGATAAAATACTGACACTAACTATAGAAAATCAGCATTTATTCTACAGTATTATTAATGATATACAGACTCAGCTCGAAGGAAATGACGGAAAATTCGTGCTTTCCGAAAACTTTCAGCCGCTGGATATGCGTAAATATATCGAGCTTATTACTCAGCTTGTCCCTTTTACCGTCAATCAAAAGGAACTTGTAAGCAAACTTCATTTTCTTTTGAAAAGGAAAGCTGTTGACGAGATAATGTATCAGTCAACACATGAGATAATTTCAAAAATTTCGGAATATCTTTATAAGCTTACGGAGGAGCAGGATATGGAGCTTGCAATAAATGCTCCTGATGATATAGCGGGTATCCTTAAAGCATTTGATGTGAGGTTTGAGGATAATGATATGTCTCTGCCCGAAAAAATACTGGAATATACTATTACGTCAAACGAATTAAAAGGGACAAAGCTGTTTATAATTGTTAATTTAAGAAGCTATTTGACTGATGCTCAAGCCGAACAGCTTTTTCAAAGTATGCTCTTAAAGAAATTACAGCTTATATGTATAGAAAGCTCAGAACATGAGCGGTTGAAGAATGAGGAGGTGATAATAATAGATAAAGATATGTGTATTATCTGAAATTGTTGACTTTTAATAGATTTTGACATATAATATAGGTGATATCTTATAAAATTATGCTGATGAGTAGTGTCATTATCTTGAATTTGAGGTTTGAGAGTAGTGTAATTTTATAGGGTAGTAAAACA
>NZ_JAEF01000017.1:16120-161295 GCF_000518765.1 Ruminococcus flavefaciens ATCC 19208 | reverse complement strand
TCACGGTACAACTATGTCACCGATAACGCGTTTCTCGCCGAGAAAAGGTCTTAACTGCATAAATCAGGAGAAGATCACCTGCTTCCACGGTGTACCTACAATGTTTATTGCTATGCTGGGACATGAGGACTTTGATAAGACAGATTTCTCATACATGAGAACAGGTATCATGGCTGGTTCTCCTTGCCCTATCAAGACAATGGAGGAAGTTGTCGAGAAGATGCACATGAGTGAGATATGCATCACTTACGGACAGACCGAGGCTTCTCCTGCAACTACCATGAGCAAAACTACAGATACTCTCGAACAGCGCGTAAATACAGTCGGCGGACCTATCTTCGGCGTTGAGTGCCGTATCGTAGATCCTGAGACAAATCAGGAAGTTCCTGATGATGTAGACGGTGAGTTCGTGGCAAGAGGCTACAACATCATGAAGGGCTATTACAAGATGCCCGAGGCTACAGCAGCAGCCATCGACTCAGAGGGCTGGCTGCATACAGGCGACCTCGCAAGAAGACGTTCTTCTGATGGATATTTCAAGATAACAGGCCGTATCAAGGACATGATAATCCGCGGCGGTGAGAATATTTATCCCAAGGAGATAGAGGACTTCCTCTATACATATCCGAAGGTAAAGGACGTACAGGTAATCGGCGTACCAGATGAGGATTACGGTGAAGAGATAATGGCGTGCATCGTTCTTCAGGACGGCGAAACTGCTACAGAGAAGGAAATAAAGGACTTCTGCCTTGCAAGAATGGCAAAGCACAAGTGTCCGAAATATATTGACTTTGTAGAAGGTTTCCCGATGAATGCAGCAGGAAAAATACTCAAGTACAAGATGAGAGAGCAGGCAGTTGAAAAACTGAAGCTACATAAGGCAGATAGTATCGTAACAGCATAAAAAATATCCGTATTGTATATACAGCAATTAGGTCTTTTTACCGATGTTAATATTTCACCAGATCTAAACCTGAACTCAAGATAGTCATCGTGTAAATAATATATATTATAACAACAGCTCCCATATCACAAGGGAGCTGCTTCTTTAATATTGTTATATTGCCTTTTGATCGATGGCTTATTTCCTTTTTACTACAAATTAGAATTCAAAATGCGACTTAAACCGCTTTCTATTTTTTACATCTTTCTAATGATATCATTCTGCTGTGACAGTAAAATCCCTATCAAGTACCTGCAACATAAGCTCATTAAAACGTTCTTTCTGTACAATATTACATACATGACCACATGAAGCCATCTGTATCATCCTACCGCAGGTGCTCTTAGCTTCACGTACTGTTCGACGCAGAAAACATGTGTCAAGCTTACCGGAAATATATATGTTTTCCGGATGATGTTCCTTTTCAAATACCTTGCTGAAACGAAAAGCCTGATTGAAAATATGCATATACAGCCTGAATTCCTTTTTATTCAAAGCGATAGCACATTTACGAAAAATACTTCTGCTCTCCTCATTACGCTTACCAGGCATAATGATCCAGCTGAAAACACGGTAAACTGCCGCAAACGGAAGCTTGTCACCTATTTTTGAAAAAAGATGAGCACATCCGTGAAGCAATGCATTTACTGTAGCTACCGCACCGACCAGAATTCCGAAATCAACATATTCAGGATAAAACGCTTGAATATATTTCACAAAAATCGTACCAAGTGATACTCCCATGAATATAGCACATCGTATTGAATAATGATCGCATACAGCAAGTATTTCTCTGCTTATTGCATCTAAACTTATCTCAAGCTGTGAAAGCTGTAAATTACCTTCATTATGACTTGGAAGATCAATAGTAAGAACATTGTAATGTTTTGAGAGCAGAGGCAGCTGATATTTCCAAATACGTGAATTGCCTCCGAAACCATGCAGCAGAACGATCGTCTCCGTATTGCCGTCCTCGGCAGGATAAAATGTATTATGCAACATTTATATACCCCTCCCACACATTTTATATACACAATGTATTCTTCTTGAATTCATTATAGCATCAATCATTTTGCCTGTCAATAGGCTGTTTCCAATATTCAAAAATTATTTAGTTTTTGATAACAGGTAATATGGTTCTACCAATAAAATACTTTAAGTATAATCATCTTTTAGGAATATTTACAGCTCCCGCGAGGGAGCTGCTTCTTTTGTATCATTATACTGCCTTTAAGCCGTGTACATTTCACCTGTTTTTTCTTCACACGGAAATGCAAAAACGCAGTTAAAACTGCTTTCAGTAGGTAACAGAAAAGCCTGTATTTAGCTTTTTCTGCTAAATACAGGCTCTTAAAAAAAGCGGACAGAGAGGGATTCGAATATTTGTAACGCACTGTTTTTGCCTATTTATAGCCTTTTATAATTTTCGTGTGGAATAAATGAGTGGAATAGAATTATTCTGAATGAAAACCATTTCTGTTCTAGCTGCTCTCTTTCAATTATTGAAATATTGATATTTCCTGCATATTTTGCTTAAATACTATAATAAAAATGAAGACGCCTGTAATTACTGACTCCATTTTTTATTATATCAAAAAGCCCCGAAAAAGTCAATCTGTAAACCTTTTGCAAATCAAATCCCATTGCAATGTATCGCCATTTGCGCTTCACTTCTCATGTGGATATGCCTCAATAAGATTTTTTATGCATACGGATACTAAGACGAAGACTTCTTAGTATAAAGCATAATAAATAATATCTGTTTGCTTTATACGCCTTTGTATATTTGCACATTATGTTTTTAATTCAGCACAAAATGTACTATAAAGTCTCTTGACATACAGTGTAAAATACCATATAATTACGGTGTAATCGTGCACGAAATGTAATACATAATTTTTCAGGAGGTGGAAACCCATGAAGCATAATAAGCTGTTGTCCGGTCTGATAGCTCTCTTTCTGACGGCATCTGCCGTTCCGTATCAGGGAACTGATGTTCATGACGGCACAAAAGATGCTTCTCACAGAGGAGCAGACAAATTCACACTGACAGCTGCGGCGGCAGATAACTGTCAGATATTCCGTGAACAGGATCTGAAGAATTTTCAGAATTATTTGCTCGGAAAAAATACTGATGAAAACCTTGACGGAAAACAGTATGATCTTAATAATGATGGTGTATGGGATGTTTTTGACCTGTGTCAGATGAGAAAAAAGGTCGTATCCAATCAGCAGAGCGGTACATCGGAACTATATATCAACGAAGTATGCTCTACAAACAAAAAATCATTAAAGGCAGCTGATGGAACATCACCCGACTGGATCGAATTGTATAATGCGGGTGACAATGTCTGTGATCTCAGCGGAATCGGAGTTTCAGACGGTGACAAAAACCGTTACAAGTTCACATTTCCACAGGGAACGACGCTTGGCGTCGGTAAATATATCATCATTTTCTGTGATGATACCGACTCAGCAACAGGTGAGCTTCATGCTACTTTTAAAATTAGCGCAACAGGAGAAACCATATACCTGACTTCACCTGACGGTACGGAGCTTGACAAGCTTGAGCTCCCTGAGCTTGATACTGATGTTACCTTCGGAAGAACCCCCGACGGCTCTGACAGTCTGGCATTACTGAAGCCCACACCCGGAGCTTCTAACAGCTCAGCTGAAGTGGTATACCGTGTTGAAAAGCCTGTATTCTCATCAGAAGGAGGCTTCTATGATTCTGCATTCGATCTTGCTATTTCAGGCAGCAGCGGCTCCACTGTGCTTTATACACTTGACGGTTCGGATCCGCGCACCTCGGGTTCAGCAAAACAGTATCAGGGAAGTATCAGCATACGCAATAACACCAATGATACCAATCAGCTCGCTTCTATCCGTGATATTTCTCTCAGAGGCTATGAGCCTCCGAATTTCGCAGTGGATAAGGGCATGGTAGTTAGAGCGGTATGCAGGGACAGCAACGGACTTTACAGCGACGTAGCAACAAACAGTTACTTTGTCGGAAAAAACGCCTCATATTACAAGGATATGAAAGTGCTTTCAATCTCCACTGACAGCAGTAATTTCTTTGATAAGGAAAAAGGTATATATATGATCGGTGATCAGTATTACCGCTGGAAGAACAGTGGCAGCTTTGATCCCAATCTTGATGTGGGAAGCAACGAAAATCCGACGAATTACAACTCGGAGGGCAAGGAATGGGAGCGCCCCTGCAATATACAAGTATTTGAACAGGGTAAGCTCAAGTTTACAGAAGATGTTGGAGTCCGCATAGCTGGAAACTGGTCTGCCGCATTCCCTCAAAAGAGCATGACGTTCTATGCACGCCGTGACTACGGTGCAAATAAAATGCAGTATGATTTCTTCGAGGGCGGTGCCACAGATATTGACGGCGCAAAGATCAAGGAATATAAAAAGGTAACTATCCGAAATGGCGGAAATGCTTATGATAACTGCCGTTTCCGTGATGACCTGAACCAGTCCCTCGCAGAAGGACTATCACTCGGTAAACAGGCAAAGCAGGATTATATTGTCTTCCTAGATGGAGAATTCTGGGGTACCTATTCAATGCAGGAAAAGCTTGACGAGAACTATCTTGAATCACATTATCATGTGGATTCCGACCGTATAACTACTGTAAAGAATGGTTACGAGTATTCGGGACTTGATTCGGCATATCAGGATTTCAAGCAGTTCTGGAACTGGGCTATGTCCGCAAATATGTCAGATCCTTCAAATTATAAAAGGGTATGCGATACTCTGGATATTAACGGCTTGATCGACTTTATCGCTTTTGAAAACTATATCGCAAACTGGGACTGCATTATTAATAGCAATAACTGGATGATATGGCGTTCAGACGAGAACGATAGCTCAAATCCATATATGGATGGTAAATGGCGTTTCCTGCTATTTGATACGGAGTATTCTTCAGGCTATGACGGACAGTGCTCATTCCGCCGTGACTGCTTCAAGGATATGGACAAATCAGGAAAAATCACCAGTATTTCCTCACTATTCAACAAGCTGATGAACAATAACGAATTCAAGCAGCAGTTTTATAGCCGATACAAGGAGATAATGAATGATAACTTCGATAATTCTAAGGTATCAGCAAAGATAGACTCATATGCTGCCGCAACAAAAGATGCTGTTAATGATACTTTCCGCAGATTTGGCATAAGTTCAAACTATGACAGTTGCATTAAAATGATCCGCAATTTCTACAAGAACAGAGCGAAATATGCAGAACACCATCTCAATCTCCTCTATGGAATAAATGATAACTGGCAGGACGATCCGAATATGATAGATCAGTTCGGCTGGAGCGTCTGGATGAATGATGGTGTCGGCTCTATCGAGTACAATGATGACGGAAGCATAACTGTCAATGTATCAAAGACAGGGCAGTATGCGCAGGTAAGCAGCAGCACAGTTTCACTTCAGGCAGGAAAGACTTACCGCATGACTTACAAGATCAGTACTTCACAGAACATAAACACTTATACGATGTTCCAGCAGGGCTACGGAGAGTATAAGAGCTATTCCTACCATGAGCATACGTTCACTCCTAACGTTCAGACTATCACTGACACAGTAACTATGACTCAGTCAGATGACAATGTCAAGTTCCTTATCGGACTGGATAAGGGAACCGGAATATATCGTATTTCTGATTTCTCACTTATTTGCATCAATTGATATGAAAAAACGGCACTTCTCTTTCTGAAGTGCCGTTTTTGATGCTATCATTATATTCACTTTTCAATGCTGACCGTCACACATGTCTTGAAACAAACTTTCAGAAAAGTCGCAGACCTTCATATTGGTAGTCCTTTAATAAGCGAACTTCTTTTCATGTGAAATAGATTATTATTTCAACGCACAGATTATCTCAGCGGTCAGCTTATCCACGGAAATACCATGAGCATCAAGCAGTTCCTCAGCCTTGAATTCCGTGTGGAACGCCTTGGAAATGCCACGGCAGCGTACCCGCATATCAGAATCGCCGTAGAATGCTGCAATATTCTGTCCGTAGCCGCCCATAACTTCACCGTCCTCAATGGTAATGACAAGGCTGTGGTCTTTTTTCAGTGAATCAAGAAGATCCTCGTCTACACCGCTGACAAATCTCGGATTTATGACCGTGATCTCTGTACCGGTCTGAGCCTTGACCTTGTCAGCCGCTTCCAGTGCCATGGGAACAAGTCCGCCCACTGCAAAGAGTGCGACCTTGCTGCCCTTGCGTTCGATCTTGTTTTTCAGAACTGAGTAATCAGTATCGTCAGCGACACCTGTCGATTTCAGATTGTCCACCACTCTGATCGCAACAGGGTGCTGCTTCTGCGTGGTTGCATAGCGGAACATCTGTACGAATTCCTCATTGCTTGCAGGTGCAAGATAAATGAGATTCGGGATATGAGCAAACATCTGAATATCGCAGAGCGCAATATGCGTATTGGAGTTCATACCGTAGGCACCGGGGCTAAGTATCAGGAAAGTTGCAGGACTGTCATTCAGGCACACATCATGTGACATCTGGTCGTATGTACGCTGATAGAAAGGAGCGAAAGTGCCGAATACCGCCGTGCCGCCGTTTCTTGCTATTCCGCCTGCCATAGCGACTGCATTTTCCTCTGCAATGCCGACATCAATGAACTGTCCGCGTTCAACATATTCCTCACGGACACCCTGAACAAAGCCCAGTCCCATAGGAGTTGCGGCGTTCAGAACAATGGCATTCCCGTTCGTGTCCAGCATTTCTTTCAGGCAGTTGAACATGACACTTTCGCCGCCCTCATAAGGATACAGCGGAGAGCCGTCCTCAACATGGAAGGGACCGCCTGCGTGCCAGCTTTCACGGCCTTTTTCTGCATAGGGCAGACCTTTTCCCTTGATCGTGTGGATATGCAGCACAACAGGGTGGTCGATGTCCTTCACACTCTCAAACAGTTCAACAAGCTTTGTGGTATCGTGACCGTCATCGAGATAGCGGTAGTCCAGTCCCATTGCACGGAACAGATTGTCCTCGGCAGTGCCGTTTGATTCACGGAGCTTTTTCAGCGTTTTGTAGAGTCCGCCGTGATTTTCAGCGATACTTTGGTCGTTGTCATTCACGATGATAATGAGGTTCCTGTCGTACTCTCCTGCGTAGTCGAGAGCCTCAAGCGCCTCGCCGCCCGAAAGGGAACCGTCGCCGATGAGTGCGATGATATTCTCACTGCGCTGATTCAGGTCGCGTCCCTTTGCAAGTCCGAGCGCCAGAGAAACAGAGGTCGAAGTATGACCGACAATGAACATATCGTGTTCACTTTCATTCGGATTAGTATAGCCTGTCACATCGCCGAAATGCGTCTCATCCAGAAATGCCTCTTTTCTTCCGGTCAGAATCTTGTGCGGATAGCACTGGTGGGATACGTCAAGGACTATCTTGTCATTCGGTGAGTCAAAAACATAGTGAAATGCCACTGTCAGCTCCACAACCCCCAGGTTAGGTCCCTGATGTCCGCCGGCTTTGCTTATCTTGTTGATGAGTGCGGCTCTTGTCTCGTCCGCAAGCGTTTGAAGCTGTGATACCTCCAGCTTTTTGATGTCGGCAGGGCCGTTGATTTTTTCTAAATACATAGTTTTATCCTCCTCAGATCTTAAAACCGTTTATCATCTTTACGAATGCAGGATCGCTGTGGTCAACGATCTCGCTGTGCCCAAGATCAAGTGCTGTGATCTTTTGTATATCCTCATCCGAAAGCGTGAAGTCCCAGATGTTGAAATTCTGCTCCATACGCTCCACATGAACAGATTTCGGCAGGATCGAAACACCTCTCTGTGCATTCCATTTCAGCGCGATCTGTGCAGCGGTCTTACCGTATTTTGCTCCGATCTCCGTCAGTACAGGGTGGGTAAAGATACCGTGTCTGCCCTCTGCGAGAGGTCCCCATGCCTGTGGTGCGATACCGTATTCCTTCATGAGCGTGATCGCACTGTCCTGTGTAAAGAACGGGTGCAGTTCAACCTGATTGACAGCAGGCATGATTTCTACATTCTCACAGAGATTTGCAAGGATCGCAGGATAGAAATTTGAAACGCCGATTGCTTTGACGATTCCCTCCTTGTAAGCCTTTGTGATACCTCTGTATGCTGCGAAATAGTCGCCCATAGGCTGGTGCAGGAGAATAAGGTCAACATAGTCAAGCCCCAGCTTTGCAAAAGATGTTTTCACGGACTCATAGGCTGTGTCCTCAGTTTTCATGTTGGATACCCACACTTTAGTAGTGATAAAAAGCTCCTCACGCTTTGCGATACCGTCAGCAATTGCACGGTTCACTGCCTTGCCGACAGCTTCCTCGTTCATGTAAGCCTGTGCAGTGTCGATAAGGCGATATCCTGTCTTGATTGCATCATATACAGCCTGTTCGCAGACAGCCGCATCGGGCACCTGAAATACGCCGAAGCCCTCAATCGGCATTTTTGCTCCTGTGTTCAGTATTACGAATTCCATAATAAGTTCCTCCTTGTCTTATAGGTTCAGCCATTCTCTGACATCAGCTTCTGTCAGGTGATTTCCGTCAATGCTTTTGTGGACATTTCCCTTGCACAGCTTCTTGATATCGTCCGTGCCGACAGAACCGCTTCCGCCGTGGGTATTGAAAATATACACATTTTTACCGGTCAGGTCGTATTGCTCAAGAAAACTCAGCACGATCATCGGGCAGGTATACCACCATGCCGGATAACCGATCACAATGTCGGTATACTGTGATATATCCGCAATACCTCCTGCATAGGGAGGCCGTGTGTCCTTGTCACGCTCTTTTTTCGCCTGTGTCACACAGATGGGGTATATTTTTGAGTACGCCTTTTCCGGTTTCAGCTCAAACTGATCGCCGCCTGTTGTTTCTGTGATCATTTTGGCAGCCTTTCTTGTGTGTCCGCCCCATGAAAAGAATACAGTCAGAAATTTTCTCTCCGGCATATGATCCCTCTTTTCCGGTATTGATTTTGATACTGGTTTGTGTTATAATCAGAACAGATATCCTGTTACAAGCATATTATAGCATACTATTTTGGATTTGTACAATGCTAATATCTGATACTGCTATAAATCAAAATCATACTGAGGTGATGATATGTTTGAGTTATATCTTCTGCGGCAGCTTGCCGCATTCAAAGAATACGGCACACTTTCCGAAGCTGCCGAACAGCTGTATCTTTCGCAGCCAGCGCTGAGTCGGAATATGAGAAAACTGGAGGAAGAGATTGGTGTACCGCTGTTTGTACGCAGCCGCAATAAGCTGGAGCTCAACGAAAACGGCATACTGACTGCTGAGCTTGCCGGGAAAGCCTTGTCAGAAATTGACGGCATTGCAAAGCAGGTACGTGACTTTGACCGCAGCCGCAGGACGATTTCGCTTGGCGTCTGTGCGCCCGCACCCATATGGAAACTGACTCCGCTTCTGTCGCAATTATACCCGACCATGACGATACAAACGGAGATCACGGAGGAAACGGAACTGCTGGAAGGTCTCCACAACGGACAGTATCAGCTGATCGTGCTGCATTTTCATCCCGAGGATAAACACTATATCAGCACTGCCTGTGGAACGGAAAAGCTGTTCTTCTCGCTGCCGCCGACACACAGGCTTGCAAATGAAGCCGCGCTGTCCTTCTCCGACCTTGACGGCGAGAGCTTCCTGCTGATGTCGGAGATCGGATTCTGGCACGATATGGCCGTCAGAAAGATGCCACATTCCAGATTTCTGATTCAAAATGACCGTTTTACTTTCGACGAGATCGTCAATGCCTCTGTCCTCCCGTCATTCAGCACAGATACTGCAAATGAGTTTTTCGGAAACAGTTCAGACCGCATTCAAGTCCCCATTACAGACGAAGAGGCAGAGGTGAGATATTTCCTTGTCTGTCTGAAGGAGAATGATAAACAGTTCGGACAGCTGTATGAAGTATTATAATAGCTAAGTTTTTACTTTTGTATGGTTTCAGAAAGAAATGGGCCTGCGTGCCAACACCTTTTACCGCCGCATCAAGGAGTATGAAGACAAGCATATATAAATAAGAATGGAGCCGTTAACGGCTCCTTCTTTTTCATTAGACTGTCCATATAATTTGAAATATTGCAAAAGCGAAAAAAGCACTTATATGACACAGTTTTACACTGTGTCAATAGACCTTAGTCTACTGCAACCATACTCATGCCAGATCCATAATGGAGCTTGCATTTTTCATAACATTATATCGCCTTTTTTCGTGTAAATTCTTGTAAAAAACGCCTGTTTTTTCTTCACACGAACTGCTTTGACCGTTATTTCATTGATATTAGCAATCGTCTTAAATTTAAAAAGTAAGCGGTTCCTGAATAATAGAGACATTGTCGCAGTTGTAATGATACTTCTTGTCGGCTGGAACAAGACCTTCACCGTAATCCACTTGATTAGACTTTACAGTGAAATCACTGAACCAGCCGTCTACTACATACATTCTGCGATTTGAATTCTCAGCTCTATATGGCTGATCCATATAGAGGGTATTTTTCTCAAAAATCTGGTGATAGCCCCAGCCCTGCACCTGCTCGTGTATCTCAAATGCAGCTACTATTTTTGGGTTGCCGTTTCTGTAACCAGTATTGTCATGGACATAACAATCGTTGCCCTTGATGTCTATGAAACTTCCTGCATAGTTCTCACCTGTCATGCCATCACCATAGAATGTACAGCCGCTTATCTCAGTATCGGTGGTATACTCCTTGATGTCGATATGCTCTGCGGCAACATTTATAAAGGTGCAGTCCATCACTTTATTATGGTCGCATTTGAAGTCAAACTCCGTTTTATCCTTAGAGCTGCCTATATAAACACCTTCACCGTATCCGGGGGACACAAGGCCGGTATCGTGGATATAGCATTTATTGATCATACAGTAAGAGCTTCCGTCACGAATAGCTATTGCCTCTGCACCAACGGTGTGTATTTCACAGTCAGATATCATAGAATGGTTTGAATTATCCATAACTATTCCCTTCTGCGCATTAGTGAAAACAATACCTTCAACGTTCCAGTAGTCGCCTGTAATATGCATAACATATCCGTTTTCTGCAGCCTTGCATTTGAATACAGGAGGTTCATCACTGTCAAATGCTTTTATGGTGATATGATTTTCTTCTGTACCATCAGCTGTGGCTTTCAAGGTCTTTCCCGACAAATCGTATTCCCCCGATGTGACTTTGATCAGATCGCCTGCTTTTGCATTTTCCACGGCAGTATAAAGCTCCTCGGTATTATGTACTACTATGCCCTGTTCTTCTTTTGGATCATCGTTTATGATTTCAATTTTATTTTTTTCAACAAGTCTTTTTCTCATTAAACAAAGATCAAAGGAATCAAGGCGTTCGTCTTTGTAAAAATCAGCCGCTTTCCAGTTTGTCAGCTCTGCATCATGAGCTCCCATAATCCACTTCTGAAACAGCAGAAGATCAGCAACGTTGAACTCCCCGTCGTCATTAACATCACCTCTTATGATACCAGACATAAAGTCTGCAAAATAATCGTCCTTTTCAATACCTTCACTTGCGAAAAAGTCAATATAATCGATGATACTTGCTTCTCCAAGCTTATAGGTCGCGTTGTAATTCTTATGCAGAATTTCCATATCTGTTAAGCTGCCAAAAATACCAATAGAATTTTCAACCCAGAAATGCATTTTATCCCCTACTGCTATTTTCTGTGCTTCTATCCATTTGCTTTTCACAGTAACATCTGCTGCAAGTCCGCTCATATCCTTAGCAGTGTAAATATCTATAGGGCGAATCTCCGAAGCAGCTAAAAGCTCAGTTAGAAATGTGCCAAACTGCTCTGAAGTAGAATTATCGTAATAGTAAAATGGATTCAGCATTATGGGTTTATCAGGACAGTTTTCCTCTATCGCAGATATATTTGCATTTATATTATTGCTGATAATCCGAGCAATCTCTCCGTCATCAGTACCGTTACAGGCGTTTTCAAAGTTATTAAAATTGTTTGAATAGTACCAGCCTGCTATCTGATCTCCGTATTCCTCTCCGTAGCGAGACCAGATCTCTGATATGATAGAACTGCTAAGCTCAGAGTTTTTATCGCTCCAGCTCTCGTAACTGTTGACATTTTCGTCTGTAGGTGAAATCCATGTATTATCGCTTACAGTTCCAAACCATAGCTTCATATCAGTATTCTTTGCAGCCTCAAGAGCAGGTTTGATACTATCTCCGCTACATCGAACATCATAGGCAACAGGAGTTTCCAGAGGGAACCAGCTGTGACAAACAAGATCAGGTGGATTACCCCAGAATGTGTTGACAAACTGTTGATGTATATATAGAACAGATGGGATTATCATCGTATCAAAGCCTAACTTCTTAGCTTTATTGAAAGTCTGTTCCCAGCGCTCTGTATCAAGGAAATCGCTGTAATAGGGCTGTACAAATGTCGAAGTAAAATGAGGAACAGGTTCAAAGGCTGATGTGAATTGTGGTATATTAGCAGCTGCACATACACACACAGATAATATCAAACTTATACTCTTTTTCATAACGAAACTCCTCCTTTTTCAGGTATCGATGTTCTGCCAACTTTATGCATAAATTATATCACATCCATTTCATAAAAACAAGATACAATAAGTAATCTAATGTTTAGTCATCTCATAAAAGTTGAATCAGTACTTCTGAATTCATGGAAGAGTATAGCAACGTCAAAAATGAACGAAGTAATTATATAAAAATATTATATAAAAAATACGTCCGCTTCGGATGTCCGTCAAATCCTCTTCCTGAGAACTGGCTTAAGGTGATTGCGAAAGTCCGCTGCGGAAACAAAAAGCCCGTAGAAGCGGTTAGGGAATTAGGTGTATCTCGCTCTTACTTCTACAAGCTTTATAGCGACAATTGATAGATGTAGCCTCCTTCGGGAGGCTACTATTCTATTCCAAGATCATTTGTTAATGAAAGAGTCTTTAATACTACTTCTGAGCATTTCATGCTCATTCTGGCAAGCTGTTATTTTAGGCGTATAATCAATCACAGTATTCAATTCTTTTTTTAAGCTATCCTTATGAGTCAAAAGACCAACTCTTTTTTCGTTTAGTTTACGGACAGAAGCCTCTCTAAGTTTTCTACCAGCGCTGTCTGTTTTTTTAGCATATGGAAAGGGTTATGTCCTCCGTGACCGTGTACGGAAGGCATAGCCCTTATTTTCTGTGCCTATTCAATTAAGTGTAATCCTGCTTTAATCTTTTCAGAAACAGTTCTGCTATCGGCGAGAACACCTGATACTTTTTCCAGATGATATACATATTAGTTTCAAGTGTCGGCTTGATTGGTCGGAAGCAAAGTCCGCTTTCTTCGCTTGTGTCTACAAGGTGCTCAAAGGTCAGCATACACCCTAGCCCCTCCTTCACAAACACTGAGCCGTTGTAGGCAAGATTGACTGTTCCCACAAAGTTCAGTTTATCCATGTTTTCGCCACACCAGCGAGGAAAGTCAACACGTATAGACTGATCGGAACAGAAAAGCGGCAAACCATATAAATCGTCGAGGGTAACATATTCCTTATCGGCAAGCGGACTGTCACGTAGCATGACAAGTCCCCATTTGTCGCTTTCAGGGATAGAGAGATAATTGTACTTTGACAAGTTCGGCGGCTCAACGATCACGGCAAGATCAAGGATACCTCTGTCAAGACGTTCGGCAACAGGTTCTGTGTCTCCGCTGAAAACGTGGAAGATGAAATTCGGGTACTGCTCCTTGAATACCTTAATGCTCCGTGCCAGATACTTGATAAGATAGCTTTCAGCACAGCCTATGCGTATCTCTCCGCCGACGATGTTGTCAAGCTGGCTGAACTCCTCGGCGGTCTTGTCTACCATTGCGAGAATGTCCTCGGCACGCTTTCGCAGGAGCATTCCTTCGTCATTGAGGAGCATATTCTTATTGGTGCGGATAAACAGTTCATGCCCTAATTCTTCTTCGAGCTTTTTGATCTCCTTAGAGAGCGACGGCTGCGAGATATGAAGCCGTTCAGCTGCCCTTGTCATGTTTTCCTCTCTTGCAATTGCAAGAAAGTAACGTAAGACACGTATTTCCATAGCACACCTCCAATATTTATATTATCATTATAACCTGTTTTGTTATTCCTGTCAAGAATAACAAGCTATTCAAAATAGGTATTTTACATATCATAAGATCTGTGTTATACTAAAGATACCAAATAACACAGAGGTGAGAATATGGCAAATGCAGCCGACAAAACAGCGGTCATGACCGAAAATCTCAGGGATATGGGCTTGGACGATGAAAGCGTAGCGAAATGCCTGCAAATGGTCGAAAGCGGACAATATCAGGCACTTGACTGTTTTCTGAAAAGCTATCGTCAAACGCTCCTTGACAGCGTTCACAAGTATAACGATCGTATCGACTGCCTTGACTATTTCGCCTACACATTAAGAAAAAACGGAGGTATCTGAAATGAAAGACGAAATGCTTACTTTAACACAGGAATGGGACAAGACCTTCCCGAAGTCCGACAAGGTCGATCATAAGAAGGTGACATTCCACAACCGCTACGGTATCACACTCGCTGCCGATATGTACGCTCCTAAGAACGCAGGCGGAAAACTCTCTGCGATCGCCGTGTGCGGACCGTTCGGTGCAGTCAAGGAACAGTGCAGCGGTCTTTACGCACAGACACTTGCAGAGCGTGGATTTCTGACCATTGCATTCGATCCGTCCTTTACGGGTGAAAGCGGAGGACAGCCGAGATACATGGCTTCTCCTGATATAAATACAGAGGACTTTCAGGCAGCAGTTGATTTCCTTTCAGTACAGGATAATGTTGATCCTGATAAGATAGGAATCTGCGGAATCTGTGGCTGGGGCGGCATGGCGATAAATACGGCAGCGCTCGATACCCGTATCAAGGCGACTGTTGCATCTACCATGTACGATATGACGAGAGTGAATGCAAAGGGCTACTTTGATGCCGATGATAGCGAGGAAAAGCGCTATGCGATGAAGCAGGCACTGAATGCCCAGCGTATCAGGGATTATGTAAGCGGCGAGTATGAGCTCGGTGGCGGTGTTATTGATCCTTTGCCGGAAGACGCTCCCTACTTTGTCAAGGACTACCACGCATACTACAAGACCGAAAGAGGCTATCACCCACGCTCGCTCAATTCAAACGGCGGCTGGAACAAGATCGGCTGTATGTCGTTTATCAATATGCCTATCCTGCACTACAGCAACGAGATACGCTCTGCTGTCATGGTGCTTCACGGTGACAAGGCACATTCTTTCTACTTCGGAAAAGATGCGTATGAGAATATGATAAACGGAAACAAGTACACCGACAACAAACAGCTTCTTGTGATCGAAGGTGCTTCCCACACCGATCTCTATGACGGCGGCGAGAATAACGCTATCCCGTTTGACAAGCTGGAAGCATTCTATAACGAATATCTTAAATGATCCCGATTGGAGGAAAAGCAATGACAACAGCAGGATTTCTTGAATATATGAACAGCGGAAAACAGGTCACGGCGGAGAGCAATGTGCATCAGATCATGCATGAGCTGAGTCAGGAGGCTATCCGCATTACTATGGAGATCAACAGCCGCTATCATACCCCCGATGAGATCAATGCGCTGATGTCGGAGCTTATCGGTGAACCTGTTGAGGTCGGGCTGTTTCCTCCGTTCTATACAGACTGCGGAAAGAACATTCATCTCGGAAAAGGCGTGTTCATCAATGCAGGCTGTAAATTTCAGGATCAGGGCGGTATTCACATAGGTGACGGTGCGCTGATCGGTCACAATACGGTGCTTGCAACACTGAATCACGGACTTCTCCCCGAAGAACGCCATGATCTGATACCCAAGCCCATTCACATCGGCAGGAATGTGTGGATAGGCTCTAACTCAACTATCCTTTCGGGTGTGACAATCGGTGATAATGCAGTCATCGGTGCAGGCTCGGTCGTTACAAAGGATATTCCCGAAAATATGATAGCGGTCGGCACTCCTGCAAAGGTGGTGAGGAGCATTTATGATTAAAGCAAGATTTTTAGCAGTTATTTCTTCTTTTCTGATGTTGACCGGGTGCGGCAGTTACTCAGAGGATAGTTCGGCTGTGACGGTGCAAAGTGAAAACTCGTCTGTTATGATGCAAAGCGATAGCAGCGTTTTATCTGTAACCTCCGACCGACAAGAGGTCACAACCGCCGAACAACATGAAGAAAAGGAAGCTAATGGTATGAAGATAGCTGTAGGAGATAAGCAATTCCCTGTAAATTTGGAAAGCAGCGATACCGTCACAGCTTTAACGGAAATGCTGCCCCTGACACTTGATATGTCTGAATTGAACGGCAATGAAAAGTATTATTACCTTGATACCTCTCTGCCTTCCTCGCCTGAAAAAGTCGGGCATATAAGCGAAGGCGATATAATGCTTTACGGCGATAGCTGTCTTGTGGTGTTTTACGAGAGCTTTGATACTTCATACAGCTATACAAAGATCGGGAATATTTCAGATACTTCGGGGCTTGCTGATGCACTCGGTAAAGACGGTGTGACTGTAACGTTTGAAATGAACGGCAGCCAAGATACCGAATACACCGTGCAGGATGTACGGAATCTCAATGATTTTCTTCTTGCGAAACCGACAGAAGAAGATTTGCGGGGAAAGCCTTACGATCTCGACAATGACGGGGTATGGAGCGTTTTTGACCTATGCCTGCTGAAACGAAAGATATTGGAGCAGCGTAATATGACAACAGAATTTGATTATGAAAGCAAGACCGTATTGCTCAACAGCGGCTATGAAATGCCCATTCTTGGACTTGGTACATGGACACAGGACGATGATACTGCGGAAAACTCTGTCTACGAAGCGCTGAAAGACGGTTATCGGCTGATCGACACAGCGCAGTATTACGGTAATGAAACAGGTGTTGGCAATGGCATTCAGAGGGCGATCGATGATGGTATCGTAACCCGTGAGGAGGTCTTTGTCACCACAAAGGTCATGCCTTCCAACTATGACAGAGCGTACAGTTATATTGACGATTCGCTTGAACGGCTCGGACTTGATTATATTGATCTGATGCTGATACATCAATCGGGCAGCAATGATACCGAGGTCTACAAAGCTCTGTGTCAGGGAGTAAGGGACGGAAAGCTGCGGTCTATCGGTATTTCTAACTATTATACCCTCGATGAATATGAGCGTGTCACATCGGGCGGTGAGATCAAGCCGGCGGTAGTTCAGAATGAAAATCATCCGTTTTATCAGAACACCGAGTTCCAAAAGGATATCGCCAAATACGGTACGGTGGTAGAATCATGGTATCCGTTCGGAGGCAGAGGGCATACGCAGGACTTGTTCGGTAATGGAACGATCACGGATATAGCAAAGGCTCACGGAAAGACATCGGCACAAACAATACTCCGATGGCATTTGCAGGCAGGCTATGTCACGATACCGGGTTCACAGAATCCGGATCATATACTTGAGAATTACAGCATCTTTGATTTTGAGCTGACCGATGCAGAAATGCAGAGAATGGCAGAACTGCACACAGGACAGCGGTATGAAAATTGGTGAGGTGTGCTATGAATATACTTGTATTAAATGGAAGCCCCCGTCAAAATGGGAATACTGCAAAAATGGTCACAGCATTTTGTGAAGGGGCTGAATCATCAAATCATACCGTGAAAACAGTAAATGTCTGTAAGCTGAATGTAAAAGGCTGTCTTGCCTGTGAATACTGCCACAGCAGAGGAAAAGGTAAGTGTATACTGAAAGACGATATGCGGGATATATATTCATTGCTTAAAGACACTAATATGCTTGTTCTTGCTTCGCCGATCTACTATCACGGTATTAGTGGGCAACTTAAATGCGTGATCGACAGGTTTTATTCTGCGCTTTATCCTGCTGCACCTAAAAGCTTGACTAAAATAGCAATGTTTTTATCCTCCGGCGACAGAAACCAGTATGATGGAGCAATGTTTTCATACAATGGTGATTTTCTCGGTTATCTGGGATTAAGGAATATGGGAGTGTTTACATCAGCAGGCGGTGTTTCTGATGAGCTGCTTGCAAAGATCAGAAAATTTGGGGAATCGTTATGAGAAGCCGTGCGAGCAGCACTATTTCATTAGCCCATGGGCTATTGAAATAATATAGTCACATTATATATTGACAAGTGTTTAGACTTCTGATATTATAAGAATAACGACATGATTCCAAATACGTCACACGTTGAGTGCGTAGTTCTGCTGTCAAGGCAGAAATCCTGAAATGGCGTATTTACGCGGTTTATCGGCATCGCTCTTTTACGATAACAGCAGTTTCACCCACTCAAAATCAGTATGTGGGAACAGGTAAAATGGCAAAATCACGTACACGGCACATTTGACAACCAATCTGCACACTTTGATTTTTGACAACCAAATCACGCACTCAATTTAGGGTGCGTGAAACTGCTTTTTCCGATTTTTCAGTGTGTGGATTGAATGTCACACTGAAAAACAGCGTAAAATCGCAAAAAACGGGCTAATCAAAAATTGCGATTCGGGTGATTGCAGAATAACGTTGAGTGTGGGGAAAGGTTGTTCACCGCTCAATCAATTATATCACTCATAAGTACTATTCAATCGAATGGTCGAGTTCAAAATGACAAGCTCGACATCACTGCATCATCATAAACCCAAGGAGGTAAATCACAATGAAAATCACAATCATCACAGGCTCAGCTCACAAGAACGGAACCACAGCATATCTGACTGAACAGTTCATAAAGGGTGCTGAAGAAGCAGGTCACAAGATCTTTCGCTTTGACGCAGCATTCAAGGATGTTCATCCCTGCATTGCTTGTGAGAAATGTCACGGCGATGCCAAGGTATGCGTGTTCAAGGACGATATGACCGAGCTGAATCCACATTTGCTCGAATCAGACGCAATCGTGCTCATCTCCCCTATCTATTACTATGATATCAACGCACAGCTGAAAACAGTCATTGACCGCTTTTATGCCAATGATGCTCTGCTGCACGGCGGCAAAAAAGCTGTTCTTATGCTCACTATGGCAGATGATACAATAGAATCAGCGGAAGGCGCACTTGCCAGTTTCAAGGGAATGACGAATTTCCTTGAATGGGATGTCGCAGGTACTGTAGTCGGCGTAAACTGCTGGACGCTTGATATGCTGAAAAAGACTGATTATCCCGAAAAGGCTTATCAGCTTGGAAAATCACTGTAAATGAGGTATACAATGAAAGTACTGATCATAAACGGAAGTCCACACGCAAACGGAAACACCGCTATCGCTATAAAAGAACTTGTTAAAACCTTTGAAGCACAGGGCGTGGAAGCTGAGGTCTTTCGTATCGGCAACAAGGATATCCGCGGCTGTATTGCCTGCGGCAAATGTAGTGAACTCGGTAAGTGCGTGTTCAATGACGCAGTCAACGAGATAGCACCCAAATTTGAAGAAGCAGACGGCCTTGTAGTCGCCTCGCCTGTATACTACGCATCTGCCAACGCTACTCTGATCGCCTGCCTTGACAGACTGTTTTACAGCACCGGTTTCGATAAGACAATGAAGGTCGGTGCAAGCGTTGTTGTTGCAAGACGCGGCGGATGTTCCGCTACCTTCGATGAACTGAACAAGTATTTCACCATCTGCAATATGCCTGTCGCTTCCAGCCAGTACTGGAACTGCGTTCACGGAAGAGAACAGGGACAGGCTGCACTTGATGCAGAAGGATTGCAGACGATGAGAACACTTGCCAAGAATATGAGCTTCCTGATGAAGTCGATTGCTCTCGGCAAGGCACAGTTTGGACTTCCCGAGAAAGAACCGTGGCAGCCTACACACTTTATCCGTGAGGATGTCTGAATAGATACGATAATGTGAGGAATTGTGTTATAATGAATAAAAGATACCATGAAACATTTCAGAGAATTTGATAAAAAAAGGAGAAACTGAAATGGCAAATCAATTATTTTTGGTAAGTTCTCCATTTACTGAACCGGGAAAGCCATTGAATGAGAACAATAAGTTTGTCGAAAGACTGTTAAAGTGTGAACATCATAGCGCACTTATGGTTACTTCAGCACCGTCAGATATTCGGTTTTCAGAAAGTTTTTCCTATGCGATCCAGCATACATTGGCGTTATCAAGGATCACATTTGAGAACTATATCATCTTAGATGACAGAAATAAAATGGATGCACAAGAGCTTGTTGCCGCAAGTGACTTTATTATTCTGGGCGGCGGGCATGTACCGACTCAGAATGCTTTTTTTGCAGAGATTGGTCTAAAGGACTGCATGAAGAACTTTGACGGGACTGTACTGGGAATCAGTGCAGGAAGTATGAACGCGGCAAGCATTGTGTATGCACAGCCGGAAGAGGAAGGAGAGGCTGCTGATCCAAATTACCGCCGATTTCTAAAAGGTCTTGGGCTTACAAATGTGATGCTGCTTCCTCATTATCAGGATACGAAAGATCGTATTTTGGATGGGAAGAAACTTTTTGAAGAAGTCACCTATCCGGATAGTTTCGGCAGACAGTTTATCGCGATATGCGACGGTAGTTATCTTTATGCAGGCGGGACCGCAGAAAGAATCTGCGGTGAAGCATATCTGATTCAGAATGGAACAATTAGTAAAATATGCGATGAAGGGAAAGAGTATCCTCTTTGAAGGCAACAGAAGATGACAACCAAATCAAGCACTCGATTTAGGGCGCGTGGAACTGCTTTTTCCGATTTTTCAGTGTGTGGATTGAATGTCACACTGAAAAACAGCGTAAAATCACTAAAAATAGTCTAATCAAAAATTGCGATTCGGGCGATTGCAAAATAGGGTTGAGTGTGGGGAAAGGTTGTCAAATCAAAACGAATAAAGCAAAATCAATCTTCCGAAAGAAAAGAAACAGGAGCTGACATAAACTATAATGAACATCAAAAAGATCGCCGCAGTATTTTTATCTATTGGGACGCTGCTCACAATCATACCGTCCCTGCCTGCCTCTGCGGCAGATTCTGTTCTGGATGACGCGGAACTGAATAATTACATCACTGAGTATGTGGATGAAACGCATACGCCCGGTTTGTCACTTGTGGCTGTTGACGGTGAGAATACTTTCTACAAAAACTGGGGCTATGACAATATTGCACAGCAGATTCCTGCAACGGAACACACGCATTATGAACTTGCGTCTGTATCAAAAGCATTTACTGCTCTTTCCGTATTAGTACTACAGGAAGAAGGAATACTGTCAATCAATGCTTCCGTATCGGACTATCTTTCGTGGTTTGATGTGAAATGGCAGGGAGAAAGCTATGATCTGAAAATCTGGCAGCTCCTCAATCATACATCGGGTATTCCTGAATCTCAAACATATAAGCAGGTCAAGATTGGAACAGACGAGAGGCTGAAAGAAGACACCGCACGTATAGCTGAAGGCATTGATCTGGGATTTGAACCCGGTACGGAATTTGAATACTGTAACCTGAATTATGATATTCTGGCATACCTTGTCGAAGTTGCCTCCGGAGAGCGTTTTGAGGATTATGTAGCGGAGGAGATATTTGCTCCCATTGGAATGACGGAAACCGGATATGATATTCCGACAGCACAAGGCTATCAGCGCTGCTTCTGGCAGACGATCGAGTATGATGCACCGCGTTTTAAAGGATGTCAGGGTGACGGCTATGTCATTACGACGACAGCAGATATGTCTTTGTGGATCAAGGCGCAGCTTGGACAACTGGAACTCCCCGAAAAGCTTGAAAAGGCAATTGAAAAATCTCACCGTGCAGAGGATGCATCACACTACATCAATGCGGAGGAAGGTGCTGACTGTTATTATCTGAACGGATGGATGCAGGAGAAAGACGGCAGCTATATGGAGCATTCCGGCGGGAACCCGAACTTTTCTACGATGCTTTACATTGATCGTGAACGAAACATCGGGACATTTGCGGCAACGAATATCTCATCAGACAGCCCGGTCAATGCTGCACGAAGCGCATATAAGCTTATGACGGAAGGCAAATTCGAACATATGAGCGCCTCACCTTCGTTGGATTCAATCGCAGCCCCGATCGCCGTTGTGTTCCTGCTGTTGCTTGTGTTGCTCGTAGTCTTACTGCTGACACAGAAAAAGCGGCTTGCGAAAAAGGCCGTGAATATGAAAAAAGAAAAAATCAGGCTGTGTCTCAGGCTGATCATTCTGTCGGCATTACTTGTATTATGTTTCGCCGCTCCGTATCTGATCGGATACAATTATCTGTTCGTTGCAGTGTGGCTTTCCTATTCCGCATTAATTGCACTCACAATAATTGATCTTGATCTGATTCTTATGATCGTAACAAGTATCACTCGCTATTCCCGACAGAAGCACCAAACGAAGGAATAAACAAAAAATCCCCCTCACCAGGCAAGGAGCATCTCAGCTTCCTACCTGATGAGGGGAATCATATTCACTTTTCAATGCTGATCTTCACACCTGATTTGAACTGGAACTCCATATAGTCGGAGTGGAAGCAATAAATTTATTACTTACAAAAACAACAGCTCCCTTACGGGAGCTGTCTTATCTATAACATTATATCGCCTTTTCTTCGTGTGCATATTACATTATATATTTCTCTTGTTCTTATTGTTTTCACGTAATAGCAACCCAATAAAAAAAACAGCCAGAATGATAATCGTAGTATACTCACATACATCTGAGATTGCTCCAAGATCAGCGTTTTCGGGAATATTGCCCTGTGAGAGAAGCCCGTCAAAAGCCCCTTGACTCTGATTGAACATGAAATGAGCCACCACCGCAGGAAATACGCTAGTAACGTTTATACCACCGATTGCCGTGTGAATTTCGTGTGAAAGCGTTTGAAAAACAACTGTTTTTCTTCACATGCGACCGCAAAAATGCATTTAAAATTTTTCGTGTGGAATAATTGCGGGGAATAATATTAATCTGATTGAAATTCATTTCTCCTATAGCTGTTCTCTTTCGATTATTGAAATATTGATAATCATGCTTATCTAGCTTAATTTCAATGATATATGAACGACGCAAGTAGTTAACGGCTCCCTGCCAATAGCGTACCGCTATACTATTTTCAATGATAGTGTCAGTTTTTTCAATAGCCAAAATAGTCAGCTATAATGTTCTCTATTTGCTATGATTATATGTTGCTTATGCAGAAGCTTTGCTTGTTTCAGTTGTTTTACTACCGAACTTGCTCATAGCAAATCTAAATACAGTTCTGATAAGCGGCTGAATAAAGAAAAGCTGAGAGAAGAACGCAAACGGGAAATTGAAGCAGACAAGCTTTATCCAGTTTGCAAGGAGAGTGAAGATATTGAAACCTGCATAGTATGGATAGTAAAGGACAGCCGCGAGGAAACTCATGGACGGACACATGATACCGACTGTTGCACAGATGATAGCTGTCTCAAAGAGTACGGGATGTGTTTCTCTCGGATCAAATACCTTGCAGGCGAGTTTGAATGACATCGGGCTGCCTACTGTGATCTCAAGGGTGTAGGCAAGTATAAACTCAATAATGACAACTGCCCATATCGGCAGATTTCTTCCGAGCATATAAACACCGCCCATAGCGTTGACTGCTCCGAGTACGCTGTCTGCTCCGGTAACGTTCATAAACGTCGAACCGTTTACAACATACAAGCTGTAGAATACATAGGCGTGGACGGTAACGATAACGGTCATCAGCGCAAACATCATTCTCTGTAATTGTGTTCTTGGCATAGTAAAATCCTCCTGAATACGCAGAAACACGCAGTATTATGTACACCGATCCAAAATTTGCATTCCGTGATCAGACTTATGTACAGAAGTACTGCGTGTGTCATTGCATAGTATTTTATTAACTTTAAAATTATACACCAGATTTTTGGTGATTTCAAGAGCCAAAGAATAAAATCTCCTTTAAGCGCACGGGAATAAGTGAGTTGTTGATTGTTTTTGTGCGTAAATGCAATGATTTAATGCAAGCTTGCAGATGCAAGTTCGCCTATGTGCTGTTCTTTCTTACCCGTTCCAAGCTGCTTGTATGTCCTGATGATAAGGAACAAAGCGACAGCAAATGTCAGAATATCCGACACGGGCATGGAGTACAGCACACCGTCCAGTCCGAAGAAAAGTGGCAGAATTACCGCAAAGCCAACGCCGAATACAATCTCCCTTATCATGGAAAGCGCTGTCGATTCAAACGCCTTGCCCATAGCTTGCAGGAAGATGAAACATGCCTTATTCACGCAGGCAAATATCATCATGCAGAGATAAATGCGGAATGCGTGTACAGCGAAATCGGTGTAATAGCTGCTCTCGTTCGCCGCACCGAATATGCCGATAAGCTGACGGGGAAAAAACTCCACGAAGATCAGAGCTACAGCACCGACGGTTGCTTCCGCTGTCAGCAGTTTGGTGAACAGCTCACGCACTCTCAGTCGAAGCCCTGCGCCCATGTTGAAGCCTACAATAGGGATACAGCCAGCTGCCATACCGACTACGATAGAAATAACGATCTGGAAGAATTTCATGACGATACCGACCACCGCCATTGGTATCTGTGCATACTGCTCTTGCCCGAAAATATTGTCCATTGCACCGTATTTGCGTATCATATTATTGATCGCCGCCATAGCCGCTACAAGGGAAATCTGAGAGAGAAAGCTGGTAAGACCGAGTGTCAGCGTTTTGCGGATAATGGTGCTTTCGGGCTTGAAATCAGGCTTTGCAGGTTTTACGAGTTTCATGCTGCAGAGATACCACACAGCAAGTCCTGCCGTAACTATCTGTCCGATAACAGTTGCGACCGCAGCTCCCATCATACCCCACTCGAAAGCGAAAATGAAGATTGGATCAAGTATCATGTTCAGAACTGCACCTGCAAGTGTCGAGATCATAGCGAATTTTGGGTTTCCATCCGCACGGATAACAGGGTTCATAGCCTGCCCGAACATATAGAACGGGATACCAAGCGAGATATAGAAGAAATATTCTTTTGAGTGGCGGAATGTTTCCTCATTGACCGTACCGCCGAACATAGCGATGATGCCATTGCTGAATATTAGGTACACGACACAGAGGATAATACTGCTCACAATCGTCATAAGCACGGAGTTGCCGACGCTTTTCTTTGCCTTGTCAGGTTCGCCTTTGCCGAGGCTCAAGCTCACAAATGCACAGCAACCGTCACCGATCATAACAGCGATAGCAAGAGCGATGACCGTCAGCGGAAAGGCAACGGTATTTGCGGCATTCCCGTAAGAGCCGAGATAGCTTGCATTTGCGATGAAAATCTGGTCTACGATGTTGTAGAGAGCACCTACGAGCAGAGAGATGATACACGGCACAGCGTATTTTTTCATCAGCTTGCCAACTGGCTCTTGTCCTAAGAATTGATTTGCGGTTTGTTCCATAGTATTCCTCCTAAAAAATACAGCGTGAGGCAGAAAGCTGGATTTATGCTTACGCCACACGCTGTTTTTAACAATATTCAGTAGTATCAGTCGAGATATGAGCCGACAGGAGCTGTATTGTACTGCTTCTTGATCTTGATGATAACAGAGCCATCAGGCTGCTCCGTTTCCTCGATTATCTTGTACTTTGTTCTTGTTCTTTCAAGTGAAGCTTTGTACTTTTCTATTTCTTCTTTCACGAGCTTGACAGCGTAGTCGTGACCGACATCTTCCTTGAGCATAAAATGCAGTGTCTGGCAGATACACGCTTCTTTGATTCTTTTCATTATGACTTACCTCCGTAAAAATAATAAAACGAGCAGCAATAACCGGACTTACGCAGAATTGCTACTCGTTATGTACTAATTATATCAATTATTTTAGGATTTTTCAAAGGCATTTTTGCACAAAGATTATGCGATATGCTTTTCGATATATTCGACAACTTCACTCCTGTCAATATCAAGAGCAAAAGCAAACTCCTCAAAAAGCATATTTTCTGCAAGGCTGAGGTAATTCTCGTCCGTGGAACGGAGCTTCTTTCCGCTTTCGGCAAGCTCCTTACGGCGCAGATACAATGTTTTTATGAGTCTGATGATCTCGTGCTTGTCGGCATCCTTTATGATACGGCTGTATTCTTCCTTGCGGAAAAATATGCTACTAATTTCTTGTTCATAAGATTACCTCCGTTATAATGATCTTCCTAAATTGTATGCCTGTTCGGGGTATTTACTCGACCGTGTCATAGATGGACTTCCGCAGCCATAGCCAAGTACCATACCTTTGTCTTCAAAATTGATGTACCTCACCAGCGTTTTGTAATGAGCTGTCAGTGCATCAAATGTCCAGTCATCAGCGTTCCACGCAACTGTCAGAAGTACAGATTTCAGATGTCTGCGGTTCAGACTGCTGTTGTATGCGCAGAAACGGTCAACCACTGTTTTCAGCTGTGCGCTCATTCCGTAGTAATAAAGGGGAGTAGCAAACACCACCATATCACAGCTAAGCAGCGCTTTTCGGATATACTCGTTCTCATCACACTGAACGCAGTCGCCCTCGTAACCGCAGGCAATACAGCCAGTGCAGGGACGGATATCTGCATGACAGACATCTATCACTTCGACATTGTGACCGCTTTCCTCTGCACCTTTTTTGAAGCTGTCAACGAGTATGCTCGTTGAGCCTTTTTTGTTGGGACTTCCCATAAGTATTACTATTTTCATTTTGCACCTCACTTTTCTTCAATGCCGTTTTCTTTGATCCATTCAGATATGTCATCATCGAGTGTACTGCCGCCTGAATAATGCACTGATAAGCCCTCACCTATATCAGAATCCGGTGCAAGCTTTGCTATCGCTGTCAGGCTTTGTCCGAAGCGTCCGCCTCCGTGTGAGCAGAACGGAATGATAGTCTTTCCCGAAAAGTCGTAGCTTTCAAGGAAGGTCGCTATTGGCATCGGTATAGATGCCCACCAGTTGGGATAGCCCAGCAGGATAATGTCATACTGCTCCATATTGTCGATATGCTCGTTCAGCTCCGGACGGGCATTTTTGTGCTGATCCTCCTGTGCTTCCATAAGGACAGTGTTATAGTCTGTAGAATAAGGCTTCGCGGGTGTCAGTTCAATAATATCGGCATCAATACGGCTGTCAATATTGTGAGCAATATCTCTGGTATTTCCGCTCCATGAAAAGTAGGCGATAAGGACTTTTCCGTCCTTTTCGGGCTTTACTTTTTCCTTCGCAGTCAGTTTTGGGTCGGGTGCATTATCAGCATTTCTGACAAGCCTTACGCCAAGATTATAGCTTTTCATATCAGCCTGACCGGCGGCACGGTAGGCACTTCGCATATTCTTTGCAAAATCATTCCAGCCGCCGCCCCTGTAAACATGGCGAGTGCCGCTTTCAGCACCTGTAGGGTCAACAGTCTGTGAGGTATCGTATTCACCGTAATAGTCCCAGCACCATTCGTTCACGTTGCCGTGGCAATCGTACAATCCCCACGCATTGGGCTTAAAGCTGCCGACTTCAACAGTGGTCTGCCGATATTCTCCGGGACGGGCTTCAAGTACCTCATCATCAAAATAGTTTTCCTCTATTTCATATGGGTAATGCCCGTAGAAATTGGCATCATCGGCACTGAGAGAATGCTCTGTATTAAACGGCGTTTGCGTTCCTGCACGGCATGCGTATTCCCACTCCGCTTCTGTGGGCAGACGGTAACCGTTAGCCGACCTGTCCCACACTACCTCACCGTCACCGATCGTATACGCAGGTGTCAGTCCTGCCGCCTTGCTTCTTGCATTGGCATACTTCACCGCTTCAAGCCATGAGATATTGTCAACAGGCAGACCTTCACCGTCAAAGGTGCTTGGATCGCTGCTCAAAAGTGCTTCGTAGTCGGACTGCAAGGCTTCATAAGGGTCTATATAAAACGCTGAAACCGTTACTTCGTGGAGCGTTTCATCATCAATGCGCCAGTTCTCCGAATCGGGACTGCCCATATTGAAGCTGCCTCCCTCAATCAGTATAAAACTGTCATTTACGGCGGTTGAAACAGTCGTATGATCCTGAGCGATTGTATCAGGTTCCTTTTGTTTCGCTGTAGTCTGAGCAGATGTGCTCTGTGCATTCTGCCAACTTGAATTCCACAAGCCGTTTTCGGTGCTGCTTTCTTTCACTGCAAGATTCAGCACAATACCAATGATAACAGCAATAAAAAAACATATCAGCGGCTTCAGAGAATACTTTTTATCCTTGCCCTTTGTGGTAACCTCCGACAACACATACCCCACAAGCACAAAAAACAGCAGCATTGCAAGGTTTTGCAGAATGATCAGCCATTTTGCCGTAGTGTAGTCAAGAAAAGCAAAGTGCGTTTGGAACGTGATATAGTTTATGATACCGCTTTTCAGAAACAGCCATAGTCCCACACCTGATAAGCCTGTGAGGATAGCATTGAAAACAATTTTGCCATTGTCTGGCAGCTTTGCTGTCATTGCTTTCATATGCAGACCTATATGGATACCCATAAGGATAAATGACCAATATGACATTGCAAGGTGAAGTTTTCTTGCTGTCATAACATTGATAAGCCCATACATAAACGGAACTGCGTGTCCGCTCATAGCCATTCCGCTGAGTGCCGTAAGAGCGATAGCTGCAAGTAAAAGCATGTTTACCGCAGTCATAGTGATACGGTAGGGCGTATATTTTCCCTTGAAAACAGACTGATACCATTTGCGGTTGAGGATATGATGAAGTATCAGCGTTACGGTCATACCGATACCCAGCCACTCATGCAGCACATCGCTTGTCACCTGATATGCCATAAGAAACAGCAAAAGGACTGTCAGCACCGCATCGACTATTCTTTTGATGATACCTGTCTTTGTCTGCATAACAGCCCTCCCTGTTTAATTCATACTGTTTATCCAGTCCTGTATCTTGCTCTCGGATATGCCTGCATCAAGCCTGTCTCCATCAAGCCATTTCCCACTGCCGGCCTGCGATGCAAGGTTACTTCCACTCCTGCCGATGCCGCTGCCGCCAGAGGTGCAGAAGGGAATTACAGTCTTGCCGTCAAAATCGTGTGCCTCAACGAATGTACTCATTATTCTGGGCGCATCACCCCACCAGATCGGATAGCCGATGTAAACAGTGGTATAGCTGTCCAGATTAACTGTATCATTTGCGATAGCAGGACGTGCCTTCTGATCGTTCATCTCGATTGTCGTGCGGCTGTTCTTGTCGTTCCAGTCAAGGTCTGCGTCAGAGTATGGCTCAGCAGGAATAAGCTCAAAAATATCGGCATTTGTGACACTTGCGATACGCTCTGCTACTCCCTTTGTGGTGCCTGTTGCAGAGAAATACACAACTATCGTGTCCTTTCCGCTGCTCTCAGCAGTATCCGGATTCTCCGGCTGCTTCTCAGTCTGACTGGAAACAGCTTTATCTTCATCCGGCTTTTCTGCTTCATTATCTTCGGCGGACTGATCCGTCTGCACTTCCTGCTGTACGGCAGTTTCTGCCGGAGCGGAGCTGAGGTCTGTATTTCCGCAACCCGTGATGCACAGCATACACATTGCAGCTAACATTGAAAGAATAATCTTTTTCATACATTTCACCTGTTTATTTCATTTCCTTTTCCCAGAAACGGATAACATTCAGACTAAGACTGTCGGCAACGCTTTCAAGCTCCTTAACCTCATCGGCAGTCAGCGTTATATTTGCTGCCTTCACTGCGTCCTCAACATGGCTGACCTATGTTACACCGATGATCGGCAGAGTACCCTTTGCGATCGCCCACGCAACAGGAACCTGTGCGATTCCTACGCCGTATTTTTCAGCGATCTTGCCGAGAGCCTTGTTCATGATCTCCAGCTTGTCGAGAATGGGGTTATAGCTGTCAGCTCTTGCGGAGCCTGCGGGCATTGGGTGAGCAGTATCATACTTGCCGGAAAGTGCGCCCTGTTCAAGCACCATATAGGAGAAGAACGTAATGCCATTTTCATTGCAGTAGTCCAGAATACCGGACTCCTCCGAGGAACGGTTGATAAGGCTGTAATGGTTCTGAACCGCTGAGAGTTTCAGACCATGCGCTTTGAGGATTTCATCCGCCTGCTTTATCTCCGCAAGGTTATGATTAGAAACACCGATCATTGGCACGTTGTCTTTACCCTCAAAGTATTTTGCAAGCTCCTCTGTCCATTTAGGAGCGTCCCAGACATTGTGGATCCAGTAAATATCAAAGCGGTCAAGCGCCATAAGTTTGAGCTGCATCTCGATCATATCTTTCATGGCTGTCGGAGATGAAGCATCAGCACACTGGGGTGTGAACTTGTCTGAAATCAGGAAGCTGTCTCTCGGCAGGTCTTTCACGAAGCCTGCAAGCACCTTCTCTGAAGTACCCATACCGTAAGCATAAGCGGTATCCCACAGATTCAGACCGTTTTCCATAGCCTTGTCAAATATGGGGCGGAGAGTATCCGCTGTCAGGCTGCCGCCGAATGTTCCGTCATTTCCCCATGCCCACGCACCGAGAGCGATCTTTGGTAAATTGTTCATATTGATTTCCTCCTTAGATTTTCTGATTGCCCGTACCCCAGACGTGTTTGTCATTCTTGTTTGCAGGCTTGTTCTGCGCCATAACGCCTGCCAGCGCATGAGGGACATAGGGTTCTTCGAGATAAGCGATTTCCTCAGCAGTCAAATTTAAATCGACTGCCTTTGCAGCACCCTCAATGTGATGCAGTTTCGTCGCACCGACAACGGGGGATGTTACCTTTATCAGCAGCCACGCAAGAGATACCTCTGTCATTGAAACGCCGTGCTTTTCAGCAAGCTCTGCAACTCGGCGGATGATAACTTCATCCTGTTCTTTCGTGGCATCATACTTGAATTTTGCATAGTTATCTTCTTCGGCACGTTTTGAAGTTTCGCCGGGAAGTCTTGATAGTCTGCCGCTTGCAAGGGCACTGTATGGTGTCATAGCGATATTGTCTTCAGCGCAGAGCATAGCCATTTCTCTCTCCTCCTCACGGAAGATCAGATTGTAATGTCCCTGAACACTGACGAACTTTGCAAAGCCTTCTTTCTCAGCGAGAGCATTTGCCTTTGCAAGCTGCCATGCATAACAGTTTGAAATGCCGATGTACCTTGCCTTTCCTGCCTTGACGATACGGTCCAGACCATCGAGTATATCGTAGATAGGCGTATTCCAGTCCCACATATGATAAATGTACAGGTCCACATAGTCCATTCCGAGATTTTCAAGGCTCTTGTTTATCATACGCTCTATATGCTTCTGTCCGCTGATACCTGCCTCAATATCCGCATGAGTTCTCGGCAGGAATTTTGTTGCAACCACAACTTCATCACGCTTTGCAAAGTCACGCAGTGCTCTGCCGACATACTGCTCGCTGGTTCCGGACTGATAACCGATCGCGGTATCATAGAAGTTTACGCCGAGATCAAGCCCGCGCTTGATGATCTCACGGCTGTGCTCCTCGTCTATCGTCCATGAGTGCTGACCGTTTGACGCATCACCGAAGCCCATACAGCCCATACATATCCTCGAAACGTTCAGATCTGAGTTACCAAGTTTTGTGTATTTCATTTTGTACCTCCTAATAGTTGCATCACGCAGGAATAAATTATCTCATATATGCTGTGCATCCTGAATTTCATTTTTGCATCACGCATGGCGTCAAGCTGTTTTTGTGTCGCTACCGAATACGGATATACACCGAACAGAAACGGAAAGAATACGAAGATAAAGCTTTCGCAGTCCGTTGCGGGAAAGAATTTTCTGACACATACTCTCACTGCATCAAGAGAAGCACCGTAAGCGACCTTGAACTCCGTCAGCCGTTCGGGGCGAGAGTTTTCCTCCATATCGTAGTGATTCATCGCAAGGAGCTTCAGAAGCTGCTCGTGTTTTTCAAGAGAGTGTGCAAGTGCTGATGAAAACTCCTCAGTGGTCATAGTTTCATTTTCCTTTGCAAGCTCGTTCATTTCCTCAGCCCACAGCTCGTACTCACGCTGCATCAGGGCAAGAAAAATTTCCTCTTTCGTCTGAAAATAGTTGTAGATAGAAGTCCTTGTGAATGATGTCACAGCACCTATATCCTTTATTGTGATCTCCTTGAAGCTCATTGTCTGATAGAGCTTTTCGCAGGCGTTCACGATCTCTTCCTTACGTGAAGCTGTCAGCTCCGGTGAACCTTTTGGCATAGTACATTCTCCTTCTTCCTCGTCACAATCAGTGTTTTTTCGCATGGATATTGTCCATTATACGTTGGACAATCTATTCTGACATCGTGTCACTATAGTTAGTATAGCACTATTCTGACACGGTGTCAATATAAAACCCTAACATTTTTGAATTTTCGTCATTACTTACTATATCGGATTTTGTTTTTATAGCAAATTACACAAGCATACTTTATATCAAAAAAGCCTCCCTCGGGAGGCTTTAACTATCATTCAACCGGCAAATCTATAAATGTAGGTTCATGCTTAGCTTCTTTGACATATCCGAGCATATCATCACGGAGCAAGCCTTCTATTAAGTATTGATGTCATATGGAGAAAAAATACTTTATACTTATTCTAAAAAGGCCAGCTCCCTCACGGGAGCTGTCTTATCTATAACATTATATCGCCTTTTCTTCGTGTGAATTCATGTAAAAAACGCCTGTTTTTTCTTCACACGAATCTGCAAAAATGCATTTAAAACTGTTTTCTACAGGCATGAGAAAAGCCTGTATTTCGGTGTTTTTATCGAAATACAGGCTTCTTTAAAAGAGCGGACAGAGAGGGATTCGAACCCTCGATACGCTATTAACGTATACACGAGTTCCAGTCGTGCGCCTTAGACCAGCTCAGCCATCTGTCCATACATTGGTGCGAGTAATGGGACTTGAACCCATACGTCTCTCGACACACGCCCCTCAAACGTGCCTGTCTGCCTATTCCAGCACACTCGCAAAGTACTTAAATATTATACAGCAAAACAATAATAATGTCAATAGACGTCAAAATATTTTTTTATTATTACCTACATTGATATATAATATAACAAATAAAAATATAATTCGCCATAAGCAAAAACAATAAAAATACAAAATATCTCAAAATTCGACAATTTACGCTAAAACCACCTATTGAAATTCCTCTACAACGGGTGTAGAATAGTAAACATAGTAACAAAAGAAAAGGAGTCCTAACATGGAAAATGAAAGAATCAAAGTATTGATCGGTGACGATTCAGCATCAAACGGAGTAAAAGTAGCAGCAAAGCTTAGGGAAAGCGGCATAACAGCCTATACCCGAAGGAAAAATAGCAGAGCGATACTTGATTCCATTCTCAATGACAATCCTGATGTAGTCATGGTAGATCTGACATTACCTGATGCAGATGCCCTGATGATAATGAAGCAGGTAAAGGAAGCTTTTGTTTCACCTCCTGCTTTCATAGTTGTTTCGGATGTAAGAAACAGCTTTATCGAACGTCAGGTAATGGAAAATGGTGCTTCGTACTTCTTGTCAACGCCGTATGATCTTGAAACTATCAGCTATATCGTAAAATCGGTATGCCGAAAACCAATCCCTCTTAACTGTGCCGATACAGAGATCATGGTAACAGATGTTATACAGAAGCTTGGCATTCCTGCACACATCAAAGGCTATCATTATCTCCGTACAGCAATTATAAGCGCTATTGAAGACAGTCATCTTATGGAATGTATCACAAAGCAGCTTTATCCCTGTGTAGCGAAGAAATACGATACTACATCATCACGTGTCGAAAGAGCTATACGCCATGCAATCGAAATTGCATGGGATCGCGGTAATTCAGAGATCATAAACAGCTTTTTCGGCTATACCATAGACAGTTACCGTGGACGTCCGACTAATTCGGAGTTCATCGCACTTGTCACTGACAAAATAAGACTTAAGCTAAAAAATGCATCTATGTCAAACTAATAAACATAAAAATATCAAAAAGCCCGTATCTCTACGGGCTTTTATTTATCTGTCTCTGAATACTCTGCGCAATGGGAATACAGCGGTCGACAGTACAAAAGCTCCTGTCAAAAGCCACTTTTTTTCCGCAAAGCTGCCATGCATCATTGAAAACAGATAGAAATATCCAAGCTTTGTGCCAAATGAAAAATTAAGGATATAATACATCACAGAAGCCATATAGCCTATTATGACATTTCTGCCGATACCAGCAAATGCAAAACCAATTGCTCCAAGTAAAAAAGCAGTTGCCGATGAACCTATAAAATGCCTTACTGTGACCTGTGAATTACAATGCTTCATATACAGCACATATGCACCTATCATAACAGCAGCTATAACCACAGAACACAAAAGTCTTATAATACATACTATATCATGATTAAACTTTTTCGAGCGGACTACATCATATATACTTTCGTTCTGTTCAGGCAAAAATACAGGAGTCATCAGGACTATGCCTATAAGAGGCACATAAACTTCAAGAGGCTGAGCTGCAAGAATACAGTCGAGCTGTGAAAGGCTGAAAAAGATCGGAGAAGCAAGCAGTATTCCCAGTGCAACTATATAATGTATCAGAAAATTATGTTTTACGTCTGAATATACTACCCTTGCCAAACAGCCTGATACCATTAAAGCTTCCTCCCCTCTTCAGTTCATAAATACCAACTGTGAATAAAACCGCTGCTATAGAAATCACCATGTAAAAGACACGGTTAAAAACGAAATTATCCCAATTCATAAGAAATTCGTTTCTGTTTCCCAATGCATTGTGACGGCATATAAACGTAAACTTTCCTATCCGTCCTGATAATCCTGCCGTTCCGCCTGCCATAAGTCCCATAAACCACCATACGAACTGTACAAGTATGGCAGCACCTGCTGACAGTATTTCCGTAACCAACATTCCGGTTGCTGTGGCAGCCATAATATTGGGAAGCAGCCAGAATGTAGGCAGCGTAAACATCGCTGTCATATCTATATCCGAGCCATTATATCTTATAAGTATCTGTATAAGTGCGATGACCATAAATACAAATACAGGAATGAACATTGTTGTCACAAGAGCAATAAAACGAGTGAATACTATGCGTAACGAGGACGATCTGCGCGAATAGACAAGCTCACTCATTCTGCGCCGCCTGTCGGCTGCTGTAAGCGCAGCTGCAACGAATACAGGCAATATCGCAAGTACTATCCCTGCATAGTCACCGAATAATCTTGCATATGCATTTGTTACCCTGTCATCGTTGAAAATGCTGTTATAATCATCAACCGCGTCCTCATATGTCATGGGTACACGGGAGAATTGATAAACCAATCCATCAACAGCGTAATCAGAACCGCCGCCGAGGATATTATCAACATCTTCCATTATATCGGTAAAACGCTCATATGTCATACTCTCGCTTATGGGCATATCTCTAATAGCATATTCGCCGTAATCATGAGTACCGTCCGTAATATAACAAACCTCTGCACTTTTCTTCTTTTCAGCAATACCTGTGCTATCAAGACCTGTGATCTCGCATATGTACTTTTCTATCTTTGCTTGCTCCTCATTATCAAGGTGAACAGCTTTATAAAAACCAAAGGGATAGCATACATACCTGTTTGACAAGAATTCAACTGTCAGTGCGTCTGCAGCTGTTGACATAATAAGATCGTGGTCTTCAACAATCTTTTCACCGTAATCATAGTCACCTTTACTTGGCGGATAAAGCCTTTGACCGCTGTCAATGAAATACTGGCTTATTATCATCAGAATAACGAGCAGACAATATAAAATGTATGTCAGAGAACAAAATATCTTGCCGCATTCTTTTCTGAACAGCATCATTTCTCACCTCCGACAATATCACAGCCGTTACTGTGCAAACAGTAAACATAAGCCCCTTCAAGGTCAGGTTCTGTGAGTACTGTATTCGGCAGATCAGGCTCTGAATCCGATACTATCCTTACTGTAACATAATCCGTCTGTGCAAGCATACCTGTTACTATATACTCGTTTTTTATCTGCGGAAGAAATCTCTTCTCAACATTTGCCGTATAGATATGCCCCTTTACATTTTCAAGTATTTCGTGAACTGTTCCTTTCCAGAGTATCCTTCCTGAGTCCATTATAGCTATATTCTCACAGGTAGCTTCAATATCGCCCACAATATGGGTTGAGAGTATAACTATGCGCTCCTGAGCTACCTCACAGAGCAGATTTCTGAAACGGATACGTTCTTCGGGATCAAGTCCTGCTGTAGGCTCGTCAACTATGAGCACCTTCGGCTCATGTATAAGCGCCTGAGCAATACCGAGCCTGCGCTTCATACCGCCAGACAGTTCCTTTACCTTTTTGTGGCGGTGCTCAATAAGGTTTACCTTCCGAAGAAGCGAAGTAACACGTTTTTTACATTCAATCTTTGGTATGCACGAAAGATACCCGAGATATTCAAGAGCCTCATCGCACTTCATATTGGGATACATTGAAAAATCCTGAGGAAGATAGCCTGTCATCGCTCGTATTTCCTTAGCCTTTTCAATCGGAACACCGCATACTGTTATTTCTCCGCTTTTCTTTTTATGAAGAACAGCAAGTGTTTTCATAAGCGTGGTCTTGCCGGCGCCGTTTCTTCCGAGGAGTCCGAACATTCCCTTTTCAATAGTAAGATCAATGTCAAACAGTGCCTGCTTTTTGCCATAGAACTTATTGACATTTTTTATTACGATCTTTTCGTCCATTTTATCGCCTCCAAAAATAATGACATGATAGCTTTTCCTATCATGTCATTATAATAATCTATGAATTTCAACTTTTTATCTACTTTCTGATTTTTTTACAGAAAATTCTGCCGTGACCTTCCCGCCGCCTTTTTCACCATTGGTAATATAAAGATCACCGCCGCATTTTCTGCATAATAATCGGCAGATGTAAAGTCCGAGACCGAAATGTTCTATCTCATCCTCATTTTCACCGCGGTAAAATGGCTGCCAAGCTTTACGCAGAGCTTCCTCCGAGAACCCCTCACCGTCATCGGAAACCGTAACTCTGAGCCGTTCATTCTCAATTTCTGCAAGGCACTTTATCTCGTTAATTTTATACCGCTCTGCATTTGACACAATATTTTCAAATACCTGCATTATCAGTTCACGGTCACTATAAATAACATCTTCAGCTGCTTCCTTTGCAGTAAATGAAAAAGTATCTTCTCCGCATATGAGTTTTCCTACTTCATCAAAATTACTGCAAAGCTCATTAAATGATATTTTCTCTTCCTCTGGAATGATATCCTCAAGCTTATGTGCCGAGCTCATCTTTTCAGTATAATGCTCAAGACGTTCGATCTGTACACTCATTTTCCTGAGTATATCTGCCTGTTTTTCGGGACTTATCCTTCCGTCAAACTTGTTAACAAGCTCGGTATAACCTTTAAGGACTGTTATGGGAGTGCGAAGATCGTGTGAAAAGGCTGAATTAAGTCTTTTTCGTTCTTCAAGGGATTTCCACAGCTCGTAGTTGCTCGCATACAGATTTTTGCGCATATTCTCAAATGAAACGCAAAGCTTGCCCAATTCATTTTTGCACTCAGTACGGACTTCAAAATCAAGGTCGTCATGAAGTATTCTTTCAGATGCAGATAACAGCGTATCAATAGGCTTTTTGACTTCCGCTGTATAAAAAGCTGTCACAGTGAACCAGATACAAAGGCAGGACCAAAGTGAAACAGCAATATATCTGCCGTAATGAAGCAGATCGTAGATCCACATATCTTCGGGAAGACTGTTCCATACCCGATACTCATCCATTGAAAAATATTCCGGTAAAAACACATTTACATAACGATCAACATACCATCTCTGAAGATAATCGAAAAGCGCATAAATCATCCAGTTACCTATAACGCATATAACAAAGCATACTGCAATGTACTTTACAAAAGAGCCTTTAATTCCGACTTTTTTTACTTTATCCATTTATACCCCATTCCCCACACAGTACCGATATGCTTATCCTCTCCGTATTTTCCCAGCTTTGCTCTTATACGCCTTATATGCTCGGCAATGACCGAGCTGTCACCCTCAGCGTCATAGCCCCAGATCTTTTCGTAAATACGCTCCTTGTCAAAAATCTGTCCGGCATTCAGCGAAAGCAGCTCTATTATGCGGAATTCTTTATTTGCAAGATCAATTATATCATCGCCTGCTGTTATTTTCTTCTCGGTATAATCAATGACAAGATCACCGTAAAACCGAACATTCTTTGCCGCGCTGACGCGCCTGTCCCTGCGGATATGAGCAGCTACGCGAGCTCCGAGCTCGTCAAGTGAAAATGGCTTTATTATGTAATCATCTCCACCTGCCGCAAAACCGTTTATCTTATCCTCGTCTTCGACTTTAGCAGTCAGAAAAAGTATCGGACAGCTTACGTGGTCTCTTATTTTCTGACACACCTCAAAGCCATTGCCGTCAGGCATATTCACATCAAGAAGTATGATATCGGGAGATTTTGATACTGCTTCAACTGCCTGTGAACCGCTGTACGCCGTATATACACAGTATCCCTCAAGCTCAAAATAATCCTTCAGTAATCCTACAACGTCCTTTTCATCATCTGCGATAAGTATACTGTACATATTTTCCGCTCCTTTCCGTATTATTCTAAAACCGAAAAATCAACTTTTTATCAACTGTTTTATTATAACTCCAAATACTTCTGTTGTCAATTGTGATCATATGTTAATTTTCATTTTTTATTCAGTTGTTTACCTTGTTAACATTGATTTATCCGTAAAAGTATGTTATAATTGTAACAAAAAAACAGGAGCAATATCATGTCAAAACTGATATCAGATAAATTTAAAGAATGGGAAAAGCTTTGCGACGAGCGTTTCACCAGACTTAAAAAAAACGAAGAAAAGATCAATAAATTTTTTATCTCCGCATACGGTCTTGAAAAGGAGCTCACACCTGATGTAAATGATGAGGACGTTACTGTGCGCCGTGCTGAACTGCAAAGAGAAATAAAAAGCCTTATAAGCTATGCAGTAGGCTGTATCTTCGGGCGCTATTCACTTGACCGTGACGGCCTTTGCTACGCAGGGGGAAGCTGGGACTCCTCTGCATATTCCACTATTATCCCCTGCACCGACAATATTATGACTGTAAACAGTTCCGACAGCGGTCTGACGGCTGCTGTCATAAGCTTCATCGAAAAAGCTTACGGACAGGATACTCTTAACGAAAACCTTTCCTATATCGCTGTAGCTCTCGGCGGCAGCGGCGATGCCCATGAAGTGCTATATGACTATCTGAGAAAAAGCTTTTTTAAGGAGCATTGTAAGGTATACCGAAAGCGCCCGATATACTGGCAGTTCACATCGGGAAGCAAAAAAGCTTTTAAAGCAATAATGTATATTCACCGCTACACACCCGATACACTGTCGGTACTGGAGAAAAAATACGCGCTCCCCTATTTTGAACAGTTAAAAAGCAGACTATCAGCTCAAAATACGCAGCACAGACTCTCCAACGGCAGTGAAAAAACAGCCATACGAAGAAACATAAGCCGAACACAGGCACTTATAACTGAAATGGAAGGCTTTATACAGCGGCTGCATATACTGGCAGAAGAGAAAATAGCCCTTGACCTTGATGACGGCGTAAAAAACAACTATGAAAAGCTAAATGATATACTCGAATAAACTCTGCTGCACCCACAGATAAGGTAATTTTTTCACTTGACTTTTATATATTATTAATGTATAATAATCGCTGATACATCAGACAAGGAGGATAAAATGAAAAGAATAATCCTGAATATGGCACCATACTGGCATATCGTACTTATCATACTGGTGTTCCTCGGAGTACAGGCATACTGTGACCTTTCACTTCCGCAGTACACCTCAGATATGATAGACATCGGTATCCAGAATCACGGTGTTGAGTATATCCTTCCAGAGAAAATGACATTGGAAGATATGCTTTATTCAACTCTGTACATGACAGAAAATGAGAAACAGGAATGGGAAAGCCTTTACTCTAAGAACGGTGATATTTACGAGAGAAATGCTTCTGATAAGGAGCTTGAAAACTCCACCGAAAAATTTCTTATACCTGTTGCCCTGACTCAGCAGACAGGCAATATGAGTGAAGAGAAATTCAAAGCTAATCTGAAAGCATCAATGGAGAAGGCTCCTCAGCAGTCTCCCGATGAGCTTGATATTGAAAAACTCACTCTTGACGAAATAAGCGAGTATATGCACCTTGACCTCAAAACGCATGAAGCCAAGGACGAAAATGGCGTTCTCATCACCTATGTGGATATGCGTCCCATTATGCTCGGACTTATAAATAACGGTCAGCTTGATGCAGAACAGATTTCAACTCTACGCAGTCAGCTCGAAGATACAGTATCTAAAGTGGGCAGCAATACCATGAAATCAATGGGTATCTCCTATGCTATTTCTGCCGACAAAGCCGCTGGAGTGGACGTAGACGGCATACAGAAGAAATACCTGTGGTTACAGGGACTGAAAATGCTATGCATGGCTGTTCTGATGCTCGCTGCTTCAATGGGAGCAGGCTATTTCGCTGCACGAACAGGTGCCGGCATAGGCCGTGACCTGCGCGAAAAGATATTCACTAAGGTCATCAGCTACTCAAATACAGAGATAGACAAATTCTCAACAGCCTCACTCATAACAAGAAGCACAAACGATGTTCAGCAAATACAAAACGTAACGGCAGTACTGTTAAGAGTTCTTATGTATGCCCCTATACTCGGTATCGGCGGCGTTATAAAGGTACTTAATACAGGCGCACATATGGGCTGGATAATAATTGCTGCTGTTTCTGTTATACTTATGCTTGTACTTGTCCTTATGATAATAGCGCTTCCGAAATTCAAGATCATGCAGAAGCTTTTGGACGGACTTAATCTAATATCCCGTGAGATACTTACAGGTCTCAGCGTTATAAGAGCCTTCGGACGTGAAAAGGAAGAGGAAAAGCGCTTCGACAAGGCAAATACCGAGCTTATGAAGACACAGCTTTTCACCAACAGGGTAATGACCTTCATGCTGCCGGGTATGATGCTGGTAATGTACGGAGTTTCGCTTACTATCGTATGGGTATCGGCTCACAGGATAGACACAGGTGATCTTCAGGTAGGTGCAATGACAGCGTTCATCAGCTACTCAATACAGATAGTCATGTCATTTCTCATGCTTACGGTCATGTCAGTTATACTGCCACGTGCAGGAGTTGCAGCAGACAGAATAGATGAGGTACTCAAAACAGATACAACTGTACTTGAACCCTCAGCCCCCAAGACAATTACATATCCTACGGGAACAGTCTGCTTCAATAACGTTTCATTCAAGTATCCAAATGCCGACGACAACGCGGTAAGCAATATAAGCTTTACAGCAGAATCAGGCAAAACAACTGCTATCATAGGCAGTACGGGCTGTGGAAAAACCACTCTCATAAATCTTATCCCCCGTTTTTACGATGTCTCTGAAGGAAGTATCACCGTTGACGGTGTAGATGTCCGTGAACTGAGCAAATCCGACCTCAGAAGCAGGATTGGTCTTGTACCGCAAAAGGGTGTGCTTTTCTCGGGCACTATAAGCTCTAACCTTAAATTCGGCAAGCCAGATGCTTCAGATGAAGAGCTTGAAAAGGCAGCTCAGATAGCTCAGGCTATGGAATTTATCTCAACTGATGAAAACGGATTTGAAAGACCTATCTCACAGGGAGGAAGCAATGTTTCGGGCGGTCAGAAGCAGCGTCTTGCCATTGCAAGAGCTATAGTAAAGTCACCTGAGATATACATTTTCGATGACAGCTTCTCTGCTCTCGATATGAAAACTGATGCAGCTCTCAGAAAAGAGCTTGAGAAATACGTTAAAAATTCCGTAGTCATCATAGTCGCTCAGCGTATCAGCACTATCATGAACGCAGATCAGATAATCGTTCTCGATGAAGGCAGGATAGTCGGCAAGGGCACTCACAAAGAGCTTATAAAGTCCTGTGAGACCTACAAGCAGATAGCAGGCTCTCAGCTGTCCGAGGAAGAACTGAAAAAGAGCGTGGGAGGTGAGGATAATGAGTGAAAATAATAAAAGCAGTATGCCTGTACAGCGTCCACACGGACACATGGGCGGAGGCGGCAGATTTGCTCCCGGCGAAAAGCCCAAGAACTTCAAGGGGTCGATAAAAAAGCTCATATCCTATCTCGGAGCTTACAAAATAGCGATTTTCATAGTTATGATACTTGCCGCTGTTGCAACCATATTCTCAGTTGCAGGTCCTAAGATAATGGCGAAAGCCACAAACGCCCTATTTGACGGGCTCATGAGCAAGATTGCCGGCACAGGCGGCATCGACTTCGGATACATCGGTAAGATACTCCTCTTTACACTCGGACTCTATATTTTCAGTTCAGTCGTAAGCTTCGTACAGGGCTGGATAATGACAGGAATATCGCAGAAGATATCCTACAGACTTAGAAAGGACATATCCGAGAAGATAGCACGTATGCCAATGGGATATTTTGAAAGCCGAACATACGGCGAGGTGCTCTCACGTATCACAAACGATGTAGATACTATGGGTACAACACTTAATCAGAGTATCACACAGATAATCACATCTGTTGCAACTCTTGTGGGCACACTGATAATGATGCTTTCAATATCACCGCTTATGACTCTCATATCAATAGTGATACTCCCAATATCAGCTGTTCTTCTCTCGTTTGTCATAAAGAAGTCTCAGAAGCATTTCCGCACTCAGCAGGAATATCTCGGACATATCAACGGTCTTGTTGAAGAGACCTACAGCGGACACACAGTAGTTCAGGCTTTCAACAAGGAAGAAGAAACACTGAAGGATTTCTGCAATACAAACAATGTACTCTATAAATCAGCATGGAAGTCACAATTCATATCGGGTATAATGATGCCTATAATGCAGTTCGTCGGAAACCTCGGCTATGCAGGAGTTGCTATTTCTGGCGGACTCCTCGCTATCAAGGGTGTTATCGGTATCGGTGATATACAGGCATTCATACAGTATGTTAAGCAGTTCACCCAGCCCATACAGCAGATAGCTCAGGTCATCAATCAGGTACAGTCCATGACTGCGGCTGCTGAAAGAGTATTTGAATTCCTTGAAGAAGAGGAAGAGGAACAGATACCTGCTGATGCAGTTATACCTGAAAATATAGTCGGCGACGTAAGCTTCGACCATGTTTCATTTGGCTATAACAAGGATAAGATAATCATTGACGATTTCAGTGCAGATATCAAGGCAGGTCAGAAGATAGCAATTGTCGGACCTACAGGTGCAGGAAAAACTACTATGGTAAAGCTGCTGATGCGTTTCTATGACGTAAACGGCGGTACCATCTCTCTCGACGGAACTGATATACGCAGGATACCTCGTTATGAGCTGAGAAAGAGCTTTGGCATGGTACTTCAGGACACATGGCTCTTCAACGGCACTATCATGGAAAATATCCGCTACGGCAGACTTGATGCCACAGATGAAGAGGTCATTGCTGCTGCTAAAGCCGCTCACGCTCACCATTTCATCAAGTCGCTTCCAAATGGCTATGATATGGTACTGAATGAGGACGCAAGCAACGTATCTCAGGGACAAAAACAGCTCCTTACTATTGCAAGAGCTATCCTTTCAGACTCTAAGGTTATGATACTCGATGAAGCTACTTCTTCCGTTGATACACGAACCGAGATACTGATACAGGATGCTATGGACCGCCTTATGAACGGCAGAACAAGCTTTATCATCGCTCACCGCCTTTCAACTATAAAAAATGCCGATATCATACTTGTTATGAAGGACGGCGATATTATCGAACAGGGCAGTCACGAAGAGCTGCTGTCGAAAAACGGCTTCTACTCTCAGCTATACAACTCACAGTTTGAAAGTGCATAAACAAAAACGGTCTCGAATGAGACCGTTTCTTTTACGTTGATTTATTATAAAATATATGTTATACTTATCAATGGAGGTAATATCTATGACTTTTGAAAGACTTGAAAAGAACATATGCGATAATATTTACGAAGCTCAGCTGAAACTCGGTTACGATCACCGTCCCATGAGCCTTAACTATATAAATTCCTCATTATGTCATCTTATGGGCATAAACGACTCTGAGAAACTGCCGCAGCTCCTGGAAAGCTTTGCTGACAGTGTGGCACAAAAGCTTGGAAAACTCTCTTTTCACAGTACAAAAAACAGTTTCTGCATAACTATACCTGTTGAGGGAACAGCTTATGTTAACGCTCAGAGCGACGGCTATGGCTTTATGGAAAAGCTTGTGGAATCAGTCAGGTGTCATGCCGATACAGAAAAAATACTTGATATATTCCGAGAAGCTTCCGAGAATGTTTCCATAACCGAGATCAACAATGAAGAATTCCGTTATCTTGTCTATTTTACCGATATGATACCCGATGAGTATTACTACTGTATATCAGAGGAAGAGGAAATAGACGGAAGTATCCATGCGTCATATCACAGATTTATCCGCGAGGACTACGAAGAACTTGGCTTCTGAAATGGACAAAAGCTGTATTCGCCTAAGAATACAGCTTTTCTGATCTGTCCATTACAAAGAAAATGCCTCAGCTGATCATGTGCAGATATCAACGTCGGCTTTGCTCAAATAATAACCCAATTATTCTTGCAATATAATTATAGCACTTATATCCAACCATGTCAATATGAAAGAGCGTTATCTGTTAAAAGAATACAAATAACGCTCTGTTTTTTATATTTTATATTATTTTTTTGCCTTTTCTATCTTTTCACTCTTAACAATAAGTATATCATTTATCTTTATCTTTACATTATCAACAGGAACTATAGTAAGCTCACCTCTTAAAATAACGTGTATGCTTAGATTATATTTCTCTCTTATATCCAATACACTTATTCCGGAGAAGCCGCTTTTTCGGTCAACAAGTATCTCTCCAACTTCCTTGATATCAGGAAATCTAACATCTGACTGCTGATTTTTGGTGTACTGCTCCACAAAACCTGCACTAATGATACCAGTCGGGATAGCAACTACTCCTACGCCGAGGAAAGCTATACATATTCCTATAAGCTTGCCTATGACAGTTACCGGATAGATATCGCCGTATCCAACGGTAAGAAGTGTTGAAACGCTCCACCATATGCCCGAAAACGCATTGCTGAAAACTTCGGGCTGTGCCTCGTGCTCCACACTGTATATACCCAGCGACGATGCAAGCATCAGCACGATAATAATAAAAACAGATGAAAAGATCTGATTTTTCTTCTCGATCAGTACTGTTGTAATAACATGGAACGAGTCATAATGTGCATTGACTCTGAAAAGATGAAATATTCTGACAACTCTCAGCATTCTGAATACGATAAAGCCATCAAGGAAGAAGAATGGCAGTATAGTAAGCAAGTCAATTACGCCGTCAAAAGATACAAGGAACCTCATTCTTGCCTTGAATTTGCCAAGCTTGGGATAAAGCAGATCAGCTGTCCATATTCTGAGTACATATTCAAAACAAAAGATCGCCATAGTTGATAACTCAATGACAGTAAATAAAACGCTGAATCTTTCAAGCTGATCAAAGGTAGAGAGAAAAACAGTAAGTATATTCAGAATAATAACCGTTACTATAAGGAAGTCAAACGCTCTGCTTGGGAAATCATACTTGTTTCCGATCTGAATAATATCAAAAATACGCTTTTTAAGCTTATTATTCTTAACTTCACTCAATTCCGCTCAGCTCCCTGTAAAGTTTTTGTGCATAGCCGTCTGTCATTCCGCAGATAAAGTCAGTTACAAGCATAAGCCTTAAATACAGCTTTTCATTCTCCTGCTTCCCCTCTGAGCTTATTTTGTAAGCCCGTATATAGTTCTCGGAGACAAGCTTCATTATGCGCTGCTCAATAGCTGAGCTTTCAAGCTCTGTATCATAGAGTACAGCCGCATTGGCAAGCTTGCTCAGGAGAAATTCATATATCTCCCCTGCGGCTATTTCCAGCTTATATATCTCCTTGGACTGAAAAACATAACGGCAAGCCATATCGCCAAGTGCGTATGCAAGTGCATTTCCGTGTGATACTGCAAGGAGCTCCTTTGGAAAGCTTCCTTCCATTATCTCATTATAATTGCTTGTAAATCCGAAAGCTGCACATTTTAAAAGAACGCCCTGCACATAGATTATCCAGCGCTGAACAGCGTTCTGCTCGGGTGATGAAAGCTTCTTTTCGCAAGCCTGTGCATAATAATCCTCAAGCTTATTTACAGCCTTTGCGTATTCCTTACGCTCGGAAGCATCTGCACATCTGTCTATATATCTGTTTTTAAGGTCGTTCAGCAGCTGCTCATATCTCACAAAGCCCTTTTTTACAGCGTCCTCCATATCAGCGGTCTTGTATGCAATGTCATCAGCCGCTTCAAGTATGAATGCAAGAGGGTGACGACAGTTTACAGCACCCGTGCTGTTGACTATGTCCTCGAATATATCCTTATCAGCATAATAATAGCCCATTTTCTTGTCCTTGATGTTTCCGCTTTTTTTATTTATCTCCGTAGACGGTACGGGATACTTTATGATAGTATTCAGCAGAGTATAAGTCAGATTCATGCCGTTTTCATCAACAAGGAAATGCAGTTTTGTCAGCAGTCTCAACGCCTGTGCATTACCCTCGAAGTGGTAAAAGTCGTTAAGCATCTGAGGGGCAAGAAGCTCATCAATTTTCTTGCCTTTGTATTCAAGCTTATTCAGATTTTTCCTGAACCAGTCACGTACATAGTCTTCGCCGAAATGTCCGAAGGGAGGATTGCCGATATCATGGATAAGTCCCGCACATTCAAGTACACTGCATATCTTGTCTATATCCTCAAATGTCAGGTCTTTATCCTTTCCGTATTGCATTATATTGCGGAATATCATCTGTCCGAGAGACTTTGCAAAGGATGATACCTCAAGAGAATGAGTAAGACGAGTACGGACAAAGTCTCCCCTGTCAAGGGGAAAGACCTGTGTCTTGTCCTGTAAGCGTCTGAAAGATGCACTTCCGATTATCCTGTGATAATCACGCTGAAACTCATTTCTTGTATCCGTACTGACAGAAGTAGTTGAATAGCTTCTCCTGCGCTTCTCACATAAAAGTTTTTTCCAGTTCATATTACAGCTCCGTTCTGACGATAATAGGCTTGTCAATTACTATACTATCTGGCTTAACGATACAGTCATAGGCAAGGATATTCACTCCTGCTTTCCGAGCTTCTCTCAGTGCATCGCCAAACTCCCTGTGCATCTCATCATTTGGTCGGAATTCAGTTATTTCCTTCATCTGGATAACAAAAAGAAGGTATGCTCCGTATCCCTCGCCTGCTGCACGAATAAGCTCATATATATGCTTTACCCCGCGTTCCGTAGGAGCATCTGGAAAGCTTGCAATTCCGTCATTTTCAAGAGTAACTCCCTTGACTTCAAGAAATGATGTCTTTCCATCATCTTCTATCTTAAAATCGAAGCGTGAAGCCCCGTATGTACATTCACGGCGTATCACAGCCTGCTCCGAAAACAGCTTGCCTCTTTTCAGCCATTCCTCAGCCGCTGAATTCGGTATCTGAGAGTCCATATTTACAAGCAGAGGATGAAGTCCGTCACGCAGTTTCTCAACTGCCACAAGATCATATGCAGTCTTTCTGTCGGGATTTTCGGAACGCTCAAGGTAAACCGCAGCGCCCTCCCTTAAAAGCTCCCTGCATCTTCCCGTATTCTTTACATGAACTCTTTCCTTTTTGCCGCCGATCATCACATCTGCGATAAATCTGTTGGGACGAGATATGAATACAGCTTTTTCAATATGTCGATATTTCATATTCCTTACCGTATATTTCTTTATAGGTATCCTTACTGCACATTACATATACATTGTAGATATCACATTTATCCTTGAATATTCTTCTTCCCTTTCCCACATAAGCAGTTGCAGCATAGTCGTCATCTATTCCCAGCTCACTACATATAAAAGCAGTTTCATTAGGAGTATCACATATCATAAGATCGGGCTTTCCTGCCTGCTTCCACTTGTTTATTGTCTCCTTACGTTCATTATCATCAACTACTATATGAGTTATGAACGGCAGATCATAATTAAGGTTATAATAGATATTTCTGTCAAAATATGCATTTACAACAATACTCGAAGCATTGACGATAAAAATATCGCTTTCAGCCCATGTTGTAAGCAGCTTTTTATCTTCAGCACCATTGTCCTTTATCCAGTCTGCCAGAGCAGGTGCAGGATCATAAGGGAGCTTTATTTCACGGTAAAAGCTTAAACTATCCCAGTAAATATTGATAGCCGAGAATGCAGCAGCCGTACCTATGATTATCTTCTTTGTAAACGACTCAGACAAGCCCGCTTTTTCCGCAAGCTTTGTAAATTCACTCATTGTTACAGGCTCTTTGTCTGTCGCAGTCCACAGAATAAAGAGCAGATACATAAAGAATATGCCGAAATGATGAGGGCTTATATGCAGTGAAGTAAGTACAGCTATAAAAGAATATGGTATGAAAAGCTCTGCCACCATACGTCTTTTTTTGCATATCACGAACAGCACTGCCCATATGAGGAATGATATTACTCCTGCTGCAATAACTTCACCGACAGGGTTTACTTCCTCTCTCATGTAGAGCAATTCCGACGAGAATGAAGTAAACAGGTTTTCCGACGGAATAAGCAGCCAGCTGAAAATATAGCAAACAGGCAAACTATGAGCACTCTCGCTGACAGTCTGCTTTGCGGCATATGTATCCGAATGCGGCATGATATCTGCGATCATTGCCATTGCAGCCGCTAAAAGTATAATATAGCTGAAAAGAAGCTTCTTATTTGTAATGATGCCCATACACATCTTTTTAACACTGCGTTCTCTTATGGCTTCACCGATCATATCAGACAAAACTATACCGCCTGCAAACGCAATACCGTATGAATGAGCAGTACACATAAAAATAAGGGCAAGGCAGTATCTCACAGGCTTTTCATGTCTTTCCTTGTAGCACATTGCAGCCAGCAGGCATGAAAATGTGAGCATCATATACGGACGCGATATCACACTGTACTGATAAAGCAGGAAGAAGCTCAGAGGTATAATAGTTTTGGCTATCCTGCTGAAAGGTGAACGGAACTGTATAAGCAGCAATACTGCTTCAACAAAAATAAAGTTCACGGATTTTATTGCTGCTTCAAAAGACAAACCTAATGATGCTGCACATTTTAACAGTATATGCCACATGGGAGGATGTCCCTCATAATGAGTCCAGTGTGTGAGAACATCGTGCCATGTGGAATTCTTTGCCAGCAGATACGCCTGAGCTTCATCAAACCACGGCTCATGACAGTAAAGTCCAATTATTGCCAGAACCGATACAGCCACTGTAACAATGGCCGATATCATATGATCAGTCTTATTATTCTTTGAAACCATTTATAAGCACCTCTTTATTTATTCTGCTCCATAACGTCCAGATAGTGCAGTTCCCTGAACTTTTTCGGAGTGATACCGTCTATTTTCTTAAAAACGCTGATGAATGCGCTCTGCGATGAAAAACCAAGTGCAAGAGATATCTCAAGGCATGAAAAATCAGAATATCTCAGCAGATTTTCAGCCGTTGCAACCTTTGCCTGTATTATAAAGCTTTTTATGCTCATTCCCTTTTCCTTTGAGAAAAGCTTTGAAAGATAAGATGGATTAAGTCCCACATGATCTGCAAGCCGTGTCAGCGTAAGCTCCTCATGCAGATGCTCATATATATAATCAATACATTTCCTTACATGAATAGATATTACATTTTCCTTTTTAAGAGTACGCATTCTCTCGGTAAAATCAAGCTGCATCTCTCCGAGAAGGTCAATTATCTTTTCTGCATCGCTGAGCTTGTCGGCGCGCTGTATATAAATATCACTGAGAGTATATGCAGTATTCAGCTCCATGCCGCCCTCGATGCAAAATCTTGCCACCAATGCAACAGCAGTTACAAAATGATACATTACATTCCGCACGGGATCATTTGAAAGAGTTCCCTTGCCCTCGAAAAAATTCCTGCGTATGATCTCGAATCTCTTTTTGATGCCTTCTATATCTCCTGACTGCACCATTCTGTAAACGCTGAGCTCACGCTCAAACGGGCTACGCATAAAGCCGTCATTTCTCTGTATATATAATCTGTAATTAAGATCACGGTCTGTTTTCATAAACTCCCCCCAATCCAAAAATTGCGGTCAGCTCCTCATAAATTGCTGTATTTCTATTATATCCTATTTTTGATACAAATGCAATATTTCTGATATAATTTATTTGTTTGTTCGACTATAATAAACACAATGAAAGACAAAGGAAAACAACGTGATTTTGCTGTAAAGGAGGAGTTTTATGGCTAAAGCAAATGATCTTACACAGGGAAATGTAACAAGCCTTATACTTAAATTCTATTTTCCCATGCTGCTCACAAATATGCTTCAGCAGCTTTACACTATCGCTGATACAGCCATAGTCGGAAAAGGTCTTGGTGACAATGCTCTTGCCGCAGTCGGAAATATGTCCTCTCTTACCTTTCTCATATTCGGTTTTTCAATGGGACTGGCAAACGGATTTTCAGTCATAATTGCCCAGAGCTTCGGTGCAAAGGATTATTCCAAGCTCAGACGCTCTGTAGCTTCATCGGCCATGCTTTGCTTTATGATTGCAATTCTGCTCACCGCAGTAAGCATCTCATTCCTGAGACCTGTGCTGCGTCTCCTGAGGACCGACGAAGCTATTATGCATGACGGTCTTGTATACGGCTACTTCATTTTCGGCGGACTTATAGCTACCATAACCTATAATCTCTGCTCATGCATACTCCGCGCACTGGGCGACAGCAAGACTCCTTTCATTGCTATAATCATATCCAGCGTAGTCAATATATTCCTTGACAGCTTCTTTATATTCGTCCTGAAAACAGGGGTTGAAGGAGCAGCTATAGCTACCATTTTCTCGCAGATAATGTCAGCCTTCATCTGCTGGCTGAGAATACGCAAAATAGAAGAGCTTAACATTACCAGAGCGGATTTCTGCGGCAACGGCAAGCTCTACAGCGAACTGTTCAAAAACGGTCTGCCGATGGCATTTATGAATTCTATTACAGCTGTAGGCTGTATGGTAATACAGTATTTCGTAAACGGTCTCGGAGTTGCTTATACCACAGCTTATTCCGCATGCAGCAAATTTCTCACTATGTTTATGCAGCCTGCCTGCACAGCAGGATTTACGATGTCATCGTTCACAAGCCAGAATTTCGGTGCAAAGAGATTTGACCGTATCCGTGACGGGCTCCATGTCTGCCTTACTATCGCAACGATCTCTTATATTATCCTTGGCTCTGTAATGGTATTCTTCCCGGGAGCACTTGCAAGACTTATGGTAAACGGAACAGAGCCGGTTGAAATCGCAAAGACTTATCTCCCTGTATGCGGTATATTCCTCTTTGCAGTTGACTTTCTCTTCGTATTCAGAAACGGCTGTCAGGGCTTCGGAAAGCCATTTATACCTATGATATCCGGCATTGCCGAAATGGCTCTGAGAATAGCTGTCATCGCTTTATTCATATCTACAGTTGGCTTCAGAGCTACAGCATACGCAGAAGCTTCTGCATGGATAGGAGCGCTTTTGCTCAATATGACTGCCTTTGAGCACACTCTTAGGAAAAACCTAAGCTCGCCTGTAAAAAGCAGGAAAGAGGTAAAAACTGTTGCTTGACCCCCGACTGTTTTATCAGTCGAAATATACACCCAATCACTTCCTCACTCAGCTGTCTGCATATCTTGCAGACAGCGCTTTTTTTGTAAATAATCATTCCCCGTCAAAGACGGGGGTTCAGAAAAAAATCCCCTGTTTTTCACAGGGGATAATTTTTATCTCTTTACAAAATACTCCTCATACCATACAAGGAAAGTATATATAGTCCATACCTTACGCCAGTTATCGGAATTTCCGCCAACATAGTCCTTATATATAGCATTGATCTCATCAACATTAAAGAACTTTGCAGCCATATCACTGTTGAACTTTTCGCGTACATCTGCATTATATCGCTCATCAGCAAGCCATATTCTGACAGGAACGATAAATCCTAACTTTTTCCTGAAAGCAATTTCATCAGGAAGTACCTTTGCAGCAGCAGTTCTGAATGCCACCTTGTTCTGCTCCTCGTTTACCTTATATTTTGAAGGCATACGTGAAGCTATGTCGAATATTCTTCTGTCGGTAAGCGGCATACGTATCTCAAGTCCACAGGCTGTACTCATCTTGTCTACATTGAGATAAATGTCTCCTTCAAGCCATATCTGTATATCTACATCTGACATCTTTGTAAGCGGATCAAGTCCCTCTGTTTCATCATAAATGTACTTTACAAGATCAATAGGAAGGACATTCGGATCATAATGCTTGAGTATGCGCTGCTTCTCATCTTCCTTCATAATATTTGTGTTGCCAACATAGAAGGTCTTGAGGTTGTCGCCGTAACGCTCTGCATTGCGGTACATATTATATCCGCCAAAGAATTCATCTGCGCCCTCACCCGAATAACAAAGCTTGGTGTGCTCAGCCGTAGCCTTGCAGCCAAGTGTGAATACAATAGCAGAAGCATCGCCGAGAGGCTGCTCCATGTTGTACATTACAAAAGGAACAATATCAAAGAAATCCTTAGGCTGTATATTTGCTACACTGTGTTCAACTTTAAGAAGCTCGGCTGTCTTTGCAGCAACACGTGATTCATCAAATCTTTCCTCGTCATATCCGCATGAATCAGCTCTTTTTGCATCACTCATCGCAAGGACATATGATGAATCAACGCCGCCTGAAAGGAAGGATTCAGCAACTTCATCTTCATCCTTGACCTCAGAGAATATATTAGTCAGCGTATCGTGTATCTCATCTGCCCAATCATTAAGGGACTTGCTTTCGTCGGGCTTGAATGTGGGAGTCCAATAGCGCTCTACAGTGAGCTTACCATTCTTGAATTCCAGCCAATGTCCCGGCATAAGCTTTTTTACACCCTTGAAAAAAGTGTCATCACCTGCAACATAGGTAAGTGTCATATAGATCTGGAGCATATCAACATTCAGTTCTTTTACAAAGCCTTCCCTACCGATTATGCTGCTTATATTTGTACCGAAAAGCAGCTTATTGTCAGCAGTTATATAATAATAAAACGGCTTTGTACCAAACTGATCTCTTAAACAGAAATACTTATCTTCTGCGTCATCATAAAGTCCAAATGCAAACATACCGTAAAAATGGTCAGCCATTTCTCTGCCCCATTTTTCATATGCTTTAATAATTATAGCCTTTTCGCGCTCTTCACGTAAAAGTGTATTATCAATACCAAGCTCTTCGCAAAGTCCGCGCCAGTTTCTTATATGACCTCTGTAATCACAGATTTTTATCACTTTTTATTCACCTCTGATAGTATAACTTATATTTCTTCATAGATCTGTGGTCTGTTCATGAGTGCTCCAAGTGCATGTCTGACATCTCCGCCATTGAAAAGCACTTCGTTCAGCTGCTCTGTTATAGGCATTTCAACGCCAAGTCTTTTTGCAAGTGCATATGCAGCTTTACAGCAGAAATAGCCCTCAACAGTTCCGACACGCTCAACAGCCTCCTCGGGAGATACTCCCTGACCGATAAGTATGCCTGCACGTCTGTTTCTGCTGTGCATACTTGTGCAGGTTACTATCAGATCACCAATGCCTGTAAGTCCGCTGAAGGTAGTAACATCAGCTCCGCAGGCTTTTCCGAGACGAGCGATCTCATGTATTCCGCGAGTCATAAGTGCAGCCTTGGTATTATCACCGTAACCCAGACCGTCACAGACGCCAACGCAAAGTGCAATAATATTCTTCAGCGCACCGCCTATCTCACAGCCCTTAACATCGTCATTAAGATATATTCTCATAAAGTTGTTGCCGAATTCACGCTGAACATACTCAGCAGCTTCATGATTTGCAGACGCTGCAACAATAGTTGTAGGCACACATCTTGCAACTTCCTCGGCATGAGAAGGACCTGAAAGAACAACCATTTTTTCAGTATGTATCTCCTCAAGTATCACCTCGCTGAGAGTTTTAAGACTTCCTTCCTCAAGACCCTTACCTGTGTTGACGATCACCATATGTTCGTCAACATATGGAGCAGCTTCCTTAGCTACATCACGAACAAAAGACGAAGGTATTCCGAAAACGAGCATATCACAGCCCTTAACACAGGAGATATCACTTGTCATTGCTATACTCTCCGAAACAGGAACTCCCGGAAGCTTCTGAACGTGTTCTCCGTGTGAACGGATATCATCAATCTCAGATTGAAATTTTGACCATACCGTAACGTTATGTCTGCCGCAATGCTCAGCCATTATCGCAAGACTGAGTCCAAATCCGCCCGAACCAAGTATTACTATATTTGCCATAGCATTTTACTCCTTTCGTCTGATAGCCTCAGTTAATATTTATTTTGTTGAACGAAAATTTATTCTCATTTCCATCAATAAGACGTTGAATATTTGATCTGTGCATCCATATTACCATTGCCGCCATCGGAAGAGACAGCAGCATATAAATAAAGCTTCTTCCGAATGAATAGCCGTCTATAAGCCATGACATAAGCAGTGTAGCCAACGGACAGTAGGTGGTTGAGATAACGGAAGCAAGTGAGACATACTTTGAAAGTGCAAGTATAACTGCAAAAATAGCTATAAGAGCTAAAAACACCTTGTAATCAACTGCAAGGAATGAAGCTGCACCGACAAGCACGCCCTTACCGCCCTTGAATTCGTAATATATCGGGAAAACGTGACCGATTATAGCAAATAATCCTGCAATGTAACCGATATAATGGGTATCATTTCCCGGCATCATGCCTGCATGGAGCAGATGACAAACACCTCTTGCAAGAGCAACTGCGATTATACCTTTTGCAAGATCACCGATAAGTGTCAGAAGAGCACAGCTTTTTCCTGCACATCTTAATGTGTTTGTAAGGCCTGCATTTTTGCTGCCCATATCACGGATATCTTTTCCTGTCATCATTCTCACAACAATGATTGAGAAATTGATACTGCCAAGAAAATAACCTAATCCGGCAGCTGCAATAATTGAAAAAAACACCTTCATTATTTATCATTTCCCCCTCTCTCACGCACTATAAATCTTACAGGCGTACCTTCAAGACCAAATGTTGAACGTATCTGGTTTTCAATATATCTTCTGTACGAAAAATGGAAAAGATCAGCCCGATTTACAAAAGTTACAAATGTCGGCGGCTTAGTTGAAGGCTGAGTCATATAGTATATCTTCAGTCTTCTTCCCTTATCCGACGGCGGCTGGACTCTTGTAGTGGCGTACGCAAGTACATCATTGAGCATACCTGTAGATATTCTCATGCTGTTCTGCTCGTAAACGTACTTTATAAGCTCATAAAGCTTGTTTATACGCTGTCCTGTCTTGGCAGAAATGAACACAAAGGGAACATAAGACATAAAGCTGAAATCGTTTTCAAGCTTTGTTCTGTACTCCTGCATAGTTTTGTCATTTTTTTCTACAAGATCCCATTTATTTACAGCAACAACACAGGCTTTTCCCTGCTCATGGGCATATCCTGCAACTTTTGAGTCCTGCTCTGTAAAGCCTTCGGCTGCATCAAGCATTATCACGCATACATCAGCTCTGTCAACAGCCATATAAGCTCTGAGAACACTGTAATGCTCGACCTTTTCAGTTACCTTTGACTTTTTTCGTATACCTGCCGTATCAATAAATACGAATTTACCGTACTCATTTTCAATAACAGTATCCGTTGAATCACGTGTAGTTCCTGCTATATCAGAAACGATAACACGTTCTTCGCCTGCGATCTTGTTGATAAGTGAAGATTTTCCCGCATTAGGCTTACCGATAACAGCTACCTTGATATGATCCTCGTCATATTCTGTTTCTTCACTTTCAGGTAAGCTTTCATAAACCTTATCAAGCATATCTCCTGTACCATGACCATGAACAGAAGATATGGGATACGGATCACCAAGTCCAAGATTATAGAACTCGTACAGCTCCATAGGCGGATCACCGAGGCTGTCCACCTTATTAACAGCAAGAACGATAGGCTTTCCGCTTTTCAGAAGCATCTGAGCTACCGCATAATCATCGGCTGTTACACCGCATTTTATATCTGTAACAAAAACAATTACATCAGCTTTTTCAATAGCCAGCTCAGACTGTCTTCGCATCTGAGCGAGGATAACATCATCGCTGTCAGGCTCAATACCGCCTGTATCAACCACCATAAACTCTTTTCCGCGCCATTCACATTTGGAATAGATACGGTCACGTGTAACACCGGGAGTATCCTCAACTATTGACAGTCTCTGTCCGATAAGCTTGTTGAATAACGTTGACTTACCAACATTAGGTCTGCCAACAACTGCAACTATCGGTAATGACATATTTCTGCCTCCCCTTTCATATCTTAAAGTGTGATAATTCACAACTAATATTCAATTCCCATTATTGCGTCAAGCAGTTCATAACCATCGCTTGGCGTAGTTCGTATTTTTACATTAAGTGCTTTCTCAACATCATCTATAGTAAGATCGTCAAGAAAAACATCTGAATCTCTTCTGATCATAGCCTGAGACAAAAGAAGATTGTCCCCAAGATCTCTGCCGCTGAGCTGTGCAATAAGATCCTGAGCTGTTATAAGTCCCGTAACGGTTATAGTATCACCGAAAAAGTCATTTCGGATACGGTAAACATCACATTTCAGCATTGGAAATGATTCCTCAGCCTTTTTTGCAAGCATATTTATTGTACCAAAAGCGGAATAGCCGGTTGCAATGGAAACATGGCGTTCTCCGCCTTCCCATTCGGCTATTTCAAGTGCTTTTTCAAACTCATCGATCAATGAACGAAGCATTCCCACACCATTTTCATACTGTGAAAAATCTTCATATGCTTCCATTGGAGGAAGCTCTCTCTCTGCTATCAGATAAAACTCATCTGAGGGAAAAACAGTTCGTGTGCCGAATTTTTTGAGGAATATCTGCTGAAATTCTTCAATTATATCAATAGTTTCTCCTGCGCCCTTCTTATCAAAGCCAACAAGAGGGTAAAGTCCCTGGCGAAATTTAGTAACTCCAACAGGAACAACAGCCATACTTGTTATATTTGGCATAAGCGTACCAAGGTCAGTCAGAGAACGCCTGAGTTCGTCACCGTCGTTCAGGCCGGGACAGCAAACGATCTGACAATTAAGCTTTATGCCGCTTTGAGCAAGCTGCCAGATGAATTTAAGCTTTTCGCCCGCAAAGCGATTATGCATCATCTTTACGCGCAGTTCAGGATTGGTCGTATGGACAGAAACATTGATATTAAGCTTCATTTCAATGATTCTGTCAATATCCTCCTGTTTCATATTGGTAAGGGTAACATAATTTCCCTGCAAAAAGGAAAGTCTTGCATCATCGTCTTTGAAATAGAGAGTTTCTCTCATTCCGGGCGGCATCTGGTCAATAAAGCAAAAAACGCATTTATTGCTGCATGACTGTTTGCTGTCCATAAGGAACGTCTCAAACTCAAGACCGAGATCATCATATTCGTCCTTAATGATATGTATTGTTAAAGGAATGTTATCTCTTTCAATTTCGAGGGTAATATCAGTATCCGCAGCATAATACATATAGTCAAGGACATCTTTGATGTCATGACCGTTTATTCTGACAAGGGTATCGCCGCCTTGAATCCCGTGCTTATCACACGGAGAACCATGCATAACGCTGTTGATCTTAACCATAAAACTACTCCATACACTTAAAAAGGAGAGAAGGATCTCTCCTCCTCTCCTTCTCTTTTATCGGATCAAGCCGATTATTCAGCGTCGATCTTAAGGACCTCAACGCCCTTATAGAATCCGCAATTTTTGCAAACCTTATGCGGAGCCTTATATGCGCCGCAGTTATCACACTTTGACATTGCGGGTGCTTCAAGCTTCCATACAGCACTACGTCTCTTATCACGTCTTGCCTTGGAAGTTTTTCTCTTCGGTACAGCCATTCTGGCACCTCCTTAAAGAGCTTCACAGCTCAGATTAATTAAGATGATCACACTGAGACTCATTCAGATCACAGCCGCAGACCATACAAAGCCCTTTGCAGTCTTCCCTGCAAAGATTTTTTGTAGGCAGACTGAGAAGCATATCAGTCAGTGCGATTTCATTCAATTCAATGCTCTCACCATCTGTAACGATATAATCATCGTTATCATCATTGCTTATGGAAGGAACAACAATATGGTCGAAGCTGAGATCATAATCTCTCGAAAACTCCTTCAGGCATCTGTCACAAGTATGCATCAGCCTGAATACAGCAGAATAGTCAAGATAAACCACTCCTGCTCTGTTATAGAATTTTCCGCTCAGACTTACAGGCGTTTCAAAAACATAGCCTTTGATATCACCAAATTCATCTGCTGATATCTCGTAAGAGAACTCTTTTGATTCTCCGACAATATTGAATATCTGCTTTAAATTGATCTTCATACAACAATCCTTCAGAGCACTATAAGATATATTATACACCAAGCCAAGAAATATGTCAATAGTTCAGTGTAAAAATTTCAAATTTTTTGCAGAATTACTTAATGAACTGCTTAACGCTCTCAGGAAGCTCAGAAGCATCAGCTGAAACTGTGAAAACGATAGTAGCTTCTTCACCTGTAAGCTTGTCGAGCTTTTCAAAAAGTGCGCCAAGTACATCATAGTCACGGCCAACGATCTTGAGGATACCGTCAACGAAAACGTCCTTTATATCATAGTTGCCTGCGAGCATACCTGCAACGAAGCCGTAAAATGCATCTGCACCCTCGATAGCAAAGCTTTCAGTATCGCACCATCTAACTCTGAAGCTGATAGAACGTCTGATATTGTCGCCCTTTTCGATGCAAACAAGGTTGCCGTTTGTTGACTTTACAGCCTCATTGATATTGTCGATGAGTATCTTTGTTTTGCCTGTGCCTTTTTTTCCTGTAATAAGTTTAATCATAATTTACTCCTTCCGTGCCTTGCGGCATTTATGACGTATTTAGTTTTGCATTATGAGCTAAACAGACTTATCAGCCAAGCTTAGCCTCAAGAGCAGCCTTTGCCCCCTCATATCCCGGCTTGCCGAGAAGAGCGAACATATTTGATTTATAACTCTCAACACCCGGCTGATTGAACGGATTTACACCAAGTACATAGCCTGAAATTGCGCAAGCCTTCTCGAAGAAGTATATCATATAGCCGACGCTTTCTTCTGTAGTGTCGTCAAGTTCAAGAATAATATTAGGAACTCCGCCCTCTGTATGAGCGAGAACAGTACCCTCGAATGCCTTTCTGTTAACAACAGACATATTCTGATTTGTAAGGAAGTTAAGACCGTCAAGATTTTCAGCATCTGCTTCAAGGAAAAGATCAGTCTTTGGCTTCTTTATATCAACAACAGTTTCAAAGAGTATTCTTGCACCGTCCTGTATATACTGACCCATAGAGTGAAGATCAGTTGAGAATACAGCTGCTGACGGGAATATACCCTTGTTGTCCTTGCCTTCGCTCTCACCGAAGAGCTGCTTGTACCACTCAGACATCATAACGAAGCTTGGATCATAAGAAACGAGCATTTCTACAGACTTACCCTTTCTGTAAAGGATATTTCTGAGTGCAGCATATTTATAGCAGTCATTATTATCAAAATCAGCGCAGAAATCAGCCTGTGCCTTTGCAGCGCCCTTCATAAGAGCATCTATGTCACAGCCTGCAACTGCGATAGGAAGAAGACCAACAGCTGTAAGAACAGAGAAACGTCCTCCGACATCATCAGGAATAACAAAAGTTTCATAGCCCTCAGTATCAGAAAGGCTCTTGAGAGTTCCTCTTGCCTTGTCTGTTGTAGCAAAGATACGGTTTTTAGCCTCTTCCTTACCATATTTATCCTCAACCATTTTCTTGAAGATACGGAAAGCAAGTGCAGGCTCTGTAGTTGTACCTGATTTTGAGATAACATTTACAGAGAAGTCCTTGCCATCGCAAAGAGCAATGATCTCGTTAAGATATGCAGGATTGATGCTGTTTCCGACATAGTAGATGTCAGGTGTATCCTTCTTCATATTATTATAAAGAGGTGATTTAAGAAGCTCGATAGCAGCTCTTGCTCCGAGATAAGAACCGCCTATACCGATAACGATAAGGATATCGGAATTAGCCTTGATCCTCTCAGCAGCAGCCTTTATACGAGAAAATTCTTCCTTATCATAAGCAGTAGGAAGATCCACCCATCCTAAGAAGTCATTTCCAAGACCTGTTTTGTTCTGAAGAGACTGAGCAGCAGCCTCCACCTGTGCCTTGATTCCTGCAAGCTCGTCATCATTGACGAAATCCTTCAAGTATTTGGTGTTGAGTTTTAATGACATTAAAATTTACCTCCAATATGTATGGAAAGCCATACAAATATAATTTACCATCTTTATGATACTATATTTTTGATTTTTTTTCAAGTACCTTTACATAACATTTCCAACATTTGTATAAACCCTACAATTTTGATATCATTTTTCTATCATTTTAAGCAATGTTTGCTTTAAAACATAGCTCCACGATAGTTTATGAACAGCGCTTTTGGTTATGATATCAGTCTCAAAAACAATAGTATCACCGTTATAAAACGCAACCGCTCCGACAGGCTGACCTTCACGCACCGGAGCTGTAATATATTCGGGAATAACGACCTTCGCCCTGATAGTTTTATTCTCTTTGGGTACAGCCGCGCTCCCCTGTTCTTTTATACCTATTTCGACTGCCGATTCAACGCCGTTTTTAACCTTGATCGGGACAAGCATTTCTTCGGGAAATTCGGTCGAGACAACTCTGTATTTTGAAAAAGCCTCTTTAAGGAGTTCTTTTCCCTTCTTAAAAGATATATCTTCATTTTCTGCCCCAAAAACGGCCGCCACAAAAGTGTTTCCGTTTGAATTTCTGCCGCCTTCTGCTAAAAAGAAGCCTGTATCCTCAGAATGACAGGCTTTGAACCCGATATGCGGCTCATAAGTCCTTGTAAGTGTATTCTCGCTCACAAGCTCTACCTGTTGATTTTTTACGAAATCCCGCCATGTCTTGAAATACGGCTGCAAAAAATCATATTTTGAAAGTTCCGAGCATACAAGAGCAATATCGTATGCCGTCGTATATTCAAGTTCGTTATAATAACCGTAAGGAGATACAAAATAAGAGTCACGGAGCCCAAGTTCAAACGCCTCGGCATTCATGTCCATAACAAAAGTTTCGATATCACCTGAAACAGCTTCTGCAAGAACGGTCAGTGCATCATTGGCATTGCCTATTATAACAGCCTTCAGCAACTCATCGACAGACAATTTATCTCCGCTCTGAAGCCAGATGACCGAACCTTTAGTTCCGTTTACTCTTTCAGAAGCTGTAAGCTCATCGGAGATCGAAAGTTCACCATTATCAATATGCAGTGCAATTACAAGAATGCTCATTAATTTTGAAAGATAGCCTGCATTCATTCTCGTTTTTTCGTTTTTGGCATTAATAATTGTTCCTGTATCAGCTTCCATAACCACATAAGCTTCAGGCTCTGAGACCTCTGTTACATCAGCGCTTATGAATGTAAGCGAAATCAGAATAAAAGCAAGAAGAAACAGCATTTTAAAGCAGCTCCGCATAAATATCACCTCATATAACAATATGCGATGACAACGAATAAAATGAAAAGGAGCGGTACAAAAACCGCTCCGTAAAAATCAATTTTTCTGCATTATTATAAACGAATTCCTGTTATCACCCGACAATTCGTAATTTCCCGATATAGGCACTCTGGTCTCGAGTCTGTCGTCATTGCCCGAAACGCTGTATATCTGGTATGACTCGTTGTTGAATGTAAAGGAATATGGTTGTTCAAAGGTATACTGTTCAAGATAATCAATATACTCTTCGAGACACATTTCCTTACTTGCCATAATAGCTGCGTGAACTTCGCCTACAAATCTGAGATGCCACGGACAATAATCATTGCCTGTTTTATTCTTCTTACCTTCAGGATATCTAACTACAAAACCGTACTTCCAACAGTTCTCGTCTACCCAGCCTTCAGCATCACAGCCATCGTATTCAAGAATATTTCCGTACGCATTTAAAGCAAGATCAACACAATATCCCGCTTTAGACTCGCTAAATCCCTTCGAGCACGGAGAATCCTCTCCTGTATCTGTATCCGTAGTTCCGTAAACCATAAAGTCCGCAAGCCCCGTCTCGTTAGCATAATCCTCCATCATACGATTGAGAGCGTCTGCTGCATCATCATCGAGATATAATCTTTTTTCATCAGCAAGAGAATAGAACTCGTTTTTCTCTTCTGCAAGATCTACCAATTGTCCCTGGTCGCTTGCTCTTGCAGGAGCTTTCTCCGTATATAATGAAAGAATACCCTTTGATACATCATCTTTTGAAAGCTCATATTCTGAATAGCCCAGATATTTTATACCTTCAAAAGCTGTTGTTGCCTCATTCGTTGTTTCGTATGAAAGGCCGGTGCTTGCCGAAAGCTCTGCAACTTCCAAAGAATTGCGGAAGTCTCCGTGAACCTTTATATTATACGGCTGCTGACTTTCAAAACTTCTTCTTAAACAATCAGCTCCGAAAAGTGTCCCAACTGTTATACCCATTGCAAGAAAAACACGGCCTACTCTGAGCCTGCATTTCTTTATCTCACTCATCTTTCTATGTCCTCCAAGGTTTTGTTCTACACTAAAAGCCGCCTATTTATCTGCTTTTTTATATTTATTCAGGCGGCGTATATGCTTTACCGCCTGTGCAGTAAACGCTGTACGCGCTTAACGTATTGTATACATTGTTCCAATTTGTATTGCCTCCGCAGAGCACGAGTATATATGTCTTTCCGTTTATCTCTGCAAAAGTTGCCATGCAGTTTCCTGCTTCATCTGTAAATCCGGTTTTTCCGCCGATTATCTTTACCCCGGGCATTTCGTCACCGTACATTCTGCTGAAAAGTGTACTTTCAAACGTAAGACCATCGGGATTTTGTTTTGTAGGCGGAACTTTATACTCAACTGCTGAAAGAACTTCCCGACAGACAGGATCTTGTATTGCATATTCAAGCATCATAGCAATATCCTCGGCTGTACTGTAATTATCTTTATCATGAAGTCCCACAGCATTTGTAAAATTCGTATTTTTTAAGCCTATTTCCCTGCATTTGTCATTCATAAGCCTGACAAACGCTTCCTCACTGCCTGCAACGTATTCAGCCGCTGCAAGTGAAGCATCTGCTCCCGAGCACAATATCATGCCATAGAGAACATCCTTTAGTGACGGAGTCTCATCAGGCTCAAATCCTGCCCTTGAAGCATCCAGAGCAATATAAGGTGCTACCATATCATATGTGATCGGTACAGTAGCTGAAAGATCATCTATATTTTCGACAGCAACGATCAGCGTCATTATTTTTGTAAGCGACGCGGGATACAGTTTAATTTGTTCATTTCTGTAAGCGACCACTTCACTGTCGTCAACATTTATCAGGATAGCATTTTTCGCGTCGTAATCTTTTGTAAATTCCTTAGACTTGTCCGTCTTTTCAGGGAAAATAATAAAAGGCACCGCCGCTTCTCCTGTATGTTCTGTAGTAGTTTCGGAAATATCAGACAATTCGTCTGTATGTGCAGCAAAGCTGTCCGATACAGCACTATCAGGAACAGTACGCCTGTTATGCTTTATCAGATACTTCGCAGCAGTTATTCCGCCAAATATAAGAACTAAAAGGAAAAACGCTGTGCCTGCTTTTAACAAGTTAGCATTGCGCCATTGCTTCCTTCTTTTGTTCATTCTACACCTCAATTTTATATCTCTGTATCTTTCATTATAATACAATCTTCATATATTGTCAACAAAATTTGCAAAATCTACACTTTGCACAAATTTGAACATACTTAATATTGCAAAACGCTATATGACATGTCTGACCATATATAGAAAAAGTCCCTGTAAATCTGAATATACAGGGACTTTCCTTTATATCTCAACTGCAATATGTTTTTTAAGTTCAAACGAATACAAAAAGGCTTCTTTGACCTTCTTGCCTGTTGTGAGCTCAATAGCAGCTTTATACAGTTTAAGCTGCATAGAATACCTTTCTTTCAGCTTGTCCAGAGACACTCCTCTGTCCGACTTGTAATCAACAATAACAATTCCGTCTTTTTCTTCAAACATAAGGTCAATAATTCCCTTTATCATGCCGTCGGAATGCTTGAGCTTCTCAAGAGCTTCGTTCTCAGCGTTTAGCTGTGAAACAGCCACCATGAACTTCTTTTCTCTGACATAAGATATCGAAGCACATATGCGTTCATATAATGAACTTACAAAAAATGCTTTTACATTATCAATATTTATCGACTCTGCTTCCGCTAAGGATATATATCCTTTGTTCATTACATTCTCGATCTCTGCCTTTGTGTCGTTGATAGCATTTTCAAAATTACAATACTGAAAGAAGGTATGTATTGCTGTTCCTCTTTCAGCTCCGCTTAGTCCTGAACCTGTTGACTTGAATTTAGGACGCTTGAGCTTGAAATCGAAGATTTCCTTGCTGTTTTTCAGCTTCTTTGTGATCTCGGTAACACTTAGCTTTGCAGGAGTTTCCGAGAGAGTTTTATCGTATTGATATGAGATTATGGCTTTCATATCCGATATCAGTTTCTCATCAGGCAATACTTCGTCATTTTCATCGTCCTGCTCCGTAGCTGATATATCTATACCGTCAACAAATTCGTACTCAAAAAGACGCGTTTCATTTTTTAGTGAACCGCCCGAAGGTACTTTATCAAGCTCATAATGCTCTGATATCTCCGTAAACGACGCATCACGAATAATACTTGCCCATATCCAGTCCGAGAAGCTCTTCGCTTCGCATACACTGTCAGTTATGTCTCCGTTATGAAGTATGCAGCTCTCTGCAATGGAATTCACTCTTTTCAGTGCTTTTTCGCCGCATTTCAAGTTGATAAAAAGCTTCTGCTTGGCTCTTGTAAGTGCAACATACAAAAGGCGCATTTCTTCGCTTCTTGTATCCTGTTCCTCCTCAGCAGAAAGCATTACCTGCTGAAAGGTCTTGTATTTTCTGTAGAGAGCAGGATCATACAGCACATAACCTATCCTTCCGTCAGGACTGCACATAACTATTTTAGAGTCGAACTGAAAATTCACCGACGTTTCCGCGATAAAAACAAAAGGAAATTCCAGTCCTTTTGATCTGTGCATAGTAATCACCGAAACATAATCACCGGAGGAGGCTGCTACCTTTCCCTGAGCATAGTCTCCGTTTTCCAATACTCTGTCAAGATGTCTCAGAAAGCCGTTAAGACCGCCTGAGCCATCAAACATAGCTGTCTTTTCGTAATTCTGAGCATACTGTATAAGCGCGCGCAGATTGGCTCTTTTCTTTTCTCCGTCGCTATAAAGCTGCATAACTGATATAAAGTCTGTTGAGTCGTATATCTCGCCTATAAGCTCGCCTATAGTCATGGTAACTGAATCAAGACGAAATGCATCTATAGATTCAAGGAAATCACAGCATCTGTCACGAAGGAACATATCATCGCATTCAGGATACTCTCCGTCTGCTATTCCGCGTATTATCGGAAAGAGCGCTCTCTTTTTATCATAAGACCTTATAACGGCTATATCCTCGATACTGAACATATACATAGGCGAAGTCATTACGGCTGCAAGAGGTATATCCTGTATCGGATTGCTTATTACTCTTAACAGATCAATAAGCACAGCTATCTCTCGTGCTTTAAGATATCCCGATTCCTCGCTGCCCTTGGCAGCAATGCCAATTTTGTTAAGTTCTTCCGCATATGTGTTTATATGCTTGTTGTTCCTTACAAGTATGCAGAAATCAGAAGGACAGCATGGACGCTCCGAGCCGTCTTTATCTGTGACTGTTACACCTGCTCCGAGCATATCCGATATTTTCTTCGCTGTATATACCGCCTCAATATTCAGCTTTTCAGCTTCTTCATCTTCGGCTGCATCATCGTTTATAAATGCAATGTGGGTAAGTCTCTGCGGCGCATTATTTTCCGAGTAATATTCTGCACCGAAATATAGCTTTTCATCGTCTGTATAGTTTATATCTCCGCATCTTTCAGTCATTATCTGAGTAAAGACAAAATTTACAAAATCAATTACCTGCGGTGAGCTTCGGAAATTCTTATTTAGAATAACAGCCTGATTCTTACATATGTTTTCAGGCGAATAAGGTCGAGAGCTGTGAAGAGTATTTATAAAATTCTTCGGATTTGCGAGTCTGAAACGATAAATAGACTGCTTGACATCACCTACAAGGAATACATTTGTTCCGTAAAGAGGCTCTCCGTTATCATCAGTACGGAAATTCTTTGAGATAAGCTTAAAGATCAGATCCTGCTTGTTGTTTGAGTCCTGATACTCATCTATCATTATGATGTCGTAATAATCAGCTATCCTCTCAGCTATTTCACTTCTTACAATATTTCCGCTGTCATCCGACTCGGTAAGCAGCTCCAACGCTAATCTTTCTCCGTCATCGAAGGAAAGACCGTTTTTCTCGCATTTCTTTTCCCAGATAAGCTCCTGATACTTTTTCAGCATTTCCGCAAGAATCACAGTTACTTCTCCGCACTCTCTGTAATCGCTCTCAACAGACAATACACTGTTAATTACTTTTACCGCAGTCTTTTTTATAAGATCCCGCCTTTTCTTGTATACCTCACGCAGCGCTTTGTCATGCGGAGTTTTTCCTACTCTTACAAGGTCGGAGAACGCCTGTGCATTTGCCGCTTCGTTTTCATCGGGAAGTCTGTCAGTTCTGAAAACAGCAAGAAGATCGGATATTCTGTCATAGTCCTCTTCCGCAAGTGCATATGACTTTACCGCAGCTGCCGATGACATATCAGGGAAGATCCTGCTGATAAGACCTATATTATCATCGGCTGTTTTTAGCGCTTTTTCAAGCTCTGATATCATAGAAGCCGTAAGGCTTCTGAAATAATATGAGTCCTTTATATCGCCCTTATACATTTCAACAGCTTTACGAAGCCACTTATCCCTGAAAGCTACAGACGAAAGAAAATTATCTGCTCTTTCTATTACTTCAATGAGTCTTTTCTCGTCCTTTATGCAGAATCTGTCATACATGAAGGATATCTTTTCGTACTCATTCTCACTGTAATAGTTTATAAGCTCGTCCATAGCACGTGCTCTGAGCACCTTGTTATCACTGTCATCAAGTACCGTAAATCCCGAAGTAACACCTGTTTCGCCCATATTGTCACGTATAAGGTCAAAGCAGAAGGAGTTTATAGTAGATATTCTTGCGCTCTGGAGAAGTATCTGCTGTTTTAAAAGATGTTTATCGTCGGGACGTTCATTTATAAGCTCTCTCAGCTTTATATCAAGACGTTTTTTGAGTTCGGAAGCCGCGTCATTTGTAAATGTTACAACGACCATTCTGTCTGCCCTTACGCCTGAGCTGCTGTCTGCAATGAGCTTGATAAGCCTTTCTGTAAGAACTGCTGTTTTGCCGCTTCCAGCCGCAGCCGAAACAATAAGAGATGTATCTCTTGCATCAATGGCGTTCTGCTGTTGTTGCGTCCAGCTCATGTTCACTTCTCCTTTCCGCTGAATTTATTGCCGAGTATCTCCTCTGCTTCCAAGACCTGAGATATATCAGGTGTCCTTTTGTGTTCAAGCTCGGAATTATCACATATATTTGAGTATTCGCAGTAGGTACACGGTATGTTTCCGTCGATAACAAGAGGCTCTGCTTCTGCATTGCCATCAAGAAGGGACTCCGCCATGCTTACAAGCTTGGAATAGGTGTAATTTCTCAGCTGTGTCATACCCTCTGCGGATACACAGGAAGAGTTTTTATCGGGTACTCCGTTCTTATCAAGCTTTACAGGTATGAATTCTCCGCCTACATCTTTTTCCATAGCCTCAAGTATATCAATATCTCCCAGCACAAGACCGCTTGTTTTTAATGATGACTTTACCGCACTGCTGTTTCTTGATGCTACCTTATGTGATTCAAGATGAACATCTGATATCCTTACGGGAGAATAAAGAACTCCCGCAGGCTCATAGCCTTCGTATAAGCCGCCTTTATCGGTTGAAGCGAACAGATAAAGCAGCATCTGCATATTTATTCCGCAGGCGAGAGTTTCGGCAGTTATCTCCTTGCGGCTGCTCTTATAATCTATTATTCTGAGGTAATCCTCGCCGTTTATACTGCAAACATCTGCTCTGTCGACTATACCTCCAAAGCTCAGATTCTTTTTATCAGCGAACGGAAGAACCACCGAGTGACTTTCACGAAGGTCCAGCTCAAAGTCATGTGGCACAAAATCCGAAGCCATAAGAGATTGCTGCGTATAAAGAAACACATCTGACATACGCTCGGTAAGCTTGTTGAATATCAGCTCAAATTTCGCATCTTTACCGAAATCACCTGCAAGGGTTTCGTTCTTATACTTTTCAGCACACCTATTCACTTCATTCTTTACATCATCATATGACATATTTACAAAGTCAGACTTTGTACGTAAAGCAAGTATACCGTAGAAGCACTCATGTGTAAGTTCACCTGCTATCCTTGCGTCAAGGCTGACTTTTTCATTCAGTCTTAATCTGAGGCATTTATCACAGAAATACTTAAAGTGGCAGAGATTATACTCTTCAAGACCTGTTGAAGACAGCCTGAGCGGCTCAAAGTCCTGAATTTTCTCCATAATGCTTCTGCCTATCTTGTAATTCTGAGCGCGATCGCCCCTGTTGAGAACATAATTAAGCCTTCTTCGATACTCAGGATCGCTCATAAGCATTTTCTTAATAGAAGCAACCGTAGCATCTGCGGTGTTGCGCTCCTGCATATAATGATAAAAAGCTGAATGAAGCGTTACAGCATAGAAGTCAACAGGAATATCGTCATCTTTTTTTCTGATGCTTTTATCCCCGAACATTCCTATTATCCTGTCGATTATTGGCGCAGGATATTTAGCCTGTCCTGCAAGATCAGAAAGCGGATAGGTTATAAAAAGCTTATCCGAAGCCGCAGATATTGCCTTATATACTACAAGACGCTCTGACGCAATAAGCTCGGACAGCGAAGTAGAAAGCTCTATCCCATGTTCAGCAAGCTTGGATCTATCAGCTTCCGAGAAAAGTCCGTGCAGACTTATCTGATTCGGGAAATCTCCGTCATTTGCTCCCATTATGAAAACTATTTTCGGAGAATCAAGTCGCGCCATTCTTGCAGAAGCAGCTGTGACAGCATCAAGAGTCTGAGGCGGAACGGAGTATTTTATCCTGCCGATCATTGATCTGATGATCCTGTTGAGCTCAGAAAAGCTTATTTCACGCTCTCCGAGAGTATCGTTGATACAGTCAAGTATATCTATAAGGCAGCCCCATAACCTTTTCAGCTCTGCCGCTTCATAGTCCTTGTCCTGATCTATAAGTCCTCCCATAAGACGGGCTGTATTTTTTTCTGCACCGCATTGAACAAGATGATCGTACAAATGCATACACATCTTATCTGCTGTTTTATCACGCTTCAGGCGTTTTTTCAGCTTTATGATCGGTTCGGTAACACGGCATCTTATCCCTTCAAGGAGTTCAAGCTCGTTATCCTGTGCCGTGAACGGCTCCGTCCACATATCACCGTCAACGTCCCATTTATAGCAATAATTTTCAAGCAATGAAGCTTCCGTAAGCGATACATCAAGAAGTCCGCTTTTCAGAAGCCTGAATATCTGTTCAGACCTGAATTTACGGCTCACGAGAATATCCAGAAGAGTAAGAAAGAATACCATGACAGCAGTATGGTCAACAGCTTTTTCAAGGCTGAGAAAATACGGGATATCGTATCTTTTGAATGCTGCTTTCAGAACATCTGAATAGCTTGCGATATCATTTGAGATTATAGCAATATCACGATATCTGAGTGAACGATCCTCATACAGCAGATGCTTTACTGCAGCACATACATATTCCGCTTCGCTGTACATATCTCTTGCTTCAAAGATATGGATATTCTCCGCTTCAGGTGCATTGTCAGGCTCATTCCTGAGATTTCTCAGTGCGCGGCTGCTTACATATTCAAGATCAGGAGTTTTGAACCTGTAGTATTCATTACATTCGGTTATGATACTCTCTTTACCAAGCTCATGGCATATGCCCGACAATTTTCTGTATGTATCGTTTACTGTTTCAAAGAGAGTGTATTCCCCTGCATTAACATCATCTGTTCTTAAGGCTATAATTACGTTTTCAGCCGAAGAAAGCATTACCCTCAGCATTTCATACTGATCAGCGGTAAAGCTCTCAAACTCATCGAGAAATACAGTCTTTCCGCAAAAATATCTGTTCAGATTAGCAACACTTGCAGCTTCGCGTATATTGTCAAGCTCGTCCTTGAAACCGTATTCTTCCATTAATCGCTGATATTCAAGGAATATGGCTGCCACATCATTGGTCTTGTCCATAAGCCTTCTGTCGAGAAACTGCGAACGCAGCATAAGCTCATCGGGAGTTACTCCTGAACGCTTCATATCACGTATCAGAGTTGTTATCTCCTCCGCAAAGCCGCTCTGCATACTCTGTCTGCGGAAGCTGCTGAGGGACTCAGGACGCGACAAAGCTGATGAAACAGCCTGATACACAAGTATCATCTTAGCCATTTCATCAGCAAACTCACCTTTTCTGTCAGGATCACCGTATATCTGAAAAAGCTGTCGTGCGAGACCTGTAAAGCTCAGTGAAAAGAGCTCGTTGAAATTCTCGGCACCGAGGTAGAAATACAGCTTTTTATCAAAATCCTGCGAATACTGTTCAGGGACCAATATACATAATTTATCCGCAGCAGAGCACTTTTCCTCTATACGCCCGAACATCTTAGTAGTTTTTCCGCTGCCCGACGGACCGATAATGAATTCAACCATGATATCTCCTGTTATACAAAATATGCATACCGCTTAATACGGTATGCATATTGGATTTCATTGCTCAAAAACCGTTAAGATGAGCTTCTTTCATAACCTTCGGGAAATTGATATATGCGTAATCGCAGTTTACAATCCCGTTTATTCCGTTTACCTTGCCTGTATTTGAATACTGCCACATATTGTAGTTTTTGGTAAATCCCGGCTTTGCAACTCCGTAATGTGCTACCCAGACATCGTAAGCCTTGAATAATGATTCATCAAGTCTTGTGCTGAGGAAGCTAACATTGCTCTTGATACCTACATAATAGCCCTTTTTCTCAAGAGTTGAACAGAAAGCCTTTGCAATGTCGGAAAGCTCCTTGTTGCTCAGTGAATTAAGACAGACATCTTCAAGGCTGTAATATACAGGATATGCAAATTTCTTACCCTTTATTACTTCGTAGCAAGCTTCAGCCTCAAGAACTGCGTCCTCCGGAGATGAAGCATAGCTGTACCAATATACTCCGCAATCGATGCCAACCTTTGCTGCACCTTCGATATTTGCCTCAAAATACTTATCCTTCTGAGAAGCAAGATTACCGTAGCCTGCACGTACTATAGCATAGTCTACACCTGACTGTGCAACCTTGTCCCAATCTATCTTAGCCTGCCATACCGAAACATCAATTCCTTTAGCAACGACCTTATCTGTTGATGCAGGGTGTTCTACAGAAGAAACATTTGTCTCTGTTCCATCTGGATCATAAGTATCAGGTGAAATAATATAAGGATAATTTATGTAGCAATGATCGAGATCAACAACTGTATCAATACCGTTGACTCTTCCGCAATCACTATGCTGCCACATACCGTAATTTCCTGTATATCCGGGAACTTTAACGTTCCAGTGAGCTACCCACACATCATATTTGTCAAGTATCTGCTGATATACCTTAGTTGTCAGCAGACTTGAAAAGCTGTATACGCCTGCACGATATCCCTTTGACTCGATAGTTGAGCAGAAAGTGTCTATCATAGCAGATACCTCAGCAGTTGACATCTTCTTATGCTTTGGCTCTTCAATATCAAAATAAACAGGATACTGAATGGTATAATCCTTTATGATCTGATAACAGCCCTCTGCTTCCTGACGAGCATCTTCAGCATTATCAGCATAGCTGTACCAGTAGATACCAACATTCATGCCGACCTTCTGGGCTTCTTCAATATTATATTTGAACCATGTGTCGATCTGATTGGGATACTTATATGCATTACCGTAGCCTGCTCTTATAATAGCGAAATCAATTCCGCTTGCCTTTACAGTTTTCCAGTCGATCTTGCCCTGTGCATAAGAAACATCAATGCCTTCGGAATTTCTGTACATAAGCTCGGGATCGCCCGCATGAAGCTTCACATACTTCTGATGTGCATCATAAATATCAAATACATTGAATGGCGTTTCAGATACTGCTTCAACAGCAGGCTCCGCAGTATCAAGTTTTACATCTGACGAGCTTCCGACAGCCCATACGTTTGATGATATTCCCTGGCTGCCCGACTCTTTACTTTCTTCAAAAATTGTGCTATCATATATATCAGTAACAGGATTGTTCGCAGCGAAAGCCTGCAACGCTGTAACCGAACACATAACAGTACTGCATATCAATACTGAAAGCAAGCTTTTTAATTTGCCCATGGCTGATCTAACTCCTTTTCGTAAACGTCACAAAAAGAAAACATTGTGAACGTTTCAATTTTGTATATTATAACATTTTTTCAGATATAATTCAACCTCTAAAGCTGAAAAAGAAGATTTAAACATTAAATTTTGTAAGGTATGAAGAAAAACAGGATTTTTTTTTGTAACTTATAGATACTTTTTTGTAACATTTGGGAGATGAAAAATGAAAGAATTTGTAATTAATGACAATGACAGTGGTCAGAGAGTAGATAAATTTGTTGCAAAAGCTCTCCCTGATCTTCCTAAAAGTATGATGTATCGACTTATTCGCAAAAAGGACATAAAGATAAACGGTAAGAGATGTAATATCTCAGACCGCCTCAATACAGGAGACGTTATAACAATTTATGTCAAGGACGAAGTTTCTGCCGCGAAAAAACATGATATGAATTTCCTGAAATGTTCACCCGAACTTGACATAGTTTATGAAGATGAAAACGTTCTCATAGTGAACAAGCCCGTAGGTCTCGATTCTCACTCAAACGGCAGCCCCATGACTGAAACTCTTATTGACAGGATAAAGCACTATTTATATAATAAAAAAGAATACCTTCCCGATTCCGAAAGCTCATTTGCACCTGCTCTTTGCAGCCGCCTTGACAGAAACACCTGCGGACTTGTTACAGCCGCTAAGACAGCAGCAGCCCTTAGAACTATAAATGAAGCAATACGCACTGGAAATGTACATAAAATATACCATTGCATAGCTGTAGGAAAGCTTCCCCAAAAAGAAGATATAATCACCGCTTATCACCAAAAAGACGAGTCAAGAAATCTTGTAAAGATCTCCGACTCGCCTATTGACGGTTATAAACCAATAAAAACAGGATATCGCGTTCTCAAGGAAAAAGGTCAGCTGTCCCTTGTGGAAGTAAAACTCTATACGGGAAGGACTCACCAGATACGTGCTCATCTTGCACATATCGGTGCACCTATCCTCGGTGACGGAAAATACGGAATAGTCGCTGTAAACAAAAGGTACAGCACCTTCCGTCAGGCACTATGTGCCTTTTCGCTTGAATTTCATATTCCTGAAAGCTCTGATATGCATTATCTCAATGCATTAAACATAAAAGCACCCACACCTGATTTTGAAAAAAAGCTCTTTTAGTTAGGCTGACCGACTCTGTGTCTGAGGTTCTCTTCTTTAAGCTCACGACCTTCCGCAATGAGCGCACGCATAGTATCTGCATCTGATTTTTTCAGTGCCTCACTGTACTTCATAAGGTTGCCGATAAGTATATCAAGCTCATACTGAAGGTTTTCCTTATTCTGCATAAAGAGGTCGGTCCACATTCTTTCATTCATAGTAGCTATTCTTGTCATATCCTGAAAGCTTCCGCCGCTGAATCCGCATTCAAGTCCAAGCTCGGGGCTCTTTACATATGCGCTGGATACGATATGAGCAAGCTGTGATGTATAAGCTATCATTTTATCGTGATTCTCGGGAGAAGTAACAACTATCTTGCCTGCTCCGACTTCCGCTGCAAGCTTTCTCAGTAATTCCGTATCCTCTTCTCTGCTGTCATCAAACGGAGCAACAATAAAATTGGCTTTTACGAACAGATCCGCTGTACTGTTGTAATATCCGCCGAACTCCTTTCCTGCCATCGGGTGGATACCTACATATCTGAGTCCGTTTGTCTCAGCTATTTTTTTCATGCGCTCAGAAAATGCGCCCTTAATACCGCATACGTCGGTAATAAGAGTGTTTTTGCTTATCTCGGCAGCGTGATCTCTGAAAAATCTCTCCGTTCCCTCAGGGAAAAGAGCAGCTATAATAAGATCATAGCCGTTATAATTACCGTCAAAAACTTCATCAAGCGCAACGTCACGAAGTGCAGCATTTTCTATATCATGGTTAAGATCACAGCCGACAACAGTGTGATAAGTATATTTTTTCAGTGCCTTACATAATGATCCGCCTATAAGACCAAGTCCGACAACAAGAATTTTCATTGCAAAATACCTCCGATATTCTTTTATCATTTAAAGTATAACGCTTTAAAAGAAAAAAGTCAATAGCATATTGCTATTTTATAATAACAATTTATTCTGACCGAGCATAAAATAATATGAGAGATATCTCAAAACCAATAAGAATGGAATGATTTTATGCCAAAGGTCTTTTTGAGTCCGTCTACGCAGGAATGGAACAAATATGCCACAGACGGCAATGAAGAATTATATATGAATTTACTCGCTGACAGGATAGAACCATATCTTCGCTCATGCGGAATAAGCTTCGTTAGGAATGATCCTGCTCGAAATGTCACGGGAGCAATTGCAGATTCAAATGCAGGATATTACGACGTTCATCTTGCCCTGCATTCAAATGCAGCTCCTGAAAACCTTGTAGGAAAGCTAAGAGGCATAGATATCTACTATGCCCCCAAAAGCTCTCAGAGCGAAAGGCTCGCAAATATCATAGCAAATAACCTGAAATCCATTTATCCGCTGCCTGATAAGGTCAGAGCCATACCAACGTATTCACTCGGCGAGGTATTAAGGACGAAGGCGGTCGCCGTACTTTGCGAGCTTGGTTACCATGACAATTATGCCGATGAAGCATGGCTGAAAAGCAATCTTGAAGCTATAGCAAGAAATATTGTTGATTCACTGTGTGACTATTTCGGTATCCCATTTGTTCCCGCAGGAGCAGTCCGCTGGGGCACAGTTACAACTGACGGAAGCAATCTTAATATACGGGATTATCCGAGTCTTTCAGGCAATATAATAGGCTCTATGCCCGACGGTGCACAGGTCATGATAAACGGAGAGTCAAACGGCTGGTATATTGTCAATTATAACGGAACTACAGGCTATTCGAGCAGTCAGTTCATAACACTGTAAAAAAATACCGTACAGAATAACTGTACGGTATTTTGCTTTATTCATCTTTATTCTGCGGCGGACGTCTGCGCTTCTTCTTGTCATTCATCTTAGGAACAGCGTAAATAGGCTTCATAGGCTTTGCCTTGCTCTTGAATACTATATAAGAATAAATACATACAAGAATATAGATAGCACATAAGAGGAATGATACCAGAAGCGCTTTATTGAACCATTTGGACTTACGGAACATTTTAGCAGCATAAATATTATATTTTGAAGTTGAACGTTCAACATTGCTTACTGCTACGATCTCAACTTTTCCAAGCTCTTCACCTGAATACTCAAGTGTAACTTCTCCAAGCGGTTCACCCTTGGCAACAGGTGCCTGAAGTGAATTCTTGTACCATACCACCTTATCACGGCTGATCGTAGAAATGTCTATCTCATCATACCACAGAAGCGTAAACTCTTCTTTAGGACGTGCAAGTACATAATCATTACCCTCTGCAAGTTCAACAGGAAGCTCTCCTACCTCGGCAGTATCCGCAAGTATCACCTGATATGAAAAATGATTGAATGCCCAGTTGAAAAGTGACTTAGCATCAACAATATGATAGAAAGTCGTTTCACCGTCAGCATCGTTCAAAGGCGATTTCATAAGAACTGCAAGATACTTGTTTCCGTCACGGCTTGCCATTGTAACGATATTTCTTCCTGCAAGTTCAAGATTTGCGGTTTTTATACCCTTAGCTCCGTTATAGGTATAATCTCCGTCAGGCTCCATCATAATATTTGAATGAGTCCATACCCATTCAGTCGCCTGATTAGGATGACTTTTCAAATTAGGAACAGAAGGAGTATACGAGTACGTTGTGGAAATATTTTCAAAGTAAGGAACAGTAAGTGCATACATTGTAAGCGCAGCCATATCGTTGGCAGTTGTATACTGATCGGGATCATACATACCCGTCGCATTTGTGAAGTGAGTATCATTTAGTCCAAGCTCTGCTGCCTTCTCATTCATCATCTCAACGAACTTTGAAGTATTGCCGTCACCGACTTTATACGCAATGGTCTCTGCTGCTTCTACCGAAGAAGTAAGCATCATCGCATACAGCAGGTCAGTCATAGTAAGCACATCACCGTCAAGTATCTCCGCAAACCTGAGATCATCGGGGTATTCTATATTATAGAGATAATCATAGACCGATTCGTCTATCGTGATCTCTTTTGAAAGATCAGGAAAATTTTCAATACAGACAACAGCTGTCATAATATTTACAAGAGGTCCGGGCATCTGTTTTCTGTCAGCATTTTTCTGATGTATTACCGTTTTTGTATCAAGATTTACAAGCACAGCCGATTCGCTCATAATACTAACATTCGACGGAAGCGGAAAATTAACAGCTTCTGATCTCATACAGCACATAAACGGCAAAACCATTATAATTGCTGCAAGTGTACATAATAACCTTTTCATATATTCTCCTTTATTTAAACGCAATAATAAGCGATATTTTCAATATAGAGACTCCAAATTTTATTATACCAGATTTTTTCGGATTTTAAAAGGGGTTTCAGAAAAATTTTTTTAAATTTCAGAAAATTTTTCCTATGCTATTTACCTTTTTGATAAAATGTGATACAATGGTAATATACAAAACGAAAGCAGCATAGAAAAAAACAAGCTGCTTAAAATTGAACAGAAGAACGGAGGTTTTTAATGTGATCTACGTTACAGGAGACACCCACGGAGATATTACCCGCTTTAAAAGCCCTGAAATGAAAAAGGTAGGGCGAGGAGATACTCTTATAATTGCGGGAGATTTCGGCTTTTTATGGGATAATTCAAAACAGGAAAAAGCTGCGCTTAAAAAGCTTGCGGATAAGAATTTTACAATTGCTTTTCTTGACGGCTGCCATGAAAATTTTGATATTCTTGAAAAATACCCGAAGGAAGAGTGGAACGGCGGAAAGGTACATATGATCGCACCTAATATCATTCATCTCTTACGCGGACAGGTCTACACCATCGAAAAGAGGAAAATATTCACATTCGGCGGCGGACACAGTCAGGACATCGAGTTCAGGCGCGATAACGACTGGTGGGAGCGTGAACAGCCTTCTCATGAGGAAATAAAAGAGGGCATCGCTCATCTGCGTGAAAACAACTACAAATTCGACTATATCATCACTCATGAGCCGCCTGCATCTTTAAAAGAATGCCTCGGCGTCGATGTATTTGAGCGTCTTGAAGTCCATGCATTTTTTGAGGATATCATCAAAACCTGTAAATACAGGGAATGGTTTTTTGGAAAATGCCACATAGATAAGCATATCCCTATAAAATTCCGTGCTGTATTCAACAGTGTGATCCCACTTAAATAAGCATAATACGAGCAGATCCGACATAGTATATACTATCAACACAAAGAGGTATTGCTATGAAAAAAATCAAAATTACGGATCTGCTTATCTTTATTGTGACAGCAGAGCTCGTCGGAGCATTATCAGCTCTTTTATCAGGTGATTTCAAATCTTTTTACGCTGATATCATTCGTCCTCCCCTGTCGCCTCCACCGTGGCTTTTCCCTGCGATATGGGCTGTGCTCTATGCACTTATGGGGATATCAGCCTATATTATATGGAGGGATAACGGCAGTGAGGTACGAAAAGCAGCTGCATTAAAGCTGTATTTCCTGCAACTTGCTGTCAATTTCTCATGGAGCATAATTTTTTTCCGTTTCAGATTGCTTGAAGCTGCCGCCGTTACAGCTATCCTGCTGTTTGTGCTTGTTGTATTAATGGTAATGACATTCAAAAGGATAAACAATATTGCGGCTTGGCTGAATGTCCCGTATATTATCTGGCTTATGTTTGCTTCCTACCTTGCTATCGGCATTTATATTCTTAACTGAAAATGTAAAAATTACTTCCAGCATTTTAATATTGATTTAACTATCTACCTCTGGTATAATTAAATTATCCCGAAAGGGACAATACATTCAGGAGGTATATACTATGTGCTGCAACAATATTTTCAAGATGCTCTGCGAGTTATTCGGCATCTGCTGCAAATAAGCAAAAACTGCACGGTAATGTTTTACCGTGCAGTTTTTATATACCGAAAAATCTTTTTGTATTTTCTTTAAGCGCAGCTGTCAGCTCTTCCTCGCTGATGCGCATATTACGTGCAAGCTCAGCTACAACATACTTGATATTCTGCGGCACATTAGTACGATCAAGTCCCTTGATATTACGCGGAGTAAGATACGGAGCATCAGTCTCTACCATTATCCTGTCAAGAGGTATGAGCTTTACAGCCTCACGAAGCGCTCCGCCTCGCCTCTCATCGCATATCCAGCCTGTAATGCCGATGTAAAATCCCATATCAAGATATCTTTTCAGCGTATCCTTATCACCTGTAAAGCAATGCACTACCGATCGTTTACAGATATCGCCATGCTTTTTGAAACGCTGTACAAAATCGTCAGCTGCTTCTCTTTCATGCAGAAATAAAGGCTTATCAAGCTCTTCTGCGATTTTGATATGATGCTCAAAGCAGCGTATCTGATTTTCACGAGTTGAGAACATACGGTCAAAATCAAGTCCGCATTCGCCTACTGCAACTATCTTATCATTGCTTGATGCGATTTCACGAATACGCTGAAAATCCTCAGCCTTTGCACTGTCAGCACTGTGCGGGTGAATACCGCAGGTACCATAACATTCATGTGTTTTCACAAAGCGATTCACTGCTTCGCTGCTCTTCATATCCGAGCCTGTAAGTATACATCCAACCTGCTCAGCAGCCGCATCATTTATTATTTTCTCGGGCTCTCTGAACTGTTTGCAGAACAGATTCAGCCCAATATCATAGTATTTCATATTATTTCCTCATAAAAATGTCTTGCGTACAACCTCACAAAGCTTCTCAGCTGCCGCTTTTATATCTTTTGCGCCGAATACTGCCGAAACAACTGCGATACCGCTGTGTCCGCAGCCTTTTATTTCCGGTACGTTCTCGGCTGTTATGCCACCGATGGCTACAGCAGGTATATTGACACAGCTGCATATCTCAGAAAGCTGCTTCGGTGTTATCCTAATAGCATTAGTCTTTGTTGGTGACGGAAAAACCGCTCCGACTCCAAGATAATCAGCTCCCGAGCTCTCGGCGAGCTTCGCCTGTTCAACCGTCTTTGCTGTAGCTCCGATAATGAAATTCTCCCCTGCTATCCTTCGTATCTCAGCAACAGGAGCATCCTCTATGCCTACGTGTACACCGTCAGCACCGCTTCTCAGAGCTGCCTCATAATCATCATTGATTATCAGCGGAACACTGTATTTTCTGCATATTTTAAGAAGCCTCTGTGCTTCCTCGATAATCTCCTCCGCAGAAGCATTCTTTTCCCTCAGCTGTACACAGGTAACGCCACCGAGTATAGCCTCTTCAACTGCTTCCTCAAGGCTCTTCCCTTTAAGGCAGTCTCTGTCAGTAACTGCATAAAGCAGAAGCTTGCTTTTATCTATATTCATATTATCACTTCTTTTCAAATTTTCTGATATATTCCGCAGGATCAGCACATCTCATAAAACCGCTCATTGCGCAGCCTCCGGCTGCTCCGAATTCGCGCACAAGACCGATATTATCAGGAGAAATACCGCCGATAGCATAAACAGGTATCTCAACGCTTTCACAGACATTTCTCAGAAAATCCAGTCCGCGCGGTTCAAGTCCCTTTTTACAGTCTGTAGCAAAAACGTGACCTGCTGTTATATAGCATGCTCCAAGCTTTTGTGCTTCAATCGCATCATCAACTGAATGGCACGATACACCGATATGCTCAAAGTTTCTTTTATCATCTTCCGAAAGCTCTCTCAGAATATGAAGCGGAAGATGTACATTCTTCCACTCAAGCTCTATAGCTGTTTTCCAATAATAATGAAGCATAAGCTTTGTATCGTATTTCCTGCATATATCTATTGCTTTTTCGGCAAGTGAGCGGTAATCCTTCTCCGACAGGTCTTTTTCTCTGAGAATAATAAACTTTGGTGTAGCAGCTGCTATCTTTTCAAGCTGACTAAGAAAACTCCCCTCGCATAGATTACGCGCAGTAACACAAACAATATCAGACATAGAGGTAATCATTCAGCACCGGCTGAAGTCCCTCCGATGACATATCCTTATACATCTTGTCAAAGCTTCTTCTGTCATTTATTTCAAACTGTTCATCGCCTTCAGCAGCTTCGCTTTCCTTGCCTGTATATTTGCTCTCGTGGTCGCCGATACCTGTTGAAACGCCTGCGGACACCTTTGTTGCAGCTATCTTTACGATACCGTTGCGAAATGTCTCGCTCTCACGTGAAGAAACTGTTATACCGCAGAACGGAAGGAATATCCTGTATGCGCAGAGTATCTGACAGAGCTGCTTTTCATGTACGTCAAGCGGATTAATTTCATCATTATTGATAATAGGACGCAGTCTCGGACATGAAAGTGATATCTCAGCCTGCGGATACTTTCGCTGCAAATAGTATACATGAAGCGCACTTGCAAGAGCGTCCTTTCTGAAATCAGATAGTCCGAGAAGCGCCGAACAGGCAATGCCTCTCATGCCGCCCATAAGAGCTCGCTCTTGAGCCTCAAAACGATATGGCCATACACGCTTATGTCCCATGAGATGAAGCTGTTCGTATCGGTCGCTGTCATAGGTCTCCTGAAATACAGTAACATAGTCAACTCCGCATTCGTGAAGATACTTGTATTCATCGGTATTGAGCGGATATACCTCAACGCCTACCATACGAAAATACTTTCGTGCAAGCTTACAGGCTTCTCCGATATATTCAACGCTGCTCTGCGCACGGCTCTCACCTGTGAGAATAAGTATCTCCTCCATGCCGCTGTCTGCGATGACCTTCATCTCGTGCTCTATCTGCTCCATGTTGAGCTTCATGCGCTTGATATCATTGTAGCAGTTGAAACCACAGTAAACGCAGTAATTTTCACAGTAATTTGCAATGTACAGCGGAGTGAACAGATATACCGTATTGCCGAAATGCTTCTGTGTCTCAAGCTTTGCCTTCTGAGCCATTCTTTCAAGGAAAGGCTCTGCCGCAGGAGAAAGGAGCGCCTTGAAATCTTCGACCGTGCAGGTGTCATGATTAAGAGCTGCGTTTACATCACGGGCAGTATACTGAGAATAGTCGTAATTCTTCATCTCGGTGATGACCTTATCCATGATATCGGACTTTATACGCTCCATTCCCTCCATGTACTCCATATGATTTGTACGCGATGACGGATAAGTTTCAAGCATATGCTTTTTCTTCAGTGCAGCCTCGGAAAGCTTGTCCGAGTCAACAAAATAATGATTTTCCATTAAATTACCTTCTTTACAGATTTAAGACGGCTATGATCTCGTCGCCGTCTTTTTCACCATTAGGCACAAAGCCAAATGAACTATATAACTTTTCAGCAGCAGTATTCTCAGGCTCATATGAAAGCCAGCATTTTTCAGCTTTTCCGCAGGGATATGTTCTTATAAAGTCAAGTGCAAGCTGCATGGCAGCTTTACCGTAACCCTTATGCTGAAAACGCTTATCTATCATAAAACGCCATATATTATAGTTATTTTGTGCTATCTTTGGCGGAGATTCCCAGTATTCGTCCGTTCCGTAGCCTATCATGACAAAACCAACAGGCGTTTCATCATTATAAATCCCAAACGTAAAAACACTTCCACCGCTTGAAATAGCAGCGTAAGCCTCAATTATACTTGTTTTATTATCAGCCACAAATTTTTTCTGAGACCAGAATACGCTTAGAGCAACTATATCCCAGATATTACCGCCGTTTACTTTTTCAAGATGCACCATTATCAGTCGTGCAGGAAGCCTGTAAGGGTATCTGACGGTGCCGCACCTCTTGTAAGAACTCTTCCGAGGCCTGCCAAATAAGCCTTTCTGCCTGCTTCGATCGCCTGTTTAAAGGCTTCAGCCATAGCAGGAAGATCACCTGCTGTAGCAAGTGCGGTATTTGACATCACCGCAGCAGCTCCCATTTCCATAGCTTCGCAAGCCTGTGATGGTCTGCCGATACCTGCGTCAACTATTATGGGCAGGTCTATTTCATCAATAAGTATCTGTATAAAGTCCTTTGTAGCAAGTCCCTTGTTAGAGCCTATAGGTGAAGCAAGTGGCATAACTGAAGCTGCGCCTGCATTCACAAGATCACGGGCAGTGTTGAGATCTGGGTACATATAGGGCATTACAACAAAGCCTTCCTTTGCAAGTATTTCAGTAGCACGTACAGTCTCTTGATTATCGGGAAGAAGATACTTTGTATCGCGCATTATCTCAATCTTTACAAAGTCTCCGCAGCCAAGCTCACGGGCAAGACGAGCTATACGAACAGCCTCATCGGCATTTCTTGCACCTGAAGTATTCGGAAGAAGTGTAACGCCCTTTGGGATATAATCAAGGATATTTTCATGATCCTTTGAATTTGTGCGGCGTACCGCAAGTGTGATTATTTCCGCACCTGCATACTTTACAGCAGCTTCAATAAGACTGAGGGAATACTTTCCCGAACCAAGTATAAAACGTGAGGAGAACTCATGTCCCCCGATTACCAATTTATCATCTTTCATTACAATTACTCCTTATATATCGAATTCATCTGCGATTATCCTTATGACCGCATGAGCCTGATGACCTGCACAGATAAGTACTCTTGACGAAACAAGCCCCATTCCGTCATTAACGTCACTTACTCCGTCACCGCAGACATAAAAGCGCTTAGTAACGCGCTTTGTTGTTATCATATTTGAGGGGGCTATCCCTGCCATACCCGAACCTGATACAAGATACTTTTCAGGCATATTTTCAAGAACGCAGTTTACAAGCATGGCTTTCTGGTCAGCCTTATCAAATGCTTCAACGATAATATCGGCATCTGCAAGAAGCTTGGTGATATTCTCAGCATCAAGCTTAACGCAGTCTTTTCTTATATCACAATATGGCGCAATACGCTTCAAGGTATCATAAAGGGCATCACTCTTGTACATTCCGAGCTGCTGCGGATAATACTGCTGCCTGTTAAGGTTTGAGATATCCACTTTATCAAAATCGATTATATGCAGCTGCCCCACACCTGCCCTTGCAAGTGCAGCCGCAATATTTGAGCCAAGTCCGCCAAGTCCGCATACTGCAACAGATGCCTCGTTCAGTTTTTTCTGCAATTCTTTTCCGTGTCTCTCTTCAAGAGCAGCATACATCTCCTCTTTAGTCGGTATCATATATCAGCCGCCTCCAACAAAGCGAACTACCTCTACAACATCGCCGTCTTTAAGGATAGTTTCATCGTATTTTGCCTTTGAAACTATCTCTTCATTAAGTTCCACAGCAACGTGCTGACTGTTTATCTCCATTTCGGCAAGTATCTCCGAAACTGTTTTTCCGTTCTTGTCAAGAAGCTCTCCGTTTATCTTTACCATTCAGATACCTCCTAAATAAAATCAGGGAACAGCCTGCGCAGTTCCCTGTAAAGTACATAACAAAATAGGACTCCCTACGCTGGCATTAACCAAATCAGGTCGAAGGGTCGAAGGTCACACCTTCCTCTCAGCCTGTTCCACAAGCTCCCCTGCAAAAGTATTATAACACACTTTTAAAGCTAAATCAAGTACCGTATCAAAAAATATCAGAATAAGGTAAGCTGCTCATATTTTTCTGGCAGCTCATTAAGATACGCAAAGCATTGGTCATTATCGTGCATTATCCCGTACTTTTCACAAAACTGAGAAAGCATATCCATGAGTTTTATACTGTCAGGACTTGCAATTTCATATGAATAGCCGAATTCACAGCGATATCTGTCAGACAGTCCATGAAAATGCCTGTCAAGAGCTGAGTAAAAGTATTCCCTGTTGCCTTCTCTTAAAGTAAGCCCTATGCCAAAGCTTATTATGCCTTTAACGCCTGCCTCTGCGCAGTAATTAAGAAGTCCCCTGAGATTTTCTTCATTATCGTTTATATATGGCAGAAACGGGCATAACCACACAATTGTAGGTATTCCAAGCTTTTTCATCTCCATAAGTACTTCAAATCGTCTGCTTGTCCTGCAAACATTCGGTTCTATGATGCCGCAAAGCTCATCGTCAAAGGTGGTCATAGTAATTTGTACAACGGCTTTCTGCTGTTCATTTATAGCTGCAAGAACATCGGCATCTCTGAGTATAAGATCGGATTTTGTCTGCACGACTGCCCCGAACTGATACTGCTCAATAAGCTCAAGACATTTCCGGGTAAGCTTTAGTTCAGCTTCAGCAGGCATATAAGGATCGCACATTGAGCCCGTACCTATCATGCACTTTTTCCGCTTTGAGCGCAAGGCTTTTTCAAGAAGCTGCGGTGCATTTATCTTTACCTCTATATCCTCGAAAGCATGAGTCATATTGTAACAAGCGCTTCGGCTGTCGCAGTAAATACAGCCATGAGTGCAGCCTCGATATATATTCATTCCGTTTTTTGAGGATAATATTCCCTTAACTTCAACAAAATGCATAGTATATTCTCCTGTAATGTATTGATCATATTATAACATGAATATACGTTCTGTGCAATAGTAAACTCATAAAAAGCGGTCTCACTTATATATGAGACCGTTTGTAATTATTCAAATTAAATGAATTATACACTCTTATTTCTCGTACCCGAGAAGCATCTTTTGTATAGCCTGTGCATCACCGACTGTAAGTCCGTTGCCGTCCATGTCAGCATTCGTCTTGCCCTGCTCAGTCAGATGATTTTCTGCCGTACCGTTTATGCCGTACTTATCGGGATTTGCAAGAGCCTGCATTATCATTACGACATCTGAAAGATCGACCTGACCATCGCAGTTAGCGTCGCCATTGACTGTTTCAGCAAGTATAGTAACACTTGTTGTAGTCGTTGTTGCTGTAGGCTGACTGAACGCTGTAACAACAAGATCGTTTAATTCGCTGAAATCGGGTAATTTTTCAAACTCATACGGTATACCGCTTTCATCAAGACCTATTTCGGAAATATAAGCTCTCAGTTGTGCTTCATGGTCGCCGTGGAAGCCAATAGATAGTTTTTCATCAGGTACAGAACGCGAAACAACGCCCTGTATGGAGTTATGAACCATATATTCGGCAATGGCTTCACCGTATTTCTGTGCAGCAGTTTTTTCTTCATCATTTTTATCAGAAACTATTATGTCATCACGGCTCTGCCTGTATTCTACAAGGCTTTCATCAATACCTTTTTCTGCAACGTAAGCCTGTATCTTATCTAAAAAGCCGTCAAAGACGATAAGTAATTTCTTCTCTGTGCCGCCTATGGTTTGAACATAAGTATAACCTGATATACCGTTGGAACGCATATACTCGTTTATATCCTCGGCAGTCTCGCTTAATGTACTTTTTTTCTCTTCGTCAGGTGTTTCAACCACATTTTTTGCAGCTTCATAGATGATAATGCTCTTATCCATATGCTTTGCATCAACGTAGAATTTTATCTTATCTACATATGCGGAATATGTAACGACAACTTTGTCATCGCGTACAAAAGCGTAACCAGCAAGGCTGTTCATCATCATATAACTGCTTATATCATCAGCATATTCCTGTAAAATGCTTTTCTCGGTATCTGCTTGGGGAGCAGATACGCTGTCTGCCTTTTTTACTTCGTTATTTTCTGCACATACAGACATTAGAGAAGCTGAAGCTGCTGTGATTATCGCTGCTGTTAAAGCTGCAACTATTCTCTTGGTCTTACTCATAAATATCATCCTCTCGTTTAAAATTTATTCCTCAGGGGAAATAAGTTCTTTGATAGTATCTACTGTCGTATTATTATTCCTGTAAAGGTAATACCCCTCGTCCTCTTCAAATTTTACTGCAATAGCCACAGTCTCATCTATGCCTTTGATCTTAAATGCCTTGGCATAATATATACTTAACTGACCTCGCATTCCTACTGTGCCTATATAATCGCCTACATTATCAGGGGATATTCTGTACGTATTTCTGTACAGTATCATATCTCCATCAAAAATTCCAAGGGGAAATTTTTCGTTCATAGGCTGAGTCGGGATATTGTTGTCAATAATGTTAGTAGTCGTCGTTACAGCTGTCGTTGAAGTGATCAGCGTTGTAGCCGAAACAGTTGTACCAGACTGCGTAAGTGTATGTATAGCCATATCATCGCCGCCAAAACTGCCGAATTTGGTGGTCGTACTTGTGAAAGCAGCTGTAGTCTGACCGTTAGTAACAGTAGTCTGCTTAACTGTTCCTATATCAGAAACCTGTGTGGCTTTTGTGGTTACCTGAGGTCTTGCAGCAGCTGTAGTATACGTTACATGAGCAATATCCGTAGTGTTTGGCTGAGCTGTAACATGAATCGTTTTTACAGACCTACTGTCTGTGTTCGTGTGAGTCTTTGCTGTAGTTGTAACAGTCTTAACAGCCGAAGTGCTTTCTGTCACAGCAGCTTCAGTTGTTTCAGTAACTGTTGGGAGCGTCACATCAAATGTATCGGGATCAGGCGGTATTATCTGCATTTTTCCGATATGCCTCCAGTAACCCAGTCCCAGTCCAACGATCAGACAAAAACAAGCAAAAACGGGAATTGTACGTTTTATGATCCTTAATTTTCTTTCCCTTTTATTTCGATATTCACTACGTTTGGAAAGTACACTTTGATACATCTCATAGTCAGTTTTCATATTCAAAGCCACTCCTTTCCAATTCGGATCTTAACGCCTGTTTAGCGTTATATAGCAATGCTTCGATCTGCCTCTTTGATTTTTTCATTATCAAAGCAGCTTCTGCATTGCTGAATTCTTCAAAATAGGAAAGATACAACACCTGACGATATTCTGATTTCAGGCTATGTAGAGCTTTATGAACAATGCGCTTTTGTTCACCTTTTATATATTTGCTTTCAAGGTTTTCCTCGTCGGCAATGTACTCCTGTAATTCCAGCGGGACGATGCTCAGCTTTGTATTTTTTCGCAGAAATTTTGCGGTTATATTCCGTCCGACCGCATAAAGCCACGTCTTGAACGTACTTTTTTCGGAAAACTTCGGACAGCGTATAGCAATTTCTGCAAATGTATCCTCTGTCAGCTCTTCAGCGGTGTGGATATTCTGCACAAAGCTGTTAAGATACAGTATCAATCCTGTGCGGTATTCACAGATGATCTCGTATAATCCTTCATCATCACCTGCAAGGAAACGGCGGTAGCTACTTGCACCGTTATCCATGGAGAGCTTCCTCCTCTCAAGGGGATTTTTCCCTTTCATCTATTAGTACCACTTTTAAGCCAAAACTCAAAGTGAATTTATAATTTTTTTATTTTTAACTATTATATCACGCTTAATTATACATTACAATATTTTATTTTCCATATCATAAAGCCTGTTATTGTTTTAACTCACCGTCGTTTATGATAAAGCATAACGAACATTTTTTTTCGTATGATCTTATTCACAGCTATTTACTAATAAAAATTTACAAAATATCATTGAATTACTGCTAAAAATATGGTAAGCTTATAATATAGTTAACAATAATATGCTATAAGTGTGCATTACATAAAGGTGGCGATCATTTTGAGCAAAACTGATTCCAGAAGCATTCCTTCTGACAAAAAACGTTTATCCATATCTATACATTTACCATTGCTGTTTATAGTAAGCTTTATCTGGATAATCGTTGCAGTAATCGTGCTGGTGTATTTCCGATTTGAAAAGAGAACTGTCGATGAATACACCGCTATGGGAAAAAGTGCTACAATGCTTATGACAAAGGAATTTGATCCTGATAAAACTCAGTTTTATATGGAGGAGAACTTCAGCCTTGAAGAATACAGTGAAATACGCGATCGGCTTGTATTTCTGAAAGAAAACTATCCCGACGTTATGTATATGTATATCTATCATTTTATTCCCGAAGGCGGTGAAGTAATTTTCGATCTTGACAGCGATTACAGTCTCGACGCTGATCCCCCCGGAACGATATATGATCCCGATCCTGCTGTTGTACCATATATGAATGATCTATGCGAAGGAAATGAGATACCTGTTCTGACAGGTGATACAGGAGACGGCTATATGCTGACATATATGCGTCCTGTTTTTGACAGCAACGGCAATTACAGCTGTCATGTATGCGTAGATTTTTCTATGGATAATCTTCATAAAAAAGATATTCGCTTCGTATTGGGACTTCTTCTGATACTGGCAATTATTACTGTCGTCATCGCGTTCATCGACATATACATTATGCGCAAAAAAGTTACAGGTCCTATAAACCGTATGAAACAGGCAACTGACAGCTTTTCATACGAAAACGAAAACGACCACCAGAACAATATCAGCATTATGGAAAAACTTAATATACATACAGGCGATGAAATAGAGGACTTATACCGTTTGTTCCTAACCTTTATGAAGAACAACCTCAGCTTTATGCAGAACCTTAATAAAGCCGAAAATGATATCAGAGACAAGGAGGCAAAGATCGGTCAGATAAGTCAGGAGGCATACAGGGATACACTTACAGGAGTGGGCAGCAAAACTGCTTATATAAAAAAGGTCGAGGAGATCAATTCCGATATAAAATCAGGCAAATGCGAGCTTGCCGTAGTAATGGTAGATATAAATAATCTAAAACAGATAAATGATGAACACGGTCATAAATCAGGCGACATATATATCAAGGGCTGCTGTCATATGATATGCTATCACTTCAAGCACTCCCCTGTATATCGTATAGGCGGAGACGAATTTGCTATAATCCTGAACGGTCAGGACTATGACAACCGAAAAACTATCATTGATTCGCTGAATAAAGCCTTTAACGAAAGCTTCATGAAAAAAGATAATGAACCTTGGCTGCGTTATTCCGCTGCAGTTGGAATGGCAGAATACTCCTCGGATGACAATACATTCGAGCTTATTTTCAAACGCGCAGACGAAGCAATGTACAAAGCCAAAAAGGAATTCAAAACACAGTACGGCAGTTACAGATAATAAACAAATGGAATCCGCAGGAAGTACAATCTCCTGCGGATTTTCTTTCAGGGAAGGTGTCGCAGGTGAAGTATTCGACGGCAGTTATTTTGATTTTTTTCAAAAAATGCTTGACAAACATTCGGTTTTGTGATAAAATATTTAGGTACTGCGGAGCAACTCGAAATGAGTCCGCCTCGGTTAGTCTGAGCCGTGTAAAATTTATCAGACATTATGCGGATATGGCGGAATTGGCAGACGCGTATGGTTCAGGTCCATATGAACGCAAGTTCATGCAGGTTCAAGTCCTGTTATCCGCACTTGAATATGCAAAGATTCGCACTTCACAATAGTGAGGTGCGAATTTTTTTATAATAATATGAAATATTTCCCGAAATAATTCGACTATATTATCAAGAGGGACCTCGCCTCCCCGAAAGGAGGAATACACCATGAACGATAAAGATATCATCGAATTATTCCGAAAAAGAGATGAACAGGCGATCACGGAACTAAAGCTGAAATACGGCAGACTATGCTTCCATATCGCAGCAAATATCCTTTCTCAGCGCGAAGATATCGAGGAATGTCTGAATTCTGTATACTACGATATATGGAACAGGATACCGCCTGACGAGCCAAATGACCTCAGGACATATCTATGCCGCATAGTGAAAAACAAAGCTATTGACAAGCTGAAATACAACTCAGCATCGAAGCGTAATTCCAAATTAAGCGTATCAATTGATGAGCTGGCAGAGTGTATCCCTGATACACGGCAGCAGGATATCCCTACGCAGAAGCTTGCAGAGCTAATAACACGTTTTCTGCGAATGCAGGACGAAAAACACAGAAAGATATTTGTGAGACGTTACTGGTACGGCGATGATCTTTCAAAGATAGCCGAGTATTTCCAGATGAACGAAAAAACTGTTGCCACAAATCTTTTTCGGACAAGAAAGAAACTAAAAGATTTTTTAAAGAAAGAAGGTTTCGAGTATGAATAAAAATGATTTATTTGAAGCCATTGACCTCATTGACGACGAGCTTATCAGAGAAGCTCAGATAAACTCAGAAACTGCCTCAAAGGACGTAACTGATGAACCAAAGCCTGATATAACTGTTTCGGGAGTTGAAGTTCATCGCGGTATCAGATGGCAGCGCATCTCTGCTATTGCTTCCGCATTTATTCTTATTGCAGGCTTCGGAATATTAGGGGCTTATCTGCACAGTAACCGTCCAAAAAGGAATGTTCAGCCTAACGAGATCATAATACCTGCGGCTACGGAAAACACAACCGAAACTGAGGACAAGAAGACTGAGAGCACAGAAGCTTCAACAACAAAGACAACAAGCTCCCAAAAGAAAGAAACAAAAGAAAGTACAAATACAGTTACAACAAGCAAATCCGACTCTGAAACTTCAACCGCTACTCCTGCACCGACAGAAAGCAGTGAACTGAAACCTGCGGAGAATACGAAACCCGATGAAAAAACGCCTGTTGTAACAGTCACTCAGCCTGTTATAATACCAACTACTACAACTAAAAAAGCGATAGTTACGAGCAAGCCCAAAACCACTCAGAAGCCCGTAACAACGACTGCCGTAAAACCAACCGAACCAAAGGTTACTGAGCCCGAGCCAACGACAGACGATAACTGGGTGATACACCTTCCATGCACCAAATCCTCAAATGTAGTATGGCGTTCTTATCAGTGCCCCGAAATGTTTGAGATACTCAGAAGCATAGAATACAGACATATCACTGCGGCTGAATTTGCGGTAACCGACTATGAAATGCCTAATACTTACCTCATAGATGCAGATGATAACAACAGAGTATACGCACTTAACTTCGACCACAAATGGATCATGAGGTTCGGAACAGATGGAACTGACTGTGGTGATGCCCCCATGCCTGACAGACTTTACGAGCTTTTCTGTGGTTCATAAATATCAAAAGGTCCTCGATAATACATCGAGGACCTTATTTTACTTTTCACAGGAATGAATTGCCTTAGCAGGACAGGCTTCCATACAAGCACCGCAATTGGTACACTTATCATAGTCGATAGAAGCGTGGAAGTTATTAACGGTTATAGCCCCGTTAGGACATTTCTTCTCGCATATCTTACAGCCTATGCAGCCATTCTTGCAGGCAAGCTTTGTAGCCTTTCCGTTATCGCCCGAGGAGCAAAGAACGTCAATATGCTTTGCAAGGGGCTTTATACTGATAAGACTGTTTGGACAGGCAGCTGCACACTGACCGCAGGCACCGCATAAGGCAGGTATTACCTTTGCTACGCCGTTAACGACCTTTATAGCTTCATGCTCACAAGCACTAACACAGTCTCCAAGACCGATACAGCCGAATTTACAAGTACCGTTTCCGCCGTAAAAACGCTTAACAGCCTTACAGGACTGAACTCCGTCAAATGAAAAAGCAGTCTGAGTTGCATTGCAGTCACCGTTACAGTGGACAACTGCTGTCATGGGAACTACCTCAGCGGCAGCAGTACCAAGAATAGCAGCTATCTTCCCTGCTGCATCTGCACCGCCCGGACGACATAGATTTGTAGCTGCGCCCTTCTGAACTATAGCGTTTGCGTAGTCGGAACAGCCTGCAAATCCACAGGCACCGCAGTTAGCCTGAGGAAGTGCCTCGCTTATTTTTTCGATACGTTCATCAACTTCAACATGGAATACCTTAGCCGCAACTGTAAGCAGGACACCTGCCAGAATACCGCAGCCGCCGAGGATAAGTGCAGGTATAAGATAAGTAGTCATACACGTACCTCCTTAGCTGAACAGTCCCGAGAAGCCCATAAAGCTTACCGAAACTATTGAAGCAGCAATAAGTGTAGCAGGAACCCCCTTAAAGGTCTCGGGAATATCTGCGTATTCAAGCTTTTTGCGCACACCCGAGAATATTACAAGTGCAAGCATAAAGCCCAAACCTGCGCCAAGAGAGTTTATTATAGACTGACCGAAGCTGTAGCTGTTATCAATGTTAAGAACTGTAACACCGAGCACAGCGCAGTTTGTAGTTATAAGCGGCAAATAAACACCCAGTGAGCTGTAAAGTGACGGAACACACTTTTTAAGGAAATTCTCGACCAGCTGAACAAACAATGCAATAACAAGGATAAATACCACTGTATCGAAATATTCAAGTTCGTTGGGTACGAGTATTCCGTGGTGAATAGGATATGTTACCAGAGTAGCACATATCATTACAAATGTAACTGCAATTCCCATACCTGCCGCGCTGTCAAGCTTCTTTGAAACTCCGAGGAACGGGCAGATACCCATGAACTTTGAAAGTACAAAGTTATCAGTGAGCATTGCAGAAAGAAGTATCACAAGCATAGTTTTCATTTGCAGTCACCTGCCTTTCCGCATTTATCCGCATTCGGACAGCCGCTGCATCCAAGCTCCTGAGGAGGCTTTTTGTTGCTCAGCTTATTCACAAGAGCGATTATGATACCAAGAGTGAAGAAACCGCCAGCAGGCATAATAAACAGCAGCATAGGATTATCGCTGATTACAGGGATAGTTAATCCCATCCACTTGCCTGAGCCGATTATCTCACGAACAGAGCCCATAAGGAAGAGTGCAAGAGTAAAACCGATACCCATACCAATAGCATCGCAGGCAGAAGCAATGATCCCGTTTTTGCTTGCGAACATCTCGGCTCTTCCGAAGATTATACAGTTAACTGTAATAAGGGTAAGGTATATACCGAGGCTTTCGTACAAGCTTGGCACAAATCCTTCAAGCAGGAAGCCGATAAGCGTAACGAAGCTTGCGATAATAACGATAAAAGCAGGAATACGCACCTTATCGGGAATTATCTTCCTGAGTGCAGATATTACAACATTTGAGCCAATAAGGACGAATGTAGTAGCAAGTCCCATACCGATACCGTTCATAGCCTGAGTAGTAACAGCAAGGGTAGGACACATACCCAAAAGCATTACAAGTGTTGGATTTTCCTTGATGATGCCCTTGGTTATCTCCTTAGTAAGAGAAGTTTTGTTATCAGCCACCGATTATCGCCTCCTTATTTTCGTTATATACCTTCAAAGCAGTATCAACTGCGTGTTTCATACCCTTTGAAGAGAAAGTAGCACCGCTTATAGCGTCAAAAGAATCGGAAGGCTGTGTAAGTCCGTAGAACTGCTTTCTGAAATCTGCCTCATCTCTGACCTTAGAGCCAAGACCCGGAGTCTCACCAAGTGATACGAACTCAATACCCGAAACAGCACCGTTTTCATCTATACCAACGAGGATATTTATACCGCCCTTTGAGTAACCGTCAGTACATATCTGGATAACGGTTTTCTTATCCGGGGTTACAGCTATGGTCTGTATCTCATCATATCCGCATTTCAGCTGAACTACCTTGCTTTCTGTCTTGCCGAAAAGCGCCTCAACACTTGTGTTGAACTTATCTGCTTTCTGCTCCGCAATACTCTCCTTTGTAAGCTCATAGGCAAACACAAGAAGAAGAGAAGCAATAACGCATATAACAGTGAGTACAAGAGTAGGCTTGATCTTATCCTTCATTCTTTTCAGCCTCCTTTGCACCGAGCACCTTAGTTCTTGTAAGCTGTTCTATGTAAGGTGTAAGAACGTTCATAAGAAGTATTGAGAATGAAACTCCCTCAGGATACGAACCGAAACGGCGTATAACAAAAGTGATTATACCGCAGCCGAGTCCGAAAACGATCTTGCCCTTTGTAGTTATAGGGGTAGTAGCGTAGTCTGTAGCCATAAAGAAAGCACCGAGGAATACGCCGCCTGCAAGTATCTGATATACAGGATCATCACCTGCAATAAAGCTCAGAACGAACAGGCTTCCGATGAATGACACAGGTGCAGCCAAAGAGATTATCTTTCTTGCTGCAAGATAAAGTCCGCCGATGAGAAGTCCCAGAGCACATACCTCACCGAGACAGCCTCCTGTCTTTCCGAGAAACAGATCAAGATAAGACGGCAGCTCTCCGCCTTTTTTAGCGAGTACCAGCGGAGTTGCCGAGGATACTGCGTCATAATCGTACTCCAAAGGCTTTATCCAGTTAGTCATTGCTGCTGGAAATGATACCATAAGCACGATACGTGCGGTAATGGCAGGATTGGCAAAATTCTGTCCAAGTCCGCCGAAAAGCTGCTTTACTATAACGATAGCCACAAAAGAACCTATGACAGCCATCCAGTAAGGCAGCGTAACAGGCAGGTTCATGGCAAGAATAAGTCCCGTGACCACAGCCGACATATCGCCCACAGTATTACTGCGCTTCATCATAGCACGGCATACATATTCAAAGAATATACAGCTTCCGATGCATACAGCCGTAAGCGGAATAACACGCATACCGAAGAAATATATCGCAGCTCCCCATGCAGGAAGAAGAGCGATTATAACATTCAGCATTATATTTGAAGTTTTTACATAGTTTTCGTCGTGCGGTGACGGCGAAACGATAAGCTTGTTCATGTTTCTCCGCCTCCTTACTTTCTTGGGATAAGTGCTTTGGCAAGCTGATTTGTCTCTGCAAGCTTTCTGTTTGCAGGACAGACATAGGTACAGCTTCCGCAGTTCATGCAAAGCATGACTTTAAGCTGTTTCAGCTCATCAATATTGCGTATCTTAAAAGCTCTGTCTATATCCGCAGGCATAAGTCCAAGAGGACATACTCTCACACAGCGTCCGCAGCGGATACAGCTTGAAGTTTTACGCTCATCATAGTGATTGAAAGCAAGCAGCGCATTTGAAGTCTTTACAACAGGCATATCAATATCTGGAACACTCATTCCCATCATAGGACCGCCTGCAATAAGCTTTTTAATAGAGTCGATATCTGTCTTGCAGAATTCAAGAAGCTCCCTGAAAGAAGTACCTATTACAGTGCTTACATTTTTAGGCTCACCCACCGCATTTCCGTCGATGGTAAGTCTGCGCGTAACAAGGGGCATACCCGTCTGCATATATCTGTACAGAAAAGCGACCGTAGAAACATTCATAACAATAACGCCTGCATCAGCAGGAAGAGTACCCTCGTTTACGATTCGTCCCGTTGAATTATATATAATGACCTTCTCAGCACCCTGAGGATAAGCTGACGGAAGCGTGATTATGTCAATTGTATCATCATTCTCAGCCATTTCGGTGAAATGTTTTATAGCCTCGGGCTTGTTAGCCTCAATTGCAAGCTTTGCCCACTTGATACCCAACTGTGATTTCACCATATTGATACCGTTGATGATATCCTGAGGATTTTCCATCATTTCACGGTAATCTGCTGTGATATAAGGCTCACATTCAGCCGCATTTATAATAAGTGTATCAATATTTGACTTTGGATTAAGCTTTATATGAGTCGGGAAACCCGCACCTCCGAGACCGCAGGCACCACTCTCACGGACAGCCTTGACAAAGCTTTCCTTATCTGTTACAACAGGAGGCTTTACTTCCTCGGAAACTGTCTGCTGTCCGTCAGTCTCGATCTCGACCATTTTACAGACTGCACCCATAGCGTTTCGGTAATCGGTCAGAGCAACGACTTTTCCCGAAACGCCTGAATGAACAGGTGCGCTGAAAGGCACATCGGAATCACCTATCTTTTGTCCGACTTTGACCTCATCACCAACCTTGACAAGAGGCTGACAAGGCGCACCCATAGTCATGGACATAGGTATCCTGACTTTTTGAGGAATAGGAAAAACTACAGTAGAGCTGTTTTCCGTATTTTTACGGTGTTTCAGCCTGATACCGTTCAATTTCTTCATATATTTCTCCTTGTATTTAAGCAGATATACTGCCGAATAGATTTATGAAAATTATAGTTTGTCAGTTACATGGCAAAATAGCCCATACAATAATAATTATATATCATATCGAAAAATTATTCAAGATGTTTTTACAAAAAAATAATAAATTGACAATAAAATCTGTTCTTATCAAATAAAAAGAGGCATCCGAAGATGCCTCACAAAAGCTTATTTATTTTTTCTGCGCGAAATAACAGCCGCAGCAGATGCTGTTCCAAGAACTGCTAATACAGAATATATCGGTGTTACGCCTGTTTTAGGTGAATCGGTCTTGCTCTTAGTCGTAGTAGCAGTTTTCTTAGTTGTTGTAGCTGTAGCAGTCGTTGTAGTCGCAGTAGTTGTCGTAGTCGTAGTATTTGTCAGCTCTTCGCCGTCCTGTGTCGTTGCCTGAGTTGTGGTAGCTGTAGTGGTTGAGGTAGAGGTAGGCGTAGTTGTTGTAGTAGTGGTTGTTGTTGTAGTAGTGGTTGTTGTTGTAGTAGTGGTTGTTGTGGTGGTTGTTGTAGTAGTAGTGGTAGTTGAAGTAGATATTGTAGTTGTAGTTGTTGAGGTAGATGTTGTAGTTGTAGTTGTTGAGGTAGATGTTGTACTTGTCGTAGTTGGAGTAGTTGTAGTTGTCGATGTACTTGTCGTAGTAGATGTAGTGCTGGTAGTCGTTGTTGTAGATATCGTAGTAGTAGTGGTAGTAGTGGTTGTCGTAGTCGTTGTTGTGGTAGTTGTTGTACTTGTAGTAGTCGTTGTGCTCTCTGATCCGCTCAGCATCTTAGGATTAAACAAAGAATAACCGAACTGTATACCGCCGTCAAAGGACTTGGCAAATGTAGCACCTGCTACGTGACCGCCCTCATCGCCGCTGCCATCAGCATTCGGAGCAAGAGTCGAGCCTTGTATCGAACCGAGGTATTTAAATTTAGTCGCGTCCTTAAGGTTATACAGAACAGGCATATTCTCGCCCTTGTCCTGAAGAAGATTTCCCTTATCGTCATAAAGCTTCATATTAGTGAGAGGAAGCTTTATATCGTCACCCGGAACGTTTATTACCAGATATGAACCTTCCGGGATATAGACATCTATCTGTAGATATCCGTCGTTGAATATCTTCGCCTGTTCGGCATCAAGATTGACCACATTAAGGTTATTATCACTGCCTGTTATAGTCCAGCCTTTGTCGTAGTATTTGTCAACACCAAGATTTGCATTAGCTTCAAGACCGCTCAGGTAACTGCTCCGCTGATTGAGCAGTGAGAACTCCTTATCAAAGTCTATAAGCTCACCGACGTATATCTCGCATTGACCAGCCTTCTCATGGTCAATTATCTCCTGACTGACCGTTTTATCACTACCGATAACAAAGCGTTTGCCTCCGGGCTGGAAATTTTGCAGTGTATCGCCGCCCACAACTATCTGAGCAGCCTTACTGGACGGGTCAAGCTTAGCGCCTACAGAATACGAAACAGGATCACCCATATTAGCGTTGCCTCCTGCTGCAAGCCTTCCCTCACAATCAGAGCCGTGAGCTGCGAAATCATCATGCAGAAAAACAGAGAACTGTGACGCAGCACCGAGGAAGTATTCATCAGCATCACTTACGCCAAGCAGATCTGCTTTATTTTGCGATGTTATAGGCTGTGAACCTTCTTCAACAGGTACTTCCCTATTATGCAGTGCCAGAGGAACAGCTCCCATGATGCAAAGCGAAGTAAGTACACTTAAAAAGCGTTTTAATTTGATCTTATCCATAAACGATCCCCCAAAATATATATTTTATACTATTTTAGCATAAAAATGATATATAATCAATGAACAACTTTAACAAACATCACATATTATCTATGTTTATTATTCACATTTTTGTCATTATAGTAAAAAAACGTTCCTTCATTTAAATGAAGGAACGTATAAAAAGCGCATAAAACAAAAAGCACCCGCTATTGCAGATGCTCTTCTGGAGGCGCCACCCAGATTTGAACTGGGGATCAGGGTGTTGCAGACCCACGCCTTACCACTTGGCTATAGCGCCGCTATTGGAGCGGATTACGAGGCTCGAACTCGCTACCTCCACCTTGGCAAGGTGGCGCTCTACCAGATGAGCTAAATCCGCGTAATGGCGACCCCGAACAGACTCGAACTGTCGACCTCCTGCGTGACAGGCAGGCGTTCTAACCAACTGAACTACGAGGCCAAAGAATTGGTGGGGACTACAGGGCTCGAACCTGTGACCCTCTGCTTGTAAGGCAGATGCTCTCCCAGCTGAGCTAAACCCCCACATATTCTTTCGTCCATCGGTTCTCTCGCCCGACGACTTTAATATTATATCACGATATCTGCTCGTTGTCAACCCTTTTTCCAAATTTTTTTCAAAAAAATTTTAGTACACTTGCTTTTTAGCTATATTACGCAAAATGCACAAAAATTTTTTTAAAAGCAATTATATAATATAAAACCAGCTCTCATCATTATCAAGATCAGATTTTTCAACCTTGGATGAATCATCAAAATTATATCTGAGTTCCTGATTTTTTACGCTTACCTTTGCTCCCGCAGGTACAGAACGTGTTATAAATACGTTACCTCCGATAACTGCATTCCTGCCTACAACAGTCTCACCGCCAAGGATAGAAGCACCTGAATAGATAGTAACATTGTCCTCAATGGTAGGGTGACGCTTTTTATTGCGCAGAGACTGACCGCCTCTTGTTGAAAGCGCACCGAGAGTCACGCCCTGATATACCTTTACATAATCCCCTATTTCAGTTGTCTCACCTATAACTATACCTGTACCGTGGTCAATAAAGAAATACTTACCGATAGTTGCTCCGGGATGTATGTCGATACCTGTCTTGCTGTGAGCGTGCTCCGTCATAACTCTTGGGATAAGCGGAACTCCCAGTACAAACAGCTCATGCGCAAGACGGTTTACAAGTATGGCATAAAGTCCCGGATAAGAATAGATTATCTCATCTTTATTATATGCAGCAGGGTCGCCGTCGTATGCAGCCTGAACATCGGTTTCGATGTATTCTCTTATCTTAGGTATCTTATTAAGATACTCAAATGTAATACGGATAGCATTGTTGTTTAATTCGTTATCATCAAGCTTTTCGTATTTCTCATCATATCTCAGAACTATATATATCTGTCGGATAAGCTTGAATATTACATCTTCAAGTATCATGGACATATTATTTCTTACAGTAAAAACTCTGTAGCTTTTGTTTCTGAAATAGCCCGGGAACACGATCCTTCTCAGCCCTTCAATAATACCTATTATCTCATCATTGTCAGGATGATCGAATGCTTTTATTTCATTGACAGTACGCTCGTCCTTGTAATCATCAAGGATACTATGCGTAAGTTCATTGATCTTTTCTTCGAGACTTTTCATCATATCCACCTCATAAAGCAATTGCAGGCAATGGCAACTTTTTAATTTATTATACCTTATTTTTCATATTAAGTCAATATGCGTTATATTCATATTTTCATTAATAAAGCAGTTTTCTATTGACATTAAAAGCTATTCACGCTATATTATATAGTATAGGCAAGGAAAGAGGTATTTTATGAATATAAATATTGACAGATCACTTACAGGTGAATTCAGCAAAAGTATATGGTCCAGATTCAGAAAAGGCATAGATGAATACAGAATGATAGAAAACGGTGACAGGATAGCTGTCTGTATATCGGGAGGCAAGGACTCCATGCTTATGGCAAAATGTCTGATGCGCCTGCAAAAATACAATAATATAGATTTCGATACAGAATATATTGTAATGGATCCCGGATACACCCCAAAAAACCGCAGCAAGATAATCGAAAATGCCAAGCTTCTTGATATTCCCATAAATATTATGAATACACGTATTTTTGAGTCAACAGCCAAAGCGGACAAGCATCCCTGCTTTCTGTGTGCAAGACTTCGCAGAGGCTGGCTGTACAAGACTGCACAGGAGCTCGGCTGCAACAAGATTGCTCTCGGTCATCACTTCGATGACGTTATAGAAACTATACTTATGGGTATGCTGTACGGCTCACAGATACAGACAATGATGCCGAAGATACACAGTGAAAACTATGAAAACGTACAGGTCATACGCCCCCTTTATCTTGTCCGTGAAGAAGACATAATAAACTGGGCAGAGTATAACGACCTGCATTTTATACAGTGCGCCTGCCGCATAACCAAAAGTGAAGGCAGTTCAAAGCGGGCAGAGGTAAAACAGCTTCTGAAAACTCTGCGCGAAGTCAATCCTTCCGTTGATATGAACATATTCCGAAGTGTTGAAAACGTTAATCTTCAAACCCTCATATCATATCACCGCGGAAATGAGTATCATCATTTCCTTGATGATTTTGATAAGGGACTAAGTGTAAAAGGCACAAACAAATTCAGTAAAAACTAAAGCCGCCCATTCGGGCGGCTTTGCATTTATCATACATTGTAAATGATCTCGGAATAAGCAGGGATAGGCCACTTTGCAGCAGGCATATTGAGCTCTATCTCGTCTGCGATGCTTCTCATTATATCCATTTCGGCAAGCACTACATCGTGGAAGAATTCAGCCTGCTTCTGGATACCGCTGACAGCATTTGCCTCTGTAACGCGCTGTTCAAGTCTTTCAATAGACTCATATAAGCGGTCTGAAAGTTCATTGAGCTTATTAGCTATCTTTTCATCCGTCTTGCTTGTAAAGCCTATCTGCTTCTTTGTAGCTATAGACTCACAAAGAGTCTGAACATAATCCATAGTAGCAGGAAGAAGCTGTTTTCTTGCCATTTCTACCATTGTACGAGCTTCGATACGGATAGTCTTTGAATACTTTTCAAGATGTATCTCAGTTCTTGCAGCTACCTCATTCTGGTTGTATATCTCAAACTTGCGGAAAATGCGTACATTCTTCTCGTCAGTATAGTGAGGCATACAATCAACAGTTGAAGCGTAGTTCGGAAGTCCTCTTCTTTCAGCTTCCTTTACCCATTCAGCAGAATAGCCGTCACCGTTGAAGATGATCCTTCTGTGCTCCTTGATAACGCTCTTGAGAAGCTTTCTTACTTCTGCATCAAAATTTTCCTTGCCCTTGAAGGGTTCAAGAATCTCAGTAAACTGGCTGAGCTCCTCACACATGATAGTATTGAGAAGAACGTTAGGACAAGCAATATTATCGGAAGAACCTACCATTCTGAATTCAAAGCGGTTTCCTGTGAATGCAAAAGGTGAAGTTCTGTTTCTGTCAGTAGAATCCTTAGGGAATGAAGGCAGAGCATCAACACCTATCTTGAAAGCACGGGTCTTTGTCTTATACTCTGTATCGTCCTCAATTGCCTGTAATACTGCCTCAAGCTCCTCACCGAGGAACATGGATACGATAGCAGGCGGAGCTTCGTCAGCGCCCAGTCTGTGGTCATTTCCGGCGGAAGCAGCAGAAAGTCTCATAAGGTCTGCGTACTCATCAACGCCCTTGATAAGAGCACAGAGTATAGTAAGGAACTGGAGATTATCCATAGGAGTATCCCCCGGATCGAGAAGATTCTGACCGTCATTTGTAGACATAGACCAGTTGTTGTGCTTACCCGAACCGTTTACGCCCTCAAAAGGCTTTTCGTGAAGGAGACAAACAAGTCCGTGTCTGAGAGCTACCTTTTCCATTACCTCCATAGCAAGCTCATTCTGGTCTGTACCCAGATTTGAGGTAGTGAATATAGGAGCCATTTCGTGCTGTGCAGGTGCAACCTCGTTATGCTTGGTCTTTGAATATATGCCGAGCTTCCAGAGTTCTTCGTCAAGGTCAGCCATATAAGCAGCTATTCTCGGACGAAGATTTGCGAAATACTGATCGTCAAGATCCTGACCCTTAGGAGGCTTTGCACCGAAAAGTGTTCTTCCTGTAAGGATAAGGTCTTCACGCTTGTCGTACATTTTTTTATCTATGATAAAATACTCCTGCTCAGCGCCCACAGTAGAAGTAACTCTTGTAACTCTGTCGTTTCCGAAAAGCTTGAGGAAACGCACAGCAGTCTTGCTGAGAGCCTGCATAGAACGAAGCAAAGGTGTTTTCTTATCAAGTACTTCACCTGTATAGGATACAAAAACTGTAGGGATATAAAGGCTTCCCTCCTTAACAAAGCAGTAGGAAGTTGGATCCCATGCTGTATATCCTCTTGCGGTACTTGTCTGTCTCAGACCGCCTGAGGGGAAAGAAGAAGCATCAGGCTCACCTTTTACAAGAGCCTTGCCTGAGAACTCCATAAGTGCCATTCCGTTTGGAGCCGGACTGATAAAGCAGTCATGCTTTTCAGCAGTCGAGCCTGTCATAGGCTGGAACCAGTGAGTGTAATGAGTAGCACCTCTTTCTATAGCCCATTCCTTTATTGTATTTGCAACAACATCGGCTGTAGCCATATCAGCCAGTGGCTCATTGTTCTGCATAGTTCTCTTGAGAGCTTTATAAACGTTTTTGGGAAGTCGGTTTTTCATTACTTCCTCATTGAACACATTACAAGCAAAAATTTCGGGGATATTAATTGACATAGAATTTCCTCCTCAGAGCTTAGATGCTCTTATATACAATACTCCATCATAATTCAAAATTATACCACTCAATCAGCTTTTTGTCAATATAGGGTCAGGTCAACAGCATCACTTTTTCATCTTGATACAAAATAAACGCAACTCTATCATAAAAAAGGTATAATAATGACAATACCGAATTTACAGGTGCAAATTGGTATGACAAAAATACTGCCGATCATTGACCGGCAGTACGCTGTATATCCCCCGAAAGGAACATAATATTTTTTATGCGGATTCCGCAGCAGATACAAGTGTCTCCTTTTTGAGCTCTTTGCTGTTGAAAGCTTCGGGAGTCGTAAATGTAGGAACCATATCGTGCAGAGCATCAACTGCTGTCTTTTCGTTATTTTCAAGAGCAGCATTTCTCAAAGCGTTAAGACGGAAAGCAAATGACATTTCGTCTATTTCTATCTGCTTGCCGATAAAGATGAGTTTGTTTGAAGTTTTCTGAAGTCCCTCTTCATTCATAAGAAGCTCTTCCTTTATCTTCTCACCGGGACGGAGACCTGTGAATTTGATCTCAACGTCCTTGTATGGTTCTTTTCCGTACATACGGATAAGATTTTCGGCAAGAGTAACTATCTTTACAGGCTGCCCCATATCAAGTACGAATATCTCACCGCCCTTAGCAATGGCAGCTGCCTCCATAACAAGACTTACAGCCTCGGGGATAGTCATAAAGTAACGGATTATATCAGGGTGAGTGACCGTAACAGGTCTTCCCTGCTCTATCTGCTTTCTGAAAAGAGGGATAACCGAGCCGTTTGAGCCGAGAACATTACCGAAACGTGTAGTTACAAATTCAGTTCTGCCCTCATGCTGCTGAGCAAGATACTGAACTATCATTTCGCAGCATCTCTTTGATGCCCCCATAACGTTAGTCGGATTAACAGCCTTATCGGTAGATATCATAACGAACTTCTCAACGTTGTGGAACTGAGCAAGCGTAGCAACATTAAAAGTGCCGACGATGTTGTTCTTAATAGCTTCCATAGGCGATACTTCCATAAGAGGAACGTGCTTATGAGCAGCTGCATGGAATACGACATCAGGCTTATATGTCTCAAATATCTGATTCATACGAAAATAGTCACGAACAGATGCAATAAGTGTAACAAGATCAAGGTCGTTACCGTATTCCATTTTCAGTTCCTGTTCTATCTCGTATGCGTTATTCTCATAGATATCAACTATAATAACTCTTTCAGGTGAGTATTTTGAAATCTGACGGACAAGCTCCGAACCGATGCTTCCGCCGCCGCCTGTTACCATACATACCTTGCCGCTGATAAAGTTTCTTATATCAGCATTGTCGAATTTAATAGGATCACGACCGAGAAGATCCTCAACTCTTATGTCGCGTATCTGATTGATAATGGTCTTGTTTTCATCGTCAAAAACAAGATTGCCAATAAACGGTACTACCTTAACAGGTATCTTTGTATCGGCACAGATATCGAGGATACGTTTTCTCTCGTCCTCAAAGCATGATGGTATAGCAAAGAGTATCTGCTCAATATTTTTTTCCTTGACAAATCTGTATATTTCAGCAGTAGTTCCTACGACCTGAACTCCGCCGACCTCAGAACCTATCTTATCGCGGTCATCATCAATAATACAGACAGGATCAAACATTGTTACCTGCTTATCTCCGGAATAAGGAGAATTCTGAGCATTATGTATTTCCTTGAGTATAGTCTTGCAAGCCTGTCCGCCGCCGATAACCATTGTACGCTTGCCCTTGAAAATCTTTGGCTTCACAAGAGTAATGAATGCAGTCTTGAACAAATACCTGAAAAGACATACCCCCGTAACAATAAGTACAAGATGCATAACAGAATAGTGCAGATTGTACGAACCGTCAATAATGTAAATGATCGCAGCCGAACAAACAATTCCGACTATCGAACCGTAAACACAGGTGAGATAATCCTTACTGTTGAAATATCTCCAAAGCTTGCTGTAAGCTCCCGATATGAGCATTCCGCCTATGCAGCATATCGCACTTACCGCTACAGAAATTATCAGTCTCGACTCATCAATGTCCCGCCCGACAAATGATAAGCAGAAATTAGTGATAAGCGCTGCAACACATATTATAAATACATCGGCTACAGCAAGAACGATCTTTCGGCATTTAAAGTTTCTGAACAGATCTCTCATATAAGCACTCCCTTCATCCCGATCATGGAAAACCAATGATCATTTACTGCAATGATTAGAAAAACATTATACGTATGATACAAAATGTTTAATGCAGTAACTTAAAGATTTTATTTATATATACCCCCATCTCAGCCAATATAATTTAATTATACTTATAGTTTCAGAAAAATCAATATAAAAACAGTTATCACTAAAAAAGTTCACATTTTTTCGTCACATCTTACAAATCCACATATTAATTTAAGCTGTACATTCGTTTATTTATTCTTTGATTTTTCGACATTAAGGAATCATACCGCAGATTTATTTCATTTGTAATTTAAGAAAGCTTCGCAATTAATCAACAAATCAATAATATATTATACGTTTGAACATATAAATAGTTTATTAAAATATACATAGTGTCAACTGTCATTCAAACAGTGACAATTGTCACTCAGAAAATGACGAATAGCACCTTATAATTTCATTTGCGATGTGTTATTATATAGTCACAGCAAAAACAAATCCACCATTAGAAAGGATGGTCTTTATGAGTGAGCTTTTTACAATAATCCTTATCGCTATGCCCGTTACTGTACCGCTTATGGTGATCGGACTGATAAAGCTTTCGGACAGTAAAAAAAGCGGCAATAATTATCCGCAGTCTCCATATTATTACAATAATAATTTCAATCAGCCATACGATTATAACAATTCTTCTATGCCAAATTCTACAACTATATATAATACAGCAGGAGGATTCGGAACAACACCAACTCCTGTCCCGTCTGTTCAGAAGGAAAATAACGAAACACATGAAAAGGCATCTGCTCCACAGCAGACTATACAGCCCGAAAAGCCAAAGAAAACCAAGCCTGATATGACTGTATCGAATATATTGTTCCTCATAGGAACTATATTTGTAGTCCTTTCAGGACTGGCATTCGGTGTTGCAGGCTGGGTAAAAACATCATACACAGGCCGTGTTCTTATAATTGCAGCCGCAGCCGCTGTTGCATATACTCTCAGCGGAGTCATCTCAAAATTCCTGAAGCTTACAGGAACTTCCATATCATTCTATGTCCTCGGCACAGGCTTTGTATCTACAGCACTTCTCACAGCAGGCTACTATAAGTTAATTGGCGAATGGTTCTCCTTTGACGGCGACGGTACATTCGCACTTCTCACAGTCTCCTCATTTATATCAGCAGCTCTTATGTTTGTGGGCGAAAAGCTCTACAAAAACATTGCCCTTGTATACGCTTCGCTTATAACAGCTTCGATCGGACTTTTATTTGCAGTATTGCAGATAGCAGATACATATGCATACCGTTCAATTCTTTTCATCATTGCACAGATGATCATAACTGCTTTCATTTATATAATGCGTCCTTTCAAAGGCAGCAAATATGAGACTCCTGTAAAAAACATCGGCACAGGCACAGCATTTACCTTCGGTTCAATAGCATTGACATATACACTGTCAACTCTCGATTCTCCTGCATTTGCAAGCTATTTTATAATCATAGCTGCTATTATACAGTTTGTTTTTTACGGTATTTACAAGAAAATGCCTGCTTTTATCGTGATTGAATCAGTTCTTTCACTTATGCTTGCATTTATGATACACTGCTCGCTGTTAAAAGAATTCAACGATGATCTCTGCGTAACCGCAGTTTCATTGATAACTATCATAATCTACCTTGTTCATCGTTTTATCCCGAACATAAAGAATACATTTTCAGAAGCAATTACATTTTCAGCAGTTATTTTCATGACTTTCTCATGTATCGCTCTGATAAGATCACACACATTTGCACCTTATCTTCTCATAGCTGTAATTGCAGCAATTATTGTGGCTTCTTACTTGCTGAGCGAAAACTCCGCAATAAAGTCACTGGCAGGAACCGCTTCACCTATCATTCCTTTATCAGCTGCAATAGCAGTTTCCACCCAAAGAGTAATAAGCCCTGATTTCTATATCAGTACAATTACCTGCGCAAGTATGATCTCAGTCATTCTTATGGGCTTTGCAGCTGTAATGATGTTCACAGCTTTCGGCAAAAAGATCAATTCAGAAGCAGCTGTATATTCAAATCTTTCAGCGGTTGGTCTGGTACTTCTTTCAACACCTCAGTACAAGCTCCTTTCTCTTATCACAGCAGCACTTTGTCTCGTACATTTTGCATTATCAAACAAAACAAGATTTAATTTCGCAGCTATATTTTCATCGCTTTCTCTTCTCAAAATAGTATATATGATAACCAAGGAATACTCTGGAAACACCAGCGTTGCACTCGAAACTGCAATGTTCATCACTGTAATAATTTATGTACTCCTTTCAAGAATGATCTATCCCGACGCTTTTATATACAATAAAGGCGACAGAAAGATCGTTGACCCGCTTATTACAGTTGCTTGGATAGGTGTCTTGAAGATATTCGACTATACAGACATTTCCACCTTCCTCGGACTTATCGCCTGCGCAGTATTCTGCACAGGACTTATCAAGAAGAACTTCAGCGACAAAGCAGTTTCCGTACTTCTTACAATTTCTACAGCATTCACAGTCATCGCACTTATCGACCGCCCGTTCTTTATCTTTGAGTCAAAAGCCGTTACAAACAAGATAACACTCGCAATAATCGCTTTATCAGGACTTGCAATACGCTTTATCTGGCGCAAATTTGAGACAACAGCAAAAAATTTCTCACAGATCATATTCATCTTTACATTCGTATCGCTCCTTATTGACGCTATTGTATTTGACACAGCAGCAAACACTATCTTTGTAATGACAATAATGATACTTGTTCTTATCATATCAATAATATCAAGATCAAAGACATGGTTCATCACAGCAGCAGCTTCTCTCTTCACTATAACAGTATACGCTACAAGAGAATACCTCATGGCGCTCAACTGGTGGATATATCTTTTCATCGCAGGCGTTGTCCTTATCGGACTTGCATCAGTCAACGAATACCTCAAGAAGAATAACGAAACATTAAAAACCTCAGTTGCAAAGAGATTCAGCGGCTGGACATGGTAAAAAACTCCGGCCCAATGCGGATACCCCTATAAAATTACAGCCCTGAAGTAATTAAAAATTGCTTCAGGGCATTGTTTATATTTTGCTGAATGAATCAATCTGAATTCACATGAACATTGTGTTCATGATCACAGACATATCATCATTTTCTTTTTGGATCTCCTTGATCTCCTCTTCTGTATACTCCTTTTTAAGCTTGTTGCCGCATACAGGACATTTCTTTTCTTTTAAATCGTATTTCTTTTTACATTTTTCGCAGAACTTGTACATAGATAATGACCGCCTTTCTTAATTTCGTTTTTAGATTTTATACAACATTTGCTTAGGGATATTTATTGTGCAATGCTTCTGATTGGAGGCATTGAAATATTGATCCCTGTAATCATTATAGCATATAAGATGTCTAAAAGCAAGATACGCGATGACAAATTGCCGTTATGTATAAGCTTGAACGCGAAAAAGGGTGCAGCGTCACGCTGCTTATAGCATATAAGTTGTACAAAAACAAGAGATGCGGCGATAAAATGTGAAGTATTTTTATATTTTAGTCAAAAAAATATTGCCTAAAAACCTTTCATGTGATATAATAAATATATAATACATATACATGGAGGTGCATTACTACGTCAACTATGGTTTCCGCCGTACTTCTTTTGCTTGGACTGTGCGGTATGCTCATATCTGTTACATGGGTGCTGCGCCGCGGCAACAGCAACAGGCTCACTCACCTCTTCCTGAGCTGTCAGCTATCCATAGTCCTCTGGCTTATATCTGAAGTGCTAATACTTTTTTCATACACAAAACAGCAATTCTGGATAAGCTACGTAATAGGCAACCTTGGAATAAGCTGCTTCGGTCCGTTATGGCTGTGGCTGTCTCAGGAATATACATACGTTTCACAGAAAAAGATCAGATTTCTCTGGCTGCTGCCACTGATCACAGTTTCTGCAATAATCGTTGTATTGACAAATCCCCTGCATCATCTCTACTATTCCTCATTTGTAGACAACAGATTTACATACGGACCGCTTTTCTATGTATATCAGGTCATTTATTATATATGCATAGTTACCGGTATAACAATAATCTGTTTAAAACATACAAGAAGCTCTTCACAGATAACCAAGCAGTCAGTTCTTCTGATACTATCGGCAGCTATCCCCCTTGGAGTAAATACGCTTTCTCTGTCAGGTTTCTTCCATTCAGATGTAACTCTTACTCCCCTGTTCTTCGGTATATCGAGCGTACTTATAATAATTGCTCTCGGGCGCTACGGACTGCTCAATATCAACAGCATAGCTATCCGTGATACTGTCAACAACATAGACAGCGGTGTAATGATCTTCGACAACAATAACAGAATAACATATAAAAACAAATACTCAGAAAATCTGCCATTTTTAAAAAACATAGAAACTTCACATGAATTTGTAAAAGTTATTTCCGAACTTTCCAATGAAGAAATACACAGTGATTTCAGCTTGATGGAGCTTAAATACGAAAACGAATACTACAATATAAAGCAGTCTTACTGTCAGAACAAGAGCGGTGACGATGTTGCACGTGTAATAACTATCAACAATGTAACCGAATACCATGAGCTTGCAAAAACCGAAAAAAAGCTCAGTCTCGAACAGGAGCGTACAAGAATAGCACAGGAGATGCATGATTCAGCCGGACATACCTTTACTATGATAAGCTCTCTTGCAAGAATACTGAAATATGATGCTGAACAGCCTCAGCCTGATATAAAAAAAATGCTTGAAAGTATTTCCGAGATAGACGGACTTTCAAGAAGCGGCGTTACTCAGCTCAGATGCACCATAAACAATCTGCGTGACGATGAGTTTATGACGTCGGTAACAAAAGCTGTTCAAACCGTTATCACAGCTGTAAGAGGTGTTGATATCGAGCTGTGTACACAGGGAAACGAGGATAAGCGTTACAGCTTCTGTATAAAGGAAATATACGATAACTGCCGTGAAACAATTACAAATGCACTAAGATATTCAGATGCTACAAGAATTGATGTAATAATCAAATTCCTTGATACAGCCATAGAAATGTATATTCTCGACAACGGAAAAGGCTGTGGCGATATTTCCGAGCACAATGGTCTGAGAGGTATACGAGAGCGCACAGAAGCTCTGGGAGGAAGCGTCAGATTTTCCTCTGTAAAAGGCGAAGGTTTTAATACTATTGTAAAAATACCGTTAAAAGGAGTGGAGATATGATCAATGTAATTTTAGCAGATGATGTAAAGATTCTCCGTGCAGGACTGAAAGCAGTGCTTTCGAGCGACAGCGATATCAATGTTATCGGTGAAGCTTCTGACGGAAAAGAAGCATATGAAATGAGCATAAGACTGAAACCTGATGTTGTGCTCATGGATATGCGTATGCCTGATTACGACGGAGGCTACGGCACAAGGAAAATAAAGGATACACTGCCTGATGTAAAAGTTCTTGTACTTACTACATTTGACGACAAGGAAACTGTAGATCAGGCAATATCAAGCGGTGCAGACGGCTATATCCTGAAAGAGATGGATCACGACAAGATAATAAACTCTATCAAGGCAGTTGCAGGCGGAATAAGCGTATTCTGCGATAACATCTTCCGTTCCATCAAAAAAGATGTAATTGTCCAGCAGGACGCAAAAAATTTTGATCTTACCGACCGTGAGATAGATTTTATACGTCTTATATGCGAAGGCTACGACAACAAAGAGATAGCATCAAAGCTTTTCCTTGCCGAAGGAACGGTAAGAAACGGTATTTCCAGACTTCTTGAAAAGCTTGGAATGAAAGACCGTACACAGCTTGCTGTATTTGCTATAAAAAATAACATTATATAGATCTTTGCCAAAACGGAAGACAATTCTTCCGTTTTATTTTTCTTGATTTTTCGTAATGACTGTGTTATAATATAAAATTGGCTCAACAAATTACATAAGGAGTGTATTTATGAGTAAATTCAGAAAACAGCATATGTCCATCAAATGGCATGATATCATTGACAGCGAAAGTACAGAGCCTGCCTTGAATGCCTCACTGAAAGAAAAGGCTACTCTTGTAGGCAGAGTGGGACTTATGATGCTTTCGGTAGGAACAGGTGCATGGAGAGTAAGAGCCTCTATGAACAAGATAGCCCGTGCCCTTAACATCACCTGCAATGCGGATATAGGTTTACTGTCAATTGAATATACCTGCATAAGCGGCGGAGAAACATACACAAATGCTATCTCGCTGAATACAACAGGCGTAAACACCGACAAACTCAACGAGCTTGAAAACTTCGCTGACGGATTTACTGAACGTGCAGGCAAATATTCCGTACAGCAGTTCCACATGATACTTGACAAATTTCAGGACATGAAAGGCAATTACAAGTCATGGAACTTAGGACTTGCCTCAGCACTTGCCTGCTGTGCATTCACCTTCCTTCTCGGCGGCGGACCTGTCGAGATGATATGTGCCTTCTTCGGTGCAGGCATAGGAAACTTTATAAGAAAGCTCCTGCTTGAAAGGCATATAACTCTTTTCGCCAATGTAGTCGCAGGCGTTGCATCAGCCTGCTGTACATATGTACTTTGCATAAAGCTTGCAGAAATGCTTTTCAATGTATCGGCAGTACATCAGGCAGGATATATATGCTCCATGCTGTTCGTTATCCCCGGATTTCCTCTTATTACAGGCGGTATCGACCTGTCAAAGCTCGACCTCAGATCAGGAATAGAAAGAATAACATATGCACTCCTTATTATAATAATGGCTACACTTACAGGCTGGGTCAGCGCACTTGTATTTGATTTTCACCCTCAGGATTTCGTAGAATACAAGCTATCTCCCCTGCTCCGTTTCTTCCTTATAATGCTGACAAGCTTCTGCGGAGTCTATGGCTTCTCACTCATGTTCAACAGCAAAAGGAGAATGGCAGCCATTGCAGGAATAATAGGCATGATAGCAAATACCCTGCGCCTTGAGCTCATAGATTTGCTTGGGCTTCATGTAGGTCTTGCCGCATTTATCGGCGCACTCAGTGCAGGACTTATGGCATCTGCCATAAAGCATTGGATAGGCTATCCGCGCATAACACTCACTGTACCGTCAATAGTCATCATGGTTCCCGGAATGTTCATGTATAAAGCCATTTACTACATTGCCCTGAATGATATCTCAACAGGCGGACTTTGGCTCACGAAAGCAGTACTCATCGTTATGGCACTGCCCATAGGACTTATTTTCGCAAGAATACTTACAGACAAGAATTTCCGCAAAAGCAGCTGAAAAAAGACCTTCCCGAACGGAAGGTCTTTTTTTCACAGATTTTCATTTTTCAGTGCATCTATAGTATTATCCTTCTTTATCTTGCTCATTGAGTACATCATAGTTGAAAAAACTACAAGAAATACACTGAATACTGCAATTGCAACAGCTCTCCACGGAATGTAGAAATCAACGTCCACACCCTCGTTTACGGCTTTATATACCAGAAATGTAACGCCTGCCGATGCAGGAAGACCATAGAGCAGTGCCTTTGCACCGTACATGATACATTCAAAATTGAGCATTTTTCTCATACTCTTTGAAGTCATTCCAACAGAACTGAGCATAGCAAATTCGCGCCTTCTGAGATTAATATTGGTAGTTATGGTGTTAAAAACATTAGCCGCAGCAATAAGTGAGATAAGAACTATAAATCCATATGCAAATACCTTGACGATAAGCACCATGCTTCTTTCTGTTTCTACTTCATCTGCATAGTTATATAGTCCGTCTACAGGAAGTCCGTTTCCTTTCAATGACTCTTTAAGTGACGCAAAGCCGTTGTATATATCATCGGAATTGATATTGAATCTATAGGTTATGAATGATTCATCAGCCAAGTCACCGTAAAATGCTTCGCACATACTGTATGGGAATATTGCGGTCAGCAAACCTTCTTCAAGGAAAAACGGCTTTTTATCAGCTATCTTTCCTACATGGAAAGTTATCTCCCTGCTGTACTCGTCCATATCAACCTTCATGGTAGTTTCATCATTTATTGAATTGGCATTCTTCTTAACATAAACGGCTTTTCCATCTTCATTTACTTCAAAGAAATAATATCCGTCCATATTTTTAAAGATATTGATCTGCATATCGAAATCTGCTCCGTTAAGATACCTGATACGCTCCATTTTTTCAGTATCACTATTGAACAATAGCATACAATCGTAAACTATACACTTGGGAGATTTTTTATCCATATACTCATCGGCATTTACTCCGCATTCCTCTGCAAAACTGCGGAAAGTATCATCGTCAACAAAAATGATATCTATGAATCCGTTCATTTTTCCTTTTTCATAGGCCGATTCGTTGACGCCGCCCCTTTGAACGGTATCTTCCGTGAAGTTCTTTCGGTCGGCAGAGAAAAAGATATAATCGCTCAACGAATACGATGACTTTGTTATATGCTCGGTATTTTTTATGACATCATTTACCTTTTCCGGATCAATCTCCATGCTTTCACTCTGCTTGAATAAATGATATGAATAATCCATTCCGCCTGTCTCATTGGTATCCTGAACGGCTCTCACAAGATAAGAAGTAAAAGCATAAGCCGATACAAACAGAACTATGCTCATAAACAGACTGATAATAGTTGCACGATACTTCTTTTTGCTGCACTTGAAGTATTTATGAGCAAGTATTCCGGGAAGTCCGAATATTTTGGCAATGAACTTAGGAGTCTTGATATACTTTTTCTGATTGATATCCGAATTCTGCCTTATAGCTTCAACTGCGGATATCTTAGTAGCTCTTTTTGAAGGTATCCAAGCTGATATGGTAATAGTAACGAACGCGATTATGCAGGCTGCTATCAAAGCAAAAGGTGAAACGCATATGCGCATAGGCTCAGGATAACTATTATCGGAAAACGCAACAAATTTGTTTCCAATGGCAAGGAAAGTCACCCACATACCGAGTATTCCGACTAATATTCCGAGCGGTATGCCTATAATACTTAAAGCCCAAGCCTCAAATCTTACCATCTTTTTCAGCTGCTTCTTGGTAGCACCGATCGAAGAAAGCAGACCGAACTGCTTTGTCCTTTCGGCAACTGATATAGAAAAAGCATTATATATGAGCATTATAGAGCCAAATATGATAAGAGCTATAACAATTGCTGCCATACCGAAAACAACACGGTAAAAACTGTCATACCTCGATACACCTATGAGCATCAGCACATTGCTGTGAGTTTCTCCGACAAGTCCGTTATCCTTCTTAAAATCATATATGTCCTTGGCATTTTTCATGCGGTAATATATATCTGCTTCCGCAAATTCATCATCGCCTTCGGGCACAGTAAGTGCGGTATATCCCGGTGCAAAATAATTCTCAAAATCCGGTCTCTCATATATACCTACAACGGTAAACTTTCTTGTTTCCTTAACTTCGATATGCTCGCCCACTAATACTACATTTTCGGAAGAATCAACAGCTGTCATGGGATTTTGCTGTGTAAGAAGTGAATCTTCGCTGTAATACATTGCGTTTTCTTCCGAATCTATGCCCATTTCAGCAATCTGCTCAGTGTCGATCTTTCTATCGCCTATCTCAAGAGTTATCTGATCACCTGTTTTCAGGCTTACACCGCCGTTATCCTGAAGATGCTCCGGGATAAGTATCTCATTCCTGTTTTGAGGCAATCTGCCGTCTTTTATATGAACAGGGATAAGTCCGTCCATATCCTGTTCAAATCCGCAAATATAAAGATATGGCTTGTAATCATTGATACTGTCGATATCCGCATATCCGATATAGCTGAGGCAGCCTGTACCTTCGACCTTATCTGAGCTTTTTATCTTGTTGTACATTCCAACATCGCTGGCTTTTTCATATCCGTGCCATTTTCCTTCGGTATACTCGAAATAGTTTATCGCATACTGTCTAACAGAAGCGATAGAAGTAGTCACAGCACAAATAAGAGCAGTTGAAAGGATTATGCCTATTATAGTAACAATAGTTCTTGTTCTGTTCTTTTTCAGCGACTGTAATGTGACCTTACTGAATATATTCATTTTCTTATCACCTCGTCACGAATTATCCTTCCATCTTCGATGGCAAGTATCCTGTCAGCCTGAAGAGCAATATTTTCATCGTGAGTAATTATAATAAGAGTCTGATTGTATTTCTGATTTGAAAATTTCAGCATCTCGATTATTTCCTGACTGTTTTTGCTGTCAAGATTTCCCGTAGGCTCATCTGCAAGTACAACTGCGGGAGCATTCATCAGCGCTCTTCCTATAGAAACTCGCTGCTGCTGACCACCCGATAGCTGATTTGGAAGATGCTTTTCACGTCCGCTAAGTTTAAGAGTTGCTATCAGCTCTTTAAGACGGTTCTCATTTATCTCCTGACCATCCATAAGAACAGGAAGCGTGATATTTTCCGTAACATTGAGCACAGGTATAAGATTGTAGAACTGATAGATAAGTCCGACCTGTCTGCGTCTGAAAATAGCAAGCTGCTCATCATTCTGAGCATAGACGTCATTTCCGTCCATATATACCTTTCCCGATGTAGGCTTATCGACTCCGCCGAGTATATGGAGCAGTGTAGATTTACCCGAACCCGAAGGACCGATTATTGCTATAAATTCACCCTTTTCAACTGAAAAACTTACATTGTCCAGCGCACGAACTTCATTTTCACCGCTGCCGTAAGTCTTGCATAAATTTTCGACCTTTAGTATTTCCATAACGACACACCCTTTCTGAGTTTCTGAACATATTCTATCATGTCAAGATGACTATTCAGTGACTTTAAAATAACAAATACGTCACAAAAAAGAAAAGGCAGGTATGAATCCTGCCTTAAACCGTAGTCTTGTAAAATCTTACTGTAAACATCGCACCGCCGCTATAATTTTCGGCTTTTACGGTACCATTCTGACCTGTGATTATCATACGAGCAAGAGCAAGTCCTATACCGAAACCGCCCTTATCCTCATTTGAACGTCCCTTATAGAAACGCTCAAAGATATGCGGAAGATCCTCGGAAGAGATACCGCTTCCGCTGTCGGTGATGATAATTTCGTAATAAAGCGCATTTTCTTTACCTGTTACCTTTATTGTACCGCCGTCAGGAGTATGCTCCATGCAGTTCTTGACGATATTTCCAACAGCCTCACAGCTCCATGCTATATCGCATTCAAGCTCACCTTCACCTGCTTCAACAAGCTCCTGACCATGCAGCTCTATAGGTATCCTGACAGGCATACACGCCTTGTCAATAAACTGCTGCATTGTTATTTTTTCCTGATGAAATTTTACCGTACCCGTATCAAGCTTTGACATTTTCAGAAGAGCGGTTATGAGCCAGTCAATACGTGATAGCAATCCATATAGCTTATGAACGGTCTGTTCTCGTTTTTCAGCTGTCATATCGGGTTCAGACAGCATAGAAACAAGTATATTTATTGATGTAAGCGGAGTTCTTATCTGATGAGAGACATCTGCAAGAAAATCTGCAAGATAAATTTTGTCCTCGACAAGTCTGGACTGCTGTTCACGGAGACGCACTGTCATTTTATAGACCTCGCTGTGAAGCAGCGCAAGCTCACCCTCCGCATATTTTTCAAGATCAATGTTTTCTTCACCGTGAAGTATCCTGTCAATGTCACTTGTAAGCTCCGATATTTTTTTGTATCTTAAAAACACCGTTATAAAATGTATAAGGATAAAACCGCAGCACAGGCATATTACAGGGATAAGAAATCTGTCATCATATATCAATACGAAAACAACTGCTGCCAGTGACAATACGACAAAAGCGATCAATGAACGATATACTTCGCCATTTCTAAGTAATTTACTCATAAGTCAACTCTGTACCCCATGCCTCTGACTGTTTTTATGATAGTCGGATTCTGAGGATCGTCCTCTATCTTTTCTCTCAGACGCTTTATGTATACAGTAAGCGTATTATCGTTTACAAATTCTCCTGCGATATCCCAGATGGATTCAAGAAGCTTTGTGCGCGTCATAACAGCTCCTCTGTTATTGATAAAAACAAGCAGTAATCTGTACTCAAGAGCTGAAAGGAAAAGATCCTTGCCGTTTTTGCTGGCAGTACCCTTTACAGTGTCCACAAGCACATCTCCGAGCTGAGTCACTGTGCCTGTACTTCCCGTAAGTCTCAGTATATTCTTTATACGCGATACAAGTTCACGAGGACGGAAAGGCTTTGCAATATAATCATCTGCACCAAGGTCGAAACCCGTAACAGTGCTGAATTCATCGCCCGAAGCGGTCAGAAATATAACAGGTATACAGGTATTGTTTTTTATAGCCGAGCAAACAGCAAAACCATTGCCCTCCGCAAGAGAAACGTCAAGAAGCACCAGATCAAAAGCTTCATTTTCCACCATTTCAAGAGCCTTTGTCTGTCCGTTTGCATTCTTTACACTGAACCCCTCGCCCGAAAGATACTCTGTAAGATTTGCAATGATTTCCTTATCATCCTCAACAAGTAAAATTTTATTCAAGGTCGAACAACTCCGTTCAAATAGTCTGATCAAATGTATTATAGCACATTCCATACAAAATGGCAATACGTCAAACGCAGAACTCTAAAACGGACAGAATAAAATACATACTGACTGTCGTACACTAAACTACAGCCGCAGTTCAAAGACCTGCGGCTTATTATTTAGCAAACGCAAATCTTACTTTTGTTATTATTCAACAAAATGTATTGACTTATGATTAAAATTGAGGTATAATAATATAAACATAATATAATATAAAACTAAACATGATTGAAAGAAGGTGGAGCATAATGTATGTACAGGGCAAATGCTACAAATGCGGAGGATTCCTTGCTGTTGATGATACGCAGGATGCATCTATCTGCCCGTTCTGCAACAAAGCGTTTATTGTACAAAAGGCTATAAACAGCTTTAACGGAGCAGTAGCTCATGGCATTGCTGCAAAGAAAACTTCTTACAATTATGACAGTGACTTCATTGTTGAAAGAAGCGTTCTTATTCGCTATAACGGCTTTACTAAAAGCGAAATAAGAATACCTGACGGAATATCTGTGATTGGTGAAGCTGCTTTTCAAGGCATGAACAACATAGAATCTGTTTTCATTCCTGAAGGAGTCGAGCTTATAAGTGAAGGAGCGTTTTCAGGCTGTAAAAATCTACAATCTATAGAAATTTCCGAAGGTGTTGAAACTGTAGACATAGATGCATTTAACGGCTGTGTAAGCTTAAAGGAAATAAAATTTCCCGACAGCATCAAAAACATCGAAGCAGGCGCTCTCGCAGGCTGTACAAGCCTGGAGATCATAAATATACCTCAAAATACAGAACTGCTCCCGTGGAGGATATTTGAAGGCTGTACAAGCCTGAAGTGCATAAATATACCTAAAAAAGTAAAAACTATAGAGGATTTCGCATTTGCCGAGTGTACAGGCCTTGAAAGTATCAGTTTTGAATGTATGCATTCTGAATATGATCCATCGGCAGGTCTGAAAAGAATAGGAATGAATGCATTCAAAAACTGTACAGACCTGAGCAGCATAAATATCCCGGAAACTGTGGAATATATCGGCAATCAGGCTTTCAGGGGCTGCTCAAAACTGAAAAAGCTCATTATCCCCAAAAGCGTTAAAGCCATATATCCGTATGCTTTTGCAGACTGTACCGAACTTGAACAGGTCACCTTCGCAGGAGAAACGGAATTATATAAAGGCAGCAACCCATATAAGTACGGAAAAAATCCTGCTACATTCTATAACTGCCCCAAGCTTCTGAATGTTACATACAGCAAGTTGCAGAAGCATTACTGGGCATTTCCTGCATACATTAAATCGCAGGAACCCATAAATATCGAAAACGGCAGATGCAGATACTGCGGCGGAGAATTCAGAGGTCTTTTCGATAAGGTATGTTCTGTATGCAAGGCACACAAAGATTATTGACAGATAACCAAATATGTAAAAAAACGCTTCAGTAATACTGAAGCGTTTTCGCATTTATTTACATTTACTGAAATATAGGCGACTCGCTCACCAGCTTGTCCCTGTCCCATTTCTGTATTTTTTTCACGCCGTCAGCGCAGGTGAGTATGCCTTTCCCGTGGCGCATATCACTTTCCCATTCACCCTCAAAGACATCGCCGTTTTTATAGTAAAAAGTACCGTGTCCCTGTTTCACGCTGTTCTCAAATCTGCCTTCAAACCTGTCACCATTGTTGAAGAAAAAGACACCGTTACCGCTTTTGACGTTATCACACCATTCGCCGTCATACTTATTGCCGTTTTTATAGAAATAAACGCCGCGTCCGTTTCGCAGGTCGTTTTCGTATTCACCTTCATAAACATCACCGTCAACGAATGTGAAAACACCTTTTCCCTGCTTAACTCCTTCATTGAAGCTTCCCTCGTATACATTGCCGTTTGTATAGGTAAATGTACCTTTTCCGTGCATTTTTCCCGTGAAGCCCACTTCACCTTCATATCTTCCGTTATCGAAATCTATGACTCTTTTAGCATCGGGAGAAGGCTTTGGAGTACCGCTGATAAGCTCCTCACTTACCATCTTTCCCTCATCGTAGACACGCTTGTAAACGCAGTTGTCTTCATGGGTCTTGAATAATACTTCACCCTCGGGCAGTCCTTCTACCCACTCGCCTTCTATAACATCTCCGTTTTTATATGTGAAAACGCCTCTGCCGTGATATCTGCTTCTGCTCCATGAGCCCACAAACTTAGTCTTGCCGTTCTCATAGAACTCTGTCCCCTCACCGCATCTCCAGCCGTACATCCATTCGCCGTCATATTCCAGCTTGCCTGTCTGCCAGTACTGCTTTCCGTTGCCATGAAATTTGTCGTCCACGAAATCACCTGCGTAGACAAGGGATTTGCTTGCTTCATCGTCCTCGCCCTGTCCGATATCATAGTAACCCTTTGCGTACTTTCTTCCGAAACCGCAAAGCCTGCCGTCTTTCCATTCTCCGTCATATTCAATATCCAGGTCATTAATAAAAACTCCGCGCCCTTCAGGTTTTCTTCCTGAGCCTACGTGACCGGAATACACACCTGTACCGAGAACAGGGCTTACAAAATTCATATTGTTTGCTATACCTTTGCTGACTTTAAGAAAATCCAACATTCCCATAATATCTTCTCCAAATCATCACTTTCAGATCTTTAGGGAGAGTCTGACGAGTTGTATTATTAAATCCATTATAAAATTAAAGTATAATTCATCGCTTATATTGTACCATATTGCAATTGTAAAGTCAATAATTCACGATTTAATTTTTATAGTTTGATTGGCTTAACAAATTATTTACGTGAAATAGCTATTTTCACTAATTAGCTATTGACAATTTATGAATAATATAGTATAATTAGGCTTAGTTTACAACTTTATTCATTTAAAGCTTTACAGGTTTATCATTTTACACTGTAAGCGAACTGAAAGGTCGGGATACAAATGGGCGCAAAAGTCGCTACATTCGTCATACTTGCCATTTACATCGCTATAATGGTAAGTATAGGAATTTACATGTCAAGGCGTACAAAGTCTTCTGAGGACTTTATGCTTGGCGGAAGAAATGTTGGTTCATGGCTGACAGCATTCTCCTACGGAACAACTTACTTCTCAGCTGTTGTTTTCATCGGATATGCAGGACAGTTCGGCTGGATGTACGGAGCATCTTCAACATGGGTCGGAATAGGCAACGCCATAATCGGAAGCCTTATACCGTTCTTCCTCTTAGGAAGACGAACACGTCTTATGACAAATCACCTCGGTGCAAAAACAATGCCCGAATACTTCGAGCATCGTTTTAGCTCCACAAAGCTCAAAACAGCATCTGCTCTTATCGTATTCATTTTCCTCATTCCTTATACAGCATCTGTATACAACGGACTTTCACGTCTGTTCGGAATGGTATTCAAGCTTGGTGAAAACGGTGCAACATACATAATCATCGCAATGGCTGTACTTTCTGCCGTATACGTAACACTGGGCGGATACAAGGCTACAGCACTCAATGATTTCTTCCAGGGCATCATAATGCTTATAGGTATCGGAACAGTCGTAGCACTTACAGTACAGAAGAAGGACGGTCTTTCTGCTGCTCTTGATGCACTTAATACTATTTCCGACGGCAAAACAGAAACAGGAACGCTCGGTTCAATGTTCGGACCTGATCCTATAAACCTTCTCGGTGTTGTTATCCTTACATCTCTTGGTACATGGGGACTACCGCAGATGGTACAGAAATTCTACGCTATCAAGGATGAGCAGGCTATCAAGAAAGGCGCTATCATCTCAACTTTCTTTGCTATCGTAGTAGCAGGCGGCTCATATTTCATGGGTGGATTTGTAAGACTCTACTGCACACTTGACGGCACAGACGGCTCAGGCAGAGCACTTATTGATACAGTTGACGGAAAGCCTGTATACGATACGATGGTACCTGCACTTATACATCAGGCACTTCCTGATCTCCTTATCGGACTTGTTGTTGTACTTGTTCTTTCAGCATCACTTTCAACTCTTTCATCACTTGTACTTACATCGAGCTCAACACTTACCAACGATCTTATCAAGCCCCGCATCAAGGGCTTCGACGATAAGCATCAGGTAAAGTTCATGCGTATATTCATCGCAGTATTCCTTATAATCTCCGTAATCATCGCCTGCAACAAAAACGCATCTATCTCAACACTTATGTCCTACTCATGGGGCGCACTTTCGGGAGCATTCCTCGGACCATTCCTCTATGGTCTGTTTATGAAGAAGACTTCACCTGCCGCTTGTGCAGCAAGCTTTATCACAGGTGTTGGCATAAGCGTAACACACATGGTACTGTTCAGCATGAACATTGAAGCATTCAGCGGACTCAAGCAGTCAATAATCGAAATGAACTGCCCGTTAAATCTTCTCTCACCTATCAATGCAGGAGCATTTGCAATGATCGTATCACTTGTTATCGTACCGATAGTAAGCGCATTTACAAAGGCACCTGAGGAAAAGATAGTAGACAATGCATTCAGCAGTCTGAAAAAATCATTATAAAAGATCATCGGGAACATGAAAATGTTCCCGATCGTTTTTTACTATAGTCAAAAAAAAGCAGCCGCAAGGCTGCTTTTTTTATAATTACTTTCTGTTCTTTACAAAATCATTGAGTGAAGAAGTACCGTCACCTGAAAGGTAAGCATAATAAGCAAGAAGGTTACTTGCGTCAACAGAATCTACAAGACCATCGCCGTTGATATCAGCAGCTGCTCTCTGATTTGCGTCAAAAATACCGTCCTGACCTGCTGAGATCTTTGAATACTCCTTCATGATACCTGAAACGTCAACTGAATCCCACTTGCCGTCGTTATTGATATCGCCAAGCTTTCTGTCGGAAGCATTAATAAGGAGAGGCTTGCTGTTCTCGGATGGATCATACTCCTTGAAAGTACCGTCGCCGTTTCGAGCGATGATACCGCTGAAATAAGCTCCCTCGCTGTAAACCTTCAGATTGTATGAACCGCCTTCAGCATTAGCGTCAAACTTAGCATCAAAGCAAGCCAGCGGATAAGAGTCAGACTTCTCGCCGTTAAGCTCCATAGGCTTTTCGGAAGATATCTTTGAATAGTTTACAGCAAGCACATTAAGATCCTCAAAAGTATTGAGGTTCATGCTGTCATCAGTCTCGAATCCCTTATAAGGAGCACCCTTATAAAGAGCGTTAGGTCCTGTAAGATTAGAAAGCTTGAGTGACTTTTCAGCAGTTACCTTTACAAAGATCTGACCAGCCTTCTTGCTTTCGTCCTTTATGTATACAGCACATGGGATAGCCGATGTATTCTCCTTTGTATTTACAAATACAGCGCCAAATTTGAGTGTCTCAACACCGTCAGCTTTATCGTTCACAGTGAAGTATACAGAAGGTGCCTCATCTGCTGCATTAGCACTGAATGCAGGAGCTGCACACATAGCAGCGATCAAGCCCATAGAAACACCTGCACGTAATAATTTTTTCATAGTAAAAACTCCTTTCAGAGCAGCTCAGCCATACGAAGAACTATCTCCGCAACCCGCTTAGCTGCGATCTTTTCAAATTCGTCAAATGACATAGCTCCCTCATCATCTGCATTATCGGAAATGCAGCGCACACTGACATAAGGAAGCTCGTTAAGGTAACAGCAGTGACCTACAGCTGTACTCTCCATATCAACGGCATAAGGATCGAATTTTTCCTGAATAGCTTTTTTTACCTCATTGCTGGTAATAAAAGCTTCGCCCGAAACGATACGCCCTCTGAAGGATTTAACGCCAAATTCTTCACAAACCTTTTCCGCAGTATCAATAAGCTCGCCATCTGCCTTGAAGATACCGCAATAAGGAGGATAATCCTTGAGAAAATGAAGATCAAGATCGTGAGGAAGAACCTCTGTGGATATAACGACATCGCAAACCTTAACTGCACTGTTCATACCGCCTGCGATACCCGTATTTATCACACAATCGGGGTGGAAATTATCTATCATGACCTGTGTGCAGACTGCTGCATTTACCTTAGCTATTCCGCAGCAGGCATTTATCACAGTTTTGCCGCCTTTTTGATTAATGTAGAAATCGAAACCTGAGATATGTTTTATTTCAGCTTTACCAAGTATTTCCCTTATGTCAGCAAGCTCTGAAGGCATTGCTCCGATTATTGCAATAGTATTCAATATATCACTCCTTAGTCAAATTCTTTTTTTATTATAGCACATAATTATTAATAAATCAAGTACAAATGAAAAGACCGCAAACGTTGCAAAAAAACGAATGCGGTCTATCTTTTTTTGCGGAATTTAGGCATGATTCTCTTACGATAAAGATCATACATAAAAACAAGATCAAAATCATAGACAAGGAATATTATATTGCATATCCCCAGCATTATGTAAGCTCCATATATGCCCATTTCATTGAATTCATCAAGCATCTCATCGAGTCCGAGGAAATACACCGTAACATAGAAATACCCTATGATACAGATATTGAAAACAGCAAGCTTGATAATAAACCTGATGAGCCTGAGAGAGATTTTCTCAATATAAAACCTCAGTATAGGATAATGTCCGAAGAACATTATAAAAATAAGAGCTGCTTCCTTATCGAATGTCACGAAGACAGACAGCAGGCTGACGGCGAGATACGTAAGAAATGCCCAGCCTGTGCTGACTTCAACAGCTATTATCATAAGAAGGATACCTGCTATCCCCGGGAGCAGCAGATAGAGCGCAGGAAGAACTCCCGCAAGAAACATCGTAACAAGACACAAAGCCGATACGATGCCTCCAAGAGCTACTCTGTAGCTGATATCTCTCATTTCTTCAAAGCCCTTTCCTTCCCGTCGGAGGACTTTTTAGCCTGCTGTATATTGTACACTATAGCTGACAGTATCTTTGTAGGAACAAACCTTGCAGCAACTGTGCCAAGCCTTACTGTAAGCCCCGGTATAGCAAACAGCTTGCCCGTGAAAGCCTTATGCAGGGCATACTCAGCAGCATAATCAGCATTTATGGGCTTTACCGAAAAGCTTACACCTGCACGGTTATTGAAATTGGTCGCAACTGGACCCGGGCACAGGACCGTTATGGTAACATTTGACTTATCTCTGCGAAGCTCCTCATAAATAGCAATAGAAAGCTTCAGCACGTAGTTTTTTGTAGCATAATACGTAGCCATAAGAGGACCTGCCATAAAGCCTGCCGCAGAAGCCACATTCAGGATAGTACCGTAATCCTTTTTCTTGAAATCGCGCAGGAACAGCTTTGTAAGGATATGAAGAGCTGTAACATTAAGGTCTATCATATTCAGTTCATCGGTCATATCCGTATCATCAAATTTACCGAAAAGACCATATCCTGCATTATTAACGAGCATATCAACATCTTTTCCCTTGCAGAATTCATAAACTCTGAAGACCTCCTCGCGTTTTGCGAGATCAGCAGTTATTATCTCAGTACCTTTTCCGAGAGTTTTCTGCATTTCCTTCAGCATCTCCTCATTACGTCCCGTAAGGATAAGGTCCCAGCCTCTTTTAGCAAGTTTTCTTGCAATACTCTGTCCGATGCCTGATGTCGCGCCTGTAACTAATGCCTTCATAAGATCAATTCCTTTCTGTTATTTTCTCCAGAGAGATTTCTTTATCAAGATCATTTATTCCGAAAAGGAACAATGTCTGGCTGTAATCGTTTATGTTTATGATATCCGATAGCTCCCTGTCCAGCTGGTCTGGCGAAACAATGATTATCTCGCTGTAATGCTGAATAAGGAACGGAATGAAGCAGTCCGCATAGCTGTCCTTGATGACAAGGAGCTTTTTGTCATTCTGATTTGACGTTTTTATTTTTAGTACAGGAACATCTTCACCAAGGTACATGGAATACATATCGCTTGAATCAAGCCTGCTCCTGTCATATATCTCCCCCGCTGTCACCGAGCCGTCGTTCAGTATCCTTTCGCAGGATATCACTTCAGCACTGTCGGGACAATTGTAGATATCAATAAGATCAGCCTTAGGCTTATCGGAAAGTGTTCTGTTATAAAGATCGCCCCTGAAAGTATCAGTAACGTGCTCGATAATATACTTGTCATATAATGTTGACTGGAAACCAAGCTTCTGTATCACTGTCTTATAAACACAGTATGCTCCGTAACTGGTCCACTTAGTATCATTGCGGTAAAAAATATAGTTATCCTTCATCATTTTAAGAATATTGTAAGCGTCTATGGTACGTATCTTATTTATAAGCAGTTGATAAAGCTCATTTATTTTCTGACTTTCGGAACGGCTTATGATATGTGAAGGGAGAATATCACCGTACACACCTGTAGAAGACGGAACAGCAACAATATATACAGTAGTAGCATTGTCATATTTCAGTGCAAAATCATTGATAATACCTGCATTTTCCAGCAGAAGACTATTATCCTGCCCCGATACCTCTGTATCGAGCAGTCTTTCCTTGCTTACATAAACTCCGTTAACTATACTCTCCGAAAGTTCTTCCTGTATGCGGTCATTAGCGTATACCCATTTACTTCGTCCCGCAAAATGGTCGGTCATATATCTGTCCACCTGCTCGGCATAGCTTCCGTTGTACATCTCCTTAAACGAAGGGTCAGGAAAAGCGGCAAGCTGTCTGTTTTCATCGAATGACCGGTCTTTCTTCTCGCCGAAAAACGTCATCAGACCGAATACGGAAATTACCGATAAGGATAAAACAGCAGTAACGATACTCATTGCCTTGTTTAGCTTATTCACTTTACCCCTCCTTACAAATTAATAAGAAGCATATCCGAACTTCCGCTGTATGAGATAAGAGCAGTACATATGATAAGCGCAGCAGCTGCGATAAAAGGTGAAGCAACAGCAATAGCCGTCTTTATCCTTGCTTTTCCGGAACGTATCATCATATTCCTGAAAAGACTTGTGGATGCATACATAGTAATAAGCAGAAGCACAATATATGACTTTACAAGATAAAAGAACTGAGTATCCGCAAGTACACCGTTTCCGCCTATCATTGCAAACAGGTATTTAACAGAAAATGCAAGACTGTCCCCTGACAGAAATACCGTGCAGAGAATTACGGCAAAGAACGTGTAAACTATACCGGTAAAATTCATTATCTTCTTCGGAAGGATATAGTTTTCTGCGGTAAGGGCAATGCCCATCAGCATACCCCATATTGCACCATTTGGCGAAACGGTATACCAGAATCCGAAGATCGTCCAGCCACAAACAGCGACTGCCTCTCTGAGCCATTTTTCAGAACACACCACATATACAGGCTTCGTGACATACCTTCTCAGCCACTGTGTTACCTGAGACTGCCAGCGGGCAGCAAAATACTTTATCCTTGTGCTTAACAGCGGATAGTTGAAGCTCTGTGGTAATTTCAGTCCGAAACAGTAAGCAACACCTGTACCCATATCAGCAAATCCCGAGAGAGTGAAATACAGACAGAAAAGATAAGCCGTAATCCCCAGCCATGCAGTTGCTGCCGATATACTGTCAACGTCGCTGCTTCGTGTTGCGGTGTACAACATATAGAGATTATCCGCAGCAATCACCTTTTTGGTAAGCCCCTTTATAAAAAGCGACATACCCACACCTATATTGCTGAGGCTTTCCCTTCGGCTGTCAAGCACCTTTTTGAACACGCCGTACCTGAGGATCGGTCCCATAATAAGTCTCGGAAAGAACATTATATACAGAGCATATCTTATAAAGCTTTTTTCAGCCTTTATCCTGCCTTTATAAATATCTATCAGCGTACCGATGGCAGCAAGTGTAAAAAATGATATACCCACAGGATAGAAGCTTTCCGGAGCGTGCAGGATATCATGCAGCCATGCAAAATACTTTGTCCTGAATCCAAATATCATTATCAGGTCAAAAATGATACCCAATGTAAGAGGTACAGCTGCAAGCTTTTCGTTTTTTCTCAGCCTGCCTGTCATATGACCGAACAGGTAATTCACAACGGAATAGGCTGTTATAAAGAAAAGGAAATACAGACTTACAAAGCAGCAGAACGCCATGCTCTCTGCGAGCATTACTGCTTCTCTGAATCTTTTTGGTGTCAGATAATAGAGCAGCAGAGCAGCGGGCAGAAACCCGTATATAAACAGCAGACTGCTATATACCATTGTTTTCCTCCTTTATCTTCTCTGTCAGCTCCTCAAGCTCTCTGCTGTCCATCATGGTACAGAGAACCTCCACAAGAGCGCCTGCGGAAAGCTGTCTCGGCAGACCGAGACTCACCTGAAGCTTCTCACGTAACATACTGCTGTTTGAACCGCCGCTGAGTCCCAGCTCATAAAGCGTAAGCTTAGTAATATCAGAACGTGTGCTCTTTTCGGAAGCAGTAATACCTGCTTTCCTGAAAGCCTCCGTAAGTGTTTCCACATCTATTCCCTCAACGCCAAGCTTTCCCTCAGCGGAAGGCTTTGTCTTGCGTTTTTCCTTGCCGAAAACATCTGGGATATACACATTGGTTATCCTGCCGCTGCCAACAGCACCTTTGATATAGCCGCGTATCTTACGCCCTGCCGCATCTGAATCCGTAAGTATGATAATACCTGTTTTACTTGCATAATAGCGGATAAGCTCAAGCTTTTCCGTATCCTTGAAAATACCGAAGCCGTTGGTAACGATGATAACCGCGTCAACAATTGACGAAAGCTTTATCTTATCGTATTTACCCTCCACAATAATGGCTTCATCTAACTTAATCATAAGACCTCCGCTAATTTTTAGTCATAAGCATTTTAGTAACAGTCTGTTCAAGCACAGTTTTCTCGTCACATCCCCCTGAGTTAAGAGTGATATTGGTATCCCTCAGTATCCTGATGCAGTCTCTCAGCCTTCGTATGCTCATTTTCGAGCTGTCACGGAAAGCATTCTTTACCTTGAATTCCCATACATAAGCGAAATCCGCTTTCACATCGCTGACCTGTTTTCCGCATTTCCTTGCACATGAAGCGCGGTACATATCAATGAACGAAGCAGTGATATTCGCCAGTACAGCACCTCTGTTGTCCCTGTCCTGCATCAGTTCATCAAGAGCCTCAAAAGCTGCTCTTTTATTGAAAGCAGAAACAGCGTCCGCCAGCTTGAAAAAGGTAACATCACTCTGCCTGTGAACGAGGTTATGGATAATATCAGCAGTTATCTCGCCGCTGCCTGCATAAGAACAGAGCTTGTCTATCTCATTTTTTATGGTAAGTGTGTCGGACTGACACATAACAGCAAGCTCACGAGCATTATCAAGGGATATAAGGCTACCTCTTGCGGATACGCTTGCAGCAATATCCTTTGCAAGCTCATTTTCGCTTTTTATAGGACACTCAACAAGCTCACCGACCTTTTCGGCAAGGTCTGCAAGCTTCTTGTTCTTATCCTTGATAGTGCTCCTGCCTGTTTTATAATCAGTTTTTACAGCTATCTCAAAGCCGGTAACATTGAATATGACTACAGTCTGAGACGGTATATCCTTCAGTACCTCTATAAGCTTTTTATTGAGATCGTCACTTCGGAGTCCGGCCATGTTTTCACGGGGCTTTTCGCAGTTATAGTCATTAATGAGTATACAGTTATATTCAGACATCATAGGCATCATCTGTACCATATCGTAAAGCTCTGAGGTATCGAGATATCTGCCGTCCAGCTTATTGAGTGCAAACTCCTCATTATCCCCTACCGCAGCTTTGATTATCAGCTTTGTAAGCTTTTCCACTTCGGGAATATTTTTTCCGAAAATATAGTACAGATTTTTCAGCTCACCGTTTCTAAGCTGAGCCTTTATTGTTTTTAAGTCAGTCTGTGGCATCAGAGTCTCCTTATTTTACAGCTGCCCTTACCCGACAGCACTATCTCAAAATTGTTTTTATCATCAAGAAATATCATATTATCAATATTTCTGTCTGCGTCCTTTGATGCTTTTCCCCAGCACACCTTAATATCACCGTCAGCCTCAATTATATCAGAATATTTTGCAAAAGCTATATCACTGTTTTCATCACCTACAGTAAGGATACCATCGCCATACCTGATACAAAAGTCATCATGCGATATCAGAAGCTCTTTATCATAGAAATACACCAAATTATCCTTCGATATGCCTGCTATATCAGTATCACTGAATATAAGCCAATTTTTAACCTTAGTATATTCAAGCTCAGTATCATATGCAGCATAAGCCGACTGCACCTTTGCCGTTAGCACAGTATTGTCAGCTGTGGAAATACCATTTCTAATCAGGTATTTTCTCACATAAGCTGCCGAGCGGTAATTACCGCTGAGGTCTATGATATCAGCGCAGCCGTCCCTGCATACAACAACAGCAACGTTATTGCCCTTTCCGAGAACAGCAACGGTAAGAACGGAATTCTTCATTATACGCAGAACTCCCGAGCCTATAAACATAACTGCAATTGACAAAGAAATACATACACTGATAAATCTCCTGCTGCGGAACAAAGCAGCTGCAACTACAATCATAAACGTACATATAAGTAAACCGCTTACAATAGCTTTACTGTCGCAGGAAAAATGTGTCCATCTTATATAAGCCAGCCTGTCAGAGACGTTCAGTATAACATCATTTATCATCTTTGAAACAGGCAGCAGATCAAATACACCGCCTGTCAGCGCGTAAACAAGTCCGATAACCATTGACAGTGAACACAGCGGCACTACAATTATATTGCTGAGCGGAGCAATAAGCGATGTCTCATCAAAGAACAGCACTGAAAACGGAAATACGCACACAGTAGTGCAAAGCATCACCGCAAAGCTTTTTATCAGCTTTTGTATGGTCGTTTCCTTCGACATATCCTTGGTCATATACTGTGCAAAAACTCCTATACCGAAGGTACCTGCAACTGACAAGATAAAGCCTTCATCATAGACTGCATAGGGCTGAAAAAGGCATATGAGCAGTACCGCTCCTGCCAGCGAATTGAAGGTATCGTTCTGCCGTCTGAAAAGCCTTGCCGCATACATGAAGTTCATCATTATGGCAGCTCTCACAGCAGAAACAGGATAATCAGCCATAGCCGTAATGAAAACGAGAATAAGCTCCATTGCAATAAAAGAGACATACCTGTTGACACGAAGCGAACTCAGCATCGTCATAAGAACAAATACCGCTACCGATACATGAAGTCCGGAAACTGCCAGTATATGACCGATACCACTGCGGTATACAGCCGTTTTCAGATTTACGTCCATATCACGCTTCTCACCGAAAACCATACCTGCAAGCAGGTCGCCGCTGTCCTTTCCAAGCTCAGTGCGAAAATCGAAAATAATGCTTTCTCTGTACATGGAAATCGACTTCTTTAGTTTGCTGCCGTCACGTTTTTCAACGCTTACACTCCCGGCACTCCCCACACTTAGAAAAACGCCGTCAGACTTAAAGTATCTTTCACTGTCAAAGAGATAATCCTTTGCAGGTTTATAAAAATTACACTTTTCAATTGATATGATATCGCCGTAGTCCGCCTCACAGGAGCTGCTGTAAAAGCTGATCTTTGCGAATATATCATCATTTATCCTTCCATCAAGGATATAAGAGGCACTTCCGCCGTCGTAGCGCACTACATCTGAAACTTCGCCTTTAAAGCTGCCGCTTTTACCGTCCATAGAGACAGCAGGATAGTATCTTATGGCAGAATAAGCCGAAAATACGCATACAGCCGCAGCAAAAAAGGCGCCTATAACTATATAGTCAGATTTCTGCGCTCCGTACTTTCTAATAATAACAAGTGCAGCAGCTAACATTACTGAAAGAACTATCAGCGGCGCAGGACTGGTAAAAAATGAAGCGAAAAATAATCCCGCCATATACGCTGCCGCAGCACCAATCATTTTTCGCTTCATAATTTTATTCCTTATTTAAAGAAGAGAGGTAATTTCTCAAGGAAGATGATATCCTTTCTGTCAGCAGCATCGCCCTCAGCGAGAACAGCCGACTTACCTGTGATATCTCCTCCTGCCTCAGTCGCAAGCTTTTCAAGGGCGATAAGAGACTCACCTGTGCTTATAACATCATCAACGATGAGTACCTTCTTGTCTTTGAGCATCTCAGCCTTTTCCTGAGAGAGATAAAGTGTCTGCTCAGCAGCAGTAGTTATAGACTTTACAGTAACTGCAATCGGGTCTGTCATGTAAAGCTTTACGGACTTTCTTGCAACGACGTAAGGCTTTCCGCTGTTCCTTGCCATTTCGTAAGCAAGCGGTATACCCTTTGATTCAGCAGTAAGGATAACGTCAAAATACGGAGACTTTTTAAGAAGCTCACTTGCAACAGCCATAGTAAGCTCAACATCTGAGAACATTACAAAAGCCGCAATATCTATCTTATCATTGAGAGGACAAATGGGAAGCTCTCTTTCAAGACCTGCATGGTCATTTTATAAGTATTTGACATAATATATTCTCCTTATTCAGTCTTGCCGAGGGACTCAGGTCCCCAGCCCATTTTAACGCCTGCAAGCATATGGAAGTGAAGATGCTTGACAGTCTGACCTGCATCGTCACCGCAGTTATTGATAATACGGTAGCTTTCGATGCCCTCAGCCTTAGCTATTTTAGCAGCAGCCTCGAATACCTTTGCTACAGCATTTGAATTTTCTTCAGTTATCTCGTTAGCGCATGAGATATGTACCTTAGGGATTATAAGGTAGTGTACAGGAGCTATAGGAGCGATGTCCTTGAAAGCAAAAACAAATTCGTCCTCATAAACCTTAGTGCTTGGTATCTCGCCGTCAATTATCTTGCAGAATAAACAATCCATATTAGTTTCTCCTTTGTATTAAGATGTACGGAGCGGAAAGCCCGCTCCCATATTTTTATTAAAGTGATGCACTTACTACTTCTTCAAATTTGCCCATAGCTTCGTCGATCTTGGAGATATCTCCTGCACCTGCCATAGCGCCATCGGGCTTTCCTCCGCCCTTGCCGCCTGTAACAGCTGCGATCTCACGGACGATCTTTCCTGCGTTAGCACCCTTTGCAACAGCGTCCTTTGTGCAGACACAGTAGAATGTACCCTTTTCGCCCATAGTACCTGCAAAGAGAGCGATTATAGCTTCGTCCTTGTCCTTGACGCTGTCACCAAGCTTTCTGAGAGCGTCAGGTGCAGAGCCGTCCATTCTTGCAGAAACTATCTTAACTCCGCCAACTTCCTTTGCATTGTCAAAGAGAGCAGCTGTCTTTGAGTTAGCTATCTGCTGAGTTAAGCTTTCGAGCTTTTTGTCCTTCTCCTTAGCCTCAGCTGTCATAGCAGCGCACTTCTCGGGAAGCTCGGTAACATTAGCAAGCTTGAGTGCCTTTGCGGACTTGATGATAGTATTCTTGAACTCATTGAGAAGAGCGATAACGTTCATACCTGTTACAGCCTCAATACGTCTTACGCCAGCTGCAACAGAGCTTTCGGAAACTATCTTGAAAAGACCTATCTGAGAAGTATTTGATATATGAGTACCGCCGCAGAATTCAACTGACTTGTTTGCAGTTACAACACGGACAGTATTGCCGTACTTTTCACCGAAGAGAGCCATAGCCCCCAGCTTTCTTGCCTCTTCAATAGGCATTTCCTGCATAGTAACAGGGAAAGCGGACATTATCTCAGCATTTACGATATCCTCGACTCTTGCTATCTCCTCCTCAGTCATTGCACTGAAGTGGTTGAAGTCAAAACGACAAGCCTTTTCGTTAACGAGCTGTCCTGCCTGATGAACATGGTCGCCAAGTACCTGTCTGAGTGCATGCTGAAGAAGATGTGCAGTAGTATGGTTACGCATAATAGCCATTCTGCGGTCTTTTTCTATCTGAGCAAGCACCTTGTCGCCCTTTGAGAGGCTTCCCTGCTCAACAGTAGCGATATGGAGAAAGTGTCCCTCAGACTTTATAGTATCATCAACAGAAGCGATATTCGCACCGTTGATGAGCATACCTGTGTCGCCTACCTGTCCGCCGCTCTCAGCATAGAAAGGAGTAACATTGAGAACGATAACAACATCGTCGCCTTCAACGGCAGTCTCAACTTCATTTCCGTCCTTATAGATAGCAAGTATCTCTGCGTCCTCAGCCTCAAAGTCTGTATAGCCTGTGAAAATAGTTGCAGGAGCGTCTACCTTGATGCTGTTGTCAGCCCATGAAGAACCTGCCTTAGCGGCATGGTCAGCCTTAGCTCTTGCTCTCTGCTCCTTAGCAAGCTCTGTGAAGCGGTCACGGTCAACTGTATAGCCCTTTTCCTCGCAGATCTCCTCTGTAAGGTCTATAGGGAAGCCGTATGTATCTGAAAGCTTGAATGCATCGTCGCCTGAGAGGACTTTACCGCCCTCGGCAGCAAGCTTTTCTGTGAACTGGTTGAGAAGCTCTGTACCCTTGTCGATAGTCTTTGCAAAAGCTTCTTCCTCAACACCGATGATCTTCTTGATGTAGTCGCGCTTCTCAGCAAGCTCAGGATAAGCATTTGCATTTTCGTTTATAACTGTATCACATACCTCTGTGAGGAAAGGTCTCTTAACGCCCAAAAGTCTGCCATGACGTGCAGCTCTTCTGAGGAGACGGCGAAGAACGTAGCCGCGTCCCTCATTTGAAGGAAGTATACCGTCACCAACCATGAATGTAGTACTTCTGATATGATCGGTGATAACACGAAGAGAAACGTCCTTCTTAGCGTCCTTCTTGTACTCAACACCTGCAATTGAGGAGATATGCTTCATGATATTCTGAACAGTATCAACTTCAAAGATATTGTCAACGCCCTGCATTACGCAAGCAAGTCTTTCAAGTCCCATACCTGTGTCGATGTTCTTGCTCTTCATCTCGGCATAGTGACCTTCGCCGTCGCTGTCGAACTGGCTGAATACAAGGTTCCATATCTCGATAACTCTGTCGCAGTCGCTTGCCTGCTCGAAGCTCTCGAAAGGACCGTAAGCCTCACCGCGGTCAAAGTGTATCTCTGAACATGGACCGCAAGGACCTGAGCCGTGTTCCCAGAAGTTATCCTTCTTACCAAGACGGATAATTCTGTCATGAGGGATACCGATGTGCTTTTCCCATATCTGCTCAGCCTCGTCATCACTCTCAAAAATAGTTATCCAGAGCTTTTCAGCAGGTATAGCAAGAGTCTTTGTGAGGAATTCCCAAGCCCACTCGATAGCCTCAGTCTTAAAGTAATCACCGAAGGAGAAGTTGCCGAGCATCTCAAAATATGTACCGTGGCGAGCTGTCTTGCCAACACTTTCGATATCTGGAGTTCTTATACATTTCTGACAGGTAGTAACTCTCTTGTTCGGAGGAGTAGCCTGTCCGAGGAAGAATTTTTTAAGAGGAGCCATACCCGAATTGATAAGAAGAAGGCTCTTGTCGCCCTGAGGTACAAGAGAAGCACTTGCCATTCTTGTATGGTTCTTGCTCTCAAAGAAAGATAAATACTTTTCACGTAGATCGTTAAGACCTGTCCACTGCATAAAAATGATCTCCTTTTAATTAATTCATAATTCATAATGTGTAATGCATAATCAATCAACATCACACATCAAGGACACTGTTACACTTTAATCCGTATTTCCGAATTAAAACAAAAAGAGCCCCGCCGCCATAAATGGGACGAAGGCTTTCGTGGTACCACCCAAATTCAAAAGGAACGAAGTCCTTTCCTCAATATCCTTAACGCAGAAATACGCCCCGATTTCTCAGAGTAGCTCAGGGGTAGCACCTGTATTATGCGTAAAAGCTCGCACCCACCGCTTTCTCTCTGCACCGCATATGCTACAGTCATTCCCATCATTGCTATACTATGTTATTATAACGCTTTTTTTGGTAAAAGTCAATGGTTTTGCAAATATTTCTGAAAAAACTGCTCATATCAAGCAAATGATCTCAAAATAATTTTGCATTTTCTTCCTCAGCCTTATATTACTCACAGTTCATTATATTAATGAGATTCCGGTAAGCTTTAGCAATGCTCAGAAAAATAACCCCCTTTGTTATAATAGTTCATGTCTGCAACACAAACTAAAATTTCAAAGGAGGTTACGGTGAACCCGTTTTACAACATTTCGGATCAAATTACAAATATTATGTCATTATCTGACTTTTTCTCTTAACTCAAAAAACTGATATGCCTGTATTATTCTGTTCTGAGCGCTTCAACAGGATCTTTTCTTGCTGCAACGCCTGACGGGATAAGTCCTGCAATAAGTGTAAGTAGCATACTGATAACAACAAGTATCACAGCACCCACAACAGGAACGTGAGCGCGAAGCGTATCAAGACTTGTTACATGATGTATGATAGCGTTTATAGGTATGGTCAGAAGCACCGACACTCCTATACCTATAAGACCTGCCGCAAGTCCCACAAGCAGCGTTTCTGCATTGAATACCGTGCGGACATTATGCTTTGAAGCACCTATTGCACGGAGAATACCTATCTCTCTTGTACGTTCAAGAACAGATATATATGTGATGATTCCTATCATTATTGAAGAAACCACAAGTGATATTCCGACAAAGGCAATAAGAAGATATGATATACCGCTTATAATGCCTGTAATTGATGACATAAGAAGTGCGACAACATCGGTATAATGTATAACGTCAGACTCCTTTACGCCCTCGTTATATCGCTTTATAGCATCTGATATATCGTCCTTGTCCTCAAAGCTCTTTGCAAAGAGTCTTATACGTGACGGGTCAGACTCGTCTGCAACACCCAGAAGCTTCAGGTTGTCATCGTATGTTGATTTTGATATCTCCTCGGGAGTATACTTCTCAAATACAACAGCATAATTCTCATCGCTTACAGGAGTTGAATCAAGCAGCTTTGCAAGCTCTGCATTTGTAAGCGAACCGAGCTGTTCCTGAGCCATCTGAGCGTACTGCTGTGCTATCTGCTCTCTGATAGCCTGCTCAGCATAGCCTTTTAGCTCTTCATCGCTCATAGCCTGAACAAATGATTTTACCTGCTCTGCATCAACACCAAGCTCAGATGAATACATCTGAGTGATCTGATCTAAGAACTGCTGACGGTCAAAATCCTTCATAGCAGCTTCTACCTGAGCATCTGCCTGTGCAGGGTCAGGCTGTGATATAACAAGGCGGTAGATGTCAGCCTTTGTATCTGTATCGGCATTCTTGATGAATTCCTTGACAGTTTCGACTTTCTCCTTGATAGTAGGCTCAATATAATCATCAGACATGAATTTTGTGCCCGTGATAATGTCGTTTTCCTTATCTTCGACCTGTTTCTTAACAATGTCGCTGTCATTGGTCTTGTTTATAACGTATTCCGTAAGCTGAGATGTATAGCACAGATAACCGCTGAGCATAGGAGCCTTTACATCTTCCTTCGGCTGTATGAAACCGACTATCTTGATCTCTGTTCCTATATCATCTGCATTGAACAGATATTCAAGACCTGTCTCAGTAGCTGAGATATCGTTGAAGCCCTTTCCTGTGATATCCTTCTGATAATACTCGCATGGAAGTATCATCTTGAACTTCTTCCCTGTTATCTCGTCAAGACTCCACTCGGTCTTACCGTAGTCCTTGATCTCCTGATTGCTCATAACAGCTTTCAGCTTTTCGTTAAAGCCTTCCTTATCCTTCAAGCCCATAGGGTAGACCATGATATCGGGAAGTTCATTGTTTCTGGTGAGAACTACGACCACCTCATCGTAATTCTCCGGCCATCTGCCGTTTACGACATCATACTGCTCCTTGACTATATCGTTTACAGGCTCGCCTTTTTCACCCGGGAGCAGTTCTTCCATGATATTGAGACCGAATGCCTGCATCTCCATATCAGCCATAGGATTGTTCATGGAAGCAGCCATAATGTCCGAATCGCCCATTCCCATAGCCTTGTTGTACATATCCATAAAGTCTACCTTTACGATCTCACCTGATGGAGACTGTGTGAATATAGGCATCTTTACATCATAGGAATATCCGATGGCAGTTGTTTTTTCTGCAATTACACTGTCAGTTTCAATAAATTTCTTGAAATCCTTCATATTGTTTATCTGCTTTGCAGAGGCATTGAAGGAATTAAACATATCATAGACCTGAGTATTTGAGTACACCTTGTCAGCTTCAAAGGTACGTGCTTCGTACTCCTCCTGATTTTTCATAAGAGCCGATATCATTCCTGATGTATCGGTATTCTCACGCATTATCTCAAGAGGATAGGAAGAAAGTGTCTCCTCCTGTATATTGTCGATATATTCATTGATACCCGTTGCAAGAGAAAGGATAAGAGCAATACCGATTATACCGATAGAACCTGCAAAGGCTGTCAGCAGAGTCCTTCCCTTTTTGGTGAGTAAATTATTGAGGGAAAGAGATACCGCAGTACCAAAGGACATTGAAACTCTCTTTTTATTCTCCTTGCCTGACTTTTTATCAGCTTTCTTATCCTTTGACTTTTTAGCTTTTTTAACCTCAAATGGATCACTGTCACCTGTGAGCTTACCGTCCTTTATCCTGATTATACGTGTAGCGTACTGATCTGCAAGCTCAGGATTATGAGTTACCATGATGACCAGTTTATCCTTTGCTATCTCTTTGAGAAGTTCCATTACCTGTATGGAAGTTTCCGAATCAAGAGCACCTGTCGGCTCATCTGCAAGGAGTATATCAGGATCGTTTATAAGTGCACGGGCAATTGCAACACGCTGCATCTGTCCACCTGACATCTGATTAGGCTTCTTATGTATCTGATCCCCCAGACCTACCTTTTCGAGAGCTTCTTTCGCACGTTTGCGGCGTTCTGATTTGGATACGCCCGAGATAGTCAGCGCAAGCTCAACATTAGACAAAACAGTCTGGTGCGGTATAAGATTATAGCTCTGGAAAATAAAACCGATAGAATGGTTTCTGTAAGCGTCCCAGTCTCTGTCCTTGTATTCCTTTGTTGAGACGCCATTGATGATGAGATCACCTGATGTATAGTGGTCAAGTCCGCCTATAATGTTAAGAAGCGTAGTTTTACCGCAGCCCGAATGACCGAGTATAGCTACAAATTCGCTCTCTCTGAAAGTAACGCTTACCCCGTTGAGAGCATTTACGACGTTATCCCCAACGCCGTACTTTTTCACTATGTCTTTGAGTTGTAACATTTAATCTCCCCTTCGTTATTATTTTTAGCTTTAAATCCCTCATGTAAATTAAAATTTACTAACATCATTATAGCACTTTGACGAATAATTGTCAATTCGATTGTTATTTTTTCACAGCGACTTCACATAAATTTCACAAATAAATAAGGCATTGTTTGTTAACAATGCCTTATCAGTTAAATATTTATTTCATGCCGTATTTCTTAAGGAGAGTCTCTATCTTTGTATGCGGATCAATGATCTTGCTGATAGAAACATCGTGATTGATAGCTTCAATGAAATATGCGATATACTTTGATACATCGACCTCATGGAACCAAGGTCTGCTGAGAAGCTCAGGTGTTCTGTAAGTAAGGTTTGTACCGAATACACCGTCGATGATGCCGTCCTCATAAGCCTTGTCGAACTTTTCAAGACCGTTTGTGAAGATAGCATAAGTAGCATAAGCGAAGAATCTGCCTGCCTTCTTTTCCTTGAGAGCAGAAGCAACATCAAGCATAGACTCGCCTGACGAGATTATATCATCTGATACGAATACGTCCTTGCCCTCAACAGGGTTTCCGAGGTATTCGTGAGCAACTATAGGATTGCGTCCGTTTACGATAGTGGAGTAGTCTCTTCTCTTGTAGAACATACCCATCTCAACGCCGAGAACTGATGCATAGTACATATTTCTGTTAAGAGCACCTTCATCAGGGCTTACTACCATGAACTTGTCCTTGCTGAAACTAATATCCTTGATATCCTTGAGCATAGCCTTGAGTACCTGATAAGTCGGCATAACGTTATCAAATCCCATGAGCGGGATAGCGTTCTGTACTCTCGGGTCGTGAGCATCGAATGTTACGATATTTGATACGCCCATTGCCTCAAGCTCCTGAAGAGCGCAGGCACAGTCAAGAGATTCACGATAGCTTCTTCTGTGCTGACGGCCGCCGTAGAGAGTAGGCATAATGACAGTTATGCGGTGAGCCTTACCGCTTGCAGCCTGAATTATTCTTTTAAGATCCTGAAAATGATCGTCAGGTGACATTGCATTCTGCATTCCAAAGTAGTCGTACTTGATGCTGTAGTTACCTACATCAATAATGATGAAGAGATCCTTGCCGCGGATAGTTGATTTGATGAGACCCTTTCCGTCGCCCGATGAAAAACGAGGGCACTCGCTCTCAACGAGGAATGAATCAACATTGATACCGCCCTTGCCTGCCCAGTCAACAAGATAATCGTCGATCTTTTTTCCAAGCTCGGTAACGCTGTTCATTGCGATGATGCCAATAGGGGCAACATTTGAATCACTGCCGAATAAAATTTCACTTGAAGCTGTCATAAAACCTTTTTTCACACGCAGAAAACGTGTGATCTCCTTTCGCATTTAGTCATTTTCGGTCAAAACCATGCATTATTTACAGAAGTTCTCGATATAGCGTTCAATATCCCCGCTTATGATAGTTTTTGCAACATCTGCATGATCGACCTCGTTAACGGCTGTTGTTTTGTTTTCAAGTTCCTTGTAAACTGTGAAAAAATGTGTCATTTCATCAAAAATGTGCTGTGGAAGCTCTTCGATATCCTTATACATATTATAATTCGGATCCTCAAACGGTATAGCAATGATCTTGTCATCGCGGTGGCCGTTATCAAGCATTCTGATAACTCCGATAGGATAGCATCTTACAAGAGTAAGAGGCATAAGCTGTTCAGAGCAAAGAACCAGAACGTCGAGCGGGTCGTTATCGTCCGAATAAGTCCTTGGGATAAATCCGTAGTTTGCAGGATAATGGGTCGAGGTATAAAGGATACGGTCCATTTTTATAAGACCTGTTTCCTTGTCAAGCTCATACTTGATCTTGCTGCCCTTTCCGATCTCTATCACAGCAATAAAATCTTCGGGAGTTATCCTTTTCGGACTGATCTTGTGCCAGATATTCATAAATTTCCTCCGCAGATATCTTTCCGCGCCTGCTGCACGGTGTCAGATTATTTTGATAAGCCATTTAATGACGTTATCCCCTACAATTTAGTATACCATTTTTTTGAGATTTGTCAATATACCGTTCAATTTTCGGCAATTCCGATAAATTATCCCAAAATTACAGCTTTTTTTCGTCTTTTCGTCTTTTTTAAATTTTTGTATGATTTTACTATTTTTTTACTGCCAGTAGACTGATATTAATAAAAAGTGAATATCAATAATGAATATTATAATAAAATTATATTGATTTTTTTCAAAAAATATAGTAAAATATATCTATGGTTAGTTTTTGGAGACTTTTGACAGAAAGGGGATAACGATGAGTGGTTACAGAATTGCTGTCATCATAGAAGAGATCGGTCAGAGCTATCAGAGTGCTATTCTTGATGGCATTTCATCTGCTGCTGTAGAATTCGGTCTCAACGTGCTGGCATTCACTTCATTCAGCGGTGATATGAATAACGCTCGTCATGACATAGGCGAATTCAATATATTCAGTCTCCCTGATTTCAATGATTTCGACGGTGCTATTCTTCTCACAAATACAATTTATTATAAGCCTGTGGGCAACATTATCCTTGAAAGAATAAAAAAGGCAGGAATACCTGCTGTAAGCATAGATAAAGATGTACCTTCATTCTATTATATCGGCATAGATAACAAGACTGCAATGCGCAAAATAACCGAGCATATGATAAATATACACGGTTTCAGGCGCTTTGCTTATATTTCGGGACCTCCCGGCAATACCGAAAGCTCGGACAGACTTGCGGGTTTTTCAACTGTCCTTGAGGAAAACAGACTTACACTCACTGAGGATGCTATATATTACGGCGATTTCCGTGCTCCCACAGGAAAGCTTGCTGTTGAGCATTTCCTTGATACATTGCCTGAGCTTCCCGAAGCAATAATATGTGCAAATGATGTTATGGCTGCATCGGCTATAACCACCCTTGCTTCTCACGGATACAATGTTCCCGACGATATAGCCGTTACCGGCTTTGACAATACCTACAACAGCCATAATTATCAGGTTGAGCTGACTTCCGTTGAACGTCCTCTCGGACTTTCGGGAAGGCTTGCCTGCAAAATGCTGTATAATCATCTGCGTGGACTGTCACAGGAACGAAGTGTTATACTTAATATGTCCACCTGCTTTACAGAGAGCTGCGGCTGCGGTCATAATGCACTTTCTGACCTTTCAGAACTGAAAAAGCTCAATTACAGGAACTATTCAAACTTTGAAAGCATACAGACCTATATGTCGGTACTAAACCGCATTTCCACGCAGCTTCTTGCCTGCAATACCTTCGATGAGTATATTGCTACATTAAAACGCACAGCTATAGAAATACATCCTGACGAATTCTATTTCTGTCTATGCGATAACTGGAACAGCGAAGAAGCTGTTGAAAGTCCGACAAATACGGAAAAAACAGCTGAAAAAGTGCCTATAACCTACACCGATGAAGTTATCGTAAATATTGCCTACGTCAACGGCGAGTTTATTGACTGCGGTAAGATAAGGGCAAAGGATATAATCCCTCCCGATATCAAAACAGATGATAAGGGAAAACTCTACTTCGTAACTCCGATTCACTTTGGTGAAAGATGTCTGGGATATATGGTTATACGTAGCACAAAACTCGCTCTTCAGAATATAATGTTCCAGTCATTCTGTATCAGTATATCCAACTCCCTTGAAAATATAAGAAAGCTGATGTGCCTTGAATACGCTGTTGACAGACTCGGCAAGCTATATACACTTGATACCTTTTCGGGAGTATACAACAGAAACGGCTTCGTTCTTGAAACATCTGCTCTATATGAGAAGTGTACGGAAAATCATCTTGATATTATGCTTATGTTCATCGACCTTGACGGACTTAAAGAAATAAACGACACCTACGGTCATAACACAGGCGATCAGGCTATTTGTCATATTGCCAATGTTCTGAGAGAATCATGCAGCAATGAAGTATTCTGCCGTTTCGGCGGTGATGAGTTCATAGTCTTCGGAGCTGATTATAATAAGGAAGATGCAAACAAGCTCACTAAAAAAATAAACGCAAATATTGAAAAAATAAATAAGAGTGGTGTAAATCCGTTTGCACTCAGTGTAAGTACAGGATTTATAATCGCAACACCTAAAGAGGGAAAGGATATCTTCTACTTTGTTACAGAAGCCGACAAGCAGATGTATAAGGAAAAGAAAAAGAAAAAACTCTCCCGCAATCCGAAAGAGTAAAAAAACCGCAGCAGGTGCTGCGGTAATTTTTTTATACGGGAGAATACTCCTCTACCAACTGTAGTACGTTCTTATGGTAAATATTTCCGTTCAGCGCACTTCCGTCACAGCCGATACAAAGAGAGTGGATATCAAACGGTGATTCTTCATAGGGATTTTGAGGAGCATCACCGTTAAGGAAATACTCGCTCAAATTTTTCAAAGCACTTCCCTGAGGAAAAATAACATTGCCTCTGCCTATATCAAAGCCTTTATCAGCGAATCTGCCAATGAGCGATACAGTTTTGAGATTATACGGATTGTCGTCACTTTCGCTTACGAGCCATGCAGGACTTATTTCAACATATACACCTGCTGATTTCAGGCTGTCAGCAAAGAACTCCACAGGCTCAAGAGGGATAGTTTCCTGATGAAAAGCGTCCACAGAGAGCATAACACGTTCAACACGGCTCTCATGCAGTATCATAGCAACCTCATGTATCCTGTTCTTATCCTTGCTGAAAAATCCGTTAGTAATGATATCGCGCTGTGGGATCCCCATTTCAAAGGCAGTCCTGTGTATTTCAGCAACAGTTTCGGGATAAAGCAGAGGCTCACCGCCGAAAGTCATCAAAGACTTAATATCATACCTGCTGCAAACATCTTTAACTGCCTGAACAGCAGCTTCTGTATCAATATGCGGAGAACCTGTACTGTGATCTCCTTCACTGCAATGCTTGCATCTGCCAGTGCAGCACATTGTAACTATAAATTCAATCCTGTTAAGATTTTTCAAATATTCATTCATAATAACTGCTCCTTTTTATATTATATCAAAAATCGGCGCAGTACGGGAACTATTCTTACTCGGTGTGCCGTTCCCTCTCTTACTGCACCGAGCAGTTAATTCGTTTCAATTGCATATCTTTCACCTTAAACCGAAAGAACTATATCCTTACCGTTTGACTTATATTCTTCAACCTTGACTCCACATTTCTCAAAGAGAATAGTGGAAGCCTTGACACTGTCGGTATCCGCATACTTATTGCACTTATAGACAACACGGTTTATACCCGACTGTATTATTGCCTTTGCACATTCATTGCAAGGATAAAGGGTAACATAAAGCGTACAGCCGCTTAGGCTGCCGAAGCTGCTGTTAAGGATAGCATTAAGCTCTGCATGGCAGACAAATGGATACTTTGTATCAAGCGGCGATTCTGCCTCACGCTCCCACGGCATCTCATCATCAACACAGCCGATAGGCATACCGTTATAACCAACAGAAACGATCTTATGCTGATCATTTACAATACAAGCACCTACCTGTGTTGAATTATCCTTACTGCGTTGAGCAGAAAGCAGAGCAATACCCATAAAATACTCGTCCCAGCTTATATAATCAGTCCTTTTCATAATAAACTCCTTAAAAAACGGTTATTATACGAATCTTAATATGTAAGTATTATAACATACATTTTTCTATAAATCAATAAAATATAAGAAAAAAGCCTTCAAACCAATATGTTTGAAAGCATAATTTGTCTATAAAGAATAAAAACATTTCTGAAACAAAAATCGCGGCTCAAAAACCTGAACCGCGAAACTGCGCGCCCGCTCGGCGCTGGTGGGCCATTAGGGACTCGAACCCCAGACCGTCCGGTTATGAGCCGGATGCTCTAACCAACTGAGCTAATGGCCCTCATAAATTAATCGGAAGCTGATTTTAGCTTCCGATATTTATTTGTGTCGGCACTGATTTAGTTTCCCGGGCCGTCACCAGCCAAGTATCGTCAACGCGAATGAGCTTAACTTCCGTGTTCGGAATGGGAACGGGTGTG
>NZ_JAEF01000017.1:0-16110 GCF_000518765.1 Ruminococcus flavefaciens ATCC 19208 | reverse complement strand
ATTTTGATTTGACCTGTTAGCCCATTGTAGGGAACGCCGCCCTCGGCGTTCCGTGTAGGGGCGGATATTATCCGCCCGAAATGTAGGGGACGGCGTCCTCGACGTCCCCAAAAGAGCGTATCAAACTGTTAAGGGACGCCCTCTCTTGCAGGACCCCCTAATCGGGTCCGTCCCCTCTGTCGCGCTGCGACATCTCCCCACCCCGTGGGGAGTCACCCTCTTCCGAAAACAATTCAGTGGATTGTTTTCGGAATTCACCCTTGCGGTGCGCCTTCGTATTATTTCGCTGTTCTTTAAAAGCTGGGAACAGCGACCAAAGGCTCTGCCTCTGGACTCTGCCAAAGGAACACACTCCCTTTGGAATCCCGTTCATACACTCGGCAAGTTTTTACGCCTTTAAATTTTGATTTACTAAAGGAGGTTTTTCAATGAAAATGACTTTCATCGGTGCAACTCACGAAGTTACCGGAAGCTGCACTTATATAGAAGCCTGCGGCAAGAAGTTCCTTGTGGACTTCGGTATGCAGCAGGGCGAAGATATATTCGAGAACGTTCAGATACCTGTATCACCGTCAAATATCGACTTCGTTCTCCTCACTCACGCTCATATCGACCACTCGGGTCTGCTGCCTCTGCTCTACTCGGGCGGTTTTCAGGGTGAGATACACGCTACGGAAGCTACTTCCAACCTTTGCAGCGTTATGCTCCGTGACAGTGCCCACATTCAGGAATTTGAAGCAGAATGGCGCAGCCGTAAGGCTGAAAGACGCGGCGACCCCAACTATGAACCGCTCTACACTATGGAGGACGCTCTCGGTGCAATCGAGCTTTTCATACCTCATCAGTACGAGAAGGAAGTCGAGATATGTGATGGTATAAAGGTGCTCTTCCGTGACGCAGGTCATCTACTCGGTTCGTCAAGCATTCTCCTTACTCTTACCGAGGACGGAGTTACCAAAACTATTGCATTTTCGGGAGATATCGGAAATATCCACCAGCCTCTTATACGCGACCCGCAGCATTTTGCCGACGCTGATTACGTCGTAATGGAGTCAACCTACGGCAACCGTGTCCACGACCGCCCTACTGATTATACCACATCTCTGGCAAAGGTACTTCAGGAGACCTTTGACCGCGGAGGAAGCGTTATCATACCGTCCTTTGCAGTCGGCAGAACTCAGGAAATGCTGTATTTCATCAGACATATCAAATCCGAGGGGCTTGTCAAAGGTCACGACGGCTTCCCTGTTTATGTAGACAGTCCTCTTGCCAATGAAGCTACCGATATTTTCGTCGATAACCGCGAAAGCTGCTACGACGAAGAGGCACTTTCATTTGTTCGTCAGGGAATAAACCCTATCGGCTTTGAAAATCTTATCCGCACGGTAACAAGCAACGACTCTATCGCCATAAACAGTGATGAACGCCCGAAGGTAATTATTTCTGCCAGCGGTATGTGTGAGGCAGGTCGTATCAAGCATCACCTAAAGCACAACCTCTGGAAAAAACAGAATACTATCCTCTTTGTCGGCTATCAGGCAAGCAATACTCTCGGTCGAAGCCTTGTGGAAGGTGCAAAGCGCGTCAAGCTCTTCGGTGAGACCGTCAAGGTAGCTGCCCGTATCACTCAGCTCCCCGGTATAAGCGGTCACGCCGATGTAAACGGACTTCTTGAATGGGCTAAAGCTGTTTCGGGTGTACAGAGATTTTTCATCAACCACGGCGAAGCAAGCTCTGCTGAAAGCTTTGCTCAGCGTCTGAGAGATGAGCTGGGTAAAGATGTGTACGTTCCTTACAGCGGTGCTGAATTCGACATCGCCGAAAATGTCATAACCATTGACGCTGAACCTATACCGATCCCGAAGAAGAAAAATTCCGCAAACTTCAGCATTGCTTACAGCGACCTCATTGCTGCTTCCGACAGACTTGCTGCTCTTATCAAGGACTCTGAAGGCAGAACCAACGCCGATATGCGCCAGCTTACAGAAGCAATCCATAAGCTCTGCGACAGCTGGAAGCTGTAATGCGCTGCTGCGAAAAATGCGGCTCCAAAATATACGATAATTCGTCTCTGTGTCCCATATGTCAGAATATGACAGCCATTGAGCGCAGAAAATACAGTATCTCAAGCATCATCATCTTTGCATTTGTTTTCATCATGTCAACATTTCATGCCGGTTTTTACATCTATCGCGGCATGAAAGAGTTCAATCGTCTCATTTCACTCGGTTCAGACTATAAGCCGCCATCGGACTTTATAAATCTGGCACATAATGAACTGCTGCTGAATTATATAACAGTTTTCATTATGTACTGCTTACTACCGTTTTCTTTTCTGCTATTCACATTATTGATATCTTTAAAAAGGTCACATTATCTGCTGCTCATCTTCCCCGTCGCTGGAATAACGGCGGAACTGGCTCAGCTCGCTCAGCAATATCATAATTATATGCACGTGATTAAGGAAAAAAGGTCTTATCTTTACGGTGTCATCGGTATGGATCTTTTCTCAGCACTGCTTATAACTGCCTTTTTCATAGCAATGATACTGTTCATACTCCACGGGCACTCCATATCGCAGAGCAGGTGGCTGATTGTTTTGGGATTTGTATTCGTATTCGGTCGGCTCATGATGAAGCTCTATTTCTACGACGATGAAGAACTTGTCCCGAATTTCAATGAACTAAAGGGATATCTCCTTTTTTCGGCAACTCTGCTGAATGTAAAAAAGCGCTATATCATAAGCAAAAGATTATAAAAAGTATAGCCCCGAGGCATAGCCTCGGGGCTGAACTTTATTCGTTTTTATCTTACTTTATAACTCTTACTCTGATAACACCGTCAACTGCGTTGATCTTGCCCTCAACTGCCGGAGGTACATCACTTGTTACATCGAGCATTGTGTAAGCAAAGTCCTTCTTGCTTGCATTTACCATGTTCTCGATATTGATGCCCTCGTTGCCTACTACTGTTGTGATAGAAGCAATAGTTGTAGGAACATTCTTGTGGATAATGCAAACCTTTGTGCCAACAGCATTCATTGATGCGTTAGGAAGATTTACGCTGTTCTTGATGTTACCGTTCTCGATGTACTCGATAAGCTCTTCTGCTGCCATAATAGCACAGTTGTCCTCGCTCTCAGGTGTAGAAGCACCGAGGTGTGGGAGAACGATAACGTTCTCAACACCGAGAACTACATCATCAGCAAAGTCTGTTACATACTTAGCTACCTTACCGTCTGCAAGTGCCTTAACTACAGCCTCGCTGTTGATAAGCTCACCTCTTGCAAGGTTGATAAGACGAACGCCGTCCTTCATCATTTCGATCTGCTCAGCGTCGATAGTGTTCTTTGTCTGAGGAGTATATGGCATATGTATTGTGATATAATCACTGTTCTTGTAGATATCGTTGATATCTGTAACGATCTTTACAGATGGCTCAAGGTGAAGAGCTGCACCTACTGAAAGGTATGGGTCGAAACCGATGACCTTCATGCCGAGTGACTCAGCTGCGTTTGCGATCTTACCGCCGATAGCGCCGAGACCGATGATACCGAGAGTCTTGCCTGCGATCTCAGGACCTGCAAACTTTGACTTGCCGCTCTCAACTGTCTTTGGAGCGTCAGGTGTTCCCTTCAGTGAAGCTGCCCACTCAGCTGCCTCAACGATCTTTCTTGAAGAAAGAAGAAGTGCACAGATAGCAAGCTCCTTAACAGCGTTTGAGTTAGCACCGGGAGTATTGAATACACAGATACCCTCCTGTGCGCAGCGCTCAACAGGGATATTGTTTACGCCAGCACCTGCACGTGCAATAGCGAGAAGGTTGTCGCCGAACTGCATATCGTGCATCTTTGCTGAACGAACCATTATAGCATCAGGATTTGCGCAGTCATCAGAAATTGCATACTTGCTCTTGTCAAATACGTCTGTTCCTACTTCTGAGATCTTATTTAATGTCTGAATCTTGTACATTTCAGTAAACCTCTTTCTGTTTAATTTTGAAATGCATAATTAAGAATCCGCATTATGCATTATGAATTATTACGAGTTTTCTTCCTCAAACTTCTTCATGAAAGCAACGAGCTTCTCAACGCCCTCGATAGGCATAGCGTTATAGATAGAAGCTCTCATACCGCCAACAGTTCTGTGACCCTTGAGGTTCTCAAAGCCTGCTGCCTTTGACTCAGCTACGAACTTCTTGTCCAGCTCTTCGTTGCCTGTGATGAAAGGTACGTTCATGAGTGAACGATCCTTCTTCTCAACTGTGCCCTTGAACATCTTGCTGCTGTCGAGGAAATCGTAAAGGATCTTAGCCTTCTTCTCGTTATGAGCCTTCATAGCCTCAAGGCCGCCCATCTTCTTGATCCACTTGAATACCTTGCCGCATACATAGATGCCGTAGCATGGAGGTGTATTGTAAAGTGACTCGTTATCAGCCTGTATCTTCCAGTCCATCATTGTAGGTGTGCACTTGAGTGCAGGACCGTCAGCGATAAGATCCTCACGAACGATGATGATCTGTACGCCTGAAGGACCAACGTTCTTCTGAACGCCGCCGTAGATAACGCCGTACTTTGTTACGTCAACAGGCTCTGAGAGGAAGCATGAGCTTACGTCAGCAACCAGCTCGTGACCCTTTGTGTTAGGGAGCTCCCAGAACTTTGTTCCGTAGATAGTATTGTTCTCGCAAATATATACATAGTCGACATCGTCAGGGATATCGAGATCAGAGCAGTCAGGGATATAAGAGAATGTCTTGTCAGCAGATGAAGCAACTCTTACTACGTCGCCGTACTTCTCAGCTTCCTGAGCAGCCTTCTTTGCCCACTGACCTGTGATGATGTAAGCAGCCTTACCCTTCTTCATAAGGTTCATAGGTACGCCTGCAAATACAAGTGAAGCACCGCCCTGTACAAAGATAACCTTGTAGTTGTCAGGGATATTCATAAGATCACGGAGATCCTTTTCTGCTTCCTTGATTATCTCATCATATACCTTTGAACGGTGAGACATTTCCATTACGGACATTCCGCAGCCCTTGTAATCCATCATTTCCTCTGCACATTCCTTGAGCACTTCCTCAGGAAGAACTGCAGGACCGGCACTGAAGTTATAAACTCTGCTCATTGTTAAAACCTCCAAGTTAATATATAAAATAAAAAGCAGTATTCGCCATACAATATAAATTATACTCTTTTCGCTATTATAAGTCAAGACATAATATGGAATTTTTTCCAGTAAATTAATATTCAGCCAAAAATGGTAGGGCAACTTTGCTGCTCATTAACTGCTCGTTAACCCAGTGCAACATTTTTAACGCAGTTTTTCAATGCCAAAGCACTTTATCATCGCAAGTGAAATATAAAAAGAACGGCACAAGCCGTTCCTTATGTTTATTCGTAGTATGCCACTGCGATAATTGATATATTATCCTTGCTGCCGTTCTCAAGAGCCTTTTTCACAAGGAGCTGAAGTCTTGTTTTCAGATTTTTCGGCAGTTCTATTATTTCCTCGATATCAAGTGTGGAGACATAATCCGAAAGTCCGTCGGTACACAGCAGCAAAAGGTCGCCGTACTCCATTCCATCTTCAAGCAATACCGTGTCTATCTGCGGTACTGACTTCTGATTGCCCAAAACAGGGAAAATAATATTGCGGTGAACATGAGTCTTGCGCTCCTCATGAGTTATAGCTCCCTCATCTATGAGAAGCTGCACAAGAGACTGGTCACGGGATATCTGCTTGATGCGTCCGCTGCGGTACCTGTAAAGGCGCGAATCCCCCACATTAAAGGTAAGGATATTGTTGTGCTCATCAACGGCTATACCACACAAGGTCGCCTGCATATTGTGCATCTCGGGGTCTGATCTGCTGTACTCCGCAAGCTTCTGATGTATGCCGAGAAGCTCCTCATCAAGCTTTGTTTCTCCGCGGTAATTTATATCACGAACAAGCTCAAGACACATCTTTGAAGCAAGCTCGCCTGAACGCTCCCCCGACACTCCGTCGGACACAGCGGCAATAAACGGTTCTGATACATTATGCTCGGAAGAACCTGAATCCATAACGCTGTCGTTTATGAGCAGGGCATCTTCGTTATGCGGCATTATGCCCTTGTCTGTAACTCCGCAGCAGTAATACATTCAGTTTCCTCCTTTACTTTTAGTCTATGCCGTACATCTTCATTCCGTTGCGGCAGGTAATATCAATAAGATCCTCTGTGGGAACTCCTTTTATCTCGGCAACCTTTGCAGCCGTATACGCTATCATTGAGCTGTCGCTTCGTCTGCCTCTGAATGGTTCGGGAGCCATATATGGGCAGTCGGTCTCCATGAGAAGTCTGTCCAGCGGAACAGCCTCAAGCGCTTTAAGTGCTTTTTTTGAATTCTTGAACGTAAGGACTCCCGTAAAGCCGATATACATTCCAAGCTTTAGTATCTCCTTTGCTGTTTCAGCAGAACCGCTGAAGCAATGGACTACTCCCCTCGGACGGTATTCTTTGAGTATCTCCACCGTGTCCTCAGTGGCATTGCGGCTGTGGACTATGACAGGCATATCAAGCTCAGCAGCAAGCTCCAGCTGCTCACGGAAAAAGCGTATCTGCTTTTCGCGGTCATAGCCGTCATAGTGATAGTCAAGGCCTATCTCGCCTACAGCCTTTATCTTGGGATTTGAACTGATGATATCCCTGAGAAAATCAAGATAGTCCTCAGGAGTTTCATCAAGGCTTTCGGGGTGAATACCTGCGGCAGCATAAACATAGTCATACTTTTTCGCAAGCTCAGAATTTGCAGCGCAGTCTCTCATATCAGATGCCGCAAGCATTACAAGCTCAACGCCCTTATGAGGAAGTCCGGCAAGCACCTGCTCCCTGTCCTCATCAAAGGCATGATCGGCATAATGAGAGTGAGTATCGAAAATTTTCATATTATTCTGCTGATTTTGTTTCTGCAAACTTCTCTTTGAGGTCTCCGATGAATTTTTCGCTTGGGATAAAGTCATCGCCTGAGATAGTACCGTCAAGTGAGACAGCAGAAGAAATGGATTTGCCGTTTTCAAACATATGCTTTAAAGCTGCCTTGTGATCTTTATAATCGGCAGATGTAACGTCAGACTCTATCATATTGATTATTATGCCAAAGTTGTTGTCCATATTATCAGCAAGGTACTTACCGTCAGTCTGGTTTACCATTGATGAAAGGAAGGTAGCGGCTGTAAACGCTCTCTCGCTCTCTCCGTCCTTGAACATAGTGTATGTTACAAAGGTAAGCGCCTGATCGCTGTTGAGGAGCTGGCTTGAACCGTCATTCTGGAAGCCTGCAATATCAGCATTTACAGGATAAGTAACGTCACCGAAAATATCATAGATCTTCTTTGCTGCGTCAGCATTGAACTTCATATACTTGTCTATTTCAAGGCCGAACACCTTTGTTATAAAGTCCTCGGCAGATGCAGGACCGCCGCTTTCGTAGCAGCCGCCTATGCTCATCTGTTTATCATCAATAAGTGCAATAGTATTTGACGGGATACCTATGAATACTATCTCTTTCTTGAGAGGCATTGAATGCATGAGAACAAATGTCGGAGGGCATCTTTTTTCAGGAACATCAAGCACCAGAAGCATGGTATGGTTATCCTCAGATGTTACCTCATCAATTGCTCGCGGTATGGGTTCGGTGGGCTCTTCCTGCTTTCCAAGCCCGAAATATCGGTAAGCTCCGTATGCGATGCCTCCTACGATTATAAGTCCGATAAAGATTGTTACAAGAAACGGAACAGCTATATGTCCGCTTTTTCCTTTTGCCATTTCAGTGGCTCCTTTCATGTGTTTTTTTCTTTTTTAAATATGCAATTTTTAATATCACAAAGGATATAAACTGATCGTATAAAGTCATGTCCTCAAAATATACATCGGGAAATGAATAAAAAAGTTTTCCAAAAAACAAAGTTAAAAACTTCTTGGCGCAGATACGGTTATCCACAAAGTTTTCCACATTTTCCACATTAATGAATGGCTTGTCCATGTTTAAACACACAATTCAACACTCTGTTGAAAAAGAACAGACATTCATTTTTCAATTTTTATTTGCGGAAAAATTATCTGAATAAACTTGCAAAAAAAGTTTTATGTGATATAATTAATAGGGAAGATCAAAGACATTTTCCATAAATACAAGCTTTCTGCGTATGCTTTCTATATCGGCTCCGCACTCTTCCATGACGGAATATACGTCCTCAAGACCGAAACGCCGTATCTTCAGTCCCTGACGGACTGCATAGTTCAGCGTCTGATACGTTCCCGATTTGAACGAGCCTTCGTTGAAATAGGATATTACCGCAGAAGCATGATCCACCATGAAATAATTCCTTGCACGGTAAAGATCAGGAGATGTGTTCTCTCCTGCACGGCTTTTTCCATATACTACTGTGGGATCTGTATTTGTGGCAAGAAGCATATCCGCTCCTTTTTCCACATCGGCAAGCATCTCTCTGTAGCTGCTGCTGAACCGCTCTGAATGGCGCAGATAAGGCATGACACCGATCAGGCGTATACTGCTGTCGGCGCGTTTTTTATTGAGTATGTACTTTGCCGCCCACAGGTCTGTACCAACTGCAAGTCCGCTGATAAAGCTCCTGTAGCCGTATTCAACAGCCATGTCGATATACCTGAACAGCATGAGCTGTACTGTACGCAGGGTCAGCCTGCTGTAAACAGGATCTTTCATATATGGTATCACACTGCTCTCGCGGTGACCCGTAAAGCAGACAGTGTGCCCAGCGTCTGTCTCAATAGTCTCCGCAGGCATTACTTCGATACCCGAATCAAGTGAGAAAAGCATGGTACACCTCGCTTTCCCGAAAAAATCATACATAGAAATTATAACATATATTATGTATTATTTCAAGGCGTTTTTTAACTTGTAATTAAATTTTAACTTTGACATAAAGAAAGGATTGATAACGGAAATGAAGCCGTATCTCAAAAGAGCATGGGCTGAGATATCTCTCCCCAAGCTCAGAAAAAATGTTGAAATAATAAGGAGCCTCAACTCAGCAGGTACAGAAATAATGGCTGTAGTAAAGGCTGACGCTTACGGTCACGGTGACGAGCACATCGTCCGCTGTCTCGCCGAGCAGTGCGGAATAAAGTATTTCGCCGTTTCAAACCTTGATGAAGCCATTGCTGTAAGGAAATTTGCTCCCGATGCTGATATCCTCATTCTCGGATATACTCCCCCGGAGTACGCTCACGAGATCGCTTCATACAACATTATTCAGGGCGTAGTTTCCACAGAATATGCTCAGGAGCTTGTGAAGAACACTCCTGCTCCCATAAGATGCCATATAAAGATAGATACAGGCATGGGAAGAATAGGTCTCAAGCACGATACTCCCGAAGCCTGCGCTGCCGAGATAGAGGCTATGATGAAGATCGACAAGCTCTCTGTTGAGGGCATATATACTCACTTTGCTGTTGCAGACAGTGATGCTCCCGACAATATCGCTTACACCGACAAGCAGGAGAAGTTCATAACCGATACATACGACGTGCTTGTGAGCCACGGTATAAAGCTCAAACATCTCCACTTTATGAACAGTGCGGCTACCTGCTACAGAAACAGCTCACGCAGTACTCTTTCACGTGCAGGAATCATTCTCTACGGTCTGCACCCGGATGTAAGCCTTGATATCCCTGAAGGACTTGAACCGCTTATGGAGCTCAAAGCTGTTATCTCCCACGTAAAGACTGTAAATGTGGGCGACTGCATAAGCTACGGACGTACCTTTGTAGCTGACCATGAAATGCGTATCGCCACTGTTACTATCGGATACGCTGACGGCTATTCAAGGCTTCTCAGCTCCAAGGGCGAAATGCTCGTACACGGAAAACGCTGTAAAATAGTCGGCAGAGTCTGTATGGATCAGCTTATGATAGATGTTTCAGACGTTCCCGAAGCTAAGTCGGGCGATATCGTGATACTCATAGGCGAAGATAACGGCGACCGCATAACTGCCGATGATCTTGCTCAGATATACGGAACTATCGGCTACGAAGTAGTCTGCGGCATCTCAAAACGTGTACCGCGTATATACATAGAGTGATCAGGTTTTAGTTATTAGTGCTTAGAAGGGACGCCCATTTGGCGTCCGTGTGTAACATTGTTACATTTATAGGGAACGGTAACTCCCTGTATGATCTTATAATTACAAACAATAAACATACAAAAAGGATTATTCGTTATAAAAAAAAGTGATAAAGAATTGATCAAAGAATCCTATGATCACCTTAAAAACTTATGTGATTTTCTTTCCGATGAATATGAGTACAAATTTGAAGCTCCTGCTTCCGAAGAAGAGATCAATAACTGGGAAAAAGAGAACGACGCCGTTATCCCGTCCATGTTGAAAGAATGGCTCCTTTTAACCAAAAACTGCAATATGTCAGACAGATCATGGCAGCTGTTTTTCCCTGAAATTGATGACGCCGAAAACGTTCTTGTCGGAAGCTTTACAGGCGACGGAGAGTACCTGTGCTTTTCAAGGAAAACAGGAGATTTCTTTACAACATTTGATGGCGAAACCGAGGAATATGATTCTTTCGACGATGTACTGACTTATATTTCCGTTGATCTTGAAGATAAAGCCGAGGATATTTTCGGCGAGGACTGGCTTGAAACATTCGAGGACCAGTATGATTAATTATTGAAAAGAGGCTGAATTATGACAAAAGCTATGACCATTTCTTATGAGGTAGGCAATAACCTCTACCTCAACCTTACAAATAAATGTCCATGCAACTGCACATTCTGCATACGAAACCATGCTGACGGTGCATACGGCTCAGACCCGCTCTGGCTGGAGCATGAACCTTCATGGGACGAGATAATCATGGATCTGAGAAAACGCGATCTCAAAAAGTACAGAGAGATTGTTTTCTGCGGATACGGCGAGCCTACAGAGCGTCTTGACATGATACTCGAGACTGCCGCTTATCTCCGCAGCAGAGAAGGATGTCCCAAGCTCAGACTCAACACAAACGGTCTCGGCGACCTTATCCACGGCAGAAGCATTTCAAAAGCACTCTGCTATTCCCTTGATATCATATCTATAAGTCTCAATGCAGGCACCGAGGACGAATACATGAGAGTCACACGCCCGAGATTTGACAACGCTTTCGAGGCTCTTCAGAAATTCACAAAGGACTGCGTAAAGATAGGCAGAGCTGAGATAGTAATGTCAGTAGTTGACGTTATCCCTCCCGAGCAGATAGAAGCTTCAAAGAAGCTTGCTGCCGAGCTGGGAGCAAAGCTCCGCGTCAGAACCTTTGACGATTGATATATTGCATATATTTCAACACTGCTTTTTATGCAGTATTTTTACATTCCGACTATGGAAAAATATGCAATAATATGGTATAATTATTTATTGAAAGATTTCTCTGATCTGAGATAAGGAGTAGTTTTTATGAGCAAAAAAGGTAAAGTAATTATTGCAGCTTCAATTCCTGTATCAGTTCTGGCTTTTACAGCTGTTGCTATTTTTGTCTGCAAGCGAATTTACGAGAAGAATTACTTCTCGGTCACAGATTAAAAGGTCAATATTATTAAAAGAAGGTTGAATAAAATGGAAATCAAATTCACAAAAGCAGCAAGCCTCAAGGCTAAGCCACAGCCAGGCGACAAGCTCGGCTTCGGTCACATCTTCACAGACTATATGCTCGTTATGCCCTATGATGAGGGTCAGGGCTGGCATGATCCCGAAATCAAGCCATATGCTCCTCTCGAGCTTTCACCTGCCGCTATGTGTCTCCACTACGGTCAGGAAGTATTCGAGGGCTTAAAGGCTTACAGAACTGCTGACGGCAAGGTACAGCTTTTCCGTCCTGAGGAAAACTTCAAGAGACTCAATCAGTCCAACGAGAGACTTGTTATCCCTGAGCTTCCTGTTGAGCTTGGCATGAAGTGCCTTACAGAGCTCATCAAGGTCGAAAAGGACTGGGTTCCTTCAAAGGAAGGCGAGTCACTCTATATCAGACCATTCATCATCGCTGTTGACCCATTCCTCGGTGTTAAGCCCGGCGCTCAGTACCTCTTCATAATTATCCTCTCACCTTCGGGAGCTTATTATGAAACAGGTCTTAACCCTGTAAATATTTACGTTGAGAGCAAGTATGTCCGCGCTGTAAGAGGCGGTATGGGCTTTGCTAAGACAGGCGGCAACTACGCTGCTTCTCTTATCGGACAGGACGAGGCCCACAAGCAGAACTACTCACAGGTTCTCTGGCTCGACGGTGTTGAGCAGAAGTACATCGAAGAAGTTGGCGCAATGAACATATTCTTCGTAATCGACGGCAAGGTAGTAACTCCTATGCTTCAGGGCTCTATCCTCCCAGGTATCACAAGAAAGTCCGCTATCGAGGTTTGCAAGTCAAAGGGTATCGAGGTTGAGGAAAGACGCATCACTATCCAGGAGATCGCTGATGCTTACGATGCAGGCAAGCTTGACGAAGTATTCGGTACAGGTACTGCTGCTGTTATCTCACCTGTTGGTCACCTCAAGTGGAACGACAAGGTTATGGAGATCAACGACAACAAGATCGGCAAGATCTCACAGATGCTCTATGATACAATGACAGGTATCCAGTGGGGCAAGATAGAGGATACATTCAACTGGATCCTTCCTATCGACTGATAATAAAAGTATTGTTAAAGGCGTTTCCGCAATGGAAGCGCCTTTTTTATGTATTGATATATTGTCACTCTCCCCTGCTCTTTCATATAATATGATGATTAGAGATAATCATTTCTTTGCCTTACGGCAGATTGGAGAAATATATGAAAAGACCTGAAATACTTATCGCAGGCGGAGATATGCGTCAGCTTTACTGTGCCGCCAGACTTTCACGCGATTTTGAAATAAGCGTTCTCGGCTTTGACCGTGAGCGTATTCCCGACGACCTTGACATTAAAACTGCCGACCGTACAGTAGTCCGCTCATTCGACTGCGCCGTACTGCCTGTGCCACCCCTTAACAGCGAGGGAAACCTCTTTGCACCGTGCAGTTCATCTGTCATATCCATAGCCGCAGTTGATGAGCTGCTTGCTCCCGATGCGGTTATATATGCAGGGAAAGTCGATGACAAGCTCAGAAAAGCCATGTCTGACCATACGATATATGATTACCTGCTGCGCGAGGAAATGAGCCTTAAAAACGCTGTTCCAACAGCAGAGGGCGCTGTTCAGCTCGCCCTTGAAGAGCTGCCCGTAACTCTCAACGGGCTGAAAGTCTTAATCGTTGGAATGGGACGCATAGGAACAGCTCTTGCGGAGATACTGAAAGGCTTCGGTGCGGATATAACAGCGGCTGTACACAACTCCCACGGAACTGCAAAAGCAAGACTTCACGGCATAAAAGCTGTTCCCATAAACCGTCTTGGCGGCAGCTACGGATTAGTATTCAACACAGTACCTAAGCTTATTTTTGACGATGATATGCTCGGCAGATTTGATAGGAATACTCTGTTTATCGACCTTGCCTCAAAACCGGGCGGCATCGACTTTGAAGCTGCGCTCAGCCACGGAATAAAGGCTATATGGGCACTTGGGCTCCCCGGAAAAACTGCTCCCGTGACCTCAGGAGAGATAATTGCAGAAACAGTAAGCGCCATGATAGAGGAAAGGGGTGAAGCCTTTGAGTAAAACCTTAAAGGGATTGAAGATAGGCTACGCCATGACAGGCTCTTTCTGCACTTTTGAGAAAAGCTTTGAACAGGCTGAAATACTTGTTGAGTACGGCGCAGAGCTCATACCTGTAATGTCCGAGCACTCAGCATCTATATCGACGCGGTTCGGCACTTCTCAGGAAAACATCGAAAAGCTGAAAAAAATATCGGGAAAGGATATCATAATGTCAATTGCCGAAGCAGAGCCTATCGGTCCGAAAGACATGACTGATATAATGGTGGTTGCTCCATGCACCTCAAATACCGCCGCAAAGCTTGCCGCGTCTATTACCGATACTGCCGTAACAATGGCTGTAAAATCCCATCTGCGCCGCAGCAAGCCTGTTGTTCTTGCCATAGCTTCCAACGACTCGCTTATGGGCTCCGCAAAAAATCTCGGTAAGCTGTTTAACCGCAAGAATTATTTCTTTGTGCCAATGGTACAGGACGACTGGATAAACAAACCTGCTTCACTTGTTGCGGAATTTTCCATGCTGCCGCAGGCTGTTGAAGCTGCTCTCAAAGGTGTACAGCTCCGACCTATAATATATCATTCAAAACCGTAAAAAAGCCCTCGTATAACAAATACGAGGGCTTCAATATCAATAATCTTCCTTTGACATATTGTAATCTATCATATCAATATACATCGTCTGTTTATCAAATATCTTTTCGTCAATATCATTATTTATGCAGTACAATTCAGTATATGAATAGCGTTTGCCGTCCTTTGTAAGGAAAAGATCATTTTCCGAAAAAAGTGTTATGGGGTCAAAGCAGTTCTTCTGATACGGCAGCTTTATAAGCTGTATCTGCCGCTCGTCAGCTTCAAGCTGCTCATGTATATAATTGATCCTGATGATATCCACTACTTTGTTTGAGATATCCATAAACATATTCATTCCCAGAACAGAGGAAATAAGGATCGCACCGCAGATCACTGAAAAACTCGTTTCAAAGAACTTTACATCATTCATAACAGGGACAGCAAGCTCAAATGTAAACAGACACCAGAATACAAATGACGCAAAGAAACAGCGTCCCGTTATTGCATTGACTACAATAAACGGAGCTGTAACAAATACCGTGCTCAATAAATAAACAACTGTCCTTATTCGCCTTCCGCCCTCAAAAAGAATACATATCATATAAATCAGAGCAGCAATATAGGCAAACGTTAAAGCAGCTTCGATCGCTCTGCTTCGATATGCATTTGAAAGTACAGCCATTTCCTCACCATTAGAAACCACAAAACTGAAAACAGCATAGAAAACTATAATAATAAGGGATAATAAAGCATATTTAGGACGCTTTTCTTTTTTTCCGTACTTTCTCACAAAAAGACATAAAATACAGCTTGCTATAATTATGTGAAGCAGATAATATGGACGCGAAAAATCAGGGATTATTTCCCTGTAAATCTTCATATAAATATCGGAAGGCGAAGAAATAAAGCTTCTGAATGCGAAACTATCGCCCTCATTGGCAATGTGCTTATAATTGCTGTCCGACATCATAACTACTGTACCTGCAACTGTTCCAAGCAAGTAAGTTATATTTGATAAATAAACTTTTTTCTGAGTCACAAAAGAGAATATGATAATGAAAACTCCGAAAATAAGATCATAAGCCGTGATATTCTCAATGCAAAGTTCGCCTAAAAATCCTGTGATCAAAAATAAAAATGGCAGAAATTTGTTTTTATTTAAGGGCTTCTTTTCAAAAAGCGGTAAACAGTGCCGAAAATAAAGGAACAAGAAAACAAGGGAAATGACATAATTTGTAAAGCCCGAGATCCAGTTAAAGATATGGACGAAGAAATATCGAGGCGCAAAAAGGAAAGTGCATCCTGCAAAAACAAATGCCAGCCATTTATGCTTTAAATCGGCTTTCAATAGTTCTCCGAAAAGGTACAAAAAAGCTCCCATGCAAAATGTATAGACAAAAAAGCAAAGGACTGGCGAATTGCAGATAAAATAGGTGATAATATTTGTAAAATAACGACCATTCGGGTTGCAGCTTTTCAGCATCTGCGAGAGAGAATCAATATTATCCCACATAAGATCATCGGAAGTCTTGATAAGACACAAGCAATGTACTATGATAAAAACTGAAAAAATCAATATATATATATATGTGTTCTTTCGTGAAGCAGCTTTATCCATAAGCAGATCATCACCTTTCGGAAATTCAGAAGTCAATAATTAATTTTATCATATAAGAGAAAAGATGTCAAATAAAAAAGGACTACGTGAAGTAGTCCTTTAAAGTGTCGGCACTGATTTAGTTTCCCGGGCCGTCACCAGCCAAGTATCGTCAACGCGAATGAGCTTAACTTCCGTGTTCGGAATGGGAACGGGTGTGACCTCATTGCCATAAGCACCGACT
>NZ_JAEF01000016.1 GCF_000518765.1 Ruminococcus flavefaciens ATCC 19208 | reverse complement strand
AGACAGCTTTAATATTATATCACAACTCATTTCCTTTGTCAATACCTTTTCGGAAATTTTTGCGATTTCTTTTTTGTCACCCGCTCCGTCTTTTCGCCTCCAATGCTGCTCCGGCAGTCTTACTTTTCAGCGTCTTTCCCTCGCGGCGACTTATTTATTATAGCAGGTTTGGAATGAAATGTCAACACGTTAATTGTGCCAACCTTATCTGTTGTATCTCGTCGAATTGTGTATATTTTTACAACTCTTATGAGAACAGCATGGTAAGGCACAATTCCTGTTCGTTTTCCTTGAGAGAAAGCGTAACTTCCTCACCGTACCGGAAGCCTGTTTCATCAAGCATTTTGAATACATTTTCCTCAGTTATAAACTTATCTCTGAACTTCTCATACACTTTTGAATTTGAAAAACGTATCTCTATTGTACCGTTTCCATTGGTCAGCTCTCTGCGGACTATCTCCTCTGCATCCTCATATGTATCCGCATAGAGTCCGCTCTTTACGTAGTAATTCCACTTGTTGCTTATACAGGGGAACGGTGTAAAAAGCGTATCATCTGCATAGTGTGTTTTCGAGAAATCAGCATCTGAGCACAGGAAGTACATCTGTCTCATTTCTCCTATAACATCTGTATCAGCCCATGTTACGTCGATATTATACCATTCGTTGTCTATCTTCACCTGATTCCATGCGTGATTTTCACCCTTATCGGTAGTGCCTGTTATAACAACGCTTTCAAGTCCCAATTTTCCTGCAAGCAGATTGAATGCCTTAGCATAGCCTTCGCAGTTTGCTTCGCCTCTGACAAGACAGCCATAGACCGTTGACGCAAATTCGCTGTCATCGCCCGTTATATATTTACACTTTCTGACAATGTAATCATTGATATACCTCGCCTTTTCCTCGTCTGTGACCAGCTTGTCTGTCTCCGACAAAGCAGCTTCAACCGCGCTGTCAAGATCCTCTTCCTTCTGGTGAGGCCTCGTCATATCTCTGTATACTATCTTCGCATCGCGTACCTTCTGCGCTGTATAATAGACGGAATCAAGGTAATAAAACTCACTTTCCTGCTTCTCAAGAATACAGTAGACCTTGGAATAGGTGTTGCCGTCCACTTCATAGGGCAGAGGTATCATCTCTTTCCTCTCGGATATTCCGCGATAAAGTGCAGTATATATACCTTTCTCCTTTGTCGAGAGTTGCTTGTATATCGGGCGCTGAGCCTTTTCCTTTTCGGTGAGATACTCGACATCGGGATAATCCTTCATTATGCCCGATTTCTTGATATATCTCCACGCCATAAACAAACAGCCCACGCAGACAATACAGAACAATGCTGTTATCAGTTTCTTTCCCAAATCAGTTCTCCGTTATCATCACTGTGTTGTTGCGTATTTTGAATGACGGCAGATTTTCCACAAACTTGCTGAATTTTGAATATCCATAGGACTTAACATCAAATTCGGGTATTTTAGTACAGAGCTGTTTTTTCAGCTCGCCAAGATTATAGCCTTTGCTGCCGTTTGTGCGGACAATCGCCGCAATAGCCGACTCTATTCTTTCAAGGTCTGTCATGCTTGATTTCTGTGAAACAAGTATGCTGCTGCCCACCTGTCTGAAGCTCAGACTGTCAAACTCTTTAAGGAACTGTGAAAACTTTGAATAGCCGTAGTTTCTCACATCGAAATCAGGATAGCGGTTGAGAAGTCGGCTTCCAAGCTCGCCAATATTGATCTCGTCCTGAAGATTTGCATTTTCAGTTATTATTCTTACTATAGCCGATTCAAGTGTTTTAAGCTCTACCTTTTCGCTCTCAACAGTACCCTGAAGCTCTTCATCAGCAAGTATCTCAAGATATTTGAATGCGTTGCAGGCTGTACTGAAAGGCTTCGGGGTTTTCTGCTCTCCCATGCCTATAACGTGCATACCCGATTCGCGCAGGCGTATAGCAAGTCTTGTGAAGTCGCTGTCACTTGACACTATGCAGAAACCGTCAACATTATGAGAATACAGTATATCCATAGCATCAATTATCATGGCTGAGTCGGTAGCATTCTTTCCCGTGGTATAGCTGTACTGCTGAACAGGAGTGATAGCATTGTCAAGAGCCATATTTTTCCATCCTGCAAGATTAGGTCTTGTCCAGTCGCCGTAGACCCTTTTGTAAGTCACAACACCGTAGTTAGATACCTCATCAAGAATGTACTTTGTATATTTCGCTGCAACGTTATCTGCATCAATAAGCACTGCATATCGTGTTTCTTTTTCCATTTTCTCACTCCTGTAAATTCTACCGCAAGCGGAATGTGTCTATTAAAGGATCTGCGCCCCTTAACACAGTTCGGGGCAATACCGCACAGCGGAATGTGATATATTTATTATAACATTTATATAAGATTTTGTATATAGTAATTCCGCACAAAGACAAAGAGCCGTCTTTGTGCGGAATTAAGATACAGCCGATCATAATTAAAGCCATAGCACTTCCGATATTTCGGAAATACTATGGCTTAAAGCTTATGTATCAGTATTTAAAGAACTTTCCGTTGTGCTCAACGCCGTCATCAGACCATTTAAAGTCACTGAAGCTCTTGTCGGAATAGAAAATACGCTCATACTCAAACATACCGTTTTTGCGGTATACAGAGCGGCTGCCCTGCTCATCGCTGCTGCCCTCTATATAATAAAGAGTATGCTTGCCGTCAGGACTTTTCAGGCTTCCAAGCGACTCACCGAGCCAGTCAGTACCGAATATAAGGAAAGAAAAGCCCAATGCACCGAGAAATACCAGTGAAAGCACCGACGGAAGTCTTTTTCCGCCGTATTGTCTTTTCCATATCTGCAAAAACGCCATAAAAGTACCGAGACACAAAAAAGCAGGCGCAGCAAGTGCAAGCACATTGATCATAAATCTTTCGGTGAATTTCCATACTGCTATGAGCTCGTTCGTATCACCGATAAACAATATAAGAAATATCATAGCTCCGAGGCAAAGTACGCCCAGAACAAGGAATATCCATTTCAATGCTTTTATAAGTTTCATTTTTAGACCTCTTTTTTCATAATATTATAGAAATTACTGCTGCATTTAAACCAAGACTTAATTTTAGGATCTATTATTTTCAAGCAAATCATATTCAAACATCTCACCGTCCACAGACAGTGCATCGTCTTTCCATTCTATATCATCAAGAGCACCCGAATCTGTTCTTTTGATAATATAATATATGTGTCCGTCGCCCTTGCGCAGCCACTCAACATCACCCGAATACTTGTTTCTCACGTAATAGACCGAGTGCTTTCCGTCAGGACTTTCCATCTCATGCATAAAATCTCCGATATGGCCGCTCGTTATAGCATAGATAAGTCCAAGAGCACCTCCGCAGAGCAGCGCAACAAATCCAAGAATAATTATGCCGTTTCTGTTTTCGCGTATCCTTTCAACGAGGGAGATAACAGCTGCTGCTCCAATAAAAAGCGGCACCCCCACAAAGCACAGATTAGATATAAAGTTTTCGGGCATTCCGCAGAAAACTCTTACAGCATGATCGTCAAGGGAACTCTGTGTACTTTCAAAATAAAATATACCGCCAACGCAGACCAAGGCTGCAACCAATAAAACTATTTTCAGTATCTTCATATTCTGCCTCAACAATTATATATTATTTGTCATCATAAGGAGAACACGGATATTGCTTTCCGTCAACATTAAAAAACTGATCTCCCCATTCTATTTCAGCAGGTTCATCGCTGGCAAACAGATACTCATAGGTAAATGTTCCGACTCTGCGGTAATAATTATAAGTCTTGCCGGATCTTGTATCCTTTGTAATATAGATCACGGAGTGTCTGCCTCCGGGACTTTTGACCTCTCTTGAACCTACATAAAATTCATCGTTTTTCGACATGCAGAACATGAGCACAGCTGAACCGACCAAGACAAATGTTCCGAACAGCCAGAGTCCTTTATGCTTTTCGCCATTCTTTATTTTTTCAATAAAAAGCGCAAATGAAGCTACTCCAAGGAAGAACAGCACCAGCAGGAACAAGACCCATTCCACAAAAGCCTCTCTGAAGCCGAAAAGAAGAATAAGGTCTTTACTATTACTATCAGCAAATCCCACAATAAAGCAGGCAATACCGCTGAGCAGTGCCAGAACGAGAGCCGTTACTTTAAATTTTTTCATATTTATACCCCTTTTAGTGTTATCCCTATTACCCCATATTAATTAAAAAATCCCGAAACTATTGCTTCGGGATTTACGTAATACCAAGGTTATTACCCCAGTACTATGGAGCGGATTACGAGGCTCGAACTCGCTACCTCCACCTTGGCAAGGTGGCGCTCTACCAGATGAGCTAAATCCGCATTGTATATAGAACGCATCAGCGTTCTATATGGTGCTTCCGGTCGGAATCGAACCAACGACACGGGGATTTTCAGTCCCCTGCTCTACCGACTGAGCTACAGAAGCGTGTTGGCGACCCCGAACAGACTCGAACTGTCGACCTCCTGCGTGACAGGCAGGCGTTCTAACCAACTGAACTACGAGGCCATGTGGTGGGGACTACAGGGCTCGAACCTGTGACCCTCTGCTTGTAAGGCAGATGCTCTCCCAGCTGAGCTAAACCCCCACATCGCATTGCTTTATTCTGTCGTTTCAGGCGTCTTATCCCTGACGACGAAAATAATTATACCACAGTATTTTCCATTTGTCAAGCGTTTTTTGAAAAAAATTTCGGATTTTTTTAAAAAAGTCCGAAAAAGCCTATTTTCAGCAAAAAACTATACAATGATATCGCTCACTAATTACTGACCACTAATAACTATCAGCTAACAGAAAAGCCACAGCATCTCTGACCGTGAGACGCTATGGCTTAAAGTTATTATAAACGCGCTTTCGGCGCGAGCTTAGTTTTTCAGAGCCTTTTCAAGCCACACACTTGCAATATCCAGTGCTTCGTAAAGGCCGCATTCTCTCTCTGTATTCTTAACAAACGCCTTCAGGGGGTTGGGCTCGTTGGTATCCATCTGAACGACTCTTACCTTTGATGTCACCTTTTCGCCGTTTTCTTCTTTGGTATCAAGTATCTGAATGAAAATAACGTAAGGGTCCGACATAAATCCGTAGTATATATCATTTCCGTTTCTTACCAGAGGGTAGCCCTTATATGTGTTGAATTTTGCGTTCATTATATACCTCCTTGGAATTTTACCAGTTTTTAATGTAATCCTCTCCTGTGCCTATGCGCTTGATATTTTCAATGAGGGTCTTCACATAGGACTTTGTGCAGTAATACCTGCTATCGCCGTTTATAACGATAAGGGCACGCATTAATGATTCATCATAGAAATCATAAGTTGTAGTTGTATTATTATACTTATCCGTATACTTTATTGTTGCCATCGGCTCACCGTCAGGTACAGGCACATCAATTGCAAATTCCTCTGCATTTGTACCTGCAAGGAACGAGTAGAAGAGTCTGTATCTTTCAGAATCGAACTCCTTGCCGTTGTTGGTAACAATGAAATCCTCAGATTTAGGACTGTCAGGGACATTATCCTTATCCTTTGGCTCAATAACAAAATCAGCCTTTTCTCCTCCGCCGCTTGCAGAGAGCTCGGTGATATTCCATACATAGTTTGTGATAAGGAGACGTGTAACTATATCAATAGGCTGTACAGTCAGCCATTTAGCACTTTCAGCCGAAACAGTATAGATTATTTTTCCGCCCTCGAGCATAGCATAGCTGCACTTCGCACCTGACTCCTCATCATCAAATGGCTCGCTGAGAAGGAGCTTATATGTGTTTCCGTCATCGCATTCCATAGTAACTGTGCAGAAAGGCTCATCAAGACCTGCCTCTGCTATATCCTCGTCCTTGCAGCCGAGGGTATGGATATCGGCAGCTGTAAGCCCGAACATACCTGTTGTGATATCTGTGGACTTTTCTACGGCAAGATAGCTCTCTACAGGAGATACCAGCTTATGTGAAGCAGAAGTACCACCTGAATTCTCACCCTCGCTCTTCTTATCATATTCGATAAGGATATCCTTATCCATATCACCTCTGTTTATCCTGAGACTGTTAATAATAGGATACGCGTCATCGGCAGGCTTTGCGAGAATGACCTTTGAGATGAAGTCGTTCACACCTAATCCGTAGTTGTGGACAGTGGAGGAATTAACGACATATACATCATTTTGACCGTCCACCATAAAATATGATGTACTGCCTGAAGGTGTTTCATCGCCCACATAGAACTTTACTTTTTTTCCTGATTCATATGTGAACTCCACCTCGGCGGCAGGGTTTTCGAGGCCGTATTTTCCGAGGTCATCACAGCCCTCTGCAATAAGAGACTGTGCCTCTATGCCGTTTCCATTATTGATAAGAGTGCTGACCATGGAATTGTCAACATTCATATCCTCATAGCCCTCAAGAGTATAAACAGGATCTTCTCCTTCCTCTTTCGGTGCTTCCTGCATAATTACGTTAATAGTGCCTTTGCTGTTTTTTACAACAGCACTTTTTACAGTCGCAGCATCGCCATCATCGCTGACGAGGACAGTTCCCTGTCCCACAGCCTGAGTAGCGAGAAGCTCCATAGTTGTTGAATTGTTGTCTCCGCTGCCGTTTCCGTCCTCGGGAGTAAGCTTCATATAGGCATATCCGCCTCCCAGCATAGCCACAAGGACTGCACTGAGCGCGATGATACCCTTTGCCTGTTTTTTCATTTATTTCTTCTCCTTAAAAGAACAATTACGCCTATAGCAGCAACGATGATCGGAATTATCCATATTACGATGATCTGTATCACCTTTGCCTGCTTTGCGGTAGTTGTGATAAACGACTGCTGCAATACCTTGTCGGGAACTATAACGCCGCTCTCCTTGCCTGACATATTATTCAGTATGTTAAGGAGAACACTGCCGTTATTGTATGCCGAAGTCTGTGTAAGGTAAGTGTTGTTAGTCATTGCAGAGCTGCCAATAACAAGGAGGCTGCTTGTAACAGTCTGTATCTGCTCGGTACGCTGCTTCTGTGAGAGCATTACAACTGTTCTCGGACCTGCTTCACCTGTCTGTGTCTGCATATCCTTCAGATCAACTGTATATGACTCGTCGCAGGATTTAAGGATCTCCTTTACAACGTCCTCGTTCTTCTTTGAGATAACTGTAAGCTCTCTTGAAAGAGGAGCAATAACAGGGAGCTTCTCATTAGGGAGCTTGCCAACTGAGTCAGGATCATTTACATTCAGCATGATAGATGCCGCACTCATTTCAGCATTTTTCTCGTCTATGATAAGATTATCTTCTACCTTTATGCTCCAGTCAGCAAGAAATGCGTCTATATTAGTGAGATTTGACGATGAATAGTCAGGTACATATACCATGCTCCTGTCGTATTTTCCGCCGTTTTTAAGGAAATCATCAAGCTTGTTGATAATAGGCTCTGTAAAGTCAACGGAAGGAGCATAAACTACTACCATATCGTACAGAGCAGGATCAAGCTCGTCTGTAGCGATGTCGATATCTGTACAGTCATAGCCGTTCTTTGCGAGAAGAGTATTCTCAAATGATTCAACAACATAAGAATAGGTATCAGCATTATAGACTGCTGCACCGTTCATAGTCTGAACAAAAGCCACCTTTACAGGGTGAGCATCTGTAACATTGGTAATAGCAGAAGTAATAGTGCTCTCACCAACGAAATTAAAGCTCATGGTTGAGTTGTCGGGAGCGATCATGCCCATAACGTCATTCTCTGTGAGTACCTCTACTCTTTCCCCGGAAGCGATAATGATGTTATTATGAGCTATATCGCCGTTATAGTGTTCCTTATACTTGTTTATGATATCAGGATCCTTGTCCATATCAACGTACTTTACATTGATGCTGCCTTCGCCCTGCTCGGCATATACAGAATACTTGTCGAGGAGCTCGGGAATGATCTCAAACGGTATCTCGATCATGATACCCTGTCCGGCATACTGTCTTTCAATGCTGTTTCCGAGTGTCTCAAAATAGTCTCTCTCGGAAGTAACGACAATATCAACGTCCTTTGTAAGACGCTTTAAGGCGTCTATAGACTGCTCCGTAAGCTCATATCTGCTGTCGGGAGTTATATCCAGCTTCATAGGCTTGCGCTTAGCCATAATGCCTGCCATGATGTTGAACACAACGACTATCGCAGCAACGAGCGCAATGGTAGTATAGAACATAGTGCCGTATTTCAGCTTCTTGAAGTTTTTCTTTGCAGGAGCTGCTTCTTCGGACACTTCTGTTCCTGTTACCTTCGACTCATCAGTATCTTTAATACTCATCTGTAATCAAAACCTTCCTTTCATGTAGATCAGCTCCAGCGTCTCTTCTCAAGCACCTTAACGGTGAAGAAATTGAAGAGAAACGCTACACTGATAAAGAATAATACACTGGTGAGACTGAATACTCCCCTTGTAAATTCAATGTATCTTGAATAGAAGGCTACAGAGGTAACTATCTTATAAATGCCCTTCTTGAACCAGTTTCCGTTTGCGAAACCTGATACGAGCATCTCCGAAAGGTACAGAACGAAGAGCAGGACAAGGCTTACAACAGCTGATGCCATCTGGTTCTCGGTAAGTGAGGATACGAATAATCCCACAGCTATGAAAGCTGCACCGAGGAACAGCATTGCAAAATAGTTGCCGAGGAGCGGAGTCCATGCGATCTCGCCGAGATAATTGAGAATAAAAGCGTATACGAATACGATAGACTCGGCTATAATGTACAGCGTAAGAGCTGCAAAGTATTTTCCGAGAACTATATCCCACAGACTTATAGGAGCTGTAAGAAGTCCCTGATCTGTTTTGTTCTTCTTTTCCTCACTGAGCAATTTCATTGTGAGTACAGGAATAAGACAAAGCACAACAAAGAACATAGAGCTGAACATATTTGCTACGTTTGTTGTATTTGACATTATAGTTCCCGTAAAGAAGAATATACCTGAAACCAGCCAGAACACAGTAAGAAATACATAAGCTATGCCTGACGTAAAGAATGCGCCCATTTCGCGCCTGTAAATAGCAGACATTATTCCTCACCTCCGTTATTTTCGCTGCTGTCTGCCGAGCCTTCCTCAGCATTTTCATCAGCCTTTTCTTCTGCATCTTCCTGAACAGCCTTGAGCTTGCCGTTCTGAGTGCGCTTTATAGCTATCTTCGGTTTGGAACTGTCATCTTTTCCGTCATTCTGCTTGTTAAGACCATCGTCCATAGTGATCTTAAGGAATATGTCCTCAAGAGTGAGGTCTGAGAGCTGGAGCATAAGGATATTCCAGCCTTTTTCAGCACAAAGCTTGTTTATATCACGGCGGACATCTGTCTTGCCGTCTGTCTCAACGTCGTAATCGTAGATACCCTTTTCACGCTCCATGTCAGCGCGGACATACTTAACACCGCTTACAGCCCTGAGAGCGTCGGCTATCTCACGCTTATCATCGGCAGTATGAGTAAGTCCCTCTATACGGAGCACCATTTTATGCTCATTGGTGATATCACGCGCTATCTCGTCGGCAGTACCGTCGGCAGCTACCTCACCCCTGTTTATGATGATTATTCTGTCGCATACAGCCTGTATCTCGGGAAGGATATGGGACGAAAGAATAACTGTATGTCTCTTTCCCAGCTTTTTGATAAGAGTTCTTATCTCTATGATCTGGCTTGGGTCAAGACCAACTGTAGGCTCGTCGAGGATAAGCACAGGGGGATTGTTGATAAGTGCCTGAGCAAGACCTACTCTCTGACGGTAACCTTTTGAAAGATTCTTGATTATCCTGTGTCTTACGTCCTGTAACATACAGCGTGTGCATATATCCTTGAGGTGAGCTTTTCTCGGAAGCTTGCACTTTTTCAGGTCATACATGAAATTGAGATAAGCATCAACGGTCATATCAACATAAAGAGGCGGTATCTCAGGGAGATAGCCTATCTTTGACTTAGCCTTTTTAGGCTCTTCAAGAATATCCGTACCGTCTATAAGCACCTCTCCCGAAGTTGACGATATATATCCTGTCAGCATATTCATGGTCGTTGACTTTCCTGCACCGTTTGGTCCGAGGAAGCCGAGTATCTCACCCTTTTCGACCTTGAAGCTGATATTGTTTACGGCTGTTTTTGAGCCGTATTTTTTAGTAAGGTTTCTGACCTCTATCATTGGGTTTTACACTCCTTATTATAATAATTCAGAGGTTTTGCGGCATGACGAGCCGCATTTTCAGCAATATCTATGGTAATACTTGTTTGTGATAACAAAATGAAAGCAGTGCGAATTTTTCAAGAGATATTGACAGCTGCCTGTATATCGGCTTTTATCTGTGCTTTCAGCTCATCGAGAGAACCGAATTTCATTTCGGGACGGATAAAGCTTTTAAAGCATACATCTACGTTTTTTCCGTAAAGGTCGCCGCTGTATCCGATGATGTGAGTCTCCGCAAGAGGTCTGCGGACTCCCTCGATAGTAGGCTTTACTCCCACATTTGTCACCGACGGCAGCACCTTTCCGCCCACATTCGTAAGCGTACTGTAAACGCCGTATCTCAGCACAAGCTGTCCTTCGGCAAAGTCCTGATTTATAGTCGGGAAGTCGATAGTCCTGCCGATATGATTCCCGTCCGTTACCTCTGCGCTTATGAAATAAGCAGAGTCGAGCAGCTCGTTTGCAGAAGCAATATCGCCATTCAGCAGAAGCTCTCTTATGCGGCTTGACGAAACGATACTGCCGCCGTATTCAACTGCGCCGACCACTTCAACTTCAAAGCCGAATCGCTTCCCGAATTCCATAAGCTCCTGCGCACCCCATGCAGCATTTTTGCCGAATCTGAAATCATTTCCGCAGCACACATGAGCTGCGCCAATTTGCCTGCAAAGTATCTCCTGTGCGAATTCTTCTCCCGTAAGCCCGCAAAAGCTTTCAAATAACGGACTGACTATATCGTCCACGCCTATCTGCTCACGGAGGAGTATCTCCTTTTCGCTCTTTGTATAGATATACCCCGAAGCGCCGCCTGATTTTCTCAGGACGCAGTCGGGCTCGAAGGTAAATACCGAAGCCGAAAGTCCGTTTTTGCGCTGAGCGAGAGCCGCATTTATAACAGCTCTGTGACCAAGATGCACTCCGTCGAAAAGCCCTAAAGCAACAGCAGTTTTTTTACTTCCCATGCCGTCACCCTAAATTCTTTCCCACACGAAGGATACCGCCCTCGCGGTCAGCAAAGGCAGTACCGATAAAAGCGCCGTCAAAGCCGTATACCCCGTAGCATTCCGCATCATCGCGTATGCCGCGAAGCTTTGAAAGGTCAAGCTTAACGCCGTTTCTGTACATTCTTGTCTGAGCCTCGCCCAGCCTGAGCTTAGGCAGCTTTTCAAAGACTCTTTCGATAGGCAGGATAAGCTCTTCCAGCCTGTCCTCGTCCTTTGCATTCTGTATATCTTCCAGTGAAAAGCATTCATCAAGACTAAAGCCGCCTGAGAAAGTCCTTACCAGTGAGGTCATTATACCTCCGCAGCCCAGCCTTTCACCGATATCGCTGATTATAGTCCTTATATAAGTACCCTTGCCGCAGGCTATAGACATTACGCCCTCACGGGTACTGCTGTCGTATTCCTCCAGCACAAGCTCTGATACTTCTATTTCGCGAGCCTCGCGCTCGACTTCTATCCCCTGCCTCGCAAGGTCATAAAGGCGCTTTCCGCCCACCTGAACAGCCGAATACATAGGCGGAAGCTGCATTATCTTACCTGTAAATTCAGGTATTACAGCTTCTACAGCAGCTTTTTCCACTGCCATATCCGACTTTTCACTGACCTCGCCCCAGATATCCTGCGTATCCGACACTGCACCGAGACGGAAGCCCGCACGGTAGCTTTTGGTATTATCGGGCATGATATCGCAGGCTTTCGTGGCATTACCCACGAATACAGGCAATACTCCCGTAGCCATAGGGTCAAGAGTACCGCCGTGTCCGAGCCTTTTCATCTGAAGTATGCCGCGGAGTTTAGCGACAACATCAAATGAAGTAAAATCCTGTGGTTTGTTTACGCAGAGAATACCGTTCATTTGCTGAGAGCTCCTTCAACAGCACTGATGAGGTATTTCTTAGCCTCTTCAAGAGGACCGTCAATAGTGCAGCCTGCTGCCTTTGCGTGACCGCCGCCGCCTATCATCTGGCATATAGCCGAAACATTAACGTCATTTGCCGAACGGAACGAGCACTTGAAAACGCCGTCCTCACGCTCGCGCATAAGGATACCGACCTCTGTTTCCTCCAGCTGTATAGTCAGCGGAGCAAAGCCCTCAAGCTCCTCCATAGAGACGTTCATGGACTTCATCATGTCCTGTGTGACAGCTGCTATAGCCAGCTTTCCGCCGAGGCAGTATTCCATGAGCTCGTTTACCTTAGCTTCAAGCTTCAGTCTGCCCATAGACTTCACATCGAACATATAACGGTTTATTCTTGCGAAATTGATATCATAGCTGCGCATCATCTCTGCTGCTATCTCATGAGCACGGGGAGTAGTACAGTCGTACTTGAAGCAGCCCGAGTCTGTAGCTATGCCTGTATAAAGGCATATAGCGCAGTGCCTTGTTATCTTCACGCCCATATACTGTGCAAGATCATAGATTATCTCGCAGGCAGCAGTAGCGTCGCTGCGGAGCAGAGTTTTCTCCGCATAGTTTTTATTTGAGATGTGGTGGTCGATGCAGAGCTGCACCTTTCCGCCGTAGATATCCTTATAGTCACCCATAAGAGTCTCGTCGGCGATATCCACCGCGATGATCGTCTTAGGCTCAAACTCCTCTCCTGCGCCCTCGCTTGTAAGAAAATCATAGCGCGGCGAAGGAAAACCGTCATGGCACACGACTCTGCTGCGGATACCGAGCTGAGCAAGTATATCCTTCAATCCAAAGCCTGCACCTATACAGTCACCGTCGGGATTACGATGAGTGATAATAACTGCGTCCTCGCAGTTTCTGAGAAAGAGCTCAGCCTCACTGAAACCGATGAACATAGCGATCCTCCTTACAGCAAGTCATGGAGTTTTTTGCTTATCTCCGCGCTTCTTTCGATAGAATTATCGGCAACGAAGGTAAGGTCGGGAGCCTTCCGCATTTTGAGCCTGTGGAAAAGCTCTCTCTTGATAAATCCTGCCGCGCTTTTAAGTCCCTCAACAGACTGTTTTGCTCTTTCAATGCCTTCAAAGCTTGATACGTATATCTTACAGCTTGACATATCGCCTGAAAGATCAGCTCTTACTATGGTGAGCATCTTATCTATGCGCGGATCTTTAAGCTCTCTGAGAATTGCTGTCATTTCCCTTTTTATATCTTCAGCCATACGGCTGTTCTTGAAATTAGGCATGGTAATCCTTCCTCGTGTCACAAGCTGACGGTGAAACCGCCCTCTTTTTTCTCTTCATGCTTATCTGAGTCGGCAGCTTTTTCAGCCTTTTTCTTAGCAGGCTTTTTTGTCTGCTTTTTTGCAGGCTTTGCCTCGGCAGCCTTTTTTTCTTCATTCTTTACATTTTCGGGCTCGGGCTCATGTTCCTCAGTCTCTGCCTCAGCAGCAGCAACACCCTCAGCTGCCTGCTCAGGCTCTGAGAAAAAGCCGTCGCCGAATATATCCGCAGAAAAAGCTACATCTTCATCGCTGCGGCTGTAGTCGGGTATCTCCTCATCGCCCTCTTCGCCGTAGTATATATCGGCATAATTGCCGTACTCGGGTTCAAGCTCCACATCGCGTACAGGACGCTCGATGCCCATAAGATCATCTGTGTATGCTTCAGGTTCTTCAAATGCGCTGCACTGTCCGAGAAGGATCTTCTTTACCGACTCAAAAAAGAATATGTCGATAGGTCCGAAATCGTCCCAGGCAAGTGCCTCATTGCAGTACTGCAGCATATCTGCCGTACTCATTCTGCTGTTATCCATGAGAAATTCCCCCTTTATCATTGATGAGAATAATTTAATGTTTAATCTTCACGGTATTCCTCAACGATATAAGCCTCGAAGATATCGCCTTCCTTAACGTCGCTGAACTTCTCGAGACTGATACCGCACTCGTAGCCTTCTGCTACCTCCTTAGCGTCGTCCTTGAAACGCTTGAGTCCTGATATCTTATCATCTGCGATGATGATTCCGTCACGTACTACTCGTACCTGACTTCCTCTTGTTACCTTACCGCTGAGTACATAGCTTCCTGCTACCATACCAACGTTGGATATCTTGTATACCTGTCTTACTTCTACTCGTCCGAGCTCTACCTCACGTGTCTTAGGAGCAAGCATACCCTTCATAGCAGTTGTGATCTCCTCGATAGCATCATAGATGATACGATAGAGTCTGATATCAACACCGTCGCGGACTGCGTTCTCGGCAGCAACAGGATCCGGTCTTACATTGAAGCCGACGATAATAGCATTTGAAGCAGCTGCAAGCATAACGTCGCTTTCCTTTACAGCACCGACTGCGCCGTGGATAACTCTTACTCTTACCTCGTTGTTCGAGAGCTTTTCAAGCGACTGCTTAACAGCTTCAACAGAACCCTGAACGTCAGCCTTTACAACGATCGGGAGCTCCTTGATCTCGCCCTCAGCGATCTGGCTGAACAGGTTATCGAGAGTTACCTTGCGGTAAGCATTGAACTGCTCCTGCTTCTGCTCGTGCTTTCTCTGCTCAACGAGCTCACGTGCAAGTCTTTCGTCCTCAACAGCGTTGAAGATATCGCCTGCGCTCGGTACTTCTGCAAGACCTGTTATCTCAACAGGAACAGAAGGACCTGCTTCCTTTACGGTTCTGCCCTTGTCGTTTGTCATAACTCTTACACGACCTACAGCAGTACCTGCGATAAGAACATCGCCCTGCTTGAGAGTACCGTTCTGTACGAGAAGTGTAGCTATAGGACCTCTGCCCTTGTCAAGACGAGCCTCGATAACAGTACCCTTTGCAAGTCTGTCAGGGTTAGCCTTGAGCTCCTTGACCTCAGCAACGAGAAGAACGTTTTCGAGGAGCTCATCTATACCATCGCCTGTCTTAGCTGAAACAGGAACGCAGATAACGTCGCCGCCCCAGTCCTCGCAAACGAGGTCATACTTTGTGAGCTCTTCCTTGATACGGTCAGGGTTAGCGCCTTCCTTATCCATCTTGTTGATAGCAACGATGATGGATACGCCTGCTGCCTTAGCATGGTTGATAGACTCTATTGTCTGCGGCATGATACCGTCATCAGCAGCAACAACGAGGATAGCGATATCAGTGATATTGGCACCTCTTGCACGCATTGAAGTGAAAGCCTCATGTCCGGGAGTATCGAGGAATGTGATGTCCTGTCCGTTGATATTTACCTGATAAGCACCGATGTGCTGTGTGATACCGCCTGCTTCGCCTGCGGCAACGTGAGCATTTCTGATGCGGTCAAGGATAGAAGTCTTACCGTGGTCAACGTGACCCATAACAACTACAACAGGGCAGCGCGGCTGGAGGTTTGTATCGTCATCATCTGTATCGTCGATAAGACGCTCCTCAATAGTAACGATAACTTCCTTTTCTACCTTTGCACCCATCTCGTCTGCAACGAGAGCAGCTGTATCGAAATCTATCTCCTGATTTATAGAAGCCATAACGCCCAGCTTCATGAGCTGCTTGATAACGTCTGTAGCAGTAGCTTTAAGACGTGTAGCAAGCTCGCCGACAGTGATATTATCGGGGATAAGTACCTTGAGCTGCTGCTTTCTTGCTCTTTCAAGCTCAAGTCTCTTGAGCTTCTCAGCCTCGCTCTCCTTCTTTGAGAACTGCTGACGGTTTCTCTGAGCTGACTTCTGATTTATCTTCTGCTTCTTAGAAGAATAGTTGTCGTTCTTATGCTTGTTTGAGGTAGCCATCTGGTCGTATCTCTCGTTGTACTTATCGAGATCAACGTAGCTTCCTCTTGTATCTACAGTTCTTCTCTGTGTGGAAGTCTGTGCTGTTTCCGAACTGAATGCAGCATTGAACTTTGTTCTCTCGCCTCTGTCCTGAGCCTTAGCCTGCTCCTTCTTCTTGTCCTTTTTCTTATCATGGACTGCTGGCTTCGGAGCTTCCTGCGGCTTTTCTTCCTTCTTTGGCTCAGCAGGCTTTTCCTCGGTCTTTGCAGGCTCAGCCTTTGGCTCGGGCTTTGCTTCCTGCTTGGGTTCAGACTTTGCTTCCTGCTTTGGTTCAGGCTTTACTTCCTGTTTTGGTTCTGGCTTTACTTCCTGCTTAGGCTCTGCCTTAGGAGCTTCCTTAACAGCAGGAGCGGCCTCCTGTTTCTTCTCGGGCTCAGCCTTTTTAACGGGAGCTTCCTGTACCTTTTCTTCCTTCTTTGGCTCGGCAGACTTTTCTGCCTTCTTTACAGGAGCGGGAGCTGCTGCGGCAGCAGCCTTCTTTTCTACCTTTTTAGGCTCTTCAATGTTCTTTTTCTCAGCAGGCTTCTTAGCAGCTGTAGTCTTTTTTTCTTCTTTTGCAGCTTCTTCCTTGACAGGCTTCGGGTCGTTCTTTGAGTTGAAATAATCATTCAGTGAGCTTACAGAATAACGCTCATTTGTGTAATGCTCAAGAACCGAATTCATTTCCTCTTCTGTAAGAGAAGAACCCGTTTTCTTTTTATTGTCGCCTTTTTCAGCGAAAAAGTCGATCAATTCCTGTGCAGGAATATTTATATCCTTTGCAGCGTCGCTTAACTTTATTTTTTTTGCCATAGGCCTGATTACCTCCAATTTGTCTATGCCGTATATGTACGGCAGTGATATATATACGTATCTATATCAACGCATTACTGCGGTCAATCAGATATTATCCTCTCAAAACCGTCCGCAAAGCCCTTGTCTGTGACTGCTATAACGGCAGTTTCTTTTCCGCAAAGCTTTCCGATATCAGCCTTGCTCATTTCCGTTGCCAGAAACTTTATACCGTATTTTTCACAGTAGAACCTTACTTCCTTGACGGTCTTTTCCGAAGCGTCAGAAGCGGTAAGCAAGCAGAAAGCCGTACCGTTTTTCACAGCCTCGACTGCACTGTCGAAGCCCTTTACAGTCTTGCCCGCTCTGATACAGATACCGAGAAGATTAGCTGTCCTGCGGCTCTTCTCTGAGCTCATTCATCATCACCTCATAAACGCTTTCTTCGATCTTGCATGAGAAGGATTTTTCAAATCTTCTTGCTTTTCTTGCCTTTTCCAGACAATCCGTACTGCGGCAGATATAAGCACCTCTGCCTGCGGCTTTGCCCTTGAAGTCAAGACTTATCTCGCCTTCGGGAGACTTTACCACACGTATAAGATCTTTTTTGGGCTTCATCTCACCGCAGCCGAGACACATTCTCATAGGTGTCTTTTTCGGCTTCATAATTATTCCTCGTCAGCAGCAGGAGCTTCAGCAGTTTCATCGGCTGCTTCAGGAGTTTCCTCAACTGCTGTCTCAGCCTTTTCATCTTCAGCGGCAGGAGCAGTCTCCTCGCCCTCTGCTTCAGCAGGAGCAGCTTCAAATACAGGAGCAACAAAGTCAGGACTCATCTCAGGAGCTTCCTCGCCTGTTGCATTATCGAACTGAGGCTTGATGTCTATCTTGAAGCCTGTGAGCTTTGCAGCAAGCTTTGCGTTCTGGCCCTTGTTGCCGATAGCAAGTGAGAGCTGATTGTTGGGAACGATAACTGTGCATATCTTTTCTTCCATAGAAATGATAACTGTCTTGAGCACCTCAGCAGGAGCAAGAGCTCTTGCAATGAATTCCTCGGGCACTTCGCTCCACGGGATAATGTCGATCTTCTCGCCGCTGAGCTCGTTTACTACAGCTGTTATTCTTGAACGCTTAGGACCGATACAAGCGCCTACTGCGTCAACGTTCTCGTCCTTTGACCATACTGCGATCTTTGTTCTTGAACCTGCCTCACGGGAGATGGACTTTACTTCAACAGTACCGTCATATATCTCGGGAACCTCCTGCTCGAAGAGTCTCTTTACGAGGTCCTTGTGAGTACGTGATATCTTTACTACAGGCTTCTTGTTCTTGCCGATAATGCCTGTGATATATACCTTTACTGACTTTCCTTCCTCAAGGTTCTCGCCGGGTATCTGCTCGTTGCGGAAGAGATAGAGCTCAGTTCCGTCATAAACCACTGTAACAGTACCTCTGCCGGGCTCTACCTGAGAAACCTTTGCAGTGATACATTCGTGTTCCTTCTGCTCAAACTTGCTGAGCATCTGCTCGCGGTTGATCTCTCTGAGGTCGCCCTTGATGGACTGTTTAGCTGAAAGAGCAGCCATTCTGCCAAGCTTTGATATGTCAAGCTCTTTCATTATAGTTCCGCCCACCATAGCATTTGGATCCATAGTTCTTGCAACGTCGATATTTACTTCGTTTTCGTCGATAGGCTCATCGTCGATGATATCCTGTCTGATATACATTTCAAACTTCTTAGTTTTAGGATCAATCTCAACTGTTATCCTCTCTTCGCTGTGCGGATAAGCTCTTCTTGCTGCCTTGAGCATAGCTGACTTTACCTTTTCGATAAGCAGCTCTGTCTCCACACTGTTTTCTTCGCCAAGAGCCTCAAGTGCCTTGAAAAAGTCCTTATTCATGTTCATGTCTGTAAATTCCTCCAATATATTATATTTTGTTTTTATGTGATTCAGAAATCAAGATAAAGCTTTACGAAAGCTATATCCGCCAGAGGGAATTTCTTCTCCTCACCGCTTTCGAGAGCCACGGTAACGCCCTCTTTATCTGCGCACACAAGCTTTGCAACTATTTCCTTTTCCCCGTCAACGGCTCTTATAAAACGTATCTTAACGTCATCGCCCTGACACACCTCAAAGTGTTCCTCTTTTACAAGCTCGCGCTCAAGACCTGCCGAACCGACTTCCAGCATATAGCTCTGAGCGATGGGATCTTTCTCATCGAGGATATCACTTATAGGAGCATTTGCACGTTCACAGTCCGCAATTGTTATCCCCTCGTCCTGATCTATAAAGACTCTCAGGTACCACATCGCGCCTTCCTTTTCGTAGCAAACGTCCCAGAGGTAGTAGCCCAGCTCATCTGTGATAGGCTTGATAAGATCGTATACCTTTTGTTCCGTACCGCCGAATTTTTTGAATTTCATAGGCAGTTTTTCCCGATATATCGGTTATCTCCTTTCATAGTTTCGATATAAATACTAAAGACCGGAAGGTTTCCGGTCTTTGGGTTTACTATCATCATAAAGTATTATACCACGGTTTTTCGCAAAAATCAAGTGTTTTTCGGAATTTTTTTCAAAAAAACTTCTTATTATATAAGGGAATACGAAAAAGCTCCTCTCATAATGCCTGCGGCGGCACTGAGAGGAGCTTTCAATATATATCATTAAATCCCTTATTAATACCCTTTTTATAAATCTCTTATTAATATCATTTTTAAAACTGTTAAAAAATATCCGGAACTCTGTTACTTAATATTTAAAGCAGCTGTTCCCTTTATGGAAATCGACTCCTTGATAGATACTGCTTCCTTTACAGATGCCTGTTTAATTCCCGAAACTACAGCTGTCTTTTTTTCAGCAATATTTGCAAGCAGATAATCAGGTCTTGGCGGATCAACAGGTGTTGGCCAAACAATGATAGGTCCGATAACGATAATTATGATTATTACTCTTTTTCTTTCCTTACGGAACTTATATTTAAGTCCGTTTCCGCACCATTCTCCTTCAAGCTCAGCTACAGCATCATATGAAGTAGTCTCAAGCTTGTTTATGAATTCTTTATTGCTCTTTAAAGCTTTTATTGCGGTTGAATCCCCCTGAAACTCAATGATGTTTTTCTCGGATACTTTTCTTGTCATAAGCCGAGTTTCAACTCTTGTTGCCGAAATAGTATCTGCTGCACTTGCCGGCATTGCGCTTGCCATTGGTATTGCACACATTGCTGTTGCTAAAATTCCTGCGATCGCCTTTTTGATTGTAGCTTTCATAATATTCTCTCCTTAATAAATAAAATAAACAAAAATGTACGGGATATTTGCTGTGCTTGATATTCATTAAAGGTGTTGCGCAACCCTATGCTTTTATTATACTCATTTATCATGATTTGCAAAGGTGAAATATGTCACTTTGTGAGTGACATTTGTCACTTCCTGAATGACATATGTAACCATGAACGCACAAAGCGGTCAGACAGCCCTATTTTCAGTTCGATATCCGCTACATTCCTTGCTGTGGAACCGATAGCCTGCACAACAATCTCTGAATAAAACATAATGTATAAGTTTGACATAAAAATGATATAACATTTAGAGTAATTATAATAGAATATTACGAAATGTAGTAAAAACTTGCCGTTTTTTGCTGTTGTTAACGATTTATTCATTATTACCCCCTTGTCAAAACTCCCGTTTAATGGTATAATTAGTGTGATATTTTCTGCCTGCGGAGAGCACTGTCCAACGGCAGCTGAGAAGGAGAAATGTAATTATGCAGTATGGACATTTTGATCTTGAAAACAAAGAATATGTCATTACTAACCCCGCTACCCCCGCACCGTGGGCTAACTACCTCGGAGACCCTGAGTACGGTGCTATGATCTCAAATAACGCAGCTGGCTACAGCTTCGTTAAGTCAGGCGCTAACGGACGTCTTTCACGTTTCCGCTTCAATTCTGATATGGCTCTCCCGGGTCGTTACATTTATATAAGAGATAACGATACCGCTGATTACTGGTCAGCATCATGGCAGCCTGTAGGCAAGCCCCTTGACAAATACAAGAGCGAGTGCCGTCACGGTACTGCTTATACAGTCATTTCAGCTGAGTACGCAGAGATCAAGTCCGAAACTACATACTATGTTCCTTACGGCAAGACATACGAGGTATGGAGAGCAAAGGTAACAAACAACTCAAATAAAGAAAGAAAGCTCTCTGTATTCGGTTTTATAGAGTTCACAAACGAGCCGAACTATGAGCAGGATCAGGTAAACCTCCAGTACACACTGTTCATCACTCGTACAAGCTTTGAGGGCGGAAACCGTATCCTCCAGCACATGAACGAGAACACGGGCTTTGATGAGAACGGCTACAACGGTCAGGAGCGCTTCTTCGGCATGGTAGGTCAGCCCGTTACAGGCTGCTGCGGAAGCTTCAGCGACTTCATCGGACCTTACAGAACTTTCTCAAATCCTATCGCTGTCGAGAACGGCAAGTGCAGCGGCGTTATGAACTATAACTCCAACTCCTGCGGCGCTCTCCAGAGCGATATCACACTTGCTCCCGGCGAGACTAAGGAATTCGTTTTCGTACTTGGCGAGCGTAAGGATCCCGAGGCTGCTGCTATACTTGAAGAATACAAGGCAGCAGGCAAGGTAGACGCAGAAGTTAAACAGCTCAAGGACTACTGGCACGGTCAGCTCTCAAACTTCAAGGTAGAGACTCCTTCCGACGAGTTCAACAACATGATAAATGTATGGAACGCTTATCAGTGCTTCATCACATTCATCTGGTCAAGAGCAGCTTCATTCGTATACTGCGGTCTGAGAAACGGCTACGGCTACCGCGATACAGTTCAGGATATTCAGGGTATCATACACCTTGACCCCGAAATGGCAGCAGAGAAGATACGCTTCATGCTTTCTGCTCAGGTAAGCAACGGCGGCGGACTTCCGCTTGTTAAGTTCGACCACAACGCAGGTCATGAGACTTGTCCCGACGAGAACGACGAGCACAGCGTTTACGCTAAGGAAACAGGTCACCCCTCATACCGTGCAGACGATGCACTCTGGCTCTTCCCGACTATCGTTAAGTACCTCGGTGAAAGCGGCAACAAGGGCTTCCTCGACGAAGTCATCACCTACGCAGAAGAGGGCGGCGGAAAGGCTACAGTTTACGAGCATCTCAAGAACGCTATCCGCTTCTCTATGGAGCGTCTCGGCGATCACGATATGCCCGCAGGTCTCCACGCTGACTGGAACGACTGTCTCCGCCTCGGCGCAAAGGGCGAGTCTACATTCGTAGCATTCCAGCTCTACTACGCTATGAACGTTATGCGCGACATGGCTAAGGACAAGAACGACACAGAATATATCGCATACCTTGACGGTGCTCAGAAGAAGCTGGGAGCAGCTCTTGAAAAGTGCTGGGACGAGGACAGATTTATCCGCGGTATCCGCGACAACGGCGTTATCGTTGGTGCAAAGAAGGATCCTGAGGCTAATATGTGGCTCAATCCTCAGAGCTGGAGCGTTATTTCACGCTTTGCTTCTGACGATCAGGCTGAAAAGGCTATGAACAGCGTTCACGATATACTCAATACACCTTACGGTGCTAAGCTCCTCGAACCACCTTACAAATATCACCACTTTGAGGGTGCGCTCATGCAGGTATTCAACCTTGATACAAAGGAAAACGGCGGTATATTCTCACAGTCACAGGGCTGGCTCATACTTGCCGAGTCTCTCCTCGGTCACGGCGACCGCGCATTCGAGTATTTCCTCGAAAGCTCACCTGCTGCTATGAACGACAAGGCTGAGATACGTGTTATGGAGCCATACGTTCACGGTCAGTTCACCGAGTCAAAGGCTTCACCTTACGAGGGACGTTCACACGTTCACTGGCTCACAGGTACAGCTTCAACTGTTATGGTGGGCTGTGTTGAAGGTATCTGCGGTATGCGTCCTGACCTTAACGGACTTACTATCGCTCCGTCTATCCCTTCTAAGTGGGACGGCTTCAAGATCGAGAAGAACTTCCGCGGCAAGAAGCTCAACATCAATATCGACAACTCCGCACACGTTCAGAGCGGCGTTAAGGAGATCACTCTCAACGGCGAAAAGCTGGCTGGTAACTACGTTCCTGCCGATAAGCTTTCTGCTGTAAACGAGATAAACGTAGTACTTGGTTAAGTCAGAACTAAGAACTAAGAGCTAAGAACTTAGAATTAAGGCACTGTGATTTCCACAGTGCCTTTTTATGCGCAAATGACAATGTGTAGGGAACGCCGCCCAACAGGAGCCGCGTCCCTCTGTCAGCTCTGCTGACATCTCCCTACACTGTAGGGAGTCACCCTCGGCGTTCCGAGCAGTTAGCTTGTAGGGACGCGCATTGCGCGTCCGCATTAATACGATAATTCCCGAACGGACGACCAATGGTCGTCCCTACATATCGTCATTTGATTTTTTACGGTTATTTACGGGACGCCGTCCCCTACACTAATCACTTTCGGGCGGATACTATCCTCCCCTACTTTTATTGTGCAATCAGCAATATTCTGCTCAACTACAATTGTGCACTCACACAATCCTGACAAGTTTGCTTTGCAAAAACTTGACAAGTATACTTGGCAGTGATATAATACAATTACCAAGTAAACTTGGCAAAACGCATTACATGATATGGGAGGTACTACTATGAACAAGGAAGAAATACTCGAAAAAAGCAGACACGAAAATAAAAACCGTGATATTTCCGAAATTTCTCAGACAAAGGACGCTTCAAGATTTGCTATCATATTCAGCCTTGCCTTTTATATTATATATTCAACGCTTACTATGATAGCTCATAAGCCTTTAAACAAAGGCATTGCAGCTATGGAGACCTGCATTATGTTTGCAGTTTATCTGCACAAGTCAATAAAAACAAGAAAAAGCGAACATATATTATATGCAGTCCTTATGGGAGCAGCATTTCTTATGTTCTCATTTGTGGCAATAACGGAACTGTTTAAAAAATAAGGTGGTGTATCAATATGAATAAAGAAGAAATACTCGAAAAAAGCCGTCATGAAAACAAGAACCGCGATTACGTCGAGATAGACCGCATGAAAAAAAGCACTTTTTTCGCTCTGATGTGCAGTATAGGCTTTACCTGCCTATGGACTCTGCTTTCCATAATCGTTACATGGCGTGTGAATTTTGCTGTTATCGCAACAGAGTTCTTTATGATATTCTCAATGCACCTGTATAAAGCCATTAAAGGCAAAAAAACAGTTGATATTTTCTGTGCGGCAAGCTCAGCTTTCACATTTCTCATATTCTTTGCTATAGCCATATGTGAGCTTTTCGGCTTCAAACCATAAGGCGGTGACTCTATGATAGACGATTCACTTATACTCCGAAACAGGCTGAAAGAGATACGCAAAGAGCAGCATCTCTCACAGGACGAGCTTGCGAAAATGGTAGGTGTATCTCGTAATACCATAAGCTCCATAGAGACAGGGCAGTTCAGTCCCACGGCTAAGCTTGCATTGGTACTTTGCATTGCTCTCGATAAGAAATTCGAGGACATATTTTATTTCGACTGATACAAAAAACGCTTCCGATATGCTCGGAAGCGTTTCGCTTTTATCTGTCCTCCATTTTTCCGATTATGACTGAAGCTCCGTCAATAGCTTCCTGCACATCGGCATTTACCTTTGTCGCCTCTTCTTTAGCTTTTTCGATCTGGTCAATGATCTGCTGTTCGGCTTCGGACGTATTGCTTATTGACTCTTTAAGCTTTTCTTCAAAAGCCTTCATCTTTTCCTCGGCTTTTTCAAACTCTTCGGAATTCTTTACGTCCTCCATGAGCTTTTCATACTCAGCCTTCAGTTCTTCTCTGACCTGCGGATCAGTAACAGCTGTTTCTGCATTTTCTACAGCTTCTTCGTATTTTGACTTGAGCTCGTCCTTTTTCTTTTCAATATCAGCCTTAATATCTTCGATCGTTTCTTCCGCCTTGTTCTTGAGAGTCTCTGCATCGGAAACAGGCGATATGGGTATGGAATTGCCGTTCTCATCGTAGAAAATGATATTGTCGATATACATATCCGACTCGTTGGCTATGCCCCAGCGCATGATAAGGAAGTTTGCATCGTCCATATCCTCGCTCCAGCACTGTCCGCTGTCGGCAAGCAGGAACTTGAACTGCGCATGGACTGCGCCCGATGCTTCAAAATTATACTCGCCGCCTGAGAATTCCTGAAAATCGTACCACTTTTCCTGTGCGGTAACTGTACCGCCGCCGCCGCCGATCCAGCCAGGAGCTCTTACGCCCTCTGCATCGTCAGTCTTGAGGTGGTCTGCTGTAGCCTCGGCATACATATCAAACTCTATCCTGCGAACCCTTGCTGCTCCTTCACTGCCAAGCAGCTTAGTTACGCTTATGCCTATTTTCTGCACCTTGCCCTCAAGGGGGATAGTATTATCATCGGTGAATTTAAGCATTTTATTGCCCATGAGCTCCGCAACCGAAAGCTCACCCTTTGCGCAGTCCTTATCCTCAGTCTTTGCAAAGGCAAAATCAAATTTTCCGTCATCAAAGGTTATTGCGTTAGGGTCTGTAGCTTCTGTAGGCGTCGGAGGCACGAGCTCCTCTGTAGTTGTTTCAACAGTAACTGTATCCGAACCTGAATCGCTGCCCTTCTTATCGCTGCATCCGGCAGCACAGGCTGCAAGGGCAAAAGCCATCGCACCTGCGATAAAATTTCTGTAATTCATCTTTGCTTCTCCCTGTACAAATCTGTACGTTTTTACTTTAATACACTGTGCTCTGCATAACAGTGCTTCTCTTTATTTATATCTTCATTGTAGCATAAAAAACACAGGTTTGTAAAGTAACATATCGCCCAAATCACAGTACATTTTTTGCAACACAATATACAAAAATTGCGATAATAATGCGGTCTGACCAATTATTGCTGACGGTATTATCTATTTCTTTTCTCTGTTCTGATAAAATATTTCGACAGTTTCTCTCATCATGTCGAAGGGGCGTATTTTCGGTGATATCTTCACAGAAACATAGGATTTTCCTACGCCGTTGAAGGTTATCCTGCCCTTGTACGCCTGCTGCAATGCAGCTATCTGCTCGGGCACAAGGTATTCCGTATAGAAATACATTGCTCCGTTTTTCTGAGATATTTCTGTAATACCCAGATGCGCAGCCTTGTTTCTGAGCAGCGAGACATCAATGAGTCCCACAACCGATTTCGGCGGTTCGCCGTAACGGTCTATAAGCTCGTCGATAAGGTCGGTCTTGTCGTTATCCTCATTGACAAGCATTATCTTGCGGTACATATCTATTCGCTGATTAAGGCTTGAAATGTACTTCTCAGGTATATGCGCATCTATCTGTATATCCACAAGGCACTCAGGCACCTTTTCGGGCTGTATGCCCTTTTCCTCTGCGATAGCTTCCGAGAGCAGCTGCAAATACATATCGTATCCAACAGCTTCCATGTGTCCGTGCTGCCTGCCGCCGAGAATACTGCCTGCTCCTCTTATTTCAAGGTCACGGAGTGCTATGCGGAATCCGCTTCCGAACTGTGTGAACTCGCGCATTGCGTTAAGTCGCTTTGTAGCTATCTCAGTGAGCACCTTGTCACGCTTGTACGTAAAGTAAGCATATCCTCTGCGGTTTGAACGTCCCACACGACCGCGGAGCTGATACAGCTGTGAAAGCCCGAAGCGGTCGGAATCCTCTATAATAAGGGTATTTACGTTCGGCACATCTACGCCCGTTTCAATGATAGTAGTGCAGACAAGGATATCCACCTCATGCTCCACCAGCTGCTCCCAGATGTCGGACATTTCGTCCTCACTCATCTGACCGTGAGCAACTGCTATCCTTGCTTCGGGGAGAAACTCCTGCAAACGTGCTGCACAGGCAGTTATGGTCTCCACTCGGTTGTGGATATAGTACACCTGTCCGCCGCGGCGAAGCTCCCTGACTATCGCCTGTACCACAGTACCGATATTGTACTCGATAACATAGGTCTGCACAGGGTATCTGTCCTGCGGAGGCTCTTCAATTACGGACATATCACGTATGCCGCTCATTGCCATATTAAGTGTACGCGGGATAGGGGTAGCCGACAGCATCAGCACATCAACTCCCGTAAAGCTTTCCTTGAAGCGTTCCTTGTGAGCTACGCCGAAACGCTGTTCCTCGTCGATTATGGCAAGTCCCAAGTCCTTGAACACTACGGACTTCTGGATTATCTTGTGTGTACCTATTATAATATCTATTCTTCCCTGTTTCAGCTTCTTGATTATCTCCTCCTGCTGCTTGGGGGAACGGTAACGGCTGAGGAGCTCTATCTGCACAGGGAAGTGCTCAAAACGGCGGAGTGCTGTCTGATAATGCTGATATGCAAGAACTGTTGTTGGTGCAAGTATAGCGCACTGCTTGCCCGAAAGCACACATTTCATGGCAGCTCTCAGAGCTACCTCTGTCTTGCCGAAGCCAACGTCTCCGCAGAGCAGTCGCTCCATAGGACGGGGACGCTCCATATCTGCCTTTATCTCGGCAATGGACTGTAACTGGTCGTCAGTCTCCACGTAAGGGAAACGCTCCTCGAAGTCGTGCTGTATCTCGTCATCGGGATAGAATGCGAAGCCCACGCTTTTTTCGCGCTTTGCATAGAGCGCGATAAGCTCCTGTGCCATATCCTTTACGGCACGTTTTACATTGCTTCTTGTTTTCTGCCATTCCCCCGAGCTGAGCTTGTTCAGCTTCACGCCGCTGTCATCTCTCGGACCTATGTATTTAGACACCATATCCAGCTGAGTTACTGGGATATAGAGCTTATCCGTACCTGCGTACTGTATGGTGATATAATCCTTTGTAACGCCGTCCATCTCAAGCTTTCGGATACCGATGAAGCGACCGATACCGTGTCCCGAATGTACAACAAGGTCGCCCTCGGTAATATCCGCCAGTGAGCGTATCTCCTCCGCCTTGTTCTTCTTTTTGCGGCGTTTTTTCCGAACGGAGTCCATTGAACGCCCCTGTGTTATGAGCACAGTCTTGTTCTCGGGATACTCAAAGCCGCCGCCGAAGCTTCCCGACATGAGAAGTACCCTTCCCACCTTCGGCTCTATCTCGTCAGATGCGATATCACAAGGTATGCCGTTATCATTGAGGTCCTGCTGTATTATAGGCAGAGTCTTTTCACTTCCTGCCGCAAGCACCATTCTGTAGCCGCGGTGCTTGTAGTCCTCCAAGTCCTCCACAAGCTGCTTCATCTCGCCGCTCCACGGTGCAGTCTGCATAGCCTCAAAGCTTACAAGTCTGCGAAAATCTATCCTCTCGCCGCCCTGCATGAAGCTGCTCATATAGAGACATACGCGCTTTTCGGCGATATGCTGTACTTCTGCAAGCTCCAGAACATAGCCGTCAAGTCCCTTGCAGAGCTGTCCGTCCTCAATAAGTATCTTTATATCCTCATTATGGCGTGTGAGGACTCCTGCGGCGTTGTCCATAACATCGGAATAATCGCTGAATATTACAGAGCCGCCTATGTAATCAAATACCGTTGAGGGCTCACCGTAGACAAGAGGATAATACTTAACGCCGTGAGCAAGTATCTCCCCTGCCCTGAGTCTGTGTACGTCCGCACCCAGATGCTCGCGGACTGCGTCCATATGCTTGCCGCGTACTTTCTTGCACAGTTCCTCTATTTTGTCGGCAAGCTCTTCATTATTATAAAGGACTTCGCCTGACGGGTATATCTCAACACTTTCAAGTGCATCGGTACGGCGCTGTGAGTCTGTCTCGAACTCAGATATCGTGTCTATCTCATCGCCCCACAGCTCTATACGCACAGGCTTATCCGACTGTACAGGGAATATATCCACTATAGAGCCTCTTATTGAGAACTGCGATGCCCCCTCTACCTTTTCGCAGCGCTGATATCCGCACTTTGCCAGAGTCAGCGCAAGCTCCGAAAGGTTCACTTCTATACCCTGTTTAAGCTCCATACCTGCTGCAATAAGGACTCCCTCAGGTATAACAGGCTGCATTACAGCCTCGATACTTGCGCAGATTACGCTGCAACGACCTTTAGCCGCCTTTATAAGGGCGGCTATACGCATATGCTCGTATTCGTGGTTGGTACTGTCAACAGGAGTGAATACAAGCTCCTTTGACGGGAACAGCACAGCCTCTTCGCTGCCTGCCATCATGTTTATATCGTCGCAGAGCTTCTTTGCCTCTGCCTCCGAGCCCGTTATTACAAGGTCTATCTTTTCACCGCACAGGGAGTAGATAAGCTGCGCCCTGTGTATATGGGAAAGACCTGTCACAGAGACAGGTGATATCTTCTTGTCAATGGCTTCACGCAGGCTCTTATAGCCTGCAAGCTCGGTAAATAGATCTTTAAACAGTTTCATCGCATTCTCCGTAGGGATCAGGAATTGTACTTGTTCATGGCTTCATCGGTCTTGCCCTGTACCATGAGCTTTATGCACTCGCAGGCGTTTTCAGCGGACTGCTTCATGAGCTCGCCGTCCTCCTTGCCGAACTTTCCCAGTACCCACTTTGCAAGGTCGTAATCGGGGTGTGGCTTCTTACCCACTCCCATTTTTATGCGCGGATAATCGTCCCTGCCTGTGAGCTCACATATGCTGCGAAGTCCGTTATGTCCGCCGTGGCTGCCCTTTCGGCGTATCCTGAGCTTACCGCAGTCCAGCGATATATCATCACATACGACTATGAGGTTCACAGCGTCTATCTTGTAGAACTCCAGAGCCTGCACTATTGCTTCGCCGCTGTTGTTCATGTAAGTGGTAGGCTTCAGCAGCAGACAGCGTTTGTCACCGATAGTAACTTCAGCGGTCTTGCCCTTGAACTTCAGGCGGTCTATCTTTTCGCCCAGCTGCTCAGCAAGCATATCAAGCACCATAAAGCCTGCATTGTGTCTTGTGTTTTCATATTCAAGTCCGGGATTGCCCAGACCTGCTATCACATATTCTATTTTACCTCTTGACGAGGAAGAATTTGCGGAAATCCTGTCGAATACATCAAAAATACTCATTGTTTTTCTATTCTCCTTTAACGGGCGGATAATATCCGCCCCCTACTCATTGGCTAAAGATCAATATTTCCCTTTGTAGGGACGCCCATTGGGCGTCCGAAATGAAATAACACACGCAGCGGACGACCAATGGTCGTCCCTACATTGCTAACGGCTAAGGGCTAATGGCTCAAGCTTCTCAACCAGTTCAAGTCCGTACTTTTCAGCAAAGCGTCTGCACTTTTCTATAGGTTCTTCGTCCGAGAGTGCCTGTGGAAAATGTGCATCACAGCCGATTATAGCTTTGTTGCCCACCTTCTGTGCTATACGAAAAAATTTATCACAGGGATAGTGTCTGCCGTCTCTTAGTCCGAGGAGATTAATCTCCAGCGGTATATCCTTCCCTTTTAAATAAGTACACAGCCGCGTGAATTCCTTTTCATAAAGCTCATCGCTGCCTGTAAAGCACAGCAGATCGGGATGTGCAAGATAAAGGTATCTCCCCGACTCCATTCCCTCGATTATGTGGTCAACGTACTGCACAAGGAGTCTTTCGTCAGAGGTCGGAACGCCCATATATGCTCCCCAAGTTTCGGGATCGTTGAAGTGCTGTCCCATTATCATATAGTCAACGGGATAATCCTCAAGCAGCCTGTCCTGCTTTTCAATGAGCTGCGGGATATACTCCGCTTCAAAGCCTATGTAAATCTTTATGTCAGATGCGTACTCCTGCCTGAGATCGGTCAGCGACCTGAAATAGCCCTCGACCTCTTTCGGAGTCATTCGTATATGTGAAATATATCCGTCATCAAATACCCACGGACAATGGTCTGAAAATCCCAGTTCCTTCATTCCGTGTGATATGGCGTGCTCTACATATTCCCTGTCCTCGCCTATTGCATGATGACATCGGGAAGTATGTGTGTGATAATTTGCAAACATGAGCCGTGCTCCTTTCAAACTATGATTATACCACGTTTGAGGAAAAAATTCAAGCACAGAACTTTATACAAACAATCATAAAATCAGTAACAATAACTATTGACATTTGTTGATTGATGCTGTAAAATAAACACATAAGGATATATTCTGACCTTAAATATTATGTAAAGGACGTATCACAAATGAAAAAAGCAGTCAAAAAAATCGCAGCAGTCGCTATGGCATTTACCCTTCTCGGCACAGGAACAACCGTAATCAACACATTTTCACCAAAGTCTGACAACACCCTCGTTGCAAGTGCAGCTTGCAATCATAGTACAGCAAGGAAAGATGAATTGGTAGAAGAATCGGTAGATATAATTAATTTCTTTGGTATAAAAATCAGAGTTCATCAAATGGTACGTGGATATGTTGATTATTGCCCCAAATGCGGACAGGTATTCGGACATGGAAAATATTGATTAATTATTCCCTTAAAGCTCTCCTATACGGAGAGCTTTTTATGTGTTGATAATGTTATCGGTCACCGGGCGGCGAAACGCCGCCACTACAATTCTACTCACTACTCACTCGTAACGCCGAAGACGGCGTTCGCCGCTCTTGACAAAATAACAATTATAATGTATAATGTTATAAATTAATAGAACAGGAGATGACACTCACAATGGACGGTGCCCCTGACGGCAGTAATCCAAATTATTACGGGAAATACTTCGTTAAATACGTATTTATAAGGCATAGTCTTCACTATCGTTTGTGTTAGACTGTGCCTTTATGAGGTTACACACATATATAAAATACAAAAATAAATACTTTATCTAACGGAGGATATGAAATGATAGGGCAGATAATTCTGCAAATAATACTCATCGCGCTGAATGCGCTTTTCGCCTGCACTGAGGTGGCGGTCATCTCAACAAGCGATGTAAGGCTTGAAAAGCTTGCCGCCAGCGGCAACAAAAAAGCCATAAGGCTGAAAAAACTCACAGACTCACCCACACGCTTCCTTGCTACGATACAGGTCGCTATCACTCTTGCAGGCTTCATCGGTGCAGCCTTTGCTGCCGACAGCTTCTCGGAATACCTGACCTCTGCCATTGTTAAAACAGGCATCGGAATCCCCGCAGCCGTGATCAAAAAGATATCAGTAGTTCTTATTACACTGATACTTTCTTACTTCACCCTCGTCTTCGGTGAACTTGTACCAAAGCGCGTAGCAATGAAAAATCCCGAAAAGATTGCCCTTGCCATGAGCAAGACCATATCTTTGGTCGCAAAGCTATTTGCTCCCCTCGTATGGCTTCTCAACACATCAGCTAACGGTATCCTGAGACTTATCGGTATCGACCCCGAAAGCGAGGACGACACAGTTACTGAGGAAGAGATACTTATGATGTCCGACGCAGGTGCTGAAAAAGGCACTATCGACGAGGACGAGAACCGCATCATCAAAAACGTTTTTGCCTTTGACGATACCACAGCCGAACAGGTTTGCACTCACAGAACGGATGTTGATGTGCTCTGGAGCAATGACGATATCTCAGTATGGGAAGAAACAATACACCGTACCCGTCATTCATCTTTCCCGATCTGCGGAGAGAGCGTGGACAATGTTATCGGAGTCCTCAACGCAAAGGACTATTTCAGACTTGATGACAAGACCCGTGAAAATATAATGAAGGAAGCTGTCCGCGAGCCTTGCTTCGTTCACGAAAGCATGAAGGCTGACCGCCTTTTCGATCAGATGAAGCAGCGCGGTGCAGATCATTTTGCAATAGTTGTAGACGAATACGGCGGCATGAGCGGTATTATCACTATTACCGACCTTGTTGAGGAGCTTGTCGGCGACTTCGCTGACGACCCTGAGGACGAGCCTGCTGCAAGACTTGAAGAGACAGAGGAAAATATCTGGACAGTTCCGGGTATGACCTCTCTCAGCGACGTATGCGAGGAGCTTGAAGTTACTCTCCCTGCGGATAAGTATGAGACCTTCGGCGGATATATCATCGCCGAGCTTGGTGAAATACCAAAGGACGGCTCTCAGCTCACCCTTGACAGCGACGGTCTCCACATAGAGATACTTGAAGTCAAGCATCACCGAATCGAAGTCTGTCGTGTAAAGAAGCTGCCAACTGCTGAGAAAAAGGAAGAAGAATAATAGCAGTGATCAGTTATTAGTGCAGGGGCTGCCTAAGGCAGCCCCTTTGTGTTACGTTAAAAGTAATATATGTAGGGGACGGTGACTCCCTACAGTGTAGGGAGATGTCAGCATAGCTGACAGAGGGGCGCGGCTCCTGTTGGGAGTCCTCGACATCCATTTTTCAGCGAAGCTGACAGAAGCACACAGCTCCTTTCGCAAGTCCTCGGCACTCCGTATCATTTTTGTATTATACGCAGAAAAAAGCCCGTAAGCTAAAAGCTTACGGGCTTTACAATTACATTGTTATTACGAAGCAGATGCTCTTTCCGGGCTGATTCATAATATGTATCTTGAACTTATGCTTGTCGATTATGGATTTTGCAATAGCAAGTCCAAGACCGTATCCGCCTGTTGCACGGTTTCTAGACTGATCGCTTCGATAGAATCTCTCGAATATCTTTTCAGTCTCCTCTTCCTTGAGTCCGTCACCTGTGTTATATACCGAGAACATCTTTCTGTCGCCGACTTTCTTCAGCGTCACCCTTACAGTACCGCCCTCGTTTGAGTATTTCAGTGCGTTATCAATAAAGATAGCCGCCATCTGCTTGATATGCTTTTCGCTGCCGCTGAGCATTACGTCCTCGTCAACGTTCACCTCGAACTTCTTATTGTTCTCAAACGCCTGACACTCGAAAGGCAGTGCGGTATTGATGATAGCCTTGCTGAGATTGAAGTATTTGCGTTCAAGCTCGGAATTATTGTTTTCGAGTCTTGTAAGGTTGAGCAGATCGTTTACAAGTACGCTCATTCGGTCGGTCTGTGCCTTGATGTACTTCAGCCACTTGTTATCGCCTATCTCGCCCTCAAGTACATCTGCATTTGCAGATATTACTGTAAGAGGAGTTTTCAGCTCATGGCTTGCGTCCGATACGAACTGCTTCTGCTTATCGAAAGCAGTCTTGATAGGCTGAATGCTTCTCTTGCTGAGGAAATATGCAAGTACAGAAAGGATAACAAGCGCAATAGAACCGATTATCACAGTTGTTCTCTTGAGCTGTCTGAGCATATCCATCTCATAGCTCTTGTCAGTAAATACCATAAGAGTTCCGTTAGGCTTTGAAGTCTGATAGAACTGATACGAATTCACCATACCTGTATCAATATTCTCTTCAAGTATCTTTGTGATGTAATTCTGTGCCGTTTCAGCATTCATATCATCATTATTTTCTGTATTGAGGTACTTGCCGTTCTTATCCGCCATGATAACGAAGTAATCTATAGAACCGAGGGATTTCGGGATAGGCTCTTCCTTAGGCATACTCATAGAATAATTCTGACGGTATGCAGCATTCGGCTGTCCGACAGCTGTATCAGATGAAGCATCGGGGGAATCCGTTTTGTTTGCCAGAGGCTTTATATACTCCGACATATCATCACTGTAGCTGTATGCAGTCTTTTCTGCAATTATTTCGTCAGTCTTTGCATCAGTTTCATTTTCTTCAACAGTATCATAGCGTGGGTCCATTTCACCGTGGTCATTTCTGCCTTCATAACGAGGATCCATTTCGCCGTGATCATTACGGCTTACAGGGTACTCACTTGAGTAAGCCTTTGGCTGTTCCCATGTGCCCCATGCATACATCCACGGATACCACGGATATACCCACTGACCGTTCCATTGACCGTTATTCTGATTGTTCCAGTTATTCCAGTCATACTGTCCGCCATTCTGACCGCCCCACTGACTCCAGTCATACTGTCCGTTATTGTTCTGGTCGCCCCACTGACCATTCCACTGTCCGTAATTGTTAGGATCACCCCATTGACCGTTCCACTGTCCGCTGTTCGGGTCCCATGAAGGAGTTGCTCCCGATGAAGCGTCTGTTGCAGGAGGCTGTGTTTCAGCCGGCTGAGTTTCAGGTGCCTGAGTTTCAGGCGGTACAGACTCGTTAGGCTGTTCATCATGAGGCTCTTCATAGGGCTCCTGATACTCCTCAAATGCCTGTGTATCCTCCTGAGTCGGATCTGTAGGAGCATCTGTCACCTTTTCCTTTGCCTTTTCGGTAGATGTCAGCGCCTCGGTAGCAGCCGGCTTTTCCGTAGTAGTCGGATCGGTAGGTTTAGTCTCCAAAGGCTTTTTCCCCTTATCGCCGCGTCTGTCATCACGGTTTTCCTCACTCATTGGAACAAGGTACTTGAATCTCGACTCTTTCTCGTCATACTCTATTCCCGAAGCGATCTGCATAAGGACTTCCTTGGACTGTCCGCGCATTACGGCTTTTGTTATAACATTGATGGAGCTTATAAGTGCTACAAAGACCACAAGAAGAATACTTACGATCATTGTAAAAAGCCTCATCTGCGCTTTTTTGAACATTTTGTCATGTGCCTTTTTGAACATAACAGCATTCCTCCTTTTTATTCAAGTGAATAACCGATGCCTCTGGCAGTTTTTATCTGTACAGGAGCTGATATCACAGAAAGCTTCTTTCGCAGGAACGATATGTATACCTCTATATTATTGTACTCAACATCGCTCTCATAGCCCCATATCTTTTCAATGATACGCTCCTTCGGCAGTATCTGGTGAGGATTGGAGATAAGAAGCTCCATTATCTGGTATTCTTTAAGTGAAAGCTTTACATCATTACCCTTCCACATAACAGAACAGGTATTCTTATTAAGTTCAAGCCCGTTGTAATCGAGCCTGTTTTCGTCAACGATCTCGCCTTTTCTTCTTGTAAGCGCACGGACTCTCGCCAGCAGCTCGCCCGTAACAAAGGGCTTTGTAAGATAATCGTCCGCACCGCAGTCCAGTCCGTTTATCTTGTCCTCTATCTCGCTTCGTGCCGTAAGAAGAAGCACAGGTGTGTTTATATGCTCTCTTCGCATATTCCTCAGCACCTCCATGCCGCTCATTCCGGGAAGCATTATATCAAGTATGATACAATCGTATACTCCCGTAAGCGCATTGTCAAGTCCGCTCACTCCGTCATATACAGTATCAACATTATACATATTTCTTTTCAGGATCTCTGAAAGCGCATCTGCCAGCTGCATCTCGTCCTCAACAACGAGAAGTCTCATACAAATTACCCCCTTGAAATTTCATGCTTTAAAACAGCTTGTTTTTTCATAATTATGGTGTCAAAAGAGTACACCATTCCACTCTAATATCATTATACCACACATTATTGAAATAGTCTTAAAAAATATGAATAGTTCAATATGTTGATTAGGAAAAAATTATTTAGTTTTTTTGTGCACATCAACAGTTTTATCTTTTATTCACCAACAATTGTTGACTATGTAATTAATTTGTGATAAAATTGTATATACAAACAGAGGAGTATAATTCACTGTTTTTACTCAATATAAATATATTATATACTATTATATATGGTGGAATAGGAGGGACGGCAAATGATCTCACCAAACGAGCGCAAAAAGATAGGTTTTCCTCTTCTTGCATCTGCCAATGCAGAAATGAAAAAATATGCCGAGGTCTACAGCCTTTTTGCAGAAAACGGCTATTCAAAGGAGCTTTGTGATGCATATGCAGACGCTTTTCTGGATAACGTAAAAAAGCCCTCTCCTTTTGATATAGTTCAACTGGCTGCACTTTATGACAGGATCCACGACCATAAGACAGCCTTTTTTTATCTTGAAAAGCTGACGGAAAAGAAGCTGGGCGGAGACGACAGATTTTTCTTCTGTGTCGAAGTTCTTACCATTCTCGGTAAGATCGGCAACTGGCGCGAGGCTGAAAATTTTCGCACGAATAATATCAGTTTTCTGCAAAAGCATTCCGAGAAGGCTTCACTTAATATGCAGGCAGCACTGTATATGGCTCTTGCTGTCACAGACTGCGCCGCAAAAAATTATCGTCAGGGACTAAAGCTGTTGAAATTCGGCTACAAGCCTCAGGGCTCAAAGGATACGACCCTGCTGGAGATCTTTATCACGGCAGTCTATATCTTTGCCAAGGCAAATGATAAAGAAGGACTTGAAGGTGCTCTCCACAATGCAGAATGCTGTCTGGCACTTTTCAAGGATTTCGATTTTCCGTGGCAGGGCGAATACTACCGCGAGCGTATCGAAAACGCCGCCAACGGAATACTGTAAAACACGCTCCGAAGAAAAACTTCGGAGCTTTTTGCTGCAATTACTGCCGACAATTATAGTTAAAACAAAAAAATATATATGAAATATTAAAAAACTGCTCTAAAAAAATTCACAAAGAGTTTTTTATTATTTTTAACCTTTAACAAAGAACGAAGAATTTTTCACAGCGGCATTCTATCGTTAAAAGATGTTGTTTTCGTGCTATTAATTTACACTGATAAAAAAACAACGTATTTTCGAGGCTTCAAAAATCAACATTCCGTTTAATTGGCATAAAATTATCTTCTGAGGAAAATGTCCCATGAAATATGTACTGATTATATATATTATTCTGTTAATATTCTATTAATATAAATGTTTGTACTTATTTTAGCAATATAGTGCTAATTCTCAGCAATATAATCAATTGAACTTCCCGTTCCTATGTTTTATAATACAATTGTTGGAAGAGACAAATGCCGATACTTCGGCTAATCTCTCCGATCGCATAATTAAAGATATATTATGTGTCCTGTAACAAAAATCGGCAATTATATCCTGTATTGCTCTATGCGGTTTTTAAACTCCGCCGCATCAATAGCACTAACTGGTTTCACTACACATCCCACTCCCTCGACTGTTATTAAACATTAATGCCTATAATATGTTTAATCGCCTAAAACAGTCTTTCAGTTCCTTGAAACGTCAGCACAATCGTGATACCAAAGCAAACAGATATATGGCACTTCGGAATTTGTGCCCGCCGTAAGGCAGATGCGTATAGAGGGTGCGCAGAAGCCAACTCGATAGCGACCTTGATTGGCTTTTGAGAGGGTGTCAATAAAGGTCGTTATTATTTTGCCAGTTCCGGTTCTATACCTATTATAAAGAAGCTGTCCTACGGGCAGCTTTTTTACTTGCAGCGTGACGCTGCACCTGCATCGGTTTTATCGGAACGCCGAGGGTTACTCCCTACAGTGTAGGGAGATGTCAGCAAAGCTGACAGAGGGTCGCGGCTCCTGTTGGGAGGCGTTCCCTACAAGCTAACAGAAAAACAGGCGGATAATATCCGCCCCTACAATCTTAACTCTCAACTAAAAAAACGGGCGGAATATCCGCCCGTTTTTTTACTTATTACCAAGCTTGCTCTTGAGCTTTCTGAGGGTGTAGCCCTCGTTTATTTTCATAACGCCTCTGTCGATAGCAAGCGCATAATCGGGAACATCTCTTGTAACTGTAGTTCCTGCGGCAGTATATACTGCCTTGCCAAGCTTTACAGGTGCGATAAGGTTGGTATTGCAGCCCACGAAGCAGTTATCACCGATAACACAGCGGCTCTTTGCAATACCGTCATAGTTTACGGTAACAGTTCCGCAGCCTATATTTACACGTTTTCCAACATCGCTGTCACCCACGTAAGCAAGGTGTGCAATAGCTGTCTTTTCACCTATAGTCGAATTCTTTATCTCAACAAAGTCTCCTATCTTAGCGCCCGACTTAACAACGCTGTCAGGACGGATATGAACATAAGGTCCTATCTTTACTCCTGCTTCTATCTCGGACTCGTATGCCTGAACCGTATGAAGGTTTACATCGTCCCCTATCTTGCAGTTCTCGATAACTGTGTTAGGTCCGATCTTGCAGTTCGTACCGATAGTGGTATTCTTGCGTATAATTGTATTCGGGAGTATCTCTGTGCCAACGCCTATCTCAACTCCGCGCTCAATAACAATTCCGTCTGTGCAGGTGAACTCAACGCCGTTTGCAAGGTGCTTTTCGATAACCGCCATTCTTGCGTATGTATTCAGTGCAAGCAGGTCTTTTCTGTCGTTTGCACCCTTGATGATATCAGCATTCTCGGACTTATAAGCTCCTGCGTTCTTGCCCTCGGAAAGAGCTATGGAAATAGTATCCGTCAGGTAATACTCATTCTGTACATTGTCGTTTTTGATCTTACCGAGAAGTCCGATAAGCTCAGATGTTTTGAACCAGTATGTGCCCGAATTTACTTCCTTTATCTGACGCTGCTCCTCCGTAGCGTCCTTCTGCTCGACAATGCCGCTTATGCCCCCTGCCGAACGGATTATTCTTCCGTAGCCGAAAGGATTATCAAGCTCAGCTGTGATAACTGTAACTGCGTTGTTCTGCTGCTTGTGTATGATAAGGGACTCTTTTATAGTCTCAGCGTCGATAAACGGAGCATCTCCGCAAAGCACGAGAGTATTTCCGTCTGTATCCTCTTCAAGGAAAGGTATTGCCTGCATAACCGCATGACCTGTACCGAGTCTTTCAGCCTGTAATACTGTTCTGTATTTACCGCCGAGATATTCGTCTATCATCTCGCCCTTGAAGCCCTTGACTACGCAGATATCCTTTATATCCGCAGCTTCACAGGCAGATATTACCCAATTCAGCATAGGTTCACCGAGAACCTTGAAAAGCGGCTTAGGCATATCAGCCTTCATGCGCTTGCCCTGTCCGCCGGCTAAGATTATTGCCTTATTCATGTCTATTCCTCCTGTATTATATATAATTATTCTGTCGGGAAATTCTGCTTCAAATATTCACAAAACATATTTCCTACATAGCTCCTGTGGTAGCTGTTTTCATATATCATCAGATCAGCAGATACACCGTGAGCTGTCAGTCTTTCGTAAACAGACTTTGCATCTTCGGGGATAGTCGGCAGATCTGCATATTCTTCGGGTTTTTGATTTCTGAACCTGTATGCCTCGTTTTCGCCTGCACAAATAAACACTTTTTTGTCCATTGTCTCGTTGCGGTCGAAATAACCGAACTCATTCCTGTATGCATATGGATCTGAAATACTTTTCAAGTCCATTTTATCACCGCTGTCGTAATAGTAAGACCATAACGCTGGACTTGCAATTATATAGTTTGCGAAAGGCTGATATTCATACTTGTCGGAATTGCAGAGAGCGTAGTGAGAAAACAGACCGCCCAGCGAATGTCCGAATAAAACGCTGCGGCTGCTGTCCACCTTATAATTGGCAGCGATCAGCTGCATAAGGTCATTGGTTATGAAATCCAGCATCTTATCCTGCTTTACAGCAAACTTGTCAAAACGAATATTGTCATCAACGCCGTCCGTATCGTAATCGTGACCAAGTGTAACAAATATAACAGGCGCGGCTTCTCCTTCGTTTATAAGCTGCCACGCATCAGGCAATTTTGTAAGCCAGTACTCCGCGTCGCAGACCAGAAATACAGGATATTCCTTGTTTTCATCGTAATTCGGCGGCAGTATTATATGTGAGAGAAAATTTGCATCAAGCTGTTCATCGTAGATTTTCAGCTCGCGGATATTTTCCTCAATGCTCTTCACCTTTTTATGTACAACATCGCCAGTTTCCTGCGGTATACCGTAGGAAAGGCGATTAACACCTATCTGAAAGGCTTTCTCAGGATAAAGCAGAGTAAACTCGCGATAACTGGTATTTTCTCTTTCCTTATCGGTCATGGTATCGGGATATGTAAGTCCGTCATAGTACTCGATCGGTGGAGCAGTCGGCTTTTCCGTAGCAGGTTCTGTTTGGGTTTCTGTGGTCTGTTCAACAGCTTCTTCCGTCACCTGCTCCGCGGTCGGCTCAGCCGCCGAATTATCCGTATCCTTATTTGCACATGATGCAGCAGACACAGCAAGCAGGCTGCAAATAAAAAGCAATAAATATTTCTTCATCATGTTTTTCGATTATAAATTATCCTAAGGGATTTTCTACTTCGCTCATCTCCTCAAGCTCTTCCTCACCAACAGGAATGAGAAGCCAGCCGTCACCCTTTATATAAACAGCACAAGCATCTTCGTTCATATCGTCGCGCTCACCGTTTACTTCAGACTTTATGTCCAGCTTGAAGGAGCAGCCTTTTTCTACGATGAAATTGCCTGCTTCCTTGCCTTCCATTTCCATAAACAGATTGAAGTAATTAGCAGCACCCGACAATGCCTTCTGACTGAGCTCTTTTACGTCCTGAGCACTTGCCTCGATGAGCTTGCCTTCATCATCTTCTTCCAGAGCATCTTCTGCCCAATTCTCGTAATCGTCTGCTTCCTTCATAGCCTTGATAAGCTCGGCAGGATACATACAGGCAATAGCATCATCGGTCTTTTTATCCAGCATTGAGCTTGCAAATTTGTATATCATCTCGTTGACCTCAGAGATCATATCCTCAGAAGCAGGCTTGCCTGCGTCCTTGTCATCATCTGATTTCTTATCGTCTGACTTTTTATCATCGCTCTTCTCATCGTCATCAGACTTCTTCTCATCATCGCTCTTCTCATCGTCATCAGACTTCTTCTCATCATCGCTCTTCTCATCGTCATCAGACTTCTTCTCATCATCGCTTTCTTCATCGTCCTTATCCTCTGTTGTTTCTGCAACAGTAGTTGTCTCAGACTTTTTCGATGACGACTCCTTGTCCTTTTCCTTTGTTTCACCGCATGAAGCTGCTGCACAAATAAGCATAGTGCATGTCATAAGTATAGCTGTAAGCTTTTTCATATGTGATTATTCCTCTCTTCTCTTGATATGATCTTCCATTTCACCGCAATATATGTTAAAACATAATATTAGCAGAAATGTATCTTTACCTAATCATTTTTACATACTTTAATAATAATTGCAAGCCTTTTTTGCAGAAAACAATTTTCTTTGTTGATTTTTATACAAAGTACAGCGATTTTAACGGCTATTTTTTGTCATCGCATATATGGTATTTTTTTCCGAGATGTGTTATAATAGGTATAACTCGAATGATGTCTTTCTGGGATCGTTCGGTAATGTTTAAAATGGAGGTATACACCAATGGCAAATAAGTATTGTTACCTTTTCTCTGAAGGTAATGCCAACATGAGAGAGCTTCTCGGCGGTAAGGGTGCTAACCTGGCTGAGATGACAAACATCGGTCTCCCTGTTCCTCAGGGTTTCACGATCACAACAGAGGCTTGTACTCAGTATTATGAGGACGGCGGTATCTCTGATGAGATCCAGGCTGAGATCAACGAGTATATCGTTAAAATGGAAGGAATCACAGGAAAGAAGTTCGGCGATAAGGAGAATCCTCTCCTCGTATCTGTTCGTTCAGGTGCAAGAGCTTCAATGCCTGGTATGATGGATACAATCCTTAACCTCGGTCTTAATGAGACTGTTGTTAACACAATTGCTGAAAAGTCAAATAACCCAAGATGGGCTTGGGACTGCTACAGAAGATTCATTCAGATGTATTCTGACGTAGTTATGGAAGTTGGTAAGAAGTACTTTGAAGAGCTCATCGACAAGATGAAGGCTGAAAAGGGTGTAACTCAGGACGTTGAGCTCACAGCTGACGACCTCAAGACACTTGCTGGTCAGTTCAAGGCTGAATACAAGTCTAAGATCGGCGTTGACTTCCCTGACGATCCTAAGGAGCAGCTCATGGGTGCTATCAAGGCTGTATTCCGTTCATGGGATAACCCAAGAGCTAACGTATACAGAAGAGATAACGATATCCCATTCTCTTGGGGTACTGCTGTAAACGTACAGTCAATGGCATTCGGTAACATGGGCGACGATTGCGGTACAGGTGTTGCATTTACTCGTGACCCTGCTACAGGTGAGAAGAAGCTCATGGGTGAGTTCCTTACAAACGCACAGGGCGAAGACGTTGTTGCAGGCGTTCGTACTCCTATGCCTATCCAGCAGATGGCTGAGACATTCCCTGAGGCTTTCGCTCAGTTCAAGGAAGTTTGCCAGACTCTCGAAAATCACTATCACGATATGCAGGATATGGAGTTCACTGTTGAAAACAAGAAGCTCTATATGCTCCAGACAAGAAACGGTAAGAGAACTGCACAGGCTGCTCTCAAGATCGCTTGTGACCTCGTTGATGAGGGCATGAAGACAGAGCAGGAAGCTGTTGCAATGATCGACCCAAGAAACCTCGATACACTTCTCCACCCACAGTTCGATACAAAGGCTCTCAAGGCTGCTACTCCTATCGGCAAGGGTCTCGGTGCTTCACCTGGAGCTGCTTGCGGTAAGATCGTATTCACAGCTGACGACGCTGTAGAGTGGGCTGCTAAGGGCGAGAAGGTCGTTCTCGTTCGTCTCGAAACATCACCTGAAGATATCACAGGTATGAAGGCTGCACAGGGTATCCTCACAGTTCGCGGCGGTATGACATCACACGCTGCTGTTGTTGCTCGTGGTATGGGTGAGTGCTGCGTTTCAGGCTGCGGCGATATCAAGATGGACGAAGCTAACAAGAAGTTCGAGCTCGGCGGAAAGACATTCGTTGAAGGAGACTACATCTCAATCGACGGTACAACAGGTAACATCTACGACGGCGTTATCGCTACAGTTGACGCTCAGATCGCAGGTGAGTTCGGAAGAATCATGGCTTGGGCTGATAAGTACAGAACTCTCAAGGTTAGAACAAATGCTGATACTCCTGCTGACGCTAAGAAGGCAAGAGAGCTCGGCGCTGAGGGTATCGGTCTCTGCCGTACAGAGCACATGTTCTTCGAGGCTGACAGAATCGCTGCTTTCCGTGAGATGATCTGCTCAGATACAGTTGAAGGAAGAGAAGCTGCTCTCGCTAAGATTGAGCCAATGCAGCAGAGCGACTTCGAAGCTCTCTATGAGGCTCTCGAGGGTAACCCGGTTACTATCCGTTTCTTAGATCCACCTCTCCACGAATTCGTTCCTACTGAGGAAGATGATATCGCTGCTCTCGCTAAGGCTCAGGGCAAGTCAGTTGCTGACATCAAGAACATCATCGCTTCTCTCCACGAGTTCAACCCAATGATGGGTCACAGAGGATGCCGTCTTGCTGTAACATATCCTGAGATCGCTGCTATGCAGACAAAGGCTGTTATCAAGGCTGCTATCAACGTTAAGAAGAAGCACGCTGACTGGAACGTTAAGCCTGAGATCATGATCCCACTCGTTGGCGATGTTAAGGAGCTCAAGTACGTTAAGAAGGTAGTTGTTGAGACTGCTGACGCTGTTATCAAGGAAGCTGGCGCTAACCTCGAGTACGAAGTTGGTACAATGATCGAGATCCCAAGAGCTGCTCTTACAGCTGACGAGATCGCTAAGAACGCTGACTTCTTCTGCTTCGGTACTAACGACCTTACACAGATGACATACGGCTTCTCACGTGACGACGCAGGCAAGTTCCTCGGCGCTTACTATGACAAGAAGATCTTCGAGAACGATCCTTTCGCTAAGCTCGATCAGGCTGGCGTTGGTAAGCTCATGGAAATGGCTATCAAGCTCGGTAAGCCTGTTAATCCTAAGCTCCACTGCGGTATCTGCGGTGAGCACGGCGGTGATCCTACATCTGTTGAGTTCTGCCACAAGATCGGCCTCGACTATGTATCTTGCTCACCTTTCCGTGTTCCGATCGCTCGTCTCGCTGCTGCTCAGGCTGCTATCGCAGATAAGAGGTAAGTTCGACTCGTTAGAGTTAATGTGCAAATTCGATATAACATTGGAAGAAGCAAAGGCTTTCAGAGCCGCGAACGGACAAACGATAAAATCCAAAATATGGGAAGATATCAATGTTGAAGTTCGCATATGCGGATAACTGATGTTAATAACAGTCCCCCTGAACTACTATGGTTCAGGGGGATTTTTTGTGTATGGAATTGGTTGGATCACTGGTCTGATGACGTTATAGTTGTAATCAATACAGTATCATTTATTCCAATGATTATTCATTTATCTGGCATTGACTTTTCAAGTATAAAAAGTTATAATATAGGCAGCCATTTAAATAAGATAAGGAGGATTGGTCGTGGGAATATCGTTCAGACACTCTGCCGGTTTTGGAAAACGTATGGAGTATAATCTTGTTGGAAAGATGCTGATGGAAGGGTTAGATGTATATCTTCCGCTTGTTGATGATCATGGTGTAGATTGTATTATCAAAAGAGCAGATGGTTCTTTTATCGAGATCCAAATCAAAGCAAGATCAAATGAAGTTACTGACGGAGATGCTGCACTATTTTCAGCCATTACACATGAATTGACACCTAATTTCTATTTTGTATTTTATTCTGAGCGGCTTGATTCAATGTGGATAATGTCGTCGGAAGAGTTTTTGAAAGAATGCGTCACAAATAAAAATGGCAAAAACAAGGGTAAGCGCAGTATTTGGTTTAACGGAAATAAAAAGGATAGGACAACAGGAATAAAAAAAGAATACTGCAAAAAGCAGTTTGAAAAATATTTGTGTACTGACTTTTCACGATTTCACTGAAGAAAGAAACATATCATGGTTTATACATATCATTGTACCTCTCCCATCGGCGGAATAACCCTCGCCAGTGACAGTGAAACACTGACAGGACTATGGTTTGAGGGACAGAAATACTATCCCCAGAACTTGGTAGCAGAAAGTTCCAAAGTGAAACTGCCGATATTTACCGAAACCGTCAAATGGCTCGATATTTATTTTGGCGGAAAAAAGCCGAGCTTCACTCTGCCTATAAGTCTGCACACAACACCATTCAGAAAGGCAGTATACGACATACTTCTGACGATACCCTACGGACAGACCATGACCTACGGAGAGATTGCCCGTATACTCGCAGAACAGCAAGGAGTTGAGCGTATGTCAGCTCAGACAGTCGGCAGCGCTGTTGGACATAACCCTATCTCGATAATAATTCCCTGTCACAGAGTTGTCGGAGCAGACGGCAGTCTGACAGGCTATGCAGGCGGACTGGATAAAAAGACTGCCCTGCTTAAACTTGAGAATAACTGATGTTAATAACGATCCCCCTGAATCATATCGGTTCAGGGGGATCTTATGCGTATGGAATACCGCCTTTAGAATGCCGCTGGCAGATACGCAATCTCCTTTATCGTTAAACTCTGTATAATAATCCGGCACTTCATGAGTACTATAATTTTCTCGAATTCTTAGTCCTGTATTACAGAATGATCTCATATCTGAATAACTTTTCATGCCAATCTCTATTCTTCAGGAACATATTGACGGTTATATTTATAATCAGATATTTTTTTATCTGTTAAATCATGCCAAAGCTGTCTTGTAATTCCGTTTGCTTGAGAAAGAACAAGTGCATTTTCATTGCTATATAAGCTGTGCAGCCCAAGCAACTTTGTACGAAATCCGCTTCTGGATGAATCAACACATTTCTGTACAAAATCTTTATCCCGTGACAACTTTGAAAACTCGATCAGTGCTTCCGGATATGACAAATGCCGCTTTTCTAACAGATCGGAATCTACAGATACTTTACCGCTTCGGACATTGTATGTAACATACACAGGCAGAAAACGTGCAGTATCTTTAGCCAGTTTGGATTTTTCTGCCCATAGCGGTCTTAGCTGATGGAGTATATACATACCTACTGTATCTGCACCAAAAGCCGGATTATTCTTCATACCACGTTTTTCGCAGAACTCTGTGTACCCGAATTGCCGCAGCAAATCCATAACAGCACCTCTTACTCTGTGTTCAGGCGGATCATCTTTTTTGATCCATCGGGGGTAATGAACTGAGTAATACGGTTTGTTTCAGCAAAACCGCACGCAGTGCGTCTTTAGGGTCGCCTGCTTTATCACGCGTATCGGGAAGTATAACTATAGCTCCGACTATTTCATTTGATAATGGAACTTGCTTCTTTGCCTCGTCAATTCGTTTTAAGTGTGATATAAAAGAACTATCATCCATATCAGGCTATAGACTTTACCTATAAAGAACAATAGTGCTTTTGTATTAGACAAAAGCCTATAGGTATGGTATGATTAGTGCATAGAGAAAAACAAGGAGTGATAATAACATGAGAAAACACAGACATATCACCAATTCGGAGCGAATGCGATGTTGCATCTGATAAGTCCGAAAGAATAATAAGTTTTTAATTTGAAAGGTGATAAATATGAATAAGTATAAAATCGTTTCCGCACTTGCAGCACTTTCCTTACTTACAGGCTGCGGTGCATTCAATAACAACTCACAGAGCTCTGAAACGAAAACAGAGGCAAAGACAGCTGCACAGCCTGATGCATCAGCTGCGGAAGAAACAAAGGACTGCTGTGAGGATAAAGATAAGGACTGCTGCAAGGACGGTGTGGCTGACTGCTGCGGTGACAGTGCAGAGGCAGTTATCGGTACACCTGAGAAAACAGATATAAATATCGGATACCTCAACTCCACAGCACATCTTCTTGCATTCGTTGCACAGGAGGAAGGCTACTTCAAAGAAGAGGGACTTAAAGTTACTCTTACACAGTTCTCCAGTGCTGCCGAGCTTGTAAACGGACTTGAGTCTGACAAGCTTGACGTTGCATTCATCGGTTCAGTACCAACACTTACATTCCAGAGTCAGGGACATGACGTTTCAATATTCGGTGGAGCAATGACAAACGGTCACGGCTATGTTATCAAGTCCGAGTTCGCAGACAAGGACGAGCTTGGCGTAGAGATACTCAAGGGCAGAAACGTTGCTTCCGTAAAGAACAGCGTTCAGGATGCAGAGCTCCAGATACTTCTGAAGAATGCAGGCATCGAGATAGGCGAGGGCAAGGACAAGGTAAATATCGTTTACTTTGACAGCCAGAAGGACGCTTACGCAGCACTGCTCAACAGCTCTATCGACGCAGCTTCCGTATATTCACCTTATGCTTCACTTGCAAAGTCACAGGGCTACAAGGTAGTTTACTACTGCGCACACGAAAAGGCACTTGAAAATCAGCCATGCTGCCGTCAGGTAGCCAAGACATCAGCTCTCAATGATAATCCCAATACATATACTGCTATCGAGAGAGCATTCATCAAAGCTTATCACTTCACACAGTCCGACCATGATAAGACTATCAAGGACGTTAAGAAGTACATCGACATTGACGAGGAGTTCATAGACACAGAGGTTTACGGCGGATACAGCGTATCAAGCCCCGATCCTGACAAGCAGGGTACTCTCACACTTAAAGATACTATTATAGAGCTTGGATATACAAACGATTACGACATTGAGCCGTATTACAATACAGATATATACAAGAATGCACTTGACAGTATCTTAGCTGAGAACTCCGATGATATTTATAAATCGTTAGAGGAGCATTTCAATGACTACGAATAAAATCGAAATTAAAGATCTTACCGTAAATTACATAGAAAACAAGCGCAGCTTCAACGCACTCCACGACGTTTCATTCGGCGTTGCTGACGGCGAGTTCGTAAGCGTTATCGGTGCAAGCGGCTGCGGCAAATCAACTCTGCTCAGTGTCCTGGAGGGGCTTTATGCCCCTGCCGGCGGCACAGTACAGATAGACGGCAAGGAGCTTCACGGCACAGGTACAGAGCGCGGAGTTGTTTTCCAGCACTATTCACTGTTCCCGTGGATGACCACAAGAAAGAACATCGAGTTTGGCATAAAGCAGTCCAGACACGATGTAAAGCGCAGTGAACGCGCTAAAATAGCTGACGAATTCCTCACAAAGGTAGGACTTACAGGCTTCGGCAGCAAATATCCCTCACAGCTTTCAGGCGGTATGCAGCAGAGAGCAGCTATCGCAAGAGCACTTGCAATGGATACGCAGATACTTCTCATGGACGAACCCTTCAGCGCTATCGACGCAAAGAACCGTGTTATATTACAGGAGCTTCTCCTTAAATTATGGGAGGGTGACGGCTCAGAGCCGCGCAAGACTGTAGTATTCGTTACTCACGATATCGACGAGGCTATTCTTCTTTCTGATAAGATAGTAGTTCTCACAGCTCACCCCGGTACTGTGAATGAAGTGGTAAACGTACCATTTGACCGCCCACGCAGACGTGATGACTTAGTAAAGACCGAGGAGTACGGAAAGTTCCGCAATAAGCTGCTTTCACTTCTCTACAGTGATATTGCCGAGCGTATCGGCGGAGATGAGGTGGTATTATGACAGCGAAAAGACGTTATCTCCGTATCACACATCTGCTTTTCATAGTACTTCTGCTTATACAGCTTCTGCCCGATAAGTCCACAAAGGAAGTATTTACAAGCTCACTTGTGACCTTTGCTGTGGGACTTGAAGTCATCGTGCTTGCAGCTTCAGCATTAATAAAAAAAGAGGAAAGCCTTTCGCTTCTCCTTGATATTACAGGCTTTGTGTACGTACTTTTAGGAGTATGGTCACTGGCTACAGCAAAGTACAATATTCTCAACGACCTGCTTTTCCCTGCACCTGGCAAGGTAATACATCAGTTTACTGAGGACAGATCGGCTATATTAACAAATATAGTAAGCTCACTGGGAACTACCGTAAAGGGCTTCCTGATCGCCGCTGCGGTTGCGATACCTCTCGGACTTTTCATAGGCTGGAGTGCAAGAATAGGCGGAGCTGCTACATATATCACAAAGTTTTTCAGCTCGATACCGCCTATAGTTTACATACCATACGGTATCGCACTTCTCCCCACATTCAAGTCAGTATCAGTATTCGTTATCTTCCTTGCGACCTTCTGGCCTGTATTCGCAGGTACAATGAGCGGTGTGCTCGGAGTTGACAAGAAAATAATCGACTCGGCAAAGGTGCTCAACGTAAGCAAGCCTGAAATGCTGTTCAGAGTTATACTTCCTGCTTCATTACAGCAGATATTCCTCGGCTGCAATCAGGGACTCAGCGTATCATTCATACTTCTCACATCTGCTGAGATGATAGGCGCACGTGACGGAATGGGCTATTACGTTAAGTATTATTCAGACTTCGGAGACTACACACGCACTATCACAGGACTTCTCGTTATCGGTTTTGTTGTAATTGCAGTTACATTCCTGTTCAATAAGCTTCAGAACCGTCTTTTAAGGTGGAAACGATGAATAAATATAAGATGATAAAGCCGGAGAGCGATGATTGTTCGTTCTTTGGCTTTTTTGTTGCACTCTTGCACTCTTTCTTCCTTCCTTCCTTCCTTTCACCCTTGCTCCTTACTATATTTTCTATGCAATGTACTTTAGCGATTTAAATTGTTCAAGAGTGCAAGGAAGGAAGAAGGAATGTTTATATCGTTCCCTCTTGCATCGTAAAGCTCGGGCAGCGTGACGCTGCACCCTTGCTCGTCTGCGTATCATCAACAGGGCAGTTGCTTCTCGACTCGGGGAATATCATCGGGATTGGCGGACGACCATTGGTCGTCCCTACAATCTTAGTTCTGAATCAACAAAATCTATAAAACCTACAGGAATAATAGAATAATTCTATAACTATCGCTGAATATAGACTGAAACTATTGACAATTTCACTGTTATATGATATAATTCATATTGTTCCGATAGGAATACAGAGTTTAACAGAAAGGACGGCTGAACATGAGAGCTATTTATAAAATGTGTTGTTGTATGTGTAATATGATGTGCCCACGCATTCCGCTTACTTATGCTCAGCGATGTTGCGCTTTTTCCTGATGTCATTGAGTAAATTCAGCGTAAGCTGTTATGCGCGGAGTGTGTCATACATTCCGCGTTTTTTGTATTTTGGAGGTCAATATGGTCAATGAAAGAGAAAGCGTTACCGCTAAGATATGCGCGTTTGTGAGAGCATGGCACTCAAACCTTTCGCGCCAGAAGATATACGATGATTACCTTGCCTACGATATGCTTGGCAAGGAAGAATACGACAATATATATGAGCTTATCAGCAGCGGACTTGACGGCTCGCAGCAGTTCTCACGCGAGGACACCGAGCAGATAATAAGCGAATACTTCGCTCCCATACCGCTGTCGAGGATACACTTCAACGAGAGCAGGCTTGCGGACTTCGCAAGGGAAAACGGAAAAGTCCAGTACGTAATATGCGGGGCAGGCTCGGACACATTTTCATTCCGCAATGACAACGAGAATATCGAGGTGTTTGAGATAGACCACCCCGACACTCAGCGCTACAAACTTGAAAAGATAAGGGAGCTTGAATGGAATTTACGTCCCAATGTACACTACGTACCCGTTGATTTCGAGAAGGAGCGAATGTGCGACAAGCTTCTTGAATCAGGCTTTGATCCGAATAAAAAGACATTTTTCAGCATACTGGGAGTTACCTATTATCTTACACTTGATGTGTTCACGGATACTCTGAAGCAAATGGCTGAGCTATCGGCTCTCGGCAGCGAGTTAGTGTTCGATTATCCTATAAAGACAGGTGAGTTTCCTCGCAGAGTGGAAAGACTTGAACTTATGACGGAAGCCCTCGGAGAGGTCATGCGCGGCGGTTATGATTACAGTGAAGTTTCACGTGCACTTTACTCCCTCGGCTTCCAGATAGACACATATATGCCGCCTGAGAAAGTCCAGAAGGAATACTTCGACGGACGCACGGACGGACTTAAAGCATTTGAAAACGTGAGCCTGATCTCGGCAACATATACCGCAGGCTACGATTATGAGTAATTCGGAATTCGTAATGCGGAATTAGGAATTATGGTGTCCGCTGACGCGGACGGATTTAAATAAAATGTATTACCAGTGGGCTGATGTGGGCATCAGCCCCTACAAAGGAAATTTGTAGGGAACGCCTCCCAACAGGAGCCGCGACCCTCTGTCAGCTTTGCTGACATCTCCCTACACTGTAGGGAGTAACCCTCGGCGTTCCGATAAAGCTAAAGGCTAACGGCTAATGGCTGACGGCTTAGAAAAAGGAGAATTATTATGAGTAATTATAAAAATACAGAAACAGCACTTATCCACGGAGGTATCTCCATTGACGAGCGTACAGGCGCAGTAAATGTGCCGATCTACCAGACCTCCACCTATAAACAGGACGGTCTCGGAAAAATGCGCGGATATGAGTATTCACGCACAGGCAACCCCACCCGTGAGGCTCTCGAAGCACTCATCAGAGACCTTGAGGGCGGCTATGCAGGCTTTGCTTTCGGCTCGGGAATGGCAGCCCTGACGGCTGTACTCAGTCTGCTCCACAGCGGCGACAGAGTGCTTATATCAAGCAACGTTTACGGCGGCACATTCCGACTGCTGAGTAAGGTGTTCGACCATTTCGACTTTACTTACACCATTGCAGACACTGAGCACCCCGATGTTTACGAGAGCCAGATAACCGACGACGTTAAGGCAGTAATTATCGAGAGTCCTGCAAATCCGCTTATGACAATTACCGATATAAAGGCAATTGCAGAGGTATCCCACAGACACGGACTTCTCGTTATCGTGGACAATACATTTATGACTCCTTACTTGCAGAAGCCTCTTTCTCTCGGTGCAGATATAGTCGTACACAGCGCTACAAAGTACCTCGGCGGACACAGTGACGTTGTATCGGGACTTGCAGTTGTAAGCACTCCCGAGCTTGCCGAGAAGATTGCATTCATTCAGAACTCCACAGGCGGAGTCCTCGGACCATTCGACTCGTTCCTGCTTATCCGCGGTATAAAAACTCTTGCAGTCCGCATGGACAGGCACGTTGAGAACGCAGAAAAGGTATCGGAATATCTCCTGAACCATAAGGCAGTGAAGAATGTCTACTATCCGGGACTGAAAAGCGACAAGGGCTATGAGATCAACAAAAAGCAGGCTAAAAACGGCGGTGCGATGATCTCATTTGAGCTCCATGAGAATTACGATATAAACACTTTCTTCGAGAGCCTTGAGCTTGTTTCACTTGCTGAGAGCCTCGGCGGCGTTGAGTCACTTGTATGCCACCCTGCAACAATGACACACGCTTCAATTCCTGCGGATATCCGTAAGAAAGTCGGTATCACAGACGGACTTATCCGCCTCTCAGTCGGAATTGAAAATATTGAGGATATTATAGCAGATATTGAACAGGCTATTGCAAAATCCGAGAGAAAGTGAGATAATAGATATGAGATACTATGATTCAATGCAGGCACTCATCGGCAACACGCCGCTGGTGAGACTGGGAAATATAGTCAGGGCTGAGGGAGTCAACGTATTCGCAAAACTTGAGCTCTACAATCCCTCGGGCAGCGTCAAGGACCGCACAGGTCTGTACATGATAAACGATGCCGAAAAAAAAGGACTCCTGAAAAAGGGCGGCACTATTGTCGAAGCTACCGCAGGCAATACAGGTCTTGGCATTGCTTTTGCGGCTCTGAACCGCGGCTATAAAATAATTTTCGTAGTACCTACGAAGTTCTCGGCTGAGAAGCAGTCTCTTCTCCGCGCTCTCGGTGCGGAGGTAGTAAATACTCCCCGTGAGCTTGGTATGCTCGGAGCAGTTGCAAAGGCTGAGGAGATAAAGGCTCAGATACCCGATTCAATATCGCTGGAGCAGTTCAAGAATCAGAGTAATCCCCTCGCCCACTACGAAACTACCGGACGCGAGATATACGAAGCACTTGACGGTCACATCGACTATGTTGTGGCGGGTGCAGGCAGCGGCGGTACTTACACCGGCATACTCCGCTATATCAAGGAGAGAAATCCCAATGCAAAGGGTATACTCGCTGATCCCGTTGGCTCTACTATGGGCGGCGGTGAGCATTCCGACTACAACATAGAGGGAATCGGCAACGATTTCATTGCAGAAACTATGGATATGTCCCTTGTGGACGATGTTATAAAGATGAACGATGAAGAAGCATTCAGTACAGCAAGACTTCTTGCAAAGACCGAGGGTATCATCGCAGGCTCTTCCTCGGGAGCAGCTATGGCAGCAGTGCTCAAGCTTGTAAACAGCGGCGCAAAGGGCAATATCGTCACTGTATTCCCCGACCGCGGAGACCGCTATTTCAGCACAGGACTCTTTGATTAGTTAGTAGAGAGCAGGGGCGGCGTTACGCCGCCCGCATACCCTCAAATGAGAATAAAACGGAGGTAAACAATGACTTTACAGCAGCTTAAATACATACTTGCAATATCTTCAACAGGCTCAATGAACAAGGCTGCGGAACAGCTTTATGTGTCACAGCCTTCCCTCACCTCATCGGTGCAGGAGCTTGAAAAAGAAATCGGCATAAAGATTTTCAATCGCAGCGGACGCGGTGTTACTCTTACCAATGACGGTGTAGAGTTCGTACAGTACGCCCGTCAGGTAGTCGGACAGTTCGACGTTCTCGCTGAGAAATACAGCGGCAAGGGCAATGTCAAGAAAAAGTTCGGTGTATCCACTCAGCACTACTCCTTTGCAGTAAAAGCCTTTGTGGAAATGGTCAAGGAGTTCGATACTGCGGAGTACGAGTTTGCTGTCCGCGAGACCAAGACTGCCGAGGTCATCAGCGACGTTTCCACTATGAAAAGTGAGATAGGTATCATCTACCTCAACGACTTTAACCGCAAATCCATAACAAAGCTGCTCCACTCCAACGGTCTGGAGTTCCATACGCTTACCAAGTGCAGTCCCTTTGTTTACCTCTGGAAAGGTCACCCACTCGCTAAGGAGAAGAAGATAACCTTTGAGCAGCTTGCGGACTATCCATGTCTTTCCTTTGAGCAGGGCGACAACAGTACATTCTATCTGGCTGAGGAACTGCTCAGCACAGCTGACTATCAGCGCACTATCAAGGCTAACGACCGTGCTACAATGCTGAATCTGATGATAGGTCTGGGCGGCTATACGCTGTGCTCGGGCATTATCTGCGAGGAACTCAACGGCGATGATTATATCGCTGTGCCTTTTGAGGACGAGTCCGACGAGGTAATGGAGATCGGCTATATCACGCTGAAAAACGTTATTCTCAGCGAAATGGCGGAAATATATATCCGCGAGATAAAAGCCTATCTTCATATAGACTGAGCCTATAGCTCCGCATAGAAGTCCTGTATTGGACAGAATATGCGGAGAGGTATATAATTAAAACATACTAAAATGATAGGAGAACTGCTATGACAGAAGTATTATGGCTCGGACGAGGCGGACAGGGTGCATTCACTGCCGCAAAGCTCCTCGGAGCAGCCTATACCATAGATGATGATAATAAGTACGCACTTGCTTTTCCCTCATTCGGACCTGAGAGGCGAGGCGCACCTGTAAGAGCTTTCACAAAGCTTGATACCAAACCTGTAGTTGACAGAAGCCAGACCGAAAAGGCTGACTATATCGTTATAATCGACGATACGCTGTACAGTCCGCAGCTTCAGGGACTTCTGAAGCCCACAGGAAAGATAATAGTGAACTCGAAAAACACTATAGACGTTGCTCTCACATTTGACGCTGACAGCATTGCGGCTGAGTTCAGACTCCCGACTGCGAATACCGTGATGTTCGGACTTTTAGTGGGACTTTCGGGAGTTGTCACATCAGATGAAGCTGTTAAAGCTATCAAGGGCTATATGCCTGCGAAAATACAGGAGCGCAACATCAGCGCACTCCTTAAAGCTGTGCAGGAGGTGGCAGAATGAGACCTTACGTAAGAGAAAAAAAGGACTTCTCGTTCAGCGAAGTTCCCGAGAATACGTCCTTTGAGGCAGGCTATCTCACCACTGTAAACAGCGGCTGGAGAAGTATCAGACCCGTTATAAACGGTGTAAAATGTGTGGGCTGTGAACAGTGTTATCTCTACTGTCCCGACGGCGTTATATCAATAAAAGACGGCAAGGCAGCCATTGACTACGACTTCTGCAAGGGCTGCGGAATATGTGCTAAGATCTGTAAAATAAAGGCAATTGAAATGGAGGCGGAGCGCAAATGAGCAGAAAGTTTTTATCAGGCAACGAGGCATTTGCCGAAGGCATACGCCTTGCACGTCCGCAGGTCATTTCGGCTTACCCGATCACTCCCCAGACCATAGTTGTTGAACGCCTTTCGGAAATGGTGGAGGACGGCAGTCTCAACGCTGAATACGTACACGTTGAGTCTGAGCATTCAGCTCTTTCATGTGCTATCGGAGCAAGTGCCGCAGGTGCAAGAGCATTTACAGCGACTTCATCACAGGGACTTCTCTACATGGCTGAATGTCTTTACTATGCGTCAGGCGGACGCTTCCCTATTGTTATGATGAACGCAGACCGTTCCACAGCTCTCCCGTGGAATATTTACGGCGACCAGCGTGACAGCCTTTCACAGCTTGACAGCGGCTGGATACAGTCCTACGCCGAGAATGCACAGGAGGCTCTCGACCTCGCGCTGATGAGCTATAAGATAGCCGAGGATAAGCGTGTGCAGACACCATATATGGCAAATCTTGACGGCTTCGTACTTACACATACATACGAGACTGTGGACATTCCCACACATGAACAGGCAGACAAATTCCTGCCTCCATATGAGACAGACAACCGCATAGACTTCGAGAACCCCAAGAATATGGCGTTCTCAGCAGGTCCTGATACAAACTACATATTCAAGTATAAGGAGCATAAGGGACTTCTTTCGGCGGCTGAGGTCATCAATGAGACCGAAAAGGAATTCGCTGACATATTCGGAAGAAAATACAGCGGACTTACCGAGAATTACCGCACAGATGATGCTGAATACATCATTGTCACCCTCGGAAGTATCGCCGGACTGTGCCGCGAAACTGCGGATAAGCTCCGCGAGCAGGGTGTAAAGGCAGGCGTTGTGCGCATACGTTACATGAGACCTTTCCCGAACAAGGAAATTGCCGATGTTCTGAGAAATGTCAAGGCTTATGCAGTTCTCGAAAAGGACATCAGCTTCGGCAATGAGGGTACGGTTTTCACCAATGTCAACTCCGCACTTAAAAAGGCAGGCATTGACATTAAGGGCTATAACTTCATCGGTGGTCTGGGCGGAAGAAACATTTCTGCCTCTGACATTGAAAATATCTATACAAGCATTGCAAATGGCACTGACAGTGTTAATTTTATAGGCATAGGAGGCGAGGACAATGGCAAATAAGGTTGCAGACAGCATATCCCGTGAAGAATTTTTCTACGGACATAAAGCCTGTGCAGGCTGCGGCGGAAGTCTTGCAGTAAGAGCTGCACTTAAAGTCCTCGGCCCCAATGCGGTATCTGTACTTCCCGCAGGCTGTATGTCAGCGGTAGGCTTTAACTTTCCGCAGCTGTGCTTCTCAAACAATTCCATAATCTCAACCTTTGCAGGTACAGCTTCAATGCTCACAGGAGTTGAGGCAGGTCTCCGCGCAAGAGGCTACAAGGACTTCACAGCAGTAGGCTTTGCAGGTGACGGCGGTACTGCTGACATCGGTATACAGGCTCTTTCGGGAGCTATCGACCGCAATGACAATATCATCTACATCTGCTACGATAACGAAGCATACATGAACACGGGCATACAGAAAAGCGGACTTACTCCCTTCGGCGCAAAGACCACAACTACTCCCGCAGGCTCGAATATCCACGGAAATATCCGTCCCAAGAAGAATATGTTCGAGATAGCCGCCGCACACGATATCCCGTACGCTGCAACTGCAAGCGTAGGTTATCTCCCTGACTTTATTGCAAAGGTACAGAAGGCTTCACAGATACAGGGGACAAAGTATATCCACGTTATCGCTCCATGTCCCACAGGCTGGGGAGTTGCTCCCGATGCCACAGTTGACATCGCAAAGGAAGTCGTTGACTGCGGACTGTGGTATCTTGCAGAGTACGAAAACGGTACGTTCAAGCTTAACCATAAGCCAAAGGAATTCACCGACGTGAGCGCTTACCTTAAAAAGCAGGGACGCTTCAGGCATCTCACAGATGAGGATATACAGATAATTACAGCTTCCCGCGACAAGAAGTGGGAGTTCATAAAAAAGAATTTCGAGTTGTAATTTACGGGGCGATGTAAGCATCGTCCCATATAATTAACTTTTGTAGGGGACGGCGTCCCCTACGTCCCTAAATGATACAATTCGAGTTATAAAAAAAGCTTATAACTCATCATAGTCCATTGGTATTGGACAAATACAGAAATGTGCTGTATAATGTAATCATACCAAACAGATATGAAATATATGATATTGGAGGATAAATAAAATGAGCAGAGATATTAATAACAAATTCTGGGACGAGGAGCTTGAAACTCTTCCCCGTGAGGAACTGGAAAAGAGACAGCTTGAGGACTTAAAGGAGATTGTGAAGTTCGCTTACGACCATGCTCCATACTACAAGCGTTCATTCGATGAGGCAGGCGTTAAACCTGAGGACATCAAGACTCTCAAGGACATCGAGAAGTTCCCCTTCATCAACAAAAAGACACAGCGTGACACTCAGGGCGTAGGTTCATTCTTAGGTGAGCTTGCAGCAGTTCCCGAAGATGACGTAGTGTTCATCTCAACATCATCAGGTTCAACAGGCGTACCTACCATGAGCCCGTTCACAAAGAAGGACTTTGACGAGTTTCAGGATACTGAGAGCCGCTGGTTCTGGCAGATAGGAATGAGACCGAATGACCGTTACGTACACGCTCTCAACTTCTCACTCTACGTTGGCGGACCTGACGTAATCGGTGCACAGAACCTTGGTGCATTATGTATCTGGGGCGGTACTCTCCCAAGCGAGAGACTTCTCTTCATCTTAAAGACCTACAAGCCAACAATTATCTGGACTTCACCATCTTATGCTTGGCAGCTGGGTGAAAAGGCTGTAAAGGCTGGCTACGACCCGAAGAAGGACTTCAACATCAAGAAGATCATCGTTGCAGGCGAGCTTGGCGGCTCTATCGACGCTACAAGAAAGGCTATCGAAGAGCTCTGGGGAGCTGAGGTATACGACTTCTACGGTCTGTCCGATATATTCGGCGCTTGCGCTGCACAGTGCGAATACCACGACGGACTTCACATTGCTGAGAATCACATTCTCGTTGAGACTGTTGATATCCATACAGGCGAGGTTCTCGAACCCGGTCAGACAGGTGAGCTTGTATTCACAACTCTCCGTAAACACGCTCGTCCGCTTATCAGATTCAAGACAGGTGATATCGGACGTATCGACACTACCCCCTGCAAATGCGGACGTACACACGGCAGAATCAGTATTCTCGGCAGAAAGGACGATATGTTCATTGTTTCCGCTGTTAACGTATTCCCAAGCGATATCGAAGCTGTTATCCGTGAGCAGAGCGGCATCACAGGTGAGTACCTTATCCGTATCTTTGAGAAGGACTTCACAAGCAAGTACGCAGTTGAAATAGAGAAGAAGGCTGACAATAACAAGACCGACGATGAGGTTGCAGAGCAGGTAAGCGCAGCACTCAAGGCTCGTACAGGTGTTAAGCCTGCAAGAGTTGTAGTTCACCCTGACGGCGGACTGAATACACGTTCCGAGCACAAGTCAAGACGTGTCATCGACGAGAGAAATATTGACTACAACATTTAATGATGATATAATAGTAATTCGGAATTCGGAATTAGGAGTTCGGAATTGTGGAGTTGGCTTTGCCAACGGATCAAAAATTCAGATCCTTACGCCGTAAGGCGGACTCCATTAATTCCGCATTCCGCATTCCGAATTCTTAATTTTTTAAAACCGGAGGTTTTTATATGCCACAGCTTTCAAACAGAACAGCTACATTTACCGATTCCGTCATAAGACGTATGACGAGAATTTCAAATAAATACGGCGCTATCAATCTATCACAGGGATTTCCTGATTTTGAACCGCCGAAGGAGATACTCGACAGACTTGCAGAGGTAACAAAAGAGGACTTCCACCAGTATTCAATAACATGGGGAGCTCAGAACTTCCGCGAAGCACTTGCAGAAAAGCAGTCCCGCCTCATGGGAAGAAACATCGACCCCAACGGCGAAATAGTTGTTACCTGCGGAAGTACAGAGGCTATGATGGCTGCAATGATGTCCGTTACCAATCCGGGCGACAAGGTCATCGTGTTCTCACCTTTTTATGAAAACTACGGTGCAGATACCATACTCTCAGGCGCAGAGCCGATATACGTTCCGCTTATCCCACCCGAGTTCAGCTTTGACGCAGATGTTCTCGAAGCAGCTTTCAAGCAGCACCCCAAGGCACTGATACTCTGTAATCCGTCCAACCCGTGCGGCAAGGTGTTCACACTTGAAGAATTGCAGATAATCGCTGATCTCGCAAAGAAGTATGATACATTCGTTATCACAGACGAGGTTTACGAGCATATCGTCTATGCACCGCATAAGCACGTTTACTTTGCTTCACTCCCCAATATGTGGGAGAGAACTATTTCCTGCTCGTCCCTGTCCAAGACCTATTCTATCACCGGCTGGAGACTGGGCTATGTCATAGCTCCGCCTAATATCATAGACACAGTCAAGAAAGTCCACGATTTTCTAACAGTAGGAGCTGCTGCGCCTTTGCAGGAAGCCGCAGTTACGGGACTTCGCTTTGGTGACGATTACTACAAGTGGTTACAGGTCAAGTACACCGAGAAGCGAGACCTCTTCCTTAAAGGTCTCGATGATATCGGAATACAGCATACAGTTCCTCAGGGAGCGTATTACATACTTCTTGACATCTCAGAGTTCGGCTACAAGAGCGACCTTGTGTTCTGCGAAAAGCTGGCTGAATATGTGGGAGTTGGAGCTGTTCCGGGTTCCAGCTTCTTCAAGGAGCCCGAGAATCGTTACATTCGTTTCCACTACGCAAAGAAGAACGTAACTCTCAATGCGGCACTTGAACGTCTTAACGACATAAGAAAGAAAATGCCGAGGGAGTGAATCTATGAAAACTATCGCAAGCTTTACGGTTGACCACGACAAGCTGGAAAAGGGAATGTATATCTCACGAATCGACGGTGACGCAGTTACCTATGATATACGCATGAAAAAGCCCAACGGCGGCGACTATCTCACTAACGGCGCACTGCATACCTTCGAGCATTTATTTGCAACCTATGCACGAAACAGCGAATACTCCGACAGCGTTATCTATGTCGGACCAATGGGCTGCCTGACAGGCTTTTATCTGATACTCCGTGATAATGTATCACATGAACAGGCAATACGCCTTGTACAGGACAGCTTCCGCTTTGTGGCTGATTTCAGCGGTAAGATACCGGGCTCTGAGCGCAAGGAATGCGGAAACTATCTGCTCCACGATCTTGACGGTGCAAAGGCTGTTGCAAAGGATATGCTTACAGTGCTTGACGGATATACCGAAGGACAACTGAATTATTAAAAAATACTGTTTTTTCTGCTGCGGATCTACGTATATATGGCATACTCTTCTTGTTGAGGGTATGCCTTTTTTGTATCAGCTGAAAAATACACAAAACCGCATCTCATTTTTTGTGCAAAAATAGGAGTAGAAATTTCACTGTTTTTGTAACACTTAGGACTCTTTTTGCGAATATTATTAATGAAAGCAAAAATACAGGAGCTGTCAAAGACATTCTTGTAAATATAAATAAAGGAGACTATCAAAATGAGAAAGGCATTATTTATCACTGTATTAACCACCGTAGCTTTAGGACTTATCGGCTGTGAAGCAGCAAAAACTGCCAGCAGCAATGCTATGAACAGTATCATGACCACCGCATCAACTACGTTAATAAGCAGCAATGTCACAACATCAGCAGATCCTGCCGTAACGACTGATACTGCGGCTGTTTCCGATACCTCCGCTGAAGCTGCTGTGCCTATGAATAATGCTTTGAACATTGATGCGGATAATACCGCAGACTGGAAAACAGCATACAAGAATACTCTTAAAGATTTTATGGATTCGGAAAACTTCGGTGAGATGTCAACATGGGATATACAGGACATTGATAACGACGGAACTCCTGAACTGCTCATATCCGAATCTCAGTACCATATTACAGGTGTTATGTTCTATTATTACGAGAACGGGAATGCAGTTCCTGTTCTTGACGATAACAGAAATCCTCTGCGTTACGGCGCATACGGCGGCGTATTGATCTGCCCCGAGGAAAGTCTTATCGGGATCGAAGATGTAAAGCAGGGACTGAATTATTCCGTTATGCATAAATACGAAAACCACAGACTCACATTTGTTCAGAGAACTTTCGAGGACTCAGGCGCAGTGGGTAAAGAGAATGTTACTTACACAGTGAACGATGATACTGTAAATGAAGATGAATACAACATCGCTCACAATGAATTCAGCTCAAAGAACTGGACAGCTGTAGGAAATCAATATACATTTGATGACCTTTCAGCTCTTGACTAAAGTCTGTTACAATCTCCTTAATAAATATAGTAAGTCCTCATAGCTTCGGCTGTGGGGACTTGCTTATTATTGACTTGTTTTTCCTGCTGTGGTATAATTGGTAAAAATCGTCTGACGGAGGCAGCAACTATGGGATATATATTGGAACTTCGCAAAACACTGGGCAGCATACCACTTATCATGGCAGGCGCAGGAGTCATAATCGTAAATGATAAAAATGAGATACTGCTTCAAAAGCGCAGCGACAACGGCTTCTGGGACTACCCTGCCGGCTCAATGGAGCTTGGCGAGAGCTTTGAGGAGTGCGCACGGAGAGAGGTGCTGGAAGAAACAGGTCTTACCTGCGGCAAGCTTGAATTCTTTATGGATCTGTCGGGAAAGGACTCCTTCTACGAATACCCCAACGGCGACCAGACCTACGCCGCAGTGATAATATATGTATGCCGTGATTTTTCGGGCGAGCTGAAAGAGAGCGATGACGAAGTTATCACACAGAGGTTCTTCCCTCTCGATGAACTTCCTGCGAAGAACGATCCGCGAGGACTCGGGATCTTTGACAAGCTCAGGGAATATCTCTCCACTCACAGTTAACTGTAATACCGAAAAAACTCTAAACTGATAGTCAATAAAATGCCCCGAAGCACTTTAATTGCCTCGGGGCTGAATTTATATATGCGTACCATACTTACCTGTACTTACGCTCGGGGTGATTTTTGTAGTATTCATTCTTATCGGCGTACATACGCTCATCGGCAATATGCATCGCACTGCGGATATCATCGCCTTCATTGACTATACAAGTACCCACGGCAAAATGCACATTTCTCGTATTCGCAGCCTGATCGGTGAGCTGTTTTACTCTTGCTTCCATTGCTGCTTCATCGAGTCCGTCAGCTATGAGCATGAACTCGTCACCGCCTGCACGGTACACCTCGCTGTCGTAGAAAACTCCGCGAAGTATAGCCGCAGCATTTTTCAGCAGCTGATCTCCTGCAATGTGACCTTCTTCATCGTTCACGCGTTTGAGTCCGTTAAGGTCGGCAAATGCGACCGCATAAGGATAGCTCATTTTCCGCTTTCCCTCAACTATCTCATCTACCGTATTATTCATGGTATTACGGTTCTTAACTCCTGTCAGCATATCCACAGAGCTGAGTATCTCAAGTTTCTGCATAAGCTGATAGTTGGCTATCTCAGAAGCAAGGAAGAAAGTTGTCAGCTCCAGTGTTTCCTTTATTTTTACCGTATTTTCGATATTGAAGTTTATAGCCCAGATATACCCGATAGTACAGCCGTTATGTTTCAGCGGAAAGAGTACGATACTCTTTGCACCTGCCTGTGCAAGGAATTCATGCCACAAAGGATTTATTGATCTGAGCCACTCCATATCATGCTGATCCTTGATTATGATACAGGTACTGTCGCCTAAAGTATCGTCCCATGTACTTGCGATATTAAAGAATTTTTCATCAAGATAATGATCCAAAGGCTTCATTCCACTGCCGTACTTTATAGCTTCACAGAAATTCACACAGTTGTGCTCCTCCTTATTCAGAAGAAGTATGCAGCAGTGATCGGAGTCGCATATCTGACGAATATCTTCGATTACTTCATTAAAGGTCTTATGTATATCACCTGTACCGCGCAGCTTGATACAGGTCTTTATGACAGCCGAAGATGTATCGGCAGAAAGGCTTGCTCTCTGCTCCAGATCAACATTTGGCGTTACGTCATAAGAATATATGCAATAGCCGATATTTTCCTCGTCAGATCCAAGAGGAAGCAGGAACATATTCAGCCATAATCCCATTTGCGGAAGCCTTACATATGAATGAAGGAGCTGACCCATAAAAGCACTGCGGAAACAGAAGTCCTCAAAGTTTTTATTCTCAGGGAAGTACTCCTCATAGGGGGAATTTGGTATGAAAGAACGATGCATGGTATTCATCATGTCCTCACAATGAGCCCTGTTGCCTGCGGCTATGCGTATATTGCCGTAAGAGCCGTCAGGAAATCTTTCAACGGACATTACACAGGTCTTTGCGCTATACCCATTAATCATCTCATCAAAATTCATATTTAATCCTCCTCGTGCGTGAATATTTTGTCTATATTGTATATTATATCACTTTTTACCTTAGAAGTCAATTCGCTATATCACTAAATTTATAATGTCTATTCTTACAAGGTTCATATGTTTTACTGCTCACTGAGATAGCTTACCGCCCATTCAAGCTCATAGTCCTCTCCGTCACGGAATATCTTCATTGCCGCATCATAGTCGAAAGGTATGCGCACCTCAACAGGATCGCGGCTTACGCGATCTGCTCTTGTATCTATATAGGGTACGCCATCCTCACCAAGCAGCAGACCTGTGGGATACAAAACTCCCACAACAGAGTCTGAAAGCACACAGCAGCCCCCTGTTTCCTGACCGCTGCCGCTGGGATCGGTAATGCCCGCAAGAGTCACATTAGGCAGCTTTGAAAGATACAGCGAAGCCGCATCGCCTGCACTTATACATTCAAGATTGGTAAGTGCAACTACCTTCAGATCTGCAAATTCACCTGTGCCGCGGATATATCGCTCTGCAGCGCAGATATATTCACCGCTGCGGTACAAGCCGAGTCCGTGGGTAAAATATTTCTCATTGGTAAGCAGTTCGCAGAATGAAACTGTCGGAGCATCACAGCCGCCCATATTGTCACGGAGATCAATGACAAGATACTCCATGCCCTGCTCTTTCAGACTGCTGAGCTTTTTGCGGAATATCTTCTTCAGATAATCGCTTCTGCCGCTGAAATCGTTTATTATATCACGCAGACCACTGCCCGAGCTCTGAGCATTCATCGTAATATAGCCGCATTTGTCATTCAGCATCTTTGTGCTGAAATTGGGCTGCTCTGCTTTCCGTATCTGTGTAAAGGCATCATAAGCCTCATAAAATGTATTGTTTTCGCCCAGATCACTGAGCACAGCGGTCTGTTCTTTTCCCGACTTGTCAAGGAACGAGACTTCCACCGTATCTCCGCCTGTGCCCGAAAGGTACATAGCACTGACCTTATCCGCATTAGCTTTTACAGGTTCGCCCCGATCAAGAACATCTTCCTCGGCAGCCTGCTGCACAGGCTTTCCGTTCCACTTGGTAATAACTGTTCCGTCCTCTATGCCAAGTCTGTTCACCTCGTCAGTCGTGCATACAGCAATGACTTCGCCGCTGTCAAGACCTATCATGGCAAGACCGTATTCGCGAAGCTCAAAAACAGAGGGATATTTTTCGGTATCATAATTGCGCTGTACCATAATATGTCCGTCGTGGAGCTCATTGCAGAACATTTCTACAGCGTCCGCAAATTTTCCGGGATCCTTTTCCTGCTCCGCCTCTTTCACCATAGGCATATACTTATTTTCAAGGGCGGAAAAATCGACATCTTTCCACTCTTTAAGTACATAGCTCCTGTCCATTTCCTGCGCCAGTGCATGAAATGACTCGCTGTAGCTCTTACCCATAAAATTATGGGCGTTTTTAGGAAACGCACAGAAATATACACCGAACACCAAAGTCAATACTCCCGCCACAGAACCTATGATCCTGTAGCCTTTCCTCATATTTGCAAGGGGCATCATCAGCAGAGCAAGCACTGCTATAAGATACATTGAAGTACAGCTGTTTACAAGCGAAACATCCCTCACATAGATACAAAAATGCACAATAGTTATGAGAAGCGGTATAAAGCAAAGATCCTGCCATTTTTTCAGCTTCTGCTCATAGAACCGCCATTTATGATGAAGTATTGCAAGTATCAGCATTGTAAGCATTATCGCTCCGCACCATATGATATGTATTTTTTCTCCCCCGTCAAGGTTATGACGCAGTGTTCCGATGAAATTACTCATTTATATCCCCTTTCAATATTATTAAAGTATCTGCATGGAAATTATACCATATAAACTTTGAAATATCAATTGGGGCAGCGTCACGCTGCTCAGAAAACGACTTGACATTGCGCCGAAAAAGACTTATAATTTCAATGATATTTACGTCTTTACGGAGGTGCTTATGAACACCATTTCAACCGATATCCGCACAGTTACGACTCCATTCGGAGAGATAACGTACACTTTCCAGCGCAAAAAGGTCAAGAACATAAATCTGCGCGTAAAGCATGACGGGAACGTATATGTTTCCGCACCTAAAAGAGTACCTGCAAAGACTGCCGATGAGTTCGTCATAAGCAGGAGCAGCATGATACAGCAGGCTGTAAAAAGCTTTGCAGCCCGTGAGCTTATGAAAGAAAGGCAGAAAAATCTGTCCGACGGAAAGGTCTTTATACTCGGAGAGGAATACACAGTAAAAACTATGGCTGACCGCCGCGAATACGCCGAAAAAGCCAATAACTGCATCATCATACATATGAAAGATACAAGCGACAGCGCAAGGAAAATAAGTATATACAACGCATGGCTGAAAGCCTTTACAGAAGAGGTATTTCTCTCCGTCATGCATGATGTGCATAGTAAGTTCGTACCGCTGGGCATTGATTTCCCCAAGCTGAAAATACGCTCCATGACCGCTCGCTGGGGCAGCTGCCACACCTACAAGAAAATGATAGTCCTCAACAGGCGCATGATAGAAGCTCCTCTGAACTGCATCTCCCATGTGGTAACACACGAATTCTGCCACTTTATCCACCCCGATCATTCAGCGAAGTTCTATACCCTGCTTGATAAGATGTGCCCCACATGGCGCGAGGACAAAAAGCTCCTTGAAAAGCTGGTGATACTGTGACCGCTTTCATTGACAACATTGCGCTTTTAATATATAATTAGTATAAATGCAGATCACGGAGGTTAAGATATGATACTGTCGGATAAAACTATACTGAAAATGCTTGATGAAAAAACTCTTGTCATCGAGCCCGTAACAAAGGAACAGATACAGCCTGCGAGCGTGGATATAAGGCTGGGAAATACTTTCAGCATCGTTGACGATTCGCCATCGGGAATTATCACTCTTGACGGGAGCATAAACTACAAGACTATCACCACAGACACATATCTTTTACTACCGGGACAGTTCGTACTTGCTACGACTATGGAATATTTCGAGCTGCCCGATGACCTCACCGCATTTGTGGAAGGAAGAAGCTCCCTCGGACGCATGGGACTGTTCATTCAGAACGCAGGCTGGGTGGATCCCGGCTTCAAGGGCGAGATAACTCTCGAGCTCTTCAACGCCAACAGATGTGCTATCGAATTAAAGGCAGGCAGAAGAGTCGGACAGCTGGTATTCGCCCAGATGGACGACCACGCCCTTGCTCCATATAACGGTAAGTATCAGGGACAGAAAGGTGCAACTGGTTCAAGAGTTTTCATGGATAAAGATAAATGATCGTATATAAAATAACATGAAAGGAGCTTTGCAATGTCACTGAACAGTTTAATTTTCAATAGAATGTGTACTAAAAGCGACAGGAAACGTGACGCAGGTCTTACGACTCCGCCCGAGATAAGACGCTTTGACAATATTCAGTACGGAAAGAACAGAAAATGGCAGATAATGGACATTTACCGACCTAAAGCTGCTAAAGGCAAGCTCCCTGTTATCGTAAGCTTTCACGGCGGCGGCTGGACCTACGGTACTAAAGAGACTTATCAGTTTTACTGCATGGACCTTGCAAAACGCGGCTTTGCAGTCGTAAACTACACGTACAGACTTGCTCCGAAATACCGCCACCCTGCTCCCTACCATGATACTAACGCAGTCTTTCGCTGGATACTGAAAAACGCCGATAAACTTGGCTTCGATACGGATAATATCTTCGCTGTGGGGGACTCAGCAGGCGCAATGGGAATAGCTCTGTATGCCTGCATGGTGACTGACCCCAAGTACGCAAAAAACTACAAATTCAGGATACCCGAGGGACTGAAAATAAAGGGACTTGGGCTAAACTGCGGCATTTATGATATCTTTAAGGAAGATAGTGTAGGAACTTTAAAGGATTATCTGCCTAAAAAGTATCCCCTTTCTCTGCTTAAACAGCTGAACGTAGTCGATAATGTGACCGCGGATTTCCCACCCTGCTTCATTATGACATCAAATGAGGACTTCCTGAACTATCAGTCTCCCCTGCTTGCGGAAAAACTTGACCATCTGGGAGTAAAATACGTATACAAGGTATACGGCGATGAAAATAATCCGCTCTCTCACGTTTTTCACTGCAATGTAAAGTCTGACGATGCGGCAGCCGCAAACGATGATGAGTGCGCATTTTTCAAGGGATTAATTAAATAAAACACAGCCGCAGTGCGGCGGAATAGAGGTAATATGAAAACATCGGCAGTTATTGTCTGTGCAGGCAATTCAACAAGAATGGGCGGTGTCAATAAGATACTGCTGCCACTGGGCGAAAGAAAGGTCATAGGTGTGACCATGCAGGCTTTTCAGCAGTGCGAAAGCATAACGGAAATTGTTATCGTTTCTCGTGAGAGCGATATACCTGCAATACAGGAGGAGGCAGAAGCCGCAGGCATAACCAAGCTTGCAGCCTGCACTACAGGAGGCTCTACCCGTCAGGAAAGCGTTATCAACGGTATAAAGAAGATATCCAAGGAGACCGAGCTTGTTGCCATACATGACGGTGCGCGCCCCCTTGTAAAGCCCGAGCATATCGAAAAGGTCATCAAGGACGCTTCTGTATTCGGCGGTGCAACTCTCGGAGTTCCCGTAAAGGACACTATCAAGACCGTTGACGGCGGACTTATCATTGATACTCCACCGAGAAGCTCTCTTTATATCACTCAGACTCCGCAGATATTCAAGCGTACACTTTACTTTGAGGGTATAGACTTTGCTCTCGAACACGGACTTGATTTCACAGATGACTGCCAGCTTGTTGAAGCTATCGGCGGCAAGGTCGCAATGACTGTGGGAGATTATACAAATATAAAGATAACGACTCCCGAAGATATCGCTATTGCGGAAGTTCTGCTGAAAATGTAGGGGACGGCGTCCTCGACGTCCCATTAGGTAACGCCATAAAACGGATACCCATATATAAGCTATGCCCCGAAGCGTTTTTGACACGCTCGGGGCATTGTTTTATCATATTGGTACTAAGATAAATCAGAATTTATAGTCATTTCTTGTTTGCTTCTTTTAATTCGCAGATATAATTGCGAAAAACACCTTTTTTTATAAAAAATATGCTGCATAGTGCAATGATAACCAAAGCAGCTATACTTACGAACAACGGATTGGCGATCTGAGAAAAAGACGTAAGGAACTTTGTGACATCGTCACTGGGCGGCGCAGTTCCTTTGATATAGACAATAGGAACAAATACCCACGCAAATAAAGAAAATATCGGCACAAAAACTGCGAAAAAAGAAAATATTCGGTAAAAAGTGTTTTGCCGATCTTTTTTGTAGAACAATAAATACACCATAGAAATGATCAGAGGTAAAACTGCTCCATTTGCGTGAAGCCACAAGGTGGAAGCAAATGTGTATTCTCCGCCATGTCCGCTGACATGAGCTCCAAGTATACTGAAATCATCAATAACTTCTCCGACGGAAAGCATGACGATCAAATGACCTAATTCATGAAATAGAATATACAGTATTAACAAAAGTATTATTGATACAACAGTGTAAAGCAATAGTTTGGTTTTTTTATTCATTCCTTGGCTCTCTTTCATATTTGAGATTACTCTGTAAAATTCCGATTGATGTTAGCAACAATTATAGCACAACATCGCTGTACTGTCAATACAAATACTATGGTTTAATGTAGAGGACGCGCATTGCGCGTCCTCAAACATACAACATCAATCACGGAACGGACGACCAATTAAACAGTGCCCCAAATCTTTGATTTGGCTGGCAATGCTATATGCAGAGCTGGTCGTCCCTACAAAAATCTGTTCAGGACTGCTTCGGCAGTCCTTTTTATTTAGTCTGTACAATAAAAGCCTGCACGAATTGTGCAGATATACAAAGTGAAAAATTATTTTTTCAATATTCAACGGGTATGCATTGAATTTGACCTTTTTTCAGCCCCCTTATGAACGGTGGTTTTGTTCGGGACTGAAAGGAGGTCATACTTTTTTGAACAGAAACACTAAAGCAAAACTCAATATCTTCTGCTGTAACTATGTTACACTCGGAAGTGCGGAGGAAGCTGCTTTGAAAGCAGGCTTTCCCCGTGAAAATGCCCTCACCGCAGGCATCGAGCTTCTCAAAGCAAAAGAATGTCAGGATACTATCGCACGGATAAGAGATATCCTCTCCGACAGCGGCAGCATTATATCAGGTCTGAAAAGGCTTGCTTTCGGCAGCTGCACCGACGCGGTATATCTTGTGTTCGCCGATGAGCTGCCGCCTGCGAAAACTATCGGAAAGCTTGATCTTTTCAACGTTTCCGAGATAAAACGTGTAAAAGGAGGCGGCGTAGAAGTAAAATTCTTCGACAGAATGAAATCTCTCGAAAAGCTGTTCGAGCTTGAAAACGCCTACAGCGACCGCGACAAGGCGGCAAGTCTCATAAGAGCAATGACCGCCCAAGAGGAGTGTGAGGACTTTGAAGATAACTAAGCTCTCACTCAAACAAAAAATAGCCATGAGGTGGTGGGCTTCACAGAAGTTCAGCGGCTATGACGCTATAATATGCGACGGAGCTGTGCGAAGCGGCAAGACTCTTTCAATGTCACTGGGATTCATATTCTGGGCAAGTCAGCGATTTAACGGCGGAGCTTTCGCCATGTGCGGAAAGACTATAACCTCGCTCCGCAGAAACGTTGTGACTCCCCTGATCCCTTTTCTGAAAGAACAGGGATACATCATAAGCGAAAAGGTCAGCGGAAATTACTTCGATATGACCTTTAACGGCTGTACCAACAGAATATACCTTTTCGGCGGCAAGGACGAAAGCTCCGCTGCTCTTATACAGGGTATGACTCTGTCGGGAGTATTCTTCGATGAGGTGGCACTCATGCCCCGTTCATTCGTTGAACAGGCTCTGGCAAGATGCTCGGTGAACGGCTCGAAAATGTGGTTCAACTGCAATCCCGATAATCCGTCACACTGGTTCTACAACGAGTGGATAAAGAAACGCAAAGAGAAAAATGCTCTGTATCTGCACTTCACTATGGCGGATAATCCGTCACTGTCGAAAAGCGTCAGAAAACGCTATGAGCGTATGTACTCGGGCACTTTCTACGACCGTTTCATACTGGGCAAATGGACGGCTTCACAGGGAGTAGTCTACCCTATGTTCAGCGAAAGCGAACACGTTATCAGCGGCGATATACAGTGTGAAAAATACGTCATATCCTGCGATTACGGCACTGTCAATCCCTCGTCCTTCGGGCTTTGGGGACTCAGCGGCGGCATATGGTACAGGCTCAGTGAATACTACTACGACTCACGCCGCGAGGGCTTATCCCGTACCGATGAGGAGCACTATGCAGCACTTGAGGAGCTTGCAGGCTCGCGGCATATCGAAAAAGTCATCGTTGACCCGTCCGCAGCAAGCTTCATCGAATGTATCCGCAGACATGGAAAATATCCCGTAGTCAAAGCCGATAACGATGTTATTTCGGGCATAAGGCAGGTAAGCACTGCTCTTAAACAGGGCAGGCTGAAATTCCATTCATCGTGCAGGGATATACTGAGGGAGTTCACGCTGTACAGCTGGAATGAAAAAGCAGGCACAGACGCTCCCATAAAGGAAAACGACCACGCTATGGACGATATGCGCTATTTTGTGGCGGATATGCTCAATTCTCAGGACAGCGGCGACCTTATCGCACTGTCCGTAACCCGATAAAACTACCGTTCAGTAATAATCAAATAAGGAGGAATCATGAAGCTTTTTCAGAAGAAAAACACTCCGAAAACTGCTCCCGAGCTTATAAGCACACAGCGTTCATGCTGTGAGAAATTCGCTCTTCCTGCGGCTGTTCAGCCATATGAAAAGGAGCTTTACGACAGGCTTCGATATGCTGTACCTATCATTGATGCGGCTATTATGAAAATCATCAGACTCACAGGCGGCTTCCGCGTTATATCCTCGGACGAGAAATATCAGCAGGAGCTTGACGACTTCCTTGCAAACGTTCCCGTAGGTCTTACAGGACGCTCGATAGGCTGCTTTGCGGATAATTTCCTCGACAGTCTCATCACCTACGGAAGTGCCGCAGGTGAGATAGTTCCCGACAGCGAAGAACAGCGCATTGCAGGGCTTTGGAACGGAGATGTTTCACGCATAAGGCTGTCCGCAGGAGCTGACCCCTTCAGCAGGAGCTATACTGTCATCGCTCCCGACGGCAGTTCCCGAAAAATAGCTCACCCCGAACGCATACTCTATGCTTCTCTTACAGGGGGAAACTCCCTGCTCAGAGGGCTTCCGTCACTCAGCGGTATCCTTATGAGGATATACGAATGCATCGGTCAGAATTTCGACCGCGCAGGAAATGTCCGCTATGCAGTGACCTATAAGCCATCGGGACAGGCAGGAGATATGCTGAACTCCCGTGAACGGGCTCAGCAGATAGCCCGTGAGTGGGCAGACGGTATGAACTCAGCCAAATACGGTCAGGTAAAGGACTTTGTGGCTGTTGGAGATGTAGATATCAAGGTCATAGGTGCTGAAAATCAGCTCTTTGATACAAATGTCCCTGTGAGACAGATACTCGAACAGCTAATTGCAAAGCTCTCAATACCGCCGTTTCTGCTGGGACTCTCGTGGAGCTCTACGGAGAGAATGTCATCTCAACAGGCAGACATACTCACATCGGAGCTTGAATACTACCGCAGACTTCTCACACCTGTCATATGCGATGTGGGCAATTCATTCCTTGCTTCCATAGGTGCGGAAGCTTCCTGCTCTGTAGAGTGGGACAATATCAATCTACAGGACGAAACAGCTCTTGCGGAAGCAAGGCTGAAAAACGCTCAGGCGCGAGAGATAGAGCTCCGCCTTGAAAAAAATGAAGAATAACGGAGGTAACTATATGTATAACGATATCAAACTTGAAAAGGGTCTTTACAATCTCAGCGGAAAGTCATTCACTGCTGCTCTTGAGGAGCTTGACCCCTCCTCGGCATACGCAGGTACTCCACTTGAAAAGCTGGACGCTTTTGAGAGACAGCTCAAGCGTTTCAATATCAGGATAAACGGTCAGGACTGCGACTGCGTTGAGAAGTTCTTCTCGACTACGGAGACTGCCGTTCTCTTCCCCGAATTCGTTACACGCTGCATCAGAAAGGGCTTCGATGAAACTGTACTCAATACCGTATGTGCTGCAAAGACCGTATGTGCAAGCGGTCAGTATCTGGGCTGCGTACTCGATGACACCGAGACTTACACAACTACAGATCAGGCAGAAACTCTCCCAGAGGCTACAGTTACAGAAAGCACTACAGCTACTGTGCTTGAAAAGTTCGGCAGACTTATCAGTGCTTCCTATGAAGCTATCCGTCAGCAGAGACTCGATGTTTTCGGCGTTATGCTCAGAAGCGTGGGTGCAAGACTTGCTGTGTCGGTAGTAAAAAAGGCTGTTGCCGTACTTGAAGCAGATACAACTCCTATCACTACTTCCGCACTCACATACGATGACCTTGCTGCACTCTACGGCGAATTTGACTGCTTCGATATGACTACTGTCATCGCTTCTCCTGCTGTAGCTTCAAAAATAGCTGCCATGGATCAGCTCAAGGAGTGCTCTGCAAATGCAGACGGCAAGCTCATTCTCCCATTCGGCTCGGAATTGGTCAAGACATCGGCTGCCGATAATGATACCATCATCGGTATCGACCGCAATTTCGCACTTGAATTCATCACAAGCACAGACCTTATCATGGAGACCGACAAGCTCATCGACCGTCAGCTCGATCAGATGACAGTTTCTATCACCTGCGGTTTCAGAAAGATAACTCCAGATGCTGTTAAGGTGCTTACTATTACAACTGGTGAATAAAACCGTTTTTGTGTTGCGGGCTGCCAAAGGCAGCCCCTACATAAAAATCCTGTAGGGACGACCAGCTCTGCATATAGCATTGCCAGCCAAATCAAAGATTTTGGACACTGCTTAATTGGTCGTCCTTATGAAAGATAACACAGATCTGACGGACGCCCAATGGGCGTCCCTACAAATAAACCGAAAGGAGATAATATGGACAAGTCTATTCTCGATAAGATCAATAAATTCACACGCCGTCCTCTCTCTGAGGACGAGGTATATGTATTCTCGGTCATACTCTGTGATAACGATATCGACCGCGACTGTGAACGCTTCTCGGAAAATGCTCTTGATACCCTCAGAGAAAAATTCATCGGCAAAACAGGTATATTCGACCATGATGCCTCCACATCAAATCAGAATGCGCGTATCTTCGATACGGAGCTTGTCACCGATGATACACTGCTCACACAGTTCGGCAAGCCTTACGTTTACCTCAAAGCTATGGCGTACATGGTGAGGACTGATGAAAACAAGAACCTTATTGCCGAAATTGACGGCGGTATCAAAAAGGAAGTCAGCATTTCCTGCTCCGCAGCCAAGAGGATATGCTCTGTCTGCGGTAACGATAAGAATATATCCACCTGCAATCACGTTAAGGGAAAAAAGTACAGCGGAAATATGTGCCATACCGTTCTCGATGATATCACGGACGCTTACGAATGGAGCTTCGTTGCCGTGCCTGCTCAGGTAAATGCAGGTGTTACGAAGAAATACAGCGACGATGATACCATAAAGTCACAGGCTAAGGATATACAGCTCTGCGATGAGGAGCTCCGCCGCGATATCCGCAAATTTGCATATTTTGCAGGCGGCAGGGCGGCGGCTGACATAGCTTCCGTATCGGCTGCAAATATGAATACTCAGCAGCTTATCACCCTGCGCAGGTCATTTGAGCTGCAGTGCAGGAAATCAAAAACTGAGGTGCAGCTGGAATACGGTGCAGAGTCAGAGGATACCGCCGACAGCTTCACCATGAAATAAGGAGGCAGTATGGATATTCAAAAAATAACCGAAATATTCGAGCTTATGACAGGCGAGTCAAACAGCACCGAATACATGAAGCTGATATACGTTTCCATGCGTGAGGTAGACGATATCCTCAGACCAAATGCGGATATAAGCGACCTGAGGCTGTGCTTTCTCTGCGCTGCCCTCGCTTTTTACAGACTACAGCAGATACTTGCTGCAAGAGAAAGAGCAGATGTCACCTACGCAGGAAAGATGCTGAAGGAGTCGCAGAATACTGCATATGAGTATGCAAAGCAGCTCCTTAAAGATTACTTGCAGATGTGCAAAAGCCTTATTACTGCGGATACCTTTGTTTTCGGCAGCTTTTCAAGCGGAGAGGAGAGGTTATAATGCTGCGCGAGATAATAAACGATGTAATAGAAAAGCTCACAGACAGCGGCGTTACAGCCGTTTACAGTGCCTTTGATGCGGTGGATATCGCAAAGAAAGAAAAAGGGATATTCACTGTTGTGGGCATAGGCGGATTTGAGTCGTTTTCGCCTATTTATTCACCTTACACTATCTTTATCCCCTTCAAAGCCGATATTGAGATAAGCATAACAGCTCCACATAAAAGCTCCGTAGCCGAGATATACAGCCTTTATGATACAAGCATCGAGCCTGTCATATCCGATATGTGCGGACTTACCTGCTCGCTGTCGAAAATGAGCATAAAATTCGACTCCAATATACAGCGTCTTGTGCTTACAGTCAGGCTCTCCGCAAGCGGTATCACAAGGATAGAAAGGAGCAGCCCATGAGTACCACAGAGCTTACCAAGCATGAGGCTGTGCCCGTTAATATTGCCTCAGCGGTTATATACTGCGACAGCTTCAAAGCCTCGGCTGCAAGAAGCATAAACGAAGAATCCACGGCTGACGGCGGAAGCGTGTTCACCAATGACGCAAGCCGCAGTACAAAGCTCACCTTTTCGGGAAGAGTGTTCTCGGATTTTGCCGCGGATTTTGTTTTCAGCTTCAATGCACTTGTGAAAAACTCCGCACTCTTCAACGTGGAGTATATGGGGCTTTGCTTCAGTAACTGCCGTCTGCTGTCCTATACCTTCGACAACAAGAAAGGCGACTGGGCAGATGTATCGGTCACGCTGATGACTGACGATAATATTGTAAGGAGCGATGATACTTGACAGCTGTTCTCAGTATAAAAAATAAGGACGGGACTATCCTTGCTGAGGAAAATATCCTCTCATTCAGTTTCAGGAAGGATATATATACTCCTTACACTTCCCTGTCCGCAAAGGTACGTACTTCGCATACAAGCTTCGATAACGCCGCAGAGGTACTGCTCGCACTTGACAATACTCTCATACATCACGGACTAATCGACAAGCTCAAAGTCGAAAAAGCAGGCGGTGAGTATTTCCTCAGCGTTACGTCAAGGGGCTTCACATCGCTGCTTTGTCAGAACCAGATAGAGCCGGGACTTAAAATGAATATCTCGTTCAATATGCTCATGGACAATTTCTACACCCTGCCTTATGTAACTCACGAAAATAATGCCGATGACAGCAGCTATATCTACGTAAGATCCAACACCTCCATGTGGGACGCCGCTTCAAATCTTTCCTACAAGCTCCTCGGTACTTATCCTTATATCAGAGACACGAACACAGTTATGATAAGTGCTTTCCCTGCACCTGAGATATTCGATCACACAAACACAAAGCTGCTCACTTACGGTACTGAGCTTGCCTGTTCGCACATCGCCAGTGATTACCATATGGCAGATATCAACGGAAATTACGGCACCTTCGATCTTACCGACAGTGATGCGGCTGCACTGAAAATAGTACGCCATAAATACTTCGATCTTGATATGCGCTTTCTCTATGATCCGCAGCAGGCTCTGATATTCCGCGATAAATACGATTTCCGCGGTCACAAAAAAGTGTTCTGCTCATACAGCGGCTTCCTCGGTGAAGATCTTTATGATGTGGTAAGCTTCGGCAATATCACAGCTCAGCGTATCGGCTCTGTAACTGTAAAGGGCAGCAGCAAGGGTGTTTTTACAGAGGTTGGAGTTTTCATTGATAAATTTCCGCACTGACAATACATACGAATAAACATAAAAACGGCTTCCATTTCGGAAGCCGTTTCGCGTTATTATTTGATAGGCAGCTCTGTCACAAGCTTCAGGAGATATCTCTGGATAGCCTGTGCATCGTTTGTTGTCATGCCGTCGTTGCCGATAACGTCTGCATTCTCGATGCCCTGCTTTGTGATGTGAGTTTTGTCAGAACCGCTCTCGCCGTACTTGTTAGGATTTGCAAGTGCCTGCATGATGAGAACTGCATCTGAAAGGTCTACTCCGCCGTCGCAGTTTGCATCGCCTGCCTTGTAGTCCTTGCTTGTTGTCTTTGGAGTTGTAGATACAGTCGTGGTTGCTGTGCCTGACGTTGTAGTTGTTGTTGAAGATGTTGTGGTAGTTTCGGCAGCATCTAAAGCCACAAATTTTAAATATTCTTTTTCGGCATATTCCTGAGCTGTTGAACCGACATATCCGTATATTGTCGTATCTCTTGTACAATCAAAATGGATCTTATTAAAATTAAAATCAGGATTCAGCATCGTTAATGTTTGAATATTTTTACAACCATAAAATGCTGTATCATCTATGTTTATATCAGAAGCTGGAAATACAAGTTCTTTCAGTCCTGTGCATCCATAAAATGCACAATAATCTATCAATGTAACAGAAGAAGGAATCTTTATTGATTCAAGGCTGCTGCAATTATAAAATGCATACATACCTATGCTTGTAACAGAATCAGGTATTATAATAGATTTCAGGCTGTTGCAACCTGCAAAAGTGCCCTTCTCTAAACTTGTAACTGTATTGGGGATCGTTACAGATTCAAGATTGATGCAATCACAAAACGTATAGGCATTTATCGAAGTTATTCCTTCTTCAATAATGACAGATTTTATATCCTTTCTAATTTTCAAAAATAAAGTATAAGTATCTGCCATTTCACCTGTACCGCTTATTGTAAGAGTACCGTTGTCATCAAGTTTCCATGTTGCATTTTCACCGTAAGTTCCTGATGTCTCGCGGACAACCGATGACACAGGAAGAGTTGTTTCATTTATTGCAGTTGTGGTCGTTGTTGTAACCGACGTTGTAATTGCTGAAGTTGTTGTCGTTGTTTCGGCAGCATCTAAAGCCACAAATTTTAAATATTCTTTTTCGGCATATTCCTGAGCTGTTGAACCTGTATATCCACATATTACCGAATCACTCATAAAATGAAAATGAATCTTATTGAAATCAAAATCAGGATTCAGTACCGTTAATGTTTTAAGATTTTCACCATGCATAATAATTATATCATCATTCGAAAAATTCTGAGGTATAGTTAAGGACTTGAGGTTATCAAAGTCATTTAAAAGATCATGACCCAAATGTGCAGCTCCATTTGGCAGTATAAGAGTTTCAATATTGTCACACTTATAAAATGCTGAATCATCTATGTCTATATCAGAACCTGAAAATACAAGTTCTTTAAGACCTGTGCATTTATTAAATGCCATAGAATCTATTTTTTTAACAGAAGCAGGTATTTCTATAGATTTCAAGCTGCTGCAATCTCCAAATGCTAAATGACCTATATCTGTAACTGTATCGGGTATTGTTACAGATTCAAGATTGACATAATTCTCAAAAGCACTCACACATATTGTGGTTATTCCTTTTTCAATAATTACTGATTTTATAATTTCTTTGAATGAATAATAATCACGTGTCATTTCGCCTGTACCGCTTATTGTAAGCGTACCGCTGTCATCAAGCGTCCATGTAGCATTTTCGCCGCAAGTTCCTGAAGTCTCACCGACAACAGATGGCTCGATGATAGTTGTTTCACTTAATGCAGCCGTGTATGCATTGGCTTTTACCCCATAGCCTGATGCATAAGGTGCAAGTAAAGCACCTGCGGAAATGCATAAAGATGTGACGATCGAAATTGTTTTTTTCATTTTAAATCCTCCATATCATTAAAATATATCCCATATTATAGCAGAACAAAAAACAAAAATCAATATATTTTTTGTGAACAAAAACGGCTTCCATTTTGGGAGCCGTTTTGCGTTATTATTTGATAGGCAGCTCTGTTACAAGTTTCAGGAGATATCTCTGGATAGCCTGTGCATCGTTTGTTGTCATGCCATCGTTACCGATAACGTCTGCATTCTCGATGCCCTGCTTTGTGATGTGAGTTTTGTCAGAACCGCTCTCGCCGTACTTATTCGGATTTGCAAGTGCCTGCATGATGATAACTGCATCTGAAAGGTCTACTCCGCCGTCGCAGTTTGCATCGCCTGCCTTGTAGTCCTTGCTTGTTGTCTTTGGAGTTGTGGATACAGTCGTAGTTGCTGCCTTAGTTGTAGTAGTTACCTTTGTTGTAGTCGTGGTCTTTTTCGTAGTTGTTGTAGTTGTTGACGGAGTTGAAGGAGCACTGCCCTTTATCTGTCCGTAAACTATACCACAGCCTACTGTTGACATATATACCTTACCGAACTCGTCCATATCGCCAACGAGGTAGTTACCGTTGCCTGTACCGCCGTAGAGGTGATCTGTATTGATGCACACCCATGTCTTTCCTGCATCTGTTGAACGGTAGATGCCTTCCTTGTCATCCTTCTCGGGCTTGCCGTAGATGAAGAGTGTATTCACATCGCCCTTCTTCTCTGGTGCACCGTAGCCGATACACTTTGCATATGCCACGTTGTCCAGCTTCTTGATGGTCTTGCCCTTGTCGGAGATGAGGAAAACGCCCTCTTCTGCACCTGCAAAAGCTATAGTGCCGTTTCCGAGGTATGCAGGATCGCCTGTTTCCTCGAACTTCCATGTGAGCTGCCAGTTATACGGGCAGATACGTGTCTCTGTGAAGGTTGCGCCGTAGTCCTCACTGATGTAGTATGAGTAGTGTGACTCGTCGTAGGTAGGCTCTTTCTTGGATATATCAGATGACCAGTATTCATTGAACTGAGCACCTACAGCGTAAACTATCTTTGCATTCTCGGGATCGACCAGTGTGTAAACGCCCTTTGTTGCCTTTATTCCTTCGCAGGTCTTCCATGTTGCACCCCAGTCATCAGAGTAGGAAGCAGCGCCCTTTGCACTTGTATTTATAACTCTGTACTTGCCCTTTGAAAGCTCTGTAATGGAGAGCTTGCCGCCTGTGCAGGCAGGCTTGAAGGTCTTCCATGTCTTGCCGCGGTCTAAAGTATAATATCCGCTGCCTGTATTGTTTCCGTCGCCGTTGGCAGTTCTTGCCCAAACATCAGTATTCTGAGGGCAGACTGTTATAGCTGAGGTAGAGCCCATATTCGGCTTGTACTGCTCAGGTATGCCGTCAACAGTAGTATGAATGAAGCCGTCATAGTCGCCGATAGCCGAAAGGTCGAGACCGTCAGCTGTGCTGTAGAAATCAAGGCTTACGCATTCCTCAACTCCGTCAGGCTGGAAGTAGAATTGTATGCCCTTTTCGTCCCATGCATTGTCGCAGGCAAATACGCCGTTTCCTGATGTGAGGAGAAGTCTGTCTCCCTCAGGGTCTCTTGGGTCGATAACGATGCTGCTGCCCCAATGGCAAGCCTTGCCGTATATCCAGTCATAGCCGTTCAGATCCATAGGAAGTGAGATGAAATTCTTTACGCCTACTCCTGTTGAGTAGTCTGTAGGACCTGCACCGGGAGTTATATCTTCCCATGTCTTGCCGCCGTCATTTGAGCGGAAGAAGTGGTCACCCCATGCGATAGTACCCTCGTTTTCGGGAGTGCTGGGGTCGTCCTGTATCCATTCATCGCCGAACCACTGGTCTGAGAATACACCGCAGGTACGTGCGAACATCTTGTTGGGATCCTTCTTGTCAACATCTATCATACCGATAGAATTGTCTGAAACTGTAAGCTTTTCAGCCTTGCCTGAAGCAATATTGTACTTGTATGCACCGCCTGATGCACCTGCAAAAGCAAGTCCTGCGATATATGTAAAGAAAAGATTTCCGTTATGGTCACTTGTTATTGAAAGAGGATAGTTTGCATTCGGGAGCGCCTTTATTGGCTCGAACTTGTCGTCCTTGACGCTTGCTACGTGGACATTTGCCTGTCCTGTTACGGAGGTTCCGACGTACACCTTGCCGCCCTCGACATAAACACATCCGATACCGTTCTGCTGGTTGTAGAGCTTGCTTGGCTCTGTGCCTCTTACCAGATTATCCGTCCATGAAGGGTACTTGATCTCTCCTGTGAAAAGTCCGAGTGCATCATACCCCTCTACAGGCTTCCATGATTTACCGCCGTCTGTTGACTTGATAAGTGCTGACTTGCCTGCGGTAACATCGCCGCCTGCATATATGGTATCAGGGTTATCGGGATCAACTGCGATAGGCTCGATACACTCACGGCCGTCGCCGTTTCCGTGTACCTGTATATGATCTGTGACATCAACGCCTGTAAATGTCTTGCCGCCGTCTGTAGTCTTATAGATAACTGTCTTTGCATTTGAGAAGTATGCACAGCCGCAGAGGAAATAAGCTGTCAGATCGTCTGTCGGGTCGATAGCGATGCCCTTACAGCTGAGAAGTCCGCGGTCGTCCTCGTTGATGAAGCCGAAAAGCTGTACCCATCTCTTCTTGTCATAGTCGTATCTGTACGCGCCGCCTACGTCTGTACGAAGATACATTTCCTTCTGTCCTGCAACGATGCCCGACACGAAGCCTGCACCGCCCATTTTCAGTGTGTCCCACTCCATTGTCGAAGAAATATCCTTTGATGCTGCCTCAGCCACGCTGCCATATTCTGATGCGCCTATTACGGAAAGGCTTCCTGCACTGATGCAGACAGCACAAAGACCCGCCAAAGTCTTTTTAATTGCTTTCATTTGTTTTCTTTCCTTTCTGTTTATACATTGGACATCTCTAAAAACCCCTTTTGAGAAAAAACAGCTATGCACGACATCTGCCGCACCTATCTGTTTTTCCTTAATCAAATGTTTTTTATAAATGCCCTGTTGAAAAATTTTTTCACGTTTACTTTTCGACTACATTTTATCATTTCAAAACATCGGTGTCAATGGATTTCCCGTGTTATGACATTATCGGATATAATGAGAATACGATTGTACAGAACCGCAGTTTTTTACTATTTTCATATCTTTAATAAATTAAAAAAAGTGCGCAGCCACTATGACTGCGCCTGAAAAAATATTGAACAATGAAGGTATAGCAATCCCTCGAAATCAAAATAATAGTGAACCCCTTCCGCGTTTCACGGAAACCATCAGATGATCTTAATTTGCTCTTTAACGTAGGAGAAGAGACACCGCAGCCCGCTTCGGCAGGTAATATTACAACCTCCGCAACTGTTTCCCCCCAGTTTTACTACCAACCGCAGCGTCTGAACCCTACTGCCACAATATATGTATATCATATCCCACCATTATTATAACATAAGATGTTCCACACGGTTCAACAAAAAAGCCCCTTTTTATTCAATTTTAAGAATTTTTCGCAATTTCGTCATTTCAACGATTTTCAACTACAAATTCTGCCGCTGTCAGGTGATTTTTTATGAATAATACACACAAAAAACGGCTTCCCTTTTCTTTACAAACAGTGCAGAATGTGTTATAATAGCATTATATGGTCAAAATGCAGTCTGCTGTATTATACATAATCACAAGGAGAACTGTTATGGAATTAGTCTCGTATCTTATCAGCTATAATTTCGTCTCTGTTGCTCTTATTATCGGTATCATCGTACTGCTCATCGAAAACCGCAAGGAACGTCCGCGCGGTACCGAGCATATCGCTGTTATAGTCCTGCTGCTAACCATTATCGTTGCAAATACCTTCTTCAGAGAGCTTTTCCTGAAAGAATCCTACGACGCAAGCTACGATTACCGCGGCGACCCTGCAATGTACTTTATGTATTTCCGTTCAACAGTAGAGCATATCCTCTTCCCCATGATAGCCTATATCGAGATACTGCTCGTTACGCCAAACGTAAAAAGGTATCTGCTTTTCATTCCCGAGGGCATACTTATACTGGCGGAAATAATCAACCTTTTCGGTCCGAAGATAATTTTCAGCTTTGACAAGCACCTTGACTATGAGAACAGGATATTGTTCCTCTCCCCTTATTTCACGGGCATGATATATATGCTGCTCCTGCTGAGGTACTCTATCCGCTTCTTCAAATCAAAGGAGCGTACCAAGGGTGCCACCGTTATATTCATAGTTTTCCTGACCATATTCGAGTGCTATCTTGAAGCCGCCTATATCGTCGTAGACCTTATGGACGAAATAGTTGCTCTCGACGTTATAATCTTCTATTTCTACCTTATATCCATATATCAGCGCGAAATGGAAACAAAGCTCAGGACAAGCGAGCTTGAGCTCGAAAAAAGCCGAAGGGTGCTGACTCTTTCGCAGATACAGCCCCATTTTATGTACAATTCTCTTACTTCGATAATATATCTTTGCGATAAGGATACGCAAAAGACCAAAAACGCCCTTATCGACTTCTCAAAGTATCTGAGACAAAATCTTGACGCCATGAGCAGAAACGGTCTTGTGAGCATCAAGGAGGAGCTTGAGCATACAAAGATATACCTCTCTCTGGAAAAACTCAGATTTGACGACGACCTGAATATCGAATTCGATATCAGGAACGAAATGTTCATGCTGCCTGTACTCACGGTACAGCCAATGGTGGAAAATGCTGTAAAGCACGGCATAAACAGCTCTGAAAGCGGCTGCGGCACTGTCCGCATCATCACCGATGAGACTGAAACTCACCACAGGATAACCATTATGGACGACGGCGCAGGCTTCGATACCTCCGCCCTCGACAATCTCGATGAAAGCCATATAGGCATAAACAACGTCCGCAAACGTCTTGAGGACGAATGCGGCGGTGAACTTATCATAAACAGTGTTCCCGATGAGGGAACTGTATGCGTTATTCTTATCCCAAAGGAGAAAAACGATGAAAATTCTGGCAATAGATGATGAAAAATATGCACTCCAGCTTCTCGTAGAAACTATCAAAAAAGTAAAGCCCGATGCAGAGGTCGTAGCATTCAGAAGAGCTGCACAGTTCCTTGAATACGATGACAAAAAGTCCTTCGACGCTGCCTTCCTAGATATCCGCATAGGCAAGATGTCAGGCATTCAGGTGGCTATAGAACTGAAAAAGCATTCTCCTATGTGCAATATCGTTTTCGTTACGAGTTATTCGGAATACGCCTTTGCAGCTATACAGATGCGTCCAAGCGGATACATAATGAAGCCGTACACCGAACAGGATATACGCAATGAATTCGATAATTTCAGATACTCAGCCGTTCCCGAGCAAAAGGACGACAACAGGCTGAAAATACGCACATTCGGCAATTTCCGCGTATTCGGCAAGGATAATGTGCCTATAAAATTTTCGCGCACTATTTCCAAGGAAATATTCGCTTACCTCATAGACCAGTGCGGCTATCCTGTCACAAGCAAGGAGATAGCTGCCGATGTTCTTGAAGTTGAGGACTTCGACAGACCTACTTCAAAAAAGGTCTCGCAGTATGTCTCTGACCTTATCAAGGATATAGAAGCCGCAGGCTTCAGCAATGTAATTATAAAACAAAACAGACAGATACAGATAAACAAGGAAGCTGTAAACTGCGACCTGTACGACCTGTTTTCAGGTGACGCCTCTGCCCTCAAATCCTACCACGGTGAATACATGATAGACTATTCATGGGCAGAGATAAGCGATTCTGCCGAAAGGATAAAATCGCTGTAACTATATTATCTCGGAGGATAAATATGTCAATTATCTCAGGACTGCGGGTGCAGTCATTATGAAAAACAACTTTCTTCGCGGAATGTCACACGGTATCCCTATATTTCTGGGATACCTCTCTGTGTCTTTCGGACTCGGGATACTCTGCGTAAATAAAGCAGGGCTTTCCGTTTTTCAGGCATCTGCCATATCTGCTACCTGCCTTACTTCCGCGGGGCAGAAAGCAGGTATAGATGTCATTGCGGCAGGAGGCACTATCATCGAAATGATACTGCTCCAGCTAACCATAAATATACGCTATTCACTTATGGCACTCTCACTCTCACAGAAGCTTGACAAAAGTTTTACTACGCCTCACCGGCTTATTGCATCATTCGGCATAACCGATGAGATATTCGGTGTATGCTCGGCTCAGAAAAAGCCTCTTGTACCTGCCTATATGTACGGTATGATATTCATTGCCGCTGTAGGCTGGATAGCAGGTACTGCTCTCGGCGCGGCAGCAGGTGAGCTTCTGCCTGCTTCGGTAAGTACGGCTATGGAGATAGTGCTGTACGGTATGTTCATCGCTATAATAATACCACCTGCAAAAAAGCAGCACAGCGTTCTCTTCGTTGTAATTATTGCTGCAGCTCTTAGCGTAGTATTCAAATACTGCCTGCCCTTTATAAGCGAGGGATTTGCTATAATCATATCGGCGATCACCGCTTCTGTGGCGGCTGCGCTTCTTTTCCCCATAAAAGATGAGGAGGCGACAGAATGAGCCTTGCTGTATATATTTTCGTAATGGCAGGCGTGACCTACCTCATACGTATGGTGCCGTTCACTTTCTTCCGAAAGAAAATAAAATCACGCTTTTTCAGGAGCTTCCTGTACTATATCCCATACGCCGTTCTCAGCGCTATGACTATACCTGCTATATTCTATACCACCCATAACATCTATACTGCTGTTGCAGGTACGGCTGTCGCTATTATACTGGCTTTTCTGGAAATGCCTCTTATAGTGGTTGCTCTTGCAGCCTCGGGAAGTGCTTTCCTTATAGGATTGTTTTTATAAGCGGTTATAATTTTCCCCTATATTGCGACATCTGTAACACTTTCGGCAAATTTGCGTTTGCAAAGTTTGTGTATCTTTTATATTGAAAAAACGTATGTATAGTGTTATAATAAGCTAAACCAATACATATAGGATTAGTAGTTTTAAGGAGGCATTGTTATGACAAGAACAGCTCAGACAGACAAAATCAAAAAAATGGTGCTTACGAGTCTTTTTTCCGCACTGATATTCGTATTCACCGCCTATATCCATGTGCCTACAGGTGCAGGCTATACCCACGCAGGTGACGGACTCATATACCTCGCCGCAAGTATCCTTCCCACACCCTATGCTATTGCAGCAGGAGTTATCGGCGGAGGACTGGCTGACGGACTTTCGGGCTTCCCTATCTGGATACCTGCAACTATCGTTATAAAAGCGATCACAGCTCTGTTTTTTACCAATAAATCAGATAAGATAATCACAAAACGCAATCTTCTTGGTATTATCCCATCACTTATACTCTGTGTGGTCGGATACAGCCTTTACGAAGGCATCGTTATAACCAAGGGCTTCTCCACTGCCGCTATTATTGCTGCTTTCGGACAGACTCCTGCTTATTGCGTACAGATAGCCGCAAGCACTGTACTGTTTATCGTTACAGGACTTGCTCTGGACAAATCAGGTCTTAAAAAATCACATCTTATATAACCAAGCGAAATAAAAAGGACTGCATAGCAGTCCTTTTTTGTTATATTGCTTCGATAGCTTTTTCGAGTATCATATGGTCAAATCCTGCTTCGCCATGCGAATTTATGACCAGCACAAAATCATCGTCTATCTTTCTCACGTAGTATACAAGCTCCAAGCCCAGCTGCTCTATCACTACAGTCTCTTTTGTATATTCCTTGCCGCCAAGAGTTGTTTTTTCTGGTTTTGAAAGCGTTATATCCTCTGATTCACTAAAAGCTATCTGCTTTTCCATGAACTCGTCTACAGTAACATTTTCCTTATCGGGGAACATCAGCTTTGTATTGTAAAACTGGAAAACATATGTGGTATCCATGCCGTTTGCAACAAGGTCTGTAATGCGGCTGTTCTGCTCATCCTGAGTACGTTTATCCAGCGATGACCAATTTTTCCTGATCTCTTCATCATTTGCCGCTCTGTCGTTCAGCGCTGTATTATCGGGAAATGTTACCTTCATTCCTGCATATTCGGAAGTATATACAGTCCCCTTTGCTGTGCCGTTTTTGAAGCTTGTACCCTCGCCTGCATCGCTGAACGGTGTTTGCTCTTCCGTAACGTCTTCGGTAGTTGTAGCGATGGGTTCAGTCTCTATGGGCTTATAATCCGCTACCGTCTGCATTTCCTCAGCTGTTACCTCTATCGGGTCAAGCGTCGCTTTTTTATTGCCGCAGGATACTGCCGCCGACACAACAACCAGTAAGCTAAGAACTAATATTGCTTTTTTCAAGGCAAATCCCCCCTACAAAAATTTTAATCATTGTATCATAATTACAGTCTTTTGTCAAGTACACCACTGCAAAGCGTTACAGGCAAAAGCGGACGGATATGAAAGCGGACGACCAATGGCCGTCCCTACAAAGCATTACAGAACATAAATGTGCGCACACTGTGCGCCCCTGCATATCAATCTATTTTTTCTTCGATTGCCATTACAATATCGCTCATTTTTACGCCGAGCGCGTTTGATATACGATACAATGTCTCAAGAGTCGGCTTCCTTTCGCCTCGTTCTATTGCACTGAGGTGTGTACGCCCTATATCGGCAAGTCCGCTTATTACCTCCTGCGATATCCCCTTTTTCTTGCGGAACTCCGCTATTACTTCGCCTACGATCTTAGAATCAAGTGTTGGTATATACATATTATCACCTCTGATAATATGATATACGAATTTTTTGTAAATATTGAATACATATGTTGACATTTTGAATACATATGTGTTATAATTTATTAAAGTAAAACTGAAAGGGGAATGATTATGTTTTGTACTTACTGCGGAAAAGAAAATCCAAATGACGCTAAATTTTGCAATGCCTGCGGCAAATCTTTCTCGGAAGACAGCAAGCCTAACAGTGTTCAGCAGACTGCTCCGACTAAATCAGCCGCTGAGCCGACTGCCAATATGGCTATAGCTTCGCTTGTATTCGGAATATGCTCTATCCCGACTGCTTTTCTGGCAATATGGTTCTCTCTTCTATGCGCTATAACTTCAATCGTTCTGGGAAAGATATCTCTCGACCAGAAACGTCCGGGAAAAGATTACGCCAAATGGGGATCAAAACTTGGAGCCATTGGGCTCGGTATATCCGTTGCTTTTATTATTATCTATTTTGTAAGTATTTTCGGAGCTTTGGCGTTTATTAGCGATTTAATACCTTCGCTTTCACGATGATCAGCAAGGGCGGATAATTATGCAATATTTTTTCGGGACGTCGAGGTCGCCGTCCCCTACAAAGCGTTACGGGCGGATATGAAAGCGGACGACCATTTAAGCATTGCCAGCCAAATCACAGATTTGGGGCACTGCTTAAATGGTCGTCCCTACAAATGCAACAAATCAAACGGGGCGATGTAGGCATCGTCCCCTACAAATTAAAAAAGGCGGACATTAAGTCCGCCTTTTTATTAACCCATTACGATTTCAACTTCGTGTGTGCCGCCATTGCATACAGGAATTACACATCCCTCTACTGCCTTGCCGTCAACTGTCATTGTCTTTACACCCTTGCATACGTGTGCAGGATTCTTGACTGTGATGTTGAATGTTGCGCCTCTGAACTTACGAACTGCTGTGAAGCCATCCCACTCGTGAGGAATGGAAGGATCAACCTTGAGTCCGTCAAATACAGGCTGTACACCAAGAATGTACTGGGAAATAGCTACCATGTTCCATGCAGCTGTACCTGTGAGCCATGAGTTCTTGCCCTGACCGAAGTTCTTTGCGTCCTTACCGCCGATCATCTGACCGTATACATATGGTTCTGTCTTGTGGATATCAGATGTCTCCTCAGTGAAAGCAGGAGCTATCTTGCTGTAGTACTCAAATGCCTTGTCACCGCGTCCTACATATGCCTCAGCACAGATTATCCATGCATTGTTGTGTGTGAAGATACCGGCATTCTCCTTATATCCGCCGGGATATGTGGAAATTTCACCGTACTGTATATAGTACTTTGTGAATGCAGGATTGTTGAGAACAAGACCGAACTCGCAGTTGAGGTACTTATCAATGGAGTTGAGTGTCTTGATGTCTGCGCCCTGATCCTTACCTATCTCGGACATAACTGCAAAGCCCTGCGGCTCGATGAATATCTTGCCTTCCTCGCACTCCTTGGAGCCCATCTTCTCACCGTTAGCGTCGTAAGCTCTGATGAACCAGTCTCCGTCGAATGCAGATTCCATAACATTCTTCTTCATCTTGTCGATCTCAGCCTGAGCCTTTGCAGCTTCGTCCTTCTTGCCGAGGTGCTCTAAGATGCCTACGAATGCAGGACCTGTGTATGTGAAGAGTGCTGCAACGAATGCAGACTCTGCTATCTTGGAGTAGCCGCCCTCAGCCTTGAACTTAGGATTTGTATAAGTCTGGAAGCTCTCACCGGGTGTGTCTGAGAAGCATGAAAGGTTGATACAGTCATTCCAGTCAGCTCTCATTGCAAGCGGGAGACCATGAGGTCCGAGGTTGTTTACGATGTGATAGAAGGAAACATTGAGGTGCTCGAGCATTGTGTGCTTGCCGTTCGGGTCGTCATCGAAAGGAACGTTTGCATCAAGAATTCCCCAGTCGCCTGTTTCCTTGATATAAGCTGCAACAGAAAGAATCATCCAGAGCGGATCGTCTGAGAAGTCGCCGCCGATATCAGCGTTGCCCTTCTTTGTAAGAGGCTGGTACTGGTGGTAGCAGCCGCCGTCTGAAAGCTGTGTTGAAGCAATGTCGATCAGTCTCTCTCTTGCACGCTCAGGAATCTGGTGTACAAAGCCGAGGATATCCTGATTTGAGTCACGGAAGCCCATTCCACGACCGATACCGCTCTCGAAGTAAGAAGCAGAACGTGAAAGGTTGAATGTTACCATACACTGATACTGGTTCCAGATATTTACCATTCTGTTTACCTTGTCATCAGGTGTATTAACGTTGAATATTGAAAGGAGATCCTCCCATGTGCTGCGGAGCTCTGCAAGACCTGCTGCAACCTTTTCAGGTGTGTTGTACTTCTCGATCATTGCATAAGCCTTTTCCTTGTTGAGTACCCATGTCTCTCTTGTAAGAAGGTTAGCAGGCTTTTCAGCAGCAAACTTCTTGTCCTGTGGGTTCTCAGCATAACCGAGGATATAGATGAGAGTCTTTGACTCGCCGGGAGCAAGAGTTACCTTCTTGTAGTGTGAAGCAACTGGTGACCAGCCGTCAGCAAATGAGTTTGCAGGCTTGTCAGCCTTTACTGTCTCAGGATTGTCCCAGCCGTTGTAGATGCTTCCGAGGAAGGAATCACGGTCTGTATCATATCCGTCGATCTCATCGTTTACAGTATAGAAAGCGTAGTGGTTACGTCTGTCTCTGTACTCTGTTACGTGGTAGATAGTTGAACCCTCTATCTCAACACGACCTGTTGAGAAGTTTCTCTGGAAGTTTGTGCAGTCGTCCTGAGCGTCCCAGAGACACCATTCAGCAATTGAGAAGATAGAGAAGCTCTTAGCTTCCTTGCTCTCGTTTGTGAGAACTACCTGCTGTACTTCGCCATCGTAATTCTGCGGAACAAAGAATGTTACCTCAGCCTTGAGTCCGTTCTTCTTACCTGTGATAACTGTATAGCCCATACCGTGACGGCACTCATACTCGTCGAGTTCTGTCTTTACAGGTGACCAGCCCGGGTTCCATATAGTTCCGTTGTCGTTGATATAGAAATAACGTCCGCCCATATCGAGAGGTACGTTGTTGTAGCGATAACGTGTGATACGTCTGAGGCGAGCGTCCTTATAGAAGCAGTAGCCGCCTGCTGTATTGGAAATAAGTGAGAAAAAGCCCTGATTTCCGAGGTAGTTTATCCACGGATAGGGAGTTCTTGGGGAATTGATAACATATTCCTTCTTAGCGTCGTCAAAAAATCCGAACTTCATAATAATACTCCTTTATTTTTGGTGACAAAGGCGGTCAAAACAACCGCATTTGATTTATTATACCATATTTTTGCATATAATACAATAGATTTATCAAAAATTGCGTTGTATTTTTTTATGGGCGTTTTTTGTGCACATTGCCTTACGCTCATTCCTCAAAGGAGAAAAGTTCCTCGACTGTTGTGCCGAACACCTTCGCAATGTCCATTGCAAGTTTCAGGGACGGATTGTACAGTCCCTTTTCAAGTCGGATTATGGTCTCACGGCGGACTCCCACAAGCTCTGCGAGCTCTCCCTGCTTCATGTCGTGCTTTGCACGGTATTCTTTAAGTTTTGTCTTTAGCTCGGGCATTATTCGTCCTCCTCAGCCTTAGGCGTTCTGTCTAAGAAAAGGAACAAAATACTTCTCAATAATAGTGCAGCCAACGCAGTAAATACATATACATCGCCTGCAAACAGCTCTTTGTTTGCGGAATTCTGACCAATAAGGCTTATTACGAACAAGGCGGCTATGACAACGATAAGAGTTATCCCGTTAGCCCTGCCGAGAGTGAGCCTTGTGAGCTCATCTTTATTTTCATATGGTCCGCCGAACTTGCCGATAAGAGTTATATTAGCTAACGAGATAACGAGCGTGACCCACTTTTTATTCGGGAAAATATCACATAAAATATAAACCAGCATTACACCTACGATACTTATTATACTGATTATATGGATATTGCGGTAATTATTCTTTTCCATATCATTCTTCCTCCTCTGCTTTTGGTGTTCTGTCGAGCCAGAGGAAAACAATGTTCTTGGCTGCAAAAAAGACTCCGCTGAGAAATACTCCGAACATACACACATCACTGCCCATTATCCTGTAATACTCATCACCGCTTCTATTGCCCTGCAAATGCATGATTATTCCGCAGAACACAGCTACGCACAATTCGATCTTTACCGCTATTTCCGTTGCCTTCAGCGTCAGCTCGCGGGAAAGCTCGTCATTGGGCTGGTATCTGAATTTTACAGCGATCACAAAAACTGCTGATATTGCAATGATTATAAACGGCGCACCATAATTGATAATATTATGCAATGCACGACTATGGAATATGTTTTCGTACATTTTTCCAATAAAAAGCACTATCATTATCATAGCTAATATAAGTTCTGATACTGCCTGTGCCTTCAGTGAAAGCGTTTTCCGTCCTTTATTTTTCATAATGTTCCCTCCTTGGAGTGATGTATTCATCACTTTCTGTGACAATTATATCACTCGCATATCCGTTTGTCAACAGTAAAAGTGATAAATTTATCACTTTTGGAAGAGTGCACAATCAAGGAGTCGGTTTTTAGTGCAGTGTGATACATTTGTCACATGAAACAGTGGTTAGTGTGTAGTGATTAGTGGTTAGTGATCAGAAAGGGACGCCGAAATGGCGTCCCTTGTAGGGGCGCGTTCCGCGCGCCCGTTTGTGCCCTGCGTAATAAAAAACACGTATTCAGTGTAGGGGCGGATAATATCCGCCAAAGCCGTTAGCCTTGTAGGGACGACCATTTAAGCAGTGCCCCAAATCTGTGATTTGACCGGCAATGCTATATGCAGAGCTGGTCGTCCGTCATTACTCATAATATAACAAAAAACGGACATAATCGTTATGCTCATATAGAGATAGAAGGTTAATTGATTATAAGGACGCCCTCTCTTGCAGGACCCCCTAATCGGGTCCGTCCCCTCTGTCGCGCTGCGACATCTCCCCACACCGTGGGGAGTCACCCTCTTCCTAAAACAATTCACTGGATTGTTTTCGGAATTCACCCTTGCGGTGCGCCTTCGTATTATTTCGCTGTTCTCTTAAAGCTTGGAACAGCGACCAGAGACGCCGTCTCTGACCTAACCGGTACGTCCCCTCTGTCCTACGGACATCTCCCCATTTTATGGGGAGTCACTCTGCCAAAGGAACACAGTCCCTTTGGAATCCCGTTCATACATTCAGCAAGTATTTGGTGAATCATATTTAAAAAAATAGCCCCAAAGCAGTTCAAATGCGTTGGGGCTATACTTATATATCAGTATCGACTTTAAAGTCCGCTTTTTATCATAATTTAGTGAAAAATCTTTCGTGTGTCTCGAATGTGTCTCCAGGCTTTACCTCGCGGTAGCCTGTTACATCAGCAGGCAGACTAAGGTTCGGAGCGTCTATCATTGCTGTCATCGGCTCGGGACAGAAGTAATGATTGAAGCCGCGGTCGTTCCAGATTATCCAGAAGCCGTACTCCTCGGATACCTCGTAGCAGAGCTTCTTGCCGCTTGCAATATCCTCTGCGATAACACCGTGGAACTTCTCGCCGTCAATGTCGATATACTCGCCGAAGTACATCTCGTTGTCAACTACCTGCAATACAGGCTTCTTTACACCGTTCTTGTACTCAAGGTCGTGCATTGTAGGAGCTTTCAGCTGCTCTGTCGGCAGGCAGCGCTCATTGAGCTCGCATCTCTTTCCTATCGGCACAGTGAGGCGGATATCCTCTTCCTTTCCGCCGTCAACGAACGGTGAGCTGATAGCTGTATGCGATGCAAGAGACATAGGAAGCACCTTTTCTCCGTCTGTGTTGATGAAGCGGATATTCTGCTCAAGTCCCTGTGCTGACAGTGTGAATGTGTACTCGGCTGTAAATCTTACAGGAAGATACTGGAAGAACTCGTCCTTTTCGTCATATACATAACGTGTCTTTACCCATGCGCAGTTGTCGTCAGCCTTGTATTCAACGACTTCGTGCTTCCTTCTGTGGATAAATCCGTGTATATGATTGTTATACGGAGCTTTCTCGTTTACGGGAAGATGATATACTGCATCAGATGTCTTGAGTATACCGTCTGCAAAACGGTTAGGCAGATAAAGTGTGGGGAGTCCCCATACCTCTGCGGACTGCTTTATAGTATCGGCTGTATTTTCATCGCTGAAGCGGAAAAACTCCAGTCCGTTCACATTGTCGCGGAGTCGGATAACGTTTGAGCCTATCTCGTTTGCCACCCATGCTTCATAGCCCCCTGCGCTGAGTTTTACGCAGGTAGTTCCCTTCCATTCAAATAATTCTGCTGTGTTTGCCATTTTTACCACATTCCTTTTTATTTATGTTTTATCGAAAGCCGTCAATGCCGACGGCATATCCCCGTTATTTTTTCTTGCTTTTTATAAAGCGTATCATAGCTACTGTTACACGGAAGATGACTGCCCAGAAAAAGCCGCCCACCAATACCATGCATATAAGCGTAAATCCTATTCCGCGCAAAAATACTCCCGGAAACAGCTTGTCAGCAAGATCTGTATCCTCAATTATCATCTGTATTATCAATGCCGTTATAGCAGCTGCTGCATATCCGCACAGAAACATCACCGAAGTCCGCTTTAACGCTTTACCCTTTGGCGCTCTCTGCTCCTTGCCAAGCATTATTATGGGAAGTATAAAAAGCGCTGAGCCTTCAAGCACAAGGAGCCCCATAACTCCGTACTCCTTACAGATTATATCAATAAGGTCCGATATCAGGAATATCGAAAGAGGTATGAAATATCCCATAAGGAAAAATCTTAAAAGATGCCTTTTCTTCATACGCTGCGTCAGTCTATGCGGTTCTCCATGTCGGTATACTCGCGCATAGGCGATATAGCTTTATATGCGGGACGTATGATCTTGTTGGAGTTGATAAGCTCCTCTATTCTGTGTGCAGACCAGCCTGCTATTCTTGCCGTTGCAAAAAGCGGTGTGAACAGCTCGTCGGGTATGCCTAACATTCTGTATACAAAGCCGCTGTAGAAGTCAACATTAGCACAGACTCCCTTATATATGCGGCGTTCCTCTGCTATTACCTCGGGAGCAAGACGCTCTACCAGTGAGTACAGCGCGAATTCCTCGTGTCTGTTCTTTTCCGAGCTGAGCTTTTCTACAAAGCCCTTGAACACCTTCGCTCTCGGGTCTGACTGTGAATATACAGCGTGACCCATACCGTAGATAAGACCTGCATGGTCAAAGGCTTCCTTATGGAGAAGCTTGCGGAGATAACCCTTTACCTCCTCCTCGTCAGTCCAGTCCTTCACATTCTTCTTCATATCATCTATCATCATGACTACCTTTATATTCGCACCGCCGTGCTTAGGGCCTTTCAGCGAACCAAGTGCAGCAGCTATTGCGGAATAGGTATCTGTACCCGATGATGATACGACATGAACGGTAAATGTTGAATTGTTTCCGCCGCCATGCTCTGCATGCAGCACCATTGCAAGGTCGAGTATACGTGCTTCCAGCTCGGTATACCTTCTGTCCTCACGGAGCATATAAAGCAGGTTTTCAGCTATTGAAAGATCAGGCTGAGGACTGTGTATGAACAGGCTTCCGCCAAGTCTTGCATACTTGTAAGCATGATAAGCGTAGGCTGATATAACAGGGAAAAGAGTTATGAGCTCTATGCTCTGTCTCAGCACGTTTGGTATAGATATATCATTAGCCCTGTTGTCATAGGAATACAGTGAAAGAACACTCTTTGCAAGAGTATTCATCATGTTATCTGTCGGGGCTTTCATTATAACGTCTCTCATGAAATTGGACGGGAGCTCACGGAATTCCGCAAGTATCTTTTTGAACTCTGCAAGCTCTGCCTCTGAAGGCATTTTGCCAAAAAGGAGAAGATACACGGTCTCTTCAAATCCGAAACGCTTTTCTTTTATAAAGCCTGCTACTATATCTTCTACGTCTATTCCTCTGTAGTATAATTTGCCGTCGCCGTGATTAGGCATACCGTCGCCCATATCAAGTACTTTTATGGTGCTTATATTTGTAAGACCCGCAACTACGCCGTTGCCGTTTATGTCACGAAGCCCGCGTTTTACGTCATACTGAGTGTAGAGCTCCGGGTCTATCCTATAGCCATCAAGTGACATATCTGCAAGTCTGATTATTTCCGGAGTCAGTTCTGAAAATTTATATCTCATGTATCGTCATCCCTTTCTTTTTACAATTTGTAACATTAAATATGCATATTACAATTATATTAGATTTCAATAATTTTGTCAAGGCTCTACAAAATGTTATTTGTGTTTACAAACGAAAATATTTATTTTATCAGTATTTTTCGACCTTTTCTCTTGAAAAATACTGAGTATTATGGTAATATATATATGTATCGGTCTCTGACCGTTTCAGATAAAGGAGATGATCATTTGGAAGCTGTAGAATACAAATGTCCCAATTGTAATGCGGACCTTAAATTCAATCCTCAGTCACAAAAGCTCGACTGTGAATACTGTCTCAGTTCTTTCACTGTCGATGAGATAAAACAGATCTGTGCAAATACAGAAAACAGTATCCCTCCCGAGGCTGTTCAGCTGAAGGAAGATTTTGAAAATAATACTCATCTTTACCGCTGCAAGAGCTGCGGTGCGGAGATCATGGCGGACAGCGAGCAGACCGCTCTTTTCTGCTATTACTGCCATAATCCTGTTATCCTTTCTGGTAAAATGGGCGGCGAATTCAAGCCCGATAAGGTCATTGCCTTCAAGCTGACCAAGGAAAACGCTATAGCAAGCTTTGAAAACTGGGTAAAAAAGCGCTGGTTCGTGCCATCGGACTTCAAATCTGAACAGCAGATAGAAAAGCTCACGGGGCTGTACGTCCCCTTCTGGCTGGCTGACTGCCATGTAAATGCGGACTACCGCGCTATCGGCAAGCAGATACGCAGCTGGACCTCGGGCAGCTACAGATACACGGAGACTAAGGAATTCCGCGTTATCCGTCAGGGCAATCTGGTCACAAGAGGCATTCCTGCCGACGGTGAGACCAAGATAGAGGACCTGCTCATGGAGGCTATCGAGCCTTTTGACTACCGCGAGCTCAAGGACTTCTCTATGTCCTACCTCAGCGGCTTCTATGCAGATAAATACGATGTTGACAAGGCTGCCGTATTCCCGCGTATACGTGTTCGCTCAACTCAGGCGTGTACTTCTCTCATAAACAGCACCATAAGCGGTTATGCTTCGGTAATACCTTCTGTTCAGCAGTACAATATCACCAACACCGACTGGAACTATACCATGCTGCCTGTCTGGTTCCTGTCCTACAACTACAAGGGCAGAGTATACGAATTCGCTGTAAACGGTCAGACAGGAAAGCTTGCAGGCACTCCGCCTCTTTCAAAGGGTAAGCTGGCACTCTTCTGCGCAGGAGTAGGTCTTGCAGTGGCAGGTATACTTACCGCTATAGGAGGTGCTATCCTATGATGAAAAGATTCATCTCTCTCATAGCTTCATGCGTAATTTGTATGTGTCTGCTGCCATTTACGGTGCTCAATGCTCATGCAGAGGATAATTACTATCAGGGTTGGGACGGTGACTGGAGAGCTTCAAAGCTTGTAGATAACGAATACGGCAATTCGGGACTTTTCTCGCAGGATAACAGGAATAATCTTAACGAAAAGATACGCACCTACGCAAGAGACCTTGAAATGAACATCATCGTGTACATCGGCGGTATGTACAGAAGCGATGATGATACAGAATGGCTTTGCAGAGATACATATACCGAAAACTTCGGAGAAGATACCGACGGCGTGTTCTATTACATTGACCTCTCAGGCAAGTCGCCTGCTTACGATTATATTGCCACATCAGGCAAAGCTGTCCTGCTTTATGAGAAAAACAAGAACGATATTTTCGATCACCTTGATAATTACCTGCCTGCCTCAGGTCAGCCAATATATGAACAGGATATATACGACGCTGTAAACTCCTTCCTGTCTCAGCTGAGCTACTACTCGGAAAACAAGCCTTCTTCATTTGCTTATTATCACGACAAAAAAACAGGTAAGTATTTTTATTACAAAGACGGCAATTTTACGGTATCAAAGAGTAAGCCGTTCATGATCTGGATGTACATATTCCTTGTATGTGCTGCTATAGGCGCTCTTGTGGGTCTTATCACCTATTTCGTGGCAAAAAGCAATTACAAATTCAAAAGCAAGACCAATCCAAGTGTTTATCTTGCAGGCAATGATGTGAATTTTACTGAAAGATCAGATACGCTTATCCGCTCATATGTGACAAAGCACAAGATCGAGACAAGCAGCGGCGGCGGTTCACGCGGCGGTGGCGGCGGTGGCAGTCATCACAGCAGCGGCGGCTTCGGCGGCGGCGGTCATCACAGATGATAAGCTGCATGAATATGCATAAAAGCCCGAAAGTACAATTGCTTTCGGGCTTTTTTAAACACCATGTGGCATTTGTGATTTATGCGCAACCGACGGGCGCACGGAATGCGCCCCTACTAATAACTAAACACTTACGGGCTGATGTAGGCATCAGTTCCTACAAACTAAAAAAGCTCCTGACATTGGTCAGGAGTTTTTTCCTTTACATCGCTTTTTCATTTCGAGCATCATCTCATTAAGTTCAAATATGGCAAATGTAATGCCAAGACCTGTTGCTATAAGGCCTAACCTTCCATAATCCGTGAACAACTGTATTATGGAAGTTATTATAAGAATCAAATATAGTATAAACTTTGACACGTAAACATAGGCATCTACAACTTCAAATCCGCAAAATACTCTCTGAGCAAACACGATATTTAGCGGTATTATCACACACAGCATTACAAGCATAACCGGAACCGCCTTAATACTGTCATTTACGTACAAATAATAATCAATAACAAATGCCATAACCGAACTTACCACCCATGATGCCAGACACGCAAACTGTTTTGGGGTATAAGCTATCTTGATCTTGATAAGTATCATAATTGCTACGATTATCAATTCAAGATTTGCTCCCGAACAGCTTATTAAAATCTCTTTTTCCATAAATATCCTCAATAACAAATATGGCGGCAAATACTCTTTGCCGCCATATGATCTATTATGCGTTCATACCAAGCTCGATAGCCTTGAAGTTGTTAGGGATAAGTGCTGCCTTTTTAGGCGGAACTACCTTTTCAATAGCCTTCTGCATTGTCTCAAGTGAACAGATATTTGTCTCCTTGAGAAGCTTGCCGAGAAGGATAATGTTTGAACCGCCCTTGAGCTCGTTATCATCAGCCATCTGCTGTGACGGAATACCGTGAAGCTCGATGTCAGTTCTGTCTGTATCAGGCTCGATCATTGTGCTGTCGAAGAATACCTTACCGCCGGGACGTACACAGCTTACAAACTTGTCGAATGAAGGCTGGTTCATAGCGATGAGGAGATGTGGTGTAAGTACGAGTGGTGAACCGATCGGATCATCGGAGATAGTAACTGAACAGTTACAAGTACCGCCTCTCATCTCAGGACCGTATGAAGGGAGCCATGAAAGCTCCTTATTGTCCATAAGTCCGCAGTATGCAAGTATCTTTCCTGCGAAAAGGATACCCTGTCCGCCGAAGCCAGCAAGAAGTATTTCTGTAGTAGCCATTACTCGTTACCTCCTTCTGTCTTTGGGAATACGCCCTCTTCAACGTCCTTGTATACGCCGAGAGGATAGTATGGGATCATTTCGTCCTGAAGTCTCTTGATAGCGTCAAGAGGGGCAAGTCCCCAGTTTGTAGGACAAGTTGAAAGTACCTCTACGATAGAGAAGCCCTTTCCTGCCTTCTGGTTCTCGAATGCCTTGCGGATAGCCTTCTTTGCAGCCTTGATGTGTGGTACGCTGTCAACTGCAACACGCTCAGCATATGCTGTACCTGTAAGTGTTGAGAGCATCTCACATACCTTTACAGGATAGCCTGCAAGCTCAGGGCTTCTTCCGAAAGGTGTTGTCTGTGTTATCTGTCCCGGAAGTGTTGTAGGAGCCATCTGACCGCCTGTCATTCCGTAGATAGTGTTGTTGATGAAGATAACGACGATATTCTCGCCTCTTGTTGCAACGTGAACTGTCTCGGCAGTACCGATAGCAGCAAGGTCGCCGTCGCCCTGATATGTAAATACGAACTTATCAGGATTTGTACGCTTTACGCCTGTAGCTACAGCAGGTGCACGTCCGTGTGCAGCCTCGATCATATCACAGTTGAAGTAATCATATGCCATAACAGAGCAGCCAACAGGACATACTCCGATAGTATCGCCCTCGATGCCCATTTCGTCGATAACTTCACAGAGTATTCTGTGAACTATACCATGTGTGCATCCCGGGCAGTAATGTGTAGGAATATCGATAAGTGACTTTGGTCTTTCAAATACTACAGCCATCAGAGAGCACCTCCCATTCTCTTGATCTCGCCCAGCACCTCAGCAGGTGAAGGGATTACGCCGCCTGTTCTTCCGAAGAACTCTACAGGCTTTGAGCAGTTGATAGCAAGCTTGATATCCTCTATCATCTGTCCCATTGACATTTCTACGCTGAGAAGCTTCTTAGCGTTCTTAGCAGCCTCGTTGATCTCCTTTACAGGGAATGGCCACAGTGTCTTTGGACGGAAGAGACCAGCCTTGATGCCCTGTGCTCTTGCATCGTTTACAGCAGACTTTGCAACTCTTGCTGTTGCACCGAATGCGCATACGAGTATATCACAGTCCTCTGTGAGGTAAAGCTCTGCTTCTGTCTCTGTCTCCTTGATTATCTCGTATCTCTTGTAACGGTCAAGGATAGAATTTTCAAGCTCGTCAGGCTTAAGATAAAGTGAGTTGATGATGTGATGCTCTCTCTTCATCTTATGTCCGTTTGCAGCCCAGCCGCTCTTGTCGTAAGCTTCGGGGTTGATCTCAGGGAATGTAACAGGCTCCATCATCTGTCCGAGAAGTCCGTCTGCAAGGATCATTGCAGGCATACGGTACTTGTCAGCACGGTCGAAAGCCTTTACAACGTAGTCTACCATTTCCTGTACTGATGCAGGAGCATATACGAGGAGCTGGAAGTCGCCGTGACCGAGAGCCTTTGTAGCCTGCCAGTAGTCAGCCTGTGATGGCTGGATACCGCCGAGACCCGGGCCGCCTCTCTCTACGTTGATGATTACAGCAGGAAGATCTGAACCTGCGATATATGATACACCTTCACTCTTAAGTGAGATTCCGGGTGAAGATGATGATGTCATTGCACGAACACCTGTTGATGCTGCGCCGAGTACCATGTTGATAGCAGCGATCTCGGACTCTGCCTGTAAGAATACGCCGCCTGCCTTATGCATACGCTTTGCCATATAAGCGGCAAGCTCTGTCTGAGGAGTGATCGGGTAGCCGAAGAAGCATTTACAGCCTGCTCTGATAGCAGCCTCTGCCAGTGCTTCGTTACCCTTCATAAGATTTCTTTCCAAAGCTAAACAGCTCCTTTCAACGAATATAAATTATTTTTGAATAACGATAGCACAGTCAGGACACATTGTTGCGCACATTGCACAGCTTATGCAAGCTGACTGGTCGGTACACTCTGCATAGAAATAGCCCTTCTTGTTACGGTGCTCCTTCTGAAGAACAACGATCTTCTTAGGACAGGCAGCTGTACACAGTCCGCAGCCTTTGCAGCGTTCAGTTATTACTGTCATTTTTTCCATACACCTTTCGCTCCTTTCAGATTGATAAATTCTATGGTCTAATCAGGAATTCGGGGTTTGGAATCCGTGATCAAGCTTTCACACTCAATTCCGCATTCCGAATTCCGCATTCCGAATTATCATAATCAGCCCCAGATGGGCTTTACATATATCTTAGCCGAAAAAACATCGGGCTTGTCTGAAAGCTCTGCGATGTCCTCGGGATATACCGTATACTTCACGGGAAGTCCTGTGAGTCTTGAGGTCTCTTCAGCAAAGCTGCGGGACTGATCTATTATCTCAAGACTTGTCTCACATCCGAGATTTGTGTTGTTTATGATAGCGGTATGCCTCATGCGTGATGCAGCCTCTATCTCATACATCAGCTTTGTTACCTCTTCTGCTGTATTGGTAAGGTAGCGGCGCTGATTGATGACGTAATACATCTCGATACTGTCCTTGAACTGCTCAAGATCATCGGCATAGCGTCCAAGTGCAACAGCACCTGCGTCGTCGCCGCCTACATCTATTATAAGGCAGTCCTCATCGGTAGCCAGCTCGACTACATCGAACTGTATGGACGGGATATCGAGATTGCTCCTTGCAAAATCGGGAGCGATGAGCCTTATGCCCTTTTCCTCGAAAAGATCACGAAAATCCGCTGTTCGGAAATAGGGATTTACTATATCAAGATCGACTATGGCTGCGGACTTTCCCTCGGCTGCGGCTTTTACCGCAAGATTTACCGAGAAATTGGTCTTTCCGCTTCCGTAATGACCTGTGATTATCTTTATATTCTTCATAAATATCCTCTTAGCTTGTTTGTGAAAAATCCTACAACTTATATTATACCACTTTAAATAGTCAATTGCAAGTGGAATTTTTAACATTCAACAGCCGGATTTTTGTGAAAGCAGGCAAAAGCCCCGACTGTAAAGTCGGGGCTTTAAACACAAATTTTCTTTTTTATCCGCTGCAAGTTATTGTAATACCCTATATAAATTATTTTCCCCAATAATTTTTATATCATGTTTTTGTGATGTCACGTTCTATCTTACAAGCGGTATATCAAGAAAATTGAGGTCAAGGGGGTCATCGGTCTCCATTGCTGCCATTCCGTCAGCCTTATACTTTTTGTTAAGCTTAAATCCGACATCTTCAATTCTCTTTTTAAATTCGGCAGGTGTCATAAATTCTCCCGCTTCATCATCATATTTTACAGTCAATGCCTGAAGTTCATAATTTGTACTGCCCAAATCGCATATTTTCTTCAGTACTGCACCTGTTTCAATGTCGATATATATATAAGAGCCCGTGTATGGATATTCCATAGTTATAACTATACATTCCCTGCCGCAAACCGTATCTCTGCCCGTTATCGACCAGTACTGCTTTTCACGTTCCAATTCTTCGGCAAACATATCAGATGACAGATCAAGCGCAAATTCATATCTATAAAACATTTTCGGATTCTCGGATGTATCTGCTATATCATAAGTTCCGTTCTCGGGGTGTACGGTGACATTTCTGTCCTTATACCAATAACCAACAGTATTTCTTTCAAAATCATTTCCATCATCACCGCCTGAAGAAACTTCATTACATTCAGACATGATAGTTTTATTTATCGTATCATATTGCACCAAATATTTTCTTGTGTTTTTTTCACCGCTTTCCTTGGTCGTACTTTCTTCCTTGTAAACGGCATATGCTCTGTCATAATGCTTGGCAGCAGTCTTACAAAGCTTTATGATGCTTTCCTGATCCATATCATCAGTATAAGACGAGTCTGCCCGTATCGTCTCTGTTGTTGCAGTCTCTGTAGTAGCTACAGCCGTAGTCTTTGCTGCCGTTGTGAACGGCTTATCGGGGATACCGAGGAAATCAAGGTTGTTTTGAACGGCAGGGTCAACTCTGTTGCCGTTTTCATCAATTGCAAAGCTTACGAAGGACTCATAACCGTTCTCTTCTATCCTCTGTCTGAATTCAAGAGGAGAAGTAACATGAGCTTCGTCATTATAATTTATATCCGTTACCTCAAATTTTGCCTTTTCATCATCGTAGTTTCCGTCATATACATATTTTAGCTCTACTCCTGTCTCAGCATCAATATACTCAGTCTCCTTACCGTATTCATGTTCTGTCTCAACAACTACACATTCTCTGCCGCAGACGGTGTCCTTGCCTGTTATCGACCATGTATCTGATCTTTTTATTCTTTCCGATCTGATATAACTGTCAGGCTCTGTACTAAAGATGTATTTCGGATCATAGAAATCCTCACATACTATATATACATTTTCTTTATACCAATCATCCTCGTAAGTAGATACCTCGAATGTTTCTTCATTATTAATGTGTACCCCTTTATTGTTGTAAAAGTAGCTAACAAACCGACTATCAAAGGTTGAGTATAATCCTTTTAAACTGTCCTGACGTTCTTTTTCATCGGCAAACAAATAATTTCCTTTGACATCATATTCAAGTTTAGTATTTGTGGTCCTTATATAATCGCTATTTGAAAACTCGTGTACATATGTTGCTTCAATCTTGTCATAATGTTTTGTTGCATTGGAACAGAGTTCGATAAGAGCCTCTTTATCGGTATAGACATCCGGCAAAGCACCATTATCCGTATTGCTCAGGTCATCGCTATTAAACAGATCCTTTTTGCTTTTACCCCTGTTAAACAAAACTATGCTGCCGATTACCGTGCCTGCTATGAGCACGAAAGATGCCGCCATTGCAGCAGGTCTGAGCCATACGGTTCTCTTTACACGTTCAACGCCACTTACCATATTCTCATCATCTGTATTATCTGCTTTCCTTGTTCTTTCTATTTCTGCCTTTTTCTTTTCATAGTTCCTTTCACTTACCGCGAGCAGCTTATCAAGCTTTTCATCGCTTATCTCGGGACTCATATCAGTAAAATCTTCCATAAGCTCGTCCTCAGCATTCTCAAACGTATCGAATAGATCTATTTTTTTCATAGCTGCTCCTCCTTTACCTTGTAATACCGACTTCGGCAAGCTTTCTGCGAAGTTTCTCCATAGCCCTTGTACATCGAGAGCGAACGGACGATGCCGTCATAGATACAGCCTCCGCTATCTCCGTTGATTTGCGGTTGTAATAGAATTTCTGCATAAGTATGGTGCTATCAGGCTCGCCCAGCTCTTTTATCTTCTGAAGGAGGATCTTGCGGAGTTCAGAACTGTCAACGTGTTCATCAACGCTGAAATCGGAAACAAGCTCCGCCATTTCCTCTTCGTCTGTGTATGCGTTATGAATGTTTGCGGCTGAAAGGACTCTGAAACGGTCTATTGCCTTGCGCTTTGCGATAGTTCCGATATAGCCTTTGATATCGTTTACGTATTTCTCGTCGTACTCGAACTTTATGAATATATCTGTGAACACATCGCAGACACACTCCTCGATATCCTCACGTACGCCGCAGCTTCTCAGCTTATTGAACACTATAGCATAAACATATCTGCCGTATTCCTTCATAAGTCTCCTGTGGCATTCCGCAGGAGATGTGCCGAGAAGCTCCTTCAGCTCGTTCCCTGTCATGTTCTTCCCTCCTTATCTATATAATGAAGATCGACCTTTCATAAATAACATTCGGTGAAAAAACGAAAGTGCTGCAAAATTACAAAAAAAATTTCTTATTTTATATTACCATACTTTTTACACCGCCGCAATAATAAAAAAATCCCCCGACTATAAATCGGGGGAAGTTATACGCTTATTACTCAGCGTCTGTATTCTTCTCGATGTAGTTAACTATATCTCCTACTGTCTTTATCTCCTCTACAGCCTCATCGGGGATAGAGATGTCAAATTCGTCCTCGATAGTTGTGATAAGATCTACAACGTCGAGTGAATCTGCACCGAGATCATCCTGGATATTAGATTCAAGGCTAACCTCATCTGCCTCTACGCTGAGCTGTTCTGCAATAATATCTTTGAGTTTTTCAAAAATCATTACAAGGTCCTCCATTTTTCTTTATTTTTTCTCAAAACCGGATCATTCTGTGAACGCTCCGATTTTTCTAAATTTAGTATAGCGTTCTTTAAGCAAAACGTCAATATCTTTTTTGCATTTTTCAGGTATTTTCTGTGACAAATATTCGTGTATATTTTCTGAAATTTTGTCTAAATCGTTATGTGCGCCTCCGAGAGGCTCTTCGATTATGGCTTCGGCAACGCCCAAACGCACCATATCCTCTGCGGTTATCTTCATTATTTCGCTTGCTTCCTGCTCGCGTGATGCGTCCTTCCAGAGTATGCTTGCAAAGCCTCTTGGCGATAATACGGAGTATTCTGCATTTTCAAGCATAGCAAGCTCATCACATACGCCGAGAGCAAGTGCGCCGCCGCTTCCGCCTTCACCAAGCACGATAGATATTATAGGTGTACGGAGAGTCATAAACTCTGCGATATTCTTTGCGATAGCCTCGCCCTGTCCGCGCTCCTCAGCAGCAACTCCGCAGAATGCGCCGGGAGTATCTATAAAGCATATTATTGGTCTGTGGAACTTCTCAGCCTGACGGGCTATCCTGAGTGCCTTTCTGTAGCCCTCGGGGTGGGGCATTGCAAAGTTGCAGGATTTATTCTCGTTGATATCCCTGCCCTTTACCTCTGCTATTATTGTAACAGGCTCGCCGTCAAGTCTTGCAAGTCCGCCGATGATAGCTCTGTCATCGCCGAAAAGACGGTCGCCGTGCATTTCATACCAATCTGTGAATACCTGCGGTATATAGTCCTTTATAGTGGGTCTGCCCTTGGTGTGAATGAGCTGAAGGCGTTCCCACGCTGTTTTCTTGTCTTCCATGCTCACGCCTCCTTAGGGTAAAATCCGTGGAGCTTCAGAAGATGCGAGAGTACGCTCCTCATCTTTCTGCGCTCAACTATCATATCCACAAAGCCCTTGTCGTACATGAATTCTGCAAGCTGGAAGTCCTCGGGAAGTCTCTGCTTGATAGTTCCCTCGATAACTCTTCTGCCTGCAAAACCGATAAGCACCTTAGGCTCTGCGATGATTATATCGCCAAGTGACGCAAAGCTGGCTGTAACGCCGCCTGTTGTCGGATCTGTCATTACTGCTATATAAAGTCCGCCTGCATCGCTGTGGAGCTTTACAGCTCCCGATGTCTTAGCCATCTGCATGAGAGAAACGATACCCTCCTGCATACGTGCTCCGCCCGAAGCCGTAAACATTACAACAGGGAGCTTATTCTCTGTTGCATACTCAAAGGCGCGGGTTATCTTTTCGCCTACGACACTTCCCATAGAACCCATCATAAAACGTGAGTCCATTACGCCGATAACTACAGGTGAGCCCTTGATGGTTGCCGTACCTGTGATGACTGCCTCACTGAGACCTGTAGCTGCACGAAGCTCCGCCTGCTTTTCGGAATAATCAGGAAAATCCAGCGGATTTGCGCTCTTCATGCCGCCGAAAAGCTCCTTGAAGCTTCCCTTGTCTACTGTTATGGCGATACGCTCGGCAGATGAAAGCCTTCCGTGGTAATTACACTTAGGGCATACTCTGTGAAGCTCCTCATACTTCGACAGAGGACTCGTATCCTGACAGCGCGGGCATTTGAACATAGGCGGTTTGTATTCTTCCTCACCGTCATTGAAGCGTTTCTTTACAACGTTAAAAAAATCTTCAAACAATTGTTTTCTCCCCATTCACTATTATTAGTTCTTCTTTTCTTCCATATATCTTCCGAGGAAACCGATATCATACTTGCCTGCTCTGAAATCGGCATTCCTTATCATTTCCAGCTGAAAATCTATATTTGTGTCAACGCCTTCCACGATAAATTCCGAAAGTGCCCATCTCATCTTGTTTATTGCGTCCTCGCGGTCAGAGCCGTGAGCAATTAGCTTGCTTATCATAGAATCGTAGAAAGGTGTTATGGTATAGCCCTGATATACGGCTCCGTCTATTCTTATTCCGGGACCGCCGGGCATATAAAGTGCCGTGATGGTACCCGGTGACGGCCTGAAACCGTGAGAAGGGTCCTCTGCGTTTATTCTGCATTCGATAGCGTGACCGCGCATTACTATATCCTCCTGCTTTACCTCAAGAGGCTTGCCGTCTGCTATCTCTATCTGTGCCTTTACTATATCAAAGCCCGTAACTTCCTCGGTTATAGGGTGTTCAACCTGTATACGAGTATTCATTTCCATAAAATAGAAGTCGTGGTTCTCGTCAACGAGAAACTCGATAGTACCTGCGTTGTAGTAGCCGCACTCCTTAGCCGCAGTAACTGCTGCTGCACCCATTTTTGCACGGAGCTCTGCGTCAACTATAGGGCTGGGGCACTCCTCTATCATCTTCTGGTTGCGGCGCTGCATTGAGCAGTCACGCTCGCAGAGATGTAAATAATTTCCGTACTTGTCAGCAATTATCTGTATCTCAACATGATGCGGATTTATAAGGAATTTCTCGATATATACCGCGTCATCGCCGAAGAAGTTCTTAGCCTCCTGCTGTGCGGCTGTCATCTGAGCTTCAAGCTCATCTGCGCTGTCAACACGGCGTATACCGCGTCCGCCGCCGCCTGCCGAAGCCTTTACAAGTACGGGGTAGCCTGCCTTGTCGGCTATCTTGCGGGCTTCCTCAAGAGACTTTACAGCTCCCTTAGAGCCCGGGATAACGGGTACTCCTGCTGCTGCCATAGTCTCCTTTGCAGCTGCCTTGTCGCCAAGCATTTCTATAGACTTATATGACGGACCGATGAAAACTATTCCGTTTGCCTCACAGAGCTTTGCAAATTCTGCATTCTCAGAGAGAAAACCAAAGCCCGGGTGGATTGCGTCAGCTCCCGTATTCAACGCCGCCTGTACGATAGCGTTCATATTCAGATAGCTGTCCTTTGTTGCAGCAGGTCCTATGCATACTGCCTCGTCTGCTATCTGAGCATGGAGCGAATTGCGGTCAGCTGTGGAATATACTGCTACGCAGCGTATACTCAGCTCTCGGCAGGCTCTTATTATTCGTACAGCTATCTCGCCTCTGTTGGCGATAAGAACTTTTCTGAACATTTATACTGATCTCCTGTGTCACTTATTTTTTATCTGCAATGATAAATGTTATCTCGCAAGATACAGCCTTTTCACCACCTACTGATGCAACAGCCTTGCCTGTTCCTACAGGACCGCGCTGGCGTATCATCTCAACTTCAATGTCAAGTACGTCACCGGGAACTACCTGTCTGCGGAACTTAGCCTTGTCAATACCGCCAAAAAGTCCTACTTTACCCTTGAATTCGGGCTTTGACAGCAGACATACTGCTCCTGCCTGTGCTATCATCTCAACCATAAGCACACCGGGGGTAACAGGATATCCCGGAAAATGTCCCTTAAACCAGAAATCATCTTCCTTGATGTACTTTCTTGCGTGTACCTTCATGCCTACTTCCAGTTCCAATATCTCATCTATGAGAAGGAAGGGATCGCGATGAGGGATTATTTCCATTATCTGTTCTTTATTCATAAGTATATCAGCCATTTTGATTACTCCTTATTTATATCGTTATCCGCAAGCATACCCATATCATCTTCGGGTTTTATCCTGTATTTCGCAAACGGATCCTCGGGTACCTGCTCTGCACTTTCGGACTGAAGCCCTGCTCCGTAAACAACGCCATCTCCTACTCCGTATACCTCGCCGTCCTTGACAAAGCTCTTGAACGAGCCTACAAGCTGCGCGAAATGGGGATAGCCGATCTCGTTCCTGATGCTGCTGTCCTCCTTATCCATGAAATAGATAACAACGGCATTTGCAGCAGCAAGGGCTATAAACGCAAGGTTTACGGGTACAAGTATGGCAGATATCAGAAGCCCTGCCTTCCAGCTGTACAGCTTGCGTATACCTATAAAGTATATCATCAGAAACAGGTATATGGCTACAAGCAGCCAACAGGGCATGAACGTTCCGCTTGCCATGTATATCAGCGAGCCGTTCCACATTAACATTAAAGCAGTCATTATACCCACAAAGAGAAGTATGGCGTTCATTATCCACAATGCCCAGAAATCGCGGAGAAATCTCCAGCGCTTCTTCTGCATATCAAGCATATGCTGATTGTATTCCTTGAATTCGGTGTACATCTCCGCAGAGGTAATGTTGATGTGAGACTCGTCTATATTGTCCTGTGTTATAAATTTAAGTTCCATAATATCAAAGAAAAGTACCGTCGTGTGGGTGGTCTCTGTTAGCCTTTTCACGTATGCTGTCGTATGTCAGATTAGTTATTCTGTCTGCATCGCTGTTTACGGTAGTTATCAGCAGCCTCGGGAACGAGGGATAGCCAAGCTCTTTTGAAAGCTTGTTCTCTTCGTTGTTGTAATACCAGCCGATTCCGAAATTCGCCACAGGGAATAGCAGAAAAATAAATGATATCAGTATGGCAGGCAGTGACACAAGGCATAGTACATACCTTTCACGACAGTTCTTCATGTATACGAAATAGGTCACCAGTATAAGATAGCCAAAAAATCCCAATGCTGCCAGTGCTATCCGCCAGTCTGGTACATAATCATTGCTATATACCATTATAAGCGAAAACATGAACCAGATAACAAGTACATACTGGGTTATTACCCATGTGTTGAACAATGCGTGTACGCGGCGGCGCCTGACATTGTTCTTCATAGCCTCAATGTTATACAGACGGGCTTCCGCGAACATTTCCGGAGAGGTTATGTTCCTGCCGCCCGAATCTATTACTTCCTGAGTGAGGTACTTGTAATCCATTACTTTATGACCATGATAGGCTGGTCGAATTCTACTGCCTGTCCGTCTGATACGAGTATCTGCTCTACAACGCCGTCATATTCCGACTGTATCTCGTTCATGAGCTTCATTGACTCGATTATCATAATAACATCGCCCTTCTTGACCTCGTCGCCTGTCTTTACGAAAGGCGGCTTATCAGGTGAAGGTGCTGAGTAGAATGTGCCGACTATAGGTGATTTTACTATCTTTCCGCTTACCTCCTCAGCCATTGATGCCTCGCTTGCAGCAAGGGTGCTGTCTATAGAGGCCGGCTGTGCGGGAGCAGCTGCCATCATAGGTACGGACATTGCGGGAACGCTCTTCTTGCCCTTGATAGTAATGGTGTTGTCGCCGCTTGATATAGTAAGCTCCGAGAGCTCCTTCTTATTGATTATGTCTGCCAGTTTTTCTATGGTTTCAAGGTCAAACTGACCGTAGATTTTCTCCATTTAATGTCCTCCTCAATCCTTTACCTTTTTGAAACAGAGAGTTGCATTGTGTCCGCCAAATCCAAGTGAATTTGAAAGCACAGCATTTACCTCCTGTTCAATATTACCGCTTCCGCAGTAATCAAGGTCGCACTCCTCATCAGGCACCTTATAGCCGACTGTTGCGTGGATAAATCCTTCTTCGATGCTCTTTGCGCAGACTACAGCCTCAACTGCTCCTGCTGCACCGAGAAGATGTCCTATCATGGACTTTGTTGAGCTTATCTTTACGTTCTTTGCCTCGTCGCCGAAAGCAAGCTTTATAGCGGCAGTCTCATACTTGTCGTTGAGACCTGTGGAAGTGCCGTGTGCATTTATATAATCTATGTCAGCAGGAGTAAGTCCTGCCTCTTCCATTGCAAGGCTCATGCCCTTGCCTGCGGCTTCGCCGCTGGGCATAGGTGATGTCATGTGGTAGCCGTCACAGGTAGCTCCGTAGCCTGCTACCTCTGCGTATATCTTAGCTCCTCTTGCCTTTGCGTGTTCGTATTCTTCAAGTACCAGTACTGCACTTCCCTCGCCGAGAACGAAGCCGCTGCGCTCCTTGTCGAAAGGTATGGAAGCTCTTGTGAGGTCCTCGCTCTTTGTAAGAGCCTTCATATTTGCAAAGCCGCCGAATGTGAACTCTACTCTTGTGGACTCTGTACCGCCTGCGAGACAAGCATCAAGGTAGCCGTCCTTTATCTTTCTGAATGCTTCACCGATGGAATTTGTTCCTGAAGCGCAGGCTGTGGTCACATCGAAGTTTGCTCCTCTGAAGCCTGTTTTCATGGAGATAGTGCCTGCTGCCATATTGCTTATCATCATGGGAACATAGAATGCAGACATTCTTCCCGGACCTTTTTCGAGATACTTGTTATGCTCTGTAAGTGTAAGGTCTACACCGCCGATGCCAGAACCTACAAGTACGCCCACTCTGTAAGGGTCAATGTCCTTGAAGTCTGTTCCTGCATCTGTAAGAGCCTCGTGTGCAGCAACTACGGCATACTTTGTGAATGTATCCATGCGCTTGGCTTCTTTTTTGTCGAAGCAGCCCTCAACATCATAATACTGCTCTTCATCGAAATCGCGTATTATTCCCGCTATCTTGACACCTATGCGCTCTGTTTCAAACATATCTATATAGGAGATGCCAAGCTTGTTTGCCCTGATGCCCTCCCAGAATTTCTTGACTCCTGTTCCAAGGGGAGTAACTGCCCCAAGTCCTGTGATAACTACTCTTCTGCTCATATTTTTTCCTTTCTTAAACCTCTCTGTACTTAGTGTGATCAGAGCCTGCGCTCCATGCTGCGAATATTAAAGGTCTTACATAGCAAGTCCGCCTGATATCTCGATGACCTGACCCGTAACATAAGAAGCGTTTTCGGATACAAGGAATGATACCACGGAAGCTATTTCCTCGGGTTCACCGTAACGTCTGAGTGCTATGGCTTCTATCATTTTAGCCTTTAACTCTTCGGAAAGCACATCTGTCATGGGTGTATGTATAAATCCGGGAGCTACTGCGTTGCAGGTGATATTGCGCGAACCGAACTCTTTGGCTGTTGTCTTTGTCATACCTATGATAGCTGCCTTTGATGCAGAGTAATTCATCTGTCCGGGATTTCCGTAGAGTCCTGCAACAGAAGCCACATTTACTATCTTTCCGTGTCTCTGCTTCATCATTACAGCTGTCACATTCTTTGTCATATTGAAAACGCTCTTCTGGTTTACAGCAATGACTGCATCGTATTCCTCCTCGCTCATTCTTGCAAGAAGCTTATCCTTTGTGATGCCTGCGTTGTTTACAAGTGCGTCTATTGTTCCGAAATCAGTCTTTATCTGCTTTACCATAGCCTCGCACTGGTCGAATTTTGATACGTCAGCCGCATAGCATTCAGCCTTTACACCGAATGAACGGCACTCCTCAGCAACCGCAAGTGCCTTTTCCTTATCACCGTCGCTTGGATAATGATTTATTACTACGTCAAAACCGTCCTGTGCAAGTCTTTTTGCGATACAGGCACCTATACCCTGTGATGCACCTGTTATAATTGCTGTTGCCATATTGTTTACCTCCGTTTATGGTGTTTTTTGATACTTTTATTTTATCACTTTTTCCGCAGTTTGTTAACGGGAAAAATGTCACTTTTCATAGTTACATATGTAACTTTTTTATTGACAGCAGTATTCAAATATCATGTCATACTCCATCAAAGAGCCGTAGCCGCCCTGCTTTATCGGTATATTTCCCACATACCTGTAGCCCTGAGCCGCCAAATCATCTATCACCTGACGCGGACTGATCTTTCCGTTTTCGCCTTTGTAATAATAGGTGCCGCCGATGCTGCTCCTGATCCTTACATACTTATATCTTATCATAGCTTCAGGAGCTTTTCTGCTCCGTCGTTTATTTCCTTGACTATCTCGGCACACGGCTTTATATCGTTTACCATACCTGAGATAGCTCCGCAAAGGAATGAACCGCTGTCCACATCGCCGTCAACTACAGCTCTGCGGAGTGCACCAAGTGTGAGCTTTTCAAACTCATCGGGAGTAAGAGTACCTTCCTTTTCGCCCATAGCGAGCTTCTTTGCGAACTTTGTCTTGATATTTCTGCAAGGGTGACCTGTATATCTTCCTGTTACGATATTATCGGTATCCTTTGCCTTTATTACAAGGTCCTTGAAGGTAGGGTGTATCTGGCACTCCTCGGAAGCAAGGAAGCGTGTGCCTATCTGAACGCCCACGGCGCCCAGCATGAAGGCTGCTGCCATTCCTCTGCCGTCTGCAATACCGCCTGCTGCGATAACAGGTATCTCAACTGCGTCTACTACCTGAGGCACGAGACACATTGTTGTATTCTCACCGATATGTCCGCCCGACTCTGTTCCCTCAGCGATAACAGCGTCAGCTCCTGCCTTTTCCATTCTCTTTGCAAGTGCTACTGACGGTACAACAGGCATTACCTTTATATCTGCCTCTTTCCATGCAGCCATGTATTTGCCAGGATTGCCCGCGCCTGTTGTTATAACCTTTACGCCCTCATCGATGCAGAGCTGTGCAAGGTCGTCGGCATTGGGGCTCATAAGCATGATATTTACGCCGAAAGGCTTGTTTGTCTTTTCCTTGCAGAGACGTATCTGCTCACGAAGATAGTCGATAGGTGCGCTGCCGCCTGCGATAAGTCCGATACCGCCTGCGTTGGATACTGCGGAAGCGAGTGTATGCTCGGCTACCCAAGCCATACCGCCCTGTATTATGGGGTATTCGCAGCCGAGAAGTTCAGTAATGCGTGTTTTCATAATAGTTCTCCTTTTTGCCTTTGTAGGGGACGGTGTCTCGACGTCCCGTAAATATGATCAAAACTGACGGGCTGTCGAGGACGCCAGCCCCTACACTTAGTTCTTGATCAATACTCAAGTATTATTCCGCCGTAGGTAAGACCTGCTCCGAAGCCTATGAGAGCGATCTTCTGTCCGCGCTTGATAAGTCCCTTTTCTATACCCTCGGAAAGTGCCAGCGGTATGGACGCACTGGAGGTATTCCCGTAGTGGTCAAGGGTGATTATGAATTTATCCATGGATACATCGAGCTTTTTTGCAGCTGTTTCGATTATCCTTATATTTGCCTGATGAGGCACGAACCAGTCTATATCGTCCTTTGTTATGCCGATCTTTTCTGCTGCACTTTCAAACGCCTTAGGCAGAGCCTGTGTTGCAAATTTGTACACCTCTTTGCCGTTCTGCTGGAGCTTGTGCATAGGTGCGTCGGGGAAAGGATCTTCAAAATCGCTCTCTGTTGCCACCTCGGGAGCAGGACTGAGTGATCTTGCAAAGAGATGCTTTGCACCGCCGCCGTCCGAGAAAAGTGCAGACGAGAACAGCTTATCGCTTCTTTCAAGGACTGCTGCTGCCGCACCGTCACCGAACAGTATACAGGTAGTACGGTCACTGAAATCAAGGAAGCGTGAAAGAGCTTCGTTGGCAACTACCAGCACGTATTTAAGCGAGCTGTCTGTCTCAAGGAAACGCCTTGCGGTATCCACGCCGTAAACGAATCCCGTACAGGCTGCACCAAGATCAAAGGCTGCTGCATTCACAGCTCCTATCTCATGCTGTATGACACTTGCCATGCTCGGAGTAAGAAAATCGGAAGTTATAGTGCAGGATATTACCAGACCTATCTGCGAAGGGTCGATGCCTGCTGCTTCTATTGCTTTGAGGGAAGCCTGCTTTCCCATATACCATGTGGGCTCCCAGCCTGCCATAGGACGCTCTGTTATGCCCGTTCTTGTTCTTATCCACTCATCGTTTGTCTCAATAAAACGGGTAAGATCATCGTTTTTCAATTTCTGCTCGGGCACATACCTGCCCATTCCCAAAATGCTGATTCCCATCAAAAAGCTCCTTAGATTCTATAAAAAATTATTTGAACATGGTTGTAAAAACCAAAATTTTGTGTTATAGTAGTAATATCAGTATATAGTCATACAGTCTATCATCTGTACGGACATAATACCACACATAATATATTGTAAAGCATTTTGAGTTTTTTTGCAACGATATTTTGTCACTTTAACACCCCGAAATCAAAATATCGTCATTTCTCACAAATTTACAATATAGCATTCAGATATTTTCACCATTGGTTTGTGTATACCACACAGAAAGGATGTTATCTATTATGACAATTTCACTATTTTCAGGACAGGGCTCGCAGTATGAAGGTATGGGAAAGGATATTGCGGAAGCCATGCCTGAACTGGCGGAAGTCTATGAAACAGGTTCGGCTGTACTTGGCGCTGATCTGAAGGATATATGCTTCAATGCGCCTCTTGATGAGCTTTCAAGAACTATAAACTCTCAGCCTGCTATCATGGCTACTTCTATCGTGTGCCTTAAAGCTGCACAGGCTAAGGGCTTCACATTTGACGGCGTTGCAGGTCACTCTCTCGGTGAATACGCTGCTATGTACGCATCGGGAATGATAACCCTTGAGGACGCTTTCCGCCTTATAAAGGCAAGAGCTGCTGCTATGGAGGAGGCTACGGCTTCCACTAAGGGTGCAATGGCTGCTATAATGAAGATAGCTCCCGAGGAAGTTGAAAGAGTATGCGGCGAGGCTAAGGAATATGTCACCGCTGTAAACTACAACTCCCCTGTACAGACCGTTATCGCAGGCACTCCCGAGGGCATCGCTGAGGTAAGCGCGATATTTGCCGAAATGAAGGCAAGAGTTATCCCTCTCAACGTTGCAGGTGCTTTCCATTCAAAGCTCATGCAGCCTGCTGCGGATAAATTCTACGAAACAGCAAAGACTATCACTTTCAAGGCTCCGCAGGTGAAGTATTACTCAAACCTCACAGGCGGCGAGCTCAATGACTTCTCAGATATGGCTTCAATGCTTGCAAAGCATATCGTTTCCCCTGTACGCTTCACTTCCGAGCTTGCTGCTATGCAGGAGGCAGGTGCGGACAGGTTCGTTGAATTCGGTCCCGGAAGAACTCTCACAGGTCTTGTTAAAAAGACTCTCAAAGATGTAACAGCTGTAAATGTTGAAAATCTCGAAACTCTCGAAGGAGCATTATCATGAATAAATTTGCGCTTATCGGACACCCTCTCGGACACTCCATGTCTCCTCTTATCCACGAAAAACTGTTCGCTCTAAGCGGACTTGACGATACTTCATACGAGCTTATCGACATAGCTCCCGAGGATATGGCAAACAGCCGCGGACTTCTCGAAAGTCTCCGCGGACTCAACGTTACTATCCCTCACAAGCAGGCTGTTATACCGCTTCTGGACGAGCTTGCAGAAAGTGCTCTCCGCTATAACTCCGTAAACTGCATCAGCAACAAGGACGGAAAGCTCACAGGCTACAATACGGACTGTGACGGCTTCCTGCGCTCGGCAGAGAAGCTCCCTATCGGCGGAAATGTTGCTATACTTGGCTGCGGCGGTGTCGGCAGAATGATAGCTATCGAGGTCGCACGTCACGGCGGCAATATAACTCTCGCTGTTATACCTCAGGACTTCAAGAACGCTCAGCTCCTCATGGCTGAGATAATGTCAAAGTGCAGCGGCGCTTCAATAAAGATAGTGGAGATATCGGCACTTGAAGGCAGCTTCGACCTGCTCATAAATGCAACTCCCGTTGGTATGTATCCGAAGGCAGATGCCTGCGCTGTAAGCGATAAGGTCATCGAAAACAGCGGCAGCGTATTCGACGTTATTTATAACCCTATCGAGACACTGCTCATGAAAAAAGCCCGTGCTCTCGGCAAAACAGCTGTAGGCGGAGCTTCAATGCTTGTATATCAGGCTGTAAAGGCTCATGAGATATGGTACGGCGGTCAGTTCGCAGCCGAAGATATCGCTAAGATAATCACCGATGTGGAAAATGCTGTTGAAAGCATGAACAAGTAATATGATAAGACCTGCCAAAGCCCGCGATGCTTCACGAATCGCAGAAATAATCATAACAAATTACCGCGTGAACTTCTATCCTTATTTTCTCAACGACGATTACTACTTCAACGAGCTGAATGTTGTGGATATGGCTTCGGAATATGCAGCCGGATCGGAAGAACTGAAAAATACATGGGTCTATGATGACTGCGGCGTAGTCAAGGGCGTTGTCCGTGTAAAGGGCGATGAGATAGAAAAGCTCTTCGTAGAACCGCAATTTCAGAATATGCGCATCGGTCAGACTCTTCTTAACTATGCTGTAAATGAACTGGGCGCAGCATGGCTGTGGGTCCTTGAATACAATATACGCGCAAAAGCCTTCTATAAGCACCACGGCTTCGAGTTTACAGGTGAGAAAATGATAGAAGATGACAAGGTGCCCCTTTCAAAAATGGCACTGAGTGCAAAAAAATGAAAGTCACAAAAACAGCTGCTTTTCTGCTGGCTGCCGCAATAGTCCTTTCGGGCTGCGAACAGAAAAAGGCTGAAAAGCTTCGGCTTCAGGATATTTCCTGCATAGGCGGAAACAAGTATTCCTGCACATTTGACGGCGTAAAGCATGATTTTATCGCAGATATGCCCCATAATACTGAAAATGCTCCTCTTGTGATAATGCTTCACGGCTATGGAGACTCGGCGGAAGGCTTCCGGAACAGTATCCGTTTTGAAGAAAAAGCCAATCCCCTCGGATATGCCGTGGTATATGTTACGGGAGCACCTTCCCCGAGAGACAAAACCTCTGCAAACGGCTGGAATTCGGCTGCTGTCCCATTCGACAACAAGGATACGGAATTTCTTGTATCACTGGCTGAATATCTGCAAAATAAGTATTCCCTCGACAAAGACAGGATATACGCCGCAGGCTTCAGCAACGGTGCGTGTATGATGCATACCCTTGCCGAAAAGGCGGACGGCACCTTCTCTGCACTTGCCTGTGTTGCAGGATATATGCAGAAGAGCATATGGGATAAGCGGAAAGGCTCGGATATAAGCTTTTTCCAGCTTACAGGCGAAAATGATGATTTTGTTCCGAAGGAATGGGACGGTACTGCCGAGACTAATCCCGCACCGTCCATAGAAAAGGTCATGGAGCACAGAATAAGCTCCATAAATGCCGATTTGTCTGAGTCCCACGAAGTCGGCAACGGTTCGGTGCTGAACATATACGAAAATCCTAAAACTCACAGACAGATCCGGGAGCTTACTGTAAAGGGCGGCGGTCATTCGTGGTATTCCGAAAAATACAACAGATTCGATACGAATGAACTGATACTTGATTTCTTTGAGACTCAAAAGTAAAAAGGAGTAAAATATGACTGTATTCTTATGCGGCTTTATGGGCTGCGGAAAATCAACTATAGGCAAGCTTGCAGCTAAAAAACTGGGCTGCGGCTTCTGCGACACCGATGACATAATCGTAAGAACTCTCGAAATGACTATCCCCGAGATATTTGAGAAAAAAGGCGAACCATTCTTCCGTCAGACAGAGGCGGAGATAGTGAAGTCACTCTGCGGCAAGACTACTGTTGCAGCCTGCGGCGGCGGTGCTATGCTCAATCCCGATACTGCAAAGGCAGCAAAGGATTCGGGCTCGGCTGTTATCTTCCTCGATGTTCCTTTCGAGACCTGCTATCAGCGCATCAAGGACGATACTAACCGTCCTATCGTTGTAAAGTCTACAAAGGAAGAGCTTGAGGCACTTTATAATTCTCGCAGAGATATCTACCTCAAACACTGCACAGCAAGGATAGACTGCACGGGCAGCCCCGTTGAAAACACAGACAGGATCGTTGAAGTCCTGAGAAAGTGAGCATACCATGCTTATCTACAATGCTGAGATACACACCCTTGACTCCCGCGGAGTCATCGAAAACGGCTGGATAGAAACCGAAAACAGCAAGATAAAGGCTATAGGCGAGGGGGCTCCCGAGGAGATACCCGAGGGCAGCATCAATGCTCAGGGCGGTCTGCTCATGCCCGGCTTTATCGACGCTCATACTCACCTCGGTATAATTGAGGACGGCCTCGACTTTGAGGGCGATGACTGCAACGAGTCCACAGACCCGTTCACCCCTCAGATGAGAGCTATCGACGGCATCAACCCTTTCGACCGCTGCTTTGAGGAAGCACGTATGCGCGGCATAACCGCTGCGGCTTCAAGCCCCGGAAGTGCAAACCCCTGCGGCGGCGAGATAGCTGCCATAAAGACAAACGGCAGGCGCGTAGACAATATGCTCATAAAGAAGTGCGGCATCAAGTTCGCTCTGGGTGAAAATCCCAAGAATGTGTACAACGGACGGGAAGAAACTCCCATTACACGCATGGCGATAACCGCTCTTATACGCGAGGGACTCTACAAGGCTCGCCGCTATGTTCACGATATGGACAGCTATTACTCCGACAGCGAGAACTACGATCCCCCTGAGTACGATATCAAATGCGAGGCTCTCATGCCACTGCTGGAACGTAAGATAAAGGCTTTCTTCCACTGTCACCGCGCAGACGATATCTGCACGGCTATGCGCATAGCTTCGGAATTTGCACTTGACCCCGTTATCATACACGGAACCGAGGGTCACAAGATAGCCGATATCATTGCTGAGGAAAAAGTCCCTGTGATATGTGGTCCTCTCATGTGTGACCGCTGCAAGCCCGAAATGCGCGGACTTGAACTGAAAAACGCTGCGGTGCTCCACGAAAACGGAGTAAAGATAGCCATATGCACAGATCATACAGTTACCCCTATACAGTACCTCCCTCTTTCGGCTCAGGCAGCTGTAAAGGGCGGTCTCAGCTTCGATGAGGCTGTAAAGACTATTACCCTGTACCCTGCTGAGATACTGGGTATAGACGATGTCACAGGCTCACTCATTGAGGATAAGGACGCTGACTTGCAGCTCTACCGCAAGGGCGATAATCCCCTCGACCTTATGTGCGAACCGGTTCTCGTAATGGTAAGCGGCGAGATATGCCGCAGGGAGGTATAAAATGAAAAGGCAGATCTCTGCTATAGCTGCCGTTGCTGTTATTATCAGCGCAGCCTTTTCGGCTGCTCCCGTATGCGCCGAAAATATATACGAAGGCTTCAAGCTCAGCTATACAATAAGCAATAAGGAGGTCAGCGTCACGGGCTGTACAGGAAATGATGTATTGCTCCAGATACCCTCCGAGATAGAAGGCTGTCCCGTTACTTCAATTGCCGAAAACGCTTTTTCGGGCAATGAGAATATAACCGTATGCATGATACCCGACAGTGTAAAGACTATAGGTGCAAGAGCTTTCAGTGCCTGCACTGAGCTTACTACAATAACTCTCGGAAGCAGCGTTGCAAAAATAGGCGATTACGCCTTTACTGCCTGCCCGTCGCTCCTGTATATCGACGTGAGCAAGAAAAATCCAACCTACAGCAATATAAACGGCTGTCTTTACGAAAACAGCGATACTCTCCTGCTTTATGCAGGCGACAAGGACGCTGAGATATACGAAAAGACTACTGTCATTCGCAAGGGAGCTTTCTTCGGCAAGGCTGATATCACTTCCGTGACTCTGCCAAACACTGTAAAAACTATAGATGACCACGCCTTTTCGGGCTGTCTTTCACTGAAAAAAATAACTATCCCCGACTCTGTGACAAAACTGGGAAAAGGCTGCTTTATGAGCTGTAATGCCATGCAAAGCGTCATATTCGGCAAGTCCGTGACGGAGATACCCGAAAACTGCTTTTATTGCTGCACCGCTCTGAGTGATATATCAATTCCCGATAATATCACATCTATAGGCGACAGAGCCTTTTACTGCTGTGCGGATATCAGCGGTATATATATCCCGCCCACCGTTAAATCTATCGGAACAGACGCTGTCGGAAAAAAATACATTTCCCTGAACTCTGACGCTATAAATATCTCAGGATTTCAGCTAAGAGGAGAAAAAGGCTCGGCTGCGGAGAAATATGCTTCGGAGCAGGAAATATCTTTCCTTACGGGTAAGGATACCAGAGGAGATGTGAACGGCGACGGCAAGATCGACTCTGTAGACGCTTCCGCTGTACTTGCCGAGTATGCTCTGCTCTCATCGGGCAAAAAAGGAAAATTTACCGAGGAACAGTCAAAGGCTGCGGACTGGAACAGCGACGGAAATATTGATTCCGTGGACGCTTCCGCTATTCTTGCCGAGTACGCAAGAGTGCAGACGCTTTAACACTTGGTTACTTTAATATATCAAATTGCTTTTTTCGCCAAAACCCGACCATATTTGACCATAAATTTTTCACGTTCATAAACCGTCCAAACTATTGACAGAAGCCGCGAAAAATAGTATCATTAAAGTTAATATCAATGCAAGGAGGAATTTTATTATGCTGACCGACATGAACAGCAAATTTCAGAAGGAAGGTCTTACCTTCGATGATGTGCTGCTGATACCCGCTGAATCAAATGTTACTCCCAACATGATCCAGATCGGTACACAGCTCACAAAAACTGTCCGTCTCAATACTCCGATTATGACCGCAGCTATGGACACAGTTACAGATTCTCGTATGGCTATCGCTATCGCTCGTGAGGGTGGTATCGGTATTATCCACAAGAATATGTCCATCGAACAGCAGGCAGAAGAAGTGGACAAGGTAAAGAGAAGTGAAAACGGCGTTATCGTAAATCCCTTCTCCCTTACCGAGGATCACATCGTTGCCGATGCAGACGAGCTTATGGGTAAATTCAAGATCTCAGGCGTTCCGATCGTTGACGGAAACGGCAAGCTCGTTGGTATCATTACTAACAGAGATATGCGATTCCTTACAGACTTCACCGCTAAGATCTCAGAGGTAATGACTAAGGACAACCTTATCACAGCTCCCGTAGGTACTACTCTGGAGCAGGCTCAGGAAATTCTCCGTGCACATAAGATCGAAAAGCTCCCGCTCGTTGATGAGGCTGGTATCCTCAAGGGACTTATCACCATAAAGGATATCGAAAAGTCAGTTCAGTATCCTAATTCAGCCCGTGACAGCAAGGGCAGACTTCTCTGCGGCGCTGCTATCGGCGTTACAGCTAATGTACTCGAAAGAGCTAAGGCTCTTATTGACGCTCAGGCTGACGTTCTCGTTCTTGACTCGGCTCACGGTCACAGCGCAAACATCATCAAGTGCCTGAAGATGGTCAAGGAAGCTTATCCCGATATCCCTGTTATCGCAGGTAATATCGCTACTGCTGAGGCTGCTGAGGCTCTTATCGCAGCAGGTGCAGACTGCCTCAAGGTTGGTATCGGCCCGGGCTCTATCTGTACTACCCGTGTAGTTGCTGGTATCGGTGTTCCGCAGATCACTGCTGTTTATGACGTAGCCTGTGTTGCTCAGAAGTACGGTATCCCTGTTATTGCCGACGGCGGTATCAAGTACTCCGGTGATATCGTTAAGGCTCTCGCAGCAGGAGCTAACGTTGTTATGCTCGGCTCACTCCTTGCAGGCTGTGCAGAAGCTCCAGGTGAAACAGAGATCTATCAGGGTCGTCAGTTCAAGGTATACAGAGGTATGGGAAGCCTCGGCGCTATGGCTAACGGCTCTAAGGACAGATATTTCCAGGAAGGTGCAAAGAAGCTCGTTCCTGAGGGCGTTGAAGGTCGTGTACCTTTCAAGGGTCCTGTTGCTGATACTATCTTCCAGCTTGTGGGCGGTATCCGTTCAGGTATGGGCTACTGCGGCTGTGTGGATATCCCGACTCTCCACGAAAAGGCTAAGTTCATTCGTATCACAGGCGCTGGCCTTAAAGAGAGCCATCCACATGATATATATATCACTAAGGAAGCTCCTAACTATTCAACTCAGATATAACAGCAAAGGCGGACTTGATGTCCGCCTTTTTCATCTGTTAGCCTTTATAGGGGACGGCGAGGACGCCGTCCCCTATAATTACATATTCCAAATGAAAAAGGACGGCATATGCCGTCCCTTTGCTTTTTATCAGAATATGACATAGGGCTTGCCGTCTATGGTATAGACCGCTACCTGTATTTCGTCCATATTGTTTTCGCTCAGTCTTGCTGCCAGTGAAAGCTGTCCGCCGTCGCCCTTTTCGTAAAGGCAGTTTACCTTGAACACCTTTTTGCTTGTTGGCTTTAAGTCAGGTGCCGCCTTTGCAAGCAGCGAATCATAATAGCTTATATTTTCATCGCTTGAGGCATCATCATCAATTGTGACTGCCGTGAACTTGTAATCATCTTTGACAAGAGTATCCTTTATATAGTCATACTCAGCATCAAGGTATTCCTGTTCGTCCGAGCCGTCAAGCTTGTATTTGAGCACATCGGGCTGAACACTGCTCTCCAGATACTCCACGCTCTTTTCGGATATCGAATAGTAGAATTCAGCTACCTTCGCAGCCTCTGCATCTGTGGCAAATGTCTTGCGGAAAGTTATCATCAGCGGCACATCTGAAGTATCGGGCTTCAGCTCTGTTTCGGCATAGTCAGTATAATCACCGTCGTCAGCGCTTACTGCTGCCATATTATGATCCTGATGAGCACCTGCATTCTTTTCTTCGCTTTTCTTTTCACTGCTGCACGATACAGCTGTAAACGATATCGTCACAGCTGCTATCAAAGCTGCTGCCCTTGTGATAAACCTATACATTAAAAAGTCGCCTCTTATCCAAATGTATAATATCTGCCGTCTTTCTGAGCAAAGACTATTTCGTATCCGCTTACTATCATAGTCTCTTTTCCTGTGGAATCCTGACCCATTACATAGAAGCAGGCATCAACGATACCGTCGCTTTCGCTCTTTACCTGATCGTAATATGCCTTGCCGAATACGTCGTCAAGTGATTTGAAGTAATTATCAAGGTTGTCTACGCCCTCTGTATACTGCTCGGGCTTTTCAACTCTGATACGTGTTATCTTATAGTCGCCGTTCATAAGCTTTGCAAGGCTTGAGCACTGCTTAGCAAATGAAGTCTTGAGGTCATAATTATAATCCTTCTGGAGAAATGCTCCCATTTCATCAATATAGCTCGGGAACACACAGCTTGTATACTTAGTATAGTCAGCTGAAGGGAATGAAAGGAAATACTGCTCAAGTGTGAGCATGAGGTTGCTTGAGAAATCTTCGTCGTTAAAGTACATCTTCACGCCGTTGCTGCTGACATAATATGGTCCTAAATTAGCTTCTTCGGAGTCCTCGGCAGGTGTGACCTTATCTCCGAGAGTTCCAAGCTTAGGTGCTTCGGTGGCTACTTCTGCATTCTGGATCTTTTCCATTACCTTGTTGAAGTAAGCTTCCTGATCGAAGTTTTCTCCCGAAAGCTCGCTGCCGCCGACTGACGGAGCAGTTGTTTCCTCGACCTTGATCTGATCTTTCTTTCCGCAGCCTGTAAAGCACTGGAGTGCAGCTGCAACAGCTAAAACTGCTGCTGTAAGTTTCATGTTTTTCATGGTTTTCCTCCCAGTAAAAAATAATTTAGTATATGGTGTATTTTCCCATTGCACTCGCCCACTCGGCAGCTGCCGAGTCCTCAGGTGCAGATATCACCAAATTCGGAAGTTCATCCAATCCCCAGTTCTCATATTTAAGTTCGCGGCTCAGCACCGTCATTTGAGAAAGAGCAATACAGCCTGCAAAAGCGCCGTCATGTATGCTCTGTACTCCCTCAGGTATAGTTATTTCCTCAATAGATGTACAGCCTGCAAAAGCTCCTCTTTCTATTGTGGTAAGCCCTGTGGGTAAATTTATCTCTTTAAGCGAGGTGCAGTCGATAAACGCGCCTTCTCCGACAGTCTGAATGCTTTCGGGAAGAGCCGCCGAGGTGATATTCTCATTGGCTTCAAATGCAAAGAAGCCTATCTCTCTTACGGGAGTACCATCTATCTCGGCAGGTATCTCTACCGCTGTATCCTTGCCTTTATACTTTGTTATGATGACTCCGCCCTCATATATCTCATAATCATAATTATCAGATGAAACTATATTACGCTCACGTACAGTGGCAAGCTGCGCATAGGAGCCTGCTTCTGTAGTCTCTTCACCGGCGGTGGAAGTCGTTTCTTTCTCTGTGGGCTTTTCAGTGCTGCCCTTGACTTTATCTCCGCACCCTGTCAGAGTTATCAATACAGCTGATAAAAGCGATGTCATAATAAGCTTTTTCATATTATAACCTCAAATTCTGCAAATTATATGGTTTATATGTGTTGATTCTGTGAAAAAATCAAGCTTTTTTACTTCTGTCCTTAGCTCTCTGTGTATTGCTGAGGACTCTCTTTCTGATTCTGAGCGACTCGGGAGTTACTTCAAGGAGCTCGTCATCAGCAAGGAATTCAAGACAATCCTCAAGGCTGAGAACTCTCGGAGGTACAAGTCTGAGAGCGTCATCGCTTCCGCTTGCACGTGTATTTGTAAGATGCTTTTTCTTGCAGACGTTTACAACAAGATCCTCTGTCTTAGGTGAAGCACCTACGATCATGCCCTCATATACAGGAGTACCCGATGTGATAAAGAGCTGTCCGCGCTCCTGTGCGTTGTAAAGACCGTATGTTACAGCCTCGCCTGTCTCGAAGGATACAAGAGAGCCTGTGTTTCTGCGCTCGATATCGCCCTTGTACGGCTGATAGCCGTCGAATACGTGGCTCATGATGCCCTCGCCCTTTGTATCAGTGAGGAATTCGCTCTTATAGCCGAAAAGTCCTCTTGCAGGGATAAGAAACTCGATACGCATACGGCTTCCCTGCGGGTGCATATCAACCATATCGCCCTTACGTGCGCCTATCTTCTCCATTACAGAGCCAACGCAGTCCTCGGGAACGTCGATAACGAGGCGCTCGATTGGCTCAAGCTTTCTGCCGTTCTCGTCCTGCTTGAAGAGTACACGCGGAGTCGATACTCCCAGCTCATAGCCCTCACGGCGCATATTCTCGATGAGGATAGACAGGTGCATCTCACCTCTGCCTGCTACGCGGAATGCGTCTGTAGACTCTGTTTCCTCAACACGGAGAGAAACATCCTTGAGAAGCTCCTTGAAAAGTCTCTCACGGAGCTGACGGGAAGTAACGAATTTGCCCTCGCGTCCTGCAAAGGGGCTGTCGTTTACGGAGAATGTCATTTCAACTGTAGGCTCGCTGATCTTTACGAACGGGAGCGGATCAGGAGCATCTGTTGCACATATAGTATCGCCGATAGTGATGTTCTCGATACCCGATATCCATACGATATCGCCCATCTGTGCTTCCTGAACCGGAACACGGTTGAGTCCCTGTATCTGGAGAAGTGAAACTATCTTGGCATTGTAGTTCTTCTTTGAACCTGTATAATCACAGACTGTTACCTGCTGGTTTACACCTATCTTACCTCTTACGATACGTCCGATACCGATACGTCCTACGTATTCGTTATAGTCGATAGAGGAAATGAGCATCTGGAGAGGATCATTCTCCTCGCCCTTCGGAGGCTCGATGTAGTTGATGATAGTATCGAAAAGAGGCTTCAGGTCTGTACCTGCCTCATACTGGCTGAGTGAAGCTGTACCGCTTCTGCCCGAACAGAAAAGGAGCGGGCTTTCGAGCTGTTCCTCGTTTGCGTCAAGATCAAGGAGAAGCTCGAGAACTTCGTCGCCTATCTCGTCAAGACGAGCGTCAGGACGGTCTATCTTGTTTACGACTACGATTATCTTGTGACCCATTTCGAGAGCCTTTGAAAGTACGAAACGTGTCTGGGGCATAGGGCCTTCTGCTGCATCAACAAGCAGGAGTACGCCGTCAACCATTTCAAGTACACGCTCTACCTCGCCGCCGAAGTCAGCATGGCCCGGGGTGTCGATAATGTTGATCTTGGTACCGTTGTACATTACTGAGGTATTCTTCGCAAGGATAGTGATACCTCTTTCCCTCTCGATGTCGTTTGAGTCCATTACACGCTCGGCAACTTCTTGATTTTCACGGAACACGCCGCCCTGCTTGAGCATTTCGTCAACAAGGGTAGTCTTACCGTGGTCAACGTGAGCGATAATGGCGATGTTTCTTAAATCTTCTCTTATCATATTTTCTTTCCTCCAAGTTATATTTAACTTTGAACTTTCTTTATATGCAAACGGCTTTCACCGATTTTTACATAAGATATTCCAGACGCGAACGGAGCTGGTCCATATTCGTGAATGTCTGTGGGATATAAAGTGTTTTCTTACGTGTTGGAACAAAAGTGGAGCTCTTATTCACAACAGTAAGCTGTGCCTTTACTGTAAGGAACTCCTTGCCCTCACTGATGGAAAATACCTTGTCTATAACGCTTCCGCTGTATTCAGCCACCCGTCTGTTGCAGACGAATTCATCTACATAAGAAGATGTGGGGAGCTTTTTCAGATTTTTCATAATGCGGTTCATACGCGCAAGACCGCTGTCCAGAAGTATGCTGTACTGCTCACCGAAAAGCGTATCATTTGTACAGGCTTTTGCAATATCTATCTGAAACACTTCATTTTCATCAATAACATAAGCCATGAAATAGCCTGCATTCTTTGTTTTTCTTATTATCCTCAGAATCAGCAGAAGCACGATCAGCAGAGGTATCAGAAACAGAATGAAGCCTGCTTTTATACCGCTGTCGGAAAGAGCGATAAAGCCATATGCCACCAGTCCAAAAAACAATATAAGTACCGAAAGTATTATTGTAACGCCTGTTCCCGCGGACATCTTACTCTGATATGTAGTGTGAAGTCTGTCTGCGTCATCTATCCTGCATACTGTCATATTACTTCTCCCTGAACTTACGGCCAAGCTTGCTGTGAAGCAAAGCTCTCATCTCTTCTGCTGTGCCTTCTGTTATCTCGCTGTGATCGAACACGATATAGCCCGTACCTTCGATCAGTATGACGAAAAATCCGTCTTTTTCCGCTGCATTTGCAAGGCGGACATATTTATATGTACTGTTGGTATTTGAGACCGATGTGCTGGAATTGAGGACGATATCTTCCTCCTCAAAAGAGACCTTCAGCTTATAATCGGGATTTTTTGCAGTGAATTTATTAAAGCTGACAGCAGGATTTGACTTCCTTGTCCTGTGTACATATATGGCAAACACGAAGAATATAGTTGTAAGGCATATTATCATCACAGGATCGGCCTTATGATCTTTAAGTGCGACCAGTATTGTAAGCAAAGCCACAAAAACGAATGCAGCTCCGCATAATACAGTGAACTTCTTTATTCTGTTATACAAAGGCGAATTGTTTACAAGTGCGGAATAATGCCTTATATCAAAATCTTTTACCTCGATCTTCATAGCGACTTCTCCTACATTCCTTATAAAATTCTTAACACAGAAACTGCGTTTCCGTACAATTTCTCTTTTTTTTCAGGCATAAAAAAGCCCTTGCAGAGGATTTGCAAGGTCAGTGCGGCGGATAGTCGGAAACAAAAACAGCCCCGAATTTTTCGGGGCGTTTCTGGTGGGAGAGGATGGATTCGGACCATCGAAGCTGAAAAGCAACAGATTTACAGTCTGCCCCCTTTGGCCACTCGGGAACTCTCCCATTGATTAGATTGTTTTTTGCATCAAGGCAAAATAATGGAGCTGGTGGACGGACTCGAACCCCCGACCTGCTGATTACAAATCAGCTGCTCTACCAACTGAGCTACACCAGCGTTTAACGCTTAATTATTATATCACATTTCTTTCGAGTTGTCAAGACCTTTTTTTGAATTTTTTCAAAAAATTTCTGGTCGAGGCGACAGGACTCGAACCTGCGGCATCTTGCTCCCAAAGCAAGCACTCTACCAAACTGAGTTACGCCTCGAAACTCATAAAGCTGTACCCGTGATAAACAGCTTTTATATTATATCAAAGCAATGTCAAGTTGTCAATACAAAATTTCAGTTTTTGTATAACTGCACAATATTCAACATTATTCTACGCGTTAATTGTTCAGGTGACAAAAAAGGGAGCTTTAAGCTCCCTCAAAGTCATTAGTCCTTGATATCGTCAACGATGTCTTCAGCAGCATCCTTGATATCATCTGCAATATCTTCTGCCTTGTCCTTTATCTCCTCAGCAGCGTCCTTTACATCATCGCTGATTTCGAAGTCGATGCTCTCGTCTGTATCAAAATTATCGAAATCATCGTAATCATCGTCATCATAATCTGAATCTGAGGGCTTATCCTTGAGAACCTGTGATGCGATATAACCTACTACAGATATTGCACCAATACCTAAAATAGCACCTAAAAACTTATTCATTTTATTTTCCTCTTTTCTCCGCAAGAAATAGTACTTACCGAACCGCTTGCGATCGGATTACGATAATCTATAAATTATTATAACATACTTTTTTTCCAATTTCAACTCTTTACATATTATTTGTTAAAAACATCAAAATTGAAAGGGCTGTTATTGGTGCTGTTTCACAACGCAGTATTCTCTTGCCAAGCCAAACCTGCGAAGCACCGATATTTACTGCCGCTTCCGCCTCTTCCTTGTCGAAACCGCCCTCGCTGCCTATAAACAGTCCCACAGTCTTTGCGCCGTCAAGCTTCACCTCTCCGAAGGATACTCCGCCCTCTTCTTCGTAAAGCAGAATATTACGGTCAAGCTGCTTCATCATTTCAAGAGCTTCTTTAAGACTCACCATTGGTGTGACCTCGGGGATCATACCTCTGCCCGACTGCTTTGCAGCTCCCTCAGCAATTTTGTTCAGACGGGGCAGCTTTTTCTTTGTGAAGTCCTTTTCATCGGGACGGGATACACAGCGTCTTGTAAGTACGGGAACTATCCTCGAAACACCGAGCTCCACGCTTTTCTGGATTATATACTCCAGCTTGTCAAGCTTAGGCACTGCCTGAAACAAAGTCACCTCGATATCGGGCTCTGCTGCGCATATCTGCTTGTCCACAAGGTCGAGATAGACTTCATCGGGAGTTATGCTTCTTATGGTACAGTGATGGTCTATGCCGTTGCAGCAGACCGTCACCTCCTCGCCTGCTCTCATTCGCAGGGAGCGCCCTATATGGTTGGCATCGCTGCCTGTAAGTACTATGTTGTTTTCATCAAGTTCATTCGTAAAAAATCTTGGCATACCGCACCGCCTTTACATTCTGTACTCTGATTTTACCACATATCCGAAGAATAGTCAATAAATCATATTTTTGCGCAGCAAAAATATGAAGTTGAGAATTGAGAATTAAAGTGTTCGCTTCGCTCACATTATTAAAGTAATATCGCCGCAGGCGACTCCACAACTTTCAAATCTAAACTCTCAGCTAACAAAAATCCCCCCGTCTGCTGACAGGGGATCAATTATTCCTTGTATTCGGATTTGATGCCGAGGTACTCCTCGAGGCACTGTCCGCTGTTATAGAGCTTTGTTGCCAGCTTTGAGCCTACATATCTTATATGCCAAGGCTCGTACTTATAGCCTGTATAAGCTTCCTTGCCCTGCGGATAACGGATTATAAATCCGTACTCGTGAGCGTGTTCCGCGAGCCATGCAGCTTCGGGAGTATATCCGAATGCATCGTCGATGGTATTTACGTCGATAACAAGCCCCGTCTGATGCTCAGAATACCCCGGACGGGCAGAATAGGTATCGGCTGCTTCCTTGCCATCCTGCTGTACATAGTTGTCGTATATCTTTTCCTGATCGCTGTATGAACGGTATCCCGAACCTACGTATATTTTCAGATCCTCTTTTGCGGCGTCGCTTGAAAGCTTCTGGAACTGCTCATAGACCAGCGGCTCAAGTCCGGGTTCAAATGTGGACGGAAGGCTGTAGCTCTTATTGGCTATCAAAACTCCCTGTACATAAGTAAGCCCCTCTGCATCATAAACAGGGGGCTCAGGAGCCTCAGTCCTGTTGGACTGAGGCGAAGCTGTATCGTTTGTAGTTCCGTCGCCGCGGACAGTTACCTTTATCATTACTTCCTGATTTGCATCCTGTGCAGATCTAAGTGTAACGTAGCAGGTTCCCGGCGAAACGCCCTTGATGTGACCGTAGTCATCTACTGTAGCAATAGTATTATCGCCTGATGACCAGCGTTCATCAGCTTCAGATGCACCGTCAGGATACTGCTGTACCATAGGTGTATCAGTCTCGCCGACTTCGATAAATACAGAATACTTGTCAAGCTTGAAATCGCTCTTATTTACAGGATCTGCCGAAGTTGTAGTCACTGTTGTGGTGGTTATGGCAGGATCTGTATTGGTAACTACAGCTGTAGTAGTTGTTGTGGTCGCCTTGCCTACCTTGCCCTTTTCCTCCTTCTTCGGCTTACCCGAACAAGCGTGAGCTATAAGAAGAATAAGCAGCAGAACCAGCAATGCAATTATGAAAAGTGCAGTGAGCTGTCTCCTTCTCAGCGTTTTACGGGATACTCTTTTACGGGGACGATGTGAATCGTATCTATCGTATCTGTTATTGTCCATATTATAAATCCCTTCCTGATGTATACTGATGCAGACCTTCTTCGCATCTGCATAAAAATCTTATTAACATTATAACATAATGATTATGAAATGTCACGCAATTTTACTTCAATTCCGCAAATTTTTAACAACTTCACATATAACGCCGCTCATTTTTGGCATTTTTTAACAAAGCATTTCGCAATATCCGCCCCTTTAGCTGCAAATACGCAATTTCTTACAGTAAATTTTCGCTTAAACCCGTTCCGCAGTACCGCCTTGACAGTTTGGCTGTGAACGAGTATAATATAGAGTGGTTCATACCGCATTAAAGATAAGATAGGCGGTCATGAAAGGAGTTAAGCACATGAAAGATTCAAAACGGCTGACAGCAGCTATCCTTGCTGTTACAGCTGTAATGTCAACTGCCGTTTCGTGCAGCAGCAAAAAGAAGGACGGCAATAAAAAAGAAAACACCACAGAAGCTCAGACTACCACAGAAACAGTCGCTGTTTCGTCTGATACACCCGATCCCTCAATGGAGATATACTGGCTCTCCGACTATGATATCAACCCGGGAGAGGCTGAAAAGAAGTCGGTGGCTCTTTCTCTCTTCGAGGACGTTTACGGCGGAAAGGTGACCTACCTTCCCACAACTGCCGAGGATAAGTACAACGAGCTTGCTTCACAGATAAACGCAGGCGCAGCTGTGGATATGTTCCCATACGATGCAGCAGCCTTTCCTAACGGCGTAATGAAGCAGCTTTTTGACCCCCTCGACCCTTATTTCGAGGATATGGGCATGAACGACAGCGGTCTCTGGGACGAGATGTCGGGCGTTATGGATATGTTTGCCTACAAGGGTCAGCACTATGTTGTACCCTATTCGATATCAGACCCTTTCCTGTTGACCTACAGCCGCAAGCTCATGCAGTCGGAGGGCATCGACGACCCGCGCAAGCTCTGGCAGGAAGGCAAATGGGACTGGAATGCAATGAAGTCCATGATAGAAAAATTCATATCCAACAACCCCGGCGCTTACAGATGGGGCATAAACGGTTGGTACGGACAGGCTGCCTTAGCGTCTACAGGTCATAAAGTAGTGGATTTTGACGGCAATACACTTAAAAACAATATGTATGACCCCGAAATAGCAAACGCCGTAAGTCTTACCAACGATATACTGCTCAACGGCTGGTACAGCGCAAACTGGCGCGATACATTCCCTACGGATTTCAATACGCTGTTCCTTGCGTCGTCTGACTGGACTCTGCCCATATCCAATGCGGCAAATCCAGAAGCAGACCTTATGATAGTGCCTTTCCCGAAGGCTCCAAATGCAGACAAGAACTATATCTCCTGCAATTTTGACGCGCGTATGCTGGTAAAGAATTCCGACAAGAGCAAGGCTGTAGCAACCTATATAAAATGTGAACGCCTTGCAGCTTCCGATGAAAAGATGAAAAAAGCCGCAAAGGAAGCTGCTACAACTGTTGTCAAGCATCAGTCTGGCACTTTCAGGAGCTTCGTCACCGAAGAGCAGTACGACGCACTTATGGAATACACAGACCTTTCCAAAGTCACTCCCGTTTTCGATTACGGATACGGCATGGGCGAAGCTATGACAGGCTACGGAATATACACCAACGACACAAGAGGTGTGATGTACCGCATCACCGATACCGAAGTCGGCAAAGACTGGGAGGCACTCAAAAATACATTCTCTCCCGTCATTGATGAGCAGATAGCACAATACAACAACTAATGGCAATATAATGATATTTCAGCCCCCGAATTCCTCGGGGACTTTTTTATAATAGTATATACATGATATCGGATTTTTATGATAGTAAAATCCAACAATAAGAAAACCCCTTTTTTATCACATTCTCCAAAGTTACCGCTATTTATGCAGTTTTACATAAATTGTTCACAAAAGCAGTGGTAAAAATGTTATAATGATAGTGAGGAAGTATGTCTTCTTTAAAGACGTATTTATGAGAGGAGTTTTTAACAATGAAGAATTTAAAGAAGTTATCCCGGAAGCTGACTGCGGCGGCAGCATCAGCTGTCATGGCTGTGACCTCACTCGGAGTGTCCGTGCCTGCTGTAGCACACGCTGCGGATAAGAACTACTACGAAGCTCTGGCAATGTCGCTTTATATGTACGACGCCAATGCCTGCGGAAAGGGAATTTCCGACGGTCCGCTCACATGGAGAGGCGACTGCCACACTTACGACAGCAGCTGTGCTGTGGGAAGTCTCGACGGCTCTGCAAAATCCGCTGTTGACCCTGACGGCGACGGAAAAGTCGATCTTTCGGGAGGATTCCACGACGCAGGCGACCACATCAAGTTCAATCTCACTATCGGTTTCGGTATGTCGAGCCTTGCACTCTCTGACTACCTTAACCCGGGAGTATACGAAAAGGCAGGCTGCAAAGACCACCTTATCTATGAACTGAAATGGGGCGCAGATTACCTTATGAAAACAACATTCCTCGACAGCTCGGGAAATGTTGCTGCGATCGCACACGTTGTCGCAGGCGGCAACGACCACGATTTCTGGGGTCCGCCTGAGACTCAGACATATGAAAGACCTGCTTACTGGCTTACAGCAGGCAATAACAATTCTGCTGTATGCGGCGAAATGGCTGCGGCTCTCGCAGGTACCGCTTACGTTGTGAAGGAGTCAGAGCCCGATTATGCTGAAAAGTGCCTGAAATACGCAAAGGCTATATATGAGTTCGGCAAGAAGAACGTTGGAAACAATACCAGCGGACTATCCCCATTCTACGACACCGAGGCTCAGTATCAGGACGAAGAAGCATGGGCAAATGCATGGCTCTGGATAAACGGTGCAGCAGACAAGCCTACCCGCGTTCCAAAGGACGCAAATTACGGCGACAATCAATACGACGGCTGGATATACTGCTGGAACAAGGTTTGGCAGGGATATGCAGCTCTTATGTATAAAGCTACAGGCGAACAGGCTTTTGCAGATGAGCTCCAGACCGAGCTCAAGAAGCAGGGCGACCTTACAGTAGGCACTTACAATGCCGACGGCTGGGGAGCTTCACGTTATAACTGCGCTAAGCAAATGGACGCTCTCGCTCTTGCAAAGGGCGACCCTGAGTCAAGCTACGCAAAGGCTGCCAAGTATCAGATGGATCACATCCTCGGAGACAACAGCTTAGGCTATAGTTTCCTCCTCGGATACGGCGACAAATGGCCTGTTCATATCCACCACCGTGCTGCTAACCCGGGTACGGACAGCACAGGTGCTTCGGGAAATCCGTCCGCTAAGTACACAGCTTACGGTCTCCTCGTAGGCGGCGACGACAAGAGCGGATATCAGGATCAGACCGACAAATACCAGTACACAGAGGGTGCTCTCGACTACAACGGCTGTTTCGCTATCGCCTGCGCAGGTATAGCTGATCTTTACGGCGGTGATCCGACTTCGATGCCTGCACTTGCAAAGAGTGCGGCTGAGATAAACGCTGACTTCAAGTTCGGTAACAGCGCTCCTGTTGTAACTACTACCACAGCAACTACGACTGTAGTTACTACTACAGTAACAACAGCAGATGTTACTCTTACATATTTCGACAGCCAGAAGTTCGACAGTGTGGCTACATACCCAACAAAGACTGTTTACAATACGGGTGACAGCTTCACGCCCGAGGATATCAAGATAAACGTCATCACACGCTATTCTGCTGTACACGCATCAGGCAAGGTAACTTATATCGACAAAAAAGAAACTATCACCTATGGTGTCAGACCTGAGTCAGTAACTCTCGTAAACGCAAACGGACAGGAGTTCAAGGCTACCGAGATGAACACTCTTCCCGCAGGCAAATACACTGCAAAATACAGCGGCGGCGTCATTGGTACAAATATCGAGCTTAACGATGTAGAATTTGATTACGAGATAACCATTGTCGGAAACAGTGTGACCACCACCACTCCCCCAACGACATCTACACCTACAGTGACCACCGGGCTTACAGGCTCTGACTTTGAAATGGACATTAACCGCGACAAGCTTTACATCGGTCAGACAGCTACGCTCACATTCTCAAAGGGCGCGAACCTTATCCCCTTCGGCAGATTTGATTATGATGACAAGATCATATCATTTACAGAGAATGCTGACAGTTCATTCACTATCAAGGCTCTGAAATCAGGTCAGACAAAGCTTACTTTCACAGCTCCTTCAGGTCAGAGCAAGTACCTCTGGATAGCTGTAGAGATATATGTTGATCCGGGCGATGCAAACTGCGACGGTCAGGTAGACCTTGCAGACGTTGTACTCATAATGCAGGCTATGGCTAATCCGAATAAATACGGTGAAAACGGCTCAGACCCGACCCATATCACCGAAACAGGCATGGCAAATGCCGATGTTGACCTTTCATCAGAAGGCATAACAGTTAACGATGCTATGGTATTGCAGCTTTACCTGCTCCACAGTATTGATAGGATACCATATTTCTATAACGGAAAATAAAATATCTAAGACAAGGAGCAGGACAGCGATATCCTGCTCCTTTGTTTTGTCCACCTCAACCGCATATTTTCATCGTGATTGTGACCAATAGGAGTGTGCGTTTTTTGCGCACTATGCCGAATTTGACCATTTATAGCTATTTTTTACCATATTGTAATATTTTTGTCACCATTTTGTAACTACTTTTGCAGACAAACCCTGTATAATGTACTATGAGACATATTATAGGCAAAGACTTATGAAAGAAGTGTGATAATATGCATAAACTCAATAGGTTTAAATCTGCATTAATCAGTGGAGCTGTAGCTCTTACTTCATTTGCTGCCCCATTCTCTTCGATGGTTGCTACCCCTCTCCCAGCAACAGCGGCAGACGGTGATAACTATGCAAAGCTCCTTCAGTACTCCCTCTATCTTTATGACGCAAATATGTGCGGCAACAACTCGGACTGCGGTCTCTCATGGAGAGGTAACTGCCATACAAATGACGAAAAGCCGGGCGGTTTCCACGACGCAGGCGACCACGTAATGTTCGGTCAGCCACAGGGCTACGCAGCTTCTACACTTGGCTGGTCCTACTACGAATTCAAAGACGCATACGAGGCTACAGGACAGGGTGCTCACCTTAAGGTTATAACAGACAAATTCGCTAAATTCTTCCGTGACGCTACAGAGCTCAACGGAAATACAGTATCAAGAGTTCTTATCGAAAAGGGTGACGGTGATTCCGACCACGCTTACTGGGGCGCTCCCGAGACTCAGAGCGGAAACAGACGTATGCTCTGGACAACAGGCGGTGCAGCTAACGTTACTGCTGAATACGCAGCAGCTCTTGCAGCTAACTACGTAAACTTCGGCAACGCTGACGACCTCAAGTACGCTAAGGCTCTTTATGAGTTCTCAAAGAAGGATACAGGCTATTATTCAGCAGGTACTTTCTATGATGCTCACTGGACAGGTTCTTCCGACGAAATGGCTTGGGCAGCAGGCTGGCTCTACCTTGCTACAAAGGATCAGGGTTACCTCAATGACCTCAAGAACTGTCCTACAGCTTATTCAGTACACTCATGGGAAAGCGTTCAGCTCGGTGCTGCTATCCTCAAGGGTGAGATCACAGGCGACTGGGGCAGCGCAGCAGAGCTCGGCAAGTTCCAGGGCAACAACTACTACTTCGCTAACGAGTGGGGCAGCGCAAGACACAATGCAACAGCTCAGCTCTGTTCTCTCGTAGCTGCTAAGTACAATAAGGCAGACTCCTCATGGGCTAAGGGTCAGATGCAGTACCTCACAGGTGACAAGTCATTCGCTAACGGACAGTCACACTGTCTCGTTGTAGGCTTCAAGTCTAATTCTTCAAAGAATCCTCACCACAGAGCTGCTTCTCCTGATGCAGACGCAGGCAAGCAGAATGACGGAATCCAGAACAAGTATCTCCTTATAGGTGCTCTCTGCGGCGGTCCTTTAGATGCTAACGGAACATATCAGGATATCCGTTCAGACTATCAGGGCAACGAGGTAGCTATCGACTATAACGCAGGTCTCGTTGGTGCAGCAGCAGGTCTTTACCACTTCTATAAGACAGGCTCTATTGACACAACTATCACAGGTGTATCAAAGATCTACCCGGCGGGCGGTTCAACAATTACACCTTCTGTAACAACTACAACTCAGAACAATCCTTCTGTAGTTACAACTACAACTTCTTACAATCCGGGCACACCTTCAGACGGCGATGATATCGTTCTCACAGGCTCAAGCCTCAACGCTAAGAAGGAAGAAAGCCAGACAGACGGCGCTATCAACAATGTTGCTGAATTCAAGCCACAGGGCGCTAAGTCAGTTACAATGTACCTCAAGGTAAATTCAAACGACACTGAGGTATCAGGCGGTTTCGGTACATGGACAGGCGAATGGGAGCAGGAAGAGTTCTCAGGCGTAAAGGTAGGCGCTGACAAGACAGTTGCTATCGACTACACTGTACCTTCAAACGTAGGCGCAACTATCAAGGCTATGGTTTGGTGGCCGCACGATGACGATGTTACTATCGAGAAGATCGTTCTCCACAAGGGCAGCTCAACTCCATCTACACCTTCTGTTACTACAACAACAAGAACAAATCCACCGGTAGTTACTACTACAACCAAGTACGAGCCTTCAACACCTTCAAGCGGAAACGACATCGTTCTCTCAGGCTCAAGCCTCAACGCTAAGAAGGAAGAAAGCCAGACAGACGGCGCTATCAACAATGTTGCTGAGTTCAAGCCACAGGGCGCTAAGTCAGTTACTATGTACCTCAAGGTTAACTCAAACGATACTGAGGTTTCAGGCGGTTTCGGTACATGGACAGGCGAATGGGAGCAGGAAGAGTTCTCAGGTGTCAAGATCAACTCTGACAAGACAGTTGCTATCGACTATAAGGTTCCTTCAAACGTAGGTGCAACTATCAAGGCTATGGTTTGGTGGCCGCACGATGACGATGTTACTATCGAAAAGATAGTTCTCCACATGGACGGTAATTCAACACCTTCTGTTCAGACAACAACTACTACAAAGGTAACAACAACTACAACAAAGAAGGTTACTACTACAACTACTACAACAGCTCCTGTAGTAACTGAGCCATATGTAGTTACTGATCCTCCTCTTCAGCCAACAATCCTCGGCGATGCTAACAACGACGGAGGTATCGACCTTTCAGACGCTGTTATCATCATGCAGGCTCTTGCTAATCCTAACAAGTACGGCGTAAGCGGTACAGACCGTCACCGTATCTCAGCTCAGGGTTGGGTAAACGCAGACGTTCACAAGAGAGGCAACGGCGTTTCTTCAAACGATGCTCTGGCTATACAGAAATACTGCCTCGGTCTTGTATCATTACAACCTGATAACGTTTGATCTTAAAACGAACATCGAAAAGCAGCTCTTCGGAGCTGCTTTTTTGTTTGTATGACGGCAAGTTGTATGATTTCAACAATTTTAACTGTATTTTTTGTCTCGCTTTTTCAGTGAAAACCCTTGCAAATCAGCTAAGACTGTGATATAATAGTATAGCTAATTGAAATGTATCGGCTTATGCCGTAATCTATAACTGTTTTTTCGGAGGTAGTTTTTTATGTCAACATTAGAGATAATCGGCGGAATTGCAATTCTTGTAATCAGTCTTCTTACAATTATGCTTTGCCTTTCACAAGAGCAGAAATCACAGGACAGCATGACAGCTGCTCTCACAGGTGCAAGTGCTGATTCATTCTACGGTAAAAACGAGGGCAGAACAAAGGAAGCTATTCTCGCTAAGATAACAAGATTTCTTGCGATACTCCTTTTCGTTGTAATCCTTGCTGTTAATATCGTACCGATCTTCACAAAGTAAGAAAAGCCGCCCTGTGACTAACAGTCATGGGGCTTAAATTTTTATGGGATAAACTGCAAAAGGAGACTTGTATGTCTGAAAAAAATAAAAAGAAGCAGATAATCAAAAAGAACAGCTCTGCTGCATCAGTTGAGAGCTATAAAAATAAAATAGTCACTTTCCTGAAAGCTTACGGTAAAAAGTCCATGCCCCTGAGCGAGCTTGAGTCCAAATGCAAGACCAAGAAATCAGGCAGAGAAAACTTCACCGAAGCTTTTTCACAGCTCCGCACCGAAGGCGTTATCATGATGAAAAAGGGCATGAAGGCTGCTTTGTGTTCACGTGTAAAGGCTTATCCCGGAACTGTCACACGCCTGAGCCGTACATTCGGCTTTGCCATGACAGATGACGGCGTGGAATACTTTATCCCGGGAAAATGTATGCTTGGCGCTATGCCAAATGACAGGGTGCTCATCTCCCCTATTGCTTCGCGCTCGGGTGAGCCTGAGGGCGAGGTGCTGGATATACTTGAATTCGGAAGCTCGCAGCTTACAGGCAAGATCGAATTCGAGGACGGCAGACCCTATCTCGTCCCCGACACAGCTTCACGGAATCATATCATCATCGTCCGCGAGGAAAGTATCCCCTTTGAAAACGGCGATAAGGTACTGGCTGAGATAGTTTACCGCGGCAGACGACACGCCGAGCACAAGGTCAAGATAACCCTTGTTTTCGGAAGCTCGGAATACGCAGCTTCTACTGCCGCTTCAATACTTGTAATGCACGGTGCTCCCACAGCCTTCCCCGATGAAGTACTGAAGGAGGCAAGAAAAATATCCGAGGGCGGTGTGCAGGAATACTGCTTCAACAACCGCGAGGATCTCCGCAATATGACCATATTCACCATTGACGGTGCGGAATCAAAGGATCTCGATGACGCGGTATCGGTGCAGAAAACTAAAAAAGGCTATTGCCTCGGAGTCCATATCGCTGACGTTTCCCACTACGTAAAGGGCAACAGTGCCCTCGACAAGGAAGCTCTCATGCGCGGAACAAGTATCTACTACGCTGATAAGGTCATACCTATGCTGCCGAAGGAGCTTTCAAACGGCATATGCTCCCTCAATCCAAATGAGGACAGGCTCACGCTGTCAGCCTTCATGGAGCTTGACAAGGACGGCAATATGCTTTCCTACCGCTTCTGCAAGAGCGTTATCCGTTCAAGAGTCAAGGGTGTTTACTCTGAGATAAACCGTATACTTGAGGGCTCGGAAACTGCCGAGATAGCTGAAAAATACGGGGCTGTCCGCGATAATATCACGCTTATGAACGAGCTTGCGGACAAGCTTATCGCCAAAAAGCAGCTCCGTCATGCTCCCGAGATAGAAACTACCGAAAGCAAGCTCATTATCAATGAGGACGGCATATGCTGCGATGTACAGCCCCGTGAGCGCGGAAAGGCTGAGCGTATAATCGAGGAATTCATGCTCACAGCCAATGAAGCTGCCGCAAAGCTTGCAAAGGATAAGAAAGTCCCATTCGTTTACCGCATACACGAAGCTCCCCCCGAGGAAAAATCAGAGCTTCTTCACGAAATGCTGCCGAAATACGGCTTTGAATGTCCGCCATTCAGCGAGTTCAAGCCTGCTCATGCAGCAAAAATATTGGAAAGTGCAAGAGGTACGGAGAAGTTCGAGGCTATCAATATGCTTGTGCTCCGCTCAATGGCTAAGGCGAAGTATTCTCCCGAGCCTCTCGGACATTTCGGTCTTGTGCTCGATGACTATGCCCACTTCACCTCGCCTATCAGACGTTATCCCGACCTTGCTATACACCGCATAATCACGGATATACTTGCAGGCTACAACAACGAATGGCTCAGCAAACGCTATTCGGGCTTCGCTGTCAATGCTTCGGAACGTTCTTCTGCTGCGGAGGTACGCGCTGTAACTATCGAGCGCGAATGCGAGGACTGCTACAAGGCTGAGTATATGAAAGCTCACATAGGCGAGAGCTTCACAGCTAAGATATCAGGTGTTACCGAGTTTGGTTTCTATGCCGAGCTGCCAAATACAGTTGAGGGACTTGTCCACATAAGGACTCTCCCCGAGGGCGAATATGACTATACCGAGCCCGTTGCACTTACAGAGAAATTCAGCGGCGTTTCCTATACTCTCGGACAGACCGTTCAGGTAATATGTGCCGCTGTTAATGTCAGTGACGGAACTATTGATTTCGTCCTTGACGATGACGAACAGGAGGAAGAAGAATGAAAAAAATATTATCAATCATCGCAGTATCAGCCATTGCAATTTCAGCCGTTTCATGCGGAGAGAAAACAGGCAAATCTCCTAATACCGCTAAGAAAAAGCCTACTGAGGCAACTACACAGACAGAAACGACCGATACCACTACCACAGTTACCACAACTGCAAAGACTACCACAAAGGCTGTTACTACAACTGCGGTCACTACAGTAAAAACTACACAGGCTGATCCGCTGGGCGGCGGTGCTTTCTCATACAACGAGGACGGTGCTGTCGTATTTGAAGCCGACAAGGATAAAGCCGATGACCGTACACTCATTGCAGCTGCTCAGGCTCTTTTCGAGTCCGCCTGCAATACTCAGATGAGCTTCACTGTAGGCTGTCCCTTCGATGTTGATTATAATGACATCGCTCAGAACGATATGGGCTGGAGCTTCTATCGTATAACCGACAGCAAAATAAAGTCATTCAGCGACATGGAAAAAGAATACTTCAAGGTATTCAGCTCACGTTATCCATGTGCAGAGCTTTCCAAGCTCTATCTCGAAAAAGACGGCTCGCTCTATGCACTTTGCGGCAACCGCGGCGGCAATATCTTCTACTCCTCATCAAAGGTCACAGAGATAAAGTCAAAGTCCGATGATGAGATATTATTCTCAGTGGATAATTTCTACGACGGAAGCGATTACGGCGATGAGTCCTATACCGAAACCGATGATTTCTCGGTAGTAATCGAGAACGGCGTGTGGAAAGCAGGACAGTTCGTACTTCCGTATTAAGACAGCGTGACGCTGCATACTTTCTCCGCGCCGAAATGCTTATGACAATCAAAAACAGCCGCGAGAGGATAATAAATCAATAGGAAAATATCATCGCGTGAATACGTGACGCTGCACCTTGCGCTTATAAAACGATTGTAGGGACGCGCATTGCGCGTCCGCAAAGTATAATGGGATTATAACGGGCTGTCGAGAACGCCAGCCCCTACAGTATGTCATTTAGAGATTATGCGTAATTGACGGGCGGATATTATCCTCCCCTGCACACAAGATATCAAAATACCGTTATATACGCAAAAGCGGCTGACGAAATGTCAGCCGCTTGTTTTTATACTTTAACTTCCGATGCACCGAGTCTGCGGAAATATTCCTCTGCATACTCTCTGTACTCGTTTCTGAATCCCTCGTCATTCTCCTTTACATCGTGGAGATATGCGTGGATATTGGTCTTTTCGTCTGTCTCGATAAGACAGCCTGCAATATTTGAACAATGGTCGGAAATACGCTCCAGATTGGTAAGAACATCCTGGAAGATATATCCCAGCTCAACTGTACATTCGTCGTTCTGGAGTCTGCGGATATGTCTGTTTTTAAGCTCTGTGCTCAGATTATCCACTACCTCTTCGAGCGGCTCGACCTTATGTGCGATAGCGAGGTCGTTATTCTCATACGAATCGAATGCCTTGTTTACGTTCTCCGTGATAGCGTCAGTGATAACGATTATCTCGTTTATGCACTCCTCAGAGAAGTTTATACCCTTTTCGTGCATCTCCTGAGCCGATTCCACAAGGTTTACAGCGTGGTCGGAAATACGCTCGAAATTGCCCACACAATGCATCATCTTCGATACGCTTCGGCTGTCTGCGCCTGTAACACTGCTCTTTGCTATCTTTATCAGATAGCTGTTTATCTTGTCCTCAAAGCTGTCGATTATATCCTCGTTCTCGATAACCGTCTCGCAAGCCTCGCCGTTATACTCTACAAGGAGCTTCAATGCCATGATGATAGTCTCTCTTGTAAGCTCTGCCATCTGCGAAGTAGCGGATAAACAGGTATGAACAGCTACAGCAGGAGTCTTGAGAAGGATATCGTCCAGACCTGTAAGAGTTCTTCTCGGATCCTTGACCTCTTCCTTGCCGTCCTTTACAAGTATCTTTGACAGCTTTACGAGCTGCTTTGTGAAAGGCATGAACATTACTGTAGTAGCCACATTGAATATGGTATGCATTATGGCGATGCCTACGTAGCCGACAGTTTTTTCCATAATACCGAGATTAATAACATTCTGAAGCAGTATTATAACAGGAAGGAGCACAAGTGTACCGATTATCTTGATGATTATATGAGTCCATGCAACTCTCTTTGCGTCCTTGCTTACGCCGACTGTTGAAAGAAGCGCAGTCACACAAGTACCGATATTGCAGCCCATGATTATAGGAAGCGACATTCCCCATGTCAGTCCGCCTGTCTTTGAAAACGCCTGAAGAATACCGATAGAACCTGCCGAGCTCTGGATTATGCCTGTAAATACCGTACCTACAAGTACGCCGAGAATCGGATTTTTAAAAGCAGTAAGTGTCTTCTGGAAGTCAGGTGAATTTGCCAATGGATCAACAGATTGAGACATGAGGGACATACCTGTCATAAGAACAGCAAATCCTACAAGGATACGTCCTACATCCTTTTTCTTGTTCTTCTTTGCGAACATTATGAGTATCGTTCCTGCAAGAGCTATGAGCGGCGAGAACGACACAGGCTTCAATAGTCTGAGTATAAAGCTTACGACACCGCCCTCACCCGAATCCTGTATGCCGTCAAGACAAAGGATCCATGCTGTAAAGGTCGTGCCTATATTTGAACCGAAACAGACTCCGATAGTCTGTTCAAGAGTCATAATGCCTGAGTTAACAAATCCCACAAGCATTACCGTCATAGCCGATGAGGACTGTATTGCAACTGTAACGCCCATTCCGAGAAGAATAGCTTTAAGCTTGTTCTCGGTCATTTTTTTAAGTGCGACTTCAAGCTTGCCTCCTGTAAGCTTTTCAAGTCCTGTTGACATTACATTCATTCCGTAGAGGAAGAAAGCAAGTCCTCCAAGAAGTGTGAAAATATTAAATATCGAAAACTCTTCCATATTTCTCTCCTGTTCCTTTTCCCTTTATTCTTTCTAATATTTATTATAACAGGAAAGAGAGACAAGTCAATAATTCCTCCTATTTTTTTACGTGGATTTAACATTGACCGCAAAAGAAAAAGGCTGCCCTCAGGCAGCCCTTATATATTACTTTTTCTTGTTTTTATTTGCGTTTTTCTGTGATGCGTTTTTTGCCTTGTCGGCTTCTTCCTCGATGATATCGGCGATTTCATCGAGCTCGACTTCTTCCGCATCATCGTCATCTCCTGAAGCCATTACAGCCTTTGCTCTTTTCTTACTGTCAAGGCTTAGAGCAGAAGCAAATGCCACACAAAGATAAATAACAAAGAGAAGTGCTTCAACAACAACGATAACCTTCATTGAATCACTTACAGCTTCCTTTATTCCTGCTGCAACAGATCTTGAAGCAGGAACGAGGATATTATATGCATGGGCAAACTGAACATTCTCGTAATAATCATCAGCTGTCTGCTCTGTAAGCTCAACTATCTTTGATACCTTCTCGTCAAGTGACTTGATATCAGCCTCTACCTTTTCAATGTTTGCCTTTGAGCTGTTCTTATTTTCCTTGAGAGCATCTCTTCTTGATTCATAGAACTTGATATCCTGCTTTACCTGTGCAAGACTTGACTGTACTGATGTCTTCTGTCTGAACAGCAAATCGTACTGGTCTGAATGAACTGTAGACTCTGAATTTACGTTATCTCCGTATACAGTGATATTATCCTTCTGATACTGTGATATAGAAGAATCAATAGAAGCAAGGCGCTCTGCGTACTCATCCTTATCACGGTTGAGATTTTCTATTCTGTATTCATAGTATGCAATTGCTGCATCCTTATCCTTTGTTACGTTGTTTACAGAGATGTAAGAAGATATTCTGTCAAGGTCGATGCTGTATACTGTTTTTGCATACTCGGAAAGATCCTTGAAGCTATAGCCTGTAACGCTTGAACGGAATGCAGTATTATCATCGTTTGAAAGTGATGCGATGTAATTTCTTACTGTTCTGAGTGAATTTCTGAAAAGATCTATCTGCTGTGAATAGTCATAGTTTTCGTAATCAACGACCTTTACAGCTGCTCCGAGAGACTCGTTATATCCGTACTGCTCATAGAAAACATCACTGTAGCATTTAAGCATAGTGTTTAGGAACTCAACGCCCTCTGTTCTGTCAAAGCCTGCTTTTCCGAAATCAAAATATACCGTAAACTGTGTAGGATACCATGTAACATCGAGCATGGACTGTGCTGCTGCAAGGTTTCCGTTTGAAGCACTTTCCATTACACTTTTATATGTAGTAAGTCTCTCATAAGCGTCCTGAGGTATCTTTGAATCAAAAGTAATATTTTCTCTTATAGCCTCTACCTTTTCAAGATCAAGACCCATCTTTGTAAGTGTTCTTTCAATAACAAGCGGATTTTTCATTGAATTGATATCAAACTTTCGTCCCGCAGGATCAAGTCCTTTTTCAATTCCGCTGTATGAAAAGCTTACAAGTGCCTTCGCAGGCGATACTTTGGAAAAAGTTTTTATTGCGGATAATGAGAAAACAAGAATACCTGCTATAATAGCTACTACGAGCCATAAAACCAAAAATCTTTTAAGCTGTTTGATTATTGTAGACAAGGATAAAACGATCGCGTCCTTATCTTCATCATTATTTTTGATCGTAACATTCAGATTGCGCTCATTATTCTTAGCCATTTTGACCTCCAATTAACTACGTATACTTATTTTACGGCACAACACGCCGTAATAATCATTATATCACCAAAAAAAATCCTCGTCAATAGTTTTATGAAATTTCCAGTATTTGACCTAATTTATAATTTTGCTGCTTTATGACTTTGACATATCACACTAACCAAAAGCGGCGTTCCTGTTTCGGAGCGCCGCTATACTACTACTATTATAATATATCAGACTGCATGACCCTTGGACTTGATTACTGAAACTACCCTGTCAACACAGCTTCTGCATACAGACTCGTCCTGAGCTTCTACCATTACTCTTACAAGAGGCTCTGTACCGCTTTCACGGACAAGTATTCTTCCTCCGTCACCGAGCTCTGCGGCAACCTTGTCTACCTCTGCACGTACATCGGGGTCAGCCTGTGCAGCAGCCTTGTCCTTTACCTTTACATTCTCAAGCACCTGAGGATATACTGTGAAAGGTGCAGCAAGCTCGCTGAGCTTCTTCTCACGTGACATTATTACCTGCATTATCTTCAGGCTGGTAAGGATACCGTCACCTGTTGAAGCATACTTGGAGAAGATTATATGTCCTGACTGCTCGCCGCCGATGCAGCAGTTATTCTCCTTCATATACTCATATACGTACTTATCGCCGACTGCTGTCTTTGCATAGTCTATACCGATCTCGTCAAAAGCTCTGTAAAGTCCGAAGTTTGACATAACGGTAGTTACTACAGTATTGTTTATGAGCTTTCCGCGCTCCTTCATATATCTTCCGTATATATAGAGGATATGGTCGCCTGTGATGACATTGCCCTTTTCGTCAACACAGAGGCAGCGGTCAGCATCGCCGTCATAGGCAAAGCCTGCATCAAGACCCTTTTCGACCACAAATTTCTGGAGTCCTTCAATATGTGTTGAGCCTGCATTGTTATTGATGTTAACGCCTGTAGGCTCTGCATTTATTACGTAAGTCTCTGCACCCAGAGCATCAAATACCGACTTTGCAATATTCCATGCTGCACCGTTTGCGCAGTCAAGTCCTATCTTCATTCCTCTGAATGAGTACATTCCGAGGGATATAAGATAACCGAGATAGCGGTTTCTGCCTGAAACATAGTCAACACTCTTGCCTATCTTGTCACCGTGAGCAAAGGGAACTTCCTTCCACTCCTGACCGAAAGCCTTGAGATTTCCGTCCAGATATGCCTCAACAAGGTCGATGACTGTATCTTCCATCTTTTCGCCCTGTCCGTTGATAAGCTTGATACCGTTGTCATAGTAAGGGTTATGGCTTGCGGATATCATTATTCCGCAGTCAAAGCTGTCAACTCTTGATATATAAGCTACAGAAGGTGTTGTTGTAACGTGAAGAAGATATGCATCAGCACCCGAAGCAGTAAGTCCGCCAACAAGCGAATACTCGAACATATAGCTTGAACGGCGTGTATCCTTGCCTATAACGATACGCGGAGCTTCGTCCGAACCGTTTCTTCTTTTAAGCTCTCCATAATACCAGCCAAGAAAGCGGCCTACTTTATAAGCATGGTCAGCAGTAAGGTTTTCGTTTGCTGTTCCTCTGAAGCCGTCAGTTCCAAAATATTTACCCACTATTAATTATCTCCTTAAAATAAATTATTATAATTGTACAGATTCAAGATCCTGTAACAGACCCATAACATTCAAATTATAGCACTTTATGTAATGTAAGTCAATGCCTTGCCAAGAAAATTTACAAAAGACTGCAACACTGCCGCTCATTTTTATTTAAAATTTCTAATAGCTGATACAAAAGCTTCATCTGCTGTTCCGGCATATTTTATGCAAAAGCCTCTCAGCAACAAAATAAAAACGCCGGCGCAGCAGCACCGACGTTTGCATATTTATGTGATCTCAGGTTCTGAGAGCTTGATAACTATCACTCCGTCTATTTCCTTCATACAGCCATCATGCGGGTACAAAGGCATAGCTTTCACTTCCTCCGATCTTTCGAGTTCATGCCCGACATCAGGATCGTTTATCTGATTTATCTTTATTCCCGAATCTCTCATCATCCCCCAGTAAGACTGAGTGGAGCAGATATTTACAAGCCATATATCACCGTATTGTGCGTAATCATTTGAGCAGCTCCACAGTTCATCCTTCACAAACATAGGATTGTCAGATATTCTTCCTATAAAAGCGCATTCTTTTCCCTCGATCTCGTCAAAATCCAGATCATTTGCGATCATGTTCAGAACAGACGCAGAGGCTGTCCTGCCCGAAAGCATGGTATGCTGATCTATGGATATCATTATGAAATTGCCTGCAAGCAGCATAACAAATGCAAATGGATAAGCCTTTTCTATATTTTTCATGATCTTTTCTTTTGCCACATCAACATCAATGATGCAAAGCAAAAGAGGCAGAATCAGCACCATAGGCAGTGACATCTGTATCTGAAAGTCGTCAGCTCCGGGAGCTAAAATAAGTGCCGCATTTGCAGCGGGCGGCAGCAGAATAAACGCTGCCAAAGCAAAGATCGCCCGTTTTTGATCTTTTGAACGCGCAACGGATACGATATGAGCACATGCAAGCAGGAGAAAGACAACGATGCCTACTTTGAATATAACAGTATTTTCATAAACATTCTGTTTCAAATTGTCATTAAAAAAGAACTCTGCAAAGGTAGTATATGTCTTTACAAATGTTTTCGGAAATGACTTTATAAGCGAGATCAAGGATATCTTATCAGCAGATTTATATGCGCTCGCTTCCACATGATTGAGTTTCAGGAAAATGTCCCATATTATCTTGTAGCTGATAAATGAGATCAGCATTGAGACAACGGCATATCCCATGAATTTTACTATCTTCCTGTTTTCAGCTTCATTTTGCAGATACCATAATAAAAGTACAAGGATAAGGACGCAGGCACAGCCTATATTCATCTGATAACAGCCCAGCGAAAGCGTAAACATAACTATTGATATGATAAGCGACCTGACAGAGCAGTCCCTGAGCTGCCATGCTCCTATCACAGCAAAAAGATACGCAAACGCAAAGGTCGGAGACATATAGCGATATGACAAAAACGAACATACCGCAGTATTTACTACACTTATGAGAACAACGATATATCCCCTGAACGAGTCCTTCAGCCCGAAAATATATGCCACAATGATACCGCCGCATACATGACAGGCTAACGAAAACATTGATGTAAAGGGTTCGGGGGAATAATTCTCCCTCAATCTTCCTATAGTAGGCCAGAACCACCTTCCTATAGAAATCACCCACTGATATCCGATATCGTATGAGCCCTTCCAGAGTCCGTCATATGTATTCGTCAGCTCATTTGATATCAGTACGATATAGGCAAGTGTGCATAATATCCAGCTGACCGCAAAAAAATGTGCGAGCCGCTTTATGTCATATTTCTTTTCATTCAGCAAAGTACATCCCCCCCGTTTGCATACTGCCGTTAAACATATTATACATCAAATCCTCAAGCCCTGTCAATGCTTCTCTTCCTGCATCCGTTTTTTCAAAATTTCCGCATTGTTTTGCCGAGAGAAAAGCATGACAAATACGTCTAAGTAGTAGATGCTTGTTTTTTACACAGACAAGATAAAATTTCTATTGCAAAGCGCGGAGTTTTGTAGTATAATAGAAAATAGTATTAAAATCGGGTATTATGGCTTTCATCGCCCGAAACAAAAGGAGGAACAAAATTGGCTAAGTCAACAGCTACGGGAACGAAGACTGCTTCGTCCTCATCCCGCAACAAGATCGGCAGCATCAGACCTGCAATCACTGCCGCAGACATCATAGCCGAGAAAAAGGGACAGAAGTTCAAGCCGCTTTACTATGTCGTTGCTTTTCTTGTACCTTTTCTTCTGACATTCGTGTCGTACATCTGCTTTGATGTCTATCCATTCGGCGAGCGTTCTGTACTGACGCTTGACCTTAACGGTCAGTACATCTACTACTTTGAAGCATTGAGAGATGCTTTCTGGGGCGACGGAAGTATTTTCTACAACTGGAGCCGAAACCTTTCGGGCGGCTTCATGGGTATCATAGGATACTACCTCGCAAGCCCGTTCACCCTGATCGTCATGATACTTCCGAGAAAAATGATAATCGAAAGCGTTATGATAATGCAGATGACAAAGGTGGGTGCGGCAGGTCTTACATTCTGTATCTACGCACAGAAGTCCAAGGGACTCAGACCGCTCCAGTCCATCATGTTCTCAACAATGTACTCCATGATGGCATATGTTGTTATCCAGCTCATCGACCCAATGTGGATCGACGGTCCTATATTCCTGCCACTCATAATCCTCGGCCTTGAACGCCTTATTGATGACGGCAGAAAGCTGGATTTCATAATTCCTACAGCCATAATGTTCGTGGCTAACTTCTATATCGGCTTCATGATAGCCATATTCATTGCCATTTACTTCGTTTACTACCTGTTCTTCGGTACTAAGCGCAAATTCAAGAGCATAGAGGAATACGCAAAGACTATAGGTCTTATGGGCATTTCCACCATTGTTGTACTGCTTTGCAGCATGTTCATGATACTGCCTGTCTACAACGCTCTTGCACTTGGTAAGTTTGACTTCTCTGTTCCTGATTACAGCTACAGAGCTATGTTCAATCCTATCGAGCTTGTTCCTTGTCTGCTCCCGAACCAGTATTACTCGGTAAACGTTGACGAGGGAACTCGTTTCTACGGACGCCCCGAGATATACTGCGGCGTACTCACATTCGTTCTTCTCCCGCTGTTCTTCATGAACAAGAAGATAAAGACAAACAACAAGATAGGCTACGGTCTTATGACCTTTGCCCTTCTGTTCAGTATGTATGTAAAGCCTATCAACATGATGTGGCACGGCGGTCAGGATCCTAACTGGCTCCCATACAGATATTCTTTCCTGCTCTCATTCGTTCTTGTATCAATGGCAGCAGAGGTATTCTCAAAGCTTGACGGCTATAAGCTTTCACCGCTGAGTGTAGGTTCATCGGCAGCTGTTATCGGTATATTGACAGCAGTATTCTGCAAGATGATGAAATCCTTCGACTATAACGAGAGCAAATACAAGTACGTTGCTATACTCCCCTACACGGATAAAATGGAGCGCGGCTCTGAAAACTGGGAAGAGGTATGGCTCGGCACTATCGCTTTCGGTATGATACTTGCAGGTATCTATCTGACAGGCGTTTACCTTTACAGCCATTCAAAGACACGCAAGGCTAAAAACGCTATATCCGTCGTATGCGCTCTGCTCATATTCTTTGAGACAGGCTATAACTGCTACGACTCCTTCAGAAAGATATTCAAGGAAGTCGGAAACTCCGACAAGAGCACCTATACCGAGATCCTTTCCGCTCCCGATGTGGTAAAGGAACTCGAAAACTACGACAACGGCTTCTACCGCGCTGAAAAGACCTATTCACGTATGGTAAACGACGACCTTGCATACGGTCTCAAGGGTATTTCCCACTCCAGCTCGGTAATGAACGCAAGAGCTATCACATTCATCGAGGCTATGGGCTATTTCACTCAGAGCTTTGAGTCAAAGTATGAGGGCTGCAACCCTGTTGCCGACTCTATCCTCGGATTCAAGTATATCCTCGATGACCCTGCAAGAAGCAGCGGCAGCACCGAAATGCTGGATCATTCCTACATCTATCGTTTCTCAACTTCCTACACCAAGGACAAGGACGTTCCTGCAACAGTTGATATCTACGAAAACCCCAATGCGCTGAATATCGGTTATATGGCTAACGACGATATCCTGAAGCTTTCAGGTCTCGGCAACGACAACCCCTTCAACAGCCTTAACAACTTCCTCAGCTCAATGACAGGAAACACAACTGATTACTCAACTATTCCGATAGTTCCTAAGCAGTATTACGTTCCTTTCGACTGCACAGTCAGCTACGACGATACAAAGGTATACCTCCACGATTATAATAACAACGGCACTCTCCACGACTGCTACGAAGCATTTGCAGGCGTTGACGACGCTGTTGTAAACGTTGATGTTACTGTTCCGAAGGACGGAAACATCTATATGCACCTCGGCTCTGAAATGAGAAAGACCTGTAACGTATGGGTCGCTGTAAAGGGCGAGGACGGCGTATACAGAGGTCAGAAGTCAGGTACAGAAGCTTATGACGGCTACGGCACTTACTTCAACACCAACTCTTCACCTATTGTAAGAATGGGCCCGTTCGAGGCAGGAGACGAAGTTGAGATAAGACTCACTATCCCGCCTACAGACGGCAGATACACAGGAAGCAACGAGTACATCATGGTAAGAAAGGATCAGGGCTTCAACTTCTATTACCTTGATGAAGATGCTTTTGCTGAGGATATCAACAAGCTCAAGGAGCGTCAGTGGAATCTCGATATGAGCAAGACTACCGACCGTTACCTCGTAGGTGATGTTGATGCTCAGGAAGGCGAGATACTCATGACCACCATTCCTTACGAGCCCGGCTGGAAGATACAGATCGACGGTAAAACTGTTGACAGCCTTATTGAAGAAGTAATACCTGAAGGCTCCGACAAGCCTACACTAAAAAACCAGGACAAAGCTCTCCCCAAAAATGCAAATGTAACAGGCGAGGTCCTCGTTCTCGGTGCTATGATAGGTGTACGACTCCCCGCAGGTCACCATACCGTTTCAATGAAGTATACTCCTCCCGGATTTAACTTCGGTATATTCACACTTATACTCGGCATAGCTATCCTTGTACTGTTCTATATGTATGACAAGAAGCACAACAAGGTGCTCCTCGAAATGCAGAAGGCTAAAGAGATAATCAAGAGCGGCAAGGCTGACGAATATCTTGCTGAGATAGCTGCTCAGGAAAAGGCAGTAAAGAAGAAGGGCAAGAAAAAGTCACAGATAATCAAATCAAAGGGTGCGGTTGCCGAAGAGTCACTCAAAAAAGCTGAGGAAAAAGCCGAGGATACCGCAGAAGAGGTCAAGGAAAAGACCGAGACTATATCAAAAGATGCATTAAAAGCCATCGAAGACGCTGTTGACGAGACTGCCGCAGAGATGAAAAATGCAGCAGAAGAAGCAGTTGAGGAAACTGCTGAGGAAGCAGCAGAGGAAGTCGAAGAGGCTGCACAAAATGCAACTGAGACTGTAAAGGAAGCCGTAAAAAATCCTGCTTCTAAGTCTTCAAACAATAAAAACAAGAAAAAGAAGAAGTAATATCATGCCCCCGCAAATGTGCGGGGGCTTTTCCTTTTGCAAAAATACATAGTAAAATGAGAACTTATATATTAATAAATAGTTACATTATTAACTCCTTTATCATAAAAAGTAACAACTTTTTCTATACGTGTGAAATGTTATATCAAAATAAAAAATTAGAAACAATCATTCCTCGGTATATAGCTTTTCTCTGGACAATTGTACTAAAATAACAAATTATAATTCTATATAACATATTATGTAATTTGCACAAATCCGCTTGACTTTATTCTACACATATGATAAAATTTAGGTGTAAAGTTAGATTGAAGCTTTTTGCACTGAGCTTCGATCGAATAAATCAAATATCATTATTATTAAGGAGGAAAACATTATGTTTATTGGTTCAAAGAATGTTAAACGTTTTGTTAGCATCTCTGCTGCTGCAGCATGCCTCTTATCTACACTCAGCGTAGCTCCGATCAACTACGCAAAGGCAGCAAACACAATGACGGCTTTTCAGATCACACAGAATATGAAGGTGGGCTGGAATCTCGGTAACACACTTGATGCTTATGCTCAGGACGAGAACGGCGTTGCTCTCAGCACCTACGGTCTTGATTCAGAGACCTGCTGGGGCTGCCCGAAGGCAAATGAGACACTCTTCAAGTCTCTCAAGGCAAAGGGCTTCAACACTGTTCGTATCCCTACAACATGGTTCCAGCACCTTGACTCAAACGACAACGTTGACCCTGCATGGATGGCAAGAGTTCACGAGGTAGTTGACTACGCTTACAAGAACGGTATGTACGTTATCCTCAACATTCACCACGAGGAGGGCTGGATCAACAGACCCGATCTCGCTACAGCTTATGACGATATCAAGCCCAGACTCCTGAAGCTCTGGGAGCAGATCGCTACAGAATTCAAGGATTACGATCAGCACCTCATATTTGAGTGCATGAACGAGCCACGTGCTAAGGGCACAGACCACGAATGGTGGTATGCAACACCTGTTGCTGAGGCTGACGTTATCAACAAGCTGGAGGCTGACTTCGTTAAGCTCATCAGAGGCATGGACGGTCCCTACGCAAAGACCAGACTTCTTATGCTCCCGGGCTATGTTGCAAGCTCTGACAAGACCTTCCTCAATCAGATCGTTCTTCCCGAGAATGACGACTTCCTCGCTGTTTCTATCCACGCTTACACTCCTTACAACTTCACAATGAACACAAACGAGAAGGAAGGTGCATATCACGACACCTTCACAAAGGAGTTCAGCAACGACCTCGCTTACAACCTCCAGAACTTCCGCGATATGTTCATCAATAAGGACGTTCCTGTAGTTATCGGTGAGATGGGTACATCTAACTTCGGCAACACACAGGCTCGTGTAGACTGGACAACTCAGTACTTCACAACAACTAAGAAGTACGGTATCCCATGCTGTCTCTGGGACAACAACATTGAGTCAAATCCTAAGGCTCCCGGCGAGTGCCACGGCTATATCAACCGTGAGACTGGTGAATGGTATTCTTCAAGCCTTCCTATCATCAACAAGATGATGGAGATCATGAACGATGATTCTATCGTTTGGGGCAGCGAAGGCAAGATGCCTGAGTACAGCCATCAGGATCTCTCAGCAGGCAAGGCTCTCATCAGCTCAGACGTTGAGATCGACGCTGCTAAGGCTGCTGCTCCTGTATACGGAAACACAACTCCGGGCGTAGAGATCTCATGGAACGATCTCAAGGGCAAGGAAGTTGCTATAAAGTACACAGGCGATACACCTGTTCTTTGCTTCTCAGACAAGAGCTATGACAACTGGACAGAGATCTCACCTTACACAGTAGACGAGAAGAACGGTATTGCTTACTATCTCGTTGACAAGCAGCTCCCTGCTTCATGGAGCGGCGATCTCTCAAACGTTAACCACATTCAGGCAAGAACTGCTGCTGTTACAGTTGTTAAGCAGATGGTAGTTCTCAATGCTCCTGACGTAGAAGTTGAAGTTCCTGTTGACAAGACAAAGAAGTACAAGATCGACCTCGACAGCAACAGAAACGGCAACCTCACAATCAACCTCACAGGTGAAGCTGGCACACTTACAAACGGCTGCCTCGGCTTCAAGACTCCTGACTGGACACAGATCGAGTGGGAAACAACTATCGGTTCTGACGGTACAGCAGCAGTTACTATCGCTCTTGATAAGATCCCTGCTGATGCAACTTCTATAGAGTTCCAGATCTGGTACAACCCAGAGAAGGTTGAGATGAAGGATTATAAGGTCGGTGCTGCTCAGCAGACAACAACAACTACTACATCTACAACTACTACAACCACAACTACTACAACAGTTACATCTACTACTACAACTACAAGTGCAACAACTACTGTTACTGAGACAACAACAGTAAGCACTCCTAACACAAAGAGCACAGGCAACGGCGATGCTAACCAGGACGGCGAAGTTGACATGAGCGACGTAGTTCTTATCATGCAGTCTCTCGCAAATCCTAACAAGTATCAGCTCAGCGATGCTGCTGCTAAGGCTGCTGACGTTTACGGCAACGACGGCGTTACTGTAAAGGACGCTCAGGTTATCCAGCTCTTCCTTCTCCACAAGGTTAATTCACTCCCTGTTGCAGAAGGCACAGTAGTAGACTAATTCTACACCGCAATATAGGTTCTCATATACCTCTGAATGCAGCTGCATTTTGCAGCTGCATTTTCTATTTCACGAAAATATAATAATTTCTTATCCTAAGTCAATTATGAAATAATATTAACATTTGTTACCTATTGACAAAACAATAGGAACTGTTATATAATTATAACGGTATCGCTGTACAGATAATGAGAAGCAGTTGTGCCAATAAGACAAATTTTATAACAAAAAGCAAAGAGAAAAATATGCTTTTTATCTTGTATAAATTCGCACTAATGTAGAAAAAAGGAAGACAACTGAATATGCTTACTGATTACCATTGCCATATTCTGCCCGGTATGGACGACGGTGCACCTGACGCTGACACTGCTCTGGATATGATAGATATAATGAAGGAGCAGGGCGTTGAAAGGATCGTCGCAACTCCTCATTTCTATGCCCATGAGGAGCGTTCACTGACAGAATATCTGCTGAGGCGTGAGGACGCCTTTGAAAGTATTGCCGATTTTTCTGCAATACCCAATATAATCCTTGGCGCAGAGGTCGCCATAGAACACGGAATATCGAAAATCCACGGAATAGAGCAGCTTGCTATAGAGGATTCAGGAATGATACTTCTCGAGCTGCCGTTCCGCGATTATGAGGATTGGATGTCTGAGGAAATAAACGCTATCGCTTCGGAGTACGGGCTGACGATAGTGCTTGCCCACATACACCGATACCTCACATATTATTCGCCCGAAAATTTTGAAAAGATTCTCAAAACCGACGCTGTTTTTCAGTTTAATAATGATGCGTTCTTATTACAGAGAGAGAGAGACTTGTTAAAACGGCTGGTCAAGGAGAAACGGACTATCGTTTTCGGAAGCGATGCGCACAATACGGACACGAGGTGTCCGAACTGGGATGTTTGTTTGGAGGTATGTGACCCTGAGATCCTTGAAGCTTCAAATGATCTGCTGAAAGTAAACGCAGAACCGCTTCAGGAAGCTGCTCCCATAGTGGCCGAGGAGCAGGGGGAATAATTTAAGCGGCTTTATATAATGAGCTTATGGGGGAAAAAGATGAAAAATTTATTAGAAAAGTTCAGTTTCCGCAGAGTAATTCTCGCCTTTGCAGATGCTTTTATTGTCATAGCCTCTGCACTTATCGCAAATTTCGTTCTTTCGTTCTTCGGTTCGGAGATCTCGCGCTCTGATATGCTTATGAGCTTTGTGGTCTGCTCCGTCACCTGCTGTGGTGCGCTGCTGATATTCGGAGCTTACAATAAGCTGTGGAGATTCTTCCACAAGCGTGATTACCTCTCCTGTGTTTACGGAGTCATTTGCGGATTTGTCGTTGCAAGTGTCTTTGTTTACATCATCAGGAAAAACGTAGACATAACCTTTGCCTGCGTTCACGGAGCTATAGCTCTTACAGGCATATGCCTCTTCAGACTGTTTTTTAAAGAGACCTTCGTTACATTTAAAAACTCTATAAGCGACAGCGGCAAAAAACGTACCATGATCGTCGGCGGCGGTCAGACCTGCCGCATGATACTTACAGAAATAAAAAATGCCACTGCTTCATCTCTGGCTGACGACAAGATAAGCGCTCAGTATGAGCCTGTATGCATCATCGACGATGACAGATCAAAGATAGGCACCGTAATAGACGGAGTTACTGTTGTCGGCAATACAAACGAGATAATAAAGTTCGCTGACCAGCAGCATATCGAGCAGATCATCTTCGCTATCCCCTCATGTCTTGAGGACGAAAGAAAACGTATCCTCGATATCTGTTCGGGAACAAATCTCCCTGTCAAGGTAGTTCCCTTCATCGGAAACCTTATCTTTGACAACGGAAATACTCCGCTCCTTACACAGATGCGCGACATCAATGTGGAGGACCTTCTCGGACGCGCTCCGATAAAATTCGATAACGAAGAAATACGCCATTTCATATACGGCAAGGTCTGTATGGTAACAGGCGGAGGCGGTTCCATCGGCTCTGAGCTTGTACGCCAGATCGCAAAATACGGTCCTCAGCAGATAATCATTGTGGATATCTACGAGAACAACGCCTACGCTATCCAGCAGGAGCTTGTCATGGACTACGGCGACAGTCTTAATCTTACCGTGCTTATCGCTTCTGTAAGAGACTATTACCGCATGAACCGCATATTTGAAAAGTACAAGCCCGATATCGTGTTCCATGCAGCTGCACACAAGCACGTTCCTCTTATGGAAAATTCGCCTATGGAGGCTATCAAGAACAACGTTATAGGTACCTTCAATACCGCTTCGCTGGCACAGTTCCACAAGGTAAAGAAATTCGTTATGATATCTACGGATAAGGCTGTCAATCCGACCAACGTCATGGGCGCTTCAAAACGCTGCTGCGAAATGATAATACAGTACCTCTCACAGCAGAAGGACGGCTGTACCGAGTTCGTAACAACACGTTTCGGAAACGTTCTCGGCTCTAACGGCTCTGTAATACCGCTCTTCAAGAAGCAGATAGAGCAGGGCAAGCCCGTTACTGTAACTCACCCCGACGTTATAAGATACTTTATGACCATTCCGGAGGCTGTCAGCCTCGTCCTCGAAGCCGCTGCCATTGCACAGGGCGGAGAGATATTCGTGCTTGATATGGGTAAGCCCGTACATATCGTAAAGCTTGCAGAAAACCTTATACGTATGTACGGAAAAGAGCCATATAAAGATGTTGAGATCAAGTTCACAGGTCTCCGTCCCGGCGAAAAGCTACGCGAAGAGCTTCTCATGAACGAGGAAGGTCTCAGAAAGACCTCAAACGAGCTTATCTTTATCGGTCAGCAGATAGAGCTTGACGGCGATGACTTCATCAGAAAGCTCAGAAGGCTGCGCAATGCCGCAAACGAAAATCTTTGCGAGACCGTTATTGCTCAGCTCCATGAGATAGTTCCTACTTTCATTACTCCAGAGGAGTTCAACAGAGCCGAGATAATCAAGCACAGCAAAACAGAATTTATCGAAAATGTAAGGGACTGACTTCAGTCCCTTTACTATTGCCGTAAAGGAGATGCCATATGATATACAGGACACCCGAATACTGCAGGGATTTCTGCTGTATCGCAGATAAATGCAGGGACAGCTGCTGTAAGGGCTGGGAGATAGACATTGACCCCGACACCGCGAAGTATTACAACAGCGTAGGCGGAGAATTCGGCAAAAGACTCAGGGACAATATCCGTGACGGCTGCTTTGTCCTCACGGAAGATGAACGCTGCCCCTTTCTGAATAAGAAAGGGCTCTGTGATATCTATACCGAGCTTGGCGAGGACAGGCTGTGCCGCATATGCTCCGATCACCCGCGGTACTTCGAGTGGTTCGACGGACTCAAGGAGGGTGGCACGGGACTTTGCTGTGAAGCCGCTGCGGAGCTTATACTCTCCCGTCCGTTCACCCTGTCCGAGACTGATATCCCCGATGAGGGAGCAGCAGGCAGCTATGACGAGGAGCTTTTCTCGCTTATCTTCTCCGCAAGAAGTCATATGCTTGGTATACTCGGTGATGAAAGCATCTCCCCTGCCGACGCACTTTGCCGTATCCTTGATATTGCCGCAGATGTACAGGAAAGCATTGATATGCCCTTTCCCGACACGGAAACCAAAGTCAGCGGCAGCGATCTACGCTGTATTTTCGGCTGCTTTGCAGAGCTTGAGCCTATTGACGAAAACTGGCTTCCCTACATAAAGGACTGCACCGAGCACCTTGACTGTCTGCCTGCCCACAACGACTCCGCTGACGTATATCTCCGCAGGATAGCACAGTATCTCATATTCCGATACCTGCTGAAAAGCGTTTATGACGGCGAAATACTGGGATATACCAAGTTTGCCGCAGTGAGCATTATCATTATCGGCTGCCTGTTCAGATATTCCGCACTGAAACAGCCAGACCTCAGCCTTTCGGACTATGCCGAAATTGCCAAAAACTACTCAAAAGAGACAGAGTACTGCGAGGAAAATATGGAAAAGCTCCTTGAACTTTTCGCAGACGAGCCCTTTTTCAGCATATCGTCTCTGAAAGCTCAGCTGAAAGAAATATTGGGCGGAAATGTGGACAATATCTGAAATATCCGCCTTTAAATGCGAAAACTGAGTGAAATTCATTGAAAAAAAACACGTTTTATGATATAATGAATGAGAATTAACGGCTTCTGCCGCATAAATAATGAGAGGGTAATATTTATGTTTAACTGTAAAAAAACTGCCGCTTTTATCGCAGGTCTTATACTCTGCGCTTCATCTGCGGCTTCACCTTTGGTATCTTTTGCTGCCATTGACGGTGCGCTCGTCGAAGACGAGGACGGCAGCGAAGCAACCACAGATGCCGCTGAGGAAAATGATTACAAGTACAGCGGCGATTTCAAGTATTCTCTTACTTCCGAGGGAAATGTACGTATCGAGGGCTGCACCAGCGGTGCGGAGTCTCTTGTCATACCTGATACTCTCGACGGCAAAAAGGTAACAGAGCTTGGCAGGACCGCGCTGGGAACTGATCAGGAAAACAATCCTTATCTCTCTGTTACAATCCCTGCTTCTATCAAATATATCTCCGCCGATAATCCTTTTATGTACTGCACATACCTTCAGGAAATAAAGGTGGAAAGCGGAAATACTGAATATACCGCCGAGGACGACGTTCTCTACAGCAAGGACAGGAAAACTCTCCTGAGCTACCCATGCTGCAAAGAGGGTGACAGCTTTACTGTCCCCGAGGGAGTTACAACTATCGGTTTTGCTGCGTTCTACAACGCAAAGCCCGTTTCTCTTGAGTTTCCGTCTTCTCTGGCAGAACTGGACGCTTTCGCATTCGGCGATATGACAAATCTCAAATCAGCCGATCTCAGCAAAACTGCTGTAACAGAGATCTCCAACTATGCCTTTTCACAGTGCAGTGCGCTGGAAAATGTAATATTCCCAAGCGCTCTTACAGTTATCGGAGGCGGTGCTTTTGCAGGCTGTACCGGTATCAAGGATATAGAGTTCCCCGAATCCCTGACCTCTATCGGACAGTACGCTTTCGTGGATGCAGGTCTCGATACCGCAATTATCCCCGATTCTGTACAGGATATAGGCTATTCCGCTTTCGGATACCGTTCATCGCCAAACGGCGGTATAATACCTATGAACGACTTTACATTAGTCGGCAGTATCGGCGGTGCAGCTTACACCTATTCTACAGACTCAGACAGCGACTATGATTACAAGAACGACTTTACCTTCCTTACCCGTGAACAGTATACTCAGGAAAAAGAGATCATGGATCTCGAAACTGTCAATTCGGGCGACTATACCTACGCTATAAAGAACAATAACACACTTCTCATCTCATGCAGAGCCGAGGGTACGACCGTTAATGTTCCTTCGGAAATAGACGGAAATACAATAACCGTAATATATCCGGGCTGTTTTTCACTTTGTCAGGCTGAGGAGATAGTCCTCCCTGACACTGTTACGGAAATAAGAGAAAGTGCTTTCCTGCAATGTCCCGAGCTGAAAACCATTACTGTACCCGAGAGTGTAAAGAAAATAGGCGAAGCTGCTTTCGCTGAGTGCGCAAAGCTCGAGACTATCGAATTCAAGGGCGCTGAGACCATAGGACGCGGTATTTTCAGCGGCTGCGGCGCACTGAAAAAGGTAACAGCCGCAGGCTGTCTGAAGGAATGGCAGGACGAAGAGCCTTTCGTATACTGCCCGATGCTTGAAGAAATAAACATCGGTGAAGGCGACGGAAACTACAGCTCTGATAACGGCATACTCTACTCAAAAGACAAGACTACTCTTCTCTGCTACCCTGCAAATAAATCGGGCGACAGCTTCACTGTACCCGACAGTGTAAAAGAGATAGGCATTTCAGCTTTCCTTAACAATAAGAATATCAAAAGCGTGAAAATGTCAAAGGTGGAAAAAATACTGGCATATGCATTTGAGGGCTGCTCAAATCTCAGCTCCGTTGAGGTCTCCGAATGCCTTAATACCCTTGAAGCTGACGCTTTTTATAACTGTACCTCACTGAAAAGCCTGAGACTCTACGAAAACCTCAAAACTATCGGGCCCTATGCTTTCGGATACTACAAAGACCATTCTGCCGACAGCTCTGATGCCGACTCTGACACCGACTCCGAGACCGAAGACGACGAAAACGGCAAGGACGCTGTTGTTGAGGGCTTCAAGCTTTATGCACCTGAGGGCTCCGAAGCTTATAAATTCGCTAAGGCAAACGGCATAGAAGTCATCGCAAATACAACAGAGATATTCGGAAAGAATATGGATACCCGTTTCCTTTATGCACTCATAGGAATAATCGGTGCAGCTGTCCTCACCGTGCTTGGAATCCTTATCGGCAAGAGCGCAAAAAAGAAAAAGGCTGCTGCCGAAAAAGCCAAAAGAAAAGAAAAAGCAGCCGAGCTCCGCAGCAAGAAGAAGGCTGAGGAAGAAGCTGCCGAGGACGAAGCTGAAGAAAATGATGATGAATACGAGGACGACAATGAGGAGGACGAATCCGATGAGGATTGATATTAAAAAGGCTGCCGCCTTTATTGCGGCAGGACTTATGACATTATGCAGTATGCCTTTCAGCGCCGCTGCCGATAATTTACAGGGCGCAGGGGACGATCCGCTTACCGATGGTTCATTCGTCTATGAGCTCCAAGATGACAATACTTACAAGATAAAACAATGTACGGCAACAATAGTAGACTCGGTGCCTTCAATGAGAAACGGTACTGCTGTTACTGCTATAGGCGAAGGGGCTTTTTTAAACTGCACCGGAATATCACAGCTCACTATCCCCGATTCTATCACTTCCATAGATGCAAGAGCATTTTATGGCTGTACTTCCCTTAAATCCGTTACCTTGCCGAAAAAACTGAAAACTCTCGGCGAATATGCGTTTTTCTCATGCAGCTCCCTTGAAAGCGTAAAGCTGCCCGATACTCTTACAGAGGTCTCGCCGTTTACATTTGCTCTCTGCGACAATCTGCAAGATGTAGAGCTGCCCGATACAATAACCTCAATAGGTGAATATGCCTTTTATCAGTGCGGCATGATAGAATCCTTCCGCCTTCCTGCTTCGCTTACGGAAATAGGCGATAACGCTATGGGCTGCTGGTTCTCTGTAAAGGATATAGACGCTTCCGCAGCAGCTAATTTCATCTATGAAAACGATATGCTCATGGACAGCGGCAAACACTCTGTCTATCGTGCATCAACGGATATAAGCGGAGATGTTGTTATCCCTGACGGCATAAACACTGTCAAGGGCGGTGCTTTTTCCACCTGTGCGGATATAACCAACGTGTTCCTGCCATCTTCACTGGTATACATAGACGACGAGGCTTTCAGGAACTGCTCGTCTATCCAAAAAGTTGATTTTACTGACGGACTCAAAAGCATAGGCTTCGGTTCTTTCATGTTCGATATGGCTCTTGAATCCGTTGACCTGCCTGCTTCTCTCGAAAAAATAGATCAATACGGTTTTGCGTACTGTATGAAGCTCAACAGGGTCATATTTACTGAGGGCATCAAGACCATAGGCAAGGAAGCCTTTCTTGCCTGCGAAGAGCTTAAACAGGTAAATATCCCTAAAAGCGTTACCCAGATAGACGAGGACGCTTTCGGCTTTACCTACGAAAACGAGCAGCGTCAGGCTGTTGAGGGCTTCTCAATGAGCGTGTTCTCAGGCTCGGCAGGCGAAAAATACGCAAAGGCTCAGAGTATAAAGTATGATGCCAAGGACGTAAATATCGCCAAGATCGCTTTTATCACCGCAATGATAGGCATTGTCATTATCGTTATAGTATTTGCTTTAGTCCTTATGAAGCGCAGCAAAAAGTCTGCTCCTGCAAATGCAAGAAAAGCTGCAAAGGCTGCTGCACAAAAAGCCAAGGAAGAGGCAGAGGAAAAGGAATACAAAAAGATCATTGGCGATGACGAGGCTGATGAGGAAGAAGACGAGGCTGATGAGGAAGAAGACGAGGAAGACAGCGACGAGGACGAAGAATCTGATGATGAATCAGATGAAGATAATGAATAAAAAAGGACGGCTCACGCCGTCCTCTTTTTTATTCTTCTGGTTCTTTGATCTCGCCGACTATCGGTATAGGGTCAATGCCCTGCTTTGTATAGTAATCGGAAAGTGCCGATCTTACAGCCTGCTCCGCAAGCACTGAGCAGTGTATCTTTACTGCCGGAAGTCCGTCAAGAGCCTCCACAACAGCCTCGTTTGTGAGCTTCAGTGCGTCATCTACAGACTTGCCCTTTATAAGCTCTGTAGCCATTGAAGATGTGGCAACTGCCGCACCGCAGCCGAATGTCTTGAACTTTGCATCTGTGATGATATTATTGTCTATCTTCAGATACATTTTCATAATATCGCCGCATTTTGCGTTACCGATCTCGCCTACGCCGTCAGCGTCCTCTATCTCACCAACATTTCTCGGATTTGAGAAATGATCCATTACCTTTTCACTGTATAACATAAAAATCGCTCCTTTGTTATTCTTTCGCGGTCTCATGCCGCTGTATTTCACGAAAAAAGTATATTAACAGGGAATCACTTCTTCTTGATTATGTCGTTTCTGGATACTTGCTTCCTGTCGATATCCTTCAGCATGATACCTGCATTTGCACCCTCGGAAATAAATTCACAGACCTTACGGAACTGCTCTATACCAACGATAGTCGTCGGAGTACCTGCATTTCCATTGTGTATGAGCAGAACCTCATCGCCAACACGAAATATACCGCCTGTTACTGTACCTGTAACTACTGTTCCTCTTCCTGATATAGTGAATACATCTGTAACAACGAACTCAGAATAGGTACCTTCGGCAACTCCTGACTGCGGGGTATAATACGCCTCGTATTCACGAAGCTCTTTTTCATCATCAGTCATAAATCCTGTATCAGACTTATCGCGGTTAAATATCATTTCCTTGAGCTTATCCAGAAAATTCATAAATACGCCCCCTATTATGGTGTTTTATTCGTATTTCTCGCCCTTCATCATTCTCTCCCATACAGGTGACATTGAACGCAGCTTGTCCACTACCTTCGGGATAACTTCAAGGATATAGTCGATATCCTCATCTGTTACATCTTCCTCGATAGAAAGTCTCAGCGAACCATGAGCAACTGCATGAACGAGACCGATGGAAAGCAGAACGTGTGACGGGTCGAGTGAGCCTGATGTGCAGGCTGAGCCCGATGAACCGCATATACCGTTAAGGTCGAGCATGAGCAGGAGTGATTCTCCCTCCAAGCCCTCAAAGGAAATATTCAGATTTCCGGGGAGTCTCTTGTCTCTGTCGCCGTTAAGACGGGTATACGGTATCTTGAGAAGCTCGTCTATAAGACGGTTTCTCCTTGGAGTTATGACAGCAGCCTTTTCGGCAATATTGCGTGTTGCAGCCTCGATAGCAACTCCGAGACCTACGATAGCAGGTACATTTTCCGTGCCTGCACGTTTTGCGCGTTCCTGACCGCCGCCGTGTATAAGATTAGGCAGAACTATACCCTTGCGGATATAAAGTGCGCCTATGCCCTTCTGGGCGTGTATCTTATGTCCTGAAAGGGAAAGCATATCTATTCCCTGCTTGTGGACATCTATATCAATATGTCCCACAGCCTGTACTGCATCGGTATGGAAAAGAACGCCCTTTTCCTTGCAGACTGCGGCTATTTCTTCAATAGGCTGTATAGTGCCTATCTCGTTATTTGCATACATTATGGTAACAAGTGCGGTATCCTCGCGGATAGCCTTTTTTACGTCCTCGGGGTCGATGAGGCCCTTGTCGCTTACAGGCACATATGTTACCTCAAAGCCGTGCTTTTCAAGGTATTCACAGGTATGAAGAACTGCATGGTGCTCAAATACGGAAGTAACGATGTGTTTCTTTCCCTTTTTAGCCATAAGCTCCGCAGTACCCTTGATAGCCCAGTTGTCGGACTCTGAACCGCAGCTTGTAAAGAATATCTCCCTCGGCTCAGCTCCCAGAGCCTTTGCTACCTTTTCACGGGCGATCTCAACATCTCTCTGTGCATCGCGTCCAAGCTTGTATATACTTGATGCATTTCCGTAAGCCGTTCTGAAATAAGGGAGCATAGCGTTCAGAACTTCCTCCGAAACCGCGGTAGTCGCTGCATTATCTGCGTAAATAAATCTTTTTTCCAACGATTTATCCTCCTATTTTGCATATTTATCACGCTGCTCGACTGCAAGCCTGTCGCAGCGTTCGTTTTCGGGGTGTCCTGCGTGTCCTTTTACCCAATTAAATGTAACATCGTGCTTTTCAAGGAGCGGCAGAAGCTGTTCCCACAGGTCAACATTCAGAGCAGGCTTTTTGTCGGATTTTATCCAGCCTTTCTTCTTCCAACCGTATACCCAGCCCTTTGTTACGCTGTCTACAACGTATTTGCTGTCGGTGGTAAGAATGACTTTGCACGGCTCTTTCAAAGCCGAAAGTCCCGTAATGACTCCGAGAAGCTCCATTCTGTTATTGGTAGTTGCGCTGTCTCCGCCCGAAAGTTCCTTTTCGATGCTGCCAAAACGAAGTACCACGCCGTAGCCTCCGGGTCCGGGATTGCCGCTGCATGCGCCGTCAGTGAATATCTCAACTGTTTTTATATCTCTCACCTCTGAAAACTTTACATGATATATTCTATCATATTAAATATACAAAATTGGTAGGTGTTAACCTTGGTAAACCTAAAATATTTCATATTCGCAGTCAATAATTATAGTACATATAAATAAAGCCTGAGAAAGCTTTTATTTCTCAGGCTTTGTGATCTCACAGACTTATCAATAAGCCTTGCCCCAGTAAACCATATACTTAGCAGGCTTGCCGCAGCATACGCACTTGTCGCTGATCTGTTCCTGCTCGAATGGGATACATCTTGAGCCAACGCCTGTCTTTTCCTTTACCTCGTCCTCGCAAGCCTCTTCGCCGCACCACATTGCCTTTACGAAGCCGTCGCCCTTCTCTTCAAGAGCATTTTTGATCTCGTCGAGAGTTGTGCAGGTATAAGTCCTGTTTGCACGGTTCTCGGCAGCCTTATTGAACATACCCTCGGGTATCTCCTTTTCAAGGAGAGCCTTTACATATACAGCAAGATCGCCGAGAGCTACTGTTTTCTTTTCGCCGCTGTAACGTACAGCTACGATGCACTGATTTTCTTCTATATCACGAGGTCCTATCTCGATACGAACAGGTACGCCCTTCATTTCGTACTCGGCAAACTTCCAGCCCGGTGAGTTCTCGCTGTCATCGACCTTTACTCTGATGCCTGCGGCTTTGAGCTCGTTGAGAAGCTCGCCAGCCTTGTCGAGAACGCCCTCCTTGTGCTGTGCGATAGGTACGATAACAGCCTGAATCGGAGCTACAGCAGGTGGGAGAACAAGTCCGCTGTTGTCGCCGTGAGTCATGATAACTGCACCGATAAGACGAGTCGTTACGCCCCAGCTTGTCTGATGAGGATTTACTCTCTTGTTTTCCTTATCTGTATATTCAATGCCGAAAGCCTTTGCAAAGCCATCGCCGAAATAGTGTGAAGTACCTGCCTGTAAAGCCTTACCGTCGTGCATAAGAGCTTCGATAGCGTAGGTGGAAACAGCACCTGCGAACTTGTCACTCTCTGTCTTTTTGCCCTTTACAACAGGCATAGCGAGAGACTTTTCGCAGAAATCAGCATACACATTGAGCATACGCTCTGTCTCTTCGATAGCTTCCTCAGCTGTTGCGTGGATAGTATGACCCTCCTGCCAGAGGAACTCTCTTGAACGGAGGAAAGGACGAGTTGTCTTTTCCCAGCGCACAACGCTTACCCACTGGTTGTAGAGCTTAGGGAGATCACGGTATGAATGAACTATATTAGCATAATGCTCACAGAAAAGAGTCTCGGAAGTAGGACGTACACAGAGCCTGTCCTCAAGCTTTTCGCTGCCGCCGTGAGTTACCCATGCAACCTCGGGAGCAAAGCCCTCAACGTGATCCTTTTCCTTCTGGAGAAGGCTCTCGGGGATAAACATAGGCATACAAACATTCTCGTGTCCCAGCTCCTTGAAAGTAGTATCAAGGATATGCTGCATATTCTCCCATATAGCGTAACCATAGGGACGTATTACCATACAGCCCTTAACGCTTGTATATTCGATAAGCTCTGCCTTTTTGCAGATATCGGTATACCACTGAGCAAAATCCTCGTCCATTGAGGTTATCTCGGATACCAGCTTTTTATCTTTTGCCATATATTATGACCTCTTTCTGTTATATTTCAATAGATACAATTATTATATCATCTATTTTTACTGTTGTCAATCGGAGCATACCCAATTTACGCAATTTCCTTGCTTATATCTGAACTATCATATATAAGAGCAGGTATGTGCAGACCAAAGCACCGATGATCATTACTGCCGCCATGATCTTTCCGACAGCTGTTTCGGGAGCTGAACCGCGGTTCTTTATGAAATGTATTGTCAGAAGCACCACTGCCAGAGCATTGTAAATGCCTATTATGAGCCATCTGATATTCATTTTATTGCTGAGCAGATCAATGTAGTATTCATTTGGGAGTATTCTGTAATCCGAGCCTGAGAAGTTTTCCTTTACCTTTCGGCTTGTGCTCTTGACGTTGCCCTTTATTTTGATGCCGCTTATGTTATTATAATTCTCGCTGTCGAAATTTTCGCCGAAGTCCTTATCGGCACGTACCAACAGTCCGCTCTGCTCATCATCTGACAGAATGATATAGTAGTATTCTTTCAGTATCGGCAAACCGCATATTCTATGAGAATACTCAAAATTCGGGTGATGTGCGCCATATGCCGGCTCACCGCTTACGCAGCTGCCGTCCTTATATCCAAATTTGAAAGCATCATCAAGTGACTGGCTTTTCTTGGTCATACCTGATATGCCCATAAACAAGCCCAGTACTGCCAAAACAGCTAATACTATTATAGCAGGTACAGGCGATACATTTTTCCTGCCACCCTCAAATGTGGGATTCCCATCTGAAAAATTTCTAAGATCCATTATAATTCTCCTTTGATAGTATTCGTAAGAATATTGATATTTACGGGGTGCATGATATAGGTCTATGATATCACAATTGCCGAAAAATGTCAATATACAGCAAAAGGCTGCACAGACTCGCCGTGCAGCCTTTTATATTAACTATATCACGTAAATCACAGATCAATCAGCGATCTTCTCTTCAAGACTGCGCTTGCCGAGGAGATGCTCCTGTATTGCAAGTGCATCGTCATTTGTAATGCCCTTGCTTGTACCTGCTATATCAGCGTTTGCCCAGCCCTGCTTTGTGATAGCATGCTCGTCTGTACCGCCGATGCCGTACTTGTTAGGGTTAGCAAGTGCCTGCATGATGATAACAACGTCGCCCATGTCGATCTGGCTGTCGTTATTTGCGTCGCCGAGCTTAGTTGCCTTAACTTCTTCAACCACAGATGTTGTTGTCTGAGCAGAAGTTGTAACTGATGTAGTCGTGGTTGTAGTAGTTGTTGTTGTAGTTACCTTGCCGCCGTCTGCAATAGTAGTTCTTACAGGATCAGAAGCAGTTCTGTCGCCTACGATAGCCTTGAATGCAGGCTTAGCCATGAAGTCCTTATCGAAGATAAGCGGATTCTGCGAAGCTCTCCAGCTCTTTGTATCTGTAACGCCCCAGAAGATAACAGCTGAGATCTTGTCTGCATACTTCTCATAGAGCTTGAAGAGTCCCTTGTAGTAATCAGCCTGAACATCGAAATACTTGTCGCCCGATTTATCCTGTACAGTAGCATCGAGCTCTGTGATCTGAACATCAAGACCGAGTTCTGTGTAATTCTTGAGAGCTGTCTCATACATACCAAGTGACGGGAATGCTGCTGAAAGGCTCTCTCTTACATCAAGGTGAGACTGCATACCGATACCGTCGATATTGCCTGCCTTCTTGATCCTTTCAGCCATTTCGCATACAGCATTCATCTTGCCTGTCATGTACTCGTTAAAGTCATTGTAATAGAGCTTGCAGCCCTCAGGAGCATACTTTCTTGCATACTCAAAAGCGTAGTCGATAAATGAGTTGTCGCCGAATACAGCTACCCAGTCAGAGGCAGCGTAGTTGTTTGACTGAGCGCAGTGACCTGCCTCACGCGGCTTACCGTCATCTGTCCATGCTTCGTTTACAACGTCGCAGGCATAGAAGTCTATATCAGGGTAAAGCTTTGTAAGAGTCTCGAAATATGCCTTTATATAGTTCTCCATACGCTTCTTCATCTTATCGGGAGAAACATAGTCTTTCTTCTCATCAAAGTCCTCCTTGAAGAACCACTCAGGAGTCTGGCTGTGCCATACGAGAGTGTGAACTCTTACAGGAATACCGTATTTTCTTGCATAATTGAGAACAGGCTTAGCCTGTGCAAAGCTTATCTGAGGAGTCGTATCGTCGCCTGTCTCCTCGAAATATTTAAGTGTAGCTTCCTTGTTAAGAACATAATCGGGCTTCATCTGGTTGCCGACTGTAATGCTCTCGCCGAAGTGCTTCTGAACCAGATCCATAAATGGCTGTGAAGCGAGGTCATCAGGAGTAAGAGCAGTACCTACCTTGAACTGATCCTTGTATAACTCACTGAGTGAAGGAAGATCCTTCTCGATATCTATATGCGGAGCTTCAACGATCTTGAAGTCGTCAATGTAAAGATCGTCCGAGCCGCCCTCAAAGTAAACGTAAACTCCCTCCATACCGTCGCTGTAGCTGATCGGTACGTCCTTGACTGTTGACCAGTCGCTGCCGTTCAGGTTCTGAACGAGGTTGGAGTAAGATGTAACTCCGTCAGCTGTTGACTGGAAGCTGAGCATTGCGCTTGTGTAGTACTTACCCTTTACAGAAGCACTGAGGTAATACTGCTTATTTGGTTCGAGTACGCCGTCAAGACGGAATGCAGGACCGTTCCAGCTCTCGCTTCTGCCGCTTGCAAGAAGTCCGCTCTTGCCGCTCTTTGCAGCATCTGCCGAAATTGACACCTTTGTAGTATCGTCGCCGCCTCTGTTTGACCAGTTAGCGAGATCGTCCTCACTCTCAAAGCCGAGGTCGAATACTACTTTACCCTCTGCTGATGCGGATACCTTGTTGTTTGACAGCTGTACGTCTGCGAGTGCTACTGCATGAACAGCTGATGCTGTTGCTGTCAGTGTCATAGCTGCACCCATAACACCTGCAATCAGCTTGTTGATGTGTTTTCCTTTCATAGTAAAATTCCCTCCAAAAATAAATTTTTGTGTATATATTGTATCATGTTTGTACAAATAAGTCAATGATTACAGGGCATAAAGAGCAATAATTGGCAAGATTACATATATGACAATAAAAATGGTCAGGCAGCGTACGAGTTAGTCGTAGGGGCGGATATTATCCGTTAATTACGCTGCAGGCACATGAGCGAATCGTATAGACGACCATTTAAGCAGTGCTCCAAATCTTTGATTTGGTTAGCAATGCCATATGCAGAGCTGGCTGTCCGTGTCCGTATCTGATGTTGTATGTTTGCGGACGCGCAATGCGCGTCCCTACAATAACATATTATAGTATTTATTGCGTAAAGGAATCACGGACGCAGAGCCTGCACCCCTTGCTCGCTCGCATATCATCAAAATGGCAGTCGTTTCTCAGCACGAGGTGTATCATCGAAATCAACGGGCTGCCAAAGGCAGCCCCTACAAGCTAAAGGCTAAGGGCTAACGCTCGACAATTTGCACACAATTTCACGGAATATCTCCGCATTTTTCTACTTCAAAAAGATGAAATGAAACATGAGAAACAGAGAGAAACAGAGCATAAGCGAGAGATTTTAAGAGAAAATAGGGTATATATTAAAAAAATCCTTAAAAATCCCTTGACATACTACTTTATATCGTGTATAATAAATCTTGCACTGTGAAGGAACAGGCGTTTTTTCGGGAAGCAAGAGGCAGGTCCTTAAAGCTTTATTCGGAGGCTCTGCCTCTTGTTTCCGAATTCGCTTTCCTTCCGAAATATAATTACAGGAGGAAAATATTATGTCAACTACACTGGCAAAACCCGCTGAAGTAAGCCGTACTTGGTATATCCTCGACGCTGAGGGTCAGTCCCTCGGTCGTGTTGCTGCTAAGGCTGCTCACATTCTCAGAGGCAAGCATAAGCCTACTTATACTCCCAACGTAGATTGCGGAGATCACGTTATCGTTATTAACTGCGCTAAGGCTGTTCTTACAGGAAGAAAGCTCGAGCAGAAGAAGTACTACTGGCACACAGGCTGGATCGGCGGTCTCAAGTCCATTTCTTACAAGGATATGATGGCTGAGCAGGCTGACAGAGCTATGATGATCGCTGTTAACGGTATGCTCCCTAACAACAGCCTCGGCAGAGCTCAGCTCAAGAGACTCAGAACCTACAAGGACGCTAATCACAAGCAGGAGGCTCAGAAGCCTGTTGCTTACGAGCTTTAATTAGGAGGTGCTTTTAAATGTACGAATCAAAAGTTAAATACTACTACGGAACAGGCAGAAGAAAGCACTCCGTAGCAAGAGTAAGAATTTACCCAGGTTCAGGTAATGTTACTATAAATGGCAGAGGCATTGATGAGTATTTCGGTCTCGAAACACTCAAGCTCATCGTTCGTCAGCCTCTCGCTCTTACTGACAATGTTGAGAAGTTCGATATCGTTTGCACTGTTGCAGGCGGCGGCGTTACAGGTCAGGCTGGCGCTATCAGACACGGCGTTTCAAGAGCTCTTCTTGAATTCGATCCCGAGCTCCGTCCAACCCTCAAGAAGGCTGGCTTCCTCACTCGTGACCCAAGAATGAAGGAGAGAAAGAAGTACGGTCTCAAGGCTGCTCGTCGCGCTCCTCAGTTCTCAAAGAGATAATTTTATCCCTGCTGAGAGAATTCAAAGAAATACAAGTACCTTTGCTTTGCAGAGGTACTTTTCTTTTACCTCTGAGAAATCCTCGCAGCTCAGCTGCTGCGGTCATGGCTAAAAACAGTCCACAGGACTGTTTTCTTAACGCCCCGACAGTTCTCAAAGAGATAATTTTATCCCTGCTGGGATTACACAGAATTCCCGATTCCAAGCGAATCGGGAATTTTTTTATTCAGAAATGTACTCCTCGGCCAGCGGTAGCTAACAAAGCATTTATATTGTTTCCACATATATACACTATCAAATACAGATTGCACTTAGCAAATACAGGCCGGACACCTTTTGCCGGAACCGGTGAGATTTACAGAACTACAGATCAGGCCCGCCGTTCAGAAGCTCTGAAAATAAAAAGTTCGATAAGCCCACAAAAAAATCGCAGGTATTCTCCTATCGAGTTTTCCATTAAATTTGATGCAAAAAATTGTTATTCTCCGTAGTAAAAAATGCATACGCCGTATACATTGAAGGTTCTACAAAAGGGATATCTCATCAAAAATATCACATTTTGGCTATCGTGGCGCTGTTCAGCACTTAAAATCGCTCATTTTTTATATAAAAACCGTACCTATATCTCATCATATAGTATTATTATATCGCCCTCTGATTCGGGGCAGTTTGCCTCGCCTTCATTTCGTCAAAAGCCACAATAACTCCCGTAAAAACCGCTATTTTCTTGTGCCTTGCCGCTCAAAAAGTATAAATATTGTTATTATAAGCTTAAATACTTAAAGTTTTTGATATATACATACTGTTTAACGATATATGGTTTTTATAATCAGAGATTACCATTTATACTTGGAGTATTTATTTTTATTTAATATTATATATGTATTATGAATTTTCAGTTAACAGCGCATACTTTTTATTTAATGCTGAAATATGTCTAAAATCTGCCGTTTGCAAAAACGCTCAGCTGTCAAATGCGCATCTTATAGCACAATACGAACATTTTTTGGAGTTAAAAAATGCACCTTTTCTTCATTTTTGGGGTTGAGCAAATTTGCATTTAGGTGTATAATTTTATTATAAAGAACATATGCAGTAACAAGCCTTCCGATCAAAATCAATTAGTATTTCGATTAAGAGGGATTTTTTTATCACCAAACACGAAATGCTAATGGCTACTAATTTAAGATGTGAGGTGAAATAATGAATTCAGAGGCGATATTTAATGCTGCTCATTCAACAGCTATCAGACTTTTAGAATCAGGAGCTTTCGTTACCCCGTCCGATACAGTCTGCGCTTTGCAGACCGATTCAGGCAGGATCTATACAGGCATCAGCCATACAGATATGAATAACTCGATCCACGCAGAAGTGGACGCGGTAAGGAATATGCTCGCAGCAGGCGAAAATATCATAATAGGGCTTCTTCTGATCAGCACACAGATGAGGACTCCTATGCTGCCTTGCAATAATTGTCTTGGCTATATTTTGTCGCTTGCACAGGAAAATATCGGGTGTATGGTCATGCTTCAGGACAGGATGATCAGCATAAACGAGGTCGGAATGTTTGCCGCGCCTATGGGCGGAATGATGGATAACCCTAATTTCGTCGGACATACACCTGTACAGCCGCAATTTATTTCAGCACACGCTGTCGCTCCACCACCTGTCCCTCAACCAATTACTGCACCTGCTGCTCCACAAGCTCCCGAACCTGTCCCTTCATCAGAACCTGAAGAAATACAGGAACCTGATATCAAAACTGTCAGAGAAACTTCCACAGCAAACACGGAAAACGCCAAAGGCGATCTGCTGAAAAACAAAGTCAACAGCCTTTTAAGATCTGTTGACGATGACACTGATGAGTTTCTTGAAAGTCTGCCGACAAAGAAAAAGAAGTTCGGCTTTTTCAGGAAGTGATATGAAGTAAAAACAGGGAGGATTTTTTAATATGAGAGGACAAAAAAAGATGTCAACTGTAAGCATAGTGCTTATAGTACAGCTTATTATCTTGCTTGTGCTGTCTCTGGTCATCACAATGACCGTCAGCTCAGCAACACGAAACAATTCTATCCGTAATCTTAAAACTATCACCAACGAACGCGCAAGTATTATCGAGGCCTACGTTAAGAACTCTGAGGACAAGCTCACTTACTTCAGTAAAGCGTCCATTGTCAAGAAGTTCCTTAAAAGCCCCGAAAATACTGCACTTCAGGCTGAGGCTCAGGCTTACACAGAGGATTATTCAAACGATATAGACAATCTTGAAGGTCTCTGGATAGGCGAATGGAATACCCACTGTATCGCACATACAAATCCCGAAACAGTCGGTATCACTACAAGAAAAGAAGCCGATTCGCTCCGCCAGCTTCAGGACGCACTGGTAAAGGCAGGAAACGGTGTTTACAACACAGGTATGATAATCTCGCCCGCTTCGGGAAAACAGATAGTTTCAATGTATAAAGCTGTATACGATGACAACGGAGAGCCTGTCGGCTTCGTGGGACTCGGTATCTATACAGCAGGTCTTATTGACACCCTTAATCAGCTCCCTATCAATGGCGTAAAAGATGTTACCTACACAATGGTAAACGTTGAGAGCGGTAACTTCGTTTTCAATAACGACTCAGAGCTTATCGGTACTGCCGCAGAAAATAAAGAGATAAAGGCTATCTGCAAAAAGCTCAGCGGTACTGCGGAAGCAGCTCAGGGCAGCTTTGAATATAAGGAAAACGGCAAGAAGTATATCGGTATATACTCCTATATACCTGACTATAACTGGATATTCATTCTCAATGATACCAAGAGCGAGGTTTATTCGCTTACAAATGTAATGCGTATCTATATGGCAATATTCGGTGTTGCTGTTTTTATCCTTATGATAATATTCAACTTCATCAACAAGATGCAGGAAAAAGCAAACCAGAAGCTTGCTTCTACTATCATCAAAAGCAACAAAACCAAGGAATCACTTTATACTGCTATGTTCAAGGATGTTCTTACAGAAGTCGGAAACAGAATCGCTTTCTCTATGGATTTTGAGGGAAAAGATGCTACTCCCGATGAACCTTATTACTTCGTTATGTATAATATAAACAACTTCAGCAGAGTAAATACCCAGTACGGCAACGACGTCGGCGACTGGCTGCTCGTCAGAACAGTTGATATAATCAATCAGGTATTCAAGGGCAGCAGGATCTACCGTACAGGCTCAGACGAGTTCATCGTTGCAATAAAGGGCAATATCAACGATGTTGCTTATACAGACATAATCGAGGACGCTACAGACGCTTACAAACGTCTTACAGCAGGTCAGAATACCCCTATGGGAAGAATCAATTTTGAATTCAGATCATCTGTATGTAAGAAGAGCGGAAATATCAATACTTCTGTTATCACTGTCCTCAAGGATATGATAAACAAAAACAGCAATGCAACAGTAGGTCAGATCACTTACAATGACCTTGATTCATAATACCTCACAAGTCCCTGCTTTTGCAGGGACTTTTTTTGTTGACAAGCTCCTGCTCATCGTGATATAATGTTAAAAACCGACTCTTTTCTACACTATTCGACGGAGGAGATATTTATGAATATTCTTGTCATCGGCAACGGATTTGATATTGCACACGGACTGCCTACAAAGTATCAGGATTTTCTGGAGTTTGTAGCTTTCTTTAAAAAAAAATGTTCTTTAAATCTTGATAAAATAGAAGAATTTAAACCTTACGGAAATGAAGAACATTACGAAAAATATCGTGAATACTTTGAAAAAATGGAGAAATCAGTCCGAGATGAATATCTGTCGTTAATAGAAAACAACCTATGGTTTCACCATTTCGACAAAGCCTTTCAAAATAATCTGAAAGAAAAACAGAACTGGCTGGATTTTGAAGCAGAAATATCAGATGTTGTACAGGAATTGGACAGAATAAGAAAGGAAGTAATACAATATAATATTACAAAAAACCCCAACACAAACATTGAAATTAATCAAAATTACGACATTCTTATGTCTTTAGCACCATATCTAACAAGCCAAAATAATTCTACAAAAAAAATAAAGGAACTTAAAGAAAAGCTTATTGATGACTTAGACCGCCTTACACGATGTCTCGAATTATATCTTTCCGACTTTATAAAATATAGTGATTGCACTGAAAAAGAATTTTTCAAAAAAATGATGCCGATTCATGTTCTGAACTTCAATTATACAGATACTTTTAATCGAGTGTATAAAAAAATAAAAAAAGATGAGGTAAACAGCGCAAGCAACTACATACACGGCCGAGCACGTAATAAAACAGAACAAGAACTTAACGACGAAGCAGAAAAGATATTCAAAGAAAAGATCAAAAAAGAAATAAAAGAACAATACGAGAAAATAAGCAATAAAGAATTGGAGGAAAAACTAAAAGAGAAATTAGCCGAAGATAAAACAATAAAATATCATGATAAATTTGTAAAGGAATATAAAACAAAGACCTGCGATCTTGTCCTTGGAATAGAAGAATACCTCGAAGGCGATGATAAAAATAAAGACAACGAGTATATAGAATTCAAGAAATTCTATCAGCGCATCTTCAAGGGAACAGGAGATAATTACAAAAACTGGCTAAGCATGGGCAGAAATATAAATACATATATTTACGGTCATTCGGTTGCAACAACAGACGGCGATATAATAGAAGATCTTATAAAAGCATCTAAATCAACAACGATCTACTACCATAGTAAAAGTGCATTGCATGATATTATCCTTAACCTTGTACAGATAATAGGCGAAGAAGAACTTATAACACGCACCTCAGCCGATAATCAAAGCATCATTTTTGAAGAAGCATAAAATGACAAAAAAGTCCGAAAGCAAAACACTTTCGGACTTTTTTCATTCGCCTAAGGCTACCATAAAATAAATAAACGATGACAAAACCGCAAAAACCACCGAGGCAGGTGCAAGACATATCTTCAGCGCCTTTGCAGCTGCTATGCCGCTTTTCTCCGCATTTGAAAGCTCAAAGCCGAGGAAAAGTGCTCCGATAATGACAGTCGGCATGAGATAGCGGAAATTCATACTGCAAACAAACCGATAATTCATCGAAAGAACATAAAGATTGCCTACAAGGAAAGCGTAGGTATACACCAAAAATACCTTCTGAACTCTGTCTGCTGCGCCTTTTCTGATAGTTCCCGTAATTATGCACACAAAAGCTACAGCAGCAATAAATACAGCAAGCCAGAAAAATACAGCGCAGACTTTATTCATATACTGCCTTGTCGCAAAATTATTTCCGTTGATGAACTCACCAAAAACGGAGTTCTTGAGAATAGCGATCAGCGGATTATGCTCGTTAAAGCCCTGAGGTTCGCCATATTCATCGCGCCACAGCCAGTTTTCGTAGACATTTTTCACCTGTACAAGAGAGAAATCCGTAATGCGCTCCCAGAAGGTTATCCCCTTTATAGACTGATCCATTTCGGGGAGCTCCTGCACATACGTAAGGGGTATGCCCCAGCGGATAAGTCCGCGCACAGGGAACCAGAGCCCGAGAGGAGCACATACAGCTCCGAAAGCCACAAAATGTCCCAGAAGCTTCTTCCACAATTTCTTGAAGCTCCTTATTAAAACCACAAGAAATACAATTGCAACAGGTATAGCTATCAGAGCAGCAGAGAGCTTCGCCATCATACCAAGACCAATGCAAAGAGCAATGCCTATGATGTTCTTCAGCGTCGGCTCTTTGTACCATTTAAGGGTGAGAAGAACAGCTCCCATAGTCAGCGCCCACGCAAGAGCATCATTGTTTACAAGGCTTGCAAGGAACGTAAAACACGGGTGAAATGCAGTAATTATAAAAGGAATATAAAGAGCCGCTCCGTCAAGCCTGAAATGGCGGAATATCTTATATGCTGTGATGATTATAGTCAATGAGTAAAACATAGGAAGGATCTGCACCGACTCCACCGCCTTGTTCATATCCACACCGAATACCCCGTTCATAAGATTTATCCATACAGCACATAAAGCGTGATGCAGAGGCGGATGGCAATACTGGGATATCCCTCTGTAATCAGCGTCATAAAGCTTATGATTATAAAACAGATAAGCCACATAGCCAAGATGTCCGGGAGCTGCTTCGTCGGGAGCTCCGAACCAGTTAACATCATGCTGACGCTCATAAACAGATGTGCCAAGTACGTATGTGAGCTTCACCGTAAAGCTAAGACAGAATATAAGCAGCGCATTGCACTGACGCTTGAATTTCTCATTAAAAAGTGCAGCATACAGCGCAAAAGAAATAAGTATACCAAATACAAAAACCGTTGTGAGCCTTTGCTTGTGATCTTCAAAATATGTAACCCCCAGCAGCCCGACTGCTACAGCCGCGACAGTCAGAGGCAGTGATACCTTCAGATCAAAACCGTTCTTTATACACTGTACAGCGACAGCCAAGCCTGCCGTTAAACAGTAGACAATAAGCAATACATATACCGAACAGCCTGCTGACGTATCTATCGAACAAAAAAACAACGGAACAGTCGCTATACAGAGCAGAAAAGCTGTAATATACGAGTGAGCAGCGAAAAAGCAAAATAAGCGGCTTAACGCGTTCTCAGATCCTTTTTCGCAGGTCGAATTATTATTCATATAATACTCCTTATTTTATCAGATATTTAATTTTATCATATAAGAGAAAAGATGTCAAATAAAAAAGGACTACGTGAAGTAGTCCTTTAAAGTGTCGGCACTGATTTAGTTTCCCGGGCCGTCACCAGCCAAGTATCGTCAACGCGAATGAGCTTAACTTCCGTGTTCGGAATGGGAACGGGTGTGACCTCATTGCCATAAGCACCGACTTAATATATACATACTTTTGAAGTTTTGAAACGAATAAAGCGTAATGCGAGGCAAGAACTCTTAATGAAGTAAAAAGGAAAAGCCCTCGACCGATTAGTACTCGCAAGCTGAACGTGTCACCACGCTTACACTTTGAGCCTATCAAACTCATAGTCTTTGAGAGGTCTTACTCTTACGAAGGGATATCTTATCTTAAGGTCGGCTTCACGCTTAGATGCCTTC
>NZ_JAEF01000015.1 GCF_000518765.1 Ruminococcus flavefaciens ATCC 19208 | reverse complement strand
CAACATCTACAACAACTTCTACTACAACAGAAACTACCACAACATCAATATCAACCACTTCTGAGGCAACAGAGATGACAACTACATCTGCATCAACAACCTCTGAAGCTACAGAGACAACAAGTACATCAACTTCGACTACATCTGAAACTACAGAAACGACAACAACATCTGCAACTTCAATATCAACTACTACAGAAACTACCACAACATCTACTTCTACTACAACTTCTGATACGACTACTGTTTCAACTACATCAACACCTGCAACAACCACAGAACCTATAGATTACACCGCAGGCGATGTAGATAACAGCGGAACTATCGATGCAGTAGACGCTTCCTATATCCTCGCTTACTATGCTCGCGTTTCTACAAATAAGGACGGCGGTTTCACCGTTTCACAGAAGCTTGCAGCAGATATAGACGGCGATGGTAAGGTAAATTCCGTTGATGCTTCTTATGTTCTTGCATTCTATGTTTACGTTTCAACAACAAAAGAAGACATCGTGACCATAATAGAATTTATTAAGAAAAAGTAAAATATTTTCTGCACGGAACTCCCCTTTTGGGGTAATGTCATTAAGCTAAGGAAAAGTAAAATAATCACAGGAATCAAAAAGATCCTGTGATTATTTTTTATGTATATAATGTAAATTTTTGCAAAAAGGTATTGACAAAAAGCCAAAAATGTGCGGCGCAGCTAATCAGATATACACATCTGATTGGAGGTTTTACCGTGCAAAAATACTGTAATATCGTCAAAAACAAGCTTAATACTCTTATCAGCAACATGGAGAAAAATATCTCTGATTTTGTAGTTGATCCTAAGAGAGATTTTGTTCGTAAAAGTGAGCTGTCTTTCTCAAAAACATTGAGATTCATTCTCGGAATGGGCAGCCAGACACTTGGCAAGGAGCTTGTAGAATTCTATGATTATGATTCAAAAATGGTATCTGTATCTGCTATCGTTCAGAGAAGAGCTAAGATACTTCCTGCTGTTTTTCAGTATCTGTTCCATAAATTCAATGAAACATTTTCTCAAACCAGTTTCTTTCACGGCTACAGGCTTTATGCTGTGGACGGTTCTGATATACATATTCCTACCGATCCTGATGATAAGGATACTTTTTATCGTGCAAATAATGATGTAAAAGGCTATAACCTCATGCATCTGAATGCTTTGTATGACATTATGAACCGTAGATATATCGATGCTGTATTACAGGACAGTCGCAATGAAAATGAGCATTCTGCTCTCATAAGTATGCTTGAAAATATCGGACATGAGTCCATTATCGTTGCGGATAGAGGATATGAATCCTACAACACGATCGCTCATCTTGAAAATAACGGCTTGAAATATGTGATGCGCATCAAGACAAGCGGTGGAATTGCTCATAAATTCAACATTCCCCATAATGAGGAAGCTGATTTTGCTGCAAATATTATTATTACAAGAAGACAAACTAATGAAGTTAAGGCTAATCCTGAACTTTATCGTTATCTTCCGCACTCTTCAAATTTCGACTTCCTTCCGAAAGAATCGAAAGATACATATCCTCTTAAATTCAGGATAATAAGGCTCAAGATATCTGAAGATAACTATGAAACCATTGTTACCAATCTCTGTGATGATGAGTTCTCTGCCGAAGATATAAAGATGATATACAAAATGCGCTGGGGGATCGAGACTTCATTCAGAGAACTGAAGTACCAGGTTGGTCTTATTGCTTTCCATTCAAAGAAAAAGGACTGCGTGATACAGGAAATCTTTGCAAGTCTTATCATGTATAACTTCTCTATGCTGATCACCGAAAATATCACCATAGATGACGATAAGCATAATGATTACCGCTATAAAATCAATTATGCTTTTGCTATAAATATCTGCATCAAATTCTTTCGCTCTGCACACGCAAATCCTTTTCTTTTGGAAGAGCTGATAGCAAGAAACAAGTGCCCTGTCAGACCTGATCGTATTGCTGATAGGAAAACTCGATATCATTCTGCTATTCCCTTCAACTACAGACTATCATAATTCTTCGATTATGTCAATCTTTTTTCGGGCAGATCTCGGATCTGTCTTTTCGTCATGCATTTTTTGCGAATGTAACAGCAGGAGTATGTCTGGTCATATTCCAAACATACTCCTGTTCTTTTTCGTATTTGATTAGCTTAATGACATTAACCGATTGGGAAGTCCTTTTGATATAAATAATTTCGTTTTCTCGTTCAGTTAAAGAAATAGGTGTTCACTCAGCTGTCGTGAACACCTATTTATAGCATTTTTTATTGGCAGAGCATACTAAACTCTAACTCGTAACTCCCACACTGCCCGAGACTACTTTTTCATTTCGCCAGAATTAATAATCTCAGATAATGCATAAAGCCACAAATCTTTAAACTAAGTAGTCTCTTATATTAAGGTTTTCTTCTGTACGCTGTTCCTCATCTATTATTCCAGGAACCAATTCGGTAACATATGTTTCTCCAGAAACAGGCTCAATGTAATAGCGGGTTTGTGCACCGGTATAGGATCTGTATAACACAACTATTTCATTGGCATCATTTGTTGTGACCTCCCAATAAACAGTGTATTCGTCCGAATCTGCCATATTTTTTAAATCAGGGTTCTTTGTTAAGCAATAATTCTTGATTGCATTCAAAGCCTGATCTTCTGTAATAGCTTCTGCTTCACTTGGCTCGGATGATGTTTCCTTGTTTTTATCAGACTGATCATCCTCAGTTTGATTATGCAGAGTATCCTCTGTTTGAGTGGGCTGAGTCGGCTCTGTTGTATTGTTTATCTGCTCAGTCTCTGTTACAGAGCTTGATTGTGCCTGCTGTAAAACTGTATTATCGGTTTTAGTGCCGCAAGCACATAAACCAACACACATAAAACATAAAGCAAATAATATCGTTTTCTTTTTCATAATCACTGTTCCTCCTAATTGTAGCATAGTCTATACTTTTCATACATCAAATAATAAAAACAATAATTTGAAATATATACATACAACATAAAAAATTATATCATAATGTTCTGTTAGAAACTAATCAAAAGTTGCTAAATTTAAAGGACGGCATAAAGCCGTCCTCATGTTTTTTAAGAAATTCTGTTAAGGTCTGCTTTGGCTTGACTGTTACATGGTATGCGTACATTTAATGCTTCATAAGGCTATTTAAAAGTCCCTTGCAGCCTTCTTCAATATCTGCGTAAGCTCTGCCAAAATCGCGGCTGTACCAAGGATCTGAAACGTCGTCGCCTCTGCCTGCAAAGGTAAGCAGTTTGTATATTTTGCTGTCTCTGTCGCTACCAAAAATACGGTTCATATTGCGAATATTGGCTGTATCCATACCAATGAAGTATTCATATTTTTCGTAATCCGCTTTTCTGAGCTGAACTGCAGTTTTTCCTGCACAGCCTATACCGTGCTTTGAAAGTTCAGAGCGTGCAGGAGGATAAACAGGATTTCCCAACTCTTCTGTGCTTGTGGCACTTGAAGCGATACAGAAACAGTCGCTGAGCCCTGCTTCTGAGACAAGCTTTTTCATTATAAATTCAGCCATAGGTGAGCGGCAGATATTGCCGTGGCAAACGAACATAATTTTTATCATATGTTTTTTCCTCTCTGCTTTGCTCTGTATTGTCATATGCTGCGCGATTTAACGTTATTTATTATTCTTACTGCCAATTTGACAAAGCAAAGCAAAAAATACAAAATGCGACAGGATTTTGCAAATTACAGACATCATTAGTAGTAGAAATCGTGAATTTTTACTACTAAGTGTTTATCGTTTCAATTCGCTTTCTTAATGCCCCTCGATATTATTTGCGAAAGGCGCACGTTTACACAGGAAAAAAAGGTATTCTCCTGCTTTTTCTGTTTCTTCGACATAGCAGCTCAAATCGTTCCATTCATAAGTGTCATCCAGTTTATCTCGCACATCAGACAGAGAAAGCTCTGATGTAAAAGTAATCTGTGTCAGACAGTCCACATGATTTCCCGTACCTGTAGTATTGCCGGTCTGAGATTCGGCAGAAATTATCTCGGTATTGGGAATTGCATCAACAATGTCACGGCGCAGACAATTTGTCTGTATACTGGTCGAGGCGTGATTGACGATCATACCGAAAATTTCAAATATTATCAAAAATAATGGTATGGCAACGATGCCGATAAAAACCTTTTTCATCGTTTTCATAATAACCTCCTAAAACAGCAGTTTTTTTAGCACGAAGGAATTCATATATTCCATCGAATGAGCTTTATTCCATATCATTATACCATAATTCTTACATTTCATCAAGACAAAAATGGCAATCCCCCCCGTTTAACGTTAATGACATTACCGAAACTGCGGAGCTTTTGTAATTAATATGCATGGAATGGTTGGCGCTTACGAATAAAGTCGAATTTGTTCGATTTTTATATCCACTTTCTTGAAAAAGGAAAAACAAAGCTAATTACTAATGAAAATAAGAATTTGCGGCTTTTCGTATAGCAAATATGACACAAGCCCCAATCATAACACCGCTCGTATTTAATATTATGTCATCAATATCTGTATGCCTTTCGGGACATAGCAATTGGGACAGCTCAATAAAGATAATAAAACAAATACCGGCAAACACAGTTTTTTTGATATTATCAAGCTTTCTAAAACAGATAGGCCATACTATTCCTACAGGTATAAACATTGCTATGTTACCGATAATATTGATAAGCCATCCATCATATCTGTCAAAGAGAAAAAAGAACGGGATTAAACTTATCATGTCAAACGGTGTCTTTGAAAATCCAATCGTTAGTGTACCTATTTTTCCATCAACAAAATGTAACGGGAAGTATACAAATCTAGCAATAACTATAAGGCATATGTATACAAGAAGCATCTGTATTTCGCGTTTTACCGAAAATTTCTTGAATCTGATCGCAATTATGAATCGCACAAGTATCCAAATGAGAGTTATAAAAATAAACATCTGTAGATAGGAAATCTCAATCATCGTCACTACATCATCCTTTCTTTAGCAGATAGCTTGATAAATCCCGATTTTTATTATTATTGTAAATTTATAAATCCAAGAATTTTTCGATAACGGTCATAATCTCCTCAAGACGCTTACCGCCGATACCTTTGATTTTACTCAGCTCGACTTCCAGTGCAGGAAGATCTATCGTCTTACCCTGATCTCCGAGCAACTCATCACCGTACTGAAGGATAAACTTTGTCAGAGTTTCACGATCCATTTTCTTTATCTTCTTATAGGTATCTCTATCAATTATTTCTTTTTGTGCCATTTTGTCACTCCTGTTCCGTTGTACTATTCTTCATATCAGTCTCAATTAGACTCATTATGAGCTCCGTCAGACTCATGCCTTTGGACTGAGCGTATTCCTTGTATTCGTCCTTTTTTCCTTTAGGTAAGTTTATGGTAAGCTTGTCACGGCTTCCTTTCATATACCTTATAGTTCTATTCTTGGCATTTTCGTTATACATAAATAGCTCCGATCCCGTTGCTACTTGTAGCAACGCAGCATATTTGGTACTCATAATTGTATCATATAGGGACGTTCCAGTCAAGCCAAAGAAAAAAACTGTAAATCTGCACAAAATAATAATTCGTATAGCCGTCTATATGTGTGCACTTATCCGAAAGCACATAAGAAATGTGATCATTTCACAGAAAAATATTGACGTATAGCCGTCTATATGCTATAATCTAAGCACAGAATTGAAAAAATATCCCGAAAACCAGTCAGCTGACCTATCGGCTCAAAAGCGGGGAGAAAGGAACTGTTATGAAGGAAACATATAGATCACTTGTTAAGCTTTATAAGTACAAGGGACACGAATATGCCATTGTTCAGGGAATTCATGACGGTATCATCAGAGCAATCAATTATAATTGTCTTGATGAAAACGGAAAAACTACTCAACCGTTGAACGGAATCGAGATGTTTTGCTCCAAGGAAGCCAATACGGTTGAGGAGATAATCAAGCGGATTAACCTAAAAATCGACTTTGATGAATACATCAAGCAAAATGACATTGACACCTCTGATATGAAAACTCTTGCAAGAGCATATAAGAGGTTCTATGAGAAGAATGAGAAAAAATCTTCCGTACAGGAAGAAGGACGGACAATATGAAAACAGGGGACGGTAAACTACAGTCCCCTTGTTATTATGATTTAGTCCTCATCGTCATCATCAGACCATGATGAATTAAAATGAATATCTCCTGTATCCATATCCATAGCCATATTATCGCCCATGCGCATCATAAAATCTCCATCTGAGTCGATAGCCATATTGTCGGAAATTGAATGGATAAAGTCACCGTCATCATAATCAAAGATGTTCTTACACATAATAATCCTCCTGTTCATTTCACTCTTTTGATTTCATGGTTGCTTGTTCCTGAAATGCGATGCACCTGATAAATATTACCATCAATATGAAAAGTAACCTTATTTCCTGCAAGAGAGTTTGTTATCATATTAGTACAAAGAAGATTAGCTTCATCATTCTTTCCACCAATCGAACTTGGAAAAATATGATGTATATTCCAGCCGCAAAAGATTTTCTTTCCTTTCCTTACAACGCAGAACTTACTATTACCATAAGCTGATTTACACATAAGGTTTCCGTGAAAGTCTTTCGCAAACTGTTTGTTTCCGAAATGCTGAGTCCATAAGCGCAGCGCATTTGTTTTTGTGATTTTCATAAATTCACCTCCAAACTGATTGAAAAATAAAAGTCCATACATTAATTGAGTGTAAGGACTTAATAGAATCAGTATTGAAGTAGCTTTACACACAACCTTAAAAAGACAGTTGTTTAAAACAATTGCCTTAATAATATATGGATGGGTGTAAAGCTTGGAAAACGAACGAAAAGTTCAAGACAAATTTGTCTATCGATAGCATAACGAGGGTGTACTGCTAAAGATAATCTCCGACAGGGTTACGGTATAGACATCGCAATGAATCTTGCTGAACTTCAAGGATACCTCGACTATCCCGATAATGGATTTAATAATCACATTATGTGTCTATCGATTGACCGAGTTCCCACACTCAATCAAACATGATATAGCAGTAACTGCATATATCACGCTTAAAGTATATCACTGATTAATCGTTTTGTCAAGGTGCGATTATATAAATCATTACCATGTGTAGCGGATAGTAAACATAGAAGAACCAACGATTGATTTTCTTTTTCAATGGAGTGCTGCTGCGGTCACGCTCACCGCTATATAGATGTATCGGTATCAGAGCGAGAAGCGCACCATAATTGAAAGTGAAGGAGGCAAAGCTGTCGTAGTATTTTAAGAATGTAATCGGCAGAATTATTATAGTTGCTGTGATAAATGCAACCAGCATCTTACACCTGTCTTTATTGAAAAAGAAAAATATTATAGTCCAGATTGGAATTATATAGCCCCAGTCCACAAACTGTGCAAATGAAATTGTAATTGCAGTTAATATACCTTTGGCTGTAAAGTCCAGCTTATCATTCGTCAGGATCAGCAAGCAGATGAACGAAAGCACCAACGCAAATAAGAAGTTCAGACTACATATAAACCGCAGTACACTGTCGGGTACACTTCCGTATACATATATATAATATACAGGCTGACTTATAGTAGCAAACAATAATAATCTTATGAAATACTTTTTTCTGTCATGCGTATATCTGAAACCTTCAGCGAGAAAGTAACACATGATAGGAGCCGTTGTCTTTCCTATCATGTGTAGGATATAATGCAGTGCTGTTCCAGATGGAACGAAAGTAAAAGCAATGTGGTCTAAGGTCATAGCTATTATCGCTATGACCTTTACTTGTGTTGCGGTCAATTTTCTCATAACTGAAATACTCCATTGGGCAGAACGTCAGCGTTTCGATGAATGTTCTCTTTGCTGACAAGCTCCTGAACATAAGTGCCAGCGCGAACCTGTTCGGCAATGGAGATAGCTCCGCTGAGTTCACGTATTTCTTTCTCAAGCTCTTTGACATGAAAGCGGAGCTAAAAAAATGTATTTTATTTCTTTTTGATATAATTTTCAAGAGAAATTATATCTCCTTTATCAGCAGTCGAAGCATAAGCATAGTAAGACAGTATCAGCGAAGCATCAATTGCATTTATTGCACCGTCGTTATTCACATCGGCAGCAAGCTCCTGATCAACGGTATATCCTCCGTCCTTATCGGTGGATATACGTGCGTAATACGCAAGTACTGATGATGCGTCTATGGCATTTATTAGTTCATCGCTGTTTATATCTCCGAGCTTGGCTAACTCTTTAAAGGTATAGCCGAATTTCTCAGCATATTTTTCAGCAGTAGAACCTTTATAACCCTTGATAACGCCCGAAAAATCTTCATCAGTATTAGAAATGGTCGTAGCCCAGCTATCACAGATCTTACATTCGGGATTAAATATGTATATCTCCTCAAGAGACTCACACTTAAAAAAAGCCTGTTGTTTGATCTCTTTCACTGATGCAGGTATTGTCACCGTTTTAAGAGAGGAACAGCTTAAAAAGGCGTTAAAGCCTATTTCGGTGACGGTTTCTGGAATGGTCAGCGAGGTTATTTCCGAACGTCTTTCTACTGCCTGATCGCATATTTTATTGACAGAAGAGGGAATGACCACATCTCCCGAAAGATCATAGTACACATAAACTAGCAGCCCGTTTATTATTATGAAAGGATCATCAATACTTTTCTGAGATTCAAACCACGGCGTATCCAAAAACGCAAGAGCACCGATATATGTTACGGACTTGGGTATGGTAATACTGCTCAGCTTTTCGCACCTTAAAAAAGCACTTGAACCGATATTTGTGACTCCGTTGGGGATAACTACTGATGTAAGGGATTTACAGCCCACAAATGAATAAGTATCTATGTTTTTCAGCGTGCTTGGAAGGGATAATGAGGTAAGGTTATTGCAGTAGCTGAACATTCCCATACCTATACTTGTGACGCCCTTGCCTATAACGACTTTTTTTATATCGTCCTTTAAGTCCTTCCACGGACACGGGGTCCTATCAAGAGCTTCGTCCATTTTTCCTGTACCGCTTACGGTCAGAGTACCTTTGCTGTCAAGCTTCCATGTGAGATCTTTGCCGCAGGTACCGCTGTTGCTGCTGTCGGCAGCTGACGCATAACGCAGGTTATGAGCAGGCACTGCTGTTGGAAGGAACATTCCTGACAGTATAGCAGCACCGAGAGTCATTGCAGTCATTCTTTTAGCTTTCATAATATCATCTCTCCCCATGACTTTTTATTTATCATAGCATATTCATGCTGAAATAGCAACAGATGCAAAAAAGTTTTTTCATTAAATATAAATCATGGGCATAATTGCCGTGTTATCCTGTGGAGCTTAGTCTGCATATGCCTGTATAAAAGCGAAACGCCGTCCATTGAGGACGGCGTTTTGCATTTTGAAATATAAGAACCTTTGCTATGTATTTATTTCATGTTTTTTATATTTTGAACTGAGTATTTTGAAAGGATTTATTTGAAACTGTATTTTATTATTTAAATGCGTATCTCATGAATGTATAGAGATGAGGCTTTACAGAATCAGCGCCGTGTCCGCCGCCAGGGATTGACTGGTAAACGTGTTCAACGCCGTTTCTTGTAAGGATATCGCTGTACTGCTTAGGGAATGTACCAACAACAGAGTCGTTTGTACCGCCTGTGATCATGAATACAGCGGGTTCAGGACCAACGTTTCTGAACTTCATTTCGCTCTCCTGCATACAACCGGGGTGTGTCATGAACATATCGCTGCCGGGTGTGATACCGGGAGCAGGGCAAGCACCGCCGACATATCCGAAGAGGTCAGGACGCATAAGACCGATGTAGATAGCCTCTCTGCCTCCCATAGAGAAGCCTGTGATAGCTCTGTTTTCTCTGCCTGTCTTTACAGGGTAGTTAGCCTCGATATAAGGGATAAGGCTGTCAGAGATATCATAGAGGAAGTTATCATATGCTTCGCAGGTCTCCTGATTGATACCGAAACCGCCGCCGCCGTTGCCGTTCTTGCTTGTGTACTGGCTTGGAAGAACGATGATCATTTCCTCAGCCTTACCTGCTGAGATAAGACCTGCAAGGAGCTCCTGAACACCCATACCGCTTACCATGCTGTTCTCGTCACCGCCGATGCCGTGGAGCACATACATTACAGGGTACTGCTTGTTAGGATTATAGTTAGGAGGAAGAACAACGTTACAGCTCTTCTGTCCGCCTGTGAATTTACAATTATATGTTTTCTTCTCGACCTTGCACTGACCGCTCTTCTCAACACCGCCGGGAACTGTAGTAGGCATATCCTGTCTGATCTGAGCGTTCAGACCTGAAGTAGCGTTACCGCCGTTGCCTGCGTCAGTACCGATAGTGTTGTTTGTGTCGTTGAAACCGCCAGCCATGCCGTTCCAGTCGATGTTTCCGCCGTTGTTCTGGTTGTTCCAGTCAAAGCCACCGTTATTCTGGTTGTTCCAGTCAAAGCCACCGTTATTCTGGTTGTTCCAGTCCCAGTTATTGTTGTTCCAATCGTTGTTTACAACACCGTTCCACTGGTTGTTGTTCTGATTGTTCCAATCCCATGTATTGTTCTGGTTCTGGTTGTTCCAGTCATTATTCTGACCCCAGCTGTTCCAGTCGTTGTTCTGCTGACCCTGATTGTTCCAATCAAAGCCGCCGTTATTCTGACCGCTCCAGTTGCTGAACTGGCTCCAGTCATTGTTCTGGTTCCAGTTATTCTGATTATTCCAATCCCAGTTATTATTGTTCCAATCGTTGTTTACAACGCCGTTCCACTGGTTGTTGTTCTGATTGTTCCAGTCCCATGTGTTGTTCTGGTTCCACTGGTTATTGTTGTTCCAGTCGTTATTCTGATTCTGGTTATTCCAATCGAAACCGCCGTTGTTCTGATTCCAGTTATTCTGGTTATTCCAGTCCCAGCTCTGGTTGTTCCAATCATTGTTTACAACACCGTTCCACTGGTTGTTGTTCTGATTGTTCCAATCCCATGTATTGTTCTGGTTCTGATTATTCCAGTCATTATTTTGACCCCAGCTGTTCCAGTCATTGTTCTGGTTCCACTGGTTATTGTTATTCCAGTCATTATTTTGCTGACCCTGATTATTCCAGTCCCAGCCGTTATTCTGATTCTGGCTGTTCCAATCGAAGCCGCCGTTATTCTGACCCCAGCTATTCCAGTCGTTGTTTTGACCCCAGCTGCTCCAGTCATTAGTCTGACCAAAATTGCCCCAGTCATTATTCTGGTTGCCCTGATTCCAGTCGTTATTCTGATTCTGGTCGTTATTCTGGTTCCAGTCATTAGTCTGCTGACCGCCGCCTGCACCTTCTGTAACAGTTACGCTCTTTACGTTTGCAGAACCGTTTGATCTGTAACCTTCAATATTGAGTGATACTTCGTAGAGAGTACCAGACATATCAAGACCTGCTTTTTCCCAAGCTTCGAAGTGCTTTGATACGTCAATAGTGCCCTTCATGTAGTTAGTCTGGTTGTTAGCCGAACCGCTCTGTGTACGAACGCTCCAGTACTGTGGGAATGTAGCTGTACCGTCGAGAGATGGCTGATTGTAACGCATAGACTTGCGTATGTCGTAGGTATTGCCATTGAGAGTTACAGTACCCTTGTTTTCGCCGTCATTTCCGGGTGGTCTCCAGTCGCCCCAGCCTTCTACGATGTAGTATTCCATGAGAGGGTTTCTGGTCCAGCCGTAAACACACATATAAGAGTTGCCTCTTGGTGTGTACTCGACGTCATAAGTAAGAACGATATTTCCGAAAGCCTTGTAATTTTTCTTCTGGCTGTCGTAATTCTTACCCATACGCGCAAGGAAGTTTTCAATGTTGCTCCAGGAACAGGTGAAAGAGCCTGCACCGGGGTTCATTGAAACCTGACCCTGACCGTTCTGGTTCCACATTTCGTAGTCGTATCCGCCGATATTGCCTCTTGTCTGCTGGTCAGCAGCTGAAGCAACAGCAGGGATAGCGGCTGCGAGCATCATTGTGGACGCGCCTGCGCCGATGATCCTTTTGATTTTTTTCAAATTCACTTCGCTCACTCCTTCTGAGTCTTTTTTTAGATTAAGTTATCCCTCAGAATTTAAACGAGCTCGTATGTCTATCTGTACATAATTATAGTATTTTGACGATCTGCAATACAAGCCAAAAATTGCTGTTAAAATAATAACTGACCATAAATTGCTATAATTTACTCTTGCTTTTGGCGGTTTTTCGTTTAAATAATGTTGTTTACAGCAATTTGGGGAATTTAACTTAAAATATAGTTAAGCGCATATTTTTACCAAAAATGATTAAAAATGAATATAAAAGCCAACGGCAGAATACAGACGTATATCTTGAAGCAAAAAGAAGCACCCGACTTTTGTGCAAGTCGGGTGTTTCAAATTCCATTATAAATAAATATTCAAAAACTGTGGTATCGACCGAAAAAGAAAATGGTATTAATAGTAGTAAATTTTAGTATAAATCGCCTATTATTCTCTCTACTCTTTTTAATGTCACAAGGCATTCTGCAATAAGTTTTTTGTCATCTTCGTGCATTAATTTCTTTATTTCCTGTTTCCCCCGTACAGTGGTTTCCTGTTTTCCCCATTCAACTACATCTGGTGTTTTTTGGTCGTATGAATTATTAAGGTTACCGAACATTTCAATACACATTGTCATTTCTCCTTATTATGTAGATTATAAAAATTGATTAAGCTTGGTATCTTAGTGTGATTTTTGGTTTTCGATCAATGTAGTTTTTGAATAAATTAAATGCAATTGGTTATCTTTTTCTTTCAGGATATTTTTTATAAAACTCCTCCTTATCGGCGTACATATTACTGTCCGCAGTTTGAAGGGCTTTTCTTATAGTTCCGACAGTAGCGTAGCACCAGCCTGCGGCAAAGCATACGTTGTCGGGAGATGAGGTCATTTCCTTAAAGTGTTCGACCTTTTTTATAAATACATCTTTGTCAGCTTCAAGTGCAAGCACCATGAATTCATCGCCGCCTGCACGGTAAACTTCATACTCAGGAAAGTGCTTCTGCAAGGTGAGGGCGGCGTCTTTCAGCAGCAGGTCGCCTGCAAAGTGTCCGTCGTTGTCGTTTACCTGTTTAAGTCCGTTAAGATCAGCGAATACTATTCCTACTGGCTCGTCGGAATCGGAGTTGTCTGCAATGAAGCCGTCAATGCGGTTATTCATGGCATTTCTGTTCATAACTCCCGTGAGAACGTCCTTTGAACTCAGAGTTTCAAGGCGGTTGAAAAGCTGGTGATTAGCCAGCTCGGAAGCTACGAAATAGGTAGTCAGTTCCAGAGTCTCTTTGATCTTCAGCGTCTGACTTACATCAAAATTAGTAGCCCAGATGAAACCGAGTATATCATTGCGGTATCTCAGGGGAAAGAGTATGATATTATTCACACCGCCTGACTTTATTGAATTATACCACACTGAATTGATCTTTTTGAGCCTTTCCCAGTCCTGATCGTCCTTTATGATAGCACAGGTACTGCCTGCAATAGTTTCATGCCATGTATCAACAATAGAAAAGAAATCATCAGTGACATAATCCTTCATAGGAGCCAGAGAAGCATTTTCTTTGATTGCTTCGCATAAAACAGAGCATTTTCTCTGTCCGAAATCAGTTGTAAGGATACAGCAGCGTTCAGCAGTGCTTATGCTGCGTATATCTGATATGACCTCGCTTATGGCGCTCATAAAATCATTGGCACCGCGGAGCTTCATACATATCTGCAATACATTTGATGCGATATCCGGAGCAATATTGGTCATCAGCTCATAATCGGGCATTTCCGAAAAGCTTTGCACATATGCACAGTAGCCGATGTTTGGCTTGTCTGATCTCAGCGGAAAAGCTGTCAGATGTATCCAAATAGGCATTCTTTCGGGATGTATATATGTATGCAGCGTTTCGCCGCGGATAGCACTGTTATAGCAGAATTCCTCAAAATTCTTGTCCTTGGGGATATAATGCTCATAAGGCTGATTCGGGACAAACTCGGTATTATATATACCTTGTTCGCCGATCTTATTGCGGTTTTCTTCCGTATTTTTGAAGAAGATACTATTACCTGTAACAAGGCGTATGTTTCCGTAAGTTCCGTCAGGGAATACTTCAACTGAAAAAACACTTGCCATTGCATTTATATGTTCTGAAAAGAAATGGAAGTCAGAATTCATAAAGATCCCCCTTGAAGCTGCAACAGCTTATATTTTATTATAAATGCGTCTGCTGATTGAGTCTAATCAATAATTGCGATTGTGAGTTGAAAATTGCTATTTTTTATATCCTTATAGTAAATATTATATAGCGTTAAGCGAATTGTATAAAAATACATAATACAAAGACGCGTTTTTGTGCTTATTATTGTACCATAATTAAATTAAAAAGTCAACCTGCGAAAAATAGTGAAGGAAAAGTGGATGTTTTATTTTTATATGTCCGAAAAAGCCGATATAACATTGATTATCAGTCCGAAAAGAAAAGAGCTCCCAGAATAGGGGAGCTCCTTTCGGAAAAGTTTACTTTTTCTTAATAAATTCTATTATAGTCACGACAGTTTCTTTAGTTGTTGAAACGTAAACATAGAATGCAAGAACATATGAAGCGTCAATAGAATTTATCATACCGTCACCGTCTACATCTGCTGCAAGCTTCTGTGCCTCGGTGAAGCTGCCTTCCTTATTTGTGGAAATGCGTGCATAATAAGCGAGTATAAGTGAAGCGTCTACAGCATCAACAGTACCTGTATTGTTGATATCGCCGGGGGTATATGTTATTGGCTGTGTAGTTGTAGTAGTTGTTGTCTGTTCGGGCTGTGAAGTTGTTGAAGTGGTTGTTGTGGTTGTTTCTGTAGACTCAGAGGTTGTTGAAGTAGATGTAGTAGTTGTTTCTGTAGACTCAGAAGTTTTTGATGTAGATGTAGTAGTTGTTTCTGTAGACTCAGAAGTTGTTGATGTGGATGTAGTAGTTGTTTCTGTAGACTCAGAAGTTGTTGATGTAGATGTAGTAGTTGTTTCTGTAGTCTCAGATGTAGTTGAAGTTGTAGTGGTTGATGTTGTAGAAGTGGTAGATGTAGTTGTCTTGCTTGTTGTAGTTGTGGTCTTTGAAGTTGTGGAAGTGGTAGATGTAGTTGTCTTGCTTGTTGTAGTTGTGGTCTTTGAAGTTGTGGAAGTGGTAGATGTTGTAGTCTTGCTTGTTGTAGTTGTTGGTTTTGATGTTGTAGAAGTGGTAGATGTAGTTGTCTTGCTTGTTGTAGTTGTTGGCTTTGATGTTGTAGAAGTGGTAGATGTAGTTGTCTTGCTTGTTGTAGTTGTTGGCTTTGAAGTTGTGGAAGTGGTAGATGTTGTAGTCTTGCTTGTTGTAGTTGTTGGTTTTGATGTTGTAGAAGTGGTAGATGTAGTTGTCTTGCTTGTTGTAGTTGTTGGCTTTGAAGTTGTGGAAGTGGTAGATGTTGTAGTCTTGCCTGTTGAAGTTGTTGTAGTTGATGTTGTTACTGTCTTGGCAGGAGCGTTTACACCTACGTTTATATCGCAGGTCTTTCCGTCGGAAGCCTTGACATTGATAACAGCTTTACCTGCTGCTATAGCACTGATAACACCGTTCTCGTCAACTGTTGCCACCTTCTTGTCTGAAGATGTGTATTCAAGCTTAGTATAATCAGATTTGATAGTGTAGGTATCTCCTGCTATCATTGAGATGTCCTTAGGACCTAAAACAACTTCTCCGTCAAGAGGAACGAATTTGTATTCGTTTGCTGCTGCAAATTTCTTTGCAATAGAATCAGCGTAGCCGTAGATAGTGCCTGCGTAATGCTCATCAAATGACTTGTCAGCTATAGAGCAATCCTTGCTGTAGATATATACATCTGCTGTATCGCCTATGAAAGTACCTGTCTTGATGAAGTTAACACCGTCAGGTACCTCAACATATCTGAGAGCAGGGCAGTTGTTGAATGCATAATCTGCGATCAGTTCAATATCTGAATCGTTTATATCGACTTCTCTGAGAGTTTTCATACCAGAGAATGCATACTGTGGTATCTTATCTCCGCCTGTAACAGTTATCTTTGCGATCTTATACGGTGAGAAGTCCATTTTATCGTTTTCCCAGCTCCAATTTTGTGAAAGGAAGAGATCGGCAACTGAGCAGTGCTGATTTATGTCACCGTCCATATCAGTACAGGTCTTTACTGTTCCTGCATATGGGATAGTAAGTGTTTCAAGCTTTGTGCAGCCGTTAAGCATAAGTGTTCCCATAGATGTTATGGAATCAGGGATAGTAAGAGTATGTATTCCTGTACAATTCTTGAAAGCATATTCTCCGATAACTCTAAGGTTCTTTGGAAGCTCGAAGTTTGTCATCGACTCACAGTTTGTAAATGCATATGAGTTTATGTTTTTCAGAGATGTAGGTAATTTGAGAGTTGTGAGATTTACACAGTTGTTGAATGCGGCATCTCCTATAGTTGTTATCTTAGTGTTGCTGAGATCTATCTCCTCAAGGTATTTCATTCCCGAGAAAGCATATTTAGGTATTACATCTCCACCTGTGATAGTAACTTTTGTAAGAGCATATGTTGAGAAATCCATATTGTCATTTTCCCAACTCCAATTCTGTACAAGGAATAAGTCAGCAACAGAACAGTGCTGGTTGACATCTGCGTCACCCTGAGTACCCTTTAATGTTGTAGCAGCATATGGAAGAGTAAGTTCCTTCAGTGATGTACAGCCGTTGAATATCTGTGTACCAAGTGATGTAACTGTAGGAGGTATAACAAGCTTTTTAATGCCCTTACAATTCTGGAATGCATAGCTTCCGAAGCTTGTATAGGACTTAGGTATAGTGATGTCGCCGAAGTTCTGACACTCTGCGAATGCGTAACTGCCTACTGTCTTGATATGTCCGTTATCAGGAAGTTTTGTGATTGGTGTACCATAGTAAGAATAATTGCCGATTGATGTAACAGTATCAGGTATCTTTATTTCAGCAAGTTTACTGCAATTCCAGAATGCGTAATCACCTATTGTATTAATAGAAGTATTGCTGAGGTCGATCTCTTCAAGAGTCTGCATATGTGAGAATGCGTATGAAGGAATCTTGTCACCGCCGGTTATGGTGATTTTTCTGATAGCATAGTTTGAGAAATCCATACCGTCATTCGGCCAGCTCCAATCCTGAGTAAGGAAGAGATCGGCTACAGAACAATGCTGATTTACTTCGCCGTCAGAAAAAGTACAGCTTTTTAATGTGCCTGCGTATGGAAGCTGTAATTCTTCAAGTTTTGTACAGCCGTTGAATATCTGTGTTCCCAAAACTGTAATTGTATCAGGAATTATCATTGATGTGATTTTTTCACAATTCTGGAAAGCACGTCCACTGATAGTATCAAGTCCGTCATTCAGAGTAATCTCAGGTAATGCTGTGCAGTTTCTGAATGCATATTCACCGAGCGTATGAAGTGAATCAGGTAAAGTTATCTTTTCAAGTGCAGTACAGTCGTTGAAAGCGTACTTGCCAATAACAGTAAGTTCTGTACCGCTGAGGTCGATCTCCTTAACGCTTGTCATGTGCGAGAATGCATATGCCGGAATTATTTCGCCGCCTGTTATAGTGATCTTTTCAAGATTATATGATGGAATAAATTCCATATCTGAATTATCCCAACTCCAATCTTGACTGAGGAATAGGTCAGCAACTGAACAATGCTGATCGAGAGCACCGCTTGTAAGAGCACAGCTGTTCTTTGTTGCTGCATATGGGAGAGTAAGATCTGTCAATGCAGTACAGCCATTGAACATTTGTGTACCAAGTGTTGTAACTGTTGCCGGAACAACGAGTTTCTTTATTCCAAGACAATTCTGGAATGCATATGCGCCGATAGATGTGTATGATGCTGGGAATGTAGTGAATGTAAGCTTTGAGCAGTCAGCAAATGCATATTCACCTATTGTCTTTATCTTTCCGTTGTCAGGAAGAGATGGTATAGCGGTATTGTAGAATGCATGACCGCCGATATTCATAGTTGTTTTAGGGAGCTTTATTGTTGTAAGGTTTTTACAGTTCCAGAAAGCATAGCTGTTTATATCGTATATTTTTGACTTGCTAAGGTCGATCACCTTAAGAGTGGTCATATTTGAGAAAGCATAGTCTGGTATTCTGTATCCGCCTGTTACAGTGATGTTTGAGATGGAGTAGTCGGAGAAGTCCATGCCATCATTTGTCCAACTCCAATCCTGAGCAAGGAATAGATCTGAAACCGAGCAGTGCTGGTCAATTTTGCCTTCTGCGTCTGAACAGCTCTTGGAAGTTGCTGCATATGGTATTTCAAGATTTACAAGAGAAGTACAACCGTTAAATATGAGATTACCCATATATGTAACAGAACTTGGGATAGTGAGGTCTGTTAAGTTAGTACAACTGTAGAATGCCCCCTTTCCTAAAGATGTATATGTCGAAGGAACAGTTACCTTTTTCAGATTTGGGCATTCACCAAATGCATAATTTCCTGCTGATGTAATTGCACCGTTATCAGGAAGAGCAGTTATCGGGTTTCCGTAATATGAATAGTTTCCGAGTGTTGTAACTGTCTTTGGAAGCTTGACTTCTGTGAGATTATTACAATTCCAGAAAGCATAGTCTCCTATTGCACTGATAGAAGTGCTGCTGAGGTCTATATTCTTCAGTGTAGTCATGTGAGAGAATGCATAAGAAGGGATAACTTCGCCGCCTGTTACAGTGATATTTGCAATAGAGTAATCGGAGAAGTCCATACCGTCATTTGTCCAGCTCCAATCCTGAGAAAGGAACATATCTGCTACTGAACAATGCTGATTGATCTCAGCGTCCTTGAGAGTATAGCTCTTATCTGTTGCTGCGATTGGGAGAGTGAGATCGGTAAGAGCAGTACAGCCGTTGAAAGCAAGTCTGCCGATAGCTGTAACTGAATCAGGGATAACAAGCTCTGTTATGCCTGTACAGTTCTGGAATGCGTATTCGCCGATGCTTTCGATCTCCTTGCCTAAAGGAAGATTTTTGATAGCTGAGCAGCCCTTGAAAGCATATGCTCCTATCCTTTTAAGGTGCTCAGGAAGGAGGAGTATATCCTCTGTTGGTTTAACACCATGTGTACAAGTCGAATTATTTAGTGAAGTAAAGCCGTCAAATACGTGATTTCCTATGCTTGTGATAAAGAGATCTTCTTCAGGTGCTTTATCCTGGAAAAAGATCTGCTTTACCATTGCTCCATGTGAGAAAGCAGGTGAGTTGAAATCATACATATCGCCGTAGCCATAAATATTAAGATACCCATTATCGTAAATAGTACCTGTAATGTGGTCGCCAAGCTGTATTGATTCTATCGTTCTCGGAGCAGGCTTAGGATTTGCAGGCTTACTTCCGCTTGAAGCAGAAGGGAATACTTGCTGCGTTGTTGCAGGAGGTGAAACAGGTTCTCCGCTATTATTATTGTCATTGTTATCTTGTGATGAAATTACACCGCCGTCTTCGTTTACAGTTATTGTACCTGAGACGGTAACTGTTTTGCTTGAATAATAAACGTCAAAGTCTTCATGGAAAGTTTTTCCGTCAACTGTTACATAAGCAGTGTATGACTTGCCTTTACCGTCAACTGCACCTTTACAATAGACTCTTTTTCCCGAAGGTATTGTAACGTCGTCAATTTTTATTGAAAGCTGATTTTTGGGAACAGTTGTTTCTCTTGGGGTTCCATCAGCACTTATAGTTTCACGTGTGATTTGAGGATCTATTGTAATTTGGTATGCTTTGATAGGGCATTCAGAGAGAAGATTTAACTGTAGTTTTGAAAGGGATGAAGATAACCAGTTTGAATCGTTCTCTGGATCAATAGTTTCAGCAGATGGATCAAATTCACCAAGTGAAAGATGATAATCACCTGCTTTGTCAGAGTACGATAATAAAGTAATACTGTTAGAAAATTTTAAAATAGGAAGTTTGTCAAGGAGCTTAATGTCAAGGCCAAAAGAACCAACAAGTGAAATTTCACCAGTTATACAGGTATCGCAGGCGTGTATTGAATCACCTGACATACTTGAAGTACATAATATATTTTTGGTTCCTGTTATATTCGCTTTGTTTTTTCCTGCTGTGTCATCGCATAGATGACCTGTTATTTGTATTCCAAATTTTCCGAACATTGATATTGAAGCAAGATCTTCATCTATTATCGCACATCCGAGGCTAACTTTTAGTCCAAAGTATATAGTACCAGATATTTTGACATCGGTACAGGTTCCTGAAGACAGACCTATCTTAGTTAGTCCATTATCATTATCATAGTAGAAGCCAATTTCAACAGTGGCTTTATATGACACTTTTAATTCACCTTTTATTTCAAAAACAAATTTTACTGTTATTGGAACTGTAAGTCCAGGGATAGATGTAGCGACAGTGATGCCAAAAAGCTTGATACCATCTTCTTCTGCTTTGTCTGTAACTAATGCACCAGTTCCTGTTAGAGCTATAGATATAGAAAGCTCTGATTCTAATTTCAAATCAAATTCAACATTTACATCCAAACAGTCCTGATAGAAATTTACGGTCAGCGAATATTTGATAGTTGCAGAAGGAGTTATCTTAATATTGGCGTTATCTGGTCCAAATTGTAAAGGGAAACTATCAGAAACTATTCCTGTTACGGTGTCACTGTAATTATATTCGTTATATTGTTGCATTTCTTGAGTAATATGATATGCAAGATCATCCGAATCAACTACTATCTTATCATCTGAGCCGTCCTCGCTTTTCTGAATTTCATAGCCGATACCTGTATCTGAATTATCAACAACACCATCAGCAACAGTTGAAACAGATTCGAATTTTACGAAATCAAACATCTCTTGTATATCATTGTTACCTTTAATAGTTGTTATGTTGTTTTTGGTGCTGATATCATTTACTTTGATAGCAATTATATCCTCTTCGTTAGGCTGACAGTAGAGATACTGACCATTTTCCACATTGAGAAGGATTTCATCTGCGTTTTCAAATTTATAGATGTTATTGTCATAGTCAACGGAAATGAGCTGATTCTTGTCTTCAGAAACATCGACCTTGACTGTATCGTCGCTTAGAACGATAAAGTTGGTATTTTCACTTTCATCAAAGTTAACTACCTTATCCGAGTCGAAATCATTGATGTCTGTGGCGATGAACTCGTGTACCTTTTCTGTATACTGTGTTCTGGTATAATCAGCGCAGAGTCTTGTGCCAAATCTGTCAAGAAGATGAGCTTTGACAACGAAGTATTCAGGAAGAAGCAGAGTATCAATATGACCTACGCTTTCAATGACTTCTCCTTTTTCAACGTTGATCTGAGTTGATGTGATCAGCTTGTTGGACTCATCATCAAAGAAATCGACTTCTACTGTACAACTTTCAGACTGAGTAGAAAAGACATGGATATCTCCTGTTTGGGGATCAAAATCAAGAGCTGTGATCTCAAATTGTCCTTCAATTAAGTCGTTTTTGAATGATAGTTTTTGGACTTTGTTTTTGTCTTCGATTGTTTCCTGGAAATATTTTCCAAGAGAGTTTGTCGCCTTCAGTTCTGCATCGGAAGCATTGACATCAGCCGAACTGCTTCCTCCCGAGCCTTTTTGATAAAGCCCCGGATAAGAACCTGAAGTGACCGCCGATGCACATAAGACAGCACTTAGTGCAATAGCAATGGTTCGTTTGAACATTTTACCACTCCTTACATAAAAATTAGGATAAAACCAATTGTGTGAACTTAATCTCACAATTTACGTAAATTATATCGTATTTTATACGAATAGTCAATATAATATAAGAAAAAAGTTAACAAACCACGTTTGAATTTGTATGATATACAACTTGTCGAAAAGCTATAAATAGGCTTTTGTGGTGAAATATGAAATGAATAGTTTTCTGTATCGAAAGAGAGCAGTGATGAAATACGGCTGTTAAATCATAAAATGAAAAGCTGAAAATAACGCAGCAGCGTTAAAAAATCCCGATTGGCATTTTTGATGAATTTTATCTGTGCGATTTGTGTATTATGCAGACTCGTTTTTCAAAAATCATAGGCTCTGATCTTCGTGAAAAAAGAGAAGCGTATGAAAAAAATAATACTTTCAGGATTTTTTTGTACAAACTGCAAAATGCATTTATTTGTCCGAATCTTATAAAAGAACAATAATATGGTAAAATTTCTATGTTAAAAGATAAAAATAATATTATGTTTTGTTTTTTTTAAGTATTTTTTTACATCTTGTAAAACAGCTCCTTTTGGTTAACTATTGTAAGTAGATACGTTGTTTTGGGCTTGTTTACGCCGTAGAGATATGCATATCCGATAGCAATTTTTGATTAGTTTGAACTATTAGGGCAAAAAATGACTTGTAAAATATATTGCCAAGAAATATAATTATGACATAAAGAAAGCACCAAACAGGGAAATTACTTAATTCTGAAATTACTTATTATTTTTGTAAAAAAACAAAGGAGTGATTAAGAATGAAGCTTACAAAACTCAAAAAGATCATTAGCGCAGGCGCTTCTGCAATGATGATCGCAGCAAGTATCCCTGCTGTTGCTTCAGCTGCTGATCAGCAGACAAGAGGTAATATCGGCGGATACGACTACGAAATGTGGAATCAGAACGGTCAGGGTCAGGTTTCAATGAACCCGGGTGCAGGTTCATTTACTTGCTCATGGAGCAATATTGAAAACTTCCTTGCACGTATGGGTAAGAATTACGACAGCCAGAAGAAAAATTACAAGGCTTTCGGAAATATCGTTCTTACATACGATGTTGAGTACACACCAAGAGGAAATTCGTATATGTGTGTATACGGATGGACAAGAAATCCTCTCATGGAGTACTATATCGTAGAAGGCTGGGGCGACTGGAGACCACCCGGAAATGACGGTGAGAATAAGGGTACAGTAACTCTTAACGGCAATACATATGATATACGCAAGTCAATGCGTTATAATCAGCCATCACTTGATGGTACAGCAACATTCCCACAGTACTGGAGCGTTCGTACACAGAGTGGTTCGGCTAATAACCAGACAAACTACATGAAGGGTACTATCGACGTATCAAAGCATTTCGAGGCTTGGGAAAAGGCTGGTCTCGATATGTCAGGTACACTTTACGAGGTATCACTCAATATTGAAGGCTACAGATCAAATGGTTCCGCTAATGTAAAGAGTGTAACTGTTACAGAAGGTGCAGGCGGCGGTGGCGGCCAGCAGTCAAATGACTGGGGCGGTCAGCAGCAGAACAACGACTGGAACAATTGGGGCGGTCAGCAGCAGAACAATGACTGGAACAATTGGGGCGGTCAGCAGCAGAATAACGACTGGAACAATTGGGGTCAGCAGAACAATGACTGGAACAATTGGGGCGGTCAGCAGCAGAACAATGACTGGAACAATTGGGGTCAGCAGAACAACGACTGGAACAATCAGTCTTGGGACTGGAACAACCAGGGTCAGCAGAATAATACATGGGATTGGAACAATCAGAACAACAACCAGTGGAATGGTGTTGTAAACAATGATTGGAACAATCAGAGCTGGGACTGGAATAACCAGGGTCAGCAGAACAATGACTGGAACAACTGGGGCAACCAGAACAATGACTGGAACAACTGGGGCCAGCAGAACAATGACTGGAACAATCAGTCATGGGACTGGAACAACCAGAACCAGAATAATACTTGGGACTGGAATAACCAGAATAACAACCAGTGGAACGGCGTTGTAAACAATGACTGGAACAACCAGAGTTGGGATTGGAACAATCAGAATAACTGGAACCAGAATAACGACTGGAACAATAACAACCAGTGGAACCAGAACAACGATTGGAACAATAATAACCAGTGGAACCAGAACAATGACTGGAACAACAATAACCAGTGGAACCAGAATCAGGGCTGGGACTGGAATAATCAGGGTCAGCAGCAGAACAACTGGGACTGGAACAACCAGAACAACAATCAGTGGAACCAGAACCAGGGTTGGGACTGGAATAACCAGAACAACAACCAGTGGAACGGCGTTGTAAACAATGACTGGAACAACAATAACTGGAACTGGAACAACCAGGGTCAGCAGAATAATGACTGGAACAACTGGGGCAACCAGAACAATGACTGGAATCAGGGTCAGCAGAACAACGGCGGTCAGCCTCAGGGCGGCGGCGTACAGGCTGGCAAGAAGCTCTGCGCTATCTCATTCGATGACGGTGCATCAGCTACAAGCAAGTCAGATCCGGGTTACAGAATCATTGACGCTCTTATCAAGAACAACATGACAGCTACATTCTTCATCGTAGGTGACTGGATCAAGACAAACGATCAGGTCAAGTACGAGTACCAGAACGGTATGGAAGTAGCTAACCATACAAAGTCACATCAGTCACTGGGTTCACTTGGTTCACAGCAGATCAGAAGCGAGTGGGAGCAGTGCAACAGCAAGCTCAAGAGCATCATCGGTGCTGAGCCTTCACACCTCATGAGACTTCCATATCTCGATGGCGGCGGACAGGTTAAGTCAGCTCTCTACGATGTACCGCTTATCAGCTGTGCAATCGACACTCAGGACTGGAACGGCGCATCTAAGGATCAGATCGTAAACACAATCAAGCAGGCTGCTCAGAACGGCTCACTTGAGGGTGCTATCGTACTCTGTCACGAGAACTATGCTACAACAGCAGCAGCTATGGAAGAGGTTCTCCCATGGCTCGCACAGAATGGTTACCAGAACGTAAACATCTCTGATCTTGCAGCTGCAAAGGGCAAGACTCTTGCAGGCGGACAGATCCACACACGTGTTTGATCTTAACTTACTAATAGACCGATAAACTATCGTGCCGATCATCTGATCGGTGGTCGGCACACTTTAATCAAGATTTCTCCAATTTTAATATCCCCTGAAAGGCAGTCGTTTTACGGCTGTCCTTTCTTTTTTATGGTATATTATAATAGGAAGAGAAGAAAAAAAGTGTTTTAGAACAAAAAGAAATTCTTTTCTCTGTCGGTGAAAAATAAGTCGGCGGAGGAAATTTTTTTGTGTTTTTTTATCCCACGAATATAACGTATCACGGTCGTTTGAACGTTTTGCGGCTCTTTGCTGTAAAAAAATTTTTCCTTTTTTTGTCCGATTGTGGTAAATGGGTGCGATTATTATTTATAGAAGCGATCGCCCATAAAAACAGAAGGGAGGAATGCAGGTGACTGACAAGGAACTCAGAGCAAAGATGAAAAAGTCCCCTGCGGAAGCAAGAAGAGCATTTTTTGATGAATATTGCAATTACGTATACGCTATTGTGATAAACAAGCTTAGAAATTCATGTAGCCGTGAGGATATAGAGGAATGCGTAAGTGATGTTTTTCTTGATTTCTTCAGAAGTTTTGATACTATAAGTAAGCGAAACGAAGAACTTAAAGGCTTTATAGGCGTTATAGCTAAACGCCGTGCTATAGATACATACAGACGTCTTAGCAGAAGCATTGGGAAAACGGTTTCAATCGATGATGATGACCTCGACGAAATTGCGTCGTCTGAAAACGTTGAGCGTGAAACAGAGAGATCCGAGAGAAATGAATTGCTGCTTAAAAAAGTGCATGAACTCGGTGAACCTGATTCGACCATAATCATTCAGCAGTATTACTATAACCGAACAACTATTGAGATCGGAAATGCTATATCAATGACTGCTGCCGCAGTTCAGAAAAGAAGCGTGAGGGCGCGAAAAAGGCTTAGATCAATGCTGACTGAGATCGGTGTCAGTATATAGGAGGATAAAATGTCAGAGAAAACCGATTTTTTTGATGAAATTATTGATGAGAAGACAGTGGAGAAGATATCAGAGGACTATCCCGTACTTTCAGATGAAGAAAAGGATAGGATATTCTCTATTGTTGAGAGAAAACTGAATATAGATAAAGCTGTAAACAATGACCACAGCGGAGAGGTAAGCGGAGTTGAGGAATATACAAGACCGCGCTTTATGAATATTATAAGCATTGCTGCGTCGGCAGCCGTATTGTTCGGAGGTATCGGCAGCAGCCTGTGCCTTATGCGTAATATGAAAAAAGGCGCCCCTGATGATCCTGCACCGGAAATCGTCACAGAGTCTGTAATTCCTTCTTCTGAAAAATCTGTTGTATCGGATGAGACAAGAAAAACGGCTGAAAACCAAAACAATTATCCCGTACCAAAGGCCACAAAAGCCGTGGAAGACCACCTTGCCGAAACTGATGCAAAGGATAATACAGCAAAAACTCCCGCTGTGGCCGCTGTTTCAATGAAAAATGATGAAGCAGCGGAACAGGATATAACATCTGCTTTTATTGCAGATACAACAGAGGCAGAAACGAATGAGCCTCATGAAGATATTCAGACAGATACAGCGGTCACCACGGCGGTGACGGCTGTATCACGTGAAAGTATACAGACTACAGCTGTACAGAGCACAGATGATTACGAAAAGCTTGTTGATACGGCAGAGTGCCTTATCGCAGATTATGATGCCATAAGGAATATCACAGATGTAAAACTTCCTGTTATTGAGGGCAGTACTATAACTGTTACCCACAAAATGGCAACTCCGTCAGGTGATGGAGTGTTTAACAGGCTTCTGGAATACGGACAGGTAGATCCTGATGTATACCCCGATATACAGACCTTGAAGGAACGTTTTTACTCTGTGATGTGCAGCTCGATTATAGAAAGCGATGTATTTGGCGATGAGTTCTCCTCAGGCTCATCTCCCGAAGGTATCGTGGTCGATCACGCATATTCGTACATCACATATGACGGCAAGCTTTACAGGCTTCTGGGACGGGAAAAGCATGAGCTTGAACCGCTGCCGTATGAAAAAGCAATTGTTTACAATGTAAGCGAATGTGCGTTTACAGCTGAAAAGAATTATATTGATCTTACTGACGGCAGTACCGTTACGGTAAAATACGGTGTAGTAAGAGATTTTAAGGCCAACAAGTGGTCTTTATTGAATGTCACATCGGACTGAAATGATAAATAAAAGGATAAATATGATCAGCAATATAGTATTGCATTACAGAAAGGAAAAAATTATGATTAAGAAGATTTCTGCATTCGCAGCAGCACTCGCACTCACAGCTTCAGCAGTAAGCGTACTTCCTGTCGCAGGCGAAGCTAACATATTCACAGCATCAGCAGCAGAGAACACTGAGTTACCAAGAAAGCTTGACTTGACAACAAGCCCGTTTTTCCCTGAAATAGATAATCAGAATTACGGTGACTGCGGAGCTTTCTCAACAACATGGTATCAGTTTACTTATGAGGCAAGAAAAGCACTTTATAATAAGTATAATCAGTATTTTGACGTTACTTATTCTCCTGTTTCAACCTTTAATCTGCTTAACCGCGGATTAGGTGAAGCAGTATGCCCTGATCAGGTATATGATCTTATTAAGGAAAACGGTGCTTTGACTGTCGATCAGTTTGCATATTACGATGAAAATCATAAAGCTATCTCTGACAGGATATTCCCTAATGATGCTGCAGAGCTTTGTAAGGGTCTTGGTGTAAGAGTAGTAAATGTTAATGATAAAAAATTCAATTGCTCAACTGCAAATGGTACACGTAAAGGTATCCAGTTTATAAAGGAAATGCTCAACAATGACAGCCCTGTTGTAACTGTCGGAGATTTCTGGTATGGTGATTATCTTGATTATGATTATGACTACGATAATAATAAATGGGTATACTACGTAAAAGATGACGCTAAGAGCTGGGTTAAGTCAACAACCAATGCAAAGGGCGAAGAAGAGTTTGTATTTACTCAGGCTCTTATGAAGAAAATCGGAAAAGACGACAAGGGAAAAGATAAGGAAAACAAATTCGGTGAAGGCTGCCACGCATTCAATATCGTAGGTTATGATGATGATTTCGAGGTAGAGCTTGACGATCATACAGTTATGAAGGGTGCATTCAAGGTTGCCAATTCATGGGGTGAATGGGCAAACAGCGGCTGCATCTGGATCATGTACGATGCTCTTAACCTTGAAAGTGCTCAGGGACTTACATATGATTCCGAAAAATATACAAGATACGGTGCATTTGAATGGGCAGGTCAGGCACACAACTGCTTCATATATACTATCGAAGCAGGTTTACCTGATGTTAAGCTCATATCAGAAGCAGACATTATGTCTACAAACTACTATGGTCTTAATGTTGAAACCAAGGACTTCGCAACCGATAAAATGAGAAGTCTTAATTACAATGACTTCTACAGTGCACCTGATAAAGATGGCAACAGAACATACGGAGGAGCAGTATTCAATGGTCCTATCATCACTGATATCTCAAATATGTATGATAGCAATTACATTGATGGCAAGACCTTCTCAATTACCGTAAGCAACAATGACCGTGATTCAAAATTCTTTGTAAAGTCTGTTGCTCTGAGAGATAATTTAGGAAACCTTGTTGCTGTAAAGGATCTGGATTATGATACAAATGATTTCGTTTCTTCACTTAGCAGCAAGGACAACAGATATAAGGAAAACATTACAGCTTCTATCACACTTGATCTTAAGAGAGGTGATATTGACTATGACGGAGATATTGACCTTGATGATCAGGATATGATAAGAGAGTATCTTGCTGCAAACGATCAGCTTGCTAAGGATAAGTTCTCATCACTTCAGAAGGACCTCATGGATACAAACAATGACGGTGTAATTGATAAGAAAGACCTTGAGCTTGAAGATTTCTTCTTTACAGAAGACGGAAGATACGAGGATAAGAACGGTGCAATTTTCACAGGCTGGCATCTTATCAACGGAAATTATTATTTCCTGGATGAAAACGGTTACAAGGTAACAAACAGATTTATCGAAGATGAGAACAAGGGTGAGACACTCTTTGTTGATGAAGACGGACGCGAAGTTGTAAATCGCAGATTTGCTTTCAACGGTAATCAGTACTGTGCAGATCAGTTCGGACACATTGTAAAGGACAGAGAGGTAGCATTCTATATCTACGGCATCAACCGTACATATTACTTTGACGAGAATGGCGTTCAGGTAGTTGGCTGGAACGCAGACAATACAAAGTATTATTCTGATGCAGGTATGCTCACAGGCACTCATACAATTGACGGCGTAAGCTATACATTTGATGAGAACGGCGTACTTGTTCAGGGCTGAGACTAAGCTGTCACTGAACTTTATATAAAAGCCTCATTTTCGGAGTACAATTTTCTGTGATCTCCAGTACTCCGAATGAGTATATATGCTGATTTCAGACAAAATGAGCGCGCTGAAAGCAGCTAAAGCCCCGACATTCCTGAGTCGGGGCTTTTTGTATATATAGCTGTTCAGCTTCTGAAAAGGGTCAGAATCCGTATAGGCTTTTGTGCATTCTGTACAATATATATGTTTTTTATATTAGTACATTTCGTTTGGCAATACCATTTATTTTGGTTGACACATGAGAAGTGTTGTGATATAATAATATTGTCGATACGGACAATGAATTTTTTGTTACTGATGCATATAACATGGATTTTATAAGGCAGTGTACTCTCAATGCTGCTGAGTGCTTCTTTCCTCAAAGAAGCAGTAAAAACAGTAAACTCCATACAAACATATACCATTATCAGACGATGCCGCACTTTAAGTGCGGTATTGTCGTTTATACCGTTTTAACGTCTTGACCTGTGTCACAGACGTTTTTTTGTTATATAATGTATTATCATGTTGCAGAAGCGCTTGTTATAGAGTATAATAAAGTATGTGTAAAATAACAGACGATCATTGCGCAACATTTCAAAATTGTAATGTTGCGTAATGTTAAAAGCACGACATTAATACTGATAAGAGATATAATAAGATCATGGAAACGACAACAAAGACCGAAAGGAAATGATCTTATGAAAAAAATGTCAATATACACATTAAAAAACATTGCGAGGATAAGCAAGCTTATCTGCGTTCTGCTGAGCTTTGCGGTATTATATGATATATTCAGGGTGAAAGCGGTAAATGATCAGAGAAACGATCTGCTGACTATTATCTGGAGTCTTGATCTTGTTGCTGATTATTTTCTGAACAGGTATGTGTGCAGCCACAGCCATAATAACACAATAGGAATGAATTGAGGAGAAAGAACAATGCCATTACTTAAATTAGAGAACGTTGAAAAATACTACGGAAGCAGATCATGCCTTACAAAGGCTGTAGACAATATCTCATTCGATGTGGAAAAGGGTGAGTTCACAGCTATAATGGGTGCTTCGGGAAGCGGCAAGACTACACTCCTTAACTGCATCTCTACTATCGACCGTGTAACAGCAGGACATATTTACCTTGAAAATACAGATATAACAGCCTTGAAGGGCAAGGCTCTGAATAAGTTCCGCCGTGAAAAGCTTGGATTTATCTTTCAGGACTTTAACCTTATGGATACACTTACTGCTTATGAGAATATCGCTCTTGCACTTTCCATACAGAAGTATGCTGCAAAGGACATAGATAAAGCTGTAAAGACAGTTGCGGAGCAGCTTGGCATAACAGATGTGCTCAGCAAGTACCCTTATCAGATGTCAGGCGGACAGAAGCAGAGGGTAGCTTCTGCAAGAGCTATCGTGACAAATCCCAAGCTTGTGCTTGCAGACGAGCCTACAGGAGCACTTGACTCAAAGTCATCAAAGCTGCTTCTTGAAAGACTCAGCTATCTCAATCACGAGCATGATGCTACTATAATAATGGTAACCCATGATTCGTTTTCAGCAAGCTATGCTTCGAGAGTTCTTTTCATCAAGGACGGCAAGGTTTTCAACGAGATAAACCGCGGAGCAGATACAAGAAAGGTATTCTTCAATAAGATAATAGATGTACTTACACTTCTCGGAGGTGACGTAAGCGATGCTCTTTAAGATATCAATGAGCAATATCCGCAAGAGTATCAAAGATTACACTGTATATTTCTTTACTCTTATAATAGGTGTTGCTATATTCTATGTATTCAATGCTATAGAGACTCAGACAGCATTCCTGAAAATGAATGAAGATCAGAGGGAAATGATCAATATCCTCATAAAAGCTATTGCAGGTGTAAGCGTATTTGTAGCGGTAGTGCTTGGACTTCTTATCGTATACGCAAGCCGTTTCTTAATGAAGCGCAGGAACAAGGAGTTCGCACTTTATATGATGCTTGGCATGAGCAAATGGAAAATATCCTTGCTTCTGCTTTGTGAGACAGTCATTATCGGTGTAGGCTCACTTTTTGTGGGACTTCTGATAGGTATCGGACTTTCGCAGGTAATGAGCGCAGTCGTTGCAAATCTCTTTGAAGCCGACATGAACAGCTATAGATTTACGGTATCTGCATCAGCTATATTAAAGACCATACTTTACTTTAGTATCATGTATGTGGTCGTAATAATCAGAAGCGGATTTGTCATCAGCAAGTGCAGGCTCATAACTCTTATGCAGTCGGGCAAGCGCTCGGAAAAAATAACTATGAAAAATCCGTGGGTATGCGTTATAGTGTTCATACTTTCAGCCGCAGTCCTCGGATATGCTTACTACATGGTAGGCTGGGATTATCTCCGTATCAGCGGAAACAAACTGGTCACAGCTATCATAATGGGTGCAGTTTCCACATTCTTTATCTTCTGGTCAGTTGCAGGAATGCTTCTGAGAGTTATAATGTCAATGAAGGGCGTTTACAATAAGGGACTCAACAGCTTTACCTTCCGTCAGATAAGCAGCAAGGTAAATACAACAGTTGCTTCTATGACAGTTATCTGCCTTATGCTCTTTCTCACTATCTGTACACTTTCTACAGCTTTTGTTATCAGAAACTCTCTGAACAGGCAGGTACAGGAATTTTACCCTGTAGATATGTACGCTGAGTTCGGAAGAACAACAAGCGCTGAAACACCCGAAGAAGCAAAAAATTTTACTGAAAAGCCTCTTTATACAAGTCTTAAAGATGAATATGAAAAAAAGGGCTTGGATCTATATGAGGAATTTGGTGAATACTGCGATTTTCATAACTATGCAGACCCGAATTTTACTTTTAATACATTCCTCAGCGAGGCAAAGGATGAGTTAAAAAAGGAACTTCCTTCAGTGATAAGTACAGATGATGATTATTGGCTGGAGATCATAAAGCTCAGTGATTATAATAAATTAATGAAGCTCTATGGCTTAAAGACTCTTGACATCAATGATAACGAGTATGTTTTATGTGCGTCATTCGGGGGAATGATGGGATTTTACGATGAGATACTAAAGGATAAGGCAGAGATAAATGTATTCGGAAACACCCTTGTTCCTCATTTTAACAAGACATACAAGGGATTTATCCGCCCTGCGGTACAGCCGATAAATGGAGGGCTTTTCATCGTTCCCGATTCAGCGGTTGATGAGAATGCGGCGTGTGATAATATAATAGTCGGCAATCTGAAGGCATCTGATGCAAAAGAAAAGCAGAAGCTTGAAGAGAAATTCCGTGAAAAATGGGGAAATGTCATGGGAAACCTTGAAGGTGAAAAAGGAATAGGCTATTCCGAGTATATGTCCTCAAGACGAGAGGAGGCAAATTCCACTGTCGGTCTCAGCGCAATGGTAACATTCCTCGGTCTTTACATCGGATTTATATTCCTTGTATCCTGCGGCGCTATCCTTGCACTTAAAGAGCTTTCGGAAAGCTCAGACAGCGTTCCGAGATATACAATGCTCAGAAAGATCGGTGCAGAGGAAAAGGAAATAACAAAGTCACTGTTCATTCAGTCAGGAATATTCTTCCTGCTGCCGCTGCTGCTTGCCTGCCTGCACGCATTTGTGGGCATGAAATTCGGTATGTTTGCAATATCAATGATAGTAACAGGCGGTATGTTGAAGCCGATACTCTTTACAGCCGCAGTAGTTGTTCTCATTTACGGCGGATACTTCCTGCTGACATTCCTCGGCAGCAAAGCAATAACAAAGGAACAAAAGTAAAAAAAATTCCATGATATAGTTTTTGTGGCTCTCCGAAAGGGGAGCCCTTTATATTGTGCGGAAACATCGTATTTCTTATCATTTCCTTAAATCTTTCTTAATCCGTTGACTTCTGTATCGCTGATATGCTACAATTTTATTAAAGGGGGCGGTAATATGAAAAAGTTCGATAGACCAACGGATATAATACCCGAAAAGATACATAAACGGCTTCATCTTATATACTTTACGCTGAAAGCCTTGATAGGGGCTACGATTTTTTTAATATTGTATCTCGCCTTGTTTACAAAGATAATGGGACTTCCCGACAGAGGGACAGAGGAGTCGCCGTTCCTTTTCCACCAGTACTGCGGAACGTTTTTCGTTGAGTTCGACCGTGCCAATTCCTTTGCTTCCGATGCGGACTATTCTGCGTATCTTGAGCGCAGCAATGCAACTGTTGAACCCACAACGGCAGAGAATGTCCTGAGTTATCTCGGCATGATCCCAAGTTTAGTTCTTGTTGCTGCTATGATACTGGCACTTCGCAGCGGCGACAAGAAGCGTATTTTCTGCGGCAGGGCATGGCGTTACTTCCTTTTTGGCGGAGCTTTGTACGCAGCTGGCAATATTTATGCGTATATAGACAGCAATTTTATCAGTACGACCTCGGATTTTGACGGTATGACAAGCGTATTCACCGAGCGTCGGCAGTACTGCCAGATATACGATATACTTGGTATACCGTTCATTATGATATGCGGAGCATTTGTGCTTCTGATGTATGAAAAACAGCTTAATAGCCAAAACTCCGTAAAGGTTTCCGATACACTGAAAACGCTGTCAGCCCTAATTATTGCAGGCTCGGCAGGCTTCATAGCATGGAGGCTTGGTGTGCGTACCTATGAGCTTATCCGTGTTATGTCGGGCGATAAGTACAGCGTATGGCTGCCTTTCACAGTAATGGAGAGCCAGACGAGATATATGTGCAGGCTGCCCTTTGAGGACGCAGTTTCGGCTCAGGCTTATAAAAACGTGATACTGTTCAGATACCTGCGTGACCTGCCCGTTTTTGCACTTACAGGTGCGGCAGTATGGGCGTTTGTACGTGTACTGCTGAATACTGCAAAGGGAGAGTTCAATACAAAGCGCAACAGGAAGTACCTTCGCAATTCAATGCTTCTGCTGACAGCGGCGTCACTGATACTGAATATTGCAGGCTGGTTTGAGACAGACCTTTTTGACAGGAGCTTCACAGGCATATTCGGTAATACCACCTATACTATTGCATTACGCGCCATGACAGAGCCTCTGCTTTATGTTGCAGTCATATGGTTCTTCGGAACATATCTACAGGCTATACCCGAAAGTAAAAGTGAGTAGATAGTGGAGAAATAGAATGAACAAGCCCCGAGGTAAAACTCGGGGCTGACCTTTTGTATACTAATAACTAATTACTATGCACTATTCATTAACCACTGATACCTTCTTACTTATTAAAATGCTGAATGATTTCTCCACCAAAGACAGGAATATATATAAACCTACAAAATTTTCAGCCTCGTTTGAAATCTCTTGAAAACCGCTATTTTTAGTAGTATAATAGTAAACGTTGCGTGTCTTTAATAGAGAATTTTGAGAAAGAGGTTAGAAAAATGGCTGAAAAAGCATTGAAACCAACGGAAGAAAAGCTCAAACCAAAGCTTTTCTCGGTAATGAAGACCTATTCAAAGGAACAGTTCATCAAGGACATAATCGCAGGTATAATCGTTGCTATCATAGCCCTTCCGCTTTCCATAGCACTTGCACTTGCTTCGGGAGTAGGTCCTGAGCAGGGACTTTATACTGCTATAATCGCAGGCTTTATCGTTTCATTCTTAGGCGGAAGCCGTGTACAGATAGCAGGTCCTACGGCGGCATTTGCCACAACAGTTGCAGGCATCGTGGCTACAGAGGGAATGGACGGACTGGCAATATCCGCTATAATGGCAGGTATAATCCTTATAATCATGGGCTTCTGCCGTTTCGGAGCACTTATCAAATACATACCCGGTACTATAACCACAGGCTTTACATTCGGTATTGCTGTTACTATCCTGATAGGACAGATAAAGGATTTCCTCGGGCTTACGTTTGATAAGGAAGTAATGCAGGACAAGCTCGGTATTTCTTCTCCTATCGAGACAGTTGACAAGGTAAAGGCTATCTTCCTGTTTATGGATTCTATCAACTGGCAGGCACTTGCTATCGGTGCAGCTTCACTTGTAATACTCATACTCTGGCCAAAGAAGCTGGAAAAGATACCTGCTTCACTTATTGCCGTTATCGTATGCTCAGCTATCGTAAAGCTCAGCGGCATCAAGGTGAATACAATAGGCGACCTTTATCAGATATCAAATTCACTTCCTAAGCTCACAGTGCCCGAGGTAACATTCGGAAGAGTAAGAGCACTTATCCCCAATGCATTTACTATTGCAGTTCTTGCAGCAGTTGAGTCGCTTCTCTCCTGTGTTGTCGCAGACGGTATGGTAGGTTCAAAGCACCGCTCGAATATGGAGCTTATCGCTCAGGGTACAGCAAATATCGGTTCTGCATTCTTTGGCGGTATCCCTGCTACAGGTGCTATCGCACGTACAGCTGCTAACGTAAAGAACGGCGGACGTACACCTATTTCAGGTATGGTACACTCTGTAGTCCTCGTTGTAATTCTCGTAGTCCTCATGCCTTATGCTTCACTTATCCCTATGCCGACTATCGCAGCTATACTCTTTATAGTTGCCTATAATATGTGCGGCTGGAGAAATATCAGAAACACAGTAAAGACTGCTCCAAAGAGTGATATCGCTGTACTTTTCGTAACACTGATACTTACAGTAGTATTTGACCTTGTAGTTGCTATCGGTGTGGGTATGGTAATGGCTGCACTTCTCTTCATGAAGCGTATGGCAGATGTTACCGAGGCTCATGCATGGATAGATGTGGACGATGAGGACACCGATCCCGATAATATCCTCCTCAAGAAGATACCTCATAATACAAGAGTATTCGAGATAAACGGACCTATGTTCTTTGCAGCTACAGATAAGTACAAATACGTACTCAGCGATAAGGATATAGACGTACTCTGCATCAGAATGAGAAATGTTCCTGCTATGGACGCTACAGGCGTTGAAGCACTTATCCGCATAGTTAAACGCTGTCAGAGACATAATGTAAAGGTCGTATTCTCTCATGTAAACGAGCAGCCTATGAAGGTAATGACAAAGGCTGGCTTCATCGAACAGGTAGGTAAGGAGAATTTCTGCGATCATATCGACACTGCACTTCTCAGAGCAGAAGAGATAGAGAAGGAAATTGCTGCAAAAAGATCCTGATATAAAGAAAAAAGCGAACTTCGGTTCGCTTTTCCTGTGTTTTTTACACTTAATCTGCAAAAAATGAGTTGTATTTGACACGATAAAATGGTATTATACTATCAGAGAAGAGATCCAATGGGGTTTGTTCTCTGTTGAGAGCATTTGATGCTTTCTCTGAAGCCTGCGAGGGCTTAAATAAATCATCCTCATTGAACCGATACCGAAGTTTCAGTGTTCTTCGGTGTCGGGATTTTTTTGTCTTGATATAAAATGGTTTTTAAAAGCTATAATAAGCCATTTTTAGTTGTTGAGCAGACATTAATTAGTGAATCATTAAGAAGCTGGCGATCACTCGGTAATACTGCGTTATCATTGTTGAAAAGGGCGGAGTTCCTACAGAGGTGTTCAAAAATCAGCTTGGCAGGGATAAGATTTATTTAACAAGGTATTATTTTGCACAGAGCAGTACAGATAAAATAAAAACTCCCCGAAAGGGGAGTTTTTGGATATGAGATGTTATCCGACGTTTGTAAGGTCAGTGCCGAACCAATTGACGGATATTTCGGCAAGCTTGCCGTCCTGCTTCATGGCGGAGAGCTGATTCTGCACTTCATCGTGTAGAGTAATGTCGTCTTTTCTGAGGACGACATTGTGCAATACCTCTTCAAGACTTCCTTCGAGCTGGGTATAATTTTTTTTGAGTGTTTTTATGTAATAATTTGAAGCAGCGGTGTCGAGAAATACAGCATCTGATGAACCTTTGTCCATATCGCTTAGGGCATCTGCTATATTTTCGGCAGGAGCAAGTTTTATATCTTCAAAGACAGGAGAGAGTCCGAGGAAATTCTGAGCAGGAGAACCTGCCTTGACGCCGACGGTCATTCCTTCGAGGTAGTTAATGGAAAGGAGGTCACTGTAGGACGGTATAACGAATACCATTTCGGTTTTTACGATAGGCTTTGAAGCGTTTACAGTCTCATCACTTTCGATATCTGAGGATATGGCAGAGTTCCAGATAATGTCGACCTTGTGGTCGTTCAGTGCTGATTCGGGCTTATTTGAATCAACAGGCTGTTTTTCGAGCCCTATATCCATTCGGTCGCATAATTCCTGAGCAACGTCCACATAGAAACCGATGATCTCATTGTTTTCATCTGTAAAGCTCATAGGCACTGCACTTGTATCAAATCCGACAACAAGCTTTTTATTATCGTATACATTCTGTAGCGAAGGATCAAGCTTTGAGGTATTATCGGGATTGGCTTCTTCTTCCGCAGAATACTTCGTGTACGGCTGAGTGGTCGAGGCGGTGACAGCCTTCTTCTCTGAGGCAGTGCAGCCTGTCATAGCCGTCATTGCAATTACAGCAGTAATACCTGCAATAAAACTGCTGAAAAACTTTTTTCGCATTAAAAACCCTCTCTTTCAGTATCTTATATAGCTGATAAACCTATAATAGCACATTTCGACCTGTGTGTAAAGGAAGTAACAAAGGTTTTGGAACTTCATATAAATAATCACGTACTTACGGCGGTAATTTGGCGATTATTTGAAAAAAGCGGAGCTGAACGGCGATATATGGCGGCCTGCACTTTACAAGCCGTCCATAATATGGTATAATGGACAATGTTGTGCGGTAAATCATAATTTTGCAGCGTGACGCTGCACCCTTGCTCCGCGCTAAAATACTTCTGATATAGAAAAAAACCGCGAGAGACAATAAATTATTAGGGAAATATCATCGCGTGATTTGCTAAATGATGAAGCCTTTAGCTTTTTGCCATTAGGAAGCGGCTTCGCCGCTTTATTAGTGGGCGGATAATATCCGCCCCTACAATGGGCTAACGGCTAATGACTAACGGCTCAAATCATAATTTTGCTCCGCAAAATTATGATTTACGAAGGGAGAAAATATGATAACAGTAAGCAATGTGAGCGTGCAGTTCGGCGGCTCAACACTTTTTAAAAACGTAAATCTTAAATTCACTAACGGTAACTGCTACGGTGTTATCGGTGCAAACGGAGCAGGCAAATCCACATTTCTCCGTGTGCTCTGCGGCGAGCTTGAACCTGCTTCGGGTGAGGTCGTAATGCCAAAGGAGGAGCGCCTGAGCGTTCTCAAGCAGGATCACTTTGCATACGACGAGTACACAGTCCTCGACACCGTTATTATGGGCAATGCCCGTCTTTATGAGATAATGCAGGAAAAGGACGCTCTTTACGCAAAAGAGGACTTCTCTGAGGAGGACGGCGTAAAGGCTTCTGAGCTTGAAGGCGAATTTGCCGAGCTCAACGGCTGGGAGGCTGAGGCTGACGCTTCAAAGCTCATACAGGGACTCGGACTTTCCGAGGATATACTCTATACACAGATGTCCATGCTCTCAGGTAATGAAAAGGTAAAGGTACTGCTTGCACAGGCACTTTTCGGCAATCCCGACATCATACTCCTTGATGAGCCTACCAACCACCTTGATATAGACGCTGTACGCTGGCTTGAGGAATTCCTTTCCGAATACTTCGGTACAGTCATCGTGGTATCCCACGACAGACACTTCCTCAATAATGTCTGCACACATATCGTTGATATCGACTATAACAAGATAAAGATGTACGTAGGCAACTACGAATTCTGGTATGAGTCCAGTCAGCTCATACAGCGAATGATAAAGCAGCAGAACAAGAAGAACGAAGAAAAGATAAAGGAACTGAAAGACTTTATCGCACGTTTCTCAGCAAATAAATCAAAGTCAAATCAGGCTACATCACGCCGCAAGCTCATTGAAAAGCTGACAGTTGAGGAGCTCCCTGCATCAAGCAGAAGATATCCGTTCATAGGCTTTGATATGGACAGAGAGCTCGGCAAGGATATATTGCAGGTAGACGGCATCTCAAAGACCGTTGACGGCGTAAAGCTCCTTGACAACGTAAGCTTCACACTTGGCAGAACAGACAAGGTAGCATTCGTAGGCGAAAGCGAGCAGGCTATCACTATGCTGTTCAAAATACTCATGGAAGAGGAGCAGCCTGACAGCGGAAGCTTCAAATGGGGCGTTTCTGTAACAACATCGTATATGCCTGTTGACAACTCAGAGTATTTCAACGGCTGCGAGCTTTCTATACTTGACTGGATAAGACAGTATTCCGTAAAGGACGAGACAGAGACATATCTCCGCGGCTTCCTCGGACGTATGCTGTTCTCGGGCGATGACGTATACAAGCCCGTAAATGTACTTTCGGGAGGCGAAAAGGTGAGATGTATGTTCTCACGAATGATGCTTTTCGGCTCGAATGTACTCCTGCTTGATCGTCCAACAAACCACCTCGACCTTGAGAGCATCACAGCTGTAAACAACAGTCTTATCAACTTCAAGGGAGTTGTACTTCTTGCGTCACACGACCATGAGATAATGCAGACTACTGCGAACCGCATAATCGAGATACTTCCTGAGGGCTGCCTTGACAGACAGGGCACATATGAGGAGTTCATCGACTTCAAAAAAGCAAACGGAATGATATAATACAAAAAGTCCGAAAGCACGGGGGGATTGTACTTTCGGACTTTTTTTATACTTCTGATAGTTCACGGGGCAGCAATTCTTCACTGCACTTATTGCGCCATTCGCTGTAGTAGCTTTGGCTGTGGATAAGGTCTATGACTTCAGACGCCGTTTCGTCCTGTATCATACTTTTGTATGACTGAGTGTACTCATAGGCACGGCAGGCGTTGCTGCCTATAACAAGGTCGATAAAGCTGTATTCTGTCTCGATTACATCGGGATCAAAAGCAGCCTCTGAAGCTGTATATATGCTTCTTGCGCTGAAGGGGTCGATACCGCCTATGAGAGAATGCAGCTTTTCAAGCTCGTTATCGTCCAGAGCTGTAAGCTCGGTGATATTGCTGAAAGGCAATTTAGCCTCTTTCGCATTTCCTGTAAGAACAGCGTCGAACCAGATATCGTCCTCAAGCTGATAGTTTGAGGTATACTCCGTATCGCTTGTCCATAAACGGTTGAATTTGTCAATAGTACCTTCTTCACTCATGTAGAAACCGCACCATACTCTGCCATCTGACTGGATTATCAGGTCGGATTTGATATCTGAGTTTATATTGTAGAGCTTTTCGCGGTAGATTATCGTACTTGCCGCGATTTTTTTAGGAGCTGATGAAGGGGCGTTTGCGACTTCGGTTTTTATGACATTATCGCCCTGCGGTATTTCAGACTCGTTTTCAGATGAGCGTGAAACACAGCTTATGAGCATTATGGCAGATAAAGCGGCTGTAACCAGTCGTTTCATATTAAACCTCCTAAATTCGGGAGAAAACTTCTCCTATTCTGTCGCAGATGAGAAGATCTGCGCTGTTATCCATTTGGGTAGGTGCCATGTTGATAATAACTAAGTTGTTTCCGTTAAAGTAACGTATAAGACCTGCGGCAGGATATACGTTAAGGGAAGTGCCGCCGATGATAAGGGTATCGGCAGCAGCTATAGCGTGTACAGCGCCGCTTACCGTATCATCGTTGAGAGCTTCTTCGTAAAGGACTACATCGGGTTTTATAATGCCGCTGCATTCGCATTTGGGTATGCCTTCAGAGTTTGCGATGTAGTCAACGCCGTAGAATTTACCGCATTTTGTGCAGTAATTCCTGAGTACGCTTCCGTGGAGCTCATATACCTTTTTGCTTCCTGCTGCCTGATGCAGGCCGTCTATGTTCTGTGTAACAACGGCTGTGAGCTTGCCCTCAGCTTCGAGCTGAGCAAGCTTTAAGTGAGCAGCATTCGGCTTTGCATCAAGGCAAAGCATTTTAGCTCTGTAGAAGCGATAGAATTCTTCGGTCTTTTCCATAAAGAATGTGTGACTGAGAATAGTTTCGGGCGGATATTTCCACTGCTGATTGTACAGACCGTCAACGCTTCTGAAATCGGGTATGCCGCTTTCGGTGGATACTCCCGCGCCTCCGAAAAAGACGATGTTTCGGGAGTTTTTTACTATATCCGCAAGTTTTTCGATATTATCCATAACTCAATCTCCTATGACCTTGACGAAGAACTTTCTTGTTCTCGGGCCGTCGAACTCGCAGAAATAAATATCCTGCCATGTACCGAGAAGGAGTTTTCCGCCGCTGATGATAATAGTTTCACTTGCTCCGACAGCTGATGATTTAAGGTGAGCATCGGAGTTTCCCTCTGCGTGCTTGAAAATAGATAAGTCAGGGAACACCTTATCTATACCGTGAATGAAATCCGTCTGGACATCGGGATCGGCATTTTCATTTATGGTTATAGCCGCAGTGGTATGTGGACAGTAAACTATGCATATCCCTTCGAGAACACCGCTTTCTTTAACGGATTCACTAACCTCGCGTGTGATATCCACAAGCCCCTCAGCAGGTGTGCTCAGTTTGAAATTAAATAACATATATCAGTAACTCCTTTCGTGTAGATAGTTTTATTTATATGAAAAATATCGAAATTCAGTTTTGATAGAACCTACAGAAGTAATTCAGCGGACAGATATCGCATTTAGGCTTACGCGCATTGCAGATATCTCTGCCGAACTCTACGGTCCTGTGGCAGAAATCCGAGGATACTTCGGGAGGTATGAGCTTTACAAGGTCTTTTTCCACCTTTGCGGGCTCTTTGTTCTTGGTAAGACCAAGTCTGCCGGTAATGCGTATGCAATGGGTATCGGTCACCATTGCAGGCTTGCCGAAAACATCACCCAGCATAAGATTGGCAGTCTTTCTGCCTATACCCGAAAGGGTGAGGAGCTCCTCCATAGTGTCGGGGACTTCGCCGCCGAAGTCGTTTATGAGCTGATTAGCCATTTCCTTGAGGCTTTTGGCTTTGTTATGGTAAAAGCCGCAGGGCTTTACGTCCTGTTCAAGCTCGGCAAGGTCGGCATTGGCAAAGGCTTCAAGAGTAGGATACTTCTTGAAAAGTGTCTCCGTGACTACGTTTACTCTCGCGTCGGTGCACTGAGCCGCAAGACGGGCTGCGAACATAAGCTCATAGGGCTTATCGTAGTTGAGAGTACACGCTGCATCGGGGTAGAGCTTTTCAAGCTCCTTTACGGCAAGCTCGGCAATTTCCTTTTTGGTCATTAGTCAGACTCCTTCAGCTTTTTCTGTTTTTCAAGTATCCCGTCATAGACCTTGTACATCTTCTGCACAGTATTTTCAAGGAAGTAGTAATGCTTGATATAGAATGCAAGGAGCACAAGTATCATAGTGACCAGAATAAGTACGGGGATACTTGTTTTGAATATTGTAACAGCCATGAATATGGTGAGAACAACAGCGAAAAGCATAGTCACAAGAAAATGAACTATCCTCTCATGCTGCATAAAGGCGATCTTGTCCTTATGCTCTGACATTATCTCGTCCAGTTCATCAAGGCTTGAACAGCTTTCAAGGCGCTGCTGAATGTATTTCATGTAATTAGTAAGGTATTCGGTCATTTTCTCACGCTCCATGAACAAAGTAAACGAAACTCTAATCAAATTATACACCTTTTTATATAAAATGTCAATATATACTCGAAAAAATATGTAGAAAAAATGACTTTATTAACACTTTAGTAATTTAAGCTTAAATTAAGCTGATTTTTGCACTATATGTCAAACTTGTTTTCTCCCAATTGTGCGTGTATACGAAAATTATATACAATATAAAAACATTGCGATGTACTTATTGATTTTAACTGAAATTATTACTATAATTAAAGTACAGAAATTTTTATTTAATAGGAGGATATTAAGCATGGGAATTAAAATTCTTAAAAAAGCAAGCTCTGCAATCATGTCAGCAGCCCTTCTGCTGAACTGTGCTGTTTACAGTGCTCCCACGGTAACAGCTGCCGATGCTCCCCTTAAATTCGAGTTTGAGGACGCAAAGTATACAGGCACTATAACCGTTGAAAAGGACGCAAATGCAAGCGGCGGTTCTGCACTTAAAATGACAGACAGCGGAACTATCACAATGACAGTAAAGGTCGATGAGGCAGGTCCTTACAAGCTTATTTTCCACGCTTTCGGAATAGGCACAGACAAGCAGCAGAATTTAAGTGTCAACGGCACTTCACAGGGCGCACTTGGAATACCTGAGGGTACAGATTATCAGGAGATAGCACTTCCTGCCATCGTACTCAAAGCAGGTGAGAACACAATTACTATCGACAAGTCATGGGGCTGGTCACAGTTCGATTGTCTCGAAGTAGAGCCAATGGGCGCAACAAAGATAGAGGCAAAGCAGACAACTCCCTGCGATCAGTTGGCAACAGTGGAGACCCAGAGCCTTATGGCTTATCTTGCTGAGGTATATGGCAAGAACATAATCTCAGGTCAGCAGGAGATATACAGCGGCGGACCTCACGGACTTGAGACCGAGTTCGAGTACTTAAAGGAAACAACAGGACATTATCCTGCTATCCGCGGCTTTGACTACGGTAATTTCTGCTGTCCGCTCTATGGCAGCGATGACGGCTCTACAAAGCGTATCATCGACTGGGTAAAGAACAAGGGCGGTATCGCAACAGCTTCATACCACATCAACGTGCCTAAGGATTTCGCAAACTATACTATAGGCACAAAGATGGACTGGTCATTGTCCACCTATACAGCAAAGGATACGGACTTCTCGCCTTCAAAGGCTGCAACTCCCGGCACTAAGGAGAACGAGTATTATCTCTCCACACTGAAAACACTTGCCGCAGAGTTCAACAAGCTTGAAGCTGAGGGCATACCTGTTATCTGGAGACCTCTCCACGAAGCCGAAGGCGGCGGCGGTGAGGACGGTTCATGGTTCTGGTGGGGCAGAGAAGGCTCCGAGGCTTACAAGAAGCTGTGGATATACACATACAATACCCTTACCAACGACCTGAACTGCCACAACCTTATCTGGGAGTGGAACAGCTATAACTACGCTAATTCCGCTAACTGGTATCCGGGCGACGCATATGTTGATATAATCGGCTATGACAAGTACAACTGTACTGTATACCTTGAAGAGAATGGCTGGCAGGCTTCGCTGAGACATGACGACAGCCCGATAAGCTCCACATTCTACGGTATCATAGACAAGTATAACGGAGCAAAAATGGTTGCAATGGCTGAGAATGACTGCTTCTCAACACCTGACAAGCTTCAGGAGGAAAAGGCAGGCTGGCTCTATTTCTGCACATGGTATGACGGCGGAAGTGATAACAACAACTTCCTTACTAATCCGATCTTCAATACCAAGGAAGACACGATCGCAATGTATCAGAGCGATTACTGTATAACTCTTGACGAACTTCCAAAGGATCTCTACAAGAAGGAAGGCATCACTCCTCCCGATCCTTCCAAGACTACAACTACTACCACTACAACTTCTGATCCCAGCGTAACGACCACGACAACGACTGCTCCTTACAAGTTCTCGATTCAGAAGAAGAGCGTAACTATCCCTGAAAAGCCTGAGCTTGCTTTAGGCAAGACTATGGCAATAGAAATAACAGGCGCACCGAATGCATCTATCGGCGGAGCAATAGGCTACGGTACAACTGCTGATGACTGGGTAAATGTTGAGTGGAAGGGCACAGCCGACAAGGACGGCAAGCTTTCATTAAACGTTGATATCAGTGATATGCCTGACAGCTTCAAGACCTGCGAGGTACAGGTATGGTGGTCGAATGTATGGAATTCAGCTGCTGAAAAGGCTGTCGATCAGCCTTACACTATCGACAGCTGCGAGGTACACTACCTCATGGGCGGCGATAAAGACCCGTTATGGGGCGATGCAAACTATGACGGCGAAGTTGATATGAGCGACGTTGTACTTATAATGCAGTCTCTTGCAAATCCGAACAAGTACGGACTTGAAGGAACCGATCCGTATCATCTTATTAAAGAAGGTGCAGATCTTGCAGACGTTGACAGATCAAGTGCAGGCATCACATCAAACGATGCTCTGAGGATACAGGAGTATCTCCTTAACAAGGTAGATACACTTGATCCAACAGCAAAATAAAACGAAAAAGCTGCACTTTATGTGCAGCTTTTTTGTTGACATATCAGGCTTTCTGAGGTATAATCTTAGTAAAATAGATCAAAGGAGCAAACAATGTATAAATATATGCGTATTCAGGGCAGAGATGATTCCTATATAACCAAATATCCTAAAGGTGTATTCAGTCTGTGCTGGAATTTAATAAATAATAAGGTAATGAATGATGAAGATGAATAGCTGTTCATTTCAATTAATGAATGGTTCAAGGAAAATCTTCCCGAACCTGAGTCCTGTAAAAATCACGAACAAGTCATAACATTTTTTAAATGCGAAAGCACTGAACACATGATAAAAAAACTCGAACCTGCCATAATGCTGCTGGAGAAATATAAAAAGCCTTATGATGTTGTGTACACCAACTTCGTCGGCACTATAGTTTATGAAGATGATTGGCAGGTGGCTGTTTCGGTACAGGACGGGAAAATGGTCTGATACATTATAGTGTATGATAAAAATAAACCCGAAAGCGTTCGGATAATGAAGCTTTCGGGTTTTGTCAATTTGTGTATTTCTCGCACGGGTGAGCGGAACTCGTCCCTACAAGCTAACGGCACGGAACGCCGAGGCGGCGTTCCCTACTTTGCCATGTTACGGTATTGGTTAGGCGTTACGCCTACCGTTGCAAGGAACTGACGCAGGAAGTATTTACTGTCCACATATCCGCACTGCTCAGCTATCTCCGCCATACTCAGCGGTGTCACCGTCAGGCAGTAGGTAGCCTTTGCCATACGTGCGTTGATGCAGTCCTTATGTATGCTCACGCCGAAGCACTTCTTATAAACCTCACGGAGATGTCCTGCACTGTAGGGATAGAGCTTGCGAAGCTTCTCCGACTCAAAGCTGTCCTGAGGATTGCTGTAGATATAGCTCCTTATACTGAGCATATCCTCATAATGCGGACGCATACGCATTTCCATTTTCTCGCGCTGACGCTCGGCAAGTATATCCGTGCACAATGCCGTAAGCTTTGTATATGATTTTTCTCTGCACTTTATGGCAGCACATACGAAGGAATCAAGTCCGTACTGGTCTATATAGATATTGTGCTGGAGCATTATAGATGTCAGCCTGTTCTCAAGAAGCTCGGTATCTGTTTCGCCCTGTATTATGCAGGCAAAGGTATTATCATTGACCCTTCCGCAGATATCATTGCTTCCGCAGAACTGGTTTATAGCCTCAGCCGCGTCCATTACAGCAGGTATCTTGCCGTTGAGCTCATAAAATCCCGCATTTGCAATACCTATCCTCATCATTACGATAGAATACTCCTGATTGTCTATATCAAGCGTATGATAAGCCTTTCTCATACCCGTCTCGTTATACATTCCCGTAAGGGTATCACGCATATCCGAAAGGTTCTGGCACTGGGTAAGATACTGTATATCATTTTTCATGCGCAGGAATTCAAGTCCGTTGGATACGGATTTGAGCCAGTTTCTGTAGATATCGTCATAGGTATCTGGATCATGGTATTTGAGCACAAGATGTCCGAAAATCCTGTCATTGAAGAACAGCGGATTGAAATAATATACCGCAGGCTCATAATTCTTGGAAAGAAGTGCCGAGAAATTGAATTTGTGCATATCAAAGGGAGTTCTGTCCTCCCAGTTGACCATGCTCTGACACGACAGTATCTCGCTCAGCTCTGCATCTGTATCATACCAGTTTTTGTAAAGACACAGATAAAAGCTCTGGATACCGCGCACCTGCCAGTGAAATTCACTGCATATATCCGTAAATTCACCAAGTGTACGGCACTCAGTCAGCTTCTGATCAAGAGGGTTGAACAGATTCCAGTTGTCGTACTCCTTTTTGGTACGGGCGTATTTCAGCTCCTCCTTGTACTGTATACGGTCTATGCCGCAGGTGCAGCTGGTACCGCATATCATCTCGCCCTTTGGCGGTGCAAAGAGAAATTCACGCTTTTTCAATTTGCTGTATACAAAATTTGCCGCGTCCTCACCTATAGTTTCACGGTTTCTCTTGTAAGTCGTGAGCAATGGCGAATGCATAAAACGATCGCCTACGAATTCGTAGCCTACTACCGTAACTTCGTCAGGGACTCTTATGCCAAGCTCATCAAATTTGTCTATAAGTCCGTAAGCCATATAATCATTGGCACAGACTATAGCCTGCGGCAGAGGAAGCTCGCCGCTGTAATAGCGCTCGGCAAGCTCTTCGCCTGAATTCATCCAGAAATTTCCGTAATGGACACGCTTTTCATCGTACTCGATACCATGCTTTTCGAGGGATTTCCTGTAGCCGTTTACTCTGAGATTTGATGCTTCGATAAAATCATAGCCCGTGATTATATCTATTTCCGTAAAGCCGTGTTTTTCTACAAGATGGTCGGTAAGATCCTCGATATCATTTTCGTCGCTGGTATTTATAAATGTACACTGCGGCATATCAAGCTCGGCAAGGTACGTGCCTACAACGACTATGGGTATCGTCTTGCGTGACAGAAGATCTGCGATCACCTTGCGCAGCTCTTCATTTACAAAAGATTCTGAAATGATTATCAATCCGTCGATCTCGTCAGAAAGGATAAGATCGTATATCCTGTTTTCACAGAAAAGCTCCTTTTCCTTTATATTAGGATTATAATTGTTGGAGAAAATGACCGTATCCACTCCGACGCACTGATCGAACCTTGCAATTCCCTTTATGACCTGACGCTGTTCAATACTGTTCGCCTCAGCAGCTACAACGCCAAAAATCATTCTCTTTTTTTTGATCACGTTTTCCACCCCTATATTAGAAGTTACATATATTATACATGATTTATTAAGAATTGTCAATGAACTTTTCTGCGTTTTTTCCACCATAAGAGCATTTTTGTGGGTTGAATATTTATATACCGTTATAATCCACAATCAGACGCTTTACATTTTGTTTAAATCGCTGATTTTATACATTTTTTGCAGCAATCTGCATTCTCAAAGACACATAGTTTATGAATTCGAATTCAAAGGAGGGATCCACATGAATGACTACTCAGCAGATGTCAGGCTGGCACGTGAAGGAAGTACAGAAGCATTCTCAAGACTGTATGCAACAGTTTACGAGGATCTGTATCATATAGCCCTTTACAGTCTGCGAAGCCCCCATGACGCTGCCGATACAGTAAGCGATACCGTACTGGACGCATTCTGTTCCATAAAAAAACTGCGCAACCCCGAAAAATTCAGAAGCTGGATAATGACTATCCTTGCAGCTAAGATAAAAAGAAAACAGCGCTCTTATTTCGAGCCTGCCGATGAACTAAACGAAAACACAGACCTTACCGAAAGCTTTAACTATGAATCAGTGGAGCTTCGTGAAGCAGTGGATAATCTTGATACACAGTCACGACTGCTGCTTTCCATGTCTGTACTTGAAGGCTATTCAAGCGATGAGATATCCAAGGTCTGCGGAATCAAGCCAAGTACCGTCCGTTCACGGCTGACGAGGATAAAGCAGAAGCTGAAACTGGAGCTTACTCCCGAAATATGAGTCCGAAAGGAGAATACATATGAACAATGACGAAAAGCTCAGAGAGATGATGAACAAAGAGCCTGTTCCGGACTCTCTCAAACCTGAAAATATAAAGAAGATGCTTGACGAACAAGCACCAAAGAAAAAGAGAAGCGGCATAAAGCTTGCAGGGCGCATAACCGCTGCTGCGGCTGCTTGTACCATTATCGGCGGTACGGCTGCATATTCACTGAACAACAGAAATACAAATAAATATGATGACAAGGAAGTCACTGTTACCGAGCCTGCTACGGCACATGATATCAACAGCACCACAGATCAGGAAATAAAGAAGCAGGGAAGCTATATGAGCGGTGCTTCCGACTATGAACAGGTATATACCATGTTCAAGAAGTCCTACTCAAAGGCTGAAAGAGAGAACAGAAGAAACAAATATAAAAATGCCATTGCAGATGAAATGGTCGAGGAAGCTGTATTTGATGATGCAGATATCGGAGCAACAGGTGCCGAAGTCCCTGTTTACGGCAGCGATGAAGATTTCGGTGCAAGCACTTCACCTAAAACATCAGGCGGACCTGATACCACAACATTTGAACTGCCCACCGAGGCTGAGACAAAGCCTGCTACTGCTGTAGAAACCCCAGAAACTGAGCCTGCTACAGAAACTTCCGAGCCCGAGGAAACCGATCCCGAGCATTCCGATACCTATAATCAGGAACAGGACGTTCTCGAAGCTGATATCGTAAAGACTGACGGAAAACATATCTATTATGTTTCCGGTAATTATGATATGTATCGTAATACGCTCTTCGTTGCAAACGCAAAAAACGGAAAGTTCACCCACAGCTTTTCTATAAATATCAACGAGGCTATTGGTATAGACGACGAGCATTATACAAATATCAACGATATGTACGTCTATAACGATATGATAGTTGTTATAGGTACAGATACTACCTATGACAGTTCAGTTAATTCGTCATACGTCTATACATTTGCAGCTTTCTTCACCACAGGTGACGAGCCTGAGCTTATAGATGTTTACAAGCAGGACGGCTATTGCAATGACGTAAGAATATCTCCCGAGGGCTATATGCTCCTTATCTCAGATTACTCGACCTGCTCATTCGATACAGTCGAGGACTGTGAGGATACGATACATTATATACCACGCTATGGCTTCAAAAAGAACTATGACGTTATCGCAGCTGAGGATATACTCCTCCCCGAGTGCGGCTTCGGCAGCTCATACTCCCTCAGCTACAGCGTTATAGGAAGTGTTGACCTTAACAAGTCAGGCGAGCCGAAGGCTAATGATATAAAGACTCTCGCAGGTTATTCGGGAAGCGTTTACTGCTCCGCAAATAATCTCTACACAGCTACTACACGCTATGACGACGAGAACGGTGTTTACAATACCTCCGATATCACACGTATATCTATCGCAGGCGGTGCTATCGTTCCCGAAGCAGGCGGCATTATCAAGGGCTATGTAAAGGATCAGTTCTCAATGAGCGAGTATAACGGCTACTTCCGCGTAGCTGCTACCTATAACGAGCAGAAAAGAACGTTCTATAAATACACTGATGATGATAAGACTTTCATTGAGGACATATGGGGCACTCTCACAGGCGATGATGAGGACGGCTACTACACATATGAGAATGTCAAAACAGATACTCATGTCTATGTCCTTGATATGGATATGAACTTAGTCGGCGAAGTTGGTGACCTCGGTGTGGGCGAGCAGCTCAAATCTGCAAGCTTCAGCGGCGATATGGCTTATGTTGTAACATTCCGTCAGACTGACCCGTTATACGCTGTTGACCTCAGTAACCCTGCCGAGCCCGTTGTACTTGACGAATTCAAGATAAACGGCTTCAGCACATATATGCAGAGCTGGGGCGAAGGACTTCTTCTCGGCTTCGGTCAGGACGCTGACGACGACGGCAGAATATCAGGCCTGAGACTGACTATGTTCGATAACTCCGACCCTAACAACTTAAAGTCTGCCGACGTATTCACATGGAACAATGAGGACTTCCAAGACTACGACTACGGCGATGATACAGGCACAACGGCAACGTGGTATGAATCAACGGCAGTTTGGGAGAGAAAGGCTCTGCTTATAGCTCCCGAGAAAAACCTTATAGGTGTACCGATATCAATATCATTAGAACACTACAGCAATGAAAAAGGCTGGAGAGCTTCAACAACATCTCAGTATGTTTTCTTCAGCTTTGAGGACGGTAAATTCGTTGAAAAAGGCACTATCTCAGAGAAATTGAACGACGAGAACGATCTTGCCCGCACTAATCGACCGGGCTTTGAAAGAGCGATATATATAGGCGACTATGTATATGCTCTATCCGGCAGCAAATTCGTCGCAGCATCTATTGACACACTTGAAGTTACTGATGAACTGGTATTCTGATAAAAAAACTCCCACGGTTAACCGTGGGAGTTTTTTATTCAAAAATACGGCATGGAACGTGACATACTGAAGAAATTGAAAACTATCATACAGAATACTATGATAAACGTTCCGGAAAAAACAGCCATAAAGCACGCTATTGCGCTTTTGGGACGTCCTGACAAAATATTTATAATGAACATCATTACACCTATCGGCATGAACAGCGATATCAGCACCATAAGGATATTCGGCTTGTCGTTAGGATCATTTTTTATAGGGAAACCAATATTTCTCAATTTATCCTGCATATCCTCTATATTTACGGTTGTCTTTTTTGTATCAAGATAAGAATCACAATACGGACATTTCTCTTCTGCATCGGAGATCGAAGCTCCACAATTTGGACATCTCATATAAAACTGATACCTCATTTATATATCATACAAAAAACGCAAAAGTTATTTTATCAGCCAAATAACAGTGAATAAAACACAGCCAGTATTGAAAAGAGAATCGGTAATAAAAAGAAGGAACACCCTATTAATAAATAAACCGTTCCGCTTTTCTTCATTCCGGCTGTAATCAATATCGCACCAATTATTACACCGAATATCGGAATAAACGAAACCAAAAGCAATACAAGTCTTATTTTATCATCTTCAGGCTTGAAATTACTTGCAAAAGAATTACGCGGCTCAAAATTTGCTTCATCACGCGACTTATAAATTATCTTTTCAGGATCATTTTCAAAATTATGTTCAACAAACGAATCACAATACGGGCACTGTACTTTAAACTCAGATATTGAAGCTCCGCAATGTGGACAGATCATACCATTTACCTCCTTAGTATCTTAAATCAATAATGCGAAAAAAGAAAAGAAATGAAAAACAATGGAAAGAACCAGAAGCAGCAAAATAACGTATCTTGCCGCAGCAGCAAGCAGATAGGCATTTCCTGCTCTTTTTTCGCCGTTTTTCAGGCAGATGCAGCCAAATATTATCCCAACAAGAGGGACAAGCAGAGAGAGTATTATTATACCTGTTTCGGCAGGTGTATCATTTGGCTCATAGCACGGCATACCGCTTCGCTGGTCAACAGGCGGCACCAAGCCGTGAAACTGTGAATTATTTACGCCTGCTCTCGGTGTTTTACAGTAAGGACAGCATGGCTGTACGTCATCGTACATCGAACCGCATTTCTGGCAATACACCGATGATCTCCCCTTTACCTCATAAATATATAAGTTGTGTATCCTGCATATACCGCAAGCATCAGTGCGCCGTGCCACCTGAGCAGCTTTTTCTTCGGCAGACACAGTATAAGCACCAGCAGGCTCATAGCTATAAGAACAGCGGTATCTATAGTGTTCTGCATAGTGAAGGCTATAGGCGATATAGTCGAAGCTATACCGAGTACGAACAGGATATTGAATATATTTGAGCCTACTACATTTCCCAGAGCCATATCCACCTCGCCTTTTCTTGCGGCTACGATAGATGTTACAAGCTCGGGAAGGCTTGTTCCGAGAGCAACTATGGTCATACCTATAAGGTTGTCCGACATTCCGAAAGCACGTGCTATATCAGAAGCACCGTCAACGACCATTTTTCCGCCGACTGCTATGGCAGCAGCTCCGCCCACTATACAGACAAGGCATTTCCACACAGGCATTATCTTGTATTCGTCCTCTTCTGTAAGCTCTCCTGCATCTCTTGCTTTTTTAGCTGAGCTTATCATCATATAGAGGAAGATCGCAAAAAGCGCAAGAAGTATAATTCCTCCCCAGCGCATTACAGTTCCTGTTATTGTTCCGAGAGCAAGAAGCACACCTGCTACTATTATAGAGAAAGGCAGGTCTTTTTTCAGGGTCTCCCTGCCTATAGCCATAGGACAAAGCACCGCACAGACTCCGCAGACGACCATAAGGTTAAATATATTCGACCCCACGGCGTTGCTTATGGCAAGATCATTCTTTCCCAGCACGGAAGCACTTACGCTCACCGATGTTTCGGGCAGACTTGTTCCCATTGCAACTATAGTCATTCCGATTATCAGAGCAGGTACTTTCAGGCGCTTAGCCACCGCCGAGCTTCCGTCAACAAAAAAATCCGCTCCTTTAATAAGAAGTATGAATCCGACTATGAGCAAAATATATTTAAGCATTAAAAGATCTCCTTACAGCAGTTTATAAATTCAAGTTCACAAGAACTCTTTATAAGTTCTTTAACTCCTTAATCTGTATATCTTATTATATCACATAATTATGAATAAAGCAATACACATCAAAAATTTTTTTGTTTTTGCCGCCGAAAGGCTGAAATGTTTTATTTTCACGAATATTTTTGACGGCACAATAACAAAAATATCTGCACTTTTCAATTAAAAAAGTACAGCTTATCCAAAATTCGGCATTTCAGAAAAAATATCAATATTTGCCTTGAATTACATCCCCTTTTGTGCTATAATTCGCTATGGTATATTTCCTATTAAATAGGAAAGGTTTTATTACGCGGAGCTGTTCCGCTCTTATGGAGGTTTTTTAATGACAGCAGCACAGATCTTTGCCGTTATTATCTTCGTAGGAATGTTCATTATGATCGTTCTCGACAAGATAGAAAGGCACTATGTAACCCTCGGCAGCGGCATCCTTACGCTGGTAGTCGTTTTCGGCATATGTATGCACAACGGCACAGCTATCATGGACACCCTCGCTTTCAAGAATTTCGCTACAAAGGACTTCTGGTATCAGGTCACTGAAAGCGAAAGCAAAGGCATAAACTGGGCGACTATAATCTTTATTGCAGGTATGATGGTCATGGTAGAAGGCATGGCGAAAGCAGGCTTCTTCAGATGGCTGTGTATGAAGATAGCCTATCTCGTAAAATGCAAAACTATCCCGATATTCATTACATTTATGGTAATGTCCGCTGTACTCTCTATGTTTATCGACAGTATTACAGTTATCATGTTCCTTGCAGCTGTCACTATAGAACTTGCCTCACTACTCAAATTCAATCCCGTACCTATGATACTTTCTGAGATATTCTGTGCTAACCTTGGCGGTTCGGCAACAATGTGCGGTGATCCTCCGAATATCATCGTTGGTACTTCACTGGGCTTTTCATTCTTCGACTTCCTTACAAATACAGGCCTCTGTGCAGGTATTTGTCTGGTAGTTTCGGTACTTTTCCTCTACTTTGCATTCCGCAAGGAGCTTGCATGCAATGGTAGTGATCCTGTGGATATGAGTAAATTTCCTAAGCCCTCAGAGGCTATCACTAACAAGAAGGACTTTATCATCAGCAGTATCATCTTCGCTTGTGCTGTTATACTCCTTGTTACTCACGCAACTACTCACCTCACTGTAGCAACTATCGGTCTTTTCATAGCAGCTATCACTCTCATAGCTTTCGGCAAACACGCTCTTGAGCTTCTCAAAAAGGTAGACTACAAAACACTTATTTTCTTCATCGGACTCTTTATCGTTGTAAGCGGTCTTGAAGAAACAGGCATACTTAAACTCATAGCAAACTTCATCGGTGACATCAGCGGCGGCAATATAAAGCTTATGATAGCTATTATCCTCTGGGTATCCGCTATCGCAAGTGCTTTCGTAGACAATATCCCGTTCGCAGCAACTATGGTGCCTATTATCCAGAGCCTTGCAGAGACATCGGGCGTTCCGATATCAACTCTTGCATGGTCACTTGCTATCGGTACAGATATCGGCGGAAGTGCTACTCCTATCGGAGCTTCCGCAAACGTTGTGGGTACTTCTGTTGCACAGAAAAACGGTTATCCAATCGGCTGGGGAAGATACTGTAAGAAGATCGCTCCTGCAACCGTTATAGTACTCGCTATCTCAACCGTTTATCTCTTTGTACGTTATTTATAATTTAATTTAAGGGGGAATATATATGTCACAGGTAATCATTTCAGTAGGTCGTGAATTCGGAAGCGGCGGTAAGAATATCGCCGAACAGCTCGCAAGGCGCTTCAATATCCCGATATACGACCGCCATCTCATCACAGAGATCGCCAACAAAACGGGCCTTACTCCCGAGGAGATCGAAAAGTACAACGAAAAGCCCAAAAATCATCTCCTTTCACGCAGAGTAAACGGTTACAGCAATTCCATTGAGGACAATATTGCCGAGATGCAGTTCAACTTCATCAGAGAAAAGGCTGCAAGCGGCGAGTCCTTCGTAGTTGTAGGACGCTGCTCAGAGACTAAGCTCCGCGATTTCAAGTGCCTCGTTTCACTGTTCATACTCGGTGATATGGACGAAAAGATCAAGCGTGTAATGAACATTTACGAGCTTTCCGAGGACAAGGCAAAAGCTTTCATCGACAAGAAGGACCGCAAGAGAAAGCGTTACCACAACTATCACTGCGACGGTCACTGGGGCGATTCAAGGCTCTATGACCTCAGCATCAACAGCTCACGTCTCGGCATCGACAGAACTGTTGATCTGCTTGAAGAGTATATAAAATCAAGAATGACAGAGGACTGATGAGCCATTAGCTGTTTATCAGCCGTTTGCCTTTAGCCTTTAGCCATTAGCGAGGACGCCCATAGGGCGTCCTTTTTATTGTATTCTGAATCACCGGTAAAAACGGGGAGGTTCAGAATACAATAAAAGCCGCAGCACGTAAATGCTGCGGCTTTTATCATTTTATTAATGTGCGGATAATATCCGCTAATTATCGGGACATCGAGGACTCCCAACAGGAGCCGCGACCCTCTGTCAGCTTTGCTGACATCTCCCTGTACTACAGGGAGTCACCGCCCCCTACAAATGGCTAAAGGCTTACTTAGCCTTACCGAGGAATGCAGCACCGATGATACCTGCATCGTTGCCGAGCTTAGCGATAACGATCTCTGTATTCTTAGGTGAGTTGCGTGTATATACTTCCTTAGCAACAAGCTCCTTCATAGGGAGGAGGAGCGGATCGCCCTCGTTGCAGACACCGCCGCCGATGCAGAGAATATCAGGCTGGAAGATATTGATAGTATTTGTGATACCTGCTGCGAGATACTTTATGTACTTGTCAACAACAGCCTTAGCGTATTTGTCGCCTGCTCTCATGCAGTCAAATGAAGTACGTGCTGTTACCTTGCCCTTTTCCTTTTCTGACTGAGCCATGATACAGTCAGGGTGTTCAGCGATAGCTTCCTTAGTCATGCGGATAAGACCTGTAGCTGAGGAATAAGCCTCAAAGCAGCCCTTTCTGCCGCATGAGCACTGTGCTCCGTCGACCTCGATAACAGTATGACCAATCTCAGCACCTGCAAAGTTAGAGCCTGAGTAGATCTTGCCGTCGATAATGATACCGCCGCCAACGCCTGTTCCGAGAGTTATGCATACAGCGTTCTTTGCGCCCTTTGCAGCACCTGCTACGAATTCGCCGTATGCAGCAGCATTAGCGTCATTTTCAATAAATACAGGCTTGTCGATAGTCTCCTGAATGTACTTGACCATAGGAGTATCCTTGAAGCCGAGATTGTTTGAGTACTCGATGATACCTGTTTCGCTGTTAGCGATACCGGGAGTACCAACGCCTATCCATTCGATCTGATCCATTGAAAGCTTTGCGTTCTTTACAGCTTCGATAGCCATTTTTGCCATATCGTCAGCGATAGCCTTTTCCGGACGTGGGCAGTTTGTCTTTGTGCTTGCCTTTGCGATGATATTATAGTTTTCATCAACAACACCTGCAACGATATTAGTACCGCCAAGGTCAATTCCTACATAATATTTCATTTTATATCCTCCTTATGGAATTGTGGTGATAATGACATCACAATTTCCTTTTATAACGTAATTTCCTGTGCCTGCGGGAACAAAAATACTTGTGCCCATTTCAAGGCTTATGCAGCAGTCGTCTGTGCTCAGCTCGCCGCTGCCGCCGATAACGAGAACATGAGAGAAGGAACTGTCGTCGGCGAAGAGCTCAGCCTCCTTGATAAGTCTCTCTCTGTTGACGTTGAAGTAATCACATTCAGCCAGAAGCTGTATAACTACGCCGTCAAGCTCCATGCCATAGACAGGTTTGTGCGGGTCAAGGGGCTCTGTGTTAGTTACTTCGAGAGCCTTTTCAATGTGGAGCTGTCTCGGTTTGCCGTCAGCACCAAGTCTGCCGTAGTCGTAAACGCGGTATGTAACATTGGAGCTCTGCTGTATCTCGGCAATGAGTATGCCCTTGCCGATAGCATGGAGAGTGCCCGGCTCAATGAAGAAAACGTCGCCTTTTTTGACAGGAACGCGATTCACCTTGTCCATGAGGGTATTGTCCTCAATAGCCTTGCGGAACTCGTCCTTTGTTGTCTTCTCCTTGAAGCCGTAAACAAGCTCTGCATCGGGCTCGGCATCGATAACGTACCACATTTCGGTCTTGCCGTTGTCGTTTTCGTACTTCTGAGCGTATTCGTCACAGGGATGTACCTGTACCGATAAGTCATTTTTAGCGTCGATAAGCTTTACAAGTACGGGGAAGCTGCTGAATTTCTTGCAGTTCTTTCCCAGTATCTCGGGATGCTTTTTTATAAGCTCGGAAAGCTTCATGCCGTCGAATTCGCCGCCGCTGACAACAGACTCGCCGTCAGGGTGACAGCTTAGCTCCCAGCTTTCCGCGAGGCGTTCCAGGTCGCTTTTCTTGCCGAAGATATCCCTCAGCTTTGTGCCGCCCCAGATATAGTCTTTAATAGGTGCATTGAGTAAAAATGGTTTCACGATAGTGCCTTTCTGTATGGAACACCGCCAAAGTGTCACGTAATATTTGTCATGATATTGCTTTTTTATTATTCGGCATGGGGAATTCCTTTTCAAATTCTTCCACAGAGCCGTTGTATACGTTGAAGTCGATATGCTCTTCGTCGCCGTCATAGCCTGTAAGAGTGCCCTTGTCGCTGTACTGCCAGAACTTCCAGTCGATGAGGTCGGGCTCGCAGTTAACACTTCTTATCCACAGCGGATAATCCGAAAAGCTGCCCTTTACGTATCTGTAGTACACAGGCAGGGTAGTATATATTATGGGCTTGACGCCGTAATACTCCTCAATCCTTGTGATAAGCGGACGAAGTATCTTTTCGGTCTCTTCCTTTGAGGGCTTGTTTCTGCGCTTGTCGGCATAATACTCTATGTCGATAACAGGCGGAAGGGCTATTTCATCAGGGCTCACAGACGAGATAAAATTTTCAGCCTGAGTTTCACCCGCGCTGTCAAAGCTGAAGAAGTGGTAGGCTGAGACTCTGATGCCTGTTGAAGCTGCTCTGTCAAGATTTCTGCGTACCGATTCGTCAGTGTGACCACTGCCCTCCGTAGCCTTTATAAAAGCGAATGATACATTCTGTGATTCAAGCTCCTGCCAGTTGATATCGCCCTGATAGTTTGAAACATCAACGCCGAATACAGGATATTTCGTCTTGTTGACCTTAGCTGTGGCAAAGAACAAAGCCGAAGCCGCAGCAGCGGTTATAAGAAATGAGCCCAGCAGAGAGCAAAGGATATTTCTTTTTATGATATGCATATCAGATGCAGCCCCCTCCAAAGCTCTCGGACGCTCCCTTATCGGAACACACTGAGCCAAGAATCCAAAAGTCATACAATATATATAATAAACTAAAAACTGAAAATAGTCAACAGTTTTTTTGAATTTCTTTTCTGCGGTGTGTTGACAAATGAGTAGAAAAATGATAGAATTTATTTAACAATGCATCAAGGAGGCAGTGGTACTGTGGATTTTGAAGAAGAATACAAGCAGAACAGGACACAAATGAAGAAAATAAAAAAAGATGACACCAAAATGTTCGTAATATTTATGTGTAATATCGCTGTTGCAATATTGTGCCTTATTGCATTTGTACTTTCGGGAAATATGGGGGCGCTGCTTGTTTCTTCACTGGCTGCGGCTGCTTCGGTAACAGGTCTTATCAGTGTATATAATAAAAATATCGCGCTTTCTGTAGTCTCGGGAGTGCTTCTTATAGCGGAGATAATATCTATGTTTTCTGTTGGCAGTTTTACTATTCTCGGATTTGTGGAGTTCGCCGCATTCGTATGGGTCGCTGTCAGAAGCTTCAAGAATATAAAGCAGTATCAGTGGCTTGCACAGCAGGATGGCTTTCCTCAGTTCGAGCCAAAGCTGAAGGAATATGACATGAACAGGACTAAGTGGGAGACAAAGAATCCGTACGCTCAGAAAATGGCAGAAAGGCAGAAAAACTCCTCAGGCAGCATGGAAGAGCTTTAAAGCTTCGTATGGATGAGATATACTGAATATGAAAAAAGCAGCCGACAGGCTGCTTTCTTTTTATATAATACCGAAGAACTGTTTTTTGTCACGTGGGTCAAAGGGTACAAGCCTGCGGCTGCCGCGGGAAAGTACGTATCCGTTTGTACAGCCGAGAGGAGTCAGGGTATAAAGACCGTCCCGTCTGTGAGCAGCTCTGAAAATGCTGCCGAGATGAGAGTTTACGGGTATTCCGTTATGCTCAAAGGTTATGCCTTTTTCCGTTACCCTGACTTTAAGGGCAGGCATATCTGAAAACGGGTGGCACACCATTCCGCTGACAATGTAGTGTCCGCGCAGGGGAGTTACCTTTGTATCGCGGTAAAAGCGGTAGAGAAGTGCTGCAACAGCCTGCTCTGTATCGTAAAGACGTTTTTTTATAGTATATTCCGGTGCAGTGAAAAGCTCATGTGCAGCTTGGCATATAGCGGCTGAATTGGTATTTATCGCAGTCGAGAAGCTGCTTCGCATTGCAAAGCGGCGGAGATGAGTATAGTTTATATGCTGCTCGGGCACAAACTCGGGATACATTACCCGTGCCAGTTCCTCATAACGGATATGAACACTGCGAAGCTTCGAGAAGTAGGTCATTTTTGCTGCGTGTGGGAGACAGCACATATCCGACATCATATGCACAGCTCTTGCAAGATAGACTGCACCCTGCTTTACAAAGCCATTCTGGTGCATAGTCAGAGCCATTGTGTAGTCCTCCTCGAACATTGTACGGGCACTTTTGGCGAAGAGGTCCTTGCCGTTTTTATAGTAGCCGCAGACAGGTCTGAGGGGCTTTCCGTTTGTGTTGCAGGCGCAGTAATAATGCCTGCCTGCGCCGTTTTCGCGGTCATCATTGTCGTCGGCAATAACTGTATACGGAAGCATTATGTTGAGCTGCGGACGTATGAGCTCGGCAGCTTCGGGAGCGGTCTCATCAAGGAGCTTCAATGCTCTGATGAGGATATCCTCATGTATCTGCGACTGCGGCTGAGTTTTTATTGTTGTATATTGTTTGGTAAGTCTTTGAAGTTCGTCAGTGACCTTTTTCCATTTATTATTCACATTATCACCTTATATACTTTATATTGAATCTGTAGGACGGAGATGTCCGCCCGAGACTGATACGCTGTTATTACCTTATTAAATTATACATCACTTGTCAAAAATTGTCAATGATGTTGATGTGGAAGTACATTATTGCTGAAATATTGCTGCTTTCACTAAATCATCACATTTCAGCTTTATACTTATATAAGTATGTTTATTTGAAAGGAAAATAATTATGAAAAAAACAAGAATTGCTGCATTCTTATTTGCGGTATGCTTAGGTGCAGTTTCAATGACAGCCTGCGGCGACACCAAGGACAACAAGAAGACAAAGACAAGTTCAAAATCTGCTGAGGACATAGACGAAAAAGACCTTGAGGACGCTCTCAACAAGCTCGATGAAGAAACATCAAAGGAGCTCGCAAAGGAGAAAGAAGAGGCAACAGAAGCTGAAACAGAGCCTACAACTGCTGCTGAGATAGTATATGAGCCCACAGAGGAGATAAAGAACGCTTCGTTCAGGTCGGGATATATTCAGATAGGCGATACAGTATTCCGAAACGGCTGCTATATCACAGTTGCGGATTTTGTTGATAAATATGGCGATAAGTTTGATATGTCCGAAATAGCTCTTGATGAATATTTAACACCGGGAGAGCTTAAGGTTTCATCTGCTCCGTCTTTAGAGGATACAAGGATTACATTGAAAGTATGTTATGGGAAAAACCATGCTGAAGATAATGAGAGAGTAAAAATCCAAGATGCTATTGTATCAACTGTATCAATAGATGGCGATGGTGAAGGTATTGTTTATTATCCTACAGGAGTATATACAATGGATTATGATACTGCGAAATCTTGCATTACCGATATGGGATTGAAAGAAATTAAGGAAGTTGGCTTTACTACGTTAGATAATGACGCTTATATAGAACAGAAAGATTATTTTTACACTGATATTGACGGAGATGAAGATAATTTGTATGGGGTTAAACCTAAATACTTTTATATTTTCAGCTTTGACCCAAGTACTTTGAAAGGAACTAAAATTTATATCGATAAATTATGGAGCTGACTCTAAATATCCTTATACGTTTTGATTGAAGTAAAATTTATATAGTTAATTCAGCATATATAGGCACTCAAATCGAGTGCCTTTTCTTTGTATACTGACATACAAAAAGGGCGTTCGCAATGAACGCCCTTGAATGTTGCATATATATCAGCTATTAGCCGAGCTCTGCAAAGTACTTGATTGTTCTTACCATCTGTGATGTGTAAGAATTCTCGTTGTCGTACCATGAAACAACCTGTACCTCGTAGAGGCCGTCACCGATCTCAGCTACCATTGTCTGTGTAGCATCGAAGAGTGAACCGAATCTCATGCCGATAACGTCAGAAGAAACGATCTGATCCTCGTTGTAACCGAATGACTCGGAAGCAGCAGCCTTCATAGCAGCGTTGATGCCTTCCTTAGTTACGTTAGCACCCTTAACAACAGCTGTGAGGATTGTTGTAGAACCTGTAGGAACAGGAACTCTCTGAGCGCTGCCGATGAGCTTGCCGTTGAGCTCTGGGATTACAAGACCGATTGCCTTAGCAGCACCTGTGCTGTTAGGAACGATGTTTGCAGCACCAGCTCTTGCTCTTCTGAAGTCGCCCTTTCTGTGAGGACCGTCAAGGATCATCTGATCGCCTGTGTAAGCGTGGATTGTGCTCATGATACCGCTCTGGATAGGAGCATAATCATTAAGAGCCTTAGCCATAGGAGCGAGGCAGTTTGTTGTGCATGAAGCAGCAGAGATGATCTTGTCATCCTTTGTAAGAGTCTTCTCGTTTACGCTGTAAACGATTGTAGGAAGATCGTTGCCTGCCGGAGCAGAGATAACAACCTTCTTAGCACCTGCATCGATATGAGCCTGTGACTTGTCCTTTGAGCAGTAGAAACCTGTGCACTCGAGAACTACGTCAACGCCGATCTCACCCCATGGGAGCTCTGCAGCGTTAGCCTTAGCGTAGATTGTAAGTGTCTTGCCGTCTACAGTGATTGTGCCCTTTTCATCATCAGCAGAAACTGTGTGAAGGTTCTCACCGATCTTACCACAGTAACCGCCCTGAGCTGTATCATACTTGAGAAGCTGAGCGAGCATTGAAGGCTTTGTAAGGTCGTTGATTGCAACTACCTCATAACCTGGAGCGTCAAACATCTGTCTGAATGCAAGACGACCGATACGGCCGAAACCGTTAATAGCAACTTTAACTGACATTGGATATACCTCCTAAAAATTTGTATAGATTAATTATACCGCAACTCGGAAAATTTTGCAAGTGGTTCGATAAAAAAATAACAGATTTTTTTGTAAAAGTACATATTAAACAAATGTCAGGAATACCGCCTAAAAATTTTTGTTATAAATTTCTGTGGCAAAAAATAGGCTTCGGCTATTTCATTTCATTTTAAAATGTAGTATAATATAATATATTCATTTTTTGTATACAAACATTGCGATCGGAGAAAATATGGACGAGAAAAACGAGCTTCGGGACTTTTTTGAAAGTCCTTTTGCCAAGGATTATATAGCTTATACCGAGTATCTCGTGAGGCGTTCGGTAACAGGTATATCGGCTTCTTGCGAGCTTTTAAGAGAGATTGCCGACAGGCACGGAACAAAAAAGGAGAGCGAGCTGATAGAGGGGATACTGACAATGTGCTGCGACCTTATGAGAAATGCAGAACTGAGTAAAGCCCTTATCGCTTCCCCCGACGACGCAGAGAGAACAGGCACTGTAAGGACAGATACCTTCCTTGCTGATCTTGCCGCTAACTGTGAGGCAGTTACGGCAGGGAAGTGCAGGATAACAGTCATGGAATGTTCGGCATCATTTGTTCGTACCAACAGTGATATACTCAGATTGCTGCTGCTCAGCTTTATCAGAAAGTATATGCTTGCAAGCGGTTCTGAAAAAAACATATTTGAAGCCTTTTGCAAAGAAACTGTTGAAAATGTCAAAATTTGCATAAGAGCCGCAGGGACATTTGTGGACGGAGAAAACATCGGTCTGCCTGATGTATTTGAAAATTATCCCAATGAGACCGTGCAGGGACTTGCTGCCCGTATCGGTGCGGAAGCAGTGTTTGGCGATAACGAGATAACAGCCGTAATACCGCTTTCTGACGGTAATGCGTCGGCGGTGCTCGAAGCGCCCTCCGCAGAATTTGGCGAAAGCTTTTTCAACCCGTTCAATCTTATGCTGAGAGATCTGCCCCTTTAAAGGTGACAAGTATGTGACAGTATGATAAAACTTAGCATTTTAGACAGAATAAATCAGGATTTTTGTTGACATTATTCAAAAAAAGTTGTATAATGTATATGTTGAAAGATTTCAACTTTTACGGAGCAGTATTTTTGCTTTTGGGAGCGTGCTTTATGAGTAAATCATATGAGATCGAAAGAAAATTTCTCGTTGAGTTCCCCGATGTTTCCACTCTTGATGTGAAGCGCAGGATCGGTATTGTCCAGACTTATCTGAAAAGCGGACAGAACGGTTCCCAGCGCAGAGTCAGATCGGTGGATGAGGATGGCAATGTTAAATATACCTATACGGAAAAGATCTTCCATACTCATGTCACAAGGGAAGAAAATGAGTTTGAGATAAGCGCAGAGGAGTATCAGAGCCTTCTCAGCGGTGCGCGGAGAGACTGTCCGCCTGTTGAAAAGGTGCGTTACTGTTTTGATTATCACGATCAGCTGTTCGAGCTTGATACTTACCCGTTTTCGGATAAGCTTGCAATAATGGAGCTTGAACTTGGGTCACCCGAACAGAAAATAGATTTTCCCGATAATGTCAGGGTGATCATGGAGGTCTCGGACGATGTGCGCTATTCCAATGCAGCACTTGCAAAAGCAGGAGCTTTTCCCGAGCAATAGATTGGAGAATTAGTTGATGTCAGAAAAATTTGTGCCCGCAGACAGTCCCGAACAGCTTTCCGCTCTTTTCGGACAGCTTGACGGAAATGTGGACAGAATACAGAAAAACTTCAATGTTACCGTCGTAAGCAGAGACGGCGGTATAAAAATAATCGGAGATGATGAGAATATCGGCGGTGCGGAAAAAGCTCTCAGGGCTTTGATGACTATGGCTGATAAGGGCAACGCTGTAAATGAACAGACGGTGCGCTATGTCTCATCTATGGTAGCCGACGGCGCAGAGCAGGAGCTTCAGGAGCTTGGCGGAGATGGTATATGTGTTACAGCTTCGGGTAAGATACTCCGTCCGCGTACAGTCGGTCAGAAGCGCTATACAGACGCAATAAAGGACAATACTATAGTTCTCGGCATCGGCCCTGCGGGTACAGGCAAGACCTATCTCGCTGTTGCAATGGCAGTAAAGGCATTCCGCGAACATAAGATAAAGAAGATAATCCTTACCCGTCCCGCTGTTGAAGCAGGCGAAAAACTGGGATTTCTTCCGGGTGATCTTCAGGATAAGGTAGACCCTTATCTCCGTCCGCTCTATGACGCTCTTTTCGATATGTTCGGAGCCGAGAGTTTTGCAAGATACATGGAAAAAGGCATAATCGAGGTCGCTCCGCTTGCATATATGCGCGGACGTACACTTGATGAAGCCTTTATCATTCTCGATGAAGCACAGAATACTACATCGGAGCAGATAAAAATGTTCCTGACCCGTCTCGGAAACGAGAGCAGAATGGTCATCACAGGCGATATTACACAGATCGATCTTCCTGATACAAGAAAATCGGGCCTTGTTGAGGCTATAAAAGTGCTTAAAGGTATCGACGATATCAGCATACATCGCTTTACCGAAAAAGACGTTGTAAGACACAGACTTGTACAGGATATTATTAAAGCTTATGAAAAATATAACGAAGGGAGAAAAAATATTCATGGCTAAGTTAAAGGTATATGTTAAGAATAATCAGACAGAGGTGAAAGTCCCCGTTGGTATAAGACTGCTTATCAGAAGATGCTGTCAGGCAGTTCTCACGACTGAAAATTTTGGTAAGGACGCAGAAGTAAGCGTTTCATTCGTAAGCAATAACGAGATAAAGAATCTCAATAAAATATACAGAAATAAAGACAGCGTTACAGATGTGCTCTCATTTCCGCTCACAAGCGAGGACGGCACTGTTGAGGTAAATCCCGAAACAGGTGCAGTACAGCTCGGTGACGTTGTTATTTCACTGGAAACTGCTGTCAAGCAGGCTCAGAACTACGGTCACTCACTTGAGCGTGAGGTAGGCTTCCTCACAGTACATTCAATGCTCCATCTTCTGGGCTACGATCACGAGACAAGCCAGCTCGATCAGCGCATCATGCGTGAGAAGGAAGAGTCTGTACTCGAAAAGCTTGGTATCTCACGTGATGTTACTTTCGTTGTGAACGGAGATAATAACTGATGTCAAGGACCGCTTTCGTTACTATCGCAGGACGCACAAATGCAGGAAAATCCTCTCTCCTCAATGCTATCGTGGGAGAGAAGATAGCTTCTGTCAGCAGCAAGCCTCAGACTACCCGTACACGTATAACGGGTATACGCAATATAGATGATGTTCAGCTGGTATTCTTCGATACTCCGGGACTGCACAAGCCTGTAAACAAGCTCAGCGAGCATATGCTCAACACTGTCAAGGAGTCCGTCAGCGATATTGATGCAGTAGTATTTGTTATGGACTGCACAAAGAAGATAAACGAGCAGGAGCTTGAACTTCTGAAGTCCATGAACGCATCTAAGATGCCGATAATACTTGTGCTCAACAAGATAGACCTGCTGAAGAACAAGGACGAGCTTGCCCCTGTGATCGCCGATCTGACTTCAAAAGTGAAGTTTCAGGCGGTCGTACCTGTTAGCGTGACCGAAAACAGCGGCGTTGATATCGTGATTGATGAGATAATCGCAATTTCTGAAGAGTCAGTACACTTCTTCCCTGATGATATGATAACCGACCAGCCCGAAAAGGTGCTGGCAGCAGAGATGATACGCGAGAAGCTGCTGATGCTGCTCAGCGATGAAGTACCTCACGGTATTGCTGTTGGTGTAGAGCAGATGAGCGAGCGCGAGGACAAGGATATCCTCGATATATCGGCTGTTATCTACTGTGAGAAGGAGTCCCACAAGGGTATAGTTATCGGCAAGGGCGGAGCAATGCTGAAAAAGGCTTCAACTGCCGCAAGAATGGAGCTTGAGGACTTTTTCCAGATAAAGGTCAACCTCAAATGCTGGGTAAAGGTCAAGGAGGACTGGCGAAACAGGGAAAATCTCATCAGAAGCTTCGGACTTTCCGAGAAATAATTACCGCTGATATTATGACCGATACCGCAGAAGATATTATGGGGGATATCCCCGTATCATCAACTGCGGAGGTAAAAATGTCGGAGGATATACTTTGGAATAAATTTGCCGAAAGCGGCAGCATAGAGGACTATCTGCAATATTCGGCGCATAAGGAAGATAACCATGACAACTGTTGAAGGCATCGTCCTTAAAGAACGTTCTGTTGGTGAACAGGACAAATTCATTGATATACTGACGGGAGAGAGCGGAGTTATCGAGGTTTCCGTAAAAGGCGCAAAGAAAATAAACGGAAAATCGGGCAGCTCCACTCAGCTTCTGGCATATTCACGGTTCTGCATAGACAAGAGAGGTAAATATCTGTACCTCAACAGTGCAGAGCCGATACATATTTTTTACGGACTTCGTGATTCGCTTTCAAAGATATCTCTGGCTAGCTATTTTGCCGAGATAATGCGCTTCTGCATCAAGCCCGAGGCTCAGAACGGTGATATAATGCGGCTTTTGCTGAATTCACTCCACTACCTCGAAACAGGTCAGCGTGATGAAAAGCTGCTGAGATCCGTGTTTGAGATGAGGCTCATGTCCGAGATAGGCTATATGCCCGATGTGGTAGCTTGCAGAGGCTGCGGAGTTTACGAGCCCGAGGAGCTGTTTTTCTTTATGGAGAGCGGCGGCTTTTACTGTTCTGACTGCTTTGAAAACGACACAAAGGAAAACTATATGAAAGTAAAGCTGCCTGTGCTGAGCGCGGTGCGGCATATAGTGCTTGCTGATTTCAGCAGGCTTTTCAATTTCCGCGTATCTGAGGAGACTCAGCAGAAGCTCTCCGCACTTACGGAAACATATGCACTTACTCACCTTGAACGCAGCTTCGGCACATTGGATTTTTACAAATCGCTTTTGAGTTGTTAGAAAGTATAAAAGTTGAGAGTTGAGAATTGAGAGTTGAGAGTTAATGTAGTTACTGGGCTCACATTATTTCAATTTGTCGCCGTAGACGACACCGCAACTCTCAACTCTAAACTGAATAAAAAGGATAATTATGGATAAATATTTGAAAACACTTGAACTGGACAAGATACTTGAAATGCTTGCCGAGCTCACCTCAAACGAGGAGACTCACCGCATGGCATTGGCGGTACGTCCCGACAACGACCTCGAAAGAGTGCGCTATGAGTGTCTTAAAACCTCACAGGCACTGTCTCTTTCAGTACAGTTCGGAACACCGCCTTTCGGCAATTTCAAGGACATAAGCTCTGTAGCTGCAAGAGCAAAGTCGGGAGCAGTCATATCGCTCCGCGACCTTATGGATATAGCAGCAATGCTGAGACAGATAAAGTCTTTGGCGGACTGGTATGCTCACTGCGAAAACGTTGAAACTGAGCTGAGCTACCTGTTTTCAAGATTGCAGCCCAACGACTGGCTGCTTGAAAAGCTTGAGCGTTCGATAATCTCCGAGAACGAGATAGCAGACGCTGCAAGTGCGGAACTGGCTGCAATACGCCGAAAGATAAACCGCGCAGGTATGCAGCTCCGTGAGACTCTCGACAAAATGATAAAAAACAAGACCACACAGCAGTATTTGCAGGAGAGCAATGTCACTATCCGTGACGGACGTTTCGTTCTGCCTGTAAAGTCAGAATACCGCGGACAGGTAAGCGGTCTTATACATGATACATCGGCTACGGGACAGACTATATTCATCGAGCCTATGGCAATTGTCGAGGCTAATAATGATATACGTCTCCTTGAAGCAAAGGAGCAGGAGGAGATAGAACGCATTGTCCGTCAGCTCTGCCGCGAGTGCGGAGAATATGCGGACATACTTGCGGAGAATTACAAGGTCTGCACAGAGCTGAACCTTTATTTTGCAAAGTCTAACCTTGCCGCAAAGCTCAACTGCTCGCTGCCCGAGATAACCGATGACGGAAAGATGTACCTTAAAAAAGCCCGTCACCCCCTTATCGACAAGAACAAGGCTGTGCCTGTTGATATAAGTCTCGGTGAGGACTATCAGGCACTTATAATCACAGGTCCTAACACAGGCGGTAAGACTGTATCGCTTAAAACCGCCGGGCTTCTTGCGGCTATGACAATGTGCGGACTCCTTATACCCGTTGCTGACGGAAGCAGGATATCCGTATACGATCATATCCTCGCTGATATCGGCGACAGCCAGAGCATAGAGCAGAACCTTTCCACATTCTCGTCCCATACAAATAAGGTTATCGAGATACTTCGCACTGCCGATGAGCAGTCACTTGTACTCCTTGATGAGCTTGGTTCGGGTACAGATCCTGTTGAGGGTGCGGCACTTGCCATATCAATAATCCGCCGCCTTATGCAAAACGGCGCGAAAATAATGGTAACTACTCATTATCAGGAGCTTAAAGTCTTTGCTATCGACGGTGAGGGCATCGAGAATGCTTCCTGTGAATTCGATATCGAAACTCTGAGACCTACATACAAGCTTATCGTAGGCTCTCCGGGTAAATCCAACGCTTTTGCGATCTCAGAAAGTCTCGGTATGCCTGCCGATATCATCGCGGACGCGAAAACAAGAGTAAGTGAAGCAAATACCCGACTTGAAGAGGTAATAGGCAAGCTTGAGAGTACACGACTTGAGCTTGAAAAGCAGAAAGAGGAGATATCACGCCTGAAAGCTCAGACTGCCGAGCATGAAGAAGCTATCAGGACAGAGCGCGAAAAGCTTGAAGCTGCAAAGGCTGACGAGCTTGAAAAGGCAAGACTCCGCGCTATGACTATCATCGAGCAGACTAAGGCTGAGTCCAACGAGCTTATCGACGAGCTTGAAAGACTTCGCAAGGAGAAGGATAAAAAGGACTTCAGCGCAAACGTTTCAAACGTTAAATCCAAGTCAAAGCAGAGCTTCAACAAGATGTACGATACGGCTAATCCTATCGATAAGCGTGATCCCAACGAGGGCTATGTGCTGCCGAGAAAGCTGCGCCGCGGCGATACGGTCTATGTTGTTGACTTGCAGCGCAAGGGCATAATCTCGGGCGACCCTGACGGCAGCGATTTCGTATACGTACAGATGGGCGTTATGAAAACTAAAATGAACATATCCCGTCTGCGTCTTGAAGAACCCGAAAAGGTAACTGTGAGCAACAAGTCCATACGTCCTAACCGCAAGATGAACAAGGTAGGCGTAAAGGCTGAGCGCAGAGGCAAAATGGAGCTCGATATACGCGGAAGCGCCTGCGATGACGGAGTTTACCAGCTTGACGCATTTCTCGATCAGGCTGTTATGTCCAATATCTCAATGGTGACTATTATCCACGGAAAAGGCACGGGACTTCTGAGACAGGCTGTGCACAAGAGACTGAAATCACACCCGTCAGTCAAGAGCTTCCGTCTGGGACTCTTCGGCGAGGGCGAGGACGGAGTAACTGTTGTTGAGTTAAAATAATAGCAAAATAATGGTAAAATAACGGCAGAATACCGACATAACTGATATGATGAAGGCATATTTTTTTTATAATTCTTGTATAAGAGTTGAAAAAATATGCCTTTTAGTGTATAATAACAATAAGACTTATTTTATACGAAAGGGGGATCTGTTGTGAAGAAACGCAAGACTATAGCAGTCATCGCAGCCGATGTTTTCAACAGCTACATGAATCGCATATTTATCGGCATTTCCGAGCAGTGCAGATCTCTCGGATATGATGTGCTCACATTTCTTATGGCTTTTAACCTTGACAGCGGCGGACTTATACAGCAGGGCGAGGAGAATATCTTCTCACTTATAAAAGCCGATGTTATCGACGGAGTTATACTCCTTGCGGGAAATCTTGCCAGCCAGAATCTTGTGGATAAATTCGTAAAGGTATTTTCACATTGGGGAATACCTGTAGTAGCTCTCGATCACGATTTTGATTTCTGCGACAGCCTATATGCTGAGGATACTGAGCTTTTCGAGCAGATGACAGACCATTTTATAGAAGCTCACGGCTGCAAGAAGATAATGTGTCTTACAGGTCCTGAGGGAAGCCCTCCTGCAATGTCAAGACTTGAGGGATATAAACGCTCAATGAAGAAGCACGGACTTGAAATAGCCGAAGATGATATTATTTACGGCGACTTCTGGAAAATAGTTTCGCAGCGTCTGGCAAAGCAGTTCATTACGGGCGAAAGACCTATTCCCGATGCTGTTGTGTGTGCAAATGACGATATGGCAAGAAGCCTTTGCAACTCAATGGTAAAGGGCGGCTACAGGATACCCGAGGACTTCAGGATATCGGGCTATGACGGCTCTAATAAGGCTGTACTGGAGATACCCTCCATATCTACTTTGTGTCCCGAAAATATACGAATGGGCGCGAGAGCGGTATGTATACTTCATAAGAAGATAACAGGCGAAGACGCTGAACCTCTTGAAACACTGGAGCGCGGCAGGCTTATTCTTGCACGTTCATGCGGCTGCGGCAGCAATACACTGTACAGCGTCAACGTCGGCGAGGCATTCAGTAACAGGATAAAGCGCTATGATGACTATTATACAAAGAGCTGTATGCTGGACGGACTTATGGAGGAAGAAAACCTTGACAGTCTGCTGCGCAGGCTTAACGGATATATATATACCATAAAAGGTCTTGATACCTATATGCTCTGTCTTTGCCGCAACTGGGACAATGTTGAGAATGAAAAAGACGATGATTATATACGTGAAGGCTATGCAGATATAATGGAAGCCAAGATGATATACACAAGAAGGCAGACTGAGTTCATAGGGCGCGACTTCAGATCGGCAGATATAATCCCCGATTTCATGGACGAATACTGCGAAGGTCCGTCGGTATTTTTCCTGCTTCCTCTGCATTATATGGACAGATGTTTTGGTTATTCGATATTCAGATTTGATGATATACGCAATGCCGAGAGCAAGGTATTTGCGGAATGGAACAGGAATATAGGTCTTGCACTTGAATATCTCCGCGTCCGTACAAAGCTCACAAGTATCAATCAGCGTATTTTCATGAACTCTATCCGTGATACCCTCACGGGAATATACAACCGCAAGGGATTAAAGCGAATGGCGGAAGGTCTATTCCGAAAAGCCTGCGAGGAAGGTGAGATATTTTTTGTTATCATCGCTGACCTTGACCGTCTGAAAATGATAAATGACAATTACGGCCATATTGAGGGTGATAACGCTATCATCGTTGTTGCTAATGCATTGCAGTCCTGCTGCGGAATGAATGAGGTATGCGCGAGAATAGGCGGAGATGAGTACGCCCTTATAGGCTGCGGAGATTATTCGGAAGAGAGTGCGGAAAAGTACTTTGGTTACATACGCAGCTATTTAAAAAGATATAATAAAGCATCAGGCAAGCCCTATAAGGTAGAGGCGAGTCTCGGCGCATTCTGCGGTGTCCCTGAAAAGGGCTCGAATATCGACGGATATATCAGCAAAGCTGACGCAAAAATGTATGAGGATAAGCAGAAGCGAAGAAAGCTGCGCGAGGACTGAAAAATGCTTTTTTAAAAGGGCTGAAAAAACGGCTTTTTCAACGGAAAAGCATTGAATATCGGAAAACGATACAGGATATTCGTTTATATGCATAATTAGCAGACTGCATAATTGTGAAAAACTTATAATGCGGACAGGGATCGCTGTTTTCGGCGTTCCCTGTTTTTTGTGTGCGCTCAAATGAAAAACAGGGATAAAATGCGGTTTTAAGTATTGACAAAAACATGAAAATATGATAAAATAAACTGAATTGCAAAAGAAGCTTAGGTTTCGGAGCAAGACTATTGACCACTCCTTTTTGGAGTCGAGGCCATACGGACAGCCGGGTCAAATGCCGACCGCCGATTTTTCGGCTGGCAACTTCTGTTGCCTTATTGATTCGACTGTACGTCGATAAAGTTTTTATAAGTTCTCATCAGCTTGTGAAAGGTCAATAAGAGTAGTAAAAGGTAGTACTTGCTTGTATAGACTCTGAAACCGTAAATGAAGTTTCTGCGCACCGCGAAGATATTTCATGCACACAATGGCTGGTAAGGTCTTTTGTGTGCATTTTTTGTTTAAAGGTGTGGTTTTATGGAGAATAAACTGAAGCTTTATGGGTTCAACAACCTTACAAAGTCGCTTAGCTTTAATATATATGATGTCTGTTATGCAAAGACAGCCCGCTCACAGCAGGAGTATATCGCTTATGTTGATGAGCAGTACAACTCTGAGCGTATAACGGACATAATGACCCATGTTACTGAGATGATAGGAGCACAGGTGCTCAGCGTATCCCGTCAGGACTATGACCCTCAGGGCGCATCGGCTACTTTCCTTATTGCCGATGATACCATGATACCTGTAGGCGGTAATGAGACTGTGGCACATCTTGACAAGAGCCATGTCACTGTTCATACCTATCCCGAATTTCACCCCGATACTTCTATCGCTACATTCCGTGTTGATATAGATGTTGCTACCTGCGGCAAGATAACACCTCTTACCGCACTGGATTATCTTATCGGCAGCTTTGATTCGGATATCATCACTATGGATTACAGAGTAAGAGGCTTTACGCGTAACCTTGACGGTGAAAAGCTCTTTATCGACCACGATATAACTTCCATACAGAACTATATCGACGCTAAGGTGCTTGATAAATACGATGCTGTGGATATAAATGTCTATCAGGCAAATATGTTCCACACAAAGATGCTTATAAAGGAGCTCGATCTTCAGAACTATCTGTTCAATACAGATGTTAACGAGCTTCCGCCGAGACGCAGACTTGAGATAACAAATGCGCTCCAGCGGGAGATGATAGAAATTTTCAGCGGAAGGAACGTGTTCGGAAATGGCTGAGCTTTCCCAAGTAAATGCTCCGATATATGAGGCTCTGAGAAAATTCAGAAGAATGAGAGTCGTTCCCTTCGATGTGCCGGGACATAAGCGCGGCAGGGGAAATATGGAGCTTACCGAGTTTCTCGGGGAGGACTGCATGAACGTTGATGTCAACTCCATGAAGCCTCTGGATAACCTCTGTCACCCTGTTTCCGTCATCAAGGACGCGGAAATGCTGGCGGCAGAAGCCTTCGGTGCGGCAAATGCCTTCTTTATGGTGGGCGGAACTACCTCTGCGGTACAGAGCATGATAATGTATGCCTGCAAGGAGGGCGACAAGATAATCATGCCCCGAAATGTCCACAGAAGTGCCATAAACGCAATAATCCTTACGGGAGCTGTTCCCGTTTATGTAAATCCCGACGTAAACCACAAGCTGGGCATCGCTCTCGGTATGTCGGTGGCTCAGGTGGAGCAGGCTATTCTCGAGAATCCCGATGCAAAGGCTATAATGGTCAACAATCCCACATACTACGGTATATGCTCGGATCTGAAAAAGATAACCGAGCTTGCTCATGCTCACGGTATGCTTGTACTTGTGGACGAGGCTCACGGTACGCATTTCTACTTTGGTGAGAACTTTCCCGTAACTGCTATGGCTGTGGGAGCTGACTGTGCTTCGGTAAGTATGCATAAATCGGGCGGAAGCCTTACACAGAGCTCTTTCCTGCTCATGGGTAAGAATATAAATTCAGACTATATGCGTCAGGTAATAAACCTTACACAGACTACAAGTGCTTCTTATCTGCTGCTTTCAAGTCTGGATATTTCCAGAAAAAGACTTGCTCTCGGCGGCAGGGAGATATTCGCACAGACTGTGGAAATGGCTGAATACGCCCGCTCCGAGATAAACGAGATAGGCGGATATTACGCTTATTCACGTGAGCTCATAAACGGCGACAGCATATACGATTTCGATGTGTCAAAGCTGAGTATTTACACTCTGCCTATCGGACTTGCAGGTATCGAGGTCTACGACCTTCTCCGCGACGAGTACGATATACAGATAGAATTCGGCGATATCGGAAATGTGCTTGCCTATATCTCTGTAGGCGACAGAAAGCGCGATATCGAACGCCTTATAAGTGCGCTTGCCGAGATAAAACGCCGCTTCGGAAAAAGTGAAGCCAATATGCTGACACAGGAGTATATCAGTCCTGTGGTTGCGGAAACTCCGAGAAAGGCATTCTACTCAAGCAAACGCTCACTTCCCCTTGACGAAACAGCAGGAGAGGTTTGCAGTGAATTCGTAATGTGTTATCCTCCGGGAATACCGATACTTGCTCCGGGTGAGCTTATCACTCCCGAGATAATCGAATATATAAAATATGCAAAAGAAAAAGGCTGTCAGATGACAGGTACGGAAGATCTTAATATAGAAAGACTTAATGTTATAGACAAATAAGGGATTTCAGAAAAACAATGTATACAAAACGGGGTATTAATTTTTTCAGGAGGATCAATTTATGAATATGAAAAAAATCGGATTACAGATGAATATACTTATGGCGGTAACACTCAGCTTCTGCCTTTCACTTTTAGGCAATCTCACTTCGGGACATTTCACGGTTCAGGGATTTCTTATGAGCTTCGGAATAAGCACTATCATAAGCCTTATCATCGGCTTTTTAGTACCCATGAAAAAAGTAGAGGACGGACTTGTACGCAAGTGCGGTCTTGAGGAGCGCAGTCTCCCTGCAAGACTTCTTTCAACTCTTGTATCCGATCTTATCTATACACCTATTCTCACATTTTCAATGGTGTTCATGGCATACAAGCAGGCAACTGCACACGGTTCAAAGATGCCGTTCCTGCCTTCTTTCATCAAGTCACTTATACTCAGCCTTATAGTTGCATATATCGTCATTTTCATCATAACACCTGTATTCCTTAAATTCGTTATGAAGCAGAATGGTGTATCGGGACCGCCCGCAGGAGGTCCTCCCACAGACAGAAATTAAAAACGGCTATGTAAGGGGCGATGCCCACATCGCCCCGATCATTTATCTCGGGCAGATGTAGGTGTCTGCCCCTACAATAGTAGTGGCGGATATTTTTCGCCAATATGCTTAAATATCAATTGTATCGGCTGCATTTGCAGTATACATTTCATTTAAGAACGCTGTGAACGGCGTTTCTTGCTGATCAGTTATTACTATCCGCTGATCACTAAGGGAGGTATAGTATGGAATTATGGTTTACGGAGAGACATACTCCGAATGTAAAGTTTTCAATAAAGGTGGATCATCAGCTCTACAGCGGCAACAGTGAGTTCCAGCGCATAGATATATTCGATTCAAAGGAGTTCGGACGCTTCCTTACTCTTGACGGCTACATGATGCTGACGGAAAAGGACGAATTCATCTATCACGAGATGATAACTCATGTGCCTATGGCTGTTCACCCTAATCCAAAGAATATACTTGTAATAGGCGCAGGCGACGGCGGAGTAGTACGCGAGCTGACACGCTATCCCTCTGTTGAGAATATCGACCTTGTGGAGATAGACGAGCTGGTCGTTGAGGTGTGCAAGAAGTATCTCCCGACAACAGCCTGCCGTTTCGACGATCCGAGAGTCCACGTGTACTATGAGGACGGCGTTAAGTTCATTCGCCGCTGCACTGATAAATACGATGTTATTATCGTTGATTCCACCGATCCCTTCGGACCGGGTGAAGGACTCTTTACAAAGGAATTCTACGGAAGCTGCTTCAAGGCACTCCGTGAGGACGGCATCATGGTAAATCAGCATGAAAGCCCGTTCTACGATGAGGACGCAGCTGCTATGCAGCGTTCACACAAGCGTATAGTTGAGAGCTTCCCCATAAGTAAGGTCTATCAGGCACATATACCGACTTATCCGTCGGGACACTGGCTCTTTGGCTTTGCTTCAAAGAAGTATCACCCCACCAACGACTATAATGGCACAAAATGGAGTATGCTTGGTTTGAAGACCAGATACTACAACCCAAGACTTCACGTAGGCTCATTTGCGCTTCCGTGTTATGTAGAGGAGCTTCTCAGAGATGTTGAATAAGAATATACAGACTTTTATTGCCTGCGATGTCGAATACGATGAGGCTAAGATAGTACTTTTCGGAGCAGGCTTTGACGGCACTACAAGTTTCAGGCCCGGTACACGTTTTGCTCCTTCGGCAATAAGGAACGAAAGCTTCGGTATCGAGACATACAGTCCTTATCAGAATAAGGATATGACAGACTACAGCTATTTTGACAGCGGCGATCTTGAACTCCCGTTCGGAAGTACGGAACGCGCTGTAGATGATATATCTGACCGTGCAGATGTGATAATTGCAGATGATAAGCTGCCCTTTATGATAGGCGGCGAGCATCTTGTGACTCTCGGTACTGTAAGGGCAGTCAAGAACAAATACAGCGATCTTTATATCGTTCATTTTGATGCTCATGCAGATCTCCGCGATGACTATCTCGGTCAGAAGCTCTCACACGCCTGTGTACTCAGACGCTGCCATGAGCTTGTGGGTGACGGGCATATCTTCCAGTTCGGTATCCGCAGCGGTGATCGTGAGGAATTCCGCTTTGCGGACAAGCATACGGAAATGCACAAATTCAGCTTCGACGGACTTGAAGAAGTGGTTGAAAAGCTCAGGGGCAAGAATGTTTATTTTACACTTGATCTCGATGTGCTTGACCCGTCAATATTCCCGGGTACAGGAACTCCCGAGGCAGGGGGAGTTACATTTGACGAGCTTAGAAAGGCTGTAACACTGGTGTGCAGCAAGCTCAATATAGTTGGCTGTGATGTGAACGAGCTCAGCCCTGTTTACGATCAGAGCGGAGTTTCCACAGCAGTTGCCTGCAAGATCATAAGAGAAATGCTGCTTGCACTTTCATAAGCATCATAAGAGAATATCTGTACGAATGACGGCTTCACGGATGAAACGAAGTCACATTCATATAAATGATATGGAAAATCGGGGAAGAAAAATGAAAAATCATGACAATAACAATTATGAAAACTACAATAATGATCACAGAATAAGTTACAAAGATCCTGAATTTGATTCTCTTCCTGATGAAGAAAAGGTGAAATATCTGACAAGAGGACAGAAACGCGGCGTTATGTCCTGCGCGGTCATTTTTTGCGGAATTATAACCTTGTTCTTTGTGGCGGTAGGAGTGATCTTTATAAGATCAAATCTGAACGGTAAAAAATCATTGGAAAAGGATCATAGACAGTGCTCTGAACTGGTTGAAGGAATCGTGACAAACATAAACAGCAAGGAGTTCACTGAAAGGGACAGTGATGACAATATTACAAAATGGACAGGCTATGCTCCTGAATTTACATACACATATAATGGACGTGAATATACCTACCAATCACATTATTACAAGCATAGGCAGATTTATGAGATCGGTGATTCAGAGCAAATCTATATAAACCCTGATGATCCTGCTCAGGTATATATACCTTATTATGATTCCAGAAAAGATAATGGAAATACAGGTCTTATTATCGGTATAATAATTATAATAGCTGCTGTCGGAATATTCCTGACCGGTATTATTGGGTTAGGAATTAAACTGTATAAAAAAAGTGATTATTAAAGGAGATATAAATGAATATATTCAGAGCACAGAATGCTTCGGGACTGGCGGATATACGTATAAAATATCTCCGCGAGGACTTTCCCGAAATGACAGATGCAGAGGCTGCTAAAATAAAGGCAAGGCTTCCGCGGTATTATGCCGATCATCTAAACTGCGATTTCTTTGCATATCTTGCAGAGGACGGCGGAAAGCTTGTGGGCTCGGCTTTTCTTACAGTAGGAGAGCTGCCGCCTAATCCAAGTTTCCCTAAAGGAAGAGTCGGAACGGTGCTCAATGTTTTTGTCGAGTCGGACTATCGCAGACAGGGAATAGCTACAGAGCTTATGAAGCTGCTTATAGCTGATGCGAAGGTAATGGAGCTTGACTATATCGAGCTCAAAGCTTCCGTGGACGGCTATCCGCTGTATAAAAAATTAGGATTTGAAGAGACAGTATCATCATTCACACCAATGAAGCTTGTTTTTTGAAAGTAAAATGATAATATTGATTGTGATTGTTCTTTTGATTTTTTTAGTGCCGGGCGTTAGGATAATAATAAATGTGATAAAATCAAAGAAAAAGTGTACAGAGTATGCTGATGCCACTGTTGTAGATTTCGAAACAAGATACAACAGAAGAGGAAGAGTTTCATATTATCCTGTTTTCAAATATGAATTTGATGGAGTGGATCATAGAAGAGCGAGCAGTTTTTATTCTGAATTTCTTGGATTTAATGTGGGCGATAAGACAGGACTTTACATTGATCCTGATAATCCTGAAATGTTTTACTGTCCGAAGGAAACAATACAGAAAGTTATTGCTAATCTGATAATTTGCGGTGAGAGAGCATTTGTTGTGTTAATTATTTATTTTAAATTTGGTATAAAAAATTATATCTGATTTTCGTTCGGTATTTTAATCCCGAAAAACCTAAATCATATTTTGTCCTGCAGAAGAAAGGCATGTTAATATACCGACCATAAAAGTTCTTTTTATCGTACTTGGTGTTATACTGGTCATAATACCGTGTATCAAGCTGCTTAATATATATTGTACACGCATCTGAGATTTAATGATAAAAACAGGAAAGTGAGGAAATGATAGATTAATGTTAATTTTTTCCATTATTTTTTTGTGGTAGGTGCTTGGGGAATAATAGATATAATAATAAAAAAGAAAAGGTGTACAGAGTATGTTGAAGCGATTGTTGTAGATTTTGAAATAGAACGCAGCACTGACAGTGATGGTAATACCAGTTATTCATATTACCCTGTTTTTGAATATAGATTTGAAGGTAAAGATTATATGAAAAATGGGGGAGTATCTTCTCCATTTCTCACTTGGCATAAAGGTGATCGTGTAGGTCTTTACATTGACCCTGATAAGCCTGAAAGTTTTTACTGTCCGAAGGAAACAATACATAAAATTATTGGATTTCTGATATTTGCTGTTGCGGGAGCAGTCGTTATGTATCTTCTTGCTTTTAAATGATACATAAATATTATTATATGTTTTTTATTCGGCTCAGGTTATTGATCTGAGATAAGACAGCGGCTCTTACTGAAAAGTGCCGATAGTTTATGTGGATAAAACAGAAAGACAGGTTAGGCATTGGTGAAAGAAAATGCAGGATATAGAGAATGTAGAAGAATACCTATTATGGAAATTTGTATTGCTGATACCGACAGTAATAGCTCTGGTGGATTATTTAGTTATCAGAATGCTGAGACGCAAGTGTACAGAGACGGTCAGAGTCATGATCAAAAGAACAGGAGTATACTATGACGGGAAAGAAAAACTCGAATTGGTCTATGAATATGATAATCGGCTGTATGAATCCGCAAACGATACAAGTTTGATCAATCATTTGGAAAGAAGCGGTCAGCGTGAAATTAAGGTAAATCCAAATAACCCTGAAATGTATTATTGTCCTTCAAGACAGAAAAAACATAACTTTACAGATCTGCTTTTAGCGGCAATTGGCATTTATTTGGTAACACATATAAATTTTTAAAGATACGGAGGAAATAAAAATGGGAAAATGTATGATCATCGGCTGCGGAGGAGTTGCTTCCGTAGCAATTCACAAGTGCTGTCAGAACAGCGAGGTATTTGAGGGCATAATGATAGCAAGCCGTACTAAGTCAAAGTGCGACGCGCTGAAGGAAAAGCTCCAGCCTACAACAAAGACAGTCATAGAGACTGCTCAGGTAAACGCTGACAATGTTGACGAGCTTGTTGCTCTTATAAACAGCTATAAGCCTGATGTAGTGCTGAACCTTGCACTTCCTTATCAGGATCTTACTATCATGGACGCTTGTCTCGCTACAAAGACTCATTATGTTGATACAGCTAACTATGAGCCTCTTGATACTGCTAAATTCGAGTACAAGTGGCAGTGGGCATACCGTGAGAGATTTGAAAAGGCAGGCATCACAGCTCTCCTCGGAAGCGGCTTTGACCCGGGCGTAACAGGAGTATTCTCGGCTTATGCTATGAAGCATCAGTTCGACGAGATAAACTACATTGATATCCTTGACTGCAACGGCGGCGACCACGGTTATCCTTTTGCTACAAACTTCAACCCTGAGATCAATATCCGCGAGGTATCTGCAAAGGGCAGCTACATCGAGGACGGCAAGTGGGTAGAGACTGAGCCTATGGAGATAAAGCGCGTTTACAACTTCAAGGGCGTAGGCGAGAAGGATATGTACCTTCTCCACCACGAGGAGCTTGAGTCCCTCGCACTCAACATCAAGGGCATCAAGCGTATCCGTTTCTTCATGACATTCGGTCAGAGCTACCTTACACATCTCAAGTGCCTTGAAAATGTAGGTATGACATCTATCGAGCCTATCATGTATGAGGGCAAGGAGATAGTACCTCTCCAGTTCTTAAAGGCTGTACTCCCCGATCCTGCATCACTTGGTCCGAGAACAGTTGGTAAGACAAATATCGGCTGTATCTTCCGCGGAAAGAAGGACGGCAAGGACAAGAATTACTACCTCTATAACATCTGCGATCATCAGGAGTGCTACAAGGAAGTGGGCTCACAGGCTATTTCCTATACAACAGGCGTACCTGCAATGATCGGTGCTATGATGATAATGACAGGCACATGGAAGAAGGCAGGCGTTTACAACATCGAGGAATTCGATCCCGATCCGTTCATGGAAGCACTCAACAAGTGGGGACTTCCTTGGGAAGAGGACTTCGATCCTACTCTTGTTGACTGATATGAGGGCTAAAAAGCTTATAGTTTTTGCTCTTTTTGCAATATATGCCGGTGTTGCGTATTATCTGCTCTTTTATATCAGGAGCAGCTTGCTGAACTTTTACACCTATGGCGAATATTTCCGTGAGAATACCAATTTCGTACCCTTTCGCACCATAGCAGAGTTTGTCACGTATTACCGTGCAGACGATGCAGTGTACGGGGATTTCTCCTTTGACAATCTTTGGGGAAATTTAGCGGTATTCATGCCTGCGGGAGTATTCTTCCCTGCGCTGTGGAAAAAACAGCGCAGCTTCAGGGTGTTTGCACTGACCATTGCGGCAGTTGTGCTCGGAGTGGAAGCATTGCAGTTCCTTACAATGCGCGGTGCCTGCGATATAGACGATTTTATCCTGAATGTTTCTGGAGCGTTCATAGGCTTTGCATTTTCAAAGCTTAATATAGTAAGAAAGCTGCTATTTACGGATAACAGCGAAAAAGGAGAAAAATAAATATGAAGAGTTTTAAGAATATCAAAAAGATGTTCACAGCTGCTTTGGCAGCTACTATGCTTATGATGACAGGCTGCGGCAGTTCTGGTTCATCTGACTCAAAAAAGAACGAGACTACTACAGCAGCAGGACAGTCGGGCAATACAATTATTATCACGCTTTATCCTGATAAGGCGCCCATTACCTGCGCTAACTTTGAAAAGCTGGTAAACGAGGGCTTTTATAACGGACTTACTTTCCACCGTGTAATTGACGGATTTATGGCACAGGGCGGCGACCCTGAGGGAACAGGAATGGGCGGCAGCAAGGAGACTATCAAGGGCGAGTTTTCTGCTAACGGCGTTGACAATCCTACTTCACATCAGCGCGGAGTAATATCAATGGCTCGTTCTCAGGATCCTGACAGCGCATCAAGCCAGTTCTTTATCTGCTACTCAGGACAGTATTCATCTTCACTTGACGGCTTCTATGCTGCATTCGGCAACGTTACCGAGGGCATGGAGGTAGTTGATGATTTTACAAAAGTACCTCGCAAACAGGGCAGCGACGGAGAGATGTCATCACCTGTTGATCCTATCATTATGGAAAAGGTCGAGATGATCGACCCTGATGAGAATGGTGCTCCGAGAGTTAAGATCACCATGAACGATTTCCTTAAATAAGCTTATGTTTGATAATACAAAAATGCCGACTCCCTGCTATGTAGTGGACGAGTCGGCACTTATTCACAATATGGAGATACTCCGCGGCGTTTCACAGCGCACGGGAGCTAAGATACTCCTTGCTCAGAAGGCTTTTTCATGCTATCATGTCTATCCGCTTATGAAGGAATATCTCGACGGAACAGCTTGCAGCGGACTTTTCGAGGCAAAGCTGGGATATGAAGAAATGGGAAAGGAAAATCACGTTTTTTCGGCTGCTTACCGCGAAAATGAAATAGACGAGATAATATCCTACTGCGGACATATCATCTTCAATTCCTTTACTCAGCTTGACAAGTACCGTGACCGCGTACTTGCGGCAGGAAAGAAGATAGGGCTTCGTATCAATCCAGAGTTTTCAACTCAGGAGGGACATGAGATATACGATCCCTGCTCGCCTAAGTCACGACTTGGCATCACGCGGAAGAACTTCCGTACAGATGACCTTGACGGCGTTACGGGAATACATTTCCACACTCTCTGCGAGCAGAATTCCGATGACCTTGAAGCTACACTTGATGCTGTAGAGGAAAAGTTCGGCGATGTGCTTGAAAAGATGGAGTGGATAAACTTCGGCGGCGGTCATCATATAACCCGTGCAGATTACGATATACCGAGGCTTGAACGCTGCATACGCCGTATGCAGGAAAAGTACGGACTGGAAGTATTCCTCGAACCCGGTGAAGCAGCCGCTCTCAATGCAGGCTGGCTCGTGACTGAGGTGCTGGATATCACGGAAAATGATATGCCAATGGCGATACTTGACACCTCCGCAGCCTGTCATATGCCTGATGTACTGGAAATGCCGTACCGTCCGCCACTTGTTGGTTCGGGAGAGAAAGGCGAGAAGAAGTACAGCTACAGACTTGGCTCACAGACCTGTCTTGCAGGCGACTCTATCGGCGAGTACTCCTTCGATGAACCGCTGCATATAGGTGACAGGCTTGTTTTCGGAGATATGGCGATATATTCAATGGTCAAGAACAATACCTTCAACGGTATGCCGCTGCCCTCGATACTTCTGCTGAAAAAGGACGGCAGCTTTGTGACTCTTCGCAGCTTCGGCTATTCTGACTTTAAGGAGAGACTGTAATGACTAATATTTACTTTGTACGTCACGCACAGCCCGACTACGCTTTCGCAGATGCGGCAAAACGTCCGCTTACCGAGGAGGGAGAGAGAGATATTCTTAAAGTTGTGGAAGCAATGAAGGATATCCGTATCGACTTCGCTGTTTCAAGTCCGTATAAGCGCAGCTTTGATACCATAAAGCAGACCGCAGACGAGCACGGGCTCGATATTGCCATCGACGAGCGTCTGCACGAGCGTATCAACGGCAAAAACAGCAATAATCTTGAGATGTTCCGCAAACGCTGGTCTGACCTGAGCTACAGTGAAAGTGACGGTGAGTGCTTGCAGTCTGTAATGGACAGGAATATTGCAGCGGTAAACGATATACTTGACGCGCACAGAGATGAGAATATAATGATAGGCACTCACGGTACTGCTCTTAGCACTATACTCCACTATTATGACAACAGCTTCGGAGTTGATGATTTTATGCGTCTTATCGACTTTATGCCCTACATTATCCGCCTCGGATTCAACGGCAGGGAGCTTGTCGAAAAAGAGGAGATACTCATAGTCAAAAAGGAATTCAAAGGCGGTAATAATCGATAAAAAAGGACAGCGAAAGCTGTCCTTTTCTTTTATAAATCAAAATTTGCAGCGTCACGCTGCAAAATTATGATTTATAAGAATATGTATTTAAGTACAAAGAGTACCGCAAGGATATACATGATAGGATTGATCTCCTTGTACTTCTTGCAGGCAAGGTTTATAACAACGTAAGATATAACACCGATAGCGATGCCCTCGGAAATGCTGTAGAACAGCGGCATAGCTATAACACTGAGATATGCAGGAATAGCCGATGCGTAGTTCTTCTCGTCAACCTTTATCTCAGACACGGTGCTGAACATGAGGAAGCCGACGAGTATAAGTGCAGGAGCAGTTGCAAATGCAGGTATTGCGATGAATATAGGTGCAAGGAACATAGAGAGCAGGAACAGTACAGCTGTTGTAAGAGCTGTAAGACCTGTTCTGCCGCCTGCTGCCGTACCTGCTGAGGACTCCACAAAAGTAGTAGTGGTAGAAGTACCAAGCACTGCACCTGCGGTAGTTGCAACAGCGTCAGCCATAAGAGCAGGTCTTATTGCAGGGAGCTTGCCGTCTTTGTCGAGAAGTCCTGCCTTTGTACTTACGCCGATAAGAGTGCCGAGAGTGTCGAAAAGGTCAACGAAGAGGAAGGAGAATACAACAACTATAAAGTTGAAAATACCAACAGCATCAAAATCCACGTTGAAGCACTGACCGAACGTTTTGCTGATAGATGTGAAATCAGTCATATGGAAAGAGGGTATAAGTGTGTAAGCACCCATATCAGCATCAGGCACGTAAAGTCCAGCAAGCTCGCATATGATACCGAGAATCCATGTTGCAAAAATACCTATTAGGATAGATCCTCTTACTCTTTTGATGTAGAGTATCGCCATTGTGAGCAGTCCTATAACAGCAAGGAGAGCGCAAATTCCCGTGGTACTGAAGTTTTCACGGAAGTCCACAAGCTCTACGAGAGTTGCGGAGTCTACTGCAAGACCTGCATTCTGAAGTCCGATAAATGCGATGAAAAGACCGATACCGACCGATACCGCACGTTTCAGCGACAGTGGGATAGAATCGAAGATAGCTTCTCTTACCTTTGTAAGTGAGAGTATGATGAAAATGATACCTTCGATAAATACCGCAAGGAGTGCCACCTGCCACGAATAGCCAAGATTTCCGCAGACTGTATAAGCCATGTATGCGTTAAGTCCCATACCTGCGGAAAGTGCAAAGGGCAGATTAGCCATGAATGCCATGCAGACAGTACCGATAAATGAAGCAAGGCAAGTTGCAAGGAGTACGGCAGTTGCGTCCATACCTGTGCTTGAAAGGATATTCGGGTTAATGGCAAGTATATAAGCCATAGTCATAAAAGTGGTGATACCTGCCGCAATTTCAGTCTTTACATTAGTTCTGCGCTCTTTGAGTCTGAATAGTTTTTCCACCATTTTAGCCACCTCATTCGCTGAATTCCGCTATATACGGTAAATTTCTGTAGAATTCACCGTAGTCGAGTCCATAGCCTATAACAAAATAATCGGGGATAGTGAAAAGGGAATAATCGGCTTTAAGCTCTACTATGCGGCGATCGGGCTTGTCAAGGAGAGTCATTATCCTCAGAGACAAAGGATTCCTGACACCGAGTATCTTTTTTATTTCGTTGAGAGTTCTTCCGGTGTCGATGATATCCTCAACAATGATGACATGATACTGACTGATGTCGTGTTTTAAGTCCATAGTTATCTCAACATGACCTGATGAGACAGTGCCCTCAAAGTAGCTTTTTGCCGCCATAAAAGCTATCTCACATGGAACAGTGACTTCGCGGCACAGGTCAGCCATGAACACGAAAGCGCCCTTCAGTATGCTCACAAGGAGTATGGGCGAACCGTCGTATAAAGAGTTGATGTATGCACCTGCTTTTTTGATCTCGCTGCGTATTTCCTCTTCGGAAATTATTACTCGCTTGATCTTGCTTTTCCATTCTTCTGTGCTGTCAAATTTCATAATAAACCTCCTGAGTTGTAATGATATAAATAATAGCCTGATTTAATTAAAGTCTGCTCAATAACCGCCTTCTGGCGGTTATTACGTACACATTTATTATACCATTTTGTAGTATGTTGTCAATAAGGGAAAACACAAATTTGCCTTAAAATAGGGGGGGATATATCATTTAAGGATATTTTACCCAAAGAGAATAAAGAACCATTGTATATATCCACAAAAATTAATGTAAAATTAACGATTATATTTACATTTTGTAGTGAGTATGTTATAATTATGGTGTATAGGTGCATATTCTGCGGAGTCTTTTCCTGTAAGCTCGCGAATTGTGCCAAGAAAACAATTTCAGGCTAAGGATCGCGCTTTAGGCAGTGTAAGATCCCAAAATTCAAAAGGAGTGATAATAATGGTCGGCAGGACACGAAAGCTCAATCTACAGATCATTTCGTTTGTTTCAGCCATGATCGTATTACTGGCATCATTTGCCGTAGTACAGCCATTGAGATCCAATGCAGCAGGTACAGACCTGTATGTCGGATACTCGGGCAGAAACAACAACTTTTCCACAGTGCAGGCTGCTGTTGACAAGGCAGCAAGCCTCAATCCCTCATCAGAGGCTAACCGCGTTACCATACACATTGCCCCCGGTACATACCGTCAGCAGGTAATTGTACAGACACCGTACATTACATTTGTAAATGACGAGCCAAGCAAAGGCGATGCTGTACTCACATGGTACTACGGTATCGGCTATAAGTATTACAGTGCAAACTCAAAGGGCTATTACGATGCAAATCTTGCCAATTCAAAGAGCGGCAAGAACGTTTCAAACTATCGCTGGGGAGCTACAGTACAGCTCTGGCCTAAGGCTACAAACTTCAAGGCTAAGAACATAGTATTCGAGAACTCCTTCAACCGCTACCTCACACAGGAAGAGTTAGCAGACGGCGTTGAGTGTACAAACGAGACACTGAAGGTACAGCGCTATAACGGCGTTGATGTGCAGTCAAAGGCTTATACAGAACGTGCAGCAGCTCTCTCAGTAGATACAGGCTATGCTGAGTTCCTTAACTGCAAGTTCCTGTCAAGTCAGGATACACTTTACACAGGCGGCTCACCGCAGTATTACAAGAACTGCCTTATCGAAGGACAGACAGACTATATCTTCGGCGGCAGCAATGCAGTATTCGACAGCTGCGAGCTTCGCTGGAAGGGCTACAGCAGCGGTTCTGTAGGCGGATATATCACAGCAGCAAGAGAGCAGGGAAGCCCGTATACAGGCTATCTCTTCAAGGACTGTAAGGTAACTGCAAATTCACAGCTCACAGTAAGTGCAGGTTATCTCGGCAGACCATGGGGACAGACTGCAAAGGTGCTCTTTGTAAATACTACTCTTCAGAACAGCAATATGATAACAGCAGCAGGCTGGACTTCCATGAGCGGCGTACAGCCCGAGAGCGTTGACGGCTTCAAGGAGAACGGTACAAAGCTCTCAAACGGACAGAGAGTTGACCTTTCACAGCGCAAGGGACATACCGTATCGGACAGTGACGCTGCAAACATCAATATCACAAGCTATATGAACAACTGGACTCCTTCTTTCCTCAATGGTGAAGGAAATACAAGCGGCAATAACAATCAGCCTTCATCAAATGTTGAAGGTGCAATAAAGACCTGCGGCGGCTGGTATGAAGAAGCCTTCGTAGAGTGGGACAGCTCAAAGCTTGGCAATAATGTCAAGGTAAGCTACGCACCCGAGGGCAGTTCAAGCTATACAGCTGTAGACTCACAGCTTATAAGAAATTCAAGAGTCGATATTCCCGGACTCAAGGGAAATACATCTTATACAATAAACGTTTCGGGCTCTAACGGCTCTGCAAGCTGCACAGTCAAGACAATGGCATTTGACCGCAGCGGCTACGCTCACTATAACACATCAGAAGCTGTGGGCGCTTACAATAACGACGGTACTCTGAAATCAGGCGTTACAGTCATCTATGTGAACAACTCAAACAAGGACAGCATTACCTACGGCGGTCAGACAGGTCTTTACAACATCTTCTACAGCGGAAAGCCTAAGAACGTTGTATTCAGACTTATTGGCAGCATTGATGTGCCAAAGGGTGCAAAGGCTAACGACGGTCAGCAGAACGACGGCTCAAATATGCTGTATCTCCAGAACGCTGAAAACGTTACTATCGAGGGTATCGGCTATGATGCCGCACTCAATCAGTGGGGCTTTGAGATGAAGCGCTCAAAGAGCTGCGAGGTCCGCAACCTGTGGCTGGGCAAGTACCCTGATGACGGCGTATCCATGACAGGCTCTGCCGACAACAAGTCAAATCATATGTGGGTACACAACTGTACTATCGAAAAGGGCTATAATGCTTATGCAGGCAACGGTATAGTAGATGCCGACAAGGCAGACGGCGACGGTTCACTGGACATAAAGTGGAGTGAGTATATAACAGTTTCATATAATCTGTTCAAGGATGGTCACAAGACCTCACTTGTAGGCGGCGGAACCAATCATGAGCAGGACTGGATAACCTATCACCACAACTGGTTCAACAATACCGAGTCACGTAATCCCCGTGCGAGAAACGCACATATCCACAGCTACAACAACTACTTCTACAATAACAAGCAGTACGGTATCGGAGCTTCCTACAACTCAAAGGTGTTCTCTGAGGCTAACTACTACGAAAAGACAAATCTTCCTCTTGATGCTGAGAATATGGGAAATGACGCATATTCGGGAACTATCAAGTCCTACGGTGACAAGTTCGACAGCTGCAATATGGGCAGCGGACTCGCTTATCAGATAGTAAATTCAAGAACTGCACAGGCTTACATCAACAACCTCAAGAGCGGCGGACAGGGCTATGATAACTTCGATACAGATTCATCGAAGATATACACCAGCTACAAGGTGCAGTCCGCAGACGCTGCTAAATCCGAGGTAATGGCTTATGCAGGAAGAATGCAGAACAAGGCATACAATGCAGGAACAGTTTCTGATGGCGGAGATCCAGTAGTTATCGACGATACACTTAAGAGCGAACTCATTGCTAAGCTTGAGGTCAAGGACGCAAGCTACGGCGCACAGTGGTCTATCGTTGAGAACTTCAGCACAGGCGATAAGGCATTCGGCGACCGTGAGCACGTTATCGCTTCTGTTCCTTCAAGCATCAGCGGCGGTGAGCTTATCCGCACAGCCTGCAACTCGAAGAATACTGATTCCGACCTTGCTGTAATTACTGCTGCAAAGGATATAACAGTATTTGTAGCTATGGACGAGAGAGTAACTTCTATCCCGTCATGGCTGTATAACTTCAGAAAGACAGGCGAGATCGTTGAGATCAACGACAGCGAGGCTGTTAGACCTTTTGATGTATATGCAAAGGAGATAAAGGCAGGCGAGACCGTAACTCTCGGCACAAACGGCATGAGCGGAGCTTGTATGAACTACATTGCTTTCGTTAAGGAAACACCTGTAGTTACTACAACTACCACGACAACGACTACAACCACGACAACAACTACTACCACTACAACTACCGCAACAACACAGCCTCCGCAGGGACTTGCAGGCGATGCAAATATGGACGGCATTGTTGATCTGTCAGATGCAGTTCTTATCATGCAGTCACTGGCAAATCCGAATAAGTACGGCATAAACGGTACAGACGAGCACCACCTCACCGATCAGGGAGCTGCAAATGCAGATGTTGAGGGCAGAAACGGAATAACCTCCAATGACGCTCTTGCAATTCAGCGTTATCTGCTTCGTCTTGTAGATGCACTTCCGATCAATTGATATAACAAGCGTTCAGAATATAAAAGTACAGCCCCGAAGTGATGTAAACATCGCTTCGGGGCATTGTTTTGATCTGAAAACTTATAATGAAAAGGGCTGCACATTTTGTGCAGCCCTGATTTATACTGATTATTCAGCGTCCTCAGCAGGAGCTTCCTCAGCCTCGTCCTCTTCATTCTCAAGAAGAGCACGCATTGAGATGCTGATTCTCTTTGACTCTTCGTCGATATCAATGATCTTAACATCAACCTCGTCGCCTACTGAAAGAACGTCCTTGACATTCTCTACCTTCTGGTCAGCGATCTGTGAGATGTGGATAAGACCGTCAACGCCGTCGATGATCTGAGCGAATGCACCGAAGCTTGTGATAGAAACGATAGTAGCCTTAACTACATCGCCAACCTGATACTGTGACTTGAAGATCTCCCAAGGATTGTCCTCAGCCTTCTTGAAACCGAGAGAAATTCTGTTAGCTTCCTGATCGAGATCCTTGATGTATACCTCAAGAGTATCGCCAACGTTAACAACTTCGCTTGGGTGCTTGATTCTCTTCCATGAGAGCTCTGAGATATGTACCATACCGTCGATGCCGCCGAGATCAACGAATGCACCGAAGCTTGTGAGTGACTTTACCTTACCTGTGTAAGTCTTGCCAACCTCAGCTGTCTCCCAGAATCTTGCCTTAGCTTCTTCCTTCTTAGCGTTCTGAACAGCCTTGATAGAACCAACGGCTCTCTTTCTGCCGCCCTCAGAAACCTCGATAACGATGAACTCTACCTTCTTCTTGAGAAGCTGATCGAGCTCTGCGCCTCTTGGAAGGCCTGTAAGTGAAGCAGGGATAAATACTCTTACGCCGAGAACTGTGAGAGTAACGCCCTTGTTAACAACGCTCTGAACAACGCCCTCAAGAACTGTGCCTTCCTGCTGAGCCTTAACGATCTTTTCGTAGCCGGCCTGCTCGTCAACCTTTCTCTTAGAGAGAGCAACTGTACCCTCAGCATCGTTTACCTTGATAACAACAAGGTCGATTTCGTCGCCGACGCTGACAATGTCAGAGGGCTTTTTTGAAGGATCATCTGTAAGATCATCAAGAGCAACATAGCCTGTGTGCTTTGTTCCGAGGTCAACGATAACTTCTGTATTATTTACAGCGATAACTGTGCCTTTAACTTTCTCTCCTGTATGTATTTTTTTGAATGACTCATCGATCATCTGAGCGAAGTCGATATCCTCATTCTGATTAGCTGCAAGAATTTCATTTTCTGCCATTTTGGTTTGTACCTCCTTGATTATATAGGCGGGGGTTGATGCGCCTGCAGTGATGCCTATTCTATCGGCATTTGGAAGCTTTAAAGACCGAAGCTCGTCCGAATTCTCTATATGATACGTTTTACAGTAGCGGCTGCAAACCTCGTAAAGCTTGACAGTATTTGAACTGTGTCTGCCGCCTACCACAAGCATGATATCCGAGTTTTTCGCAAGTTCGGCAGCGTCAGTCTGACGTGTGTCCGTTGCGTTGCATATCGTATCATATATAACAATGTCGGGGTCGTCCTTCGGGATCACGTTTAAACACTCACCCCATACTACTATATTATACGTCGTTTGCGCCACAATTGCAAGCTTTTTTTGCAAATTTTTATAATTTTTTTCAAAAAAGGCTTTTAGCTCAAAGTTGTCCTTGAAAACGAGGCAATTTTCGTCACAATGACCAACAATGCCCTGTACCTCAGGGTGATCGCGGTCACCTGCAATGAGGATAAAATAACCTTCTGCGGACTTTTCAGCCACTATTTTATGTATACGCGAAACGAAAGGGCAGGTAGCGTCAAGCATTTTGTTGCCTTTAGCCTCAATCTGACGGTATATATCGCTGCCTACGCCGTGGGAGCGGATAACTACAGTTTCATCGGGAGCGAGCTCGTCAACGGAATTTATTATCCTGGCGCCTTTTGCCTGCATATCGTTGACAACGTCCTGATTATGTATGATAGGTCCCAACGTCGCCACATGGGTATTTTTTTCAAGCTCGCCGTAAACCATTTTCACGGCTCTGTCCACTCCGAAGCAGAAGCCTGCGGACTTTGCAACAGTTACCTTACTCATTGCTGTCGTTCTCCTTTACTTCGATCTGTTCCTCGGGCTCACCCTCGACGAGGAGCTTGATATCTGCCATATAGCGGTTCTTGAGCTTTACAAGCTGACGTGGATTGGGTTCATCGCAAACCTCGCAGTATTCTGTGGGTTCGATAGGAGTTCCGAATTTCAGAGTGATGGGAGTGCGGAATTTCAGCTTTTCACCGTAGCATATACCTGCCGGGACAATAGCCTTTCCCGAACGTGCGGAGATAAGAGCTGCACCTGTGTGTCCGCGTCCCACCTTGCCGTCCTTTGAGCGAGTACCCTCGGGGAATATCATAAGGCTTCTTTTACTGCCAAGTCTTTCAACGGCAGTGTCGATAACTCCGGTATCGCCTTTACCGCGGGCAACAGGGAAAGCTCCGAGGGAACGTATCAGCCACGCGAAGAGCTTGTTTTTGAAGAGCTCCTCCTTAGCCATGAAAGCGAATTTGCCCTTTGACCATGCACCCAGCAGCGGAGGATCGGCGTTGCTTCTGTGGTTGCAGGCGTAGATGACAGTAGTATCATCGGGAATATTCTCCTTGCCCTCAATGCTTATCTTGTACATCATGCGGAAGTATAAACGAACCAGAAACTTGACTATGTAATACATATTGTTTCACCTCTGTACAGGCTTTTTATCAGCCTATCTTATCTTTGATGACCTTAACGATAGCTGCTGCGGACTCTTCTAAGTTAAGCTTTGTTGTGTCAACGAGTACAGCGTCCTCAGCCTGTTTCAGCGGAGCAGTCTCGCGGTGCATATCCTGATAGTCGCGCTTGATGATATCGTCAAGTATCTCCTGATATGTGGGGCAGTTCGGCTTTTCTGCAAGTTCCTTGTAGCGGCGGTTTGCACGCTCCTCGGCAGAAGCTGTCAGGAATATCTTAACGTCAGCATTTGGCAGTACCACTGTACCGATATCGCGTCCGTCCATGAGTACGTTGTTCTCACGGGCTATCTTCTGCTGAGTCTCGAAGAGGTATGCTCTAACAGCAGGGATAGCAGATGTGTGTGAAGCAGCCATTGATATCTCGGGAGTTCTTATCATATCGGATACATCTCTGTCACCGAGGAAAACTCTCTGTGCGCCGTCGATGAATTTAAGTGAAACGTCAGCCTTTTCAAGAGAAGCTTCGATGTCCTCATCGGCAATGTTGTTTTCGGTTATATAAAGCGCGATAGTGCGGTAAAGCGCACCTGTGTCAACATAGATGTAGCCAAGCTCCTTTGACACCATTTTTGCGATAGTACTTTTTCCTGCACCTGCAGGTCCGTCGATAGCGATGTTGATAGTTTTCATAGTTTTACTCCTTTATTTATAAAGCATAAATGCTTTTTTATCTGTTCAGATATGTTTTTCGGAATTTCCGTATGCTGAGTATCAGCATGAGAAGTCCAAATGCTATTATTACTATCCCGCCGGGGACTGTCTTTTTCAGTGTCCAGATACCTGCAATGAATATGCAGACGAAGAAAGCCGCAAAAAACAGTATTGTCAGACCTATTAGGATATAGCGTAAAGGCTTTGGTACTTTTGGGCTCTTGCTTGCTTCGTAAATAATCTCCATTATAAGTACAACGACCAGTCCGAAAATATGCTCCATAACATCACCTGTCCTTCAGAAGCTGATATACCGAGATGACAAAATCGGTGATTATCACAGCTGATATGGTGATACCTGCGCCGATGCATACGGGCTTCGGCAGCTTTTCGCTGAGCTTTCCCGAAATTGGGTGGAGCACATAGAAATACACCACGGCAAGAAGCCCGAATATGGCGCTTGATATAAGGCTTGATCTGTCAAGTATGGAGAAATACCAGTTGTGATAGGTCCAGAACTGCTTATGGAATATGAATTCCAGCAGGTATGCAGAACCAAGCTCAAACAAGGTCGTTACTACAAGGGCGAACAGGAATATGAAAACGGGATTTCGTTTTTTTCTGAGCATAGCCAGAAGAATGAACGCTCCCACTGAATATATTGGTACTATGGGCAGATGAAGTATGCCGCGGTTCTCGAAATAGTGGTTCATCGCCCATGTTATGCCTACCTCGTACAGCCAGCCTACAAAGCCTGCAACTGCAAATTCAAAAACGTATCTGAAGAAATTGCGTGAAATATCTTTTTTCATGTCGTTGTGCCCTCCACTCAGTCAAAAATAGGATAAAAGCTGTAGAGGAGCAATGGCATTGCTGCACAGATACAGAAAGCAGTCAGATAAGCTCTGCCGAGCTTGGGGCTTGATGCTTTGATGAGTGCCATTAAGACAAGCTCTATGATGGCAAGAACGCCGTAATATACGAGTCCGACCGTGAACAGGAGTCCCACAGCGACCTCACCGTAATACAGTATCCTGCGTACAGTTTCCGTATCTTCCGATACTGCCTTATTTGTCAGGTTTGCAGCCAGTATTATCAGTGTTGTGATAAGAGGCGGAAGTGTCAGAACAAGCTGAGCGATACCGCATTTTTTCTCTTTTTTACCGTGATTTGTCATGGATATCACGGCAAGTGTCAGCAGAAGCAGCGGAACAGTATATACAATAATTATTTTTATCATGATACAGCCCAGCCTTTACTTTACTTCAGCGCCAAACGGCATAAGTGCCAGCTTGGCAAGCTTGAACATCTGCAAGCCGAATGGTATACCGATAATAGTGATACAAAGCACCAGACCGATAGCTGCAAATTCTATAGCCATTACAAGTCCGCCGAATATGAGCCACAGCAGATTTACGAGGAAGCTTACAGTGCTGCCGCCGTATTCCACCTGTTTGCCAAAGGGCATGAAGGAAAGACCTGCTATTTTGAAGCACTGCTTGCCTACAGGTATGCCGACTATGGTTATACACCACAGCAGCCCTGTCAGACACCAGCTGAGACCGCTGAAAAAGCCTCCGAAAATGAACCATAAAAGATTGCCAATACATCCCATATATCATTTACCCCTTTTTACATATTTACTGCCGCAGTATAGGCAGTAGAGAAAGCTATCTGTAAATTGAAGCCGCCTGTGTAAGCGTCAACGTCTATGACCTCCCCTGCGAAGTAAAGACCGCTCACCAGTTTTGACTCCATAGTTTTCGGATCAATTTCCTTTACAGATATCCCGCCGCTGGTGATGATAGCCTCATCAATAGGGCGGAACCCCGATATCCTTACAGGAAATGCCTTTATAAGCTCTCCGAATTTATGACGCTGCTCCTTTGTTATGCCGTTTATCTTCTGCTCGGGAGATATTCCCGAAAGCTTTACCATAACGGGTATCAGCTTTGCAGGGAGCAGCTTTCTGATACCGTTCTGGAAGTCGCGGTTGAGATTTTCGGCAAAGTCGCGCTGTATCCTTGCATCGAGCTGCTCGGGAGACAGTGCAGGCTTCAGGTCTATGAGCAGCCTGAAGCGATTCGGCTGCATATCTCTTATATGAGAGCTTGCGCTCAGTACCAGCGGTCCCGATACCCCGAAATGCGTAAACAGCATCTCACCGAGCTCGCTGTATATTTTTTTATCCCTGTCGAAAAGGTTAAGAGTAACATTCCTAAGTGAAAGTCCCATCATCTCCGCGCAGTATTTATCGGGAGAGGTGAGGGGGACAAGGCTCGGTTTCAGCTCGGTCACTGTGTGTCCCAGCTCCTGTGCCAGTGTATATCCGTCACCTGTAGAGCCTGTAGCAGGGTATGACTTTCCTCCGCAGGCTATCAGCACCGCAGCCGAGCGGTATTCCTCGCCGCCTGCCTTTACGCCGCATACTGCGCCGTTCTCCGTGAGTATCTTCGTGACTCGCTTTTGTATGACCTTAACACCGAGCTGTTTCATTTCATGTTCCATAGCGTCCGCGATGTCGTTGGCGTTGTCGCTTACGGGGAACACCCTGTTTCCGCGCTCTGTTTTCAGAGGTACGCCTAACTCCTCGAAGAATCTCATGGTGCACTCGGCATCGAAGCTTGCAAAGGAGCTGTACAGAAACCGCGGATTTACGGGGATATTCTTCATGTGCTCCTCAGAGGAGCTGTTGTTGGTTACATTGCAGCGTCCCTTTCCCGTTATGCGCAGCTTTCTGCCAAGCTTTTCGTTTTTCTCGAAAACCATAACGGACTTTCCGTATCTTGCGGCTGTAACAGCTGCAAAGCAGCCTGCTGCACCGCCGCCGATTATGATAATATCAGTCATTTTTTCCTCTTTTATCAGTTTTGTTCAAAAGCCTTTTAAGCCGTTTTGCTGTTCGGCTCCGTCTTTGCTCTGTGGCAGCCTTATCCACAGTCCACGCCCTGTTATAGGTGAGAACATCGCCCTCGGCAGCATTTTCGGGGAGCAGGCTGCGCTCAACGTTTATCATGCCGTCGTCTGTTTCAAGCACAGCGAGATCTCCTTCAAATCTGTCAATTATTATCATTCCGTGCTCCTTTCGGGAGTGAGGGACAGCTTTTTGCCGTCGGATTCTATGACAATAGTTCCGCATACGTCGGTGCGGTAGATGTGGTCGGTGTACTCTTTCAGCCTTTTTATGGTACTGTCGGCAGGGTGACCGTAGGGATTTTCCATGCCGCAGGATATCACAGCTATGTCAGGTCGGATAACTGCAAGAAGATCTGAGGTCGAGGAGTAAGCACTGCCGTGATGACCTGCCTTGTAAACAGTTACCTTGCCTACCTTTTCGGTTTTCAGCATCTGAGCTTCTTCATCAGCCTCAGCATCGCCTGTCAGCAGGAATGAATTGTTTCCGTGATACAGCATAAAGCTTATGGAGTAATTGTTTATATCCTCCTGAAATGTGTTGTCCGGAGCTATTATCTCTGCCCTTGCATCACCTATATTTATTATCCTTCCCACATTTGCGGCAGTTACAATAGTTTCTCTTTCCTCGCAGGCATCAAGAAACCTTTCGTAAAACATTGTTGTTGGGATCTGTTCCTCGGGCATCAGCGGTATCATCACTTCGCCCACATCGAATGTCTCGATGATGCGGTACATACCGCCCATATGGTCTGAGTGCGGGTGAGTAGCAATAACATAGTCAAGCCGTCCGATGCCGAGTTTTTTCAGATACTTTATGATCTGAGCCGATACCGCATCTTCGCCGCAGTCCACAAGCATAGTAGTACCGTTTGCGGCTATGAAAGTGCAGTCGCCCTGTCCAACGTCAATGAAGTGTACTTCAAGTATATCCTTTGCAGGAAATGTATGTGCAGGCTTGCTCCAGTAGTGTCGGCAGGCAAATATGATAATGCCGACTATGAGCAGAAATCCGATGAATTTTAATGTTTTTTCTTTCCGTGCGGAGCGTTCTTTTTCCCGTTCCTCTGCGAGCTCCCGAAGGTACTGTTTTTGCTGCGCATTGAGCTTGTATTTCTCTCCTGCTGCTTCGACGAAGCTTTCCGTGTCTTTGAAGTATTTTGCCACGACTTGTCACCGCCCTTTCGGGGAGCATTTCCCTGTTTGTGAGAGTCTCCCTCTATGAGGCATTTCGGCGACGAGCCTATAAGGTCGCGCCTGCCTGCGGCTTTGAGAGCTTCGAGGACTATCTCTCTGTTCTGAGGGCGGAAATATTGCAGCAGAGCGCGCTGCATAGCTTTTTCCTTCGGAGTTTTCGGTACGTATACCTTCTCCATTGTATACGGGTCGAGCTCCGTATAGAACATAGCCGTTGAGATAGTACCGGGAGTAGGGTAGAAGTCCTGCACCTGCTCGGGACGTATCTTGTTTTCCTTGAGGAAAACGGCTAAGTCGATAGCTTCGTTGAGAGTGCTTCCGGGGTGTGAGGACATGAGATAGGGAACGAGATACTGCTCCTTTCCCATGCCTTTTGTTATTTCGTAGAAACGCTTCTGGAAGCGTTTGTAGGCTTCGATATGGGGCTTGCCCATTTTGTCAAGGACTACCGCCGAACAGTGTTCGGGAGCGACTTTGAGCTGACCGCTTACGTGGTGCATGATAAGCTCGCGCATGAATTCGTCGTCCTTGTCCTCAATGAGATAATCATAGCGTATACCCGAGCGGATAAACACCTTTTTCACTCCCTTGACCTTTCGTATTTTTCTCAGCATTGAGAGGTATTCCGTGTGGTCGACTTTAAGTGCGGGACATGGTGTTGGTGCAAGACATTTCTTGCCCATGCAAAGTCCTTTGGTTATCTGCTTATCGCAGGACGGACGGCGGAAATCAGCGGTCGGACCGCCAACATCGTGTATATATCCCTTGAAATCGGGCATCTGAGTAATTCTTTCAGCTTCTTTGAGTACCGATTCAACGCTTCTTACGGTTATGCGTCTGCCCTGATGAAGAGCTATCGAGCAGAAATTGCAGTAACCGAAGCAGCCGCGGTTGTGAGTGATAGAGAAGCGAACCTCCTCGATACCGGGGACACCGCCTAAAGCCTCGTAGGACGGGTGTATCGCACGGGTATAGGGGAGAGAATAAATGTGGTCAAGCTCCTCGGTGGTGAGACTGTAGGCAGGGGGAGTCTGTACCAGCATCATTTTGCCGTGACGCTGTATTATGGTCTTTCCGTAGACCTCGTCCTGCCAGTCATACTGTATTTTTACTGCCTTTGCGTATTCGGTCTTGCTGTCGCGCACCTGCTCGAATGAGGGGCACTGTGCTGCACCGATAGGCGTATTGACAGGCTCTGTGAGGTAGCATATTCCGCGGATATCAGTCATATTGCGGATACTTTCGCCTGCGGCAAGACGTGGACATATCTCCTGTATCTGATGTTCGCCCATGCCGTACATGAGTATGTCCGCACCGCTGTCAACGAGCACAGAGGGGCGAACAGCGTCGTCCCAGTAGTCATAGTGGGCAAAACGGCGCAGTGAAGCCTCAAGACCGCCGATAGCTATTGGTATGTCACCGAAGTACTCGCGGAGCTTCTGACAGTAGACGATAACAGCTCTGTCGGGGCGTTTGCCAGCAACGCCGCCTGCGGTGTAAGCGTCATCGGAACGCTTGCGCTTTGCGGCGGTATAGTGAGCCACCATAGAGTCGATATTTCCTGCGGTAACGAGGAAAGCGTACTTAGGCGCACCGAAGCGGCGGAAGTCCTTGTCCGTATGCCAGTCGGGCTGTGAGATGATACCGACAGTATAGCCCATATCCTCGATAAGCCTTGTGACGATAGCCGCTCCGAAGCTTGGGTGGTCAACGTAAGCGTCGCCTGTTATGTATATAAAATCGAACTGTTCTATGCCAAGCTCGTCCATTTCTTTTTTTGTTGTAGGCAGAAAGCCTTCATACATGGTATCACCTCCTGCAAAACATATTTTTGCGGAGCAAAAATATGTTTTGAGCCGTTAGCCGTTAGCTGTTAGCCCATTGTAGGGGCGGATATTATCCGCCCGAAATGTAGGGGACGGCGCAGCTAACAGCTGCACATACCTTCTGTCAGCTTTGCTGACATCTCCCTACACTGTAGGGAGTCACTCGACGTCCCATTAAGGGAACGCCTTCTCTTGCAAGGCGTTCCCTCTTCAAAAACAGTCCACTGGACTGTTTTTGAATTCACCCTTTGCGATGCGCCTTCGTATTATTTCGCTGTTCATTAAAAAATGGGAACAGCGACCAGAGACGCTGTCTCTGGACTCTGCCAAAGGAACACAGTCCCTTTGGAATCCCGTTCATACGCTCGGCAAGTTAAGCTGTTAATTATAATTCAGAAAATCACGCGATGATATTTCCCTAATAATTTATTGCCCCTCGCGGCTATAATTTGTTTATCAGATATATTTCAGCGCGGAGCAAGGGTGCAGCGTCACGCTGCTAAATTTTGATTTATTCGTCCATTCTGCGAAGCCGCCATTCGTCGTACTGCATTTTTGACATGAGCACCTTACGGGGCTTAGCACCTTCGCTTGCACCGATAACTCCGCGTTCTTCAAGCTCGTCCATGATACGTGCAGCCCTTGCGTAGCCAAGCTTCAGCTTTCTTTGCAGCATTGAAGTTGAGAGCTGACCTGCTTCAACAGCTACCTTTATAGCTGATTCAACGATATCCTCATCACTGCCGCCGCCTGACGGAGCGCCGCTGTCAGCTCCGCCTGAGCCGTTCTGAGACTGGGGCGAATATCCCTCAACAGCACCTGTGATAGCGGGATCGTATGAGACATCTACCTGAGACTTTACATAACGGACAGTTTCCGCGATATCTTCATTTGACGAGAAACAGCCCTGTACACGGACAGGCTTTCCTGCACCTATAGGCATATACAGCATATCGCCGTTTCCGAGGAGCTTGTCTGCACCTGCCATATCAATGATAGTACGGGAGTCTACCTGAGACTTTACGGAAAGAGCTATACGGCTGGGGATATTAGCCTTGATAAGACCTGTGATAACATCGGTAGTAGGACGCTGAGTAGCAACTACAAGGTGCATACCTGCGGCACGTCCCATTTGTGCAAGACGGCAGATGAAGTCCTCGACTTCTTTTCCTGCCACCAGCATCATATCAGCAAGCTCGTCGATGAATATAACTACCTGCGGCATAGGTGAGCGGTCGCCGTCCACTTCCGCAAGCTCGTTGTATGAGCGCAGATCGTTTGCACCCGCCTCTGCGAAGATGTTGTATCTGCGCATCATCTCGTTTACAGCCCAGCACAGCGCACCTGCGGCACGTTTGCAGTCTGTTACGATAGGTATGAGAAGATGGGGGATATTCTCGAATATCTTGAATTCAACTATCTTTGGATCGATAAGTATGAGCTTGACCTCATCGGGAGTTGCGTTGTAGAGGATACTCATTATAATAGAACGTGTGCAGACGGATTTACCCGAACCTGTAGTACCTGCAATGATAACGTGAGGCATTTTTGCGATATCACCGAGAATGATATTGCCTGTGATATCCTTGCCCACTGCAAATGTGAGCTTGCTCTTTGACTCTCTGAATTCGGGAGAAGCTATTATCTCGCGGAGAGTTACCATATCCTTTGTGGTGTTAGGTATCTCGATACCTACAGCAGCCTTTCCGGGAACAGGAGCTTCTATACGAACGCCCTGTGCAGCAAGGCTGAGAGCGATATCGTCCTCAAGTCCCTTTATCTTTGACACCTTTATTCCGGGACCCGGCTGTATTTCATAACGGGTGATAGACGGACCTCGGAATATATCCTTTATTTTTACTTCGACACCGAAGCTCGAAAGTGTATTCTTGATGACCTCAGCCTTTTCACGCATTTCCTCAACAGCCTCGGCACGGTTTGATCGTATTTCGGGGCGTGTGAGTATATCTATAGGCGGAAGGAAGTACATTGGCTTTTCTTCCTCGGCTTCGATCTCTTCCTCGATGATCTCTTCCGTTGGAACAGGCTTGCTGTCGGCAGCCTTGCTGATAAGCTGCTCCAGACCTTCGTCTGTAGGTTCGGGTTCGCTTATTTCCTCAACAGGCGGAGCAACATTATGTACAGGAGGAGCAATATCCTCTTCTATCGGCTGTGCAGCCGCAGGAGCTTCTTCCTCGCCGTAGTCGATAAGGTGGTCGGTAGGGAGCGGTATATCGAAAAATCCATCAGGGAGTGCCTCGACATTTTGCTTGTCCTGAGCTTTCTTTTCCGAGGGCTTTCGGCTTGATTTTTTTGTGTTGGTCATGCTGATGGCCTCAAGGTCAGCATCGAAGTCCTTTCGCTCCTTGTCGTCATCAAGGTCATCGTCACCGAAAGCGTCAACGAATTCGCCGCCTACGAACATATTCTGTATACCGTTTATGCATTTTCCTATGAATACGAAGGGAGTAGCCAGAAGCTTCAGAAAATCGGTAAGATTACGCCTTGAAAGGAGCATACCGAACACGAAGAACAGCACCAGAGAGATGAGCCGTGCGCCAAGCTTTCCAAAGAGCTTCAGCAGGGGAGCGGCAAATACCATACTTGCAACGCCGCCGCTTTCGTATTTTATTCCGCCTTTGTATAAAGCCTTTACCTGATTTAAAAAGCGTATTTTTTCGGGCATAGATCCCACAGCGAATATCTGGAAAGCCGCACTTGCCAGAAAAATTATGGCTACACACCAGACAGCTCTGATACCATTGCCTCTGTCTTTGCTGTTATCTGACGGTTCTGCACCGAGCTTTATAGCCGAATAGATCAGGGCTATTGGCACAAGATAAGAAGCTATGCCGAAAAGTCCGCGTAAAAGATGATGCATGGCAAGCCAGCCCTTTGTACCGGGTATGAGTACCATCAGAGCTGCAAGGATACCAAGTGCAAAGAGGATTATAGACCAAAGCTGATTGTTTTCTTTTTGTTTTGCCTTTGCATTGTTATTTTTGGCAGGTTCTCTGCGCGGAGCTTCGGATTTTTTCTGTGTTTTTCCCGAAGCCTTCTTTTTAGTTTGTGTTTGTGCCATGTTAGCCTCCGTTTTGTTCTATTGTATATGTAGCTGTGCCATTATAGCATATTTTCGGCGCAAAAAAGCGCGTATCGGCACAGCTGCGGTCAGTCCGCATATCTTTTTTCTGTATGTTCTATCATATCGTACAGACAGTCCATAGCGTCTCCGAGACTGCCGAGGCTGTCGATAAGTCCCAGCTCTACGGCTTTTTCTCCCTCGATAACGCTTCCCACATCCAGTACAAGCTCCTGAGTGTTCATCAGCAGGGTGCGGAAGTTTTCCTCCGTGATATTGCTGTTCTGAGTTACAAACCTCACTATCCTGTCCTGCATCTTGTCAAAGTATGAGAGAGTCTGCGGAACTCCCAGTACAGTACCGTTCATGCGTACAGGGTGGATAGTCATTGAAGCAGTCGGGACTATAAATGAATGCTTGGCACATACCGCAAGGGGAACGCCTATGGAATGTCCGCCGCCGACCACAAGTGAAACAGTGGGAGTTTTCATGCCCGAGATTAGCTCGGCAATGGCAAGCCCTGCCTCAACATCTCCGCCGACGGTGTTCAGGATAATGAGCAGTCCCTCAACGCTCCTGTCCTGTTCGATAGCCACAAGAGCAGGGATAATGTGCTCGTATTTGGTAGTTTTGTTCTGTTCGGAAAGGACATAGTGCCCTTCTATCTGTCCCACAACTGAAAGGCAGTGTATAAGGTGCTTTGAGTTGCGTGAAACTGTCTGTCCGTTTTCGCGCGCAAGCTCAGCGTCGTCAAGAAGCTCTTCCGAAGGGGACTTGTCCTGTTGTTTTTCGTCTGACATTATATACACCTCCGACAGCTATTTTGCGCAGCTTTCAAGAGCGTATACATTATTATTATATACTTTTGCATTTCAAAAGTCAATACTTGGAATGGTCAGCAGCCGCCGCTGCTGACAGCTTGTACTGAGCGTGCCGCGTCGGGGAGTAGTTCCAACAGCCTTAAAGCACCTCGGATAACCGTTTTGAGCAGTAATAACGTTGCTTCTCCTGACAGCAATAAATGAAAACTCAGCAATAAACAGTAAACAAAATGTACAATAATTATATGCTTAGTTTGTGAGAAATGATAGATGCAATGATTTTTTTATTCGCATTCCATAAAATATTGACTACATAAATCACAAGTGCTATAATATGGCTTGAAATTTCTCGGGAATTGTCCTGAGAAAAATAAAAAGGAGAATATGAGTATGAAAAAGAAGTTATTAGCTATCGCTCTCGTTGCTATGATGGGACTTACTGCCTGCGGAAAGTCAGAGAGCTCGGAAAAGTCTGAAAAGAAAAAGACTGAAACCACTACAGAAGCTGAAACAACTACTGAGGAGGAAACTACCGAAGCAGAGACTACAACTACCGAGGAAGCTACTACAGAGGCTGTAACTACTACAGAAAAGTCTGATGAAAAGGATGAAGATAAGGACAAGGACGAAAAGAAGTCTGATCCCAAGCCTGTTGAGGGCCTCAGCGCGAATTATGCTGATCTCGATAACAGAAGCTTTGCTTATGATGGAAAAGTATTCACGGTTGGCGAAAATACTTTACAGGATCTTATTGATGCAGGAGTTCCTTTCAAGGAGAATGACGCTGCAAACTTTGATAACAACGTAAATAAGAACCACAGCACTGCCTGGTATTCTATAAAGATATCAGATTATTCATCACTTCAGTTCCAGTTCAGCAACTATACAGACTCAAATCTGAAGGAAAAGGAATGTGTACTTTCTTATGCAAGATGGTTCACTATCTACACTCCTCTCAGCACCTTTGAGGAAGACAGAAACAAGGATATAGCCGCAGATCTTGACAAGGCTGCTGAGGTCGTATCTTTCGCATTCCCGATCACTCTCAAGAAGGACGAGCTTCTTGCTAAGTGCCCTGAGCCTACTGAGCAGAAGGAGAATATGAACAGCGTCCTCTATAAGGTGGATTCAACTGTTTACTACGGCAGCAGCGGATACGAGTTTCAGTTTGAAAAGGACAACGATCAGCTCAAGGACGTTTACATCACATGGCTTCCATAATGATAAATATTTGACCGTAAGCAGTACAGCCGCAGGGCTGTACTGCTTTTTTGTGGAAAATGGTATTTTTTACTTGACAAATCGGTGCGGATATTGTATATTTAAAATGTATAGGTGTGGAATTTACCGTGCCTTAAATATTTAATACGAGAGGGGTATTAAAAATGATAATCAAAAAAATAACGGCAGCAGTTTCTGCACTTGCAATGTCAGCAGGTGTACTTGCTTATATGCCCGTCAGCACATTGGGCAGCGTAGCAACAGCAGCAGATTCGGCTTCCAAGTACAACTACGCAGAGGCTCTCCAGAAGTCCATGTTCTTCTATGAGGTACAGCAGTCAGGAAAGCTTCCTGAGTGGAATCAGGTAGCATGGCGCGCAGACTCAATGGTTGATGAGGACGGAAATGAGACAGACGTTGTTCCGGGCGGCTGGTTCGACGCAGGCGACCACTTCAAGTTTACTCTTACCAATGCTTACTCAGCATCTATCATGGCTTGGGGCTATATCAATTATAAGGATGCTGTTGACAAGGCAGGACTTGGCGAGGTATACCGCAACAATATCCAGTGGGGTATGGACTACGTTATGGCTTGTGACAAGGGCGGCGGCGAGATGATCGGTACTATCGGCGACTTCAAGGGCGGCTCTACAGATCATAACATCTGGTGCAGTGCCGAGGTATATCTCCGTAAGCATCATCTCAACAGCGGCGACTGGAAGAGACCTTATGATACTATAAAGAATGCTTCTGTAGCAGGACTTTCAGCAGCTTGTCTCGCTGAGGGCTACATTATATTCAAGGATACACAGCCTGAGAAGGCAGCTCAGTATCTCAAGCACGCAAAGGATCTCTTTGAGGGTGCTGACAAGATCAGAGCAAACAAGGATATCGGCGGCATGACAGGTATGTACAATACCGATTCTTGGCTCGATGACTGTATGTATGCTGCTAACTGGCTGTACATTGCTACAGGCGACAAGAGCTACCTCGACAAGATCGAGAAGGACTATATCCCTAACTTCCCACTTGAGAACCAGTCAACTGAGCGTAAGTTCACATGGGGACTCTGCTGGGACGATACTTCACAGGCAGCTGCTTTCCTCTATGCCCTTAATACAGGCAATAAGGAGTGGACAGAGCACATTTCTCACCACCTTGACTACTGGATAGACGGTTACGGCGGAAAGAAGGTAGACTATACACCTGACGGCCTTGCATGGCTCTTCAACTGGGGAAGCGCCCGTCACGCTACAACAACAGCATGGCTTGCTAAGCTTGCAAGTGATACTTTATTCAAGGACGATGCTGCACTTTCAAAGAAGTACAATGACTGGGCTAAGTCTCAGATGGACTATGTATTCGGCGATAACGGTCTGAAGATGAGTTACGTTCTCGGTATGGGTGACAATCAGCCGACTGCATTCCACCACAGAACAGCTTCAGGTATACACGATGACCACTGGAACGACCTCGGTCAGAAGTCAGGCGGAGATGAGGGCTGGCAGACAGAGTATGCACATACTCTCTACGGTGCTCTCGTTGGCGGACCTGACAAGTCAGGCAGCTATAAGAACAGTGTTGCTCAGTATGAGTATTCAGAAGTTGCTATCGACTACAACGCAGGCTATACAGCTTGTCTCTGCGCAATGGTAGACGATTACGGCGGAAGCATTGATGCTTCGTTCCCGCCTGCTGAGACTCCGAAGTGGGCTGAGTGGGAGGTAGCCGCAGTTATCAACGGCACACCTGCTGCAAGCTATACAGAGATCAAGGCATGGGCTATGAACCACACAGCTTGGCCTGCAAGAGTTGCAAAGGACGTTGAGTACAGATACTTCTTCGATGTATCAGAGGTTATCGAGAACGGTCTTTCTGTTGATGATATCAAGGTAGAAGGAAAGTCACAGCAGTACGAGAGCGGACAGGGTCACGCTACAGTTACAGGTCCTCACAAGTACGAGGGTGATCCTACAGGAAATACATACTATGCAAGCATCAAGTTTGAGGACGGCAGAGCTATACAGCCTACAGGTCAGAGCGAACACAGAGACGAGGTACAGTTCAGAATTTCTATCCCTGATGCAATAGACGGCAAGTCAACAGCAGGCGCTTGGGATACTTCAAATGACTGGTCATATCTTGGCGGACTTGCAAAGGCTACAGACCTCAAGAAGGCTGACTCTCTCAACGAGCATATGCCTATGTATGTAGACGGCGTTATCGCATGGGGCGAAGAGCCTGACGGCACAAAGTTTGTTGCAAAGCCATGCGTAAAGAATGGGAGTAACGAGCCGACCAACGTCACGACCACAACAACAAAGCCTGTTACAACAACTACTACAACTTCAACAACAACTACAACAGTTACAACAACTGTCACCACAACAACAGAAGGAAATGAAACACCTGCTGTTACAAAGTGGGGAGATGCTAACTGTGACGGCGAAGTTGATTTTGCAGACATCGTTCTCATAATGCAGAGCCTTGCAAATCCGAATAAATATGGTGTGGACGGAACTGACAAGTCACATATCACAGAGCAGGGAATAGCCAACGGCGACGTTTATGACAACGGCTCAAAGCTCACAACAAATGACGCGCAGACACTTCAGAAATACCTGCTTCATGTCATTACAGAGCTCCCCGAGAAAAAATAATAATCAATTCACAAAATAGAAATAAGAGGGAAATTATTCCCTCTTATTTTTTTTACCTTTTTGTTTATTGTGTACAGAATTATGAAACTCCCATTAGAGAAATGAACGAATTTCAAGAAAACTATTTACTTTTTTTTTTCGATATAATATAATATGATTGATGAGTCGGATTAGTGCAGAGTCCGACAGGACGTAAAGGCTCATTGCTCGAATTTACGGTATATATACGCGGTGTTTGCACTGACGCTGCGTTATAAACTATATTCTTAAATATTCAGGGAGGGTATTCAAATGCACAAGAAAACTAAAAAAGTTCTTGCCGGCGTTATGGCTATGGCTACAATTGCTCCTGCTGTTGTTTCTACAATAGCACCTTTAACAGCATCAGCTGGCCTGGTAGTTGGCGAAAGCTCTTTCACACACAAGGCTCTGCCTTGGCACACTTGTGAATCATCACCTGCTAAGCAGAACTTTAACCTTGAGGACGGCACATTCCACGTTGTTGTTGAAGAACCGGTAGGTGCAGACAAGGAAAAGTGGGATCTTCAGGTAAGACACAGAAACCTTAACTTCAAGGCTGGCCACGAGTACAAGGTTAGCATGAAGGTAAAGGGCAGCAGAGCTGGTATGGAGCTTTGCTCAAAGATCGGTAATATCGCTGGTACAGAAGAGTATTTCGAGCTCGACGGCGGTTCAAAGGATATGCACATGGGACCTGATATGGGCGGTCAGTGGCCACAGGCTGCTGTAAAGCTCACAACAGACTGGCAGACATTCGAGGGTACATTCAAGCCTACTAAGGATCTTGAAGCTTGTGAGTGGTGCTTCCACTATGCAAAGGGTACTCAGTATCAGGGTAATGCTCAGAAGGGCGACGAGATCTGGTTCGACGATCTTTCTATCGACTGTGTAACTTGTGGTGACAAGGAGCCGGGCGAGGGCTGCTGCAACGCTGATCCTAACGAAGGCTACGGCGCTACAAACCGTGACTACAGTGCTAATACAGATGCTAACCTCAAGAAGGGCGGCAAGACTGTTAACTTCATTTCCGTAAACCAGGTTGGTTACTTCACAAACTACGCTAAGATGGCTACACTCGGCGATAACAAGGGTGATGTTCTCTATGGCGCAACAACAATCAACCTTTCAGGTTCATATACTTGGGAGCTCGTTGACGCTAAGTCAGGTACTGTTGTTGAGACAGGTGAGACAACTACAGCAAAGGCTGATAAGGATTCAGCTGATACAGTTTGTAAGATCGATTTCTCAAAGGCTAAAACTCCAGGCAGATACTATCTCCGCATAAAGGGCGAAGACTGGAGATCTATGGAATTCAATATCGGTGATGACATCTACACAGACAAGTCACACGATATGCTCAAGAATGCTCTTAACTACTTCTATCAGAACCGTTCAGGTCTCGATATCGAAGAGAAGTATATAACATCAGGCGATAAGTCTACTCTTGCTCATGAGGGTGGTCATAAGACTGATACAGCTTATGTTCAGACTGAGTGGCACAACGAGTATTTATCAAACTCAGAAGCTACAAGCACATACGCTTCTTCAAAGATCACAGCTAACAAGGGCTGGTACGATGCCGGTGACCACGGTAAGTACGTTGTTAACGGCGGTATCTCTGTATGGACTCTCCTTAATATGTATGAGAGAGCTACATACAACAGCAATACAAAGGATAAGTTCGCTGACGGTTCAGGCACAGTAAATATCCCAGAGAGCGGCGACTCAAAGAAGATCCCTGATATCATCGACGAGTGTCTCTATGAGCTCGAGTTCATGACAGCTATGAAGGTTGACGCTTCTGAGCCTACATGGGGCAAGAAGTGCGCAGGCATGGTTTACCACAAGCTCCACGACCATAAGTGGACAGGACTTGCTACAAGACCTTGGGACTATTCAGGAAAGACACTTTCCGACGGTTCAAAGGGTTGGGAAACTGAGCGTATCGTTAAGCCACCAACGCTTGCTGCTACACTGAACTACTCAGCATGTTCAGCTCAGATGGCAAGACTTATCAAGCCATACGATGCTTCTAAGGCTGAGTTCTATCTCCAGGAAGCTAAGGACGCTTATGAGGCAGCTGACAAGAACTGGTACGAGGCAACTTCAACAGAAGAGTCAAACAAGACTTCACTCTATGCTCCGTTCAATCAGGCTAAGGGCGGTGGTCCTTACGGTGATAACGAAGTAAGAGACGATATGTACTGGGCAGCTTGTGAGATCTTTACATCTTGTAAGGCTCTCGATGATGCTGACGCTGATACATACCTTACAAAGCTTTCTAAGTATGAGAACGCATTCAAGATTCCTGAGAGAATCACAGGCGGTGAAAACCAGACAGGTACATTCTCAGTTCTTAACTGGGGTAATACAGCTTCTGCTGGTTCAATCTCACTTCTCCTTAACAATAAGTACCTCACAGATGAGCAGAAGGATACACTTATCACTTCACTCAAGAAGACTGCTGATGCATACATCGAAGAGGAAGAGACACAGGGCTACGGTATCCCATACAAGTATGACGGACCCGGATACACTGATGAAAACAACCTCTCCAAGGATATCATCATCAAGGGTTATGAGTGGGGTTCAAACTCAATGGTTATCAACAACCTCATGGCTATGTCATACGCTTATGATGTTACAGGCGATGCGAAGTACATGAACGGTGTTCTTACAGGTATGAACTATCTCCTTGGCTGTAACCCGCTTTCATTCTCATATGTAACAGGTTACGGTACATACAAGGAAAAGAATCCTCACCACAGATATTGGTCTTACGAGCTTGATAAGACTCTGCCTATGGCTCCTGACGGAGTTCTCTCAGGCGGTCCTAACGCAGGTCTCCAGGATCCATATGTACGTGCTCTCGGATTCGTTCCCGGTGCTGAGGATAACCCGTCACAGAGATGCTTCGTTGACTCAATCGAAGCTTGGTCAACAAACGAGGTTACAATCAACTGGAATGCTCCTCTTGCATGGATCGTTGAGTTCCTCCAGGATAAGGACGAGGAATACAGCTATCTTAAAGATAAGCCGCCAGTATCGACAACTACAACAGCTACAACTACAAAGCCTGTTGTTACAACAACAACTGTTTCAGGCGTTACACCTTCAGTTACTGTATGGGGCGACGCAAACTGCGACGGTGATGTAGATATGTCTGATATCGTTCTTATCATGCAGAGCCTTGCTAACCCGAACAAGTACGGTGAGGGCGGTACAGATAAGTCTGCTATCACAGCACAGGGTAAGGCAAACGCTGACGTTGATACATCAAGCAAGGGCATCACAACTCAGGACGCAGTTCGTATCCAGAACTACCTCCTCAACAAGATCTCTTCACTTGATCCAACTAAGTAATAACAGGATATAATTCCTATTAGTAAACCGAGCGGTGTATCCGCTCGGTTTATTTTTGTATATATGCCTATTGAAAATATGACAGAAAAGTGATATAATGATATATAAAGAAAGAGAACAAAAATTGCATCAAAATTATATAATCTGATTTGCGGTAATACTTTTATTGTATTCCAATATTTTCAGACAGGGGTGAATTTTTTGGCGAACATTCTTGATTACCTCGACTGGCGGGGAGATGTTCCGTTTTCAGCTGATCCGTTCAATGAGATAGACGGACTGATCTTATCACAGTTTTGTTATGTTCCTCTGGAGGACGTAGTTCCCGAAAGTTTTTCTGAAAGTATCTCTATTCCCGAGGCATATAAAATATATGATCCGGAAAAGGTCGATAAAAAGAGGCGTATCATAACATTTGAGCAGGATAATATGCTGTTCAGAAAGCTTGCGGAGTCAAGGCGCTACCGAGGCACATTGCTGAGCGGATATGTGTGTATGGTCGAGCATTCTGAGGATATGCAATTTTCTGCACTTACCTATAGTCTTCCCGACGGAAGCGGATTTGTAGCATTTCGCGGGACTGACGGCACAGTTGTGGGGTGGAAAGAGGATTTTAATCTCAGCTTTATGCAGCAGACCGCAGGTCAGCAGCAGGCAGTCTGTTATGTTGACAAAGCTTTTTCGGGCACAGATATACCCATTCGTCTCGGCGGTCATTCAAAGGGCGGCAATTTTGCGATATATAGTTCTATGTTCTGTGACGAAAACATTCGCGGACGAATAAAGGAGATATATGCTTATGACGCTCCCGGATTCAGGGACGAGATAATTGATTCAGATACATATAAAAAAATGCTTCCGTATATCAGAAGCTACATACCTCAGGTCTCGATAGTAGGAATGCTTCTTGGGAGCAGCTGCGAGCCGAAAATAGTAAAGAATACGGCTATAGGACTCAGTCAGCATTTTTCCTACAGCTGGGAGCTTCGCCGGAACCGCTTTATGCTTGCGGATAAGCTGAAAAAGTCGGGTGATGTAATAAATAAGGCTATATCGGGACTTCTTGAGGAGTTCAGCGACATAGAGCGTCAGATATTTACCGACTCATTGTTTGAGGTGCTGAATTCCACAGATAAGGATACTTTGAAGGAGATAAACAAGCTCCGTCTTTACCCGGCGCTCATAAAGGCATATTCCAAGCTCCGCCCTGAACAGCAGGCGATAATGAAGGGAGCTATCAAAAAGATAGCAAAGGACGGAACAGGCGCTATATTCAAACCTCAGCAGACATAACACAATAACAAAAAGGCTTCACAGAAATGTGAAGCCTTTAATATTAGCTATTATTTATCAAACACCGTACTTAGCTGTAGCAACAGGAACACCGGGACCCATTGTTGAAGTAACTGTGCAGCTCTTGAGGTAAGTACCCTTAGCAGCAGCAGGCTTTGCCTTAACAACAGCTTCCATAAGTGTGTTGAAGTTTTCTTCGAGCTTAGCAGCACCGAATGAAGCCTTACCGATAGGACAGTGAATGATGTTTGTCTTATCGAGACGATACTCGATCTTACCAGCCTTTGCCTCTGTAACAGCCTTTGCAACATCAGGAGTTACAGTACCAGCCTTTGGATTTGGCATAAGGCCACGAGGTCCGAGAACCTTACCAAGACGACCAACGAGACCCATCATGTCAGGTGAAGCGATAACAACGTCGAAGTCCATCCAGTTTTCCTTCATGATCTTGTCTACGAGATCCTGACCGCCAACGAACTCTGCGCCAGCACCCTGAGCAGCCTCATACTTGTCTTCCTTGCAGAATACGCATACACGAACAGTCTTACCTGTACCGTTAGGGAGAACAACAGCGCCTCTAACCTGCTGGTCAGCGTGTCTTGAGTCAACACCAAGACGAATGTGTGCCTCTATAGTTTCATCAAACTTAGCCTTTGCGTTCTTGCAAACTAAGTCAAGAGCCTCTGCGGACTCATACTGCTTTGCATAATCAACAGCCTTTGCGCTGTCAACATATTTCTTGCCGTGTTTCATTATATTTCCTCCTATTTAAGTGGTAATACCGAGAAGCTTATAGCTTACCCGATTAGCGGAATTTTCCTCCCACCAATAGAACTCTGAACGGGAATAACTCCCACTTCATCATTCAAAAAATTGATTAGTCAACAACTACAACGCCCATTGAACGAGCTGTACCAGCGATCATGCTCATAGCTGCTTCGAGTGAACCTGCGTTGAGGTCAGGCATCTTTGTCTCAGCAATCTTCTGAACCTGTTCCTTAGTGATGTTAGCGACCTTAGTCTTGTTAGGTACTCCTGAACCGCTGTTGATATTGCAAGCCTTCTTGATGAGAACAGCTGCGGGTGGAGTCTTAGTGATGAACGAGAATGAACGGTCTGCGTAAACAGTAATAACAACAGGGATTATCATACCGATGTCGTTCTTTGTTCTCTCGTTGAATTCCTTTGTGAATGCCATGATATTAACACCGTGCTGACCGAGTGCCGGACCAACAGGTGGTGCAGGAGTAGCCTTTCCTGCTGCGATCTGAAGCTTAATGTAGCCAACTACTTTCTGTGCCATGTATTCGCACCTCCATAAATGTGGTAAATGGCGAGGCAAGAATTATTTTACCTCTCCCACTGAACCCATACTGCGGGTTCTTTTTGACCTGAATTAATCCTCCACCAATACGACCTGGCTTATAGGCAGGGTAGTGGGGGTCTCACGACCGAACATTGAGACAAGAAGGTCTACAGAACGGTCTTCAAGATTGATATTCTGAACGACACCGATAAATCCGTCCATAGCAGTACCTGAGATACGTACACTATCGCCGACCTTGAAGTTAACGGTAACAGAAGCGACCTCAAGACCAAAGAGCTTTTCGACTTCCTCTTCTGAAAGGGGAGTAGGCTCTGAAGCAGGACCTACGAAGCCTGTACAGCCTCTGGTGTTACGTACAACATACCATGAATCGTCGTTCATTATCATCTTAACGAGAACGTAACCGGGGTAGGTTTTGCGTTCTACTTCTTTGGTTTTTCCATCTGTGATCTCAGTTGCTCTTTCAGTAGGAACTCTGACCTCTTGGATAAGTTCATGAAGCTTACGGTTTTCTACAACCTTTTCAATATTCTGAGCTACCTTATTTTCATAGCCTGAATATGTGTGGATAACATACCACTTTGCTGCTTCTGACATAATTCTCCTCCTGATCTCCTCTGAATTAGTGAGCGTTATAGATCAGACGCATTAAAGCGTAAAAGAGCTGATCAATAGCTCCTACGAAAATTGCTGATCCAACGATAACACTCAGAACGACTGAAGTGTTATTGATAACAGTTTTCTTGGATGGCCAAACCACTTTTTTGAATTCTACTTTGAGGTCCTTGAACCATTTGCGGATCTTTCCGCCTTCTTTTTTCTCGGACTTCTTTTCCGAAGTTGTATTCTTAGCCATAAAAATACCCCTTCCGATTACTTTGTTTCCTTGTGAAGAGTATGCTTTCTGCAGAACTTGCAATGCTTCATCATTTCAATTCTGTCAGGGTCGTTCTTCTTGTTTTTCTTGGAAACATAGTTGCGCTGCTTGCACTCTGTACAAGCTAAAGTAACCTTTACTCTCATATCGGCACCTCCTGAATTAGTACTTCCTTTGTTACCAAAGGTAGGTTGTTTGCCTCCCTCGCACGGGGACAAAAAAATAAACCCCCAACGAGGTACTACTATTATAACACATATAAACGCCAATGTCAAGCTTTTTTAGAAAGTTTTTGATTTATATTGCTTAGTGGTAATTGCATAGTGATTAGTGGTTAGAGTTGTAGGGACGACCATCGGTCGTCCGCGCCTTATGCAATAAATATCATGAGTGCACTGTAGGGGCGAGTTACGCTCGCCCGTGTATACCTAAAGATGCAAACAACATGAACGCACTGTATGGCGGCGTTACCTTATTAATGTATGTGTCACGCGATGATACATATTTTTCGTGTATTTTATCTCGCGGCTTAAATTATGTCCGGTTTAAATACTGTGCGCGGAGAAAGGGTGCAGCGTCACGCTGCCCGTGTCGAGAGGCGACTGCCCTTTTGATGATATCCACCCGAGTAAGGGAGCGCAGGCTCTGCGCCGTCACGCTGTCGCTGCATGCTATTGACTTTTGACACCTAAAAGCATATAATATAATAGTATAAAATAAGCAGCAGGGGAGATGATGGCTATTTCGGACAATATTATCATATCAGTCATAGTGCCTGCACATAACGAAGAAAAGTATGTTGTGCGCTGCATAAATTCGGTAAAACAAGCAGCTTCACGTGTAAAATGCGGAGTTGAGACAATTATCGTCTGCAACAGGTGTACAGACAGTACAGCCGATCTTGCACTTGCAAACGGAGCACGTGTTGTTACAGATGAGAGCAGGTGCATAGCCACAGTCCGAAATGCGGGCATCAATGCTGCACGGGGAAAGGTAATAGTTACCATTGACTGCGACAACCGTATGACAGAGGATACCCTGCGCGAGATACTTGGTATGCTCAACAGCGGAAAGTACATAGGCGGCGGAGCACCTCTGCGCTTTGAGAGGTATTCGGCAGCACTTTGGATAAACGATATTATCTGTCGGCTTGGATTTAAGCTTACGGGACTTTACTGTGGTATATTCTGGGCGAGAAAGTCCGATTTTGATGCTATAGGCAGCTTTGTTGAGAAAAAAGCTGGTGAGGACATCGCCACAGCCAAGGCACTGAAAGCCTATGGCAGAAAGAAAGGTAAGAAGTATGGCTGTCTGAGGAAAAATCATCTTATCAATTCCACGCGGAAGTACGATGATATGGGGGACTGGCTTTACTTCAGGCTCATATTCAAAAATGCAGGGGCACTGATAAAAGCTGCATTAGGTGACCGCAGCGGCTACGATAAGCTTATGGACGAAATGTTCTACGATTACAATAAATAATTTTTCTGTTCAGCCCTCAGCGAATGGCTGGATACGGAGGTATATATGAAGTTAAAAAGGTGCATATCAGCCGTGCTTTCTGCGGCAATAATAGCAGGAGCAATCCCAAGCGGCTATATATTCACAGGCAATGCAGGCGGAGCTCAGGCTTCAGAGTATTCCATTGCCACATCATCAGGCATAACATATCATAAATACTCAGACCACGTTGAACTGAGCAATGCAGCGGTATCGGGAAAGATAGAGGTACCTTCACAGATAGCAGGACTGCCTGTAACTATTATCGGCGATAATGCATTTGCAGGCAGAGAAGTAACGTCGGTCACATTGCCGGAAAGTGTTGCTGAAATAGGCAGATATGCTTTTAAGGACTGCCGAAAGCTTGAGGAGATAGTGATATACAATAAGAACTGTACTGTATCAGACAGCGGTGATACCATATGCAACTCAGCAGGCAGCGGAAGCAATGCGGCAGTATACACCGGAAAGATAGTCGGAACTGAAAGCTCTCCTGCCTCTGAATATGCTGCCAAGTATAAGTACAGCTTCGAGGCATTGGCGGTCAAAACTCTTGCAGCAGCCACATCAACAACGTCAAAAACTACCACAACTACATCAAAAACTACCACTACAACATCTAAAACAACCAAGACTTCCACAACTACTTCAAAGACAACAACTACGACCTCAACTACTTCAACTGCATCTACTTCTACTACCACCACACGTACAGCAGTACAGGGCAAGCCAATATTTAAGCTCAGCCGTACAGAGGTATATCTAAGTGAGGCACAAAACCGTAAAGAACAGGTCACTATCACAGTTGAAGGCGCAGAAAAGCTCTACAGTGAGACGGTGCTCTATGTTTATTTTGACAGCAGACTTAAAATAGGGGAAGCCACAGCAGGTCAGGCTATCGAACAGCTCACAGGTGAACAGGCTTTAGGCGACACTAAGGACTTCATCGTCCTTACAACAGGCGGAGCGACCGACGCAGGCAAGGACGGACTTATGTGGACAGTAGATGTTACACTTCCTGCTGACTGCAAGGTTGGAGATGTGTTCAGCTTTGAGGTAGGAAAGTCAAAATACGGGAAGATACAGCCTCTCTTTACTAATTTTGCCAACGATGACAAGGGCAAGACAATGACTAAATTCATATTCAGCGACGGACTTGATAAGGGCAGCATAACCGTAATAGCTGATCCGCCTTACGCAATGGGCGATATAAATAACGATAAGCTTGTGGATTCAGTTGATGCTTCTGTACTTATGAAAGAATATGCATATATATCCAGCGGCAAGGAATCTACATTCAAAGATGCACGACAGGCACTTGCAGCAGATGTAAATAATGACGGCATGGCAGATGCAGTCGATGCGTCACTGATACTTGCTTATTATGCATTTAATTCGGGAACTGATGAAAAAACAGACTTCAGTGACTTTATCAAAAACAGAAAATAGAAGATGAGCCCCGAGGCAAAGCCTCGGGGATTTTTGTAGGGGACGCCCTCTCTTGCAGGGTGTCCCCTACATTTCGGGCGGATGATATCCGCCCCTACAAACTAATCACTCCTCACTAACCGCTAACGGCTTTTTTGCGGTTTTACAGCAGCAGGCGCAGTGTACTGAGACTGCGCCGTTTTCTTTTATCACGGCGGTAAGCTCACGGAGCGTACTGCCTGTAGTGCAGATATCATCAACTATGAGGACGCGCTTGCCTTTGAGCTTTTCACCGTCAGCAGAAAAAGCATTTTTCAGATTGAGCGATCTTTTCAGATGGTCGAGCTCTTTCTGAGCGCGGGTGCGCCGTGTCTTGAGAACAGCTTTTGCCTCAACGGGAATACCGAGGATACGGCTTATCTCTTCAGCGATGAGCTGTGACTGATTGAACCCTCGTCTGCGCAGATCCTTTTTATGCAGCGGTGCAGGAACGATAATGTCAATTTTCTCATTTATTCCCTCAGCTGATAAACGTTCGGCGAGTATACTTCCGAGAGCGTAATCAGCGTTGCCGCCTATACCGTTTTTCATAAGGAATATAGCAGGCTTTATCGAGTCGTCATACTCAAATGCAGCTGTAAAGCTTTCCGCACCCGCGATACTGAACTTTCCATCATAAACATTCAGCTTTTCTTCGCAGGACTTGCAGAACTTGTCCATAGCACCGATGATGTCGCCGCATACGGGACATCTTGTGGGAAAGAAAATGTGCAGTATCCTTCTTTTAGTTACAAATCTCATATCATCACCTAAATCAAAAGCTCCGTGGTCACGGAGCTTTTATCTTTTAAAAATACATATATAACTGGCACTTTATCATGCCGTTGTAGAGCTTTCTGCGTTTGTGAGCATCTGCTCCGAAGAACTTCTCAAACTCCTCATGGGGGGAGATGATGTAGCTCTGCTTACTGCCGCCCTTGCCGAGAACTTTTCCCATTTTTCTGTAAATATTCTCAGCCTCTCTCAGCTCAAGGAGTCTCTCGCCGTAAGGCGGATTACAGATAACAATGGAATTTTCGGGCTGAACAAACTTAGTTATGTCAGCCTGTTCAATAGTGAGTCGTGACTTGATACCGGCTTTATGGGCATTGTCAAGAGTAAGAGCAACTGCCGCATCGTCGATATCAGCGCCTATACCGTGGAACTCGGCAGACCTGTCAACACTGTCGATAGCTCTTTTTCTTTCCTCCTGCCAGATCTTTGAGTCAAGAGAGCCCCACTTTTCAGCAGCAAATCTTCTGTTGATACCCGGAGCTATTTTCAGAGCCTTCAGAGCGGCTTCGATAAGGAGAGTACCACTTCCGCAGAACGGATCGCATACTATGGAATCAGGACGGACTCTTGCAAGGTCGATAATTCCTGCTGCTAAAGTCTCCTTGATAGGAGCTGCATTTGAATTCCGTCTGTAGCCGCGCTTGTGGAGTCCCACACCGCTTGTATCCAGATATATGGATACAACATCTTTAAGTATGCTGAACTTTATCTGTACCGTAGGACCTGTTTCATCGAACCAGTTTATACCGTACTTGGCTTTCAGCCTTTCAACAGCAGCCTTTTTGACTATGGACTGACAGTCGGGAACGCTGTGCAGAGCCGAGTTAAGTGAATGACCCTTTACAGGGAAAGCATCCTGAGGACCTATATAGCGTTCAAGCTCTATAGCCTTTACGCCCTGGAAAAGCTCTTCAAAGGTCGTAGCCTTGAATTCGATAAGCTCAATGAGCACACGCTCGGCAGTTGACAAGCAGAGATTAGCACGGGCGAGGATATTCTCGTCGCCCGTGAAGCTTATTTTACCGTCGCTGACCTTTAAGTCAGTACCGCCGATCTTTTGTATTTCGTACTTTAATACGCTTTCCAGACCGAAGTGGCATGGACAGCATAATCTTATTTTATCGTTCAATTTATCACCTGTTTTTAGTATTAAACGCCGCCTGCGGCATCTCCGCCGCCAACAGCAGCACCACCGCCTGCGTCACCGCCGCCAACAGCAGCTCCGCCGCCTGCATCACCGCCACCGGTATATCCGCCTGCACCTGCGTCACCGCCGCCTGTATATCCGCCTGCGCCTGTATCGCCGCCAGCAACAGCACCGCCGCCTGCATTTCCTCCTGCTGCGGCTCCGCCTGCCGTGTCACCGCCTGTTGCAGCATTTGTAGTTGTCTGAGCAGGAGCAGTATAATGAGCGCCCTGACAGTACGGTGGCGAGTAATTATCAGTAACCTCTGACTTCCAGTAGCCGATAGCTCCCTTTCCGCAGCCTGCGCCTGCGATAAGACCTGTGCTTGTACACATAGGCATTTCGATTACAGTCTTGACCTTTTCAAAGTCGCTCGGTGTATCAGGATAGTGTGTATTTGCCCAGTCGCCAATGATATTTCTCCAGATCTTTGCAGAGATACCCGACGGGATATTAAGAGGATCCTGCTTGTACTTGAAACCTGTGGTTATACCGCTGATAAAGTCAGGTGTAAGACCAACAAAGACTTCATCGTACCAGTCCTCGGTAGTACCTGTTTTACCGCAGACTGTCTTATTTGAGAGTATTGCGGCTGTACCTGTACCGTTCTGGACAACGTTCTTGAGGAGACGATTCATAACATAAGCAGTCTCATCTGAGATGACCTGTCTCGGATTACCGTTGTTCTGATAGATTATCTGCTGAGTGCTGTCCTCTATCTTTGAGATTATGTGAGCTTCGTTGTATATACCCTCATGTCCGTAAGGGAGATAAGCGTTAACAAGGTTTTCAAGAGTAACACCTTCATGGAGAGAGCCGAGGGTAAGAGGTGAAGGACCTGATTTATCGTTGGGAACAAGATCAAGTCCGAGCTTTTCAGTAGAGAATTTCCATATTTCATCAACGCCGAATTTTTCACAGAGCTGAGCAGGGATGGTATTGAATGAGTTCTGGAGAGCTCTCCATACAGGGATCTGTGCGCCTGTACCCGCAGCTCTTCCGTAGTTGTAAGGCCATGGATTGCCGTCCTCACCTGTCATTGTAGCTGAATCGGGGAATGTGGTGCTCCAGTGGAGGAGATTGTTTTCAAGTCCGTAGCCATAGCCGGATATAGGCTTGATAGTAGAACCGACCTGACGCTTGTTCAGTACTGCGTAGTTATCAACGAGAGAACCTGTCTTTTCGCCTACATTTCCGACTGCACAGAGTACCTCACCGTCATAGTTCATAGCGATGAAGCCAACGTGAGGAGTATATACCTCAGGCTTTCCGTCGGGGTGACCGAGAGGCTCAAGGTCAAGCTCGTGAGTTACCTGACTTACATAAACAGGGTAGAAATTCTCGAGGCTTGACATTTTTTCCTCGACGTATTTCTGCATCTGGTCGTCATATGTGGTATAAACTCTGTAGCCGCCCTTCTGGAGTTTTGTCATCGCCTTTGAGTAATCAAGGTCGAACTTGTCCATGAATATCTTGACAGCTTCATAATAAGTAGCATCAACTACCCATGTATAAGCCTTTTCTCTCTCTTCAAGCTCCTTAGCGTCATCTTCAGGGTGGAGCTTTTTGTACTCCTCGGAATTTCTGAAGAGAAGGGGAGTAACAAGGTATTCCTGATACTCGTCGTAGGTTATTGCGCCGTTCTCATAGAGCTTGTAGAGAACGTATTCCTGACGGGGCTTGTTGTTGGCACGTCCGTCAACTACGATAGGCTCATTTGGATCGTTGTCCCTGTGATAGATAACATCGGGACCGTATTCCTCAGGGCTCTTTGGTATAGCAGCAAGAACAGCAGCCTCGGGGATAGTGAGGTCGTCAACGCTCTTACCGAAGTAAGTGATAGCAGCCTGCTGTATACCGTTTACAGGACCGCCGAAGCCGATATAGTTGAGGTACTCTTCGAGTATCTCGTCCTTTGAGTAAGTTTTTTCAAGCTGCATAGCCGAGAAGATCTCACGTATCTTACGTGACGGAGAAGGCTCGTCATCACCTGTAAGGTTTTTGATGAGCTGCTGAGTGATAGTCGAACCACCCTGTTCTGTATCATAGAAGTGGAGGAACAGGTTGAGAAAAGCGGAGAAAGTACGCTTATAGTCAACACCGTCGTGTACGTAGAAACGCTCGTCCTCGGTATAAACAAAGGCATTTCTTACGTGCTGGGGTATTCTGTCGATAGAAACAGGGATACGCTGGAAGTCGCTCTTTATTCTGTGGATAACAGCAAGCTCCTTTTCGCCGTTCTCATTTGTTTCGTTTCCGTAGAAGTAGGTATCGCTTCCCGATTCAAGCTGCTGCAGTGTAACGTTTGTGGAGTCGTCCATAAAGTTGAGTACATAAGCAGCCATAGCTGTACTTACGATAGTACCCGTGATTATGATGACCAGCAGCAGAGACAGCAGGGTAGTAGCGATGACAGTCATCAGCTTTTTGAAAACAATGTATACCTTGCTGTGTTTTTTCTTTTTCTTTTTTGGGGGTGTCTGGCGGACTACTCCTCCGTTGCCGTATGGACTTTGCTGAGGAGAAGCGTCGAAATTTTTATCTTTCATTTTGTCAGAATGACCGTCTTAAAGCGGCGGCAGGCTCCTTTCAAAGATTTTATATGTATTTGGTTATGTATATAAATATACATCTTATATTATAGCACGTTTGAGATGAAATGTTAAGAGCTTTCGGAAAATTCGGCAATTTGTATAATATCGAAAAAACGGGCGATAATAATTAAGGCAACACCGCACAGATTAAGCGAATATCCGACAGGTGCTGCCTGAGTGATAATACTTCAAGGGAGTAAAAATATGACATACAGAAGTGCAAAGAGAATATATTTTACCATAGTTTCTGCCATAACAGTCTCAGCCTTTATGGTAATATGCACACTTGGTCAGGCTGTACGCAGGAAAAAGGTCGAAACGCGGCTTGCAGCGGCTGCCATAGAGCAGGAAGAGCCCGAATATACAGTCCGCGAGTACGGCGGACGGGCGGTAGTGTTCCGCTGCGGCAGTGATGAGCCTTATATCTATGTAGACGTTGATATGTCACTGCTTTCCGATATGGACAGGGAGCAGCTCCGCGAGGGTATAAGCTTTGATACCGACCGTGAGCTGCGGCAGTTCATCGAGGATATCTCCTCATGACTTCTTCGGCGGCTTTCGGTGCTTTTTCTTTTTTCTGACGGAGAAGCCGAAATCCCCAAGCTTTCTGCCGATAGCGAAATACTCACCGTGAGCGAAAGCCATAAGTCCGCACTGCTGCAAATTCAGCTTGCCCTTGCTGTCGATGTATTTTTCATCAGCGTCGATACCGACTATCTCAGCAAGAAACATGGTATGAGAGCCGAGAAGCTTTGACTCCGTAACTCTGCACTCAAGACTGAGAGGACATTCCTCGATAAGGGGTGCACTGACCTTTTGAGCGGGTACTGCGTGAAAGCCGCAGGCTGCAAGCTTATCCATATCCCTGCCGCTTTTGACTCCGCAGAAGTCAGTCTCGCGGCACATCGCCGAGGTAGTGAGATTTATGACGAATTCACCCGACTCCTTGATGATGTCGTGGGAGTAGCGTTCGGGACGTACCGAAATATAGGTCATAGGCGGTCTCGTACATACGATACCCGTCCAGCCGATAGTGAGGACGTTAGTTTTTTCCACAGTGCCGCAGGTAACGAGGGCGGCAGGCACGGGAGCAAGCAGGGTGCTGCCCTTCCAGAATTGTTTAGCCATTTTTTCTCCTTTGGTGATCCTTGTTTTTTACAGGCGACGACTGACTGCCGCCGATGAGATACTTGTAGTCTCTGAGGTTGTATTTTCCCTTTTCACGGGTGACTGTTCCGTAAAATATCGCGTCCTTCGGACAGTTTCCGATACACGCCATGCAGTGTGTGCAGGTATCGCCCCATACAGGCTTTTTGTTCTTTATGATGATATTGTTCAGCGGACATACTCTCGCACATTTGCCGCAGCCGATACAGCTGTCGGTGGTGAAAAAGTCCTTTGCTTTCATCTTGTACTTTGACCATACGGGATTGAAGGGGATAGTGATTATCTTTTCAAACAGGAAGATATACCGCGATTGCAGCTTTTCGCCCTTTCTGATCTTATCTGCGATCTCGTTCACTTTCTCACAGGCGTTGTCAAGACGCTCCTTTATTTCTTCCTTTGTCTGCACGGGATAATGGCTGATAAAGTAATTACGCGGCATTACTATCTCGTTATATCCCTTGAAGCACAGCTTCTTGTGCCTTGCTATCTTTTTGGCAAGATATCCCGATATACCGCCGTAGCCTGCACTGTTGACGATGAAATATACGTCTTTGCTGCCCTTCAGCGGCACTTTTTTTATGTAATCACTGAAAAAGCGCGGCATTTCGCATACATACACGGGAGCACATATAACGAAGGGCTTATCCGAGCGTATCTCGGAGTAGTCCTTATTTTTTATCCTTTTAAGGAGATTAAGGCACTCATCGCCTGTCTTTTTTGCAAGCTCGGAAGCCAGAAACTCCGTATTTCCCGTAGCTGAGAAATATAATATCATATTATTCCTCCTAAAACAGTTGCTAATCCATTATAGCATTATTGGAACCGACTTGCAACTTATTTTATGCTTTTTTCAGAAAAACACTTACAGGGTGTGAGTTTCGACAAAATCCTGCATCATGCAGTGGTATAATGAGGCATGAAAAGGCTGCAAAGGGCAGCGAAAAGGAGGTACAGCATTGAAAATAGATATAAAAAGTGAGAATGGAACGGCAATTGCCACTCTCAGCGGTGAAATTGACCACCACAACGCAAAGGAGCTCCGCGCAGAGCTTGACCGCTTCATAGTCAGCGCACAGCCGCGGCAGCTTGCCATAGACTTCGGCGGCATAACCTTTATGGACAGCTCGGGCATAGGACTTATAATGGGCAGGAGCAAGCTGATGAAGGAGTGCGGCGGCGCACTTGAGGTCCGCAATCCGCAGCCATACATAAGACGTGTGCTGAAGCTTTCGGGCATAGAGAGGATAGTAAAAATACGATAAAGGAGAAGAAAAATGGAAATACTCAACGAGATAAAATTCACCATGCCGTCACTTTCGGTAAACGAGGGGGCAGCAAGAGCAGTGGTGTCATCATTTCTGATACAGGCAGACCCAACTGTGGAGGAGCTTTCCGACATACGGACAGCAGTATCGGAAGCAGTGACTAATGCGGTAGTCCACGGCTACAGGCATAAAAAGGGGAATATCGAGCTTACAGTGCGGCTGCTGCCCGAAAGAGTGATATACATAAGAGTCAAGGATAAGGGCTGCGGTATAGAAGATGTGGAGCAGGCGATGGAGCCGCTTTTCACCACAGCTCCCGAGGAAGAGCGTTCGGGACTGGGCTTTTCGGTGATGCAGTCCTTCATGGACAGGCTTAAAGTGAAGAGCACTCCCGACAAAGGTACTACCGTCATCATGAGAAAGAGGCTTTCAGCACATGGAGACTGAAACAAAGAAGCCTGTTGCGGAAGAAAATCTGGGACTTGTACACCTCTGCGCAAACCGCTTCCGCGGACGGGGCATAGAGTACGATGACCTGTATTCAGCAGGATGTATCGGACTGCTCAAAGCGGTAAAAGCATTTGACAGCGGACGTGGAGTGAAGTTCTCAACCTATGCCGTACCTGTGATACTCGGTGAGATAAAGCGGCTTTTCCGCGACGGCGGAGCTATCCGCGTCAGCCGCGGTCTGAAAGAGCTTTCCCTGCGTCTGCAAAGGCTTTGCGAGGATTTCCGACAGCGTGAGATGAGAGAGCCGACTATCACGGAGCTTGCACAGCTTTCCGGTGCAAAAGAAAGCGACGTATCCGAGGCGTTATGCGTGAGCCAGCCCCTCATATCTCTTACAGCAGGTGACGATGACGAGGGGCAGACTGATATCCCTACGGAGTCCCCCGACGAGAGCATAACCGATCTGCTTGCCCTGCGCCAGATAATGTCACGGCTCGAACCAAATGACAGAGCACTTCTTGAGCTGAGATACTTCAAGGGGTTAACTCAGTCAAAGACCGCAAAGGCACTTGGTATGACGCAGGTGCAGGTGTCAAGACGCGAAAAGAAGCTCCTCACACAAATGAGGGAGGAGCTTCTGAGCTGAAACCTCATGTTTTTTCATGCAAAGTCAAAGTCAGAAAAAACTCCTGCACCAACACTTGCGGCAGCGGCAGGCAAATGACTGATTATTGCTGAAATATGCAAAATATCGTTGACAATCAGGACAAAATGGGTTATAATGATGTTGACAATTTCGTAAAATTGCTGAAAATTTATATTGAGAGGGGTCTTAATATGTCAAAATCATTTTTTAAGAGGCTGGCAGCAGTTTCAGCAGCTGCCGCAGTATTCATTCCTGCTTTAAATCAGCTTCCCGAGAGAGCGACTATCGCACTGGCTGCTCCCGACGAGTACCACGATGACTGGCTCCATGTCAATGATAAAGCACAGATCGTTGATATGAACGGCAATGAGGTATGGCTGACAGGTGTAAACTGGTTCGGCTACAACGTAGGAAGCCAGATCTTTGACGGTGCATGGTCGGCAAACGTTCATGACTGTCTTGATCTTATTGCAGATCACGGATTCAATCTTCTCCGTGTACCTATGTCCACAGAGATACTTCTCCAGTGGAAGGCAGGGAAGCCCGATCCCATAATCAAGCTCAACGAGTACAAGAACCCTGAGCTTACTGTTGAGGGAGTTGAGGGCGGTACTCCTATGTACAGCTTCGACATCTGGAACAAGGTAGTTGAATGGTGCAGAGAGGACGGCATCAAGATAATGATGGATATCCACTGCGCTACCACTAATTCCGCAGGTCATAACTTCCCGCTATGGTACGACAGCAGCTTCAGCGAAAAGGACTGGCTCGATGCACTTGCATGGTTCGCGGACTACTACAAGGACGACGATACCGTTATCGCTATCGACTTAAAGAACGAGCCTCACGGCAAAAAAGACGAGGGAAGCTTTGCAAAATGGGATGGTTCCTCCGATGCCAATAACTGGCGTTACGGCGCTGAAAAGGGTGCTAAGGCTTGTCTTGACAAGAACCCTAATCTTCTTATAATGGTAGAGGGTATCGAGGTATACCCGAAGATCGAAAAGGGCTATGACTGGAACTCGCCTTCTACCGACTACGCTCACTATGGTGAGTCCGAATATCAGCCGTATTACGGCGCATGGTGGGGAGCTAACTTCCGCGGTGTAAAGGATTTCCCCGTAGACTTAGGCGAGCATCAGAGCCAGCTGGTTTATTCTCCGCATGATTACGGTCCGTTCGTATATGAGCAGGAGTGGTTCCACTTAACAGGCACAAAGCCGAACTGGACAAGCTATAAGTTCGATGAGGAGTCTCTCCTTAAAGAATACTGGTACGACACATGGGCATATCTCGTAGAAGAACATAAAGCTCCGCTGCTCATGGGCGAATGGGGTGGCTTCATAGACAAGGTAAATGATCCGTCAGGTGCAAATACTCACTGGCTCACAACTCTTCGTGACTACATGATAAAGAAGCGTATCCACCACACATTCTGGTGCTTCAATGAGAACTCCTCTGATACAGGCGGACTCATGTACGATAACTTCCAGAAGTGGGACGACGAGAAGTACGAATTCGTAGAGCCTTCACTCTGGCAGACAAAGAGCGGCAAGTTCATAAGCCTTGACCACAAGATCCCGCTCGGAACAGCAGGCAACGGCGTTTCGCTTGGTGACTTTGTAGCTTCGGGCGAGGGCAGCAATATGGACGGCGGTACAAATGGCAGCGGCATAGTTGTTCCAAAGACAACAACTACTACAAAGCCTGTAACTACCACCACTACAACAACTTCTGCAACAACGAGCAAGACCACAACTGAAACAACTACAACTACTACAACAAGCAAGACAACTACTTCTGCAACAACTTCGACTACAGTAACAACTCCTCAGACAACAACGAGCGTTATTGATACTGACGGAGTATGGGGCGATGCTAACGGTGACGGCACAGTAGATATGTCAGACGTTGTTCTCATCATGCAGAGCCTTGCAAATCCTAATAAATACGGTGTGAACGGTACTGACAAGAATCATATCACAGCAGCAGGACTTAAATACGGTTCTGTTGTAAACAATAACGGCAGCGTTACAAACGGTGATGCTCTTGAGATACAGCTTTTCTTACTCGGAAAGCGTACTGATCTTACCCCTAAAGCTTAATAAGAACTGCGGCACGGTATTTACCGTGCCGTTTTTTATACTTCAAAAAATACTTTACAAACCACGGGATTTCTGGTATAATCATAATGAGTAATTATGTTTGAAAAGAGGTAAAACATTGGCTAACGACAAGATCAGAAATTTCTGTATTATAGCACATATAGATCACGGCAAGTCCACTCTTGCCGACCGTATTCTCGAAAAGACCGAGACTGTTGCCATTCGTGACATGGAGGATCAGCTTCTCGACAATATGGACATCGAGCGTGAGCGCGGCATCACTATAAAAGCCCGTGCAGTCCGTCTGAAGTACACAGCTAAGGACGGTGAGGACTATATATTCAACCTCATCGACACTCCCGGTCACGTTGACTTTAACTATGAGGTATCACGTTCACTTGCAGCCTGTGAGGGCGCTATCCTTGTAGTTGACGCATCACAGGGTATAGAGGCACAGACACTTGCAAATACTTACCTTGCTATCGAGCACGACCTCGAAGTCGTACCTGTAGTAAACAAGATAGATCTCCCCTCCGCAGACCCTGAGAGAGTATGCAACGAGGTGGAGAACGTCATCGGTATACCTGCAATGGACGCACCTAAGATATCAGCGAAAATGGGCATAAATATCGAGGAAGTCCTTGAAAAGATAGTTACCGATATCCCTGCACCTCAGGGCGATCCCGAAAAGCCGCTGAAAGCTCTTATTTTCGACAGCTATTACGACTCATACAAGGGCGTTATCATTTATGTCCGCGTAAAAGAAGGAAGAGTCAAGGTGGGGGACAATATCCGCCTTATGGCTACAGGAGCTGTTTTCAACGTAGTTGAGGCAGGCTTCATGGACGCTACCAACCTTGTGAACAACGGCAGCCTTGAAGCAGGCGAAGTTGGATATATAGCTGCATCTATCAAGAGCATCGGCGATACACAGGTAGGCGATACCGTAACTAATGACGAATGCCCATGTGATGAGCCTCTCCCCGGATACCGCAAGGTAAATCCTATGGTATTCTCGGGTATTTATCCTGCTGACGGAGCAAAATACGGCGACCTCCGCGAAGCGCTTGAAAAGCTCCAGCTCAACGATGCATCGCTTTCCTTCGAGCCTGAGACATCTATTGCCCTCGGATTTGGTTTCCGCTGCGGCTTCTTAGGACTTCTCCACATGGAGATAATACAGGAGCGACTTGAGCGCGAGTATAACCTCGACCTTATCACAACAGCACCGTCGGTTATCTACAAGGTAACACTTACCAACGGTGAGGTTCAGTATATCGACAACCCTACAAACTACCCTGACCCTGCGGTCATACAGGTGGCAGAAGAGCCTATGGTAAAGGCAAGCATTCTTGCACCGTCGGACTACGTAGGAAATATCATGGAGCTTTGTCAGGACAGACGAGGTGTATTCAAAGACATGAAGTATCTTGATGATACCCGTGTTGAGCTTCACTACGAGCTGCCGTTGAATGAGATAGTGTACGACTTCTTTGACGTACTGAAATCACGTACAAAGGGCTATGCTTCATTTGACTATGAGATGATGGGATATGTGCCCAGCAAGCTTGTCAAGCTGGATATACTCCTCAACGGCGATATCGTTGATGCCCTTAGCTTCATAATCCACACCGACAAGGCATATTCCAGAGCACGTAAGATAGCAGAAAAGCTTAAAGAAAACATTCCGCGCCAGATGTTTGAGGTACCGATACAGGCAGCTATCGGCGGAAAGATAATTGCCCGTGAGACAGTAAAGGCAATGCGCAAGGACGTACTTGCAAAGTGCTACGGCGGTGATATCACACGTAAGAAGAAGCTTCTTGAAAAGCAGAAGGAAGGTAAGAAGCGTATGCGCCAGCTGGGAACAGTAGAAGTTCCGCAGGAGGCATTTATGAGCGTTCTGAAGCTTGACAGCTGAGAACGGGAGGATATTATGATAAACTATATCATTATCGTACTGCTTGTGGTCATACTTGCCGCAAGTCTGATAACAGTCATCACCGAATACTTTATACCAAAGAATACAGACGCAGGCAGAGTACTGCGTGCAGTAAGGATAAGACTGCGTGAGAAGTCATTTACGAGCTTCTGTGTAGCTGCATTGGTCATCATGATATTTGCCCTTGTGACGGGTGACGATAATATGCGTGTGGTGCTCGCATCGCTTATAATAATGCTTATCACGCTGATAATCCTTCACCCCGAGGACCTGATAAGCATTTTCAGACACAGAAAAAAGAAAAAGAAAGCAGTACGTCTCGGACTTACTCCCAAGCTTGCAGGCGAAGTTCCCCTTGCAAAGCCTGCAAAGGAGCTCGAACCCGTAGTGGTGGAGGCTAAGGCAGTATCTGAGGAAGGAAAGGAATAATAATGAGTGTATATACTTGTCCGCACTGCGGCGAAAAGACATTTACTCCCATAAGAAAGGCTATGGCAGGGAATATGAAATCCAAAGGCAAGCCCTGTCCGAAATGCGGAATGCTCTGCGTGAACGGCAAGGGAGCAACTATATTTGATGCTATATACTGCCTTGTTGCATTTATTTTCGTTATCTATGTCTATCTTAACGGAACAAAGAACGAATGGTGGTATTATCACGAATGGCCAATAGTCTTTGGACTTGTCATGTCAATGCTTATTGTTCCGAGGATAGTTCATGCGTTTTTCTTCAAGCTTACAGAGTCCATACGCATAGACGCATACAAATGAGTACATTAGGTATATATATCCACGTACCTTTCTGCGGCAAAAAATGTGCTTACTGTGATTTTTATTCCGTAAACTGGACTAAATCACAGGCAGAGGAATACGTCGGGGCAGTTCTGCGGAATATCCGTCATTACGGTGACTGCGGAGCTAAAGTTGATACTGTATATTTCGGCGGCGGTACTCCGTCGCTTCTTTCTTCTCTACAGCTTGAAAGCATTATGACCGAAATAGGCAGATGCTTTTCTCTTGACAGCGATGCGGAGATAACTCTCGAAGCAAATCCCTGTACCCTTACCGTGGATAAACTGAAAGAACTGCGCAGTGCAGGCATAAACCGCCTTTCCATAGGCGTTCAGTCCATGATAGATGACGAGCTTAAAACTCTTGGCAGAGTACATTCTGCGGTGAGAGCGGAGCAGGCTGTAACAGACGCGGCAGATGCAGGCTTTGAAAATATCTCCTGTGACCTTATGATTGCGCTTCCCGACCAGAAAAAGGAGAGCCTGCAATACTCAGCGGAAAGGCTGACGGCTCTGCCTGTACAGCACATCTCGGCTTACATACTAAAGACCGAGAGCGGCACTCCCTTTGACTGCGAGGAGATACGCCTCCGACTTCCCGACGAGGACGCGGCTGCGGAGCTTTATCTCGAAATGGTGAAGCTTCTTGAAGAGCGCGGTTTTATGCAGTATGAGGTGTCGAATTTTGCAAAGCGCGGCTATGAGAGCAGACACAATAGCCGCTACTGGAAGTGCAGCGACTATCTCGGCATAGGTCCTGCGGCGCACTCCTGTTATAAGGGAAAGCGTTTTGCGGTTGAGCGTGATGTTGCGGATTTCATAGCAAGTGAATTTCAGAACATAACGGTAACGGACGAAAGTCCATGCGGCTTTGAGGAGTTCGCAATGCTCAGGCTAAGGCTGAAAGAGGGACTAAGGCTAAGCGATGTTTCTGAGCATCGCAGTGATATAGAAAAGAAAATGCCGTCTCTTATCAAGGACGGCTATGCAGAGACAGACGGAGAGCGGATTTGGCTGACCGCAAAAGGCTTTCTCATGTCAAATTCCGTTATCGAATATCTTATTTTCTGATTATTCAGGTGGTGAATCAAGTGGAAGATGTAACCGAATATAAATGCCCGTCCTGCGGAGCACCAATGCGCTTTGATATAAACGACCAGAGCATGGTATGCCGCTTCTGTTCAAAAAAATACGACATTGAATATGCACGTTCACATTTTGATGAAATAGCCGATGATAAGCTCTCGGATTTCGACTGGGTAGACAGGACGAAATATGTGTGGGAGCCCTATGAGCAGGAAAAGCTTGAGGAATTTGAATGCTCTTCATGCGGCGGAAAAATAGTAACAAAGTCCTTTTATGCGTCTGCCAGATGTCCTTACTGCAAGCACTATGTGATAATCCACTCTGATCTTGACGGCGATATCCGTCCCGATAAGGTGATACCTTTCAAAGTGACCTCAGCGGAGTTCTGGGATAAGTATACCGAATATCTGTCTGAGTTCAAAAGAGTACCGAAGGAGTTCCACAGCAAGTCCGCCAAGAAGGATATTATCGGATACTATATCCCAATATGGCGGTACAGCTGTAAATACGAACCCGAGGAAAGCTACAGCGTGATCGTAAATGATTATCCTATACTTGCCAATGATGCAGATGTGAAAGAAGATGTCTTTTATGCGCTGCTGCCCTATGACTACAGCGAAGCAGAGGAGTTCAGCGAGTCATGTCTTACTGGATTTTGTGCCAGCAGATATATTATCGGTGCGGAAAACGCAATGAAAATGACAGACTCGGTCTTAAGGATGGATTATAACGTTTACATAAACGCTGTTTTTTTACTGAAAAAGGATGATGAAGAGCCTTTGGATACAAGCGAAAAACTGGACAGGCTTATGAATGAAAGTCTGAATCAGTATATGCGTAACCGAAAGCTTGCATATTATCTTGTACCTGTATGGCTTCTGAAAATAAAGTATAACGATGAAGAATTCACGTATGCCATGAACGGACAGACTGGAGAAATGAGAGTTGACAAGCTTCCAAGAAAACCAAGACTGAAATCCGTTTTCTGGTCAGCGTTTGCGTTGATAGTTTTATTTATATCGCTACTGTTCATTTATAAAAACAATGATCTTTTAAGGAGCTCCAGTGTGGTATTAATATTTTTTCTGTGCATAGGGATCATTTTAATAATAGCGTTTTATGCCTTTGCAAGGGAAGTAGTCAATGCAATACCGATCAAAAAAGTCTACTACAATTCAAAGCGTTATGACGAGCAAAAGATCTGGAGCTTAGACGACTTCTCATCAAAACACCTGTCCAAACGAAAACGCAGAAGATAAAAACCACCCTTAACGGGTGGTTTTATTTATGTAAGGTCAGAGATGATACGCTCAAATGTAGCGATATCCTTATCGTAGGTTTTCTGCATATCTGCCTGTGAAGCGTCCATTAAATCTTTAGGCTTGCGGAGCGCAAAGAACATATCATCGGTTATGTAACTCTTCGGGATCCCCAGCTTTTCAGCAAAATCAGTGTCCTTGAGGTAGAAGAAATATTTTTGTACATGAGGATTATCCGGATACAATGTACTGAGGTCTATCAGTGACTCCTCAGGTGTGACGATAAGATCGGTAATGGTTTTTTCATTGCCGATTATCATAATGCCTTCATCGTTATTGAGGTAAGTAGTAAGCTTATTTGTAACTCCGTTCTGGTAATTTGCGTAATCGTCATCGCCGTAGGGAATATAGTATACTGAGACCTCTGTTTTGCCGTTTTTATTTGAGTCCTCGCCGAATTCACTGAAGTATTCTTCAAGGTAAACCGAGTTGCCCACAGCAGCGTTATCGCAAAGCATAAGTATTATCATATCGGGACGGGGCTTTGTAACAATGTCGTATATCAGGTAAGAGCCAAGAAAGACGAAGAACACGGCAAGTCCCAGCCACCATTTGTTATGATAGAAGAAATTGCTTATCTTTTTTCCGAAGGTGAGTTTGATCTCTTCTTCCTTTTCCTCGTGAATGGTCTCGCTTTCTTCAATAATTCCCTGCTTCAAGCGCATAAGCTCGATCTTTTCATCAAGGAGCTTTTTTTCGTAAGCCTCCTGTTTTTCCTTTTCGCGCTGAGCGTACTGACGTTCAAGCTCTGCCTGCTTGGCTTCAAGCTCTTCCTGACGCTTCTGCTGCATTTCCTTATTTACTTGGAAAACACTCTTTTGTATGTCAAGCTTTTCATCGTCATCTGTTAGCGGTCTATTGTTCTGATTATCCTTCATGAATATATCCTTTTATGGTAATGGGCGGCAATTGCCGCCCTTATGTTTTTATTTATCAAGACTTTTAAGTGTGGGGAAGAGCAGTACGTCTCTGATAGACGGACTGTTTGTGAGAAGCATTACAAGACGGTCGATACCGTAGCCGATACCGCCTGTAGGAGGCATACCGATCTCAAGAGCATTGAGGAAGTCCTCGTCTGTACGGTTAGCTTCTTCGTCGCCCTGACTGAGAGCTTCTTCCTGAGCCTTGAAACGCTCACGCTGGTCGATAGGATCGTTGAGCTCAGAGTAAGCATTGCACATCTCTCTGCCTGTGATAAAGAGCTCGAAACGCTCAACATAGTCGGGAGCATCAGGCTTCTTCTTGGTAAGAGGAGATATCTCTATGGGGTGATCCATGATAAATGTAGGCTGAATGAGGTGCTCCTCAACATAAGCCTCAAAGAAGAGGTTGAGGATATCGCCGCGCTTATGGCGGTTCTCATACTCTACGCCCTTTTCGTCAGCTATTTTGCGAGCTTCTTCAAGAGTCTTTATCTCGTTGAAGTCAACGCCTGAATACTTCTTTACAGCATCTATCATAGTAAGGCGCTCGAAAGGCTTGCCGAGGTCGATCATGTGCTCACCGTAAGGAACGCAGGTAGTACCGCATACCTCCTGAGCAACATGGCGGAACATATTCTCTGTAAGATCCATCATTCCGTAGTAATCAGTATAAGCCTGATAGAGCTCCATGAGAGTGAATTCAGGGTTATGACGAGTATCTACACCCTCATTGCGGAAAACTCTGCCGATCTCATAAACTCTTTCAAGTCCGCCTACAATGAGTCTCTTTAAATAAAGCTCAAGACTGATACGGAGCTTTACATCTTCATCGAGAGCGTTGTAGTGAGTCTCGAAAGGTCTTGCAGCAGCACCGCCTGCATTGGAAACGAGCATAGGAGTCTCAACTTCCATAAAGCCCTGATCGTCAAGGTAACGTCTGATAGAAGATATTACCTTTGAACGCTTGATGAAAGTGTCCTTTACCTCGGGATTGATAACGAGATCGAGGTAACGCTGACGGTATCTTGTATCTGTATCTCTGAGACCGTGCCACTTTTCGGGAAGTGGGAGAAGTGACTTGGTGAGCAGAGTAATGCTCTTTGCGTGGATAGAGATCTCGCCCTTGCGAGTTCTGAAAACGTATCCCTCAACACCGATGATATCACCGATGTCCCACTTTTTCTTGAATTCCTTGAAAAGGTCTGCACCAACATCGTTGGAACGTACATAGACCTGTATACGGTCAGACTTGTCACGAACGTCGATAAAGTTAGCCTTACCCATATCTCTCCAGCTCATGATACGGCCTGCGATACGGATAATATTTTCGTTAAGCTTTTCAAGCTCAGCAGCCTTTTTCTCTTCGTCATCGCCAACAGCAGCAAGTATCTCGGCTTCCTTTGCCTCGTACTCCTTCTTGTAGTCAGCAGCGTGACCTGTAACGTCAAACTTGGTTATAGTAAACGGGTCGTGACCAAGCTCACGGAGATCAGCAAGCTTATCGAGTCTGTCCTTCTTGAGTATATTGATATCCTGTACAGGCTCTTCCTCAGCCTGAGCAGGGGTGTTTACCTGATTTTCGCTCATTTTAAATGTCCTTTCGCATTTTACTTGGAGATCTCAACGACCTCGAATTTCAGCTCACCTGCGGGAGCTTCAACGATGAATATATCGCCGACTCTCTTTTTCATAGCAGCCTTGCCGATAGGGGACTCGTCTGAGATAAGTCCCTCTCTTACGTTAGCGTGGTTTGTACCAACGATAGTGAAAGTCTCGATCTTGCCGTTGTCAAGGCGTTTGATAGTGATCTTGGAGCTCATACCGATCTCGTCAACGGAAATGCTTTCGTCGTCAACGATCTCAGCGTTGTCAATGGTATACTGAAGCTCCTGAATATGAGCTTCGAGGATAGCCTGCTCGTTTTTAGCTTCGTCGTATTCAGCGTTCTCGGAGAGGTCTCCGTAAGAACGTGCGACTTTAAGTCTTTCGGCAACTTCCTTACGTTTATTGATTTTAAGGTCATCGAGCTCAGCAACGAGCTTGTCGTAGCTTTCTCTGGACATCTTCTTTGTAGCCATATCAATGCACTCCTTATATATTTAATAATAAATAGCATTACATACAATTATACTATATTACGCAGAAAAAGTCAACCCTGAGCAGTCAGAAAAATAAGAGCTAAGAACTAAGAGTTAAGAGTTTAATTTTCGTTGGATTAAAGTTTAGAATTGAGAGTTGAGAGTTTGAGGAGAGTATTTCTCCGCCTGTAAGCCTTGATGTGTCAGTAAATTCCTTTGTTATCAAACAAAAAGGCGCACAATGTGCGCCGAAACCAATCATTTATTATTGTCCGAGGAGAGACATAGCAGCGTCTATAGCTCTGTTTTTCTGTTCATCGTACTCCTCAAAGGTGTTTTCAACAGTATAATCGGGTACAAGTCCCACGCCGTCGTAGCACTCCGAGACAGTAGTTTTGTACTTAGCGACTGTAAGGACTACAGCGCCGTTTTTGTCGAATTCGGTAGTCTGCTGCATAACGCCCTTGCCGTATGTTCTTTCGCCCACAAGGACAGCACCGCCGAAATCACGGAGAGAAGCTGCAAAAAGCTCTGCTGCACTTGCAGTATTGTTGTTTACCAGCACCACCATTGGGATATCAAGCTCGGTTGCGTCCGAATATACGAGAGTCTCACTGTGACCGTCCTTGTATTCAGCTGTAGCTATAACTCCCTCAGGGAGAAGCGGATCAACGCAGTCTGAAAGTGAGTCAACTATACCGCCGCCGTTATCACGTACATCAAAGACAATAGCCTTAGCGCCGTTTGAAGTAAGACGCTCAAGGGTATCAATGAACTGCTGTGGAGTATTCTTTTTAAAGCCTGATATCTTGATATATCCGACCTGTTCGTTTATCATTTCGCCGCTGACCGTTATCATTTCGATAGAGCGTCTTGTGAAGGTATAGTCCTTGTCGATACCGTCTCTGCGGACAGTAAGCTTGATCTCTGTGCCTTCTGTACCGCGCATGGACTCAACAGACTCTTCAAAGCCTGCTGCAAGAACGTCAACACCGTCAATTATGGTGATAACATCGCCTACCTGAAGTCCTGCATCTACAACAGGGGAATCCTGCATTATTTCAGCAATACGGATATATCCGTTATCGTCCTTGCTGAGAGTAAGACCAAGACCAACCAGCTGACCTTCGTCCTCACTTTGCTCGCTGAGGTACTCTTCTTCGGTAAGATATCTTGAATACTTATCGTCAAGGCCTGAGATATAACCCTTTAGGATACCGTCGCTCAGGTCGTTTTCGTTGATATCGCCGAGATAGTTCTCGCGGACGTAGGAATCCAGCACCTGAAGCGAATTGTATTTCTTACTTTTTTCGTTTACATCGACGACCTTTTTGTTGAAGCTCTGGAGTGAGAAGAAGGAAGTCAGTATGAACGTTACCGCAGAAGCGATAGCGATAAGGCTCAGTGCAAGACCGAGGCTGATTTTCTTATTCATATTATCATCGCTTTCTGACAAAAATTCGGGCAGTTGAGTAAACTGCCCTTGTTTTTGATATTAACTTTTTTACGGACTAACGTAGCCCATAGGATCCTGAGCAACACCGTTCACACGCACCTCGAAATGGAGATGAGCGCCTGTTGACCAGCCTGTAGAGCCGATATATCCGATTACCTGTCCCTGAGATACGTACTGACCTACAGAAACTGCTGCTGAAGCAAGGTGACCGTAGAGAGTAGAGTATGTACCATCGTGGGATATTACAACATAGTTGCCGTAACCGCCGCCGCATCCGCAGCTGCTGTTTTTAGCATAGTCATGAGTACATGAGTTGCATACAGAGATAACAGTACCGTCCTTTGCGGCGCAAGCAGCACCGCCGTGGATACCTGCATCACCGATATCTATACCTCTGTGGGTAGTACCCCATCTGTAACCGTAGCCGCTTGAGATATAGCAGAAGCCGGGTGCAGGCCATGCAAAGCCTGATGCAGAAGGAGCGGGGATATAAGCAGGTTCGCTGTATGTAGGAGTATAGGACTCGCCGTTCTGTGCAGCCTGCTGAGCTGCGGCAGCCTGAGCCTGACGGGCAGCTTCCTGTTCGGCAGCTACTCTTGCCTCGTAAGCTCTCTGAGCTTCTTCAGCCTGTCTCTGTATCTCAGCCTGTATCTGAGCGTCGAATTCTGCGTTCATAGCAGCAAGATCAGCCTTATCGCTTTCAAGTGTCTGCTGCTCGAGGGAGAGACGATCTATCTCAGCCTGACAAAGTCTTGTCTTTTCGTAGTAGATCTCCATTTCAGCGTCTTTTTCTTCCTTGCGCTTTTTCTGCTCGTCAAGTCTCATTTCGAGAGTGAGCTTTTCAGACTCAAGGTCTTTCTTAGACTGCTCCATGGCATCGATCTCGCTGAGTATCTCGTTTATAAGCTCCTCATCGTAAGAAGCTATACGGTTTACCATTTCCACTCTTGAGAGCATATCGTAAAAGCTTGATGTACCGACTACAACAGTAGCGAGGTTATCGTTGCCTGTAACGTACATAGCGCACAGACGTTCCTTGAATACCTCGACCTTCTTGTCGATAGCTTCCTGCTGGTTTACGATAGATGCATCAAGTGTATCAATGTTGTTTTCTGTAGTTTCGATATCCGAATTGATGCTATCGAGCTCCTTGTTGAGGAGAGCGATATTGTTCTTTATGATCTCTATCTGATCATTAAGGGTTGCCTGATACTGTTTTTCCTCGTTTTTGTTTCCTTCGAGTGAGTCGATCTGTGACTGAAGATCTGCGATCTTTGCTTCGTTTGCTTTTCTTTCTTCCTGAAGCTCTGCAATAGTTTTAGCAGATGCCTTTGTACCGCCGTTGTTCGAGTAAATAGTGTAAGCGGTGATCATACCTAATGATAATGCGGAGCAAGTAACGAAAGAAAGAGTTTTTTTGACAATATTTAGCTTTTTCATAATTAAGCTGCGTATCGGACCGAGAAATTGCTGTCCGAATGCACACTCCTTTCATAAAAAATTTTCATATTACTTCTTTCAGATCAAACGTCAATATGCTTTCTTGTACTTATAACACTACCGAGAGCGCCGATAAGAGCACCCGCAATAAGGTAAGCAAGTACGACTATTAGTCTGATTTTGTCGAACGGGATAAGACTGTTTACACCAACGGTATTCATTATCATACCCTGTTCTGTTATCATGTCATAGACTGAGTTGTAAACAGCCCATGTGATGAAATACGCGCCTGCGCCTGCGAAGAAGCCTGTTACCATACCTTCTACGAAGAAAGGCATACGTATGAAGGCGTTCGTAGCACCAACGTATTTCATTATCTGTATCTCCTCACGGCGGGCAAAAACGCTTGCCTTTGTGGTATTGGAGATAATGATCATAGAGATTATCGAAAGAGCGATGATTATAGCACCTGCGATAATAGATACCATTTTTCTGAGCTCTCTCAGGAATTCAGCTACCTGCGGTGAAGCAGATGCGCTCTGTACATTTGCAACAGCCGATATCTGAGCGGTAGTATCAGCGATCTTGTCTGTATCCTTTACAGTTACGCTGAAGCCGTCAGGCATAAAGCTTGCATCAGAGCCTATATATTCATCGAATATTTTCTGAGCATTAGGAAGGTTTTCCTTCTGTCTTGAAAGACCGTCCTCTTTAGAGATAAATGTTACCTTATCAATATTCGGGATAGCCTTGATAGCTTCCTCGGCGGCTGAATTTTCTTCCTCGGTAGTACCTACCTTCATGAATACAGCGACCTCGTTCTGGCTTCCCAGACCCTTTATCATGGAATTCAGGTTCACATAGAAGAGAGCCGCGATACCAACGAGAAGAAGGGATATGAGCAGCACACAGAAGGTAGCGAAAGCCATCATTTTATTTTTCCAGATATTTTCAACGCCCTGATTGGCGAGATATCTGACACCGCTTATTTTCATTCTGCACCTCCCTCGGTTTTTTCGGTCAGTGCAGCCAGCAGAGCTTCAGGTGATTCGGGATCATCTTTCTTTATGCTCTTGCTGAGGTCAACGTCGATATTGTCCGCAAGCTTCTGCATATCTTCTTTTTTCTCCTCGGAAGAACCGTCGGGGATACCGCCTATAGCGGATATGATATCATCTGCGGTCATATTTTCGATAGGAAGGTCTATAGCCTCCTCGGTGTTGACCATTTCGGCTTCATCAGCTTCATGAGGCGGCATATCGTTTATTCTTTCAGCCTCGCTTACGGCATCAGCCATAGCGTCGGCAGGCATCTCTGAGCCAATATCTGCAAGCAGCTCGTCATTGGCACCTGAGATGACTTCATCGAATACGATCTCACCTTCGGTTATGTTGATGATACGTCCGCCGAAGTGACGGACAAGATCATGCTCATGAGTTACCATGAGTATTGTAGTACCCTGATCGTTGATACCTTTAAGAAGCTCAACGATCTCATATGAAAGCTCGGGGTCGATATTACCTGTAGGCTCGTCTGCGATTATGAGCTGAGGATCGTTTACCAGAGCTCTTGCGATAGCCACACGCTGTTTTTCACCGCCCGAGAGTTCATCGGGGTAAGAGTTTGTCTTTGCGTGGAGTCCTACGAGACTTATAACGTAAGGGACTCTTTTGCGTATGTATTTGATCGGTGCGTCGATAACTCTGAGAACGAAAGCGATGTTCTCATATACTGTCATTGACGGGATCAGTCGGAAATCCTGGAATACAAAGCCGAGTGTACGGCGGAATTCAGGTATTTTTCTTTTTTTCAGCTTGTTCAGGTTATAGCCGTTTACGGTAACTACTCCGCTTGTAGCGTCTATTTCCTTGAGAAGCAGTTTTATCATAGTACTTTTGCCCGCACCTGATGAACCTACAACGAAAGCAAAGTCGCCGTCGTTGATCTTGAGGCTGACGTTATTGAGAGCGTCAACGCCGCTTGAGTAGGTCACGGATACGTTTTTAAGTTCTACCAATGGGTTACACCTACCTTAATCTTTGGGACGGGGGGAACGTCCATAGTTCAGACAACGGATATACCGTTATCAGAACTTGACAGGATTAGCAGACAGGTACTTCTTTACCATGAGGGCGATCTTGAATATGATAGCGTGATCGAACTCACGAAGATCGAGACCTGTGAGCTTCTTGATCTTTTCGAGTCTGTAAACGAGTGTATTTCTGTGAACGAATAATTTTCTTGAAGTTTCTGAAACGTTGAGGTTGTTCTCGAAGAACTTCTGGATAGTGAAGAGAGTTTCGTGATCGAGTGACTCGATGCTGCCTACCTTGAATACTTCGTGGAGGAAAGTCTCACACAGAGTTGTAGGAAGGTGGTAGATAAGACGAGCGATACCGAGGTTGTCGTAGCTTACGATCACCTTGTCTGTATCGAATACCTTGCCGACTTCAAGAGCCATCTGAGCTTCCTTGAATGAACGTGCAAGATCCTTGACGCCTACAACAGCAGTACCGATACCAACGTTTACTCTTGTATAGAACTCACTGCTGAGAGTATCAGCTATAGAGCGAGCAAGCTTTTCGAGATCCTTTGAGTCAACAGCACTCTTGAGCTCCTTGACGAGGACAATATCAGTCTCAGTGATATTGAAAACGAAGTCCTTGTTCTTGTCAGGGAAAAGGTTCTGGATAACATCATAAGCGGAAATATCATTAGCAGAGATTATTCTGATAAGGAATACAGCACGGCTTATCTCGGCATTGAAGTGAAGCTCTCTTGCCTTGATAACGATATCACCGGGGAGTACATTATCGAGGATAACGTTTTTGATGAAGTTGTTTCTGTCATACTTCTCATCATAGTACTGCTTGATATTTGAAAGAGCTATAGCGAGGATGCTTGCATATTTAGCGGCAGCATCGTCAACGCCCTCAACGAAAACCGCATAGTCGGGCTTTACTCTTGAGCCGAAGGGCTTGTATGTGAAGCCGTCGCGGATGAAAATGTCGTGCGAATCGCTGAGATCGAGTGAAACGAACTCATTTGTAGTGCCTACACGAGTCAGATCGCTGCAGGCGATGATTGTAGCGGTCTCGTCAACAACACCGATAGTAGCGTCGATAGAGTCGCGCATCTGATGAACTAAACCCTGAAATAATCTGTTGGACATGATTTACATCCTTTCTCTTAATAAGATCTTTATTTTGAGCGGACCTTCAAGGAGAGTCGCGGAGCACATAAGCTCCTCAATATATTACAAATTGTAACACATTTTTGGCTCGAATTTGTTAACAAAGTGTTAACATTCGTCTGAAGGCTCACAAACATGACTTACATATATGTTGATTTTTGTTAATATTTCACAAAGGAATTAGATTCTTTGTAACCAAGCTGTAATTTTTAAGGTGGAAAATGTAATTTTTACATTTTCTCAGGTCTGTCGATATTGAGTATCTCCAGAGCGTTCCTGAGAGTCTGACGAACAGCAACACTGAGAAGTATACGTGCATCTCTAAGCTGTTCATTCTCCGCATTCTTTACGCTGCAAGCGTCGTAGAAGCGGTGGAAGAGAGTAGCAAGATCAATTGCGTACTTTGTTATCTTTGCAGGATCGTAGCTCTTAGCCGCTGCATCTATCTCCTTCGGAAGTGAAGCGAGATGACGGATAAGCTCTATCTCTCTCGGGTCTGTAAGGAGGTCAAGGTCTGCGGACTCGGGCACGTTTATGCCTTCCTCGGCGAGAGCCCTGAGCATACTGCAAATTCTTGCATGAGCGTACTGAACGTAGTATACAGGATTCTGCGAGGTCTTTTCAATAGCAAGACCGAGATCAAACTCGAACTGTGAATTGGCTTCACGGAGATTGAAGAAGAAACGAGCTGCGTCTATCGGTATCTCATCAAGGAGGGTGACCAGTGTGATAGCCTTGCCGCTTCTCTTTGAGAGCTTTACTGTTTCGCCGTTGCGGACAAGTCTTACCATCTGCATGAGAACTACGTCCAGCTTTGTCTCGTCAACGCCGAGAGCATTGAGAGCAGCTTTAAGTCTCGGAACGTAGCCGTGGTGGTCTGCACCGAGAACGTTTATAGCCTTGTCGAAGCCTCGTGTTACCAGCTTATTATAGTGATAAGCGATATCGGGGACGATATATGTGTAAAGACCGTTGCTTCTCTTCAATACGAAATCCTTATCCATTCCGTATTCCGTAGCCTTGAACCATATCGCACCGTCCTGCTCGTAAGCCTTTCCTGCTTCCATGAGCTTGTCAACGACCAGCTTTGTCTCATTCTTTGCGTGGACTGTGCTCTCTCTGAACCAGTTATCGTAAACGATACGGTACTTTTTAAGGTCGCGCTCCAGACCTGCTATATTAATAGGAAGGGCGTAGTCAACGAGAGCCTTGCGGCGTTCCGCCTCAGAGACAGTCTCCATAGCCTTTCCGTTGATGTCGTAGAAGTTCTTTGCGTGTTCGATGATATCAGTTCCGAGATAAACGTCCTCGGGCATCTCGAACTCTCCGCCTTCACCGCTGCCTTCGTAAATTACAGAGCAGAGCTTGTCGGTGTCGTCCTTGTACTGAGCAATGAGCTGCTGACCCTTGTCGGAGCAGAGCTGTAAGTATCTGAGCTCAAGGGACTTTCCGAACTTTTCGATCTGATTGCCTGCATCGTTTACGTAGAACTCGCGCTCTGCGTGATAGCCTGCCCATTGGAGTACGCTTGCGAGACAGTCGCCGATAGCACCGCCTCTTGCATTACCGATATGCATAGGACCTGTGGGGTTTGCGGAAACGAACTCAACGAGCACTTTCTTGCCCTTGCCGAGCTCGGTCTTACCGTAGTTTTCTCCCTCTTCGAGAACATTTTTTACAACGTCCGAGAACCAGCTTCTTCCTAAGAAGAAATTGAGGAATCCGGGACCTGCAACTTCGGCTTTCTCGAAGATAGTGCCTTCGAGGTCAAGCTTCTCACATATCATCTCAGCGATCTTTCTCGGCGGCATTTTCAGAGCCTTAGCGCATACCATTGCGGTATTTGCTGCGAAATCGCCGTGCGACTTGTCGGCAGGTATCTCAATATTGAATGACGGAAGCGGAACTGCGGGAACTGCTTCCTCGGCAACCAGTCGTCCGAGAGCTTCCATGATTATCTCACGGAGTCGGAGCGATGCGGAGTTTATAAGGTCTGACATTATATCTATCCTTTCTTGTCAGGTTCAGTTCTGAGCCTGCATTGTCATGATTATCTCGTTATCTGAAAGATACGAGGAATTTAAGTCAAGGGTATACTTTAAATAAAGCCTTCCGTTTTCGGCGAGAGTGTTTTCGATAGCGTGAGTATAAACACCGATCTGAAGGTTTCCGTAGGGAGTACCGTACTGACAGAAGTGCTTGCGTCCTATCTCAAGGGAAAGGACAGAATTTGCAGAGCCTTCACGGGTTATGGAAGCGTTTTTGCAGTCATCTACTTTAATAGTAGTGACCGATCCCTCAAAGCCTGTTGCTGAGGTATCTTCGTAGGAAATTATATCCCAGCCGTTTTCTCTTTTGAAATTGGCTTTTGTGAGAAGCTCTGTTTCATTTTTTTCATCTTCCTGCCACTGGATACTCGTAAGGGAAATCAATACGTTATTTTTCAAAACAATCTCCTTTATAGCATCATGATTTATTTTATGATATCATACTGGTATCGGAATGATATCAGTGTGATATTAGAATGATATCAGTATGTTCTGTCTGCGTTATCGACAGCCTGTTCGATAAGAACATCTATAAGCTCGTCGTGTGAAAATCCAAGTTCTTCCATAAGCTTCGGGAAAACGCTGTTTTTTCTGAGGCCGGGCATAGTGCCTATCTTGTTGAGGAGAAGCTCGCCGTCCTCTGTGAGGAAGAGATCGACTCTTGCCATGCCCTTGCAGCCCAGTGCCTTGAATGCCTTTATTGCTATATCCTGAGCGGCTTTTTCTACTTCCCTTGAGATGTTTGCGGGAATAATAAGATCATCGCCTGTACTAACGTTAAAGTTGGTGGGATCGTAGTGCTTGTTTGAATCCTTTATCTCACCGATAGCTGAACAGACAGGGGAATCATAGCCGTATACAGCTGCTTCGAGCTTGCGTGCCTTTACGTATTTTTCCACAACTACCTTATTGTCGCTTGAAAAAGCAAGCTTTACTGCACTTATGAGCTGTTCCGCATTTTCGGCAAAGCTTGTACCTGCGTTGCTGCCGCTGTTGGCAGGCTTTACTACCAGCGGAAATCCCAGTTTTTTGGCAATATCTGCGCATCTTTCGTCGAGCATATTTATTTCGCGCTGAGTGATGAGCTGCCATTTTGCAGTTTTTATATCGTAATCGTCCATTACCATGTGGGTGTGGGATTTATCCATACATGAAGCGGAAGCAAGTACGCCGCTTCCCACGTAGGGAATCCCCGAAAGATCGAGAAGTCCCTGTATAGTGCCGTCGCCGCTGCGCTTTCCTGTGAGTATCGGAAATACAACGTCTATTCTTTTTACCGAGGTCTCACCGTTTTCGATAGTGATTATTCCTCTGTGCAGCGGATCGGGTGATATCAAAGCGGAAGTGCAGTCTGTATTCTGCTCCCATGTTCCGTCGGCTATCTCGTCTGGAGAGCCCGGAAAATAAAGCCATCTTCCCTTACGGGTTATTCCTATGCTGATTACCTCATATTTATCCCTTGGAATGTTCTGTATGACCTCCGCAGCAGAGGCAAGAGACAGGTCGTGTTCGCGCGAGGTGCCGCCAAAAATCACAGCAGCCTTGATCTTTGCCATATGTTTCTCCTTTTAAATAGTAGTCTCTTTTTTTTATTGTCATTTTCAAGTATCACTATATTTTATCACATTTCACAAAAAACTGCAAGTATTTTTTGCGAAAATGCGGAATAGGACAGTGAATTTCGCAAGGATAACGCACAGCGGACAATTTTCAACTATTGAAATTGTGCATAATGACAACAAAAAATTCGGCTTTTCATCAATTTGACGGAATACCCCTTGTTAAAAATGACGAAGCATAAAGCAAAAAGAGACTGTCGTAAGACAGTCCCTTTTCATGAAAGTGAGTGATTTAAGATGTTGCCATAAAACAAATACCATTATCTGATACCAAGTGTATCATCTTCGGGCTGAAGCTTGTCATACTTCAGAATATAATCATATATCTCCTGAACAGTAGTAAAAGCGACTCCCACATAGCTGTCTGCACAGCCGTAATATATAGCGATGCGTCCTGTATCTGCATCTGTGAGGGTTGCGCACGGAAAGCACACGTTCGGCACAAATCCGCGTTCTTCATACCACTCCTCTGGGGTGAGGATATAATTCGAGCAGCGGTGAAGTAATTTTGAGGGTTCATTAAGATCAAGTATGGCTGCACCGATGCTGTATACGTAGCCGTTGCAGGTGTTAACCACACCGTGGTAGAAAATGAGCCAGCCCTTGTCAGTCTCTATGGGAGCAGCTCCGCCGCCTATTTTCAGGCTTTCCCACCAGTTCTCGCAGCGTCCCATGACATGGCGGTGACGTCCCCAGTAGACCATATCCTTACTCTCTGTGAGGAATATGTCGCCGAAAGCCGTATGACCGTTGTCACAGGGGCGGGAAAGCATTACGAAATTACCGTTGATTTTACGAGGGAAAAGTACCGCATTGCGGTTGTAGGGGAGGAAAGGGTTTTCTAATCGGGTGAAGGTTTTAAAATCGGTAGTTTTCGCAATGCCTATCGTAGGACCGAATGCGTCCTGACACCACATTATATAATATGTGTCCTCGACTTTTACAAGCCGCGGGTCATAAGCGTATATTGGCATGAAGGGCTCGCCGTCTGAATTTGTGAAAGGGATCTTTTCTTCGTCAAATTCCCAGTGAATGGCGTCCTTGCTTCTGCCGAGGTATATATGAGGGATACCGTTTCGCTGTTCACCGCGGAAAACACCGATATATCCGTCACCGTAAGGCATTACGGCACTGTTGAAGATCCTTGCTACATTTGGGAGAGGGTTTCTGTCGATAATGGGGTTTTCGCTGTATCTCCATACAGGAGAGGTGCATTTTTCGGGCTTTTCCTGCCACGGCATTGAGGGCAGACTGTTTCCGATAATTTTAATATCCGCCATGATATACTCCTTTAATTAAGAGTGACTTAATCGCCTGATTAAATCATACCATGTTTTTACATAAATGTCAAGAGGCGAATTAAAAATTAAGTGATAATTTAAAAATGCAACTTAGTCACCGCGGATACTGCATGAGCTTAAATTTACAGAATGTTATAGACTATGGGCGGCATATGAGGTATAATTATATAAAACGGAGGGAAACACCATGAAATACACAACGGAACATAATAAGAAATTCGGCGGCATACATTACTTTTGTGCGGAAATACTCGGTTCTCCCGTTACCTGTTATGTGCTCAGAGGCAGGGACGGCGATATGCTTATAGATACGGGGATACCCTTTATGCGCAGGGCGCTTGAGGAGTACCTTTCAGACTTCGATATCCGCTATATACTGCTGACTCATGCTCATGTTGACCATGACAGCAACGCGGAGAAGCTGCGGAAAAGTCTTGGTGCGGAGATTCTTCTCGGAGAGCGTGACAGGGAGCTTATAGGACATTACGGCAGACAGCCTGTGAAAGCGACTCTGAGACGGTACAGGCTTCGCAATATACAGCAGAATGTTTGCGGCAGAATGAAGCTTTTCAGCACGAAGCCCTATGTGCCCAATTTACTCCTCAACAACCATAATACAGGCGTACTGAGAGGGCTTGGCTTTGACGCAGATGCTGTCATGCTCCCGGGACATACTCTCGGTTCTGTGGGGGTACTGTCTGAAGATGTGCTGTACTGCGGTGACGCATTCACGGCAATGTGGAAAAAGCCTGATATCACACCCCATGCAGCTTCTGTTGAGGCTATGGCAGGGTCACTTGAAAGAATAATCGGTATCTCTCCGAAATGGCTCGCCTGCGGTCACGGACTGCCTGTAGCTATGAGAGATGCAAGACCTGTGATGAAAAAATACCTGTTTTCATACCGAAAACGTTAACTTAAATAATCGCTTAAAGGAGATAATGTTATGAAGATATATGAACTTATCAGCGGTCTCTCGGACGGCAGATTTGATGATCAGCTCAAAAGGCTTTACGGCTCTTCCGAAAAGGCTGTTATCAGGAACAGAGCCCGTTATCTCAGTGCGGCTGAGAATTTTTCAAGGCTTTATCCCGAATGCGAGGAGATACGCGTATTTTCGGCTTCGGGAAGAACGGAGGTCGGCGGAAATCATACCGATCATCAGCACGGCTGTGTATTTGCGGCAGCTGTAAGCCTTGACATTATCGGCATCGTAAGATTTCATAATGATGGAGTGATACGCATAAAGTCCGAGGGTTATATGGCTGACGAAATAAAGCTTTCATCTTTTGAGGTAAACGATGCGGAAAAGGGAACGCCTGCTGCGCTTATTCGCGGCATAGCTGCAAAATTTACGGAAATGGGTGTGAATATTGGCGGCTTTGACGCTTATTTCACTTCGGAGGTGCTGAGCGGAAGCGGACTGTCATCATCTGCGGCTTTTGAGGTGATAATAGCAACTATAATAGATTACGGATATAATGAGGGAAGTTCGGACGCAGTTGAGATAGCAAAAATAGGTCAGTATGCGGAAAATGTATATTTCGGCAAGGCAAGAGGTCTTATGGATCAGATGGTTTGTGCGGCAGGGGGATTTGTTGCTGTTGATTTTGCCGATCCTGATAAGCCTGTTATTAATTCTATTGACTTTGACTTTGAAAAGGCAGGATATTCCGTATGCGTTACTGATACAAAGGGGAGCCATTCTGAGCTTACAGAGGATTACAGTGCAATATCAGCAGAGATGAGGCACGTTGCCGAGGCTCTGGGCTGCGAATATCTGCGAGATGCGGACGAAGGTGAATTTTACGAAAAGCTGCCTGAGCTGCGCAAGAGCTGTACGGACAGAGAGCTTCTGAGAGCGGCTCATTTCTTTGCAGAAAATGCAAGAGCGGTCGAAGAGGCAAGGGCTCTTATGGAAGGGGATACAGAGTATTTCTTTGAGCTTGTGAACCAATCGGGAGCTTCATCGGCGGAGCTTTTACAGAATCTGTATCCGTCGGGCGAGCCTCAGTCTCAGCCCATAACACTGGCAATAATGCTGAGTAAGCGTTTCCTTAACGGCTCGGGTGCTGTTAGAGTTCACGGCGGCGGTTTTGCAGGTACGATACAGGCTTTTGTGCCTAATTACCTCACTAATGATTACGTTATGGAAATGGAGCGTGTTTTTGGTGAGGGCAGCTGCTATGTGCTGTCCATAAGACCTGTGGGCGGTTATGAGCTTAGTGAGCAGTAAATACTTATAGTAAGAGATTATAGCGAAAGGAATTATAATATGGATTTCCCTGAGTTTATGAAAAGAGAAGCGAACAAGATACCTGCTCAGCAGCAGAATACTCCCGATATTGAGGGCTATTATTATACAGCTCCCGACGGAAGTCAGATGGCGTTCTGGACTTACATGGCTGACAGAGTTTCAAAGGAACACGTTCACGATTATGATGAGTATATGATCTGCGTTGAGGGTGAATATACGGTTACGATAAACGGTGAGGCTACGGTGCTTCATGCAGGCGATGAAATGTTCATACCCAAAGACTCGCTGCAGGGCGGAAGCTGTAAGGCTGGCACAAGAACCATACACGCTTTTGGAGGAGAAAGGGTAAAATGTACGAAATAAAGAAATTCTCGGCAGATATGCAGCAGGACGTAAACGAATTTTTTACGAATGTCTTTCCAGAGTCGGGAAAAGCTTACGAGCCTGAAGGCAGACACGCTCTTTTTGCTGACGCTGAGCATAACTTTATCGGTTTCTGGTGTTTGTTTGATTATGATAAGCTTATCGGTACTGTTGCGGTGAAAAAACTCAGCGATACCGAATGCGAGCTTAAAGGGCTTTACCTTTATGAAAAATACCACGGACAGAAGCTGGGATACCGCCTTGCAAAAACTGCGGTTGATATCGCAGGAGAAATGGGATTTTCCGTGATGAAGCTGGATACGATCTCAACTTATGATAGGGCTGTGAAGCTCTATCGACAGATCGGCTTTGTTCCCACGGAACGATATAATGATAATCAGAAAGCGGATATTTTTATGTCATTGATGCTTTAAGAGGTGAGGGTATGATAAGAGAGATAAACGAAAATGATTTTGACGGGCTTATGAAGCTGTATATGGAACTTCATAACAATCCGTTTCCCGAAAAGGATCAGCGGGTTATGTCAGTATGGGAGAGGATAATCTCGGATAAAGATCATCATATTATCGTTGCAGATGAGGACGGCATCATAGCTGCAAGCTGTGTATGTGTCATTATCCCTAACCTTACACGGGGGCAGCGTCCTTATGCCTTTATCGAAAACGTGGTGACTTCTGAGAAGTTCAGAAGAAAAGGTCTGGGGACTGCCTGTCTTGACTATGCCCGCGATATCGCTGTCAGTCATAATTGCTACAAAATGATGCTGCTGACAGGTTCAAAGGAGCAGGGGACTCTTCGCTTTTACGAAAAGGCCGGCTATAACAGTTCCGATAAAACTGCTTTTATACAGTGGCTGTGAGGAGAAATTAAGTGAAGATAAGAGATTTTGTAAGCTCAGATGCCGAACATATCATAAGCTGGATATCCGATGAGAGAGAGTTCAGATTATGGTGTGCTGACAGATATGAGCGATATCCTGTTGCTGCCTCCGATATCATCGAGCAGTATTCGGAAAGCTTAAAGGGCGGACGGTTCTTTCCATTTACTGCCGTAGATGATAATGGTGCTCCTATAGGTCATTTCATTCTCAGATATCCAACCGATGATAACAGCGTCCTGCGGTTGGGCTTTGTTATCCTGAGTAATTCAGCACGCGGTCACGGCTTTGGACGAGAAATGATAGAACTTGCTAAGGAGTACGCTTCCAAAGTCCTTAATGCTCGGAAGCTTACATTAGGCGTTTTTGAAAACAATACATCTGCCTTGAAATGCTACCTTTCAGCCGGCTTTGTCCCAGTTGTCGAATCGGGGTCTGTTGCATTTTTTGATGAAAACTGGAAGTGTATAGAAATGGAAATCAGCCTTTAAAAGAAGTATATAAAACGAGATACTATTGTTAAAATAAAAAAATATTTGCCTTACTGTTGACATCACCCTTCGATCGTGATATAATAATATAGTCGCAGATGATACTGCACAATATATCGCGGTGTGGAGCAGCTAGGTAGCTCGTCGGGCTCATAACCCGAAGGTCGTTGGTTCAAATCCAGCCGCCGCAACCAGAAACAAGGACTATGTTGCTTAACATAGTCCTTTTGCTTTATGGCTTAGAATAGCAGTTTAAGACGATATTGCTACAAGAATCTATGGCGTTAAGTAACTATATTGCGTACAAAAAAGAAAGTAGAGCGGAGCTTGGTATAAGCTTCATTTCCGTTGTATTTCCGTTATGATGGTGAAAAGTTAAGTCAAGTGACAATCAAATATGAACCATACAGTCAGTACGATTGACCTTTCTTCCTATCTGTGTTATAATTGTAACTAACATAAATCGGAATTTATAGCAGAAAGGGATATTACAGTATGAAAAAAACAGTCACACTACTATTGCTCCTTGCAATGACACTATCACTAACATCCTGCAATAAAGCTGCAGAGGACTCATACAGCTCCGCATCCGTAGAGCAGACCACCGAACAGACGCAGGAGATTTCTCCTACCAAGCTCACGAATAAAATGACAGAGACAGAACTCGACACAGTGACAAAACACGCTCTCACTCTGCTGGACGAGCCGCCAAAGCTCAGTTCAGACCCGAATGCCGAACACAAGGTCAGTATCGAGTTTCAGACGATAGACATTGAAAACTGGCGCTCCTCGATCAATGAGAACCGCGATGAGATGACCGATGACGAATATAAGGAAGCAATGGAAGCGATACAAAAGGCTGAAGAAACTGGAGAGGGCCTGCGGTATCCGCTCCCACCAATTGTAGACGGCTATATCGTTGCAAATTCTGTCCCTGAGGCAGATGTATTCGAGAACGGCGGTTTATATAAGTTTACGACTTCCACTATAGACGAAAACGGCGAGTGGCAGGTCAAAGACCTTTCATTTGCTTCGTTTGAGGAGTATCTGGACTATATCCGGGAGCAAGATGCCAAGCAGGGCTTCACCGAAGAGGAAACAGACCTTGATATCTGTTTTACGCAGCTTGCCTACGATGCGCTGTGCTCAGGTAATTATGAGGAGCTTCCCTCAGGTGCAGTGGACAGGAACGACACTTCACAGTACCTCTGGAGCTATTTTCACAATTACAGAAGCGATTGGGAATACAATCGCGAAGAAGTAGAGGAGATAAAGGATTCTGTTGACGAGATATATGTTTACGATGAAGAGCTGCAAAGGTCATTCACCGTCCATGTAACGCTACCGCCCGATTATGAAAAGGCAAAGACCTATCCCGTTTTCTTCCTGACGGACGGTATATGGCGCTTCGGCAACTGTCCCGCGCTTAGAAAATGTATGGAAAACAAAGAGGCTGCACCCGTTATCCTTGTTAGCCTTTATTACAGCTATGATGTCACTGACCCTGACCAAGGGCTACGCTATGAGGATCTTGTCATAAACCGCAGCGAGCTGCTGGATTTTATTACCGACAACCTCATGCCGTATCTCTGCGAGAACTATAACATCGACTGCACAGATTCCACGCTGTACGGTCATTCGGATGGCGGCGTATTCACGCACTATGCTCTGTTTAATTCGGACAATTACGAGAATCAGCCCTTCGGCCATTATATCATCGGCAGCCCTGCACTTTGGGGACTGCGGCATTATAATGAATACGAAGGCATAAGCAATGACATTTATATGAACGATTACGGCTATTTTGACAGGAACATAACTCTGAATAAAACCGTATTCCTTTGTGCGGGCTCACAGGAAGATCCCGATTATGCCGACAATTACCGTGAGGGAGATGATACAACGCTCGAGGGCGTTGCGAAGCTGAATGAACGCCTGGAAGCGCACGGCGCAGAGCTAACCTATAAGCTCTATGACTCGCACCACTATCAGTATATTCCTGAAATGCTGATTGAATATCTGAAAGAAACGTATCTGTGTTAATTGAAGATTAAATTCTGATTTATCTTAGTAACATAATAAACATAATGCCCCTGAGCTCTTTGTAACACTCAGGGGCAAAAATTCTATATGGGGATATGTCTTTGTGGAGAAGGAGCTTCTTGTTACTTTGCCTCTTCCTTGCCATTGTCATGATGAAAGGGATTGAGTTTTCCGTCTATCACATCTGAGGCTACTTCATCAGCTGACTGTATTGCATGGACATATATCTTGCTCGTTGTAGTTATAGAAGAATGTCCAAGACGTCTTGAAACAGTGGGTATAGATACTCCTTCAGCAATGAGAAGAGTAGCGTGTGTGTGTCTGAGCGAATGAGGAGTAAAATGGGGCAGCTTATTACGTTTTACAAAATTACTTGTCCAGTCAGTCAGACTGTCGGGGTTCATAGGTGTAGTATCATCCTTGATGAATAGTCTGTCGTTTCTGACTGTCTGTGTACTTCCGTCTGCAAGAGTAATAGTGATGAAGTGCTCCCAGCGATCAAGCATATCGTTACGCAGTTTATTCCAGTAAGCCTGATACTCACGAAGAAGATCAAAGACAAACTCCGGAAGCTTAACGGTACGGTATGAAGTGGCGTTCTTAGGTGATTTGGTAATAATGCCCATGTGCTGAACGTACTGACTGGTTCTCTTGATATGTATGATTCGTTTATCGAAGTCGATATCTTGCCACTCAAGTCCGAGAAGCTCACCACGACGCATACCGCTGAACATAAGCAGGTACATAGCTACTTTCCATTTGAGCGGTTCGTCATTGAGCAGTTCCAAAACGTGTCTTGCCTGTTCTTCATCAAGGAAAGCAGCTTCTGATTGTTCCAGCTTAGGTGCTTTCATGTAGTTGTGATCAGCTACATTGAACGGAACCAGCCTGTCGCGTGTAGCTTGTGCAAGAATTGAACTTATGAGCCTATGGTAATGAAGAATCCTATCCGTGGTACAGTTACATTCACAAACGGCGAAGTATTGCAGACAGGTGAAATCACAGGCGATATTTCTGAGAAGGATATGCGTCGTATCCAGATAAGAGAAACTATTCTTTCTCACTTTGAAAAGGAAGAAAAGCTCTATAATATGGGAATAAAGACGCTTTCCTTGTTCTTCATTGATGAAGTTGCAAAGTACCGTCAGTATGATGATAACGGCGATGAACTACTTGGAGAATACGGTGAGATGTTCGAGCAAGAGTATACCAATATCCTGAACGATAACCTCACTATGTTTGATACGGAATATCAGAAATATCTACGCAGCACCTGCAGTGATGTGGCAAGAGTTCATCGCGGATACTTCAGTATCGATAAAAAAGGCAGGAGCGTTGACAGTTCCGTTAAGCGTGGCAGCGATATATCTGATGATATCTCAGCCTATGATCTGATCCTCAAAAACAAGGAAAGGCTACTGAGTTTTGAGGAGCCTACACGTTTTATATTCTCACATTCTGCCCTTCGTGAAGGCTGGGATAATCCAAATGTTTTTCAGATATGCACACTGAAGCATTCTGACAGCCAGACGTTGAAACGTCAGGAAGTAGGAAGAGGTCTCAGATTATGCGTTGATCAATCTGGTAATCGTATGGATAGCGAATCCTGTGGTGATAATGTTCACGGTATAAATATGCTGACAGTTATTGCAAGTGACAGCTATAAGGATTTCGTTGCAGATCTGCAGGCAGATATTAAGACGGTTCTCTATGACAGACCATCAAAGGCTTCAATAGAATATTTCGTAGGCAAGACTGTGATGAACGGCGAAATTCCTGTTGTAATCGATAATAAGCAGGCAAAGTCAATATATAAATATCTTCTTAAAAACGACTATATTGATGACGATGATAACGTAACAGCAGAATATCGAAATGATCTTGCAAATAATGCACTTATTCCTGTTCCGGAAGAATTGAAAGATATTGAGACAGGCATACATAAGCTGATACAGGGCGTATTTGACGAGAGCGTATTGAAGGATATGATATCAGACGGACACGAAACTAAGGTAAAAGATAATCCGCTTAATGATAATTTCTATAAAAAAGAATTTCAGGCTTTATGGAAATCCATCAATCATAAGTATGCATATACCGTTGATTTTGACAGCTCAGAATTAATAAAAAAAGCTATCGATTATATCAATACTAATCTCTATATTTCGGAGCTTCAATACACTACTACTACCGGTCAGCAAAAGGCAGATATCAATCAATATGAGATTGAGAGAAACGATTCTTTCGATACGGCTAAAACAAGAACACAAACGCTTCGTCATGCACAAGTTAGTCAGATAAGATATGATCTCATAGGTAAAATAGCCGAAGGCACTGTTCTGACAAGAAATACTGTTTCAGAAATCATAAAAGGCCTGCGAATAGACAAATTTGCAATGTTCAAGTATAATCCGGAAGAGTTCATAGCAAAGATGATACGCCTTATACGCGAGCAAAAAGCAACGATGATTAGTAGATCATATAAGCTATAATCAAATTGATGGTGAATATGATTCAAACATTTTTACAGTTGACAAAAGCAGTCAGAGTTTTGATAAGGCCTTCAAGGCACAAAAGCACGTTCAGGACTATGTTTTTACAGACGGAATGGCTGAGAAGAGTGTTGAACGCAGATTCGCTGAGGATCTTGATTCAGCAGCAGAAGTGTGTGTATATGCTAAACTTCCGAAAGGTTTTAATATTCCAACACCTTTAGGTCATTATTCTCCTGACTGGGCGATAGCATTTAATGAAGGAACAGTAAAGCATATTTATTTTATTGCCGAAACAAAAGGTTCAATGTCAAGTATTGACCTTAGACCAATTGAAAAGGCGAAGATTGACTGTGCTAGGGTTCTTTTTAACAAGATGAACACAAATACCGTCAAATATGATGTGGTAAAGAGTTATCAAGATCTATTAAACAAAATTCAATGATGATTATTGTAACCGCCCTTCATCACGGGCGGTATTCTTTTATCTTGACTTTTTTTATTATAAATGCTATAATGATAGCGGAACATATATTCTATTTGAATGTTGGGAGGCGATCTTCGTGTGTATGTCTCTGAGGATAGAACCAAAGGAAATGGCGGAGGTTCTCATTAAGATAAGAAAAATGTCCTTTGCTCAGGAAATGTCGATAAAACTTGGTAAAAGCCTGATTATGTCAGGTGATTTATTCCCGTCAGATATATCTCCGGTTCTTGCACCGAACAAATACGGACAAATGGCTATATTTCCTATGGCATGGGGATTCACACATAAGGCTTCATCTAAGCCACTTGTCAACTGTCGAGTGGAGACTGCTGATACAAAGGTACTGTGGAAAGATTCATGGTACAGGAGAAGGTGTGTTATCCCTGCATCATGGTATTATGAATGGGGATACCCAGTATATGAGGACGATAGCCGCAGCATGAAAGAGCATCGCAATACCAAGAAGGCCAAATTCGCCATACAGACCGAAGGTTCAGATAGAACATATATCGCAGGACTATACCGATATGAGGAACATAGCGGCATGCAGGTGCCTATGTTCTAATACTTACGCGAGAAGCTGCAGGCAGTGTAAAGGATATCCATGACCGTATGCCCCTTATACTAGATAAAGGGGACGTAAAGGACTGGATACGTCCCGATGGAGACCCTTTCAGCATTGCTGAGAGAGCACTGACAAATATGGTCATCGAAACAGCCGTTGAGTATCACAGATCTCCGATGGAGTTCATAACAGCATAGGAATAATAAGGCCGCCTCCCATATGGGAGGCTTTTTTTAGGTTATCATTCAAAACAAATGAATGCTTATTTATTAGATTCAAATATCACAATGAACATATTATATATATTCACTTTATGTTCATTGATTGTATGCACAATAAATGCTATAATGTAATTATAACTGATTAGTTGCAGTTGTGATATGCGACTCACTTCAGACAAAGTCACGTATATTTGCGACTGCAAGTGGATACGGCAAATTCAAAGGAATATGGGAATTCCCCAGTGGAAAGATAGAACCGGGCAAAACTCCGCAGCAAGCATTAGTTCGTGAACTCAAAGAAGAACTCGCCACGATAGAATATGATTATCATGAGTTTCATCTGTCGATGGACTGCTTCTGGTGCGAGGTAATCGAGGAAGATTTGATCTTACTTTAAGCACAGGATGCATGGTGGCTTACGAAAGGTGAGCTTGATAGTGTGGAGTGGCTGCCTGCGGATATGGGATTGGTGGAGATAATTAATGAACAGATGTGTTAGTTTGATAATAAGCTTGCTTTTTAAGAAAAGGAGAATCGTTATGGACAGCAACCTGCATAGTGTTCAAAAATTGAGAGCTGATATACAAGCTTCAAAATCATTTCGTTTTTTAATGACTAAAGAACAAAGAAAAGAAGCGGAAAGGATAGAGAATCAATTAAACCATTCAATTGAAGTAATCGAAAAATATTATAAGTATTTTTCTGGTTCAGGTTGGTGCTTGTATGATTCTATGAATATAGAAGTAGCTGAAAAAGCTGTTATAGCGTATGAAACTAAAAGCAAGGATGAAGGAGAAAAAGTTTTATTATCATTTTATATAAGCGATGTTAAAGAAGAAATTCATCGGATAAAGAATAAAGCTAAGCCATTTATGGATAGATTCGATTTAATTCAAAAAGCATTTGACGATCACATTAATGCACGTTATTACGCAAGCGTTCCGCTATTTTTAATAATAATTGATGGAGCAGTTAACGATTATACACGTAGCAAAGGTTTCTTTGCTGATGGAACAGATGTTTCGGCGTGGGATTGTTTAGTTGGATGTGATGATTCACTTCAAAAAATCAAAAAAATATTCACACAAAAAAGAACCAAAACAAATGCAGAAGAAATCAGAATGCCATACAGAAATGGAATACTCCATGGAAGAGATCTTAATTATGGAAACGAATATGTTTCTTGTAAGTGTGTCGCATTATTATTTAGCCTGGCTGATTGGATGCAACTAAAATCCAATGAATCTAATAGAAAAGAGAAGTTTGAAAAAGAGAATAATCCTCCTCCGCTCTCAGTATCTCTGTCTAAAATCAAACAAAACCGGGAGGACAGAAAAATAGTTTCTGAATGGAAACCGCGTAAAATGATCATTGGGCAAGATATTCCGCGATGTCCTAAATTGGAAGACTGCGAACAATACCCTTACGTCGTACCAATAATAAAAACATTTGAAGCTTGGCAAAAAAGAAACTACGGTGAATTATCCAAACATTTGAAGAAACTATTTTCAAATGAAGGTACAGACAGCAAAAGAGCAGGCGAATGCAAAAGGCTTTTTTCTTCAAAACAACTAATTGATTTTGAAATACAAGAGATTGAAGAGCGTGGATGTTGCTTAACACGCATATTAACTAAAGCAACATGGAAAAAAGAGGATGAAACCATAACGGAACCATTAGAATTTGGAGTCGAATATGTAAATCAAAATGACGAAATTGCTCCACCTTGGAGAAATAATGGTGAATGGCAGATAATACCTTGGAAAGTACAAGGATTAAATAAGTAATCATTTATAATGTTAGCTTTATTAAGTATACCCACGGTTTACTTGCTTTTTCCGAAAAGCTGTGCTATAATACAGGTATAGTCAGAAAATCAATGGTCAAGAATGACCTCTGTATCAAAAATAATTACGAAAGGAGTTACCCGAAATGAAACAGTTTACTATGGTTTATCTGTACAGCGAACACTATGAGGAAAGTTTCTATCATGAGAGTGAAGAAGCTCTTATTGTGCTGCGTACAGAACATAGTGGATAGTCATTTCGGAGAGCACTTTCTTTGTGTTGTGATCCATACAAATGATAAACACCGTCTGTATGCAAGCAGGCGGTGTTTTGGTTTTCATAATACAAGGAAAGGAGTTGCTCACGATGCCAATTATCGATGTAAAGGCAACAGGTAATAATATCAAAAATATCATAAAATCCAAAGGTTTCAAAATATCCGATGTTCAGGCAAGATGCGGTTTCAATACACCGCAGGCTATACAGTCGGAGCTTTTTTTATGACTTCATGTATTTTTTTGTGATATGCGAAGCTGTATTGCTGCACAGGCTATAGATGAAAGAACGCCTATTATAGCTCCTGCGGAGACATCGCTCAGGTAATGCGCTCCGAGTAACATTCTTGTGAACATTATGATGATACAGAAAATAAAGCCTGCAACGAAAAGCTGCATCTGCTTATTTTTCAGCTTAGGAAACAGCCATGCAAGAGAGGGAAATATGCACGTTGACAGGCTGCTGAATATACTGTGGCCGCTGGGAAAGGAGCGGAATTCGTCGGCATTGATACCGTATGCAGCAACGTATTTCTCAGCGCCTGTAAACGGTTTGTACCACGGAACAAATGTTATCCCCTCATATCCGAGGACTGCGGTGCGGTATCGCGGACGGTCAAAAAAGTTTTTCATCACCTGCATGGATATAAATGCGAAAAGCAGCACAATGAAAAGTCCGAATATTCTTTGTGTAAGCAGCTTGTCATCTGATTTTTTTGCGTAAAAATATCCTATAAAAAACAGGGGATATTCAAGTATTGCACTGATTATTATTATCACGGGAAGATTTCCGATGAATGACGGAAATATTTCTCCTAAGTTGTTTCTTGATGCAAGGGTTTTTCCGCCGTTGAATCCTAAGAATAACGCTGTAAGAATAAAAAAGGTGCATATAACCATTTTGAACTGCTTGCTTTTTGACGAATGAAGGGTCCGTTCGTAAAGGGCTCCGTAAAACAGTACCTGTACCGCATATATAGGGTAGACCCCTGTTGACGTTATGACCTTAATAAAAGTATTATCTGGAGAGAAAAGCGTTTCCGCCGCAGCCCTGTCGCAGAATGTTCCCGTCAGGAACAATAAGATAAGTAAAAGCAGAGCAGCTATGAGCAGCTTTATCATCTTCCTGTATTTATTTGTATCGTTGATCGCTTTTTGTGTCATTATCGGTACTGATTTCCTTTCCTGTTGCTGCTTCACAAAGCAGCTGAATGATATAGCTCCTTAATTTTAGCATACAGCTATGTATTAGTCAAGTCAGCGTTTCGTAAGTATTTACCCTGTTACAAAGATATTTTTGTGACAAATTATATATTTTCGCGTTGACTATGTTTAAAAAATGTGCTATATTATAAGTACTATGATAAAGAGAGGGGGTTTCTTATGAAACCAAACAAGTTTTTTGCGGCAGTTACAGCTATAATGCTTGCCGCAGCAAATTCAGCAATTCTTACACCAACATTTTGTGCAACGGCAGAAGAGGGAACGTCTGTTGACATGTTTTGGGGCTCAGGAGAATGCACTGTGACCATATCCGTTGTGGATATCGACACAGGCAAAAACATTGAGGGAGTTGAGCTCTGGTTTGAGCAAAATCCCCATGGTACAGGGTTGGGATCCGGGCCGTGGAATACATCTGACGAACCTGTTAAGACCTTTGAAGGCCTTGATGAAAACTACCTGTACGCTATCCATTTCAGTGATACTCCGGAAGAATACGATCTCCCTTCTGAAATGGATTTCAGGTTTGATAATGAGGGAGAGAACAAGGAAATAGTCATCAGAGGCGTTCCGAAAAATGCCAAAAGGGGCGTACGCTTTTTCGCAGATAACTGGACAAACGCCGTTCCTTCGGAAGATGGCAGATATATGGCGGGGACAAAGGAGTATAATGATTTCCTGTATGCATATGTATATGATGAGGACGGTAAACGCTTTACATCTAAGTCACTGGGCTGGGGCGTATATGATATGTATCTTCCTGACGGCAAGTACAAGATAAAAGTAGTTCCAAGTGACAGCGATTATGAGGTGATAACCGAGGATTTAGATATCGCAAAGACCGCTATGGATATGGAGTTCATAAAAGATTATCTGGAATTTCCCGATAAGGACGGTTTTATGGATATCGAGGTAGTAGGCGGAAAGCTTACGAAGGAAATCACATATTATATACGTATGAAGCCTGAGGTGGTTGAATATACCAAGGACGGCTGTAAGGTAAATGTATCTATAGTTGATATGTATACAAACAAGCCTGTAGAGGGCGTAAAGGTAAAGTTCATAACCGATATCTTCACCGCGAAGGGCAAAAAAATTGACGAGTGGGATACAACAGATGAGCCCGTAAAACATATTAAGGACTTAGCTGCTCTCCGGTGGTATTCAGTTGAAATAGTGGATATGCCTGAGGGATATCATATTGATAAGAGTACTTCATTCAATTTTTCAAAGCTTGGCGATACAAAAGATATTGTGATAAGGGCAGTTCCGATCGAAGAGGATAAGAAGCCAAATATAGACATAACCGTTTATGACTGGACAGATCTTGTTGTGGATCCCGCAGACGGAACCTATGAGGGCTACAGGGTAATGGATCAGAGCGAGTATACTCTGCAAGTATATACCGATGAGTACGGAAGCTTTGATGCTACAGCAAGAGATATCCACTTACCTGACGGAAAATATAGTTACCAGGTATTTTTCGACAAAAATGATTATATGCAAGTTGATGAACAGGGATATAAGGCAAGAGCGGTACGCAAGATATTCGGAAAGGATTTCGTTATCCCTAAAGAAGATGAAGCTTTATCACTTGAGATAAAGGACGGCGTTACTGTAGGTCAGCCTTGTCTGTTCGTTGAAAGCTGGAACAAGTCAAAAACTAACTGTACACTTGATCTTAAAGTGATTGACGGTGTAACAGGAAAGCCTTTTAATGGTGCAGAGTATAGAGTAGTTCGTCTTACAGAGGAGAATGAGGAAAAGGCTGATGAGCTTGGCATTGAGGCTACCAACGGCGGTTTGATACCTGCGGAAGGATATGGAGTAGTGCCCGAGAGCGGAACAGTTACCGTTAATGGGCTTGAACCGTATGTAAAGTATGCTGTTATCGCCAATTCAGAAAATATGTCTATTATCAATCCTGCACCCAGATTTATAACATTTGACAAGGACGGCGATAAAAAGGAAGTTACCTTGAAGCTTTACCATGTTAGTGAAACAGAGGGCTGTTCTGCGAAGATATCTGTGCTTGACGCAGAAACAGGCAAGTCCCCGTATACAAAATTCAAGGTAATGCGTATTCCTGAGGAGTATGCAGCAAAAGCAGAGGAACTCCATATATCCGATATAGAAAAGATAGGAGTAAAGTGTATAGAGGGTGATACCACTGCCGAAGCAGGTACTATTGAGGTAAATCTTGAACCGAATGCAACATATGCAGTTATACTTACTGATTTTGAAGAGAAATACACCGGTGCAACTCCGGTTATCGTGCGCTTTGATGGTACAGCTTTACAGAAAAAGGAAGTAAATATTACGCTCACACCTTTCTACTATATGAAGGGCGATGCTAACTGCGACGGTCAGGTTGATATGTCAGACGTTGTACTAATAATGCAATCTATCGCTAACCCGAACAAATATGGCTTAGGTGGAATATCTCCAAGTGCTATAACGGAAAGAGGTAAGGAACTTGCTGATGTTGATACCTCAATAAAGGGTATTACCGGAAATGATGCTTTAAAAATACAAAAGTATCTTCTCAACCTTATAAGCAGTCTTAATCCAATCGAATAATTTTTATTACAATGGCTCCTCCTTTCGGAGGAGCTTCATTCTTATGTATTTACATTTTATCGGTATTATGCTATAATTGGTGATAAGAGAAATGATAAAGGAGCTACATATGGCAAATCAAGAGATTATTGACAGAGCCACCTATAAGAAGATCAAGAAGATGAACCGAGAGGAGCTTACAAAGTTCATTCTTCGATATGGTGATCAGCTTCTCGGAGATCAGGGCAAGACCATTGATCTCCCGGCTCTTGAAGCGGAACTGAGCAAAATCAAAGGTATCGGTGGTAAGCGTCTGGAAGAGATAATGACAGTTATAGAGAAATCCTTACAAGAATAAATATTTCAAAAACTTATGGGACGGCTTCACGCCGTCCCTTTATAATCATTAACCTTGTTATATTCCCACCTGCATTGAATATGTAAGCACTCTCTTATGCCCCATTGATTTTACGTCATTTCGCCAAAATTCCCATTGTTGTTCCGGACACATCATATTCAAAATGCAGCATAACCGACAAAAACAAAAATCATGGCTCATGCTCCAACAAAAGATATAGTTATTCTCAACTTTATTTTTCCTACACTTCTCCTGCGGTTGGACAAATAATTCTGCAAAGGGATCACACTGCAATTCCGCGCAAGCCCGAAAAAGCAGGCCCAAACCTGTACTAAACTCAAAAAAGCGCGTTTTCAATACATCACTGTACATATCAAAGCTGATGTTTACTATTCTTTCCTTTACTTCCCAGACATATGGTTTGATTTTCATTTCCAGTTCCGGGATATAAATAATGTCGCCTCTTGTCTCGGAATGCAGCTCAATAAAGCTTGAAAATTCACCATTTAGGATTCTATCAAGTATATCTTCTTTTGTCAGTATCTTTGCTTTGTCTACACTGATCAGCTGTAATATATGAACACTAAAAAGTTTTTATAAACCGAGAAGTCCCATCTGTACAGCAAGTGCATCTGCGTTGGTAACGCCGTTGTCATCGTGATCGGCATTTTTTCTTCCCTGCGGAGTCAGTTTGTATTTATTAGGATAGGATAGAGACTGCATTATTAATACCACATCGGACATATCCACGTTTCCGTCGATATTGGAATCACCTGTTACGGTTTTGAACAGGTCAAGGGAGCTCATGTAGCTGATTATTTCATTTTCTTCCTCATTGATTTTTTCTTCTGTCTGCGGATCATTCATGTTTTTTATTTCTTCATTTATTATTGCAATAGGATCAAGGGACGGATTTTCTGCATAATACTTGTCGAGCATATCGAGTATATCATCATAATCCGAAGCTCCTACAGCCTTTGCAATGTAAAGCTCTATACACTCAAGTTCTCCAATATCACAGCTGACACCGTTATTGTTAAAGTCGTAATCGTTATTGAAAGCGTCACGTACTTCCTGAGGTGCATCTATTTTCGCATAGATAAAGTATGAAGGAGCTTCAGGCGCCGGTATCTCAGTAAAAAGATCCTTGAAAAATGCATAATCCTGAATGTCGGTCTTTCCGTCCTTGTTTATGTCAGGCTCAGGGATCTCACCTTTCTTGACAGCATCATAATACTCAGGGAACATCTTTTCTATGTCATATTTTGCGAACCGCGGATCAAGAGGCTTGTCTTCGGGGCTTCTGACAGCGTTTACGCCGTATGTTTCGTAAATATTCTTGTATTTATAGAGATATCCCCATATATCCCAGCTGATGAAATGGTTTTCCTCGCTGTTATAATAACTGCTGTCAAAGATCTCAGGGCTGAAATTCGTATAGTTGGTTATATAATATATAAACAGCGTCTGCTCAATATCAGCGAAGCAATGGAGCGAATACTGAGAAGCGGTATCATAGAATTTTGTTGCCTTTTCCCATTCACTCTCTGAAAGCGGATGATTGGTAGTATAGTCGGTTTTCTCATCATAATTTGGCATTTCCTTCAGGAAAGAAATATATTCTTCATAGTCCTCAAGGAAGCCGTCATATGTTCTCTTTCTTTCATGTATCTGACCCGGTTCCAGACTGTGATATTCATCATTTTCGTCCCAGTAACCATAACAGGTCTCATAATAATCATCATAGAATTTGTCCCGGAAGTTATACAACATCATGATGTCATCAAAACCGATCTCACCGTCTGAATCGATATCAGCATCAACTAAGCCATTATCCATAAGCTCAGCCATTACATTATATGATGCATTGGTATAGCACATAGCTGATTTGAGATAATATTCTATAAAATAATGTATAGGCGACATTAACTTGTCTGCGGAATCGCTGCCGTGGTATTTCAGTCTTTCAAACTTACCGTCCGACTCTTCGTAGAACATTGTATCGTAGAAATCAATTATATCGAAATCGCCGTCATCATGCCTGATATATTCAAGCGGAACAGGTTCATTATATGTATCAGGACAGTTGTCAATATAGTAATTAGGGTCAAAGTATTCAAGCTTTACCGGCTGAGTACGTACATAGTATTCCGTAATATCACAGATATTCGCATTCAAGCCTGTAGCCTGCTTGAATTCATTTATCTTTTCTTCGCAGGCGTTTATATTATTGACGATATATTCAGGAAGTTCGTCAGAACAATTGCGTTCAACTGCATAGGCGTCAAAGATGTCAAATTTACCGTCATCGTTTATGTCAATATCAAGATCATAATCTTCAATGCAGGTTATCAAGTTCTGGATATAATCAGGATACTTGTCTGTACGTGTATACTTTAACGGCTCTTCAGATGCAGCATTTGCAGCTGATACATTCGGAAGCATGAGCAAGGCGGTTGAAAGTGCGGCAAATCGTTTCATAATAATTCTCCCTTCGTTTAATGGTTGTTCATTATCATATGTTGTAACAGTTTCTGTAGTTTCCACAGGAACAAATTCTGTCTGTACGGCTGCTGACGAAATAATACTGTCAACGGCATTGGAAGACGCAGATGCTTTATCAGATGATTTGGTAGTTTTTGATGAGGATACATCTGCTGAAGAAACAGCTGTTGACCCTGCTTTCGTTACGGAAGCTGCTGCGGATGAATGGCTTGCTGTCGTTGATAAGACAGCAGCTGCCTTTTCGGCAGTCGGAGAAGTAACAGGTTCTGTAATATCTTCGATGATGTTACTGTTATCAGGGGACATGTTAATGAATTTGGCTGAATCCTTGAGATGCCAGATACAGAATGCGGCTGCGGCTGATGCTGCAATACCTGAAACAGCGACTGATACTTTTCGGATACGGCGTGTATGTTCAGCTTTTTCAGCGATAATAGCATCGCCTCTTTCCTTGACGATAGCGGCCATTTCCTTATAGTCCATCATATTCAGCATCCTCCTTTTCGAGTTCTCTTTTCAGAGCATTTTTCGCTCTGTAAAGCAGATCACGTATCTGCTTGCTGCTTTTTTTCATTATCTTGCCTGCTTCGGCATTATCGAAATTCTCGAAGTAGATAAGACAAAGAATCTGGCTGTATTCGGGTTTCAGCTTGCTCACAGCAAGTCTCAGCATTGAACACTTCTCCTGCTGCAAGTAATTCTGTTCGATATTTTCCCCGGTCGGGACGGAATAAGCGCCATCGAGAGATATTTCCGTTATCCTTGAGCGTTTCCGCTGGATGTCAAAGGCTTTGTTCCTTCCTATAGTATATAACCATGTCTTGAATGCGGAATTTCCGTTGAAAACAGGTTTATCTACATAAAGCTTTATGAACACATCGATCGCGGCTTCCTCGGACAGCTCCATATCTCCGATAATACTGTAGATGTAATATATAAGACCATCTTTATAGTCTTTTATGACTTCCTCAATTGCGTCCCTGTCACCTGAGAGAAAACGGCTGTAGCTACCTGAACCGTTACTCATTGTTATTCTCCTTTCGACAGGAAATATTTCCTTTGATAATTAGACGTACGGAACATCATGAATGTCGCACCCTTTAAAAAATTTTTTTGAGAAGCGATATCTATATTATCAGAATGATATTATTGCGTCTGTTTTCATCTGGTTTTCCTTTCTTTTGATTGTACATATTATATCATATCAGTTTCTGTGATTCAATGCTAATTGATGAATTGCTTGCGATACTTCTACTATTATTGAAAGCTGCAAAAAATGATGACCGCCCTATGTGCGGCCATTCTTTTTTTAGAGCATAAAAAAGCTCTCACAGCCGAAACTGTGAGAGCCTTATTGTTTTATTCAGATAAACACATTAACGTGAATATCACGCCAGCTTAGTATCCTACGCTTAGTGGACTTCGCGTAAAGGTATTCTTTAGCATCGTCCAGATTCAGCGTAAAATAGCCAATCTGAGTATATTTCCGAATTACTTCTTTTCGCTTATTGCAGCCTGAGCTGCAATTGATGAAAAATATAATGCATATCAAAAAGTGCGAGTTGATATTTCCTACACTTTTCCTACACTTACAAAAAAATTTATGCAAAAGATTTTGTTGTCACTCAGATAAAAACTTTCGAAAAATCGAAGAAAAACAGGAATAATATAAAGTGATCTAAACCGTAGAATATCTGTACTGATAGGATTGTGGTTTCGAAGATTGTAGAGCATACAAAATCAACGTTATAACATGATGGCCGCCAATGGCGGCCATTCTTTTTTAATAGTGTACAAAAAAGTCCCCACAGCCGGAACTGTGAGAGCCTTGTTGTTTTATAGATAAACCCATTAACGTGAATATCTTTTCGGATAGATCTCCTACGTTCAGATGTTTGAGAAATACGGGAATAAAATTAGCGGCATTTGCAGTTGACTGCTTCCTTGACAAATATGCAAAGTCATGTTATACTAACAGTAAGTTTTTTAACATGAAAGGATGATTATTATGTCTCTGGAATCACAGGTAGGACCGAACGAGCACATTCTCTGGTCTGGAACAAAAAACAAAAAAGTTTCTGTTATGGAAGCAATTTTTAATCCGCTGCTGCCGTTTGCATTGATTTGGGGATTAATTGATTTGGGATTTATCTTCATGGCGACAGGTGCTTCACATTCTCATTCATCAGCCAGTGCAGAAAAAAGCTTCTTGGGATTCCTTATTCCATTTTTTCTGCTTCATCTGATGCCTGTCTGGCTGTATCTTGGAGGTGTGCTGACTTCTGCTGCGAGAGCGAAAAATACATACTACTGCGTTACCGATCAGGCAGTTTATATTCAGCACGGTATTTTCAATACCACCACCGAGCGCATTACCTATCAGCAAGTTATCTCAGTTGGTACACACCAATCTTTTTTTGACAAACGCTTATTAACGGGCGATGTTGTTCTGAAACTTGACGAGATCGTATATGCCGGCAAGCAGCGTACACCGCATCAGCGCGATATCAAGATCGAAAATATTTCGGATTACGAAAATCTTTATCAGACAATCATGCAGTATCAGCCGTCTTTTGCTACTGGCATGCCCGGAAATGCCCCGAGGGATATGCGTTCGTATATGCAGCAGTATAATAATTCGCCTTATGATAATTCACCTTATGACAATGAGAACAATGACAGGCGATGGTGATTTGAAAGATCCGATCACATCCCGTAATATGTTAATTATAGATCAAAAGCGCCCTTTTGCAGAGGGCGCCTTTTTAATGAGAATGTCTGACGTCGTGGCCTTTTTTTGCCGTCCAGATACCGAGAGCATTTGCTACAGCCCCTTGGATACAGTTGCTGCTGAAGGCAGCACCTACGGAGGTATATATCCATTCATCATTTGTGACAAATATAGGGCTGATTATCTGTTAATAATAGCCCTTATATAGTTTAGAGTTACAGAATAAGAAAAAGGTTAATTACCGAATTAAGTACAAAAAACGCCCTCCATTTGTTTTTTATGGAGAGCGTTTGATTTTAAATCTGACTTGGAATATTATGTTTTTATACAAGCTGAGCTGTAATTGTTCAGGATCACATGTAAGTCTATCTATTACTTTAAGCCATTTTTTGAATAAACTGTTTTTGTAATGTTTTCATCAATAAAGTCAAAGAGAATTACACCAGTATAACAGCTTTCTTTTTTGGAAATGCAGTCCACTACACGAGGATTCAGATAATCAGCAAATGATTTGGGAGATTGGCCGTTTCCCGCAGCTCCTGCCCAACCAGTAACCGCACTTACATAATTGATCTTTAATTTGTTCTGATCAAATGGAATATCTAAATTCTTCTGTATAAGTGAAAGTTTAAAATTCTCGACACCATGTGGTTCAAATTCGTTAAACTGCTTCCTCAAATCACCTTCAAGTGGATTGTATACATCTTGTATCAGCATATCAGGAATATTGTTTTCTCCGTATTTAAAGCCATATCCATGACTGAAGAAGTAATTACCAGTAAGACCATCGAGAACAACTACCTTTCCTCTTACTTCCTTTAATTTAGGCCACTCTGTTTTGCCGTTTCTCCTCCAGAACAGATCACCATACTCTGAAGTTAAAAAACTAAGGTTATAGTCCATGATAGATACATTATCCTCATTTTCAAGCCGTGTTCTCATAAGAATCGTTTCTTTGGGATTTTCTTTAAGGAATGATCTTATCCATTCCATTGCCTTCCACAGAGAATCCTTACAGTCTATAATGCCATGACGTCCATCAAGATTCTGATTGAACCTTATGTCTAAAAATCTGCAACCGATGTTCAGCTGCTCCATAATATCGATACCCTGTGTTTTGGCAGTGCTTTCAACTACTGCATGAGGAACACAGTACGCAAAAGAATCATGTGTTCCGGGAATATCCAACTTATTCAGAGGAGTTTCATCATCTATCCATCCCATCCATCTTGATGGCGTTACAGGCCCATTCAGATTATACTCTGCTGGTTTATATTCAGGTGCTGGTTCCTGCTTTTTTTCTTCTACTGTTACAACCATCACACCATCATGCAGCCAAGCAACTTTTTGAGGGGTTGAAGGAATGCCGTTAAACTTCAAACGTGTAACATTAAAATTTCGTTCGTTGGCATCAAACAGAGAAATGTGCACTTCTTTTTCCGGAGAATTACCAAGACAGTATATGACTGTACCGCGGTCATCACCTTTTGCATGAAAGATACATTCATCCCATTCAACGTAAATAGTTGCACTTGAGTTTGCTTCAATAGTTTCAGGAAAACTCCATGCATCCATCTGATATGCTTTACAATAACGTCTTATCATTTTTGAATCTGTTTTGTTTTCAATTTTAATTTTACCGCCCTGTCCCATAATTTGGACCTCCTTTTTAATCATTTAGAATAAATATTGTTTGTTTTCGCGCTGAATCATTTTATCCATTGGTTTAGTATTCTGACCGCATACTTAACACAAGAGACGCAAGATGTTATTACATCAGCTGCAAATATGACACCTGGATGATAAGTTGTTTCCCTTGGTGTGATTACATGATATCATATTTCTTCAGCTAAATGTGCAGAATTACAGATTTGTAATTAAATTACAATTTTGTAATCGGTGAATTTTGCGCTGTTATAGCTTATCACTTTGTCTGACTTGGACAGCTTCGCATAGGAGCGTAGCCCATATATGAACTTATTGTAGATTTAAAGCAATGTATCATGTCCGACAAAGATAGGGCTGATAATTCGGTAATAATAGCTCTTGTATAGTTTATAGAATAATGGTAACATATCACCAACTAAAAAGAAAAGAGTGTGATATGATGCAAAAAATTATAGATCAGGATAAAACAGGACAGTATATACGATACCTGTGTGATCATGCAGGAATAAAGGTGACAGAGCTACAGGAAATACTTATGCTTGACAGCTATCAGTCAATATATCATTGGTTCTGGGGAAAATCACTTCCGACTGTCGATAATCTGTATGTACTTGCTTGTACTTTGCACCTGCCTGTAGAAGGTCTCCTTATATTACAAGACGACAGTACTGCTGAAAATCATATTGCTGATATTATTAAATGGGTAGCAGGAAAAGCGAAAAATTCTGAAATGCTGAGAGATGTATATATATCATGCCTGGACATTATAATATAGTAAAAAAGCTCTGTAAACGGCGTATTTATAAGATATGCCGTTTTTTATTTCTAAACCACAGATTTAGTGACAAACATATATATATATGGTATAATAGTTGATAACAGAAGGCTGGTGAGATACAATGATATATATAACCGGAGATATACATGGCTCCCTTGATCCGATATTTGAGCTCTATGAGAAATATGAGCCTGAAGAGGGAGATATAATAGTTATTCTCGGGGATGTAGGCATAAATTATACAGGAAGGCTGAGAGACACCTTTATAAAAGAAGAAATGAATAATATGGGCGCTGTTTTCTTCTGCATTCACGGCAACCATGAGAACCGTCCACAGAATATAGCTTCATATAAGGAAATGGAGTGGAACGGCGGACGCGTTCTTTATGAGGAAGCATACCCGAATATACTGTTTCCTGTAGATGGAGATATATTTGAGCTGGAAGGAAAGAAATGCATAGTTATAGGCGGCGCATACAGCGTTGATAAGTTTTATCGCCTGAGAAACGGCTATAATTGGTGGCCGGACGAGCAGCCGTCGCCGACAATAAAGGAATATGTTGAGAAACAGGTAAAGAATAATAAGATAGACGTAGTATTTTCTCATACCTGTCCGTATAAATATATCCCCACAGAATGTTTCCTTTCAGGAATAGATCAGTCAAAAGTAGATAACAGTACGGAACAATGGCTTGATACCATAGAAGAAGCAATAGAATATAAGGCATGGTATCTCGGCCATTGGCATACAGATAAGCATATTGATAAAATGCACTTCCTGTTTCATAGTGTTGAAACGTTATAGGGTGCAAAAGGAGATCAGAACATTGGCAAAAAAAGCAATAAGAGGCGGTATCTGATGCATTATGTCCTCTCAGATATTCACGGCAATAAGGAAGCGTTTGATACTATACTATCCATGATAGACCTGAAACCGGATGATCATTTATATATACTCGGAGATGTTATAGATCGCGGAGATTATGGTATTGAATTGCTGCAGCAGATACGTACAATGGAAAATTGTACATTGCTGCTGGGAAATCATGAGTATATGATGGTAAATGCTCTGCGGCATCCCGAAAACCTGCACTATAAATATATGTGGAGGAATAACAGAAGCCTAATAACTTTTGATAAGTTTTTCAAACTTACAGAAAAGGAGCAGGAAGAGCTGCTTTGCTATCTGGAGACACTTCCTGTACAACTAGAGATAACTGTCAACAGGCGTAAATTCATACTGGTTCACGCCGCACCGCAGGAGCTTTTTGAAACCGAAAATATGAGGCGCTATCACCTGAAAGAATTTATGGTATGGCACCGTTTGACGCCATATTCCCAAATGCCTGCGAGAAAAAATGTCATATTCGGTCATACTCCGACACTGCAGTTTCATAAAACGATGCATATATTTCACGGGAAGCGAATGCTTGATATAGACTGCGGCTGCGGATTCCCTAACTCCGGCGGACAGCTTGGCTGCATACGGCTTGAAGATATGACCGAATACTATTCCAATGACGGCGTTTTTACAAAAGAAGAGGCTGCTGAATGGCAGAAGACACATTGAGAAATGTATCTGCAGAACACTGACCTGTATCAGCTTCAGACCTCTGCCCGATGAAACAGCTCACCAGATCAGCCATAAATTTCAACTGTATAAATGATTGGAGGAATACAAAAATGAAAAAAATGACATCTGCACAGGCTGCAAAAGAACTGAAAAGACTGAATGAATTACATAGCGCCCTGCTTGATAAAGAGCAGAAGACCTCGGTGTTCACAGCTGCTATTCAAGAAGATATAGAAATGGCACGTCCGGAATACTCATATATCGAAATGCAGGCAGAGCTTCAGAATATTGAGAAACAGATTATCAGCCTGAAGCACAGTATCAACCAATTCAATCTGTCCTATGTAATCCCGGGATTTGATGTGACTATTGATCAGATGCTTGTATATATCCCGCAGCTGACAGCAAGAAAGAAGAAACTTGAAAGGATGGCAGCTCGTCTGCCTAAGGAAAGAGTAAACAGCAGTTTATCCCATTCTTCCAACTTCATTGAATATATTCACAGCAACTATGATGTCACTGCTGCAAAAAAAGACCTTGATGAGACCTCAGCACTTCTTGCTGAAGCTCAGATGGCGCTGGATCTGGCAAATACAACAGTGGAATTTGATGTAGAGATATAAATGTTTTCCGAGATCAGGCAGTTTTCAGATAACAGCGGAGTGAGGTTTATTGTAAAACACTCTATTATCTTAGGTTATTAATAAAAATGTTATCTGTTATATGTCAACGTTCACTTTCTGACTGTTGAGAGACACAGCCGATGATACAAATATGCCCTGCCTGATCTGAAAACCTTGTGTTCGGGGCGGTCAGCCGTTTCGTGCACTGAGCAGAGGAGGTTCGGTTTCAGTCTGCTTATATATAAATAAAGCTTATAAAATGACAAAACTCCCTGTGTTTCGGCACGGGGAGCGATTTATAACATTTGTATTATTTTTTGTGAAAAATACTTGCATAAAATATATTTATGTGGTATAATATATAAAACGATATTTTAGGAGTTGATAGAATGCTTATCTCTTTAAAGGTAAATAACTGCTTTATTTATAACACAGAAACAGAGTTTACTATGCGCTCTGATATGAGAAACAAGCATTTTCCAAGCAATGTAGTCTCGATAAACTCAACTAATGTATTGAAATCTGCAATAATTATGGGACCGAATAATGTCGGAAAGACTAACTTTATTAAATGCATTAATGCCATAAGGGGGATTATGCTTAATGAAGGCACGGTAATGACCACCAATATTTTTACAGATAATACAGTCAGCGAGTTTGCAATTACTTTTTGTGATAATGAGTATGAATACTGCTTTGAACTAAAGTATGATTTCCCAAAGAATGACTATATTTATGAGAAGTTTTCAAAGATAACATACGATGTCCATAAGAATAGAAAGGAAACCGTAATACTGCTCAGAGATACTAAAAACAAGGAGTATGTATGCAATACGTTTCATGAAGAAGAGAAGCAGGCTGTAATATCGGCAATGAAGTTTACAGCAAAGAATAATATCCTTATTTACCTTCTTGATACGTCGCAGTTTTCTGTGCTTACTGAAATAAAGGATATCATCACTTCATTTGCAAAGAAGATAGATATTGTTGATATGAATAATATACCGATGAAAAAGACTATTGAAATGCTTAAAATGTCTGACAAAAAGACAAAGAGGATAGTTAATTTCATTCTTAATGCTGATCTTTATCTTGAGAACTACCAATTCCTTAATGATGATGAGTTTAAAAAAAGTATGATGGGAAAGTTTGCTTCTTTTTCAGAATCGAATCCTCAGGAAAAGGTTTTACAAAGCTCAAGTTCATTTATGGATCAATTGCATTTGTTTTCGACATATAAGGGACTAACTGTTCCAAGTATTGTATTTGATTCTACAGGAACTAAAAAGATAGCCTGCCTTGCAAGTTATGTGATAGAAGCACTTGAAAGCGGACATATCCTTGTGGTAGACGAACTTGATAACAGCCTGCATTTTAAGCTCGTAAGAGCTATAATAGCTATGTTTAATAACGAGCTCAATACAAAGGCGCAGCTTATATGCACTGTTCATGATGTTACGTTGCTTGACTGTCAGAAGCTGTTCAGAAAAGAGCAGATATGGTTTGCACATAAGGATATGGATAATGCGTATTTATATTCGTTATCCGAGTTTACTGCTGAAAAGGACGGAGTAAGAGATACAAGCGATCTTATTGAGAAATATAAGCGCGGCGTGTTCGGTGCTCTTCCTGAGCCAGACCTGTTTGAGTCTTTGCTGGAGGTGCAGAATAATGGCTAAGCCTCCGATTAGTTATAGGCATCGTGTTTGTGTTATTTGTGAAGGGCTTGAGGACACTAAATACTTCAACAGGCTTTTGCAACTTAACGTATGGTGTACAGACATTTATGACTTCTATCCGATCAACGCCAAAAGTGCTTCAAATATTTTTGCAAGATATCAGGATGCATACAATAATGATGCCTACGAAGTTATACTTGTATTTTGTGATACGGATAAAGCTCCGTACAGAGAGTATTCTCAGATAAAAAATAAGATCAACGGCTTCCATGCAAAATCAGAAGCAACGGATAAGGTCGTTATATTTGCAAATCCATGTACAATGCAGATCGTTTTATCTCATTTTGGCGATGTTGACCTTAAAAATCAAGGTAAAAAGACAAATGGTAACATTATCGAGGAGCTTACAGGTATTGTAGGTTATGATGCACATGCAGATCAGGTCAAGGAGTTGTGTTCAAAGATATTTAGACGCAGCTATTACGAAATGCGTGAACGTGTAAAAGAAATGGATAATGGTGATGATGTATCAGGCAGCACCAACTTTATTCATTTTATTGGGAAGTTTGAAAATGCGGATATTTCTTGGATCAAGGATATTAATGATTACCTTGGATGAATAATTGATTCGAAATATGATTAATTATTAGTTATCATATAAGGAGATTATTATGCTTATAAATGAAATTGTTGAATTTTGTAATTCAGAATACCGCAATGCAGATACTACTCACTTATGTCATGACTGCAATCATCCTTCAGAATGTTCGGGAAGTTGTAAAATTTGCCTTGAACAAGTTCATTATCCTTCAAAATATCCTAATGGAAAAAAGGATTATGATTGCGAAAATATGATTAATTTCTATGTCTGCGATTACATAAACAAATACGCATCTGAAATGCTATATTTACTCCGCAAAAGTGAGAAATTAAAGGAAATAGAGGAATACCATATTCTTTCAATTGGCTGTGGCGCAGCACCAGACTTAATGGCTTTTGAACAATATGCTCATGAAGCCGATGATATAAAAGATATTCGTTACTTTGGTGTTGACGTTAATCCTCGTTGGCGAATGATACATGATAGAATAATGGCTTATAATAGCATATTTATCAATCATGTAGAGTTTGATTATAAAGATGCAATAAAGTATTTTAACGAAGAATCCATTATTGATACAAATGTTATAGTCCTTCAATATGTTATATCTCACTTTTATAATACAGGACAAATAGGTATTGTACGGCAGTTTTTTTCTGATCTTATCAAGAATGTTGTAGAAACAAGAAAAAAGGATGATCCATTTATCATCATAATAAATGATGTGAATAGCTGTAACAGAGGCAGAAACTTCTTTGAGGATTTGGTTGAGGCTCTTAAAAGCCATAATTATCACGGACGATGTGAATGCTATTATTTTGATTACAGAATTAAAAATGATTTTCAAAAATACGGTGAGAAACATCCAAGTAATGATACATTATTCGATCTATCTGAGTATGATTTAGAAATATATGAACCGTGGAGAGATTGTTCTAGTGCTCAAATGCTTATTGAAATAGAATAGAGGTGATTTGATGATTATAAGTGCCAGCAGACGAACAGATATACCCACATACTATTCAGAATGGTTTTTAAACAGAATAAAAGAAGGTTATGTCTGTGTTCGTAATCCAATGAATATCCATCAGATCAGCAAAATAGACTTGTCACCTGACGTGGTTGATGGCATTGTATTTTGGACTAAAAATCCTATTCCAATGATTGAAAGAATATCTGAATTAGAAAAGTATATATATTATTTTCAGTTCACTTTGAATGCATACGGAAAGGATATTGAACCGAATGTTCCGTCCAAAAACGATTATATCATTCCTGCTTTTCAAAGGTTATCTTCTCTCATCGGAAAAGAAAGAGTAGTGTGGAGATATGATCCTATTTTTATAAATGAGTATTACACCATCGAATATCACAAAAAGTATTTTCAGACTCTTTGCTCAAAATTAAGTAAGTTTACGGAAAAATGTACGGTAAGCTTCATTGACTTATATAAAAATACTGCTCGCAATACCAAACGCTTTAATATCCAGACGCTATCAAATGATGATGTGCTTGAACTTATGAGCTATTTTATTTCCGTTGCTAAGAATGAAGGCATATATATAGACACTTGTGCTGAAGAATATGATCTTTCATCATTGGGTATAACCCACGCTTGCTGTATTGACAAGCAGAGATTAGAAAGATTGGGCAATTATACGCTGAAGATAGGCAAGGATAAAAATCAAAGAGGTGTTTGTGGCTGTATTGAAAGTATAGACATCGGCATGTATAATACCTGTGAAAATGGTTGTGCATACTGTTATGCAAACTACAATTCAAGCGTTGCATCAAAAAATCATTCTGCTCATATTTCAACTTCGCCACTTATTTGCGGGAATATAGGAGACGAAGATAAGGTTAATATAAGAAAAGTTCAGTCTAATATTGACTCTCAATTGACATTGTTCTAATTAGCATTGAATTAAATTTATATTTAAAAATATGAAAAAGCGTCCTGTGAATAAACACAGGGCGCAGATTGTAATCAGAGAATGTAATTTTTAAATTTAATACTAAATTATATTACTAATACATTGTGATACACAGATATATAAGTGTGAATCCTGATAGAGCAAAAGAAATCGGCATATACCAAAAGAAAACGCAAAAACCAAAAGAATTCGCGGTATAGCAAAAGAAAACGCGAGGTACCAAAAGAATACGCCCTTCTGGTTGTATCAAAATTGGCGTACTTTGGCATATCGGAACCCTTATTTTAATACAAAATAAGGGTTCTTTTTTATGCCCGTAGAAACTGTAAATATAGGCGAATATGGCTATATGCCGTTTTCTTTTGACTGTGCAATGGCTGTTTATAATGGCGGAATTTACATAAAATTTGCTGTATTTCTTTGTTCAGATAATAGTGCATTCCTCCGTATCTTGTATCGGTGTTCTCTATGCTTTGATTATAACACGGAAATTCTTAACAAGTCTTTAACTTTTGAAAAGATGCAAGGTTACGATATAAAACCGCCTGAATAACGGTGAGATCCGATACTCAGGCGGTTGATAACCGGTATTTATTTATCAGTGCCAAGTCACCATAAAGGGGACTCGGCTTTATAAGAGAGTGGATTTATAAAGGCGTCAGAATATGTTTGCATCCCACTTTTGTATCTCGAGTGCATCGAGAGGAGTAACGCCGTCACCATCACCGACAATGTCAGCAACCTCATAGCCTTCTTCATACATAGGGTATTTCTGAGAGTTAGCAATAAACTGGAGTATGGTCAGTGCATCCGCAAGCCCGACTTGCCGTCTGCGTTTGCGTCGCCTTTTTGAGAAGTGGAACTACCGTTAGTGTAATGTTTCATTATATCAATATTATACTCAGGTACATCCCCTTCACAATTCCTACAATATTCATTATAGAAATCTGAGTTAAATATAGTCAATAAACAGCACAGATAATTATGTGCTTTTATTTCTGCTTCTTGAACCGGAGAAAATGCTGTATTATTTGCTAATTTTGAATTTACAAACGATATGTATTGTTGATCTATATCAAAAAACATTGTATCCCATCCTGAACTTAAATCATCGAATCCATAATATTCAAGACTATAAAATGGGATGAACTCGATAGTTCCGTCTTCTTTTTCATAGGTTGACCACGTTCTCAATTTCATTATCTCTTCTTCACTGCGAGAGGTCTTAAAGGTTCCTGAACCGCCCCTGTTATTTTCTTTTTGCCATTTATAAGAAGCTGTAATGTCCAATGAGCAGCCATTTAATGTCGACCATGAAACTTGTTTAGAAATTTTTTTCATAAGATCATTTTTTATGACTCCGTTTTCCATATTAGCATGACTAAAAGTATGACATGCAGGAAAAAGCCCGAAATATCGGGCTTTTTTGCTGCCAAAATTCCGAAAATATTCTTGAAAAAATGAGGGATGACATTGGGGTATTTTAGGCCTCTGGCTGGATTTGAACCCTCACAAGGAAAAATTTCGGAGTGAATATAGGTCGAAATACAGGCAAATATCGATTTTCTCGGCAAAAAATAGTACACAAAGTTTCGGACTCGGTTTTAGCGGTTTTCACGAAATGTGAAAACACTGGAATCGAGTCCTTTTTTGTTTCTTCGAAAACCGAGTGATAGTAAACCTATCAGCGATTTGTGAGCCGTTTTTGTCGGCATCGGTTGCAGTTCGGGAAACTGCACCATCGAGAGCAACAAAAGCCGCTGTGAACGATTTGTGCGGTGTGTGAAGCGGTCGAACAGTAAAATTCTCCTGCGCGGAATATAAGTTACGATTACAGAACAATTATGACGCGAAAAAGCCAGCGGAGGCTCTCCGCCAGATACATAGAAAGCAGATCACGCCTGCTGTCTATGGAATAATTATGTAACAGGAGGAATCAGATGAACAAATTCTACATGAACGGTAAGCTGATACACAAGGCTTCCGATCACAACACCAAACGATGTGAGGTCGAGAAATGGGTGTTTCTGCCTCACTCAGACTTTGAAAGGCTGAAAGCAAACCCATATCAGGAGCATGAGGCGATAACTGCCGCCAGGGACCTTATGTACGAGGACAAGAATGCCTACCACTGCATAATGCTGCTTGATGAGTACGGCGAAGACGGACTGCTCATCGAGGCTGAAGGATTTGATTATCCTCGCCTTTCCATGTTCGTGCCTGATGCTAAGTCGATCTACGATAGGTACCAGACTTCCGAACCCGAACTGAAACTTCACGACATGATCAAGGATACTGTTGAAAAGATCACCGAACTTGCTCACACTGGCAAAACAGACTTCACATCAGCTGATATGATTGACATGGATGAGGTTGAGAGCCTTGTCAAAAATGCTATCATACAGCAGCTCGCTCAGAGGGATGACATCTCTATGGCGAAGAACACAGATATCGGCGTAGACTTTCAGCCGGATATCCATGTTGAGGCTGAGAAGCTCACTGAGCTGAAGTTCTACTGTCCCCTTAAAGTTCAGCGAGAGATCAAGCCTTCATTTGATGAGGATGAAGACGAATTCTTTGAGGACACCGAGGAACTCTCGGATTTCGAGGTGCTTGAGTACGAAAGCGAGATCAGCAGTGCTATTGAGGCATATCAGTGTGATGAGGAAGAAAACCGTGGAATTATGGCATATCTCGGAGACAGAAAACGTTTCGCAGATAAGGTCTACTCCATATTCCCCTCCGTTGAGAAGGTCGGCGACAGGCTCATGGGAGTATTTACCTGCCAGACCTGCGGTGAGCTTGACAGCTACGAGTATGACGAATTGCTTCATGAGCTCCGTGGACAAGCAAGTGATGGGTGGGCCGAGTCTTTTGAGCAGCATGAGATCCACACTTCCGAGGGAGATATCTACGTCAGCTTCTATGACACCTGCGGTGCATGGGACCTTATGACAGAGGAAGAAGTAAAGGCGGCTCCAGAGTCGCCGTTAGAAGATGTCGAATTAAAAATGTGAGGTGAGCTACTTATAAACACGACTGTCGAGTTTGAGGCTGATATATAAAGCGGTTCCGTAATCAGGCAGCTTTCTGTGCCAGTATATGTAAGCCCTTCAGACGGCGGTACAGTAGTTATCAATAAAGACGGAACATATAAGTTCAGCCACACAGACGGAACGGTCTCATCAGGAAAAGTTGAATTAGGATTTTATACCATTGGCGGTCAGGTATTTCAGAGTATCCAGAATAAACTCCTTAACAAGTAATTAGTGTCTCCTCAATAAGCAGTGTTTTCAGAAAGCGCGACTTTTTCATCATCAAAAATGACAAAGGATAAGATAAATTTAAGAAGGCGCAAAAACAATGCCGCAAGTCGGTCGATGTTCATTGCAATGATGCTGAGAACGATCAATTCTTTTGTTGTATCTTCTCTTTTTGTGAGCAGCAGACCAAGACCGAATTTGCGTTTTGCAAGACTGAACTTTCGCTCCACTTCTATTCGGTCGGTATTATCCTGATATGCAGTCTTAGTCTCTGCTTTCGTATCAGCATATTTTTTAGGTCTGCCAAGTCTCTTGCCTGAAAGACGAATGCCTAGATTGCTGCAAAACGTAATATTTTCACGATTGCGGTATATCTGATCAACAAGCACTCGCTCCGGATAATGACCTGTGCGCTGCTTGTAGTTTTCAATTGCAGTTTTCAGAACTGCACTTTCATTGTACGCATCAAAGGAAAGCTTTTCGAGCCTGCACATTCCTGTTTCATCAACTGACAGATCAAGCTTGGCACCAAATTCAACAGGTGATTTTGCCTTGCCTCTGACTATCGGACGAATATATGGCTGACTTATGCTGACTATCCTGTTTTCCACTGTGTGCGTATTGTTTTTAAACATATACCGCTGCTGTTCGTATACGGTTATAAGGATATTAAGAAGCTCTGCATCAGAAGCAGACAGTTCAACACTATTGTTTTCAATCAGATTATCCATATATCCGAGGTCGCGGCGAATGTACTGAAGCTGCTTTTTGATCGCTTTTCTTATCTTCTTAGCTCCACGCTTTCTGCATTTTGCAAGCGCCAGATAATCCTTACGTGCCTTTTCTTTGTACATTCTCGGTCTGTAGAAGCCGTATTCATCGGAGATCCTGCATAACATATCTTCAAGCTTTTCACGAGTTTCATTCAGCAGTTCGATATCCTGCGGATATTTGATATTCTGCGGAGCACAGGTCGCGTCAAGTATCAATGTACCGCTATTTTCAGAGGAATCAGAAGTGCTATCAGTATCATTGCTGCCGCTGTCATCTCCGTCTTTGCCGTCGTTATCATCATCACTTTTCTGAGCATTGTATTCGATGATCATTTCGTTGATCTCATTCAAAACATCTTCAGAAAGACGCTTGCGGAACTCAACGAGAAGCGACGGTACAAATGGTATCTTATCCTCATATCTGGGCATACCGATGAAATACTGATAGTACGGATTTTCTCTGATCTGCTCTACCAGTTCCTCATCAGGATAGTGATACTGCTTCTGGATAAGCAGCGAACCGAGTGCCATACGCAACGGTTTTGCAGGCATACCTGTTCTGCTTGGGAACAGCTTGGCATATTCTTTTTCTATTGTATCCCAGGGTATCATTTCGGCTTTCTTGATCCATCTGTTTTCAGGATTCATCTGCAGCCCCTGCGGCTGATTAAAATCTGTAAATGATAACTGCTTTTCCTCAAATCTATACATGACGTCCTCCGAAGTGCAAGCTTTTTCTTTGTTTTTCGCACTTTCCCTTGCACTTCTATTATATCACATCATTTCACTTTTGTCGATATTTCGGTGAATGTTTAGGGCTTGAGGAGAGACTAATTAGCCTTGACGAAAAAAAACAAATGCCATAGAGTTAAAAACTCTATGGCATTTTTATATTTATGGAGAATTATTATGAGCCTGTTTTTCCATAAATTCTTCCATTGATATTATTCCTTCCTTTTCAGTTGAGGTATAAGCATAATAGGACAGAATATTTGAAGCGTCCACAGCATTGATACTGCCGTTGCGGTCAACGTCTGCCGCAAGCTTCTGTTCCTCATCATATCCACCATCCTGATTTGTTGAGATCATAGCATAATATGCAAGAACTGATGAAGCGTCAACCGCATTTATCAGCCTGTCATTATTTACGTCGCCAAGCTTATACTCAGTAGTTTCATCAGGGTTAGCCTTTGTTGTGACAGTAGTTGTAGTGGTTGGCGTTGTTGTCGTAGTTTTTTTCTCGCCGAGTATCCTGATGTAGCCGTTGTAGATACCCTTAGTGAATACATAGGTCATCTGAAGTTTTCCTGCCTCGTCCTTATGACTGTTTATAAAGGTATCAGCTACTATGCCGTCGTCTGTATACGCCAAGCCTATGGGATAGACTTCACCCTGCTCAGCATTTTCGGGAACTATAAAATCAATGGTGAATAAACAGCTGTGATTCAGCAGAGTATCCTCGGCATATGCATAGAATGCCAGCTGTCCGTCTTCGATCTTTGCCGAGCCTGTAGTGAAGCCGTTTAATCCTTTGCCTGGTGTTATGAACTTACCTGCTGAGTTTTCTTTGACAGTCAGACGAGTGTCATAAAAAACGTGGAACTTGATGTAGCTGACCGGTTCCGTTGCGCCTGTAATACTGAAATAAACTCGCTGGACCTTGCCCTTTGCATATTCGGGGTCAAGTCCTATCTTATCGAAATAGAGCATAATGCCGCCATCATAATCCCTGGGATCTATCTTCGGAGTATTCCAATCCTTCGGCTGTACCCAGCGAGTTCTGTCGTAGGGGACTTCCATGTCGTCCTGTTTGTCAAAGGGATTATCTGATATCGTATCAGACGTATCAGCGACACTTTCTGCTTCGGTGAGATCTGTTGAATTTGCTTTTATGATGCTGTCGGGAAAGCAATAATAAAGCGATAAGACCAGTGCAAGACTTGTTATTAATGATATAAAGCGAGTCAAAAGTCTATTTTTCATAATTGACCTCCTGTTACACGGCAATTCAGTAATAACAGATTATCATAATTTCTGCAATGTGTCAATACCTTTTATGGAAGAATATATATAGAACAAGGCAGTCCAACGGACTGCCTTGTTGTAATGTTCAGATACGTTTTCTGTTCTGATTTGTCCCTTACAATTAATATTAGAAATTATATCAATCTGTGCAGTGCTATGTGCAGATGCGCCGCACAGATCAACATCGGAAAAGAACTATAACATCAGCTATTGATGTGTATGGATCAGTAAAGCCACTTTGAAGCAAATGTATCTGCGAATGAGTCTTTATTCTTTGGAAGAGCAAATACAGATGTCTGAAGCTCTTCAAGGTTCATTTTCGGCTGTATTCCGTATACGTGATAGTCGAAATACTGTACCATTTTCTCGACGTCCTCTGCTATGACTGCGTGGCCTGATTTATGGATATTTATAGCAAGATGATCGCTGATACCGACATAATCCCATACGTGCTTCATACCGAGGTAAGCCATCCATACTGACGGAGCATTTACCCAGTCCTCGCTCTCGCATGAGCCGATTATAAACAGATACCTGTCAGGATCACAGCAGAGAGCGCCCAGCATATGCTGATCCATTGGGAACTGTTCGGCGTTTCTGAACTCCATGAATCTTCCGTTGAACCAGCCCTGCTCGCCCGAAGCCTGTAAGCTTCCGAGAGGCTCATTTTCCTTATATGTATACGATGAAGATCCGCCCTTGCTGGAGAAGTCATAGGTCTTTCCAACTGAGCTGTAGCGATACAGTGCAAGACCGCCTGCACCAGAGCATGAAGGAGCACACATCTTGATACGTGTATCAAATGCTCCGCAGACAGAAGCGGCTTTACCGTATCTTGAAACACCTGTAACGATAGAGCTGTCAGGATTGATGTTCAGTTCCTTTGCGGCTCCATTGTAAAGAGCGTCGAGTATCCTGCCGATTCCCCATGACCATGCCATAAGATCACCAGTCTGCTCGTCCCAGTTCCTTCCATAAGGATAGAGATCATAGAAAGCACCCTTATGCTGGTTGTTGTCCTGTGCAGTTCCCGGAGCGCTGAACATTCCGTCACTGTCGTAGGTTATAACTGCATAGCCGTTTGAAGTAGCGGTGCTTTCAGAAATACCCTTGTGCATACCAAGGATAACAGGAGCTCCGCCCTCATGGCGGACATTCTTAGGAAGATTTATAACTGCCTTGAATGAAGCTGTCTTGCCTGTGCTCTTGCGCTTAACGTTGACAGTCATGCTGTTGCCGCTAATGCTGTAGGTAGTTTCATCATCGGAGCCGTCTATCCATTTGCCGTACATATAATACTCATACATACAGCTGATCTCGCTCTGACGCTTCCACCAGTCGTCGGTGGATTCTACCTTTGAACCGTCCATAAATATGAAAGGATCGGGAATATCCTTTGAGCTCTTCAGCTGATTTACAGCAGGGAAGTTGTAGCTCTTTTCAAAAACAGGCTTTTCTGTGACAGTTTTTTCGGCCACGTTGAACTCTTTTATCTTACCGATTATAAAGCTCCGGAGCTGAACAAGGTCTGCTACCTCTGCCTTGCCATTCTGATCTATGTCAGCGGCTTTCTTTATGTTATTATCCTGGAAGCCGTTTATGAGTCCCTTTCGCATGATAACTTCATCAAAGGAAGTTATCATCTTATCTCCGTCGAGGTCTCCGTAAATAAACTCGGGACTGTCGTTACCCTGTGTTGCAGGCTGAGTTGGCTGTGTCTGCTGCTGATCATCAGAGGCATTTAAATAGCCCTCGATCTGTTCGAGCCAGTATTTTCCCATCTTCTCATAGCCGCCTGCGTTGGGGTGAACTCCGTCCGCAAGGTCCTTTGAAGCGTCTATTACGCTGTGGATATCTGCATATATAACGTTTTTGCTGCTGTATTCGTTTGCTACTTTCTTTACAAGCTCGTTATACTTGGCAATATCACCGTTTTTACTGCTGTTATTGCCCCAGCCTGAATTGCCCAGGTCTGGGATAGTAGTAAGGAAAACCTTTCCGTTTGACGGCATATTTTCTCTCAGATAGTCAAGAAGCTTGTGCAGACGTTCCTCTGAGCCGTCAAGATGACCGTTTGAAACATCGTTTGTACCTATCTGAAGAAGTATTATATCGGGAGAGTACTTTTTTATATAATCTCCGCCCTGCATTGTCTCAAGGATACCGTTGAGCTGACCGAACCAGCCGCCCGGCAGGTTGGTTATGGTATAGCCGCTGTATCCTGCGTGATTGTCGTCGTACTTGACACTCTGACCGTTGTAATTGAAGGAAGCGCTGTCCTTTCCCTCAGGTCCTACGAGATCAACATTTGTGTAGCCCTTTTGCTGCAGAAAGTAGCTGAGATACTTTCTGTAGCCGCCCTCGTCAGCCATACCGTATGTGATAGAATCGCCCAGAGGCATGATCTTGATGGTGTCGGCTGCTGAACTCTGCCTCGGTGCAGAGGGAAGCAGGCTTAGTGTAGAAATCGAAAGTGCAAGAGATGTGCCGATTCTGAGAAAACGTTTTATTGTTTCCCCGACAATAAAGTGCTTTTTCATAAGTACCTCCCAAATAAAATTAATTAAATGAATGTGTGCTTTTTGTTTCCCCGCCTTTTGTTTTTATCAAGGCAGAATGCATAATTTTATTATACAAAATATAACATAATTGTGAATTGCCTTTGACAACAATATACACTAATCAACCGCGAATTGTAAAGAGTTTGTGAACAAAAGAGCAATTTTTGGTCAACAAACAGCAATAATTGTTGATAAAAAGGTAATATATTGATGTTGTATGCAAAAATATATCAAAATTGTTACCGCATAAGCTGGATTCGTAACAAAAAATCCATATTCAAATCGTGCTAACAATATCATTTTCGGGTCAGATTGGGCATAGTTATATTTATTTCTTAACTGCTCGTAACTTCTGAAAAAAGACTGGCTATTAGTGCACTTAATTTAATTAATACACATTGGGTGGATAATATCAATTAAGAAGATAATGTATTTGATCAACATAATCTGACAGGCTGAATTAAAAAACATATTGGCAAATAGAAATATGTGTGCTATAATATATTTGTTCTAATCGCCTTATGGCGGCATTGCTCAGAACTTCGTTCGCTGGAGCGCAAATTCTTTATCCACACGTGGAGTCCTATGGTTTGCTCATACGAATTAGACAATCTCCCGAAACTTTAATTTAACACCAACACTGTCAAATCACTTTAATTTTATAAATGAAGAATCATTGGACGAATGGCTGTCAGAAGCCGATGAGAATGATCCTATAAGGCGCGCTTTTCTGAAATGTAAGATACATGATGCCTATAAAAGGACAATCTGATTATCCTGTGCATTCTACGGAGACATCAGCCTGAGAAAGCTGAATGGTCTGAATAGAAATTATACTTGATATTCAAATAATAAAATGCTATAATATCTATAACATGACTTATCTCTATAATACGCAAGAAAGGAAGCAATTTTAATGCTCAGAATATTCTACGGCGAACTCGATACTCCCGAATACATCTTTAATCCAGATGTTTATTTTAATAATACATATGATGATGAATGGATCACAGATCCGATGTCTGTAAAGATGATCAAGGATATTGACGGATCTGAGGTCAAGGGTGCGAGACTCATAGATAGTCCGTATCTCGGTGGTATTCCAACGGAACGACTTTCCGGGGGAGTTAAAACGCTCATGCTTATGAAGTTTGACTCAGAGCATATCTTCAATGCATCAGCTTGCGGAGATAACTGTGCTTCTTGGATACTCAAGATCGCTGAAGAGAAAGATTTAACGATCAGACTTGGGTATCTAATGGATTTTGGCGATGATACTTTTGAAATTGAGATCGTTAATCTTCATAAGATAGTTCACACTATGAAAGAGCTGAATGAAGCAGTGCTTGACAACAGACTTATATGAGGTAATGGTTTTATGATAGGAAAATATGATATTGAACTTTATAATAATAAGGTGCATTATTTTCTGACCGTAAAGAGAAATATAACCATGCTTCAGGGAAATAGTGCAACAGGAAAAACAGAACTTATAAGGTTAATTGGTGATTATGAAGCGAATGGAGCGTCTTCAGGTATTACGATGATTTGCGACGTAAAATGTACAGTTCTTACTTCAATTGATTGGGAATTAAGATTATCAAGACTGAAACAGCATATAGTATTCATAGACGAAACGGCTTCATTTCTGAAAACAAAAAGATTTGCCGAATTGGTTAATGGTTCAGATAACTATTTTGTGATAGTAACTCGTGATGAATTGAGTCAATTGCCCTATAGCGTAGAAGAGATATACGGTCTTAGAAATGTATCTGATAATCAGAAGTATAAAAACTATAAACGAGTTTATAATGAGATGTATAAGCTTTACAATTTCGATGTAACTGAGGATTATGAACCAGAAATAGTTATCTCAGAAGATTCAAATGCCGGACATGAATTTTTTGATCTTATCTATCCGAATAGATGTATATCTGCACAAGGCAAAAGCAATATATATCATATGATCAGAGAGTCTCAGGAAAAACAAATACTTGCAATTGTAGACGGTGCTGCATTTGGACCTGAAATAGGAAAGATATATCGTTATCTTCTATCAAGTCAAATAAACTGTGTTCTATATGCACCTGAATCATTCGAATTCCTGCTGTTAAGCGCGGGGATTGTAGATGTTTCAAATGAGATACTTGAAAAGACGTATATGTATGCTGATAGTTCTAAGTATTTGAGCTGGGAAGCGTATTATACTTATTATCTATCTGAAGTAACAAGAAATACTGTGTTTCAGTATAATAAATCCAGATTAGCAGCCGCATATAAAACAAGTGGCGCTCTATCAAGAGTATTAGCTTTAATGCCAGATAAGATAAAGTTAAAAACAACTCATAATGATTTGGCAGATTAAGTTCGATAATGTTTTATTCGGTCAAGGAGATTTGTTGGCGAAGTAATATGAATACATATTCGCTTAAATTTTTCAGTTTTTTTCTTTACAAAGTAAGCGTATTGTGTTATAATAAAAAAGTACTAAACAGGAAACTATTTGATCTTGACGCAATGATGATTCGGAAACAACCGAAAAATAGCGAATTATTATGCGTCATACTTTTAGTCATGGACTGACAGAAACAAGGACTATGTTGCTTAACATAGTCCTTGTGTTTTAGGCTTAGAATAGCCGTTTAGGGCGATAGCACTACATGGAACGAGACTATGTTGCGTACTAAAAATAAAGCAGACCGGAGCTTGATATAAGCTCCGTTTTCGTTATATTTCCGTTATGATGGTGCAAGGCTATGCTCAATGACGATCAATCACGAACCATTCAGATAGTCTTGGCAACCACGCATCACACATCTTATACCACTTGTTCAGACAGAAAAAGCTCCTTCCCCATTGTGGAGAAGGAGCTTCTTGTTAAATATAAAACGGAGACCTTCGGTGCTCCGTTTACATTTTACGATTGATAATCGCTGTATAGTGTGGTATAATTACTAATGTAAACGCTATACATTGTTTTCAAACAAAATGAAATAAGTTGACGATAGAGAAAGGCTTATATGAATATGAAAGATCGCAAAGCAATAGCAAAACCGATGATATACGCTGCCATAATAATGGCGCTTTTCTCCTGTTTATTATTCGGATGCAATAACAATGATAAATCAGACAATAGCAACTCCGAAACGACTAGTCAGACTGAATATATCTCACAGGATAAAGAATCTGTCGGATATTATAAACGGATCGGGATCTCTAAAAACGGCGAGACATTTGAAGAAATGAAAGAATCACTCGATATAATGAAAAAGGGCTACCTTGTTTTGAAAGATGATGGCACAGCTTTCTTCGAACTTGATGGAGAGATAACAGAGTATACTTTTGACAAACAGAATTTTTATCTGATTAATGATACAGAAAAGGCCAGTGGATTCCCGTATACGTATATTGGCGGAAGACTTGTTGTCAATGACGGAGAAACGATAACACAATACCTAAGACTCAACGATGAAGAACTTGAGTCTTACCTTGCATTGAAGAAGGAATAGAATTTATGGATATTGAAAAGATAATGGAAGCTCCGTATTATATATATTAGATATACTTCCTAATTCTCGAAAAAAAGCTCCTTCCCAATTGTGGAGAAGGAGCTTCTTGTTACTTTGCCTCTTCCTTATCATCGTCGTGGCGAATGGGATTGAGCTTGATTTAGTGATACATGATAAAATTGGAGAAGTCTTTTCGCAGTTATAATTTTCTCATATCGATAATCCTATGTATTGTGAAATAATATTATAAAAGTGGGGCCATTTTGGTCCCGCTATATTTGAGACTTTTTCTCACGGATCTTTGAAATTTAAAAATTTCACTATGAGTATATGGCTGTAATACGTGCTATCCTCAAAAACGGGACCTAAAAGGTTCCGAAATAAATTGACTTTTTTTAATGGCTGTGTTATGATTATGCCATCAGAAATCAACACGGATTTTCTTTAGGAGGAAGAAACATGGATGAAAAAATATAATAAATCAACATGAAGAGCGCTTTGATAATACAGTTGAAAAAAATGCATTTTCAAAATTCTTCAAGCTAAAATTAAAAGAATTAAATGAAAAATCTTCGCACAGAATCACAAAAAAGGATATTGCACAAAAGCTTGGTATAACCGATGAAATGTTCCGCAAGATCGTTAATAAAGAAAAAACGACAAAAAACGTGATTGTATCATAGCTATATGTATTGCACTTGATCTGCAAACAAGTGAGACGAATGAAGTTTTAAAAGCATATGGATTTAACGAGATGCTTGATCAGGATAACGACAGAGATCTTCTTATAATGGAAACTATAGATCAGAACGGATATGATCATGTTTCAAATGATAAGGATAAACGTTCAGCAGGCATAGGAAGTCAGGCTTTGAAGCTTCTTATTGAACGCTATCCAGATGCGCAGATAGTAACAGAATTTGAGACTCCTGATGACAGCTGTGATAATAATGCTTTCAGACTTCGCAGACGTGATTTTTATCTGAGGAACGGCTTCTATAAAACAGGCTGGTACAGCTTTTACGATGATACGGAATTCACCATAGCCTGCTCCAAACCTGCTTTTGATAAAGAGGGCTTTGAACGATTTACAGCATATCTCAGTTCAATAGTCCCTGACCATATACCAAAACTTTACACAAAATGAAGCGGCAGCCCATTGGGCTGCCGTGATTATTATGTTATTGGTTTATAGATACATGGTTGATCTCGGCAATAATATCATTTGCTTTTCTTATCTGTCTGAAGAACGTAATGTAGTAAACTACTGCGCTTATTATAAATGGAATAGTGACTGAGAGGATCATTTGCCACATGGCATTTATATCTGTATCAGCTATAATATCGGCAAGCTTTACGAATCCAACAGTTGTGCCTATTACTATGGCATACTGAGCGATCAATACGGGTATAGCGGCAGGACATAAAGTCGCATATGGTAAGTTCTTCGATAAGAAGGCAGGCTTTATAAGTCTTGAATGGCTGCCGTATTTTGCAAATTACAGGCGTGATGGTTACGACTTTGACTCCGCGTGGGAGGATAGTAAAGTTAACCGCCGCGAAAAGCTTATAATGGACGTTCTTACAGAGACAGACAGCGATGGCGATATTATCTGGACAGATAAGCAGGTACTGTCAACTGAGCTGAAACATCTGGCAGGCTTCGGAAAAGGCGGTGAGAAGAACTTTCAAGGCATAACAACAGATCTTATGATGAAAACATATCTTGTTACTGCTGACTTCCACAGGCGCAGAAACAAAAAAGGAGCAGAGTACGGTATGCCTGTTTCGGTGCTGCTTCCGCCCGAAGCTGTATGGGGATATGATGCGGTTACTTCTGTATACAGCGAATCTCCGCATGAATCTTGGCGGCGTATAGTGGAGCGAGTACAGCAGTTATATCCCGATGCTCATGATGCCGAGATTATAAATCTTATCGGAAAAGAGCCAAAGTGAAAAGGCGGGTGATACCAAGCAGATAATCGCTGCTGCACTCAGGGGCTTGATGAACTATAAAGATGATGAGACCGAAAAAATATTCGTTGACTTTGTTGTCTGTGGCGATGACTATCTTGCCGACATAGCCAAGGATTACTGGGAAGACGCTGAATAAATGGGCATGAGTGGATAAAATGGACAAGATAAGGAAATCTCTAATGCTCGTATATTGTCATTTAAGGGAGTTGAAGCCTCTTGTCAACTGCCGCGTAGAGACTGCTGACAGCAAGTCTTTGTGGCGGGATTCTTGGTACAGGAGAAGATGTGTTATCCCTGCCTCTTGGTATTATGAGTGGGGATATCCTATATATGATGACGATAGCCGCAGCATAAAGAGCACCGCAATACCAAGAAGGTCAAATTCACCATACAGGCCGAAAATTCGGATATTACTTATATTGCAGGACTATACCGATATGAGGAGCATGGCGGTATGCAGATACCTATGTTTTCTATCCTTACGCGAGAAGCAGCAGGTACTGTAAAAGATATACACGATCGTATGCCAATAATACTGGATAAGGACAACGTACTGGACTGGATACGACCTAACGGAAGTCCCAGTGCCATAGTTGAGAAAATGCTGACTAATATGATATTTGAGAGAGCAGTTGATTATCCTCGATTTTCACCTGAGACCATTACAGCATATAATAATATTGAAGCTTTAAAAGCACTTTCTCTCAAAAATCTCAAGCTGCTGAGGTTCAATATCCACTTTCACTTCAAGAGGAACATAAGCCATGAATATACGGAGCAGACTGTCAGGTGTCGGAGTAATGCTCAGCTTTGCGGAATTCGTATAGACATCACCCTGGTAAGCAATGAGGTTATACTTGTTATGCTCCATTTTCGGCAGCCAGTATACGATGAACTCGTTCATTTCTTCTTCGGTCAGCCCCATATATGTAAGCTTTTCCTTGAGGAAGCTTTCCGTATCACTTCCTGCAACACAGAAGTCCTTTGAAAAGTCAAATCTTGTGCGAGCATTCACACTTTCCCAGAAAAGGTACTTATGATTTGTACCGTCTGCCTTATTGAGAAGCGAGCCGTCGGGATATGCTGTTACGTCCCAGTCATTATTATATCTTGGATATGTTGTATAGAGATCGGAGGTAGTCAGTTCAAGCTCAACATGAACATCGGTCTCTTTTTCGGGATAGATATATATTACCGGCTTACCCCACTGTGCACCCAAATAAACCGATATATTGGAATCTGAAGAGTTTACCCAACCATAATGTCCGCAGTATTCCGTAAAGAAACATGGATCGTTTCCATTCTGATATCCGAGCTCAGTCCGTTGTCGATATGGGTAGCTCCATAAGTATTGCGAAAATATATGGCAGAATCAAAATCCGTCGGTATCCAGTCGGGAAGTGCGGCGGAAGCCCCCGTTCCTTCTGCGAACGCTGTGGAAGGCGTAAGAAAGTCGGGACTTTTTACCGAAAGCGGTGTGACTACGATTGCAGCTGCGAGAATTGCAGCAGTAAGTTTTGAGAACTTCATAAAATTCACCTACCATTCTTCAGATTGACAGCACATAGCTGCTTGAGTTCATGATATAACGATATCTTCATGAATGCAAGAGGTATTCGCATTTTTTGATCTATATTTGATTTAACGTATGAAAATGGTGAAATGTGAGGCTGAATTATTAAACTTTTTATGAATATATACTTAAAATGAAATCGGCTGCCGCTCTGTATATCAGTTTCATAACACAATGAAGATAGCGTATTATTAGATTGATGCGAAATCTGTTTAAAAAAGGATAGAAGAAGGCATACATGAAATGTAGATATAATCCACAAGTGACGATTGGGGAAAAGCATATTATCATCTTGAAGGAAAACCAGAAAAAAGGATCGAATTTGATATGTGGAATGCTAATGAGCGCAATTTCACTGTGAACCAGATCGGTTTTGAAGGTATATCTTCTGATGCCCAACGTATATCTTGGAGTCACGATGGTGTAATGCTAATAGAAATATTGGATAATGAAACAAATTTAGATCTGAAAAATGGATGTCAAGAATTGACGATAACATACCTCTAAACAAGCTGAGTATTCCGGGCACACATGATTCGCTAACATATGATCTTCCATATGCTGTGTTACCGGATACGGCTAAGACACAAGATATAGGTATTATGCCGCAGCTGAATCTGGGATGCAGATATCTTGATATAAGAATCAACTCTAATTTAGAAGGACGACATGGATTTATAGACTGCCGTCATGGCCTTTGGAACGTAATGAAATGGGTCAAGGAAATCCTTGATTTGAATAAAGATGAGACCATTGTTATGAGAATCAAGCATGATGAAGGCGGAAATGTCAATTTTTAAGATGTTGTTGATTCAATGGTACTCAGAAAAAATGATTCGTATTCAGGATTAAGAATAAGCTCTCCATTAGATTCTTTTAATACTTTGTAAAGGATCAAAATATTAAGAAACAGGGATACCGATATTGAAAGTCATATTGCTAAATAACATAAGCCATTTATATGGATTTCCCTGCTTATTCGGTTCAGTTACAGTTTCAGGAGTGAAAAACAAACAGCCTCCTTTCGGAGACTGTTTGTTTTTACTTAATAAGGTGTGTATATTATGAATTGATCATATTATTGAGTTCCTGATAATCGTTGATATCAACTACACCATCGTCATTGGCATCAAGGAGTTCAATCTGGAATGATGAGAATTTATCATTGATTGTTTTTTTCTGATTGTTATCAGAATATCTATTATACAGAATATTGAAATATTCATTTATCTTTTCGGAATCATTCCGGTCTAATTTGTGATCATAGTTCATATCACCCTTGGGGAAATCGACAGCAAGTGATTCTTCAAAGTAAGTTCTTCTGTTACCGTTATCATATTCTGAATAAAAATCATTTTCGTCCATGATCTTTTCAGCAACAGTATTTCCTAAACTGTCTTTTATACGTACTGCTTTTACTGAGAAATGTGAATCATATTGATCAATATTTTTGAGTTTAATGTTATATGTATTATGATTTCCGTATTTTAAATGTTTGTCATTTACTATTATATCATTGCAATCTTCTGTAATATCGTTGAATAAAGAGCCACTGAATACTGCCGGGTCGTTTATTAACTCGTAACGACCTTTATCTTCATTATAATCGCGGTTGCATATTGCATAAGTCGGGCTATTGATATTATCATTTACGATCGCATATGTATTATTGGTAATAAGCTCAACTTCAGATACAAGAGTAACAGGTTTTTCTTCAACATCTATTGTATAGTAGCCTCTGTGACTGAATGCATGGCAACGTTCAATAGTATACTCTTTTTTCTTTCCTTCTGAGTCGGTGTATGGTCTGGTAACATTTGGTATTACGCAACCTGCCTGACTGGTAGGATATAATGCATCATACATTATCCATGCAAAACCTTCATTACCCCAGTAGGTTCCCCATGAATTAGCAATTTTAAATGCACCTTTTTCACTATCCTGTATATATCCATCGTTGTTTATATCACATGCAATATTATCGTCGTATCCTACTATAGTAAATGCATGCGATCCTACACTTGAGAAAGCCTCTTTATCTGTATATGGATTGGGCGAGAAGTTATAAAAGAATACGTTATCTCTTTTATTATTCGTAACTTTATTATTTACATCATAATTGACAGCAGACTTCATATTTATGTCTTCGCAATCATCATTATCATAGCTGAATACTCCGGAAGTTACAACAACTTTCTTTTCGCAAATTCTTTTTTTGATCTCGTTTATCTCTAATTTAATGTCTTCAATGCTGTTCTGGTTATAACAGTTCAGATCTGATTCGCCTTTTAATCTCCATTTTAATGCACTAATAATATCTTTAGGATTAGTTTTTTGCGGATTGATCCTGTAACTATTTACTACATAATAATATCTTAATGGTGAAGCATCATTTATATTTCTGTAAACAGGAATATAGCTTTCTCTTTCTGTATCTGAAAGTGCATTATACTCATTGGGAACTATATACACTCCTTTACGTCTGTATTGACCGCAAATCGGCTCATAGAAATTCTTTTCGTCATTTCGGAGATTATTAAATTCCCAGTTGTTAATATATCTTATAGCGGGTTTATCATTTTTACTTATTTGATCATAATAACTATCATATCCGAATTGATCAAGATTAAGTGCTCCATGATTCTTTAGTGAAGCATATGCATTTAATATACATGAACCATTATTTTGACCAAAATTAATAAGATTATACATATATGCCGGTGAATAGAAGAAATTCAAGTCAGCATAGTTATCATTCTTAAACATAGCACGCCTTACTTCATATGTAAACTGATAATATGTTGTTGCACAAGCGGTGCATGACCCCTGTCTTCCTTGATTGAAAATTTTAGGAAAGAAATTATATGTTTCCAGATTAGTGCTGATATCAAAGCTTTCAGGGAGAGGTGCTGCAGCAATTGCTGAAGCAGGAGCCGCAGTTGCTGCAGTGGAGACAAGTATAGCCAGTGAAGCAACAAAAGATGTGATTTTTTTGTTCATAATAAATTTCCTTTCTGTTTTGAAATGTTATTTTGATATTTGTTGGATAATGTATCGATATTTTTAGTAAGCGCTTACTGCCTTTGTTAAGTACAATCGAGAATTTTTTTCAGTATCGGACATATATTGGAAAAATTTTTTTGAATTTGTGATATATATGATAACTTTAAAACTGGTCAATCTGATTATATCGATAAAATACGGTATATTCTATCGGATAATATAGTTTGAGCAGAAATGCTCTGGAATTGTAGAATGTGTTATAAATGTATCTTTTAAGGAAAAGGCATACTTTTAAACTCGCCTGAAAATTCTCTTGCTGCAAAGATTATTCCGACGGGAAAACAAGTTTTAAAAATCACACCAAAGCCTGCTAAATAAGCACTCTATTCCATCTATTAAAGAATTCTACATATATATGACGCAGGAATACCCCTTCCTTGCGTTTACATTCAAGGGACGAATAAAGTCCCTTATAAGCTCGGAAAAAAATTCAACGGGTATATCCTTGAATATATTTACAAGTATTATAAAAATAACGGGAAGTTCCCGTCGGAAGCCGAAATAAAAAGCAAGCTCATATGTTTCCGTGACCTCATCGCGTACAGCATAGTTATTTCAATGCCTGCCTGTCATGTGAAAAACGGCGAAGGAAAAAGGAATATCGAACAGAAATATCTCTATGAAATAGCTGATATAGTGCCCGAATTCCTTGAAGAAAGAGGCTTCATAGCAGAGCTTTCGGGCTTCTCCGAGGACAGGTATTCAGACAAGCTCAAAGAGGCTGTCAGACCCTATTACCGCGACTATGTAACATTTCCGAGAAGCACGGGCTATCAGTCCATACACATAACCTTTTATGACAATCTTGCCCGCTGCTATACGGAATTGCAGCTGCGGACAAAAGATATGGACGACTTTGCGGAAATAGGCGATGTCAATCACTTCGGATATGAAAAATTGCAGGAGGCAAGACGTACCAAGCGCGATGAGATACCTGTGGGCGAGTGTATTTATTTTGATGAAGCATACCAGCGCCTCACGAAATTACAGCAGCTGGAGCTTGCAGAGATTGACGTGAATATGTTCAAGGCTATAAACAATCAACTCATAAACGACGGCTGCGGACTGTTCAGAGGTCGGCAGATCCTGCCTTTCGAGCACTTGTCACGTTTTCAGAACGACCTTATTGATTAACAGCGATTGGCAAATTCTATAATAATTTACAGTTGCCAGTAATAAAAAAACGTGGTAAAATGGTATATGGAAGAAACAAACTATACAGGCAAAAAAGCAGTATAAACGGAGGTATTAAAATGTGGGCTTATGAAAGTGTATTCTATCAGATATATCCCCTCGGTTTCTGCGGGGCACCCTTTGAAAATGACGGTATTACCGAATCGAGGATTTTGAAGGTTATAGACTGGGCTGATCATATCAGGAAACTCAATTGCAATGCAGTCTATTTTTCGCCGATATTCGAGTCAGACTCTCATGGCTATGACACAAGAGATTATACTAAGATCGATTGCCGTCTTGGCAGCAATGAGGACTTTGCAAAGGTCTGCAAGGAGCTTCACAAAAGAGGCATAAAAGTAGTCCTTGACGGCGTATTCAATCACGTTGGCAGAGGCTTCTGGGCGTTTCAGGACGTACTCCGCAATCGTGAGAATTCACGCTATAAGGACTGGTTTCATATCAATTTCGGCGGAAATTCCAACTATAATGACGGTTTCTGGTATGAGGGATGGGAAGGTCACTATGAACTTGTAAAGCTCAACCTCTGGAACAATGAAGTCGTTGAGCACATTTTCTCCTGCATCAAAGGCTGGATAGATGAGTTTGACATAGACGGTCTGAGACTTGATGTGGCGTACTGTCTTGACAAGGAATTTCTGAAAAAGCTCCGCGGTTTTACGAACGGACTCAAACAGGATTTTGTACTTATAGGTGAGCTTCTGCACGGCGATTATTCGCAGTTCGTAAACAATGATATGCTGCATTCAGCAACGAACTATCAGTGCTATAAGGGACTGTATTCAAGCTTCAACAGTATGAATATGTTCGAGATATGCCATTCCCTCAAAAATCAGTTCGGACCTGAGCAGTGGTGTCAGTACAGAGGTATGCATCTGCTCAGCTTCGTTGACAATCACGATGTTTCAAGAATCGCAACGATACTTACAAACAAAAATCACATTCCTCTTGTATATTCGATAATGTTTGGAATGCCGGGAATACCGTGTATCTACTATGGAAGCGAATGGGGCGCGGAGGCTGACAAAAAGGACGGCGATCCCGCGCTGAGAGTATCATTCGATAAGCCGACAGAAAATGAGCTTTCGGCGTATATCTCAAAGCTGGCAAAGATACATCGTGAGAGCAAGGCTCTTTGCTACGGTGACATAAGTGTTCCTGTGCTCACAAATAAGCAGTGCATCATTCAGCGCAGATGTGATGACGAGAGGATACTTATCGCTATAAATGCAGAAGATCAGCCGTTTACAGCGCACTTCGATGCAGGCTGCGGCACGGCTGATGAGCTTATAACAGGTACAAAACACGATTTCGGCGGAGGAAGCGAATTGCCGCCGTATTCGGCACAGATCTGGAAAATGGAGCGTTGATTTTTTATCGGCAGTGTCTGACAAATTCCCTGAAAATAAGATGGCTGTTCTCATCTTTGAGGTAAGAGAATTCGGGATGCCACTGTACTGCCCAGAGGAATTTCTGCTTCGGAGCATAAACGGCTTCAATAAGTCTGTCGGGAGCTTTCGCCATTGGTAAAAGTGCAGGTGAAAGCTCTCTTATACCCTGATGATGATAGCTGTTCACAGGAAGGGTATCCGTTTTCAGAAGATCGTATAAAGGAGAGCTATGCTCTATAGTTACTTCATGTATCGGAACATCATACGGCGGCTTCTGACAATGCGATACACTATAAGAGAACTGGGAGGGAATATCCTGCCAGAGTGTACCGCCAAGCACAGCGTTTATGAACTGTATGCCGCGGCATATGCCAAGTATAGGCGTATCAAGCTTCATTGCGCGTTTCAGGAGCAGCTTTTCCATAACATCACGTTCGGGGCAGCATTCACCGCAGGCACCTATTTTTCTTGCAGAGTACAGTTTCGGATCAACGTCCTGACCGCCTGTAAACAGTAATCCGTCACATATATTTGTTATCTGTTCGATATTATTGCTGTCATCTGTGAGCGACAGCATTACAGGCAGACCTTCTGCTTCAAGTATTCCGCCGAAATATCCGGGCAGCATCCAATAGCTTTTTTTATTATAGTCGACAAGAGGTACAACTCCGATAACAGGTTTTTTTCTCATAGATCTTCCTCCAATACAAAAAAGGTGCATACGGTAAATACCGCAGCACCTTTGCTTTATATAACGATTATAGTACTTTTTATCAGGAAAGTCAAGACTGTATTTTCATGGCGTTTTCTTGTGCGTTTTATCTTTTTTGTGAAATGAGCGTTTCTTTTTGCGTTTAAAGTACCAAAAATATATATAAACTTCCGAAGTTATCAAAAAGGCATTGACAAATCGCTCACAAGGGGCTATAATGGCAATGTAAACAGCAAGGGCGCTGCGGATGATAAGTCTGCAGCGCTGTTTTTGGTTTTATAGCGCTAAATCCATACACAAAGGGGTGTATGATGTGCCGAGGTATCGGTGCATCGTATGCCCCTTTAAAATTTATGCTGTATCTTTTTAGGAGGAATTTCTATGGACTCTCAGACAATTTTACAACAAGCCATGGATGAGACAGGCGGTCTGGTCTTTGGCGTATGGTTTTTAATAGGCGCTGCTCTTGTATTTTTTATGCAGGCAGGCTTCGCAATGGTGGAGACAGGCTTCACCCGTGCAAAGAATGCAGGCAATATCATCATGAAAAACTTAATGGACTTCTGTATCGGTACAGTTGTTTTCATTCTCATAGGCTTCGGTCTTTTATTCGGTGAAGACCTCGTTGGTATAATCGGACAGCCCGGATTTGATATCTTCACTTCCT
>NZ_KI912492.1:61818-208094 GCF_000518765.1 Ruminococcus flavefaciens ATCC 19208 | reverse complement strand
CCCGCCGCTTTTCGGTTATTCGCCGAGGGAAATCGGCATCAGAATGTTGCCGACCAGCACGAAATCGTATGCCTGCCGGAAGAACTCCGTGTACTTTTCGGTCAGCTCCTGCGGCAGGTCGGTGAAGTCATCCTCGCCCAAGCCGCAAAGGAAGAATGTCCCCTTGATGACGCCGTAGCCCTTGATCGGGCGGTTCCACTTCTGCTCCGGGTGGTAGAGGGCTTCCTCCTCGCACACCAGTGCAACCGGATCATCGAAGGGGTAAATCGCCTGAATGTATCCGCCGACCGTCTGCTGCAGGCTTTCAAGCTCTCCGCTGATCTCCTTTGCGTAGGGGCGCTTGCCCGGTTCAACAACTAAAATGTTCATGTGAATGCTCCTTTGTGTTTATTCCGCTTCTCCTGCGGTAGTGACATATTAACTCTGAACCGAGGATATATCAAGCATTATCGGCAAAATAAATGTGACAAACATTGCCTGCATTTCAGCGCCGTATTGTACATCGCGAGAGAGCCGCACACGCACCCTGTGTGGGGCGGGTTACCGAAAGGGATACCGTTTGGAGGATACCCGTCCCGCGCCACACGTTGCAACGTGGCGGCTCTGTGCGCCTTATTCTTCGCCTTCGTACTTCTCGTGGATGATGCCGAGAATCTTGTCCTGTTCCTCGCGTCCGACGCCGATGCTTTCAAGTGCCTCACGCGTTCCACAGTCGGGGCAGATCGGGCTGTTATCCGCGCGGGAAAGAGCTGGTCGGGCGGTGTACGCCTGCCCGCATTTCGGGCAGATGCGCGGCTCGTTGTTGCGGTCTTTCATCGCTGTACCTCCTTTGCGCTGATTTCGTAGGCGGCATCGAGGAACTTGGTGTCGAAGCCGAAGTTCCGGTAGCCTTCCTCGCAGGTGCGGATGTAGGCAAGCGACGGAATGCCGAGGCTGCGTTCCTCATGCATGATGTATACGAAGGCGGTCAGCTTCTTGGTCTTGCCGCTTGCCAGCTTCACCGGCAGGCGGACTTCCTTCTTGTAGTAGAAGGTCGGGCAGCCCTCGTAGGCATCCAGCCGCTTCTCGTCATCGTAGGTGACCTCCCAGACCGCAATCGGAACGATGCCGTTCTTCTTCGGTTCGATGGTCAGGTACGCGCCGGTCTTGCTGCCCTTGTAAAGCAACTCGTAGTCGGGGATCACCGTGATGCCGATTGGCTTTGCGCCGGGGCAGCGGTACCGCATCTGGCGGATGTTCAGGTTCGAGCCGTAGGCAAGGTAGTACTTCTTTTCCATGTCAATCGTCCTTTCCGAAGGAAGTCTCCTTCTACCACCCTGAGCCGCCCGTAGGCGGCAGGTGGGGAAAGGCGGCGGTTACTTTTCCGCCTTGCCCAGTTCGTATGCCTTGCGGAGCATCTCTCGGATGCCCCAGACGCTCACCTCCGGGAAGTCCTCGGTGTCGTTCCAGCGGGTGTCCAGCCCGCCCCGCTGCTCCAGTGCGTAGTCCGCTTTCATTGCGATCTGCTCCAGCTTCTTGTCGGTTTCCGTTCCCCATTCGATGTTGCTCATTGCTCGTTCCTCCGTGTTTGTTTTCCGGTCCTTTTCCGTTCCGGTAGTCACATATTAACTCTTTTCGGGGAGAATAGCAAGCCGCTAAATGTACAAAACATCGCGAGGGAAAATGTGCCGTTTTTTGTGTAGAATATGCCTTGCCGCTGTTTGCGCCGTGTGCGCCCCGTACAGGGCTTTTTACCGAAAGGGGCAGTTACTCGGAGGATACCCGTCCCGCCTCACACGGGGCGCTGTGGGCGGCTGTTTCGCCGCCCTTGCTCGTGGCGGCAGACCGGTTAAGGTCTGCCGAATCTGAAGGCGTTGTCGCCGGAAAGGTTCTGCGTCAGGGTTTCTCTTGCGGTGGCGAACTCGTCGCCAATGAAGCCCATCCGCATCAGCCAAGTTCTCATTGCGAACTTTTTGTTTTCCTTCTGCTGTTCCTTCGGGCTTGCGCTGCGCAGATCTTTTGCCATCTGGCTCATTGCGAGGCAAAGCTGAATGTAGCTCTTGAGCTTGCCTGCGTGAAGCCCGTTCTGCTTTCCGTTTGCGGGCTTGTCGAACTGGAAAAGGCGGAATTCAATCGTGCCCTTTGTGAAGGTGGCGTGGAGGTTCAGCATATGGTAGCGGCTGTCGTTGTAGTGGTGGGTTCTGCCGTAGTCGCATCCCTGTGCGCCGTACCAGATGTCTGCAAGCTGCGCCATCGTGGTGGGCTTCTTCTTGTTGAGCTGCTGCAGGAAATTCGGGTTTACCGTTCTGCAGTAGCGGTTCATGCGGCTGCTGTCAACCTTGATTGCTTCGGCGATCAGCGTTTCGTGGCTTGCCATCAGGTTTGCGAGGTTTCGCAGGCTCTGCGGTGTGTGTCCCGCTGCGCCGATGTGAATGTGAACTCCGCAGCCTCTGGTGTAGTCGCTCTTTGCGCCCGCCTTGCGAAGGCGTCTGATCAGCTCCTGCAGGGTTTCGATGTCCTCGTAGTGCAGGATCGGTGTGACCAGTTCGCACTTTTCGCTGTCCGGTCCGCTGATGCTGCAGTCGCGCTGGAATTTCCACTCGCGTCCCTGTGCGTCCCAAGCGCTGTAGGTTTCGTAGCCGTTGCGGTGGGCGGTGTACTCGCTGCGGTTGGTTCCGAAGAAATCGGCGGCAAGCTTTGCGGCAGCCTTGCGGGTGATGTTGTTCATCTCAACCTCAACCCCGATCGTCTGCTCCTTCATTCTGTTGATCTGTGCCTGTGTCTTTGCGTTCATGGTGGTATCCTCCTGTTTGGTTTTTGGTGTGTTTTCCCTTTCGGTAGTCACATATTAACTCTAAACCGAGGATATATCAAGCCGCTAAAACCACAGAATATCGAGGAAAATACAGCCTTGATGATTGTGTAGTATACACCCTTGACTTACTTGCAATTGTGTGGTAATATGGGGTACGATGGAATAGGTTCTCACATTTTCCGGCGCCCCCGGAGGCTGTAAAATTAGCCGCCGGAGATAACCTCGAACTCGTCTGCGCCTTCGATCAGCGCAAGGCTTCTGCCATTATCCCACTTCATATGAATGTTGCCTGCGTCGTCGATGATCGCAACCGAACCGGTCGTACCGGGCGGCACGGGCGCGATGTCGTCCGCCATGCGAATCAGGCGGATGCGGGTGCCTGCGGGATAGCGCTCCCGCAGGGCTTTCAGTTCAGCTTCATTCGGAAACCGCATCGTCAGCACCTCCTTCTGGCTTGCCGTGACGAAAGGCGGAGCTTCCGGTCAGGCGGCGGAGCAGAACCTTGCGGGCGGGTTTGAACTCAGCGCCGATCATACCGAGCCGCAGCAGGAAGCAGCGGAATGCGTACTTCTCGTTGTCGCTGGCATCGGGCTTGTTGACCACACGCTGCAGGTTCTTTGCAAACTCGCAAAGCATGGTGATGAACTTGGCGTAGGCATCACCGTCGCCGTCCTTCTCGACCGTGAACCACGGGAACTCGACCGTTTCCTCGCACTCGTTGACCGCAAGGCTATCTGTGTTCAGCGCGTGTTTCAGGAGCGTTTCCTTGTTGGCGATGAGCTGGAGCAGATTGTTCATCGACTGCTCCGTGAAGAAGTCTCGCGGCATCGAAATCGTCAGGGCTTCCGGCTCGTCCTCGGAAGTGTAGCCTGCCTTGTCCAGCCCGTCCAGTACTCTCTCGATGACCTCGGTGTCCATGCGGTCTGCGAAGGAAAGCACCGCATCCTTGCTCAGGGTAAAGAACCCGATCTCGTAGGCGCAGCTCGGAACGCCGCAGTAGCGGACATCCATGTCTGCAAGCTCGCCGATTTTCATTGCCAGTGCCTTGCGCTGGCTCTTTTCGATATTGAACTTGATATTCATGATGTGACCTCCTGTTTTTCACCGCTTGCTGCGGTTTTGATTGTAGTCACATATTAACTCTGAACCGCACAGATAGCAAGACTGTAAAACGGAGAATATGTGCGGGGCGGTTTTTCCGATATTTGTGCATATTACGCCGATAGTTTCTGTGTCAGACTTAGTATCAGTCTGTTCACAATTTGCTACACGATGGTAAAAGACTTTTTTCGACAAAACTTGTGCTTTTTCTTGTTTTTTCGTTCTTCCCAAGTTCGACGAGATGTGATATTATTAGAGCATAGACGGCAGTCTCTGCCGAAAAATGAAAAAGCGAGGTAACTACTATGAACATGAAAAAGATTCTTGAAGTTGTCGCCGCCCAGAACAACACGACTGTTGCAGAAGTCCGGACGGAAATGGAAGAAGCAATTGCTTCCGCCAAAGACAACCCGAACTTCCGGCAGGCTTTCGGAGGAAGAATCCCCAGCATTGAGGAATTCATCCTGTATGCCGTGCTGCAATGCGCCCCGTCACCTGAAAATCAGCCTTCCTTCGTCTCGACCTCTTTGACCAGATCGGAATAAGGAATCTGCTGTCCGTTACGAATTACATACACGCCTTCGGCATTCCCGGTGTCCTCAACGTAGCGCCGGAGGATGACGGAGGCGTATTTTTCGTCAAGCTCCATCATGTAGCAGATGCGGTTCATCTGCTCACACGCCATAAGCGTTGAGCCGCTGCCGCCGAAGGTGTCGACGACCACAGCGTTCTCCTGCGTGGAGTTGCCGATGGGATAGCCGAGCAGATCGAGGGGCTTGCTGGTCGGGTGGTTCGCATTGCGCTTCGGCTTATCGAAATTCCAGATGGTCGTCTGCTTGCGGTCGGAATACCACTTGTGCTTGCCGTTCTGCATGAAGCCGTACAGCACAGGCTCATGCTGCCACTGATAATCCGAGCGTCCGAGGACAAGGCTGTCCTTCACCCAGATGCAGCAGCCTGCAAGGTGGAAGCCTGCGTCGATGAACGCCCTGCGGAAATTCAGTCCTTCGGTGTCTGCGTGAAACACATAAGCCGCGCCGCCTTTTTCGAGGTGGTCTGCCATACACTTGAAAGCGGAGAGCAGGAAGTTGTAAAACTCCTCGTTTTTCATGCTGTCGTTCTGAATGGTCAGACCGCTGGAGCTTTTGAAAGATACACCGTAGGGCGGATCGGTCAGAATCAGATTTGCTTTCGTATCGCCCATAAGTGTATTTACATCATCGGGACTGGTCGCATCGCCGCACATAAGGCGATGCCTGCCGACCGTCCACACATCACCACGCTCCACGAAGGAAGCCTTCTCCAGCGCAGCGGTCAGGTCGAAATCATCGTCCTTTGCCTCGCTGTCGGTATTATCGGAGAACAGGTCAGCCAGTTCCTTTTCATCGAAGCCGGTCATGGAGAGGTCGTAGCCGAGGTCTTGCAGTTCCTGCATCTCCACGGCGAGTAGTTCCTCGTCCCAGCCTGCATCCAGTGCCATGCGGTTATCGGCAAGGATGTAGGCTTTCTTTTGTGCGTCGGTCAGGTGGTCAACATAGACACACGGCACTTCCGTGATGCCTTCCTCCTTCGCCGCCATCAGTCTGCCGTGACCTGCGATGACGTTATATTCCCGGTCGATGATGACCGGATTGACAAAACCGAACTCACGCAGTGAGGAACGGAGCTTCCTGATCTGCTCCGGCGAATGGGTGCGGGCGTTGTTCACATAGGGAATGAGCTTGTCGGTGGCGACAAGCTGGAAATCGGTCGTTGTTTTCATCGCGTGTTCCTCCTCATCAGAACCTTCTGGAGTCCATTGCGGGCATCATTGACCTGCCCCTTGACCGCCTGTCCTTTGATGGTGCGGTACTGCTGCTTCGTCATATACGGGCGGCTGGCTTTCAGGTCACGCCAGAAGATTGCATCTGTATTTGCTTTCATACCTTCCTCACTTTCTGCTGCGGAGAAGCTGCTCCATCAGGTCGTCCTGCGGAGAGCCGTCGAACTTGGTCGTGCAGTTCTGCTTCACGATGTCGAAAATCTCATACCAGAGGACGTTCGCCTGTTTCTGGTAGGACTGACTGAGAGATGCGAACGGTGATGCCACCACGCCTCCGGTCGTCGGGTGCTTGCCGAGCAGACCGTAGGTCGAGAGGGCTTCCTCACACTGGATAAAACGAGCGAACGCCAGCGAGTAGCTTTCGAGCAGACGCTTGTTGACCAGCTTGTCGCAGCCACGGTTCTTGAGCCAGAGCCACGTTTCCTTGTAGATTTCATCCGCACCGAGGGGCTTGCCGTCCTTCTGCCTTGCCGAGAGGTACTCACTCGGCGAGGGCATATCCTCACCAACGAGATCGGCGGCATCATCAAGGTCTGCTCCCTCCAGTGCGGTCGGGGTGAATTCGATGATGTCGGCATCCTCTCCGGCGGCAATTTTCTCAGCTAGGGGCTTCGGCTTGTCGCCTGCACGGACACGTCGTCCGCCACGGTTTGTACCGTCTTTTGCCATATCATCACCTGCCTATAAAAAATGCCGAAACCACGCGGATTTCGGCTTGTAAAATATTCGAGGGGGTTAATCGGGTGTTTGAATTGCACTTTTTGTGCGTGAGAGGGGGCGCCGGTCTTGTGATCGCTGCTCCGTAGAGATTTCGATACCCCCACCGGGCAGCCCCCAGCCCTCCCCATTCTCATAAAAAGCGTATCATTTTAGGAGAAACCTGAAATTAGTAGGAGTATTCCGGTCTGCTGTCCTCAGTTCCGGTTTTCTTATCGTGACAGGACTTACACAGCGCCTGCCAGTTGGTGTCACTCCACATCAGGTAGTGATTGCCACGATGCGGAACGATATGATCAACGACCGTTGCGGTCACATACTTTCCCTGCGCCAGACACTTCACGCACAACGGATGCTTCCGCAGGTACGCTTTGCTGACTCGCTGCCACTTGCTGCCGTAGCCACGCTTGGCGGCAGACGGACGCTCAGGGTGCAGGGGCTTGTGTTCGTCGCAGTACGCACCCTCGGTCAGTCTCGGACAGCCGGGTTGCTTGCACGGTTTCAGTGCCTTCCTCGGCATCGCCGACACCTCCTTCGGGCATAACAAAAGCCGCTGCGGTAATCCACAACGGCTCTTTACAGATTCTTCTATTATACATTATATCACACATTACCGGTGTTTGCAAGTCCCATGATGTCCCAACTTTTCAAGGCAGCTACGGCTGTGCTGTGCAGGCGGAACACGTGGGACTTGCTGTATCCCATTTCCTTCATGATCTCCGACCACGGCAGGAATTCGAGGTATCTTTTACGCAGAAGGTCACGGGCATCACCGTCCTGCACGGCATTGATGCGGGTTTCCATATCCGCGATCAGCGCATCGTATTCTTCCTGCGTTTCCTGTATATCCTGTTCCAGCGCCATGATCTTGAAAACGGTGCCTTCCATTTTGCTGCGGTCGGGAGATACCGTCCTCGGCATATCATTGATGCCGCTGCCGTTCATGCCTTCTGCCCGCTGACGCAGCAGGTGGATTTCGTGTATCTTACGATTGATGCGGCGGCGGAGTCGTTCCGCCTGCTCCCAGTATTCTTTCATGCAAATTCCTCCCTCATCATTTTTATCAGCTTTTCGCCGTTCATATCTGACATGAAGTCAAACCACTGCGACCGCAGGAACTGTTCACATTCAAGCGTTGTTATGATATCGTGTGACTGCAGCGCCTCCCGGTAATCCAAGAGACACTGCTTGATAATTGCTGCCGCCAGTAATTTGTATCCTTCCGTCATTTAACCCTCGCTTTCACGGCTTTCATCATCGCCGCCTGTGTCTTGTCCTTGTTTTCCAGAACCTTCATGATATCCTCGTCGATCGTTCCCACCGAAACGAGGTGGTGGATGACGACCGTTTCGGACTGCTGCCCCTGTCGCCAGAGGCGGGCGTTCGTCTGCTGATACAGTTCCAGCGACCACGGCATCGTGTACCAGATGATGGTGCTGCCGCCAGACTGAAGGTTCAGACCGTGACCTGCGGAAGAAGGCTGAATCAGTGCGACCGGGATTTTGCCCTTGTTCCAGTCGGCGATGTCGGCATCGCTCTTGATCTCCCGGCAGTCGAAGCGCTCCATAATGCTGTCGCGCTCGTGCTTGTACCAGTACGCAATCAGCACCGGCTTGCCGTTCTGCGCTTCGATCAGATCTTCCAATGCGTCCAGCTTGTGCGAATGTATCCGCATCACGCTGCCGCCGTCGGTATAAACTGAACCGCTGGCAAGCTGTGTCAGCTTTCCACACAGGACACCCGCGTTTGCTGCCGTTATGGAATCGCGGGTGAAATCCAGACACATATCCTGCTCCATGTCCTTGTATATCGCTGCAACTGATTCATCCAGCTCAACGGAATCAGCGGTCATCACCAGTTCCGGCATCTTCAGGTGGTCGGTGGTTTTCATGGAAATGCTGATGTCAGCGATCTTGCTGTATATCTGTTTCTCTGCACCCGGTCTGGGAGAATAGGTGAAGCCGTTCCAGTCCGGCGTGAAGTAGGCATCACGGTACTGCCCGATTCTCTTGCCGAGGCGTTCTCCTTTGTCAAGCAGCCGGAACTGCGCCCACAAGTCCATGAGACCGTTGCTGCAGGGCGTACCGGTCAGCCCGACAATACGCTTCACGAACGGTCGCACCTTTCGCAGCGCCTTGAAGCGCTTGGACTGATGGTTCTTGAAGGAACTCAGCTCGTCGATCACCACCATGTCAAAGTCAAACGACATCCCGCTGCTCTCGATGAGCCACTGTACGTTCTCGCGGTTGATGATATACAGATCGGCTTTCTTCCGGAGAGCTGCCAGCCTCTGTTCTCTGTTGCCGAGAACCAGACTGTAGGTCAGCCCTTTGAGGTGATCCCACTTGCTGATTTCTGCCGCCCAGCTATTCTTGCATACACGGATTGGTGCGATGATAAGAACCTTTCTGACCTCAAAGCGGTCGAACATCATATCGTTCAGCGCTGTCAGCGTTATACTCGTCTTGCCTAATCCACATTCCAATAATACCGCCGCCTGCGGATGTGTTTCGATGAAGTCCACGGCAAACTTCTGATAATCATGAGGTTTGTATTGCATCAATGATTCCTCCTATCTGCTCCGGGCTGTCCAGCACAAAGGCTTTGAAGCCCAGCCGCCGAAGTGTTCTGATACGCAGGCGCTGCAGCGGACGGGGCGTTTCGCCGGGAGCCTTGACCTCCACGAAGCCGATTCTGCCGGACGGCATCAATACGATGCGGTCCGGCACACCCGCTGTTCCGGGAGAGGTGAACTTCCAGCAAACACCGCCGACAGCTTTCACGGCAGCGACCAGTTTTTCTTCAATTGATTTTTCTCGCATAGATTCGACCTTTCCGGGCAATAGTGCAGGTCGGTGAATGTCATTTACAAACCTTTCCATAGGAAGAAATTTCTATGATTTTTCTCGCCTGCGTAAGGTTGGAATATGAGTTTCACCGACCTGCACTTTCCCGATTCTACGTTGTTTTTGAATGATGAAAATGCAGGTCAATCCAGAAAGTCGAGCCGGATTTGAAGCCCATAGATGGTAATTCCGCTGTTCAGCTTCTTGCGTTTATATCCTGCCTGCTCCAGCGCACCATAGAAATCGGTGGTACTGCGGACATACTCTCCGTTCTCAATGCAGTACTCACGGTAACGCTTATACAGCTCTCCGGACTTTTCCTGATATGACGCATCCACATCGCAGCAATCATTGATGAATGAGCCCAGCCAGTCATTGCCTTCACGGTAGGCTCCGATTGCGTCCAACACGCACTGCGGGCGGTCTACCTTGAAATCGGCGGCGACCACCTTCATCGCACCCTCGATCAGCCACGAAAGAACCGCACCGCCTGCATTGTCGATCAGGTACTGTGTATAATTCTTCTTGTCGTCCTGCCCCTGAATCTTTGCATGGAACGGAATAACAATCAGTCTGCGCCATGTACCGTCGTCAGAGGCAGCCACCTTCGGCAGGTGGTTCGTGTACAGCACCAGCGTATGGCTCGGTTCAAAGGAGAACGGAGCCTTGAACTTCTTCTCGGCGAAAATGGGATCGGTCGAACAGAGCTGCTTTACCACGCTGGTGTTCAGGCGCATACCCTCCTGCAGCTCCGCCGCAATGATGAGTCGCTTGCCCTTCAGCTCTGCCATTTCAGGCTTCACGTTTCTCTTGCAGTTGACGGTCAGGGCATCGGCGGAGATATTACCGCTGTAGCTACCAAGCACCTTGTAGATAACATTCCAGAAGGTGGACTTGCCGTTGCGTCCGTCACCATAAGCAATAATCATCGCTTCCGTGTATACTTTTCCGATCAGACAGAGACCGCAGATCATCTGCACATAGTCAATCAGGCTCTGGTCACCGCAGAAGAAAACCTGCAAAGCATCCTCCCAGATCTGGCGACCTTCCTCATTCGGCACGACTGCCGTCACTTTCGTAATCAGGTCGGTCGGATCAGTCGCTCTCCAGCCGTCGAGACCTTTGGAAAGGTCGTAGGTGCCGCCGGGAGTGTTCAGCAGCATCGGATCACCGTCAAGCTGCTCCGGGTGCTTCAGCACCAGCGGCTTTGCGGCATCGAGGGCATTGTTCAGACTGCGGATGTGGCGGTATTTCAATACGAAATCATGATACAGCTCGGAAAATCTGAACAGACCATAAGCAGCGCCCTGTTCCGGAGTCAGGCTATCACGAAACTTCTTGCCGCCTGCCTTCGCCAGCGCTCTCGGAACGCCCAGCTTCTCCAATGCACATAGGTCATCTTCCATTTTGCGTTCTGCCTCAGCAAGCTGAACATCCGTGTGTTCGATCATCGCCATGACAGCCGCCTGTTCTGATTCCTCCCAGTAGGTGCCGTTATAGCGCAGATAATTCGTAGCAATCGTAAATGCGATCTCATCACCAAAGCACTCTACGAATGTGCGGGCTTCACCGACATCTGAGAAATCGTCCGGGATCAGCACATTATCGCCGAACTGGTCGGGAGGCACATAACCTTCCTGCGAGGTGACCATTTTGCCGAACTTGCAGGCGCTTGCCCAGATGCCTTCCAGCTCCTCATCGTCGAGGGGCGGATCGCATTCCGCTGCCTTTTCGAGGAACTTCGCATGGGCATCATCCGTCACACCGAAACGCTTGACCAGCTTGCCCGCCATACGGGACATGGTGCTGTTGCGCTGTCCCTGCGGAATACTGCGGTTCGACTTCATGAGCGTGAGCCAGTCCTCAATAGACAGACTGCCCTCGTGCCATACCACGTCACCCTTCGAGCCATACAGGAAGCGTGAAGCGTCCAGTGCATTGCCGTCGAAGAACGGCAGCTCCTTGTAGATGCGGGCTTTGATGTTCTTATGGAATGCGGCATCCTTGCAGGGCGTAGTCGGGAAAAATACATGGAAACGAGGGCGGGCTGTTACAGAGCCTTTCGCCAGCATATGATGACGGCTGTATGTGATCGCAAACTCCACATCGCTGAGCATTTCGGACAGCTTTTCCGGAGTGATCCACTCATCGGGATTGTCGCTGTGATCATTGTCGCAGTCCATCGGCACAACATCAGAGAGCTGAAAATTGGCATCGCTGCGGGCATTATTCGCATACAGCGCGCACACATGGTCGAACGTGACTGCCTTGCGGAGATCCGCTTCCGAGGTAATGACCTTCTGATTCGGGTAAATCGTGTTCTTTGCGTTGCCGGTACAATCGGCAGTGTACAGGGTAAACTTCATATCTTTTCCTCCAAATCCTCCGTGAAATAACGGATTTTCATGTGTTTGCGCTTTGCCCGGTCAATCTCTGCCTTCATGCCGGAGCTGACCGTGTCGCCGAACACCCACAGCTCCACGCACTTGCTCATCAGCACCCAGTTCATGAAAATGGCTGTATCCCGTTCCTCCGGAATACTATCGTCCATGAACTGCGTAAAGTAGATGTGCGGCGTGATAGGCAGGTAGTGCCGGTCAACGGCAAAGCGGCTGTAACGCTTGGCGTTCTCGACGTTCCTCTCTGTATCTCCGGAATAGGGAGAGCAGATATACACGACAGGACGGAAGGCAGCAGCTTTTGCCGCAGCCTTCTCCTCACGCTCGATGCGGGTGAACGCCTCGTGTTCCGTTGGACTTGCATAGCCTTCGCTGTTATAGAAATCAGCCATGCTTCACCTCGTTCCTGCCGCAGGGCTTTCTGTCGCAGCTCTTATTGCAGAGCTTACCGCAGCGGGGGCATTTCACATAGACATTCTCCGGCTTAACCAGCTTCCCGCTGACCAGCGCATAAAACCATTCAATACTGTATTTCATATCATCCCTCTTTTCTTTTCAGCTTCACGTGCAGTCTCTTCCAAGCGCACTCGTTGCAGAGGACTGCCGTACCGTACATATCGCCCAGACCATCGGCAAACACGCACGACAGGTCAACAGCGACCTCCTTGCCGCAGTCCGGGCAGGAGCAGAACACGTTCTCGCTGTTCAACTCCACCTTAACCTCGATCTCATCGGTCTTTTCCTTCACATAAAACATAACCATTCTCCCTTCATTCTTTGCCCCCAGATGTGGGGAGAGCATTCCTGCTCTACAACCCACTACAGAATCGGGAGCGTTTTGGACGAAACAATCAGTCCTTTTTATAAAACTCGCACTCGTATCCGTCCGCCCGCAGGAGCAGACCTTTTGCCCACGAAGGCGTTCGTTCCATCTGTCGGCAAACCTCATCAAGCGACATCCTGCGGTCTGCCTCAATAATCATTTCGTCGTGTATGTGACCGACGATAAAACAGTGCGAAAGCGTCTGCATAGAGAACATAAGCAGATCACGGGCGACCGCCTGCACGATGTTCTCGACAAACTTCGGACCGTAGCTCTCTATGCGTTCCCACTTCTTCGATGCGCCTACGCCCATATAGGTGACGGACTCTCCGCCGAATTGGTTCTCACCGATCTGCGGGTGTGCGTAGCAGAGCTTTCTGCCGGAGGGCAGCGTGATGAAAAGCATCCTGCTCTGGTAGCTGAACTGCAAGCCGTGTGTTTCTGTGATGGTTTTCTTCCTGATCGCAGTCTTTACGGCATCATCGACCGCCCACCAGAATTTCACGATATTCGGCGAGGCATCCCGCCAGTCGGTCACAAGCTGCTTCAGCTCCGGATCGGTCAGGTTCAGGGCATCACCGCCCATAGCCTTCATTGCGCCGACGCAGCCGCCGTAGCCACACGCCAATTCTGCCACCTTGCCTTTCTGCCGAAGGTGACCGTTTTCGCCGTGCTTGACAACCGGGACTCCGAACATCTTTGATGCCGAAGCGCAGTAAATGTCCTCGCCGTTCGCAAAGGCATCCATGCGCCACTGCTCTCCTGCAAGCCATGCAATGACACGGGCTTCAATGGCGGAGAAGTCGGCGACAATGAACTTATATCCCGGACGGGGTACGAAAGCCGTGCGGATAAGCTGCGACAGTGTATCAGGCACATCCTCATAGAACATTTCGACCTCATCATAATAGCCGTGCTTGACGGTCTCCCTTGCATCGGTCAGGTCTGGGATATGGTTCTGCGGCAGGTTCTGTAACTGTATGATGCGTCCTGCCCAGCGTCCTGTGCGGGATGCGCCGTAGAAGCTGAACATTCCTCTTGCACGATGATCGGAGCAGGCTGCCGTCTGCATCGCCTGATACTTCTTGACGCTGGATTTCGACAGCATGAGCCGCAGTTCCAGCACGGACTTGACGGGATCTTTCGCTGTTTTCAGCAATTCCCGCACCGCAGACTTATCCAGACAGTCTGACTTATAGCCACGCTCCTCCAGCCATTCCAGAAGCTGATACACAGAATTCGGGTTCTCGATGCCCGTCAGCCTGCGCATCTCCGCCGACAGCGTTGCCTTCGCTTGTGCGTCCAGCGTGAGTGCAGCATCGACCAGTTCCATATCGACACGAATGCCCCGGTCGTTGATCTCCTGATCCAGATAAAACTGTTCCCAGATGAAATCCGGCACAGGGAAACGGGAAAGCCGCTGGTCGATTGCCAGCTCCGCCTCCACATCCTGCTTGTTATATGCCTTGAAGGTTTCCCACTTGTCCGGAGCATCGGCAGGTGTATGAAACTGCGGGATGCCGTCAACGGTATCATAGGGAACACAAAAATACTTGATGAGTGCTTTACCTTCGGGCATCTTCTGCTGTTCCAGCTTCAGAGCCGCACCCGCAGAGGCAAGCGTGGATGGCAGACCGAGTGTCCGGCAATGGATCATGGTACACTGCCATCCGACCGGACTGAGATAATCGCCGACGGTATCGGCATCAATGCTGTAGCTGCGGAAGATCTGCGGATATTCTTTCCGCAGATATCTGGAGAGACATACACGCTCAAATTGCACGTTGAATGCCCGCTTGATGACCGATTCATCGGTGAGTGCAGAAAGGATCTCATCTGGTACACGGTCGCCGTTCGCCAGATCGTAGAGCTGCACTGCACCGTCATCTATCGCAACACTCATAAGCGTGATAGCAAAATACGGAGAATCGGCGTAAGCGTACACACCACACTTGGTGATGTCACGGTCACTCCGAGTCTCCAGATCGATTTCTATGGTTTTCATGGTTACACATCCTTAAACCCACCCGGACGGAATCCCGTCAGTCGCCCTCCCGACATTGCGTTGTTATTTCTTACGGTTCTTGAAGGTGTCGATCAGAATAGTGATCGAGATGGTTGTCCAGCAGAGCATCATAATGCAGCCGGACACACCCATAATCATCGTGAATACTGTATTCATACCGTTACCTCACGAAAGGAAATCGTCGTCGTCGTCATCATCCATGTCTGCGAAATCATCCTCAGCACGGGACTTGCCGCCGAGAGGCTCTCCGTCGCGGAGCTTCTGGAGGTTGTTCAGACCGCAGGCGATGCCCTTGTTGCCGTTGGTGTTGAAGGCATAGAAGTTGATGGAAGCTCTGCCGTAGATGCCGGAGTAAAGCTCGCTGGTATCGAGGATCGGCTGGCAGGAAGCATCCACAACACCGGGCTTCGTAGCGCTGTTGGCGTTGATGAAGTAGCAGCCTGCGTATGCCTCATCATCGGGGCGTTCCTCGTCTCCGTCACGCAGCGGAGTCTTGATTGCCTTCAGCGGCGGCACAGACTTTCCGTTGCCCTTGAGCTTGCCCTGCCCCTCGTCGTAGGCAGCCTTGATCGCAGCCTTGATCTTCTCGACGGTCATGGTATCGGACTTCGGGATGATGAGGCTCACGCTGTACTTCGGAGTGCCGCCGTTGATCGCCTTCGGTTCATTCACGATGAGGTAGCTGAAGCGGGTGTTCTTGCCAGTAACGACCTTTGTGGGATTGATAATCTTTGCCATGTTAATCTTCCTCCTGAAAATCATTGATTGTCCATGCCGGGCGTTTGTCCGACTCTGGTACGAGTGTGGGTTTGCCCTGCGGCTTTTCGATCAGGGAGCCGAGCAGGGTGTTGAACTTCTTGGTGCCGAGCAGCTTGGTCATTGCGGTCACACCCATGAGCTTTTTCTCAAAAGGATCGTAGCCTGCATCGGTGACTGCCGCTGCAACAGCATCGGGGTTTGTGTATCTGCGGTTGCTGCGTCCTTCCACGACCTTGAAGCCGGGGTACTGCTTGCCGCTGATTGCTTGTTCGAGCGCATAGGCTTTGACGTCGTTTACCCAGCCGATGAAGGTGTCGGCACGATCAAGAATCATGCTGATCTCGTCATCGGCGAGTGTGTCTGGGACAGCGAAGTCGTACTGCGCCATCTGGAGATTGTACTCCGCCCGCTTGCGGCAGGTCGCCTTGATCTTGCAGAATTGGCAGTGCTTGCCCGCACTATAATCGCCCTCGCCCTTTGCCGCAAGTGCCGCAGCAGGGATAAGGACTTCCTCCGCCCAGTCGAGCAGCTCCTCCTTTGTGACCTCTGCGATGCTGACATTATCGCGGCGGGGCTGGAAAATGATCATGCGGACGGTCTGGATGTCATACAGGCTCTCGAAGAGATTCAAAGCGCCGAGCGCATACATCCGCATCTGGCTGTTGCCATCGGCATCGACCAGAACGCCCAGACCGTATTTGAAGTCGATGACGGTCATCGTGCCATCAGCTACAATGATACAGTCTGCGGTGCCGAAGCTCTCAGCAACCCAGCGTGTGAAGTCGAGGCGCTGCTCGACCAGTACCTGCGGATCGGGGCAGGTCTCCTTTGCTGCTGCAACCTGCTCCATGACGAATTCGCAGTAAGCGTCGGTGCATTCTGCCATTTCCTCGTCGAAGTACTCCAGATCGTCAGTGGGATCGCGCACCTTGAAGCCGAGCGCCTTCTTGACCTTGTACTCGCAGAGGGCGTGTGCGTCAGTTCCTTGCTGCGCGTAAGTGCTGCCGGTATCGCCGCCCGCGTTCTCCTTTGCGGAGGGTGGGCAGTTGATCCAGCGTTCGCTGCTTGACGGTGACAGAATCGCGTGTGTTCCGGGCATCACAATCCCTCCGCTTCTGTCAGCACAGCGACGTAGTCGCTTTCGGCAATATCCGAGAGCTTTGATGCACCGTACTTGGCGATCAGTTCTTTTACCTCCGCCGTCTTGCCGCTGCGGGAGATCTCCGAAAGGCGGCTGCGGAGCTGCACGAAGGTGACAGTCGCTTCTTCATGCTTCAGTGTCGGCTGTTCTTTCGGTGCTTCCGCTGCCTGCGGCTCGTCCTTTTCGGGATCGTAGATCTCCTCGAATGTGTCGAGATAGGCGTTAGTTGTCTGCGACGAGAATTTCTGTAATGCAGCAGTAAGTGCATTCAGGGCGTTTACCAGTTCCATCATCGGATCCATTATGCTTGTCCTCCTTTGCCAGATTTTTTGCGAGTCTCTTTGACACCACAGAGATTGCCATCAGGGTGTCGATCAGTTCTTGGGTTTTCCTGTTCATGTGTCGTTCACCTCCCTTCACAACCCACTACAGGATCGAGGGCGTTTTGGACGAAACTTTTTCAGAAAAATTTTCCGAACTCGGATTCAAGCTGTTTCCGTGCCTTTTCAAGCTGTGAACGATAGGTGCTGCGCTTCAGATTGAGCTGTTCCAGACACTTTCGCTCGGACATATCTTCATCAAGGCTCATCTGACCGACGGTGATAGCTTCGGGCATCAGTTCTTTCAGCCGTTCGAAAAGCTGACGCATCAGGATCTGGTCGGTGACGATTTCTTCAGTATCGGATGTATCTGCGAAGGTGTCGCCGTGCATTTCCGTCTCATAATCGAGGGAAATGTTGTCCCCGGCAGCACGATACTCACAGACGTCACAGTCTCCGTCACATTTCCAAAGGTACTGCTTCGGGCAGCAGCACTGCCCATGATACTGGCGGCGGCTGCGGATACGGTTTGTTTCCGGTGTAATATTGGTATAGACTTCCTCGGAAACAGGAATCAGAGTAACTTTGTGCGGATCATTGGCATCACGCATTGGCAGGTAAAACTGTTTTGACATAAAAATTCCTCCATTTGACTTGCGAATGGAGGAATCTCTACCGGCAAATGGGCATGACGAATCAGACCGCATTCCAGATGGATTACTCCATTCAGGATTGCAGCCGTCAGCTCAATTGACAGCCGTGCATATTAACTTGTCCTGCCACAGACCGTTGAGCCACCGTTGATCATTCGGCGCAGTATGCAGCAACAGACAGTTTAACGTCTTGTCCGGGACAAAAGCTCTTCTATAAGGGGGCAGAAATCGGACTCAATACAACGGAAAACAGTTGATTATTGAGAAAGATTCACGGAAAGTTTACAACTATCATCATGAGATACAGTATAAGAAAGGTGTCGAATAATTAACTCCCAGACGATATTTTTTATAAAGCCCTCCATAAATAGCTCCGATAAGCCCGAAAGTTGCACGTTTGTGTGCAACTTTTCTGATTTTACAAAATAAAATCTCTGTTTCGACGATAGAGAACAGATGTTTCTGGACGGTTTTGTCGAAACTGCCTTCACATACAATTGGACACTTCCGGCGGTTTTGAGTACCGCTCAGTCCAAATCGTTCAGCTTACTAATGAGGTCGTCCATCATTTCTTCCTGCTCCAAGTTACCGATTCTCTGAAAATCGCCGTAGTGGTCAACCACGGAGGCGGCAATTTCCGTTGAATGGTAAGTACTGACAGCAACAAGCAAGTTGGCTGCCAGATGTGCTGAAACAATCTTCTCTTTATTTGTCATAATCTTGCCTCTTTCCATATTGAAACTCGTAACATATCCTTGCAATTCTCGCCAAAATGTGCTACAATAAATATGTATACACGTTTATCCGGAGAACGCTTGATGTGCCTCTGTGTCTTGCAATTCCATTATAGCAAAACGCCCTGCCCGAAACTCGGACTGGACGGACAGACACGGACAGTTTCGGACAGGGGGATTAATATGACATTTTCGGAATATTCACTGGGACTTTCTCCCTACATATCGTATGGCAAATCAGAAGCGGACTACTTTACGGAGTTGGTCGGGAGTTTTATCAAAGATTCGGCGATGGATGCCTGTGCGCTCCTCAAACGCAAACCTGATACAAAATACAGATATATCAGGGGCGACCGTCCAATTCAACCGAAGGACGCTCAGTTTCTATATGACCAGAAAGACATTAAGAAGTTTACCTCATGGATCGAAAAGCGGATGGATGATACAGATTCGTATGATAGCATTGAGGCGTGGCTGAAGGAAAACAATATTGAGAACGTTTTTGTGCCGGAAGCCTGTGCTAATCTTCTTGTGACTATTGTTCTTGAAATCATTAGTCCACCTGCAACAAGCAAATCGGACACCCAGCTTCCCTTAGAAGTCGAAGCCGTTGTTTCAGAAACAGAGGTCGGTGGGGCTGAGCTTTCACAAGTTGACCGTGAATTGCTGCAAGACTTCCATGCAGATTACGACAAAATCATAAAGCTGTGTATTGGTGAAGGCTATGCCGAAGTATGGTTTGCCGGAAACATCTCAAAGCAGATTGAAACTCTATTCATTGATAAATGGGAGACGGAGTCCAGCAAGTTTCAAAACCTCATCCTCCGCTCCTGCGTGATAGAAACGCTGGGACTTCTGAAACAAATGTGTGATACATTAAATCCGAATACTAAGGGAACGATCATCACGGCTTTCCAGCCTCCCCTCCGTAGTATTCAGCATCAGTTGAGAAATAATTATGTCAAACTTCACCCCGATGAGTATGTGGGCGTATTCCCGTATGAGGCGCTCGTGCCAGATTGGGCAGATGGAGAAGAATAACGACATAGGCAGGTACGAGCCGCTATATAAGTAAAAGGCTTGTACCTGCCTATTTGACAATAGAAGGGAGCGTAGGAAAAATAATGTTTATGATTGACGCAAATATCGTAACCATCGACAACAAAATCTGCAGCTATTTAGACAGCATCGATAATGAATCGCGTGGGGCGATTTCTCAGGATATACTTGCACAGTTGATACATCTCGTTGAACAGGTTATGTTGAAGTTCTATGCCGGAGGCAGAGACATTGACGATTCCGACGAGAACATTGCTGCGGCTATGGAATTCTCGCAGACGAACGGTGAATTGAAAACATTGTTCCGGTTCAGAAACTATCTGCAGATTATCGCTGCCCATAGCACACTTGACGAGAATGCTTCTGAGCGCTTGATGTTGAAATATTATCAGTACCTTCTGGAAACAAAAAAGCTCCTTCGCAGGCATTTCAATATGCAGATTCTGCATAACCTGAACAAATTTCCGCTTCATCTTGATTCTGCATTACAGGAGTATTATGCGAAGATAGCATATAAAATCGAGCAACATCCTGCAGGCTTTTATGATAAGGGAAACAAGTATTATATACAGAAAATAAAGCCGTTCTTTGCGGCAAATGAAATATATTACGAGGTCACCTTTACTCCAGTAAGCGGCAAAAACTCCAAAACGAATCGTGTTATAGCATTTACAAAGCTTCCGATTACAAGCAACTATGCGTCCAAAATTCAGGTCGTTCAAGACAGCATTGAAATACTTGGAAAAACGATGCCTATTGCAATCATTGTCGGTTGGGAGGTTTCAATAAGAGGATGTGAATACCAGAATTTCATCTCGCTCATAACTGGTGACAGAACAAAAGTCCCATATCCGGAGCAGAGAGAAATATGCAGGTTTCTCACGGCTAATGGATACTCCTTGACCGAACTGATTGATTTCTCAGATATTGCGTATCGGAATGTTACCGGGAATTGGAGAAGTCACCTGAGATCAAGCGTGTTTATAGATATACTCGACCGCTGTCGTACCCTTATCAGAAATGAGGGCGCAGGTCAAAATATCCTCAGATATCTTCTTTTCAACATGAACAACGAAATAATCAAAGGGCAACGAAACGGTTCTTCCAACTCAAACCTTTCAAATCTTTACCTCTTAAACGGCTGTATACCTTTTGACACTATGCCTTTCATCAGTTCACCACTCGGGCATAACCCTAAGCTCGGTGCGCTCTTTTCCTGCATCCCGACATATAATAGACAGCACGAACTTCTGGCACGGCAAATTCGTAATAATACAGAAATCTCAGGCAGGATTTTCACACCGCTTTCAGAGGTTGCGAATTATGGCGATACCGCATCTCTCGCTCAAACCTACAACGACACACTATGGTTTGGTCATAGAGAGAGAAGTAAACTCGTAATCGCCAACGATCATATTTTTATAAACGAATACAAAATCGATACTTGTTCCATCATTAAAACGCTTAGACAGTTGACAACAGAGGGTTGTCAAGATTACCGGCTCCTTGCAGAGGAATGGCTTGACAGCGGCAAGTCCGGAGTGGACTGTGACGAAAAGCGTGAAATCCTTCGTCATATGTTCGAGCAATCATGTGTTGCTGCTATATATGGATCTGCGGGTGTTGGCAAGTCCACTTTGATTAATCACGTGTCACATCTATTTAACGATGAAAAGAAACTGTTTCTGGCGCAGACTAATCCTGCTATCGATAATTTAAAACGACGCGTTGACGCAGATCACTGTACTTTTTCCACTATTGCAAGTTTCCTGCAACGTGAATCATTCAGTACCGACTATCATCTGCTGATAATAGACGAATGTAGTACGGTCAATAATAACGATATGGTGAAAATCCTGAACAAGGCGAATTTCAGTATTATTTTACTGGTCGGAGACACATACCAGATAAATTCTATCCGGTTTGGTAACTGGTTCACAGCATTAAGACATTTTATTCCGAGCAAGTCTGTGTATGAATTGACAGAGCCATATCGTGCAAGAAATAATCAACGGCTTTTGGATCTGTGGTCTAAAGTTCGTGAAATGTCCGATGATGTCAATGAATGGGTAGAAAAACAACGTCGCTCTCTGAAAGTGGATCAAACGCTTTTCGTTAAGGAAGTTGAGGATGAAGTCACACTATGCTTAAATTATGATGGCTTATATGGTATCAACAACATAAACCGCTTCCTTCAGGAGAGCAATCCGAACCCGGCTTTCTCGTGGGGAATACAGCAATATAAAGTTGATGATCCGGTGCTGTTTCTCGAATCCTCGCGTTTTCATCCGTTAATTTACAATAATATGAAAGGCAAAATTATAAAGATAGAAATTCTGGATGCCGGAACAGTCGATGCGAGAATAATATTTGATATCGAACTTGAAAAGCTTATTGATGAACGCGAAGCTGGGTGGTATGATCTCGAATACATCGGAGAGTCAGAAAAAGGCAATTCCATCGTTAGCTTTGCTGTTTTTCAAACAAAAGATGAGGACGAGGATGACGATGGTAACGTATCTCGAACAGTTGTACCGTTTCAGATTGCCTATGCCGTTTCTATTCACAAAGCACAAGGCTTAGAGTACACATCAGTAAAACTCGTAATTACGGACGAGGTTGATGAGTTGATAACGCATAACATCTTCTACACAGCAATTACCCGAACACAAAACCTGCTGAAAATATACTGGACACCGGAAGTGGAGGAGAAAGTGCTCAAGCGAATCAAGCCACGTAATATTGACAGTGATATCGAATTGCTGACCGCATATCTTGGTAAGCCAGAACCTGAATTCCCTTTTTAAACTGAAAAAGCCGCTGAGTAGAACATTCTACTCAGCGGCTTTCCATATCTTGACAAATTTTATAATAAAGTTAATTTTGAATTCAAATGAGATTGAAAACGCCAGTATTCACAAGCGTTATTGCCATAATATAGCCCGTGTGTATTGACATTTTTGTGGTAATGTGATATAATAGAAAGTGTATAATAATATGTGTATATGCCATCTTTTAGTCAGCAGAAAGGAGTATTGTAGCGATGTCTAATGCCATTTCTGTTGAATGCAATTTGTGCGGATTTAAGAATGTGTTTGATCTAAAAGGTTCTCAAAATGGATATTGTATATGCAGCCAATGTAATAGTACTATAATGTATTCAATTTCATTATGCCGCACTTCATATTTCTCTTTTATTGAGAGTTTTGATTGTATAAATGGTAAAATACATTTCCCAGAGTCTGCAGTAATAATAGACGAAGGAGAAGTGGCGTCATTATCTCAAATTCACACAGCTAAAAGCATTCTTAGAAAACTTACTGGATCAAGCAAAGGGGATTATATTATGGAACAGAAAGAATTACGAACATATCGTCGCCGTGATGTTACTCGCGTTAGTGGTTACCATACCTGTGATGAAACTACCGGCGGAGAATGTCTTATTATCAGGTCAAAAAAGCATCTGTGTACAAATGCTCATGAAGAATTTACCTTTCATAGACGATCTCTGGAATTAGTAGAGCTGTTTAACAAAGGGCTCTCTATTATAGCTTTTGGCGGATATGTTTTTTCAAAGTTACAAGCTGAAATAGGCTTTAGCCTATCATTCTCCTACGAAGGAACCCCGTATGTTTTTGAAAGAGTAGGCTTGTCTTATCCGATTGAGGCAAACACATGGAGTAATATAGGCTTTCACTTCGAACAGTATATTCACAGTAGCCATACCATTGAAAACGTCACTATAAAAATGATAGTAAACAGTGCGGCTGGAAATACTCTGGATTTTTGCTGCTTTGACTTTGATGTGGTTACTAAAGAGGAATTTCAAGATGACTCCTGTGCAGAAAGCTTTTATCAAAAGACAAATATGCATATCCCATACCTTTATTATTTAAAATACGATGTGCCTTTTGAAGCGTATTTGCAAGGTGGCTTTACTTTTCAAGAAGGAAGAAGGATTGTATTAAAAAGCTGTAATCGTTGCGGGCGTTTCTTACCAATTAATATTGAAGATGAGATGAAAACTCTCAGTTTTTCGTTGCACTGTAAAAAACGCGCGCCTTGTGTGCATTCCACATTTAGAGCATATGAGATCTTGAATTATAGTGATCTCACGCCAGTAGATTTGAACGGTCTTAATCTTGAAGGGCGTAAAGTCGTTTCATACTATGGTCATCAATTGGAGTGTAAGGCTTGCAAGAAGTTTTTTGTTAATGCTCCTCTGAATCCGCAAAGAAATCCTCAACAATTTAAAGAGGACGGGTTAAGGCGTCGCGCTATAGAAGTTTTGGTAAATAATCTTCTTGAAAGAAACCTCATCCATTTCGAATTTGAGAAAAGAACAAAAAAGGAATTCTCCAAATACATATGGGAAAAGTTCAATAAGCGATGCTTTAAATGTGGTCCGTCGTCAGCTCCTATTCCTTTAGGCGACATGGCTTTAGATCACACTATGCCTCTGGCATACCTCTATCGCCTTGACGAAACTGCAACGTGCCTTTGCAGCAGCCATAATTCGCAAAAGAGTGATACTTTTCCTGTGGATTATTATACTGAAGACGAATTGGTGCGATTAAGCCAAATTACTGGTCTATCGCTCGATGTATTGCACTCAAGAAGCGTTAATATGCCTGTACTGAAACTGTTAATAGAGAATGTTGTTTGGTTCTATGATGAATTTCTTATGGATCCTGACTATCAAAAAGTTAGAGATGGAATATTAACAGCGAATAAGATAAATGATTCGTTAAAACGTATAATTGCTGGCAAGGTCGATTTAGCAGAGGAATATAGAAAACGCACTGGGCATTATCCCACATCAGTAACCACATATTAATAAAAACCGGAGCAGATCAGATCTGCTCCGGTTTTTATTATTTTTTCTGTAGAAAAAGGAACTGATGTGCTATTGTGGCACCCTTATCTTTGATTCCGTGCTTTTCGACTTCTTGAACATCTTCGTCTGCACTATATACAACATCAAATAATGAGTCAGCTCTTAATGCTAATTCGTGAGCCATATCAATTTTATCCGTTTTTCCAAGATGAAGTATTACTTTACCATTCTTTTTTAACACCTTATGACACATTTCAAAAAAGGACTTATAGATATCAAAATCCTTCTTTTGTTTTTGATCCAGAAATATTGCATCAGCATTTTTGTAGTCATCCGGTTCCCAGCCACAGAGCCAAAGTCTCATCCAGTTCTGCATATAAAAACGGATAGAATCAGCAAAAGGCGGTGAACATATTACAGCATCAACTTGAAGTCCTTTTTCGCTTAAATCGTTGTAGTCACCAAAAATCGAACGTCCAAAACAATATTGCTCAAATTCTCCACGCTTATACGAAAGCATAAGTTTGTCTTCTATATGTTGAATAACACTTTTGTAAACAAACTCGCCTTTTGGTGCATATGGAGTAAGTGGATGAGATTGACGTGATAAAGCATATGGTCTGTTTCCGTGTAAAACGTGTAGGAGGCAAGAAAAAACCATCGCTTCAGCGGAGGACAGTTTTTTTATTCGCGGTACAAAGTAGCTTCTGGCACTCAATAGTTCACGATAAGTATCGGGATGAAAATACGAGGATAGCTTACCATTAAACCCAAAATCTGTATATTGTTCTATTTGATTGTCAATAGCTGAAGAATTCTTTGTATTTTCAATATAGTCATTAAGTTCTTTTAGTACACTCAGACAGTCGGTTTGTTCTGGCTTTTCAAGTTTTGCTTTAGACACAACATATGCTAATTCGCTAAGATCGTTTCCTATTCCGATCCTGCCTTGTAAACAAGCTTCAAGAGGAATAGTTCCAACACCACACAGCGGATCAAGTATTACATCTCCCGGTTTTGTAAACTTCGAGACCATGAAATGAGCTATTGCTGGCTTAAGTTTTCCGTGATACGAACAAAGCGAGTGCCACGAATGCCCCCAGTTCCTACCGGAAAAAGGCGGGTTGTGATATGGCATTGATTCCATAAATTGTTTTGCCGCCTTTTTGAATGCTTCTTCTTCAGTTTCTCCCTTGTATAGTCTGAACTTTAACAAACGCTGAGAAAGAACCATTCCATTCTTTGAACGCCGTTCTCTCAATACTTCTTCGGCATATAACTTAAAGCCATTTTCCTCACATATTTTTATCAGAATCTCATGTGTAGGAATATGGACACCTGCAAACTGCGAATCACCAATATCCATTATAAAATAACCGCCGTGACGAATAACTCTTGCCAATTTCTTTATAACCATTTCCATATCATTGAAGTATCCGGCGACCATTAACTGTATCCTTTTATCATAAGACACTGGTTCCAGTTCTTTTATATATGGCAATACACATTTATGCGGCGATAATACTGCTTTCCTTTTAGAGACGTTATTGATTCCAGCGATTATCCCTCTTGAATGGAATAAAGGAAGATCTTTCTCTGATTTTATAAAGCCTGAAAGTTTAAGCTCAAGTTTAGTGTTTCTAATATAATTAGTTCCGTTTAAATACGGAGGCGAAGTAATAACGCAGTCAATAAAATCATCGCCTTCTATCTCTCTTGAGTCAGCATTCAAACATTTTGTTCCTGCTGCTATACAGCACTGATCATTCTCTATATCTTCAATTGCATCCTCAACTTTGCTTATAAAATTTTGAAGAACATCGCGATCATCATCACTTTTTTCTGACTCTTTTGCAAAGCGCAAATCGCCCTGCCTAACCATTTTCGATGACCTGACAATTACAGATGCAAGCAACACAAGGGCTATCTCTTTAGTGTCATCATCCTCTATGTCCATTACAATGGATGATAACTCTTTAATGTTGTTAAGTACTTCGGCATCAAAAAACTTTTCAAATCCATCCCATTCTGGTTCATCAATTGTTAATTGAGGAGTGTACGATTCCAATCTATCAAGAAGCAGTCTTAAATATTTGCTGCCTATTCCAGAATCTCTAAGAGACTTTACTCTATTGATTTTAGCTTCGATCACTTTTTGCATGAAAGGATTAGTTTCACTATAATACGACATAATTCCATATTTTGAAGCGACCAAAGCTGTAGTTCCAGTTCCGCAAAAAGGATCGTAGATAGTATTAATGTTTTCTGCACCGACTTCTTGGATTAAGGCATCAATCAAACACGAAGAATACCCCTCTAAATAGGAGTACCAACGATGTATTGGTTCACCCTTATTTAACATAAATGTACCAGCGGCACCTTTGATTTTACTTTTTGGCATGATTGATATTCATCTCCTATAGTTCTCATTTCCATTCAACGCAAATATCGTTGCGATCTATCTTTGAAAAATCATGGGTGATCAGCTGACACTTGGGGTGTAATTCTGATTCAAGATATTTTAATAGCGGTGAATCATCTATAAAATAATACATTCTCGGAACAACAAATGACGGAAAGATCGACCTTATCTTTTGTAAGGAAATCATATTCGTATCTTGAAAGCTATTAATTTGCATAGCATATTTATGCTGAGAAAGATATTTATCTATTCTGCGGACAACCTCAGGATCATCTTTATATGTGTCTTTCCATTCAGCAATTGCTGTTTTATTGCTAAGCTCCAGCACACCGCCAATCGCCATCACAGGTTTACTAATATACAGATATGCTTTTATTGGCTCATCAGGAAATACTGATCTGTGTTCAAATATCTTTTCTCCTGTCTGAAGATGTTGATAAATGTCTGATTTGAAGCTAAGTAAAATCGTCCTCATTTTGTCTCCTCTGCAAGTGAGCTTTTCCCACTTTTAACCCATTCATCTAATTCTATTAATTTGAATCGCCATTGTTTACCGACTTTATGAGCAGGAAGGCTTGGGTGTTTTTTTATCCATTCTCTTAATGTCGCTGGTTTAATTGAAAGGTATTCTGCTGCCTCATCAACAGAAATCCACTTTTCATTGATAGCAATATTCATAGTCTTTCCTCCTTAGCACATCAACGATTATTATACCATATTTGTTGCTGCAAGTCAAGTTTTATATAGGTTTCTATATTTTTATATCGGTTTATATTGATTTATACAGATTTGTATTTGTTTGTATCAGCTTATTATTCAACAGCCGGTGATCATATAAAGAGAATTCCGTCACGGCAGCTATTTTTGCGCCGCATCAACTTGACTTATTTGTTCGATATGTGGTATAATTAAAGGTAATATACAAGCATCACGTCATTATACTTTACTATTATTAGGGGGAGTAAAAATGCAGGCGCATGAAACTGAATTAGGATTCTTGACCGCAACGATGAGTATTGAAATTCCGTATTTCCAGCGTCCTTATGTCTGGGGAGAAACAAACTGGGAAGATTTATTTGAGAATCTAATAGACAACCAACAAAGTCACTTTTTAGGCTCGATCATTCTAAAAGTGATAAAAACTGCTTCAGGTGAAGTTCCACGTTGGTCTGTTGTCGATGGACAACAACGACTTACTACGCTAACAATCCTCGTAAGAGCTTGCTATGATGTCTTTTCAAAAGGGAAATCAGAAGATGATGACGTAATGAAGGATATGACATCTGATTTGAAAGATATGCTTTTCTTTAAAAGAAAGAAAACTTCATCACAACGTGAAATCAAGATTAAACATTCTGTATTAGATCGTGATGACTACCGCAAAGTCATTGAAGGCGAATATTTCACTAAATTGGATAGCATCACATTAGATAGTGAAGCAACGAAAGACAATAAACCAACTGAAAGCGGAATATTGAAATGCTACAAGTATTTCTGCAAACGTCTACTGAATGATCCCACTAAAAGCGGTATTATATGGGATTTGCTTTTTGACGATCAACAAAAAATACTTGTTAAAATTGATCTCGAAAGTGATGATAGAGAGCAAGCAATATTCGATACGATTAATTCCGCTGGTGTAAGACTTACTTGTGCTGATACGATTAAAAACGCTCTTTTCCAGCGGGCAATGGAACTTTCTGATGATAAAGACACTGTTGAATCGTTATATAGAGATGAATGGGAAAAGACCTTTATAAAGGATAATGCCTGCGTTGACTACTGGTCATATATTCAGCAGGTTGGAAGAATGTCTCGTGATAACTTAGAAATACTGCTTCATTGTGTAGCTCTTATAAAAGAGTTTTATGATCCAGTTGTGCACACCATATCTGATCTTTCAGATTTATACAAAGAATACATTTCAAAACTATCTCAAACGGACTTGACAGGATTTATCAAAGAGATTGCTGAATATGGCGACCTATATCGCCGCTTTTTCAAAACAGAAGACAACATGACTTATTATTCATACGATAATGATATTCAGCGTTTGTTCCATATTCTTAACGTTTGTGATGTCTCGACATTGCATTCTTACGTTTTAAAGCTTTTAAAGATGTATGTTACTGACGACTCCAAATCATTGCCCAAAGAATTACTGGATGAGTTGAAAGCGGTTGAAACATTCGTCATTCGCCATACTATTTGCCGCGTATCTACTAAAAGCTTTAATAAAATTTGCGCTCTCCTTATTTCAGGTAAAACAACAATTCAGGACGAACTTAATACAAAAAGTCATGAACTGAACGACAGTGCTGTGTTCAAAGCTTTATGCTCTGTTCCAAGTAATAAAATAGCTACTTTATTACTATTCTGGATAGAACTGAAACGTAGAAACGATGACAGTAAGATGGATCATCATGAATTAAAATACAGTTTTAGTCTTGAACATATAATGCCACAATCATGGAGCGAGTATTGGGGACTTGATACTACACCCGCAATAGATTACGATACAGGAAAAATTATCGCTGATACTGATTTAGCATATGAGGCAAGACAAAATGCAGTCTATGAACTTGGAAACATGACACTGCTTAATCATCGATTAAACGCCTCGTTAAGAAATTATGGCATCAAGCAAAAAATTGAAGGTTCAGGAAAAACCAAGGGTATGAAAACGTACTCAGAATTACTTGTAGCTAAAGAAGTAATCTCTACTTGTCAAGCAAAAAACGAGTGGAATGAACAGATGATAAGGCGAAGAACTGAAGCTCTGTTTAGTGAATTCATCTCCATATGGGGGGCTGAATTTTACGGTCGAGACTTAAGCGAAGAAATTGTTCTTTACTTAGTCTCTGGAAAATGCAACGCAAGTGCAATTTATCTTGGCGAGAAGAAACTTATGGTGCTAAAAGGATCTGTTTTATCGCTAACAGAAACACCTTCTTGCGGTGCAAGTATTAGTTCACAGCGGAAAGAATTGTTCAGCTCAGGAAAAGTTGTTGATGGAGTATTTACAGAAGACGTAGTTTTTAATACACCATCTCAAGCTGCCGCTTGTATAACAGGAAATGCACGAAATGGTTGGAAAACATGGAAAGATCAAAATGGAACTACACTTGCTGATCTAACTTCCGGAAAGACTTAAGGATAACGTTTTTATTCGTTTTCAATTATTATTAATAGGAGTATTGTTCTTAATGGCAGAACAGAAAATTATAGATCGCGATACATATCGTGCAATCAAGAAAATGAGCCGTGAGGAGCTTCAAGCCTTCCTAATGCGCTACGCCGACGGACTGCTGGAGAAAGACGGCAAGTCCATTGACCTCCGGGAAGTTGAAAAAGACCTCCGTCAAATCAAGGGCATCGGCGATAAGCGCGTCGAAGAAATCATGGCAGTATTTGAAAAGCATCTGGGCGTTTGAACGCCGACCTTGGCACTATTTCAGCTATGTTTCCCCGTAGTGATAAGAGCATTGAACATATCCCCCGCTACTCGAAAGCACAGTATTTTGCAGGAAAACATCAAATCGAGTAAGTCGCGGCACGTTGAGTGCGTAGTATTGATGTCAGTAAAAAAAGTTCCTACATATAATATTACACCTCGGAGGGAAAAAAATGAAACAGCACAAAAAAGTTAAAATCATTGATGAACGTTTAAATATGGTAAATATCATTATTTACTCCATAATTTTGGGTATTCTCGTTAACTATATTTCTGATTCTGTCACTGAAGCCTTTGGTTTAAAAGCCAAAAGCCGCCTTATCTTCGGAATAATATCAATAGCAGTTTTATTAGTGATATTGCTATTACATAGTATTAAAAGATTATCGACAACCATAGATTTTAAATGCACATTCATTCATGATAAAAATAAAGACTTAGTATCCATACCCGAATATAAAATAAGCGAGGATATGAAAGAATATTTAGAAGCTTCATTCGCCGAGAATGCTGCTATAAAGAATCAGTGGAAAAATACAAAGTTCAATTTCATTGACATAAAAAACAAGCCCTGTACGATCGTAAATGAACTGATAGAATACTGTTTATTAGAATCATTCTCAACATTTATTTCAAGTTATTTCAACTTACTGGACGAAAATGAAAAAACGATCACTCTTAATCAAAAAAATATCCCCGAAATATTATTGAATAATCGTTTCTTGAAGCTATTTTCCGAAGATATGGAAAACAGAAGTGTTTTTATTAATAATTCCAATAAAGCCACTATTTCTGACACTTCCAGCGTTTGTTTACAATATGCACAAAATGGCGCAATTTACAGGCGTTTTGATCTAACGCTTCCCAAGGGATCTAAAATTTATAAAGATAAAGACGCTATCATTGTTGACACAAAGCTATTTAAAATGACAATTCAAATTATTTTTAAAGGTTTAAACAGATTTATTGATCATGATTTATTAAAATATTATGTAAAATCAGATGATCCATTTGATTTGAATTGTTTAGCATTCGGAATAAAGCTTAGTGTAAAATATAAATATTCAGCAGCATTTAAACCTTTCGACTGGAAATATTACAATTGGCTGAGTGAATATATTGAAAGATTAGAAAACTACTGTGATATAGACTCCTTTTATTCAACCATTAACTGGAAAATTGCCAAAGCATTGCTTCAGATCAAAAAATCGAGAAAAAAATGACCTGTCATAATAAACTCTTTACATATCTAAGCTGCAAACTGTTTAAGCGGGTTGAGTGCGTGGTATTGATGTCACGGACGTAAAACCTGTGGCTCTATATAAATAGCTTTTAAAGCAAATCTGTTATTATTTAGGAGTGATCTTTTTTGGCAAAAGAAAACAAAAAATTCATGGTCCTGTCTGCCATTGGCATACTTATGGTCGTGGATTCACACACATGGGGCACCTTTGATATATTCGCCAACTTTTTTCCGTTCAACTCGTTTTTCATGCCCATGTTCGTATTTACATCAGGATATTTCAACAGAGTTAACAACGAAACAAATCTCTGGAAATACACATTAAAGAAATTCAAGACTCTGCTTATCCCGTTCTGGGTAGTTTCAGCTCTTGCGATCGTCATAGAGTGGCTGATACTTTGCTATAAATCAGGTTCGGTCGAGCCATTTTTGTTTGAATACAGAGCCAAAGCCTTTCTTAATACCTTTACCAGCGGTGAAATTACCACAATTGCTCTGCCGATGTGGTTCGCACCAATGCTGTTCGCTGTACAGGTAGTTTACGCAATACTGAAAAAATTCCTTTACAAGATCTGGAACAGCAAAATTTTCCTTGTACTATTCACAGCCTGCCATATATTCACTGTATGGTATGCAAAAGGACATGAGCTTCCCGAAGCGCTTCTCCTGCCGCTGAAGGTATTATTCTTCCTTGTTTTCATCGAAATGGGTATCATTTACCGTGATGTACTGGAAGAAAAGCTCAAGAAAGTCAATCACCTTTTACTGCTGGCCGGATTACTGATGGTAAACATGATAAGAATAATGATACTGCCAAATGAATATGATCTCGCTTTTGACAGTCTCGGAACACTGGATCAGTTTACAAGCCCATATGCTGTAACTCCGCTTATTTCATCAATTGTCGGTATCCTCTTCTGGCTCGAAGTAGTTGACCTCATTGGCAAGCCCTTCTACAACAGCAAAATAGTAAATTCCATTTCTGAAAACACATTCTATATAATGAGTTTTCACATCATTTTCTTCAATCTCCTTAACTGCGTCCTTTTTACCATAAACAAATTCACAGAAGTACGCTATTTCGATGTGGAGGCTTTTCAGGAATCAAACTGGTACCGCTGGGAATATGTTCCTCAGTTCCGCTATGTATACTTCTTAGTCGGAGTGCTTGGACCTGTAGGACTTTTGAAACTGTATAACAGCTTCATCAAAAAGCCCTTTACAAAGCTGATAAGCAAAAACAGCGCTGATGTCAAAAAAGCGTAAGCTCGTCTGTCTTATTATGCTTGTAATGCTATTGACAAAAATTATGATTTAGGTTAAAATTATTATATGTTATTTAGGCGTAATGATATCAGTTTTCTTTACGCCTTTTTTATTGGAGGCAAACACAAATGAAAAACGTATCCAATACTTATAAAATAATTAAGGAATGGCTGAATAAAAATCAGGACGCCGTACTCAGGGTATTATTCATAATAGCTGTATGCATTTTCGGCACGGAACTCAGATTCAAGCTTTTCCCCAAATTGACGGACGACATTAACCTTTTCCTGACCCCATGGTATTATTATATTGAAGAGAATAACGGATTTGCAGCTGTCAGTGATGATATCGGCGACTATACGCCTATGTATTATTACTTCTTGGCGGCTCTTACTTATACCAATCTTGAGATACATATAGGAATAAAACTGATTTCTGTAATATTCGACTTCATAATGTCATTATTCGTCATGAAGATCGTCCAGTTAAAAGATCCGGCTGATTCTAATATGCCTGTAATAGCTTTCGGTGTGACCTTCTGTCTGCCTACAGTAGTGCTGAACTCAGCTGCATGGGCGCAATGTGATGTTATATACACCACATTTCTTGTGATGAGCCTGTATTATATGTTAAAAGGAAAAGACCGCCTTTCAATGATAATGCTTGGAATATCCTTCTCTTTCAAGATACAGGCAATATTCCTGACGCCTCTCATAGGCATACTCGTAATACTCAGGAAAATCCGCTGGCGCACACTGCTATGGATACCCATAATGTATATAATATCCATAATCCCTGCTGCAATAGCAGGAGGAGATTTCATGCGGCTGCTTACTGTTTATTTCAAACAGTCCGAGCAGTATCCTCAGCTGACCCTTTCTCTTGCGAATATATGGTCTTTGCTGGAGGATATTGATGATAAAAATCTCGGTGCTGCCGGTATTTATTTTGCAGGTATATGTGTATTGATCTTCATGTACTACTATATCACCAGAAAGAATATGAAAATAACCCCAAAAACAGTGATAGGTATAGCCACACTTGCTTCATTTATCGTTCCTTTTGTTCTTCCTCATATGCATGAGAGATATATGTATTTCACTGAGATAATGTTCGTGATTTTCGCTTTTTATTACAGGAAAAGAGCATGGCTGATCGCAACTACTCAGTTTTGTTCAGTGCAGTGTCTTTTAAAATATCTCTACGAACATAATCCAATAGACCTGAGGCTGCTTGCTCTTATCGAAATAATTAATGCCGCATTCGTTTTCTATACTCTTCATGATGAGATCACTTCGCCTACAGATGACAATATCATAGAAATGGACTTTGAAAAGGCTAAAAAAGCAAAAGTAAAGGTCAGCTGAACCCAAATGTCTAAGAAACAGACCTAAAGATCAATTCTGTATAAGTCCATCACCACTTGAAATAACAACTATAATATGTTATAATTAATGTGTACTTAATAAACGCTTTCAGGCGGTTATTAACGCGAACTGAGTTCGCGGAGCGTAAATTCTTTCATAAAATAGCTGTCTTGAACGACAATTATGTTTTAATAATAAATGAAAAGAGGTATATCTATGTCGAAAAGTCATATGGAAAAGATAAAATGCCCTAAGTGCAATCACGAATCGGAAATGCTTGTATGGGAAACTATGGACACAAAGACCGATCCTCAGATAAAAGCTATGATAAGAAGCGGTGAAGTATTCGCATGGCACTGTCCGCATTGCGATAACAAGTCTCTTATCTTCTACCCTACTCTCTATCATCAGGTAAGCGAGAAATACCTGCTTTGCTATGTTCCGGGTAATCCTTCATCAGCCGTTGAATTTATGAAGCATATCAACGAGGACAATGAAAGCGGCTACGATTTCAACGAAAGCTATACCAAGCGCGTTGTTTCTGATATAAATCAGCTCCGTGAAAAGCTTATCATACTCGATGAAGGCCTTGATGACCGTATCCTTGAGATAATGAAGGTGTTTGCCATAGCTGAACTTCAGAAGTCATTCCCGGATCTTAACGTTATGGAAATATACTTCAACAAGGAAGAGGACGGCTCACACAGTTTTGCTGTAAAATTCGATAATAACGAATGGGGCAGAACAAGTGTCGATAAGAAATCCTACGACATGGTAGCTGAGTCCTTCAAGATACCTCTTGCTGTAAATGACGAGTTCCTCATTGATACAGAATGGGCTGTTTCTATTGTAGAAAAAGAAATATAACTCTCTCAGTCTCTTTATCTGATTTGCACATTTTTTTTGATATTAAACGCAGATTTTTGTGAAAGCTCTTGATTTTATTTAAAAAATATGTTATAATAATTATAACATCTATTTAACATGGGGGGGAATGACATATGATCAGAGATGTTGTACAGATGAGTTATCTTATCATTGTTGCAAATCTTTCTCTCTTTCTGTTCTTAATATTTAATTCAACTGTAAGCACTAAAATAAAAAATTACTTTATGATCGGTACCGCCATTTCGCTGGTGATGCTTATATGCAACATTATTGCATACACTTATCAGGGAACAGGCGAAAATCTGACGCTTTTGAAAATAAATGCTGCCGTGAGCTATTCTATCAGCGGTCCTGTTATCATGCCATTTATATTTATTTCGGGAGTTATCGGAAAAAGAGTCAAACGTACTCTGGAGATTCTGGCTACTATAAACTGTATTGTCTGTATAATAAGCATTTTCAACGGCTGCGTTTTCCAATTTGATGAAATGGGAAATCAGACATTAAAAACATTTGCGGCTGTTCCTTTCATTTTCAGCTTTATGTACCTTTGTGTGCTGCTTTCAGCTTCGCTTATAAAGTTCAGACTTGGTCTGAGGCTGGAAAGTATTTTCCTGACAGTTCTGAGTGCAGCTATCTTTTCAGCGACACTTCTTAACACTTTCCTGCATTTCAGATACCTTATAAGCGGTATGGCTGTTCTGAGCTGTGTGTTCTATTACCTTTTCTTCACTACACAGACCCTTACCCGCGATGCTATGACAAACGCACTTAACAGACACTGCTTCTACAGAGATATATTAACTATGAAGAAGCACCAGATGTTCGTTATATCTATTGACTTGAACGGTCTTAAACAGATAAACGATAATCTTGGTCATGACGAAGGCGATAAAGCTATTCTTGCAGTCTCTGAAAGTACATTCGAGATAATCCCTTCAAGATGCAGATTCTACAGAATGGGCGGAGATGAGTTTGAAATACTTTTCCCGTCAGCTTCACGTTCTGATACCGAAATAATGATGCAGAAGATAAAAGAAGCCGTCCACAGCAGAGGCTACAGTATAGCAATGGGTTGCGGAGAATACAAGAAAGGCATGGATCTCGACGAGCTTATAAAAGAGATAGATGCTATGATGTATGAAGATAAAGCAAGAATGAAAGCCTTACAAGGGCTATAAAAAACGATCCTGTGTTAATCCACAGGATCGTTCTTTTTTTATTTCCAGAATTCATATTGGCTGCTTGCAATATAAGCAGGTGTTTCAATATTTTTTCCTTTAGTATCAATTGCTCTGTAAAATTCAGGCTTTTGCATATACTCATTTATCAATCCTTTAACATATTCAACCGACATATCATCAAGATTGTTTGTAGGTTCATCCATAACAATAACTTCTTCACCTTTTATAAACGCCCTTGCAATCTCTACACGTCTCTTTTCTCCGCCAGAGATCTTTTTTGTCGTAACATTCATCAGGTGCTTGATATTAAGTGTTTCTAAAATTCTTTCAGTTTTTTCGTGTTCAGACTCAAATTTTTTTAAAGGATCAGAAAATAAAGAAGCAATGCAAACATTCTCCATGACACTAAGACTGTCGATCAAACTGTAACTCTGTGGTACATAACCGAATTTTTTCTTCAAAGAAGCACGTTTATTATCGGCTATACTATATATGTCAACATCGTCATAGCTGATAACTCCTGTTGAAGGTTTCTTAAAACCTAAAACGGAATTTATCAACGTACTTTTTCCTGCTCCCGAACTGCCGATTATAACATATACCTCAGATGGTGCAAAACAAATATTTACTTTTTCAAGAATGCATTCTCTGTTTTTATAATCAATAGAAACATTTTCACATTTTATCATATTAATTCTTTTCCTTATTGCTGATCTTAAATGTCAGATATGCTGAATAAACATTTGCAACAACAGATATTACAACAGAAACGCCCATTCCTATTATCGCAGTAATCAGTATCCTGCCTGACACAATAATTGGAAGCCCCAAAGCCGTTTCGATCGTGCTTCTGAATATAACGAGCAGCAAAACACCAATTATTTCGCCTATCAAAGCTGAGAAAAGGGTTAAAATAACTCCTTCTGAAATTATAAGTATTGCCTTGTTACGATTAGATACACCAATAATATCCAAAGCCTCTATACTGCTCTTTCTTGTCTCAACTGATAATGTGAAAATAGCGAATAATGCAATGCATGATATTATTTCAAGAATGATAACAAAGAATACAGCCAATCCCGAAAAGATGCTGACTTTGGAAGAGATGTCACTAAATATCTCATTTGTCTTGTAAACAGCAACATCTTTATCTTTTACAATGGAAGATATCTCATTATAAGCTGAATCTAATGCTACATCGTCTTTTACATTGATCAGTATCATTGAACAGTTAGTATTATTGTTTTCTATTCTAAGAAAATTGAGTACGCTTTCACCAACTTTTTCTTTTACAAAGATACAATCATCATACCCCATGCCGGTAGGTGCTAATTTTCCTGCTACTCTGAAAATACAATCAAAAAATTTAGCCTTATCACCTATCTCATACTGGATATTTTAACCGATTATTATATCTCTTCTGTCATTTTCAGGAACATATTCTTCAATAAGTGAATTCACTAAAGTATCAGAAGTATCATCATACACAATAAACTGAACTTCCGATTCACAGCATGAACTGCTTAAAGATGATAAAAACAATTGCTTCGTCACATTTTTTATGCAATCCTTTTTCAACAGTTCATCATAAAAATCAGCTTCAAAAAGCAATGTGCTCGGATACCCCATAAACAACATATCCTGAAGATCCGAATCATACTCTTGTGATACAATAATAATATCGGCACCAAGCTTATCAGTAACGTTATTTATACTTTTTGAAAAACTATAAGAACAAATATTAGCCATTATTGAAATACAATTCACAAATGCAATTATGGTCAGAATTGTAACATATGTAATATTGCTGTGCAAAATGTCCTTTACAAGAAGTTTAAGCAAATATAGCTTTTTCACTTGCTTTCTTCCTCTTTATTCTTATTGACTAATAAAAAAATAACAGATACAATAATTCCAAATGATGCAGCTAAATATATCATTGGGAACGATACTGTATGACAACGCATCGAATTCATCTTACAGCCACCTACAATAAAAGCGGGAACAAGTACAGACATAATAAAAATCATTGCATTATTAAGAGCAATAGCTGTCTGAAAGCTTTTCTTTTTCGATAATAAAAGCATAGCGGAATTAAGTATTGTTATGATACCTAATGCACTAACGATCTTTGCAGAGACACTGCACATCATTACATGATCGGACGCAGGACACCCTTTAAAGAAAGTAAATGTACCAAACGTCAGAAAAAGACCGCTTACTAACATTAATGCTGCAAATAATAGATTTTTCTTATTCATTTTTTCTCCAATCATATAAAGTAATTTGCTGCGAAAAAACTGTAATGGATATTAATTTTTTCACTTTTTAAGTTGATGAATTTTAAAATATTTATATCACATTATACATATTATGTCAATATCTCTTTTTCTGATTAATAAGGTTTGCTTTTTCACTCAGACCTACAAAGTCCCGATTCTTTCAATTTCTTATTGATATCACACGGACGTTTCAAGCCTTCCCTTCCTGTTGTTCTGTACGTTCATTTTATTTGTGAGTTCTTCGAGGTTGCCCATGTATATATTTTACCCTCTGCCGCTATTTCCTGCAATTGACTCTCCTTGTTTTCACCTTTTTCTCTTCGGGTCATATTTTCACACTCCAAATTATTACAGTGTGTAAAGCCTTAAAAATGTCAATTTTCACAAAATTATGTATTACCTATTTATTACCTAAAACAAAAAGAGCGAATAACTGACAGCAATAAACACATATCAGATGATCGCTCTTTCGGCTTTATGGCTGTATTCAGCCATTTCGGTATACGCCTGACTGGGATCGAACCAGCGCACATGGCGTCGGAGGCCAATGCTCTATCCACTGAGCTACAGGCGCACAAATAGTAAATGTACTTTATTATTATATCAAAAACTCTTGAAATTTGCAAGCATTTATGCTATAATTATAAAAAATAAATTAGGAGGGAACGTTTTGGGGGACTATATTTATCTTATAGTTGCGCAGACAGGTACGCGACCCGCACGATTCTTCAAATTTTTCACAAAAAAGCCTTATAATCATGTTTCTCTGTCAGGTGATGTTGATCTTTCCGAAATGTACAGCTTCTGCCGCACATATCGGCCATTTCCGCTCCCCGCTACCTTCAACAAGGAAGTTGTGGGAAAGGGTACTCTCGGTCAATATCATAACATTCCATGTGAAATATACCGTATAAAGGTCTCTCACGAACAAAAGGAAGCCTTTAATATAATCATAAATCACTTTGAGGAACACCGTAAGGTTTATTCATACAACCTGCTCGGACTTCTTGCAGTTTACTTCAATATAGAATGGAAACGTGAAAGGAGCTTTGTCTGTTCGCAGTTTGTTGCTTATACAATGGATAAGATAGGCATTCCGCTGGAAAAAGCATTTTGTCTCTATAAGCCTGATGATTTCAGGACTTTTCCTGGGGCTGACCTTATCTATACAGGGGAATTAAATTCGTTCTATGAGACTATGCAGTCAAACCTTTATACATAAATAAATAATATATGCTGCCGCTTTCAGTTCATCAGGTGAAGCAAGATATGCCGCACAGTAGGTCTTGCTGTCAGGAGCTATTCCCGAAAGGCTGAATTCACCGCAATGGTCAAGTATCTCAACAGAGGCTTTGTCTTGAGTTACTGCCATTCCGACAGGTATCATCTTTTCCTCACTCATCTGATTATGAGAGTTAGCATATGAATTTATAAACATCCACAAACCGCCGCTCAGAAGCAGATAAAGAAATACTGCTGTGAGGGTGGTAATTTTTTTATTTTTTCGCATATTATCTCCTTTTCATAGAATTAAGAAGCTGTCCGAGAGAATTGCCGAACAGTTGTCCCGCGTACTGCGACTGCTGAAGCGTATTGCCGTGTGATCCTACTTCAATGAGCAGACTGCCGTTTGTAAGATCCTGATTATAGTGCCTGTAATCAAATAGTATTGGACGTGTAAGTCCTGCATGATCTGTTTCAAGCTTCTGCTGCAAAGCACAGGCAAAGTGAAAATTTTCCATATAATTCGACATTCCCAGTGTGCCGTCATCACAGCCTGATATTATCATTATCTGTGACGCTTCCCTGCCGTCTATCTCCACAAAGGGCTGATATGCCACTCCCTCGGCAGATATAGCATCCCTGTGTATATCAAGGACTACCTTTATGCTGGGATACTTTTCAAGTATGGGCATTATAGTCTCACGGCTTCTGCCGTATGAGCCGTTATACGACGGATAATCGTGAACAGCCGTTGCGTGTATAACTCCTATTCCCTGTGCTTCAAGCTCAGCCTGTATGGCATCGCCGACCATTACAACATTTTTGGTATTATCGGTAGTACGATAATTGAAGGAGCTGTCATAGTGCTCGCGGACATAGGGTTCATAGCTTTCGGTGGTGTGTGTATGATATATAAGAACAAGAGGCTCGTCTTTATCTGATACTGTAAAATTAGGCAGAAAACTGCTCTCCTTCTTTAATGTCTCATTAGGAATATCAGTCTTGTTATTGACCTGTCCGCCTTTTTCAAGGTCAAAAAACGCATTTCCGCTGTATCTGTCATAGGAAAGGCGAACAATATCTCCATCAGTATTCCACGTTGTCGGATAAGGCTTTTCACCTGCACTGTCGGCTTTCATGTCGAGAGGATCGGGAAGTCTCACAAGCTCCCCTGATCTGTCACTTTCATCTTCAATACCGTAGCCCTCCGACAGTATCTTGCTGCCATAAAGAAGTTCATCCTGCTTTTTTATTTTGCTTATGCTTTCAGAAGTTATCTCGATATGCTTAGCTGATGAACTACCTGTACTGTCAAGCGTATAGGCTCTTGCATCGGAAAAGGCTGCCCTTAGCTCAGATACTCCGTGCACGCCCGAGGCTATAACTGCAGGCATCATAACAACTGTGATGCACTTGATGATTCCTTTGATTTTTCTGCGTTTATGGCGTGTCATATACTCACCTCACAATTAATTCCTTTGAAATAAGTATATTCTCACCACCATGAGGATATGATAGCCGTATCGTTTCATTCATCGTCATTTTTCAGCATTTTATGTCATAAAGATATTGAGAGGTGATTACGATGTACAAATGCTTCGGACTAAAGAGATGCCACCGCTCTTTTATATTTCTGTTTTTTACCGCAGTATGCTGTACGGTGTATCTTTCACTGCGTTATGCTGTTTTTTCTGCCGCAGAAGCTTACGATGAAAAGCCTGTTCCCCTGCCTGTAATAATGTATCACAGCGTATGTGACAAAGCTCCTGCGGATTATATTGTTTCCCCGTCACAGCTTGAGAACGACCTTATATGGCTGAAAGCACAAGGCTACGAAAGTGTCAGCGCACAGCAGCTTATAGATTATACCAACAATACAGGTGAACTGCCGAACAAGCCTGTTCTCATAACCTTTGATGACGGATTTTACAATAATCTGTCTTTAGCTCTGCCGTTGCTTGAAAAGTACGATATGTGCGCAGTTGTATCTATTGTTGGCAGATACACAGATGATTATGCACCTGCCGATCCCCATGCCGATACATATTCATACCTTACATGGGAGGATATCTCTCAACTCATAGCTTCACACCGCATTGATATCGGCAGTCATACCTACGATATGCACTCCCGAAGCAGCCGCAGACAGGGCTGTGCCATAAATTCAGACGAAACTCCCGAAGAATACGCATTTATACTCAGTACAGATATAGGACTGCTCAACACAGAGCTTCATCAGAACTGCGGCATATCACCTATTGTATTTGCATATCCTTTCGGCGCGCTTTGCCGCGAAAGCCTGCCTGTACTCAGGGATAGAGGAATCAAAATATCTCTTACCTGCCGTGAGGGCATGAACTATATCACACGTTCACCCGATTGTCTTTACGGTATCTTCCGAAATAACCGCAGCGGTCTTGTATCCACAGAGGAATATATGCATGAGCTGACAAAAGAACACCCCGAATCTTAAGATCCGGGGTGTTAATTTATACAACCGTCACAAGGTCATTTCCGATATAACTTGCGGTATTCCTGTCTTTTTTCTGGTCATTTTCGTAAGCCTGCTCTGCCTCTTCTCTGTTCTTCTTCTGTTCCTCAATTAACTTATCAAAGAATTCATCAAAGCTCTTATAGCCCATTCTATCCCAATACTTATCGTACTTAGGATCTCTGTACTTCTCAAATCTCTCAGGGATAGAACCGTCTCTGTCATACTCTTCAATGATCTGGTTCTGGTTTTCTGCGAAATAAACGAAGTCGGGAGCTACCTTATACACAAGATATCCGTAGTAAGCAAAGAACAATGCAGAAATTACTGAAATGATGATAGCTGCGATGGCAAAGCCTTTTCCTTTTCGCTTGCCTATCAGTGTAACAAGTGAAAAAATAAGACAGAGTGGAACCGTTACTATACTGAGACAGGTACAGCATAATATAAGGTTTACAAGTGAGATAACAAATGCAGCTACAGCGAAACCGCTGCCTTTCTGCTCAGGCATACCGTCATCGCTGTACATATTATTCTGGGGATATCCGTTATAATTTCCCGTGAAAGGGTTATTTCCGTTATACCCGTTATTGTACTGGTTGCCATTATTGTACTGGTTGCCATTATTGTACTGATTTCCGTTGTTGTACTGATTGTTGTTGTAGTTATTCATATCGTCCATTTTAAATTCTCCTTTTTATAAGCTTGTCTGCCAGTTCCAGTTGCGCACCTCAAGTTCATCAAGATTATAAGGTGTTTTCTGGTAAACGCAGTAATTGAGCCAGTTTGAAAACATTAGATTTGCTGTACATCTCCATGAAAATACAGGCACATTATCAGGATTGTCACCCGGGAAATAATTATACGGTATCTGTATATCCAAGCCCTTTTCCACATCTCGTCTGTACTCGTTAGCCAAGGTATCCCTGTCATACTCTGAATGACCTGTGATAAAATACTGTCTGCCGTTTTTATTGGCAACGATATGCACACCTGCGATATCTGATACAGTAAGTATCTCAAGCTGCGGGATACGCTCGATATCCTCACGCCGCACCTCGGTATGGCGTGAATGAGGCACATAAAATATATCGTCAAATCCTCTGAGCAGCTGACAATTGCTCACCTCAGCCCTGTGCGGAAAAACGCCGAACATCTTATGGTCGAGAGTATACTTAGGTATACCGTAATGATAGTAAAGACCTGCCTGAGCTCCCCAGCATATATAGAGAGTCGAGAAAACGTGTGTTTTAGACCATTCCATTATGCTGCATATTTCGCTCCAGTAGTCAACCTGCTCATAATCAAGAAGTTCTACGGGGGCACCTGTGATTATCATGCCGTCATAGCGGTCATCACGTATCTCATCAAATGTCTTGTAAAAGGCATCAAGATGATGAACGGAAGTATTCTTTGAAACATGAGAAGCCATCTGAAGCAGATCAACGTCCACCTGAAGCGGCGTATTACTGAGAAGTCTAAGAAGCTGACTCTCTGTCTCGATCTTTTTGGGCATTATATTCAGTATGACCACTTTAAGTGGTCTGATATCCTGATGCTCTGCCCTTTCCTTCGACATTACGAAGATGTTTTCTTCTCCAAGCGTTTTGAATGCCGGAAGCTCTGAAGATATCCTGATAGGCAATCCAAATCGCTCCTTTCATATTTATTCTTTCTTATTTTTGCAGTGCTCACAGCCGTTCATAAAACTGCCGAGATCTGTACACTGCCTGCTGTCTCCGACCACAAACCGGAGCTTTTTAAGCACATCATATTTGCTGCTGTCGGGAAGCTCGAACAGCATATGATTTATCCCTTTCAGCACACTTTTTAGCATTACCGAACGCACAAGACCGTCGCAGAGCATCATATCTCCGCCATCATTATAGTCATAGACCACAGTCCTGTCAGTGCCATAGGAATAAGCTATAAATCCGATAACATCGCCCTTGTCAAGCGCCTCTGTGATATGAAGCTCGGCACTTCCTGCCGACTTTTTCAGCTCGTCATAGCCGACTGTATCAAATCTTTCCTGTATTTCCAGCATATCACTTCTCCTTGCCGATAGCGTTTCTTATAGCGCGCAGTTCTTCGGGAGTAAGCTCTCTGTAGGTGCCGGGCTTCAGCATACCCAGCTTCAGCGGACCTATGCTTATGCGGCGGAGTCTTGCAACTTCAAGACCTACAGCCTCGCACATCTTACGTATCTGACGGTTTCTGCCCTCTTTAATAGTCATAAGCAGAACGACTCTGCCCTCTTCCTTTGTCTTTACAACAACAGAAGCAGGGAGGGTCTTTTTCCCGTCTATCTCAACGCCCTCCGAAAGCCTTACAAGCTGTTCATCAGTAATATCGGGACGTACAGTAACACGGTATGTCTTTGAGATATGGCGGCTCGGGTGCATGATACTGTTTGCAAATTCACCGTCATTGGTAAAGAGAAGAAGTCCTTCCGAATTTCGGTCAAGGCGGCCTACAGGATAGACACGCTCCTCAACATCTTCGAGCAGATCCATTACACAGCGTCTGTCAAGCTCATCTGATACGGTAGTAACATATCCTCTCGGCTTGTTCATCATAAGATATGTGAAGCTGCGCTTTTTCGGCATATAGATTCGTTCACCGTCAACGGTGATTATATCCTTGAAGCCGCATTTGTCTCCAAGCTTTACAGGATGACCGTTTAGCTTGACTCTGCCCTGTGTTATAAGCTCCTCAGCTTTTCTGCGGGAGCACACGCCGCAATCGGCTATCATTTTCTGTATTCTTATTTTTTCCACTTTTTATCCTATCCTTAACGGGAGAAAATGCTCCCGAACAATTCTTTTATTTTCGTTAATATTCCCTTTTCCTCATGATCTTTTTGCACAGCTGATATACTCTCCGCAGCATACAGCGGTATTGTGTCTGTCTCTCTTCCCATAAAGCTTATCCTCAGCCTTGCAGCTACCTCGCCGTACTTTACAGGAGCATATACAAAAGGAGCAGAAAGCAGTGTAAACTGAAAATCCTCCTCATTTCCTGCCATAGTACATACTTTGACGGAGCTGTTTTCAGGTACGAGTCTTAGCCTGTCAGCAGTACCGCCGACAGTATCGACCTTCATATCCGCAGGCAAAGCCACATCAAGTACATTTACCGTATCAAAGCCGTAGTCATACATTGCGATATGGTCGTCCCAGTCATTGCGGTCATTGAGAGTAACACAGATAAGGTCTTTTCCGTCCCTTTCACAGGCAGAAACAAGGCATCTGCCCGCTTCATCGGTAAAGCCCGTCTTTACACCGTAAACTCCGTCATACATTCCAAGGAGCTTATTGGTGTTTTTCAGCCACCTTGTATAAGGAGGAGCGCCGAATTCAAGCTTTATACTTTCCTGTGAGCAGATACTGCGAAAAATCTCATTCCTGAGAGCTTCACGGGCAAGTATTGCCATATCATAAGCTGATGAACCGTGTCCCTCTCCCTCAAGTCCCGAGGGAGTAACGAAATAGGTCTTTGAAAGCCCAATTTTTTTTGCACGATCATTCATCATCTCAGCAAATCTCTCTATACTGCCTGCTATTCTTACAGCCGCCGCATTGGCAGCGTCATTGCCTGATGGCAGGAGCATTCCGCAGCACAGAGCGTACTTTGTTACGATATCTCCTTCCTGCAAGCCCATTGATGAGCCTTCCACCTTTATGGCCTCCCTGTCTGCAACAAATTCGTCGTAAAGTCCGCCGCTTTCAAGACAAAGAAGTGTTGTCATTATCTTTGTAGTGCTTGCCATAGGAAGCTTTTCCGTGCAGTTCTTTGCATACACGATCTCACCTGTATCGGCTGAGATAAGTACAGCAGCTTTTGCAGATATATCTGGCTCTGAAGCTGCATTAACGTTATCACAGCGCACAACTGACGAGACTATAACAAATGCCGCAAATACAGCAAAAATCCTTTTCATGGGCATACCTCCGCATAATATTTATACTAAAGGTTATGCCTCACATCAGCGGGTTATTCTCAGTTGATGGAAACGGAATCGTCCTTATCGCCTTTTTTCTTCTTGTTGATAAATCCGCTTACCTTATCAATAACCATAGGTGCATTATCAATTACTCTGCTTATAGGGTCGGTAGAACGCTCGACATTTACCATTTTTGCAGCTCCGTCAGGAGAGATAACAAGAAATCCCTCAGGCTTTATTGAAACTCCTGCACCGGCTCCGCCGCCGAAAAGGTCCTTGTCATACTTTGAAGGAAGATCAGAACCGCCGGAAGCAAATCCGTAGCTTATCTTTGATATAGGAATTATTGTCGTACCGTCGGGAAGCTTAATCGGTTCACCGATAACAGCATTAACATCTGCCATTTCCTTTATCTTTTCAATGGAGATACCTAAAAGATCACTTACAGGTGTTTTGTTTGCACTCATATTTTATACCTCACTTCTGCCTTGCGGCGGATTTTTTCATTTTACGTTTTCTGAGTTTTTCAGGTAAGAATGTTCTGAAAAAATATGTTATCAGGAACCATGCTCCTGCAATAACCAATGTTCCGAGTCGGAAATAAAGCTTTCCCGCTGCGTCCCAGCGTCCTTTTGATACGCCGAAAGCAGGTCTAACATCTATGGTTTTCACCCTTACCGTAAACAGCTCGCAGAAAAATGCGATGCCGTTGTATATAAGAGCAGAATATTTTCCATATTTAAGTGCACAGTCACAGGCGTCCTCATCGGCTATCTCAAAGTCGATATACAGATCACTGAGCCTGAAGCCCTTGAATATTTTAAGCACAGGACGCTGTGCGCTCTCCCATATGTCTATTATTTTTTCTATCTTATCGCTGAATGACTTCTTTTCCTCGTCTTCAGCAGACTCTTCCTCATATTCATCATCGAAGAGATATTCTTCATCTTCTTTTTTACGCTTTTGTTTTTTCTTCTTTTCTTTTTTGCTTTCTTCACTGCTTTCCGCAGTCTCATTAACATCGGAAGTGATACTTTCGTTAACGCTGCCGCTTGCAGTTACCTCAGCAGCTGAAACTGCCTCTGAAGCGATACTTTCAGCTTCGGGATCATTTACCGGAATATTGTCAAGTTCTTTTTCCCATTCGTACTTTTCCCTTTTCTTTTTCTTCTTAGGCTTTTTGTCCTTGACGGGCTTCGGCTTCTTCGGCTTTTCGGGTTTATCCTTTTTCTTTGCTTTACGTTTTTTCCACCATTTGTATAGGCCTCCGCCTTCTGAGTTCATTATATCGAATATCCACAGCTTTATCTTATATGTGAACTTTCCGTCGATATAGCTGAACTCTCCTCCTGCGGGAATTATCAGAACTATAAGGATAATACCCAAAACGGCAAGAAGTATATACAGCAGAATTTTTAGTACTATCATTCCTGCCGCTCCTTTCGTGAATTATTCAGTAATTTGCTGTGACTCAGCTGTTTCCCTTGCTATAAATTCATCCTCTGTCTCCAGCACAAGATCACTCTGCCCCGGTAAAGGCGGAAGATCAGCGGTAGAACTCAGTCCGAAGCTTCTCAGGAACACGGAAGTAGTCCTGTAAACTATGGGCTTGCCCGGAACATCAAGTCTTCCTGCTTCTTCAACGAGCCCTTTTTCCACAAGGTTGTTGATAACGGAAGAACTGTCTATTCCGCGGACATTCTCAACGAAGCCCTTTGAAACAGGCTGATTGTATGCGATTATTGTAAGTGCCTCCATAGCGGCATTTGAAAGCGGTGCGGATCTTTTGGTCTCAAGAGCGGCACGAACCTGCGTAGCAAATTCCTCACGGGTACACATCTGATAGCTGCTGTCGAATTTCTTTATACAGATACCGCTGCCGTAATCCTCATATCTCTCATTGAGAAGCCTTATCATGGACGGGAGTGTACCTGCGTCAACGCCGCTCGCCTCGGAAAGACGATATATTTCGATAGGTTCGCCGCTTGCGAACAGAATAGCTTCTATTGCTCCGAGCTTTTCCTTGATCTCCAAGTTTTTCTCACTCCGTTCTGTTTTTCTTTGAAGAATATTTTCATATTGTCATCGCTTATAGTAATGCGTCCGTGTCTTGTAAGCTCAAGGACTGCAAGAAATGTGGCAACTCTTGCCGAGCGGTCGGTAACTCCCTCATACAGTCTGTCCATATATACCTCGCCTGAGTCATAAAGCTGTCTGAGTATATGCACTACCTTAGTCATTACCGAAACGATACGACGCTTAACCACTGAATTGATCTTATTCTCAACGTGGAGCTTCGCATGCTCGGACTTTATATTTTTCAGCGATATAGCACTGTAAGCGATCGCAAGTCTCTCAGGCTCATGTACAAGGGTATAGGTCATATCTGCCTTTATCTTCATAGGACTGCGGACAAAGATATCACCGCCCACAAAAGCATCAGCAAGCTTCTGTGCTGCTATCTTACAAAGCGAATACTCTATGAGTGCGCCTTCCAGCTCACGCTTCATCTGTTCAGCCTCTTCAGGCTGGGGAAGAAGCGAGGCAGTCTTTATATATATGAGCCTTGCAGCCATTTCAAGGAATTCGCCTGCAAGCTCTAAGTTCTGCTCATGCGCCTGATCTATATATATGAGGTACTGCTCCAGCAGCTTTGATATCTCAATATCGCATATATTCAGCTTATGCTTTGCGATAAGACTGAGAAGCAGGTCAAGAGGTCCTTCAAAGACCTCAAGCTTGAATGAAATACTTTCCATATTATCAATCCGTTAAATAAAAAAAGTTGTTCGTACCAAATACTATTTTTATAACTCTCCACGTTATCTCTGATATATCAACATGAAAGAAGATAAGATGACGAAGCGGTATTCTCCAGAGGTCAACAAGTAAACCAATAAGAGATACCTCTCCCTCTGTTATGATGTCAAGTACGAATATTCCCAGCAGGATCATGCGTGACCAGTACATTATCTTCTGATAATGACTGAAATACCAGCGTCTGAACTTCGGCCACGAGAACTGATAGAATATCTGAAATCCGTCAAGCGGCGGCAAAGGAAGCAAGGCTATGACACCGAAGCACAGTCCCGAATAGCCTGCTGATCTCAGTATCCTGAAAAGACTCGCAAGCAGTATTGACGACGGTGCAAGATCAAATATTAAAGCCGAGAGATTGTATGTCAGAGCATACATAAAGAAATAAGTAACCGGAGCTGCAAGAGAGATAAGGACTATATCAAGCTTCATTCGTTTCAGATTTGAAACATCATAATTCATCTCTTTTGTCCAGCCCATGCCTGTAACAAGAGTTATGAGCATTCCCTGCTTATCCATATGATCGCGGAAATCAAGGCTCAATCTTCCGTTTCTCGCAGGAGTATCATCTCCGAGGAGCTTTGCTGTACCTGCCTTTACAAAAGCTGCTACAGGCATTATTGCAGCTATCAGCAGTGCTCTCCCGAGAAGTACAAGTAAAAGTCTGTAAAATACGCTCATTTCAAAAACCTTTCAAATATTATTAGTACCTTTATTTCGTCATCAACGGCTCAATCCATTCCACAGACAGCCATATCAGATTTTCCACCTTGTCTATCACATAAATAAGCGGTGCTCTTACCTCAGGAACATATGAGCCGAGAAGAATAAGTACAATAAATGCCGAACTTAGCTCACGCTGATGTGCATCTACCCATTGATCAGCCCGCAAAGGCAGAAACGCTCTTACAAGATTAAAGCCGTCCAGCGGCGGCAGTGGTATCAGATTAAAAACTGCAAGTCCTACATTGAGTGAAACAAATGAGCTCAGAAGTCTCATGGCCGCGATTATTACATCATATTCACCGCTGTAGTCATTGAGCACCATCTCATAAGCCGCAGCCTGTCCAGAATCTGTATAGAAAAGCAGAGTACATATCGCCGCGCCTATAAATGCTGCCAAAAGGTTTGAAGCAGGACCTGCTGCTGAGATCATTGCATATCCTGACTTCGGGTGCTTTAAATTAGAGGTGTTTACCGGTACAGGCTTTGCCCAGCCGAAACCAAGTATAAGCATCAGGACAAGACCTGTAACATCAAGATGTGCCATAGGATTAAGAGATATTCTTCCCTTTTGCTCGGCGGTATCATCTCCAAGCTTTTTTGCCATAAGGCCGTGTGCTGATTCGTGTATTGGTATTACGAGAAGGAAAACTGCTATCCTTGCGGCGTACAGCATCACACTCTCTCCTGTTAATCCTCCTGAGAACATATTTTTCCTTTCTGTTGCAGAGCACAAAAGCTCTGCCAATAGTTATACAATATATATTATACAACATAACGGCATATATTTCAAGTAAAAAAAGAGATTTTACAGGTACTAAAAAATTTTTTTGTTTTTTTTTCAAAAAACACTTGCTTTTTTTCTCATAATGTGATAAAATAATCATGTTGTATTTTTACAGGTTAGTTAAGGAGGTGCAACCTAATGGCAAAATGTGATATCTGCGGAAAGGGCGTAACCTTTGGTATCAAGGTTTCCCACTCACACAGACGTTCAAACAGAACATGGAAGCCTAACGTAAAGCGTGTTAAGGCTATCGTCAAGGGTACTCCTTGTCATATCTACGCTTGCTCAAGATGCTTACGTTCTGGTAAGGTCGAGAGAGCTTGATCATGAAAAAGTAAATAAAGAGCGTTCCGTATCGGGACGCTCTTTTTTCTTTAGTATCAGAAAAGGGGCGATATCTGCATCGCCCCTTACTTTATACAATATCAAAGTATGCGCTCAGGTTCACCAACAGGAGGCATGATAAATGCTGTTGCATCTTCAAGGTGGAATATCTTCATCTTAAAGCCTGTCTGCTCGTTGTATATCTGCTTGAGAAGCGGACTTGTCGCATACATTGCCTCAGTGTATTTCGGATCATCGTCAAAAACGATCTTTCCGGTGTAGCGAAGCCATACTCCGTCAGGCTTGCAGGCAACTATCTCGCAGAGAGGGTTTGCGAGCATCTGTCTGTAAACAGCCTTGAAATCGCCTACTGCAAACATTACCTTTCCGTCCATTTCAATGTGTGAGCCGAAAGGTCTCAGCTTAGGCTGTGCTCCGTCATTTGTTGCAATGAAGAACATTCCTGCTTCTGTAATAAAATCGTAGATCCTGCTCATGTTAAATAAACCTCCTTATATTATCGCCCTGCGGCGTTTGTATCAGTCCTCAAAAAGCGGAGTTGAGAAGTATCTCTCGGCTGTATCGGGAAGTATTGTTACAACTGTCTTTCCCTCGCCCAGCTTCTCGGCAAGCTTCAGAGCTGCCGCTACGTTTGTTCCGCTTGATATTCCGCACATTATGCCCTCTTTCGCTGCGAGGTCCTTTGCCGTCTGTATTGCTTCCTCATCGGTAACTATATATATATCATCATAAATGTTCTGATTAAGTATATCCGGGATTATTCCGTCACCTATTCCCATTTGCAGATGTGTGCCGATATTTCCTCCTGCAAGTATAGCTGCGTTTTCGGGCTCGACTGCCCATATGACCATATCAGGATACTGAGCTTTGAGAGCTTCGCCGATACCTGTGATAGTACCGCCTGTACCTATTCCCGAACAGAATCCGTCTATTTTTACGGCGGTCTGCTCAAGTATCTCCAGAGCTGTGTGGAACTTGTGTGCTCCGATATTGTTTACGTTTGAAAACTGCTGCGGAACAAACACATTTTCGTCCTCTTCCGCCATTCTCAAAGCAGTATCAAGGCACTCCTGTATGCACTTTCCGATATCGCCGTCGTCATGGATAAGAATTACCTCTGCACCGTAGTGATTAACGAGCTTTCTGCGCTCCTCGCTTACAGAGTCAGGCATGATGATTATAGTCTTATAGCCCTTTACAGCTCCCACAAGCGCAAGACCTATTCCCTGATTTCCGCTTGTCGGCTCTACGATTATTGTACCCTCATGTATCTTGCCTTCCATTTCGGCATGGCGTATCATATTGTACGCTGTACGGGTCTTTATTGAGCCGCCTACGTTGAGTCCCTCGAACTTGACGAGAACGTCTGCGTTTCCCTTTTTGTTCATTCGGTTGAGCTTTATCATCGGAGTATGTCCCATAGCTTCCAGAACATTATTATAAATCATCTCATGATCTCCTTATGTCATAATTACATTAGTATTACTATTATACTATACTTCTGTGCAAAAGGCAAGAACTTTTTTGCACACAGTAATATTTATTTTCCATTTTACTAACTGCAATAAACTTTTGAAGTTATACACATGAGTTTATAACAAATATTTTACGTACTAACAACAATATATTCCATTTATAAATAAAGATTATGAACTGTTACGAAGTGGTAATAAAAAAAGTTTCCCAGTTTCTCATATCCTTAGTTCGATGATTTAAAGTGTTAAAGCATATTATTCTTAGTAAATGGGCAAGTGAGAAAGTGAGAAAGTAAGAAAGTGAGAATGTTTATATTTTTCTCACTTACATCGTAAAGCAACACGGGCGAACGCTGTTCGCCCCTACAGTGTGTCATTTTGGCGTTATAAGTAATTGGCGGACGCAGGTCATGCGCCCCTACAATTCTAATCACTAACCACTTGCGGGCTGTCGGGGACGCCAGCCCCTACACATTGTTACGGCATACATAATGGTTAAAGTTAAAGGGGCGGATAATATCCGCCCCTACGCGGAACGCCGAGGGCGGCGTTCCCTACTATGCACTAATCACTACTCACTCGCAGACTAATTATTCTTCGGCAGCAGCAAACTGGCTCTCGTGACGGGTGAAGAAGTCCGTTCTCGGAGGCAGGAATTTCAGCTTATGATCATTGCCTGTGAAATATGTCAGCGGTTCGAGGATAGTATCCCATGACCAGATACGTTCGTCAACTTCCAGGTACTCGCGGAGCTTCTCAGTTCCGAACGGTGCCATTGGGTGAAGAAGTACGCCTGCAATACGTATCATATAGAAAAGGTTTGCAAGTGCCTGTTTAAGAGCTTCCTTGTCAGGATATTCGCCTGTAAGTGCCTTTGCCATGTACTTGCTTCCGTTGCGGATATAGCTGTCCAGAACGTAGGTACACTGGTGAAACGCGAATTTTGACATATGTCTCTCGTAATCCAGTACAGCCTTCTTTGCATCTGCAAGGAATTTCTCCTCGGGAGAATTATTCGGCATAACGCCGTCAAGCTCCTTCTGAGCTGTATAGAAAGCAGTACGTATCATACGGTTGTACACGTTTGAAAGGAGCAGACCGTCCTTAACTACAGGATCTGCGTCCTCAGGCTTTGCATCGGGATTGTATGGCTTTGGCATGAAGCTTACGGAACGCTGTCCAAGACCAAGTCCCAGCCAGTGCATACGGAGCTGCTCGGGAGTATAGTGGTTCAGCAGATCGTCAGCCATAGGCGGCTTTACTGCACCCGAGCTTGAAGCCTTCTTGTCAAGGAAAAGGATATGATGATTAGCCACGATAACAGGGAGCTGTAACTCTCCGTCAGCAGGTGAAGCAGTCTTGTTCTCGCTCTCCTGCTGTGCCATCCACATTGCAGGCTCAGCAATACCGTAGAAGTAAATATTATCCTGTCCGATGAACTGGTACACGGTAGAGTCCTTGCTGCACCAGTAATCGCGCCACTCTTCCTTGTCGTGACCGATAGACTCTAAATATGTCTCGGTAAATGAGATAGGTGCCCAAAGAGACTCTGGCCATACCCATACAGTAAGTCCCTCAACGCCGTCCATAACGGGAGCGGGAACTCCCCACTCGATATTACCTGTAAGGCGGAAAGGAACCAATGTCTTACCTGTTCTGTAGCGGATACCGTTCTCAGTGAGTATGCGGCAGGCTTCGTCGCAGTCCGAGAGCTTGTCGAACTCGATAGTGAACGAGGGCTTCTTCGGCTCTTCGAGATAGTTGTGCTCGGGCATAGACGCCTTGATGCTCATGTACTTTTCCTCGAATTCACGCTTGATATAGATAACGGGCTTCTTTAAGAACTCATCGATAGTCTTCCATACAACAGGACGGATATCCTTTCGCTTTTTAAGTTCCTCTACCCAGTCCTTCATAAGCTGCTCGTAGTCGCGGAGCTTGAAATACCAGTTGGTAACAGGCTTCATGGTTGGAGTTTCGCCTGTGAGGGTGCTGACAGGATTTATGAGGTTCTCAGGCATATACTGATGTCCCATATCGCACTCGTCTGCGTAGCCCTTTTCGGAAGTACAGCCGTCTACAGGACATTTACCGATTACCTGTCTGCCGTTGAGGAACACACCAGCCTTTTCGTCAAAGAACTGCATGGTAGTGATCTGATTGAGCTGTCCCTTTTTATGAAGCGAGCTGATAAAGCGGTCTGTAACAGAAGCGTGTATCTCCTTTGAACGTCCGAGACCTGATGCTGCGAACAGATTGGGAGCTATACCGTAAGCGGCAAGAGTGTCCTTCTGCTTATTGTGGTTTCTCTGTACGAAATCTTCCAGAGAGCCCTCAAACTCACCGTTCTTGACCTTTACTCGCCAGCCCTCTGCGATAGGTGAACCGTAGCAGTCCGTACCGCTGACAAATATAACGTTCTCCTTGCCTATACGGTCTCTCAGGAAACGGGCATAGGTATCTGCAAATACCAGCATACCGCCGACGTGGCCGAAGTGGAGCTCTTTATTGCCATATGGCATACCGCCTGTGACTACTGCCCTTTTCGGGAACACAGGACGGGGTATCTCAAAATTCTTTTTTTCTTTATTGTCTGACATTTTATTTTCCTCTTAACATTATTCGTTTATATTTCGGGTGGGACGTCGAGGACGCTGTCCCCTACAATTGATCATATATAATTTATGGATAATTGACGGGGCGATGTGGGCATCGCCCCCCTACAGATTGTCATTTATAATGCTTACGTTAGGCGCGGACTGCCAAAGGCAGCCCCTACTAAGCATTAATCACTTACGGGCGGATAATATCCGCCCCTACATCAAGCGAATGCCTGAAGCCTTTTGCGTGTTATCTCCTCGCCCAGAACGTGGCTTACTTCCCATATATCGGGAGCATTTGCGTGTCCTGTGAGAGCTATACGGAGCATATTTGTGATATGAACTATACTTCCCTTGAACTGGTCGGGGGTCTTCTTGTAGTCCTTTGGCTTTACTGCAAAGCCCATTTCCTCTGTAATAGCCTTAACCTTGTCGAACCACGCCGCGCTGTCATCGTTATGGTCGTATGTTGCAAGATACTTGCCGAAGAACTCCTTGACCGTAGCTTCATCGCACTCCTCAGGCATAGCATCTGTTACCTTGAAGGTCTCGTCATAGTAGAAGCTCATGAAGTCGCAAGCCTGCTTCCATGTTTCGATATCCCTTCTCGGCTTTGCACCGCCTCTGCCTACATTGAGAGCTGCAAGAGTTCTCTCGGGGTACTTGTTGATAAGGTCTGCAAAGTCCTTGTCGTACTCATTGCACCATTCCAGCCAACCGTCATAGACCTGCTGTGCAGGCATACGGCAGATAACGTTTTTGGATATATCGCGGAGCTTGTCAAGGTCAACAAGTGCGCCTGATACGGACATCTTCTCCAGTGTATAGGGGAATTCGTGATAGTCCGTCTCAGGATTTGCAATACGCCACTCCTCATAATTGGAGTTGAGCAGTGTGAGCAGGAATTCCCAGATAGCGTCCCTGCTGATACCCTCCTGCTGATAGTATGAAAGTGCAAGCTCGGGGTCTTTTCTCTTGGAAAGCTTACGCTTGCCGCCTGTCTCGCCGTCAATCTTCATGAGAGTTGCTGTGTGGCAGTAGATAGGCTGCTTCCAGCCGAGAGTATTGAACAGCTCAACGTGCATCGGCAGTGATGATATCCACTCCTCGCCGCGGATAACGTGTGTGGAGCGCATGAAGTGGTCGTCCACAACGTGTGCAAAGTGATATGTGGGGATACCGTCACTCTTGAGAAGTACGAAATCCATATTGTTCCTCGGCATTTCAAGCTTTCCGCGGATAGCGTCCTCGACGGCGATAGTCTCACCTGTCTCCTGACCTCTGAAACGGAGCACCCACTCCTTGCCTGCTTCGATATTTGCCTTTATCTCATCGAGAGAAAGGTCGCGGCACTTCGCGTACTTGCCGTAAACTCCCGGATTTTCCTTGTTTGCAGTCTGCTGCTCGCGGATCACCTCTATCTCCTCTGCTGTCATAAAGCATGGATAAGCAAGTCCTCTTTCAGTGAGAAGCTTTGCAAATACGTGGTATATCTCCTTACGCTGACGCTGTCGGTAAGGACCGTAGCTGCCGTTGTCGCCCTCTGCTGTAGCACCCTCGTCGAAGTGAACACCGAAATAGTCCATAGCGTTGATGACAGTCTCAACAGCGCCCTCGACCTCACGCTTGTTGTCGGTATCTTCTATTCGCAGGTAGAATACGCCCTGTGACTGATGAGCGATACGTTCGCCGATAATAGCGTTGTAAAGGTTTCCGAGGTGTACAAATCCCGTAGGGCTTGGTCCTATACGTGTAACATTAGCTCCTGACGGCAGCTGTCTCTCGGGAAAACGAGCCTCGATATCCTCGGGAGTATCCTTTACATCGGGGAAAAGGTAGTCTGCAAGTGCTTTATAATCCATAGTATCAATCCTTTGTAAAATTTCCGTCTGTCTGATTACAGACAACATTTAAAATATTATATCACATTTACAGTATAAAGTCAAATTTTAACAATCAGAAAATTGCAATTAAATAGTCCGCAGTATATTGACAGCAATATCGCAAAATGATATAATATCTAAAAATATGATACATCAAGGCAAAGGAGGCAAAAAAATGCGTGATATTCTGGACTGGCTGAAAGAGACTGTAATGCAGCTGAAGAATATAAAAAAGGTAATCAAGTATCTTCTGTTAATCCCTGCGTTATATATTGGCTCTGAGATCAAAAGCCTTGCTTTTATCTTAGTCGGCATCATATTTGTTGCCGGGCGCATAAAAAGGAATCTTGAATACGATGAATACTACGAAAAACAGTACAAAGAAGAAAGAGATGACGAAAGATTAAGATAAAAGCTCCCGTTCATAATGAATGGGAGCTTTCTTTTTACCTTGCAGATAAAAAACGCACAAGTATATTCCATGTTATGCAGTCCACGCAGCCGCTTTCGGTAAGTCCGCAGCACTTCTGAAAGCTTTTTACAGCCTTTTCTGTTTCTTCGTCATACTCACCGCTGACGCTTACCTTCGGCATATTATCATACCATGCAGAAGCTTTCCACAGCATCGCCTGTATTATGTATATAAGTTCACCGCTGTCGCCTAATGCTGCGCGGTAATTTCTCGACGGAAAAGCACGGTATGGTTCGGGAGCACCGTCAAGGTAATCCCTGTATACCCATACTATCCTGTTCCATGTAGCAGGGTCTGTTTCGCCTGTAACGGGAAGTCCGTATGCCTGCTGAAAGGCTTCCACAGCCTTTGCAGTCTCTTTGCCGTAAATTCCGTCGGGCAGTATCTGTGGGATACGTTTGTCAAAAAGTGAGATCCCATAAAGATATCCCTGTAATTCGCGGATATGCTCCTTTTTCTGTTCATCGGTATATGGCAAAATATCACTCCGTTCTTATTAATTCATAATGCATAATTCATAATTGCAGTCAGGGATACACGGGCTGTCGAGAATGACAGCCCCTACAATTTTTCTCAATTCACGGACGCGCAATGCGCGTCCCTACACGCTTACGGTTAAGAGCTATTTTATAGTGTATCCCGGGTTCTGATAGGGACGCTTATCGAAGCCGTAACGCAGGTCGGAGTAAACTCCTGCTATGCTGTCCCATGTGACAGCTCCGACTATGCCAGAAGGGTCTATACCGAACTGCCGCTGAAATGCCGTAACGGACTGCTTTGTAAGCGGTCCGAAATAGCCTGTGTCACTGACCGCAGGTATATTCGGATAGCTTCTGTTGATATAGGTAAGATACTGCTGTATTATTTTCACTGACTCACCGCTTGCTCCCTCACGAAGTACAGTATTAGGATAGAGCGCTACATATGTATACTGGGGCGGTACGCTTTCAACTATGCCCTGATATGCGCGAAAAAGGTCGTTTCTTGTGGCTCTGTCAACTACTCCCGTCTGCGGAAGTCCGAACACTCTCTGGAATGACTTTACCGAACGCTCAGTCTGCTCACCGAAATAGCCTGTAACTTCTACAGGCATTACAGCTTCGTAATACGCGCCAATCACAGCAAGATAGTATTGCAGCATACTCACCTCTATGCTCTGCATACCGATCTTCAGCTCTTCCTTGAACTGCGGCGATATCTCGTCAAACCTCAGCCCTTCGGAATCAAGCTCTGCAAGCCGCTTTACGCTGGTATAGATGTAGCTTATCCTGTACCATGTCGCTGCATTTACTGTGCCTGTTTCCTCAAGACCGAATACCTGCTGAAACTTCCTGACAGCATTTTCAGTGGGAGTATCAAATATACCGTCGGCAGCAGGTATCTTCGGTATCGCAGGGAAATTCCGCGATATTCGGTTGAGCCACACCTGTATGAACTTCACATCATTTCCGAATGAGCCGTTCTTCAGCTCTGTATCGGGATATGACGGCATTGCTGTCTGTACGGGAGCATTCCTCACTATGTCGATATTCTCTCCATAATAGTATTGCAGTATCTCATAAGGGGTAAATCCGCGGTTTGCAAGAGTCACCGTTCCCCATTGTGAAAGTCCCTCGCAGGTAGTCGTAGTACCGTTGCAGAATGCCGTGAACAGCGGTTCAACGCTCCCCTGCCGCCTGACATAATCGTTGAAAAGCTCATCTACAAGGTAGCTGATATTCTCGAAGTATTCCCGACCGTTTATGAATTTCTGGTCGTACTGGGTCGTGGCTGTTATGTCGAAATCATAACCTCTCGAACGATACCACTCGGTATATATGCGGTTAAGTGCAAAGGACACTATTGCATATATATTTGCTCTCAGTGCATTCTCGGGCCATGTAGGATATATCTCACTGGACGCCACATTCTTGATATAGGAGGCAAATCCCACCGTAACATCGGGAGCATTTGAATCGGGAGTCCCAAGATGCACTGTAATAGTCTCAGGTATGAAAGGAGTGCCTGTAAGCATCTGTCACTCCTTTCCGCCGCCGAAATTTGGCTCTGCATTATAATAGGTCATAGTCTCATCTGAACTGTTCATCATAAGCGGCACAGGGATAAGGTTGAAGTTCTGCACAGAGGTTATACCCGAAAATACGGGGACATCAACGCTCCTTGCCTTAAAGAAGCCATCTGCCGTGACAGTTATGTCAAATAGATTATACGGTCTTTCGTCAGGGGAAGGCGACTGCGAATGTACAAGGTCGGGAACGGGCAGAGTGAATTTCGGAGCAGTACCGCTTTCGTCCGTGAGCCCCGAAGCGAGAACAAGCCTTTTCCCGTCAACCACCGCCGTTACCGCTACCATAGCTCCTGCGACTGCCGATGTGTCGTCACCTGTACGTACATTCACCTGTATATAGCCCTTTTCATTACCAAGAAGTTCCTCTGCATCATACTCTGGCGGCTCACTGTCATTATTTGTATCTGTACCGAGGTCGGTATCAAGCTCCGAAAGATCAGGCTCGGGGAAACGGCTGTTGTAATCCTCATCTGCACCGTTTAAATCCTCGTCAATATGCTCGGCATAAGCTGTATCATCGGGAGCATCTTCATCTACCTCACTTATCTCCTCGGGCTCAGCATCGTAACCCTCGGCTGCCTTCGGAAGCTCCTCTGCCTCTTCATTGGGAGAAGTGCTCCTGCTGTAGAGCTTCATCATCTCCTGCTTGTATTTTTCCATATCGAGATTTCCGTTATTCATAATATCTCCTCCTGCTAAAGCATATGCGGCATATCACGTTTTTTATGCACATACTTAAAAATACCATCTCTCAAAACATTGATTTATCACAGAGAATGTGTTATACTGATAACGCAGTAATTTTAAATGTAATACAGGAGAATTTTATGAAAAAAAGATCGGTCAGCAAATCGGCTGAAAAAAAGCCGCTTCCAAAAATACTCAGGAACAAATGGTACTTATACATCACGGAATTCTTTGCAGGTATGTCCGTTATGGCTGTAGAGCTTGGCGCAAGCAGGCTTCTTGCACCTTATTTCAGCTCGTCGCAGATAGTATGGACTATAATAATCGGCACTATCATGATAGCTATGGCTCTCGGAAACATATACGGCGGCAGAAGTGCCGACAAGAATCCCGATCCTGATAAGCTCTACGGACGCATACTCATAGCGTCAGTATGGATAGCCGCTGTGCCATTCATAGGCAAGCTTGCTATCGCAGGAATTGCAGGGCTCCTTGTGGTGACTATCAACACAAATTTCCTCATATGGGCTGCTTTCCTGACCTGTATGGTGGTATTCGTTTATCCTCTGTTCCTGCTGGGTACAGTAACGCCCTCACTGGTTAAATATACCGTTGACTCACTGGACGACAGCGGCAAAACAGTGGGAACCCTCGGTGCTGCAAATACTATCGGCTCTATCATCGGTACTTTCGTTCCTACATTCATTTCTATACCTGCGGTGGGAACTGCCGTTACTTTCCTTATATTTGCAGGCATCATGCTCGTCATAGGTCTCATATACTTCATAAGCTCAAAACAGGGAGCCGTAAAGACAGGCATTGCAGCTGCACTTTTCATCGTCTGCTGCTTCACTTCGCCTATAATGGGCTTTGCATTCTGGGAAAAGGGTCTTGCCTATGAGGGCGAATCCATATATAACTACCTTCAGGTAAAGGACTACCCTGACCGTACCGAGCTCTCGACCAATGTGCTTTTCGGAGTCCAGTCTGTATACATGAAATCAGGCGAGCTGACATGTATGTACTACGATTACGCTATGGCTGCTCCCCTTATGACAGCTTCTCCCGATGATGCAGATATGCTTATTCTTGGTATGGGCACGGGCACTTACGCCAAACAGTGCTCCACCTACTTTGACAATATCACTGCCGAGGGCGTTGAGATAGACAACAAGATAACCGACCTCGCTCACACCTACTTCGACCTTCCTGACAATATCAAGGTCACTACCTATGACGGAAGAGCCTTTCTCGGCGGCTGCGATAAAAAATACGATATCATAATGGTTGACGCATATCAGGATATAACTATCCCCTTCCAGATGTCGTCAAAGGAGTTTTTCACTCTCGTAAAGGAACACCTTACCGAAAACGGCGTCATGGTTGTAAATATGAATATGCGCTCGGAAAGTGCTGACGGCATAAACGACTGGCTCTCCGATACCATCGCTTCTGTATTCGGAAATGTCTACACCGCAGACGTTTATAATTCTACCAACCGTGAGCTTTTTGCTTCCGATAACGGTGATATGACAAAGCTTCTCGAACAAAACACAGCCTCACTGAAAAACGAAGATCTGCGTGATCTCATGACCAATGTGAACTCTTCTCTTGTGAAATACAGTGCAGGGAACCGTATACTCACAGATGACAAGGCTCCCGTTGAACTTCTCGGAATGAAGGTAATCGACGATATCATTCAGGAAGAGCTTGTTTACTATAAAGAAGCCTTCGCTGAAAAAGGTATCAAAGGACTGCTTGAATAAATGAATTAAGGGTGTACTTGTGTACACCTTTTTCTTTGTGTATAAATAGCCCGATCATTCAGTATACTGTTGAATATGCATCAATTCATATATCCGAAGCATTTCAAGACAGCCTGAAACTCTTGACAATACGCAAATATTGGTTTATAATATTATATAATCTTTTTTCAGCTGCGGCTGAGGGAAGGAGGAAAAAGTGGAAAGAAACAGAATAATATCTTTATTTCTGGCTTTCGTTGCAGCAGGTCTCGTTATTCTTGCAGGTAAATCATGTACTGAAGACATAATTGAAGCCAACAAAGAGAGCCGTGCAAAGAATACAACTACAACGGAAATGCCGCATCTCATCACAGAGACAAATATTATCTCTCAGAACTATGAAGAAGTATCTCAGGATATGCAGTCTGAAACATCACTGCCTGCTGAAGAAACTACTACAAGAGAGTATATCGTTGTTACAAATCTGTTTGATGAGGTTATTGAAACTATTCCTGTAACAAGTCCCGAAGAAGCCAATATGCCAACAACTACCCTTTCTATACTTGATGAGTATAATCAGGGCAGAACTGAAGCTGAAATTACTACGACCTATATCAAACCTGCTGATAAGATCGTTATCGAAATGGACTAAAAATTTACGGAGGAAATAACAATGGTAGTTATCGAAATGGAAAACGGAAAGAAGATCAAGATAGAGCTTTATCCCGATATCGCTCCTATTTCTTGCGAAAACTTTGAGAAGCTCATAAAGCAGGGCTTTTATGACGGACTTACATTCCACAGAGTTATTCCGGGATTTATGATACAGGGCGGCTGTCCGAACGGTACAGGTACAGGCGGTCCCGGCTGGCAGATCAAGGGCGAATTTGCTGCAAACGGAGTTAAGAACGACCTCAAGCATACACGAGGAGTTCTCTCAATGGCTCGTTCAATGATGCCAAACTCAGCAGGCTCACAGTTCTTCATCATGCATGAGGACGCTCCGCATCTTGACGGCAATTATGCAGCATTCGGCAAGGTCATCGAGGGCATGGAAGTCGTTGACGAAATTGCAGAGTGCGCAACAGATTATAACGACAAGCCAACAACTCCACAGGTAATGAAGAAAGTTACTATCGAGTGATTAGTAAACAGTGATCAGAATAGGGACGCCGATTGGCGTCCCTTTCATGTTTATTATTACATAAAAAGGGGCGGATAATTCCGCCCCTGCTTAGTTCTAAGCTCTTAACTCTTACTTGAGATATGAAGCAAGTCCGCTTATGTTCTGCTTTCTTATCTCGCCTGCAACAAGTCCTGCAACGATATTTGCTCCCTTTTCACAGAAGTGAGTACCGTCTGTAGAACCTGAAACTGCGCCCATAAGGTGATAGCTCTTTGCTGTATCATAGCCAACTGAGTTGTAATGATTCACCATAAGAGTATTGAGGTCGATGCATGGTATGCTGTACTTCTTTGCAAGATTGTAGCAAGCCTCGTTGTAGTTAGTGTAGCTGTTGACAAATCTGCCGTTTGAGTAAGCCTTCATGCCGATAGTAGTAGTTACAAGTATAGGAGTTGCTCCCTTGTCCTTTGCAGACTTGATGAACTGTGTCATATACCACTCGTATGAGCCCGATGACGGATTATCGACGTTTCCGCAGGTTGGTGCATATCTGTCCGCATTTGACTGACCTGCATCGTTGATAGCAAACTGTATCATTACGAAATCGCCTGTCTTGAGACTGTCGGCAATGGTCTGCCATCTGCCCTCGTCATAGAACTTCTTGGAGCTTCTTCCTGCTATGGAGTGGTTTGCAACAGTTATATCACTGCTTAAGTAGTCCTGCATATAGTAGCCCCAACCCTGCTGCGGAGCATAGGACTCACGGTAGCTCTGTACAGTTGAGTCACCTGCGATATAGAGTGTATGCTGACCGCTGCCTGTATTCTGCTGTTCCTGCGACGGATCATATACCTCAGCGTATGGCTCATCTGTAAGGATAAGCTCTATATAGTCAAGGTTAGGTCCGCCCTCTGACATTGCAGACTGGAAAAGAATAGTATTCTTTCCTGCCTTGAGAGGAAGAACTATGCCGAACTCATTCCAGTCCGTCCATGAACCTGTACCCGGAAAAGACTGCATCCAGCATGAATCAAAGTTATTGTTTACGAAAAGCTTCATCTTACGGTCGCTTGTTGAACCGTTGGCAAAGCGGATATGTGTCATGTAGTTTCCGTTCTGAGGAACATCAACTGTGAATGTGATATTACTGTCTGTAGTGTTGTCAAGATTTACATAGCCGTCTGATCTTGTGTAGCCGCTGTTGACAGTCTCGGTCACACCGTTTGTCCACACCTGATCCACTGCGAAATACTTCACGGGAACAGGAGCTGTGGTAGTTGTAGTCGTAACAGCTGTTGTGGTCGTATTAGTCGGAGCTGTTGTAGGCTGCTCAACTACTACGCTAATTGGTTCGGGAAGCATATCAAGTCCAAGCAGACATCTCTGTATGAACATAGCATCGTTGACTGTCATGCCATCGCCGTTGCCTGTAACGTCTGCATTCATACGTCCGAAAGAGGTGATAGCATGGCTGTCAGTACCGCCTATATCGTACTTATTCGGATTTGCAAGAGCCTGCATGATAAGAACTATATCCGACATATCAACTGTACCGTCACAGTTTGCATCGCCGTAATCTATGAAGAAATCGGGGATATTCGAGAAGTTGATAGTCGTGATCTGAGGCTTGACTTCCTCAGTAGTCGTAGTTACAGTAGTTGTTGTCGTTGTTGTGGTTGTAGTAGTTGTAACCACTACATCAGCTACCTCTATCATTTCCCACTTCTGACAGTTGTGACCGTTTACTTCCCACTGCTGGATATTTGCACCGTTGCTTGTAGCTGCACTTCCTACCTCAACAGCAGAAGCGTCTCTTGAAGCTCTTGTGAGTATAGTAACTGTGCCGTCACCGTTGTCCTGAAATTTGAAGAACTGATCGCTGTAGCCGTTTTTGTCTGCAACAACCATATTTGCGCCGTTATCACGGCTTCCGTTGTCAACATAGAGGTAAAGGTCGGCATTGCTTGGCTTTATGTAGAAATAATCGCCTGTAGCCTGTACGCACTTCCATGTATTATGTGGCTGTGACGAGCTTGCGCCCCACTGCTGGACATTTGCGCCGCTTGCTGTGCTGCCGTCAGCCACTTCCATATAAAGTCCGCTGTTGACGTTTTTGAACATATAGCTTACGTCAGACTTGGGGTGGATAGGCTCTCTTGCTGGAGCAGACAGCTCCTCAGCCATCATCTCAGCGATCTTCTGAGCGCCCATTTTACTCTGGTGCAGATCGTCATTCGAGCCGTTAGCCTGTATAGCATAGTACGAAGCCATTCCGTCATAGCCGATGGAAAGTCCGAAGTTCTGCCACAGGGTGAACAGATCAACTACTCTTACGTTCTGCTCGCTGCCTATTTTATCAAGTGAACCGCCGTACCAGCGACCTGTAAGTCTCGGACTGCGCTGCAAGTCGCCGCGTCTGCCCTGCTGCTTTACGAGAATCACCTCCATGCCCTTTGCCTTTGCGCGTTTGGTCATGTCGGTAACTGTATTGTAGTACTCAGTCTCATTGGAGTAGTTGGAATCATTGATACCGATAGAGATTATGTAGTAATCTCCTGCCTTGCCGTAGGTCTCGATAGGAGCGAACTGTCCTGCATCAACGAATCCCTTGGCGTACTGTCCACTGGTAGCCATATTGCGGACTTCGTAATTGCTGCCGAAGGTCTTTCCGTTGAAGAACTGTCCCCAGCCGTGCTGTGAGGTGTCAGCACAGTTATAGTAATTGGCAACTGTAGAGTCTCCGCATATCCATACCATAGGCGGCATTTCACCCGTGGTGTTTATCTGAGTTATCTCAACTGCCGCAATGGACTGCTCTCTGTTTGACATACCCTCAACAGCCTGTATATTGAGCTGTCCGTCGGTTACAGGCAGCTTCACTGTCTCGGTCGCTCCCCTGCCTGTAAGGTTCATCATCTGGACCATGCCCTCAAGCTTGATAGTGGTACGAGGTGCATTGCCTATAGTCACCTTTACTTCGTACAAGCCCTTTGGAAGATCAACATTGAACGTATTTCCCGAACCGTAGTTATTGAATTTTACCGCGTCTGCAAGGACTCCGCTGCCTCCTGCGGATACATTTGAAACGTTGTAGGTCTGAGCGAAGCCGTAGCCTCTGCCTGAGTTATAGCCGTCAGTCGCGGAAACTCCTGTATAGCCGCCTGCTGTGCCGCTGCCGCCGAAATCAAATTTCCAGCTCGAAGCTGCCTTTGCTCCAGTCGGTCTGAATGCATCTGCCGCACCAAGTCCTGCGAATGCAGAAAGTGACAGAGCAAGAGAGGTAAGACCGCTGAGCAGTTTTTTTGCTTTCATAAAACTCCTCCAATTCCGTACAAAATATGTACAATTTCTCTATTTTAATTATATCACCGAAAATTTCATAAGTCAATATATTGCATATGCATTTTTGAATTATCTTTACTATTTTTTGTTGCTTTTTAACAACTATTCTACATATAATAATGATACGGTGTAAAAAGCAATATAGTCTTAGTACCAAAAGGTCGTAACAGTCGCATTTGTGCTCCATAATATGTTAAAGTCAATAGTACCGATAGGTTCTAATGTTTAACATAAAAAGGAGTGATACCCGTGTACTTTCAAAGACTGAAAGATCTACGTGAAGATAACGACATGAATCAGACTCAGATAGCCGAATTGCTGCACACGAGCCAGACTGTTTACTCGCGCTATGAGAGAGGGTATCGCACTATCCCTGTCGAGCATCTGCTCATACTTGCTAATTTTTACGGAGTTTCCGTAGATTATATACTGGGCAGGACTAACATAAAGGACATCAATAAAAATAAGAGAAAATAGCGAAGGAGGAGCAGTATGGACAGCAAAAATCCCCATGCAGGTCACAGGAGCCGCATGAGAAAACGTTTTCTCGCTTCGGGATATGATGCGTTATATGAACATGAGCTCCTTGAGCTTCTGCTGTTTTACGCCCGTCCTGTAGTGAATACCAATAATATCGCTCATGCTATTACTGACGAGTTCGGCTCACTGGGCAAGGCTCTCTCCGCAGATAAAGACAAGCTGTGCGAAATTGACGGTATGGGCAGCAGCGGTGCGCTGTTTATGAAGCTGATGTATGACTTCGGCACAAGTTACCTGAAACGCTCCCACAACAATGAAACTCTCAACACCGTCAAGCAGCTATGCGACTGTATTTCCGAGCAGTTCAGCAGCTCACAGGCTAAGATATGCAATATTCTCTGCCTGAGTTCTCAGTCCGAGTTGCTGCGCAGTATAACTCTTCCTGTTGATGATATTACAAACGGAAGCATCTCCCAGAAGGAGCTTGCTGCTATGATACTGAAAAGCGGTGCTTTCAGTGTCTGTATCGGTCTCAACCACGGAAACGGTCTTACTCTTCCGAATGACGTTGACTACGCCGTTACCCGCATTTTTGCGGAGCTTCTTTCGGCAGTCGGCATAGTATTCAGAGACTGCATCATCTACGGAAGCGAAAACTGCTTCTCTATGCGTTCAAGCGGCGCATTTTCATTCAGATAATATGGCTGATAAAGATAAAAAGCTCCGCAGGGAGCTTCTGAAGAAAAAATACAGTAATAATGGCTTTGATGCTCTCACCGAAGAAGAAAAGCTGGAATTACTGCTTTCGTACTCCTGTACAGGTGATACCGCACAGCTTGCAAAGGAACTTCTCAGTGAATACGGCAGCATAAATTCTCTTGCAAATACAGATGTTCAGCTGCTAATGAAAGAGAAAAATGTAAGCGAACAAGCGGCTGTGCTTATAAAGCTTATCCCTTGTCTCAGCCGTACTCTTTACCTTGAACATTTCAAAATAACTACTCTTAACAGCACTGACTCCGCAAAAAGCTTTTTCACCAGCCATTTTATCGGAACTGTAGGCGAACAGCTCATAATTACTGCGGTAAACAAGAGATTTCGTGTTGTAAATACAAAAGTACTGGCATTCGGCTCACCGTCACAGACCTACGCTTCTTACCGTGATATTGCCGATTTTGCAGTAAAAAGCAGCTGTACTGTATTCTTTATGGCTCATAATCACCCTCAGGGCGTATCTGTGCCCTCAGACAGCGATATACTGTTCACGAAAAATGTTTCAAACGCACTAATGCGGTTGGGTTCAGTTCTGGCTGACCATATAATCATAGGCTCGGACAGTGCTTTTTCATTCAGAGAAAACAGCCTTCTGCCAGATTTTTCAGCATCGCCGCTGAAAGGATATACCTGCAAATAAAAAGCTCCCTTCAAGGGAGCTTTTCTTTATTCAATTACCTTAGTTTCAGAAGTTTTCGACTGTTTAAGTGTAAACTCTGTATGAGTCGAAACCTTCTTTTCGGGATCATTCTTATCCGCAGCCGTTGAATGTATGGTGAGTTTTACATCACTGAAACCGTCAAGCACCATTGCGAGCCTGTAAACAGTCTCACGCAGTATATCTACCTTGTGAGCGCTGTATATCCGTCCGATAGCAGATTCGGGATTGCATTCAAACAATGCATACATCAGACTCAGCACTTGCTCACAGCATTTCGGCGTTTCCATGACTCCGTTTATCATTTTGAACTTCATATCAATAGAACCGTCAGATGCCACAAACTCAGCCATTTCGGAATTGCTGGCATATCTGCTGAAAATATCAATCAGAACTGCATTTGTAAATTTAAGCTCAGCGTAATTTTCAAGCTCTGCCATAGTATTGCTCCTTATGAAAGTGCAGCCTTAAGCGCGTCAACTCTGTCAGTCTTTTCCCAAGCTACACCCAGATCCTCACGACCCATATGACCGTAAGCAGCAAGCTGTCTGTACTGTGGCTTTCTGAGGTCGAGCATCTTGATGATAGCTGTAGGACGGAGATCAAATACCTTTGAAACAGCCTCTGAGAGCTTATCCTCATCTACCTTGCCTGTACCGAATGTATCAACAAGGATAGAAATAGGCTTAGCAACACCGATAGCGTATGAAAGCTGTACCTCACACTTGTCAGCAAGACCTGCTGCAACAATGTTCTTAGCGATATATCTTGAAGCGTAAGCAGCACTTCTGTCAACCTTTGTCGGATCCTTACCGCTGAAAGCTCCGCCGCCGTGACGAGAATATCCGCCGTATGTATCAACGATGATCTTACGTCCTGTAAGACCGCTGTCACCCTGAGGACCGCCTACAACGAAACGTCCTGTAGGATTGATGAAGAGCTTTGTATCCTTGTCCATAAGCTCAGCAGGGATAACTGCTTTGATGACATACTCCTCGATATCCTTGCGGAGCTGCTTGAGTGATACGTCAGCAGAATGCTGAGATGATACAACAACTGCGTCAACTCTTACAGGCTTGCCGTTATCATACTCAACAGTTACCTGTGACTTACCGTCAGGACGGAGATAACGGAGAGTACCGTTCTTACGTACCTCTGTAAGCTTCAGTGAAAGCTTGTGCGCCAGAGAGATCGGGAGCGGCATAAGTTCCGGAGTCTCGTTACAAGCGTAACCGAACATGATACCCTGATCTCCTGCACCGTTTGAAAGTCCGTCAGACTCATTGTTTTCTTCTCTGTATTCAAAAGCCTCATTAACACCCATAGCTATATCAGGTGACTGCTCATCAATAGATGTAAGAACAGCACAGGTGTGTCCGTCAAAGCCGTATTTTGCTCTGTCATAGCCGATATCGCATACTACCTGACGAGCGATCTTAGGAATGTCGATGTCAGCAGAAGTAGTGATCTCGCCCATACAAAGGATCATACCTGTTGTAACACAGGTCTCGCAGGCAACTCGTCCTGTCTTGTCCTTCTCAAGGATAGCGTCAAGTACTGCGTCTGAGATCTGATCACAGATCTTATCGGGATGTCCTTCTGTAACCGATTCTGAAGTGAAAAAACATTTGCTCATTAATTTTACCTCCTGAAAAATAAAAAAACTTCTCTTTCCGAAAAGAGAAGCCATAGATACACTATGCCCTCATCTTCCGGATAAACCGCAGGAATTAGCACCTTCGACTCATTACGTTCGGGTTGCTGCGACTTCACAGGTCCTGTTACCTCCGTCGCTCTTGATAAGGTTACTGAATTATTATACACTACGATTCGACATTTGTCAATAGGTGTTGCGCTTATACAACAAAAAAACTTATATAAAACAAACGAGCTTCCGTATTAAGGAAGCTCATCTGCCATGATATAGGGATTATTGGGGATTTAATAATTTAATGTTGGGGTAAACATTAAACTACCATGAAAATCAGCTTCGGGATCTCTCCCTCAGCAAATACATTATAGCATAGGATTATGTATTTTCTGTGAAAAATTCAAATGAGCGGCACACAAAATTTTAAACACTTTTACTATTTTTATATGCATTGTCAACAATATGGTGTTATATTGTCTCCACACGATATACTCGCCGTAAAAAACGCCCAACGAATTATCGCCTGTAAACGGCATTTTTTGTTCTGAAATAACTCTTTTCAGGTTCAAAAGAACGAAAAAATATCTGTAAGAACGGATACTGAGTTCATCCCGTCAGGTACTTCCCTGCCATTTCGCTGCACCATACTGATCTGACCTTTATTTCACATCACTTATCTTGAACCAGAATGTAGACCCCTTGCCAAGTGTACTGCGCACACCGTAGTCATAGTTGTGCATTTTCAGCACAGCCTTTACGATAGAAAGTCCCAATCCTGTTCCCACGACTTCACGCTTGTGGTTCTCAGAGCGGTAATACTTATCAAAAATAAGCTTTATCTTATCCTCTTCTATACCGTCGCCTGTATCCTCGACTTCAACAAGAACACCGTCAGGCTGGTTTATCTGTCTTACAAAGACCTGTTTATCCTTGCCCGTATAATTTATGGCATTATTTATAAGGTTATAAATTACCTGCTCTATTTTTACAGAATCGCAGCAGACCGTTCTCTCCTCATCGGGAGTAAAGTGTATCTGATAGCCGTTTTTATCGGAAAGTCCCTTGAATCGGTCAATGATCTCATTAAGCTTGCCCCTTATGCCGAATTCGGACGGTGTAAGCTTCTGCTTGCCGCTTTCAAGCTTTGAAAGGTCAAGCATATCGTTTACAAGAAGAGCAAGGCGGTCGGTCTCGCTTATGATTATTTCAAGATGTTCATTTCGCTTTACAGGATTATCTCCCGAAAGATCACGTATCATCTCCGCATAGGCTTTCAGCATGGTAAGCGGAGTCCTAAGATCGTGTGAAACGTTTGCGATAAGGTCTCGCTGCATTGTATCGACCTTTGAAAGCTCCTTTTCTGCATAGGTAAGGGTGTCCGCAAGCTTTTTTGCTTCAAGATAGCCTCTTCCGTCAAACTTTGTATTGAAATCACCCTTTGCAAGGTTTTCGGCAGAGCTTGTTATCCTGTCTATAGGAGCGGCGATCCTCTTTGAAAGGTACAGCGATATAACAAACGCAAAGATTATCAGTATCACTGTTATCAGCATAATCTGTCTTTTTATAATACTTACAGCAGCTCCTACAGGCGCAAGTACAGCGTTTATGAGCAGATAGCCGTCACATTCGTTTTTTCCGACAGTACAGCCGTAAAGTAGCATATCATATCCGCTTCTCGGATTTTTCATTCTGAGCTTTATGATACCGTTCTCGGACTCATCTATGGCATCTTTATAGATGCGCAGTTTTGAGAATTTGTCATGCAGGATACAGTCGCCGATAACATGACTTTTTTTATCGGGGTTGCCGTATCTGTCAAGAACTTCTACACAAAAATCATTATCCACCGACATAGTGTTTATTTTTCTGTAAAACTCCTCTTCATCGCCGCTGTTATAAGAATCAGCAATAGACTCCATGCATTTTGAAGCCGTGCTTATCCTCATTCTCTCATAGAAATGCTCTAAGAATAAGATCTGGAACAGCCACAGCAGTGTGAATACTACTATAGTAAACAGTACAAAATACAGCCATACCTTGAATTTAAGAGGTATGCGCGAGCCTGCGTTTTTAAAAAACTTAATCCGCTTCAAACTTGTATCCCATTCCTCTCAGTGTGACAATGAATTTTCGATACTCGCCAAGACTGTTTCTGAGCATTTTTATATGTGTATCAACAGTTCTGTCATCACCAAAGAAGTCATAGCCCCATACTTCTTCAAGAAGCTTGTCTCTCGAAAGGGCAATATTCTTATTTTTAACAAGATAGAAAAGAAGGTCGTACTCTTTCGGAGTCATAGAAGCCTTTTCACCGTTTACGTAGACCTCACGGCCTGCAATATCGACTTCAAGGCCTTCAAACGCATACTTGTCAACAGTTACTGATTCCTCCTGTCTTGTATTGCGCTTCAGTACTACCTTTACTCTCGCCATAAGCTCCTTTGGAGAAAAAGGCTTGACAACATAATCATCAACACCTATCTCAAAGCCGAAGAGCTTGTCATATTCCTCACCTCTTGCAGAAAGCATTATAACAGGTACATTCTTTGTCTTGTGTATCTCCTTGCAGGCAGAATATCCGTCAAGGCGAGGCATCATAACATCCATTATAATAAGGTCATAATCATTATCATGGCAGAGATTTACAGCCTCCATGCCGTTTTCGGCTTCCGTAACCTCATAGCCTTCAAATTCAGCATATTCGCGTACTACTTTTCTGATATTCATTTCATCGTCAACGATCAGGATATGAGCCATTTTTTACCTCCGATTATACAGGTTTTTATCATTATTAATGAATCACAGCCTAAGCTATTCTTCGTTTATATTATAGCATTATATCAGATAAAAGTGTATATTCAGTGAAATTTTCTTGTATATTTCCGTCAATTTTATCAAAAATGGTAGACATGGTTAAATTTTTGATTGACTTTTTCAGTAATTTTTGCTATAATGTAGTTGGATATTTGTATATGAAGGGAGGCGGTATCTATGAGAAGAACTTTTAACCCGCTCGCAGCATCAGTCATAATAGTCGCAGCAAGTGCTCTTGTTATAGGATACTGCATTTTTAACCCTGAATATGCGAAGGATACGCTCATAATATACGTCTGCACAATGGTCTGCGCTACGCTTATTCTCGCAATATCAGGCTGGATCTACAAAAACAAAAAGACCTCCATAGATCAGAAGGAGATAACCAAGGTCATCGAAAACCTCATACCGAAATGATAATCTGGTCCGATAACTTTTCATACGTATATATAAATAAAAAGCTCCGTGACCTTCTGGGCATAAGCTCGGAAAAATCCGATAAAAAGGAAGCCGTATGGACAGCCTTCGGAATAAATACTCCCGATGCAAGCGCTCTCGGAAAGATCGCAGGAAGCTACTCTTATGAATCCAGCTTCAGAAACCCGCAGGGCAACCTTGTCTCTATCGCATGGAGCACCTCCCCTGTAAAGAAGTTCAAGAAGCAGTGGGTACACCTCAGCACAGGCTTCAATCTTACAGAGCTGAAAAAAATGCGTGTGAACCTTGCAAGTGCCAACGACTTCTTCAATTCCTCGATGGAGCTTGCCGAGATCGGTCTTATAATGAGCACCGACAGAAAAATATACCGTGCATCGCCCGAGCTTGTACGCATGCTCGGACTGCGCAACAGTACGATCAATATAAACGAGTTCCGTGCAATGGTACACCCTAACGACAGGATACAGTTCGACGGAGCTATCCGCAACAGGGATATGTCCGAGATAAAGAATATAGAAATACGTCTGAGAAGTGCCGACGGCTCTTACCGCTGGTACTCCTACCGTTTCAAGTCTATCCCCGGAACAGGCAATACCCTGCCCCTGTTCGGCGGAGCTGTCATCGACGTAACTCAGGAGCACGAAAAGGATATGCTCATAGAGCGGCTTGCGTATATCGACGAGGTAACAGAGATCGCAAACCGCAACAGACTTGTGAGCATGGGACAGGAAATATACGATTCCTGTAAGATCCTCAATTACTCCTTCTGGATGATAGTTCTCGATATCGACAGATTTCATATCATCAATGATACTATCGGCTATTCAAACGGTAATTACGTGCTGAAGAATTTCGCACATATCCTTTATAAATTCGTTACTCCCGGCGGCCTTGCAGCAAGAATAAGCGGCGATAACTTCGCTCTTCTCCTAAGAGACTACGGCGATGACGAAATGCCCACACGTACTGTAAAATCAATACAGGACGAATTTGCAAAGCTTGCCGTTGACGAGCTTGCTTCCATAAGCCTTACCTGCTCGGCAGGCTATTCAAAGATGCCCGAGGACGGCAGCTCCTTCCTCGATGTAATGGAACACGCCGAGTTCGCTCTCAAATCAGATGACAGCACTCAGGGCAGTATCTGCGGATATGAACCGAGTATGCACGATTCCATCATCGGCAACACCGAGCTTGAAAAGTCTCTTGCTCTCGCTATCGATAACAATGAGCTCCAGCTGTTCTATCAGCCTAAGATCGACCTTTCATCAGGCAGGATCATGGGCGTGGAAGCACTTATACGCTGGATAAAGCCGGACGGCACCATAATTACTCCCGATGCTTTCGTACCGATCGCAGAAAGCTCTCATCTTATAAGCAAGATAAGTGAATTCGTACTTAACGAAGGCTGCCGCCAGAACAAGCTGTGGCAGAAAATGGGCTATCCCAGCATCGTTATGTCTATAAACTTTGCTTCCTCAGACTTCTACCAGACCGACCTGCGCGAAAAAGTGTTTGAAGCTCTCGCAAGATCGGGACTTGACCCGCAGTGGCTGGAAGTCGAGCTTACAGAAACTCTTGCACTCAGCGATATAGACTTTGCCGTAAACCAGATGAACAAGCTCCGCGATCTCGGCGTAAAGCTTGCTATGGACGACTTTGGCACAGGCTACTCTTCACTGAGCTATTTGCAGATACTCCCTATCACTCTGCTGAAGCTGGACCGCTCGTTCATAACCGATATCGAACACGATAATATCGCATATGAGATAGTTTCTGCGGTAATCCGTATCGCAAAATCAAAGAAGATTGAAACTATCGCAGAGGGTATCGAGGATACTGTTCAGGAATCTATCCTCAGAATGGCAGGCTGTGACTACGCACAGGGCTATCTCTACGGCAAACCTATGCCGCCCGAGAAGATACAGGAATTCTTTGAAGCAAACGAAAAGAAATGCCGTGAATTCAAAGAAAAGCGCAGCCACAGCGGCAAGAAAAAATAACAGCTTTTAAGGGGATATTGAAAGCTGTATCAAAAATCTAATGCAAACGGAGGTCTTTAATTATGAAAAGACGAATAGGTATTCTGACAAGCGGGGGCGACTGTCCCGGTCTTAACGCAACTATCCGAGGAGTAGCAAAGGCTTGCTATGAGCGTTTTGGCGAGGACAATGTCGAAATAGTCGGCATATCAAACGGATATTACGGACTTATCAACAACCTTTGCAAGGAGATGTCACCTACCGCATTCTCAGGCATACTTACTCAGGGCGGAACTATATTCGGCACAAAGCGTCAGCCCTTCAAGATGATGCAGGTCATCGGCGAGGACAACGTTGACAAGGTAAAAAATATGAAGGAGACCTACAAGAAGCAGAAGCTGGACTGCCTCCTTACTCTCGGCGGAAACGGTACTCACAAGACCTCCAAGCTGCTTTCTGATGAAGGACTTAACGTTATCGGACTTCCAAAGACCATCGACAATGATATCTACGGCACTGACGTTACATTCGGCTTCCACACGGCAGTTGATATAGCTACAGATGTTCTTGACCGACTCCACACAACGGCTGCAAGCCATTCCCGTGTACTTCTCTGCGAGATAATGGGAAATAAAGCAGGCTGGCTCACCCTCAACGCAGGTATCGCAGGCGGTGCTGACGTTATCATTATCCCCGAGATACCCTATGATATCGACAAGATATGCGATGCTGTAATGGCAAGAAGTGCTTCAGGCAAGACCTTCTCCATAGTTGCTGTAGCTGAGGGAGCTTTTGATGTGAACGAAGCTCAGATGAAGAAGAAGGAACGTGCAAAGAAGCGTGCAGAAGCAGGTATACTCACCGCGACCAGCCGCATTGCCGCACAGATACAGTCAAATACAGGACTCGAAGCAAGGGTCTGCGTACCCGGACATATGCTCAGAGGCGGTGCTCCGAGTGCATACGACAGAGTTCTTTCAACTCAGTTCGGCGTTCACGCTGCATACCTCATAGCTAAGGAACGCTATGGCAGAACAGTTGCAAAGATAGGCAATAAAATAACATCGAACAAACTCGAAGATATCGCAGGAAAGACCAAATTTGTCGATACGGACAATCATCTCGTTATCGCAGCCCGTGATATCGGAGTTTCCTTCGGCGACTGATACAACAAAAGATCATATTTTTTTCATAATTCGTTTAAAAATTGACCTTTTTGTTATTTTTTAACATTTCAGATAAATTAAAAATGTTGATTTTGCGAATTGTTTTTTTCAATTTGTTATGATATAATCTAACCATAGTAATTTAAGTGATTGCTATACAATGATATTAGGGAGGACTTTATTATGTCAGAAAAAAATTGGTTAACTACATTATTGCTTTGTCTGTTTCTCGGTGGTTTAGGAGTACACAGATTTTATGTAGGCAAAATAGGAACAGGTATTCTTTGGCTCCTCACATTAGGCTGCTTCGGTATCGGCTCTCTTATTGATCTTATCATGATCATTTGCGGCAAGTTTACCGACAAGGACGGAAACCTTATTACTCACGACTAAATAAACCTAATAAAACACAGGCTTGAAATACAGCCTGTGTTTTTTTGTAGTATCATTAATAGCAATATATATTTTTGCTTCACCTGTATCAATAATAAATATAAGTTGGTTAATTCCGCTAAAAATAGTTACATAATCAATGTAAGTAACTGACCAAATCAGAAAAAAAAAGCATAAAATGAAAAAAGCTATTCCCAAAGGCAGCAATATGTGGTATAATAATTATATATCTGTTCAGGAGGTATTATAAATGTCAGAAATGGAACTTTACAGTCTTTGGTGTAAAAACGCCACAGCTGATCCCGATCTTCAGGCAGAGCTTGCCGAGATAAAGGGCGACAACGATGCAATAATTGATAGATTTTACCGTGACCTTGAATTCGGTACAGGCGGTCTCAGAGGTGTTATCGGTGCAGGTACCAACCGTATGAACATTTACACTGTAAGACGCGCTACTCAGGGCTTTGCAGATTATCTCAACCAGGAATACAGGAACCCGAGTGTTGCTATCTCATTCGACAGCCGTATAAAGAGCGATGTTTTCTCAAAGGCTGCTGCCGAGGTACTTGCAGCAAACGGTATAAAGGTACATATATATTCTGAGCTTATGCCTACACCATGCCTTTCATGGGCAGTACGCGCACTCAAGTGTCAGGGCGGTATCATGGTGACAGCAAGCCACAACCCTGCTAAATACAACGGTTACAAGGTATACGGCGAGGATGGCTGCCAGATCACTCTCAGAGGCGCAGAGATAATCCTTGAAAAGATCAATTCACTGGACATATTCAATGATGTAAAGTCGTCTGACTTTGAAGCTGAATTAGCTAAGGGCAATATCTCATACATCGGAAACGATGTTATCGAAGATTTCTATAAACACGTTCTTGCAGAGGGAATAAACACAGATCTTTGCGCAAGCAGCGGACTCAAAGTTGTTTACACTCCTCTCAACGGTACAGGCAACAAGCCTGTCCGCGAAATACTCAAGCGTATCGGCATCACAGATGTTACTGTAGTTAAAGAACAGGAAAATCCAGACGGTACTTTTGCAACTTGTCCTTATCCTAACCCTGAGATACGTGAAGCACTTCAGGTAGGCCTCAGCTACTGCGAAAAGGTAAAGCCTGATCTCCTTCTTGCTACAGACCCTGACTGTGACCGTGTAGGTATCGCAGTTCCTGACGGAAAGGGCGGCTATGCACTCTTCTCAGGCAACGAAGTCGGAGCTATGCTTCTTGAGTACATCTGCCAGCAGCGTATCAGAAAGGGCACAATGCCTGAAAATCCTGTTGCTGTCAAGACTATCGTTACTACAGATATCGTAAACCTCATCGGTAAAGAATACGGAGTTGAGATCATTGACGTCCTCACAGGCTTCAAGTTCATCGGTGAGCAGATAGGTTTCCTCGAAGCAAAGGGTGAAGAAAAACGCTATATCTTCGGCTTTGAAGAGAGCTACGGTTATCTTTCGGGCGGCTATGTAAGAGACAAGGACGCTGTTGATGCTTCAATGCTTATCTGCGAAATGGCTGCTTACTACCGTACACAGGGCATAACACTTATGCAGGCTCGTGAAAATATGTACAAGAAGTACGGTATGTTCCTCCAGACTCTCTACAGCTTTGAGTTTGAAGGTGCAAGCGGTATGAAGCACATGGAAGAGATCATGACAGGTCTCAGAAACGATCATCCTACTGCTATCGGCGGTCTCAAGGTCGAGAGATTCGAGGACTACAAGGCAAGCACTTCCAAGAATATCGCTACAGGCGAGATCAAGGAGCTTACACTTCCCAAGTCAAACGTTCTTGCGTTCTATCTTGAGGGCGGCTGCAAGGCTATAGTTCGTCCATCAGGTACAGAGCCGAAGATAAAAACTTATATCACAGCCAAAGCTCCTACACACGCACAAGCAGAGGTTATCGAACAGAAGATTTATGCTGATTTTACACAGAGCATGAAATAATATAAAAGGGCGGACTTCTGTTCGCCTCTTTATTTGCGGCAGACATTTCCGCTGGTGAAATAACAAAATATAACAAGGAGTACATACTAAAAAATGGCTAATCCAAAACCAACAACAGAAAAAAAAGGTATATTAACAGATCACGGCAGCAAAATCACATTTCTGATCGGAGCTATACTCGGTGCTCTCACGTTCATCGTGATATTCGGCACTTCCATGATATCACCTTCAAATACAGACTGGATATTTGCCTACACAGGCGATGCCACACAACATCACCTCGGCTGGGTATTCTTCAGGAACAGCCCGTGGACCTTCCCGATTGGTCTCACTGACGGACTTACCTGCAATGGCGCAGTTTCGTGTATGTACTCGGATTCTATCCCGCTTTTCGGATTGATATTCAAGATACTCTCCCCCATTCTCCCCGAGACCTTCCAGTTTCTCGGTCTGTGGGGTATGATATGCTTCGCTCTCAACGGCGGCTTCGGAGCTGTTCTGCTCTACCGTATAAAGCCCGATATATTATTCTCGTCAGTCGGCTCTCTGTTCTATGCAGCCTTTCCGGCAGCCATAAAGCGCATCACCCACCACAATACTCTCGGCGCAATATGGCTTTTCATCATCGCTATGATACTCTGTCTCGACTATAAGAAAGAGTACAAGCACAAGTTCGCTCCCATGATTCTATGGGCAGTTGACTGTATGCTCGCTGTTCTGATACACAGCTATTTCGTTCCCATGGTGTTCATGGTAATGGCGGGATACGTGATACTCGTTGTATTCAGAAGTAAAAATCTCAAAAAAGCAGTTGCCGTGTTCGGCACTTCAGTCGCTTCGACTCTGCTGACCTTGTTTGTCATAGGAGCCTTCTACGGACAGGGCAGCTATATTGACGGCGGATTCGGCGGATACTCTTCAAATCTCAATACATTTTTCAACCCGCAAGGAGTTTCAAAGTTCCTTCGCCCGCTCAACAGCCTCGATGGACAGGGAGAAGGATTCGGATATCTCGGTCTGGGCATGATAGTATGTGTTATCATCTCATTGATAATCTTTTTAAGTATCCTGGAAAAGAAGGAAGGCAGCTTAATAAAGGCTGCATTAGGCCTGTTTAAAAAGTACAAAGTCGAGTTCTGGGCAATTACAGTTGTATTTATGTTCAGCTTCTGCTGGGCTGTCAGCAACAGAATATCCCTCAACGGAAGACTTCTTCTCGAGATACCTCTCCCGCGTCTTGCAAGAGGAGCTCTCAGTATATTCCGTTGTTCGGGACGTTTTATATGGGTTTCCGGTGTTATCGTCATGACATCCGCTATGGCAGTCATTTCAAAGATCCCAAGGAAATCAGCATTAGCCGCAATTGGTCTGTGCTTCCTTATTCAGGGCTTGGATATCCGTGACTGGTGCAGGGGTCTCCATAAACAGTACTCTACTCCTCCCGCTTATGAATACGCTCTTAAAGACGAGAAGTGGGAAGAACTGACAGAGAATACAAAAGAAATAATCTTTCTGCCTATGAAGGACGCTTACGGTCTGTATATGCAGATGTACTTCGATTTTGCACAGATGGCAGCTAAAAAGGACATGAGCCTGAGCAGCTTCTACCTTGCACGTATGGACCTCGAATCTGTCAGAAACTACGCTCAGGAGCAGTATGATATGCTTAAAGCAGGAAACGGCAGGAGCGACGTTCTCTATGTATTTTTTGATAAAGAGGACGCTGTTGAGGAGACAGATAAAACAAAGGTTTATGAGATCGATGGCTACACTGTCGCTAAAGTTAAATAAAAATAATATTAACATTTGCTATTGACATATCTGTTATAAAGTGTTATAATTTATAAATGTAATGTATATTCGGCACTACTGTCTAACGGAACTGATGGGCTGCTCGATTTACAATAATAAATCGAAAGAGGTGACAATCGTGAAAGAGGGAATCCATCCTGAGTTCAAAAAGACCACAATTACTTGCCACTGCGGTAATGTGATCGAGACTATGTCTACAAAGGAAAACATCAAGGTTGAAATCTGCTCAAAGTGCCATCCGTTCTATACTGGTAAGCAGAAGCTTGTTGATACAGGCGGACGCGTTGACAGATTCAAGAAGCGTTTCAATATGGACAAGTAAGTCACAAGCCCCGTCATTGACGGGGCTTTTCGTCAATAAGGTTAATTTATTATGAACTATTTCACTATTTCTGCCAACGCAAAGGCTTCATTTATAGAAAAGCGCTCCGAATTTATCGGTTACATCTCCCCTGTCAGAACAAACGACGAGGCTGTTGCCTTTATAAATTCCATCAAAGCCGAACACCGCAAAGCCAAGCACAATGTCTATGCGTATATACTGCGTGAGGACAATATTTCCAGATATTCCGACGACGGCGAACCTCAGGGAACTGCGGGCGTTCCCGTACTCGATGTGCTGAAAAAACGCGGACTTACTGATGTATGCGTTGTAGTAACACGCTATTTCGGAGGTATTCTCCTCGGCGGCGGCGGACTTGTCAGAGCATACTCCCATGCAGCTTCACTTGCCTGCGATGCGGCTCACATCATGGATATGTGCCTGTGTCACCGCCTGAAAATTACTGCGGACTACGGTATGTACGGCAAGATTTCCTATCTTCTGCCGAACTATGAAACTATCACCGTTAATTCGGATTTCGGCAGCGATGTCACTCTTGAGATACTCGTCCTTTCCGAAAAGCTCGATGCGCTTCAGAAGGAGCTTGTGGAAGTCACCAACGGTTCGGTAAATATCGAGGACTGCGGGGAGCTTTTTGAAGATTTTTCCTCAGTGCGAAAAAAATCCTGAAAAAAATAAAGGGTTTTTTGTTTCAAAATAGTATAAGTATATAGAAGCGATTTTTAAAGAGCTGTGCACAGCTTTATACTGTGCGCATTTTTTTGACTGTATATGCACGTATACAGTTTTGCCATTTCAATAGGTCAGGGGGAGATACAAATGACTGTACGTGAACAGATAGAGATCAGTGAAGCAGGCATACTCAGCAAATACGCCTGTGCCAGCATCGACGAAGTCGGCACAAAACGCGATCGCTATGAGGAAAAATGCCCTTTCCGCACTGAATTTCAGCGTGACCGCGACCGTATACTCCACTGTAACTCCTTCCGCAGATTAAAACGTAAAACTCAGGTGTTCCTGTCACCTGTGGGCGACCACTACAGGACACGCCTTACACATACTCTCGAAGTATCACAGATAGCAAGAACTATTTCCCGCGGCATGAGGCTGAATGAAGATCTTACCGAAGCAATTGCCCTCGGTCACGATCTGGGGCACTCACCTTTCGGTCACTGCGGTGAGAGAACTCTCAATGAGATATGCCCCCACGGCTTCAAGCACTACGAACAAAGTGTAAGAGTTGTGGAAGTCCTCGAAAAAAAGGGCAAGGGGCTCAATCTCACTCATGCCGTCAGAAACGGCATACTCTGCCATACAAATATGGTGGCTGATACAAAAGAGGGCAATATAGTACGACTTGCCGATACTATAGCTTACATAAACCACGATATCGAGGACTCTATCCGCGCAGGCATACTTGATCCAAACGATCTGCCCCGGGATTGCGTAAGAGCTCTCGGCAGGACAAAAACTCAGCGTATAACTACGCTGATCGCCTCCGTAATCGGCCACGGAGCAGTTGATATCGACTTTGCTCCCGATATACGAAAGGCTCACGATGAACTGAAAAAATTCATGTTTGATAAGGTGTACACCAATCCTGCCGCAAAGCAGGAGGAAGGCAAGGCTGTACTCCTTGTGCAGAAGCTTTATTCCTACTTCATCGAACACAGCAGCAAGCTGCCCGATGAGTATAAAATTATAATGAAAGATTCCGATGCAGACCGCGCTGTATGCGATTACATTTCGGGTATGAGCGACGAATATGCCGTTGATCTTTATACCGAACTGTTCGTACCGAAATTCTGGAAGTGAGGTAGAAAATGCCTGTTAACGACGAATTTCTCTACAACCTGCGAAATGCCAATCCTATCGAAACAGTAATGGGCAGCTATGTTAATCTCATAAGGCGAGGACGCAATTATGTCTGCTCATGTCCTTTTCACTCGGAAAAGACTCCGTCATGTACGATCTTTACCGATACTCAGAACTTCTACTGCTTCGGCTGCGGCGCAGGAGGCGATGTCATCACCTTCACCATGAAGATAGAAAATCTTACATTTTCCGAGGCTGTAAAGCTCCTTGCTCAGCGTTCGGGAATGGAAGTCCCTGCCTTCGGCAACAAGGACAGCGGCTACGCAAAGCGTAAGACTCGTATCTATGAGATGAACCGCATCGCTGCCAATTACTTCTATACCAACCTTATAAAAGGCTCGGACAAGACAGGTCTGCAATATTTCGCAAACCGCAAGCTTACTCCTCAGACTATAAAAAAATACGGTCTCGGCTATGCCTCTGATTCATGGAACGAACTTACAGATCTTCTTAAATCAAAAGGCTATTCCAACGAGGAAATGGCTGACGCATGGCTTGCAGGCATGAAAAACGGACGGACCTTCGATATGTTCCGCAAAAGAGTCATGTTCCCAATAGTTGATCTCCGCGGCAATATCATAGGCTTCGGTGGACGAGTCCTTGACGACTCACAGCCAAAATACCTCAACACGGGTAAAACTCCCGTATTTGACAAGGGCTCTAATCTGTTCTCCATGAACTTTGCCAAGAATTCAAACGCAAAACGTCTGATACTTTGTGAGGGATATATGGACGTTATTGCCGTAAATCAGGCAGGCTTCGAGAACGTGGTCGCCACACTCGGAACTGCTATAACTCCCGATCAGGCGCGGCTCATAAGCCACTATGCCGAGGAAGTGATAGTTGCCTACGACAGTGACGGTGCAGGTCAGAAGGCTACTCAGAAAGCTATCAACCATTTCGCGGACGTTGGTCTGCGGACTAAGATAATACACATGGAAGGCGCAAAGGATCCCGACGAATTCATAAAAAAATTCGGACGCGACCGCTTCAGAATGCTGCTCGACGGCTCTAACGACGCTAACGACTTCATGCTTGACAAGTGCGAGGTCGGACTTGATCTTTCTACCGAGATAGGCAGAGTAGAGCTGCTGAAACGAACCGCAAAGGTGCTTGCAGGCATAGAATCACCTTTAGAGCGAGAGGTTTATATATCTCGCACGTCTAAGAAGTGTGACATACCTGTACAGGTGCTGAAAACCCATATCGACTCCATGCTGCAAAAGAACAGCCGAAGTGCCAAAAAGACCGAATGGCGCAATATAAAGGCTAAAACCTCGTACATACGCGATGATATCAACCCCGACGCCGTTTCCAACAAAAAGGAAGCCCGCGCCGAGGAGACTATAATCAGCTACCTGCTGAACCGTCCTCAGGAATATGAGGACATCGAAAAGCTGGCTCCGCCGCAGACATTTGTAACTGCTTTCAATAAGAAAGTTTACACGGCACTGCTTGAAAGGCTGAAAAATTCCGACAAATTCTCGATCTCACTGCTGTCCGATGAATTTTCCACGGACGAAATGGGAAGAATAAGCGGAATAGCAGCAAAAAAACGCAATGTTGACATTACCCGTGATGTTGTGGCAGACTGTGCTCAGGTGCTGAAAAACACAAGACCCGCTTCTAACGGAGACCTCAGCAATGATGAACTGCTGGAGCTCTTCCGTTCAAAGAATAAATAGGAGGAATATTAAAATGGAAAAGAAAAATACCATCGAAGCCTTGATGGAACAGGGCAAGATCAACGGCAAACTCACAACAAAGGAAATTACAGACGCTTTGGAGGAGCTGGATTTTGACGTTGATCAGATCAATACCTTCTATGACAATTGTGAAAATCTAAACATCGAGATCGTCGAGGATATGAACCTTGATGCCGACCTTAAGATCGGTCTCGACTCAAATATGACAGACGACCTTGAAATGGCTCTTTCAACAGAGGGAATCGCTATCGACGACCCTGTAAAGATCTACCTCAAGGAGATAGGACGAGTTCCGCTTCTTACTACAGAAGAGGAAATAGAGCTTGCACAGAGAATGGCTAAAGGCGATCCTTACGCTAAAAAGCGCCTTTCGGAAGCTAACCTTCGTCTTGTTGTTTCTATCGCTAAGAAGTACGTGGGCAGAGGTATGCAGTTCCTCGACCTTATCCAGGAAGGTAACCTCGGTCTTATAAAAGCTGTTGAAAAATTCGACTACACAAAGGGCTTCAAGTTCTCCACATACGCTACATGGTGGATACGTCAGGCTATTACACGTGCTATCGCAGATCAGGCAAGAACTATCCGTATACCAGTTCATATGGTTGAAACTATCACAAAGGTAAAGAAAGTTTCAAGCCAGCTCCTTCACGAGAACGGTCACGATCCAAGCCCCGAGGAGATAGCAGACAAGCTCAATATGCCTGTTGACAAGGTACGTGAGATAATGCGTGTGGCTCAGGACCCTGTATCCCTTGAAACTCCTATCGGTGAAGAGGAGGACAGCCACCTCGGTGACTTTATCCCGGATGATGACGCTCCTGCTCCTGCTGAAGCAGCTTCACATACTCTCCTCAAGGAGCAGCTCAATGAGGTGCTTTCCACACTTACAGACCGTGAGGCAAAGGTGCTCAAGCTCCGTTTCGGTCTTGAGGACGGCAAGTCACGCACCCTTGAGGAAGTTGGTCAGCGTTTCGACGTTACCCGTGAGCGTATACGCCAGATAGAGGCTAAAGCTCTCAGAAAACTCCGTCATCCGAGCAGAAGCAAAAAGGTCAAGGATTTCCTTGACTGATAGCTGCATAGTTATTTCCGAAGCCGCCTGAAATGGGCGGCTTTTTTATTGACAAAATACGCTTTTTGCTGTATAATTAAAGTGTATAAATCGTACGTTATCACGGTCACCTGCTGACCGTAAAAATGCAGGTACTAACATGAGGCGCGGTGTCTTTTCTGCGCCCGTCATGCGGTATACGGAGTAAATATGGGTATTTTTGATTTTAGTAAAACTCCTCCCGCGCTGAGCCGTGACTGGAAGGTCTTTCAGCAGTTCGTCGGCAATATAGGTGCGTTCACGTATATTGCAAAGGAAAAAGCTGCCTATCTTGATTCGGCTGCCTGTCATATGCTTGGCTGTCCAAACGAAAAGATAAACGAATTTGAATTCTTCAACCTCCTTGAGATGATCTCAAAAAATCCTGTTGAAGGACAGAAGCACATCTACAAATATACCGACGGAAATGTGACAAGGTATATAAAAATGAATATCTACGAAAGCAGTGACGAATGGCTGGGCTTCGTTCAGGACTTTACCCGTCAGATATCGGAATTCAACGACCGACAGGCTTTTGTGGAATATGACCCTGTTACAAGGCTTCCGTCTTATCCGTCGTTCTCACAGAAGATCAAGAAGATACTTCCCGATGTTCAGCACGCCTGTCTTGCCACTATCTACATAAACGGCATCGACAAGCTGGGCTCATACCTCACTGTTGACAATACCAACAGCTGTATAACATCTGTTGCGGAAGCTCTTAAAAGTTTTGCCAGTGATACTCTCATAATCGGCTCAAAATCCAACTATGAGATATGCGTATTCTTCCGCGAATGCGACAAAATGAGCATATATAATATCCTCAACAGTATGGACGAGGCTGTTCAGAAATGCGTTCTTACCGACGATTTCGGCGAAATAATTGATATTTCCGACAAGAGCCACATCAGTCTTTCTATCGGCTGTGCTTCATATCCTGAGGAAGCCTCAGACTTCAATATGCTCGTTAACTATTCAGAGTTTGCACTCTTTGAAGCAAGAACGGACAAAAGAGCTGTTATCAACTGGTTCTCGGAGGAAAACTACATACGCGAAAAGGACTCCTACCGCAATGCACAGACCTATTCGCGCATTGTACAGGAAAACCTTCTCACCTACTATTTACAGCCTATAGTTGAGACTCAGACAGGTGAGATAGTAGCCTACGAAGCGCTTATGCGTACTATCGGAGATATCAAAATGGCTCCGAAGCAGATACTGAAAATAGGCGATGCGCAGAATAATCTCTACGCTATCGAAAAGCTCACCTTCTTCAACACAATGAAGCTGCTCAGCGATAATCAGCAGATCTTTGAGAAGCGAAAGCTTTTCATCAACTGCCTGCCTAATCATCTGCTCACAGATGAGGACTTCAATGAACTCTATCTTACTTACGGTGAACTTCTCGAAAAGACCGTTATTGAGATCGTTGAGGAGTCTGCGGCTACTGCAAAGGGCATAGAGACTCTGAAAAAGCGCTGCGGATTTGCACACGCTATGCTGGCTATAGACGACTATGGCACAGGCTATTCAAACTCTTCAAATCTGCTGCATTACTCCCCTGATTACATCAAGATAGACCGTTCGCTCATAAGCGATATACACAACGATCTGAAAAAGCAGCAGCTCGTTACTTCTGTTATCGAGTTCTGCCACGAAAATCAGCTCAAATCACTGGCTGAAGGCGTTGAGACTCTTCAGGAGCTCAAAACTGTTATACGTCTCGGCGTTGATCTTGTACAGGGATATTATACATCAAAGCCAAAGCCGCTCTTCCTTAACAGCATATCCTCGGATATCAAGGACGAGATAATCAAGACCAATCTTGAGACCCGCCCCGAAGGCGTTAAGAAGATCTATGCCGCACAGAATGATACGGAAGTCGATCTCCTTAAGCTGGCTCTTGAAAAATACACCGATATCCACGTTTATCAGAGCAAGCTAACTATCGTCGGCGATCCCGACAAGCCCGTAAAAATGAATATATCCATAATGGATAATCACAGCTGCGAGCTTACACTCAAAAACGTCAATATGATAAGCGGAAACAGCAAGCCTACTATCACTGTGGGTGAGTACGCAAGACTTGTACTAACTGTTGTCAAGAACAACAAGCTCAGCTACTCGGGTATCTATGTGCCTATGGGCTCACAGTTCGAGCTTAACGGCAAGGGCAATCTTTCTATCGACTGCTATGCCTCCGAGGGCATAGGCATCGGTAACGACTACGACCACGGGTACGGCGATATCACCATAGACTTCGGCGGTACTCTCGAAATTATCTCCAACAGTGTTGAATCACTGTGTATCGGAGGCGGATATAACGATGATGACTCAGACATAAAGCTCGTTTCGGGCAAGGTCAAGCTGTTTATGTACTCACATAACGGTCTGGGCATCGGAAGCTTCAACGGTGATGCAAATATCGAGATCGGTGAGAATTGCTCTCTCGATATGAATATGTCCGGCATAAAGATAGCAGGTATTGGAAGCTGCAAGGGTATCGCTACTATCAGCACTTCCGCTGATATAAATATGTCATGCACAGGTGCACAGGCCGTCGGAATAGGCGTTCTTGAGGACGGCGAGGGCAGTATCTACATCAAGCAGGGCAAGATAAACATGAAGATGCGCTCAGGCAAGAACTCGTGTATCGGTGCGATCAAGGGCAGCGTCAATACAAAGATAAAGAATGCCGACATCACTATCGACTCTGAAGGCGATGAGGTAACAGGTATCGGTGACGCTCTCGGCACAGGAAATGTCACTATTATAGATTCACAGGTATCTATGGTCGTTAACGCTGGAAATCCTAAGGATATAGGCACTGAAAGCGGCGACGTACAGATACAGAATTCAAATGTAAGCTCGCTTGTGAACAACAAGCGCACGACTTACGCAAACAATTAAAGTATTCAGTTCCCCGCCTTTTCGGCGGGGAAACATATGATAAGAAAGGTAAGAAATAAATATGAAACTTGGTATGGTTGGTCTGCCTAATGTAGGCAAAAGCACACTTTTCAACGCACTGACGAACGCAGGTGCAGAATCAGCAAACTATCCCTTCTGCACTATCGAGAAAAACGTTGGTATCGTTTCTGTTCCCGATGAGAGACTGGACAAGCTTGCCGAGATGTATGAGCCTGATAAGTTCACTCCCGCAACTCTCGAATTCGTTGACATCGCAGGTCTGGTAAAGGGAGCTTCAAAGGGCGAAGGTCTCGGAAACAAGTTCCTTGCTGATATCCGTGAGGTAGATGCCATCGTTCACGTTGTAAGATGCTTTGAGGACCCCAATATCATTCACGTTGACGGAAGTATAAACCCTCTCCGTGACATCGAAACAATCAATCTGGAGCTTATTTTCTCCGATATCGAAATGGTTGAAAGACGTATCGACCGTGCTAAAAAAGCTGCAAAGGGCGACAAGAAGTACCTTGCAGAGGCTGAGTTCCTTGAAAGATTAAAGGCTCACCTTGAAAACGGCAAATCCGCAAGAGGTTTTGACTTCACAGATGAGGAGCGCGAGCTCATAAAGTCAACTCCTCTTCTCTCTGCCAAGCCTGTTATCTATGCTGCTAACCTCAGCGAAGAGGACTTCACAAACAATATCGAAACAAACGAGAATTACAAGGCTGTATGTGCACTCGCAGCTGAGGAGCACTCAGCTGTACTCCCTATCTGTGCACAGATAGAAGCTGAGATATCCGATATGGGCGATGAGGACAAGGCTATGTTCCTCAGCGAGCTTGGTCTGGAAGTATCAGGTCTCAACCGTATCATCAAGGAAGGCTATTCACTCCTCGGACTTATCTCATACCTCACAGCAGGCAAGCAGGAAGTCCGCGCATGGACTATCACAAAGGGCACTAAAGCTCCTCAGGCAGCAGGTAAGATACATACAGACTTCGAGAAAGGCTTTATCCGTGCAGAGGTCATCTCCTATGACGACCTTATGGCTTGCGGAAGCATGGCTGCTGCAAAGGAAAAGGGACTTGTACGCCTTGAGGGCAAGGAATACGTTATGCAGGACGGAGATATAGTTCTGTTCCGCTTCAATGTGTAATATATGAAAGAACGTATTGAACGCTTAAAATCTATACAGGACGATTGGCAAAGTTCGGAATTCAATCCGCCTGCAACTGAAACCCAGATAGCTGAATTCGAGGAAAATACGTGAATATCTATCCCGAATTCCTATAAGGATTTTTTAAGGCTCTCAAACGGAGCCGAATTATCGGGTGGAGACTGCCAATTGTACAGTGTCGATATGAACGACAAATTCAGAATAAACTATGATTTTTCAGACGGCATTGTTCCTGATGAATTGCTGATCCTCGGCTTTTATAATTCACAGCATATATGCTTTGATAAAAGATATGATTCCTTTATTTTCTATGAATATGAAGATTATAATGACATAGGTGATGAATGTCTGATGTTTTCGGATTTTTATGAGGTAATGGATTACATTATCGACATAGCAACAGCATAACCTACGGAGAAACAATAAATGATGGAGCAGATCTTTGACAAAGGCGAAAAAAGTAAAATCGCACGAAAAGTCCTTGAAGCACTCAGAGAATGGTTCGAGGTGGACGAGAGCCGCGAACAGTACATAATGGACTGTGCTGACTGGATATTTATTGCAGCTAAGGAAAACGATGAATATGTGGGTTTCCTTTGTCTGAAAGAAACGGGAAAGGATACCGTTGAACTGGCTGTTATGGGTGTGCTGAAAGAGTATCACCGCAGCGGCATAGGACGGCAGCTCTTTGATAAAGCAAAGGCTATCGCTGGCGAAAACGGCTATTCCTTTATGCAGGTGAAAACAGTTCAAATGGGCAAGTACGAGGACTACGACAGGACCAATCTTTTCTATCTCAGCTGCGGTTTCAAAGAGTTTGAAGTATTCCCCACTTACTGGGACGAAGATAATCCATGCCAGATATATGTTATGGCATTGAAATAAAATATATATTAACGGGCGCACAATGTGCGCCCCTACATTGGGACACCGAAAACGCCGTCCCCTACTACTAACAGCTAACGGCTCACGGAACGCCGAGGGCGGCGTTCCCTACACTAATAAATGGAGGTCTTTCAATGAGCTTTTCTCCTAAAGAGATACTGAAATTCGTTGAAGAGAATGACGTAAAATTTATAAGACTTACTTTCTGTGATATGTTCGGCAATCTCAAAAATGTGGCTATCATGCCAAATGAACTGCCAAGAGCATTCGAATACGGCATACCTTTCGACGCTTCATGTATAGCCGAGGGCTGTTCCGACCTGCTTCTTGTGCCTGATATATCTACTCTTTCCGTTCTACCGTGGAGACCTAAGTCGGGACGAGTTGTCCGCTTCTTCTGCGCTCTCAAAAACATGGACGGAAGTGACTACGTAGGCGATATGCGTACAGAGCTGACCAACTATATCAATCAGCTCAGACTTGACGGATATTCCTGCGAAATGGGGACAAAGTGCGAGTTCTATCTCTTTGAGCTGGACGAGCGCGGAGAGCCTACAAAGATACCTCACGACAAAGGCGGATATCTCGATGTTGCTCCGCTGGATAAGTGCGAAAATGCAAGACGTGAGATATGCCTCTCACTGGAAGAAATGGGCATGAGTCCGAAAAGCTCCTGCCACAAGCACGGTCCTGCACAGAATGAGATAGAGTTCCGCGAAAGCGAGCCTATAACTGCTGCCGATAATATGGTACACTACAAGACCGTAGTTAAATCCATTGCGGCTCAGAACGGTCTTTTCGCTTCATTTATGCCAAAGCCTCTTCCAAATGAACATGGAAGCGCACTCAGCATCTCCATAAGTCTCAGAAAAGGCGGAGAAAACATCTTCGATACTCAGAACGGCATGACATTTGAGGGCAAATGCTTCATATCGGGTATTCTCAGCAAAATGCGTGAGATAACCGCATTTCTCAACAGTACAACGAATTCCTATAAGCGTTTCGGTATAGGCTATGCTCCCAAGTATGTCAACTGGTCATCGGAAAACTGCGCTCAGCTTATCCGTGTTCCAAAGCCTGTGGGTATATCTCCCCGTATCGAGATACGCTCCGCAGATGCTTGCTGCAACCCTTATATCACATTCAAGCTTATACTTGCAGCAGGTATCGGTGGAATACAGTCCCAGGACTGCTCTCTCTTTGAAAGTGCTATGCATAACGGCTCTGACAGCTCACTTTTACAGCCGCTGCCGTCTTCACTTGATGAAGCATCAGCTATCGCAAAGGAAAGTATATTCGTGAAAAACACCTTGTCTCAGGAAATACGCAGAAATATATTCGCACAGCTTGACAAACAGATACAGGACTACTCCTCTGCTTCGGATAAGGACAAATTCGAGGAAGAGTCATACTTCAAGTTCGTGTGAGGTAAACTATGGACAGAGCAATTATCGTATCTTCAAATAACGAGATATCAGAGCTTTGTGAACAGCTCCTGCGTATAGAAGGCTGCGGAAGAACTGCAATAGCTGTCAGCGGCAGCGAAGCACGCAGGCTTGTAAAAAATGAAACTGAGCCTGAGCTTGTTATAATAAATACGCCTCTGCCCGATGAATTCGGTCAGGAGCTTGCTGAAATGATAGCGGAGTCCACCTCCGCGGGTATGATACTCATTTGCGGCAGCGATGTTTCTGAGGATATCGCCGACAGAGTCTCAGACAGCGGCGTAAACGTACTGTCAAGGCCAGTAACAAGAGAAGAGCTTCAGCGTACTATTCGGCTTATTATCGCCGCAAGAGTCCGCATGGCAGGTGTTAAAAAGGAAAGCACGGATATTATGAGCCGTATTGAGGAAATGCGCACCATTAACCGTGCAAAGACTACTCTTATGAAATACCTTAAATTCACTGAGCCTCAGGCTCATAAATACATCGAAAAGCAGGCAATGAACAACCGTCAGACCAGACTCGAAACTGCTCTGAAAATTCTTGCTCAATATGAATAAAGCGTCCCCTCGGCATAGCCGAGGGGACTGATGTTTTATTTAGGTTCTCCGAATATAAGTCTCATAAGCCAGTAATCGTTATAGCCGCCCTTTATTCCCGTATATATCATAAAGGCAAGGAATGCAGCCGATGTTATTATTGATGCAATGCATATTGCTATTGGTATCTTTATAAGATATTTCTCACGAAGTTTCAGCGAAGCTATTATAACTCCAACAGCAAATGCTATACTTTCCACTGCAAATCCGAAAAATCCTATTCCAAATGATATCACAGCAAGCAGTATCAGTGGTATACTAAATCTTCTCTCAGTCATTTTAATCACGCTCCCATAAGATATACTCTTTATTATTAACATCATCGTAGTAGAAAACCTTCATCATATCTTTCTTTTCATCAAGGTCGAAGATCTTCATCTCAAAGCTTTTCAGACTTCCTGTGGGATTGAACGTAAAATCATCTATCCTGCGCTGTTTGAGAGTAATACCATATCCGTTCTTCTTTTCCTTGTCAAAATCATCGTCTATCCCAAGATGTTTGCCGTTTGTATCGCTTAAAGTCGGTGCATCTATATCAAATGATGCAGCATACCCTTTTATATTGAGCCATACAGCATTATCATGCTCGCTGACGCTTACATTTTCAAGTATCTTGTACTTCTCCATATCCATTGACTTGTAATCATTTATGCAATACACAAGTCCGTAAAGCAGAATTCCGCATATAGCCAGAACGCTTATAAGACTCACCACAAGCTTCTCTATGCGCAGACGCCTCTTTATGCGTTTGAGTACTTCTGTGTCCTTCTGAGGGCTTACAGTGACGTTTTTGCGGAGCTTTTCAAGCTCTGCTTTGCAGTCGGGACAGCTGTTTATATGCTCCTCCACTGCCTTTCTGCTCTCCTCACTGCACACATCGTCAGCGTACAGCGGAAGCAGATCCTTTATCATATCGCAGTTTTTCATTTCTGTACCTCCAGTTCTTCTATTATCTTCAGCTTTGCACGGTGGAATGTCACTCGCGCCCAGCTCTCGGTCTTTCCAAAGATATCACCTATTTGTCGGAAACTAAGTTCTCCGAACACTCTCAGGGTGAATACCTCTTTATAAGGTTCGACAAGAGTATGAAGTACACGATGTATCTCCATTGACTGCTGATTGTTTTCAAGAAGCTCTTCCATAGTCACGGAAGTATCAGGAACCGTTTCAGGCACTTCTTCTCCCGTGTACCGTTTTTGCTTCTTGTTGTGTGTATACAGCAGATTTTTTGCTATCTGACACAGCCATACCCTTATATCGCAGTCTCCGCGGAAGCTGTCAACAGACTTTATAGCCTTGAAAAATGTCTCCTGAGTAATATCCTCAGCAAGAGCTTCGTCAGCTGACAATGACCGTATATAAAGGAATACATCATGGAAATAGTCTTTGTAGAGCTCTTCGACCTGACCCATACTTCTCACCGCCTTCAACTATAAGACTACGCTGCAAAACTTTCGTTACAGAAAAAATAAAAAAATTCCGAAAAAAATTAAAAGCTGCGGAAGATAACTCTATCCGCAGCCCGTTTTTTAGCAGATTACTTCTTTTCAGGCTCTTCAGCCTTGTCCTCGAAATCCTCAATAGTGAGGTCATCGTAATCAAATTCAAGGAGCTCATCACAATTAGGACAGTTAATTGAACCCTCTTCGATCATACCCTCATCAAGAAGGATAGTATCTCCGCAGGTAGGACAAGTGATCTCGTAAAGCTCATCATCGTCATCATCAAAATCGAACTCGTCATCGTCGTCCCAATCTTCGTCTTCATCACAATTATCGCAGTCGCCGTCGCACTCGTCACAATCGAGATCATCATAGAAATCATCTTCAATTGCTCCGAGATCCTCATCAAGGATATCGCAAAGCTCTGTAAGCTCATCGACCTGTGACTGAAGATCCTCAACATACATTACCATTTCGGACATTACCTCTGACATCTGAATGAGAGCCTTTCCCTCCTTAGTGGAAGTGTCGATCTCAAGACCGTCGATAAGTCCCTGTAAATATGACATTTTTTCGGTAAGCTTCATAACAAGCTCCTCCTCTCAAAATAAAGTCTTTATTAAAAGCTGAGCTTATGCTCTTGACATATACTCGCCTGTTCTTGTGTCGACCTGAATTACTTCACCTTCGTCGATAAAGAGCGGAACCTTGATCTCTGCACCTGTCTCAAGTGTAGCAGGCTTTGTAGCGTTTGTAGCTGTATCGCCCTTGAATCCCGGATCAGTCTGTGTAACCTTGAGCTCAACGAAGTTAGGCGGCTCAACACCAAAAACGTTGCCCTTGTATGAAAGGATCTTACAGATCATCTCTTCCTTAACGAACTTGAAGTTGTCGCCGAGTGTAGATGCACTGATCGGAACCTGCTCATATGTTTCAAGGTCCATGAAGTAGTAAAGCTCACCGTCGTTGTAGCTGTACTGCATATCCTTTCTCTCAACGAATGCTGTAGGGAACTTAGCGGTTGGGTTGAAAGAAGTTTCAACAACTGAACCTGTGATTACGTTCTTGTATTTAGTTCTTACAAAAGCGGCACCCTTACCTGGCTTAACGTGCTGGAATTCAATTACCTGAACTACCTGTCCGTCGAGCTCAAAAGTAACGCCGTTTCTGAAATCTCCTGCTGAAATCATTATTAATAACCTCCGTATTTTTCAAATTAACATGATACTTTATTTTATCACATTTCGGTAATTTTTGCAATACCTAAAGTGATATTATTATAAAGATATGAGATTTTTTGCACTTTTTGTCAAGTTTTTGCAGCCATTTTCAGTTAAAATGACAAAATCTTCTATACGCACTCCGAATTTGCCTTCTATATAGATACCGGGCTCTACAGTTACTACCGCGCCCTCATTCAGCGGAGCTTTATAATTCGGCGATGCGTTGGGCTTTTCATGTATCTCCATGCCTACTCCGTGACCGAGAGAATGTCCGAAGCAGCTGCCGTAGCCTGCCTGCTCTATGATATCACGGGATACCTTGTCAAGATCACAGCCGAGTATGCCTGCCTTTGCAGCCTCTATGCCCGCAAGCTGTGCATTGAGTACGATATTGTATACCTTCTTCATTTCCTCGCTTGGCTCACCAACACAAAGAGTACGGGTCATGTCGCTGTGATAGCCGTTATATACAGCACCAAAGTCGATGAGTACAAATTCGCCGTTTTCTACCTTTTTATCGGAAGGAACTCCGTGAGGCATTGAAGTATTCGCGCCTGAAAGCACGATAGTATCAAAGGATAAGTCCTCAGCACCGTAAGCGAACATGTGTCTGTTTAGCTCAAGAGCTATTTCACGCTCTGTTACACCGACTTTTATGAAGCCCTTCACCTCTTCAAGAGCTTTCTCGGCTATTTCCTGAGCCTTCTGTATACACTCGATCTCACTTTCGTCCTTTACCGTTCTGAGGTTGGAAATAGCATTGCTCAGGCTATCGTTATGGATTATATCAATAGATGTATAGAAATGCTCATAGGCATTGAGCTCCTTGACGGTCATTGTCTCTGACTCTATAGCCATAGACTTTGCACCGTGCTTTGTCAGAAGCTCCATAAGTTGTGGATACAGCTTCTTAGCCTCAATGACCTCAGCATCCTTGACTGTGGCTCTTGCCTTTTCTATGTAACGAAAATCTATGAGAAGATACGCCTTGTCAGGAAACGCAAGAACTACTCCTGCTGATGATTTCATTCCAGTAAAATATCTTCTGTTTATATCCGAAGTTATAAGGGCGCAGTCTGCCCCATCAAACTCCTCAAAAAGTCTGTCAAGTCTCGACATTGCGCACCTCTCAGAGCTCAGCAAGTGCCTGTACAGCAAGATAGTAGCTGCCGAAGCCAAAGCCGCTTATGCTGCCCTTGCATACGGGTGCGATAACTGAATTTGAACGAAATTCGTCACGGGCAAATACATTGCTGATATGAACTTCGATAACAGGTATCTTTATAGCTGCAATGGCATCGCGTATAGCATAGCTGTAATGTGTATACGCACCTGCATTGAGGATAACACCGTCAAATGCTGTTCTTGCTGCGTGGAGCTTATCAATGATAGCTCCCTCATGATTTGACTGGAATATCTCACACTCAAGGCCCTGTTCCTTTGCGCGGTCGATTATATTGCTGTTAAGTGTATCAATGGAAGAATTTCCGTAAACTCCCGGCTCGCGCTCTCCTAAAAGATTAAGATTAGGACCGTGTATAACAAGTATTTTCTTTATCATATTTACTCCTTTATGTCATCGACAAATTTTTTCGGAAGAAAAGGCTTTTCAAGGACTCTCTTGAATCTTATGAACCTTTTCGACTTTGGTTCAAGCTCCATAGGTTCAACGTATAACATCTTCACCTTTGCGAAATTTGCTCCCCATACATCTGTAAAAAGCTGATCGCCAACAGCAGCAGTCTCATCGGGAGTAAGTCCCATTTTCTTCATAGCTGCTGTATATCCCCTTTTCAGCGGTTTTCCGCTGTCACTGACAAAATCAAGTCCAAGCGGATCAGCAAAGGGTCTCACACGGTCTGAATGGTTATTCGATACTATTATAAGCTTTATCCCACTCTTTTTCATATTCTCCAGCCACTCGGTTATCCCCTCGGCAGGAACGGGATTATCATGTGTAGTAAGAGTATTGTCAACATCAAGGATAAGACCCTTGATACCATGCTTTTTCAGAAATGAAGGTGTGATATCGACTGTTTTCCTGAATGCAAAATCCACGTCGGTTTTTGTTATCTTATGTTTTAAACCCAAGCTATTTGTCAACTCCGTTCAAATAAATGAAAAAGCGAGCCGCAGCCCGCTTTTATCAACATTAATAATTTCGCAAGATCAATACTTACGCTTACGAGCTGCCTCAGACTTCTTCTTACGCTTAACTGAAGGCTTTTCGTAGTGCTCTCTCTTACGAACCTCAGCAATTACGCCATCCTTTGCACATGATCTCTTAAATCTCTTAAGAGCTGTGTCTAAAGACTCGTTTTTGCCAACACGAACTTCTGCCACTAAATTTCCCTCCCTTGTTCAGAGGTTGCACGGAGCTTTGCTCCGAAGCATCTATGCTAACCACCCTGTCGAGCGGTAGACATCGCGTCCCCCACTATATAGCAGATTACATATAAATAGTTATAAAGAATATATTAATAGTTTACCACATTTTCTGCTCGTTGTCAAGCATTTTTTGTGTGTCTTAAAATTTCGTTATTTTGCTACAATATTAACAAGTTTATTTGGTACATATATCTGTTTGAGTATGTTCTTACCCTCAACAGCTTCCTTTACCTTATCGTCTGACATAGCCATTTCCATAACGGACTCCTTGTCAGCGTCCATTTCAATATTAAGCTTAGCCTTGAGCTTTCCGTTTACCTGTACAACGATCTCGATAGTATCCTCCTTGCAGAGCTCTTCATCGTATACAGGCCAGCTCTCGTAAGCGATAGTATCATTATGACCCATGATGCTCCATATCTCTTCACCCATATGAGGTGTGATACAGGACAGCATCTTTATAAGTCCCTCAGCATACTCTCTCGGGCACTTGCCGTTCTTGTACACAGCATTTACAAATATCATCATCTGGCTGATAGCTGTATTGAAAGCAAGCTTCTCGAAGTCGTCTGTTACCTTCTTGACTGTCTGGTGGTATACCTTTGTGAGTGCGCCGTCGTTGTCGTCAGTAAGGTTCTCAGCTTCTATGAAGAAGTTCCATACTCTCTGTACAAATCTCTTTGCGCCCTCAACACCGCTCTTGCTCCACGGCTTGCTTACTTCGAGAGGTCCCATGAACATCTCGTAAAGACGGAGAGTATCTGCGCCGTAGTCTCTTACGATATCGGAAGGATTTACAACGAATTCAGGGAAACGCTTACCCATTTTGATACCGTTCTCACCGAGGATCATACCCTGATGTACAAGCTTCTTGAAAGGCTCCTTTGTAGGAGCAAGGCCCTTGTCGTAGAGGTATCTGTTCCAGATACGTGAATACATAAGATGACCTACAGCGTGCTCGGGACCGCCGATGTAGAGGTCAACAGGCATCCAGTGCTTGAGGAGCTCCTGATTTGCGAATTCCTTATCGTTGTGCGGGTCGATATATCTGAAGTAGTACCAGCTTGAACCTGCACTTCCTGGCATTGTAGAAGTCTCACGGGTACCCTTTACACCGTTGTGGTCGTACTTTTTCCACTCAGTTGCATTTTCGAGAGGGGCTTTTCCGTTCTTGCCCTTGTAGTCGTCAAGCTCAGGAAGAACCAGTGGGAGCTCTTCATCGTCGAGAACGTGTATCTGACCGTCCTCACCGTGAACTACAGGTACAGGCTCGCCCCAGTAACGCTGACGGGCAAATATCCATTCACGGAAGTGATAGTTGACAGTGCGCTTAGCTCTGCCCATTTTTTCAAGCTTCTGTGTGATAGCTTCCTTTGCTTCCTCAACAGTAAGACCTGTGAATTCCTCGGAATTTATGAGCTTATAGCCCTTGCCGAGGTACTCTGTCTTTTCCATTGCGGCTTCGGAAACGTCGATGTGGTCTTCCTTGCCGTCGATTACCTGAATCATATCTATATTATGAGCAATTGCATACTCAAAGTCACGCTGATCGTGGCTCGGTACAGCCATAACTGCACCTGTACCGTAGCTTGCAAGTACGAAATCACCGATGAACATACGGACTTCCTTGCCGTTTACAGGGTTGATACAAGTAACGCCCTTGAGCTCGCAGCCTGACTTTGTCTTGTTAAGCTCTGTACGGTCCATGTCGTTCTTCTTCTTTGTCTCAGCGATGTATGCCTCGACTTCTTCCCTGTTCTGAACACGGTCAAGAAGGCTCTCTGTGATAGCTCCGTCGGGAGCAAGTACCATGAATGTGATACCGTAGATAGTCTCGATACAGGTTGTGAAGATAGAGAACTTTCCGCCGCCTACGATGTCGAATTCCACCTCTACACCTGTAGACTTGCCTATCCAGTTGCGCTGCATAGCCTTTGTGGACTCAGGCCAGTCGATCTCGTCAAGTCCTTCGAGGAGCTTTTCTGCAAATGCAGGCTGGTCGATTACCCACTGCTTCATGTTCTTACGAACTACAGGGAAGCCGCCGCGCTCTGACTTGCCGTCGATAACTTCATCGTTTGAGAGAACTGTTCCAAGCTCTTCGCACCAGTTTACAGGCATATCTATATACTTTGCATAGCCGTCAAGATAGAGCTGCTTGAATATCCACTGAGTCCACTTGTAGAACTCAGGGTCGGAAGTAGCTACCATCTTTGACCAGTCATAATCAAATCCCAGCTCCTTGAGCTGCTTTGAAAAGGTCTTGATATTTTCCTGAGTAAAGCCGTTGGGGTGATTACCTGTATTTACCGCATACTGCTCTGCGGGAAGTCCGAAGGAGTCGTATCCCATTGGATGAAGGACATTATAGCCCTGCATACGCTTCATACGTGAAACGATGTCTGTAGCTGTATAGCCCTCGGGGTGACCTGCGTGGAGACCTACTCCAGATGGATACGGGAACATATCCAGTGCATAGAACTTAGGCTTGCTGAAGTCCCAGACATCAGTCTTGAAGGTCTCGTGTTCTTCCCAGTATTTCTGCCATTTGGCTTCAACAGATGTGAAATCATATCTGCTCATTGTAATATCATTCCTTTATTTAATTATTAATATTTATCGAGTTTGTAAAGTGTTCCTTTATGTCGCTGTGTACGCAAAGGAGCACTGCACAGCCAATATCAGCTATACCCTCAATGAGATACAGCCAGTTTGAACTGATATTGGATATATTTGCAGGGAGATGTATCGCAGCGATCAGCACAAGCACAGCTGCCACACCATAGTTTACGAACTTGATGCCTGTAAACATAGCACAGGCAAGTCCTACGGCGATAAGCATATCGCTGAGACTGAATCCGCCGCCTATGACCATATTAAGAACTGCCTTTGCAATAAGGTAAGCTCCTATTATGATGCAGAGCATACGTCCTTTTTCGTTGTTTGTTTTCATTTGCTCACTCCTTGACAAGAAGTCCGCTTATATCAATCTGCTCGCCGTCTGCCCACAGACCTTCGAGCTTATAGAAGTTTCTTGTATCCTTGTAGAATACGTGAACGATGATATCAGCGTAATCAAGGATTATCCATGTATTTCCGGTATCGGCTTCACGGCGCTGAGGCTCGATGCCCTTCTGTGAAAGCACGAATTCAACCTCGTCTGCAAGGGTTCTTGCGTGAGTATTGCTTGTACCGTTTACGATAACGAAATAGTCCGCAAGGATAGTAAGGTCAGATATTTTTATAGCCTGTATATCCTCGCCTCTTTTGCTGTCGAGAGTTTTTATTATAAGTTCAAGCTTTTCCTGTTCGGTCATTTATTCTTCATACTCCTTCCATGCAGGTTTCATATCGGGATTTCTCAAAGGCTCTGTAGCCGTTTCAAGTTCCTCGAAGGTAATACCTGTATCGTCGTAAAGATCATACTGATATTCGTACTCCTGTACATACTCAATGATATTGCTGTCAGACATGAGCAGCGGGAGCTGATACGGTCTGAATGATTCATTTATCAGATCCAATGTTGCTCTCTTGTGGATAGAGTAAATGCTGTATTCTACTCCGTCAGCAGCGTAGTACATTGCGTCCTCACCCGGTACCATGTTTACGCTTACATTTTCCATTTGGAGTGTAGAACCAAAATCAGCAAGCTTGCTGAGATCAGCAACGCTCATATTCGTAGCTATCCACTTGTTCTGATAGATAGTTTTCAGATAGCTGTAAAGCTTCATTTTTCCCTCGTCTTTTACTATGCTGAGCAGCTTCTGCATAGCTGCTGCCATGAAACGACGCTGGTTCTGAACTCGTCCGATATCGCCCTGAAGCCACTCATGACGGAAACGAACGAACCACTCTGCCTGCTCACCCGAAAGCTTGACATCACCCGCAGGGATTATCTTGTCTGCTTCGTAGATGATCTCGTTATCAAGATGTATCGGTATACCGCCTATAAGATTAACTATGTCAACAATATCAAAGCAGGCTGTAGTAACATATGCATCTATCGGAACGCCAAAATTATCCTGTACGCAGTTTACTACACGCTGTATCTTGCTTACTTCCTGATCGTAGCCCTCATAGTAAACACTGTTTATCTTTGTTGTAGGGTTGCTTGTATAGTTAGGAACAGCACAGTCACGAGGTATCTGTAATATATGGAGCTTAGCAGCTGCGATATCGAACTGGCATATCCATATAACGTCGGTAAGCTCCTGATCCTCGTCAAATCCAAGGAAAAGAACTGTATACTGTCCCTCTACCAACTGAGGAAGATCAAGACCATCCGTAAAATCATCGGTTACGATATCGGTATCAACATTGAGATTGGTCTGAGGCTTTTCAAGCTCTCCTTCAAGATCAACAAGAGGCTGCCACAGCTTGAAATACTTAATTATTGACACTCTCTGATCGGGCTGACCTGTCTTTTTATACCAGAGTATAGGCATATTAAGGAAAAGAGCAACTATGACTACCAGACTCATAAGTATGGAAGATGTCTTGATTATAACATCTTTTTTGCTCTTTTTTCCTTCCTTTTCATTGCCATAGTCGTAATCATCAAAGTCGTCAAACTCATCGCCTTCGACAATATCTCCTGCTCTGCCTTTTTCGTGGAGTCCGTAGTATGTCTGCTTAGGCTCGGGAGCACGTCTTCTCGGCTTTTCCTCTTCGATGCTTATATCTATTGACGGAGCTTCGTGCAGTCCGTGATACACAGGCTGACTCGGCTTTGAATTATCTATCCTTTTAAGCTTCCTTAACGGCTTTGGCTGTCTCGGAGCATTTTTTACGTTTCTATTAAACTCTCCATTAAGTTCTTCTCGGTTCATTTGAGTCCTCTTTTCAATTTGCTATCATTTCTTCTCTTCTTTTAAAAGTCTCGTGTAAAAATTATATCCCTCGGCGGTACATATCGGAATAACTCCGCCTTTTTTTATCACAGACTTCATGGAAAATGCGAATGCTTCCATCATAGCTGCATTTAGGTCAGTATATGCCAGCTTACGCATCTTGTCTACATCTTTATAGTCTCTCTCGGCAGATATCAGGTCGCCCATATATACTATCTCTTCAAGGCGTGACATACCTGCTCTGCCCACTGTATGAAATCTAATGGAATTGAGTATATCTATATCTTCAATGCCAAATTCTTTTTTTATAAAATATGCGCCTGCAATACCATGCCACACTGAACGTGTCTCAAGCTCTTCGCGGCAGACTGTATAGCCGCTGCTCATGACCAGTTCCTTCTGTACATCATCAGGCATTTCCTTACATATATCATGGAGAAGTCCTGCAAAATAAGCCTTGTCAGGATCTTCACCGTATTTTTCAGCCAGCTTTCTGCATTCTGCTGCAACATTCAGCGAATGAGTGTATCTTTTGGCAGAAAGGCAGCTTTTAAGATATTTCTTTTTGTCATCGGGGTTATACAGCAATTTTTCTTCACCTCGTACCGAATATAATCCCTTCAATCTTATATATTGTACTACATTTTCGTCAAGATAGCAAGTGAAATCCTTGTTTTTGGCAATTTTTTTTCTGACCTCTGTGCTCGATATCACCGTGGGAGCAGCCTCAGATACCAGTATTTTGCCGAATTTTTCAAGTTCCTCTGCTTTTTTCTTCAACTCTGCCATATCACCGTTTTCCCGTGAAACTACACAAAGTGTTACATTGGCGAGTATCTCTTCAAAGCGGTACCATGTATCAAAGCTCAGCAGCATATCGCTTCCCACAAGGAGAAACAGTTCATCATCGGGAAATTCACTACGGAAATGCTCCACTGTGTAAATAGTATAGCTCACGCGGTCGCTGCGCGTCTCAAAATCACTGACAAACAAATGCTCATTGCCCTTGCAGGCAAGCCTCAGCATTTCAAGCCTGTCCTCATCGGGAGCATATTCAGCACTCGAACGGTGCGGAGACTTCTTTGACGGAAGAAGATAAAGCCTGTCCAGCCCGAATTCCTCAACAGCCGTATTGGCAAGATGTATATGTCCGTTATGAACGGGATTGAAGCTTCCGCCGTATATTCCTATTTTCATTCTGCACCTCCGATACTGTATTTATGCTTATTTCCACGGGCGTTTGCTGCCTGTCCAGCCCTTTTCCTTCCAGTAGTCCATATCAGCCTTGTTCCAGCCGTTGCGCTGCAAAAGGCTCATTATCTTGAAAAATGCCCTTGTCTTTATACCGACAGGTACTTTTCCCTGCCTTTTCAGTATCTTTCTGGCGATACTGTCAGCTTTTGCATTGATGCTTTCCTTCATCTTCGGCGATACGCTGTTCCAGTCAATTGCTCTTACAGCCTTTCCCAGCTTGTAGATCTGTGGGATTCCCCAGAAGAAACAGCTGTCAGCCATATCCTTCATCGTTGACTTCATACCTGCTCCCGCAGCAGTTGCAACGACTACCGCCTGCTTGCCGAACATTCTCTCATCGGGACGATGAGCCATCCAGCGCCAGCCGTAATGATCGAGGAGAGCCTTCATTTGACCTGTACAGTGATATACATACACGGGAGATGTAAGTATCAGCACATCGGCAGCGTCTATAAGCTCGGTTATGGGCTTCAGCTTTGAGTAGTGCGGACACTTGTCATCAGATTTACTAAAACAGTTGGTACAGCCGCAGCAGAACTCGTCAAAATCCCGCGGCAGGAACACCTCGCTGATATTTTCTGCTTTAGTAAGCTTCTCGGCAACTATATGTCCGATACTGTAGGTCGAGCCCTTATGGTTCGTACCGCTTATTATCAGTACCTTCATGGCTTACTTCGCCTTGGGAATATTCTCAATAACAGGGTCTTTCTCGTTGCGCTTGAAAAGCACGAATTTATTGCCTATGACCTGTACTACATCGGAGTCTGTCTGCTCTGCGATAGCGTCCGCAGCTTCTCTTGCTGTCCAGCCCGAGTTGTCAAGGACTCTCAGCTTTATAAGCTCTCTCTTGCGGAGTGCCTCTGCTATATCCTTGCACATAGCTTCTGTGACTCCGCCCTTGCCGACCTGATATATGGTCTCATATGTTGAAGCGATACCGCGCAGGTACGCTCTCTGCTTGCTTGTTAACATTCAATCACCGTATCTTTCTTTAAGGAAGCTGTACAGCTCTCTCAGGGCTGCACCTCTGTGACTTATCTTGTTTTTCTCATCAGCGGTAAGCTCCGCCATAGTCCTGTCGCCAACCATGAACACAGGGTCATAGCCGAAACCGTTCGTGCCTCTCTGCTCATAGCCGATAGCGCCTTTGCAGTCCCCTGACATGGTATCGTATCCGTTTTCGTCGATGTAGGCTATAGTGCACCTGAAAGCAGCTCCGCGCTTATCCTCGGGAACGTCCTTCATTTCCTCAAGGAGCTTTGCGCAGTGCTGTCCCTCAGGAGCGTATCTTGCGGAATATACTCCGGGTCTGCCGTCCATTGCATCAACACAGAGTCCGCTGTCATCGGCTATTGTAGGAAGTCCTACAGCTTCGTATACAGCCTTTGCCTTTATGAGTGCATTCTCCGCAAATGTAGCACCGTTTTCCTCAGGATCGCAGTTTGCACCTGCTTCACGCTGAGACAGCACCTCTATACCGAGGGGAGCAAGTATCTCTCTTGCCTCACGGAGCTTGTTGGCATTGTTCGTAGCCATTACCAGCTGCTTAATCATCGTCCTTACCTCCGAACAGTCTGCTGAAGAAGCCGCGCTTTTTCTTCTTCTCAGGCTCAGCAGCTTCAGGCTCTTCTTCGGTTTCCTTTGCCTCATCTTCTTCATCAGAATCGTCCTCTTCTTCGGACTCTTCATCTTCGGTCAGCTCGCTGTCGTCAGCCTCTTCTGTTTCCTCATCAGATTCATCGTCAGACTCTTCCTCATACTCATATTCGGACTCATCTTCCGACTCTTCATCGTATTCTTCCTCAGTCTCTTCCTCTTCGTATTCCTCGTCATAGGACTCTTCTTCATCTTCTTCGTCCTCTGCATAAGGAATGAATGCGCCGTATTCGTTGTAATAGCCCTTTACGCCGTCAACCTCAACAGTGTTGTCATCCCCTGTCTCTTCCTCGTATTCATCTTCATCGTATGCCTCGGCAGCTTCTTCCTCTTCTGCGAGCTCTTCGAGCTGCTCAGGTGAAGCAAAGAGAGCATCAACGAACATATTGCTGTCAAATGGCTGCAAGTCGTCTATCTTTTCGCCTACGCCTATGAGCTTAACCGGTATTCCAAGCTCGTTCTTTATTGAGATAACGATACCGCCCTTTGCTGTACCGTCAAGCTTTGTGAGAACGATACCTGTGATAGGTGCTGTCTCGCTGAAAAGTTTAGCCTGATTTACCGCATTCTGTCCTGTTGTGGCATCAAGCACAAGGAGTATCTCACGTGAGCACTCTCCTGCCTTTGTGTCGATGATACGGTTTATCTTTTTGAGCTCCTCCATAAGGTTCTTCTTGTTGTGGAGTCGTCCTGCGGTGTCGATAACGACTACATCGCACTCTCTTGCCTTTGCAGCTTCAAGTGCATCATATACTACAGCTCCCGGGTCAGAGCCCTCTGCGTGCTTTACTATGTCAACGCCTGCTCTCTGAGTCCATATCTCAAGCTGATCTATAGCAGCTGCACGGAAGGTATCAGCAGCAGCAACAAGGACTTTCTTGCCCTCCTGCTTGAACTGATGGCAGAGCTTGCCGATAGTTGTTGTTTTACCTGCTCCGTTTACACCTATGACCATGATAACAGCAGGTGATACAGAAAGGTCAAGTCCTGTATCATCGCCCATTATCTCGGAGATGACTTCATGAATAAGTCCCATTATCTCCTTAGGGTCGGTTATACCGCGCTCCTTGATCTTCTTGCGGAGTCTGTCGCATATCTCCTCAGAAGTCTCAACGCCGATATCGCTCATTATCATCTGCTCTTCAAGCTGGTCGAAAAGTTCTTCATCAATTACGGTAAATGAGTTGAGTACTCTCTGGATACCTCCGAAAAGGAAATCCTTGGTCTTTCTGAGACCGCTGGCAATTTTAGAAAAAAGTCCCATTATATCCTCCAAACATGATCTATATTATATAACATATCAAAATATCAAAATGTGACACCTTACTGAATATCAGCAACGTCCTCCTGGAAATCCACCTGTTCCATTTTAAGGAGCTTGGATATTCCGTCCTCCTGCATGGTAACACCGTAAAGCACATTTGCTTCTTCCATCGCGCTTCTTCTGTGAGTAACAAGCACGAACTGGGTGGTGTCGGTGAATTTTTTCAGATACTGTGCGTATTTCCTTACGTTTACTTCATCAAGAGCTGCGTCTATCTCATCGAGTATACAGAAGGGCGCAGGTCTGAGCTTCAGAATAGCGAAGTAAATTGCTATGGCAACAAAGGACTGCTCTCCGCCCGAAAGCGAGATAAGGTTCTTGATGACCTTTCCGGGAGGCGCAACGCTTATCTCTATGCCCGATTCAAGTACGTTTTCGGGATCGGTGAGTATGAGCTCTGCCTTTCCGCCGCCGAAAAGCTCTACGAATATGCTCTTGAAGTTGGAATTGATTATAGCAAAGCTTTCCGAGAATATCCTGCACATTTCGGCAGTAAGGTCTGTGATTATCTTTTCAAGCTCTGCCTTTGACTTCTGGACATCTGCTATCTGCTCCGACATAAAGCGGTAACGCTCGGATACTTCCTTATACTCCTCGATAGCGTCTACGTTAACGCTTCCGAGGGCGCGTATCTTGTTCTTTATTGTCGTGAGCTCTGCCTGTGCAGCTATCATATCATCGATTTTCTCAGCCATGGCAACAGCCTCGGAACGTGTGAGCTCGTAGACCTCCATAAGCTGCCTTATGATATTATCTGTATCACGGCACACGGTCTCGCGGCGTTCTTCAAGTCTTGTGACCTCAGCCGACAGCTTTTCCTTTGCGTCATTTATTGCTTTCAGACCGTTCTGCATCTCGTTTACGAGTCTGTTCTGCTCGGTATGAGTTGCATGGCAACGCTGTATCTCAGCATTATAAGATGCAGTATTGTCCTTGAAATCAGCAAGCTTCTGTTTCAGCTCTTCTATCTCGGCATTCTTCTGACCGATAAGTTCCTGCTGTCTGAATATTTCCTCTTCATACTGATGAGCGCCGTATTTAAGCTCCTCAGCACGTCTGTTGATGCGGGTTATTTCAAGCTCCTGAGCCTGAACGTCCTTTGCAAGCTCCATGCCCCTGATCTTGAGCTGTGAGAGCTTGTCGGAAAGCTCTGCTCTCTGCAATCTCAGCTTTTCGCGGATATCCTGTCCCTGAGCAAGCTTTTCCTCAGCAACGCGTATCTCCTCATCGGTGTCGGCAAGTGCCTTTTCAGAGTCCTCGATATTCTGCTTTGCAGCTTCTATCCTCTGCTCTGTTTCAGTCTTGAGCTTCTCTGAGTTTTCAGACTGTGCGCGGAACTGCTCTGCAAGTGAAGCAAGACTGTTCAGCTCTGCTTCAAGGCGTACTCTCTCTGCCTCGCAGTTTGTCTGCTCTTCCTTGGCTGCCTCTGTGTCAAATCTGAGCTTTTCGGACTCGGCACGGAGCTTTTCTGCCTTTTCGCGCAGTACATCGCGCTCGGATTCAAGCTTTTCTATCTCCGCATCAAGGGTGTCTATCTCGTTCTTACGGGTTATGATACCGCCCGAACGCTGTGCAGAACCACCTGTGAACGAACCGCCTGCGTTTATGACCTGACCGTCAAGAGTTACTATCCTGAACTTGTAGCCGTACTTCTTTGCGATAAGAGTAGCTGTGTCGATGTCCTCAGCAATTACTATACGTCCAAGCAATGAGGCTATGATGCCGCTGAACTTCGGATCGTACTTTACTATTTTGTTGGCATTGGCAACAAAGCCCTCGCAGTTTTCAAGTCCCTGCTCCTTGAGCTCATAGCCCTTTACAGAGGTTATGGGCAGGAATGTTGCACGGCCTGCCTTCTGCTCTTTCAGGAAGCGGATACAGCGTTTTGCTATATCTTCGTTTTCAACGATGATATTCTGCATAGCACCGCCGAGAGCTGTTTCAACAGCCACTGCGTACTCGGGCTCGACGCTTATATTCTGTGTCACAGTGCCGAAGATACCGCCGATACGTCCCTGCTTTGAAGCTTTCAGCACCTGCTTGACGCTTCCTGCAAAGCCCTCCATATTGTTTTCAAGATCGGTGAGTATCTTACGTCTCTGCTGTTTGTCTTTCAGCTCATAAAGAGCGCGTTCAAAGTCGTTTTTCGCCTGCTCGAAGCCCTCTCTGCGCGACTTGAAAAGTCTTTCCAGTCCGCTGAGCTTATTGCGTATCTCTTCGGCTTTAACCTTGTTATTTTCAGCATCTGCCTTTACGCTCTCGGTCTGTGATTCGTACTCTTTGAGCTTCTGTCCGAGGTCGCCGCTGCTCTCACGAAGCTCTGCAAGCCTTGCAGTCTGCTCGGCTACGGTCTGCTTTGAGGACTCTATTGCGAAACGGTACTCGCTCTGCTTGATGTAGAGTCCGTTTATCTCGCTGCCTGCCTTGTCAACCGAGTCGCCAAGCTTTGAGCTTTCGCTCTCAGCCTTGCGGAAGCTTTCCTCAGCTTCCTTTATCTCAGCTTCAAGTGCCTTTTTCTGCTCTTCAAGCTCCGCAAGCTTATCCTCAGCTGCTTTTCGCTCGTTTTCAAGAGCTTTTTTAGCTTCCTCGGCATTATCTATATTCTTCTGAGCAGCTTCAACTGCTTCATTACAGTGCTTTATATCATTTTCGAGAACGGCTATGCCCGACTTCATTTCCGAAGCCGTTTGCTCCTCCTCCAGCATTTTGCGGCGGAGCTCATCGGCGCGCATTGTGCTTTCCTGCATCTTGCGTATACCGTCTGCTATTTTCTGCTCCTCGCGCTGAATGTCGTTTTCAACGTTCTCGTATTCGTTCTTGCTTATAAGTATCTTGCTTTCCAGCTCATCAAGCTTTACCTTCATCTCGTCCAGCTTTGTCACCCAGACGGATATTTCAAGCTTTTTTCGCTCCTCTGCAAGCTTTATGAACTTCTCTGCCTTCTGTGACTGTATACGCAGCGGCTCGACTCTGCCTTCAAGCTCGGTGAGTATATCCGTCAGACGAAGAAGATTTTCCTGTGCGGCTGTAAGCTTTCTCTCAGCTTCAAGCTTCTTGTATCTGAACTTTGAGATACCTGCCGCCTCTTCAAAAATATCACGGCGTTCAGAGCTTTTTGCACCGACTATCTCGGCAATTCGTCCCTGTCCGATTATAGAGTAGCCATCGCGTCCCAGACCGGTGTCCATAAACAGCTCATTTATGTCCTTTAATCGGCAGGACTTTCCATTGATAAGGTACTCGCTCTCACCGCTTCTGTAAAGCTTACGTGTTACCGCAACTTCATCACCGATATCGGGAAGAGTATTGTCTGAATTGTCTATATTCAGCGTAACTGCGGCAAATCCCATAGGCTTTCGCGCAACAGTACCCGAGAAGATTACATCTTCCATTTTATTTCCGCGGAGAGTCTTTGTGGACTGTTCACCAAGTACCCAGCGTACCGAGTCACCGATATTGCTCTTGCCGCTTCCGTTAGGTCCGACAACTGCGGTAAGTCCCTTGTCAAAGGTAAGGCTTATCTTATCAGGAAAGGACTTAAAGCCCTGTATTTCAAGTGATTTCAGGTACATTCATTCACCGCCGTTCGATAATTTCAATTTTGTCATCGGCTGAGGGAACTATCTTCACCTCCACGCCCTTTGACTTCATATATGTAATATTGCTTTTTTTATGTCCGACCGCCTTGCTTATATCCCCTGCGGGTACGGCGATACGGATATATCCGCAGTTTTCTGCGTATTCTTCTATCTTTTTAAGGTATATCCTGCTCTCGCACAGTTCACGGAATGCAGGGTGATAATAACCTGCCACCATGTCATGCTCCACAAATTCCGATGCATGAAGTCCGCATTTTATAACCCTTATGCCATTTTTCTCAAATTTTTCGAGTAGCTCTGCACACAGCTCCACCATATCATCAAGGGGCATCATTCTGTATTCGCCCCTGCGGTAATAATCCGCAAGCTTTGTGCCGTCAAGGACTACCACAGGATATATCCTGACAGTATCGGGACAAATGCCGATTATTGCATCTGCTGTGGCGATATCACTTTCACGGGTGCTTTTATACAGTCCCGTCATCATCTGCAAACCCAGTTCAAAGCCGCAGGACTTTATAAGCCTGCTTGCTTCCGAAACGTCCTGCGCACTGTGTCCGCGCTCGTTTGCTTCAAGGACTTTATCGTCCATTGACTGTGCTCCAAGCTCTATTGCTATGACGCCGTACTTTTTCAGTATTTCAAGGACTTCATGACTGATGCAGTCGGGACGGGTGGAACAGCGTATGCCACTGAATTTTCCCTCGCCTACGAACTCAGATGCCGCTGTGAGAAGCTCGATCATATAATCACGGGGAACAGCTGTAAAGCTGCCGCCGAAAAAGGCTATCTCGGTATTCCCGGGCTCTCTTACCTCGCTCAGTGCCTTTGAGCATATCTCCCTGACTTCATTTCCGTCGGGAGCATGCTGTGCGCCGCTTATTGTACGCTGATCGCAGAAGCTGCACTGATGCGGACAGCCTATGTGCGGTATAAAAACGGATATGTTACTGTGCTTCATAGCCCATAAGTTCGAGAGCTTCCTTTGCAGCAAGCTGCTCGGCTTCCTTCTTGCTCTTGCCCTTTCCCTTGCCTATGACCTGATCGTTAAGGCATACCTCGACTACAAAACGCTTGTTGTGATCTGGACCTTCCTCGCCGATAAGCACATATTCTACCTTTTCCTCGGGGTTTTTCTGGACTACCTCCTGCAAAACCGTCTTGAAATCGTTGAATACAGGCTTCTTTGCATGACGTATATCCTTCGGCATGAAGCGGAGTATGTGCTTTGCCGCAGGCTCCATACCGCCGTCAAGGTATATAGCGGCAATAACTGCTTCAAAAGCGTCTGCAAGTATGGAAGGACGCTCTCTGCCACCTGTATTCTCCTCGCCCTTTCCAAGACGGAGGAAAGTGCCAAGTTCTATCTTCTGTGCAAATATATGGAGAGACTTTTCGCATACAAGTGAAGCTCTCATCTTTGTCAGCTCGCCCTCTGCAACGTTGAGATTTTTATAGAGAAAATCCGATACAACGATAGAAAGTACGCTGTCACCGAGAAATTCAAGTCTCTCATTGCTGCCGCTGGGCATCTTCTTTTCGTTTGCGTATGATGAGTGAGACAGCGCCTGCTTCAGGAGCTGTATGTTTTTGAATTTATAGCCTATTATTTCCTCAAATCTTTCTAAATTTTCCATGATATCACTCCTCGTCCGCAGAAGCTGTACGAGCTACATAGCTCTCTATGACTCCTGCGACATCGCCCTCGACACAGCGCTTTGCCTGTCTTACTGCATTGAAGAAGGCAGTACCGTCGGAGCTTCCGTGTGCTTTTATTACGGGCTTCTTCACACCTAAAAGTGCGGAGCCTCCCACTTCCTTATAATCCATCTGCTTGCGGAATGTCTTTATTTTACCAATTGAAAGTATTGCACCTATCTTACCTGCCCCCGAGAATATCCACTTCATCTTTTTAGCGAAGAAGCTGCCCATGCCCTCATAGAGCTTTAGCGCGATATTTCCCGTAAATCCATCGGTTACTACGACCTGCACATTTCCCTGCGGCATCTCTCTTGCTTCGATATTGCCTGCAAAGTTAAGACCGCTTTTTTCAAGGAGCTTATAAGCTTCTATTTCAAGGTCTCTGCCCTTTGTCTCCTCAGAGCCTATATTAAGCAGTCCTACCTTCGGATCCTTTATACCCATTACCTTTTCCATATAAGCACTGCCCATTACTGCAAACTGCACCAGCATTTCGGGACGGCATTCGGTATTTGCTCCTGCGTCGATAAGTACGAAATTACCCTTATCTCCCGGGAGTACAGGTGAAGGTGCTATCCGCTTAATGCCTTTGATACGCTTGACGATGAAGGTCGCTCCCATTACAAGTGCTCCTGTGCTTCCTGCGGATACAAAGGCATCGCCCTTTCCCTCAGCAAGCAAACTAAGACCAACTGCCATTGAGGAGTTTTTTCCTGATTTGATTATCTCCTTCGGTTCTTCATGTATATCAAAAACATCATCGGTATGAACAATTTCTATGCCACCCAGACTTATGCCGTTTTTCTCGGCACAAGCCCTTATTTCCTTTTCGCGTCCTGTAAGCGTTATCTTCACTCCAAGCTCGCGGACTGCTCTTTCGCAGCCTTTTATTACTTCAAGAGGAGCGTTGTCTCCTCCGAATGCATCAACTATTACATTTACCGCCAATTCTTTCAAGCTCTCCTCTCAGCGAATTTACAGCGCGCTGTGCGTATGCACCGTAGCGTTCCTTTTTGTCTTTTATCCTTACGCCGATATCGGGAAGTATCCCCATATTAGCTCCCATTGGCTGGAAATTACCGCTGTTGAAAGGATCACTGACATAGTGGGAAAGTGCCCCTGTCATAGTATCCAGCGGAAGCTTTATTGGCTCAAGACCTTTCAGTCTGCGTGATGCAGCGATACCTGCTATAAGTCCGCTGGCTGCACTTTCCATATAGCCCTCGACTCCTGTTATCTGTCCTGCAAAATATATTTCGGGACGGCTTCTCATTGAGAAATCAGAGTTAAGCAGCTCGGGACTGTTTATGAAGGTATTCCTGTGCATTACGCCATAGCGCATGAACTCGGCATTTTCAAGCCCGGGTATCATTGAGAACACTCTCTTCTGCTCTCCGAATTTAAGGTTTGTCTGAAATCCCACAAGGTTGAAAAGTGTTCCCTCACAGTTCTCTTTTCTCAGCTGTACAACAGCGTAAGGTCTCCTGCCTGTGCGCGGGTCATCTATACCCACAGGCTTCATAGGTCCGAAGCGCATAGTGTCAACTCCGCGTGAAGCAAGCTCCTCAATAGGCATACAGCCCTCATATACGCTGAACGGGTGTGTCTCAAAGTCCTTGAGCTGTACCTTTTCCGCATTTATAAGAGCTTCATGGAAAGCAAGGTATTCCTCCTTGTTCATTGGACAGTTAACATAGTCCGCATCGCCTCTGTCATAGCGTGAAGCGTAGAATGCTCTTTCCATATTTATTGTCTCTGCAGTAACGATAGGAGCAGCTGCATCGTAAAAGCTGAGCCCCTCGCCGCAGAGCCCACGGATAATATCAGCCATAGCCCCCTGTGTCAGAGGGCCTGTAGCGATGATAGTCGTTCCCTCGGGCAGCTCTGTGACTTCGCCGCCTATGACCTCGATAAGAGGGTGTGACTTTATCTTTGCCGTAACTGCGTCCGAGAACTTCTCGCGGTCAACAGCCAGTGCGCCGCCCGCTTCTACGGAATTCTCCTTTGCGCATGGCACTGTAAGTGAGCCGAGAAGCTCCATTTCGTATTTGAGCAGTCCCGCAGCCGATTCAAGCCTTGCAGCTTTGAGCGAATTGGAGCATACAAGCTCCGCAAAGCCGCTGTACTTGTGAGCAGGAGAATACTTCTCGGGCTTCATCTCATAAAGACGCACCCTTATCCCTGATTCCGCCACAGCCCATGCCGCTTCACAGCCTGCAAGTCCTGCACCTATAACGTTAACGATATCGTTCATTTTTTAAGCTCTCTTTCATAGCCGCAGCCGTCAGTCTCACATACAAGCTTGCCTGACTTGCCGCCCTTCATAAACAGAGTCTTGCCGCACTGAGGACATATCTCCTTTGTGGGAACGTTCCATGTCATAAAGCTGCAATCGGGGAATCCCTCACAGCCATAGAAGCTTCTGCCCTTCTTTGACTTTTTCAGCAGCATCTTCTTTCCGCATCTCGGACAGCTTCCGTCAGCCTCTGTAACTATCTTCTTTGTGTTCTTGCACTCGGGGAATCCCGGACAGGCAAGGAATTTACCGTACTTGCTGTACTTTATTACCATATTCCTGCCGCAAAGCTCGCAGACAACGTCTGTCTCTTCATCGGGGACTTTCACACGCTTGCCGTCCATAGCTTCTTCAGCCTTTTTCAGAGTCTTTGAAAAATCATCGTAAAACTCATGGAGAGTACTTACCCAGTTCTTTGAGCCGTGCTCGACCTCATCGAGATTGTTTTCCATTTCCGCTGTAAATTTAGCGTCAACTATCTTCTTGAAGTGGTCTTTCATAAGCTCTGTTATAACTTCGCCCAGATTTGTGGGTTTCAGAGCCTTGCCCTCATGCTCAACATAGCGGCGTGAGGTTATGGTAGTTATTGTAGGAGCATAGGTACTTGGTCTGCCTATGCCGTTTTCTTCAAGTGCTTTGATAAGCGAAGCTTCCGTAAAGCGCGGAGGCGGCTGAGTAAAATGCTGATTTCCTGCTATGGATTTAAGCTTCAGCTTATCCTCTGCTTTAAGCTCGGGAAGCATCTTCTTGCTGCCCTCTTCGGAATCGTTTGACTCTACATAAAGCACCATAAATCCGTCAAACTTTACGGAATAACCCGATGCCCTGAAAGTACAGCCGTTAGCTTCGATATCGGCAGACACCGTATCAAGAAGAGCGTTTGCCATCTGACTTGCGATGAAACGCTCCCATATAAGCTTGTAGAGCTTATACTGGTCGGAACTGAGACTGTCCTTGACTCTTTCGGGAGTAAGCTCGGGAGTTGAAGGACGTATAGCTTCGTGAGCGTCCTGAGCGTTGTTCTTCGTCTTGAAGTTTCTTGGCTCGGGCGGCAGATAATCCTTACCGTAAACTACTCCGATATATTCGGCAGCAGCTGCCTTAGCCTCGTCTGATATACGCAGACTGTCGGTTCTCATATATGTGATAAGACCTACTGCACCTACGCCCTGTACGTCAACACCTTCGTAAAGCTCCTGCGCAGCCTTCATGGTACGCTTTGCACTGAAGCTGAGCTTACGTGAAGCCTCCTGCTGTAAGGTAGATGTAATGAAAGGCGGTGCAGGCTGTTTCTTTGTGACACGCTTCTTTACAGATGTAACTGTATACTCTGCATTTTCAAGTCTGGCAAGAAGGTTGTCAGCCTCTGCCTGATTCGGTATCTCAAGCTTTTCGCCGTCAACAGCTACGAGAGCAGCATCGAATACCTTTCTTGATGAAGGTGCTGTGAATTTTGCGTCTATAGACCAGTATTCCTTTGGCACGAAAGCGCGTATCTCGTTTTCGCGGTCAACTACAAGACGTACAGCAACAGACTGGACTCTGCCTGCCGAAAGTCCTCTTTTTACCTTTTTCCACAGGAACGGACTGAGCTCGTAGCCCACAAGGCGGTCAAGTATACGTCTTGCCTGCTGAGCGTTTACAAGGTCTACATCTATCTTATGCGGATTGCTCATACCGTTTTTTACACCTGTCTTGGTGATCTCATTGAAAGCCACACGGTTATCGGCGTTCATATCAAGCTTGAGCATCTGCGCTATATGCCATGATATGGCTTCTCCCTCGCGGTCAGGGTCGGTTGCGAGATATACTTTATCGCACTTCTTTGCGCGCTTTTTAAGCTCCTTGATAACATCCTCCTTGCCCTTCATATCAGTGTACTGAGGCTTGAAGTCGTTATCCTTGTCAACACCCATCTTGGACTTTGGAAGGTCACGGACATGGCCCATTGAGGCGATCACCTCATAGCCCGGTCCGAGGTATTTCTGAATGGTTTTCGCCTTTGCAGGCGACTCAACGATGACTAAATCTGACATTGATCTTTCCCCTTATCTTATAAGTTCATACATTTTTCCCGGAAGTGAACGTACTGTTCCGAATATTTCCAGTTCGGTAAGCTCAGTCATCAGCTCACCTGTATCTATTTCAAGTAATGAAGCCAGTTCGTCCGCATGGAGCGGTCCGTTTTCAAGGGCTTCTGCTATTTTCCTCTGCTGCTCTGAAAGATTGTCAGGCAGCTGGGCTTTACGAATTTCATGCTTTGTATGCGGCGGCTCGTCGGAGATGCCGTTAAGGACTTTCATCATCTCGGTCATCTCATCAGCTGTCAACGTTTTTTCAGCGGCAGGCTCCGCAGCTCTTTTCGGCATTGCCTCAGGAGCATACTGTTTTTTTCTGAACGTTATACAGTCGATAACATCGGAAGCGCTGTACATTGGTATAGCCCCGTCACGAAGCAGCTTTATGTTGCCCACAAAGGCTTCGCTGAATATATCAGCAGGAGGCAGACAAAGAACATCACGTCCCTGTCCTGCTGCAAGATTTGCAGTAATGAGCGAACCGCTCCTTGTTCCTGCTTCAAAGACTACCACTGCTCTTCCGAGAGCAGCAAGTATCCTGTTTCTCTTTGGAAAATTAGGCGAGATCGGAGGTGTACCGGGCGGAAATTCAGATACGAATACGCCGCCTGCCGCAAGTATGGGATCTCTGTATGCAAAATTCTGCTTGGGATAATCCACATCCACACCGCAGCCCATTACGCAGACAGTAGGTCTGCCTATCTCTGCCGCTGCCATACTACAGGCAAGATCTACGCCCATTGCAAAGCCGCTGATTATAACAGCTCCGCGGGCTGAGAGCTCCGAGCATATCTCCTTTGCGGCTTTAAGGCTGTAAGCGGTAGCTTTCCGCGTACCTACAGCCGTCACCGTAAGCTTGGTCTGCAAACATGATATATTGCCCTTGTAATAAAGTACAGAAGGCGGATTATATATATGCTCAAGCTGCTTCGGATATTCAGGGTCAGTATATGCAATAACGCCTATACCACGTTTTTTACAGCTAAAAACAAAGCTCTCGGCATTTGAAAGCGGTATCTCAGCTGCATTTTTCATTTCCTTTTCGTTAAGGCTGACCACAGACTCACGGTCAGTAAGAGCTGCATATGCATTTTCGGCAGTACGGTATAAGCTTATTATCTCCCATATACGGTGATTTCCCGTACCGAATACCATATTAAGCCAAAGCCAGTATTTTACATCGTCCACAGTCATGCCTCCTTTTAATTATTAAGATATTACTGAGGTGAGCCTATTTGCTCAGCTCCCACATAAGTATGCCTGCTGCCATTGCGGCATTCAGCGAGTTGATATTCCCGTGCATAGGGATTATGATCTTTCTTGTGCAGCGCTGTGCGATATCAGCAGGAAGTCCGTTACCCTCGTTGCCGATGAATACAGCCTGTGCGCCTTCAAATTTACATTCGGTAACAGGCACAGCGTCCTTGTCTATGACAGCGGCAGAAGTCGTGATGCCTGAAAGCTCCTCAAAAAGCTTATCCGCATCATTTTCAATGGCTATCTTAATTCTGAATACAGAACCCATAGTTGAACGTATCACCTTCGGACTGTAAAGGTCGCAGCTTCCCGACATTATAACGCCGCTGATGCCCAGTGCATCGGCAGTTCTTATCATCATGCCTACATTTCCCGGATCCTGTAATCCGAAGAGCACGAGATACTTGCCGTTATCTTTGATAATGCTGCTGATGCTGCGAGCTGAGGGTATGCTGCACATGGCAAATACCCCCTGTGTACTGTCAGTAGAAGCTATCCTGTTTCCAAGCTCATTTGAAATGACAATTGTCCTTGTGTTTCTCAAATCAGCCTGTAAAAGTTCTTCGCCGAAGCGTTCATACGCCTTCTGAGTGAGTATGAGCTGAGTTATGTCGCTTTTTTCTTTAAGAGCGTCCTCAACTATCCTTTGCCCCTCCAACACGAATAAGCCGTACTGAAGTCTTTCCTTTTTTGAGGAAGAAAGCTTCTGATACAGCTTGACAGTAGGATTATCTTTTGAAGTGATGATGTTTTCCAATAGTACAACACCGCCTTACAGAACTCATATACACGGCATGACAGACTTTATCTCAGCCCCTGTCATGCACAGTGTATAATGGATTCTTTATTAACAAAAACACGCTCTTAAAATATAATTAAGAAGCGTGTTTATTATATCAATTAAAGAGCAGCCTTTGCCTTATCAGCAATTGCTGTGAAACCAGCTGCATCGTTGATAGCGATCTCAGAGAGCATCTTTCTGTTAAGAGAGATACCAGCCTTCTTGCAGCCGTTCATGAATGTTGAGTAGTTCATGCCGTTGAGCTTAGCAGCAGCTGAAATTCTTGTGATCCAGAGCTGTCTGAACTGTCTCTTCTTCTGCTTTCTTCCGATATATGCATAGTTGCCTGACTTCATTACGGCCTGCTTAGCCATCTTGAAGTGCTTGCTCTTTGAACCCCAGTAGCCCTTAGCAAGCTTTAAAGTCTTGTTTCTTCTCTTACGAGTCATCATTGCACCTTTAATACGTGCCATAGTCTTTTACCTCCAAAATTAAAATTACGGGAATAGCTCGGTACATTGCGGATACTATATCCGCTTCCGATTACATATAAGGAACGAGCTTCTTGATTGTAGGTGCATTTGTGCAGTCAGCCACACCTGCGTTACGAGCGATTCTCTTGCGCTTAGTATCCTTCTGAGTAAGTCTGTGTCTCTTGTTTGTGTGCTGATACTTTACCTTACCGCTTCCTGTAATCTTAAAACGCTTCTTTGCGCCCGAGTGAGTTTTAACCTTTACCTTTGCCATTATATGATCCTCCTTACTTAGCGGCCTTTGGGGAAACGAACATTACTATGCTGCGTCCCTCCATTTTAGCCGGCTTATCCACAGTGCCTGCCGCAGAAACTGCTTCCTTGAAACGATCAAGCAGTTCGTTTCCAAGTTCGGGATGTGCAATAGCTCTTTTACGGAATCTTACTGATACCTTGAGCTTGTCGCCGCCCTCTAAAAATTTGACAGCCTGATTTACCTTCGTTTCAAAGTCATGGGTATCTATTGTAGAGAACATTCTGATCTCCTTAATAGAAACTACCTTCTGATTTTTTCTTGCTTCCTTCTCACGCTTAGCCTGCTCGAAGCAATACTTTCCGTAATCCATGATACGGCATACGGGCGGTGTTGCCTGCGGAGCGATCTTTACGAGATCAAGATCCTGATCGAAAGCCATCTGCTGTGCTTCTTTGGCGGATAAAACGCCGAGCTTTTTTCCTTCAGCGTCGATTACGAGTACTTCTTTATCTCTTATCTCTTCGTTGATCTGCAGTTCCTGTTTGCTAATAGTCAAGCACCTCCAAGCAATATAATTTAAAAACAAAAATGAGTGCAGAAATTATCCGCACTCACCAATACACACTGAATAATCCGAATCATCAAATATGACTCGTTTAACCGATATATATTGACCGTTTCAGCATAGCCCGACGGTGAGAACGCATAGTTCTGCTTTGTTTACTCAAATATTATACAACATACCGTCAGATATGTCAAGCGGTCATTTCAATTTTGTAGTTTTGCACAATAGCTCAGTCAAATACGCTCTTGATTTTATCCCATAGAGCAAATTTCAGCTTATATTTCTTAGGCTTTTTGAGTATATCAAGCTCTTTTTCGTCAAAGCACTCCTCTTCCGCTTCCTTATCATCAGTGACAGTTTTCTCTTCACTGTCCTTATCTTCTGCTATCTCAGTCATTTCACAGGCAGCAGGCAGGCACAGAGGCGGATACATAACGCACCACCAGTTGTGACCATTTGCTGTACCTATTTTAATGCGAAGCGCTCTGTACCGTCCCGCAGGCATGGTGATATCTCCGTATACCCTTTCGTCGAAATCCACATCTGCAAGCTCTGCCGTTACATTGTCACAGCAGCCGTTTCTGCGCAGCACCTTTTCTGCTGTCTGCACTATCTCGGGAAGTTTTTCCTCTGCTATTCTTTCAGCTTCGCTCAGGTCAGCTGCACTGCTGAACATACCGCTTCCGAGAAGCTCATCACGCACCATAAGCTTGAGCCGCTGATCCTCAGCGCTGTCGGAATTTGCAAGTATATGAAGCCGAAGTACACTGCCGCGGAGTTCTTCCAGCTTTATTCCGTCACTGATGAAGCTGCTCATATTTGAAATAAGTATAGTAAGTATAAGTCCTGCCGCCATTATTCTCCATGATGGCTTATTCATAACATCACCTCATGGAAAGCATTGACTGTCTTTGCATCAATTATACACCATATCAACATCTCAGGTCAAGTATCCATAAATTACTCCTGTTATACAAATTAAAAGCGGCTCGAATGAGCCGCTTTCTGTTTTGATATTAAAGTGATGCAACCTTCTTGAGCAGGTATTCCTGAATCTTGAGCGCATCATTTGATGTGATGCCCTTGCTGCTCTTGTCAACGTCACCGTTTGCCTGTCCCTGTTCGGAAATATGGTTCTTGTCTGAACCCTTGAGTCCGTACTTGTTAGGATTTGCAAGAGACTGCATGATAAGAACGATATCGGACATATCTACCTGACCGTCGCAGTTAACGTCACCTGCAAGTGTTACCTTGACATCATTTTCCTCTGAAACAGCAGTTGTTACCGTTGGAGCTGATGTTGTGGTAGATGCAGAAGTTACTGTAACAGGCTTTGTAGTAGTTGTAGTTGTTACTACAGGCTTTGTTGTAGTAGTTGTAGTTGCAGGCTCCTTCTCGGCAGGCTTTGAACCGTCAGGCTCGATACCGCCTACGAGAACGCCGTTATCGTAAACACACATATGATCTGTACGTGTCTCCGGCGGATCATCAACAGCGAAGAAGTCCTCGCTCTTACCTATTTTAAGGCCTTCATAGCTCCAGTCATTTGAAGGATCCCAGATATCACCGTAGTACATACCCAGATCAAACTGATACTTCTTGCCTGAGTTTGCAATTACATAGCCGTCCCATGTGATCTCAACATAGTATGTATCAGCTACCTTGTCATACTTGAAAGGACCTGTGAGAACGCCGTTAGCACCTTCACCGTCTTCTGTAAATGCCTGATCGTAAAGCTCACGAACTTCGCCGAGTCCGTCGATGCCCTTAGCCATTTCCTTTATGTTGAAGAAATAACGTACTGAGATATTCTTTGAAGGCTTGCTTTCGCCTGTGAGGACCTTGAAGGATACCTGTGTAGTACCTGAGCCGTCACCGTTGAGGTTCGGCTTGTCAACGCCGCAAGCTTCGATCCAGTAGCCGCTTCCGCCGCCTTCGCTGCCGTTTGAACCGTAAACTCTCTTCTCATCAGCAGGTGGGAAGTCAGGAGTTACAGCCATCTCAGGTGTGCCGTAAAGCGCATAGAGACCTGCTGCTGCACCCGGGAGACAAGCGTTGTAGTCGATTGTTACCTCGTTCTCTACCCAGTCGTTTGTGCTGTCGCTGTGTCCGTCACTTCCGTCAGGACCGCCTGCAAGAGCGCCCCAGAGGATGTGCTTCTGCTCACGTGCGTCTTCTGCCATGAGAAGTCCCGAAGCAGCACGGTGGTGAGGATTCTTTACAGCATTGTCGTTGTAACCTACGATAAATGCTCTTGGTCCGTGAGTACCGTTTCTGCCTGCAAGAACAGTCTGCTTTGCAGTTTCCTTATATGTTACATCATTTACGCCAAGAACGTAATCCATCTGCTTCTTAGCCCATTCGCTCCACTCGCTTGGCTTGCCGTTGTTCTTATACTTGTCGTAAACAAGGCAGATCATCTGCATAGCAGTATTGTAACGGCAGCTTCCCCACTGGTTGAGGTATGCAAAGCCGCCCTTTGTTTCGAGCTGTTTCCATGTTTTAAGGCACTTGCCTACACAGTCGTCGTCCCAGAAATCATCGAATACGTACTGGTTCTTGCCCTGCGCATCTCTGATCTTCTGAACAAGATCAAGCTCAGGGTGCTCCTGATTTATAGCTGCCCACATAACGCCTGCACCGCTCCACATATCGTTCCAGCAGTAGCACCAGCCTGAAGGAGCATAATAATCGAATATCTTTACAGCGTAATCAAACACGCTTTCGTCACCTGTTGCAAGGTACATCCATGCAGCAGCCCAGCAGTAGTCATCTTCCCACTTTGTTGAGCCGTAGAATGCTCCCGGACCGTCTGCGTTATCGGAAAGCTCCTTATCGTTATCGTTAGCGAACTTCCAGAGAGCCTTTGCATAGTCCAGTGACTTTTCAGCATACTCCGCATCGGTATCCTTGAAGTTAAGGTAGTTGATAGCCAGTGCAGCACAGGCAGAAACAACATAGTCTGTCTGCGGCTTTTCAGCTGTGAGGAAGAATGCAGGACGAGGCATAGTATCTACCTCAGGGCTGTTCCAGATAGCGTGGTCGATATTACCGTCGCCTACCTGATAGCAGTGTGCAATAACAGTGCCGTCCTTATCGCGGAATGTACACTTCATAAGGTAATCATTGAAGTGACGGAGAATAGTCTCCATATGATCGTCCTGACCAAGCTTCTTGAATACATCGCGGAATTCATAGTAATCCCAGCCAAGTGTAGCAGCCGAATAGTTCTCAGGCATACCGAATTCAACGTGGTCACCTGCGTCATGGAAGCCGCCTGCAACGTCGATAGTGCCGTCGCCGTCAGGATCGAGAACGTCCTTGTATTTTTCCATGAATGAAGCAGAAAGGTTAGTACCGCCCTTGCTCTGCTTATTTGTCTCCTTGTCCCATGGTATCATAGGAACGTGAGCATCATAGGTGTGGCAGTCTCCGCGCCATGAAAGACGGCTGTCTCTTTCGGCAGTATCGCCGCACATATTAGCGTCATAGAAATAGAGCGAATACTGAAGTGCACGGGCATAGTCAACATCAAGACCTGAGTCATTGACTACCTCGCTGATAGGTGCGCAGAATTCCTGTACAGGCTCTGTATCAGCCGCATTTACGGGAACAGCCGCACACAGTGAAGTTGCAGCAGTAACGATACTCAATACTGCCGCGGTCAGTTTTTTGTGATTCATCATGTTTTCCTCCCTTTTAATGTGAATCATATTTTGTTTTATTTAATCCCACTTTGAAAGACCGAGAAGATACTTCTGTATCTCCAGTGCGTCATTTGAAGTGAGTCCCTTACTGCTTGTTTCCACATCTCCGTTGAGCTTTCCCTGTTCTGTAATGTGGAGCTTGTCAGTACCCTTTTCACCGTATTTATCGGGATTTGCAAGTGACTGCATTATAATAACGACATCTGACATATCAACATTGCCGTCACAGTTTGCATCGCCTTTTTTATAGTTCTTTGAAACTGTTGTGACAGTTGTTGCAGCAGCTTTAGTCGTAGAAGAAGTTGTAGCTACTTTAGTTGTTGAAGTAGTTACAGGCTTTGTAGTAACTGTAGTGTCAACAGCTCCCTGACTGCCGTTTATCGGGTATGTTTTTAGGTCGGGAAGCTCATCAAGAGTGATACAGTATTCACTCTGATATACCTCTATAAGATTATCAACAGGGTTGTTCTGCTCACTTGTGAGGTAATTCATGTACCACGGGCAGAAATACAGCCACGCTGCCTTATCGTTAACAAGGTTTTCAAGTGAAGGTATAGAGTCGTTCTCAGACATAGTCACCATTTTCTGACAGTCCGTACCCTGTACAAGGCTGTAGAAGGTGGACGAGATAGAGCTGAGATTAGCTACGCCGTCAGCACAGTTGTACTTATCGTAGCCGACTATATCAACTACATCGTCGCCGGGATACCAGTCAGCAGCCGCAGGCGAAGTAGAGCCTGTCCATATCCATATAAGATTGTCCAGACCGTAAACATTTGTGAGCTGATCGTAGAGCAGACGGTAGAGCTTCTTGCAGGGTTCTGCACCCTCAGCTCCCCACCAGAACCAGCCGCCCTCGGCTTCATGGAGAGGTCTCCAGAGCACGGGCACATCTGCGTCCTTGAGCTTTTTCAGCTCGCCTGCGATAAGCTCAATATCAGCCATAACAACTTCATTTTCCCATGTTCCCTCTGTAACTGCATTTGTACAGCTGAAGGTAGTGAACTTGGGATTAGCTGACTCTACATAGAAAGCAACATCATCACTGCCCTTTTCGCACGGCACATTCCAGTGCCATGAAACAGTAGCGATACCGTGATACTTGTTTACCCATTCGATAACTCTCTCGGGAGCATGATCGCGCCACTCGGAAGAGGTATTATACGCAAGGAAATCAATTCCGCGTATAGCAGGCTGCTTGCCTGTCTTTTCCATTATATATTCAAACTCGGCTTCATTGTCCTTGATGAATACATCTGGGCTGTTCCAGAGATTGTAGTTATGATCTCCGCAATATTCCTGCTGACCTGATATGATGTGCTTTCCATACTGGTCGCAGAGATAATTGTAAAGTCTCTTTGTAGTATCAGATGCCTTAGGATTTGAAAGCTCTCTCGTTGGTGAGAGGTTTGTGAGCTTTTCGGGAGCGGCCTTCAAAGTGAGGTAATCAAAGAAGGTATAGCCCCAGTAAGCTTTCAGCTCGATAGTATTCTTACCTTTTTTCAGGTTTACGACACCGCCCGAGGTCTCCGCAAAGGTCTTGGTGTACGGACAGGTAAGCTCGCCCTGATTTACTCCGTTGACATTGAGATACTGGACTTTCTTGTTAGGGTCACTTGGTTCACAGTAACCGATGTTAAGCTCGTAGAGTCCTGCCTCTGGGACATCTACATCTACGCTGAGGGTTGTGCCCTTCTGATCGAGATAAGCAAAGCCCTTGCCCGAGAAGCCGCTCAGGTCTGTCCCTTCGGGGAAATCGCTCATCTTTACATCGGAAGCTCCATCAGCGTGGATCTTTCCTCCGCTTGTTTTACCATCCTCAAATTCGTATTTAAGGACATTCTCAGCAGCAGAAACTGCCGGGGGCTTTGTCAGAGCTGAAGGAAAACTCATCGCCGCCACCGCGATGAACGCAGCTGCAACAGTGCACGCAGCCCGCTTCATGTTTTCTTTTTTCAATTTGATCCCTCCAGATCATGTGTATTAAATTATATGTGTTAAGTTTATAATTTAAGTGCCTATCCTTATTTTATCAACTTAACATACTTATGCACATATATCATATCACATTTTTTCTGAAATTGCAAGGGATTTCATAAAACATTACTAATATTAACCGATTTTCAAAAAACCGCAATTTCTGGTCAAAAGCGCTTTGAAATAGCAATTATTTAAGCTTTCTTATTTTATTTTCGTAAAAAGATATTACCGCAGCTGTAACAGAAAGCAGTCCGAATGCTCCGAGTACCAGCCAGCTCACCCAGTCAGGTGCTTTTCTGCTTTTTTCAATGCTGACCGATTCGGCAAAAGCATCGGCTGTATCATGGCTTTCCGCAAATCTGATGCCGTTTTCTTTCGCATAGCTTTCTGCTGCCGACTCACTGCTGCCTATGAGCGTCATGTCAGTTTTTACAGCCATCTTATTGCCGTCACAGGTGTAGCCGAACGCCTGCTTGCCTATATCATAACAGGTTTGGGGCAATACCGCGCTCTGAAGCTTACTACACATATAAAAAGCCCTTTCACCTACTGCCATCAGACTCTTTCCAAGATCTGCACTCTCCAAACCCGTACAGCCTGCAAAAGCAAATTTCTCGATAACTTTTATCTCCTGCGGAAGTGTTATTTCAGTGAGCGATGTACAGGCACGGAAACAGGAATCGGGGATAATATCAAGAGTTTCGGGGAGCTCTATCTCCTTCAGTGCAGCACAGCCGCAGAAGCAGCCCATTCCTATCTCCTCAAGCTCCGCCGGCAGTCTTATGCTTTCAAGCTCATAGCAGGCATAAAAGCTGTGATGACCTATTTTCAGCACAGTGTCAGGCAGTACAGCACCTTTCAGCGAGTGACAGTTATAGAATGCGTTGTCCCTCACCTCAATAACGGGGCAGCTTTCAATAAATTCGGGGATCTCGATGTATTCCGGTTCACCCTTATAACCTACTATCACAGCTTCTCCGTTTATTATGGTATATTCATAGCCTGTATCAGCTGCCGCTGATTTGACGGTATCTACAGCTATCAGCATTATGATCGCTGATACAAATGCAATTATGATGTTCTTCACATCTATCCCTCCTTTGCTACAAGTATAACATCTGAAATGTACAGCCGAAAGCTCTTTTTCCTGATATATTTAATGCTTTCCCGATGTTTTGGACACGTATACACTTTATTTTCCTTTTTTTACGACAGCCGTTTCCGTCATGTTCTGTCGGATATTCCCGTAATATTTCCACAAAAAAGGCTTCCGAAAAAATCGGAAGCCATGTTTTTATCTTTTTCTGCCGCAGTTTTTATCAAAGGAAGGATTGCAGGCATAAAAGTTTCTTGAATCAAGGTTATCCTGTGCTATGCGGAGTGCTTCACCGAATCATTCAAGATGCCTCATATTCTCCATTGTATCGTTATTTTTTCGCTTGTCACATATATCACACGTATAAGCACATCGGCTACTCGGCGCTTGTCATCAAAGCTGAGTTCTTCCCACAGAGTCAGATGAGCGTCTGTTTCGTAAGCATTGATATCCTTCCTGCGGCCCAGCTCCTTGATCTTTTCCGTTATCTCCTTTTTGCGCAGGTCAAGTGCAGTAACACGCTCGTTTATGTAATGAAAAAGCACATTGTCAGACTCACTGACTCGCTCAAGCAGTCCGCTTATCTCCCGTTCTGTCTCAGCAAGCTCATTCTTAAGCCTTGCCTGCTCTGCATCAGGAACAGCCTGTTCAGAATTTGAAAGCTTTCCGAACATCGCAAGCTTTCCTCGTATTTCATCGTAAACCACCTGCTCCACTTCGTCAGTATAGAGAGTTCCCGCGCCTTTGCATATTCCCGAAGCTATTCTGTTTGAACACCTGAGGTAACGCCGTCTGCCTCTGTCGAACTCCTTTGCCGTGAGAGCATAGCCGCACTCTCCGCATTTTGCCTTTCCGCACAGCCATGAATTCTTCGCCTTCTGGAAAGGTATCACCTGCTTTCTGCCCATGCACTTTTCACGGCATTTGATCCATAACCCGGAGTCTACTATTCCATTGTGAGGCGCAATAACTATCTGATTACCTTCGATTCTGGAAATATTCTTTTTCTTGTCATCTCGGCTCTTATAGCAGTAGCAGCCGTTTTCGCCGATATAATCCGAGGGTGGGTTCACAAGTTCGGCACCGTGCTCCCTGAAGAAATCATATACATCAAGATCGGCTTTAACGTAAACGGGATTACACAGTATCTCCCTTATTCTCTGCCTTACCCAGTCTTTTCCGCGCTTTTTTATCCCAAGCTCATTCATTCTGTCTATGATATCTCCGTATGAGACATTCGGCTGAGAATACACCTCAAATATCATACGAACGACCTTTTCTTCATCGGGTATAGGTTCATACATCGAGGTATGTATACCATTTATGACAGTCGGTATCTTTCTGAATCCGTAAGGTATAGCTCCGCCCATGTAGAAGCTTTTCTGACTTCTCGAAAAATATGCGTCAGCCACTCTCTTCTGTATGGTCTCGCGTTCAAGCTGTGCGAATACGATACAGATATTCAACATTGCATTTCCCATCGGAGACGAGGTATCAAACTTTTCAGTCGCAGAAATGAACTGCACCCTGCGTTTCCCGAATATCTCTATCATGTTTGAAAAATCAAGTATGGAACGGCTTATACGGTCAAGCTTATAGACGATGACTGTGTTGATATATCCCTCTCTGATATCCTTCATCATCTCTGTGAACTGAGGACGGTTTGTATTCTTTCCGCTATACCCCCTGTCGATGTAAGTTCTGAAACATTCTCCCCTCGTCTCAAATTTGCATAATTCTATCTGCTGCTCGATGGAAATACTGTCCGCACGGTCAACAGACTGTCTTGCATAAATTGCTATCATAATATCGTTTCCTTAATAAGCTGCCTTCGGTATTAATTTCTTGCCATGCCGTAACAGTATAACTTACCCTTTCTTCTCAGGCTCAGAACAATATTTTGAAAAAACACTGTACAGTTCCGCTTCGGCGGCTTTTAACATACGATCGTCTTTCTTGTCCGGAGAGAGATTCTCGATCACAAGCTCTCCCTTTTCCGTGATAACTTTTTTCTTTGCAGAGCTGTAGCCTGCCCTGCTGAATTCATACATTTATATCACCTCCATTACATTTTATTTATCCACTGCTTGTCTGAATACTATAATACAGCAAACTGACTTGTGATCATGGAATGCATACAAAAAAGGAACTGTTATGAAAACAGTTCCTTTAAATCATTATCAAAGCTAATTGTAAATACGTCCGTCAACGGGCAAGCACTGTTTTTTTCATCAGTACACATTGCCCCTGAGTGTTTTATCAGAATATTCCGTTATCTTCCTTATTTCTGTTCCTGCGTGATATGAAGATCATAGCTCCGCCTGCAATTATCATTAAAACTGCACAAGCAGCTGTAGCTGCTTTACCTATAGAATTATTTCCTGTATCAGGAAGAGTTCCGTCTGCATTTGGAGTTGTGCTGCTTGATGTTGAAGCAGAAGATGACGAAGTTGATGAAGCTGTTGCAGTTTCAGTAGTTGTTGTCGATGATGCAGATGTGGTTGTAGTAGTTGTGGTTGCAGAAGTAGTTGTGGTTGTAGTTGTTACTGAAGGAGCTTCTTCAGTTTTCTTGCCGTAAAACTCAGTGAAAAGAGCACTTAGCTTGCTGAAATTATAAACCTCTGAATAATCCTTTATACCGTCATCGTCTGTCTTTACAATATCATAATCGGGCTGAATGCCGTTATCAATGGACGTACCGCCTTTATCAACGAATTTGATACCTGTTGAAAGTGCGTATACCAGTCCGTCGGGAGTAACGAAACGGTTTGTTGAACAGGTTCCGCCTCCGCTTTTTTCGCCTACCAGCATTATTCCTGCATCTCTTGCAAGTGCGGGCATAAGGTTACCGCATGAGAATGAGTAATTTGAAGTGATGATACCGAAATCAAGGTCAAGCTTCATAGCCTTATCCTTTTCGTCATATGCCTTGTCAAGGTTCTTGTCTACTAAATACTGAATTGTAGCTGACTCATCACCTCTGCCTGAAATAACAGTGATTTTATCAAGATCACTTATGATTCCCATCATATATTCCACTATACTAACATAACCGCCGCCGTTTGCTCCGAGATCAATAACAAAGTTCTTTATTGCAGGATCGGCATTTGCTTTAGTGACGCAATTATAGAATTCAGTGATAAGATCCTGTGGCATTTCTCCGTTTTTATAATAATATGAGAGCCAGTTATCTGATTCCTCTTTGAACTCTAAAAATGAGAAAACAGCTGTATCACCTTTTACGGCATATTCCGAATATTTCAAAGCTTCATATGTATCAGCGGTTTCAAACATTTTATTTCTCGCATCAAGTGCAGCATTACCACTGGTCAGTGAATTTGAGAATATTGATGCATAATCAATACCGTCTTCAGGGAATCCCACAGCCCTGATATTGTCAATAACCTTATTGCCGAAATCTGTTTTTTCGTCTATCATGGTAGCGTAAAAATAGGTATGTCCGCCGTCCCAGAAATAATTGTTAAGGAGTTCGTAGCCTGCACAGTATTCGTGTGCATCTTCCGAAAGAAGCATTTGCTTTATCTTTTTTGTATTATCACTTGCAGTTGAGAGCATTGTATCAAAATTGGTCTCAGCAAGAAGATCATTGTATATAAATCTTCCGGGGAAACCATAGGTTCTATCAAAATTGAAACAAAGCTCGTTGTAGTTATACTCTACCAGATCCTTCGGACGTCCGTTTTCGTATTTCGCGGTAAAGTTATCTTTATGCGCGGAAGAATTACCAATAGTCTCTCTTGAATAATCACCGATAATGTAATTAAAGAAATAGAGCGTATCGTCAATTAAAGCACCCTGATTAAGATTACAATCATAATAATCACATAACGTTGCTACAGGCCACCATATATCATTCTCATCTCCGCGAAGATCTATATTATAAGCTGAAAAATCCGTAGTATCGCTTGTCTTTTCTTCTGTATCCTCTGTATCCTCAGCTTCTTTGATATATGTATAGACATTTGAAGAACCGCTTTCAATTAAATACTGAGGATAACAGAAGCCTGCCAAATCATCTGTTGAAACAGTATCCTTATTTACGTCTATTGTTCCTGTCACGCCAATAGGCACTTTTACCTCATATGTACCGTCGTTTTTGTTTGTTATTTCCAGATTCTGGCTTATCCAGCAGCTGTAAAAATCAGAGAGCTTTATGTATGGGACATTCGGCATATCGTTATAATAACGGCACTCGATGTCCTTTAATTTCTCCTCTGAATAAAGATGTGCTGTGATCTTTCCTGTTCTGTACTCAGCGGCATCTGCTGCAAAAGCGTTCATGGCTGTAAATGCGCCTGAGCTTATCAGCACCGAAAGAGCACCTATTCCTGCGATAGTTTTTTTGATGTTCATGGTTATTTTCTCCTCAATAAAATATTAAAGTCAGGCATAAAAATAAAGCATTTTCTTTTATTTGTAAAAAAATGCTATTACGTTTATATGCCGTAACCCCAAAGTATTATAACACATTTTATATTGTGAGTCAATAGTTTAACATATTAATGACGTAAAAAATACAAAGATTTTGTTGTTCTGAACATCAGGCATCTTGTACATACAGCTAAAAATCATTAAAAACTTTTCTTCCTTAAAATAAAAACAGCCATTTATCTTACTGAATACAGTCTGCAAAATATAAAAAAACGATTTCTTATATTATTTATATTTTGTCTATTGCTATTTTTGATACATAGATATATAATAGAATTGTATAATAATCTACTATAACATTATACCAGCTAAAGCTGTTTTCTGTTAAAACAGTTCACTCATAACAGAAAGGAGTCAATATGGATATACAGAAATTTGCTGATACCTTTTTTTCTCCAACTTGTATCGTAGCGGTACAAAAAACAGCTGAGTGCGGCTATGGGGATATCCGTCTTGCTGCCGGGAATAAAAAATACATTGAAATTATCGATATGAGACTTAGCAGCGATGAATTCTATGTTTCAGCCGATGCAGGCTCTTCATTTGTCCCGGATTCGTTGTATACTAAATATTTACCGAAAAACCGCAGCTTTGAAGATGTGTGCTTCAAGGCTGCCGTACAGAAAACACCCGTTCATACATACGGTCATATAGATAAAGGTGAAATATGGTTTGATATCTACGCAATACCAATAGACTACGAAAACGGTGATGTCTGTTATTGTGCCTATACAGTCATTCCAAGCCAAAACGCCGATAATATCTTTGATACAGTCAACACGGCAAAAACGTCGAACGATGTTCTCAAAACCTGCATAAAGCTGCATAAAGCCAACAATTTAAAAGATGCAATGGAAAACGTTATCTCCGAGATACGTGAGATATGCAAAGCCGAATGCTGTACCGTACTTCTGCTGAATGACGCTGAGGAGAGCTATTCCATTCTCGCAACGGATTTCAAGGAAAACAGTAAGATCAAACGTGTTACGGAATTCGACGGCTTCTATAAGATCGCAAGTTCATGGATAAATATGATCGGAACTGAAAACGACTGCGTTATTATTCAGGATAATGCCGATAGGGAGTACTACAGCCATATAAATAACCCGTGGTATCTGACGCTTGTGGAAGCAGGCGTTGAAAGCGTCGTACTCTTCCCTCTTCGTCAGGGACATGAAGTTCTCGGCTTCATATGGGCGACCAATTTCGATACAAGTGAAACTATACGCATAAAAGAAACACTTGAGCTGACCACATTTTTTATTTCTTCGCATATTGCAAGATATAAAGTAATAAAGCGTCTCGAGCATATGAGCTATACAGATACACTGACGGGACTGCCTAACCGTTTTGCCTGCACAGATCGTATTTCCGACCTGATAATCCGCAAAAAGAAGTTCACGGCTGTTTCTATCGACCTCAATCATTTCAAGACCATCAATGATTCACTGGGACTTGAAGCAGGAAACAAGGTGCTTATGGAGGTATCCGATCGCTGGAAAGCTCTGTCTGATGATGATAGCACACCGGTACATACCTATATCACACGCATAAACGGTGATGAATTCATGCTTATTATATGGGATTACGATTCGGAGACCGAATTGAGGAGCACGATCGAAAAGTTCGCTGACGCTCTCAGCGAGCCGCTTACAGTAGAAGGCTGTGATCTTTACATAACAGCCAGCCTCGGATATGCTGAATATCCAACAGATGCAGACACAGCAGATTCAATTATTTCCCACGCCGATGCTGCTATGCATGCAATAAAGAAGGCTCACAACAGCGATCATATCATTCGGTTCGCTCCCGAGCTTCTCAAAGATGCGCATATGCTTGAAATTGAAAACAAGATAAGATCTGCTCTTGAGAATGACACCATATACTTCAATTTGCAGCCGCAGTATAATATAGATCACAAGCTCCGCGGCTTTGAAGCACTTGCACGTATGAAGGATACGGACGGAAACTTCATTTCTCCCGGAGAATTCATACCGATCGCAGAAAAAGTCGGTCTTATTGATAAGGTCGACAACATGGTATTCAGAAAAGCCGCTGATTTTTTCAGCAGACTTGTTAAAAAGTCGGGACTTGACCTGATCCTGAGCCTCAATGCTTCTGTAAGGCATATCATGAAAAACGGCTTCATCGAAGAAATACGCGAGCTTATAGAAAACAGCGGTGTATCCGCAGAGCAGCTGGAGATCGAGATCACCGAATCCATACTTATTGATTCTGCCGATAAAGCTTTACAATGTATAAACCAGCTGAGGGAAATGGGAGTAAAATTTGCAATTGATGATTTCGGAACAGGCTACTCATCGCTGAGCTATCTTAACAAGATACCCGCAAATCTTCTGAAAATTGATAAATCATTCATTGACAGGATCAATTCAAATGAATCATCAAAACAATATGTTGCAGCAATGATCTCAATGGGACATATAATGGGACTTGACGTTATCTCGGAGGGTGTCGAGGAGAAAGAACAGATAGATACACTTAGGAATATCGGCTGCGACTTTATACAGGGCTTTATATGGGGACGTCCTTTGTCGGCTGAAGATGCCGAAAAGCTTGTCGTCAATATAACAGAAAGTGAAATATAAGCCGCCCTTAATCCGACTTCAATGATTTGGAGGTAAAGAAATGGATCTACAACAACTCGTTAACAGTTTTGAACCTATGACCTGCATAATGTCAGTTCAGGTATTTGATGACGGAAGCTATGGCAACATACGCATAGTCTGCGGAAACAAGCCGTACATTGATTCTATTGAAAATCCTGATAATATAGCCTTTGGCGGAATGCTGAAAAATACATTTATCCCTGATTCGCCGTATGAAAGATATATCCCGAAGGATCTCAATTTTGAAGACGTCTGCTACCGCTGTGCCGTACTCAAAAAGCCTGCCCATGCATATATCCACCCCGAAAGATATGATTTCTGGGTAGATATGTATCTTATGCCCATCGCTGCTGACAGCGGCAATACTTACTATATGACATATTCTCAGGAGCTTACACCTTGTGCTCAGAGTGACCGTATGTCAAATGTCGCTCCCTCCGTTGCTGCTGACGTACTTGAAACCTGCATAAAGCTGCGCGGCACAAAGGACTTCAAGCACACAATGGACGAAGTAATCTGTGATATCAGAAATCTTTGCGAAGCGGACAAGGTATGTCTGATACTGACAGATAAACAAAAACGCAGCTTTTCTGTACTGAGTGAAGCTGCTTCGACTCCCGAGAGGAATTATTCCGTTGAAAAATACCTGCGCGATACATATGAAGATTTCTATGACATCATAGAAACATGGGACGATACCATTGCAGGCAGCACCTGCCTTATCGCAAAAGACGAAAGAGATATGAGCGTTCTGAAGGAACGCAATCCCGTGTGGTATCAGTCTCTCAAGGAAGTAGGCGTCAATACTATCGTACTGTATCCGCTGAAAAACGTTGATGAGACCATCGGATACATATGGGCACTCAATTTCGATACGGAAAAAACCACGCAGATACGCGCTACTCTCGAAGGCTCATCATTTTTCATCGCATCGGAGATAGTCAACCGTCAGCTTATGGAAAAGCTGAAAAGAATAAGCTCGTCCGATATACTTACAGGTGTCAAGAACCGTAATGCCATGAACCAGAAAATTGATGATATTATTGAAGGCAAAGAGCAGATCCCCGAAAAAACTGCTGTTATATTCGTTGACCTCAACGGTCTGAAGCAGATCAATGATAACGGAGGTCATGCTACGGGTGACAAGCTTCTTAAACAAGCTGCCGATATACTGAAAAACACATTTGAAGGCAGTGATATATACCGTGCAGGCGGTGACGAATTCATGGTACTGGCAATGGATATTTCCCCAAAAGCCCTTGAAGAAAAGCTCGAAAAGCTCAAATTATACCAATCGGGTTCCGAGGCTGTAAGTTTTTCTCTCGGATACTGCTATTCAGAAGGGAAAATCGACATACGTCAGGCTATGAGCGTTGCCGATAAGCGTATGTATAAGGATAAGCAGCTCTTTTACGAAAGATTTCCGGAACGCAGAAGAAAATAAAAAAACAGGGAGCACCGTCACAGCGGCTGTGCTCCCTGTTATTCTATTCCTGAAATTTGCCTACAACTACCTGTCTTTGTTTCCCGTCATCAGTACAGGAAATGACAGTGATCCTGTTATCTCCGAAATCTCTGAGTACGCTGGTATCATCGGGCTCAACAATTCTGTAATCACTTACGGTATACCGATATTTTGTGTGTTTCTCATCGTTATCGACAAGGTACATATCATCACCGACACGTATCTGATCGAGATCATTGAATATCTCAGCATATATCGTACTGTTATGTCCGCAGATACAGTAATTGCCTTTTCCGAGACTGCCTGTTCCTTCAAAATGTCCTGCTGATACTTGAAGAGCTTTTTGACTTGTCCCCTCAAGCACGGGAACTTTTATATCGAGCCTCGGGATCTCGAAATTGATATTTTCTTTAAGCAGCCTGCGGAGATATATCTCTCTGCTTATTTTTCGGTATCCAAAGAACGACAGCACTCCAACGCCCAATACTATCATAATGATACCGGCAATGAACATCTTATTCTTTTTCTTTTTTTCCATATTACTACCTCTCCCGGTTTGTATATATTATATCACTTTTGCTCCGAAAGCGCAATATGTAATTTTTTTGCATGATCAATGCCTCCTATGGTCTCTGCTGTACCATAGGAGGCATTTTTTGTCCATGTCAGATATCTTCATCTGGCAATACCGTATTTTTCTTTGAATCGCTTTTTATCATCGTACATGGCTTTATCCGCACGTTTGAATATCAATTCAAACGAAAAGTCATCAGATGCGTTCTCAGCCATGCCGACAGCCGCAGAAAATCTTAACCACGGCTCCTGAGCTGTGTCGGAATAGCTTTCGCTGTATGCATTGCGCAGAGCCTCTGTTTTCTGCACTCTGTCCTCATAATCCTGTCCCCGCAATATTACCACGAATTCATCACCGCCGATACGAAATACAGGGGAATGCTTGAAGGTATCGCAGATAAGGTGACAGCAGCCCCTTATGTAGGCATCTCCTGCTTTATGACCGTGACTGTCATTGATAATTTTCAGGCCGTTCATATCCACCATGACTACGGCGATCTGTAAGTTCCCGTCTATCAGCTGCGAATTGAGCTCACTCACTTTTTTAATGTAAGAGACCTTGCTTCCGACTCCTGTCAGCGGATCCTTATATGCCTCCATACTGATCTGGCCGATTTTTTCTTCCTGTTTCTTGAGCTTCTGTTCACCTTCGGTAACGTCCTGTATACGGATATACGAACCGTCGCATCTGCCCTTGCTGTCCATAACCTGACTCTCTTCCAGAATATAGAAGCGTGAATCCGAACCTTCCATCACCTTGCGCTTTACTGTATGATCGTCCAGATGCAGGTCATCGCCGAACATTTCCATTAGTTTTGCAGTGACAGCATCATAGTTCTCACTGTTGAGCCCGACCAGCCTGCACCCCTGCTCGTTTGCCCAGACGCAGCTGCCGTTGGGATCGAATACATAGAACGAATCCGACAGTCCCGAAACTATGTTTGAGAGCACTTTATCAAGAAGCCTGAGAGGCTTGTATTTTGTAGAGAAGTAGAATATCGTGATACCGAACACGCCAAAACCTATCATTGAACGGTCAATGGCATATTGGAAGAATATATTGTAGGACAGCAGCATACTTACAGCGATCATGATTATGAGGATAACCGTATAGCGTTCCCTGCTTATCTTCGGCGTTTTTATTGATGCAAGTATAAAGAGCAGCAAAACACAGAAAAAAGCAAAATAATCTATGATACGATGCAAGGTCTGTCCCCAGTGAGGTATCATCTTGTAATATGGCGCATTCTCGACCATTACCTTTTTCACTTCAAAGGCGTGATGCGTAACAGTATCAAGGAGCATCTGCACAGCATCTATCCCGATAAGTATGTATATTACCGTCGGTTTTCGTGTTCCGTCCCCTGTTCCCTGACAGTAGCTGTTTGTAAAATTAACAAGGGCGAACATTACAAGATCCATTCCGAGGTAATATAAATAACAGCCGATAAGAGCGGTAAACTTCAGGCTCGTTCCAACGATCAGCATATTTCCAAGCACGGGAGGTATCAGCGAAAATTCCAGCAAAGCCACTGATCTGCGTGTTTTTTCCGTTTGAACGCAAAGCTGTCATTCCGCACGCTGTCAGTGCAAAAATAAGCAATAAGTATATTATTGAATACGTTATTCTCATAGACTTATCACTTCCTTATATGATCACTCTTTGTCCAAAGCCGTTCCTTGAATCCCTGCTATATAACGACCTGATTTTTACCGTTATTTTTTCCGTAATAAAGTTTTTCATCTGCCTTTTTCACAATGGAGTCAAAGTCCGATTGCTTTCCCGCAGCAAGTCCAACTGTAACGGTCACAGAATTATTGTCAGGAAGAACCACCCTTTCAGGGATAAGCTTACACAGATGCTTTGCAAGCTCATAGACAGACTCGATATCCAGTTCTCTGTAGTAAAGTATAAATTCTTCACCGCCCCATCTGACAGGATAAAAGCCGTCTTTGCTTACTTCCTCCTTAATGCACGATGAAAGCTGTATCAGCACCTCATCTCCTTTGTCATGGCCAAAGCGGTCGTTTATCTTTTTAAAGTTGTCAATATCAAGAAGTATGATACTTATCTGTGCTTCATTTTCCTTGATTATGGTATCATACAGAAATCTTCTGTTATAAAGCCCTGTCAGCGGATCGTGGGTAGAGCTGTAGTCAAGTTCCTTTTTTATGGTTTCAAGCTCAAGTGTATAAAAAAACGCAGTGTATAGTATCGTAAAAAGGGTTATTACCAGATTTACAAAATTAAAAGCGTTTGAATAGGGCAAAAGATCTTTATAGAGCTTTTGAAAGAAACTGTCCGGTATCAGTATCTGAGTATGGTGTATCATCAAAGCAGAGATCACGCCTATGATCTGGAATATGAATCTCTTGCTGCCGTATGAAGGGCTGAGATAAAATATTACGGGCACCATACCGATGACAAAATATATAAAACCAAAGGTATTTCGCGTGAAAAGCTCGCACACAGTTGAGAATGCTATTATCTCAAAATAGGCAGAAACTGTTGCTTTTTCGGATTTTTCCCTGTCCTTCGAGAAAAACAGAAAAAGAATATAGAAAACAGAGCTTACCGCATTTACAACAGACAGCGGAATTGCTCCCATGATCAAAAACACTGAAAAATAGGCAACATGGACCATAAGGCACATAATAAGAAATATAGTATTTCTGTTTTGACCCATTTTATTGAACAATTCCGAAATATCAAGTTTTTTCTTCAATTACGCTCCCCCCGTTTCGGCTGCGAACGATTCTGTTACTATTGCAGGCAATATGTATAGCGCAGCAAAATACATATGATGTCAGTCTTTAAGCATTAATAATTAATTCAGATGTTCATGCCGAGGTACTTCTTTATTATTGACATTATCTCATCTACATGAGTATCTGTCACATTTCTTATCTCAGCCTCGATCGCATCAACAGTTTCCTGCTCATCAGGGAGGTTTTCGCAGAGAGTGATAGCAAGAACATCATCTGAATAGTTGCTCTTTACGAAGTAATCAACTGTTTCTACTCGTCTGTATACTCCGTCGTCGCCAAGCTGACGGGTCACAAGACGCAGGGTCTGAGTGCCCGAATTATAGTCCTCGATAAGCTTACGGCGCTCAAACGTCGTAGAAAATATCTCCCTGTCATCAGGGTGCATGGTACTTGCTCCGTGAACGATGAGCTCATCGAATACGCCTGCGGACGGGCATGAGGTAGTTGTAAAATTCTCATAAGCCATCATATAGAAAGAATTTCTTGTAAGATTTGTAAATATTACAAGGGGATATTTGCGAAATATGGCGTTGATAAGGAGACTCATGGTACCTGCCGCACTTTGCGACTGAAGGATATCGGTGGCTTCCTCCACTACCTTATGTTCAAAACAAAGCTTGAGATACTCCTCCTCGGCATAGGACGCGCATACAGATATCCCTGTATCCTGTTGCAGTCACAGCTTCTCAGAAAACCGAGCTGTTCCTTTGTCTCAATGCCCTCTGCCACGGTTTTTATATTAAGTCTGTGAGCAAATATGAAAATACTCTCCAGAACGATGCGTTCCTTCTCATCTTCACAGTTATGGCTGAGAAGAGATCTGTCTATTTTAAGCACATCAGCAGGAATATCCTTAACAAACTGAAGTGAGGAAAGCCCGCTTCCGAAATCGTCGATAGCAACTCTGAAGCCTGCGCTCCTTATGGATACGATCCAGTCTAAAAGGCTCTCTTCGTTGCCGATCATGGCTGATTCGGTTATCTCCACTTCGAGAAGCGGATGCGGAAGCTCATACTTATCCACAAGGGCACTGAGTTTATCCGCAAAATTCTCCTCCTGAATATGTCTGCGCGAGAAATTGACAGATATAGGAAACTGAGGCATCATGTTCTGTTTTACAAGTGTTTTGCAGACAAGCTCTGTGACGTACCAGTCTATCTCCATGATGAGATCAGATTCCTCCGCAACGAGAATAAAGAAAAACGGCGAAATAACAGTGCCGTCCGGCTTTATCCAGCGCACAAGCGCCTCCGCACTTTTCATCTGACCCTTTATAGTATCGTACTGAGGCTGATAATATGCTGTCAGCTCATTGTTATACAGAGCGCTTCTTATCTCTTCAGCCGTATATTTCATTAGAATTCCACCCTTCATTATGTCCGTTTCATATCCCTTATGGTGTATATTTTTCATTAAAATCTCCCATAGATATTGTAACATATTTCGCATATTATTTCAATGTATTTTCTGAAAACTTTTAGTAAAAGTGTCACGATTATTCGTTATTTTACCTTTTTGAAATGAAAAAAATTTTATCAGAAAGCGAGCGCAGACATTGCTATCAGACATATTTACCTAAAAATCGGATTTTATCCACTCACGTACTGTATTCCCCGATCTGCTTGTGAGTCATTTTTAAACTCATTATTTTACATGATATATGATTATACATATATCATAAACAGAAATAATATTTTCGAATATTGTTTCCGCCCATTTTTGCCTGTTTTATCATATTTAACGATTATCACAACATTAGCAATTTATGATAATACAAGCCATAAAATCGCTAAATAAACATTGACTTTTTGTATATTTGGGAATATAATATATAAATGGTATATACTACCAAGAGATGATTTTGAGGAGGAATGTTGAAAAATGCTTAGAAACCGACTAATTGCAGGTGTGCTGAGTGCAGTTATGTGTACCTCGGCTGTCCTGCCGAATCAGGCATTGAATAATGCCGGTCACGAAGCAAATGCAGCTACAGAAAAAGATCGCCCAATCTCAAGCGATTACGACATCAAATCTACCAACTCGCTCGGAAACTTTTTCAAACACGCGGCTGCGAAAGAAGACGTACAAAATCCGCTTGCTGAAAATGCCTGCAACTCTCAGTTCCAGATCACAGCTCTGGAATTTGACAATGAGACAGGAAAAGTAAGTACAGCATCTACCCAGCAGACGGAAGCAAAGATCGTTGTCTCATTTATAAATGACGAGACTTCGGAAAATATTTTCAGCGTTGAGACAGCTGTTTCGGCAGGCGAGCTTATCAACAGCGAGCTTAAGGCTGATACTTCAAAGCTTCCGCAGTATTACCTTGTAAAGGCTCAGCTTTTCGATCCGCTGAACCGCCCCGTTGGCAAACCATATACCCTTAACAGATACACAAAGGAATATCAAGAAATACTTGCCAAGGACATACATGACTTCGATCAGGAACAGGTAGTCAATCTCGACGAAGATGATACAACAAACTTCCTCGTCCTCAATGAAGATACGGTAATGGCAGAAAGCTCAGAGGATCAGAATACTCTTGTCTCTGCCGACTTTGACAACAACGTTTTCGTATTTGACAATGCTGACGAAAGCATCACTTCTCTCGAAAAGGGTGAATACCTTTACATACAGCCTGATGAAGATAATATCATAGCTGTAAGCGTTGAAAAGATCGAAAAGGACGGCGATACCGTAACAGTATCGGGCAATGATGATATCGAGGATATGTTTGATTTCATCAAGATAGAAAGTGACGGCAATATGGGCAAGGCTCAGATCGACACTTCTGCCGCTGATGAAGGTGTATCCTTCCCGAATGTAGATGAAAACGGTGACGTTATCGTAGACGACGACGGCACATTCGATTTTGAGTATGTTGCACCTCAGCATGATCTCAAATTTGATTACTCCGCAAGCAAGACCTTCAGTCTTGATTCGCTGTTTGACCCTACGACCGAGGATACCACACCCAACGACCCATATGAGGATTTTAATGTTAAAAATGCGGATAAGGTCTCAGGTTCGGTAACGATATCCGTTAACTTTAATTTCTTCAAAAAGTTCGGAACAACCAAGATCGAGCTTACAGTAAAGGTAACGCCTGCATTTACAGTTACCAAAGGTTTTTCGGGCAGCGGTTATTCTGAACCAACATCGTCAAAGGTACAGTCCCTCGGAGCTACAATTGCTAAGATCGTAATACCTACTTCTATCCCCGGAACTATTATAGATATTTCTCCGCGTGTATTTGTGGAATTCTCGGGCAAGATCACATTTACCGTAAAATGGGACAATGTCAGAGGATTTAAATATGAAGACGGAGAAGTCGAACCAATAGAACAGCTCTTAGACGACAAGAACTTCGATATCAGTCTGAAAATTTCCGGTGAGATCTATGCAGGACTTGAGTTGAAGTTATACATGGAGGTTGTAAATGAAAATATCGCAGCCGTCGGCTTTGATATAAAAGCAGGCATAAGAATAAAAGCAGAAGCTGACCTTTTCAAGCTGCTTGAACAGTATGAAAAGAACATGAACGAACCGCCCGATAATGTTATTATAAACAACGGCGAAACAAAACCTTATTATCACGCCTGCAAATTCTGCATACAAGCTAAAACCGACTTTGTCGTAAAGGTAAATCTTGATATCTGTGCTCTCAGAAAGAAAAAAAGCTGGAATCTTTTTGACTTTTCGATAAATCTCCCTTTCTTTAATGCATATTTTTCGTCGGAGAAAGGCTTTGGCTGGGGCGACTGTTACTATAACAGATTCAGAACAACATTCAATGTTATAAGCAGTTCGGACGGCGGCTATATTCCGGGAGCAGTAGTCAAGCTCGATGATAAGGAGCAGACTATCGGCGACAGCGGCAATGCTGTATTCTATTGCCTGCCCGGTACGTATAGCTACTCTGTAACATATAACGGAAGCAGCCTCGAAAGCGGAAATTTAAAAATAGATAATCGTCATACTGAAAAGACAGTCAAAGCAAAGCCAACAGTTGATAAAGACGGCAATCCCGACGGAGGTTATAATCAGGGCAGTTCATATACCGAAACAGGTGAAGCTGTTACACAGCCTACAACAACAAAGCCGCCGTTTGTAGCTCAGACACTTCCCGCTCCTTCCTTTACAAAGGATGAAATGATCGCCGAGACAGGTGAACTTGGTGAACATATTTCATATATGCTCTATCCTGACGGTTACCTCTATGCCTGCGGATACGGCGATATGTATGATTTCAGTTCATCACCTTTCAGAGATCCTTCCATCATCAAGTATGTAGTTATTGAAAACACAGGTGATAAGGAAAACGGAGGCATAATCACAAGCATAGGCAACAATGTGTTTGTTAACTGCAGCAATATGGAGTCAATAAATCTGCCGCAGACCATCAAGCGCATCGGTAAAAACGCTTTCAGAAAGTGTTCTTCGTTTTCTACCGTATCATATGACATATATGATTATGAAAAGGAAAAAGTTGTAGAAGTAAGATATCCCGAAGGAAAGCTCGTAATGCCTGAGGATATTACATTTGTGGATGAATATGCTTTTGCGAATTGCACTTCGCTCAAAGATATCGTTATTCCAAAGACAATTACAGAAATACCTAACTACACCTTCTCAGGCTGTACCGGCATAACGTCTATCGAAGTTCCTGACAGTGTAAATAAGATATGTGATTATGTATTCAGCGATTGTACTTCACTCAAAACAGCTGTTATCAAAAACTGCAAGGATGGCATAGGAAACCACATCTTCAGCGGCTGTGCAGCTATCGAAGATATCACTATCCCTTACATGGGACACTCTCTCGCTGAAGTTAATGCTGACGAAAGCACCCAGCAGTTCTCTGACTTTTTCCTCAACGGCAATACAAAAGAGTATAACGCTATTACAAACTATGGCGGCTGGACAAGATATATCCCCAAGTCGCTTACATCTGTCACTGTAACAGGCGGAACAAGGATCCCGAATTACGCTTTCTACAATATAAACAGCGCTAAGACTATAACTGTTCCGAAAACAATCACTACATTCGGAAACTATTCATTTGCAAATTGTAATTCTCTCGAAAGCACTGATATACACGAGGGTATTACAAGTATCGGAAATTACGCATTCAGCAATTGCAGCAGTGCTGCTTTCAAGACTGTTACATTCCCGAAAACACTCACGTCTATCGGAAATAATGCATTCTCAGGCTGTAAGAATCTTACAGGTATTAATGTTCCCAAAACTGTAAAGTCTCTCGGAAGCTATGCTTTCAGCGATTGTACTTCAATCAAATCAGCTGTTATTGCAGGCGGAGAAAACAGCATAGGCGATCATGTATTCAGCGGCTGTAAATCCCTTGCCGAGCTTACAATTCCTTTCATAGGCTCAAGCGCAGCAGGCGCAAATGATCCGAAGGTAACAAGTCAGGTATCAACTTACTTCCTTAACGGCAATACAACGGATTACTATGCTATTACAAACTACGGCGGCTGGACAAGATATATCCCTAATGCACTCAAGAAGATCACTGTCACAGGCGGCTCAAGAGTATCCGATTATGCATTCTACCGTCTCTCAGGTGTGGAAACTATCACTATCCCCGATGCAACAACTGCTATCGGTAAATACGCATTTGAAGACTGCAAAAAAGCTGCTTTCGGCAATGTTAATTTCACAAAATCTCTTATTTCCATAGGAGAATATGCTTACTCAAACTGTTTTGGACTTACAGGCATAAATATACCTGAAAATGTAAAGACTATCGGCAGCTACGCTTTCAGCAACTGCTCAGCACTTGAAAAAGCTGTTATCAATGGCGGTGCAGACGGTATAGGAATACACATTTTCACTCAGTGTAAATCACTTGCCGAGCTTACACTTCCTTTTGCAGGATTCGATGCGAAATCGGCTGACGATCCTGAGGTAACAAGTCAGTTAACAACTTACTTCCTTAACGGCAGCACTGATGACTATTACGCTATAACAAACTACGGCGGCTGGACAAGATACATTCCTAAGGCGCTTAAAAAGATAACTATTCTGGGCGGCAAAAGAATATCCGACTATGCATTTTACCGCTTTACGGGTGTGGAATCCATAGTTATCCCCGAGAGCATCACTGAGATCGGCAACTACGCATTTGCCGACTGTTCATCTAACATAAACAGCTATATCCCCGAAGGAGTTACAAGCATAGGCAATCACGCTTTCAGTAATTGCAGCAGTACAGATTTCAATGACGTAGAATTCCATGATGCTCTTGCCTCTATAGGTGATTATGCGTTCTCAGGCTGTAAAGGACTTACAAGCATAACCGTTCCGGATACGTTGACTTCCATCGGCTCTTTCGCATTCAGTGACTGCTCTTCACTTGAAAAAGCAGTTATCGAAGGCGGTTCAGACGGTATAGGCAATCACGTATTCAGCGGCTGCAAATCCCTTGCCGAAATGACAATTCCTTTTGTCGGCTCTGACCCCGAGTCAGCTGATGATCCCACGGTAACAAGTCAGGTATCCACTTACTTCCTTAACGGCGATACAACGGATTACTATGCTATCACCAACTATGGCGGCTGGACAAGATATATCCCCAAAGCACTCAAGAAGATCACCGTCACAGGAGGTACAAGGCTCTCAAATTATGCATTCTATCGTTTGCATGACGTAGAAACTATCAGTATTCCCGACAGTATGACCGAAATAGGCAAATACGCTTTCGCACAATGTTACAATGCCGCTTTCGGTGATCTGAAGTTCTCTGAAAAACTGACCTCTATAGAAGAATATGCTTTCCTTGAATGTTACGGTCTTACAGGTATTACTATCCCTGAGAATGTAAAGACTATCGGCAATTATGTATTCACAAGCTGTTCAGCACTTAAAACGGCTGTTATCAAAGGCGGTGCTGACGGTATAGGAATACATATCTTTGACCAGTGTAAATCGCTGGCTGAGCTTACACTTCCTTTTGCAGGATTTGATGCAAAATCAATTGATGATCCCGATTCAACATGCCAGATATCCACTTACTTCCTTAACGGCAGCACTGATAACTATTACGCTATAACAAACTACGGAGGCTGGACAAGATATATCCCTAAGTCACTCAAAAAGATAACAATTCTCGGCGGCAAGAGGATACCCAATTATGCATTCTACCGTTTTGGCGGCGTAACAGATATTACTATCCCGGATAATATCACTTCCATCGGCAACTATGCATTTGCAGACTGCACTTCTCTCACCGAGGCACCAATGCCGAGTACGCTTACATCTATAGGAAACTATGCGTTCAGCAATTGCAGCAGCACTTTGCTTAAACCTATCACCTTCCCTGATACTCTTACCTCTATAGGTGACTATGCATTCTCAAACTGCAACGGACTGAAAAGCATCACTGTTCCCGAAACAGTTCTGAAGCTCGGAAGCTTTGCTTTCAACAGCTGTGATAACCTTGTAAAAGCCGATATTTACGGTGGAGTCAACGGAATAGGGAATCATGTATTCAGTGAATGCGTTTCAATTGAAAGCATTACTCTTCCATTTGCAGGTTTCTCACTTGCAGATGTCAACAAAGACAACAGCAAACAAGAAATCATTGATTACTTCCTCAACGGCAATACAGATAAGTATTATGCGATAACCAACACCGGCGGCTGGACAAGATACATACCTAATTCTTTAAAAACTGTAACTATACTTGGCGGATCACGTATTCCCGATTATACATTCTACCGTATGAGCAAATTAACAAACATCACTGTTCCAAACGATATAACTTCTATCGGAAAACACGCATTTGACAACTGCATCTCTGCTGATTTTAAAGATGTTGTTATCTCAGACACAGTAAAATCCATCGGCGAATATGCTTTTTCAAACTGTGACGGTCTTACAGGCATCGTGATTCCCGAATCAGTTACGTCCATAGGAAACTATGTATTTGATAACTGCGATTCGCTCAAAAAAGTTGATATATTCGGTGACGAAGTCAAAATAGGCTCATATATATTCAATAATTGTAAATCGCTCGAGTCTATAACTCTCCCGTTTGCAGGTTCAACACTTGACGCTGTCAACGCAGAGGACAGCTCTCAGCAGATATCAGAATTCTTCCTTAACGGCAGTTCCACAGACCATTATGCAATAACCAATTTAGGCGGCTGGACAAGATATATCCCCAAGTCACTTAAAACAATCGTTATCAATGGTGGAAAGAAGATCCCTAAGTATACATTCTACAGAATGCTCGGCGTTGAAGATGTATATCTTCCAAAGGGAGTCACAAATATTGCCGACAACTCCTTCGACGGATGCAGCGGTATACAGAATGTATTCTACCCAAGCACAAGAGCAGACTGGGAGAAAAATGTTACTGTCGGAGCTAATAACGAAGAGATCGACGGCAAGGTAAGATTCCTCGGTGA
>NZ_KI912492.1:60705-61808 GCF_000518765.1 Ruminococcus flavefaciens ATCC 19208 | reverse complement strand
GCTATTGGCAACAATGCGTTCTCGGGCTGCAGCGGTCTCACAAATGTAACAGTTCCCGAAACAGTAAAAACTATCGGTGAATACGCATTCAGCGACTGTTCATCACTTGCATCTGCTGTTATCAGGGGCGGTGCTGACGGTATAGGAAGCCATGTATTCAGCGGCTGTAAATCGCTTGCAGAACTCACACTTCCTTTTGCAGGCTTCTCTCTTGAAGCTGTAAATACTGACGGCAGCTCACAGGAGATCGTAAACCTGTTCCTCAACGGAAATGATGATGAATTCTACAACATCAACAACACAGGCGGCTGGAGAAGATATATCCCCAAGGCACTTAAAAAGATCACTATCTTAGGCGGAGGCCGAATCCCTAATTACGCATTCTATCGTATGAACGGTGTAGAGGAAATTGTTGTTCCCGACGATATAACATCACTGGGATCATATGCATTCTACAACTGCACATCATTGAAAAATGCAGTTATGCCGAATTCACTGTTATATATCGGCGATCATGCGTTTGCAAATTGCAGTTCAGCTGATCTCAGTACCATTTCTTTCCCTGAAAGCATCGAAACTATCGGTGAATATGCTTTCAGTAACTGTGACTCGCTTATCAGTGTTACAATTCCCGAATCCGTAAAGACTATCAGCAATTACGCATTTGAAGAATGTGATTCACTCAAGACAGCCGAGATAACAGGTGATAACACAACGATCGGTTCGCACATATTCAGCGCTTGTAAATCACTGGAATCACTTACTCTTCCGTTTGCAGGTTCATCACTTTCAGCTGTTAACGCAGACGGAAGTGCTCAGCAGATATCCGAGCTCTTCCTCAACGGAAATGATGAAGATTATTTCAATATCAACAACTCCGGCGGCTGGAGAAGATATATTCCTAAGTCACTTAAAACAATAACCATCAACGGCGGAAAGAAAATACCTAAGTATGCATTCTACAGAATGCTCGGCGTTGAAGATGTATATCTTCCAAAGGAAATCACCAATATTGCCGACAACTCCTTCGACGGATGCAGCGGCATACAGAATGTTTTCTACCCAAGCACAAGAGCAGACTGGGAGAAAAATGTTACTGTCGG
>NZ_KI912492.1:0-59982 GCF_000518765.1 Ruminococcus flavefaciens ATCC 19208 | reverse complement strand
ACAACTTCTAAGACCACATCTACTACAAGCACAACAACTACTTCAACAACCTCAAAAACTACATCAACTACCACAACATCTACTACAACTACAACAGAAACAACTTCAACAACTTCCGAAACAACAACTACAGAAATCACAACATCAACAACTTCTGAGACTACAGAGACAACAACTGAAACTACAACATCTACAACCTCTGAGACTACAGAAACAACAACCACAACCTCCTCAACTTCTACATCAACAACCTCAACATCTACAACAACTACCACATCTACTTCAACTTCAACATCGACCTCAACAACTACAGAAACAACTACTACAACAATCCCAACAACTACAACTCCTGTTGATGACGAGCCCGATATCGCACTTGGAGATGCCTCAGGCGACGGCAAGATAGACGCAGTTGATGCAAGCATTATCCTTATGATATATGCAATGAATTCAACTTCTAAAAACGTTCCGCTTACAGAAAAACAGAAGGCAGCATATGATGTTAACGGTGACGGAAAGATAGACGCACTTGATGCTTCCTATATCCTCTGTTACTATGTATACGTTTCTATTGCTAAAGGCGATGTTATCTCCTTGAAGGAATTTATATTCGGTGTATAAACCGAAAAAAGCCGTATTCGTAATGAATACGGCTTTCTTTTTTTATAGAATCATGAACGAAGGGGTAACCAAACCGCTTGCCTTGATCTACTCAATTGAAAGATCTTTTGTAAATTGATACAAAATAGCAGAGATCATCTCAAAGTGAGCCAGCTCATAGTACCATAACGCATCTTTTTCTGTATCAGCAGTCTCAATGCGGCAGTTGACAACACTGTGTGTTTGTCAATCTTTCAACGTTATATTATCAATTATAGTTGACTCAAAATTTTTATATGCGGCATATCCTTCATCATCATCTGTGTAACCAACTACTATTTCGTTCATTGCTCCGCCCGCATAAAAAACGAATTCATCTTGGTATAAATTCGGGCGTTCAATTCCAACCGACTCATAGTCGATATAGGTTCTTACGTGTGACATCTTTACGCCGCAGTGCTCCTCGATTTGTGAAAGCTGTACCTCAGCATAATCTAATTCGAATCTCTCTTCGCAAATCATAAGAAATATTTTATTTACGTCAGTCTCACCGTTTAGTTTTTCCTGATCAAGATCTTCAATTTTAAAATCTTCGAGTACAGGACCAAACTGTATCATGGATGGTTTGGCAATTCCTGTTTTTTCAATATCTTTCTGTGCGAACCATTTAAAACTCATTCCCAACAGCTCAACTACCACATCATCTGGTTTATCTTCGGTATACCATTTGCTGCCATCAACAACTGCTGAAAAATGAGCTGAATCTACTGCAATTTGATAATTATCAGTACTATTCTGTATATTCCCATCGAAAATGGAAGCTTTCTCTGTTTTGATCTCAGTTGTTTGCTCTTCTTTTCTTTCTTCGACATCTGAAGTTAATGTTGTATTTTCATATGCATGCATATTATCTGAAACATTATCTTTAATTTCACCACAAGCTGAAAAACATACAGCACATAAAAAAGACAAAAATAATAATTTGAATTTTTTCACCTATTTCACTCCTTTTATTTTTATGAAGCTTATTACGTTTCCCATAAACACATTTCAAGATAATAATCAACAAAACTGCTATAAAAATTAATATTAGCACGAATTTGCTGTTATTTCGCGGAGCAATTATTCTACGTATAGAACTACATAAATTATAGCACTTAGTATTTAGTTTGTAAAGAAAATTTTAGCTATATTACAACGGAACAGGTTTACTGGCAAACACATAATTCATTTTTTATTAATAAGCAAAACAAAACTGACTCCGCTTGAATTACGAAGCCAGTTCATTGCTTAATTTAATATATGCCATAGGGGTTTTTTGTGCTGTACGCACAAAGTGGGGCAGTTCATTTTTAGCACAGGGGGGTTCACATTTATAAATTTATTGAAAGCATTTTGATCCGACTCAATTTCTCTATTAGTAATGGGACATAGCTTTACCTATATCTCATAGTCGTAATAGTCGGTGTTGAACTTATTATATCCTATTCAGCACTGCTTTGTTACATAGAAAGATACTTGAAAACATGGGTGAAAATAATATGAAAGTATAATGGCATTTTAAATAATAAGGACTTCTTTCCTGAGTCGTTCTTTTATCAGTGGACCGGTTCTCCTGATTCAACAATGATAGAAAATACTGAATCAAATGATTAAAATCATAGTAAAACACAGGCAGACACTTCAACACAACGAAGTATCTGACTGTTCGGTTTCATAGCCTGCTGTAAAGGTCTTGCTTATAGTAGTTTTAATAAAACTTCTATACGAGCACATTCCTTTATCACAGTCCTTTTTACTTACTACCTGAGTCTAATGGACGCGGGCTTGTCACTCGTTGACGCTTTTGAATTTGTACAATACATTTTTGTATTCGTCGTCAAATATCTTTCCAAGTACCAGAACACTGTTATTATCAAGAACAACAACAGACCTTATTTCCTCGGTCGCAGGTATCATGTCGATATAGTTTATGACATTTTCGTAGTTTCTGTCCTTGTCAAATGCAAAGAGACCGATGCCCGAGCACAGGTACAGCAGGTCATTTCCGTGACCGAAGGTGCCCTTTTCTATAGAGCCCGATCTTGTTTCACAGCCGAAATTTTCAATTTTGACACTGGTGTTATCGAACAAAGAGTAGCCATTATCATTTCTGGAATAGAAATACAATGCGTCCTGCGGTTCTTCAGATGTATAATCGCCGCCGACAAAACACAACTTATCGTCTGAGGTCACTTTTCTGACAGAAGGGCCGTAATAAGGGATATAGTTTTCAATCTGTCCCTTGATTTTTCCCTGTTTATCCACGATATAACTGGAAGATGTGCTTTCGTAATCTTTTACTGTGACCGCTGTGATAACGAGCTCATTATCCCAGCAGTCATCACATAACAGCCATGTTACAGGAGCTTCCTTGTCATATTCGATATCTACAGTGTTTTCAGATATTATCTCGCCTTTTGTATTCAGTTCAAAAAGTTTGTATTCCACATTTTTCGCCTTACTGAACAGATAATCAAGGTGATCCTGCTCAGAGTTTTCTTCAGAAGCGTGACCGGGGTCTTTTCCCAAAGTATATTTTGGTTCGATCGCTGTTATGAATATTTCTCCCGTTGTTGTTCCGAGTGCGGAATAATAGGCTGTTTTGTCCAAGCCAAGTTCGGGAGTTATCTCGGTAACTGTGCTTTTCTCATCGTCGGCGATATACAGCTTCTGAGAAGCCGCATCGCCATATCCTGATGTATCCGAGCTTATAAGGAAACGGTTATTGTTCAAGGGCGTAATATTTGAGATATTTTCAATACCTTTTAAATAGTCTGCCTCATAGACCTCATACTCGCCTCTCGGAAGCTCCTTTAGACTCACAGGATCAACTGCCGCTGAAATGGTTTCATCGCTGCTCAGCGGTACTTTTTTCTTAGATACGGCACATGAAGTAACTGTGCCTGTCAGAACTGCCATTGATACAATAATTGCAATTAGATTTTTATAGTTTTTCATTTTTTATCTCCTTTTGTAATAGGTGCAGAAATACTTATATTATAGATTATATAACATAGATACGTTTTTGTCAATTGAACTCTATTGTTTTCTCAAACAGTTAGTCACCTCAGCAGTATCTTTTTCGATATCTTTAAAGAACCTGAACTCTACCGTAAACTTTATGATGTTTAATATGCGGAAATATTGATTACTTTATCTTGTCGCGGCCAGTTACACAGATCAACAAACAAAAAAGAAAACGTCTTCATTTAGAAAGACGTTTAATACTAAATATTTATTAAGCTTTCTCTTTTTAAGCTAAGTATAATCATACAAAGCATGTGATATTTGACTCGTCTTGGTGATGAAGATTCTATTTACTCTGATTTGGCTTCCAGACAAATAACCCTTCAGATTTTGCCAAAGACCGAATCATTTCGGTCAAATTATCACTTGGATCATATAAGGTGATGTGCGTATCGTCCATTGAGATCATAACCATAGAGTTTTCTATGAGAATTTGCAGATCACACTTATTTGATATGATCCATTCATCAAGCAGCTCAGGTTTGGGATTTGTGAGTGTCTCACCCGTTGAGATATTAAAAACCTCTATCCCATAGTAGCAGTAAAGTTTCAGTATGATATCTGAGAACTTTCTTCGCAGTTCTGATGCACGAGTTCCTTGCAGAAATATTTTTTCAACAGCGAAAAACTGTCCGCTGCTTTCAGCAGGAACTTGCTGTGGCAGAAAATCCACTACTATATATTCTTTTTCCAGTAACTGTTCTATCTTACTTTTCTTCATGTTATATCACTCCGACAAATCTCGGATAAATCTTTGTATGTATTATTCGATTAGATCAGGATCAATGCTCATTTGATCTCATTCTATTCCCAGTCCTAACAGCACTTTCTGTATAGCCTGCGCGTCACCGACAGTAAGACCGTCACCGTTCATATCGCCGTTTGCTTTGCCCTGTTCGGTAATATGACTCTCTGCTGTACCTCCTAATCCATACTTATTAGGATTTGCAAGAGCCTGCATGATAAGAACAACGTCCGACATATCTACCTGACCGTCACAGTTGGCATCGCCCCTGAGTCCTTCACTTGGTTCGGTATGGCTCTCGTCAAATATGTATTTTGCTCTTTGCAGGAAAGCATCGTTTTCAGGCTTTTCTACACTTTTCCATGCAGCTTCGCTTCCATAGAATGTTATTGTTGCAGCAGCTGTGTTATCAGTAAAGGTATATCCGTCAATTTTTTTCAATTTGCCTGATATTTTTAGATCTGTAAGCTTGTTACAAGCTCCGAAAACACCAAAACCAAGTGTCTCGGCACCTTTAAGCTCGGCTGAGGTAAGGCTTGAACAGTACCAGAAGAGATTATCAGGTATCGTGCTTACACTTGCAGGTATTACTGCGGAAGTAATTTCTGCATTCTTAGCAAATGCACCTGATGCAATATACTTGACACTTGAAGGTACGACCACATCACCCTTGCAGGTCCTGCCGTCTATCAGAGCTCCGTTAACTATTACAAGCGGATCTTTCTTACGCTGGGCATTGAGCCATGGAGTGTTATCAAATGTATAATCACCTGTTTCTACCAAATGATCTGGGAAATTAATTGTTTCAAGAGCAGGACACTCTTCAAATGCGTGCATTCCTATTTTTACAACACTGTCCGGAATTGTTAACGTTGTAAGGTTTTTACACATACCAAACGCATATGAGTTGATCACGGTAAGTGTATCAGGAAGCTTCAGACTTTTCGCTGAATTCAACTGAAAAGCATACATTCCTATTTCAGTAACAGGTAGATTTTCGATTTTATCAGGTATCTCAACTGATGACATATCAGTTGATTTACAGCTTGATATAACGATATGATCCGAATACTTCTGATAATTGAACATATCTGTTGAGCCATAAGTGTAATCGGAATCAGCTGCTGCTATTATAGGAGCGGCAGGAGAGATAAAGCTATTTGGAATAACCACACCTGAAATAGAGAATGCGGTTATAAAAGCAGCAATACTTAATGATATTTTTTTGTTTTTCATGATAAAAGCCTCCTTGTAGATTTTTGTTGGTTAAAGTCATTGAAATAAGATGTTATTCATTTAAACAAGCATATTATATCATTCGATCTATGAATATTCAAGCAGTATATTATGAACAAATCAGCACATAGAGCCGAAATATATAACCGCATTCTGAAATCAGCCGATCAGGTAATAAAGATTTAAAAAATGTTTTGTTTTTAATATTGCTATTATAGTATATATGTGTTATAATATACATATATAAATCTGATATACAAAACATTTTGGAATATATATCCAAATTTTACGTTTTGTTTAGACATAAAGGGGAATGAATATGCAGGCTGTTATTGATTGGCTGAAGGAATATCAATTGGATATAATGTTCACATTAAGTGCTATATGCGGTTTGCTTGCACTTTTTGTCATTATTACAAAAACACTGGTCCCATCACGGAAATATATACTGTTATCACTGGAACTATGTGCAATGTTCCTGCTTATATTTGATATTCTGTCATATTATTACCGCGGAAATACGACTACAACAGGCTTCTATATGGTCAGGATAAGCAATTTCCTTGTTTTCGCCCTGACTATCGGAATAATCTTTATTTTCACCCTATACCTGATAAATCTTTATATACATGAAGGAAAGTTTGAAAAGCCGCCTATCAGACTGAAACTTTCATGTCTGATCTGTGTGATCGGTTGGATCATGCTTATCATATCTCAATTTACCGACTTCTATTACAAGTTTGATAAATTCAACAGGTATGAAAGAACGAACGGATTTACAGTATGTTATCTGATACCGCTGATAATTCTGATACTTGATATGTCAGTGATCATAGAAAACTACAAGCGCATAGGAAAGCTTATGCGTATTTCGATGCTGCTTTTCGCAGTAGTTCCGCTCATTTCTTCTATCGTACAGATATATACCTATGGTGTATCGCTTATTAATATCACTCTCGTCGGATTAGTTGTGCTTATTTATATATTTTCATTGCTCGATACCAACAAAATGATCGAGCGCGCTAACAAGCAGGAATTGGAAATTGTCCGACAAGAGCAGAAAAATATGCATAAACTGTTTGAACAGACTGCAACTGCTCTTGCGAATGCTATAGACGCAAAGGATAAGTATACTCATGGTCACTCACGCCGAGTTGCGATGTATTCAGTAAAAATCGCAAAAAGTGCGGGTAAGAAAGAAAAGGAATGCGAAGAGATATATTTTGCAGCACTGCTGCACGATGTTGGAAAAATAGGCATAAAAGACAGTATCATCAACAAGGAGGGCAAACTTACAGATGAGGAATACGGTGCAATAAAGACTCATCCTGTAATCGGAATGCAGATACTTTCAAGTATCAGTCAATCTCCTTATCTGAGCATAGGTGCTCACTATCATCACGAGCGTTATGACGGTCACGGCTATCCTGCTGGACTCAAAGGCGAGGATATCCCAGATATTGCCCGTATTATTGCTGTTGCAGATGCTTATGATGCTATGACTTCAAAGCGAAGTTATCGTGATCCTATCCCTCAGCAGCTCGTTCGTGAGGAATTCGTTAAAGGCTTGGGAACGCAGTTTGATCCAAATTATGGAAGAATAATGCTTCATCTAATTGATCTTGATTCCGAATATATGATGAAAGAAAGTGAAGGTGCCTCTGACGGCGATGCAATAGATACGCTGCTGTGCGGACCATACCGTACTACACGCTCGGACGGTATACTGCTCAACAATGGCATTGTCCATATCCACCTGACAAGCCAGATGACTGATGAGAGAAATGAAGAAAACATACCGAGCTTTGTTCTGTTCGATTCACTTGACGGAAGAATACATGACAGTGAACGCAAACGCAGAGATCTCTTATATCACGAATACGCTACTATACACGCTGACGGCGTTGTTGAGCAGGCAGGAGTCAGAAATATACGTACAAAGACCAACGAGACCGCAGGTGCGACAGCAGAAAAAAAGACAATGCTGCGCGGCGAAAAGGTCAACTTTGATATAGAAGCTATGCGTTATAAGGATCATGCGCTGATCAGGATATCGAATCGCTTCCGCTTTCATGAAGTAATTATAGCTCTGCCTGACAGTACAAGATTCTGTTATCTGTCAATTACGGGTAAAAACTGCACTATTGATGATGTTGAGGTATCAAAGACAGGAGAAACGATCGATGTCGGCTATATTCCGCGTATTGCAGAAGAGATAACGTACATTGATGTACCGCAGGGAGATATTCCGAATGTACAGGTAGACGGCTGGCGTTCAGACTCGTCGGAAGGTGTCGAGCTTACCGACGGAATGCGTATTTCTTTCCATACGATGAGCCTGCCGACAGCAAGACTGGTATGGCATTGTCCTTTTGCTGTGATCTATACATCGTCCGATGGACAGGTAAACGGCAAAGATTATCGTGAGCTTACGGTAGTTCGCCTTGACGGAGAGGGCTGGGAAGAAGATGATAATGCTGATAACCATGTTCTGGTAAACAAGCTGGACAGCTTCACTAACTGGAATGACTTCAAGGAACAGAACAAGGCCGGTCAGGACTGCGAGCTGTTATTCCATGCAAAAAAAGGACAGATAGGTATTTTCACGGAATTCTGCGGACTTTCAATACACTCTATTACTAACGTTACCGATGAAGTACCGAAGCTGTTTGTTGCTCTTAGCGGCGATCAGTGCGCAATTACTAATATTCGTATCAAAAGATAAGAATGACTCTTCTTCGGTTCTTGAATATCATGTTTGTATACCGACCAATCAAAACGGCGGATATAATGGAGCGCAGATGTAAATGAGAACGGCTCGATAGATTTGTTTTATGTATTTACATTGTATCGGTGATATGATATAATAGGTTACAAGAAACGAAAAATGAACTGTGCGGACTTGCAAACTTCATTCTTCAGTACGGAAATGAGTTACTTGTAGAACACTCCGATTTCTACTACTAACGACTTCCGCAATTTGCTGAAATGTGCCGCACAAGATACGGCAAAGCAGAGCAAATCAGAGAGGAAAAAACGTATGATAAAAGTTATGTTTGTTTGCCACGGCAGCCCAATCAGCGACAGTACATTTTCGCTGATATATCGCCGTTTCCGACGATGCATAAAGTGATTTTTCCACAGTTTTTCCACGTTTGAATTGACCCGAACTTGCTTATATTTTTCAACAGCCCTCCTTTTTTCAGGGGGATAACGTCATTATTTTACCATATAATTCAACAAAATAAAAAATCATTTCTAAAAACATAGTCAGAGGGTTCGAATCCCTCTCTGTCCGCCAGAATTAAAAAGCCTGTATTTCGAGTAAAACACCGAAATACAGGCTTTTCTGTTACATACAGAAAGCAGTTTTAAATGAAAATTTGCAGTCCCGTGTGCACAAAAAACAGGTGTAATGCACACGAAATGCACACGACTGAAAGGCAGTATAACGATAAGAAAAGAAGCCAGCTCCCTTTACGGGAGCTGATTCTATTTAAAAATATTTATTAACAAAAACTTTTAATGAATGTTACCGTTGCTATACTCCTCCAAGAATTCAGCTGCACTGCCTGTGAATATCGTCTTATACAGCTTTCCATTATCAAAATTCGTAACTGCACACATCGCTCCGGCACCGCCTTGCGAATATCCCATGATACCGATATTGTTTTTGTCGATCTTGCCGTACAATTCGCTGTCAGCACCGATATTCAGGATAAGATCAAGTGTCTGCGATGCAGTTTCCCCCGTGCTGGACTGCGGATCATCGTTGCCGACCACAATAAATCCCCATGAAGCGATCCTGTCAAGCACAGCCATATAATTTCTTGCCCGTGTACCGCTTGCATTGACCGAAACGATCATCGGATAGGATCTGTTGCTGTCTGCAAGCTCCGCAGGATAAAACACCCTGATTGTGTCGATCTTGCTGTTATCGCTCTTGAATTCAGTGCAGGCAGTCTCAAAGCTGCCTCTGCCGGAATATTTCTTTTCAAGCATAGCATCTGTCTTGAGATCATCGAAATAGTCATCATCGTACCACAGACGGCGTTCGTGTATCTTACCCTTGATGAAGATATCACTCCAACAGAGAAAAGTATCAGCAGTATGATACCGATGATCTTAAATGTCTTATGACCTCTTTTCTTATTTGCCTCTATTTCTGACCTTTCCTTTCTGATATTCCTTATCCATCAGAAGAACACAGCAGAGCATGATACACGGAAACACAATACCGCATAAGATCCCCCTGTGCAGATCGCTCCCAAACAAGGCAGATGCCTTTCCAGCAATCGTAGGACCTGCACCGCACCCAAGATCGCCTGCAAGTGCCAGCAATGCAAACATCAGCGTTCCGCCGTTTCTAAGCCTTGCGGATGAGATACTGAAAGTCCCCGGCCAGAAGATCCCAACTGAAAAACCGCACAGCATACAGCCGATCAGTCCGGCTGCCGGAGCTTTTGTCAGACCGATCAGCAGATAGCTTGCCACGCATAAGACTGACGATGCGAGCATTGCTTTTTTCAGCGGTATCATATCACCGTACTTGCCGAACAGCGCTCTTGCACTGCCCATACAAATTGCAAATCCCATTGTACCGATCAGGTCTCCTGCGGATTTTGAGATGTGCAGTCCTGATTCGGCGAAGGCAGATGCCCACTGACTGACCGTCAGCTCACAAGCCCCTGCACAAAGCATCATCAAGCAGAAAAATAGGAATTGAGGTGTTTTTATAAGTTCGACAAATCCCGATGCTTGTCCTCTTGTTTCGGATAGCGTGGCAATGGGTACTTTCAGGAAAAGAATAAAATTCAACATCGGTACGATTGCCCATAAAGCAGCAAGTATACGCCAATGCTCTATTCCTGCAAGGGCAAAAAACACAGTTGATAACAGCACGGTAGCCGCTTGTCCCCAACAGTAGAAGGAGTGGAGCAAGGACATTGTCGTCTCCTTGTTGTCTGTCGGACAAGCCTCAACGATGGGGCTTACAAGCACTTCGAGCAGTCCTCCGCCTATTGCATACAGTGTTACGCATATCACAAGTCCTGCGAAGGGTGACGGGAGCCTGTCGGGTAAAACTGTCATCAGCAGAAATCCCGATGCTGACAGGATATGCGAAAGCTGCATAGATGCCCGATAGCCGATCTTATCCACAAAGGCAGGAGCAACTGCGTCCACTGTAAGCTGTACAATAAAGTTGATCGTTATGAGCCATGTGATCTGTGCCAAAGCGATACCAAATTCAGCCTGAAACCGCAGAAACAGCAGAGGCACAAAGTTGTTGACTATCGCCTGTATCACATATCCGATAAAGCAGGCTATCAGTGTTGTTTTATAGGATATATTCTTAATGATCCTCATCTCAGAATGTTTTATCGAGCACTTCCAGCCCGTAGGTTTTTACATCGCCGTTCACTGCATCATATATCCACTCACCGACACTTCGATCGTTTCCGAGCTTGTCAAATACATTCGCAGAGATGATCGTATGCTGTGTATTATGGGTATTTGCATCTTCTCCGCAGCTCCAGACATAGATACCCACATCGGGGATATTCGTCTGCAAGCCGTTTACCATTTCTTTCAGATCATGCTGAAAGTTGTCGCCAAGTTCTTTTGTCTTATCCATTTTTCCGCTGTCGATATAGGACTGATATTGCATCAGCGTATCATCACGATAAGAGCAGTCAAATAGTATTTTCACGCTGTTACCACGCTTTTCATGGAGTGCGGTCAGACTGTCAAGGACAAGGTTGTTTGTGGTCAGTCTTTCTGATATTTCAGTCGGAGCTTTCCACAAATTTACAGCCGTTTCGTGCCAGCCTTCATAAAGCAAGAGCGAGCTGTCAACACAGACCGTCACATTTTCAGCACTTGGAAAACGGTCGATCACATCGTCAGCCAGCAAGGAAGTCGCAAAGCCACCTGCCGAAAAGCCTGTTACAAGCAGCGTGTCTGGCTCTCCGATATACTGCTTGACCTGTTCCACATAAGCGGAGTAATTGCTGTATCCTGTGTGATACACAGTCTTTTTGCCCTCGTAAATTCCCGTGCCTGCGTGAAAATCGCCGGTCGCATAGGGGATCACGATAAAGCTCCAGTCCTTGAACGGATTCTCCTCCGCCGTGCTGCCGATACCGCCCTGTGCGACAAAATCCTGAGCTGTCATATTGGTCGCATAGAATTCCTTGCCGCCCTCAGAAGTCTCAGGGGTGATGCTTACACCGCCGCCGAAGAAATACACGACCACCTTGTTTTCCGTACCCTTGCGGAATATGCCGTGCCATTCACTGCCGTCCGAGGACTTTGCGCCGTCAACATCAATTTCATACCACTTGCCGATCTCAGGTTCACCCTTGAGCTTCGGGAACGTTTTGAGAAATGTCAGCTTCAGAAGAATAAAAATGCCTATTGCGATCACTAAAATGATGATGCCGATGATGATAAGCACCTTTTTCAGTTTGCTTTTCGGTTTTGTGTTCTCCATAATAACGCCTCCTCTTATGTATTCGCTTCAAGAAACGCAAGCATTTTGTCGAATGCGTCCTTTGCCGTTTCATCGGTTCTTTCATTTGCTACAAAGCAATGTGGCTTTTCCTCGCCCTTTTCAGCATAAGGATCTACAAGCTCATTCCGAACACCAAGCGCATCGAGCTTTTCGTGCATTTCGTTCATATCGTAACGGTATTCACTGCCGAGCATGATCGAGGGCGGATAATCGCTTGTCATGTGGGGGATACAGTCATAACGGTTCAGTTCGTCTTTGTTCAGAAAAATCGAGCCTTTCACATAGTTGCCCACAAGAAATTTGCAGGCAAGCGTAAAGCTCTCATAATCAAGCGGAGCATCATCAGCCACGATCGCACATACCTGTTCGGGATTAAGCGCAGGAGATATACCGAGCAATTCTGCGTATTCGGGTGCTGTGATAACAGTTCCCATCTGGCATGATATGATCGCCCCTGCCGAAGAACCCATAAGAATGACCTGATCCATGTTCAGATGATATTCCTCGCTATGCTGCATAATATTTGAAAACGCCTGATTTGCCTGTATCAGCGGAACGGGAAAATGCTCGTCGGGTACAAGAGCGTAGTCCACATTGACGATATTATATCCGGCTGCACAAAGGTCATCTATCAGAGCAGTCGCTTCATTTGCGGCAAGCGGATCGCCCATATTCTTGCTGCCTGCAAAGAAACCGCCGCCGTGGAAATAGAACAGAGTAGGTCTGTCGGCTTCTCTGTTTTCATCGGGATATATAATGTCAAGAAAGCTGTTCGGGTAGTCCTTGGCATATTCAATCTCGCTGATAAGATACTGTCCGTTTTCTTTCAAACCGTTCTGCGGTTCGTTCAAAGGTTCATAGGAGTTCATCGGTTTGCCGTTATCAGCTATTTTCTGAAGGAAACCCACAACGATCTGAGTGTGCGTAGCTGCGATGAAGAATCCGCCGATGCAAAGTACGACCATAACAGCCAGAACGATCAATATGACTTTGAGTGCTTTATGCTTCTTTACTGTACTTTTTACCATAGCGACCATCCTTTCTTGTCAAGTGCTTGACAAAACTGCTTTTCTATGATACTATAATATCATAAAACGGCTGCAAAGTCAATAAAATCGGGGAAATGATACTATTTTGCGAAATAGTATCATCGGCAAAAAGGAAGAGTGGAAAATGTCTGAATATGTGACCTCGGCATATGGCGAAGCGCTGTTCAAGCTGATGAAAAAGAAGAACATCGAAAAGATCACCGTGGACGAGCTGTGCGAGGAAGGCGGCATCGGCAGGGCGACCTATTTTCGCAACTTCAAATCAAAGGACGAGATCATCACCGCCTATATCATCATGAAGTGGCGTGAATATGAGCGTGAACACAGGCTCAAGGAACATCAGATCAATGACAGCTACCGTGTCAGGCGGTATTTTGATTTCTGCTACTCGCTGCGGAAAAAGAATGATCTTATCATCGGGCAGGGGCATCACGGAGCGATCTTGTCGGCTTATGAAGTTATCATGACCGACAGCGACACCAATCAGACCTCGGATACCTATGAAAGCTTCTACCTTGCCTATGGGCTTTTCGGCATCTTCATGAAGTGGGCAAGGAACGGTTATGCCGAGTCGGTGCAGGAGATGACGCAGATCGTGGTGGAAAGGATATTTGCAGGAAATATCAATATTTCAATAATCGAAAAAGAACAGCTATACCAGAAATAGTTTTCATTCAGAATAATTCTATTCCACTCATTTATTCCACACGAAAAGTATAAAAGGCTATAAATAGGCGAAAATAGCCATTTAAAAATATTCGAATCCCTCTCTGTCTGCCAGAATTAAAAAGCCTGTATTTCGATGGAAACGCCGAAATACAGGCTTTTCTGTTACCTACTGAAAGCAGTTTGAACTGCAATTTTGCAGTTGCGTGTGAAGAAAAAACAGGCGTTTTTCACACGTTTTCACACGAAATTCACACGACGATAGGTGGTATAAACGTTATCGAAAGAAGCCAGCTCCCGCGATGAGAGCTGGTTTACTTTATATCTGATTCTATTATATAGGTATATTCAAAAAACAGTTCACACAAACGCAGAACAAATAATATCATAAATTTTTAGCTTTCACTTCTACTATATCCCTTTTGAACTGCTCTAAAAACGTACTGGCAGCTTTCGTAAAAACCGGATACCTTTTCCATATAAAATAGCATATTGCTTCCATTGGTGGTTCAAAACGTCGGAAGCAGAGCTTGCTGTCGCCGCTGACGTTGATAAGCCTGTCGAGAGTAATTGCACTGCCTATACCTTCATTAACCATGACTGATGCGTTGTAGATAAGATTGTACTCTGCTACTATATTAGCATCAGGAGCCTGCTCCGCTATCATTTCGGACAGCATAGTGCTGTGATTCGGCTGGCGTGGAATAATCAGATCAAGTCCGGCTGTATCGGCAAACGTGATTGACTCCTTCTGTGCAAGCGGTTCATCACGGCGCATCAGTATGCCCCATGTGTCATGCAGCGGTATCTCAATAGCTTCATACTTAGTTCTGTCGATATTGCCGAAAATTAAACCAAAATCCATTAGTCCTCTTTCAAGCTTTTCCATGACATCAGTGCCGTTGCCGCTGAAAAAGCTGTAATGGATATCAGGATAATCGGCTTTCAGATGATGCGCCGTATCTGCAATAAGCTTGATTGCATAGGTTTCGCCTGCTCCGATATATACAGTACCGGAAACGCCGTCATTACTTTGTCTGACTTCTTGCTCCGTCTTTTCCATAAGCTCCACAATTTCCTCGGCACGCTTGCGAAGTATCATGCCCTCTTCGGTAAGGGTAACGCCTTTGTTTGAGCGGACAAGCAGAGTCTTTCCGAGTTCATCTTCAAGTTCCTTTAATTGGCGTGAGAGTGTAGGCTGCGACAGAAACAGTCTTTCTGCTGCCGTGGAAAAGCTCTGTTCTCTTGCAACTGCGAGGAAATACCTCAGTACGCGAATATCCATACATTCAGCCTCCTTTTTCTATATCATATCACATCAGTTTATAACTGTCAAGCATAGCTGTATATTCAATATAGGTATTTGCTATTTCGAGAGAGTCGTGTTATAATGAAAACAACAAGAGATATGGAGGTGCCTATATGAACGAAAATATCAGGCAAAACCTTATCGACGCAGGCTGCGATGATAAGTTCATTGAAGAGTTTGCCTCCTGCATATGCGACGAAAAACAATGTGAGAAAATGCTTGCTGCTCATCGGCGTGAACTTCTCTATGAAGTCCATGCGAAGGAACGATGCATAAGCTGTCTTGACTACCTTGTATTTATGATGAAGAAGGAGGGCTTGAAATGAAAAGACTGATAAGCTCGATTATAACTGCCGTAACAGTTATGCTTACTGCAACAGGCTGTGGAAGTTACACTGATTCAAACAATACACAGGCCGAAAGCCCTGCCCATAATTTAACAAATCTGTCTGCTGATGTAAAAGCGTCTGTAGCTTCAGATTATAAATACACGATACAGGATGTTATCAACTTGCAGGACTTTCTGCTTTCAAGGCCAACTGAGGAAGACCTGACCGGAAAGCCCTATGATCTGACCGGTGATAATCGCTGGGACGTGTTTGATCTGTGCCTAATGAGACGTGAGATAGTCGATCATATGAACGCTCAAAGCGACACGCTGGTTATATACTTCTCCCGTACTGGAAATACTGAGAAAATCGCAGAGTATCTGATAGAACTGACTGATGCGGACAGCTATGTGATCGAAGCGGCTGTGCCTTATACAGATGCAGACATCAAATATCAGGACGATAACTGCCGAGCCAACATGGAGCAGAACGATAAGACTGTTCGCCCTGAGATCGCAAACCCGATAGAATCTATCGACAGCTATGAGACGATTTTTCTCGGCTATCCGATTTGGTGGGGACAAGAACCTCGTATCATCGACACTTTCCTTGAAAGCTATGACTTTTCGGAAAAGACTGTCATTCCGTTCTGTACATCGGGCAGCAGCGGTATTGTGACAAGCGAGAAGAATATCGCAGACCTTGTGCCAATCGGTAATCAGCTTGCATGCAGACGTTTCCCTGCGAGTGCGACAAAGGACGATGTAAAGGGGTGGGTGGATACGCTGCCGCTGAACAATGAAAAATCTGAAACAAAACTGCTTCTCTCCGTGAACGGTCAGGAGCTTACCGCTTCATTCGCTGACAGCACTGCCGCAAAAGAGCTTGCAGAAAAGCTGAAAGCAGAGCCTGTCACCGTTACGCTGAACGAATACGGCGGATTTGAAAAGGTCGGCAAGCTGCCGTGGTCGCTTACCAGAACAGACGCAAGCACCGAAACAGAGCCTTGTGACATCATGCTCTATCAGGGTAATCAGATGACGATATTCTATAACTCCAATTCGTGGAGCTACACAAAGCTCGGACATATTGAGAATACGACACAGGAAGAATTAAAGGCATTATTCGGTGAGGGCGATGTGACTGTCACGCTCTCGCTGAAATAAAGGAGGATACACCATGAAGAAGGTACTCGTTATATCATCAAGTCTGCGAAAGAACTCAAACTCTGAACAGCTTGCAGTTTCCTTTGCAGAGGGCGCAAAGTCAGCAGGACATGAAACAGAAGTCATTTCTCTGCAAGACAAGGAGATCAAGTACTGTGTAGGCTGTCTTGCCTGTCAGAAAACACAGCGGTGCTTTATGCACGATGATGCAGATGCGATCCGTGAGAAGATGCTTCACGCCGATGTGCTTGTGTTTGCAACGCCGATCTATTACTACGAAATGAGCGGTATCCTGAAAACCATGCTCGACAGGGCGAATCCGCTTTATCCCTCTGATTATCGTTTCCGTGAAGTATATGCCCTTGCAGCGGCAGCCGAAGATGAGGAACACGTTCCCGAAAAGGCTTTTTCAGGTATTGAGGGCTGGGTAGACTGCTTTGAAATGGCAAAACTGGTCGGTACACTGTTCTGCGGCGGTGTTACCGCTGTCGGAGAAATAAAAGATAACCCGAAACTGAAAGAAGCCTATGATATGGGCAGAAATATCTGAGGAGGTACTGAACATGAAAGAAGAAATGCTGACTTTAACCACCGAATGAGACAAGACTTTCCCGAAGTCCGATAAGGTTGACCACAAGAAGGTCACTTTCCATAATCGTTACGGTATCACGCTTGCCGCAGATATGTATATCCCGAAGGGTGCAGAGGACAAGCTCCCTGCAATAACTGTCAGCGGGCCCTTCGGTGCGGTCAAGGAGCAGAGCAGCGGTCTGTATGCTCAGACACTTGCGGAGCGTGGTTTCCTGACGATTGCCTTTGATCCGTCCTTTACGGGCGAAAGCGGCGGACAGCCGAGATATATGGCATCTCCCGACATCAACACGGAAGATTTCTCCGCTGCCGTTGACTTCCTCTCCGTGCAGGACAATGTCGATCCTGAGCAAATCGGTATCCTCGGCATCTGCGGTTGGGGCGGTATGGCGATCAATGCGGCGGCTATGGATACCCGTATCAAGGCAACTGTCGCTTCTACGATGTATGATATGACAAGAGTCGCTTCAAAGGGATATTTTGATTCGGAGGACAGCGAAGAAAAGAGATATGCAAGCAAGCAGGCTATGAATGCCCAGCGTACAAAGGATTATGCAAGCGGTGAGTATGCTCTTGCAGGCGGTGTTATTGATCCTCTGCCCGATGATGCACCATATTTCGTCAAGGACTATCACGCATACTATAAAACAGAGCGAGGTTATCACCCTCGTTCTCTCAACTCCAACAGCGGTTGGAACGTGATCGGCTGTATGTCGTTTATCAATATGCCGATATTGCAGTACAGCAACGAGATACGCTCTGCTGTGATGATCGTTCACGGTGAAAAGGCTCACTCCTGTTATTTTGGCAGGGATGCTTACGAGAATATGACGAAGGGCAGCAAATACACCGATAACAAGGAACTTCTCATTATCGAAGGAGCTTCTCATACCGATCTGTATGACGGCGGTGAAAAGAAGGTCATTCCGTTTGATAAGCTCGAAGCGTTTTATAATGAGTATCTGAAATAAAGCTATCACGGAGGAAACAGCGATGACAACACAAGAATTCATTGACTTCATGAACAGCGGCAAGCAGGTCACGGCGGAGTGCGGTGTGCATCAGACAATGCACAGGCTCAGTCAGGAAGCTATCCGTATCACAATGGAGATCAATAACCGCTATCATACTCCCGATGAGATCAATGCGCTGATGTCGGAGCTTATCGGTGCGCCTGTTGAGGTCGGACTGTTTCCTCCGTTTTACACGGACTGCGGAAAGAATATTCATCTCGGCAAGGGCGTGTTCATCAATGCAGGCTGTAAGTTTCAGGATCAGGGCGGTATCTGGATCGGTGACGGTGCGCAGATCGGACATAACACTGTGCTGGCTACGCTGAACCACGGACTTCTGCCCGAAGAACGTCACGACCTGATACCGAAACCTATTCACATTGGTAAGAATGTGTGGATCGGCTCAAACTCAACTATTCTTCCAGGCGTGACGATCGGAGACAATGCCGTTATCGGTGCAGGCTCGGTGGTCACAAAGGATATTCCCGAAAACATGGTAGCTGTGGGAGGTCCTGCGAGAGTTATAAATAGTATAGGATGACTATAATATGAGTCTCTATTCAGATGCTCTATGTTGTGTCAATAGACCACAGTCTATTGACATACAAAAAAAGTATGTCATATAAGTCGTTTTGGGGCTTTTGAAATATGTCAGCAAAAAACACCACCCTATTGAAAGAGTTTGAGCCGGCAATTGCCGGCTCGCTCTTGTTTATTTAATCTTTCTTTTGTATTCTTTAAGCCTTCGGTAGAAAGTATTGGTACGCAGGCCCATCTCTTTCTGAAACCATACCGCCGTTATAGCGCCAGACTTCCACTGTTCATACAGCTGACCGAACTTGACCCAGTCAATAGGTATGGGCTGCCGACCTTTATACTTCCCCTGTGACTTTGCAATAGCGATGCCCTCACGCTGACGTTGAAGAGTCTGCTCACGTTCAAGCTCTGATAACGCTGCAAATATTGACAGCACAAAGCGTCCCTGAGGAGTATTGGTGTCTATGTTTTCCTTACTGCTTACAAGAGTAACCTTCTTCCGTTGAAGCACATCAATGATATTTAACAGATCTCTTGTTGAACGTCCAAGACGACTAATGCTCTCGATGTACAGAGTATCGCCATCACGTACGTATTCGAGCATAGCCTTCAGCTCGGGACGGTCAGCATTCTTGCCAGACATCTTCTCAGCGAAGACACGCTCAACCTGATATTGCTTCATCAATGCTTCCTGACGTGCTGTCTCTTGGTGTTCAGTTGAGACGCGAATGTATCCGATCTTGCCCATTACCATATACCTCCGCAGCAGTTCTCATACAGGCTTTCCCCACACATATACTTTACGTCCCTGAGAGCTTCGTGAAGCAGATTGGTATCCATAAGCATCTCCTCGATTTCATCGCAAGTGTAGCCGTACTCAAGCAAAAGTTCGACGTCCTCGCTATCCACTCCATAGCATCCGCAGTATGCAAGTAGTATCTCCTCATGCATATCGTAATAGGGCGAGTCGTCGAGACCGTACCATGATCCGTACTTGGAGCGATATATCTTAGGCTCAAACTCCGAGCGTGTGATATTTCCGTTCCTGTCGATACACAGTATATCTCCCTCGTCTGTTTTGATACGCTCATTTGCGAACTTATGCAAACCTATCCTGCGGATAGCGTTCTTCATGATACTCTCGGTAGATGCGTATACATACAGCCCGATATCCTTGAAGTGGAGCAGGCACATCGGATTCGAGCCTTTTATTATGTATAAGCTATTGTTGTCATCAAGCACCGTAAACGTGAAGTTGCCCTCGACCGTTTCTGCCATATACTTCAAGGTGTCAAAGCTCAGCTCTTCTTGTGATTCAATGAGCTGACAAGCGGCGTAGCTGTCAGTCTCTATGTGTGTGTCGGGTATGAGCTTGTCCTTGCGTATAATGGGAGCGCAGCGGCTTGCTTTATATATAGAGATATAGAGAGAAATCTTGTATACCAGAGAGGAGGAATCTTGATCAATTAGTACAGAGATATTGGTTATAAGGTATACAGAGAGTATCTGCTATCCTGTCTATTGTGATATCCCCACAGATTCTTCATACTGTTCAGATACTTCAGATGTTGGTTCTATTGGTGGATTCTTCGTTGAGGTCGAGTCACTTGCTGCTTTCATAATCTTATTATAAAGGAGTAGTCACTATGAACGATTACAATTACAAGTACAAGCACAAGAAACGTGCACATACCCGAGATGAGTCGGAGCGTAGAGAAAAGGTAACATCGCTGCGTTCTTCGGAGACTGAACTCAAAAAGATTCAGAAAAATGCTAAGGATGCAGGTATGAGTGTAAACAACTACCTGAACATTGTAGGTGCTAACGGACGTAAAGCTCTAACGCCTGCAATTATGGTTCAAATTCAGAACACAATCAACTACGCTTGTTCTATGATTGAACTTCACGAACCAGATGCAGTAGTAACGATGCAGGAAGGAGTGAATGACTTATGGCAAAAATTAATGTGATCAGAAACACTTACGGAGGTTTGGACTACTTACAAAATGCACTTGCGTACATATCAGATGCTCGTTCACTCTACCGTGGTGGATTCGGCGTTAATCCCTACAATTACGAAGAGGCATATAGCCAGATGCTTATCGTACGCATGTGGTTCAACAAAGTTAGTGGAAACCCGCTTGTACACATCGTTATTGCCTATAACGATAAGGTGACAGATCTGGCGGTTGCTGCTAAGTATGGTAAGAAATGTGCTGAGTATTTTGCGGGTAAATATCAGGTCTTGTACTGTACGCACTTGAAGGATACTGAATGTGGCAGTATGCATACTCATATCGTGATCAACGCTGTCAGCTATCATAACGGTCAGATGATCACAACCGGCTACGAAGAGATGACCTTTTTCTGCGAGTACGTCGCTAAGATAACTGGTCAGAAGTGCTCGTTCGAGTTTGATAATAAGGCTATAAAAAAGAACTGATCCTGTTTAACACAGGACTGCGTATTTCTGAATTTTGTGGACTTACTATCTCTGACATTGATTTTGAGAAGAATCGTATCAAGGTAGACCACCAGCTTATCCGCGCCAGTAATATGAAGTATGTCATTCAAGCACCAAAAACTGAGAAGGGTATCAGGTATGTACCTATGACTATTGAAGTCGCTGACTGCTTCCGTAGAATAATCAAAAGACGCAAAAGAGTCAAAACAGAACCAGTTATAGGAGGCAGGGTTGGCTTCCTGTTTCTGGACAAAAATTCAAGACCTACCGTAGCGCAGCACTGGGAAAAGTATATGCAGCGAATCAGAGAAAAATATAATAACGACATCAATCATCTGCCGCTGCCTATTATAACTCCGCATATTTGCAGGCATACCTTCTGCACTAACATGGCCAAGAACGGAATGAATCCTAAAATGCTTCAATACATAATGGGACATGCCGACATAAGCGTTACTTTGAATACGTATACTCATGTACAGTTTGAAGACGCCGAGAAGGAAATGATGCGATTATTCGGAAACGGTTGACTTAAAATATTCATTTTACCATTTTATCGAAGTAATAATCCACAAAAAACAAGGATAAAATGCTATATATGGCCAGACTTTTTTCCACAGTTTTTCCACGCTTGCATGACAAAACATGAGAAAATATGAAGGAATATGCAAAACTATGAAAGAATATTCATTTTTATTCACGCAATGTCAAAATGTGTATTTGCGCTATTTTACGACGATTATAAAAGATTTGAGGTGATTTGAGAAGATGTATAAAATCATGTTCGTATGCCACGGCAATATATGCCGTTCGCCAATGGCTGAATTTATAATGAAAAAGCTGGTAGCTGACAGCGGTCTTTCAGATGAATTATATATTGCTTCAAGCACAACAAGTACTGAGGAACTCGGCAACTCTGTCTATCCTCCTGCAAAAGCAGAGCTTGCAAAGCACAGTATCGGATACAGCGGAAAGTTCGCTGTACAGCTCAGGAAATCCGACTACGATAAATACGACCTGTTCATCGGCATGGACACAGCAAATATCCGCAATATGAACCGAATTTTCGGCAGTGACAGTGACGGTAAGATATATAAGCTGCTCACCTTTGCAGGACGAGGCGACGATGTCTCAGACCCGTGGTACAGCCGAGACTTCGGCAAGGCTTACAGCGATATCGAAGAGGGCTGCCGCGGTCTTATTAAATATCTCAGGGAGGAAATGCTTTGAAATATACCATAATTGAAATAATCGAATGGGATTACGGCTGCGAGGGTATTCCCGACGGAGAAGAGCCCATGTGCAGCATAGTTATAAGAGGCGAAAATGACAGCGAAAAAACAATAAAGCTGTCCGACAGCTATCTCACCAAAAATCGCCTTAACGTGGGTGATACCATAGAATTATAATGCTTTACTATATGTTCAACAAACCGCAGGACTGCGTTACAGCCTGTTCCGATGCAGTTCACAAAACAGTTATGGACTACTTCCCTGCCGAGCTTGCAGAGAAGCTCCATCCCGTAGGCAGGCTTGACAAGGATACCTGCGGACTACTGATACTTACCGATGACGGTGACCTTGATTTCAAGATCATGCAGCCTGACAGACATATAAGCAAGACATATTTCTTCTATGCTGTGGGAACTGTCAATTCCGAAAAGATACAGCTTATAGAAAATGGCATTCCTATGCATGGCTTCACCTCAAAGCCTGCGGAATTCCGACTTTGCAGACAGTACAAAATACGTGAGCTTGAAAGCTTCATTCCTGCCGAACGCCGCGAAAAATACATGAAAAATCCTGACGGTGCTGCTTTTGCTGCAACACTCACAATACATGAAGGCAAAAAGCACGAAGTAAAAAGGATAATGGAAGCTGTCGGCTGCCGAATATTCTACCTGCGCCGCGACAGTATAGGCTCTCTGGAGCTTGACCCTGAGCTGAAACAGGGGGAGTTCCGACAACTGACCGAAAGTGAAGTATTATTACTCAAAGAAAACAAATGATAAAAGCCTGAAAGAAGTATCACTCCTTTCAGGCTTCATTTTATTTTTTGAGTTTTTTCCTGACTATCAGAACAATGCCTATGACCATTATCAGAGCAGCTGCGATAATACTGCATAAAACAGCTATTCTCGTTCCAAAGCCCGGCTCATCTTTCACTTTTTCAATGGTAAAATAGGAAAAACCCGTTGCACGAAAGGCTTTGTCCACATCTTCGGCAATTAGTTCATGTCCTGCTGCATTTGGGTGGATATCCATTTTCTTGATATTTGTCAGTTCCCCTGCTCTTCCCTTGAAATCAGACGCAACATCTATGACCTTATACCCGTTTGCTGATTTCTCAGAAATTATACTGTTCAGCTTTTCTATCTTCTGAGCAGCAAAATCTGTTATCACTGCAAATTTATCGTAGTATTCAACAGGATCGTAAAGAGTCTGCACAAATATCGTTCCGTTGGTTCTCTTTTTTAGCTCAGTTGATATTGTATCAATATTTACGCTGAACTGTTCAAGTGCCTTGTCAGCATCGTTTCCCATTCCAAGAAGAGCAGATGCTGCACTTGCAAGGTCGATATCCTTGATATTAAAGGAACTGAAATCATCTATACCGAGAGCCCCTGCAAGGTCGAACAATAAACCAAGAAGATCGTTTCCGCCGATAGATATTACAACAGCGTCCGCGTCCTTCAGACCACTGTCAAGTTCTCCGCTCTGTATCTGCGCTATCAGGTCTGAGGAGGTATATCCCGATACAGCCTCGTTTACCATAGTATGAGCGCACTCGCTGCCAAGCTCTGCCGTATATTTGTCTTTGAGTATATTTGAATAGGAACGGCAGTTGTAATTATCGTCCTTTGTATATCCTTCAAGACCGTAGCCTGCTGCTATGGAGTCACCGAGGAACATCATTTTCGGCGGCACTTCCGTTTTATGTTCAACCTTTACTTCATGTATTTCCGATTTTGAACATGATGAAAAGCTCATCATCATTAATGCTGCGCCTATTGCTGCAGCTGCTTTCTTTACCACAACAGGTATCCTCAAAAGTATCATCTCCTTTTAATAAGATTATATCATATAAACGAAGCGTTATGATATAATTGCCCGATATGCAGGGAGCAAATCTCTGATTTGCGTATCTGCAAGGGCTTTTTAATCAATTATAATGAATGCTTTTGCATTCATTATACCATATAGTAACTGAATAGGCAAGGATACAGTAAAAAAATAACAGATAAAAATTTTTCATTACGAAAAAATGGGGCGGATAATATCCGCCCCTACAATTCTACTCACTACTTTCTATTCTCTACTCACTTACAAAACGCCGAGAGCATGCTTTGCGGCAATCATGCCGAAGGTATAGCATCTGCCGAGAGACAGTCCAGTCTGATGGAATGGATAATCTGCTCCGCCATAGAACGGTCCGCCCAGATTTCCTGCACAGTAAAGTCCCTGTATAGGCTTGCCCTCACTGTCAAGAGCCTGAGCGTTCTCGTTGGTTATGACTCCAGATACCTCTGCTGAGACTCTGATATGCTTTCTTGCGCCCCAGAAAGGTGCTTTTTCTATCTTGTGCATATACTTCGCTGGCTTGCCGAAATCAATATCGACTCCATTTTCGCAAAGCTCGTTATATCTGTCTATTGAAAACTTCATCTTGTCATAGGGTATGCCAAGCTCGTTTGCAAGCTCCTCAAGAGTATCGCATCTGTGAAGGTCGATAAGGTTTTTGAATACTCCCTGGGGCTCTTCAACTGCTCCCGGAATGAATTTCTCCATAACAAATGGCGGTACACAGCCGTCTACGAACTCGTCCTTATCCCAGTTAACATAATCGCTGTCGTAAATAGCACAGTACCAGCCCTTTGAGCCGTCCTTATGGTCAGCATCAAGCATACTGCCCTTGAATTTAGGCTGATATTTCAGGAGGTTCCCCATATACACAAAGCCTGTATACTCGTTGGTAAATCTCTCACCGTTCATGTTAAGAAACAGGAAAGGCTCTTCAAACATGAGTGCAGAATCGAAATCATGCATCATTTTTGTATGTCCGAGATTTTCCATTTCAGCTCCTGCACTTATGGCAAGAATATGACCGTCACCTGTCTTGCCGAACTGCTTCTTGTCAAATTCAGCTATATCAGGACACCAGCGCTGTACCATAGCTGCATTGTTGGTATAGTCGCCTGTTGCCAGTATCACCGCCTTTGAAGCATTGAACTGTATGTACCTGCCGTCCTTGTTCTTGGCAATAACGCCTGTGACCCGCTTTCCGTCCATAATAAGCTTTACGGCAGGTGTTGAGAAATATGCATGAAGCTCTTCATGCTTTTCCATTATGTTATTGAGGGCATTGTGGAGAGCATTTCCTACATTAAGTGGCTTCGGACCTATCCATGGTGCCCAGAAATAACAGTGGTCGTCGCCGTAATCGTAACTGCTCATACGGTCTTTCCACATTCCTGTAAAGTCGCCGCTGGTACTTCTGAATGCACAGAGTTTGTCGCCGTCGTTGAGGAGCTTTGCACTTTCAGCATTATTGTCCACCTTGCTTCCGTCGCCGTATTCAGTCTCTTTAGTAAGTCCTGCACGGTTAAGGAACCACATCATTGCTTCCTCTGAATGTTCGGCATATGCGCGGAGCTGCTTTGTATCGGCTCTCCAGTCGCAAAGACTGTTTGTATGATGTATCCACTTTGCTATGCCGGCCTCGGTAGAGCGCGACTTTATTATTGCAGAACCGCAGTTGCCCTGAGATACTACCGATGACTCCTTCTGAAGAAGTGCAGTCCTTGCACCAAGCTCTGCTGCCCAGCCTGCCGCAGGTACGCCTGATGCTCCTGCACCAACTACTACTATATCGTAATCCTTTACTTCATCTGCTTTGATATCTCCAAGCTCGCAGCATGAACAGCTTACCTCCGACTCGGTAAGTCCGCATGGGATATTATTAGATCTGTCACTCATTTTCTCATGTCCCTTCTTATTTTTAATAGTATAAATATATTATATCACTTCCGATGCGCCATTTCAATACTGCATAAAGAAAGACGTACCGCATAAAATGCGGTACGTCTTCTGTAAAAGATATCAAATATTACGAAACGGTCTGCATATAGCTCTCAGGGAGAGATGAAATACTTCCTAAAAGGAACTTCTGGATAACGAGTGCATCGTTGCTGGTGATGCCTGAACCTGCTGCTGAAACGTCACCGTTGAGCTTGCCCTGATCTTTAAGAGCATACTTGTCAGGACTTGCAAGTGCCTGCATTATTGCAACTACGTCACCCATATCAACTACACCGTCACAGTTTGCGTCGCCCCACTTTGTTACCTTGGAGTTAAGCTCTGCCTTGATATCAACTGTTGTAGTTGTAACAGGCTTTGTTGTGGTAGTAGTTGTAGTTGTTGTTGTAGTAGTCGTTGTTGTTGTGGTAGTAGTCGTTGTAGTTGTAACTACAGCAGACTCACTTCCCTTGAATGCATATCTCATAAATGTATAGAGATGTGGCTTTACCGAATCAGCGCCGTGTCCGCCGCCCGGAATTGACTGATATACATGGTCAACACCGTTTCTTGTGAGTATATCACTGTAAGACTTAGGGAATGTACCAACAACAGAGTCATTAGTACCGCCTGTGATCATAAATACATATGGCTCAGGTCCTACATCTCTGAACTTCATTTCGCTTTCTGTCATACAGCCTGGATGTTCCATGAACATATCCTTACCCGGTGTGATACCCGGTGCAGGACAAGCACCGCCGACATAACCGAAGAGGTCAGGTCTCATAAGTCCGATGTAGATAGCTTCACGTCCGCCCATTGAGAAACCTGTGATAGCACGGTTCTCTCTGCCTGTCTTTACAGGATAGTTAGCTTCGATGAATGGGATAAGGCTGTCTGAGATGTCATAGAGGAAGTTGTCGTATGCAGCGCAGGTCTCCTGATTGATACCGAAGCCGCCGCCCTGACTGCCGTTCTTGCTTGTGAACTGGCTTGGGAGTACGAGGATCATTTCCTCAGCCTTGCCGTTGCCGATAAGTCCTGCAAGAAGCTCCTGAACGCCCATACCGCTTACCATGCTGTTCTCGTCACCGCCGATACCGTGGAGAACGTACATTACAGGATATTTCTTGCTTGGATCATAGTTAGGAGGAAGAACAACATTACAGCTCTTCTGTCCGCCTGTGAATTTACAGTTATATGTTTTCTTTTCAACCTTGCAGGCACCGCTCTTCTCGTTGCCGCTTGGTACTGTTGTAGGCATATCGTTCTTGATCTTTGCGTTAAGGCCCTTGTTAGCGTTGCCGCCGTTGCCAGCATCACCGCCGATGTTTCCGCCTGTGTTATTGAAGCCGCCGGCCATGCCGCCCCAGTCGATGTTTCCACCGTTGTTGCCGCCGTTGTTGCCGCCGAAATCGCCCCAGTTCATTCCGCCGCCGTTATCGCCGCCGAAGTTGCCCCAGTTCATTCCGCCGCCGTTGTCGCCGCCGAAGTTGCCCCAGTTCATTCCGCCGCCATTGTCGCCGCCGAAATTGCCCCAGTTCATTCCGCCGCCATTGTCGCCGCCGAAGTTGCCCCAGTTCATTCCGCCGCCATTATCGCCGCCGAAATTGCCCCAGTTCATTCCGCCGCCATTATCGCCGCCGAAATTTCCCCAGTTCATTCCGCCGCCATTGTTGCCGCCGAAGTTGCCCCAGTCCATTCCGCCGCCGTTGTTGCCGCCGTTGTCACCAACTGTCTGTCCGCCGTTTCCTGTTTCAACAGTTACGTCTGATGAACCTGTACCTGTCTTTACAGAAACGCTCTTAACGTTAGCTGAACCGTTTGATCTGTAGCCTTCGATGTTGAGAGAAACCTCATAAAGAGTACCTGACATATCAAGTCCTGCTTTTTCCCAAGCTTCAAAGTGACCGCTAACATCTATAGTACCCTTCATGTAGTTTGTCTGATTGTTAGCTGAACCGCTTGTCTTACGAACGCTCCAGTACTGAGGGAATGTAGCTGTACCATCAAGTGATGGCTGATTATAACGCATTGATTTGCGGATATCATAAGTGTTGCCGTTGAGAGTTACGGTACCCTTATTCTCACCGTCATTTCCGGGTGGTCTCCAGTCGCCCCAGCCTTCAACGATGTAATATTCCATGAGAGGGTTTCTCGTCCATCCGTATACACACATATACGAATTGCCCTTTGGTGTGTACTCTACATCGTATTCAAGTGTGATGCCGTTCAACTTTTTGTAGTTGATCTTCTGGCTGTCGTAGTTCTTGCCCATACGAGCAAGGAAGTTCTCAATGTTGCTCCATGAGCAGGTAAAGGATCCTGCACTTGGATTCATTGATGCCTGTCCCTGACCGTTCTGATTCCACATTTCGTAATCAAAACCGCCGATATTGCCTCTTGTCTGCTGGTCAGCAGCTGATGCAACTGAGGGGACGCTTGCAGCGATCATCAATGCAGATACGGTTCCGCTGATGATCTTTTTGAGTGTGTTTGATCTCACTCCAATCACTCCTTTGTGTAAACATTTTTTATTTTGTGTCGACAAATTAATGATTAAATAAACCCCATATAAGCAAATGCTCTATATATTTCCCTTACAGAATAAACTATTTGGCTAATAAACACAAGCCAATACTTGCTGTAATTAATTTAAGGTATCATTTTTTGCGATTTTAATTAAACTACAAAATTGGTTGAGCCAATCATATTTAATCATAAGGTGCACAAAATGTATATTAAGTGGACTTTATACCATGTGTGATTAATTCGTTAAGAAAATATAACTATTTGTTATATCGTTTACATTAGTAATTTCAGTATCAAATCAGGAGTAATAAAGTGCTTTTTTACAAAAATCAGAAACAATCTCCGCAAAAACAAAAATGCAGCCGCTTCAAATATACAAGTTTGGAAACGGCTGCAAAACGATTAATCTATTTTTAATTTCGTCTTATTAAATGTCTGAAAAGAGTGAATTTTTTCTATATATATTATTTCTTTTCGTATACTGAAAAGCTAAGTCCCAGATCATCTCTGCGGTCCTGCTGTACAAGTTCATACTTGCTTTTGTCAAATTCAGGAAAGAATGCATCTCCCTCGTATTTGCGGTCAAGCTCTGTAATATACAGGCGGTCTGCGATCTCAAGTCCCTCTGCATATATCCTTTTTCCTCCGCAGATAAATATCTCCTGAGCCCCTGAGGACATCTCCGCGCATTTTCTCGCAAGCTTCACAGCTTCATCAAAGCTGCGAACTGTTCTGAGATTACGTGAAAACAGACTCTGAGTTGACGAAACAACTATATTTATCCTGTCGGGCAGCGGTCTGCCTATGCTCTCATAGGTCTTTCTGCCCATTATACATATATTTCCTTTTGTCAGATTTCGGAAATAAGCTCTGTCCTCGGGGATATCCCACGGTATTTTTCCTTTGCTTCCTATAATCCTGTTCGCTGCTACTGCTGCTATAATATTGATCATTTTTCATCCAACCTTTCAAGAAGTTCCGAAACTTTAAGTCCGAGTACGGGGTGAACGTAATCAGGCATAAGCTCCGCTGCGGGTCTGAGTACGAAGTCCCTGTTCTGCATATCGGGGTGAGGTACTGTCAGATCGGATTCGGATATGATATTTCTGTCATAGAATATGAGATCAAGGTCAAGAGTCCTCGGTCCCCAGTGTATTTCGCGTGTACGCCCTGCTTCGTTTTCAATTCTGTGCATAAGATCAAGCAGTCCGCGGGGAGAAAGGAAAGTCTCGCACAGAACTGCTCCGTTGAGGAAGTCGTCCTGCTCTGTATAGCCATAGGGCTTTGTTACGATAAGTTCAGACTGTTTTACATTGCCGATATATTCGCTTTTCTCCAGTTTTTTCACAGCTTCTGCAATAATGCTCCTGCTGTCGCCCATATTTGAGCCGAGTGCAATAAGTGCAGTATGTCTGCTTCGGCTTATTTTTACCGATACAGAGCCGAATTCCATATCTATGGGAGCTTCGGGCTTCCTTATCTCGATATCCGTGCGTACTATCAACGGGGAGCTTTTCAGCACAGCCAGCGCAACAGCCTGCGCCGCAGCTTCAATAAGCTTATATGTGTGATGTGTCATGGCTTCTTTTATGACTCCGCAGACCATTCCGTAATCCACGGAATGGTTCAGTTCATCGGTGATCCCCGCCTTTTCGGTGTCAACATAAAGAACTGCGTTCACGTAGAAGTTCTGACCGTTTATGTTCTCATGCTCAAATACACCGTGATGAGCAAATATTTTCAGTTCATCAATGCATATCCTGTCCATTCTTATAACCTCTCATTACTGCCATAGTCATTTTTACGGCACGGATATTTTCCTTTATATCATGTACACGCAGGAACGCTGCGCCTTTCATTGCACCTATGACGGAAAGCGCCACTGTTCCTTCAAGCCGTTCATCTGATGGCAGATCAAGCGTTAATCCTATGACCGATTTCCTTGAAGCACCGAGAAGAACAGGAAATCCCAGTCTCTCGCGGAATTCGTCTATACGATCTATTGCTTCGAGATTATTCTCGTATGTTTTTGCAAAGCCTACTCCGGGATCGAGGATAACCTTATCACGGGCTATACCTGCTCCGTCTGCTATCCTCACAGTTTCCTCCATATCGGATATTACATCATCGAAATAAGAGTTATAATCCATATTCTCCCTGTTGTGCATCAGGCAGCAGGCTGCTCCACTCTTAGCTATAAGCGATGCCATTTCGCCGCTGTCGTATTTAAGTCCCCATATATCGTTGATAAGGTCTGCACCTGCGAGTATACCTGCTTCTGCTACCTTGTATTTATAAGTATCAAGAGATATAGGCACATCAAAACGGCTCTTTACCGCCTCGATAACAGGCGCTGTACGCTGTATCTCTTCATCGTCGGATATCTTTGTATATCCCGGACGGGTGGACTCTCCGCCGATATCAAGTATATCCATTCCCTCTTCTATCATTTTTTCAGTCTGTCTGAGAGCAGAGTCGATATTATTGAAACGTCCGCCGTCAGAAAATGAGTCGGGAGTAACGTTGAGGATTCCCATAATATAACAATTACGGCTTACGTCAAATTCCTTATTGCCTATCTTCATTTTTATACCTCTAAATTCACATTTCTTTTTTCATATGGCCAGTTGCACTCGTCCTGAGCCTTGCAGAAACTGCACATTCTCGATCTCTTGTCAGCTTCGTAAAAAACAGCTTCAAGTGTATCGGATTTGCAATCATTGCTCCTGTGAGAACGTATCATACCGATTATTCTCTCGGCTTTCCGCTTGCCGCAGCCGACCTCGTGTAATATCTGCTCTGCCGTTTCAGCTCCCTCAGTATCATGAGGGAGTCCGAGTGTATATTCCTCAACTCTGCCTATATCATGAAGAAGCGCCGCAGAATAGACGATATCGGGTTCGGCAGCTATACCTCTTTCCCCGCATATAAGCATGGTTATCCTTGCCACAGAAAGCAGATGTTCAAGTCCGTGTCCGCAGAATTTCCGCTCTTTTTCGAGCCTTTCAAGCTCTTCAAGCTTTCGTCGGAACGTATCGTTTTCAAGTATTTTATTTGCAGTTTCCAGCATCATCTATGCCTCCGATGAACAGATGGTTTCAATTAATTATATCACATAATATAAAACAAATCAATAAATGTCTAATTTATAGTTATTTATTGAATTTTCTTGTACAAACAGTCAATAATAATTGACTTATCATATAATATATGATATAATAATTACAAAAGAATATAGATAAATAATATTATAGAATTACCTTTGTTATTTATCGGAAAGGAATACACTTATGAACAGTTCAAGAAAAAAACTTGCTTTATTTGTCGGACAGGCTGACGAAGAATATCAGAGCCGTTTCATCAGTGGCTTCCTGAAAAAAGCACTTGCTGCCAATTATGACGTATGCATCTTTTCAATGTATCTTAAATATCAGGATACACCTGAACGCGAACAGGGAGAGTCCAACATCTTTTCACTTATGAATCCCGCAAAGTTTGACGGCGCTATAATCCTGAAAGACAGCATACAGACAGAGGGGGCAGCAGAAAAGCTCGAAAACAGATTAAAAGAGACTTTTGACAGACCTATTGTCGTCATCGAAAAGGAAAGTGAACTGTTCCCAAGCATATGCACAGACGGCTATTCTGCCGTTTTTGAGCTTATAACCCACCTTATCGAAGTTCACGGCTGCCGTGATATCGCCTTCGTTTCGGGCAAGAAATGGCATAAACACTCCAAAGAACGCCTTAAAGCCTACCGCGACGCAATGAAAAGCGCAGGGCTCGATGTATCCGAGGATCGTATCTTCTACGGCGATTTCTGGTATCAGAGCGGCGAGATCTACGCAGAACAGCTGCTTGCGGATACTTCTGCTCTTCCAGATGCAGTTGCCTGCGCCAATGACCAGATGGCCATAGGTCTGTGTAAGATATTCGCAAAACACGGTATAAAGGTTCCTGAGGATATCGCCGTAATCGGCTATGATTCAACTTACGAGGGCAGAACAAGCCCATGCTCTCTCACCTCTTCTCTTATACCGGCGTATGAATTCGGCGAGTATGCCTTTGGCTTCCTTATGGACAGAATTCAGGATAAAACTCCCGACTCATTCAAGCTGAAGCCACAGATGCTTCTGGGCGAGAGCTGCGGCTGTCACAATGAAACCATGCCGCAGTATCAGATAAGACGCAGCGAATGGGGAACTGATATCTCCGAAGAGGGCTTTGACTCGGTATTCAATAACATGGACGAGAGCCTTATCACTCAGTCATCTCTTCAGGAATATCTCAGCACGGTTTATTCGTTTGCATATCAGCTGAAGGGCATCAGCGAATTTCACCTCTGTATCGACAGCAGATGGAAAAATATCGGTATGGGCGTTCATATTGCGCATAACGGCTACAGGAACATGATCCATGCCATAAGATATTACAGCAGCCATAAAAATAATATGGCAGGTCTGGAGCAAAGCTTCTCGTCTGATGAGATGCTGCCCGACCTTGAAGATGAACGCTCATCTCCTGCTGCTTACTTTTTCACTCCCGTTTACTTTGAAAACGAATGCTTCGGCTATGCAGCAATAAGACACGATGAGCCGTGCAGCTCTTATGATGATATATACAGACGCTGGATAGGTACAGTATGCAGAGGCTTTGAGATACTCAAACGCAATCTCACCTTAAAATATACTCAGGAACAGCTCGACCGTATCCGCAACAACAAATTCACCGTATATTCCTACGCTTACGGAAGTCTTGACGAAAAAGAAAAGAAAGAGTACGACCTTGTTACAAAAATACTCGACGAAAATCTGCTGGATTACCACTTCCAGCCAATTATTGAAACAGCAAGCGGAAAAATATACGGCTATGAAGCTCTGATGCGCGCAAGGACTGAACCATATGTAAGTCCGCTTTCTATCATCAAGTTCGCAACTATGCAGGAACGTCTTGCCGATGTGGAACGCGCTACATTCTTTAATGTGCTGCGCATAATAAATGAAAACCGCACTAATCTCAGCAGCGCAAAGGTGTTTATAAACAGTATTCCCGGCGTGAAGATAAACAATGCCGACCTTCCCGTGCTTAAAGACTATCTTGAAAATAATTCAACTGAAATAGTCATAGAGCTTACAGAAGAAGCCGAGCTCAACGACAATGACCTTACAAGTCTTCAGGATTTCTACGATGAATATAACATCGGCTTCGCTGTTGACGACTACGGTACAGGCTATTCCAACGTAAGCAATCTTCTCAGATATATGCCAGATTATGTAAAAATAGACCGATCTCTTGTCAGCGATATAAATAATCAGTCTAAAAAACAGCATTTTTTCCGCGAAATAGTTGATTTCTGCCACGATAACAATATCATGGCTCTTGCTGAGGGTGTGGAGACGGCGGAAGAGCTCCGCACAGTAATACATCTCGGAGCTGACCTGATACAGGGATTCTATACTGCAAAGCCGTCGGCTGTTATAATACCTCAGATCGGCGAAGTGTGCAGGAACGAGATAAAACAGTATTATCAGGAACGCATCGACGGCAACAACAAGAAAGTATATTCAGCAGGAAAGAGCAACCGCATCTCGCTCACAAAGCTCGTCAAGGACGGATATACCGATATTTTAGTCGGAAAAGACGAAATGGTCTATAAGGACGTTTCCATAATCGGAACACCAGAAATGAAAACAGATATCCACCTTCGCATTGAATCGGGCTACAGCGGACGCATAACCCTCGAGGACATATGCTTCACAAATATCAAAAAGCGCCCCTGCATCGAGATAGGTGCTGACGCAAATGTTACAATAGTCCTTTGCGGAACAAATTATCTGTTCAACTCAGGTATACAGGTCCATGAGACTTCAAAGCTCGTCATTGAGGGCAAGGGCACTCTCAATATCGACCTTAACGCTCCTGAATACTACGGCATAGGAAATACTCTCGATGCCCGTCACGGTGAACTTATTTTCGAGCAGGACGGCGCTATCAATATAGACTGCCGCGGACAAAAGGGCATATGCATAGGCTCGGGACTTGGCGGAAATATATCAATAAACCGCGGAGAATACCACTTCAATTCCTGTACAGAATCATGCGTGGGCATAGGTGCTGTAACTGGCGAAACTGCTCCAAAGATAGAAATGTGTCTTATAGAAGCCGATTTTACAGGCGAAACAGGTCTGCTTATAGGCTCGCTTGAAAACAATGCATGTGTTTCGTTAAACAAAAGCACTTTGCATTTTTACGCCAAAAGCAATTATATGTGCGTCATGGGCTCATTAAACGGAGACAAGGCAGTCGTAAATACAGACAGCTTCGGAGCTATATTCAACATCATGTCCGACAAAGCCACTATCTTCGGTTCTCTGTACGGCACCTCGGATATTAATCTGAGCAATACTTCGCTAAAGCTTGAAGCTACAGGCAAGGAGTCGCTTATTTTCGGCGGGTATGACAGCAATACTTCTTTGAACATCTTTAACTCTGATATCAACGCCGTTATACGTTCCGCTGTCGGAAAAGACACATATGCTCCCGAAGAAAACATAAATATAATTAACGGAAGGATAAGAATACTTGCAAACGATAACGAAATAAAACATAATATCGTTTTCGATTATACATAAAATAAATATCAAAATTGCTCCATAACAAACTCTCACTGCATGAGATGTTTGATTTTAAGCAATTCTCTTTCGGAGGTGAATTTTTCAATGATCAATTCCCTTAAAACCATAGCATTTTTCGGATGCGCTCTTACAAGCAGATACAGAAGCGGACTCTGCAAATGCTTCAATAAGGCAGCAAAAAAGATCAATGCAAATATAGTTTATTTCAATTCTCTTGGAAAAATAGGAGAAAAAACACTGGAATTCTCAGAAGGCGAATACGACCTTATAGATTATATCGACCTTGAACAGTTTGACGGCATTATCTATGACGGTGAGGGATATAACGTTGAAGGTGCGGAAGAAAAGATCATCAAAAAGCTACGCACTGCAAAATGTCCTGTAATATCCATAAGTACTTTTGTTGACGGATTTTATAATATAGAATTTGAAGATGCGTCAGGTATGCGAAGACTTGTTGAACATTTCCTTGATGTTCACAAGCATACGAAAATAGGTTTCATGACAGGCTATCTGACACACCCCGACGCTCAGCTGAGACTTAAGGTATTCAGGGAAGTTATGAAGGAAAGAGGTCTGCCCGAGGACGGTGTAGGAATATTTGAGGGCGATTTCTGGTTCCACAAGGGCGAGGAAGCCGCAGATTTCTTCCTGTCACGCCCCGAGCGTCCCCAGTCTATAGTATGTTCAAACGACTATATGGCTATATCGGTGTCAACTGCACTTAAACGCAGGGGGATAAGGATACCCGAGGATATCTCTGTATCGGGCTATGACGGCTCAATTGAGGGTAAGCAGTTCGTTCCGCATATCACTACCGCTACACGTGAAAGAGAAGATATTGCCGAAAAGACAATGTCTATCTTGGCTCAGCTTATGGACAACGGTACATTCAGCGGTGACAATATCGTTTCTCCGAGAATACTCCTCTCTCAGTCATGCGGCTGTGAAAAAATAATATATAAGGAAGAGATTCATACTATTGATGAGATCAACAATAATATCAGATATTTCGATAACTGCGTAAACGATGCACAGGCTGCCATACTCAAGCTGAATAAAGTCGAAAAGCTGGACGATCTTGAACATTCTTTCAGGGAGTGCGCAACAAACTTCGGTGATTACAGCGCTTTCTTCCTGTTCACTCAGACCGATACAAAAGGCAGACTTTCATGCACCAGCGAATACTCAGTCCCGTCAGATAAATTCGTACCGCTGATATGGATAGACAAGGGAGACGAGTATTTAAGGACAGACAAGCCTATGAGAAGTGCAAATATGGTACCGCAGGTAAAGTCTGAAGTTCCGCATTTCTATTACATAATGTGTATATACTGCTCTGAGAGAATGTTCGGTTATACCCTTATCGAAATGGAAGATGACGATATCTTCACCGATTTCTATAATATCTTCCTGCTCAACCTTTCAGTCACTATTGAGCGACTCTGGAAAAATGACAACATCAATAAGCTTTATGAAAAGCAAAAGGGTCTCTACGAAAAACAAAAGCAGATCAGTATACACGACGCGCTCACAGGTATGTTCAACCGCCGAGGCTTCAATGACGCTTCCGAATATGCTGTCAATAATCTCGAAGGTAAAAGTATCGTATGCGTAATGGTACTTGATATGGACGGCTTGAAACGCATAAACGACGTTTACGGTCACAACGAGGGTGATTCCGCTATCAAAGCAGCAGCAGATATAATCACTCAATGCTGTACCTCAAATGAGATAGCAGGCCGTGCAGGCGGCGACGAATTCTATATCTACGCTTCCGATTATTCACAGGAAAAGCTGGATAAATTCAATTACGATCTCATACGCCTGTGCAACGAATACAACAAAAGTCAGGGTAAACCATATAAGATCGAACTCAGCTATGGGGCATACCTTATCGAAGCAGATAAAAATACGCGCATTGAGGATCTTCTCAAAATAAGTGACGCAAGAATGTACAAGCAGAAGATGTCAAAACCAGGAAGAATAAAAAGGTAATTAGTAAAATCATGTCCTCTGAACAGCTGAAATTGCTGTTCAGGGGACATTTTTTGCATTTTCATTACTTTTGCACAAACAAGGTGCACCTTGTTTATATATTTTGCCGATTTAACAGTTATTTAATAATATCAAATATCTGTAAAATTATAACTAATTGTAAAGAACCGTTCTTTTTCTACAATAATCATCATTTTTTGAGTTGACAGTAGACAAAAAACATGATAATAATAAATATATGTATTGTTTTTTTGGCATAACTGCATATCCCTTACCGCTCATTCCCTCTATGGATAATTCCATCATCAGGATAAATATGCAGAAATGTCTTAATTATTTTTTCTTAGGAGGATTGGAAATGAAAAAGAAAATCTTATCAATCATGTCAGCCGCGATGCTTACCCTCTCTTGTATCGCAGTTACCCCGACCAGTGCAGCAGAAAGTGATTATTTACTGCACAGCACCTTTGAAGACGGAAGTGAACAGTGGAGCGGAAGAGGTGCTGCATCTGTCAAGACTGTAACAGACAAATCCCGTTCGGGTGAAGGTTCGCTTTTCACAAGCGGCAGAACAGCTTCATGGAACGGTGCTACAGTAAGTCTTGGTTCAAGCTTCAAAGCAGGACAGGATTATACTTTCAGTGCTTATGTAATGACAGAAGATACTTCATCTCCCGTTACATTCTACCTGACATTGCAGTACAGCGACGGAAGCACTACAAGCTATCCTAAAATAGCTGAAGTAACTGCTGAAAAAGGTCAGTGGGCACACCTTGAAAAAAGCTGCTTCACTCTCCCTGACGGAGCTAAGGATATGCAGCTCTACGTAGAGACCGATGACAGCACCTGCAGCTTCTACCTCGACGAAGTAGTAGGCGCAAAGGTGGGTACTGAGATCAGTGAACCGCCTGCTGCTGTACAGATGAGCAAGGGCGATATCAACTATGATGGCGTTATCGACTCATTTGATATCATTGCTGCAAGAAGAGGCATAATCGACGGCATCAAGGACAAAAAGACTCTGAAGGCTGCCGATGCTGACAGCAACGGCGTTTTTGAAATAAATGACGCTGTACTCATTATGCAGTTCGTTGCAGGTAAAATAAAGGAATTCCCTGTTGTTGAGCCTGTTGTGGTTCCCGGACAGCGCAAGTACACTATGGAAGAGCTTACAGAGATAGTTCAGAATTCACTGGTAAACAATGAGCCTAATGATTCACATATGGAAAAGAGCGGAGTTAAGTACGGAACTATCAAGAAGGAAACTTACTTCTCCAAGAAGGCTAACAAGAACAAGCCTTACAATATCCTGCTCCCTGCTGATTACGACGAGAGCAAGCAGTACCCTGTTCTTTATCTCCTCCACGGATTCTTCGAGAACGAGAACCGTATGATAACAACAGGAAACGGTACAATGTATACACGCCAGATCATCGGTAATGCGATTGCTTCAGGCGAAGCTAAGGACATGATCGTTGTTGTTCCATTCGTATTCACAAGTGCTACTATGAACGATGCTACAGGCTTTGCTGATCAGGGCTCAAACGAGGGCTACGACAACTTCGTTGATGATATCGTTGACAGCCTTATGCCGCACATTGAGTCCAAGTACAGCGTTGCAACGGGCAGAGAGAATACTGCTGTTACAGGCTTCTCAATGGGAGGACGCGAATCACTCCAGATCGGTATGAAGCACGGTGACAAGTTCGGCTATGTTGGTGCTATATGTCCTGCTCCGGGCGCATCAGGCGCATGGAAGTGGAGCAGCGAGGACGAGACTCCTTACCTTGTAATGATAACAGGCGGTACACAGGACGACGTTGTTGGTCTTAATACTCCTGAGGGCTACCACAACAACTTCACAAAGAACAATGTTCCTCACGTATGGCACGTTGTTCAGAATGGTCACCACGGCGATGACTCTATCCACTCACACATCTATTCATTCGTAAGAGGTATTTTCCAGGCAACTGAGGGCGGTTCAGCTTCATCATCGACAACACCTCAGACTCCGACTCCTTCAACAACAACGCCGACTGAAACTCCTTCTACAACTCCTACCGAGACTCCTTCAACAAGCCCAACAGGTCAGCGCAAGTACACTATGAAAGAATTTACTGATATAGTTCAGAAGTCTCTTGTAAACAACGAGCCTAACGATTCACATAACAAAAAGAACGGTGTTCAGTACGGTACTATCAAGAAGGAAACTTACTTCTCCAAGAAGGCTAACAAAAACAAGCCTTACAATATCCTGCTCCCTGCAAACTATGATCCGAACAAGAAGTACCCTGTACTCTATCTTCTCCACGGATTCTTCGAGAACGAAAACCGTATGATAACTCAGGGCAACAGTACAATGTATACACAGCAGATCATCGGTAATGCGATTGCTGAGGGTGCAGCTAAGGATATGATCGTAGTAGTTCCATTCGTATTCACAAGTGCTACTATGAACGATGCTACAGGCTTTGCTGATCAGGGCTCAAACGAGGGCTACGACAACTTCGTTGATGATATCGTTGACAGCCTTATGCCGCACATTGAGTCCAAGTACAGCGTTGCAACGGGCAGAGAGAATACTGCTGTTACAGGCTTCTCAATGGGAGGACGCGAATCACTCCAGATCGGTATGAAGCACGGTGACAAGTTCGGCTATGTTGGTGCTATATGTCCTGCTCCCGGTGCATCAGGCTCATGGAAGTGGAGCAGCGAGGACGAGACTCCTTACCTCGTAATGATAACAGGCGGTACACAGGACGACGTTGTTGGTCTTAATACTCCTGAGGGCTACCACAACAACTTCACAAAAAACAATGTTCCTCATGTATGGCACGTTGTTCAGAATGGTCATCACGGTGATGACTCTATCCACTCACACATCTATTCATTCGTAAGAGCAGTCTTCCAGGCTACTGAATGATATAAAACATAAAAAGATCTCCCTGTATATCGCAGGGAGATTTTTTTCGCATATTATTCTCTTATAAATGACTTATCTATGTATAAAAATATGTGCTCCGCAGACTCTACGGAGCGTAGATTGACTAACTAAATTCTATAATATATAATAAAAGCATAAACGTTCAGCTTTTTAGAGGTGATAAATATGGATCAGGTTAAAACAGGAGAGCTTATCAGACGTTTCAGGACAGAAATGGGGCTCACTCAGAAGCAGCTCGCAGAACGCATAAATGTAAGCAATAAGGCTGTATCAAAATGGGAGCGCGGAAACGGCTGTCCCGATGTGTCATTGCTCTCTGCACTGGCTGAGGTTTTCGGGACTGATGTTCAGGTGCTTCTGTCAGGTGAGGTAGATAAAAACGAAAGTGAGAAAGGTAATATGAAAAAAATAAAGTTTTACGTGTGCAGCAAATGCGGTAATATCATTACATCGACTTCGGAAGCAGCAGTTACCTGCTGCGGGAATAAGCTTACTCCTGCCGAGCCGCGAAAGGCTGAGGAGAATGAAATGCTCAAGGTCGAGGACATAGGCGGTGAATGGTATATTTCTTCCGACCATGAGATGACTAAGGAGCACTATATAACATTCGCGGCTTATGTGTCGGACAACAGCATAATGATGTTCAAGCAGTACCCCGAATGGAATTTGCAGTTAAATCTGCCAATGTACAGAACGGGCAGGCTCATGTGGTACTGTACAAAGTGCGGACTTTTATATCAGGATATCAGACCTTAAAGAAAATAACGCCGTTATTCACGTTTCCTGAATAAATTAACGAGACCGCAGATGCCTATAATTCCGAATACTGCTGCACCAAGCATCATAAGAATTATCCACACGGTGTTGATATCGTCTGTTGGCATACAGACTATGTCGGGAGAATGTGAATCTATCATTATGGAAAAACTGTCTCCGCGTTTATATCGCGCAGGCTTTGAACCTACATCACTTGTGTATCTGTACGTCTTTCCGTTATACTCATATTCAATAACAGGTGCAGATGTGATATGCTTTTTTAGTCCGCTGCGTGATCTATAAGTTACCATATCGACGACAACGGCTTTTACCTCGGTATCGCACCTTGACTTTGTCTGTACCCTTGATATCAGCAGGTAGAAACCTAAGGTCATAAAAACTACGCCTATCAGCAAAAACAGACCCAGTCCAAAGAGATCGTTTTTTATTTCCTTTGGTATTTTTTTCATTACTCACTCCCCCGTAAAAGTTATTATAGACATTATACATCATAAACCAAAGAATTTCAAGCAAACAAAAAAGTCTCTGAAAACAGAGACTTTTTTGCTTTTTTATTGGAGGGGTTCATCTCATTTTGAGAAATGACTAACTGATTTATTATTTTTTCTGCCCGTAATATGCATTCGCACCGTGCTTGCGGAAGAAATGCTTGTCAAGCAGACGCTGTGGCATATTGGGAGTGTCATGACGAAGTGTCTTTGTTATCCACGCCATTGCGGAAAGCTCTTCAAGAACTACTGCATTGTGAACAGCTTCCATACAGTCCTTGCCCCATGCGAATGGTCCGTGATTTGCCACAAGTACAGCGGGGATCTTATCATAAGAGGGACAGCCTTCAACTATTACCTTGCCTGTTTCAAGCTCGTAATCGCCGTTTACCTCTGCATCGGTCATATCCCTTGTACAAGGTATCTCACCGTAGAAATAATCGCCGTGTGTAGTTCCGAGAGGCGGTATACCAACACAAGCCTGTGCAAAAGAAGTTGCATATCGGCTATGGGTATGTACTACTCCGCAAACTCCGTCAAAATTCCTGTATATCTCCAGATGGGTAGGAGTGTCACTTGACGGCGATAATTCCCCTTCGACCTTCTCGCCGTCAAGTGTCAGTATAACTATATCATCTGCGGTCATTGAATCATATTCAACACCGCTGGGCTTTATGGCAACAAGTCCGCTCTCGCGGTCGTATTCGCTCACATTGCCCCATGTAAATGTCACAAGTCCGTATTTTGGAAGTAACAGATTGGCTTTAAGGACACGTTCTTTAAGGTCCTTAACGTCCATATATCATATCTCCGATCATTATATCACGTTCAAGTTTTTCCTTTGTGGTATCCTTATTGATGACCACAAGTTCTATGCCCATGATACGTGCAAAATCACGTACAGTTTCATCTGTTATATCATATGACAGAACTGTATGATGTGCTCCGCCTGCGATTATCCAGCATTCAAGACCTTCAAGGAATGAAGGTGCAGGCTTCCACATAGTTCTTGCAACAGGAAGATTAGGCATTGACTGGAATGGCTTTTCGCACTCAACGTCCTGTGAGATAAGTCTGAATCTGCCGCCGATGTCGATGAGTGACAGTGCCTTTGCCGAACCTGCTCTGCCCTCGAATACTATTCTTGCAGGTGCTTCCTTACCGCCGATACCGAGCTTATGTACCTCGATACGCGGCTTGTCAGCTGCGATGGACGGGCATACCTCAAGCATATGTGAGCCGAGTATTAGCTCATGCTTATAATCATATGTATAGTCTTCCATGAAGGAGGTATTTCCCTCAGGATACATCGCCTTTACGATGGCTGTCATACCTGCTGTTTTCCAGTCGCCCTCTGCACCAAAGCCGTAGCCCTTGTGCATAAGGTGCTGTGTAGCAAGTCCGGGAAGCTGACGCATACCGTGAAGATCCTCGAATGTGTTTGAAAATGCCTTTGCACCCTCGCGTACAAGTATCTTCTCAATAGCTATCTCTTCACGAGCCTGATATCTGATAGTTTCTTCATCAGCCTTATCATAGTCGTAAAGCTCTGCGTATTCTTTCATAAGTTCGTCGATCTCTGCGTCTTTAACAGCGTTCATTATCTCAACAAGGTCGCCTACTGCAAAGGTATTTACCTGCCAGCCAAGCTTGAGCTGTGCTTCAATCTTGTCGCCCTCGGTAACTGCAACCTCACGCATATTATCACCGAAACGCACTATTTTAAGGCTCTTGCTGAACAGTGCTCCCACTGCTGCGCGCTGCCACTCTGCTATCTTTTCCTGTACCTTCTTGTCCTTCCAGTGTCCTGCAACAACTGCTCTCGGCATACGCAGACGAGCTCCGATAAAGCCGTGCTCTCTGTCGCCGTGTGCGGACTGATGAAGATTCATATAGTCCATGTCTATACCCTCGTTGGGGATAGTCTCATTGAACTGTGTGTGGAAATGCAGCCACGGCTTCTGTAAAAGTGCAAGCCCGTTTATCCACATCTTTGAGGGAGAGAATGTATGACAGAATGTGATTATTCCTGCGCACTCATCGTCATAATTCGCTTCCTTTATTATACGCTCTATCTCCGACTCTTTCTTAACTGTCATTTTGTATTCAACAGGAAACGGGAGATCAAGTCCGTCAACTATCTTCTTTGAGTCCTCTTCCACCTGTCTTAATGTTTCTTCACCGTATAAGAACTGTGAGCCGGTTACAAACCAAAATTTCATTCTATATCATATCCTTTCTATTTTTCGGAAACGGCTGCTTTGACTGACGCAAGTCCCGAAAGGTAATTTTTCATATATTTGTTTATTCCGTCAACGTCTTCCGACTTAGGAGAAACTGTATTTCCTTTCATATCGGCAAATACTCTGTTGTTCAGGTAATCCTCGAGAGTCTCGCCGCTTTCTCTGCATACCATGTAGTCTGCAAGAAGTGCTATTCCCCACGCACCGCCTTCTCCTGCGGTCTGCATAAGTGTAACATCTGCACCGAGAGCTGCCGAAAGGAAATTCTGACTTGGCACGGGAGTCTTGAAGAAACCGCCGTGAGCATATATCTTTTCAAGCTTTACGTGCTCCTGCTCTGTAAGTATGTCCATGCCTGCTTTTAAAGAAGCGATGCATGAATAAACAAGGCTGCGTACAAGATTTCTTATATTGAACGCTGAATCAGGATCACGCATCATAAGCAGTTTGCCGTCCTTTACTCCTGTTACGGGCTCGCCTGCAAAGTAGTTATACGACACTATACCGCTGCAGTCTGTTTCGCCTTCAGCTGCAAGACCGTAGAGCAGATCGTAAAGCTTGCCTTTTGGCATATCGCAGCCTGCTTCTTTAAGAAGCTCGCCGAATATACCGAACCATACATCAAGATCAGATGTACAGCTGTTACAGTGCACCATAGCCACCGGCGCTCCGCATGGAGTAGTAACAATGTCTATCTCACGGTGAACAGCTTTGAGCTTTTCTTCAAGAACTATCATTGAGAATATAGATGTTCCTGCCGAAACATTGCCTGTTTTCGGTGTGATACTGTTAGTTGCAGCCATACCTGTCTGTGCATCACCCTCCGGCGGACAGCAAGGTACTCCTGCTTTGAAAGTTCCTGTTGGGTCGAGGAGCTTTGCTCCTGCCTTAGTAAGCTTTCCTGCACATTCGCCTACAGGCACTATGCGCGGCAGGATATCTGCAAGCTTTGCTTTAAGATCTGTACCCTTTGCAAGAGCATCAAATCCGGACATCATTTCCGCATCATAATCACAGGTATCCTGTGCTATGGGGAAGATTCCCGAAGCATCGCCTGTTCCTATGACCTTTTCACCTGTAAGAAGATAGTGTACATAACCTGCAAGGGTGGTCATGAATGATATTCTTCCCACATGAGGCTCTTTATTGAGCATAGCCTGATAAAGATGTGCTATGCTCCAGCGCTGAGGTATATTGAAACTGAACGCTTCCGTCAGCTTTTCAGCAGCTTCCTCCGTAATGGTATTGCGCCATGTTCTAAAGGGTACAAGCTGCTCATCTTTTTCATCGAATACGAGATAGCCGTGCATCATTGCCGATATGCCGATTGCAGCGGCTTTCTCAAGCTTTGTTCCGTATTTTTCTTCAACGTTTTTCATCAGGTCGGCAAAGCAGTCACGAAGTCCTTTTCTGACATTTTCAAGGGAGTATGTCCATACGCCGTCAAGCAGCTCGTTCTGCCAGTCGTATACTCCCGATGCCAGCGGAGCACGGTCCTCACCTATAAGTAACGCCTTGATACGTGTCGAACCGAATTCAATGCCTATTACAGCTTTACCGTCCTTTATTGTATCTGCACTGCTCATTTTTTTACTCCTTTTGTTACAACAGACTTGGAGGCTGAAAGATTAGCCTTTTTACGCTGAGCTATAATTATGCTCTGGACTATAAGGAAGATACAAAGCATAGATGCGTTTGTTATTCCTGTCCACCAAGCATCGTCAAGTCCTACTGATGATACTATATTCTGGATAAGAGCAAGTGAAAGTACGCCGAAAAGTGTTCCCACTATATTTCCGACGCCGCCCGTAAGCATTGTTCCGCCGATGATGGAGGAAGCTATGGCATTCATCTCTGCACCTGTTGCATGAGACGGAGAGCCCGAGCCTACGTGCATAAAATATACAAAACCGCCAATTCCACCTAAAATTCCGCACATAAGATAAGCAAGGAATGTTGTTCTCTTTACGTTTATTCCAAGCATAAGTGCGCTTTGTTTATTTCCGCCTACTGCATAGAAGTTTCTTCCTGTCTTTGTCCATTTAAGGAAGAGGAAAAGTGCAGCGACGATAATGAGTGCTACTATAACGCCGATCTCTATATAAGCATCTATGTAGACACCTCTTTTATTTACCCAGCCCATTCCGGGGATTATTATTCTTGTTTCTTTAAGCTTTACAAACGACTCGTTCTGTACATTGAACTGATCAGGATTTACAATGGTAGTCATACCTCTTGCAAAGAACATACCCGCCAGCGTAACTATGAACGGCTGGATATCCAGATATGCTACAAGGAATCCCTGTATAAGTCCGAATGCAAGTCCGATGCCAAGTGATATCAGCATAGCGCCTGCAACGCTTCCGCTGTGTTTATCAAGAAATACGGCCGAGCTCATGCTCACAAGTGCGGTCATACCGCCTACCGATATGTCGATACCGCCTGTTATCATTACCAGCGTCATACCGCAGGCAAGTATGATAAGTGCAGCGTTCGCATTAAGCATATTGAAAAATGTCTGTGCTTTGAGGAAGCCTTCGCCAAGTCCGAATATCGCATAAAGATACATAAGTATGAATACGATTATCGTTATCGACATGAGCAGATTCGTGTCTGTTATTCCTCTAAGCAGATGTCGGCGTGTTTTACCGACAGTCATGTCTTTCTGCGGCATATATTATTCCTCCGTTTCTGCCCTTTTTTCAGCTCTTGCTCTCTGCCTTCACAGGTGAACGCAGGCTCTTGAAGAATGCTGATAATTTTTCACGTACTATAGGTGCGCTCAGTATTACAAGTAAAATTACTACTACTGCCTTGTAAGCAGGAAGAGCGTCTGCCTGTACGTTGAACTTGTAAAGAGTCGTAGTAAGGAACTGTATAACATATGCTCCGAGTATAGAAGCGGATATACTGAATTTTCCGCCGCTGAGTGAGTTACCGCCCAGTGCGACTGCAAGGATAGCGTCCATTTCAATATCCTTTGCAACTACTGAATAGTTGATAGTCGAAACACGGCTTACCTTGATAAATGCTGCAACTGCTACGCAGAGACCAAGTATAACATAGGTTATGAACTTGATGAATGCAGGATTGAGACCGTTCAGACGAGATGTCTTTTCATTGATACCTACAGCCTGTGCATAAAGTCCCAGAGTAGTGAATTTCAGGACAATCCATATAACGATAAAGCAAGCTATTGCAATAAATACCGGTGTGGGTATCGGTATACCCGGAATATATCCCCCGAAATAGGCAAACGTTTTATCATTAACTACCGGAAGCTTGTTATGGTTTATCCATGCTGCTATGGAACGTCCTGCTGTAAAGAGTATAAGTGTTGCAACCATTGGCTGTATCCTGAATATGGATACCAGTGCTCCGTTGAAAGCACCGAAAGCCATTGCTACAATGCAGCTTGCAAGGAATGCAACTATTATAGGAGCCTGAAGCGTGGCAGCATCTGCATTAGGTCCGCAGAGGATCCTGAGAACAACGCTTCCGCTTATTGCTATGGCAGCACCCACACTGATATCCTGTCCGCGTGAAGCTGCTGTTACCAGCGTCATGCCGATGGCAAGGATCGCAAGCTCAGAGCCATAGTCGATTATCGAAATGATATTTCCTGAAAGAACGGGATTTCCTTCAATGTTGTGTCCAAGAGTTATCTTGAAGAATGAAGGATCCATGATCAGGTTGAATATTGCAAGTAAGAGCAGGGCAGCTATAGGAATAAATATCTGCTTTCTTACGATACTTGCCAAGAAAGAGCTTTTTTCAGCAGTTTTTGGTCTTGCTGTCATTCCTGCCCACCTCCTGCGATTGTATTCATTATTGTATTCTGGGTAAGCTCATCACCTGTAAGCTCGCCTACAAGCTTACGGTCACGCATTACCATCAGTCTTGAACAGGTACGAAGCATTTCATCGGTCTCTGATGAAATGAATGTTATGCTCATACCCTCAGAAGCAAGCTTCAGTACAAGCTTCTGTATATCTACCTTTGTACCGACGTCGATACCGCGGGTCGGTTCATCAAGGATAAGATATTCGGGATGTGTCAGCAGCCAGCGTCCAAGTATTACCTTCTGCTGATTTCCGCCTGAAAGCGACTTGATAGGCGTATCCACCGACGCCGTCTTGATATCAAGAAGCTTTATATACTCTTCTGCGAATTTTATCGCCTCAGCCTTGGTGAACGGCTTGAAGAAGCCCTTCTTCACCTGCAATGCAAGTATGATATTATCACGCACGGAAAGATCGCCTACTATTCCGTCACGCTTACGATCCTCGGGAAGATAAGCAATACCGTTCTTCATCGCGTCTATCGGCTTGTTTATCTTTACTTCCTTGCCGTTTACCTTTACTCTTCCGCCTGTTACCTTGTCAGCTCCGAAAATAGCTCTTACGCACTCGCTTCGTCCCGAACCGAGAAGTCCCGTAAAGCCGTTTACCTCGCCCTTGCGGATATTGAAATTGAATGGTTTTATGCCTTCCGAACTGCATAATCCCTCAGCTTCATAAACGTAACCCTTGTCCTTTTCCTCAAACACAGGGATATCATTCTTGATATCCGCCATATCATCAAGCTCTTTGCCCAGCATCTTTGATACCAGCTGTACACGAGGAAGCTTTTCTATCTCATATTCACCTACAAGCTGTCCGTCACGCAGAACAGTTATCCTGTCACATACCTCATACACCTGATCGAGGAAGTGTGTTACGAATATGATGCCTACACCGCGCTCTTTGAGCTGTCTCATAAGCCCGAAAAGCTTTTCGACCTCTGACTCGTCAAGAGACGAAGTCGGCTCGTCAAGAATAAGCACACTGCATTCCATATCAACTGCTCTTGCTATAGCTACCATCTGCTGTACAGCTATAGAACAGCTTGCCAGCTGCTGTGTTGGTTTTACCGCTATACCAAGTGAATCAAGAAGCTTTCCGGCATGGCGGTTCATGTTTCTCCAGTTTACGATACCATGCTTTCCTCTGCCAAGGAAGATATTCTCTGCCACTGAGAGGTTCGGACAAAGTGATATCTCCTGATATACTGTACTTATACCCAGATTCTGAGCATCCTGTGGAGAATGTATCTGGACAGCGCCGCTGTGCCCCTTTAAAAAAATATCTCCGCTGTCTTTTATATGTACGCCTGTGAGCACCTTTATAAGAGTTGATTTGCCTGCACCGTTCTCGCCCATAAGCGCATGGATCTCACCCTCACGAAGTGTAAAATCCACATTTCTAAGCGCCTTGACTCCCGGAAAGGACTTATATATCCCGCGCATTTCCAGCAATGATTTTTCCTGCATTGCTTTTCCTCCTAAGTGAGTTTCAGCCTTTTTTCGTACCGTTTAAACGAAAAAAACTGTAAAATTAGTGCGGTGACGGAATATCCGACCGCGTCACCGCACTTATTTTATTATTTAATGTCCTGTAAAAAAATTATCAGATACCGTAGTTTTCTACATCTTCGGCTGTGATAGTCTTTGCATCAAAGCCCTTTTCGTCCATGATAATGGTTTTCTGAGAGAGGGTCTCACCATTTTCAAGCTTGTCGATAACTTCCAAGATGTATGTAGACTGGAAAGGATTGCACTGTCCGTCATAGTTCCAGTTGCCTTTCTGGAGCTCTTCAAGTGCCCACTTGTTGCAGTCAAAGCCTATAACAACTACGTCCTTGTCAACACCGTGTGAGATGTTTGCTCTGTCAAGTGCAGCAACTGCACCCTTTGCCATATCATCATTCTCAGCGTAAATTACGTTGAACTTCTTGCCTGAGTCGATAACTGACTGAACGATCTGCTGTGCCTTTTCAGCATTCCAGTCAGCTGTCTGCTGTGTAATGATATTCCAGCCCTTTGATGCAGCAGTATCATTGAGTGCGCCTGAACGTCCCTTCTGAGCTGCCGAACCGATAACGCCCTGGAGGTGAATGATGTCATATGATGCAAGATCCTGTGACTCAAGCCACTTAACTGCCTGCTCACCTTCCTTTGCCATATCAGAAACGATAGAAGCATCGTAGAGGCTCTCGTCAGCATCAATTGTACGGTCAAAAAGGATTACTCTTGTTCCAGCGTCCTTTGCGTCCTTGAGAACTGAATCCCAGCCTGCTGTATCAGCTGCTGAAAGAAGCAGATAATCAACTTCGTCCTGAATGAACTTCTGAGCTGCATTGATCTGCTCTTCGTTTTTAAGGCTGTAAGCAAATGAAGCATCAAAGCCGTTTTCCTTTGTAAAGGTTGCCTTCAGATCATTAACATTAGCTGTACGGTAGCCCGACTCGTTAGGATCGTTATTGATGATGCCTACCTTGATAAGATCACCTGATGAGCTTCCGCCGCCATTGTTATCTTCAGAGCCGCTGTCAGCTACAGTTGTTGCTGCATCTGTTTTCTTTTCAGTTGTTGTTTCTGAATTAGATGAGCTGCCTGAATTTGATGACTCATTTGAGCTTCCGCAGCCTGCCAGCATAGTACCGCAAAGAAGTGTACTTACTGCCATTGCCAAGACTTTTTTCATTTTCATAATTAAAATTCCTCCATCCGAATTTATTATGTCATTAACGTCCTCGCCGTTAACTTGTACTTACATTATAGCTAATTTGTACATACATGACAACCGAAAATGTTACACAAAATGTTTATTATTTTTTGAATATCATTACCAGTATATTTTACGGACAAATATTAGCGCTGTTCTGGAACTGTCTGGGTGTCTGTCCCGTGTATTTCTTGAATATCTGGCTGAAATACCGATAATCCTTGAAGCCTACGTCATACGCAACTTCGTATACCATTTTTGAGGTACAGCATAACAACTCACGTGCATGAGCTATTCTTGACAGTGCAAGATATTCAAACAAATTCTGACCGTACACCTTTTTGAACTGTGTACTGAGATATGAAGGACTGAGTCCGACAGCATCTGCTACCACGATAAGCGAAAGCTCATCGTTCATGTAGTTTTTGTCGATGTAATCCTTTGCCTTTGCAACTATACTGCTGCTGCTTCCCTTTGCCGCTTCTATGCGCCATATTATGCATTCGCGGATAAGAGTATGAAGGAATTTTACAGTATCCTCAACAGTCATCAGTTCATTTCCGATCTCATCGGCTGTACCGAAGCTTTCATAGAATTTTTCGGTGCTGACACCGAGCTTCTGCGAAAAAGCATAGGCGGTAACATAAATCTCCATACATATATACAGCCTGAGCATAAGAGATTCTATTGCTGTAAAGCCGACCTCGTCAAGCAGTATATCCAGCATGTCATCGCAGTTTTCGAGACTTCCGCTTTGCAGCAGTTCCTCGGTTTTCTTTATGTCGATTCGTTTTACGTCATTAACCTTCTCCATATTTTTTTTCATAATAATACCCCACAAATTTTTTTAAACTACCGAGCTCAAATGCTCTTTACTGATTCACGAAGCCTTAATTCAGGCGAAAAAATTATGTCACTGTTATCCGTCGGATAGGAATTTATCATATCTATAAGCTTTTCGGCAGCCGCCTCACCAAGCTTTCGCTGCGGGTGCACCACTGTAGTCAGCGGAACATCGCATATAGATGCAAATTTTGAATCGTCTATACCGATTACAGACAATTCGTCGGGAACGCTTATATTATGCTCCTTGCAGAATTGAAGAAGCTTTATAGCTATGTTGTCATTATAGCAGACAAATGCCGTAGATTCACTTATAAGCTCCAGAAGTCTGGTGCTTGCCGAGGTAAATACCGAGTTTTTATCCGAAGTTGCGAACCACATTACATTATCCTCTGCATTCCTGATACCGTGGGCAATACAACTTTTTGTGAAACCGCTGTATCTCTTGTGCCCCTGTATATCATCAAGTGCAAATATTCCTGCGATCTTTCGGTGTCCGCAGTCAAAGAGCCGGTCTGTAGCTATCTTTCCTGCCGCCTCATCATCAAGAGAAACGCACGGACAATCCGACCACGGATACTTTGCGTTAAAGAATACAACAGGGATATTATTGCTTTTCAGCTCTTCATAAAGGTCTGTATTCGGATTCGGAAGAGCACTCTTTGACGGTTCTACGATAAGTCCCTGCACTCCGCCTGAGATCATGCTCTGCAAAGCCTGACGTTCCTCTGCGCCTCTGTTATGAGTTATCGCAAGCTGCATCGCAAAGCCCGAATCGTTCAGTACACTTTCTATGCCCGTAACTATGCTCGGGAAAATATAATCATTGAAATATGTGGAGATAACGCCGATATTCCTTATCTGTCCCGCTACAGGCTCGCTCTTTGTATAGCCAGACGAAACAAAAGCTCCGCTGCCCCTTACACGACAGATAATGTTTTCTTTTTCAAGGCAGCTCAGCGCCTGTCTGACAGTCTGTCTGCTTACACCGTGTATCTCACAGAGCTCCTTTTCTGTAAGGAAGCGATCCTTAGGCTTTAGTTTTCTTGAACTTATAAAATCCTTCGTCCATTCAACTATAGTCATATATTTATAATCTTCCATATTTACCTCCAAAAGCAGATGATACACCTGATTTTTCTTCATCATAACACATTATTCATATTTTGTAAATACAACTTTTGAATATTTCTGAAATTTGTATGCACACACAAAATTTCCTTCCCCTGTTTGTACAACACGACAATAATAATTCAAGTTTCAACAATACAAATTCTTCTCATTCACTAAAGTTGTATTGTTTATAGTTCGATTCAGCACTGTTACTGCAACAAAAAACAGGCTTCTGTATCATTGACACAAAAGCCTGTTCATCATATTTGTTTTATTCTGCATTTTTAAGTGCAAGTACCTTCGGTATCCTGCGTATGCGTAAAAAGTCGATGACCGTGATTATCAGGTACGCTGCAAATACCATTACAAATTCCTTTACATAGCCCGAGAAAGGCATGATAAATTCAAACCAGCCACTCATACTCATCATCATTATCTTCCAGAAAAAGTTCATTAGCTTAAAGCCAAGATATATCGTGATAAACTCGGAAACGAACACTACTATTGCCGTAGGTATAAGGTACAGCGATGCTATCTCCTTGTTGTCATAGCCAAGTATCTTTGTCATGGAAATTGCTCGTTCATTCTTTTCTATGATTATCTTTGTCAGCAGATATAGTATTATCGCTGCAACTATAATGCATACATACTGGAAATAGACCATATATGCGCCCATTGACTGATCGAGCTGACGCGCTATCTTCAGCATATCTTCTTCTGTGATTTCGTTTGCTATATACTCTTCGTCAATATCGGTTATCTTAGAATTGCTCATATAACCGCTGAAATCTTTTTCGTCCTTTTCAAATACTCTGTTAAAGCTTTCATTCGGCATAAATACTGTGATACCTGCGGTGTAGTCATATATATCATACACCTTCCAGCTGTACTCCTTATGCTCGTATTTCTCGGAGAGAACTATGGTATCCCCCTTGCGGACATTGTATTTGTCGGCATACGCCTGCGAAATATAAACCGAATTATCATCAGCATTTTCATAATACCCGCGTGAAAGCTTTATATATCTGCTGTTCTTCTCAACACCGCAGACTGTTATCTCTTCGTTATAGTTATCATCTTTTCTTTCCAGCGCAGTCATGGAAAAACGTTCTGCTTCGGCATTATCTGTGGTTATAGTCACACCGTCATCGTCCTCTGTAGTGCTGAGTATTATCTGATCCTTTGCAAACATACTATCGCCCATATTATCCTGATAATATGACAGTGTCTCAGGCATACCTACCGCCATTGAAAGCAGCAGCATAACAAATGTTATTCCGACAAAAAGCATGAGATAGTTCGGGATATTCTGTAAAAATACACGCATACGGAAGCGGCCGAAAAATTTCCATTTTGGAAGGCGCATCGCTTTTTTGCGCTTGCTTCGTTTAAGGTCATTCCTCAGGAAACGCAGCGGAGAAAGCTTCAATGTCCTTACAATAACAACAAAATTTATTATGAGCATAAGAACTATCGGTACTATAGTTGTCTTTACAAATGCTTCGGGAGTCCATATCGTCTTATACGCAGGGAGGCTGTAGCTGCTATAGTACATATCAACTATAACGCCCTTGAATAACGTATAGCCAAGAATATTTCCTATTATTGCCGCAACTATTACTACCATAAGCGGTGCACTCATATAATAGCGCAGCAGCTCTCCTTTGGTATAGCCCGATGCTCTGAGAGTTCCGATAACAGATGACTCTTTTTCAAGTGTGGTGCTTATGGTAACAGCAAATATGAAGGCAAGCACAGCTGTGAGTATGTACAGAAGTACACCGCCCATAGCTTTATCTTTGCCCATATCATTTTCAGCAAATGTCATTGCCTGATTTGCATAGGCAGGTACGTAATCTTTGATCTCAAGCTCTTCATTATCGGAGGCTGCGACCTGAGTTATAAGTGCTTTAAGGAAATGATCTGCCATTTCCTTTTCTTCGTATTCATCGGCAGGTGCTCTGTTGTAGGTGTAGGCATAATTTGCACGTGTATTGCCGCGGATGCGTTCAAATCCTTCATCTGTTGTCATAGCGATATCAAAAGTGAGGGAATCGAACATGGTATCCGTATTGCTCTCATAGAGTGCGGAATAATCCACAAAGGCTGCAAGTCCGACTACTTCAAATTCCGCATTGCCTGCGCTTATCTTGTCGCCAAGCTTTATCTTGGCATTATCAGCGTGCATACGGTCAATAATGATCTCATCCCCGTTTTCGGGAGCTCTGCCTTTGAGCAGGTCATATAAGTCCACATCTTTGCGCTGCGGATATACCCTTATAGTCGATTCCTCAGCACCCGATGACTTCTTCTCCTCAACGTCCTTGTAGAAAAGCTCATATACCGTGACAGGTACAGCATCAAATTTTTCGTCAAGACCATATCTGTCTGCAAGCTCGGTGTATTTTTCGTCGATCTTCCTGTCTATCTCTTCATGAGCTTTTTCACGCGCTTCGTCAATAGCCTTTATATATTCCTCCGAGTCCTCAGCCTCCTTAATTGCGTCCTTGTATGCTTTATCATAATTCTCCGACATTGCAGTTTCAAGAGCATCGTCTATTGCGGACTGTCTTACCTCGTCACTTACCGGCTGTCCCATTTTCTTCGCAGCTTCAAGCTGTTCATCAACTGCTTTTTCCACCTGCTCGGTAATAGCAGAACGTACCTGACTGTCCACCTCTTCTTCCAACGCTTCGTCAACGGCTTTTTTTATCTCGTCCTCAGCTTCGGAATATGCACGTTCACGATAAATCGCCACTACGTCTGCAAGCTCGCCTGTTGCAATTGCGGAAAGAGTCTCCGCATCAGCTTTTTCGGAAAGCTGAAAATGTCCGCTTTCGCGTTTCAGCTGAGTTACATTTTCTTCAAGTGTGCCAAGCATACTGTTATTCGCCACATACATTCCCGAAACAAAGCCTATTGTGGACACAAGCATAAGAAGTATCATAAAATAGCGCTTGCGGTCACGCCAGATATCCTTCCAGACACGCTTTATCATCGGATTTCCGGGACGTTTGCCGAATGATATACCTTTCTTTTCCATACTGTCGCCCCCTTACCACTCAAGGTCGGCAGCAGCGGTCTTTTGGGTATTTACTATATCATGTCTTATTTTTCCGTCACGGAGCTTGATAACATGGTCTGCCATTTCCTTGATAGCTTCATTGTGAGTTACCATTATCACTGTGTTTCCGTATTTCTGATTTACCTCTTCTATGAGCTGCAATATTTCCTTTGATGTGGTGTAATCAAGAGCACCTGTTGGCTCATCGCAAAGGAGTATATCAGGATTTTTTACGATAGCCCTGCCAATTGATACTCTCTGCTGCTGACCGCCCGAAAGCTGATTCGGCAGCTTGTGGCGATGCTCGTAAAGTCCGAGTATCTTCAGAAGCTCGTCTATATCCAGCGGCTTGTCGGAAAGATATGCGCCTGTTTCAATATTTTCCTTAACGTTTAAATTCGGTATCAGATTGTACATCTGGAACACATATCCAAGATGCTTTCTCCTGTATCTTGTAAGACCTTTTTCGTCCATATCTTCAAGCTTGTCGCCGTCTATGTATATCTCCCCCGCGTCTGCACTGTCAATACCTCCGAGTATATTCAGCAGCGTGGATTTTCCCGAACCCGACGGCCCGAGCAGTACACAGAATTCTCCCTTTGCAACTGTAAAATCCAGCCCTTTAAGTACATCCTGCTTTGTGTCACCGTTACCAAAGCTCTTTTTCAGCCCACTGACAGACAAGAATTTTCTTTCCTTTTCACTCATGGTGTTTACCCCCTGTATCATTGATATAAGTCATATGCTCAAGCAATCGGTTCAGCCGAACATATGAACATCTATTCATATGTTAGCACATAATTACTTATATGTCAAGTTCTTTTTTATTATTTCGTCAGTTTAAATATTATCAATTGTTATAGTTTGCATCAATGAGTTAGTATATACAAATATAATATTATTAACTAAAAACTGATATGAAAAAGTCCCCGACTTGCGGGGACTTCTGAGATCATTCTTATTTCATATTGTTTTCAGTCGAAACAGTATCAGCAGCACTTTTCCTTTTACTGATGATATCGCTGATACAGCACAGTATTATCATAATTATACCAACTGCGGAAACTGCTTTTCCAACTCCGAGAAGCGGTGCCTTAAAGCGTATCTCTATTTTATGAGATGAGCTTTTTACAGGGAATCCTAAAAACGCAGTATTAACTTTCATTGGCTCGACTTCTTCTCCGTCAACAAGTACGGTAAAGCCGTCGTTCATAACCAAGCTTGTAGCTGCAATACCGTCAAAATCAGCTGAAATACTTCCCGATATTACATCACCGTGAGTTGCGGACATATCGGCTTTGAACGGGATCAGTGCAGAAACAGGCGCGTCTAATTTTTCGGCTTCGAGAGTGTACGCTTCTATATCGGAGATGCGTACATCTGATCCTGTAACTGTGATATCCAGCTCATCACTCATATCAGAAATGACATATTCAAACAGGTTGTTGCCATTTTTGTATTTCCACTCAGGGTTGCAGAGGGTATTTTTGATACCATTTACGGTTATTCTTACATCTCCGCCGATCTCCCAGTTAAAACTGTTCTTTTTCTCAGGATCGGCAACATGAAAGCGCATCAAAAGCAGCTTACCGTGAACACTTTCAGGCAGAGTATAGCTGAATTCCGCTATACCGTCATTGACACTGATGACTTTTTCACCGCTGTGTTCTTCCGAAACAATGCTGTCAAACAGATCGTCAAGATCAACAGGTTCAAGCTCTGTATTGAACTCAACATCTGGAATATCCCGAGGTACAACTGTATAATTCATTAGCGCTATTATATTATCTGGATATTTCAGTTCTTTGTACTGCCTCTCACTCATCACATTACTGCGAACATATACCATAGGAAAGGCATTTTTATTTTCATAAAGATAAAATCCGTCCTCAGCTTTTACCTGCTCAACACCGTACATTGAAACAGGCTGATTTGTTATACTGTAGCGTTCTCCCATAAACGAATTGAAGAATATATTCTTTGAACGAACCGTCAGCGCAGAATTGCGGTATTCGTTCTCGTTGAACATCTCATTGAAATAAAAGCTGTTGTAATACGGCGAATGCAGCGAGGAATAAATGGTGTCGCTGTAATTTCGCGGAGAATAGACCTTATTTACTGTATAAAGCCTTTTCGTATCCACTGCCGTGCGGTATATGTCATCATCGGGAAGCTCAGAAAACATTCTGTATACAGTCTTGGAATTTGCAGTATCATAGCCCTCTCTCGAGGTCAGCTTGTCGTAGTTATTAGCAAACAGACATACTGCCATAGGCACGGCAAATGTCAGCACTACGGCTATTCTCTTATGAGTCCTTATGAATATGTACACAGCGGCTGCAGAAGCAACTGCATCTGCAAGGTATGCGCCAAGCATAGGGGTAATACCGCCTAATAAGAATGCTGCTACAGAAAACAGCACAAATATTATCAGTGCCTTTTTGCTTCTGAATTCCGACAGCCCGTTAAGCATATCCGCCGTCAGCGTCAGAGCCAAAGGCAAAAACGGAAAAAGCACCTTCGGGTCGGTATACAGAGTTCCATTCAGCAGATAAAGGGTTATGGGCAAAATTGAAAAAGAAAGTATCAGCACCGACACAAAGCGCTGATGTCTTTTTCCTTTGAACAGGAAATAAAACACAGCCAGTACACCGAAGCCCGAAAGTCCCATTGCCGAATTATAGTAGGTCAGCTTATCAAGCCTTAGTGTGGGGAGAAGCTCCTTTATCGACACGGTATTTGCCGATGGATCTCTGTTCTGAACGAGAAGATATGCTGTTGGAAGAGTAAGCACTGTCGCTGCGATCAGTCCTGCTGCCATGTACAGTAAAAAAGGTATGAGCTTTTTGAAGTCAGGTCTGCCTTTTTTCTCAAGTATAAGCCAGACGGCATATACAAAAACAGCTGCCGCTTCCGCAGGAATAAAATAATAATTGCACATTGCCGTCAGAAACATTCCTGCTGCAAGCATTGCCTTCCTTCCGCTGCGGAAGTACCTTTCCGCACCATGAAGTGTCATAAGCAGAAAAGGCATATATGATGTGAACATTATCTGCCTGTGTGTATTAAGTATCAGCGGAACTGACAGTGCGAAAAAAGTTGTGGTAAGCAGACTTATTGAAGGTGTATAACGTCTGCGCAGAAGCAGATACAGCTCACATTCAGACGCAAGTGCTGCTATCAGAGATACAAGTATTATATACTTTCCCATAGATAAAAACGGGAAAAGATACGACGGAAGTATGATCGGAGAGAGCAGTCCGTAGTATGATAGCGAGAATATGTTCTCTCCGCCGCCGATATTTGGTGCATATGACGGTATCAGCTGACCTGTATCGTAAAAAAGCGTGCGGAAATATTCAGGTATGGCATAATGCTGAGAAGCCCAGTCTGTCTGCGAACCATAGACCATATCCGTGGACAGGAACGACGGTATTATTAGCAGAGTCATCAGCATGAATGATACCACAGCTATAATATCACAACGAAAATTCAGTTTGTCTGAGTTGGCATTCATTTGCTGTACTCCTTCCAGTTCTCAAAAGGAAACATATGTGAGAGCTTTTTCATAGTACGCTCCTGAGAGGAGTAAATATCACAAAGCTCCTGCTTTTTTTGCATTATTTCATCGGGTATGACCGAAGCTCCAGCCTTTTCTATATCCGCAGCCTTATAGTAATCTCCGAAAAAATAGAGCTTATCAGCTCCGTGAGTCTCATTGAACGCCTGAACCGTAAGGGCATTGGTCATCTTGTGGTGGATATGTCCGTACTCCCCCTTCGGATTATGAGTAACAGCGATATCCCAATGCTTAACAGACATGATAAGACTGATATCGGACTCTATTTTCTCTTTTGAGTCTGACCAGTCATCACGCTTGAAGAATATCTTGTCGGGATAGCTCAGTATAAGCGGAGTATTCCCCGACTGCTCCACAGCTTTGCGGAATTCATCAGCACGGCGCGTATTATAGCCGTTTGTTATGCATACCACAAGATAGCCGCCGTCCAGCAAATGAGCTCCGCCCCATATTGTCTCATCATCAGGGTGAGCAACTATCATAAGCTTTGAAGCCTGGCTGATATCAATATCACTGAGATGCTCCGGAGTTAAGGGTGAAGGACTTCTGTTTTCCCTTTCTATGCATATCGCTCCGCTGAGTGCAGAAAATATGCAGAAGCATACGATCAGAAATATCATGCTTTTTATTTTAAATTTGTTTTTTTCTTTCATTTTTGTCTTACCATTGCTTATTTTGAAATTATACTGCAAAGTGCTGTCGTTTTTTAAGCAGCAAAAAAGCCCCAGTAAAACTGAGGCGTAAAAAAGCCTTAGCGTACTCCGCACTTGCGCAGCTGATGTAAACGAGCCAAATATCCGAAAGTCAGCTTTCATTTATGCTGTCATTTGCGGAAAAAGCTGAAAATATCTTTAACTATTATATCAAATACGTTTCAACGTGTCAAGCATTGGGAATATGCCGTATCACAAGTTCGT
>NZ_KI912491.1:123001-233938 GCF_000518765.1 Ruminococcus flavefaciens ATCC 19208 | reverse complement strand
TTTTTCTCTACATTTGTTACGGTCTCTGTTTCGTTTATTCTTAAATCGTGTTTTTCCGATATTTCTTCGCATATTTTTTCAATACGCTCTAAGATCAGATCTATTTCTTTATCGCTGTATTTAGCGGGATCAAACATAATGTTAAAACGAAGATCACCCTCATCATAACAAATAATGCTGATTCCGTAGTTTGTCTGCTCTCTTGAATATTCCAGCGAAACCGTTTCTGTTTCCTGCGCAATATCGCTTTTTTTCATTCCTGAACTATAATTTTCAAAAATAAAAATAACCTTGATAAGATCAGGTCCCTGTATAGTTTTGCTTTGTATTTCAGCAAGAGAACAATAATCGTATAAGCTGCTTTCGTTTCCCTGCTTCTGTATTTTTACAAGCAGATCGTCTATTGTTTCATTTTCTTCAACTTTCATTCTTAAAGGAACAGTGTTTATAAACAAGCCAACCATACGCTCTATTCCATTTATATGAGCGTTTCTTCCTGATACGACCTTTCCATAGACCACATCATCATTCCTTGTATATGAACGCAGCAGCATTCCTACAGCTGTTTCCGCAACAGTGTTTATTGTAACATCATTCTTTTTGGCTATATCACGGAGTTTAGCGGTTATTTCACTTTTTATTGCAATGCTCTTTTCAAGCATCTGTTCATCTGTCTGCTCTCCTTTAGCCAAAGGCGCAATATCACACGAGCCCTCATAACCTTCGAGCACTTTGTCCCAATAATCCAATGCTCCCTGCTTATCCTGCTTCTCATGCCACAGTATATAATCACCGTAATCAGCAGATGAAGCTTTTTCTTCTCTTATGATATTGGCAATATCCTGTAGATCAGTGCCGTCAACCAGCTTGTCATATATGTCAAAAAGCTCTTTAATAAGAACAGCATTGCTCCAGCCATCGGTAATAATGTGATGTGCAGTTAAAATAACTTTAAACGATTTCTCGCCAAGCTTAATGGTTTTTATTCTTATTAAAGAATCCTTTTGCAGATTAAATCCACGATTTTTATCATCTTTCAGTATCTGATTATATTCTTCAATTCTTTTTTCTTCATCATTATTTGTCAGATCAATGAATTCAGACTCTATTTCACGTTCTTTTAAAATGACCTGTTTGGGTGAATTGACATTTTCATAAACAAACATTGATCTCAGAGTCTGATGCTTTTCTGCGATCAATGCCAATGCCTGTCCGAAATACTCATATCTGAAGTTGTTTCTTATATCTAAAACGATCTGCATTATATATGCTGTCGATTTACTGTCATATATGTTATGAAACAACATTCCTTCCTGTAAAGGTGTAAGGGAATAAATATTCTCTATTTTTTTATTTACCTTAGCCATGTTTATATCCGCCTTTCTGCGAAGGGCACCTTGTAATGATGAAATGATGCGTTCGCTTTAAAAAATGTGCTAAAATTGAAGAATATATTATAGTGCAAAATCTATGCAAGTGATTGCGGAGCTGCATAACAGCAACTCCGCATCTTATAGTTTGATCCTGCGTCATGAGACGATTATTGCCAAAAATGTCAATGTGATTTTATCTGAATATTAAATTGTAAATAAGGTAATGATATATGGATAACATCATAATCTAAGAGAGAATTAATAAAATCAAGTTCATCTTCATTAATTTCCTTGATCTGCATATCAGACAATGTCTTTACTTCTGAATTATTATTCTTACTGCAATACTCTGCCAGCTCTGACAGACTCTTTCCGTACAGATCAGCAAGCTTTTCTGTAAATCCCTGACCAAATCGCTTGTTTCCTGTTTCTGAATTTCATAACACTATGACAGATTTATGACACTTTTCCTATTAATAAAATAAATAAGCGTTTCCTCAAAAAGAAGAAACGCCTGTTTCACGCCGTTTAGCGTGTGTATGTGTTACAAATTAGATACGGTATGGAACGCCAAAAAAACAGGTCAATAAATAATCACAAAAGTAAGATACTTCAAATGAATAAAGAATAATGAATAGTGAATAGTAAATAAATAATAATACAGAAACGCACGATAATAATATTATGATTTATACATTATTCACTATTCATTATAAAATAAGCCCGTCACATTAGTGACGGGCGTTTCTGGAGCTGATGATCGGACTTGAACCGACGACCTACGCCTTACCAAGGCGTTGCGCTACCGACTGTGCCACATCAGCATCAACAGTTAATATTATACAACACCTGCTCACAAAAGTCAATAGGCATATATTTTATTTTTTTTATTAACATAAATTGCTTGATTTCTGCTCTGAAAAAATTTTTAGATTTTTTTGAAAAAAGGTATTGACAAACCGTTTTTTATCTGGTATAATATTAAAGCAGTCGAGAGACGGGCAATGCGAGTGTGCTGGAATAGGCAGACAGGCACGTTTGAGGGGCGTGTGTCGAGAGACGTATGGGTTCAAGTCCCATTACTCGCACCAAAGAAGCGTTTACCAATGGTAAACGCTTCTTTCTTTTTAATACGAACTCAGATCCGAAATAAAAAGGAGTCTTAAAAATGATATACACGGTCACATTCAATCCCGCAATAGATTACGTATTGCACACCGACCGAATACAGACGGGCTGCGTAAACCGTTCCGAGTCCGAGGAGATATTCTTCGGCGGCAAAGGCATAAATGTATCTGCTGTACTTGCCGAACTCGGTGTAAAAAGCAAGGCACTGGGATTTATTGCAGGCTTTACAGGCGAAGCTATAGAGCAGGGCGTAAAGGGAATGGGCATAGATGCTGACTTCGTAAAACTGAAAAGCGGCAATTCCCGTATCAACGTCAAGATAAAAGCCGATGAAGAGACCGAAATTAACGGACAGGGTCCGCATATCGACAGTAAATACATAGATGAGCTCATGGAAAAGCTCGACGGGATACAAAACGGCGATACCCTCGTTCTTGCAGGAAGTATCCCAAACAGTCTTCCCGACGATATATACGAAAGGATACTTTCAAGGCTGTCCGACCGTGATATAAGAGTAGTTGCCGACACAGCAAAGGGACTCCTTACAAGCATACTGAAATACCGTCCTTTTCTCATCAAGCCTAATAATTTCGAGCTCAGTGAGATATTCGGCATAAATATCACGACTTACGATGAGATAGTCGAACACGCCGTAAAGCTTCAGGCTATGGGCGCAGGAAATGTGCTTGTTTCAATGGCTGAAAAGGGCGCTGTACTTCTTGACGAGAGAGGAAAGCTCTATAAATGCGGAGCCTGTACGGGTACGGTAAAAAATTCCGTAGGTGCAGGCGACTCAATGCTTGCAGGCTTTATTGCAGGCTTTGACGGTGAGAATTACGACTACGCCCTGAAACTCGGCACAGCCTGCGGAGGTGCAACAGCTTTCTCCGACGGACTTGCAAAGAAAGAACTCATAGACAAGCTTATGGAACAACTCTGAAGGGAGGGCACCTATGGATATAAAATATCTCAGACTTCTTGCAAAGGAGTACCCCACTATAGAAAGTGCTGCCAGTGAGATAATAAACCTGTCGGCTATACGCAGTCTCCCAAAGGGGACGGAATACTTTTTCAGCGATATGCACGGCGAATATGAAGCCTTTCTGCATATGCTGAGAAGCGCTTCAGGAATGATAAAGATAAAAATAGACCTTGTACTCGGCAAGACTGTTTCCGCCCGTGACCGCGAGCAGCTTGCGGAGCTCATATACTACCCCGAGAAGGAAATAACCCGACTTACAAACAGCGGCGAGATGTCCGACGAATGGAAAAGGCTCAGCATCTACAGGCTCATACTTGTATGTGAAGCTGTTTCCGCAAAGTATACACGTTCACGTATCAGAAAGCGCATACCAAGCGATATGGTGTACATACTTGACGAGCTTCTCAACGTTACCGATGATGTAAACAAGGACTACTATTACGATGAGATAATCAGTGCTATCATAAGCACAGGCATTGCCGAGACCTTCATAATCTCACTTTGCAGACTCATACAGTCCGTAAGTATAGACAGGCTCCATATCATAGGCGATATCTTCGACAGAGGTCCCCGTGCGGATATTATCCTCGACGAGCTTATGAAGATGCACGATGTTGACATACAGTGGGGCAACCACGATATCTCATGGATGGGAGCAGCAGCAGGAAATCCCGCACTTATCGCAAATGTTATCCGCATAGCCATGCGCTATAACAATTTCGATGTGCTCGAGGACGGTTACGGGCTCAATCTCCGCGCACTTGCCGTATTTGCAGGCGAGACATACGCAGATGACGATTGCAAACGCTATACTCCCAGCACTCTCGATGATAATATCTACGACCCCGTTGACCTTGACCTTGCTGCGAAAATGCACAAGGCTATAACCGTTATACAGATGAAGCTTGAAGGTCAGCTCATTGCCAAGCACCCCGAGTGGGAAATGCAGGAGCGTGATCTGTTCGGCAGAGCGGATTTCAGAAACGGCACGGTCACTATAAACGGAAAGGTGCATGAGCTCCTTGACAGGAGCTTCCCTACTGTTGACCCTGAATCTCCTCTTGAACTCTCTGAGGGTGAAGCAGAGCTTATGAAAGTCCTTGGTGCTTCATTCAGGCACAGCGAGAAATTACAGCGTCATATCCGCTTCATTTATGCAAAGGGCGCAATGTACAAGACCTGCAACAATAATCTCCTCTTCCACGGCTGCATACCTATGGACGAAAGCGGCGAGCTTCAAAGTGTAAACATAAGCGGTCAGAAGTATTCAGGCAAAGCACTCCTCGACAAGCTGGGAGAGCTGGTAAATCAGGCATACTTCGGCAACGGTTCTGATAAGGATTTTGCCAGTGACTATATGTGGTATCTCTGGTGCGGAGCAAAGTCCCCTCTTTACGGAAAGGATAAAATGGCTTTCTTCGAGCGTGGACTCCTTGCGGATAAGACCTTGCATACCGAAAATTACAACGCTTACTATACTTTCTCCGAAAGTGCAGAAATATGTATGTCTCTGCTTGAATTATTCGGACTTGATGCCGAAAAAGGTCATATCATCAACGGTCATGTTCCCGTAAAAATAAAGAACGGAGAAAGTCCCGTAAAAGCAAACGGAAAGCTTTTCGTCATAGACGGCGGTATATCAAAGGCTTATCAGTCAACTACAGGTATCGCAGGCTATACGCTCATATACGACTCTCACAGCCTCAATCTTGCCGAGCACAAGCCCTTTGTGGCAGGTGAAAGCGGCAATACTCCTACGATACACCTTGTTGAGAAACTGGACAGACGCGCTAACATCTCCGATACCGACAAAGGCGAGGAGATAGTTGACAAAATAAACGACCTGCGTCAGCTCCTTGAAGCATATAAAGCAGGTGCTATCAAATAACTCTGACGAAAAAAGGACGGATAATATCCGTCCTTTCTTATTTTCTTATAAAAGAATAATGACATAATGAAGCTTATTCAAATTCATATTCGCCGTCGTAGTTTTTCTTGAATTCCTCGAACACCTCTCCGAGAAGCTTGTCATCATCAACTGACACAAAATCGTCCTCTTCCGGAGTCTCTCCCGGAATAACTTCAAGAATGACTACCTCATCGTCCTCATCGTCAAAAGGAAGAAGTACAGCATAAAGATGCTCTTTATATTCAACAGTACCGATTATCTCAAATGATACCTCGTTACCGTCATCATCGGTGAGCGTGATATAGTTTTCTGCTGCTTCCTCTTCTTCAAGCTCATCGAAATCTTTTTCGTTCATGTCGCTCATACAGACACCTCCGCATAAATAATATACCTCATTTTAACACATATCATTCAAAATTGCAATAGTCCTACCTATTTTTTCACAACAAGTACAGTCTTTATCCCGTAAGCTCTGAAAAGCTCTATGCAGCTGCGGTCAATTATCTCTCCGCTTACAGCTATTGGTATCGCAGGCGGGCAGGGTACTTTCACCGACGCGCAGATGCGTCCCTCTGCCTTTTCAACAGGTATTTCCTCAGGCGGTGCGAATGCGGCTTCGCTGATGGCGAGAGCCATCTGCGGGAGCTTCGGCTCAATTATCGGTTTCGCGCATTCTTTCCGTGAAGCTCCCGCCACCGCGCTCTCAAGCGCGGCGCGAAGCCGCACAAAATCAAGGTCGGAAGAAAAAGGCGACATGAGAAGCACCACAAGCTCACTGTCGGCATATTCACATTCAACGCCTACGCCGCGAAGGAGCTCCGCAAGCTCTGTACCGTTGTAGCCGCTTTCAGCGGCTTTCACAGTTATGTGAAAAGGCTCTCCCTCAGAAAATATAAGCCTTCCGCTGAAGCTTTCTCTCAGCGCGATTATCTGCGGCAAAGCCGCAGTAATATCATCACGTATGCTGTCGACAATGTAACGGTTGCACAGGTCCAGAGATGCCATAATAAGATAAGACGGACTTGTGGAGCCGAAAAAGCTCATCGCCTGTTTCAGTAAAGGCGCATATTCCCTGCATGAGGTATGCAGAAAAGCCGCTCCCGTCAATGCAGGAAGCATCTTATGCGCCGAGTCACAGCACAGATCAGCTCCGAGAGCTATGGGGTGAAGATTTTTCCCCAAAAAGGCAAGATGCGCACCGTGAGCATTGTCCACAAGGAGCTTAGCTCCATAGTGGTGACAAAGCTCCGCCAAAGCGGCGGTATCCGCCAGCCTGCCCGTATAATCGGGTGATGTCACATAAACACAGGCTGGCGTGTGGTCGGCGGCTAAAGCCGCCTCCACGTCAGCGAGCTGAAGCTCGCCTGACAGGATACCGCCGCTGTACTGCGGCATAATCCACGTTACATCAAGTCCTAAAAGCGCAGCCGCATTGAGGAAAGCACGATGAACATTCCTTGCTGCGATAATTCTCCGCCCCTCGGTTTTCATTATAGCCAGCATAGCCTGTATGCACAAAGTCGAGCCACCTGCCGAAAAAGCAGTAGCCGCACTTCCGTACAGCTTCGCGGTATTTCTCTCGCTCTCGGCGATTATGCCATCAGCCTCAAAAAGGCTGTCCGCCCCCTTTATCTCTGTTATATCAAGTGAATACAGCCAATCAAGCTCCTTTACAGGAGCTTTTCCCTTATGCCCGGGCATATGAGCGCGAAGAGTCCCCGACGAAGCATATTTCACAAGAAAGTCATACAAAGGTGTATCCATAGTCCCCTCCTCAGATGTAGTATTGCAGTATCCTGAACATTCTCATTCTGGCACGGGACATCACCGCGGAAACAGCCTGCGGCGACACTCCAAGCCTTTTGCTGATAGAAACGATATCAGTGTCCTTAAAATAGTATAGCATAATTATCTCTTTTTGTCTCGGGGTAAGCTCATTATTAATAACTTTTAACAGTACTCGCCGCAGTCTCTGTGCATTTCCCTCCTCATCGTTATCACAGCCCAGTATCATTCTGATCCCCTTATCAGCCTCGCCCGTGAAAGTATCGGTATAAGAGTTACGTTTCGACAAAGCCTTCACGCCTCCTCTTATACGCGGTAAGATGAGAGATCACCTCCTGCATCTCTCCGTGCTCGATATAGAGCAGATGTATGCGGCGGTCAAGGTCAAGCTCCCTGACTTTCAGTTCGTCACCGCTTTCGATGAGAGTATTTCGCATTTCGGTAAGCTCGGAGATACGCTGTTTCACCATAAAACAGCTCTTGGTGTAATCGTTGATAAGCTTAGTCATAGTATTCGCCCCCTAATAATAAATAAAAGAGCGCACGAGCAGCATATTGCTGCACCCTTGATAAGATAGCTTGCGAACTAATGTTCTATTCCTTGTAATCATATTATAGAACATCTGTTCCGATTTGTCAAGGGCTTTTTCAAATTTTTTTCGTTTCGACATTATGCGACAAAAAAGGAACTGCAATTGCAGTTCCTTTTCACGTTTAATTAATCATAATAAAAATCCGAAGTAAAGCTATCTTCTTCTCCGTTTTCACGTATAACTGTGATCTCACCCGTATCAGCACAGCCAGCCGCTACGCCCCATTCTCCTGTGCTGCGTATATGCACACGGTAATAATTGGTATTACTCGAAGTACCTCTATAATGCCACTTACCGTCCCTATAATAGGGCTGATGCCATGTGTATTCGTAGTTATCATTTATATCCTCATACTTCAACTCAAACTCAGGTTCATAAGAATAAGCTATCTCATTCCAGCCGCCTTTGCTATTCTTCTTCTCTAAAAAATAAGTATAATGACCTGAACCGCCTGAAGCTTTTACGGTTATTTTTTTCGTCTGTTTTTTTCCATAGGCGGAATTAAATAGTATGCTCTTCGTATAATCCTCAATCTTTACATCTGGATATTCTACTTCTATCGGCTTGCTTGTTACTGTATTTCCGTTGGCGTCGGTCACTGTGCAAACATAAAAACCCGTCTTAGTAGCACCGAAAACATTGCTGGTTTCCGATATTTTGCTTCCATAGTATGTCCACTCATAGGTATATGAACCGTGACCGCCATAAGCATAAACAGACACTGTTGCTGTACCTGTTTTTTCATTAATATAGCAGATATCAGTCGGCTGTGCTATTATTTTAAGTGCAGGAGATGCTGTGATTATATCTGTATCAAATTCATCGGTGGAATAGACTGTGCGTTCACGTACGCCTCTTTGTCTTATGGTATAAGCCGTCGTTACCTTTACCTTGCAATAATATGTTCCTTTTGTTTTTATTATATAGGAGACATCTGTTGCACCGATTATCTCTGTGTCATCACGGTACCACTGATAGGATATAGTAGAATTATTGGGTACTGTATAGCCTGATGACTTTTTAACTGTCACAGTTTTAGACTCGCCGTTTGCAATATCAAAACTGCCGCAGTCAAGGAAAAACTTATACCTTCCAACGCGTCCCGAAGAACGTCCTGTCTCTGTCGTAGTTGAAGGTCTGCTGCTTGCACTTGGATTATATGCTGTAGTTGTTGATGAGGATCTGCTTGTGGCATTTGGATTATATGTAGTAGGTGCTGCACTTGCGGAAATAGCTGTTGCTCCGCATAAAAGGACTGCGGAAGAAAGTAAACACGCTGCTTTTTTCATAAATACTCTCATATAAAAAAACTCCTAAAAAAATATAAGAAATCTTAAAACATTCCGCGCGCTGAACGTTTTTACCACCCCAAAAATAAACCGAACCAATAATCTGTATTTATATTACCATTATTATTTAAATATAACAAGATGATGATTGTCACTAAGATAGTGACATTTGTCACCTTTTCAACTCTATTGGCTCAGCCAAATAAAAAAGGGCGGATATTATCCGCCCATACTTATCAATTATTACTGCTCATTTGCAGACTCATCTGTCGGTTCTTCAGCAGCTTCTGCATTATCAGCCGCCGCATCTGTTACCACCTGGGGCTGAGACTCGTCAACATAAACGATATCCTCATCGTTTATACTCTCATCAACAACAGGAACTGCCGCTGCAAGGTCCTCGCGTATACCGTCCGAGCAGGCACAAAGTCTCCTCATATTGATTATACCCGAACAGCTAACATCGTCACCGCTGCCCTTGCGTGTCATAGCAGGCAGGAATTCACTAAGCTGACGCACTCCCTCTTCCATGCCGTTCTCCACCAGAGTAAGAGCAAGTCCGCGGAAGAAGCCGAAAAGCTGTTCCTCGTTCCAGTATGAATTTTCAACTCCGTCCGTGCAGAGAAATACAGCCGCAGGCATAAGCCCCTTCGGAAGATAGAAAAATCTTGCCGAAAGTGCAGCGTCGTCCTGACACATGGAAGTCGTAACGTTATCATAACAGCGCGGATCCTCGGGGATAGGAGCATAAACATTGCTGTCGCCGTCGATTATCACGCACTTTCCGTCGCCTATCTGCGCACCGAAAGCGTAATTCTCGGTAACTGCCGCAAACACAAGAGTAGTACCGTAAGCGCCTATGTATTCCCCTGCTTCGTACCTTGCACGATAGCCTGCAAAGTTTTCGGGTATACGGTCAAGCTCCTCCTCGGTAAAAGGATTTTCAAGGTAATCCTTTTCCGTACTGTCATGCCAGCGTGCAATGATACTGCGCCAGAGCTGATTAAAAAGCTGCTCGCGCTGACGCTCATCCTTCAGTATCTCATCAGCATCTTCAAGCCCTTCCAGAAACTCCTTTACACATTCCGCAGCGCACTCAACAGCAAACCGCGACCCCCTGTCTGTACGCAGATAGCAGAGGCTTCCGTGACCGTCAGCAGCTGCTGCAAATGAATATTTCTCAAAGTCGCCGCAGAGAGAGCTGTCCTGACATATAAGCTCATGGCTAAGGTGTGAAGCACCGATACTTGTCTGAGCAAAGGAAGATAATCTCTCCATAACCTCTCCTTACCAGTCGGATTCGTCCCAGTCGGCAGTATTAGCGTCGCTGAGAGCATCATTGGTCTGAGTCTGAACGTCCTCAGCCAGCTTCTTTGATATCTCAACAGGGTCTGTATCGCTGTCAACAGTACTTGAATGACTTGCAAAAACGCTTGTGATAACGCTTGCCTTTTCTATCATAAGTCTGAGCTGATCCTTGTTCTTTACATCGAGAACTGTCTCAGAGCTTCCCGAAAAACGTGCAAGAACGTCCCTGTCTGCATCGTCGCCGATAGCAAATGCTATCTTTATGGAACGCTTGTACCAGTTGTTCTTCTTGAGTGCGTCAAGTCCGCTCTCCCAGTTATCAGTAGGACCGCCGTCACTGAAAAGAAGTATTACAGGCGGATATGCGCCTGCGGCAGTCTGTAAAAATTCATTTCTTGAAAGCTTTTTATCAAGCTCCTTGCAGGCAGCACCAAGATCTGTAACGCCGCAGGCTTCAAATGTCTTGAAACGATATCCCTCAGGCGATACAGGCTCGGGAGTCACCCATGAAGCTCCTGTAGAAAACTCCAGAACTGCAATTTTTATCTCAGCGTCATCGCTTTCATCGCTGATCTCCTGTAAAGTCTGCATTACCTCTTCAAGAGCAGACTCTACCTGTCCAATTTTGCTGCCCTGCATACTTCCCGAAGTGTCGATGACATAGAAAAGTGTCATGACCTTTCTGACAGCAGGTGCGTAATCGTCTAAACCAGGCATAATATTACCTCCGTCCAATATATAATATAAAATAATTAACAGTTGCTCGTTTATATCTTATATTATATCATGAAATCCGCCTGCGGTCAAGTACCGCAAATGTTCACATAAATTTAACATTTATCCCCGTGACATATGCCTGCATATAATGTATAATAAGGGTATAGAGATCAGATTGGAGGGATTTGGCTTAATTAAAGCCTGATATGAACAAACAGGAAATAAGACGCTATATTTTTATTGCTGTTCTTGCGATAATGGTATGTGTTATCGTTCAGAATTTTTACGTTTTCACCAAACTTGTATCCATACTTTTAAGTGCGCTGAAGCCGTTGATGATAGGCTTTTTTATAGCTTATATCTTCAACATCATAATGAATTTCTTTGAAAAGTATTATTTTCCAAAAACTACTTCGTCTTTCATAAAAAAAACACGCCGTCCCACCTGCCTTGTGCTTTCATTCACAATAGCAGTTGCGGCAATAATACTTATAACGTATATCATTGTACCCGAGATAATCAAGGCGTTCGGCGTACTATACGACGAGATACCGCCTGCGTTCTCAAAATCAAAGGATTACGTCATCGGAAAGCTTAACGAATACCCTGAAATACAGGAAAAAATAGAAAACCTTGAATTTGACTGGGCAAGTATAGCAGGAAAGCTGTCAAAAATCCTTACATCCGGAGTTGCAGGCATATTGACCTCTGCATGGGGAATAATAGGCGGAGTTGCCTCTGCGGTCACAAATCTTGTCCTCGGCATAATCTTTGCCATATATATGCTTCTGCGCAAGGATAAGCTCATACACGACATCAACCGTTTAAGGCGCTTATGGTTCAGCGAAAGCTTCAATAACAAGTCATCGCACTTCATGCATACAGCAAACGAAACCTTCCAGAGTTTCTTTGTAGGACAGTTCATAGAAGCGATAATACTCGGAACGCTCTGCTTCATCGGCATGAAGCTGTTAAAGCTCCCATACGCCGCTATGTCGGGAACGCTTGTTGGAGTTACCGCATTTATCCCTATAGTTGGTGCATTCATAGGCGCAGGAGTAAGCGCTTTCATTATCCTTACGGAAAATCCTATGCAGGCGCTTATATTCATCATTTTCCTGCTCATTTTACAACAGTTTGAGGGGAATATCATCTACCCCAAGGTAGTGGGAGGCACAGTCGGTCTACCAAGTATCTGGACTCTTGCCGCAGTTACTATCGGCGGAGGACTTTTCGGTATCCTCGGAATGGTGCTTGGAGTACCGCTGGCAGGTACACTGTATAAGCTCACATTTGAAAAGCTTGAAAGTGAAGAAGCCGAACGAGGTATAGCCCCCTTCGCTGAAAAGCCCGTAAAAAAACAGAAAAAGAAGGAGACAAAAAATAAGAAAAAGATGACAAAGGCTAAATAAGCAGTTCACATTTTTTCAAAACCGCAATTTTCAATCACTACTCGCAAAATCTATCTAATGCACAAATTGCCCTAACAAGTTCACAACATTTTGATATCCGCATTTCACTGACCGCCGAAACACTTCAATAATCCGATGAAGTCAAAGGCGGTTTTCACTTTGAAGAAAAGGGTTTGTAATCTGATAAAACCAAAAATGCCTTTTTATTGTTAATCTCGGTTAATAGAGAGTTTGACAAAAATTAATCAATGTGATAATATATCTAAGGATAATATTTATGTTTAAAGGAGTAATGTGTTATGATCAATACATGGCCAAAGGAATGGGACGGCTTCAAAGAAGGCCGCTGGAGCACCACTTCCGTAAACGTTAGAGACTTCATCAAGAAGAACTACACTCCTTACGATGGCGACGAGAGCTTCCTCGCACCACCTACAGAGGCTACCAAAAAACTCTGGGAGCAGGTCATGGATCTTTCCCGACAGGAAAGAGAAGCCGGAGGTGTTCTGGATATGGACACCAAGATCGTTTCGACAATTACATCACATAAAGCCGGTTATCTCAACAAGGATCTGGAGCAGATAGTAGGTCTCCAGACGGACAAGCCTTTCAAGCGTGCATTACAGCCCTTCGGCGGTATCCGTATGGCTCAGCAGGCTTGCAAGGAGTACGGCTACGAAGTCGATCCCGAGGTAGTTGAGATTTTTACCAAGTACAGAAAGACACATAATCAGGGCGTATTTGACGCATATACTCCCGAAATGAGACTTGCCCGTCACTCTGCTATACTCACAGGACTTCCTGATGCTTACGGCAGAGGACGTATCATCGGCGATTACCGCCGTGTGGCTCTCTACGGCATCGACCTCCTTATTGAGGACAAGAAGCACCAGATAGACACTTCACTTGTGAGAATGACTTCAAAGAATATCCGTCTCCGTGAGGAGCTTGCAGAGCAGGTCCGTGCATTGCAGGATCTCAAGGAACTTGGAAAGATATACGGCTTTGACATCTCAAAGCCTGCGGCTACCGCAAAGGAAGCCGTTCAGTGGCTGTATTTCGGCTATCTTGCTGCTGTCAAGGAGCAGAACGGTGCCGCTATGTCACTGGGAAGAACTTCCACATTCCTTGATATATTCATTCAGCGTGACCTTGACCGCGGTATACTCACCGAGGAACAGGCACAGGAGCTTATCGACCATTTCATCATGAAGCTCCGTATCGTCAAGTTTGCACGTACTCCCGAATACAACGAGCTCTTCTCGGGCGACCCCACATGGATAACAGAGTCTATCGGCGGCGTAAGCGTTGACGGTAACCACATGGTAACAAAGAACAGCTTCCGTTACCTCCATACTCTCGAAAACCTCGGAACAGCTCCCGAGCCCAACATGACCATACTCTGGTCAACAAAGCTCCCGAGAAAGTTCAAGGAATACTGCGCTAAAATGTCTATCAAGACTTCATCTATACAGTACGAGAATGACGACATGATGCGTGTAATACACGGCGACGACTACGCTATCGCCTGCTGCGTATCATCAATGGTAGTAGGCAAGGAAATGCAGTTCTTCGGTGCAAGAGCAAACCTTGCAAAGTGCCTGCTCTACGCTATAAACGGCGGTGTGGACGAGCGTCTCGGACTTCAGGTAGGTCCAAAGTTCAGACCTGTTGATACCGAGTACCTCAACTTTGACGATGTATGGGAAAAGTACATGGATATGATGGAGTGGCTTGCAGGACTTTACGTCAACACCCTCAATGTTATCCACTATATGCACGACAAGTACAGCTATGAGAGACTGCAAATGGCTCTCCATGACAGAGACGTAAAGCGCTATTTTGCTACAGGCATCGCAGGACTTTCAGTCGTTGCGGACTCACTGTCGGCTATTAAATACGCAAAGGTAAAGCCTGTCCGCAAGGATATCGAAATAAAGGACAAGGCAGGCAACGTCACAAGCGTAGCAAAGAATGTCGTAGTTGACTACGAGATCGAGGGAGATTTCCCGAAATACGGCAACAACGATGACCGTGTGGACAAGCTTGCTGTTGAAGTTGTCCGCAGATTTATGGACTGCGTAAGAAAACACCACACCTACCGTGACGGCGTTCCTACAATGTCTATCCTCACTATCACATCAAACGTTGTATACGGCAAAAAGACTGGTAATACTCCTGACGGCAGAAAACAGGGAGTACCGCTTGCTCCGGGTGCTAACCCAATGCACGGCAGAGACACCCACGGTGCTGTAGCTTCACTGTCATCTGTTGCAAAGCTGCCGTTCAGACACGCACAGGACGGTATCTCCAATACCTTCTCCATAGTTCCTAACGCTCTCGGCAAGGACATGGAGGTATTCGCAGGAGACCTCGACCTTGACAAGCTCAGAGGAGAAGAAAAATGATAACTCCCGATATGCTCGGCAAGACCGATGATCCGTCCGAACTTGCAGACCTTATTGACAAGCTTATGGAACAGGGCAGCGGTCACGTGAATATAGTCTCGGAAAACGGCTCGGAACTGAAAGTCAATACCGTAAAGAGTACTGATATATGCGGCACAAAGGGTGCCTGCTGTCAGCCCACCGAACTTGAACCCGACGATGACGAACTATAAAATGTAGGGAACGCCGCCCTCGGCGTTCCGCAATAATCCCCATTCGGGCTGATGCAAGCATCAGCCCCTACACATAACAAGGAGGAACGAAAAATGGATAACCAGAAACAGGTAGACAACCTTATAGAGCTTCTTGACGGCTACGTTGAAAAGGGCGGACATCACCTCAACGTAAACGTTTTCACACGTGAAACTCTCCTTGACGCTCAGGCTCACCCTGAGAAGTACCCACAGCTCACCGTAAGAGTTTCGGGATACGCAGTTAACTTTGTAAAGCTCACAAAAGAGCAGCAGGACGATGTTATCTCCCGAACTTTCCACTCTTCACTTTAATATTACAAAAGGCTGTACCTAAGCGGTACAGCCTTTTTATTATGTCGAGTTTTTGGCGTAGATACGCAGGATTACAGATGCATCTACCGAGTCAATGATATTATCGCCATTTACCATAGAACGTGCTCTCTCGCTCGAACTCAGAGTATAGGACTTGCCGACAGATGTAGCAGCATACTCCTTCAGCACAAGCGATGCATCAATAGAATCTATTTTTCCGTCATTGTTTGTATCGCCGAAATGCTCGGGATAATAAGCCACAGGAAAATTAGCCGAACTGCCGAGGAATACCTGAGTCCAGTAATATCTGCCCCCCGAATAAGCAACTCCAACGCCTATGTACTGGAAATTAGTGCTCAATATACTCGCTCTGTGGTCGTTGGAATTCATCCAGCCGTTCATAACCGATTCAGGGCTCGTCTGACCCTGAGCGATATTCTCGCCAATATAATTCCAGTCAAGGCCAAGATCATCAATTATAGAAAGACCGTTTCTGCCATCAGGACGAGTATGATCCCAGAGCTTCACAGTTTCCTTAGCGCGTATATCCGCTGCTCTGATAAGCTCAGGCAGAACCCTGTAAGCAGGCAGTCCCCTGCTTGTACGCTCTTTATTTACAAGCTTCAAAACCTCGGCAACATAAGTGCTCATATCCGAGGAAGAAACATTTTCGTCAGATACAGGTGATACGATAAATTCAGACGAAGCGGAAGAAGCAACCGTCGGAATACAGGATAGACCTGCAATTAATAATGAAGTCAGAATCGCAGCTGTTTTTTTCATAATGATACCTCCATATAAACACATAGCCGAACGTTATCAAAACGAAAGCAAAAACATATCCCACAGTTATTATAGCATATTTCACTCCGCAAGTCAACAAATCACGTCTAAAATATACATTGTGCATAACTTGGAAGTTCCTAAAGCATCACAATAAACAAAAGGCTGTACCAATCGGTACAGCCCTGATGTCTGAATGTAAATCGAAATTACTTGATCTCGATTGTAGCGCCAGCCTCTTCAAACTTAGCCTTGAGCTCGTTAGCCTCAGCCTCAGAAACGCCTTCCTTGATAGCCTTAGGAGCAGCCTCAACTACTTCCTTAGCCTCCTTAAGGCCAAGACCGAGAACTTCCTTAGCAACCTTGATAACAGCCATCTTAGCGTCACCAAATGAAGCAAGGATTACGTCGAACTCTGTCTTTGCAGCAGCAGCGCCGCCTGCAGCACCGCCAGCAGCTGGAGCAGCAGCGATAGCAGCTGTTACGCCGAATTCTTCCTGGATTGCGTCTACAAGCTCAGAAAGCTCGAGAACTGAAAGAGTCTTGATATCTTCAACAAATTTTGTGATCTTCTCAGAAGCCATGATAATAATCTCCTTTAATTATATTTGCCCTTATTGGGCTGATTTAAGCTGCGGAGCATATCTCCGCAAATGTGTGATGAAGAATGTTACTGCGATTATGCAGCCTCTTCTTCCTTCTTCTTTTCTGCAACAGCGTTGAGTGTAGCTGCCAGCTTCTGAAGGGGACCCTGCAGAGAGCCAACGAGCTGTGCGAGAAGAGTGTCCTTTGAAGGGATCTTGGAAAGAGCAACAACTCCAGCCTGATCATAGACCTCACCTTCAACGTAGCCAGCCTTGAGATTGAACTTCTCATCGCCGGCCTTCTCAGCGAACTTACCAAGGATTCTTGCAGGAGCTGTCTGGTCGTCGTTAGAAACGGCAAGAGCAGTTGTACCGTTGAGAGCTTCTTCAAATCCCTCGATACCGCATTCCTTGAAAGCACGGAGAAGCATTGTGTTCTTTTCTACAAAGTAGTTAACGCCAGCCTCACGGAGCTCTTTTCTGAGCTTAGTATCCTCTTCAACAGTGATACCCTTGTAGTCAACAAGAACGCCTGATACGGAATTCTTGATGACCTCGGTGAGCTTCTCGACCTTAGCCTTCTTTGCTTCGAGTACAGCATTGCTTGGCATAGTTTGTATTCACCTCCGAATGAAATTCATCGTATTCAGAGAGCAATAAAAAAGCCCATTCCGACAGCGCAGAATGGACAATGATAATTCTATCAATTGCTATTCCTCGGCGGGACTTACTGAGCTTTCGCTCTGCCAGCTGTCTTTAGAATACGATACTGTTTTTCACAGCTTGATTATTATACCATATTATTTTATGCTTGTCAAGCATTTTTCCGAAAAAATCAAAAGAAAAAGAGCATCATAGGCGCTCTTTTTCATTAATATTTTATTTATAAGGAATTGTCCTACTATTCTGGTCAAATTATTAAAAATTCAAATACGAATTTCTATGCAAAAATTTATCTTACTTCTTTATAAAACCTGCGCTCTTTACGTTAAATCTTATATAGATCTTACCATCAACAAAGATAACATAAATATTTTTGATAACAGCATTCTTAAAAAATATTGGTCTTATAGGCTTTACATCTGCGCGATATACAACAACTTTCTTTCCGCTGTAAATTTTATTGTCTGCCTTGAATACTGTACCTGTACCAACATATTTCCATCTAAGCCAATTGATACCGATGAGCTTGTCATATCCTGTCTTAACAAGTGCAGCATCTGCTACGTGAACCTCTGCTGCTTCAGCTGTGATAGCTATTGTTGTGTTGAATGTATTGTTTATGTTTACTGCTCTTACAGATGTTGGAACTACCATTGCGAGTGCAAGTGCTGCACCGATGATTCTCTTTTTCATTGAAATAATTTCCTTTCGATATCGTTTAGTTTCTTTGATTTATTGCATTTATTATTGTACCCGAATATTCCCATTAAATAAAAAACTTGGGTAATAAACAAAATACGTAGAAAATCCTGTGAAAAATCGTTTGTTATCAGATATGATTATTCTCAATGAAGCCAAAAGCTTTCACCTACATAAAAAACACTATTTATATTTTATAACATTTAACATCAATCGTCAAGTATTCATAAAAAAGCGCATCATTATTTATTCAAAAACAACTTAAAAAGGCGCACATCGTGCGCCTTTTCTATAGCAATATAATTATATTACTTTTTAAGAGCAGCCTTTACTGTCTTAACGATGTTCTCTGCTGAGAGGCCGAACTCCTTGAGAAGATCAACAGCAGGACCCGAGTGTCCGAACTCGTCGTTTACGCCTATCTTAACAACAGGAACAGGACAGCAATTTGTTACTGTCTCAGCTACTGCTGAACCAAGACCGCCGATGATGCTGTGCTCCTCAGCAGTTACGATAAGACCTGTTTCCTTAGCGCACTTGCAGATAAGATCCTTGTCAAGAGGCTTGATGGTGTGGATATTAACTACTCTTGCAGAGATACCCTCAGCCTCGAGAGTCTTTGCAGCTTCTACAGCCTCATTTACCATAAGACCTGTAGCAACTATAGTAACGTCCTTACCGTCCTTCATAACAACGCCCTTGCCAAGCTCGAACTTGTAAGTTGCTGCGTCATTGATCACAGGTACTGCAAGTCTGCCGAAACGCATATATACAGGACCGTTGAAGTCCAGAGCAGCCTTTACGGCAGCCTTAGCCTCAACATCATCACATGGATTGATGATAGTCATGCCAGGGATAGTTCTCATAAGAGCGATATCCTCGTTGCACTGATGTGTAGCACCGTCCTCACCAACAGAGATACCTGCGTGTGTAGCGCCGATCTTTACGTTGAGGTGTGGGTAGCCGATAGAGTTTCTTACTATTTCAAAAGCTCTTCCTGCTGCGAACATTGCGAATGTACTTGCGAAAGGTATCTTACCGCAGGCTGCAAGACCTGCTGCAACGCCCATCATGTTAGCCTCTGCAATACCGCAGTCGAAGAAACGATCGGGATAAGCCTTCTTGAATATACCTGTCTTTGTTGCAGCAGCAAGGTCTGCATCGAGAACTACTAAATCCTTATATTCCTCGGCATACTCCTTGAGAGCCTCGCCGTAGCTTTCTCTGGTAGCCTTTTTGATTACATCTGCCATGATAATTAGTCCTCCAATTCCTTTAACTGCGCATTCAGCTCTGACATTGCCTGATCGTACTGTTCCTTGTTAGGAGCTGTACCGTGCCAGCCTACCTGATTTTCCATGAATGAAACACCCTTGCCCTTTACGGACTTCTGAATGATAGCAACAGGCTTGTCCTTAACTGACTCAGCCTCTGTGAAAGCTCTGTCGATATCATCAAAGTCGTGAGCGTCCATAGTGATAACGTGCCAGCCGAAAGCTGCGAATTTATCTGTGATAGGCTCAGGTGAGCATACCTCGGTTATAGGACCGTCGATCTGGAGTCCGTTGTTGTCTACGATAGCAACGAGGTTTGTGAGCTTCTTGTGAGCTGCAAACATAGCTGCTTCCCATACCTGACCCTCTTCGATCTCGCCGTCGCCGAGGATAGTGTATACCTTGTATGACTTGCCGTCGATCTTGCCTGCAAGTGCCATACCGCAGGCTGCGGAGATTCCCTGTCCAAGTGAACCGCTTGACATATCAACGCCGGGGATATGGATACATGGATGTCCCTGTAAGAGCGCACCGATGTGACGAAGAGACTTGAGCTCTTCTACAGAAAAATAGCCCTTCTGTGCAAGTACGGAATAAAGTGCAGGAGCTGTATGACCCTTTGAGAGTACAAGACGGTCTCTGTCGGGAGCGTCAGGATTTTTGGGGTCGTTGTTCATCTTGTTGAAGTAGAGGTAAGTCAGGGTATCGCTTATAGAGAGCGAGCCGCCCGGATGACCTGATTTAGCGTTATATGTGCCTTCAATAACGCCCATTCTAACCTTGCAGGCTGTTTTCTGCAATTCTTTTTTGATATTTGCGTCCATATTGACCTCCATGATTTTATTTAACGGCATAAGCCGTAATTTGTTTGACAGCAGAAGGCGGGTGACTCGGTCGCCCCCTAATACTGCTCATGTACCTAACTTTTCAATGGCTCATAATATTGTCGCAGGTACAAAAAGCAATAGCAATAATTATTAATTATTCAGACAGCCGCCCGCCCCTGCAATAAAAGCTATGTATTTATTATACCGCAAAAATTGTCTCATTGCAAGACTTTTCTTGCGGTTTATATTCATCAGAAAATCATCATTACCAGTACGATAAGATAGAATATGAGAAATCCCGAACAAGCTATGGCAGGAAATGCAATGAGCATCTTGTTCTGCTTCTCGTGTAAAGTCCCTCTGAGCCTTAGTGCCTTCATAAGCATAAGCGATGATATCCACATAGGTATCGCCCATATAGCCAGTCCCAGAGTTGCCGCATCGCTCATAGTGAAATCAGCCGTTGATGACGAGCTTCTTCCGTAGAGCGTGCCGTATACCAGCATGGCCAGAAGTCCGACCATGAATAGTATCATTATTATGTATGTCGTTATTGCCGCCTTCTTTTTCATTGTTCTACTTGCTGCACCTTTCGATTATGTATTCTATAAGCTCAGCTACCGCACCGTTGTCATTTGTGCGTTTCAGGATAAGGTCTGCCTTTTCTTTTACACTGTCCTGTGCATTTGCAGGACAAGCTCCCACATCGGCTTCGACTATCATCTCTATATCGTTGTCGAAGTCACCGATGGAAACGAAGGTACAGCCCTCCATTCCCCTGAGCTTTCTGTATTCTTTAAGTGCCGAGCCCTTGCTTACACCGCCGGGGAGCATTTCAAGGAATATATCCGATGACTTCACAAAATCAACATCGGCAAATTCAAGCTTGCCCGTGAGTATCTGCATATAGTCAACATCTTCGGGAGCAAGTGAGAAAAGCACCTTCAGCCAGCCTCCGTCGGATATTTCATCAAGCTCAGCATAATTGGGCACGATATTGCACAGCTTCGTGTGAAGCTGCTGATAATCTGTGTTGCTGAAAACGTAAGTGCCGTCGGTTTTCAGCACCTCTCCTCCTGCCTGCGGCATAAGCTCGAGGAGCTTACGGGTATAATCCTTAGCCGCAGTGGTCAGAGGCTTGGTATAGAGCGTTTCTTCGCTGATATAATCATAGATAGCCGCTCCGTTATACATTATGATAGGATATTTAAGTCCGAGTGTGCTGCGGAACTGCGTAAAAGACTGTATGGTACGTCCCGTAGCCACAGTAAAGCGTCCGCCCAACTGCGTGAAATGCTCTATGGCAGCTCTGTCAGCAGCGGTTATCTCCTTCTGCGAGTTGAGCAGAGTACCGTCCATATCGCTGAGCAGTACGACTTTCGATATATCTTCAAACAAAGGTATCACTCCTACATTTTCTCAAGCTTTCTCAGGACAGCAGTGAAGTATTCGGGCAGTTCGCTCTGAAACTCCATATACTCACCTGTTGACGGGTGGATAAAGCCTATTTTACGTGCATGAAGGCACTGTCCTTCCAGTCCCTTGTAGGGCTTTCCGTAGACATCATCGCCCAGTACAGGGTGTCCTATATAGCTGAGGTGGACTCTTATCTGGTGAGTCCTGCCCGTTTCAAGTCTTAGCCTTACGTGAGCATAGCCGCCGTACTGCTTTATCACACTGTAATGAGTAACGGCATTGCGCGAATTTTCAGTAGTGACGCACATCTTCTTCCTGTCGGTCTTATGCCGCCCGATAGGAGCATCAACAGTGCCTTCAGTCTCCTTGAAGTATCCGCAGGCTACCGCCTCATATTCTCTTGTAAAGCTGTGGACCTTTATCTGTTCCGCAAGCTTTAAGTGAGAAGCATCATTCTTAGCAACGATGAGCAGTCCGCTTGTGTTCTTGTCGATACGATGTACGATACCGGGACGTATCACGCCGTTTATGCCCGAAAGGCTGTCTCCGCAGTGGTGAAGCAGCGCATTCACGAGAGTTCCCGTGTAATTTCCGTGAGCAGGGTGCACCACCATGCCCTTTGGCTTGTTCACCACCAGCAGGTCATCGTCCTCATAGACAATATCCAGCGGTATATCCTCAGGTACAGCGTCCATAGGCTCGGGCTCGGGTATCTCAACGACTATCTCCTCGCCGCCTTTGAGCTTCATGTTCTTGCTTACGGCTTTGCCGCCCGATGTGACCATGCCCTTTTCGATAAGTCCCTGTACTGCCGAACGTGTAAGCTCAGCAATATTATCCGAAATACACTTGTCGATACGACTTCCTGCGTCCTCAGCAGAAGCTGTAAGGACTACCTGCTCATTCATTTTCAGCCGCCTTTTCTATCTCAGCTTTCTTAGCCTTTTCTATCTTGGGATCAATGAAGATACCGTAGATGAGAAGCATCACAAAAGCCACAGTTACGCAGATATCAGCCACATTGAATATAGCAAAGTGGAAAAGCTTCACCTCGAACATATCCACAACATAGGAGAAGCGGAAACGGTCTATAAGGTTTCCAATACCGCCTGCTATGAACAGTGCAAGTGCAATATTCAGAAGCCTTGAACGTTTATACACCTTAAAAAGCAGGATAATACCGCCGATCACCACAAGACTCGTAAAGCCTACGAGGAACCATCTCTGTCCCGACATACTTCCGAAAATAGCACCGTCATTCTCAAGATAGGTAAGATCCAGTATCTTAAAGTCGCCGAAGTGTATGAATTCCTTGGTGTGTACAGGTTTGAGCTCATGTATAGCCCAGTATTTCACAAGCTGGTCAGCTCCCACAAGAGCTGCTATCATCAGTACAAGAAGTATAGCCACGGTATTTTATCCTTTCAATAAGACTGCCTGCCGACTTTTTCAGCCGACAGGCAATATAGTACAAATTAGTTAAGCTTCTACAGCCACTGCGCATCTCTCGCACAGTGTCGGGTGGTTATGATTTGTGCCTACGTACTTGCTGAAGCACCAGCAGCGTTCACACTTCTCGCCCTCTGCCTTAGCTACCTCGAATGCAGTCTCAGCACCGCTCTTTTCTACCTCAACGCCTGATACGATGAGGATATCCTTGAGCTGGTCAGCCAGTGAAGCATATCTGTCATAGTCAGCATCGCTGCTCTTGATTATGATCTTAGCTTCAAGTGACTTACCGATAGTCTTTTCGTTACGTGCGTCCTCAAGGACCTTGTTTACTGCAAGACGGGTATTGTAGATGAAATCCCATTTCTCTGTAAACTCAGCTGTAAACTCGATGCCGCTCTTTTCAGGCATCTGATTGAGGAATACGCTTTCCTTGTCGTCTGCTGCCGAATGAGGCATGAACTGCCATATCTCCTCGGCTGTGAATGAAATGATAGGTGCAGCCAGTCTTGTCATCGCACTGATTATGCGATACATAGCAGTCTGAGCTGCTCTTCTGAGAACGGAATCTTCCTTCTCACAGTAAAGTCTGTCCTTGATGATATCGAGGTAGAAGTTAGACATATCTATTACACAGAAGTTGTGAAGAGCGTGAAGTGCGATATGGAAATCGAATGCATCATAGCCCTTCTTCATAGTGTCGATAAGATTATCGAGCTTCATAAGTGCCCATTTATCGAGCTCTGTGAGCTGATCGTCGGACACGCTGTCCTTATCAGGATCAAAGCCTGCACCGTTACCCAGGTTGCCCAGAATGAAACGAGCAGTATTTCTTATTTTCTTATAAGCGTCGGAGAGCTGACCGAGGATAGGCTTGGATATACGGATATCGCTGTGATAATCTGAAGAAGCTGCCCAGAGTCTGAGGATATCAGCACCGTACTGGTCTGTTATCTCGCTTGGGTCGATACCATTGCCCAGTGACTTGTGCATTGCCTTGCCTTCGCCGTCAACGACCCAGCCGTGAGTGCAAACAGCCTTGTAAGGAGACTGTCCCTTGTATACAACAGATGTAAGGAGTGATGACTGGAACCAGCCTCTGTACTGATCTGCACCTTCGAGATAGAGGTCAGCAGGCCATGTAAGGCTCGGGAAGTCCTTTCCTTCCATAACAGAGGTATGAGATACACCGCTGTCGAACCATACGTCCATGATATCGTATTCCTTAGTGAATTCACCGCAGCCGCACTCGCACTTTACGCTTGCAGGGATAAACTCACTTGTATCCTTAGTCCACCAAGCATCGCTGCCTTCCTTGCGGAAGAGTTCAGAGATAGCATTGATAGTCTCGTCATTGCATATAGGCTTGCCGCAGTCCTTACAGTAAACAACAGGTATCGGAACGCCCCATGTTCTCTGACGGGAGATACACCAGTCGCTTCTGTCGCGTACCATGCCCTTGATTCTGTCCTCGCCCCACTCAGGGATCCACTGAACAGACTCGATAGCCTTGATAGCCTCGTCCTTGAAGCCATTTACTGAGCAGAACCACTGCTCTGTAGCTCTGTATATGATAGGGCTGTTACATCTCCAGCAGTGTGGATACTGGTGGACGATCTTCTGTGTAGCCAGCATTGCGCCCAGCTCTGTGAGCTTTGCAGCAATAGCCTTGTTAGCCTGATCTGTGTCCATGCCCTCGAATTCGCCTGCTTCGGCAGTCTGCTTACCCTTTGAGTCAACGCATACGATGATACCGATATCGTCGTACTTCTTGCACACCTCAAAGTCCTCAACACCGTAGCCCGGAGCTGTATGTACGCAGCCTGTACCGCTTTCAAGAGTAACGTGATCACCTACGATGATAGGTGAAAGACGGTCGTAGAGAGGGTGCTTTGTTTTCATTCCCTCAAGCTCGGCACCTGTGAAGATATGCTCTGTGGTATACTCTGTGATACCGGCAGTTTCCATAGTTGTCTTTACAAGCTCCTCAGCCATTACGTAGTACTCATCGCCTACGTGAACGAGTGTATAGTTATACTCAGGACCGAGGCATATAGCAAGGTTGCCCGGAATGGTCCATGTAGTAGTTGTCCAGATAACGAAATATATCTTTGAAAGGTCAAGTCCCAGTCCCTTGAAGATACCCTTATCATCAGTTACGTTGAACTTGACATAGATAGAATAGCATGGGTCGTTTGAATACTCTATCTCAGCTTCAGCGAGAGCTGTATTACAGTCAGGGCACCAGTATACAGGCTTTAAGCCCTTATACATATAGCCCTTCTTTACCATTGAGCCAAATACCTCTACCTGCTTTGCCTCGTACTCGGGACGAAGTGTAAGGTATGGGTAGTCATAGTCGCCAAGTGAACCCAGTCTCTTGAAGCCCTTCATCTGGTTAGCGACCTGAGTCATAGCGTATTCGCGGCAGTGCTTTCTGAGGTCTACCGCAGGGATAGCACCGTTTTCAACGCCGATAGCCTTCATAGCCTTCAGCTCGATAGGAAGACCGTGGGTATCCCAGCCCGGAACATAAGGAGCACAGAATCCGTTCATATTCTTATACTTTACGATGAAATCCTTGAGAGACTTGTTAAGAGCGTGACCGAGATGGATCTCGCCGTTTGCATAGGGAGGTCCGTCATGGAGAATGTAAGAGGTCTTGCCCTTGTTCTTCTCTATCATCTTGTAATAGAGCCTTTCATCTTCCCATTTTTGGAGAGTTTCGGGTTCTCTCTTTGGCAGATTTCCACGCATGGGGAATTCTGTCTGCGGTAAATTAAGGGTACTGTTATAATCCTGTGCCATACTATCTGATCTCTCATTTAAAAGCTCTGAGAGATCCTCCTTTCAATCTTTTTTGATATAATTATTCTTCTGTCTCAGCAGCTACAGCAGCAGCGATCTCCTCAGCTGTCTGAGGCTCTTCCTCTTCTGCCTCAGCATCATCGAATGTTTCGGGCATAGAAGAGATGAGCTCAAGGTGGCTCTTATACATATCAAAGAGGCTCTTCTTGAAGTCAGCTACCTGCTGCTGAGCTTCGATGAGAGCTTCCTTCTCCTTAGCGATCTCAGCGCGGTTCTTCTCCATAGCCTCTGCGTGCTGACGTACAGCCTCGTCCTCGAGAGCAGCAGCCTTTTCCTTAGCCTCAGCAAGTATCTGCTCAGCCTTTTCGTTAGCTTCGTTGAGTACCTGATGACCCTGCTTCTGAGCACCAAGAAGTGCGTCCTTGAGAGCGTCCTCGTCTCTCATATATTCTCTTACCTTGTCAGCAAGCACCTGTATCTTGCTGTTAGCCTCAGCGCGCTCGCGCTCCATTTCATCAAGCTCAGCCTCGAGCTGTGTGAGAAATTCGTCTATTTCCTCCTGCTTATAACCAAAAGCAGCTTTTTCAAATCTCTTATTTCTAACGTCCTTTGAAGTTATCATTTCAATTCACCTCTAAATATACTTTCTCAGATTTATGTGTATGCGGCCCTTTTTGGTCGAGCCGTTAATACCCGAAAGAATGTACCTTCCGCAGCCTCTCACCGAGAGGATATCTCCCTCTCTCACTTCGTGTGAGACCGAAGAAACGGGAAAGTGGTTTACCTCCACCTTGTCCGAACGGATAAGAGCAGCAGCCTTTTCACGGCTGACATTTGCCGCAGCCCCTACTACGCAGTCAAGGCGCAGCGATGCGACAGTTCCGCTGATATCCTGAAATTTCTGAGCATTTTCCAGCTCAAATGGCTTGTCATCGGATATTTTAACTCCGACCCTGCCGATCTTTGAGACCGCAGACATGATAAGCTTTGCCGCCACCTCAGTAACAAAGGTCTGCGCAGTTCCCTCCTCTGCGGCGATATCGCCGATGGCTTCGCGTTTGAGCTGCTGAGCCATAAAAGAGCCGAGGAAGTCTCTGTGCGTGAGCTTGTCCTCATTACGATAGCTGAAGGTGAGGCATTTCATAGGGAAATCATCTCTGATATACTCCTCGCAGTAATCGGGGTATATCGCAAGTATCTTTCTTCTGGCATTCTCATATCCGCCCCATAGCATATACCTTAGCCCACCAGTGTTCTTTCTGCACCACATCTCAGCCTCAGTGCACTGACGCTCGTCGAGAAATGATGAGAACTGAGCCGTCCCGTCTCTTTCACAGAGCGAGACCATATCCCCCAGCCTTGCAACAAATAGCTTATCCGACTGATCGTTCATCAGATGAATACGCCGTTGTTCTCCAGCTCGCCAACAAGATCCTCGCCGATAAATCCGACATTATATGGAGTAATGATATATGTCAGGTTAGCAACAGGCTTGAGGCTTCCGCCGTTTGCATAAGCAACACCAACAAGGAAGTCAATGATTCTTCTCTTATTCTCAGGAGAAGCTGTTTCAAGATTAAGAACTACTGTCTTCTTTGCGATAAGGTGATCTGCGATCTGCTTAGCGTCTGTGAAAGCAGAAGGCTTTACGAGAACTACCTGAAGCTGTGCAGTAGTCTGGATATTTACGACCTTGTTTCTTCTGCCTGTGCCCGGAGCACTTGTCTCATTCACAGGAGCATCGTCCTGATCGGAAGGCTGGAAACCGCCTCTCTCACGCTCATGACGTACTGGTACATCAGCTTCAAAATCATCATCATCTGCAGCAAAGAAAAAATCTTTAATACCGTCAAAAAGTTTCATCTTAATACTCCTTCTCCGCATTCTTTGTTTTTATATATTTCTCTTCACAGGATCAATGCGGAGCATCCCGTGTTGATATTCAGCGTTCCGCTGGAAGTTACTTGGAATAGTCTCTTGCGCCGAAAAGTCCCGTACCTATGCGCACGAGAGTTGAGCCGTACTTAATGGCTTCGGCGTAATCATGAGTCATACCCATAGAGAGCGTATCCATATCGGGGTACTGAGTCTTTACGCTGTCGTAAAGCTCCTTCATACGTCCGAGGAAGATATCGCTTTCGCCCGGCGGCGGGATAGTCATAAGCCCCCTTATCCTGATGCCGTCAAGCTCTTTAAGTCCTTCGATCAGCTCATTCAGCTCACTCGGTGCTACTCCGCTCTTGGAGTCCTCACCGCCGATATTTACCTCACACAGGATATCCATCGTCCTGCCGTTCTTAACGGCGAGGCGGCTTATCTCCTGTCCGAGTTTAATGCTGTCAACGGACTGTATCATACTTACCGAATTTATGATATATTTAACCTTGTTTGTCTGTAAATGACCAATGATCTGCACCTCAGCCGACTTGTCATAGAAGTCAGCCTTCGAGAGATACTCCTGTACTCTGTTTTCACCGAGAAGATCAATACCAAGCTCTATGGCATGGTTAATAGCTTCGGGAGCAACAGTTTTTGTTACAGCCATGATGCGGACATTGTCCTCAGGGCTTCGGTATTTCGCCTTAGCCTCTGCGCATCTCTCTCTTATTATGTGCAAATTCTCGTCGATATAAGCGAGATCGTTACTTTTCATTCTCTTTCTCGACCTCCTCGATCATAATATCATCGTAAAGCGCAAGATACTCAGGATCGTCAGTTACCTCAGAGAGAACGTAATCGCTTCCCTCATAGACTACCTTTATCTTTTTAAATAGTATCTGTTCACCCTTGCGGATATATACACCCTTGCTGGTAAGCGTCTTTTCGGCCTCATTTCCGTCCTGGTCGGTATACGTTGTCTTTACGTCGGCAAAACGTATAGCCTCTCGCGGAACTTTAAGCCCTGTGTACTCACCCTTGATAAGCTCCACGATCTCAGCTCTGTGCTGTACCAGCTCGTAATTGAACTTATCACACGATATTATGATTATACTTTTATTTTTGCTTTCATCACGGATATCCGTGATCTGAGCAGGATAAGCTTCCGCAGAAGAATCAAATCTCAGCTTTACTTCATCGCCGATAGCGTACTCCTTTTTGGAGTTATCGGCAACCAGCGCAAGGTACCAGCCGTAGCCGTCGATAAGCTTTCCGACAACGTTTGGAGCTGTGGATTTTCTGTCGGTTATCTCGTCCAGCATAGAGACCGTAAGGCTGTCAAGGTTCTTTGTCGTGAGCTTGTCCTCATAGCCGTCGATATAACTTGCAAAATAAGCAGAGCGCTTTGCGGATATAGTTTCCTGCGAAACCACCATTTTTGCATCAAGCTTTGCAATTTCCGACTGTATATCTGATATCTTCTGGCTGAAGCCCTGTACCTCTTCGGTTATTATCTGATAGGTACTTAGCTTTACAAGAAGCTCTTCACTTACCTCGTCAAGGGTCTCATAATCGCCCATATCCCTGGAATAGATGAGCCTTCGGTAATTCTCGTCGATACTTTCTGAAAGATTTGCAGGCTGTGCCGATTCGAGAGTACCGGGGTTCTGTATCTTCTGAAGGATAGCGAGCTCTTTTTCCAGCTTAGCCTTTTCGTGCTTTATGCTCAGCTGCTCGTCCGATGGATAAGCCTCGGCAATGACAGTGCCGTTGCCGACTCTTCCGCCGTCAGACACATTATAACTGAGAACGCCTTCGCCGCTGTAGAGGATTATCTCCTCATCCCTGATGAATACTCCCTTGTATTCCTTTGAGGATACTGCGGAAGCCGTCAGAGCCGAGACGGTATTGCTCTCTCTGTTGCGAAAATTATAGACTATGCTGATAAAGATTATCAGAAGCAGCACAAGGACAACGTTCCTCAGGAGCTTGACCATAAAGCTGCCTTCCGATCTGGCAAATCGCATTCAGATCACCCTTAGTCGTTCTTTTCCGAAGCGTCAAGAATAGAAACTGATCTTGCCGGGATGATCGTTGATATAGCGTGCTTGTAAACCAGCTGCTGCTTGCCTTCACAGTCGAAGATAGCTACATAGCTGTCAAAGCCTCTTACCATACCCTTGAACTGGAATCCGTTAGTAAGGATAATAGTTACCATGATCTTGTCTTTTCTGCACTGATTAAGGAAAACATCCTGCAGATTAATAGTTTTGTTCATACACATTCTCCTATCTGATTTATTTGTTTACGTGTACATCTGTACGGGTAAAATTATTTTCCAAATAGCTCGCATAGAAATACACACATTACATTATATCACACTTCAAAGTGTTTGGCTATAGTTTTTTTGCATTTTTCTAATATTTCAATTTTTTTATTAAATGTATCAGGCATTATCCACTCAATACGCTGATTTCTTCTGAACCATGTGAGCTGACGCTTTGCGTAATGTCTGGTCTCCTGCTTGATATCTGCTATGCAGTCCTCAAGAGCTCTTTCCCCCTTGAAATAGGGAATAAGCTCTTTATAGCCTATAGCGTTTGCGGCAGTTTTCATGCCTCTCTCCAGCCAGAGCTGCCTCGCCTCCTCAACAAGCCCTGCCCTGACCATTTCATCGACGCGCAGGTCTATGCGGTCGTAAAGTGTCTGCCTGTCCTCATAGTTCAGCCCTATAATAAGTGAATCATAAGGACTTTCCACCATTTTGCTCTCACGTTTCAGCTCGCTGAACTTCCTGCCCGTAACGTGACAGACCTCAAGTGCGCGAACTACTCTCACCAGATTATTGGGGTGTATGCCCTCTGCGGCTTTTGAATCAAGCTCCGCAAGCCTTGCATGGAGTGCCTCGTTGCCCTGTTCTTTTGCAAAGGCGTACAGCTCCTGACGGTAAATCTCATCGCTGCCTCCCTCGGAGAACTTCACATTCTCAAGGAGCGAGTCGATATAAAGTCCTGTGCCCCCTACTATAATAGGAAGCTTTCCCCGTGAGAGTATCTCCTGTATCTTCTCATTTGCAAGCTGAACATAGTCCGCGGCACTAAAGCTCACATCTCTGTCAAGGAAATCCATAAGATGATGGGGAATCCCCTGTTTTTCCTCTTCCGTTGGCTTTGCGGAGGCTATGTCCATACCCTTGTATATCTGCATGGAATCGGCGGAGATGACCTCTCCGCCGTAAATCTTTGCAAGCTCAACGCCCAGCCATGTCTTGCCCGAAGCCGTAGGACCGACTACCGCAAGCACAAAGGGCTTATTGTTCTTTTCGTTCATTATCAATTTCTCCCGACTGTATGCGTTTTATGCTTTTTTTAAGCTTTGCATTTTTCCTCAGCTTTACCGTGATGACCACCGCGATTGTAATTACTGCAAGGCCTGTTAACACCGCAGGCACAAGCACCAGCATGAAATAAGGCGGTCCATTATTCACATCACAGGTCAGACTGCTGCCGTTTGCCGCTATCGTGTACTCAGGCATACCCCAAAATGATTTTTTGATATCGGCCTCGTTGGTGATACCGAGGATATTTCCGTCTTTATCACAGTAAGCGACTTTTATACTGCTGAAATGATTGAACAGCGTGCTGTTTTCTTCTTTCAGCCTGAATATTACAGTAATACTGTCATAAATATCCGCCTTTTCAAAAACTGCGCAGTTATGGCGCAGGAGCATACTTGTATAGCAGCCTTCTTCATATTTCGCAAGTTCACAGTCTTTGTCCACTCCAAGCAGCTTCCCGTTTTCTTCATTGAGGTCAATGACGTACTTGTCGTTCTTTTTGTCCTTTACGAGAATATCCGCAAATGCCGTACCCTCGGGAGCATTTTTCAGTGTTATATTCTGATGAAGGGTATCAACGTCCCATGCAAAGGCGTTGGTTCCGCCCATAAAGCACATTATTACTGTGAAATATACTGCGATGAATGCTTTAACTGCTCGTTTCATAGTTACTCCTTACGTTCTTTTGAACTGATGTGAGATATTGCTCTTTGTCATAGTAAACATTACAGGTCTGCCGTGAGGACAATGGCGTATACGCTCGTCGAAATACACCTGCTCCGCAAGAGATTGCAGCTCGGTTATATCGTTCTTGTCATTGCCCTTTATTGCGGATTTGCAGGCAACTGTATGTAGCATATCGTCCAGCATATGAGACTGTGGGTCGTGGCTGTACATACGGAGATTATTGGCTATCTCGGAGATTATGTCCTCCATGTCAAGCTCCATTATAAATGTAGGGACTGCCGTTGCAACTACGCAAGGCTTCTCGGAAAAGTCGAATGTGAATCCCAAGTCCGCAAGAAGCTCCTGATTTGCTTCAAGTGCGCTTATCTCGTCACCTGTGAGCAGCACACGAACTCCCGTAAGGAGCTGCTGGCTGTACTGCCTGCAGTTGCGGCTTTTCAGTCGCTCGAAGATTATACGCTCATGAGCAGCATGTTTGTCTATCATTATCATGGTATCGTCACCTACCTCGGCAACGATGTAAAGTCCGAAGGCTTCACCGATAACACGTATCTTAGGCTTTTCAGTCCATACGGACTCCTCTTTCTTTTCCTCGACAGGCTTAGGTGCTTCAGGCTGTGCGGCAGTAAATGCCTGCTGAGTGATATAGCTGAATCCCTCAACAGCAGCAGGCGGCTCGGGTTCGCTGACCGCTACAGACTCCGGAGCTTTTACGCTCTCAGTCACCTGCTCCGCTTTCGGAGCCTCTATGACTTCCCGTACAGGCTCGGGCTTTTCATATACGGGAACTGCCGCCTGTATAGGCTTTGGCTCGTCATATGCTGTGCTCGGCTTTATATCCGCAGTATATGGCTTTTCCTCGACCTCTCTCTGCACAGGCTGAACAGGCGCGGATACAGCCGCAGGAGCTTCAGCCAGTTTTTTCTCTGTCTCCTCTATCTTGTCAACGGGAGTGAACAGGAATTCCTGCTGTATCATCTCCTCCTGCTCAGGCGCAGGTTTTGTCCAGTCTGCATGAGGCTTCAGCTCAAACTCGTAGATAAGACCGTCCTTCATCATAGCGTTCTTCACAGCGAAATAAACCGCGTCCGATACGGATTTTTCGTTAGTAAAGCGCACCTCTGCCTTTGTGGGGTGGATATTTACGTCCATAGTGCTTGGCGGCAGATCTATGAGAAGTACGCAGGCAGGGAACTTTCCTGTCATTATCATGTTAGTGTATGCATTTTCCAGAGCCGCAGAGCAAAGCCTTGAGCGGACATATCTTCCGTTTACGAAGAAATTCTGGAAAGCACGGTTATTCTTGGAGTACAGAGGCTTTATCACGTATCCGCCCACATGGACTCCCTCATATTCATAGTCAACGGGCATGAGGTCACGGGCAAAATCTCTGCCGTAAACCGCATATACTGCCGAAAACAGCTCCCCGTCACCGCTTGAATTGAACTCAGTGCGGTTGTCGCGTATAAAGCGAAAAGCTATGTCAGGGTGTGACATAGTTATCTTCTGGAGTATACTGCTTACCGCATTTGCTTCGGTAACGTCCTTTTTCATGAACTTGCGCCTTGCAGGGACATTGTAAAAAAGGTCACGGATAATTATAGTAGTGCCGTCGGGACAGCCGCTCTGCTCATGGGAGCTCTCAACACTTCCCTCGATGGTATAGAGTGTGCCGTAAAGCTCTTCCTTCTGCTTTGTCATTATCTCCACACGGGCAACTGCTGCTACAGACGCAAGTGCTTCACCGCGGAAGCCGAGAGTGAGGATATTTTCCAGATCCTCCTTTGCACTTATCTTGCTTGTGGCATGGCGAAGAAACGCCTTTGGTACATCGTCAAAGGACATTCCGCAGCCGTCATCTGTGACGCGCATATATGTAGTTCCGCCGTTTTTTATCTCCACTGTTATATGAGTCGCCCCTGAGTCTATGGAGTTCTCCACAAGCTCCTTTATGACCGATGAGGGACGCTCGATGACCTCACCTGCGGCGATGAGTTCGGATATTTCCTTGCTTAGGACGTTTATTGGAGGCATTGCTTACTTCCTTTCTGATATGGAACGCGGTTCAGACCAGCTTGATATCCTTATGCATTATGAGGACTCCGCCTGCATAAATATGATCGTCGGTATATGCTGCTGTGTCCATATGTCCGAACTGCTTTTCGGATACTATGGCTAACGGACAGACAGACGGTGCAGCTCCGTCCTTTATCTCCTGCTCTGTACGTATTCCGTCGCTTGTCTCAAACTCGGTCTGCACAGTGCGTGTTTTCGGGAGTATCCACAAAAGGCTTGCAATATTCTTCATCTTTGCGATAGCCTCGGTCTTGTATACGCCTCGCTCAGCAGCGACCTCTTCTTCCTTGAACAACAGAGTAAAGCTGTACTCCCTGTCGGCAGGGTAATTATTGCTGATATATCCGCGTATCTCGGAAAAGCCTTCATAGCCGAATATCATCTGCTTATAGTCATTTTCGCGGCTCTCGTCACTGCCTAGGACGAAGTTCTGCTCCAGCTTCTTCTGGTTGTACTCCAGTATATCCTCGATTGTTTCGTTTTCGCAGTTTCCTGATCCGCTTTTGAATTCAAGCCCTGCGTGTTTGATGTAAGCAAGAAGCTCCTTCATATTGTCATAATCCAGCTCCAGACGGCTGTATTCAAATGTCATTGAGATATATGCAGGCATATTTTTACCTCCGATTATATATTTATGAAATGCAGAGCCATTCCCTGCATTTAGAGTTGAGAGTTGAAAGTCATACACGGAACGCCGAGGGCGGCGTTCCCTACAGCGGCTAAGGGCTACTGCATAGCCTTGAGCATATCTTTCAGCAGCTCGCGGCATTCGCTGTCAGAAAGCTCATCGACATTGGTCTTTTCAAGCATATCCAGCGCAGCTTCCCTGCCCAGACTTCCGAAGCTTATCTGTCCGAAGTCATCATTCTTTATTACAGGACGCTCATTCTCGTGAGCCTTTTCCATTTCTTCAAGCAGCTCTCTTGCGCGGCTTACCACCTTTGCAGGAAGTCCTGCCAGCTTTGCAACGTCCACACCGTAGCTCTCGTCAACTCCGCCGCGGACTATCTTTCTAAGGAAGCGTATAGTGCCGCCGTGCTTGTTTACGGCGATACTATAGTTCTTGACGCCTTCAAGCTCATTTTCAAGTCCAATAAGCTCATGGTAGTGAGTAGCAAAAAGAGTCTTGCAGCCCAGCTTTTTCGAGGTGCAGATATGCTCGGCAACTGCACGGGCAATGCTTACACCGTCAAATGTGGAAGTACCTCTTCCCACCTCGTCAAGTATGACAAGGCTGTCCTTTGTGGCATTTTTGAGGATATCCGATACCTCGCTCATTTCCACCATGAATGTGGACTGTCCTGCGGTAAGGTCGTCGGAAGCTCCCACACGGGTGAATATCTTGTCAACTACCGATATCCTTGCGGAGTCGGCAGGCACAAAGCTTCCTATCTGCGCCATGAGGACGATAAGCGCATTCTGACGCATATATGTAGATTTACCCGACATATTAGGTCCTGTGATTATGGACATTCTGTCGGACTTGTTGTCGATATGCAGATCATTGGGCACGAACACCTCATCTGTGAGCATGAGCTCAACAACAGGGTGTCTGCCAGCCTTGATGTCTATAGCTCCGTCAAGAACGATATCAGGCTTTACGTACTGATTTCGCAGAGCCACATCTGCAAATGAGCACAGCACGTCCACGGAAGCTACCGCAGAGGCAGTTTTCTGTACAGCTTCAAGCTTTGTAGCAAGGAAATCGCGCACCTCCGAGAATATATCGGCTTCAAGGGCAAGAGCCTTGTCCTTTGCGCCAAGTATAGCATTCTCGGCATTTTTCAGCTCCTCTGTTATGAAACGCTCGGCATTTGCAAGAGTCTGCTTGCGTATCCACCCCTCGGGAATAAGGTCGTAGTAGGAGCGAGTAACCTCAAGATAGTATCCGAACACACGGTTGAAGCCTATTTTCAGGTTCTTGATGCCTGTAGCTTCCTTTTCGCGCTGCTCTATCTCGTCAATGATGCTGCGTCCGTTGTTCATAATATGACGGAGGCTGTCAAGCTCCTTGTTGAAGCCTTCCTTGATGACACCGCCGTCCTTTACGGATATAGGCGGCTCGTCCATAATGGCATTCTCCACAAGGTTCACAAGCTCGTCAAGAGTTGATATTTCGTCATTATATCGTGCAAGGAGCTTTGAATCCGACAGCTTTGCAAGCTCCTGCTTTATGAGGGGCAGCTGCATAGCCGTAGCAGAAAGGGACTTCAGGTCGCGGGGATTTGCGCTCTTATACATTACCTTGGTCATAAGACGCTCAAGGTCGTAAACTCTGTCCAGCAGGTCTGTAAGGTCAGCAAGCACAACGCTCTTGCGGTAAAGAGCTTCAACAGCGTCAAGACGCTCGATTATCCTTGCAGGGCTCTTCAATGGCTGCTCTATCCAGTTTTTGAGGAGTCTGCGTCCCATTGAAGTCTTTGTGGAGTCCAGCACCCACAGCAGCGAGCCTTTTTTCTCCTTGCTGCGGAGAGTCTCCGTAAGCTCAAGATTTCGCCTTGCATTGAGGTCAAGTCCCATGAACTGATCTCCGCTGAGTATATCTATGGCAGTAAAACGGGATACCGAGGTTTTCTGGGTATCGTTTATGTAATCGAAAAGTCCGCATACTGCCGCACAGTCTGCTCCGTCCTCGCTTATGCCAAGCTCTGTCACGGATTTTACGCCGAAAACGGCTGTTACCGTATCGCGTCTGGCTGACGGAGTGAAGCATATTGTATCTCTCAGCGTCACCGCGCACGAAAGACGTACCTTTACAAAATTCGCTGCATTTTTTAGTGAGAGGAAATTCTCGGGGAATATTATCTCCGCAGGTCTGCAACGTGAAAGCTCGTTGATGACACCTGCTTCCAGATCCTTGCCCTCAAAGAAGCTGAGAGCCGCATCACCTGTGGAAATATCCGCAGAAGCAACACCGCAGGAATCCGTATCCTTATCGTAGAAGATACTGCATATGTAGTTGTTGCTGCCGTCGTCCAGCATACTACTCTCGGTCAGCGTACCCGGAGTTACCACGCGGATAACATCACGCACTACTATGCCCTTGGTCTCGGCAGGGTCTGTGAGCTGTTCGCAGACAGCCACCTTGAAGCCCAGATCTATGAGCTTCTTTATGTACATATCCGCCGCATGATAAGGTACTCCGCACATAGGCGCACGTTCTTCCAGTCCGCAGTCCCTGCCTGTGAGCGTAAGCTCCAGAGCCTTTGAGACCGTTACGGCATCGTCAAAGAACATCTCGTAGAAGTCGCCGAGGCGGAAGAAAAGAATACAATCAGTGTACTTGTCCTTGACCTCGAAGTACTGCTGCATCATGGGAGATATTTTACTTCTGTCGATTTCCATTGGTTTAGCTCCTTTTATTTAAAATACTATGCTCTCGCACAACGTCACATTCTTTTCAGAAATGCCATCAAAAATCCTATAACGATAGCTAATGTCACCAGCACTGCCACAATTACTGAGTTTTTCTTCTGAATTGACTGCATATCCCTTGTATTATTGTCATTTACAGGGATATTGTGCAGTTTAGCCCACCTTACAAGGTCGCCGCAGCCGTCGCAAGATTTGTTCAGAGATGTTATCTTAGTGCCGTTTGACATTATTTTAAGGTTATTGATCGCAGCACCTTTTATCTCTGATATCTCACTATAGCTGTAAGTCCTGCCCTTGACGGTGATGCTGTCGCCGTTTACTTCGGCTATGTCGGTCTTTTCTATCTTTGAAGCATATACCATGCAGTATATGGCATAAAATAGGGCAACAAACGCAAAAATAATTCCTGCTGTCTGTAAACTTGCATTAGGTCGTACAGAACGGATAAGTATAAGAGCCGCACAGGCTATTGTACAATAGCCTATCTGCCTTGTCTGCTTTACAGTATCATCGCAGTACCCCAGCTTGAAGCTGTAAGGCGGCTCACCTGCGCTCGAAGAGTTTATGATCTCATTTACTGCTGAGATCTTTTCGAGCAGCCTGTTATTTATGTTGTTACTGTCAGCCATAGCTTTTTATCAGTGACAGCCTGCGCATGATGCACAGCTTCCCGTGCAGCCTGTCTCAGGTATCTGACAGGTCTCGGGATCTTCGCCGTTTGCACAGAGGCTTATTATTTGCTGAACATTTGAGACCAGCTTTTCAAGAGCTTGCTGTGCCCCTGAGAAAACTATCATCTTCGGGTTCTTCATTATCTTGTTGTATACAGTCTTGAGCTCTGTATCAAGCGCCTTGATATTGTCAGAATCAGGCTCTTCCGCACTCATAGCAGTACCTAAATTCATGCGGAGATCTTCAAAGTGAGCGATATCCTCCTGAAGCTCCTTATCCTCATCGTTTGCCTGCTTTGCAAGCATATAAGCTGTGTATCTGTCGTCCTGCTGGATAGCCTTTCCAAGCTCTCTTGTCATTTCCATAATATCCATTTTAATAATTCTCCTTAAATATATTTTATTTCAGACTTAACCCATATAATCGAGATAAAGCTCGTCAAATTCCTCAGTTTCGCCATTGGGGTGTGAGAAATATGATTTTACGCTTCCGTCCTCGTACCTTGTAGCATATACAACATCAATGTATCTGATTCCCTTTTCTTCAAGCACCTTTTCGTAAGACGGTGTATTTTCATCAATAGTGAAATCATAACTGCCTGATGACTTTAAGTTACCGTTGTCCCATTTAAAGTAATTAATGCTTGCAGCACCCATGTGTCCCCATACGATAACGAAATCGCCTGTGTTTTCGTCATATGCGAATGATGTATGACCTCCGCCGATAAGACCGAGATCATCTGCACCGTCCTCTGCATCGACCTGATATACGTGTATTTGGAAATCAGCCTCGCAGGTGCCGTATTTCAGCAAAAGCTCGGGGATACCGTCTGCATCGAGATCACGGAAACCAAATTCGATACTTGCTATACCGTCGTTATTGGCAGCTGTCTCCTCAAAAACAGTCTTTATAACGCTCTGATAGATAGCAGGATACATATCCATCAAGCCGCCTGCGGATACATTGCCGTCAGGCTCTGTAGTTGTCACAGCAGGGGCTGTAACTATTTCCGGCGTAACCGCCTCAACAGCAGTCTCGACCTCTGTAGTTGTTTCCTCAGCAGCTGTTGTCGATGCTTCTATGGCAGCCGTAGTTGTTTCGCTTTTGGCTTTGCCTTCCTTTTGTCCTATCAGACCGCAGCCTGTAAGCACAACCGCTGCAAGGCATGATATTGCAATAATTCTTTTCATTTTATTATCCTTTCTTTATTTTTCCTGCAACAGCCCAGTTCATAGCGTCAGTTATCTCAACATCAACGAACTGTCCTATAAGCGAGCTGTCACCCTCAAATTCCACTATAATGAATTCGTTGCTCTTACCTGTGAGATATCCCTGCTTCTTTTTTGATACATCGTCCGCAAGAACTCTCATAGTCTTTCCTATAAAGCGCTTGTAATGTTCCGAAGACACCTCTCGCTGAACGCTGAGAAGCTCTCTCATGCGCTGACCCTTTTCCTCATCGGATATACCGTCGTGCATCTCCGCAGCCTTAGTTCCCGAGCGCTTTGAATAGATAAACGAGTAGATATTGTCATATCTGACCTTTTTAATAAGATCAAGTGTCGCTTTGAATTCCTCATCGCTCTCATCGGGAAATCCCACGATAAGGTCGGTAGTAAGTGAAAATTCAGGATCGCGGCTGTAGATATAATCCACTATGCCGAGATACTTTTCTATATCGTAATGCCTGTTCATTCTGAAAAGCACATCGCTGCTTCCGCTTTGTACGGGCAGATGCAGATGCTTTGCGACTTTCTCACACTCAAATATAGTATCGATAAGCTCCTTTGAAGCGTCCTTTGGGTGAGATGACATAAATCTTATTATGAAATCCCCCTCTATACTGTCGAGCTCGCGTAGAAGCTGCGGGAAGCTCATTCCGTTTTCAAGGTCCTTGCCGTAGGAATTGACATTCTGACCAAGAAGCATTATCTCTTTATAGCCATTCTGAACAAGTCTGCGCACCTCTTCGATTATATCCTCAGCATGGCGGCTGCGCTCGCGTCCGCGGACATAGGGTACTATACAGTAGGTACAGAAATTATTGCAGCCGAACATTATAGGAACAGAAGCCTTGAATCTGCTGTCGCGTACCTGCTCCGCCGCCTCGGAAAAATCATCGTATTCACTGATATCAGCCGAAAAACGTGCTCCGTGAAGAGCCTCCAGAAGCAGCTTCGGCAGAGCATTTATAGCGGAAGTTCCAAGAACTATATCCACCTGCGGATAGGACTTGCGTATCTTCTCCGCAATATGGCTCTGTGCAGTCATGCAGCCTGCTATACCGATAATGAGCGACGGTTTCAGCTCCTTTAGCTTCTTCATACTTCCCACTATGCCGAAAACTCTGTCCTCCGCACTTTCGCGCACCGCACAGGTGTTAAGTATGATAAGGTCGGCTTCATGCTCGTCCTCAGTGAAGATATACCCCATTTTCTGCAGGAGTCCCTTTATCTTTTCTCCGTCGGAAACATTGAGCTGACAGCCAAAGCTCCTGACATAAGCCTTTCGCTCCTTGTCTCCGAGAAGTCCGTTTATTTCTTTTATCGCTGCGGTATTGTCATTCAATTGCAGTACCTCGCCTTCCAAAAAATCCTGTAATAAATAATTATACCATATAATATAGTATATTTCAAGTACCGAAAACCGTAAAAAAGGATAAAGAATTTTTTCATTCCTGCCGCAATTATCAGCGTATATGAAATACTGACGCTTATAGAAACGCCGTTTACTTTGAAGGTCTGAATTATCCGATCACAAAAAGCTGAACGCGCAGTTGCAAACGCTTTGTAAATTGACGATCATATTTAACTATAAATTCAGCACAAATGAGGAGAAAAACTATATCAAACGTAAATTCATAAACAAAAAGATTGACTTCCAAATCAGTTGAGAGTAAAATGTGTTTTGATAAATAATTCTTTTTATGTAACCGGTTTTATACTCACATTACATTTGTCAAATTATTTACCAATATATCTTATAAGGGAGGATTCTATGATGAATTCAAAAAAAGCTGTTGCAAGCATTATGGCTGCGCTCTCATTAGTAACTGTCCCATTTGCCGCTTTAGATAGCAGCATTCCTGTTGTAACACCTGTCACAGCATCTGCTGCATCAAATGAGCCAACAATGTGGATAAAAGACAAAAATAACAACCGTCTCAAAATAGCAATTTCAGAATACGGTTACGCTAAGGTAGTTGGCGGACGCATCTATGGTGAGATATTATCTGTTCCTGATTCTGTTACCTACCTCGGCAAACAGTACAAGATCACACATATCGCAGACTACGCTTTCCAGAATGACAGCAATCTCCTCGGAGTTGATCTGAGAGCATCAAGTTCACTGTCATATATCGGTTATAACGCATTTGAGGGATCAGGTGTTGAAACTGTATATCTCGGAAACGCTCAGGAGCTTGTTCAGAATGATGCATTCAGAAACTGTACATCTCTCTGGAAGGTCGATCTCAGCTCTTCAAATCTCCGTTGGATCTATAACGGAGTTTTCAGTGGATGCACAAGTCTTACAAATTTACAGCTTCCAAATATTCTTACAGGTATAGGTGCCTGCGCTTTCCAGAATACAGGCATATCAAGCATAATTATCCCACAGACGGTAACAGGAATACAGTACCGTGCTTTCTTCGGCTGTAATAACCTTAGCAGAGTAGAATTTGAAGGCAGCCCTTCAAATCAGTATGAATTAAGACTTTATTCCGAGTCATTCACAAACTGCCCTTCACTCACATCTGTTGTTTTCAACCGTTCAAAATTCAACGCTGACATTGATGTATTCACAACTCAGAATCGTGTATATGATGCATCAAAAGGAAGATATGTCCCTGAATATACTATCAATCCTAATGTATCAATGACAGGTTACGGTATCAACGGCTCTTCAAATGCAGGCATCAATTCTTATGTTGATTCTGTATGCAAGAAGCTCCTCAGAAAGTGGAACATTTCTTACAACAGAAATGCACCTGAGCGTGATAAGATGCAGACTATCAAGGATCTTGCTCAGCATATAGACGAATATATGGAACGCAACCCTATCAATGAAGACGGTAATGCTGCAACAGTATTAAGCTTATTAAATTCTGCTTGCGGCGGTTTTGCAAGAACCTTCTATCGCTGCGCATTACTTATGGGCATGAATGAAAATGAAGTTCTTATCGGCGGTGACGGACACTGTCACGCATGGAACTATATAAAGAATCACGGCGAATGGTTTGTAGTTGACTGCGGATGGGATTGTTTCATCGGAAATAATGCAACCGAACATGTAGTAACTTTCGATCAGTATGAGACATTCCTCAAGAATACACGTGCCTTCCAGCAGTCACTTGCTGATTCAATGGTATACAATCCAACTGATTTCCATACAATTGCAGAGTGGATAGTATGCAACTATACTACATCAGGTGCTTCTGATGAATCACAGTACAACAACGTAGATATCAGAGATAAGGTACTTACTTACCTTAGCAGAAACAATCTCGGACCTATAGCATGATCGTATAAGATCATATAATGACAAAAAAGGACTTTCCGCAGCGGAAAGTCCTTTTTATTATAACTGATACGATTATCCTGAGTTCAAGCAATAGTCTTACTGCTCATTTTAAGATTATTTTAAGTTTTGAGTCATATAATGTAAAATGTAAAAGTGTATATTCCTAACGAAAGAGGGTTTAAATATGTTAAAAATCAAAAAGCTTGCAGCCTTAGCCGCTGCCTCTTTACTCGCAGCAATATCGATGTTTTCGTGTTCAGATGACGGACCTCCTGCCGATGCCAAGGAAATGAAGGTAACTTTCCTCGAAGCTGGCAAGGCTGATGCCATAGTTATACAGTCCGAAACAGGCACTGTTGTTATTGACTGCGGCGAAAAGGGTGACGGTAAAAAAATAGTAAATCTCCTCGAAGAAAGCGGCAGAACGTCTATTGATTACCTTATAATCACTCATTTCGATCAGGATCATGTAGGCGGAGCACCGAAGGTACTCAACAACTTAGAAGTCAAGAACCTTATAACCCCCAACTATGAGGGTAACAACGATGAATACAAGAAATTCGTCAAGACCTTGAATGAGCTTAACGTTCAGCCGCAAAAGATCACCGACGATCTCTCATTCTCACTTGACGATGTAAAATACACCATCTATGCTCCAGAAAAGGACTTCTACGGCGATAATGAAAGTGCCGAAAACAACTTCTCCCTCGTCACAAAGGCAGTTCACCACAAAAACACTCTGCTCTTCACAGGAGATGCTATGGAGGAAAGACTTGACGAGATCATGGATATAGGTCAGTGCACACTGCTGAAAGTCCCCTATCACGGCAGAAAGCTGGATAATCTGGGCGATTTCCTGAAAAAAGTCAAGCCTAAATGCGCTGTGACCTGCACTTCAACGTCCGAGTTTTCGGGAAAGACTCAGGAGCTTCTTGAAGCTATGAAGATACAATCCTATGCTACCTGCTACAATGGCGATATAACTGCTACAAGCAACGGTGCTGAAATAAGCTTTGAGACCGAAAGATAAATATATCAAACACAAAAAATTCAGAAGGGGAACTAAAAAATGCCTGATAACAACGAAAAAGAAATAATTTGCCAATTTAATTTTCGCAAGCCCAAATATTTTTACACAAAGCCAATATACAGCAACCACTTGAAAAAGCTTTTTCTGATCTTTAAAATACTGAGTATCATCTGCACTATAGCGATTATCGTACTCTTTTTGATGCTGATATTCAATCCTGTTTCTTCTTTTTATTCAATGCTTGTCATTCCGGTCCTTTTACTTGCATACACTGTGAAAGACTGCATTATCACACCGCTTCTTATGAGAAAAAAATACAAGAAGGTACACGCCGAAAACGAAGACCTTATTACGTATATATTTTACTCTGACAGTGTAAATATAAAAACGCCCACACTTAACACGACCTGCAATTACAGCAAGGTTGACCATTATATGGAGGACTCCAAACGTTTGGCTCTTTTCTTCGCACTCGGCAGAAATTTAGCCGTTGAAAAAAGCTCGTGTACCGAAGAACAGCTGAATTTCATCAGAAATATCGTTCCCGAAGAAAAGCAGAAGAAATACAAGAAAAAATCCTCAATAATGCTTATAATATATATCCTTCTCTACTGCATAGCTATATTTTACATTGGCAGTTCAATATTAAGTATCTACGACATCAATTAAAACTCCTATTACCTGAAGTATCCCAGCACTACATACGAATCATTTGAAAAATGTCTTGACCACGGCACTATCAAGGACGTTGTCATCATAAAGGATAAGTTTGTGGAATATACGTATACGGAACACGATAAAGATGAACGCTACTATACGGTATGCCCGAACAACATAAAAAAGCTTAAAACCGAGCTTGACGATGAAAATATCAGCTGGCAGTCAAAAGATGCAAAATACTGCATCAAAAAGCGCAGATGATCCGCGTATATCCGCTCAAAAGCACATTCCCAAAATAATAAATGAACAGGCTGTTAGTACTGCGCTGATATAGAAGTTTTTCGCCATAGTATTTCTGATATTCAGTCAGAAGTACTATGGCGTTTCTATTGACAGTGCAGAGATTTTATGCTATAATTGTTACTAACATAAACCCGGAATTTACAGAGGAGAATGCTTGTATGTACCATAAATCAATCATCGTGTTAGCTGGCTTGCTGACGGCTGATATTTTGTTAAGCAGCTGCGGAGAGCCAAATGTGAATACAAGTGATACTATTGTAGAAACAAACACAACTGATTCAACTACATCTTCCATTAACGCAGAAGTGTCAGTTCCGGTTATTGAAATTGGTGTTTCAGGCGAATTTCTGACATTCCCGTTCAAATATGAAGAACTTGAGAAATTGCTTGATCTATCTGATTGTCAGAATGTATATTTTGAAGAAAAAGGGTTCTCAGTATGTAACGTCTATCAGGGAATGAATCGTATCTGCACTCTTTTTGTTACCGGAAATGTTTCTGAACATACAGCGGAAACCCTTGTAACGCAAATCACCATTGACGATCCGTCGAACGGAATATTCACTCTGAACGGTTTAAAAGATGACAATCCTGAAGATTTCAAATCAATATTCGGGGAATCTGAAACAAAATCGGAGTATCTTTATGAGCACACCTGGGGAAATATCGTACTGTGTGTTCTGTTTGATAATGAAACGGGGAAAACAGATAGCATCCAGTTGTTGGACATGGATTATCCCTACTCCCTATAAATTCTGATTTATCTTATGAACCGTATAAAATACAATGCCCCGAAGCCTTTTGAAATGCTTCGGGGCAAAACTTCTATATCAGTACCGACCTTTAAAACTGCCTGTTTTTTATTTTTAACTTGACAATCTATGCATCAGATGATATAATATCCATATAAATTATATATATATATATATATATTGTTTGATGTAATAGGGGGCTTTATATGAAAGAAAAAAGATTCAGATCGAGCAAACGTAATTTCATTCTGGCACTTGCTTTGCTTCTGATAACGAACATTCTTATGGCTATGATACTTTCAATGCTTGCCAAGAAAAACCTGCGTGAACAGATAGAGCAAAGAATGCTGGACATCTCAAATACTGCGGCATATATGCTCAACGGCGACGAGCTTGAAAAACTGCAAGCCTCAGATAAAGGCACAGAAAGCTATAACAAGGCACTTGATACCCTCAGAGCCTTTCAGGAAAACATAGAGCTTGATTATATATACAGCTTACGTGCCGAAGGCAATGGTTCCTTTACTTTTATTATCGACCCTGACACGGAAGACCCGGGCGAATTCGGTGAAAGCCTTGAAGCAACAGACGGCATGATAAGTGCTGCACAAGGTATTTCATCTGTTGATAAGAAATCTCATACCGATGAATGGGGCACATTCTACTCGGCATACAGTCCTGTTTTCAATTCTGAAGGCAAGGTAGCAGGCATCGTCGGAGTTGATTTCGCCGCAGAGTGGTATGACGGCAAGCTCAGCAATAACAGAGTCATATCCGTTGTTATACTCATGATCGCTATGACCATAGGTATAGTTCTCTCATTCATAATCATGTCTCAGAACAGAAAACGTTTCACAGCAATGCTCAAAGAGGTCGATCAGCTCGATCTGGCTACTCGTAGAATAAACGAGCAGCTTATGAATACCTGCATAAAGAAGCTGAATTTCCTGCCTGACAGCGAGAGCGAAGTGGTAAAAACTCTGGCAAACGGCGAAAAAGGCGGCGAGGCTCTGAGAGACGATTACGATGAAGTGACCACGAATCTCCGGGCTGTCTGCAAAAAGCTGGATAAATACGTAAATTATGTAGATGCAAATATGTATAAGGACGAGCTCACCAATACATACAACAAAGCCGCATACAAAAACACTATCAAGACTCTCGACGACAGGATAAAATCGGAGGGGATAGCTTTTTCCGTTGCATTCTTTGACTTAAACGGTCTTGAAAGCATAAATGCGCATTACGGCTTTGAAGCAGGCGACGTGCTCATGTTCCATTCTGCAAGGATACTCAAAAATGTATTCGGAAAAGAAAATGTATTCCGTGTTGCAGGTGATGAATTCATCGCTATAATGGAAGAAAAGAACCATATCCAGATGGGCCTGCTCTTTGAGCAGTTTGAGGAAGAGCTGAATACATTCAATGATTCAAAGAAGTCGGAGCATATCCTCGGCATCGCAAAGGGAACTTCTTCCTATACTCCCGAAGAGCACGAAAATTACCGTCATGTGTTCATCGAAGCAAGAAAAAATATGAAAAAAGACAAGGAACTCTATTATCAGAGAAAAAACAGCCTGTAATAAAAGGCGCACTTTACCGTGGTGCTTATATGAAAGTTTATAGTTTTTTATCGGGGAAGAGCCTTTCTGAGGAAAGGTTCTTCCCCGAACCCTTTTCCAAAGACTTTTATCTGATTTTTTCCGGATAGGGCGCGTATAGAAAATAAAAAAGACCTGTAATAAACAGGTCACGCCCTATCCGGGAAAAAATAAAAACAGAAGTTTTCGGGAGAGAGTTTGAGAGTGACTCCCCGCATTGCGGGGAGATGTAACATAGTGACAAGGGTACGAGCCTCCGTCATAGGGCTCCCTTTTTCAAAAGATGTTCTCTCAATAATCAGTACAAAAGCTTCTATATAAGTATTGCTGTCAGAGCCGGCTTTTTATGATTTTTTCTTGTTGAAGAACTGTCCAACTGCTTCGCTTCCGCAGAGCACGAAGAATACTGCGACTGTGAGTATGAGTGATGCAGCATAAAGAAGTATTGCAAGTCCTGAGCTGCCTTTATGCTGGTTTATCATAAAGAGTCCCGGGAAGAGCTGCACTACTCCGAAGAGCAGGAATGCAAAAGCAGTCAATGACTTGATGCCGCCTATTCCTGTAAGGAGAAGTAGGGACAGGAGTCCGACTCCGCCTGCAATATAGAGAGCTGAATTCTCGATTATCTTGCTTATGCCGCTGAGTCCGTCCTTGTATTCGAGGCCGAGCTGACCAGAGTAAAGCAGGAAGAACAGAACAGCTGCCACAACACCTAATAATGCAAGAACAATAGTTATCTTGAAGCCCTTTTGTGCTTCTTTCTGACGAGCTTCTTCTTTGAGGGCAAGCATCATCTGGAGACTTGCCTTTGAGTCTTTCTGTTCATAAGTGAGATTAGCAGAAGATCTTGCCTGTGATTTAGCACGTTCAAGGTCCTCATCAACATACTTTGGCTGATATTTCGGCGGCTCAGGCTCATCATCAAGTACAGGAGCAGATATGGGAGCTTCTGGCTGCTTGGGCGGCTCTTCCTTTTTCGGAGGAGGAGTATAATTGTCCTCGTCAAGTACAGGTGCACTTACCTGAACGGGCGGAGCAACTGCGCCGAGCTGAGTTCTTCTCATATCTATAATCTGCTGCTGTTTATCAGCAGGAAGTGCGTCAAAACGGGCTTTAAGCTCAGGTGTAAGACCTGCGATTATGTCATCGTCTGAAAGCACAAGTTTTTCGTGAGTATAAGGTGCACTGCTGTCATCGAGCACTGGCGCGGATACTCCTGTGGGAGCGCCCTTCTTCTCATATGCCTGATTATATGATGTATTATCGTCAAGTACAGGAGCAGATACGCCTGTTGGAGCACCCTTCTTCTCGTACGACTGACCGTATGCCATATTATCATCAAGTACAGGTGCTGATACGCCTGATGGAGCACCTCTTCTGCCGTCTGTCTGACCGTAGCCCATACTGTCATCAAGAACAGGAGCCGATATGCCTGTGGGTGCACCTTTTCTTGCTCCGTCAGAAACAAAGCTGTCCATATCGTCAAGTACAGGAGCAGCTACTCCTGTAGGGCCGTCCTTCTTCGCTGCGGGGGCTGCATATCCGAAATCATCAAGAACAGGAGCGGTAACGCCTGTAGGTCCTTCTTTTCTGGAAGCCTCGGGAGTATAGTTTATTTCCTCGGGAAGTCCTCCTGTGGGATTTTTTTCATCGTACATAATCAACACCTCGTTTAATGAGAATTAATAAAGTCGGAAATACTTATATCACTGCCGTTGGAAACTGTCGAATAATAGGACAGTACAATAGAAGCATCAACGGAGTCTATAAGATCATCGCCGTTAAGGTCGGCGAATCTTTTCTGTTCCGAAGTGAACGTGCCCTCTCCGTTTGCGGAGATACGTGCATATTCAGCAAGTATCATTGAAGCATCAACGGAATCTATGTGCTTATCGGCATTCAGGTCGCCGAGGGAATACGTTGGCAGCTTATATTCATACTGAGATATAGGATAATTTTTTTTGAATTCCTCTGAATTGTAGTCAGGGAACGAAAGTCCGTTGTCGTTTCTGGGAATATGGGTTATATTAGGGCTTACCGAGTCGAAATCGTCCGAGCCCTTCAAAAAGTAAAGGAAATAATGTCCGTTATATCTCAGATCCCATGTAGGGTCAAGGAGATAATACTTATCTTCGAGCTTTACTATGAGCCACACATGGTTCCCGTCGGGATTTGCGCCGCTTATATCGTGGGAGATACCTGCGATTACACGGCATGGTATACCCGAATCATTATACATCTTATACAGAAGCTGTGCAACACCCTGACATACTGCATCTCCGTTTATTATAGCGTTGTAAGCGGAATATATATACGGGTCGTCCATATTTGTGGAGTATGAGACCTTTTCCGTAACGTATTTATATATAGCTCTTATTTTATCGTAGGTAGACTTGTTTTCAAGTGAAAGAGAGGCAAGTACACGATCGACCTTATCATCAAGCATTGCTTCTTCTTCGGGAGTTGTATAGTATTCCACTTTATAGGTAAGACTGCCCGGATTATTTATAGAGACGCTGCATCCGTACTTTTTTACAGCAAAACGGAGGTAATCGCCTTCATCGCCGTTTCCTGTTTCTTCAAAAGCCTTGTATATCAGCGACTGAGATAAAGTTTCGGCTTCGGCTTTTGCTGTTTCCTTGTCGCTTGAGAATTTTACATTGTCTACAAATACAGTGAATTCAAGAGAACGGGCTTTGAGGTATTCACGCACCGTTGCAGCTGCTTCATCTAAAGATTCAGTGACATTATCTGAATATGATATGTCAGGTAATGAAGAAGATGCAGCCAGAGATACAGTCGGTATCATGCTGCCTGTAAGTACAATAACGGAAGAAACAGCAGCCAGTATTTTTAATGAAAACTTCATGTTATACCTCCTTTGCAAAGGAAGATCACTTCTTGCTTACATAATCGCTCAAAGTTTTGTTATCTGAGCTTATTGACTTGTATGCATAGTATGAAAGGATAATCGACGTATCAACAGAGTCGATATGACCGTTTTTATCAATATCAGCGGCAGTTTTCTGACCTGCCGAGAATATTCCGTATTTATCAGAGGTCGAAAGCCTTGCATATTCGGCAAGTACAGCAGAAGCGTCAACAGAATCTATGAGACCGTCATCGTTCACATCGCCGAAATCAAATGTTTTATCGTAAGAATACAGTGCTACGCCGTTTTGTTCAGCCAACTTGTTCAGGGACAGTCCTTGCTTTTCAACAGCTTGTTTATACTCTGCGGAACTGTCAAAATCGTTTACACCTTTCAGCAGGAACTTATTATCTCCGTCTCCTGAAATGAAATCCGATACAGGATCACATAGGTAATAGGTACCGTCAATGCATACTGCCGGAATGAAGTGAGAACCGAGTTTACCTGTCAGATCAATTGAGGTAAACATAACTTGTGAATCAATGCCTATTTCGGCAAGAGTGCGGATAAATAACTGTACAAAGCCGATGGAGTTTGCTTTTTTATTTACCAGTACCGAATAAGCCGAATAAAGTGAGAGATCATTTTTATCCTCTACGTGATCGACATTTTTCATAAGTTTTACAAAATAATCGTAACCCTTAGCGACTTTTTCTGCATCAGGAAGGTCTTTGTAATTTTCTCCCAATATAAGAGGCATTGCACTGACGAGTTTTTTTATTTGAGTGTCGAGCTCTGTTTCCTGATCGTATGTTGTCATATACGATAACTCAAAATCTATTTTGAATATATCATCATCAGCAGAGGTCTTGACATTGATATTGCGGACACCTAAAAAAAGATAGCTTCCCTCTTTGGGATCGCCTGTACTATCGAATATCTTTGTCAGGAGCATATCATCGTAATTACTTGCTTCGGCTACGTCTGCGCCTTTTAATGCTACCGTAAAACTCTCGACCCTGTTACGCATCTCACTGCGTATATATTTCAGCATTTCCTCATCGGAAGTGAATGTAGGAACCTTTACATTGTCATTGGCTGTGACTACAGCAGACGACGGAATATCCGTAAAAGCTGCGTTTACAGGAGCGGCTGAACATACAGCAAGAGAGGCTGTAAGAATTGCTGCAATTGTTTTTGTGAAAATCTTCATAAATGATCTCCCCTATATCTATTAATTATAAGAACAGCCGCCGAAGCGGCTGAACTTTGTATTTTCTTATCTTTCAAGTATCTGTGATCTGTCAGGACCGATACCTACCATGCTTACGTGACAGCCTACCAGCTCTTCGAGACGAGCGATATAGCTCTTGCAGTTTGCAGGAAGCTCGTCAAAGCTTGTGCACTTTGAGATATCCTCGGTAAATCCGGGGAATTCCTCATATATAGGCTGGCAGCCTTCGAGTTCTTCGAGTGTCGGCGGAAACTCCTTGATAATGCTTCCGTCGGGCTTCTTGTAAGCTACACACATTTTGAGTGTGTCGATATTAGCAAGAGTATCAAGCTTGTTGATAGCAAGGCTGTCAAGGCCGTTTACTCTTACAGAGTGACGGACGATAACTGCATCGAACCAGCCTGTTCTTCTTGGTCTGCCTGTAGTTGTACCGAACTCGCCGCCTACGTTTCTGATCTGATCGCCTGTAGCATCGTCAAGCTCTGTCGGGAATGGTCCCTTGCCTACACGGGTTGTATAAGCCTTTGCAACACCGATGATGTTTGTGATTACCTTAGGACCTACGCCTGTACCTACGCAAACGCCTGCTGAAAGCGGATGTGATGAAGTAACATAAGGATATGTACCGAAGTCGATATCGAGGAGAGTAGCCTGTGCACCCTCGAACATGATTGTCTTTCCTGCCTTGTGAGCCTCAAATGTGAGAACAGAAACATCGTCCATGTAAGGGAGGAGTCTCTTTCCGTACTCTGTATACTCCTTTGTAACAGCGTCAAGATCGAAAGCCTCACCGCCGTATACCTTAGTGATTATCTCATTTTTGAGTTTGCCTGTTGACTGTATCTTTTCAGCAAGTACTTCAGGGTGAACGAGATCGTACATACGTATGCCGCATCTCTCGTATTTATCCATATATGTAGGGCCGATGCCTCTCTTTGTAGTACCGATGTCCTTGCCGCCGCGGAATGCTTCGGAAAGACCGTCAAGAGCGATATGCCAAGGCATAACGATCTGAGCACGAGGGTCTACCTTGAGGTGACCGATTGTTTTTATACCTCTCGACTCAAGGCTGTCGAGTTCACCGATGAAGTCCTTAGGATCAAGAACTACACCTGCACCGATAAGGTTGAGAGCATTTGGGTAAAGTATACCCGATGGTACAAGGTGAAGCTTATATACTTCGCCGTTATTTACAACAGTGTGTCCTGCGTTGTTTCCGCCCTGTGAGCGAACTACAACATCTGCGCGGGAAGCAAGGATATCAATGATCTTGCCCTTTCCTTCGTCTCCCCATTGAGTTCCGACTACGATATTTGCAGGCATTTGTTTTCCTCTTTTCATAATATTTATTTGTGCAGACAGTTCTGCATCTGTCTATATGCACACTTACAATTAATTATATCACATTCTTTCGCAAAAAGCAACACTGCAAGTGAAAGATTTGTCAATACCGCAAAAAATGACAGATGTAGGTATCGGCTATCCGTCCCTTTCAATGCGTACGGATACCCTTTCGGGCGGTGAGGTTCAGCGTGTCAAGCTGGCAAGTCATCTGCAAAGCAGAGGCGAGATCTATGTCCTCGATGAGACCAGCACGTGGCTTCACGGCAAGGATATTAAAAAGCGCTCCCTGCTCTCCTGCGAAAGCTCGTAACGGGCGTTAATACGGTCATAATTGTAGAGCTTCGGCGGTTATTTCTCGAAAAGACTATAAAAAAGAAAGCAGGCTGCGTAATTTTTACGCAGCCTGCAATTAAGAACTATAAATACTTCTTTTAGGAGTCCCTTTTTCAGAAAGGGTTCCCCCGATAAATTAATATAAACTTCTATATGAGTTACCGCAGCTATGAATCAGCCTTATTTTATTGTTCTTCTTTTTTGATACCGAATATCATACGCAAAAAGCCTGATACGAACCTCGGACTCTTTATGACAACTATCTTCAAGATGTTATCCCTCCTTTGATGATATAATATATTATATTCATCAAAGGCTTTTTTGTTACTTGTTTGTTATTATTATAAGTGCAAGACCATTATTTATACGAAGCCTTGCTGTCCTTTCGGTGATCTCGTTGCTCACTCCTATGGGGAATGACTGCACCATACAGTAGTCCTCAAGAGGATACTTGACTCCTCGGAAATAGTCTATACCAAGACTTTCCGAAAGGGCGAATACAGATATATAAACGCCGTTTCCTCTGTTGCGGTAAACAACTTCGCCGTCATCAACTCCCTGTATCATAAGGTCACTTGCGCCGTACATATTAAGAGTGCAGCCCTGCTGATATGCGTATATCATAGTCTGGATATTGGCAAAGCTGTGCTCGAATCTGCTGCCGCCGATACCGCCGTACAGGTCTATATTTGAGTAGCCAAGCTCTATCGCGTGTTTTACCGCCATAAGAGTATCGGTATCGTCCTTGTCGGGAACACTCTGCAATATCTCGATACCCGACGGCAGCTCGTCCGTATAGGAATCAAAATCGCCTACGATTATATTTGGCACTATCCCAAGCCTTTTTGCGTGATTATAACCGCAGTCCGCACATATGACGAGGTCTGTTTCTTCCAGCATTTTAAGAAGCCATTCAGTAGACTTTTCAGGCACATCTCCGCCTGCAAAAATTGCACATTTTTTCATTTTAATTCCCACTCCTTCAGCTGTTTAGCCTCTTCATACATAGTTTTATAGCTTTCATGGCGGCTTTTCGATATCTCGCCGCTCTCCACCGCTTCTACTACCGCACAGCCCTTTTCGCAGATATGTGCACAGTCCCTGAAACGGCACTTATCGGTAAGCCCCTCAAATTCACGGAAGCAGCCTGCAAGCTCTTCCTTGCGGATTATATCGTATCTGTTTGTCTCGAAAGTTGAAAATCCAGGGGTATCAGCTATATAACCGCCGCCGCTGAGCTTATAAAGCTCCGCATGGCGTGTAGTATGTCTGCCTCTGCCCAGCTTTTTGCTTATCTCGCCTGTTGCGATATTCAGCGTAGGATCGACCGCATTCAGCAGCGTTGATTTTCCTGCGCCTGAATTGCCTGTAAACGCACTTATCTTCCCTGTAAGAAGCTGTCTTACAGCTTCAACGGAAGTTTCGTCATCATACTTCACCTCAACTACATCAATGCCGATGCCGCCGTATACCTCATGTATGGGACTGCTGTCGCCGAGGTCGGTCTTTGTGATGACCACAACGGGGGTTATGCCCTTATACTCAGCTATAGCAATAAACTTGTCAAGTATGAGATAATTAGGTGCAGGCTCGCAGGTAGAGACTATAAATATAAGCTGGTCAAGGTTTGCAAGTGGAGGTCTTATGATACAGTTTTTTCGTTCAGCTATCTCGGTTATCACGCCGTCACGGGCGGTAACTCTGTCGCCGACACAGGGACTGATACCCCTGTTGCGGAAAACACCTCTCGCCTTGCACTCATATATACCGTCAGGGGACTCTACACTGTAGAGTCCCCCTAAGCATTTTATAATTATTCCGCTGTTACTATCTTTCATCAATAGAAACGCCAAGTATTACCGGGGCCTTCCCAGTCGCCGTTTACGTACTCCTCATAAGGAATCCAGTTCTGGTTTTCATCGTAAATACCGTTTAATCCTGGCTGCCTTCCATTATCCTGTGAAGTAGGCTGAGTCTCTGTAGGCTGCTGCTGAGCCTCTGTAGGCTTAGGAGCTTCTGTCGGAGCCTCTGTTTCAGGCTGCTTGAAGCCGCCTACTGCATTGAATGCGCCCCATATATCCTCGGATACTGTTGAATAGGAATTCGTTGAGAAGTCGAAGTTATATGTTCCGAGAGGAGTTCTCTGTGAAGTGCTCATATTGTAAAGGTAAGCCTTTACTTCAACGCCCTTGCCCGAACCGTCGATGGATACTGATGCTGTTGACATACCGGGGCAAATGATAAGACCTGTTGTTTCAGCCTTTGAATGACCCTTTTCGTCTGTAAGGATAAAGTCGATGCTGAATCTTCCCTCTGCATCGCTTGGAAGCGGGATATCAATGTTTACCTTACCGTCAGGGATAGTACCGTCGCTGACATAGAGAGTAATTGTAGAACCACCCTCTACCTTTGTACCCTTTTCAGGATCCTGCTTGAATACTACGTCCTTCTTCTCGTATGAAGGCTCTGAAACTGTCTCGACCTTGAGGTTCTTATATCCTGCCTTGATAACAGCGTCATCAATGCTCATATGTGTATAGTCCTCAAGCTCGAACTGCTCTGCATTTGCACCCATACTTACATAGAGAACAACTGTAGAACCCTTATATACTTCCGTACCCTCTTCAGGCTCGGATTTGATTACATAGTTCGGATTAACATTAGCGTCCGAACGTTTGATTATCTTACATTCAAGTCCTCTGTCCTTGAGCTGTAACTTCGCAAGGTCGGCGTTTATTCCTGCAACATGAGGAACATCAACAGTCTCCATGCCCTTACTGATAGTTACCTTGCAGACATCGCCCTTCTTGAATACTGAGCCTGCTTCGATGCTCTGCTTTATAATGCAGTTTTCATCTGCTTCGTTATACTCAGAGCCTTCGATCTGGAACTTGATGCTGTTGCCCCACTTCTGTTCTGCCTGATAGTAGTCCATACCATAGAGCTCAGGCATCTTGTTGCCGCCTCTGTTAGCATTGTTTGTAATAAGGTTGCGCAGCATTGTTACAACGAAGAATACTGCAACTATGATAACAACAACTACTACAGCGGTAAGAACAGGAACTACCAGTGAAGAACGCTCTTCTTCCTCCTCGTCGTCTTCATCGTCATCATAGCCGCCGTTATTGTTATAGTTATTGGTATAAGCGTCATTATATCTCTGTGAAACAGAGCTTCCGCCTGCGCCTGCACCTCTGCCGCCTGCTGACATTGCAGCAGCTGCTCCTGCATAAGCAGGTGCGCCCATTGCTGAAGAAGTCGCAGCCTTTGCAGCGTAGGCACTTGCTACATCCTGTCTGCTCTCTGACTGGACATTATTCTCAACTGAAGGATCGAGCATATCCTGCTCGCTCTCGTCACCCTCCTCGGCATAGTAACCGAAGGTGATGTGAGGATCAGCTTTGAATGCTTCGATATCGCTTATCATCTCGGCAGTTGTCTGATATCTGTCCTCGGGAGCCTTTTCCATAGCTCTGAGAACTATCTCTTCAAGACCGTCAGGAATATCAGGATTTATCTGTCTTGGACGCTCGGGGATATCGTGCATATGCATAACTGCGATAGCAACGGGGTTATCGCTGTCGAATGGCTTTCTTCCTGTGAGCATCTCGTACATCATAGCGCCTACAGAGTAGATATCGCTCTTAGCGTCTGTAACGTTGCCGCTTGCCTGCTCGGGGCTGATATAGTGAACGCTTCCGATAGCCTGATCTGTAGCAGTCTTGCCCTCCTCACGGGCAAACTTGGCAATACCGAAGTCCATGACCTTTATAGTGCCGTCAGTGAACATCATAATGTTCTGCGGCTTGATATCGCGGTGGACTATACCCTTGTCATGAGCGTGCTGAAGAGCACGGAGTATCTGTATAACGAAATGAACTGTATCCTTCCATGAAAGGACTCTTTCCTCTTCGATATATTCTTTAAGTGTGATACCGTCGATATACTCCATAACGATATACTGTATCTTTTCAGAGAAACCTACATCATATATCTTTACGATATTAGGATGAGAAAGAACTGCTATCGCTTTTGATTCATTTCTGAAACGGCGCAGGAACTCTTCATTTTCTGCAAATTCCTTTTTCAGTATTTTTATTGCTACCGTTTTGTTGTCAATAACATCAACGCCCTTGTAGACCTCAGCCATACCTCCGACGCCGATAAGCTCGGTTATCTCATATCTTCCGTCGAGCTTTTTGCCAATGTTTTTATCCATTTCCTTTCCTCCTGCGTTAGTCAGAAATTACCGCAACAGTTACATTGTCACGGCCGCCCTTTGCGAGAGCTAATTTAATAAGTTCGTCTGCAACATCATCAAAATCAGAGTTTAGTATGACGCTGTATATTTCATCGTCGCTGCAATACCCCGAAAGTCCGTCCGAGCAAAGCAGCAGGCTGATCTTATCCTCATAATCAAGCATAAATGTATCTGTAAGCACGGTTTTTTCTACGCCTACCGCTCGAACGAGCATATGCTTCTGAGGATGTACCTCCATTTCCTCCTCGGTGATCTTGCCCTGTTCAAAGAGTAGAGCGGCTACGTTATGATCTGTAGTGATCCTGACGAGCCCCGTATCCGTTATAAGATACGCTCTGCTGTCACCGACATTGGCTATGAAAGCTGTTTTCTTGTTGACGAAGGCAGCCACACAGGTCGTTCCCATGCCAAAATTCTTGAAATCGAACCGTGCCCGTGTATATATCACGGAATTAGCTGCCGAGATCGAGGAGATAAGGAGTTTACGGATCTCTTCATCGCTCAGACTCTCTTTGTAATCCGCCGAAAAACGCTGGAAGAATTCTTCTATTGCAAGCTCGCTGGCTTCCTTGCCTGCCCGCTCGCCTCCCATACCGTCACATACCACGGCGAGAACATTATGGCCGAAATATTCGCATCTCACCGCGTCCTGATTTTCCTCGCGCATGAGACCGATATCCGTGCCAAAGCGAAATCTCAAGTATCCGCACCCCCATTCTTTTCATTCTGCTGTGCAGCGTCACGCCTTAGCTGACCACACGCTGCTTCGATATCGCTGCCGAGAGTTCTTCTTACGGTAGCGTTTATCCCCCGCCTGCCAAGCTGTTTTGCGAATTCCGCAACGCCTGAGCGGGCTGTATGATAATTTCGTTCCCTTACCTTATTGACAGGGATAAGGTTAACATGGCAGTTCATTCCTCTCAGCAGCTTTGCCAGCTTATCGGCATCTGCGGACGAGGAATTAACATCGTCGATAACAGCGTATTCAAAGGTGACACGCCGTCCTGTCTTATCAATATAATATCTGCAAGCCTCAATAAGGCTCGGAAGATCGTACTTTTTATTGACGGGCATTATCTCGCTTCGCCCCTCGTTATCCGCACAGTGAAGTGATACCGAAAGGGTAAGCTGAAGCTTCATATCCGCCAGCTCATAAATACGCGGCACTATGCCGCAGGTAGATAATGATACGTGACGAAGACTCATATCATTGCCGCCTTTATGAGACAGCAGATGCAGGAACTTCATAACGTTGTCAAAATTGTCAAGGGGTTCACCGATGCCCATGAGCACCACTCCCGAAACACTTTTGCCCGAATCGCGTTCAGCCTCATAGATCTGCATTAAGATCTCCGAGGCAGTAAGACTTCTGACATAGCCTGCTATAGTTGAAGCGCAGAAGTTGCACCCCATTTTACAGCCCACCTGAGTTGACACGCAGATGCTGTAGCCATAGCTGTATTCCATGAGAACAGTCTCGACGAAATTGCCGTCAGAAAGCCTATAAAGATATTTTACCGTATTATCTATAGCAGATTCAAGCCTTTTCTGCACAAATAGTCTATTTATACAAAAAATTTCATTCAGGCTGCGGCGTAATTGGACAGATATATCAGTCATTTTGTCGAAATCAAGGACTCTTTTCACGTGCAGCCACTGAAATATCTGCTTTGCACGGAATTTCTTCTCGCCGATGCTTGTCAGTATCTCTGCAAGCTCGTCAAGATCAAGACTGAGAATATCAATTTTTTCCAATTTATCACCTTACTTTTTCCTGAATTTCGCAATAAAGAAACCGCTGCCGAATTTCGGCGGCATAAGCGTAGCCATAGTGCCGAAATTTTCTTCCATCATCTCAGGAAGCTCCACTGCTTCCAGCTCAGGGTGTTCACTGAGAAGTCTTTTGCAGACCTCTTCATTTTCGGCTCTGCGCACTGTACAGGTGGAGTATACGAGAGTACCTCCCGCTTCCAGATAGTTCAGCGCGTTGCACACTATTTTATATTGTATATCGGGGAGCCCCGCAAAATCCGAGATATTCTTGTACTTTATCTCTGGCTTGCTGCCGATGACTCCCAGTCCCGAACACGGGACATCACAGAGAATCTTGGTAAATTTAGGCAGTTGAGGATTGAACACTGTCGCGTCCCCTGCCGCCGCTTTTATATTGGTGAGACCGAGCCTCTCCGCACCCTTGCGTATGAGCTCGGCACGTTTTTCGTGAAGATCAAAGGCGTATATCTCACCTTTACCGTTCATCAGTTCCGCCATAGTGAAGGTCTTTCCGCCGGGAGCTGCGCATATATCAAGGACTCTGTCCTGCTCCGTTGGAGCAAGGGTCTCGCAGCAAAGCTGCGAGGCAAGTCCCTGAACATGGAAAAAACCTTTTCTGAAAGCCTCCGAAGCTGTTAAGTCACCGCTTTCCACGGTGTAGCAGCAATCTTTCAGCTTTTCTGCTTTTATGCAGCAAAGTGCAGCAAGAAATTCTTCTTCACTACATATTAACGCATTTCTGCGCAGATATGTGACACTTTTTTCAAGAGAATTTTTCAGAAATTCTTCTGCTTTTTCTGCACCGTAATCGTCAGTGAAGCTTTTCACCAGTCCCACAGGTGCGGAATACTTCACAGACATTGCTTCAACGCTGTTTTTCGGCAGCTTTATTTCCTTGCCGCTGCGGATAAAGCTTCGCAGTACTGCATTGACCATGCCAGAAGCACTTGTCTTGCGGAATTTCTTGGCAAGTGCAACGCTTTCGTTTACGGCTGCATTATCGGGAATGCTGTCCATATACATTATCTGGTATATACCGCAGCGCAGTATATTAAGGATAATGCTGTCAAGCTTTGCAATGGGACGGGAGCTGAGTCCGCCGATTATATGGTCGAGAGTCAGCCTGCGCTCTATAACTCCGTAGTAAACAGCCGAGCACAGCTTCTTTCCCCTGTCGTCAAGGTCAGAGGCTTTAAGACCGCTGTCAAGCTGCAAATTCGAGTAACTTCCGCTGCTGAAGGTCTTATCGAGAAGCTTTACAGCAAGATATCTCGGGTCTGTCATTATCTTCTTCTTACAGATGCAAGAAGTCTGAGAAGCTGGATAATTGATGTTACAAGAGCTGCAACGTATGTCATAGCAGCTGCTGTGAGCACCTTCTTTGCCTTCGGAACTTCACCAAGTTCAAGTATGCCGTCATTCTCAAGAGTCTTTAAAGCTCTGTCGCTTGCATTGAACTCACATGGCAGAGTAACAAGCTGGAAAAGCACTACTGCTGCAAACATTGCGATAGCTACATAGATAAGAGTTGTACCAACAGCCATCTGGCTGAGGAATACACCTATGATCAGTACAAAATACCAAAAATTTGAACAGATATTTGTTATTGGAACTATCTTGCTTCTGATTACTATAGGAGTGTAGTTCTCAGCATGCTGACAGGCATGACCGCATTCATGAGCAGCTACGCCGATAGCAGCAACAGATGTATTGCCGTAACATGAATCTGAAAGTCTTACAACATTTGCCCTTGGATCATAGTGGTCGCTGAGATTGCCTTTGATATGCTCGATGCCAACGTGAGTAAGACCATTTGCATCAAGTATCCTTCTTGCAACTTCATCAGCAGTAAGTCCTCTTGAATTGCTTACCTTGCTGTACTTACTGAAAGTTGTCATTACGTTTATCTGCGCGATGATAGGCAGCAGGATCATTATTAAAAGCAATAAGATATCCATATTTTCCTCCTTAACCGAGTTTCTCTCCCTCAGTCAGCTTCTTGCCTCTGAGGAAATCCTCTGTGTTCATACGTTTTTTGCCCTCAGGCTGAACTTCGCGGAATATTACCGCCCCGCCGTCGCCGCACTTTACTGCAAAACTCTTTGTATCGACAACTGCACCGTTTTCAGCATTCGGGTACTTTTTATCTGAAAGCTCTGATCTGAACACCTTCAGGCGTTTACCTTCAAGCATTGCAAATCCGGTAACTCCGCGGATAGTATTGTGTATATCCGCAGCGGACTTTGAGAAGTCCAGCGCACTCATTTCCTTGCGTATCATAGGTGAGTAGCAGCTGAGACTGTCGTCCTGAACTTCCGGGTGAAGATTGCCGCTTTCGATAGCTTTTATTGTCTCTGCAAGAACTTCACCGCCCATATCGGAAAGTCTCGCATAAAGCTCCTCATAGGTCTCATTTTCGCCTATTTCGGTGCTTTTCTTGATGAGCATATCGCCTGTATCAAGTCCCTCGCTCATCTGCATGGAAGTAACACCTGTCTCCTTTTCGCCGTTTAGTATTACCCAGTTGATAGGAGCTGCGCCCCTGTATTTCGGCAAAAGTGAAGCGTGTATGTTCACACAGCCATACTTTGGAAGTTCAAGGACTTCCTTAGGAAGTATCTGACCGTAAGCGGTAACGACTATGAGCTCGGGAGCTATGTCGCGGAGTATCTTCATAGCCTCCTCTGCGTCATCGCCCTTTCTCAGTGAAAGGGGCTGATATACAGGGATATCGTACTCCTCGGCAGCTGCCTTTACAGGTGTGGGGATAAGCTTATATCCTCTGCCCTTGGGCTTGTCGGGCTGCGTGAACACCGCTGCTACCTCATGTCCGCTCTCTGAAAGAGTACGCAGGCAGGGTACAGCAAAATCAGGTGTTCCCATAAATACTATTTTCATTTTTTAGGCTCCTCTGGTACAAAGAATTCTTCGACTATTTCTGTGAATATATGACCGTCAAGGTGGTCGTTCTCATGGCATGTACACTGTGCGCCGAGCTCTGTGAAATCGCGCTCGAACCAGTTTCCGTTCCTGTCCTGAGCTTTCAGGTGACAGCTCATAGGTCTTGTAACATAGCCCCATACATTCGGGCATGAAAGACAGCCCTCCTGCACACGCTGTTTACCCTCTTTTTTGGTAACTTCGGGATTTATAGCCTCCACGATATCATTTTCATCAAGATGCATGATGAATATTCTTCTGCATATGCCTATCTGCGGAGCTGCAAGACCAACGCCCTCAGCCTTGTCGAGAGTCTCATGCATATCATCGAGAAGCTGCGCAAGCTTTTCGTCAAACTTATCCACAGGCTTGCAAACCTTGTGGAGTACCTCGTCCTTATCGGTTAAAATTCTTCTAAGTGCCATTTTATCCTATCCTTTTCTCTCATACGCCCACATCGCCGTTCATATCGGCATACAGGGCAATACCTTTCATCTCTTTCAGCTTTGCCGACTCTGTAAGGACTCCGCTTATATAGTCCCTCATTTCGGAATTGTTCTTGCATTTCATTATTATCCTGTAACGGTACTTACCGTTTATCCTGCCGTAAGAGCATCTCACAGGACCAAGTACGCGCACGGGAGTTTTCGGCTGAAGCTCCCTGAGCTTATCGTTCATAAGTCTCAGAACAGCGTCCGCGCCGTTTTTTACGGAAAAGTCCTCACCGCCTGCAAAGCAGAATATGCACATATCGCACAGCGGCGGAAATATCATTGCGCGGCGTATGGCTATCTCTTCATTGTAGAAGCCCTTATAGTCCTGCGCTGCCGCAAGGTTCATGATATAGTGCTCGGGAATGAAGGTCTGCAATATAGCTCGGCCCTTGCGCTCACCGCGACCGCCTCGCCCCACCACCTGAGTAATGAGTGAGAAGGTGCGCTCATAGCTTCGGAAATCCCCTGCATACAGAGCCTTATCCACCGACAATACGCCCACCAGCGTAACATCGGGGAAATCCAGTCCCTTGCCTATCATCTGAGTACCTATCATTATGTCATATTTTCCCTCACGGAATTCCTTGAAGCTTTTCTCATAGGAATAACGTGAAAATGTTGTATCAGCGTCCATGCGCAGTATACGCGCATTCGGAAAGAATGTGGAAAGCTCCTCTTCAAGCTTCTGTGTGCCGAAGCCCATATTTTTAAGGTGCTTCGAGCCGCAGGAAGGGCACTCCTCCACAGGGTCACTGACGTAGCCGCAGTAGTGGCACATCAGCTTGTTGTTTTTTTTGTGGTATGTCAGCGGTACCGAGCAATTCGGGCAATACAGCGGCTGATAACAGTCGCAGCAGCTTATGATAGTGTGATAGCCTCGCCTGTTGAGAAGCAGTATAGACTGCTCACCGTTTTTCAGATTAAGGCTTATCTCCTCCGCAAGTCTGCGGCTGAATTCCGTACGGTTGCCTGCCTCACGCTCAAGGTTCATATCAATGATACTCACCTCAGGCAAAGGCGAATTCTGATAACGCTCCTTCATTTCGAGAAGCCTGTATGCTCCTCTTTCGGCGAGGTAATAGCTCTCGATCGAAGGTGTAGCCGAAGCGAGCAGAAGTGCGGACTTATGATAAGCACATCGCTGCTTGGCGATATCATGTGTGGAATATCTGGGCGAACTGTCCGATTTATAGGAACGCTCACCCTCCTCATCTATAATGATGAGTCCGATATTGCTGAGCGGAGCAAATACCGCGCTTCTCGTACCAATTACGATATCCGCGTCGCCCCGTTTTATTCTCTTGTATTCGTCAAGTCTCTGTCCCAGTGACAGTCCGCTGTGTATAACAGCTACCCTCTCACCGAAAAGCGAACGGAATCGCTTCAGTATCTGTGGTGTGAGACCTATTTCGGGAATGAGCAGCATTGCCTGCCGTCCCATTTTTACAGTATCGTCTATGAGCTTCTCAAATACCGAGGTCTTGCCGCTTCCCGTTACACCGTGAAGCAGGAACACCGCAGGCTTTCTCTCAAAAAGCTGAGCAAGCACGGTATCGTGAGCCTTCTGCTGTTCATCTGAAAGGACTATATCCTGCGGACTTCTTTTCTCGTCCGTATCGCCCTCTACTCTTCTCAGCACCTCGGCTTCGTATTCCTCGGCTGCTCCGTTTGCGCAAAGACGCTTCACTACCGCATCGGTAACTCCGCACATATACGCAGCTTCCCTTACGGCAGCAGAGCCGAATTCTTCAAGAAAATCAGCTACCTTCTTCTGCTTGGGAGTAAGCTCGAAGCCCTCGGGAGCACTCATATACTTTTCTGTCAGGCGCACCATTCTAACTGCCGCATCGCCCACAGCCTGCCTGAAAACGTTGTCCGATTCCAGAGCGCCTGCGTCGCACAGCTCATCGGGAAGATGTCTGCCATTATCTATTATATGCTTCTCTATCAGCTCATTCAGCTCCTTGCTTCCTGCCGTACCCGAAAGTATTTCCAGAAGCTCGGCTGCCTCATTACTGAGAGAAGATATATCCGTGAAATTCTTAACAAGCCTGAACGTTTCTTTCGCGCTCACGCTCATTGCAGGCGGGAGCATGGCTTTTACTGCATCAAAATAAGTGCAGAAGGTATGCTCTCTTACGTACAGGGCAAGTCTGAGAAGCTCCTCCGAAATAACAGGTTCTTCGTCCACAAGTGACACAAGGGATTTCAGTCCCTTTTTATCCTCCTCGGAGAGCTTCATGACCACACCTATCCTGCGTTTGTTCCCCTTGCCGAAAGGTACAAGCACTCTGCAACCGCAGGCGATATCCGCTTTCAGCTTTTCGGGAACAGCATAGCTGAACAGCATATCAAATGAATAGGCTGTTCCGCTGACTGCGGTCTCCGCAATAAGGGGCATTACTCGTTGCTCTGTGGAACAGTGCTTACTATCTTGCACTTTCCGCTTGCAAGCTCCTCAACTGCTGTCTTTACAGGCTTCTCCTCAAGAGTCTCGCCGTTCTCGTAGAGTTCCTCTGTGATCTGTCTTGCACGCTTTGCAACAGCAATAACGAGTGAATAACAGCTCTCATTCTTTGTGATGATCTGATTTACTGCAGGTCTAAGCATTTTTAAGCACCTCTTCTATAATATCGCCCGAAAACTCTTTTTTAAGCTGCTCTCCGCGTATAACTGCGAAGAAGTCGCTTATTGCGTCCTCAAGGGCGTCATTGACAATGATGTAATCGTATTTCTCAGCCTGAGATATCTCCCATGCAGCCTTTGAAACACGCTCTTCTATGACCTCATCGGTCTCTGTGCCGCGCTTTTTGAGTCTGCGGCGGAGTTCACCTATTGAAGGCGGAACTATGAATATAAACAGTGCATCTGGACGCTTTTCGCGTATTTTCATTGCGCCCTGAGGCTCTATTTCAAGAATGACATTGAGTCCTTTTTCGAGTCTGCCGTCAACCTCGCTTGAAAGTGTACCGTAAAGGTTCTGGCAGTACTCGGCGTGTTCAATGAACTTGCCGTCAGCGATACGCTGTTCAAAGTCCTCGCGGGTAAGGAAGTGATAATTCACTCCGTCCTTTTCGCCCTCTCTGGGAGCTCTTGTAGTTGCCGAAACAGATACAGCAAAACGCTCGTCCTTCAGTATCTCCTCCAGCATTGTGCCTTTTCCGCAGCCCGACGGAGCGGAAAATACAATAAGTCTGCCTTTATTCATCGTCATCAGCTCCTCCTGAACCGTTTATTCTTGCAGCAAGAGTCTCGGTAATGAGTGATGAAAGGATAATATGACCGCTGTCCATTATCATTACGGCTCTTGTTTTTCTTCCGTAGGTAGCGTCAACAGCTCTGCCGTCATCGCGCGCCTCCTGAACGAGGCGTTTTATGGGAGCTGACTCGGGACTTACTATAGTAACTATCCTGTCAGCGGACACCATATTTCCGTAACCTATATTTATAAGCTTCATATTCTGTTACTCTACATTCTGGATCTGTTCACGTATCTTCTCGATCTCAGCCTTCATATCGACTACCACCTTGGTGATATTGAGATCCTGAGCTTTCGAGCCGATAGTATTTACCTCACGGTTCATTTCCTGCACGATGAAGTCAAGCTTTCTGCCGACTGCGTCATCGCCCGATACCATAGTCTCAAGCTGAGAGATATGGCTGCGGAGTCTTACAGTCTCCTCGTCAACGGCTATTTTCTCTGCGAAAACAGCAGCCTCTGTAAGAACTCGCTGATCGTCTATATCCTTGCCTTCAAGGACTTCGCTGAGCTTCTTGTAAAGTCTGTTTCTGTAGTTTTCAACGGTCTGCGGAGAAAGCTCCTCGACCTTTGATACCATTTTAAGTATGCCCTCAGCCTTTTCGATTATGTCGGCTTTAAGGCGTTCACCCTCTGTCTGACGCATTTCAACGAATTTGCTTATAGCCTCGGAAGCTACCTTTGAAACGTCGTCCCAGACCTGCTCCTCGTCATCGGGAGTTTTCTGTATATTGAATATATCAGGGAGCTTCATAAGCTTTGAAAGAGTGATATCGTCCTCAACACCAAGCTCGTCGGCAATGCTTCTGAGAGCATTCACATATCCCTCAGCCGCGCCCTTGTTAACAGCGATCTCGGTATCTTTGCCTTCGATGTTATTTATGGTTACGGATACTTCTACTTTACCGCGTGAAATGCTTGTTTTGAGCAGAGCCTTCAGCTTTTCATCTATGTAGCTGTAGGTTCTGGGAACTCTTGATGAATATTCGTAATATCTATGATTAACGGAGCGTACCTCAACAAGGATATCGCGTCCATTAAGGATCTGCTGCGCTCTTCCGTAGCCTGTCATACTTCTAAGCACCCTATCGCCTGCTTTCTTAGGAATATTTTTTCGCATAAATATGCTATTATAATATTATATCATTATTTGCATTAAAATGCAAGCATTTTTCTGAAAATATTGGGGATAGTCCATTTTATAAAAATAAAAAGCTGCACGGTAAAACCGTGCAGCTTTAAACTACTTAATTATAAATAATAATTACTTAGTTGGATCAAGTGAAGAGATCTTGTTGAGGAGGTAGTTCTGGATACGAACTGCGTCCTGAGTTGTGATGCCCTTGCTTGATGTATCAACGTCAGCGTTTGCCTTACCCTGTGCTGTGATAGCAGACTTATCTGTACCGCCCTCACCGTACTTGTTCGGGTTAGCAAGGCTCTGCATGATAAGAACGATATCAGACATATCTACATCGCCGTCGCAGTTTGCGTCGCCCCATACAGTAACTGTAGGAGTCTTATCAGAAACAGTTGTAGTAACTGTTGTAGTTGTAGTAGTTGTTGTTGTAGTTGTCGTCTGAGGTGTTGTGCTGCCAGGAATAATTGGCTCAACCTCAGGATAGAGAAGTGCCATTGTACCGTAAGCAACAGTAGCGTCACCAGCATGCCAGAATCTGTGATACTGGAACTGATAGTCGCCGCAGTCAACAACGCCGTCGCCGTTGTTATCTGTACCCTTGCCCTCGTAGTACTCCTTGCACTCCTGCCACATCTTATCCTTCTCGTAGCTCTTACGGATTGATGAGAATGTAGCGCCCGGCTCAAGCTTAGAACCATCAGGCATCTCGCCCTTATAGAAATCAGGGATATAAACCTTTTCTTCGTATACTCTCTTGAGGCTTGGGTTAGAATCAGTAAATGTGATACCGATCTCGTCACGTCCCTCATAGTACTGATATGAAAGGAGTCTGTTAGCAAGGTAAAGTGCCTTTTCAGCAACAGATGTGCCTTCCTTCTTTGCGAATGAAGGATCAACGCCCTTAGCCTTAGCATAGTACATAAGTGAGTTACAGAGTGAGGATACGCATCCTACGTCACCCTGACCATAGCCCTTGATCTCACAGTGGAGCTTCTGGTTGCCGTCCTCATTGTATGTACCTGTCCAAGTATCAGGTGTGCAAGTATAGTCTGTATCGCTTGAACCCCAGTCAAGAGTTGATGGGATAGCGTATGTATGCATATTACCGGACTCATCCTCGTAATCGAACTTAGTGTTCTTCTCGAACCACTCAACCCATCTTGTAAGGAGCTTGTCAAGAGCATCCTCAAGGCTGAGACCGCCGTATGTCTGGTTGGACTTGTCGCCGTTAGTTACTACATAGTAGTAAAGCTCAGCAAGACGCTGTGTTGACCATACCTGGTTACCGATCCAGTGGTTTGAACCTGGGTCAGCGTATACAGGATGTGGAACATAAGCCATCTTATAGAATGTAGCGTGACCTGAAGGATATGTCTCGTAACGACCTCTCCAGCTGTTTGTACAACCACCAGCGAAAGGACCGTCAACTGACTGGAGCCACTGATACATTTCGATCTGTCTCTTGAGAGACTCTGTATAGTCATCTGTTGCGCCCTTAGCCTTCATACCAGCATTGATAGATGAATCATAGAGAAGACCATAAGCAGCAAGTGGGTTCTGATAGAACTGATGTGAGTGTGAGCAGCCGATCTGCCAAGCCCAGCCGTAATCGCCGTAATCAGCAAAGAGAGCTCCGCCCCAAGCTGTATACCAGCCCATGAGGTAGTGCTGACCGCCGTTGCCTGTTACAGCAGAGCTTGTGAGTTTTGTATCCTCTGCGATCTTCTTGTAATACTTATCAAACATGTCGTTACGGCACTGGTCACCCATCTTACCTGCGAGAGCAGATACAGAAGAATCACCTGCGTTGTACTGGTTTGCAAAGTATACAGCGTGGATACAACGATCCTCAGCGTCAGGAGCGTTTGTGAATGAATACTGTGAAGGAACCTTGTTGTGACCGTTGAAGATAGCCTTGATACCGTTACCGTCATTGCCGTTCTTTGTTGTGTCACCCCAAAGGAGCTCTTCAAGACAAGGAGCAGGAACAGTCTCGAAACAAGACTCCTGTTCACCTCTCTGGAATGTATTGATAAATGTGAACTTGCCTTCGCCTGCTGTGCCCTTGCTGAATCCATACCAGTCATCAACGTCAGCGAGCCAGTTCATAAGGTAGTAACCTTCGTCACTGCTGTATGCAGACTTGAATGTCTCATAAAGTGGGTTAGCAGCCTTACCGCCTTCCTGCTTTGCAGGATAGTCACTTGGCTGATCGCACTCTTCTGATGAGTCAGCCTCAACCTTTGTCTGCTCCCAGAATGAACCGTAGTCGATATCAGATCTGCCATGAGCCTTTGACCAACCAGGGATCATAGCTTCCATTGTGTTCCAAGCCTTCTTGAGGTCGCCCTTAGAACCGCTGATAACGTTCTTTTCTGCAAGAACATCGTGCATAGCAGCCATCCATACAATGTATGACATAGCTTCTGAAGTTGTCTCGTGACCGTAGTCAGGAGCCTCAACGATAAATGTTTCAACTGAATGGTAAGGAATACCAAAGCCTGAACCATTTGTCTGTGAGCTGAGGTAGCCGTTCTTTACACCGTTTGTTACAACGTCATCATAGAGTGACGAGAACATCTCAGCATAAGTCTTTTCCTTTGCATAGCTGGAAATTTCAGCAGCTGAAGCAATTGAAGGAAGAACTGCGGTTGCGGACATTGCAGCTGCAAGAACGCCAGCTGCGAGAGCCTTATTCTTTTTGCTTATCATTTGTTTTTACCCCTCTCGTAATAGTATAGTGGTTAAAAAATGGATTACCCCCTAAGGTTCGCACTTTCGGGGGTGCATACGAAAATACTTCGTACACTGTGTGCATTTTCACGCAGACTGCACACAATTCTCAAACTATTTTCAAGATTATTATATTCTACAATTTAATTCGTGTCAACAGTTTACCTCGTTTTCACATTTGAGCAAAGTCAATTTTGTTGCAATGCACACAAAGGGAAAAGCTTTTTTGTACATTTTGTCTACCGCCGAAAAGGGCTGAAAAACCCGTATGCTAACTATCTGTTAATTAGTTGCATAATAAAACAAAACTTCTCAACATTCATCTTACCTACAATAAATTCTCACAAAATCCTCACACTTTCGCTATAAGATTTACCTGTCGAATTACGTGTACGGAGGCGGTGTCCGCCCCCTCCATTCTTTGAATTAACATTTTATTCATTTTTTATTCATCTTGTGTTAATATTATTCTGCGATAATATAGCAGTATGCTATGATGAGATAATAGCACCTGATTTTTGTTAAATTTGATTTATTGATCGGAAAGGAGCAGCTCATGATTAATATTGAAAATCTTACGAAGTATTACGGCAATAACCGTGCTGTAAATCATATAAGCTTTACAATAAATGATAATGAGATCCTCGGTTTTCTCGGACCTAACGGTGCGGGAAAATCAACAACCATGAACATGATCGCAGGCTATCTGCCCATGTCTGACGGTACTGTCACCATTTACGGTGCAGACATAACCAAAGACCCTCTAAAGGCAAAGCGTAATATCGGATATCTCCCCGAGATACCGCCTGTATACCCCGATATGAAGGTAAAGGAATATCTTTCCTTCTGTGCAGGTCTCAAAAGAGTTCCCAGAGGTGAGCGCAGCAAGGAGATCGAGCGCGTTATGGGACTTCTCAAAATCAAGGACGTTTCGGGCAAGCTTATCCGTAACCTTTCAAAGGGCTACAAGCAGCGTGTGGGATTCGCTCAGGCGCTTCTCGGCAATCCCAAGTTCCTTATCCTTGACGAGCCTACAGTCGGTCTCGACCCCAATCAGGTAGCAGAGGTACGTGCTATAATCAAGGATCTGAAAAAAGAGCACTCCGTCATTTTCAGCTCGCATATCCTCAGCGAGGTAAGTGCAGTATGTGACAGAGTCATCATTATAAATAAAGGCGATATCAGAGCTATCGACACTATCGAGAACCTTGAGAAGTCTATGGCTTCTACACTTGTCCTCCATATCAAGGTAAAGGGCGACAAGGACACAGCCGCTTCTGTAATAGGTATGACCAAGGGTGTCAAGGAGCTGAAGAAGATCGAAGACGAGGGCAGCAGCATCTATGCCTTTACCGTTGATCTTGAAGGCGATTCCGATACTGTAAGAGACGCTATTATGTCCGATTGTCTCAAAAACGGCGTAAGTATACTTGAAATGTATACCGACAAGCCTAACCTTGAAAACGTATTCATCGAGCTCATCAACCGCCCCGTAAAGAAAAACGGACTTCAGGAGCTGCTTGACGAGATACCCGATGAGTCTGAAAAAACTACTGAGAAAAAGGAGGAAGAGTAAGATGTTTCCTATTTATAAGAAGGAGCTGCAATCATTCTTCTACACTCCTTTCGCTTACGCTTTCGCAGCACTCTTCATGCTGCTGTTTTCACTGAGCTTTTCCAACGGAATCGCAAAGCTTGAAGGCTCTAACACATGGGCATTCTCCTTCACCGAGATGTTCTATTCGGTCATTCTCTACTTCATATTCCTTATACCTCTCCTCACCATGAGAACATTTGCTGACGAGCGCAAGAACGGTACGGAAGTCCTTCTGATGACATCACCTGTCAGCGTTCTGAAGATAGTTATCGCTAAATTCCTTGCAAACGTTACCGTATACCTCTTCATGCTCCTCGGAACTGCTTTCTTCCCGATCATAACAGCCATGAAGGGAGAGGTCATCGTCAGCCAGCTTATATGCGCTTACATCGGCATCTTCTTCTGGGGAACCATGTATATCGCAGTAGGTATGTTCATCTCATCCCTCACCGAGTCCCCTATCCTTGCAGCTATCATCGGTGAAGTAATCATGTTTGTGCTCCTGTTCATCGACGATTTTTCAAACACAGCATTCATCTCACAGTACCCCAAGGTACAGTCAGTTATATATTCATTTGCAGCACAGCCAAGATTTGCATACTTCTCAGAAGGCTTCATTCGTCTTTCGGATATGGTATTCTTCGCTTCTGTAATAATAGTTTTCCTCTCATGGACATATATGACCATTGAGAAGAGACGCTGGAACAGGGGGTAAGCCGATATGAAGAAGAAAAAGAATTACACCAATACTATCGCCCTCATTATGGCACTGCTCGTACTCGTTATCATCATACCGATAAACCTTATAGTAAGCTTTTACGATAAAGGCTTCGATATGACACCTTCAAAGAAGTACACCCTGAGCGACAAGACCAAACAGCTCATTGCAGATAATTCCGACAAGCACATTGATCTGTATTATCTTTCAAAGCTTTCATACTTCAATGAGGCTGAGGCTTCGGAATTCCTTCCGCTTTACCACACACTCACTCAGCTGGACGGATACGACAATATCGACCTTACCTGCTTTGACCCCAACGAAAATGCCGCTCTTGCAAAAGAGCTTGATCCCGAGGGCGTTCTCGACACAACAGAATGTGATATCTTCGTAAGATGCAACAATGTTGTAAAAAAGGTAAGCAGTGCAAAGATATTCCAGCAGTCATCAAGCGGTGAGAAGCAGTATGCAGGTGAAGAGCTTATCGCAGCAGCTATCTCTATCTGCTCAAGCGGCTCGCTCCCGACTGTATATTTCCTTACAGGTCACGGAGAGAAGTCAATTACCAACAGCTTCTCTATCTACGCAAATCAGATCAAGTCCAACGACTATGACGTTCAGGAGCTCGATCTCGATAAAGCAGGCGCTATCCCCGACAATGCAAAGATAATATACCTTGCAGGTCCTAAGGAAGATATTACAGATAAGGAGAAAGACCTTCTCAACGAGTATGCCGAAAACGGCGGCGCACTTTCCTTCCTCATAGACCCATGCGACACAAAGGGACGTTTCTACAATATAGAAGACGTAATGGAAAAATTCGGACTTATCCTCGACTATAACTACGTTACAGAATCTCTTCCCGCTAATATGCTTCAGGACAGAGACTCAAAGCAGAGTGAGAATTACTTCCGCGTTGAATATCCCGCCGGTTCAAGATACAACGACGAATTCACTCAGGATCTTACCTCTGATCTTAACGAGCTTATAAGTCAGGGCGCGTATATCGCAGGTATAGCAAACGCAAGAAGCCTTACAGAGATCCCTGAGGACAGCTTCCCCGGCGCAGCTTATACAGAGCGTTCATCTATAATCAAGAATGTTGCCGATGAATCAGGCAATTATTCAACTATCAGCAAGTCAATGGGCGGCGACGACGTCACTGCACAGCAGGCAGACGAGCTTCTCAGCAATATGGATCTTGATTTCGGCTATTACTCTTACAACAAGGTATCAGGCGGCAAAATGGTAGTTATCGGTACGACTGCTATCATCGACAATGATGTTATCGCACCTTCTTTAAGCGGTACCGAGATGCTCGCGCTTTTCAGCAACACATGGCTGTATGACAGCGACATCCAGTTCGGTGTCGGAAACAAATTCAACTCTTACGACCGCATGACATTCAAGGACAGCAAGGAAGCAACAAGCGTTATGGTAATCGTTTATGTTATCCCTGCACTCCTTGCTGTGATCGGAGTAGGCGTATGGCTTAAAAGGAGAAATTCCTGATGAAAAAACCTATTATCGCACTTGTAGTCCTTCTTTTAATTGCCTGCGGTTCTGTAATAGGATTCCTTGCAGTAAAAAACAATAAGGACAAGGAAAAAGAGCAGACAAAACAGGAGCTTGCAGATAATGTGCTCTTCAGCTTTGACCCGTACAGCCCCACAAAAATCGTTTTCTCAAAGGGCGATGAAGTTTATACCGCAGAGAAAACAGATGAAGAATGGGCGCTGACCAATGACGAGTTCAAGCTTGACCAGACCTATTTCCAGCTCGTATGCACATACCTTTCAGACCTTAAAGCTGATACCAATTACGGTGCTGTAACAGACGAAAAGCTCGCAATGTACGGACTTGATGATCCCGACAAAGTCGAGATCACCGTTCCATCGGGCACACATACGATATGTATAGGCAACGAAAGCCCTACAGGCGATTATTACTACGTTACCGTTGACGGCAAAAGCAATGTATATGCCGTTGACGCACAGCACGGAAGTGTACTCAAGCTCGACAGGCTCCTTCTCAAGAACAAGATGATAGTACCTTACTCACTCTATGATATCAAAGAGGTAACTACTTACAAGGACGGCAAGGTGCTCTGTGATCTTACACTTGATACAGACAGCCAGATATGGTCGCTCCCCAAAGAATATTCGGAGCTCGAACTTGACCAGACTGCGGTAACAGCCGCTCTCAACGACCTTGTACGTCTTGAAGCAGAGGAAATGCTTGACGAAAAACTCGATGACCTTTCAAAATACGGCTTTGACGATCCATACGGCGATATAGTCGTAAAGGGAATTGACGGCAATGAGCATCACCTCCTCATAAGTGCAAACGAAAATGATCCTACATACTGCTTCGTACTTGTTGATGACAAACAGGTAGAGCTTTATTACAAGGCAGACCTTACTATTGCACAGGCTCTCCCCTACGATTATCTTGTAAAGAACTACATTTCGGCAGACTCATATAATGTCAGCAGCTTTAAGTTCAGCTACATCGACAATAACGACACCTGCGAAGTTGATATCAAAAACATGGAATGCAAATACAACGGCAAGGACGTTGATTTCGATTCTACCGAGAATTATGTTGCTTTCAACAATTTCTTCAATTCTTTTGCGATACTTAAGCTCACAGGTACAGATGTCAGTGCAAAGCCCGAACTGAAAGATCCTGCAATGACCGCAGAGTACACCTTCAAGGAAGGCGGCACACTCAAGATTGACCTTGTAAAGGGAGAAGATTCACACTATTATGTATTCCGTGACGGAAAGTACATCGGTGCTTACGTTGACGAGGATATGCTCACAGGCAGAAATTCACTCAGCGAGTTCTATATCAAATTCAAAAAACTTGCAGGCATATAAATAAAAAAACAGCATCTTAAAAGATGCTGTTTTTTTATTTATAATATACATTATTTTTTCTGCGGCAGGCTATCTCGGCATATTTCCGCTTGGTAGCAAGTCCGCCGCGGATATGTCTTTCCTTTTTGTTTATTTCAAGTATATCCTTCACTTTGTCGTACAGCTCTGGGTCCTCCTGCCTCAGCCTTTCGCTGACATCTTTATGTACGGTGCTTTTCGAGATGCCGAAATTCTTTGCCGCACCGCGTACAGTAGTCCTGTTTTCGATAATATACCTTCCGAGCATGACCGCACGCTCTTCTGGCTGTGTTTTCAAACATATCACCTCTTTCTCTTGCATTTACTAATTTATATGTAAAAAGAAGAAATGTTATGAACTTTCAGTATATCTTGCCGTATGCTTTTTAGTGACGAATGTCACTGAGAAAGTGACGAATGACATCTTTAAAAAATTCATTTTATGCAGTATAATCATCTTAACAAAGGGAGAGAAAACAACTGCTGTTTTACGTTTTTAAGGAGATGATCATATGACTAAAAAGGGCAGCAACTTTATGTGGATTTGCTTTGGCGGTATAGGAATATATCTTATCCACTGCATATGCATTGCCGCAGAGGACGGGCTTCATGCACCTCTGTGGGATTATCTCGGACTTGGGTATGCTTCCGTATTTGGTGTTATACTGCTTCTTTCCGTATTCGGACTTATCGGTCTCGGACTTTCACATCGCATCAAAAAACGTAAAAGTACAGGCTTAAAGCCAATTTCAAAAAAATACACCATATCCTTTATAGTTTCATATGTACCGTATTTACTGCTGTTATTATACAGCCTTTATTGCAGTAAGTTCGGATTTACTTTCTTCACAACAACATACGGCTGGGAAGGCTTTTACAGCGCATTTGTTATAATGGGAATTGTATTCTGCGTTATCCCTGTTTTCCCGTTATGTTTTTTCTGGCAGATATTCTACATAGTCAAGTGGATACGCAACAGAAAAGCAGGATAAAAATTCTTATTTTATATACGTAAAACCCGCACCATATTATTTTCGTCCGTAAAATAGTGACAAATGTCACTATAAAAATAACAAAAAAGCCTTTAATTGTTCATATTTATAGTGTATAATCATATTATCAGCTTTTTCATTCATGATTTTTATGTTTGATTTGAGTTGTACTTTTCGCAAAAACATTCAAGAGAGATGGACCAAAAATCTTTATAACGGAGGTGACAAAAATTTTTTTATGCAGTGTTTCAGTGTAGGGGATGATGCTTGCATCATACTGGAACATTTTGAAGATGATTTGTTTTAGGGAGTGAGCATATGAATAAAAAAATTATGAAAGAAGCTTTATTAGCTACAATTCTGGATATTATCTTTATCATTTCAATTGTTCTGTTGAACGAAAAACATTGCGATATAATACTGATACTCAGCAATGTTGTTATTGGCTGCACTGTTAAAGCAGCAGGTTTCTGGAATGATCTTGTCGCTGATAACAGCTACACACACCTCGGCAAACGTTTTGCCGTAAGTGCACTTGCTCTGGGACTCTTTATAATTGCTGCTTTTATTATGATATGGGCAGGCGTAGGATTTGTCCTTTATGCAGGAGTAGGTCTGGTTTTAGTCTTTGCTTATGATTGGATCGCATATTATCTTTTCAAGTCTTATGCACATTCAAGAAAGAACAAAGAGATCAAAGCTTAAAATAACAGGCTTTATATCAGTGCTGCGGCGCTGAAAAAACAATGAAGGTATTATCATTGATATAATAACAAAGCTCCCCGATATGATGTCGGGGAGCTTTGCTATGTTAAAATATAAAAATATGTAAAGTGCACTTGACAAAAAATGTAAAGCGTGCTATACTATAATCATAGAAGAAGTAAAGTATACTTTACACCAAAGGGAGGTAATTTAATGTTCGGGGTAACAAAAGATTTTATAGATGCAGCAATGCCGTGGGTGGCATACAGTGTTGCAATTGCGTACTTCGCAGTTTGTAGTGATAGTGAAAAGAAAAAGGAGAAAGAGCATGAAAAATAAGATTCAGGAACTGCGCAAAGCCCGAAAGGTCACGCAGCAGGAGCTTGCGGACGCTCTCAGTGTCACGCGGCAGACTATCATATCACTGGAAAACGGAAAATACAACGCGTCCCTCACTCTTGCTCACAAGGCGGCGCAGTTTTTCGGAGTCACCATAGAGGAACTGTTCATATTCGAGGGAGAAGAAAATCTTTAAGGAGGATAACTATGGAAGAATTCAGAAGTAAGCTTAAAACAAGAATAATACTATGCAGTATCTTAACAGTTGTACTTGTTGTTGCGCTGATAACTCTTCAATCTTTGGAGCGCCGCGGAACCATTCATGGTGAAACAAATATCGGCTTCTTTGCAGGTGGTATTATAATACTGATAATGAATATCCTGCGTATGAAAAAAGCTCTCAAAGATGAGAAGTCATTTAAAGACTGGTATATCCGCAATACTGATGAGCGTGCAGTTGCCGTACAGCTCAGAGCTGCTAATTTTACATCGCTGTTTACAATTGTTCTTCTTGGCATTGCTACTATAGTATTTTCATACATCAACAACGTCGCCTATGCGGTCCTAGCAGCAGCATTAGGCATTTATATGTTTATTTATCTCGGCTCACTTATTTACTTTAATAAAAAAATGTAAAATAAAACTCCCCGATACCTGTGCGTATCGGGGAGTAATTTTCTATTCATATGTGCATAATTCACGTTAAACCGCCGTAAGCGAAAGCAGACTACCCGTTTTGCAGAGAGTAAGCGAGTTTACGAGCGTTAACGTGGACGGGTGCAGCGTCACGCTGCTTACTTCTCAGCGAGCTTTGTGAGGTACTCGTAACGATTAGCAGCAGTCTTCTCTGCCTTCTCGAAGAGCTCCTTAGCACGGTCTGGGAATGAACGTGTGAGTGCGCTGTAACGAGCCTCGTTCATGATGAAGTCCTGATAAGACTCTGTTGGAGCCTTAGAATCGAGCTGGAATGGGTTCTTGCCCTCAGCAGCCAGACGTGGATCATAACGGAAGTTGTTCCAGTAGCCGCACTTAACAGCCTTCTCCATCTCAGCCTGACAGTTAGTCATACCGCCCTTGATGGAGTGCATCTCACAAGGTGCATAGCCGATGATGAGTGATGGGCCCGGATAAGACTCAGCTTCCTTGATTGCCTTGAGAGTCTGGTTCATGTCAGCACCCATAGCGATCTGTGCAACATAGATGTAGCCATAGCTCATAGCGATATCAGCAAGGCGCTTCTTAGCGATTGCCTTACCTGCTGCTGCGAACTGTGCTACCTGACCGATGTTGGATGACTTGGAAGCCTGTCCGCCTGTATTTGAGTAAACCTCGGTATCGAATACCATGATGTTTACATCTTCGCCTGTAGCGAGAACGTGGTCAAGACCGCCGAAACCGATATCATAAGCCCAGCCGTCGCCGCCGAAGATCCATACTGACTTCTTGGAGAGGTAGTTCTTGTTAGCAAGGATATCTGCGCATTTATCGCACTTGTCAGCGCACTTCTCGAGCTCAGCAACGAGTGCAGCTGTTGCAGCTGTATTCTTTGCGCCGTCGTTTACTGTTGCGAGGTATTCATCAGCAGCTGCCTTAAACTCTGCAGATGCCTTGTCGCTTGCAGCAACTTCCTTGATTTCTTCAATGAGTCTTTCACGGATTGCCTTCTGGCCGAGATACATACCGAGACCATGCTCAGCGTTGTCCTCGAACAGTGAGTTTGCCCATGCAGGACCGTGGCCGTTTGCATCAACAGTGTATGGTGATGTTGCAGCAGGACCGCCCCAGATTGAAGAACATCCTGTTGCATTTGAGATATACATTCTTGAACCGAAGAGCTGAGTGATGAGTCTTGCATATGAAGTCTCAGCACAGCCTGCGCATGAACCTGAGAATTCAAGGAGTGGCTTCTTGTACTGGCTGGAGATAACAGTAGCGTCAGTTGCTACATCTGTCTTCTCTGTAACCTTAGCAACACAGTAATCGAATACTGCCTGCTGTGGCTCCTGTGACTCTCTTGGAACCATCTTGAGTGACTTAGTTGGGCAGACACCGATACATACGCCGCAGCCCATGCAGTCCATAGCGGAAACAGCGAGAGTGTACTTGTACTCGCTCTTTACGATCGGCTTAGGAGCGATCTTGATGTTCTCAGGAGCAGCAGCAACCTCAGCTTCTGTCAGAGCGAATGGACGGATAGTTGCGTGTGGGCAGACAAATGAACACTTGTTACACTTTGCACAAGTATCCTGATTCCACTCAGGAACCATAACAGCTACGCCGCGCTTCTCGTATGCGGAAGCACCCTGCTCGAATGTACCGTCAACGTGATCTGAGAATGCAGAAACAGGGAGAGTATCACCGAGCATCTTGCCTACAGGGTTCATGATGCCGTCAACCATCTTGACAAGCTTCTCTGGGCCCTCGAGCTTTGCAGGTGCTGAATTATCAACAGCATTTGCCCACTCAGCAGGAACATCTACCTTAACGTAAGCATTTGCGCCTGCGTCGATAGCCTTCTCGTTCATCTGAACGATCTCGATACCCTTCTTCATGAACTTCTGAGCCTTCTCCTTCATGTAGCCGATTGCCTCAGCCTCAGGAAGAACCTTTGAAAGTGAGAAGAATGCAGACTGGAGAATAGTATTTGTACGCTTGCCAAGACCGATCTCCTGTGCAAGGTCTATTGCGTTAACCAGATAGAGCTGGATATTGTTCTTTGCGATATACTGCTTTGTATCAGCTGTGAGGTGCTGATCGAGCTCCTCCGGCTTCCACTGGCAGTTGATAAGGAATACACCGCCGGGCTTTACGTCGTTGACCATCTTGTAGCCCTTGAGTATGTATGATGGATTATGACAGGCAACAAAGTCAGCCTTGTTGATGTAGTAAGGGCTCTTGATAGGCTTATCACCAAAACGAAGGTGTGAGATTGTGATACCGCCTGTCTTCTTTGAGTCATACTGGAAGTATGCCTGAACGTACTTGTCAGTGTGGTCACCGATGATCTTGATAGAGTCCTTGTTTGCGCCAACTGTACCGTCGCCGCCGAGACCCCAGAACTTGCACTCGATTGTACCCTCTGCTGCTGTGTTAGGAGCATCTTCCTCAGCGAGTGAAAGATTTGTAACATCGTCAACGATACCGAGTGTGAACTGTGGCTTAGGATCAGCCTTAGCGAGCTCTGCATATACAGCAAATACAGATGCAGGAGGAGTATCCTTAGAACCGAGACCGTAACGGCCGCCGATAACCTTGATACCGTTTCTGCCTGTAGCATTAAGAGCTGCTACTACATCGAGGTAGAGAGGCTCACCGAGAGAACCAGGCTCCTTTGTTCTGTCGAGTACAGCGATTGTCTTTACAGTTGCAGGGATTGCCTCAACGAGCTTCTCAGCAGAGAATGGACGGAACAGGCGAACCTTAACGATACCGACCTTCTCACCCTTCTTGTTGAGGTAGTCGATAACTTCTTCAGCAACGTCGCAGATAGAACCCATTGCAACGATAACGCGCTCTGCATCAGCAGCACCGTAGTAGTTGAAGAGCTTGTAGTCTGTGCCGAGCTTTGCGTTTACCTTGTTCATGTACTCCTCAACGATACCGGGAACAGCATTGTAGTAGGAGTTGCAAGCCTCACGGTGCTGGAAGAAGATATCTCCGTTTTCGTGAGAACCGCGCATTGTAGGATTCTCAGGATTAAGAGCACGGTCACGGAATGCCTTAACAGAATCCATATCGCACATTTCCTTGAGATCCTCGTAATCCCATACAGCGATCTTCTGGATCTCGTGAGATGTACGGAAACCGTCGAAGAAGTTGATGAAAGGAACACGGCTCTTGATGGAAGCGAGATGTGCAACAGCAGCAAGATCCATTACTTCCTGCGGGTTAGTCTCAGCGAGCATTGCAAAACCAGTCTGACGGCAAGCGTAAACGTCTGAGTGGTCGCCGAAAATGTTCAGTGCGTGTGAAGCAACGCAGCGTGCAGAAACATGGAAAACGCAAGGGAGCAGTTCACCGGCGATCTTGTACATATTTGGGATCATAAGGAGAAGTCCCTGAGAAGCAGTATATGTTGTGGTCAGAGCACCAGCGTTCAGAGAACCGTGAACAGTACCTGCTGCACCGGCCTCAGACTGCATCTCCTCAACCTTAACGGTCGTGCCGAAAATGTTCTTGACACCCTGAGCTGACCACTGATCAACATAGTCTGCCATAGGGCTGGAAGGTGTGATCGGATAAATACCGGCAACTTCCGTGAAAGCGTATGAAACATATGCAGCGGCGTTATTACCGTCCATTGTTTTCATTTTTCTTTTGATTGCCATAGGAATGACCTCCTAAAATAGTATTAAATTTAGGTTATAGGAATGTTTAACGGAACGAGCGTTAACCATGTATAACTACGCTATCTATTATACCACAAAACATTTTTTTTGTAAACACCTTTTTTTGCGCTTTGATACAAAGTTATCATGCGTATTTTGCGCAATTTGCCTATATTACATCGAATTGTCAGACTTTTGACAATCGGAATGCTGATAATTTGTACAAGTGTAAAGGTTTATAAAATGATATTGTAAAAAATGTTGTATAAGCTGTGACTAAAGTTGTGCACTTTAACAAAAGTTCAAGGATTTGCTTGACGGGAGAGCGTAAATAATGTATAATAACTATAGTGTTAAATAATTCTTAATTATTAACACTCGTTTTGTTGTCTCCTTTCTTTTGTTCTACACATATTTATTTTCATCTGTTTATCTAAGACAAGCAGGGCATATGCCCTGCTTATTTTTTTGCGCGGAGTCCGCGCTGCCTTGCTCCGCGGTATAGTTTTGTGAATTATGAGTTTACCGCCGCGAGTGGTAATATGTGGAATTGGTGTATCATCGCGTGATATGACGCTGCACCCTTTCCCCGCATTATAGCTTTGTGGAATTTGGGTTTACTGCCGCGAATGGTAATATGCGGAATTGGTGTATCATCGCGTTATATGACGCTGAACCCTTTCTCCGCATTATAGCTTTGTGAATTATGAGTTTGCCGCCGCGAGTGGTAATATGTGGAATTGATGTATCATCGCGTAATGTGATACTGTACCATTTTTCTGCAATAAAGTTTTAGGGGCTGTCGAAAACGCCAGCCCCTGCATCTACTACTCTCTACCTTACTATTTACTACTCACTCGCGGACTGCTACAGGCAGCCCCTACACATTGTTATTCGTAATTTGTCGGCGTGAGCCGACACCAATAATTATGAATTATGCATTATGAATTAAATAATATATCAGTCCGTATGCGGTCGCGGCTGAGCAGCCGAAGAGTATCACAGGTCCTGCTATGGTGAATATCTTTGTGCCTACGCCAAGTATGGGACCTTCAGACCTTGCCTCTATAGCGCATGAGCTTATTGCATTTGAAAAGCCCGTGATAGGTACAAGAGTGCCTGCGCCTGCATGTTTGGCAAGCTTTTCGTACCAACCAAGACCTGTGCATACAGAGCTTATCCCAACCAGTATAATGGAAGTCCATGTGCCTGACTCTGTACGGTCAAGACCGTATGCCTGAAGCAATGAAAGGATAATTTCTCCAAATGCGCATATTGCTCCGCCCACAAGAAATGCAAAGGTGATATTTATTTTAGAATTTGATTTGGGTGAAGCCTGCCGCGTCATATCGCTGTAAAGCTCGGGTGTTATTTTCATATTACCAGCTCCTTTTACGGTAGTATCTGCTTTTAAGCACAAAATATGCATAAAAAGCAGCGAAGCTGTAACACGAACGGCAAAGCTTACAATACCATTTCAGCCGCTCATTTATTATCTGTTATAAAGTCTGTTGAGTTTACGTATCTTTTTCGCCAGCTCAGGTGTGAAATCCGACTTGCTTGTACGGAACTGCCAGTTGCCGCCGAGAGTGGACGGAGTATTCATTCTGCCCTCTTTAGGACTGCCGAGGAAATCCTGTATCTGTGCAGCTGCGACCTGCGCAACACTTCCCCATGCAGCGCGTATAACTGCCGCAGGTATCTCCTTTTTCTTCTTGACGCATAGGTACTGCTTAGCGAATTTCAGCGACTTCTTGTCAAGAGTATCCACCCAGCCGATGAGAGTCTCGTTATCGTGAGTACCCGTATAAGCGAAATAATTTGTACTGCTGTAATTATGCGGCAGATACTCATTATCACCGCCGCTGAACCCGAACTGCAATACCTTCATTCCGGGGTAGCCGCATTTGTCCAGCATCTCTCTTACCTCAGGAGTAATAAAGCCCAAGTCCTCAGCTATTATATTAAGCTTGCCAAGCTTTTCCTCGGCAAGTCTGAAAAGCTCGTAATTCGGACCTTTTTCCCACTCTCCTACAGTAGCGTCCTCATTGCCGAAGGGAATGCTGTAATAGCTTTCAAATCCGCGAAAATGATCTATTCTAACAATGTCGTAGAGCTCCGAAGCCGCCTTTATACGATCTATCCACCACTCAAAGCCTGTCTTTTTGTGGTAGTCCCAGTTATAAAGCGGATTTCCCCACAACTGACCCAGCGGTGAGAAATCATCAGGCGGACAGCCTGCAACAGCTACAGGACGGCGCTTTCTGTCGAACTGGAAAAGCTTTGGTGTCGCCCACGCCTCAACGCTGTCCAAAGCGCAGTATATAGGAATATCTCCTATTATCTCAATACCGTTTGTATTTGCATATTTTTTCAGCTCGCTCCACTGTCTGTTGAACTCATACTGTATGAACTTATAGAAAGCGATGTCCTTTTTCAGTTCCTTTTTGGCAGCTGCAACAGCCTTTGGCTTATGCATGGAAATATCGCTGTCCCACTCATACCACGGTTTACCGTCATATCTGAACTTCAGAGCCATGAACAGTGCATATTCATCGAGCCATTTCTTGTTGGCATCGCAGAATTCCTTATACCCCACAGCTTTTGCAGGCTTGAACCTGTTGAACGCTATCCTCAGCACATCATAACAGTGGTCATATAAAAGGCTGTAGTCCACCTTGTCGGGATCACTTCCCCATTCAAATGAAGCGTACTCGTGATGCTCAAGAAGTCCGTCACCCTCAAGCACTTCAAAGTCTATAAAGTAAGGATTTCCTGCCTTTACCGAAAAAGACTGATACGGCGAATCGCCGTAGCTTGTAGGCGAAAGCGGAAGTATCTGCCAGCATTTCACTTCGGCAGACTTCAGAAAATCCACAAACTCAAAGGCAGCCTTTCCCATTTTACCTATACCGTAGTCCGACGGCAGACTTGAAATATGCATAAGTATACAGCTTTTTCTCATATTTATTCAACTCTCTTTCCGTATAAAAGGCCTGCAAAAACGCCATACTAAAACCAAAAGGAGTTGATACGTATGAAGCTTTCACAGCTGTTATTTTCATTTCTTATGGGCTTTTTCTGTTATAGTCTTATAGAAATAGTCATGCGCGGCTACACTCACTGGACAATGTCACTTACAGGCGGAACTGTACTTACAATACTCTATGTCATAAACAGCCGACGCACCATGACGCTTATACGAAGCTGTGTCATCGGTACAGTCATGATAACCGCCATTGAGCTTACCGTAGGGGTATTTGACAATGTTATTATGAACTGGAACGTATGGGATTACTCGGATATGCCCTTTAATTTTCTCGGACAGATATGCATACCCTTCTCACTTTTCTGGTTCGTACTGTGCATACCCGCAAACAGACTTTGCAAACGCATTAGGCATCAGTTTTGTAACAAAAAGGCTGTTCCGATAGCCTCAGAACAGCCCATGTGATCAATAGTTCTTATTAGAATCAGCATCGAAGAAATCGTTGCTGCTTTCTGTGTAGTAGTCGTTGGATTCAAGCGACATGAAATCGTCATCGTCGATATCAGGAAGTCTTGCACCGCATCGACCACAGAACTGAAAACGCTCATTGACCTCAGCGTCACACTTAGGACAAATCTTATATCCTCTTATGCCGTTAAGCTCATATCTCATTTTCTTGATTCTTCTGCGTCTTGTATCTATATCGTCGCAAAGCACTTTAAGAGCTGCGGGATCTTCGCCCTGATTTTTATAGTATTTTTTTCCGATATCAGTAAAGATCTCAACTATACGCTCCTCCTCATAAAGTATCTTTCTTTTGAGGTTACTGGCTTCTGAGATATTTTTCGCCTTTTCAGACACACCCCTGCTTGCATCGTTAAATTTATCGAGAATTCCCATCTTTAATCACTCCTGTTCAATATTTTCTCGTTAAATATTGCATTTTTATTATACAACAGCAACAGGAATTATGTCAAGTGTTTTCATAATAAATTTAAGTGCAGGCTTGTTTTTTGTGCAATACTCACATTTCGGCTATATCATTTTCGGTAAGCTGAATAATACCCGCTCTGTTAAGCGCTTCAGAAGCCTGAGCATTGTCATCAACACGGATAACGAAAGATACAGCCCTGTCTGAGGTACCGAGGAATGAGTACATATACTCAACATTAACATTGTCATTACCGAGCACATCAAGTACGCGGCTGAGCTGACCGGGAGAATCAGGTATGGATATCGCCAGCACCTCTGTTACATTTACCGCGTATGAAGCCGCTCTTAGAATATCCACTGTCTTTTCGGTATCATTGGCGATGAGCCTGATTATGCCGAAATCAGCAGTATCAGCAAGACTGAGAGCTCTGAGATTTATTCCGCTCTCCTTGATTATCCTCATGGCACCTGCTGCCTGATCGGGCTTATTATCTACAAAAACCGAGATCTGTCTTACATTTGACATATGATCTCCCTCCTTTGTGGTTGGTATTTTACTGCGTCAGCAGGAAGAATTATGCCTTTGGAAGATCCTCATACATAACGAGTACAGAATGCTCGTCAACGTACTCATTTACATGAGTCTGTGCATCATGACAAAGTCCTGAAGCAACGCTGTATTTGATATCGATGACCTTTACCCCCTGAATAAACTGATTGAGTTCATTCTCAAAAGCCGCAAATCTCTGATACTTCTCCTGCTCCGGCATATAATTTGTGGAAAATAATTTGATTTTCATAAATGAAACCTCCTTAAAATAAATGGAAATTTATATCACAGAAGCTTAACGCCCCTGCTATAAACGATCAATCGTGAAGCTTTCGCTTGTCGATAACTCTTACAGCCTTGCCCTCGCTTCTTGCGATGGATTTAGGTGATACAAGGTGTACCTTTGGATTGATGCCAAGCATATCCTTCATAGCACCTGCAAGTGCTCTTTCTTCCTTCTGAATATCCTTTACCTTATCCGAGAACTTATCGGGATTCATCTCAACGTTGATATCAAGAGTATCGGTATTGTTTACACGGTCTACTTCGATAAGGTAGTTAGGTGAATAGCCCTGTTCAATGAGAACTGTTTCTATCTGTGAAGGGAATACATTTACTCCGCGGATTATCATCATATCATCGCTTCTGCCCATAGGCTTAGCCATCTTTATGAGAGTACGTCCGCATGAGCACTTCTTTCTGCTGAGCCTGCAAAGATCGCGTGTACGATAGCGAAGAAGCGGGAATGCCTCCTTGGTTATGCTTGTGAACACAAGCTCGCCGACCTCGCCCTCGGGGAGTACCTCTCCTGTCTCGGGATCAATTATCTCGGGGATAAAGTTGTCCTCGTTGATGTGCATACCGCTCTGTTCAGAACATTCAAATGCCACACCGGGACCGCTGGACTCTGTAAGTCCGAAGATGTCGTAAGCCTTGATACCCAGTGACTGCTCGATACTGCGGCGCATTTCCTCAGTCCACGGCTCGGCGCCGAAGATACCTGCCTTGAGGTTAAGATCGTCGGGAGTAAGTCCCATATCGCGGACAGTTTCGCCGAGATATGCCGCATATGACGGAGTACAGCAAAGTATAGTCGCATTGAGGTCGCGCATGAACTGTATCTGACGCTCTGTATTGCCTGAACTCATAGGCAGGGTAAGACAGCCTACCTTGTGTGAGCCGCCGTGGAGTCCCATACCGCCTGTGAACAGACCGTAGCCGTATGCTACCTGAACTACGTCCTCGTTAGTGCCGCCTGCGGCAGTGATAGCTCTCGCACAGCAGTCCTCCCACATATCAACATCGTTCTGAGTGTAGAAAGCAACTACTCTCTTACCAGTAGTACCGCTTGTGGAATGTATCCTTACACAGTCGCTGAGGGGCTTTGCAAGCAGTCCGTAGGGATAAGCCTCTCTGAGGTCTGCTTTGCTCAGGAAAGGCAGCTTGTGAAGGTCCTCAGTTCCCTTGATGTCCTCAGGCTTTACGCCCTTTTCGTCCATAAGATCACGGTAATACTTAACGTTTTCGTAAACGTGCTTTACCTGTACAACAAGTCGCTCGTCCTGAAGTTTCTTCATTTCTTCACGCGATGCACATTCGATCTCTTTGTTCCAATATTTTTCCATTGGACTTCGACTCCTTTTCTTAGATCTAAGATCTTAGATCTAAGATCTCAGATTAATTATTTCTAAACTCTTAGTATGGGCGGATAATATTCACTCATACTTAGCTCTTAGTTCTAAGTTCTTTGCTCTTATTACTTAGCTGCTTTACCCAGCTCGAAAGCCTTCTTGTTGAGTTCGAGGAACTTAGGCGGTACGCACTGTTCAAGTGCCTTCTGCCAGAGCTCATCGGGATAATCCATACGTGAAGCAAGTACGCCCATAAGAACTACGTTTGAAGCCTTTGCAGTACCTGCCTGCTCAGCCAGTGAAAGCGCGTCAACTGCAACGATCTCCGCACCTGCTGCCCTGAGCTTTTCAACAAGGTTCTCGGGATACTGTGCAGCACCTGTGATAACAGGCATAGGATCGATCTGCTGTGTTGAGGTTATGAGCTTGCCGCCTTTTTTGAGGTATGGCAGACATCTTGCAGCCTCAAGAAGCTCAAAGGAGATAACTGCATCAGCCTCGCCCTTTTCTATTACAGGTGAGTATACCTTATCACCATACTTTACATATGTTACGACCGAGCCGCCTCTCTGCGACATTCCGTGTACCTCGCTGACCTTTACGTCATAGCCCTGTGCAAGAAGCACATTTCCCAGAAGCCTCGAAGCGAGCAGCGAACCCTGTCCGCCGACACCTACGATCATAATAGATTTTGTTTCCATTTTATATTACTCCTTAATAGATTATTATTAGAATTTACTGCTGCCCATTCCGGCAAACTTTGCAAACATTCCGAAACCGCCAAGTGCTGCGAAACCAATGTTTTCAAGCAGTGACCTGATGAACGAGCCCTTGCAGTCACACTTTTCAAGCAATGTACTGAAATCTGCTGATACATCTGAGAATGATACATCTCTGACGCCTATCAATTCGTACAAAAACTCACTTTGTTCATAACTCAGACTTCCTGCCTCTACGCCAAGCTTATCTTGCAGGATAGATGATACTTCCAGACACCATGATGTTCTTACTGCAAAATAAATACCTAACACCATAACTACCGCACATATTATCAGACCTGTTTTTTCTTCGAGATCACTGTTTTTAGTCATTATGGTATATCCGAAGAAAATACCCAATGCCATTACAGCTCCGCATACCGAAGCAACAAATCCCATTCTTGCAACAAGGATTATAAGCAGAATACCCGGAATAGCACCTATAACAGCTCCAAGTACGCCTTTAACTATAGGCATAAGCTTTGATTCATTGGAATTAAAGCCGCTGTATACCGTATCAGATGCGGGATAACCGCTCCTTGTGTCATAGCTGCTGTAGTTGTTCGAGGACTGCTGTCCGTAGCCGCTTTGTGCATTGCTGTAGCCTGTAGACTGCTGTGCCGTCTGTACGGCATTATTACTTACCTGCACTGCTTGTTTATTTGCCTCCTCAGCCGCCTGCTGAGCGAGTGCATTCATATTGCTTATATCGTCCATTCCGTTGGAATTTCCGATACCGGTCATTAAATCATCCATTTTTCATATCCTCCCAACGATCAAATGCTCAGGACAGCATTTCAAGCTCGCCATCGACAAAACCGATGGCAGTGCCCTTAGCCCCCTTGAGTATCTCTGAGTATTTGCCGTTTTTCATGTATTCTTCAGCCATTTCCTTAAACAGCTCAAGCGCATGGTTCCACCCTGTATCGTCCTCATCTGAGGTATCAACTGTAAAGATATTCTCTCCGCTGCTCCACACCTCTTCGCAAGCCCAGTCGCCGTCCTTGTCATCGGGATCGAACTCCCCTGCGGCTATGAGCTGCGCTCCGTAGATATGGTCCTCATCGGACTCCTCATAGAGATTAAAGCAGAAAGCCTTAGTCTCCTCAGGCATATCGTTATTTTCGAGAAGGTCGTCCAGCCAACGTGCGAACTCCTCATATATTGGTAACTGTATCATCTTTTTTCCTCTTTGTTTTCTTAAATCTGAAAAACTCAAGCTTTGCACATTCGGGACATTCGTATATGCTTACTGTAAGAGCACCCGATGCCCACTGATCGAGATGCTCGAATATCAAACCGCTTTTTCCGAGCTGTATACGTTTTGTACCTATGTACTTCATCATAATATTGCAGTAGGGACAGTTTATTTTCCTTATCTTCATAGTAATACCTCGTCTGTTAGTGCGTCTTATAATGATTTGAATATCGTCCGAAAACACGGGACGTCGAAGACGCCGTCCCCTACAGTGCACTTATGCTGCATTGCATTCTGAACGCCGAGGGCGGCGTTCCCTACTCAGTTCTTAGATCTTAGTTCTGCTTATTCAATAGCTCCGATCTTACACTGCTCCTGACATATGCCGCAGCCTACGCAGAGAGTATGGTCAACTACTGCCTTGCCGTCACGCATCGAGATAGCAGGACATCCCAGCTTCATACACTGCTTACAGCCTACGCACTTGTCATGGTTCACCTTTACAGGCGGATTGTGCTTAACGTACTTGAGAAGTGCGCATGGGCGGCGGGAAATAATAACCGAAGCCTCGTCAGCAGCAAGCTCCTCCTTGATAGCAGCCTCTGTCTCGGCAAGCTTGTACGGGTCGGTTACACGAACACGCTTGATACCGATAGCCTTGCAGAGCTCCTCAAGATTTACAGCCGCAGCAGGATCGCCCTTGAGGTTCTTACCTGTAGTCGGGTTCTGCTGATGACCTGTCATACCTGTGATAGAGTTATCGAGAATGATAACTGTAGAATTTGAATTATTGTAAGCGATATTTACAAGGCCTGTCATACCGCTGTGCATGAATGTGGAATCACCGATAACTGCAACTGTCTTGTGCTCGGACTCAGTTCCTCTTGCCTTGTTGAAGCCGTGAAGTCCCGAAATGGAAGCACCCATGCAGATAGTTGTATCAATAGCGTTGAGAGGTGCAGCAGCTCCGAGAGTGTAGCAGCCGATATCGCCCGATACTGTAACGCCCAGCTTCTTCAGACAGTAGAACAGACCTCTGTGAGGACATCCTGCGCACATTACAGGAGGACGTACAGGGATATTCTCGTCAAGCTCAGCGTAATCCTTCTTCTCGCCGAGAAGCTTTTCTGCGATAACAGACTGAGGAAGTTCGCCGATATAGCCGAATATCTCCTTGCCCTTTACATTGTTCACGCCGATGTTGCGGCAGTGCTCTTCGATAATGCCGTCAAGCTCCTCGATAACGTATACCTGCTCGTACTTCTTTGCGAAGTCCTGAATAAGCTTTACAGGGAGAGGATTTACCATACCGAGTTTTAGTACGGAAGCCTTGTCGCCGAGAGCTTCCTTTACGTACTGATAAGCAGCGCCGTTTGTGATAACGCCGAATTCAGCCTTGTCCGATATCTCGACTCTGTTGAGAGGAGTTGTCTCAGCATACTCGATGAGCTTCTTTGTACGCTCTTCAACGAATACGTGTCTGCCCTTTGCGTAAGCAGGCATCATAACGAACTTGCTCGGTGTCTTTTCGTAGTCCTTGAGAGGAAGGTCATTGCGCTCCTCCATTTCAACGATGCTCTGTGAGTGAGCAACTCTTGTGGACATTCTTACTATAAAAGGTGCGTCAAACTGCTCAGAAAGCTCGAAAGCAAGCTTGACGAACTCCTTACATTCTGTAGAGTCCGAGGGTTCAAGCATCGGCACCTTCGAAGCAATAGCATGGTGACGGCTGTCCTGCTCGTTCTGAGAGGAATGCATTCCCTGATCATCGGCAACTGCGATGACCATACCTGCATTTACGCCTGTGTATCCTGCTGTATAGAGCGGATCAGCAGCAACGTTGAGACCAACGTGCTTCATTCCGCAGAAGCTTCTTGCGCCAGCTATAGAAGCTCCGAGAGCAGTCTCCATAGCGACCTTTTCGTTAGGAGCCCACTCTGCGTAGACCTCGTCGTACTTTGCAACTTCCTCAGTTATCTCAGTTGAAGGAGTACCCGGATAGCTTGATACGACGCGGCAGCCCGCTTCATATAAGCCTCTTGCAAAAGCTTCGTTTCCAAGCATTAATTTCTTCATTTTATGTATTTTCCTTTCATGTTAAAGATTATCATATCTATGTCAGTTGAGAGTGGAGAGTTTAGAGTTGACAGTTATGGTGCCGCCTGCGGCGGCATTATTCAAATAATGTGAGCGCAGCGAACACATTAACTCTCAATTCTCAACTTTCAACTCTCAACTTAATTCATCACGCAGCCACCGTGCAACGCCGTCCTCATCGTTAGTACCGATGATATGGTCTGCGGCAGCCTTTACCTCTTCTCTTGCATTGCCTACTGCAATTTTTATATCAGCCTGCTCGAACATAGGCAGGTCGTTGAGATTATCACCAAAAGCCACGACTTCATCAAAGCCGTACCTCTCGCGCAGGAAGCGTATACCGTTTGCCTTAGATGCTTTTGCTGAAAACGCCTCCAAAAACCACTTTCCTGTGTAGGTATCCTTATAGAATGCACAGTCTGCATCTTCCATGCTGTCGATAGTTTCCTTTACGGGAATAAGCTTCTCGTAATCGGTGAGTGCCGTATAATATATGGTCATATCATCGGCAGCTTCAAGCAGCGAGCTGCACTGCACATAGGGCTTGTGGTAGTTGTTTTTCCGCACCTCTGCAAAAGCCTTCATCACACGGCTGGTTATTTCGGTGTAATAACAGGTCAGCACCCCGTTATTGAAGCGGTACATGAAGCACTCAGCTCCTGCTTTATTAAAGGCTTCGGTTATCTGTGCCGAAGCACTTACGGGTATGTACTCGTTTTTGATATAGCAGTCGTCCTTCAGGTCATATATGCTGACACCGTTCATAAGTATGCACGGGACATTCACATTTACAGCCGATGTTATAGGCTTTGCAGAATATACCGACCTTGCTGTGGCAAAGGTGAAGTAAATGCCTTTACCGATAAGTCCGTTCAGTATACCTGCTGTTTTTTTGCTTATCTTCCCATCGGTATCAAGAAGCGTACCGTCAAGGTCTGTAATGTAGAGCCTCTTCAATTTTAGCCGGTCACCTCCGATAGATACTCATAAAGGTATTATAACATATTTCAACTTAAAAGTGAAGAATTTATTGTTATAATTTATTAGATTTGTACATTCCGACGGAATTCAGCCCCCTTGAATGTTAATCATGCATAAACGCCACGCAAAGCACGGCGTTTAGTGAGTAGAGAGTAGTAAGTAGCCCTCCCGTAATATGCACATCATCACAGTCGGGAACCCGAGGGTGACTCCCTGTAGTACAGGGTTACTTCCTACAGTGTAGGGAGATGTCCGAAGGACAGAGGGTCGCGGTGCCTGTTGGGCGGGCTCCACTACTGATCACTAATCACTAATAAAAAAAGAGCCATGAAGAGTTATGGTTCTTCATGGCTCAAAGTGTGTGTTATATTATGGCAGGCTTGCCTTTACTTGATTTCGAGTCTTTTTGCGACAGGAGCTTCGGGAGCTTTCTTCGGCAGCTCAATGGTCAGTATTCCATTCTTGTACTCTGCGCTTACCGCATCGGTATTTACATCTCCGATATCGAAGCTTCTCCTGTACGAGCCGAAACTGCGCTCGCGGCGGATATAATTGCCCTTGTCGTCCTTTTCATCATTGGAAGTGCTGTGCTCAGCCGCTATAGTAAGCTGCGAGCCGTTGATATCGAGCTTGATATCTTCCTTGTCGAAGCCCGGGAGCTCCGACTCCATAACGTACTTGTCTCCGTCATCACGGATATCTGTACGGCAGTTGTTTATCGGCATATTGCTGCCGAAGAAGTTTTTGTCAAAGTCATTGAATGCGTCCCACAGACCAAAGCCTGTGCCGCCGAAAGGTGTAAGTCCATACATGATCCATACCTCCAAATTCTTATTTGCCTGTCCCTCTGACAGACCTCATATTTATCCTATGCAGTTTACCTCATTATATGCACTTTCCATTGGTATCGCTTCCTTTCGTTTCATTGTCTATATGATACTGCCGTTTTTTGAAAGAAATATCACAACATTGTGAAAGTATAATGAAAATTAGCACTCTCGATGTGAGAGTGCTAATTTTCTTCTTTACAATTTATCAGAAAGCCATCTGTAAACGTCGTTTATATCATTATTTCCCGAATTTATGCCTGTCATACATTTATTTTCATGTATGCATATTTTTTCCGCAGCACCGTTTTCATCGTAATATACCCCATACCACGACATTGACGGTGCCTCCACAGCAGGCAGTACCTCAGGCTGGATAAGTCCGATATTTTCCTGATCCAAAGCCCCAGCAAACTTGCTGTACATTTTTTCAAGCTCTTCCTTGTCACAGGTCTTTACCAGCTTTATATCGTTTTCAAGGCTGCCGTCCGAAAATCTTTCCATAAGCTCATCAGGCCTTAGATAATTGATATCATCGGACAATACACTGTAGCAATTGCCGTTTTTGTCACAGAATTTGCTTGTCAGAAGCCCATCGGAGCTTTTGTAATACAAAAAAGCTATATCGGGGATCTTTATTTTTGATGTTTTTATGTTTCTGCCGCAGCCCGTGCAGCAGCCTATGAGAAGAATAATAGCCGAAAATGCAGTTAATGTACGTTCCATGGTATCACCCCTATAAAAAGTATTTCTACTATATAAGTCGCTTCAGGAAGCCATTTTGTTGCACTTTCGGCAAAATTTCGTATGCTTGCACAATTGAGTTGTACGTTTTTAGTAAGTAATATCCAATACAAATCAGATATAAGCCTGTTTTTTGAGAAGAGCGGATATAGTTCTGCCGATAACGGCAAAATAATTTATATCCGCTACCGACCATTTTTTGAAACGGCCGACATAACAGAATGATATCATGCCCTTTATAATGCTGTCATCTGTCATAAGATACTGAACTGCTCCGCCTATATTCTGCTCGGCAAGCTTTTCAAAGGCGTTGTCGTCTCTGCCTTCAAGCTCGTTCACATTGTCTATGACGAATATTCCGTCACCCGAAAAGCGATCAGTATAATTATTTTCAAGGAGATACGCTGCATTTCTTGATGCGGCATTTCCGCAGCTCAGCATAAGTCCCATATCGCTGCCAGAGAATACGCATATATCATCTATGCCGAACTGTGAACGCACCTGCTCAAGAAGCACCGAAATATCAGGTATCCTGCCCAGTACAAGATTTTCCGCAAGTCCGCTCACAAAGCCAAGCTTTTCGGAAGCCTCGCCTTTTCCGCTGAGGAAGGCTATTTTGTTTTCCATATCCTTTTCTACAGGTCCGTGCTTGTTGATATCGTAGATGACATAGCGGTTCTGACCCTTTTCCTTGGCGATATACAGAGCCTTATCCGCCTGCATGAAAAGCTCGTCATAGCTTTCGCTGTCTACGGGATATGTAGCTACTCCCATTGAACAGGTAAGGCGGAGTTTCTCGGATCTGTCCGCAAAAGCAAACTCCGTATTAGTCCTTATGGCGCGGAGTATACCTCGGAGCTCTTCTTCATCGCGGATATTTTCAAGTGCGATAAGGAAGCCGCTTCCGCTTATTCTTCCTGCTATCCCCCGTGAACCTATTGCAGACCTGATTATTGAAGCCACCTTGTATATGACCTCATCTCCGAAAAGGTGTCCGAAGCCGTTGTTTATATCTGTAAAATCATCGATATCGAGTATTACAAGATTGACGTTATATGCAGGCTTTTCCGCAAGCATCTCCTGAGTAAATGAAGTGACCGCACGTTTGTTGAGAAGTCCCGAAAGCGAATCCTTATTTGCTTCAAGAGCAAGATTTACGTCCTTTACCTTGCTGCGTGAATTGACCACGGATATGATTCCGCTGACCTTTTTCACATCGGGCATATCATAACGGGTTATGCCCCTGAAAAGGCAGGTCTCACGGTTCTTGCCCTCGGTGAACATTGATGTTTCCAGTTCATAATCAAAACGGTATACTCCGCTCCTGATATCTCTGCACAGGGCATTGAAGGTCTCGATGTATCTTGTCAGGATATAACCTGATTCTATAGCGTCGCTGCGCCATTTTTCAAGCTCCTCGTCAAGCAGGACTATCTCACGGAAGCACTCAAACATATATATGCGTATGCGCTTTGTCTCGAAGCTGTATTCAAAGGCAAGGTCCGAGATAAGGCTGAGTACATTTCTGTATTCAGCAGCCTTGCTCTCACGGCTGTATGCCAGCGGCTCAAGAGACAGCACATCGCTGAAGGTTATGGAGTAAAGAGGCTCTGCTTCACCTGCTCCGAAAAAACGAACAGCCGCAAGTATCCAGCGGTATTCGCCGCTGATGCCTTTCATGCGTATGACCGTCCTGCGAACTTCGCCCACAGACACTTTTTCAATGCATTCCATAAGCCGCGGATAGTCCTCATCGTCAATGGTACGCCTTATGGAATAAGTAACGTCATTTCCGAAAAAAGTGTAAAAGGCTTCATCACCGCTCTGAGTATGCAGACTCTTGTCAACCACAACTCTGCCAACGCTGTAAAGCTCCTCACTGATAAGCTCACTGTTCATATGCCGCCTCCTTCCGTAACTATATCAGAAATATCAAAGGATAATATCTTCAAATTTACCGCGTATAGCCTTTACAAGCTCCTGCGGCGAAAGGCGTATCTGAGTGCCTATGCGTCCGCCGCTTATATAGAAAAGGGGCAGGCTCTCTGCGCTTTTATGTATCACTGTCATAAACTGCTTTTTCATGCCGATAGGAGTACAGCCGCCGCGGACATATCCCGTTATTTTGGTTATGTCCTTTACGTGGATAAGCTCCACGGACTTTTCTCCCACGCTCTTTGCAGCCTTTTTCATATCCAGCTCCAGTGCTACAGGTATAAGGAAGCAGAAATAGTTTCCGCTCTTGCCCTGAGCCACAAGTGTCTTGAAAGTCTCTTCAAGAGGCTGTCCAAGCTTTTCGGCAGTATGTATACCGTCGATGAATTCATCGCACTCGTAAGTCTGCACGGTATAATCTATCTTGCTCTTGTCAAGAAAACGCATTGCGTTTGTTTTTAGTTCTTTTCCCATTATCTTCACTCCTGAAACTTTATTAATCCGGTCCGCCCCATTTAGTCAGCTCAATACCGAGCCACACAAAAAAAGAATGAATTATCAGCCATGAAACGATAAAACATATCCTTAATCTTTTCAGATCGGGTTCTTCATTGTTTTCCTCTGCTCTTCGGATATGCGCTTTCGCACAAAGGAAATATATCCCAAACCATATTATTATGTAACCTATACCGCAAAGAATAAGCTGAAAAGTAAATTTATCCATCATCTGTTCACCTCTTATACAAGTGGATACTATCCGCCATCAATAGTCAACAAATATGTGTTTTGTTTTTTGTTCAAAACATAGAATTCATAATTAAATTTTCCAATATTCAACGTTTTTCCGTTGAAAAACAGCTCATTTCAGCCCTTTTACAAAAAGCATAATGCACATCAGACTTTAACGGCTTATAAGCTCCCTGTTTTTTATCACAAAGCCGTTATGCGTGTATAATTCAACCGCTCTTTTATTCCATTCAGCCACATGGATCGTTATAGGTTCAACTGTATATTCTCTGATATGCCCTATTGCCCATACGAGCAGCTGCTTTCCGAAGCCTTTTCCCTGATACTTTTTATTCACTATCAGGTCATCAATTTCCGCACCGAAGCAGCCTACACTGCCTATGATAGTTTCGCCCTCCATGAGCAGGAAGATGTTTTCCTTTTTGCCGTTCAGCTGCCTGATATCGAAGTAAAAGTCATATGGCTCATTATCCAGTGCCCTGCGCATATCATAGAAACATTCATTGTATACGCGCTCATACTGACTGTAGTATTTATCGCTGAACGGCAGCAGCTTCACATTATCGGCTGCTTTAGCATCTCCTATGTATTTCATTTCGTACACGTAAAAGCTTTTCATACTATCTCTACCCCTACAGCTTGTATATACGACACGGGCTGCCAAAGGCAGCCCAAAAATTCATTCAATGTTTAAACACGGACGATCTATGGTCGCCCCTACAGGCTAACGGCTCTCTTGCTAAAGACGCAGCCGCAGTAATTCTGCCTGTACAAGTTATACTGCTTTGACAGCTCTATTGAGTGTTTATAGCCATCGTGCTTCTTGAAATCCGAAAACAGATAAGGCACTCCGCACTCCTCCTGCAAACGAGCTCCGCACTCGTTTATGAAAGTGCAGTCCTTATGGGGACTTATCGTCAGCGTAGTCGTGAAGAGATCACATCCCATCTCCTTAGCCTTATCTCCTGCCATTCTCAGGCGATACTCTATGCACTTCCTACAGCGTTCACCGCGCTCGGGAAGGTCTTCAAGTCCCTTTGCCAGCTCATAAAAAGGCGCAGAGTCATAAGGCTCTTCAATAACAGGGATATCAAGTCCCATTTCCCTGACCAGCCTTTTCAGTTCCTCATATCTGAAAGCAAACTCCTCCTCGGGAGCTATGTTGGGATTGCAGAAATACAGCGTGATACGGAAGTATTTCTCCAGTACCGTAAGAGTATGGCTGCTGCACGGCGCACAGCAGGCATGAAGCAAAAGCGAAGGCTTTTCGCCGCTTTTTTCAAGCTCTGCAAGCTTCTTATCCAGAAGCAGACCGTAATTGGTCTTAGGCTGCTTATCCATTATTATTCCTCAAGATTTTTCAGAGCCTTCAACTCTTCGCGGTTGACCTTTATCTCAGCGTCCTTCAGGAGCTTTACCTCGCTTCTGTCAAGAGTTACAGGCACTTCTGACTTTTCAGTCTTTACGCGGAGCTTTCCTGTGATAAGATTTACGTCCTCGACCTTGCCATTGTCGCCGTCGGGAGTAACTACGATAGCGCCTATCTTAGGAGTGATCTTCAGAAGCGCCTCATAAGCATTCTGCTCGTTCTTCAGACAGCACATAAGTCTGCCGCAGGTACCCGATATTTTTGTAGGATTAAGGGACAGTCCCTGCTCCTTAGCCATTTTTATAGATACAGGCTGAAAATCGCCCATATAACCCTTACAGCAGAATTCTCTGCCGCATATGCCAAGTCCGCCCAGTATCTTAGCTTCATCTCTCACGCCTATCTGACGGAGCTCTATCCTTGTTCTGAATACTGCCGCAAGATCTTTTACAAGCTCACGGAAGTCAACACGGTTCTCAGCCGTAAAATAGAAGAGGAGCTTGTTATTGTCGAATGTACACTCCACATCTACAAGCTTCATGCTGAGCTTGCGGAATGCTATCTTTTCCTCACATATCCTGAAAGCGTCTTTCTCACGCTGTTTATTCTTCTCAACGACCTTCATATCGTTATCGTCTGCAAGCCTGATTATCGGCTTTAACGGTGATGATATCATCTCGTCCTCTATCTGACGGTTGGCAATGACGACCTCTCCGCACTCTACTCCGCGGACAGTCTCAACTATAGCGTGATCTCCCACCTGCGCCTTTATGTCTCCAGGGGAGAAATAATATATTTTTCCTACGCTCTTAAAGCGTACTCCGACTATTTCCTTCATTGAAAGCTCCTATCTATGGCTTATCCTGCGATATCCATTACATCAGCGCACAGTGCCGTCAGCACCAGCGGTATACTAACATTGCTCTCGACAGCTCCCCACGCCTTTTCGATACAAGAATGTATCCTTCCAGACTGGCTCGGAGTGACATATTCTGAAAGCCTTACAGCCCCCTCACGGTAGCAGCCTATAGTCTGACTGCCCGGGTCTTTTCCAAGCACTGCTGCATCGCGCACCAGCTTGTCGAGCATAGACAGCACCTCTCTTACGTCATCGCGTTCACGACCCAGCGAGAAAAATCCCACATTGAGAGCATACTCGTCTTTTTTTATTATACTATCTGCGAGGGCTTTTGTCAAATCCACACGCTTTCTCAGTTCCTCATCTGTTATATACTGCTCACACATACCTATACAGCCGTGAAAGCAGTCCACAGCCCTGCGTATATCGTCGGGCTCAAAGCCGCTTTCCGCAAGTGACTGCGCAGCCTCTTCCTCAGTTACAGGCGATGTATTGAAGCAGACGCAGCGCGAGATGATAGTCGGCAGGAATTCCGACTTTGAACCGCAGGTAAAGATGAAATATGCGTAATCGGGCGGTTCTTCTATAAGCTTCAGCAGAGCATTCTGCGTTCTTGTGTCAACATTGTGGCAGTCCTCAAAAATATACACCTTGCAGCCGCTGCTGTTATTGGGCTTTACATATGCGTCAGCTATGACATCTCTTGCCTCTTTGACACTGAAATTATTGAGCTTTCCCGTCTTTTCGGGAAATATCACATCAGGGTGTATGCCTTTTTCTATGTTGGAGCAGGCGTTGCAGACTCCGCAGGGCTTGCCGCCCACAGGTGATTCGCACATGAGCGACTGAGTGTAATACCTTGCCATTAGCTTCCTGCCGCTGCCCTTTTCTCCGCATATAAGCAGAGAGTGTGCAGTTCTTCCGCTTGAAGCCATTCCCGCAAGAGTATCAATGAGCTGCTTGTTACCGTATATTTTTTTCATGCTTATTCCTTTTCAAACGGCAGGTTCTCCTTGCCGCATACAATAAATGGCACTGCTTTTTTATGACAGCAGATATGGTTCACGATTTCTTCTCCGCCGTACTCACCGTCTCTTGTCCATGAAAAAGGCTCGTCGGACAGATTGGTGATAGTAACATTGTCCGTGCGGAAAAAGACGATATTTTTATCGGTCAGATCATTCCTGAAAAGCGAGAACGCTGTTTTTCCGAAATCGGCAGGATTTTTCGGTTTTCTGATGAGCGTAACCTCAAATACTCCGTCATCGAGCAGGAAATCCTTCATCTTTATCATTCCAGCAACAGAAGATGTATTTGTGACCATGCCGTAAATAAAATCGTCCTCGATGACCATATCGTCATATTCTATGCGCATGGGCTTTGCTTTTATGTTTCCGATCTCCTTCGCACCGTCCGCGATATACGCAGCGTGTCCTAACACATTCTTGACCTTTTGCGAAGTCTCATATGTGATATTCGTAAAAGCTCCGAAGGCTGCCACATACGAGAAGTATCTGCCATTGAAGCCGCCCACATCGCATAACACAGGCTCTCCGTCAATAATAGCCTCAGCCGCTTTAAGCTGATCGGTAGGTATACCCAGACTCTTTGCAAAATCGTTTGTAGAGCCTGCCGGTATATATCCTATCTGTATCTTGCGGTCACTGCCCATTACCCCTTGCAGGCACTGACTCAAAGTTCCGTCGCCGCCTGCTATCACAAGCTTGTCAAAGCCGTTCTCACAGGCGTATACTGCCTTTTCCACAGCGTCTTCGCTGCTCTGTGTAGTATGGACGGTAACTTCATATCCGCTTTTAGCGAATTCATCAATGATCTCCCCAAGCTTTTTACTGATCGCTGCTTTTCCGGCAACGAGATTTACAATAAAAAATATTTTTTCCATTTATATTCTCCCTATATGACGACGCGGACAGTTTTGCCTGTCCGCTGTCTTTATGTTCACTTTTTAACTGTCTTGAGATATTCCTCTATGGTCTTTGCGTTGTCTGTATTTGATACATAAGCGTAGTAAGCAAGTACCTTAGAAGCGTCTACCGAGTCTATAAGTCCGTTCTTATCCACATCGGCAGCCTTGCCCTGAGCATCTGTGAATTTGCCCTTTGCATCGTTTGATGAAAGTCTTGCATATTCTGCAAGTATACCTGAAGCATCTACGGAATCAATAAGACCGTCATTGTTGATATCTCCCAGCTTGTTCTCAGGAGCCTTCACCACGATCTCAAAGGAATCTGTTCCGTATACCTTTGAACCGTCCTTGTTTGTGAGCTTTGCAGTTACCTTATATGTACCTGCCTTAGATGTATCAACCTTTGATCTGTCAAGGGTGATAACGAATGTCTCAGGCTTGATATTTGAGTATTCAAGAACATAATTCTCAGTAAAGATATTCTCGCTTATATCCTCGAATTTGTGTTCTTTTCCGCCTGTTGCGTGTGTTGAACCATTTTCTGCTTCTACAGTATAATGGAACTTTGCACCTGTGTAATCCACCTTGTCGCCAACAGTATACTCTGTCTTTTCAGGCTTGTTTATGAATATTGCTCCGTAATACTTCGTATTGTTTGCAGGAGCAGTTGTTGTAGTGGTCGTAGTAGTTGGCTTTAATGTTGTTGTAGTCGTAGTCTTTGATGTTGTAGTAGTTGGCTTAGATGTTGTTGTAGTTGTCTTTGATGTCGTAGTAGTTGTTGGCTTTGATGTAGTCGTAGTAGTCTTTGTAGTTGTGGTAGTTGTCTTGGACGTTGTTGTGGTAGTTGTAGTTGTTGTAGTTACCTTAGGCTCTCCTGCTACCTTCTTGTATGTTGCATAAGCTATTGCAGGGTACTTGTCCTTATCTGTGATGCCTTTGTATACCTCTGTAAGAAGTCCGTCATCAACGTGGAGCTTGCCTATCTTGTTGAGGATAGCTGCTGCGATAGCAAGGTGTCCCTTCTGATTTGGGTGAACATCCATAGTTGAAAGTCCGCCTGTCTGAACATCAACGAAATAGTTTGCGTTGCCCGGATTGTCTGTGGAAAGGCTTCCGTCATATGATGTGAACTCTGCCTTTACGTCAACAACGTCTATACCGTCAATAGTATTGAGATTCTGCGAATAGCTTCCCATTACAGTCTCCATCTGAGATCTTAAAAGACTGATGAAGGTAGCAGTGCTTGACTTTTTGCCGTATGTTTTTTCGATATATGTAGGATCGAACTGAACAGGCTGATAAATGGTCTGTACCATTATCTTTGCATCAGGATTAACAGCCTTTACCTTATCGGCTGCTTTCTTTATGTTGGGGATAATATGTGTCTCGATATATCCTTCATAGTTCTCGTTCTTATAGCTGAGGTTGCTTCCAATATCACCGAAAAGGCTGCTGAGCTCTATCTGTGCTCTGATACCGCTGTTTGCATAAGAAAGAATGCTGTTTATATTAAGTACCGTAGTCAATGTGCTCATAGACGGATTTTTCGGGATATCAGCTGCTGTATAGCCTTCATTGAAGAAATTCTGATCAGGCTTTGAAAGAGCAAAATCAATAAGGCCCTTTGCAATATACTGCATTATATCGTTGCCGCCTATGGAAATAACTACATATTCCGCATCGGAAATATTCTTCTTCTGCTCAGCATTCATACCGTCAATAAGTGTGAGCATATCATCTGTTGTATCGCCTACAACTGCATAGTTTGAGACCTTACAGCCAAGATAATCGCCGCATATCTCACCGTAGTTGTGAGCAACGTCACCTTTTCTTGTATAGCCTGTCGCAATGCTGTCGCCAAGAAGCACCATTCCTGATTTTGATGCGGCAGTTACCTTTTCAGCCGCACTGCACGGTATTGAAGCGATAGCAGATACGCTCAATGCTGCCGAAAGAATTGTTGATATAAACTTTTTCATAAGATCCTCCTCTGTTTGAATATAAATTTCATTGCTGCATTACAGCCGGCGGAAAAAATCCGCAGCTAAATGTAGTATATAATATTATCTTTTCCATGTCAAGCGGAAATTACAGTAAACATCAAAAATCATCAGAAATAATATTATATTATAATTTCTGCCTGTTCCGCTTTTACGAACAGAACAGGCAGTTAATATTTTTTATTTTGCACCTTCCATTATTGCGCCGAGTATACCGCCGTCCCATGTAAGTGCGCCTCTGTTGAAGATACCGAAGCTTGATTCGCCGCTCATTTTTCCGTTATCCCATACAAAGCACTTTATTCCGTTTGCCTTTGCGCTGCTGACATAGTATTTATAGTAATCACTGCGGGTCGCGGCACTTGCAGCATTTACGCAGCCGAATTCGTCGATTATTACAGGTGTGCCCTTGTCGATGAATTTCTTTTTGAGCTCTGCAAACTTTGCGCTCACCTCGTCCTTGCCGCTTTCCGTAAATGCAGTCTCCGAGCCCTCGGCAAACTTCCACGGTGCGTAATAATGCACGGACAGAATGATATTTCCGCCTGTGGGGACTCTGAAATCATTGAGTGCGACACTGTCGGCAGAAGCTGCATATGTAGTTACGATAAGTGTTCTTGCCGCATTGTTTCCGCCGCTCTGGCGTACTGTATTCACAAAGTCGCTTGCATAATCGTTTATGACTGAACGCTCTTCCTTTGTACCGCCCATCCATTCCATTGTTGAACCGACAGTTCTTGGTTCGTTCATGCCTTCAAATATAAGGCGGTCGTCATAATCGGCAAAACGCTCGCAAATCTGCTCCCATATGGTCTTGAGTCTGAAGCTGTCGCCGTTATACGAGCTCTTCTGAGGCTCAAACCAGATATAGTCATCGTGGTGCATATTGATTATAACGAACATTCCCTCGGTATAAGCATAATCCACTACCTCCTGAACTCTGTCCATCCATTCGGTGCTTATAGTATCGCCGTCCATATGCTCAGCCCACGTTACGGGTATTCTTATTGCATTGAAGCCTGCTGCCTTGACGGATTTAATCATTTCCTTTGTGGTCTTGAGGTTGCCCCATGCGGTTTCAGTCTCAAGTCCATTCTTATCGGTCTTGTAGCTGTCAAGGGTATTTCCCAGATTCCAGCCCACCTTTATTTCGGAAACTATCTCGTCTGCTGTGCGGAAGCCGCGTTCAGCCGCAGCGATCGTTGCCGTCTGGACTGTAACGTTATCTTCGGGGGCAGCTGTAGTAATAACAGGGAATTCTCCTGTAAAGCCCTCACCCTGACTGTATTTTACCGATACACTGTCAAGTGTTACCGAAGGCTGCTCGCTCCACCAGTATCCAAGCACAAGCTCATTGTTCTTGGCTATATTCTCCTTTGCCTTATCAGGCACGAACCATACCAGCTCTATGCTGGAATCATTGGTGAATACAGCTGTATCACCAGACTGGTATTTGCCCTTTGAAGAATTTATGCCGAATGCTCCCGTGAATTTTCCAAAGCCTCCCACTGCACTCACCTTAAAGGTGACTACCTGAGGTATGACCTTATCGGGAATAAAATCAAGAGGCACATGGATAGTATTGTCAGCGTCAGAATAGTTAACGCTGATGCCTACCTCTGCTGTTCCCATGCCGTCAACAGGGACCTCTCTCGTTCTTTCATATGTACATACAACATTTTCTATTCTGATACTCTCACAATTGCCCCACCAGTATCCGAACAAAACCTCTCCGCCTGCGTGTATGTAATCCTTCAGCTCTTCAGGTACTTCCCATGTTATTTCACCATAGCTTCCCTGAGTAGGTGCTGAAAAGTCAGGGCTCTGATACCAGCCCTTGTTTGTAGCAGCAGGACAATCGCTGTCAACAGCAATTCCGCAGCCGCCTTTGAATCCCCCTATATCGCTGCCGTCAGCTGAATATATGGTAAAAGTAAAAGACTTTACCCTGTCGCCGTCCTCAATGAGATCGGCAAGGGGGAACTTGATCGTATTGCTTCCCTCAGCTCGGCCGATAGTCCTGTTAACGGTTATCTGCGAATTAAGAGTTGCGGAAACAGTCTCAACTGGGCTTATATGCTCGGTCGCCATCTCTGTAGTTTCCTCCTCGGTAATAACGGTAGTAATTTTCTCCTGAGTTGCCTTCTCTTTCTCGGCAACATCAGAAGTCCCCTTTTTCTTCGCACAGCCGACAGCCGATACAGCTAATACCGCAGCGATCACCAGTGCGACCTTTCTTATCCTCATTTCAAATTTCCTCTCCTCATCATAGATGATAACGAAAACTCAAACACAACCGATGTCCCCTATCTCTGCTCCGCTGCTGATCGTTTTGAGTCATAATAGTGTATCTTACAGAAGCGGAATATTTAAACATCAGTTTTAAGAACACTCATTGTTATTATAACATGATTCAGGCATATTTGCAATACATGATTTAAACTAATATATATTGTATCAGTATGTTTTTATTTATTAATATGCCTATAACTTCCGCTTTTTCTGTACCTGTATCAAAAATGACAGAACGATGAAATCCCGGTGGTGAATATGCAAATAATTGATTACAATTTGTTATTCGGCTTGACAAATTATAACCACACGTGTATAATGATTATAAGATGAGCGAAGAGCACTGCTTCGCATTTTTCAATCGTATAAAACTCTTATATGAAATGAAAGGACACAAACAATATGAATGATTTCAGAAAAAAAATGATCGCCATAGCAGCTGTTGCATGCGTTATGCTTACATCAGCTGTCTCATGTATGGATTCAAAAAAAGACGATAACGGCGGTAATAACAACAGCGCTGCTACTGAGGCAACCGAGGATAGTAATGCTCCCACACTCGAGCATATCGACAACGAAAAGGGCAATGTTGTCGTAACTCCTTTCCAGTCAGGTTCGCCTTCCGATCTCGGACTTGCATCAGCTCCTGATGAGGCAACGGCACTTGACGCTGAAGATCCTACAGCTGCTAAAGAGCCTGCTACAGAGGTAGTAGAAGTTACCGAGGCAAACGGTGAAAAGGCTACAGACGCTAACGGACAGGTAGTTACACAGATCGTTACAAAGGCTGCTGAAACCACAACAGGTTCTTCTGCTAACAACTATGTAAGCAAGACCGACAGCAGATACTGTCTGTGGATAGACATCTCAAAGGATAAAGACTATGTATTCAACGATGATTTCATCGAGGTATACTTCAAGCTCAAGGACAATATCCCCGAAAAGGACTATGCTGTAAGATTCAATCCTGATTTCTCAACTATCGGCGGAACTTCTATCAAGCCTGATAAGGTAATTCAGGGTAATATCCGTGTAGGCGGCGATATCGAGGCTCAGAACGTTTCATCCGAAACAGGCTTCGTTGCTTACGGTGACAATATTTCAGCAAAGCCGGGCGAAGAGATCTGCTACCGCATAAATCTCAAGAACAACCCGGGCATGGCTGCTATGCTGGTATGGATATACTTTGATTCAAACGCTATGGAAGTTGAGGACGTTATCCCTTCAGGTGAATTTGCTAAATTTGCTTCATCTGCTTCTACAGGCGAAAAGCCAAAGTCAAACTAAAAAGCTGAAAGCTCCCGATATTTCGGGAGCTTTATTTTTTTCTTCAAAAAAATACCGAAAAAACTAAAAAAGAGCTTGACAAATGTAAATTTTACTGCTATAATAAAACCATACCAAACATATAGGAAATATAGTGGAACGAAATGGAGTGAGTTGAATGTATGGTATTCTTTCTAAACGATGTTGAATATCCTATACAAGAAATGTTTTTTTGAATAAAATGAAATTTTAAATATAATTTATATAAAGGAGATATTATTATGAAAACTTATAAGAAGATAACTGATCTTATCGGAGGAACTCCCCTTCTCGAACTCTCAAACCTTGAAAAAACTTATGAGCTCAATGCTACTATCCTTGCTAAGCTCGAATACTTCAACCCGGCAGGAAGCGTCAAGGACAGAATCGCAAAGGCTATGATCGACGATGCCGAGGCTAAGGGACTTCTCCATGAGGGAAGCGTTATTATTGAGCCTACCAGCGGTAATACAGGTATCGGTCTTGCTTCTGTTGCAGCTTCAAGAGGCTACAGACTCATTATCACAATGCCTGAGACAATGAGTATCGAAAGACGCAACCTTATGAAGGCTTACGGTGCAGAGCTGGTTCTCACAGAAGGCTCAAAGGGCATGAAGGGCGCTATTGCAAAGGCTGAGGAGCTTGCTTCCGAGATCAAGGGCAGCTTTATCCCATCACAGTTCACTAACCCTGCTAACCCTGCTATCCACGAAAAGACAACAGGCGTTGAGATCTGGGACGACACCGACGGAAAGGTAGATATCTTCGTTGCAGGTGTAGGTACAGGCGGTACTTTAAGCGGTACAGGTGCTTATCTCAAATCCAAGAACCCTAACGTTAAGGTAGTTGCTGTTGAGCCTAAGAGCTCACCTGTACTTTCAGAGGGCACAGCAGGCCCTCACAAGATACAGGGTATCGGTGCAGGCTTTGTTCCCGAGACACTCAATACAAGTATTTATGACGAGATCATCACTGTTTCAAATGAGGACGCTTTTGAAACAGGAAGAAATATCGTAAGAAACGACGGCGTACTCGTTGGTATCTCATCAGGTGCTGCTGTATGGGCTGCTATCCAGCTCGCAAAGCGCCCCGAAAACAAGGGAAAGGTCATCGTAGCACTTCTCCCGGATACAGGTGAGCGTTACCTTTCAACTCCTATGTTTGAATAATTCTTATATGCCATTATACAGCAAAAGCGGAGCTTAAAAGCTCCGCTTTTGTCATAATAAACACTTATATGCAATAATCTCCGCCGATAACGGCTCCGCGTTCGATAACTGTCTGGAGAGTTATATTGTCAAGGTATTCATTTATAGCTTTATAAAGCCCCTCCCAGACAAAAAGTGTAGAGCATTCATTCACTCTCGGACATTCATTTGGTTCAAAGTCAAGACATGATACAGGCGCAAGACTTCCCTCAGTCGCTCTCAGTACATCTCCCACAGTGATGTCAGCTGCCTTTCCCGCAAGCATATATCCGCCTCTGTTTCCGCGGTTAGTCCTGAGGAGTCCTGTTTTATTAAGAAGAGGCACTATCTGTTCGAGATATTTTTTTGATATTCCTTGTCTGTCGGCAATATCCTTTAAGGATACATAGCCCTCTTCCTGATGAACAGCAAGATCATACAGCATTCTGAGTGCGTATCTGCCTTTTGTAGATATTTTCATTAGTACGCTCCTTTCAAGCGATTGTTAGGTGTATTTTAATTAATGTCAGCTCAGCAACTTCAGATTGGCTTAATATAGCTTTATAAAGCCAATCTGAAGTTGTCAAAGTGTAAGAAAAAATAATAATTTATGATTTTTTCTGCACTTTGTTTTGCCCCTTAGGGCAAAATGAGCTTGACATCAATTAGTGTATCGCGCAAATTCCTAAATAATAAAGAATTTGCGCTCCCTGAACTTTGTTCAGGGCGATAACCGCCATTCGGCGGTCATCGAGGATACGCTAATTATACCATAGGTTTACTATGTTTTGCAAGTGCTTTTTTGCATCTTTTATTATTTTCCGCTTATCCGAATTAATCTTGACATTTTGCTGTAAAATGTGATATACTATACTTGTCTTATATAAAAATACGCCGTATAGCGGCTTTTAACGATACGGAGGATAGAAAAAATGAAAAAAAACAGGCTTTATGCTCTGATTCTTGCGGCTGTTGTAACAACATCCGTTTCCGCAGGATGTCTTGGCAGAAAGAAATCCACTACTTCATCTGAGCCACGTCCGACACGTGCTGCCGATGACGAAAGATCACAGGTAGACCTTTCATCTATGGGTTCCAATGTTATAAACGGCGAAATCGGAACTATGGTATCAGAAAACGATACCGACTTCACTCTCAACGCTGTTATCGACCCGGGTCTGCGCGACGACTCTGCAAAGTTCATCTACTTTGATATAACTCTCCGCAACAACACCGATAAGGAATATGAGCTCAGCACACTCAATAATTTCTATATCGAGCTTCCTGCGGGTACTAAGCTTTATTCCGAAGTCCGCACACAGCTGTATGCAGGAAACCACTTCAAGGACGACAAGTATTTCGTTGATCCGTTCACTATCCCATCAAACGGACAGTTCAGCGGTATCATAGGCGGCTTCATTCTCAATGAAGATATGAACGATTTCAATGTATGCTTCTTCCCTACAGGAAAAGACCCCAACAACAAAACAACAGTTATCAAATATAAGATCACTGCCGATAATATCACAGCTCCCGACGCTGAGGTATTAAAGTAAAAAACGGCTTGACCGTTATACCTATTACTGGATTTTACGCCATAGTTTTCTGATATGAGCACTATGGCGTTATTTTATTTTTAACGATAATGATACGAAAGAAGGGTTTGCTATGAAAATTGCAGTATTCTCAGATGTACACGGAAATCTTAAAGCTTTAAAAGCTGTACTTGAACAGATCAGAGAAAAAGCTCCCGATCTGACAGTGTTTTTAGGAGATATCTTTCAGCGCGGAAATGAAGAAACGGAATGTCTTGAGCTTTTAAAGGCAAGTAATATAATCTGTTTGAAAGGCAACTGCGAGCTTTATGCCGAGCATGGTGTCGATGTTGATCCCGACGTTGAACACCTGAGAGCTTATTATGACGGTATCAGGGAAAAGCTTACGGACAAGCAGATGCAGTTCATCAGGCAGATGCCGCTGTACTATGAGAACGAATGCCACGGACACAAAATACGTTTTTCGCATTTTCTGTTCTTAGACGTAAATGCGCCTTATCCGTTTTTGCCGCTGTCATCTCTGAAAAACGGCGAGTTCGATAAGGCTTGCGAAAGTGAAGAAGTAAAGGGATACGATCTCGTCGTAGTCGGTCATTGTCACGAGAATTTCGTGAAAGGAAATGTAGTTTCCGTTTCGGCTTCCGGACTGGAAGGTGCTTCGTTCCTTATGATCGAAGCTAACGAAAACGGTGTCAGCTTTGAGCATTGCAGCGTGACGCTGCACCCTTGCTCCGCGCTATAATGATACCGATAAACAAAATACAGCCGCGAGAGACACTGAATTATCAGGTAGATATCATCGCGTGATTTGAAAAAATTTTGATCTTGCCGTTAGTCATCAGGAAGCGGCTTCGCCGCTTTATTATCGGGCGGATAATATCCGCCCCTACTAATTAGGCTAACGACTAATGGCTCAAAAGACAAGCCCCGAGGCAATGCCTCGGGGCTTGCTGTTTATTTAGTTGAAGTTGAATTTGCTGCGTAGTAAGCAAGTACCTTTGATGCATCGGCAGAGTCTATAGAACCGTCCTCGTTGTAGTCGTATTCCTTTAGCTGCTTTTCTGTAGGCTCTGTTTTGCCTGTGGATATTTTGGCATACAAAGCAAGTATCATCGAAGCGTCTACAGAGTCTACCTTTCTGTCGAAGTTCACATCGCCCTTAGGGAAAAGATCATGTGAGGGGTCTCCGTAAACTTCTATATATCCGTGCTCGATACCATGAGTGAAAGTCCATGCTTCCATGAGCTTTCCCTCTTCGTCCATTAAGGCATTAGTGAAAAGATCGGTATCCTTATTGTAGTATATCTCAATCGGATATTTAGTGAAATCTCCGTTCTCGCTGGGAAGCTCGACCTGAAACGTAAACATCACGCCGTCTCTGTTCTTCTCACCTGCACTTGCGATCAAAACTCTGAAACCGTTATCCCCCTCAGGAAAAGCTTCAAACATACTTCTCTTGAGAGCCTGACCTGCAAATGCAATATAGCCTTCGTCGTCCTTGACTAATTTAAGTCTGTCATCGACCTTTACGCTGAAGCCTGCATTGTCATATTTGCCGTCGGCATCTTTTATTTTGACCTCTATTGTTCTAACAGGGTTAGCCTTGTATTCAGCATATGAAATTGATTGCTGAGTTATGGATATAGTGGGCTTTACAGTTGCCTGCGAAACGTCAAGGTCACCGAGTTCATATTCATCGCCCTTGGCAGCACCTGCAAAAGCCTGCAGTGCTGTTGCAGATGCGAGCATTAATGCTGCGATAGATACTGAAACGAGTTTTTTGAATAATTTCTTCATTTATTACAGTCCTTTCCGAGTCTGTTCCTTATTTCTTCCTGCTGAGAAATGCTTCAAGCTCTATTGCGTCATTTGCTGAAATGTATGCATAGTAAGCAAGTACCTTTGATGCGTCTGCCGAGTCGATAAGTCCGTCATGATTCACATCACATGTAGCACTTTCCTTCTCTGTAGGTTCTGTGCTGTTAGTGGATAATCTTGCGTAAATTTTAAGTATAGCAGAAGCGTCAACAGAGTCTATAAGACCGTCACCGTTAGGATCTCCGAGCTTATACTTCTTTCCTGTATCCGGTGTTGTGGTCGTTGGCTGTGTTGTTGTGGCAGTTGATGTTGATGTCACAGTTGTTGTAGTAGATGCAATTGATGTTTTTGAAGTAGATGTAGTTGATTCGGTGGTAGTAGTTGTAGATGCAATTGATGTCTTTGAGGTTGATGTAGTTGATTCGGT
>NZ_KI912491.1:102945-122386 GCF_000518765.1 Ruminococcus flavefaciens ATCC 19208 | reverse complement strand
GTCTTCTTTGTTGTTTCTGTAGGCTTTACAGTTGTTGTAGTCGATAATTCAGGAGTATTTGTCCAATAAGAACGATCGGTTGTTGTTATAGCAGTAGTTGATGCTGATGTTGTTTCTGTAGTAGTTGTTGATGTTGTTTCCGTAATAGTAGTTGCAGAAGTTGTTGTTGCAGAAGTTGTTGTCTGGTTATCATCACCTGCTATCTTGATATAACCGTGCTCGATTCCTCTGGTAAATACCCATGCATCCATGAATTTGGAATTTGCTTTGTTGCCGATAGAAGCAAAAAGATCATTCTCCTTGTCGTATTCGATCTCTATAGGGAAATAGTCCCCTGCCTTGACATTATCGGGAAGTCTGAGATCAAATGTCCACATTACGCCGTCACGGCCGTAATCCGCCGAACCTGCCGTAACAAGGAAAATACAGTTATCTTCCTGTGAAAGCTCGTATCCGAGTCTGGTGATAGCAGGACCTTTCTCAGCTATCTCTCCGTCGCGCTCTTCAAGCTTCAGACGATCATCATACCTTACATGAATACCTGTAGCTACATACTTTCTTTCAGCGTCCTTGATACTCATTTCAATAGACTGAACCGGCGAGCTTTTGGCTTCTTCCAGTGAAAGCTCGATCTGACTGAGTGATATCGTCGGCTTTACCGTTGACTTCTCAGGATCAATTCCGTTAAACTCGTACTCGTCACCTGTTGCACTTCCTGCTCCATATGCACTTGCAATAGTTGAAGCGCACATAACGGAAAATGCTGCTGTGATTGCTGTCATTTTTTTAAGGATATTATTCATTATTCTGCCCCCTTGATTTAATAATTGTATAATATCACAAAAAAAACAAAAATGCAAGTACTTTTATGCTCTTTTACTGCGCTTTTTGCTGATGGCTCCAAAAAGTGAAGCCATAATCCCAAGATAAACTACTCCTCCCGCTGCCGCAGAAACTGCAATAACCATCATTTGCGAAGCTCCCGCTTTTTTCACTAAAGATGATACCAAATATGCTGTTCCGCCGCACATTGCTCCTGAATACATCACTTTCAGGAATGGCGATGCGCTGATACGCAGACTCGTCGCTTTTATGTAAGACCTGAGCGATATAGCAAGTATTATTCCATAGCACAGTGAAGTAGATAAAGCCGCACCGTCAACTCCCATAAGCGGTATAAAAGCAAGATTGCCTGCAAGCTTTACTGCTGTACCTGTAAGCATTATTTTCAGAGGAGCTGAAGGCTTGCCTACCGCCTGAAGCATACTGAAAAGCGGATAGGACACGCAGAGACATACCATTCCCGGCATTAACCGGCGAAGTGAGCCTATACAGAAAGCTGCTTCATCTGTTTGCTCGGGATATAAATATCCAAGTATCTCAGGCGCAAGAACTGCGATCCCCGCCGCCGCAGGCAGTGCTATGACAGCCGCTGTGAGAAGTGCCTGCGATGTGCCGTACCCGAGGGCTTTTCGGTCTTTATTCTCATATGCAGCCGTTATACAGGTAAGCGCTCCCTTTCCCAGCATATTCGTGACCGAAGGCACAAGATTGAATATCGTAAGTGCTATGCCTGCAAACGAACCATATATAAAGTATGGCAGCTCTGCCTCGGAAATACCATCAGGGACTGCTGTATTGCTTCCGAAATACGATATACAGCCTATTACAGTCCACATATCTACCAATGCTGTAAGATTAGTCACAAGCGCACTTACTCCCACGGGCAGAGCAGTTGCCGTAAGCTCACGCACAATGGCTTTTCTGCTCATAACGCAGCTCTCTCCGTCCTTTGGTGCTTTTACGAAAAGCCTGACAAAAGCAAAATATACTGCTGCACCTGCCGTTGAAAGAGTAACTCCCATTATACCTGCTGCCGCTGCTGCGGCACGGATATCTTTTATATGTGGGAAATACGCCATTACCGTCTGAGGATTTTTCATAACATAACCGCACAGCAGGAGTCCTGCCGCAGCCTTGACTATACCCTCGACTACCTGAGAAAATGCGGTTGGGTACATATTGCTCATACCCTCATAGTATCCTCGCTCTACTGCGGTCACACAACCGAAAAGCACCGCAGGAGCTATCATCTCCACAGCTAACAATGCTTCGGAGCTGCCTATACTGTAAACGCTGAATGGCTCAGCAAGAAAAAATATGAGCAGGCTGCCAACAAGTCCAGCAAGTGAAAATATACCCAAAGCTGTTCTGCGCACCTTTGCCGCATTGGCATACATACCAAGTGCTGCGCTCTGTGCCGTCATACGTGCCACCGCGGAACTCAGTCCCGTTACAACGAGAGAATACACAGGCATGAAAAGACTGTATGCACAGCTGAAATAGCTCATGCCCACGCCGCCCAGTATATTCGTAAGCGGTATCTTAAAAACTGCCCCAAGCAGTTTTGCTGCCGCTGCCGATACCATAAGTATTATAGAGCCTTTTATAAAATTCTGCTTCTTCAGTATTGACCGCCTCCGAAATATGTCTGCACATAAAAATAGTTTTTCACAGAAATATATGCTGCCGAAAATGCTTTTATGCGGAACACTGAGTTCTGACAGGTGGTAAAATGGTATTGTTTGTATTAATACCACTTGATATTTATTGCGTAAGGCTCTGCACTGTAGGGGCGATGCCCACATCGCCCTGTTGAGGTTTCGATGCATATTATTTGCATCGTGAGGCGTATACGGGAGCCCGAGGGCGGGCTCCCCTACAGCACAGAGCCTGTGCCCCCTTGCTCGTCCGTGTATCATCAAAAGGAAAGCTGCTTCTCGACACGGTGAGTATCATCGAAAACAGCATCAATTATGAATTGATACAGTCGCCCCTACTAATCACTATGCACTAACCACTAATCACTAAATACCATAAAAATCAACGCAGATATTGATTTATTGTAAATAATGTGTTATAATGTAAATTGGACTGATTATAGTTATCAAACAGACGAAAGGCTGGTTTTTATCATGGATTATAAATTCTCAGACAAGGTCAGCAAGCTTCAGGCTTCTGCAATCAGAGAAATTCTCAAGTTCACTTCCGATCCTGAGGTCATCTCTTTTGCAGCAGGCAACCCTGCTCCCGAGGCTTTCCCAAAGGAGAGAATCGCTGAGATCTCTGCTGATCTTCTCAAAAACGACCCTATTCTTGCACTCCAGTACAGCGTCACTGAGGGCTATACTCCCCTGCGTGATTTCCTTAAAGGCTGGATGACAGAAAAGAATTGCTTCCACAAGGAATTTGACGACCTTATCATTACATCAGGAGGTCAGCAGGCTAACGAGCTTTCATGTAAGGTACTGCTCAATGAGGGAGATACTCTCCTCTGCGAGTCTCCGAGCTTTATCGGTTCGCTCAACGCTTTCCGCTCATACAATGTCAACCTTGTTGGCGTTGAAATGGAAGATGACGGCATTGATCTTGAAAAGCTTGAAGATGTTCTCAAAAAAGATAAGAATGTCAAGCTCCTCTACCTTATCCCCAACTTCCAGAACCCAACAGGCAAGACTATGTCTCTGGAAAAGCGCAAGGCTGTCTATGAGCTTGCCTGCAAGTACGATTTCATTATCCTTGAGGACGACCCATACGGCGAGCTTCGCTTTGAGGGAGAGAACGTTCCCTGCATAAAGAGCTTTGATACCGAGGGAAGAGTTATCTACTCAAGCACATTCTCAAAGATAATCTCATCAGGCTTCAGAACAGGCTACTGCTCGGCTCCTGCTCCTATCATACAGAAAATGGTAGTCTGCAAGCAGGTCGCTGACGTTCACTCGAATATGTGGGCACAGGTGGTTTCCCACAGATTTATGACAACTGTTGACAGAGAAGCTCATTTCAAGAAGCTCCGCGCTATATACAAGGAAAAATGTGACCTTATGTGCGGATACATCGACAACGAATTCTCAAAGAAGATACACTATACCAAGCCTCAGGGCGGTCTGTTCGTATGGTGTGACCTTCCCGAAAGCTGCGATATGAACGACTTCTGCAAGAAGGCTGTTCAGCAGTACAAGATCGCTGTTGTACCGGGCAACTCCTTCAGCATCGACCAGAACGAGATCAGCCACTCGTTCCGTCTTAATTATTCAACACCTACAAACGAGCAGATAAAGAAGGGCATGGATATTCTTGCCCGCATGACAAGAGAGATGCTCGACTAAAAAAAGAAAAATTACTTTGAAAGGAAATTTTTATTATGCCAAACAGAATGACCGACAGATATAATGTCACACAGAAATATCTTATGACAAGAGGACAGGCTATCAACTTCCCTGCTGAATACTTCGATACATTCAGCAAGCTCAAGAAGAATGATGTCTTCGGCGTTGTTATTGATATTCCTATGTCAGCTGATGTTCTTACTACTATGGTATGCTTCATCAACGGTGCAGCTAATATCTACTTCAACAACGGCGGCGAGTACACAGGTGCTTCACAGAAGTACAGAAACCTGGTTCAGGCTGCACACACTCTCGTTGCAAACGCAGGCCAGCTCCTTCCAAAATGTGAAAAGACAAAGCGTTATGACCTTCCTAAGGGAAGAACAAACAAGATATTCCTCCTCACTAAGAGCGGCGTATTCATGACAGAGCTCAAAGCAGGTCTTATCCCTGAAACAGAGCCTGAGCTCCGTTCATTCTATGTACTTTATCAGCGCGTTCTCAGTGAGATCAGAAGCTGCCAGCTCAAGGACGAGGCTGACAGAAGAAATGCAGCAACTAAGTAAGGAGAATCACACTAATGGACGATAAAAAGCTGATTTTCAGCGGTATCCAGCCTACAGGAACATTTACCCTCGGCAACTATATAGGTGCTGTCAGAAACTGGGGTGCTTTACAGGAACAGTACAACTGCATATACTGCGTTGTTGATATGCACGCTATTACCGTAAGACAGGAGCCTGCTAAGCTCCGCCAGAATACACTCAATTCCTATGCCCTTCTCATGGCTTGCGGAGTTGACCCACAGAGATCAATACTCTTTATCCAGAGCCATGCGCCCACACACGCAGAGCTCAACTGGATACTGGGCTGCAATACACAGTTCGGTGAGCTTTCAAGAATGACTCAGTTCAAGGACAAGAGCCAGAAGCACCCTGACGATATAAACTCGGGTCTTTTCACATACCCTGTGCTCATGGCTGCGGATATCCTTGCATACAATGCTGATCTTGTACCAGTCGGAGTAGATCAGAAGCAGCATCTTGAGCTTGCAAGAAATATCGCTCAGCGCTTCAATCAGCGTTACGGCGACTTCTTCACACTTCCCGAACCGTATATCCCCGAAGTAGGCGCAAAGATCATGTCTCTTCAGGAGCCTACAAAAAAGATGTCAAAATCCGACGAAAACCCTAACGCATGTATACTTATCCTTGATGATAAGGATACAATTATCCGTAAGTTCAAGAGAGCTGTCACAGACAGCGAAGCAGAGGTATGCTACCGCGAGGGCAAGGACGGCATCAATAATCTTATGACAATTTATTCCTGCGTTACAGGTAAGGACTTCAAGGCTATCGAGTCTGAATTTGCAGGCAAGGGCTACGGTGACTTCAAGATTGCTGTAGGTGAAGCTGTTGCAGACCACCTCGAACCTGTCCGTACCGAATTCGCTAAGCTCAGCAATGATAAAGCTTTCCTCAAACAGTGCTATACAGAGGGTGCTGAAAAAGCCCTCAGATACTCAGGCAGAATAGTCTCAAAGGCTTTCCATAAGGTAGGATTTGTAGACAGATAATATTATTCGGCTGTGTTTTGATGCTCTAAAAAATATAACTTGTTGTAATTATATAGCAAAAATATACAAAGCGCGGCTCTTTTAAGCATTATTTTCTTCGGAATTAACAAAAATGTAAAAAAAAGGTTGCAATTTATCAAAAATTAGGGTATTATATAACATAGCCCGTCTTTAAGGGAGTGTTTTCCTATGGTTGAATATCAGCAGAAAGAGCATTATTCCATAAACGATTTGCTCGATATTGTAAGACTTCTGAGAGGCGAGGGCGGCTGCCCGTGGGATAGAGAACAGACCCACAAGTCAATAAAAAGCGACTTCATTGAAGAGACCTGCGAGGTCATCGAGGCTATAGACCTTGAGGACGCAGACCTTCTCCGAGAAGAGCTGGGCGACGTTCTGCTTCAGGTCGTATTCCATTGCAGGATCGAGGAGGAAACTGATTCGTTTACCTTTGATGATGTGTGCGATGAGGTATGCAAAAAGCTAATTATCCGCCACCCCCACGTTTTCGGTGACGTAACAGCAAATACCACCGATCAGGTGCTCAAAAACTGGGACGCTATCAAAATGGAAACCAAGGGGCAGGAAAGATACACGGATACCCTGACAAGCGTTGCAAAGTCCCTTCCCGCTCTTATGAGAGCGCAAAAGGTAGGCAAAAGGGCAATGCGCGCAGGCATGGATTTCCGCTGTGCTGAGGACGCTATAGCTTGTATCGCAAACGAAAAAGCTGAACTCGACGCTGCCGTTATAAACGGAGATAAAGCCAATATCGAAGAGGAGATCGGCGATCTGCTGTTTTCATGTGTAAATGCAGCACGTCTTTTGGGCGTTGACGCTGAACTTGCACTGAAAGCCGCTACTGAAAAATTCATAAAACGTTTTTCTGTTACAGAGGATCTTGTCTCTGCCGAAAACGTTGATATGAAAAATCTTCCTATTGAAGAGCTTGACATCTATTGGGACAAAGCCAAATCAATAATTAGTAAAACGGAGGAACAAAAAAATGACTAAGACTGAGCTTATCAATTCTATAGCAGAAAAGGCTAAATGCACAAAGAAGGACGCTTCCGCAGCTCTTGAAGCTACACTTTCAGCTATTCAGGAGACTCTCGAGAGCGGCAAGAAGGTTTGCCTCACAGGCTTCGGTACATTCGAGGTTCGTGAGAGAGGCGAAAAGACCTGCATCAACCCTAAGACAAAGGCTAAGATGGTTTGCCCTCCATGCAAAGCACCTGCTTTCAAGGCTGGCAAGGGTCTTAAGGAAGCTATCAATAAGTAATCACAAAGAGGGACAGTTTACTGTCCCCCTTTTATTTTCAATACAGTATTGAAGGAGATATTATGAGACTTGATAAATACCTCAAGGTCACAAGACTTATAAAGCGCCGCACAGTTGCCAACGAAGCCTGTGATGCCGAAAAGATAGTAGTCAACGGCAAAGCCGCAAGAGCTTCTTACGATGTGAAGGTGGGCGATATCATAGAGATAAATATGGGTACACGCCCGTTAAAGGTTAAGGTACTCAGCGTTACAGAACACGCTACAAAGGAAAATGCAGCGGATAATTACACTGTAATAGAATAAAAAGCAAGGGCGCACATTATGCGCCCAAAAAATATACAGACAAAAAAAGGACGGATATATCCGTCCTTTTATTTTGTATTATGTATATCCCAGCGGAAATTTACGAACTTTCTTGCCTTCGTATTATCAAGCATATTATTGTTCTCTATCTTGGAAAGATCAAGATAGCGATAATTTGTCTTTTCTTCCTTATTGGAACTGAACATACCCTTGAGCTTTGAAAGTGTTCCTGCGGGCTGTTTCTGCATTACTGCGCCAAGACGGTGCTTGTCACGCATGAATGTAATGATATCAGCCGCTGTTGTAAGGAGCTTGTCGCTGACATTGTATACGTATATGCCTGAAGTTGTTGCATTATCCACATTCTTAGCATAACAGAGTATAAAATCAACAAGGTTATGTACACAGCAAAGCTGGAAGCCATACTGTCCCTGACCGTATACGAAATACGAGCCGTCCTTAGGGTCTGTTATCTTGGACATAAGATTATCCGTAAAATTAAGTGTATATACAGGTGAAAAACGTATGATACAGCCTAACAGCTCCTTGTGATGTACCATCTCACTTACAAAAGCCTTTTCTGTTTTATACTTCATAACAGCATAATTCGTTATAGGCTTCAGATCGCTGTCCTCACGGATAGGTTCTCTTGTTTTCGGAAACTGATATACCTGATCGGTACTAAGCACTATTATCTTCTTAACATTGTCTGTAACTGCATAATGATAAATAAACTTATCTATTGCTGCACTTTCATTCATCTGCTCTTCTGTTACGATAGGTCCGAGATCGTTGTCTACCGTACAAGCTGCATGAATGACTATGTCAAATTTATTGTTTTCAAATACCTCAGCTATAGTGTTTTTATCTGTAGGTGAACATATTACTGATGAATAGTGAAGCTTCCCCTCATTATATCCTGATTCCTCTCTGTCAATAGCTATGACCTCAAAGCCTTTCTTGAGGAGTCCTGAGCAAATGTGCTGCCCTATAAGTCCGCAGCCGCCTGTTACCAGTACTTTCTCCATGATCATAGCCTCCTTTCTCCAACTTAAATGATATAGTATCCTCTGATTACAACATTATATAAAAATGAATTTCTTATCCAATTGATCTCCGTTTATTTAGCTTTCCGCAACTCTATTCTCCCCGTATCAGTTTCAGTCTACATCGGCTGATTCGGGGTCAGAATTGATTTTTTCAAGATACTTTTCAACTGTTGCATAAATGGATTCATAAGTCTCATTCCACGGTGTACCTCTTGCGGTAAGTCTCAACGAATCATTGATAAGAGTTCCGCAGTCCTGAGAAACGCCCCTTGAGATATCTATTACGGGGTTATCCTCTGCAAGCTGCTGCATACTGTCTTTCATATCCAGCATTTCCTGAGTCCAGCCGTAGTCATCTTTGAACTGCTGATCTGCTATCTCCTTTGTCCGCGGATCAAGATGAGCAAATCTCTTGCAGTCAAGGTATTTGGCTACGCCTTCAGGGTTTGAACCTCCACTTACGAACATATACGCCTCAAGTCCTGTTGGCACATAGTATTCATCTGCCTCAGGATCCTTTGGCATTGGCACAAAGAATGCGTCCTCGCCGTACTTTGCAGTCCATTTGTCCTTTTCCATGTAGAGATCGTATAAGCCGATAGGATAAAACAGCGTTTTTCCTTCTCCAACATATGCCGGCTTGGTATCCCAGCCGAAATCTCCGACACCTATAGCAATACAGTTTTTCTGATACAGATCGTATATCCAGTTCTGGACACGCTCCATATCCGGATCACCAATATTGCTTACAAGCTTTCCGTTTTCCAGACTTATCGGTGTTGTACCGATGGTATTGATAAGACCAAATTCAAACCACCAGCCGTCTATACCGTATTTCTGGTTGTCGGTATCTACAAAGCCTTCAAGCATCTCCTGGAAGGTATCCCATGTCCATTCGCCTCTTGCGTACAGATCAGCGGGATCCTCAAAGCCTGCTTCGGCTACTGTCTTTTTATTATACACTACAGCTACTGTGTCACCTGTTGCCTGAACTCCTGCCATATAGTGTTTTCCATTCCAGAGGAACTGATCGTTAACGTCCTTAACGTCCTCCCAGAGAGGAGAGTCAAAATCTATATAATCGTCAGCAGGTACGAACATTTTCTTTACCGCACCTCTTGGAAAAGCGTCAAGATTGCCTCCGTAGAAGAAATCTATGCCTTCACCCGAACTCATATACTCTGTAAGCTTTTCATATCTGTCTTCATAAACGCAGCTGTAGTATTTTATCTTTCCGCCGTATCTCTCCTGAAATACTGCAAGATCTATAGGAACATTCTTACCCGTACCATCGGGATTGATGTCCCAGTCTGAAAGCCACTTTATTTCACCGTTTTCAAGCTTATCGCCTGTAAGAAGCTCAGAGTTTTCTGCATTCTGACGAATCTCGTTTCTCAGATCAGAGTCCAGCTCCTTAGCGGTTTCGGGCTTATTGTCCTTCTTGCTGCTGCAAGCAAGGAAAGACATCGACATTGCAGCTATCAATAATGCTGAAATGAAATATCTTACTCTTTTCATCCTCTAACTCCTTTTAATATCGCCCTATTGTTCCTTATAATTTATACTCTTACACCTTACCTAATTATATCACTTTGTCTTGGTTTATGTCAATATAAAAATTTCATAGACTTTTAACACTTTTATAGTGAATTGTTCACATATTGTTTAATTATACTGTGATATATTTTCGGCTATATGCACATATTTATTTGCCGCAGCTGCTGCCAGATGCTCTGAAAGCACAACTCTCACGCATATTGCACACCGCGCAGCCGCGCTTGCTTTTTTCTATGGGCTTATCTGAGATCCCTATCAATGCCGTTACCGATTTTGACGGTATCAGCAGTGAGCTTTCGGTCACTGTAAGACCTATCCTTCTCTGTGCATTCAGGGCGATAAGAAAGCTTTTCTGTAATGAGATGGGAAGGTCTCCGTATCCGGGGCTGAATCTCCATGTTCTGTAAGGTATATCGTGTTTTTGAAAAATATCCGCCTCAGCACGGTTGCAGACCTGTTCAACAGCCGCACTGCAAAGGCAGTCAATAGCAAGTGACTCTGCCATATCTGTAACCGCCGCCTGTCTTATGAGCTTATCAGCTTCCTGAGAAAGGGTAGCTGCAAGCATTATAGCCCGGTTACAGCCGCTGAGATGTCTTTTTATATCTTCTCCTGTCAGCGGCTCCGACATAGCACCGAGGATAACTCCATTATCCTTGAATTCCACAGAAGTCTCAAGATACACGTATTTAGGGTTCACGCGCTCACGCACTACCCTTTCACAGCGTTCAAGCATATCCTGTATTGCCTCTGTGGGAGTTCCCTTAATGCCCATATACCGTGCCGCTTCCGACAGGGATATGGGATCAAGCTCCATCATGTTTTGATGATGCCCGAAACAGCTTCGCTTATCTTACGGGCAACGTATGGATTGTTCATTGTATAGAGGTGTATACCGTCAACTCCGCTTGCAACCAAATCGACTATCTGATTTACTGCGTAGGCTATGCCCGCATCTCGCAGAGCTTCGGGATTGTGCTCGTATTTTGTCATTATACGCACGAATTTGCTTGGCAGACTTGCTCCGCAGGTAGTTACCATACGCTCTATCTGTCTCTTATTTACAACAGGCATGATGCCTGCCTCAATAGGTACGTTTATACCTGCAATAGCTGCCTTTTCGCGGAATTCATAAAAATTGTCATTGTCGAAGAAAAGCTGTGTTATAAGGTGATCTGCACCTGCGTCGACTTTTTTTCTGAGATTGATTATATCTTCAACAAGACTTTCCGCATCGGGATGACACTCCGGATAGCAGGCTCCTGCTATATCGAAATCGCCCTTTGACTTTATGTAAGTGATAAGATCGCTTGCATAGCTGAAATCATTCACAGGCGGTATCTCAGGGTTTATATCGCCTCTCAATGCAAGTATATTCTCGATACCGCGTTCTTTTGCCTCTTCAAGGGCAGAATCTATCTCAGCTTTAGTAAAGTTGATACATGGCAGGTGAAGCATAGGCGTTATACCGCTTTCCTTTATTCTGGAAGCTATTTCCAGTGCATAACGGCTGTTTCCGCTTCCGCCCGCACCAAAGGTAACGCTTATAAAATCCGGTTTCAGGTCATTGAGTTCGTCAAGAGTGCTGTATATTACGTCAACAGGACTTGTTTTCTTCGGCGGGAAAACCTCAAAGGAAAACAGGGTCTTATTTTTAAAAAGCTCTTTGATATGCATATATATCCTCCGTTATTCTATCGACCAGTCTATCTCGCCCAGTCCCTTTTCGCGCAGGAACTGATTAGCTTTCGAGAAGTGCCTGCAACCGAAAAATCCGTTATACGCCGACAGCGGACTTGGGTGCGCCGCCTTTAAAACAAGATGTGCAGGATTAGTTATGTACTGCTGCTTGGTCTTGGCATCACCGCCCCATAGCATGAATACCATAGGTTTTTCGCGCTGATTAAGAAGCTGTATAACATCGGTTGTGAAGTTCTCCCAGCCGATACCGTGGTGACTTCTTGCCTGATTTGCACGTACTGTAAGCACTGAATTGAGCAGAAGGACTCCCTCCAGCGCCCACTTGGTAAGCTCGCCGTGCTTGCCTAAGTTATCTATGCCCACATCTTCCCTTATCTCCTTGAAAATATTGATAAGCGACGGCGGCGGAGCAATTCCCTTTCGTACCGAGAAGCTCAGTCCGTGAGCCTGCCCCTCTCCGTGATATGGATCCTGACCGATTATAACGCATCTGACATCTTCGTATGATGTATACTTCAAGGCATTGAATATATCATACATACCCGGGAATATCCGCTGTGTTCTGTACTCGTTTATAAGAGTCTGTCTGAGTTTAAGGTAATAATCCTTGGTGAACTCGTTCTTCAGCAGTTCGTCCCAGTCATTATTAAAGCTTACCATATTGCCTCCATATGTTTTAAACTAAAACAGGGACGACATGAGCCGCCCCTTCTCTCATCAATTGAAAACCGTATCCTCATAATACTTGAACTTTACAAGAGTATTTCGCCTGTATGTAAGCGAACCCTGCTGATTGAAAGGCACCTTGTCGTATGCCTCCGCAGAGCATTCGATCTTCAGCTTCTGTCCCTTTCTTGTAACAAAGATAAGTTCATAATATTCGTCTACGAGCTTTACCTGTCCAGTACTCTCAATAATCCTCAGACGGTCATCGCTTTTTCTGACAAGTGTTGCCATTTCAACGATGGGCTCCGATGTACGCTTTTGATTAGCAAATTCATCGTCCTGACCGCCTCTGCGATCGGCATTTACTCTGTTGACTGGAGCTGCATTTGCAGGTACTTCTCCACCGTCAAAATCATCTTTGCGTTCCTCAAGAAAAATTGAAAGAAGACGTCTGAATGAGCTTTTTCCGCTGAATAAAAGTATTATAAGAATAAGTACAACAACAATAGCGGCAAGTAATATCAAAAGATTTCTCATCTGCTCTGTCATTTATTTTTCAGGCGCACCTGCGCCTCTCCTTTCTGCTTCAACGTATCATCTGTTTCTTTTTATTTGCAGTCTGATACAAAATAGTTCATTTCTATTATAATATATTTTTTCATACTTTGCAAGTTTTATTTGCAAATTTCTTTAAAATATGTTTCTCCATTTTTTGCGGCCATATAAAGCTTATTAAAGAGTGCATGAGCAATCATTGATTTTTAAGCTTACTATTAATATAAACGATATAAAAACGTTATTTCAGACACACAAACAAATGGGAAGTAACCGTATATCGTGATTTTTAGCACATGACACTGACTCTTGCTTTTATATTACTGAAATGATATAATATATCTTGAAATTACATGATTGGAGAACATTTATGCAAAAAATTCTTGGATATATGCGAAAGGCTATACAGAATTACGGACTTATCTCCGACGGAGATCGCATTCTCGTCGGCGTTTCGGGCGGAAAGGACAGCCTTGTACTTATGCAGGGACTGCAACTGCTGCGCAAATTTATAGGTATTGACTACGAGATAGTTGCTGTTACCCTTGATATGGGATTTACAAACGGCTCAATGGACTTCTCTCCTATTGCCAAGCTTTGTGAAAATGAAGGTATAGAGTATCATATCATAAAAACTCAGATCGCTGAGATAGTCTTTGATGTGAGAAAGGAACCGAGTCCATGCAGTCTATGTGCGCGAATGCGCAGAGGTGCTCTCCATGACGCCGCAAATGATCTCGGCTGCAACAAGGTCGCGCTCGGTCACAACTATGATGACGCGGTAGAGACCTTTGTTATGAATTTATTCACCGAGGGGCGTATCGGCTGTTTTTCACCAAGTACATACCTTACCCATAAAAATGTCACCGTAATCCGTCCCCTTGTACTCGCTCCCGAAAAGGATATACGCCGCGCAGCAAGAAGGATAGAGCTGCCCGTTGTCAAGTCAGTCTGTCCTGCTGACGGACACACAAATCGACAGAAGACCAAAGATTTCCTTGCGGATATGGAGCGCAGCGATCACGGCTTTAAGGACAGGCTTTTCGGAGCTATGAAACGCGCTAATATAGACGGCTGGGGCGGTGTAGACTGGACTCCGCCAGCAAAAAAAGACTAAAATAAAAAGGCTCTCCAATGGAGAGCCTTAATTATTATAGAGAATGATGACTAATTAATTAGTCTTCCTTCTTTCTAAGAGCGAATGCTGTACCTACTGCAATTGAAAGACCTGCAACTGCTACGCCTGCACCAGCTACACCTGTCTTAGGTGAATCGTTCTTCTTTGTTGTAGCCTTCTTTGTTGTTGTAGCCTTAGCTGTTGTCTTTGTAGCTCCCTTAGTTGTAGAAGCTGCAGAAGAAGATGATGTTGAAGCTGTAGATGTTGATGTTGAAGATGTTGTTGAACCAGATGTTGTAGTAGTTGTAGTTGTTGTAGTTGTAGTAGTTGTTGTTGTAGTTGTTGTAGTTGTAGATGAAGATGTAGGAGCCACTATCTCAATGTAGCCCTGCTCAATACCCTGAGTAAATACCCAAGCCTGCATGAGCTGACCTTCTTCGTCCTTATCACCGTTTGTGAAAAGGTCTTCAGCTGTTGGCTTGCTCTTGTAAGCGATCTCGATTGGGAACTTTTCGCCGCCCTTAAGGTCGCTTGGAAGTGTGAGCTGGAATGTCCAGAGAACACCGTCTCTACCAGCATCAGATGAAGCAGCTGTTGCTACGAAGAAACCGTTGTCGCCATCTGGCTGCTGCTCCTGTGAAAGTCTTGAACCAGCAGTACCGATTGCTGCGATGAATCCATCTTCATCCTTTACAGCCTTGAGTCTTGAATCGAACTGGATGTGAAGACCTGTAGGAGCATACTTTCTGTCAGCACCTGTAACCTTGAGCTCGATTGTACGAGTTGGGTTAGCCTTAGCCTCATCAAGTGTGAGTGTCTCCTGTGTAAGTGAAATTGTTGGCTTTGTAGCAGCCTTGCTTGGATCAAGACCGTTTAATGGGTATTCCTGACCAGCAGCCTTACCAGCAGCTGATGCAGTCATAGCAGTAGCTGAAAGTGCTACAGCTGATACAGCGAGTGTTGCTAAAGCACTCTTTAAAGTATTCTTCTTCATTGTCATTATTCCTTTCAGATAATTTTAGAATTATATATGTCAATCCGCCGCCGCATAGCGGCGGATCACACTCAATACTTTACGTCTTTCCTTAAATGTCTTTCTGAAACTTATTGTTTAGTTTCAAGCCTTCTTTAAGACCTCATTCCAGATGTCTCTGTCTGTCTTACCGTTGTAATCAGCAGAAGATCTTCTTGCGTAGAATGCGAGGATGTAAGCTGCATCGTTTGAATCGATGAGTCTGTTATCCTTCTTAACTGATCTCTCTACGTTCTTATCTGCGCCGTAGTGTACGTCAGCAAGGAATGCTGCAAACTCTTCGTACTCAGATGTTGGGCTTGTAGCAAGTGCGCTCTTTGAAAGGTTTACTGAATAAACGTCTGTGTTATTTGTAGAAACCTTTGCATAGTAAGCAAGTACCTGTGAAGCATCGTTTGAGTCAACGAGGTTATCGAGGTTAGCATCACCCTTGAGAGCGATGTAAACTGTTACTGTAACGTTCTTGCCGTCGATATCCTTAAGAACTTCGCCGTTTGCGTATACAGGAACTTCATACTTGAAGCTTGTGCTTCCTGACTGATATGTATTAGAAGGTGTAGCTAAGCCAAAGTTTACATCAGCTGTGATGTCCTTTGTGTTTTCGCCTTCACCTGATACATAATTCTTGCCGTTTATTTCATAACCCTTAATGTATCTCTCGTGGAGAACAACATTAGAAATCTGTGCCTTATCGAAAGCATCTTCAATGCTTACATAGTATGCAGGCTGTGTATCAGCTGTTACATAAGACTTAATGATAGATGTTGTCTCAACGACCTCAGGTGGAACTGTTGTAGTTGTTGAAGATGTTGTAGACTCTGTTGTAGATGTTGTTGAAGATGATGTAGATGATGTTGTTGACTCAGTTGTAGATGTTGTAGATTCTGTTGTAGATGTTGTTGACTCAGTTGTTGTAGATGATGTTGTTGATTCTGTTGTAGATGTTGTTGAAGATGATGTTGTTGACTCGGTTGTAGACTCTGTTGTAGATGTTGTAGATTCTGTTGTTGTAGTTGTAGTAGTTGTTGTAGATGATGTTGTTGAAGTTGTATTTGTTACGAGAACTCTCTCGATCTTAACAGCAACTGAACCTGCATCTGTTGTATTGATTCCGCTGAAGTCAACCTTAGCTGTTACCTTCTTATAAGAATCAACGAAAGCGTAGCCAAGTGACTCTACATAAGCCTTAACCTCTGCCTGCTCAGCATCCTTGAATGTAGCTTCGCCGTTTGCAACAGCCTTAGCAAGTGAACCCTTGATGTTCTCTAAGCTGTCAGCAAACTTTCCGAGATCAGCAGCTGTAATGTTGATATCATGCTCCTGAGAGAAATCATTGAGAAGCTGATCATAAGCCTTTGTTACGATCGACTTAGCAGCAATGTCTGTAGCTGTAGCAGGGATCTGCTTGTTGATGTTGTGGTTCTTGAGCCATGTGTTTGCCTTAGCGATGACACCTGCAACATTTGCATACTCGCCGCTCTTTTCAGCCTTAAGTGCCTTTTCGAAATTTCTCTTAGCCTTTTCAATCTTATCTGTTACATTCTTGATCTTTTCAGCGTAATCAGCCTTAGCCTTGTCAACAAACTGAGCAGGAATCTCCTTCTCAAGTGCTGCATCGCCCTTAGCCTTTACCTTTGCCATTGTATCAAGTGCAAGATCAAAGAGCTGACCTGCTGCATATACCTTGTTGTCAGCAGTTGTCTTATACTCAAACTTTATCGGTACTTCTGTACCTGCGCCAAGCTTTGAAGTCTCGAATGTGATCTTGAAATCGCCCTCAACACTGATGTCTGAGAAATCGATCTTTGTAAGATTCGGAGCTTTGTAATTTTCAGCCTGGATTGCAAGCGCATTACCTGATGTAAGGCTAAGATTGCGGTTGAAATCAGGCTCGGAGATGTGACCTGTGATCACAACGTCGTTATTGTCAGTAATCTGATACTTTACACCGTTTGGAATGATAAGCTCATTAAGAGCATAATCTGCAACGTCCTTGAACTGACCAGCGTGTTCAACTGCTTCCTTTGCAAGTTCAGTCAGGTTGAATGTGCCGTCTCTCTGTGTTCTTGTTGCAAGCTTTGCCCATACAAGCTGATTCCAGTCTGAAACAGTCTTGTTTGCCGGAATGTAAAGAAGATCATCAAGTGTAATCTTTGAACTACTTTCAGCCTGTGCAGTTGCTGTAGTCTGAACAGCATCATTTGATTCAGCGTTTGCATTAATTAAACACTGTGTGAGGGCAAGTGGTGCAGCAGCTGCTACAGCAATTGCTCTCTTGAATAATGATTTCTTCATTGTCCTATACCTCTCTAACATGTTTATTCCCCTTTTGCTTTAAGCCATTCTTTTGTACAAGTGCTCTCCGCATCAGGCTTAATTTCGGGAGAACTATCCGCGAATGCTTACACTTCCCCCAGAAATTCATATCTACATTTTATCACACAAAGTCCAATAAGTCAAGCAGAACAGTATATTTTTTTCAAAAATTATTGACGATTAATAATCCCGTTTTTTGTACTTATTTCACAATATGAGAGTATATGAAGCGTAATATTTTTGCTTTTTTGAACTTTCTGTATTATTTTTTCGGTATTTCGCTGAAAATAACGCTTTTACGGGTTAATTATATCATCTTTTTCACGTTTTTTCAAGCGGTATTTTATGTAAAAAAAGCAGGTCTTTCGACCTGCTTTTTTATTGTTTTTATGCACCAAATCTTGCTGTTCCGAGAACCTCGTTCCAGATATCGTAATTTGATACATTGTCATAGTCAGAAGATGATCTTCTTGCATAGTATGCAAGGATCTTAGAAGCATCGTTAGAGTCAATACGTCTGCCGTTCTTCTTTGTCTTCCAGTTGTCTGCACTCCACTCGTTTGTATTTACATCAGCGAGGAATGCAGCAAGCTCATCGAGCTCGTCCTTAGGTGTCTCAACCTTTAATCCAGCTACTGTGCTCTGGAGTATTACGTCATATACATCTCTATCATTTGTAGATATGCTTGCATAGTAACGCAGAACTGCTGAAGCATCAACTGAATCTACCATGTTATCAAGTGTTGCATCACCCTTAACGCCGATGTAAGCAGGCACTGTAAGTGGCTTGCCATCCTTGTCGAGGAGCTGCATATCACCATAATAAACAGGTACATCGTACTTGAAGTCATCTATGGTTGTCTGCTTTGGAGTATGTGTACGAGCATTGTACTCGCTCTCAGGTGTAGCATCCTTGAAGTTGATGAGGTCATAATCTACTGCTGCTCTTGCAACTTCGTAACCGTTATCGTATACATCATAGATCTCGAGTCTGAGAACCTGATCCTTATTGAATCCGCCCTTTTCGCCGTTAGCACGCTGACCGTTATCGTGGCTGAAGTAGTAACCTACCTGAGTCTGGATAGTAGCGTAAGACTTAACGTAGCCCTCAGATGTTGTTGATGTTGTTGATGTAGTTGATGTTGAAGTAGTGTTTGACCACTCGTAATTACCACCTGTTGTCAGGTTAGTAGAAGATGTTACACTCTCACCCTGCTGTGTTGTGTTCAGAGTTGTTGTCGATGTAGACTGTGTGCTCTGTCCTGTAGCAGTAGATGTGCTCTGTGTACTCTGAGTTGAGATAGGAGCTGTGCTCTCTGTGCTCTGAGTTGAAACAGGAGATGTGCTCTGTGTACTCTGAGTTGAAACAGGAGATGTGCTCTGTGTACTCTGAGTTGAGATAGGAGCTGTGCTCTGTGTGCTCTGAGTTGAGATAGGAGCTGTGCTCTGTGTGCTCTGTGTTGAGATAGGAGCTGTGCTCTCTGTGCTCTGTGTTGAGATAGGAGCTGTGCTCTCTGTGCTCTGTGTTGAAACAGGAACTGTGCTCTCTGTAGATACAGCTGTTGTATCAACTGTTGTTGTTACAGTAGATGTGCTTGTTTCTGTTGAAACAGGCTTTTCAATAACTTCGATCTCACCCGGAATTGTAAGAACGTTACCTGAAATATCAAATCCGTCTTCATCAAATACCTTAAGATCTGTAAGCTTTACAGGAATCTTTGAACCAGGTGTTGCGTCAGCATCGACCTTATATGTAAGCTCGACTACTACTGATCCGTCAGGAGCAACGTGTGCCTTGCCTGTACCTGATGCAAATAAGAATTTAGCAATGTCGTCATTGAACTGTACATCAGCACCGTAAGCTGACTTATCGCCAACCTTTGTAAGCTGAACCTTACCGTCTGCGCTTACCTTGAACTGTGCACCGCCGATGCCGAGATTTACGCCCTTTTCATCGTTTACCTTGACCTTGAGTGTTACCTCTTCGCCAGGATATGCCTTGCCGTTTTCAACAACCCATGCGATTGATCCCTTAGGAATATCATATGTAGATGTTGTTACGCTTGTTGAAATAGGAGCTGTGCTCTGTGTTGATACAGATGATGTGCTCTTTGT
>NZ_KI912491.1:99588-102745 GCF_000518765.1 Ruminococcus flavefaciens ATCC 19208 | reverse complement strand
CTCTCTGTTGAGATAGGAGCTGTGCTCTGTGTCGATACAGATGATGTGCTCTGTGTGCTCTCTGTTGAAGTTGATGAAGAATCAACCTTGCCTGTACCTGATGTGCTTGTTGTTGTCTGTGTTGACTGGTTAGGAGCTAATGTTGTTGTTACATGAGGAACTACCTCGATCCAACCATTGCGTCCTTCAACAAGCTTTGAAAGATCATAGCCGTCTTCATCAAATACCTTGAGGGTGCCGTCTGCGAAGTTTACAGGATACTTTCCTATAGCGCAGTCAGCAGGAACTGTGAATGTAAGAGTTGCAACTACGTCATCGTTAGCTGCTGCGATACCCTTACCTGTTTCGCTCTTGAATAATGACTTCTTTATAGCATCGTTAGTTGAAAGCTCAGACTTATAAGCATCTGAACCCTTAGCTGTGCCATAAGTTACAGCCTTGTCATTCTCGATAATGAACTGAGCACCGCCGATAGCGAGCTTATTATTGTTAGGATCTACAACCTTAATGTCGAGGGTAACTGTCTGACCAGGCTCAGCCTGCTTTGTGCCGATCTGCCAAGCAATACCGCCCTCGGGAACAGGAACAACTGTAGTAGTTGTAGTTGTTATTGTTGTCAGTGTTGTAGTTGTTGTGGTTGTTTCGACTGGGATAGGTGTATTTACATAAATAGCACCGTCAACGAAATTAACCTTGTCTGTGATACCGAATCCGTCTGTATCGCTGACAAACTGCTTAGCCCATGATACCGGGTAAACGCCGTCAGGACAATCAGCAGGAACGCTGAATGTAAGTGTAAAGAGCTCGTCGCCTGCCTTTGCAGTCTTACCGTCACCGCTTGCTGTGAAGAATTCAAACTTCTGCTTGTCGTTTGATCTGAGGTCCTCACCGTATGGCTTACCTGTTGCTGACTTGTAAGAAGTTGGAGCTGAACCAGCGATCTCGAACTGAGCACCTGCTACAGGGAGATCACCCTTGCCTGCAACCTTTACCTGAAGAGTTACGTCTTCACCCTTCTTGCCTTCAACCTTAGGGATTACCCAAGATACTGAACCGTCCTGGACATCAACATCGCCTACTGTGATAGAACCGTCCTTGAAGATTACGTTATCTGTAAGATTGTAACCGTCAGCATCACTTACGAATGCATCTGACCATGATACAGGATATACGCCATCCGGGCAGTTTGCAGGGATATCGTATGTGATCGCAAGGATAGTTGAGCCGTTTGCTGCTGATACAGCCTTACCGCTGCTTGTTCTGAACATGAAGCTGTTCTTGTCTTCATTTGCAGACATATCAGAAGGATAAGCTGTACCTGCTGTAAAGCTCTTATAATTGATATTCTTATCGTCAGTCTTTACCTTGAACTGAGCACCTGCAACTGCAAGTGCACTGCTCTTAGGATCGCTGACTACAGCCTTAACTGTTACGGACTTGCCTTTTTCACCCTTAACATTATCAAGTACCCATGATACCTGACCGTTTGCAGGTGTACCGTCCTTTACAACGATAGCACCGTCAAGGAAGTTGATCCTTGAAGTGAGGTCGAATCCGTCTGTATCACTTACGAACTGCTTGGACCATTTAACAGGGTATTCGCCCGGCTTGCAGTCCTCAGGAATTGTGTAAGTGAGAGTCATGATCGTTGCATCGTTAGCTGCAACAACACCTAAACCAGCATTATGATCGAATAAGAATGAAGTCTTAGACTCATTGATGCTGATATCTGATACGTATGCTCCGCCGCTCTTGAATGACTTGTACTTGATATTTGACTCAGCGTCAACGTCTATCTTGTACTGTGCGCCGGCTACAGCAACAGCTGCATTGTCCTTATTGCTTACGTATGCCTTTACAGACACTGTCTCGCCCGGATAACCTGTAACCTTGTCAAGTACCCAGTCGATCTTACCTTCGCCGCTGTCCTTAACGACTTTGATAGCACCGTCTGTAAATTTAACTTTGCTTGTGATATTGAATCCGTCAGTGTCACTAACGTTTCCGTTAGACCACTTTACGGCATATGTGCCTTCAGCACAATCTTCGGGAATAGTATATGCAAGAGTAAATACTGTTGCACCCTCAGCAGCTACCTTCTCGATTCCGTTGCTGTCATCGAAAAGGAACTTTGTTCCCTTGCCATTGTCGCCTATAGTTGATGTATAAGCATCGCCGCCTGTTACGGACTTATATTTAATAGGTGATGCAGCATCAACGTTAAACTGTGCGCCTGCAACCGCAAGTGAGGAATTCTTTGCCACAACGGGTAATGTTACCGTCTGACCTGGTGCTGCAGTTACTGTCGGTATCAGCCATTCAACTGAACCGTCAGAAGCGGTTTTATTAGCAGAAACATCCAATACTTCGCCCATACTAAAGTTAGGCTGCGAGACAGATAAACTGCCCGCAGCACTAACTGGTAACGAAGCAAATGCACTTGTCATGACCGATGTGGCCATGACAGCGGATGTAACTGCTGAAAGCAGTTTTTTCATCAGTGCATTTCCTTTCCGAGCATTATCGCTCTATTAACTTAGTGGTGGGTTTAAAGGGATCAGTCTGTTGGGATTGAACCCTTTTCGAGGATGTACATTGCGATTGCCTCTGAATCAGCAGCTGTAAGCTTAACTGTTGCAGGATCAATGTTCTTGCCGTCCTTGCTCTGTGGAGCAACTACGTCTGCATTAACCTTACCCTGAGCTGTTACGTCAGCCTTTGTATCAGGATTCTTTACAATGTATGAAGGATCGTTAAGGAGTCTGTTAAGAACTACTACGTCAGCTACGTTAACTTCGCCGTTGCAGTTTGTATCGCCCCAGAGAGTTACGTTGAGCTTTGTACCTGTTGTAGGTGTTGTTGTAGAAACAGTAGTTGTCTCTGTAACCTTAGTAGTTGTAGTTGTCTTAGAAGTTGTAGTTGTCTTAGAAGTTGATGTTGTTGTCTGCTGACCAACTACGATTGTAAGAGGTGTAACAGCAACTTCATAATTGAACTTTGTATTGTCCTTGAAGATCTTGCACTGAGCAAAGTCTACTGTGTATGTACCGTCAGGTGTACCAGCAGGAACCTTAACCTCGAGCATGAATGCTGACTTGCCGTTTGCAGGAACGATAGGTGTATCGCCCTTGAGTGTAGCGTAGTTAGCACGGAGCTC
>NZ_KI912491.1:54955-98788 GCF_000518765.1 Ruminococcus flavefaciens ATCC 19208 | reverse complement strand
GCAGGAACGATAGGTGTATCGCCCTTGAGTGTAGCGTAGTTAGCACGGAGCTCTGCGAGGTTTGTAGAAACTGTCTTACCCTCGAATGCCATTGCGCTGTCAAGGATATCAGAAACCTTGATGCCGCCGCCTGAAGTTCTGAACTGAACGTCGAGAGCTGAAACAGCGTTTGTACCAGCGTCGATGTTTACGTCAACGTTGATCTTCTTCTCTGTACCTACAGGAACTTCAACTAAGCTGCTGTTGTTGTTGTCAGCATCAACGAATTCAAACTTGATATCGCCGCTAACAGGAACATCAGTAACTACAGGAGTTGTTGCTGTTGTAGTAGGCTGTGTAACAGGAGCCTGTGTTGTTGTCTCAACAGGTGTATCACCGTCTGTAACAACGATTGTGAGATCTTCTGTCTTGAGCTGCTGGTCGCCGTTCTTAGCTGCAAGAGTATATCTTGAACCGCCGCCTTCAACCATCGGGCATGGGTTGTCATTTACGCCTGAAGCATCTGTGTTGTAATCACAGTATGTTACATGGTAAGTACCAGCCTTGATATTGGATGAGAGCTTTGTCTCGAATACATAGAATGGGTAAGCATCTGAAGTTGCGCCAGCCCATGCATAGTCAACGCCCTTGTTCATCCATGAGCAGCCGAGGAAGTAGTTGTCTGTACCGGCAGCTGACTGTGATGAGTCGATACCGAATACATATTCACCGGCAGGCTTGTAACCAGTTCTTGCGTTCTTGCAGAAACCAGCCCATGAGATGTAACGATCTGTCTTGAAATCTACGCCATTAAGTGTATATGACTTAGCTTCGCTGAAATAAGGATCTGCGCCCGGATCGTAATACTTAAAGGAAATATCCTTTGAATCTGTTGTAAGAGAAACGAGGAGTGAATCTGTTGTATTAACAGTAGCCTCTGAATAGTATACAGCAGTAGGAATTACATATCCGTCAGCACCAATGTCCTTCTTGTCGATTGTGATTGTATTCTTGCCTGAAGCAGCAGAAGGGTTCTCCGCATCATATGTTTTAATAGAAAATCCCTTGGTAGTGTCTGCAGCACTAACAGCCACTGGAACTGCTGCAGCTACCATTGTTGCAGCCATAACTAACGATGTGGCTGCAGAAATTAACTTTTTCATTTGTAATAATTCCTTTCTCTAGGTTTTTAAGCCTATTAATAAAACATAAATTGGGTTTTTATTCCTTTGTAAGGGGGACAAATCAGATAATCTCGGATCAGAGTTCAGAAATGCTCTTGAGGAGCCACTTCTGGATCTTAGCAGCATCACCGTTAGTAATGCCCTTTGAGCTTGAATCTACATCACCATTAGCTTCGCCCTGTGCTGTGATGTGGTGTGCATCACTACCATTTACGCCATACTTATTTGGATTTGCAAGGCTCTGCATAATGAGAACGATATCCGACATATCAACTTCGCCGTCACAGTTTGCGTCGCCACGCTTTGTAGCAACAATGCCCTGTGTTGTTGTAGTTGTTTCAATCTTACCAACCGAAACAGCACCATCAGATGTCTTGACGTCAAGCTTGACCGGCTTGCCGTTTGACTCATATCCGCAGCCTATAGTAGCATTGGACTTCTTTGAACCGTAATAAGTCTCACGTTCAATAGGGGTGATCTTAAGGTCGTATGTCTTGCCGTTCTGAGCACCGCTTGCAACAGTACCGCTGATCGTGCAATATACGCCGTTACCCTTGAGCCAATAAGAAGCATCATCAGTAGCAGTTGACCAGATCAGGCTCACATAACCCTCTGTCTTATTGATCGAGCTTTCAAAGCATGGTGAAAGTGAAGCTGAAAGATCAGCCTGATCTACGCCCTTATTGATAAGAGCTCCTGCTTCTACGGAATCAATTGTGAGAGCACTGCTATCATAAGTAATAGCAAAATCGAGTGCCTGAATGCCGGACGATGGGATATCAGCTAATGATACGTCCACTGAGAATTTGCTACCCACCTCTGCGCTTGTTTTGCCAACGGATATCTGCACTGTTTCGCCGGCAGCTGCAACAGGTGCAAGTGAGCAGACTGAAAGTGAAAGCATCGTAGCAGCGATAGCTCCGACGACTACCTTTTTTGTCTTCATTATTTTTTCCTCCTTCTTCGAAAATGTTATATAACAAAGGAACGGGGTGCCCCTTTAATTATATCTTGTCTTGAATGCAGCGGATACACTGCTCCGCCTCTCTGCAAAACCGTATCTCCGATATACGAATGAGACCTGAGTGCAAAGCGGTCGGCACTTAGCCGCTGCCAGTCATACAGACGAGACCAAGCTGTCTGCGCTGCGGTTTTCGGCGGACTTCTGTCCGGCGTATGTACACGCCACTCCGAAGCTCCCCTCTGCCATCAGCCTGTGACTGAAATCAGTGCTCTGCAAGCAGTGGTTTTGTCATAAGACGCATCACACTGCCGTGATGAGATTTTCATCCCATAACTATATTTATTCATGATTTCATTATATATCAGGTCTAAAAAAAAGTAAATAGGTTCATACTGTTTTTGGTATTTTACCTAAACAGCAAATCTGATTTTTGCACGGTTTGCACAATGAAATTTTCCTCAAAAAAACACCGTTAAAGCTGTTTTTTGAACAAGAAATGAATTTTTCAAATTATTTGTCAAGTTTGCGAAATTCAGCAGGAATTTGCTCCTCAATTATGCGGTTTATAACGTCCCAGCCGAACTCTGTATAGGTTCCCTGAGGCACCGCATACGGGAGCCCGTGACGCTCCGCAAGCTCTTCCGAATACTTGCTGTACGGATAGACTTTCATATTTGAAAATCCGTCCTCATAGTGAACTATTGTCGGTATGCAGCCGACGTTTTCCAGCGTGACCTCATTTGTCTCGCCGTCAACAACGATATCAAAATCGGGGAGCTCTCCCACAACGTTGAAGTTATCGGTCTGAGCACAGATGAAATTGCCCATTGAATAATAAACAAATCCCCGCGTACCGTCGTCACGCTCTATCCATTCCATAGTCTCTGCGGTATGTGTGTGACAGCCGAGTATCACATCAGCACCCCAGCCGACCATCTTGTTTGCAAGCTCTATTCTGTCCTCGGTAACGACCGTGGTGTCATCTTCGCCCCAGTGAGCAGAAACAATGACAACATCTGCCTTTTGTTTTGCTTCCTTTATCTGGCGTTCGATAACGTCCTCCTCTTCGTTTTTGACAACTCTGAGCGGAACAGTATCAAGCAATCCATCAAAGCCGTTGATATGGTGCGCATACGCAAGGAATGCGATCTTTACGCCGTTGACCTCACGCACTCTGATATTGTTTGCATCCTCCTCGTTAAGGTAAGCACCGAGGACTGTAAGGTTATGCTCCTCAGCCTTCCTGTTCCAGAAGTTTATAGACTCTTCAAGTCCGTCAGTACCCATATCGAGCAGGTGATTGTTTGCCATCGTAATAACGTCGAAGCCCAGATCTATCACAGCATCTGCGACCTCGGGCGGCGAATTGAACAAAAGGACTCCGCCCTCTGCACCTCGTACCTCGTTGCTTTCCGATATAACAGTTTCCTGATTGAGTATAGCCAGATCAGCGCCCTCGATAAGATACTTTACCTCGGAATACAGCGGCTTGAAATCGTATCCGTTGCCGCCTGCCAGATTCTGCGCATTCACATTTACCGAATGGTGTATAAGATTATCACCTGCCGCTATAACATGAACTACCTTATCAGGCGGAAGAGTAGTCGGTTCTTCTGTTGTTTCAACAGGAAGAGTAGTTGTACTCTCCTCAGCAGAAGTTGATGATTCGGAATTAGACTTCCCGACAACGTGACTTCCCGCACAGCTTACTCCGCACAGGGCGAGTGTCGAAGCGGCAGCAAGTGCACAAAAAGCACGTCCTTTTCTTAATTTCATAAAGTTCTCCTTAATAAACAGTATTATCCGTAAGGCATAATCCTGTTTCCAACCATATTATATCACATAATTTTTCATTTGGCAATTACAAATTGTATCAGACTTAAATGAATTTACTATGGGTTTTATTGGTGACGAGATTAAATTTCAGCTTAGAACAACGTATTTTAGGCAAATCGAAGAGACTAACTTTATTATTACCTAAAATTTGTTCAATCATACGAAGTTTTTTGACCAAAATTGTGCAATTCGTCAATAACTCTGTTTTTTGTCCACTATGTATACAAAAAATTACACTAAGTTAATTTCACGTGATCTCTGCAATTCTATAAATTCCTGCGCCAGAGCTTCGGCTTCCGCATAGGACGAAAGCTGATAACAGCGTCCGCGGAACTTTGCAGATCCATAATATCCGTTCATATACCATGCCGCGTGTTTGCGGGCTTCGTGCATGGCAAGCTCTTCGCATTTTTCGCTGAGTTCCAGTATCAGGCGGATATGCTCGAGCATTACCTGCATTTTTTCTTCAAGTGAGGGCGATTTGTAAGCTGTTCCGCTCAATCCCGCTTCGATCTCACGGAACAGGAACGGGTTTCCGTAGCTTCCCCGTCCTATCATTACGAGGTCGCAGCCCGTCTGTTCATACATCTCCCTGCAAGTTTTAAGATCAGTGACATCTCCGTTGCCTATCACGGGTATGCTCACTGCACTTTTGACAGCGTTTATTACGCTGTTGTCCGACTGTCCGCTGTAAAACATATCTCTTGTACGTCCGTGAACTGTTATTGCCGCAGCTCCCGATGCTTCAAGTGCCCATGCAAGATATGTGGCATTGATGCTGTCGCGGCTCCAGCCGCTGCGTATCTTTACCGTTACAGGAGTATCTCCTGCTGCTTTTACGGCAGCCTCTGTCACTGCCGCAGCAAGCTTTATATCCTTCATAAGCGCAGAGCCCGCACCTGTACCTACTACCTTCGGAACAGGACAGCCCATGTTGATATCTATGATATCGGGACGGTATTCAAGTACTATCTTTACAGCCTCAGCCATAAACTCAGGCTCGCTGCCGAAGAGCTGTATCGCCATAGGACGCTCCTCGTCCGTAACAGTACACAGCTCTGCTGTTTTGCGGTCGCTGTAGCATATGCCCTTTGCAGACACCATCTCGCTGACCACATAGGCTGCTCCGTACTTCTTGCACATTAGCCTGTAAGCACGGTCGGCTACTCCTGCCATGGGAGCAAGGGCAGCTGTGCGCGCTATCTCCACATTACCTATTTTTAATGTATCACTCATGTGCACTCTCCGAAGCAGTCTTGTCCTTGTCCTTGAAAACAAAGACCTTGCTCAAAATATAGTTTGCAATAAATATCAGTACCTGACTAAGGAATGTAATGAGTGTCTTGCTCATGCCGAGCCAGTCGCAGCATACAAGGAATATGACCTCTTCCATTCCCAGTGTGGCAAGTCTCGCACCGTAAAACGAAGCGAATACCTTCCAGAATTCCTTTGATGTCTTTGTCTCGTTCTTGAAAACATACTTCTTATTGGTGAAGAACGCAAAAGTCACAGCACAGATCCATGAGAATACAACGCCTGCCGTGCTCTCCCACTTTGGTTCACCGGGTACGAGCTTGAAAAGCATAAGCTTCGTTACTATGGATACTACTGTTGTAAGTCCTCCGAAAACAAGATAAAGCCACTTCTCTTCATATTTATAATATATATTCTGAAGCGGCTTTGGCAATATGGAAACACACCACTTTATGAATTTTTCCATTTCAACTATCCTTTCAAAAAAACAATGCTTATATATAATAGCAGTTTATGAAAGCAATTGCAAGTCATTTCATGCAATTTTTTGCAGAATGCTGACATTTTCGTGCAAAATGTATCACCTCCTCCACATTATACAAACGAACAGAAGCCCCCAAACGTGACATTTATTTTTAAGCAACTGACAGACAATATCCGCCGCTAAACACTTAATTTCACATTCACGGGCGAACAATGTTCGCCCCTACAGGCTTATGGCTAACGACTAAGTGTATATGATACACAAATAAAAACAGGCTTTTTTAGTCAAAATCGCCTATTTTCTAAAAATAATATAGACAAGAGGCAAAAAATAATATATAATAAGATGTATATATATAATTCGGTATCCGTATGCCGTAAATGCGGAACCGCAGTTTTAAAGCTGCGGCTTCGGAGCACTAAAACATGAGAGTTATCACAGGCATTGCAAGAGGCCGTAAACTTGTTGCGCCCGAAGGTCTTGATGTAAGACCTACAGCCGACAAGGTTAAGGAAGGAATTTTCTCCGCCGTTCAGTTCGAGCTGGATGGTGCGCGTGTACTCGATCTCTTCGCAGGAAGCGGTCAGATGGGTATCGAAGCACTCAGCAGAGGAGCAGATCACGCTGTATTTATCGACAGCTCACTCCGCTCTATCAGATGTGTAAACGAAAATCTGCGCAACACAGGCTTTGAACGGCAGTCAGAGGTCATAAACCGCGACAGCTACGATTATATAAAGCTTACAGCTCAGACCTTTGATATCATTATCCTCGACCCGCCGTACAGACACAGTCACATAGCCAATATACTCCCCTTTGCGGCAAAAAAGCTCCGCGACGGAGGACTTATAATATGTGAGTATGAATGTGAAGCGGAAGAGCCTACAGCTCCGGAGGGAATGACACTGAGAAAGACTTATCGCTACGGCAAGATCAATGTCTCTATTTTCTGCAAACCATCTGAGGAGGTGGCTGAAGAATGAGAAGAATAGCCGTTTGTCCCGGAAGCTTCGACCCTGTTACTCTCGGTCATCTTGATATCATAACAAGAGCTTCCAAGCTTTTCGACAAGGTAATAGTCCTCATATCCAGAAATGCAGGCAAGGCACAGCCAAGCTTCACAGCTACCGAGCGTATGCTGATGATAGAACAGGTCACAAGAGACCTCGATAATGTTGTAATAGATATACTTGACGGACTTCTTGCTGATTACGTAAGAAATGTGGGTGCTGTGGCTATTGTAAAGGGTCTGCGCGCTGTCAGTGACTTTGAATACGAATTCCAGATGGCACTTGCCAATAAAAAGCTTTATGCAGGAGCTGAAACAGTGTTCCTGACCACAGCTACCGAGAATATGTATCTCAGCTCGAGTCTGGTAAAACAGATCGCTTATTTCGGCGGAGATATCAGTCACTTTGTTCCCGAGGATATACTTGAAGATATAAAACAAAGACTTATTAAGGAGAGGTAATCATTATGAGCATTGATGAGATTTTAGAAGAAATGGACGAACTTCTTGACAAGGCGTCCTCTGTCCCATTCGTATCACATAAGAAAGTGATCGACGGTGAGCGTATGCGCGAGCTTATAAATGATGTTCGCCTTAATATGCCTCACGAACTCAAAGAGGCTAAGAAGATCGAATTCGACTGCCAGCGTATCCTCAACGAGGCTAAGCTCAATGCCGAGTCTATCATACGCAAGGCTGAGGAGCGCGCTGCTCAGATAGTTTCACGCGAGGCTATCGTTACAGAGGCTAAGAAAAAGGCTCTGGATATGCTCACAAAGGCACAGACAGCTGCAAAGAATCTCCAGCAGAACGCTGCTACATCAGTTGCAAAGATGCTCAATGATACAGAAAGCTACTACTCAAGAAATCTCCAGAGCATCAAGACTGTAAAGAGCAAGCTCAGCAGCACTGTTTCAGCTGGTCTCAGCATGAATGGTATCGACAAGAAGAACGGCTTACAGTAAGTTATAAACACTAAAGCTCCCGTAAAGGGAGCTTTTATTTATTGTGTATACACGCACAGCTGTTTTAAAGCTTTGATTATGCACTTCTCCAAATTTAAAGTGATACTTTAAATTATTGTTGACACGCTTTAATTTTAGTGCTATAATCTAATTACAAACAGAGAAAAGCTTTAAAAACTTAAACTCTTACTTTAAAAAGGAGATGTTATTATGAACAATTCAATGTCAAAAGACCTCAAAAAGCGCACATTTGCCGACACATTTATTTCCTGCGGACTCTGCTTTGTCGAACTGGCATTTTCGGTATATCACATAATTGAGTACTTCCGCGGCGGATCGCCCGAGTGCATAAGCAATGCTGTGTACTGCTTTATTATCTTTGCCGAGCTGGGACTTCTCAGCCTTATATTGCTTGAGATCAAAAGAACAGGCAAGCCTTTCTCAAAAAAGGTGATCACAAAGCTCCGTGCAATGGCACTTATCCTTATAGTCGGAGGCATTATGCCGAGGATCACAGAGATGACAAGCGAGGGCGGAAACGAAGCCATATCCTTCACTTTCAGTTCGATGAATATACTTGTCATATTCTTAGGTATCATCATCGGCATTTTATCGGAAATATTCGTCTACGGTATGAGTCTCCAGAAAGACAACGACCTTATTGCGTAAGAGGTGCGGAATGGCTATAATAATCAGACTTGACAAAATGATGGCTGACCGAAAAATGTCGCTGAACGAGCTTGCCGAAAGAGTGGGTATGACCAATGTCAATCTCTCCAACCTGAAAACAGGCAAGATGAAAGGCATACGCTTCGAGACCATGAACGCTATATGCGAGGTGCTCCAATGTCAGCCGGGCGACCTTTTTGAATACGTTAGTCAGCCGAGTGATATTTTTGAACATATGAAAAAGCTCCCGTAAAGGGAGCTTTAAATTTTTCTATTACTTGTTGAGATTTGCTTCGATCATGTCGAGCTCATCGTAAAGTGCCTGTGGGATATTACCGCCCTTAGCCTTGATGTCCTCGTCATAGTATCTTCTCATCTCAGCGATCTCCTTCTTCCACTCTTCCTTATCTACTGTGAGGAGCTTCTGGAGAGCAGATGCAGGAACTTCGTCCTCGATGCCCTTGAGGTTGATATCCTCAGCCTTTGGAAGGTATCCGATAGGAGTCTCAACAGCGTCAACTTCGCCCTCAACTCTCTTGATGATCCAGTCGAGAACTCTCATGTTGTCGCCGAAGCCCGGCCAGAGGAAGTTACCCTCTTCGTCAGTTCTGAACCAGTTAACGTTGAAGATCTTAGGAGCCTTGCTGCCGAGTCTTGCGCCCATTTCGAGCCAGTGTGCCCAGTAGTCACCAACATTGTAGCCGATGAAAGGCTTCATAGCCATAGGATCGTGACGGAGTACGCCTACAGCACCTGTAGCAGCAGCTGTTGTCTCGGAAGATACAGCTGATCCGAGGTATGTACCGTGTGTCCAGTCGAATGACTGATATACGAGAGGAGCAGTTGTAGCTCTTCTGCCGCCGAAGATGATAGCGGAGATCGGAACGCCCTCTGGATTGTTGAATTCAGGAGAAATGCATGGGCAGTTCTTTGCAGGAGCTGTAAATCTTGAGTTTGGATGAGCAAGCTTCTTGCCCTCAGCTACCCAAGCTTCACCGTCGCACTTGATACCTGTCCACTCTGTTGCGTCCTTAGGCGGATTTTCGGTGAGCTTCTCCCACCAAACTGTGTTGTCGCTGTTGTCGAGAGCAACGTTTGTGAAGATAGCGCCGTTCTTTGTACAAGCAAGAGCATTGTAGTTTGACTTAGCGTTTGTACCCGGAGCAACGCCGAAGAAGCCGTTCTCAGGATTGATAGCGTAGAGTCTGCCGTCCTTGCCTGGCTTCATCCAAGCGATATCGTCGCCGACTGTGAATACTTCATAGCCGTCCTTCTTGTATCCCTCTGGCGGGATAAGCATAGCCAGATTGGTCTTACCGCAAGCTGATGGGAATGCAGCTGTGATGTACTTAACTTCGCCGTTAGGCTTCTTAACGCCGAGGATAAGCATATGCTCAGCCATCCAAGCCTCGTTCTTACCCTGGAATGAAGCGATACGGAGTGCGAAGCACTTCTTGCCGAGGAGAACGTTTCCGCCGTAAGCAGAGTTGATAGACCAGATCGTGTTCTCTTCAGGGAACTGAACGATATATCTCTTCTCAGGATCAACGTCTGCCTTTGAGTGGAGACCTCTTACGAAATCGTCAGAAGTATCGCCAAGATTCTCAAATGCCTGCTTACCCATTCTTGTCATGATGTTCATGTTGAGAACAACATAGATTGAATCAGTAACCTCAACACCTACCTTAGCAAGAGGTGAACCGATAGGACCCATTGAGTAAGGGATAACATACATTGTTCTGCCCTTCATAACTCCGTTGTACATAGGTGTAAGGAGAGCCTTCATCTCATCAGGAGCCATCCAGTTATTTGTAGGACCTGCGCCCTTCTTTTCCTTAGAGCAGATGAATGTTCTGTCCTCTACACGAGCAACGTCGTTAGCGCGTGTTCTGTGGTAGAGACAATTTGGGTACTTCTCAGGATTGAGCTTGTACATTTTGTCCCAGCTGTCATCAGGAAGTGAAGTAACCTCTTCGATGAGAGCATCGATCTGCTCCTGTGAGCCGTCGATCCATACTACCTTATCAGGCTGGCAGAGAGCAACCATCTCGTCAACCCACTTTAATACATTGGGATTTTTTGTCAGTGACATTGTATATTACCTCCTAAAAATTATCATAAATATGCAGTAATAAATACCGCAGTAATGAAACGATTGACAAAAGCCAAACATTCCTCAAATATTATTATATCTGTTTTTTGTCAATGTGTCAATAGAGATGCGGCACATTTTGACGGTATTTTTTCAGAATAGCAATATTACCTAAAGTTATTGCATTTTTTGCTGTTGTAGCCGAATTCGGCGACATTCCGTTCCTGTGATATATAAAAATAGGAACGTTGTTATATTTTTATCAATTTTGACATACCGTAAATTTATTCCATCTGCCTGCTGCTCTCTCCACAATAGCAATTTTTGCACACTTTTCCGATTTTTCGCAAAAAAATGCAAAATCTTTTTCATAGTCATTGATTTAATTATAAATGTGTGATATAATAAAGAGTGCTATATGTATAGAATTGTCAGTCTTATCCTCTCAGTCGAAAAAATAAAGGCTGACAGCTTGAAAAGGAGCTTGCCATGAAACTTCTCGCCATAGACGGAAACAGCATTCTGAACCGTGCATTCTACGGTATAAAGCTGCTTTCAAACAAAAAGGGTGAATTCACCAACGCCATATTCGGCTTTATGAATATATATATGCGCAATGTAAACGATGTAAGACCTGATGCAGTTGCTGTGGCTTTCGATCTGCGCACTCCCACATTCCGCCACAAGGCTGTATCCTACTACAAGGCTAATCGAAAGGGTATGCCCCCCGAGCTTGCTGAGCAGCTGCCGAGAGTAAAAGAGCTTCTTGGTCTTATGGGCGTAAAGGTAGTAGAATGTGAGGGCTACGAGGCTGACGATGTACTGGGTACACTTTCAAAGCTCTGCTCCGACAGCGGCAATGAATGCTATGTACTCACAGGCGACCGCGACAGCTTACAGCTCATCGACGACAAGGTAACAGTCATACTCGCTACAAATAAGGAAAATATCTACTATACTCCCGAAAAGTTCAATGAGGATTACGGCTTCGAGCCTATAAAGCTCATAGATCTTAAAGCCCTTATGGGCGACAGCTCCGACAATATCCCGGGCGTTGCAGGCATAGGAGAAAAGACAGCCTCCTCACTTATAAAGGAGTACGGCTGCATCGAGACTCTATACGAAAAATATGAGGATTCATCACTGACAAAGGGTGTAAAGGCAAAGCTTGCCGCAGGAGCTGACTCCGCAAAGGAGAGCAAATGGCTGGCAACTATAGTCCGCGACGCTCCCATAGATACAGACCTTGAAAGCTACAAAGTCGGCGAGACCGATACAGCGGCTGTGAGCCGTATGCTTTCAGACCTTGAGATGTTCAAGCTCCTTGACAAGCTTGGTATAAGCGCCACTGAGGGCACTAACTCCGCTCCAGAAGCCAAGGCAGGGGAAGCGCCTGTTATCAATGCGCAGGTAAGCGAGCTCACCGAGGATATCATCGCAAAGCTCACCGAATGTGAGTACCTTTTCCGCGATGATAAGCTCTCTGTACGCAGCGGCGACAATGTATACACTGCCGGGGACGAAAAGCTTATTGCAGCTTTCTTTGCTTCGGAATGCGATAAATCCACCGACGATGCAAAGGCTCACTACCGCTGGGCTATGGCTCACGGCGGCGAGCTGAAAAATATAAAGAGCGATGCAGCTATCTGCGGATATCTGCTGAACACTTCCGCTTCTGACTACGCCGTTGACAAACTCTGCGCCGAGTACGGCGTTCACTACTACAGCGAAAACGGCGACCTTGCCGAACTTCTCTCGCTGAACGGACTTGTAAAGAAGCTCCGTGCCGAGATCGATAAAGAAGGCATGACCGAGCTTCTCGAAAAAGTGGAGCTGCCCCTTACGGAAGTCCTCGCTTCTATGGAGGACTGCGGCATACTCATCGACCAGCAGGGCGTTAAGGACTTCGGAGTATACCTGTCGGAGATGATAGAAGAGACTCAGCAGATGGTATATGACGAGGCAGGTCACGAGTTCAACATCTCCTCCCCGAAACAGCTGGGAACAGTACTTTTCGAGGAAATGGGACTCCCTGCAAAGAAAAAGACAAAGAGCGGCTACTCCACAAATGCCGAAGTGCTTGAAGAGCTTCGCAACTATGCTCCTATCGTTGACAATGTGCTGAAATACCGTCAGTACACCAAGCTCAACTCCACTTACGTTGCAGGACTTCTTGATAAAGTTGCTCCCGACGGACGTATCCACACATGGTTCAGACAGACCGAAACACGTACAGGACGTATAAGCTCAACAGAGCCTAATATGCAGAATATCCCAGTCCGTACCGAGCTTGGCGCGAAAATGAGAAAATTCTTCACAGCCGCCGAGGGCAGGACTCTCATAGATGCCGACTACAGCCAGATCGAGCTGAGAGTAATGGCACATCTCTGCGGCGATGAAAATATGACCGAGGCTTTCACATCGGGAGAGGATATCCATACCTCAACTGCGGCTCAGGTTTTCGATATGCCGCTGTTCATGGTGACTCCCGAGATGAGAAGTGCCGCAAAGGCTGTAAACTTCGGTATCATCTACGGTATCGGCGCTTTCTCACTTGCAAAGGATATCGGTACTTCCGTTGCAAAGGCAAAGAAATATATCAATGATTACCTTGCGAAATACCCTAAGGTAAACCAGTTCATGGAGACTACCGTTGACGATGCCTTCAAGAACGGCTATGTAACGACTATGTTCGGCAGAAAACGACGTATCCCCGAGCTTTCATCGTCTAATAAGGTATTGCAGGCAGCAGGCAAGCGTATCGCTATGAATACTCCCGTGCAGGGAACTGCCGCCGATCTTATCAAAATAGCAATGATAAACGTATACAACCGCCTGAAAGCTGAAAAGCTGGACGCGAAGCTCATATTACAGGTACACGATGAACTTATCATTGAGTCCGATATCTCCTGTGCAGACAAGTGCGCGGAGCTTCTCAAAGAGGAGATGCAGGGCGTTTACGATATGAGAGTACCGCTTGCAGTCGATGTCCATCAGGGTAAGTCATGGTATGACGCTAAAGGTTAAGCCCTTAGCCTTTACCGTTAGCCTGTAGGGGCGAGTTCCGCTCGCCCGTGTATGACTTACGCAATAAATAACATGAACCCACTGTAGGGGCACCCAGTGGGCGTCCGCAGGTTTCTATTAAATTAAGACGTGCCGCCAAAGGCAGCCCCTACAATTGGTCATTTGTGGTTTTTCAGATATTACCGAACGAATGTTATTCGTCTGCAAAAAATACATTAATAGGGTGAGAACCGATGAATAATTCTCAATTCTCAATTTTCAATTTTCAATTGAATTACGATGAGCTTTCTGCTCTTGATAAGCAGTGCGTAGGTTCGGACGGCTGGTCTGCCGATGATTTCCGTTCGGAAGCTGCCAGATCGGGAGGCATAGTTCTTGCCGCATATGACGGCGACCGCCTTGCAGGTCTTATAGCAGGCTTCACAGCCGCAGATACAGGTGAGATACTCACAGTGGCTACTGCTCCCGAATACCGCCGCATGGGCGTTGCAAGAGCATTGCTCACAGAGTTCATCGGACTTATCCCAGATGAAGTTGAAACTCTCGCCCTTGAGGTGAGAAGCTCAAATTATGCCGCCATCGCTTTGTACGAAAGCTTCGGCTTTGTAAAAGCAGGCGTAAGAAAGAGATTTTACCATGATCCCATTGAGGATGCGGACGTTATGGTGCTAAACATAACTTAGATCTAAGAGCTAAGAACTAAGTAGGGGCGACGTCCCGTCGCCCGTCAATCCCGTTGAAAACATAATTAGCGCAATGTAGTGAACGCCGCCTCGGCGTTCCGCAAAAAGCACATATTTAACGGCTAATGCCGTACTAATAAATGAAAGAAGATATAGTATGCTTATACTTGGAATTGAAAGCTCCTGCGACGAGACCGCCGCAAGCGTAGTCAGAGACTGCCGCGAGATACTCTCCTCTGTCATATCCACACAGATAGAAGAGCACAAGAAGTACGGCGGCGTAGTCCCCGAGATAGCCTCACGACGGCACTGCGAGAATATCCTCGGAGTAGTCCGCAAGGCTCTTGACGATGCAAATGTCAGCCTTGCAGACCTTGACGGCATCGCAGTTACATATGCCCCCGGACTTATAGGCGCTCTCCTTGTGGGAGTAAGCTTTGCAAAGGCTCTGGCTATGTCCTGCGGCAAACCGCTTATCCCCGTACACCACATCGCAGGTCATATCGCCACGAATTATCTCACATTCCCCGGTCTTGAACCGCCTTACCTCTGCCTTGTGGCAAGCGGCGGACACAGTCACATCATTGAAGTCCTGAGCTATACGAAATTCCGCGTAGCAGGCAGGACTCACGATGACGCAGCAGGAGAATGTTTCGATAAGTGCGCAAGAGCTATGGGATTTCCTTATCCGGGCGGAGTACACATAGATAATGCCGCTAAAAACGGCGACTCTGCCGCTTTCAGGCTCCCCCACCCTGCTGTTGCGGGAAGTGAGTTTGATTTCAGCTTTTCGGGACTGAAAACCAATGTCATAAATCTGCTCCACAATGCTGAGCAGAAGGGCACGGATATAAACCGTGACGACCTTGCAGCAAGTCTGCAAAAGACTATTTCCGAAATACTCACAGACAAGACTATCCGTGCGGCAGAAGCCCTCGGATATAAAAAAGTTGCTCTTGCAGGCGGAGTTTCCGCAAATACAGGAGTACGCGCAGCTCTTTCGGAAGCCTGTGAAAAGCACGGCTTTGAGTTCTATATGCCCGAGAAAAAGCTCTGCGGCGACAACGGTGCGATGATAGCCTGTCAGGGCAGCTACAACCTGCTTGCAGGTATAACCGCAGACGAAAGCCTCAACGCTATTGCCACCCTCTCTATGGAGGATATATAATATATGGACAAGAAGAAAAAAGCTACGAATTGCGAGACCTGTACAAACTATGTTTATGATGACGACTATGACTGCTATGTTTGTATGATCAATCTCGATGAGGACGAGATGTATCACTTCATGCAGGGCACTAATTATTCATGTCCATACTACCGCCTCGATGATGAATACGGCGTAGTAAGACATCAGAACTAATATATAATATGACTGCCTGCTGTGCCGTCGGCGTACAGCTCGGCAATTTCAGCGGTATGCCCCATACAGAGCTTTCCAAGAACTGTGATAACATCACTTTTCGGAGCGATCCCCTGCTCAACAGCCTGTCTGGCAGTACCGATAAGCTTTTCCGCATCACTTTCTTTCAGCAGTTTTCCACCATTGCCACAATATGCGACTATACATGACGGCGAGACCTTCCATTCTTTCAGCATATGAACGATCCGTTCCTTGCACTCTGTGCCGTCTATCAGTATCAGCTCGGTATATCCCGTAAAAACAGGCTTTCCTGTCTTAAGCTCGGCAGTTTTTTCGGCATCGTCCGTATTTTTCCCCGATGCCTCCACAGCTTCATCGCCGTCAAAGAAAGCGAGCACAAGCTCTCTGCCTTTTTCTCCCGATACAGAAGCGGCTCGGAGATAGCTTTTCTCGTGTATCTTCCCCGATGCACAGCCTGTCAAAAATACAAATAATAACGCTGATATATACAAAATCGAATTTTTCATTTTCTCTCCTTATTCATAGATTGTTCAAATAATCAATCTAAAATATCAACACTGTTTCTGCTGAAATGTGATACTATTATAATGAGAAATTGTAGGAGGTGAGCCAATGAAACTCACTGACACCTCAGGAAACACCATAATAAGTGTTGTCGATCAATTTGACTATTCTACACAGAACCAGACATACAACGAAAATTTTATAAAATGGCGAAAAGATAAAGATAATCCATATGCCTTCAATTTTGAACTTGACCGCAGGGAAAGTGTATTTGTTGAAGGAAAAGGATTTGAAAACAGATCAGCTTCCAAAGCAGAGCGCGACTGCATAGGCAAAATAATGAACATCATCGGCATTGCTATGCTAATGTGGATACTGATGGACAATATCATCAGTAAGCTTGTAATATCTGTTTTTGATTTCATCGGATTTGACCTGCACACTTCTTTTTTCAGCACAGGTCTTTACGGCGGAAGTCTTCAGGTCATAACCGCACTTATCGCCACTTCATGTGTAAAGATCTTAGTACCGGCAATATATCTTCACAAGAAGTTCAGAATGCCTCACAGACTTGAATATATGAGCACTCTCAATCACGCTTCCGATATGCTTGGAACTATTTGTATGACATTAGCAGTCAGCACCGTTACCTGTCTGCCGAATATATATACCAACCGAACCATGCTGGTATTCAACTACTTCCGCTCCATAAACGCCGATGCTTCGGTATGGAGTCAGAACCAGTTCGTTGTGTATACCATATTCGATATCGTTATAATATCTGTGCTGTATGAGCTTTTCTTCCGTGGTGCTGTTTTCAACGCACTAAGACAATTCGGCGACGTATTTGCTGTTGTCATAACAACGTCTATGTCGGGGCTTCTTGTACAGGATTTCCGTGAGCTCCCCGCTGCCCTGCTTATCTCGGTAATAGCTTCGATCGGTATGCTGAGGAGCGGAACTATCATAACAGCTATATTCGTACAGATATGCTTCAAGATGTACAGACTTGCTCTTGTACTTCTGGAGGACAGCTCTCCCGATAAGATATTCCTCAAACGAAACACCTTCATGTTGGTCGTATTCGTCATAGGTGCAGCAGGAGTTATGATAATATATCTGTTCAAGCGCAAAAAGAAAGAGCATCACATAGCTGAATTCAGCTCAAAATACACAGATTCTCAGAGGCTCGGAATAGCTTGCAAAAGTTTCCCGATACCTGCTGTGGTATGCGTTTGCCTGCTGGCTGCTCTTATAAAAATGTTCTTTTAGGTGAAATAAATGGAAAAATATATGCAGCGAGCACTTGAACTCGCTCAGATGGCTTTTGACGAGGGCGAAGTGCCCGTGGGAGCTGTCATAGTAAAAAAGACTACGGGAGAAATAGTCGGCGAGGGAAGAAATATGCGCGAAAATGCAAAAAACGCTCTTGCTCATGCGGAGATCATGGCTATTGATGCCGCCTGCAAAAAGCTTGGCGGCTGGCGGCTGCCCGAGTGTGCAATGTATGTCACTCTCGAACCCTGTCCCATGTGCTGCGGAGCTATCATAAATTCACGGATAGATAACGTTTACTTCGGAGCATATGATATCAAAAGCGGCTCTGCCGTATCAGTACAGAAAATGTTTGAGCTCCCCTACAATTACCGCCCCGAAGTAACAGGCGGTATCATGGAAAAAGAATGCGCCGAAATCCTGTCGGAATTCTTCCGACAGCTCAGAATCAGAAAAAACCGAGATTGATCCGCGCCTGTCCGCTGCTTTATGCAGCGGACTTTTTTGCGCCCAAAGGCGCAATAATAAGCGCGGCTGATGCCGCGCAGGCGCGGACAGGAAGAAGTTCGCGCCCCGATATAACCCACGCAGCACCTATTATCATAACAATGACTGCGCTGCTTCTCCACCGCACAAATCGCGGAAAGATCTGCTTGATGAGATATGCGCCTGTCATTACCTGCAATGCAATGGAAAAGACTGCAAACACAGCAAATACAACAAGAAACAGCGCATCTATCCGCTGTGCGTCAAAGGGTTGTGAAAGCTGAGCTGCTGTGACAACGGGAAAATCAGTTATATCCATTATTCTTCCAGTCACTGACAGCACCGTAAGTATCAGCACAGCCGACATGATCGCCTTTGCCGTGAAATACCACACAAACGCCCTTGAACGCTCTCCTTTCACAGTTCCCGACAGTACTGCCATACTTCCGAGACTTCCGCTGAGAGCAGTCCCTCGCATTATTTCGTAAATGAAGCCGTTTCTTTCGGGTGCAGTGATATTGCTCCAGTCTGCATTAAAAGCTGCACTTACAAAATCTATGCCAAGACATAATATCCCTGTCGCTGCGGCAATTGCCGATGCCCGCGCAACAGACTTTATTCCCGTTGACGAGCTGTAAAGACATACAAGCGCGATAACTCCTGCGATCATAAGTCTGCCCCAGACTCCGTTACCGCTCTCAGACGGTATATACACCTCACCGCTTGTACGCCACAGTGCTGAAAACAGCGTTCCGCCGAAAAATACCGCATATGCCAGATAAAAAACAGCTGCCCATTTTTTCAGCTCTGTACCCTTTGACGCAAGGACCAGTGCAGCAAGCAGCTGCAAGGCTATGCCTGCAAGAACTCCGTATAATGTTTCAAGAGACATATTTCCACTGAAGCAGAAAAGCTCGAACATATCCGTTATAAGCAGCAGCGCCGCAAGCTGTCTTTTTGATATGCTATTCATAATATTCCTCCACGGTAAAGTCGCGTTTCTGCATTTTCCTCATACCAATTCGCACAGCCGTGTCGCCCATGCCTTTACTTTTGAACGGAGACAGCGGAGCTGTATACGGAAAGCCGTAATCCTCAGTCGCACATATATTTACAAGCACCGCACAGGCAAGAAGGCTTATGCCGAAAAGTCCCAGTGTTCCGCCAGCTATGACAAAGGCAAGCCTCAGCACTGTCACCTGCGGATTAAGCTCGGGCACTACAAGTCCACCAAGCACTGAAAGCGCAGTCATGGTAAGGAGCGGTGTGCTGACAAGTCCCGAATTTACTGCCGCATCACCGATGATAAGTCCGCTTATTATACTCACCGCTCCGCCTACAGGCTTAGGCAGCCGCACTCCTGCCTCACGTATTATCTCATACATCAGCAGTACGAAAAGCGCCTCTGTTAATATAGAAAGCGGGGCTTTTTTCTCAGCCTCCACCAGCAGCATGAACAGCGTACTGTTAAGCAATTCTGGGTGATACATAACTATCGCCACATAAAAGGACGGCAGCAATACCGCTGTAATGAAAGCTGCGTATTTAAGCCAGCGCATGAACACCGCATAATACGGCTTATAAGCGTAATCGTCAAGAGTCTGAAAGCTCTCGCAGAACAGCCTCGGTATCACTACAGCATAGGGAACTCCGTCCACAAGCAAAGCTATCCTGCCCTCTATAAGCTTTGAACAAAGCACATCGGGACGCTCCGTAGTACCTGTGGAGTCGAATATCTCGAAGCTGCCGTTTTCAACGAATGGGCGCAGATATCCCGTTGTCAGTATAGCTTCAAGCTCCACATCGTCAAGGGAACGGCGAACCTTTTCCATGAGTGACTTCGGTACGCGGTCTTTCATATAGCAAAAACAAAGGTCGGTATGGCTCTTCTTTCCCTTAGTAAACAGCTCCATGACCAGTTCAGGTGACTTCAAACGCCTGCGTATCTGAGACATATTAGTGCGGATAGTCTCTGTGAAGCCCTCATGTGCTCCCATGATATTCCCCTCGCCTGAGGGCTCCTGCACTCCCCTTGAATTATAGCCCTGCACTCCGAAAGCAAGTCCGAAGTCTACACCCTCGGCAATAAGCACCGCAAATCCCGAATTAATCAGCCGAAAAAGAGTATCATAGTCATTGACCTGCGGTCGGTCAGTGGACAATAAAAGCTGCTCGTTTATATAGTGGAACAATCCGTAGGAATCCTTTTGCTGCGGTATATCGGTTATTGGCTCGAATATGAGCTCGGTTATGACCGATGTGGACACCATGCCCTCACAGCAGAGCAGTGCGCAGTGTATGCCGCCTGTGACAAAACGATTTATGAGCAAGTCCGATGAACCGCCCGAAATACGGCGTATCTCTTTTATGCTGTCATCGAGAAGCGGCAGCAGTCCTCCTTTTTCCATATATCTCACCTCAGCGGTATTATGTGCAAAGCTTGCATGAATATGCAAAAAACCGTTATCCGGTTGTAGGGGACGGCGTCCTCGACGTCCCACAAAAAACGGGGCGATGTAAACATCGCCCCGTACAACAAAACCGCCTGCACTGTGAATATCCACAATGCAGGCGGCTGATTTTATTTACTTTTATATTTGGCATATATTTTACGATAAGCAAGATACAGCAAAGGTATCCCTGCAACCGAACCGATAACGATGACTATTCCTGCTGACTCTGAGTCCAGAGCTCCCAGAACAGCAGCCAGCCAGAAAACAGCAGAAAAACATAGCCACATGATACCGTTTGCTCTGTTGTAAGCTGGGATATCCGAGATCTCACTTTCTTTGACCTCTTTTCCCGACCAGAACCACATTGGCTTCTTACGTTTCCATGCGTATATTCCAAAACAGATGAAAAATATGCCTATTGGTATCGTAAGCATTAGCCAGACCACTCTATCCATTATAAAACGCTCCTTTCTAAGCTAAAACATTCTTTTCAAGCCACAGTGCAACTCCGTCCTCGTCATTTGAAGCCGTTACTTCATCGGCAATGTCAAGCACTTCCTGCACTGCATTGGCAACTGCAACTCCAGTACCGCACATTTTCAGCATATCAATATCATTTTTGTCGTCACCGAAAGAAACTGTTTCAGCAAGCGATATGCCGCATTTCTCTGTAAGCGCATTTACAGCCGCTGTCTTTCCTGCTCCGCTCGGCAGAAATCCATACCAGTTCTCGCCGCGGTAGCATTGCAGCTTACAGCCGAACTTATCTGCGATATCCCGTGCAATACTCTCATCGGGCAGCTCCGCAACTATCTTGTTCCCACCGCACCGCAAAGGTCTGTCGTACTCGAAATATACAGCCTTGTGAAGCTTTTCCGACTCAGATATATGTTTGCTGTTCCAGTAGACCGTCTTTCCGTTGGCAACAGTTATCTCAGCTGTCGGAACAATTTTCAGAATCTCCTCTACGATACCATTGGTCACATCTGCCGTTAATTCACAGCTGTAAATACATCTATCATCCGAGTGTATCAGAGTACCGTCTGTGGTGATCTCATAGTCAGGCTTCAGAAGCTCTGTATACCGCTCCGCGCCTATCCAGTATCTTGCCGTGGCTATTGCAAAAAAGACTCCTTTTTCTCTGCACTTCCGCAAAACTTCAAGTGTTCTGTGTGAAATAGTTCCGTCTGTTTTCAGTAATGTGTGGTCAAGGTCGGTAAGTATAAGCTTTTGCATATTGAAATGCCCCTTTTCATTGTAAAAAACGGGCGCACATTAGAAGTGCGCCAATAAAGAAGTATTTAAGATTTTAAGATAAGGTTGCGTAGAATAGCCTACGCAGCCTTTCTTTTTTTGTCGTATTCTCTGCTGTCAGCAACGGCAGTCGCAACTGCAACGCCGAAACGGAAGTGTATCTCGATCTTCTGAGTACGATACCCTCTGCTGTTATCAGGAGCATGAACAACTATCTTCTCAATAAGCTCATGCATGATCTCAGGAGTAAGCTCATTGATATGGTCGTACTTATGAACTACATTGATAAAAGAGTTCACATCAGCTGATTTCTGCTCTGCGTTTTAAATTAAGGCAGTAAGTTCTGCAACATCTGCTTTCAGCTTCTTCTGCTCGTCCTCATATTTTGCTGACATCATAGAAAAACGCTCGTCTGAGATTTTTCCTGATACATTATGCTGGACTTCATAAGCATTATTGGCTATAATGGAGTCACTATAAAACTTTTGGAGGTAACCGCTATGTTAAAAACACCTGAATTGGCAATGCCGAGAACACGCAAGGTCACTACCGTATACAATGGCAAACGTGAGGTCTGGACTGACTACGAAGAAGCTAAGGCATATTTCCTTGAACTTATGATGTCTACCGAGGGCGAAGAACATGAACGAGCTGAGTGCGTTTACATTCAGCTATTACATGGGCTGGAGAAGTGTTCGGACGAGGATCAATAATTATCAAAAAAGTGCTTTGCCGAAGCATAGCTCTTTTGCTATATCTGTAATAGCTCCCAGAACAGGTAACGGAACATTGGATATGTCAAGGCAGCACTATTTTTGCAGAATAGATAAATACGATTACAAATTTGTAATTTTTAACACAAAACGTAAAAATGTGATATAATATAATCATACCAAGGACAACAAGTCCGAAAATACTATTTTGAATGAGGTAATGATTATGAAAAAAATGCTCTCTTGTATGGCAGCACTCGCAATGTTAGCTTCTATGGTCTCATGCGAAAGCACAGAAAGCGGCGGAACATCTGAAAACGTAATACCTTCAAAAACAACAACAGCCGTGACAACTGCCGCAGCAGATACATCGAAAGATAATACAAAAGCAACGACTGCTGCAAATACAAAAGCTGATAATAAGAAAACCGAAAGCAGTGAAAGCAGCGCAGCAGCTGTATCTGATGAAAACACAGGGGCTTCACCTGTGACAAAGACTGATTATATGCAGATAGCAGGTGTATGGTATGAGGAAAACGTCCTCGATACCCGTGCGCTTACCATTGACGGTGACGGAACATACAGGCTCGCATATCGCGGCGGCGGAAGCGAATACGGCAAGATCGAGATAGAGCGTCAGGTGCTCGGCGCCAACGATGTCACAAATATATGGTACTGCTTCTACAAAAATGACGGTACTCTGTGGGAAAGCTTCCGTCTTACAGCCCGTGAAAATATGTCTCCTGCACTGGTTTCGGGATTTGACAGCAGCGCCTCAGTATTTGGATTAGCCGACGGCGATGCAACAGGAGAGCCTGACGCAACCTTAGCGGCAGTCAAGAGATTCATGGGTAACTGGAGCTGCGGAAGATGCTATATCAGTATCAGCAACAATGGTGACGGGACATACAGAGCAGAAGTAAAGTGGAGCTCCAGTGCGGCAGAGGGCAGCATATGGACATACATCTGTACATACGACGCTGAGAATGACGCCCTTGTCTGCAACGGTACGGGAGTAAACGTGCATTATTTATATACCGAGGAAGGTCAGAGCACAAATACGGAAATTTATAATAACGGCAGCGCCATGTTCTACACCGATAATGACGCAAATCTCCTGTGGCACGACTACTATGGAAATGTGGCTGACGGAATGTTATTCACAAGCTGCTGAAAAGCGATTACAAATTTGTAATTCCGCACACAAGTCCGAAATAATGTGCTATTATATAATCACAGTAAAAACACAACGCCGAAACAAAGATATTTTTAAGGAATGAGGTTATTATTATGAGAAAAATGATTTCTTGTCTGGCAATACTTACAATGTTAGCTTCTATGGTATCATGCGGAAGCACAGAAAGCGGCGGGACATCTGACAATACAGTTCCCACAAAGGCAGCTGTGACAACAACTGCAGCAGAAACATCAAAAGATGAAAAGACAACAACAGCTGCAAAGGTGGCAGAAAAGTCAAAGGATACCACAAAAAACGATACATCTGCTAATGATGAAACAAACAGCACTCTCGTTCTGAAAGAGGAAGGCCGATTATTCGGCGCATATGTTGATACTCAGGGGGACGTTCTCAACCTCAGAAACGAGCCTTTCCCCACAGCAGATATAATCGCTGCAATCCCCGACAAAACTCAGATAGATATTTACTCATGCGGAAAAGCCGGTTGGTACTGTACAAGCTATGATGGTAAGTCAGGTTACGTAAGCGCAGAATATATCCAGAAGATACAAGATTATGAGCCGCAGGAAACTACTCAGGAATTAATTACTGACATAAGCGAGCTTGTTGGGCAGTGGAAGTATCAGGTAGCTCCCGAAGGAATGAATATAAATGCAGGAGTGACTGACAACGGCACTATTGATGTAAAATCAGACGGTACATATATCTATACTGATCTTGACGGCAATACACATTCGGGTACGGTAAAGGTGGATTATGATACATTAGGCGGAGATTACAGAGTTCCGTTCTTTGCATTCTATGAGGGCGATCAGTTCTTTATCGGCTGCTATTGTCACGAAAGCCATTCCGATGTGTATATGACAGGCAACGGCGGTATGTCTCAGATAGTCAGAATAAAGTAAAAACAGCATTTCAGCTTATACTCCTTAAAATGGACGGTCTGTGACCGTTCCTTTTTTGTATACGCGATTACAGTATTGTAATTAAATTACAGATTTGTAATTCTGCGCACAAGACTGAAAAACTATGCTATTATATAATCACAGTAAAGGCAAAGCGCCGAAACAAAACAATTTTAAAAAGGAATGAGGTAGTTTTTATGAAAAAAATGATTTCTTGTCTCGCAGTTCTTGCAATGCTCGCAGCAGTACCTACAGCAGCAGTTTATGCAGCAGACACCGCAGCCGTATCAGTCGCAGCAGAGACTTCTTATGATGAAACAGACATCAGGAACATTGTTGGTCAGTGGAGGTATCAGCTTGCTGCTGAAAACAAAAACGTGGACGTCAGCGCAGTTGACAATGGCATTATAACCGTAAAGGAAGACAGCACATACACATATACCGATCTTGACGGCAATACACATTCGGGTACGGTAAAGATAGATTATGATACTTTTGGGGGAGAGTACAAAGTTCCGTTCTTTGCATTCTATGAGGGGGACAAGTTCTTTATCGGCTGCTACTGCCAGCAGAACAATCCCAATGCATATCTTATCGGCAACGGTGGAATGGCACAGCTCTTATCGGTCAGCGCTGACTTTTCCGCAATAGCAGGCGAATGGGAAGTGGTTGACGTTGACGGAAGAACTTTCAATATCAGCGCAAACGGTGGGTATACTGTAACTTATCCCGATAGCTCAACAGAGCAGGGCTTTATCAAGATTGGAAACGAGATGTTCAGCGAAAACAGCGACGGCAAATGGTACAATTTCTATAATGCAAGCGGAATGGCATGGATAAGCTTCCCAAAGACTGACGACGGAACAGTCAATGAGTTAAAGGCAGGAGACTTTACTCTCAGACGCAGAAACGCCGATACAAATGCTGATGCTCATCAGGAGCAGGCAGAAGGCGGAAAGACTGATAGCAAGAACGAGAGTGCATCATTTGATAAAGAGGATAAGACTAAGGGTGCTATAAGAGTTATGGAAAACTTCAATGTAATTATGGCATTAACCGGTGCAAGTCCTGCTTATACTACCGATGACGGAAAAGTAAATGGTTATGTAAAGGTAACTGACAGCCGTTTTACTTCTATAGCTGATCTATATGCATTTACTGCAGATAATTTCACAGGAGAAGCAAAAGAATCTTTTATAAGAGACATTGATGGCTATTTCATTGAGAAGGACGGTTCACTCTATGTACAATTAATACCTCGTTCTTTCTATCAGTTCCATACAGAGAACGGTGTTACCATTACAGATCCTGCTATGGACTACTGCACAGCTACAGCCAATAAGGGCGATCAACTCTTCGGTGTTGGCAGAGCCAAACTCAGATGCGAAAGCGGCAAATGGCATATCGAAAGCTATGAATTCGGTGATTTTTACGGAGTCGAAAGCCATGATGTTTCAGAGATAGCAGGCACATGGGACGAAGTTGATACACTTTATCCAAGACAGCTTGTTATAAGAAACGACGGTTCATTTACTCTTATATTTGTTACCGGAAGAGCAATGTATGGTACTGTTAAAGTTGAAGATATCGGCTATCCTAATGGCAACAGACAGACATGGTTCAATCTCTATGACGAAAATGATGCATTCTATACAGGCTTTGAAGCAACTTCACTGACTCCTCTCAATGACATCTACACAGGTCAGGACAACTCAGAACACTTTGTCCGCTATATAGAGCCCGAGCACAAATATTCAAAAGATGAGCTTCAGGAAATGGCAGCAAAGGATTATGAAGAAAAAACAGGCATCAAACCTGCCGATACCCATTCAATGACTAACGCAGGCGGTTCTGTCACTGTTGTGTTCACAGATGAAAATGGCGAAGATTTTGACGCATATACAGTTGATCCTGATACAGGCGTTGGTGAGAAATTTTCTGACGGCAGCACAGTCAATCTCCCACAGACAGGCGTTAATTCAATTGCACTTGCAGGCACATTGGCTGGAGCTTCCGCTGTTACGCTTCTGGGTGTGGGTGCGGTGATCATGTCGGGAAAGCTCCGCAAAAAGGAAGAAAAAGAATAATACAGGCGATACAGCACAAAAGAAAGTAAAGATCCCCCTTGTATCTCAGCGATACAAGGGGGATATGTTTCAGAATATGACACGCCTGAGAACGTACTCGCCATCAGATGTGGCAGCTATCTCATATGTGCTCATATCGTCCATATTCAGATGCTTTTTCAGACGGGAAATATTTACCCTTATGGTGTTTTTGCTGTCCTCCACGTCGCAACCGTAAATGGTCTTGTATATATCATGATAGCTTATACGCGAGCCTATCTGTGAGGCGAGCATATAGAGTATCTGCAATTCTCGTTGAGGCAATGAGTATTCATTACCATCAAAGGTGGCAGTTCCCGCAAAAAGATCAACAGTAAGTTCGGGAAGCTCTATCTTCGGGTGCTGAGGAGACTGCTTTGCATTGCGGCGGAGCTGCGCTTCTATACGCGCCTTTAATACATTAAGGTCGTAGGGCTTGGTTATATAGTCATCGCCGCCGCTGCGGAAGCCCATTACTACGCTATCGTTCTCGTCACGGGCTGTGAGGAATATCACAGGAGCCTGTGTTTTCTGCCGCAATATCTTGCAGAAGTCCATTCCGTCGCCGTCGGGCAGCATAACGTCAAGGAGCACAAGGTCGGGGACGCACTCCTCAAGCATAAATGATGCGGTCTGCACCGAATCCGCACAGTGTACGGTATAGCCTTCGTTTTCAAGGAATGTTCTGTTGATACGCATGATGTCTGAATCGTCTTCTACTAATAATATGTGTGACATAATGTTTTCCCCCTGTGATTACAATTTCGTAATTCTGTTCACTTATTGAAAAAAATATGGTATAATGTATTCAACACCATAAAGGAGTGATAAAATGAAAAAGGAAATCTCCAAAAGCCACGCTTTGCGAAGACGGCTCCTTAGTGTTCTGCTGATATGCCTTATTACTATAATGATAATATTTGTTTCTGTCTTTGATATCGTATATAAACGCTCGACTAATATAGTCACTTCGCATACGTCCAAGATCGCAAGCAAAACCGTTGATACTACTGCTCACGGTTTCTATCAGGTCACCCTTGGAAACCTACAGCTGTCTCTTGAAAGCTTCGGAACCAACATATGTACAGTCCTCGGCTCTTTGCAGGATATACCCGATATAGATCAGGAGCTCGTCCTTGAAACACATATGATGGATTTTTTCAATATAGATGCTTCAAATAAGGGCAACGATGTTATTGGCTTTACTTATTCTAACGGTGAATTCCACAGCATACCTTCCGAGCCCGAGTGTGACCGTATTATTCAGGAAGCTGTTGAAACCATTAATATTGAATATGCAAAAGAGCCCTCCGCTCACTATCAAGGAGGCAGCTTTCAGTCTGAACTTGAACAATATACTGAAAACTGCATGGGAACATATACTATGGAAGGTCAGGGCTTTGTATGCGCATGGGATCATCTGAACAACTACAATGTTCTTTATCCCGATATTTGCTACGGCATAATCATGTTCAACCAGAATTATTATAAAGGCCTTATCAATCAAATCGCAGCTGAGCAGACTGACTCACTTTTAGGTGAAATGAACGGGCTTTTTCAAAAATCAATCTATGTCATGATCGCGGTAATTGCGGGAATGCTGATACTGTTTATCGTGATCTCAGTCATTCTCTCAAAGAAGCTGTCAGATCCTATTGTTTCCGAGCATGATATGCTGGTGAAGGTCAACGAGATGAAGACAACCTTCCTCTCGGACGCTTCCCATGAGCTGAAAACTCCTCTTGCGACCATGTCGGGATATGCTCAGAATGCGGAAATGGAGCTTGTAAGCGGCGGTGATACGGCTACCGTACAGGAAAAGCTGAAACGAATCTCCTCTGAAGCCAACCGCATGGCTCTTATGGTAACGCAGATACTTGACGCTACCCGAATCGAGGAAGGCCGAATGGTTCTGGAGCTTGCTCCCTGCGATTTAGACGCTCTTGTGCGTGAGACCGTTGAGACCTATTTTGCCGTACTCAATAAAAACAACAATAAACTTGCACTTCGCATTCCCCTTGAATTGCCACAGGTAAAGGCAGACAGTTCAAGATTACAGCGTGTGTTCGTGAACCTTATCTCCAATGCCCTCAAACATACGAAAAACGGCACGATACTTGTGAAGGCAGAAAAAGAGGACAACTTTATCAAAGCAACTGTAAAGGATACGGGAAGTGGTATCTCGGAAGAGGATATGCCTCATATCTGGGAGCGATATTATAAGGGAAAGCACTCCGAAACAGGCACGGGACTGGGATTGTTTATATGCAAGTTCATAATCGAGTCCCACGGCGGCAAGATATGGGCAGAGAGTGAAGTGGGCAAGGGAACATCGTTTATGTTCACACTGCCAGTTGAATAACAGATAATAATATAATAACATATTTTTATTATAAATACAACAAAAACGCAGAATTAAAATATTATACAAATTTAAAAGCCATCTCAGACGAGATGGCTTTTAAATTTGTTTTATTCAGGATACAGTTCGATTTGATGAATCGAAACATTTACATCGATTAAGCATAGTAAAAAATTATATAGCTTGCTGTATAGGTCTTTCATTATTACTTCTATATGAGCGCACTTCTTTGTGCGCCCCTACATAGGAACGCCGAAACGGCGTTTCCTACTGATCACTATTCACTAATTACTTCTTGATCTTCATGGAAATATCAAAGCACTTGACTGAATGAGTAAGCGCACCAAGTGAGATGATATCCACGCCTGTCTCGGCAACTGAGCGGATATTCTCGGCAGTAACATTGCCCGAAGCTTCAAGAAGAACGCGTCCGTCTGCAATTGCAACAGCCTCTTTCATCTCGTCGCAGCTCATATTGTCAAGCATGATTATTTCTACTTTAGTATCAAGAGCTTCGCGGAGCTCGTCAAGTGTACGGACTTCCACTTCTATCTTTACAGTATGTCCTATCTTCTCGCGGAGCGCATTTACAGCCGCAGTTATACCGCCATAAGCGTCGATGTGATTGTCCTTGAGCATAGCCGCATCGGAAAGATTGAAGCGGTGGTTCTTTCCGCCGCCCACAGTTACTGCGTACTTCTGAAGCGCACGGAGTCCGGGAAGTGTCTTTCTTGTGTCGGTAACAGCAGCCTTAGTGCCCTTTACAAGCTCTACGCACTTATTTGTTGCAGTAGCGATACCCGACATATGCTGTAAGAGGTTGAGGGCAGTTCTCTCGCCTTTAAGAAGTGTAAGTGTACTTCCTTCAAGCTCTGCGATTATATCGCCCTTCTGCACCTTAGTTCCGTCATTGAGAAGTATCTTGAAATCGACATCGCCGCCTGCAAGGTCGAAAACTCTCTTAGCTACCTCGATACCGCAGACAACTCCCGAATCCTTTGCAACGTAGTAAGCGGAGCTTCTGTGGTCGGCAGGGATAAGATTATCCGCAGCAGCGTCAATGTAGTTTATGTCCTCCATAAGTGCAGTTGTGATTATATTGTCAACATAGCATTGTAAAAGCTTCATGTTTAAATTCCTTTCCATTGTAAATCAAAATTTTGATTCCGGTGATTAGCTATTAGTGCTTAGTGGTTAGAATATATGTAGGGACGCGCATTGCGCCTCCGACGTAATATGACGTTTTTTCTCAGGCGGATAATATCCGTCCTTACCACTCACTACTTACTGAAATCATGATCCAGCAAAGCTGGATCATGATTTGTATTTAGAGTCTATGCACAGGAACTCCTCAAGGGTAAGTCCCGAATCGTATACTTCTTTCGCAAGCTGCTTGCCGAGATAACGAACGTGCCACGACTCGTACATATAGCCCGTTATATTCTCCTTACCCTCGGGATAACGGATAATAAATCCGTACTTCCAGCAATTTGCTGCTATCCATTTAGCCTGAGGAGTACCGTTGAATGCTGAGCTTGCATTGTTTATATCCATAGCCAGACCTGTCTGGTGCTCGGAATGTCCTGCTCTTGCGGAATAAGTGTCCGCAGCAGCCTTGCCGTCACGGGCAACATAGCCGTTATACAGCTGATTCTGATACGAATAAGAACGATAACCCGAACAGATGCTCAATCTGTATCCATCCTTTAAAGCATCAGCAGCCATTGTATCGAAAGCAGACTGCGCCTCGGGAAGTATCTTGCCCGGATCGTATGTTGACGGCAGAGAATAGGTCTTGTTTGCGATAAGTATGCCGTTTACATAGGTAATTCCGTTCTTTACCTCTATCTCGCGGCGTGTAAAGGTCTCCTTCGTGCCGTCTGCCCATGTTACTGTAAAATGCATGGAATCGGTATGTACTATAGTTCCCTCAGTGTTATTATCGGTGCTTCCTATGTGGAAAACGATATTTTTTCCGTCGGGAGCATACTCAAAACGGTTTATATTGCCGCTCTTGTCAGTGACCTTTCCGCTGAGGCCGCTTATCTCAAAGCTTCTGCCTGCACTGGTCACCCACTTGCCGCTGAGCATCTCTTTTGCATTTACTGCATTATAGCTGAAAAACCTGAATGTCTCGGCAGTACCGTCGTCCCATTTGAGTACAAAGGCATTGTCATTCTGCCATGTGATAAAGGCATTGTCCTCCTTGCCCGACTTCTTCATAGCTATTGCAAGGATATCCTCTTCCGAACCTATAGTGAAATCCTCGCTGCTGCCGTTTGGATATATCACCGTACCTGTGCCTTCACCAAAGCTGAAATAACGCTTTGAGCCTGCACGGTCACCTATCCATGTACCTTTCGGCAGCAATGTCTTATTTGAGAGAATGATATCCTGAAGAACTGAGAGATCAAGAGAATCCACATCGCAGTCGCCGTTCAGATCCGCAGCTATCCGCTGTGTATCATTAAGTCCGTACCGTCCGAGAATATGGTTTTTAAGTATGACCATATCACTGACGGATACTCTGTCATCACGATTAAGATCCCCACGAATAAGCGTATTCGCAGCATCGGCATGGATCGCCGCAGCATTAGCTGCCATTACAGCTGCCGAAACAACTGCCGCTTCAAAACTTCTCAGTTTTTTCATAATATCACCCCCATTGATATTTCTATATTTATTTTTTTACTGCATTACCTCACCGAGGATAATGTATGCTACAGTAACGATAGACTTCGCAAGCACGTAATCAGCGTCTACATAGTAGCCGCCGTTCACAAGATCCTCGCGTATCTCCTTTACTCGCTTGAAGCCCTCTGCCGCAGCCTTTTTATCGGGAATAACAAAGTAGCAGTTCTGAAGTATCTTTCTTGTCTCTGTACGAACTCCCTTAGGTATGCGCGGGCTTCCCAGATGCGGATCAAATTCAGCCTCTTCAAAGTCCTTTGGTGCGTCATTTACTCTTGAAGCTATGCTGTTTGCAGCATGGCGTGAGAATACAAGCGCTTCAAGGAGAGAATTGCTTGCAAGTCTGTTGCTTCCGTGAACTCCCGTATGTGAGCATTCGCCGCAGGCATAGAGATTTGGAAGGCTTGTTTCGGAATTGTTGTCAACATCTATACCACCCATAAGGTAGTGCTGACACGGGAATATTGGAACAGGCTCTTTTGTAAGGTCGTAGCCCTGCTCCAGAAGATTTTTGTATATCATAGGAAATCTGTTCTTGAGGAACTCGCTGTCCTTATAGCTTATATCAAGGTAGAAATCCGTTGAATTCTGCTTGCGCGACTCAAGTATGATAGCGTGAGATACAACATCTCTCGGAGCAAGCTCAAGACGCTCGTCATAGTTGTGCATAAAGCGCTCTTTTTTGCAGTTCAGCAGGTATGCTCCCTCACCGCGTACAGCCTCGGAAATGAGGAAGCACTCACGGGTAGCGCGATTGTTGAAAGCTGTCGGGTGGAACTGCACATAGCTTAGGTTCTTTATCTTAGCTCCCATTTCGTATGCAAAGGTGATGCCGTCACCTGTTGCGATAGCAGAATTTGTGGTAAACTGGTAAACTCTGCCGATACCGCCTGTTGCAAGTATCATAAAATGGCAGTTACAGGTCTCATATGAATCATCGGACAGTCTGAGAAATGCGGAATAGCCTGTTTTTGTCTGCTTGACTCCGCACATTATTGTGTTTTCCATTATGGTCACGTTGCTGAGCTTCCGGACATTTTCAAGGAGAGTAGAAGTTATCTCCTTGCCTGTAGCATCGGCATGGTGGAATATCCTGTGGTGGCTGTGACCGCCCTCAAGGGTGCGGTGGTAAGTACCGTCGGGATTTTTGTCAAACTCAACGCCAAGCTCGATGATATGCTCTATATCCTGTGCAGCCTCGCTTACAAGGGTATGAACAGCGTCAACGTTGTTCTTGAAGCTTCCTGCGATAAGGGTATCATTCTGATGATACTGGATATTATCCGAGGGAGAATTATATACACCTGCGATACCGCCCTGAGCAAGTGAAGAATTGCACAGCGGAAGATCACGCTTGCAGAGTATAAGTATATTCAGCTCCTTTGGCAGATTGATAGCCGCGTAGAGTCCTGCTGCTCCGCAGCCTGCTATAATAACATCATAATTTTTAGACATGATACAAGACCGTCCTTTATGAGAAAATCTTTACACCTACATTATAACATATAAAGGTCAATAAATCAATATTTACAGGCATAGAATTCTCTTATGTTTTGTATTCCGCAAATAATGATTATTGAACAAAAAACAGCAGGTTCCGACCGATCATCTCACTGTTAATATAATCGTATAATACCTGCAAATCCAGACAGAAAGCTCCCGAAAAATACAGATACCCATACAGCAGCTTTGCCCCTGAGCGCTGCAAAGCACTCAGGGGCATTGTGTCAATCATACCAGGAATACTCAGAAGTCAGTTTGACCGAATACTGCATATGTGACAGACTCGAAATACAGGACTTTATCAGAGCATCTATTTTCTGCATACATTTTTCTTCATCTTTCGACGAAAACCATAAGATCAGATTATCTTCCAGATCGCACATACAGTCGCTGCATTCAAGCTCAAGCTCGGGGATCTTTTCCTTTAAAAAGACATCTACATCTTCTGTTATCCCAAGTTCATTCTCAATATCCAATACGCCGCAGCCATAATCATAAAATTGTACTTTTATCATTTTGTCTCTCTCCGTAAATTGCGATTTGCACCAGTAATCATTATAGCACCGCACCGCTGGCAGCAGAAAAGCCATAGTACGTCCGACAAAATATCGGAAATACTATGGCTTAAAACTTCTGTATCTGCGCCGTACTAACGTGTGCTTTTCATCATTCGACTGAGATTATGTAGTAGTATACGGGCTGACCGCCGTTTACGAGCATTACCTCTATCTTGTCGCTGAGCTTGGACTGTATGAACTTCTGGAGTTCTTCTGCGTTCTCCTCAGGCACATCTGCGCCGTGGATAAGGGTAACGTAGCTCACATCGCCCTTTGACAGCTTCTTTACAAGCTTGTATGTAGCCTTGTTGATATCGCGCTCTGTAAATGAGAGCTTGCCGTTATCAAGTGCCAGTATCTCGCCTTCCTTGATCTGGTGTCCCTCAAACTCGGAATCTCTTGCCGCAAAGGTGATAAGACCTGTTGACACCTTCTCGAATGCCTTTGTCATATCTATGCGGTTCTCGTTGAGAGTACGGCTGTCATCGAATGCCAGCATAGCAGCGATACCCTGCGGTATAGTTCTTGTCTGGAGCACACAGACCTTTCTGTCTGTGAGCTTTACAGCCTGCTCTGCCGCCATAATGATATTCTTATTGTTCGGGAGCACGAATACTGTATTTGCAGGTGTTTTAAGTATTGCGCGGAGTATATCGTCTGTGGACGGGTTCATTGTCTGTCCGCCCTTTACGACTACATCGGCACCGAGATCGGTGAACATAGCTTCAAGGCCGTGACCTGCTGCAACTGCAACGAAGCCGAACTCCTTTTCAGGCTCGGCAGGAGTAAGTCCTTCCTGTGCTGCCTGTGCGTCCTTGACCTTGTTTTCGTGCTGGATACGCATATTCTCTATCTTCGGACGAGGATCATTGATAAAGTGACCGAATTCAAGTCCTTTCTGGATAGCGTTTCCGGGATTATCAGTATGAACGTGTACCTTTATTATCTTCTCATCGTCAACTACGACCACGCAGTCACCGATAGTTTCAAGATATGCACGGAGCTTTGATATATCCGGGCAGTTCTCTTCCTTTTCAAGCATAAATTCAGTACAGTATGTGAATGTTATATCGTCATCATACTCGCTTACAGCTGTTCTGAACGAGTCACCCGAACTTTCCTGTGCTGCCGGCTCAGCAGGCTCTGCTATCTTGCCGCCTGCAAATACGTCTGTCATGGCTCTGAAAATAATGCAGAGTCCCTTGCCGCCTGCGTCTACAACGCCTGCTTTTTTGAGCTGCGGGAGCATATCCGTGGTCTTTTCCAGCATTGCCTCTGATTCGGTGCATATCTCCTGCCAGAAGGTAACTTCGTCATTAGTCTCGGCAGCTATCTCTCTTGCCTTTGCAGCCGCTGCCTTTACGACAGTGAGGATAGTTCCCTCAACAGGCTTCATTACAGCCTTGTATGCTGCATCAACACCAAATTGCAGCGCATCTGCGAAATTCTCGCAGCCTGCCTCTGTACAGCCTGAAAGTCCCTTTGAAAAGCCTCTGAATATAAGTGAAAGTATAACGCCCGAATTTCCTCTTGCACCTCTCAGAAATGCCGAAGCTGCTGTTGAAGCTACCTCTGATACGGGAGCTTTTGAGTCAAGTCTCTTCAGCTCGGCAACGGAATTGCCTATTGTCATTGACATATTTGTTCCTGTATCACCGTCAGGAACAGGATAAACATTGAGCTCATCGACTTCGCGTTTTCTGTTATTGATAGTAATTGCAGCGGAGATAACAGCGTCTCTGAGCAAAGAACCGTGTATCACAGTAAAGTCCTCCAATTCTGTATGCAGCTGAAAGCTGCACCATTATGCGTTCATGTCATCAACGAATACGTTGACCTTGTGTACATCTATGCCGGCAGCTTCTTCAACAGCGAAGCTGACTTTATGAGTGATGCTCTTTACGGCTGCATTGATGTTGGTACCGTAAGTCACTTTGATATGAAGGTCTATGATAAGTCCGCCTTCCTTGTCAGAGCGGAGCATCACGCCCTTATTCTTTCTGAATGCCTTGCCTGCTGTAAGTGCAGATACTGCCGAGCGGAACGTAGATACGCTGCATACGTCGGCAACTCCGAAACAGTCAACAACTGCGTGTTTTACGATCTCAGTGAGATAGTTCTCAGAAATAGTGATCTTTCCGATATGATTTTCAAAGCCTACCATGGATAATCACTCCTTTTGTTAAAATGCTTGTGCGATCCGTATATGACCGCTATCCTATTGATTATAACACACTTTTTTGCTTTTTACAATACCTATAAAAAATAATTTAGAAAAATTACTTAATGTCTGTGCAGCAAAAAAATGCCTTTGTACAGCCTTTAGGCGTTAGCTATTAGCCAACGCACTGCCTTTGGCTAATAATTTAAACAAATCGAGCGCAAGCAAACACTTTCGGCTAATGCCTAATTGCTAACGGCTCATGGCTGTATTACACAGTTTTTTCCTATTTCAATTTACAGTAATAAAAAATTAATATTTGTATTGATTATGGCGGTGTTTTGTGGTATTATAATAAAGATGCAATGCGAATTTACGGCGGATAATTTTTTCTGCCGTACTGACGAACGTAAAGGGAGGTCTATTATGGGATTTCATTTCAGAAAAAGCTTCAAGATATTCAGTTTTTTAAAATTTAACAAAAACAAAAAGGGCGGCAGTATATCTATTGACGGTCCGAAAATAGCCGGCAAGAAGGTCAAGGTCACCGTAAACAACAAGAAAAAGGCTACCGTCAGCCTGCAGGGTACAGGTATCTCATACGATACAGACCTCGGCGGCAAAAAGAAAACAGGCAAGAAGTAATAGGAGAAATATGAAAAAACTACTCTTTATCGGCGATGTCGTGGGAAAAGCAGGCTGTGAGTTCCTTTCGGCAAAGCTGAGCAGCATAAAGCACGAAAACAATATTGACATAACTGTCGTAAACGGTGAAAATTCTGCACAAGGCAACGGTATAACCCGTGCCTCTGCAGAAATGATAATAAGAGCAGGTGCGGACATCATAACTACGGGAAATCATGCTTTCCGACGCAAAGAAGCTCTTGAGCTGTTTGAAGAGGAATACATGGTGCGCCCTGCAAATTACCTGGAGGCTGGCTGTGTGGGAAGCGGATACCGTATACTCGACATGGGAGCGTATTCCGTAGCTGTCATCAATATGATGGGAACTGCACTTATGGAGCCGCTGGACAATCCGTTCACAAAGATCGACGAGATCCTTAGTAAAATAGATACCCCTAACATCTTTGTGGACTTCCATGCAGAGACCACTTCCGAGAAAAAGGCTATGGGTCATTATCTTACCGAAAGAGTAAGCGGCGTTTTCGGCACTCATACCCACGTACAGACCGCCGATGAATGTATATTGGGCGGTCATACCGCATATATTACAGATGCAGGCATGACAGGTCCCGAAAATTCCTGCCTCGGCGTGGATTTCGCCTCTGTTGTAAATATGTTCAGGTTTCGTATGCCGGTTCGTTTCACCGAATCAGAGGAAAAATGCTTTCTTTGTGGAACAATAACCGAATTTGATGAAAAAAATGGCAAATCGCACAAAACAGAAAGAATAATTATAAGATAGTCTACAAACTTTTCAATAAGTACTTGCTTTTTTACCATTTATAGGGTATAATACAATTGTACAATAGAATAGCCTTAAGGCAATAAGACATAGTTATCGTACAAATATTTTTAACAGGAGGGTTATTTGTAATGGAAATTCTGAAAGTATCATCACACTCATCACCTAATTCTGTTGCCGGAGCTATTGCCGGCGTTATCAGAGAACAGAAGGCTGTTGAAGTTCAGGCAGTAGGTGCGGGTGCGGCAAATCAGGCGATCAAGGCTATAGCTATAGCAAGGGGATATCTTGCACCAATTGGTATTGATCTCATTTGCATTCCTGCATTTGCTAATATCCAGATCGACGGCGAAGAGAGAACCGCTATCAAGCTTATCTGTGAGCAGAGATAATTGGTTTGGATCATCGGGCGGACTTTATGTCCGCCCTTTCTGTTTGTATTTTTGTCTTTAACTATAATTCTTTATTAAGGAGCAGCTTATGCCCACTACTCTTTTCAGCGAAATCGAATACCTAAAGGGCGTCGGAAAGGCTCGCGGTGAGAAGTACCGCAAGCTCGGTATAAATTCGCCCTATGAGCTTATATACCATATCCCACGTGACTACCTTGATTTCCGCGCTCATGTACCTGTACGACAGGCTGTCCTCGGAGACTATAATGTGCTGAAGCTGACGGTATACAAAAAAATGCCGCCTCAGCGCATAAAAGGCGGTCTCGTTATATGCAAAGCCGCTGCTACCGACGGTCTGGACGATATACTGATAGTTGTATATAATAACGTGTATTATTTTCAGGCTCTCAAAGAGGGCGAAACTTACTATATGTACGGCAAGGTTGCAGGTACATTCATGCGAAAGGAAATAAGCTCTCCTGTTTATATCCGCGCCGATGAAAAAGTGCTCATTCAGCCTAAATACCACCTTACTCAAGGGCTTTCCGTAAATATGGTTCGCACCAATATGCGGCAGGCTCTCGAACTTATGCGAAATGAACCCTTTGAGACACTTTCCGACGATATCCTCCGAAAATACGACCTGTGTCCCCTTATGTGGGCACTTGAAAATATACACTTTCCCGAAAGTGAGCTTGCCGCCGAAACTGCAAGGCGCAGACTTGCCTTTGATGAGCTTCTGAAATTACAGATTGGTATGTCTGTTATGAAGTCCAGAAGCCGCAGAAATACAGCATTTCAAATGGACAGCTCAGTTGATGCGAGAGAGTTCACGGAAGGACTGCCCTTTGAGCTCACCGATGACCAGAAAAAGGCTGTAGCCGAGATAACTGCTGACCTTTGCAAAAATACCCCTATGAACAGACTTTTGCAGGGCGATGTGGGAAGCGGCAAGACTGCTGTTGCTGCCGCAGCCTGCTATTTTTCTGCACGTAACGGCGTACAATCCGCACTTATGGCTCCTACGGAGATACTTGCTTCTCAGCATTTCAATACCCTCAGCAGCTTCCTTGAGCCATTCGGCGTAAAGGTGTGCCTGCTGACGGGTTCGACTACCGCAAAGAAAAAAGCTGCCATACGCGAGCAGATAGCAGCAGGAGAAATTGATGTCATAGTAGGTACTCACGCCATAATACAGAAAGATGTGGAATATAAGTCATTGGGACTTGTAATAACCGACGAGCAGCACCGCTTCGGCGTGGCTCAGCGAGCAGCTCTTGCAGAAAAGGGCGATTCTCCTCACAAGCTTGTAATGTCGGCAACTCCTATCCCACGTACACTGGCGCTTATCATCTACGGCGACCTCGATATATCCGCCATAACTCAGCTCCCCAAAGGCAGAAAGCCCGTAAAGACCTATGCGGTCACGGGAAAGCTACGCAGCCGTGCATTCAGCTTTGTACGTGAGCGGCTTGACGAGGGCAGGCAGGCTTACGTAGTATGTCCCATGATAGAGGACAGCGAAAGCGAGCTTTTCGCCGTAAAGACCTATGCCGAGGAGGCTGCAAAAGGCGACCTCAAAGGCTACACTACCTCACTTCTTCACGGAAAGATGAGGGCTGCCGAAAAGGACAAGGTAATGGAGAAATTCCGCAGCGGTGAGATACAGGTGCTTATCTGCACTACCGTTGTTGAAGTAGGTGTAGATGTGCCGAATGCGGCAGTCATGGTCATCGAGAATGCCGAGCGTTTCGGACTCTCTCAGCTCCATCAGCTCCGCGGACGAGTGGGACGAGGCAGCTTCGAGAGCAGCTGCATACTCATCACCGACAATACCACAGATGACTGCGTAAAGCGTATGAAGATAATGTCCTCGACTACCGACGGATTTAAAATATCCGAGGAGGACCTGAAAATGCGAGGGCCGGGCGACTTCTTCGGAAATGCTCAGCACGGTCTCCCGCCGCTGAAAATAGCGGATATCGCCTGCAATATGGAGCTTATGAACCGCGCACAGACCTGCGCAAAGGAGCTCCTTGACGATGATCCGCTCCTTGAAAAGCCGCAGAACAGACCGCTGAAACTCGATGTAATGCGCCTTTTCAGTAAGGATATTATAGGGTAAAAATAAGTCCACGAATCATATTCACCGTACTTATATAGAAAATTTATGCTGATTATTGAGAGACCCCTTTTGAAAAAGGAATTCTCTATAAAACGGGACGTCGAGGACGCCGTCCCCTACATTTTCCCCGACTTTTCAGCAAGGATATAATCGGATAAAATAATAAAGTCCATGAGCCAAACGTTCATGGACTTATTTTTATTTTTTCTTCCATTTAAGCAGCGCGAACGCTGTTACTATCGTAAGAAATCCCGTAAGTGCAAGCGCGACCCATGTATAGTTGAACGGTATATCTCCCGTATTGATACCGTAAAACGCAAACATGATGTTCGGTATCTGTAGGACTATGGTGACGATAGTGAGTCTCCACATTACAAGGTTCAGATTATTTGAGATGATGGACGAGAAGCCGTCCATCATACTGGACAAGATCCCCGTATATATACTCGACATCTCGATCGCCTGCTTCATCTCGATAAGTACGTCCTCAAGAAGGTCCTGATCTTCATCGTAAAGCTTTATGACTCTGCCGCGGAATATCTTCTCGATAGTGGCTTCGTTGGCTTTGAGCGAAGTAGAAAAATATACCAGTGACTTTTCAAGAGCAAGAAGCTGCATGAGGAGCTCGTTCTTCATAGCGTCGTGAAGCTCCTGCTCGGCAGCAGATGATATCTTATCTATCTGTTTCAGGTAGGTAAGAAAGAGTGCTGCTATCCTGAGAAGAAGCTGGAGCACGAATCTTGTCTTGAAATCAGGTCGGAGATTGCGTATGCCGCCTCTTGCGGCTTCATTGAGTATCTGTGTCTCTCTGATAGAGATAGTGAAAACGTAATCGTCGTTTACGATGATGCCCATTGGAAGAGTATAGAAGTTCTTGGTCTTGTCGTCGTCAATTGCAGATACAGGAGTATCTATGATGACAAGGGTCTGGTCGTCCTCACGCTCGATACGTGACGACTCCTCCTCATCTATCGAGGACTTTACAAATCCGCTGTCAAGGCCGTAATCCTCTATAAGCTCCCTGACCTCCTGCGGAGTCGGGTCCACCACCGATACCCAGCAGCCTGCTTTAGGAGCATCACACTGCTTCAGGATACCGTTTTCATAGCAATAAAAGTTTATCATATCATTTCGGCTGTTCCGCAACGGAAAAGCCTTGCTCCTTTCGCCGAGATTAACTTCGGCAAAAGGACGAGAGCATTATTATCGTCTGCCGAAGCATGGAATATTATTCAAATTCCCATAAGGGTCAGAACTCATAATGCACCTCCGTAATCAAGATATAAGTTTATTATATCAAATTTTCACTTCAAATACAAGCCTTTTTTGAAAAAAAGAGCTGTCGGACAATTTATCCGACAGCTCTTAGTGACTTCGATCACTTATTCAACTTTGAAAGCCTTACTGATCATCGTTCTTATTTCTGGAACGAGCTGCAAAAGCACCGACTGCTGCGAGTGAAAGAACCGCAATTGCTGCTTCTATTCCCTCAACACCTGTCTTAGGTGCATCAGTTGTCTTCTTGGTAGTTGTGCTCTTAGCCTTTGTAGTTGTTTTTGCTGTTGTCTTACCTGTTACAGCAGCAGTTGTAGTTGTAGTAGTTGTTGTCTCTTCTGCTGTAGTGGTAGTAACATCTGTTGTTGTAGTCTCAGATGTTGTGGTAGTTGTTGTAGTCGATGTAGTAGTTGTTGTTGTGGAAGATGTAGTTACTGAGAACTCGATACCTCCCTGTGTAACACTGGTAGTATTTGAAACTTCCTGTCCCATTACATCGCTCGGATTTGTTGTAGTGGTTGTTGTGGTCGTAGTAGTTGTAGTTGTCGTCGTTGTTGTAGTTGTAGTAACTATCTTCTCGTCGATCATTACAACTGTATCGGAATCTGTTTCAACTCCGTCAACAGATACAAGCTTACCGTCAGTAACTGTGAACTTCATATCTGTTGCGACCTCATAGCCGGTAGGAGCAGCTACTTCGTGAAGTACATACTGACCGTCCTCAAGAGTTACCTTTGTAGCTGTCTGTCCTGAGATCCAAACAAGTGAATCACCGTGAGACTTTTCAACCTTGGCACCCTTGCCTGCAGTCATTGAGCCTTCATCGAATACTACCTTATGACCGTTCTTGTCAACACCTGTAAGTGTAAGCTCAGCACCCTCGACTTCTTCACCAAGGATATCCTGCTTGTCGATCATTACAACAGCTGTTGTTGTAACTGTTGTAGTAGTTGTTGATGTTGTTGCCGTAGTTGTCTTGCTTGTTGTAGATGTTGTAGTTGTAGTCGTGGTAGTTGTTGTGGTGGTAGTCGTTGTTGTAGTTGTAGTAGTCGTTGTGGTTGAGGTCGTAGTAGTTGTTGTTACTATTCTCTCATCGACCATTTCAACTGTATCAGCTGACTTGCCGCCCTTTGTGATCTTACCGTTCTCAACTGTGAACTCGATCTTTGTTGCTACTTCATATCCCTTTGGTGCTGCAAGCTCTTCAAGGGTATATGTTCCGTCTTCTACGTATACTACTGTTGTCTCTTCTCCTGACAGCCATACGATCGCGTTGCCTACGCCGTTGAGCACTTCTGCTCCTGCGCCTGCCTTGATCTGTCCGTCCTTGAAGGATACTGTCTTTCCTCCTGCTGTCTTTCCTGTAAGTGTCAGCTTAGCTCCGACTACCTCTGTTCCGCCAAGGTCTACCTTATTGATGTTTACCTTTGCAAGCGTTGTTGTAGTTGTAGTCGTCGTTGTGCTTGTAGTTGTTGTCGTCTTCGACGTTGTGGTCGTTGTGCTTGTCGAAGTCGTTGTAGTTGTAGTAGTTGTTGTTGTCGACGTTGTAGTTGTAGTTGTAGTTGTCGTCGATGTTGTTGTGGTAGTAGTTGTGGTGGTGGTTGTTGTAGTAGTGGTTGTTGTTGTCGTAGTAGTAGTTGTTGTTGTTGTAGTAGTTGTTGTTGTAGTTGAGGTTGTTGTCTTACTTGTAGTAGATGTAGAAGTTGTAGTAGTTGTTGTCTTGCTTGTAGTTGTTGATGTTGAAGTACTTGTTGTAGTTGCCTCAGCATCGCAGACTTCAATATGATTACCGCTCTTATCTACTATGTAATAACCTTCCTCAGATGTCTTGTCAGGCGTCTCCTTGAGAGCTTCACCCTTTGCATCAACTATCTTGCTGTCTCTGATTGTGAAGTTGAGTACGGAAGTAATGATATCATAAACCTTTCCGCCGTCCTCGAACTTGTCACCTGTTTCCTTCAGTGAGTAGTTACCGTCCTTAAGTGCTTTTACAAGCTTTGCAGAGTCGCCTGATACCCACTGGATACCGATGACCTTACCGTCACTGTTCTCTACCTTTACGAAATCACTGTCATTCTTGTTTGCTTCAAGAATCGTCTTCCAGTCGATGTCGGAGTTTGTGAGCTCAAGCTGAGCACCCTTTATCTCCTTCTCGCCTGTGATATCGCTCTTGCCGATCGTGAACTCGTTAGGAGCGTCCTCAATGATGATAGTTGCATTGTCCTTACCCATAGAAGTCTTGCCTGTTGTGGAAGCTTCTACGCTCTTGACCTTGCCGTTTTCAAGTACGAATGTGAACTTTGAAACTACATCGTAACCGTCAGGTGAAGCAGTCTCAACAAGTGAATACTTACCGTCTTTGAGGAACTCGAAGTTTGCGGAATTGCCGTCGAATTCAGTCTCCTTGACATCTTCGAGAGCCTTGCCGCCGTTGATCTTAACGCCCTTCAGCGACTGACCGTCCTCAGAGATGAGCTTGAACTTAGCCTTGCCTGCTTCTTCGGGGATCTCTTCTCCGCCCAGAGCCTTTTTATCAATTGTAATTGTTGACTTTGTGTCGAATACTTCGAGTACCTTGCCGTCATTTGATACTACTGCATCGCCGTCTGTCTCAACGTCAACGTTCTTTACGACACCGTTTTCAATATTGAATGTGAACTTTGTTACTGTTGTGAAGCCGTCTGGTGCAGCTGTCTCTTCAAGGCTGTACTTGCCGTCCTTGAGTCCTGTGAACTTTGTACCGTTGCCTGTGAACTCTGTTGACTTTACTTCACCAAGAGCCTTGCCATCATTAATGGTTACGCCCTCAAGTGTTACGTCCTCGTCCTCTGCTGTGAGTACAAATGTTGCACCGCCTGCCTCAGCAGGAATCTCTTCTCCGCCCAGAGCCTTTTTATCAATTGTAATTGTTGACTTTG
>NZ_KI912491.1:0-54205 GCF_000518765.1 Ruminococcus flavefaciens ATCC 19208 | reverse complement strand
TCGTTGATAGTTACGCCTTCGAGTGTTGTGTCCTTGTCCTCTGCTGTGAGTACAAATGTTGCACCGCCTGCCTCAGCAGGAATCTCTTCGCCGCCGAGTGCCTTCTTGTCGATAGAGATGACTGACTTTGTATCGAATACTTCGAGTACCTTGCCGTCCTTTGATACTACTGCATCGCCGTCTGTCTCAACATCAACGTTCTTTACGACACCGTTTTCGATATCGAATGTGAACTTTGTTACTGTTTTGAATCCTGTAGGAGCAGCAGTTTCTTCAAGACTGTACTTACCGTCCTTGAGTCCTGTGAACTTTGTACCGTTGCCTGTGAACTCTGTTGACTTAACTTCGCCGAGAGCCTTACCGTCATTGATAGTTACGCCCTCGAGTGTTGTGCCCTCGTCCTCTGCTGTAAGTACAAATGTTGCACCGCCTGCCTCAGCAGGAATCTCTTCGCCGCCGAGTGCCTTCTTGTCGATCGAGATAACCGACTTTGTATCGAATACCTCGAGAACTGTTCCGTCCTCGGAAACCTTTGCATCGCCGTCAGTTTTTACCTTTACGTTTGTAACTGTACCGTCAACGATGTCGAATGTAAATGTTGTGATAGTTGTATATCCGTCAGGAGCAGCTGTCTCTTCGAGGCTGTATGTACCGTTCGGGAGATATTCAAGCTCGGCTGCGTTTCCGTCGAACTCAACTTCCTTAACGCCCTTGCCGATAGCTTCGCCGCCGTCGACCTTTACGCCTTCGAGAGTCTGATCTCCCTCAGCTGTAAGCTTGAACTTAGCCTTGCCTGCGCTCTCGGGAATTGGCTCACCGCCTACTTCCTTCTTGTCTATCTTGATGATAGGAGCGTCCTCGACTACGATCTTCTTGCCGTCAGGAGAAACTGTAATTCTGCCTGTTGTAACTGCATCGCTCTTTGTAACGACACCGTTCTCAACTGTGAATGTGAAATCAGTTATTACTGAATATCCTGTAGGAGCTGTATCCTCTCTGAGAGTATACTGACCGTCCTTGAGGAATTCAAATTCTGCTGCATTGCCGTCGAATTCTACAGAAGCTGTATCATCTTCAACAGTCTTGCCGTTTACCTTAACGCCCTGAAGAGTTGCGCCCTCATCGTTTGCGATAAGTGTGAACTTAGCCTTGCCTGCACTCTCGGGGATAGGAGTTCCGCCAAGTGCCTGCTTGTCTATCTTGATAGTTGACTTAGTATCAAATACTTCAATTGTCTTTCCGTCATCTGATACCTTCTTGTCACCGTCTGTTACTACAGATGTGTTCTTTACAACACCGTCTTCGATTTCAAATGTGAATGTTGTAATAGTTGTGTAGCCGTCAGGTGCTGCTGTCTCTTCAAGGCTGTACTTGCCGTCAGGGAGATATTCGAGCTCAGCAGTGTTGCCGTCGAACTCAACTTCCTTAACGCCCTTGCCGATAGCCTCACCGCCGTCGACCTTTACACCCTCGAGAGTCTGCTCACCCTCAGCTGTAAGCTTGAACTTAGCCTTACCGGATTCCTCGGGGATAGGCTCGCCGCCTACTTCCTTCTTGTCTATCTTGATGATAGGAGCATCTTCAACAACTATCTCACCGTTTTCGCCGATGTATGACTTTCCGTTTGTAGTTGTCTCAACGTTTGATACCCTGCCCTTTTCATCAACTGTAAAATTGAACTTTGTAACTACAGAGTAGCCTGTAGGAGCTGTATCCTCTACGAGAGTATAGCTGCCTGCACCGAGATACTCGAAGTCAACTGCGTTGCCCTTGAACTTTGTCTCGTTTGTATCCTCTGTTACCTCAGTGCCGTTGATCTTAACGCCCTTGAGGCTTGCCCCCTCATCGTTTGCAATAAGTGTGAACTCTGCCTTGCCTGCGCTTTCAGGGATCGGCTTTGCACCGAGTGATTCCTTGCTGAGCTTTATGATAGGAGCATCTTCAACTACGATGTTGCCCTTATCGTCCTTGTAGGATCTGCCGTTTGTAGCACTCTCTACGTTTTCGACCTTGCCGCCCTTAACAGTGAACCTGAACTCTGATACTACAGAGTAGCCTGCGGGAGCTGTATCCTCAACGAGGATATAATCGCCGTCAACAAGCCCTCTGAATGTTGATGTAAGACCGCTGAACTTGTATTCAGCAACATCTCCGAGATCTTCGCTGCCGTTGATGCTTACGCCCTTGAGTGTTGCACCGTTGCCGTTCGGCTTGATAGTGAATTCTGCTGTGCCGTCAGCGATATACTCACCGCCGAGAGCCTTCTTGTCAAGAGTGATTGTGCCCTTCTTTGTATTGAGAAGGAACTCTGTTGTGCCGTCGCCTGCAATAACACCGTCCCTGATGATTATTGTCTTTGGCTCAGCAGCCTGATATCCGTCAGGAGCCTTTACCTCTTCGAGGAGATACTCACCGTCCATAAGTCCGATGAACTTTCTTGGGTTCTCGCGCTTTGAGTTCCACTTTGCAGACTCGCCGACCTTAAGGTTTCTTGCATCTATTATCTCCTGAGCTGCCTTATCGGAAGCCTTTACGAATGTAAGCTTCATGTCAGCGCCTTCGCTTGTATCCTCAGGAGTTGTATTTCCGACTGAATCGTAATACTTGTATATGCTTATCTCAGAAACGCTGTCTGTGATAATGATGTTATTGCCGTCCTTTACAGTAAAGCCTGTAGTGTCGGCACTCTTTAAAGTAACTTCTCCGTTTTTGATCTCGAATGTGAATTCTGACTCGACCTTGGCAAAACCATTGGGTGCTGCTGTTTCCTTGAGAACGTACTCGCCGTCCTCAAGGCTGGCAATATCAACAGTGCCGCCCTTGAAGGAGATGGTCTTTTTGTCAGATGAAAGGATAGCTGTGCTGTCCTTGAGATCGTCCTTATTGTCAGAACTCTTAGGAGCACAGAATACAGTGATCTCTGAGATCTCCTTTTCGCCCTTGTCGCAGCGGAGGATAAATCCTGTTCCGTCGTCAAGCTCTACAGTATAATCACCTTCGTACATACCGCTTATGATGAGGTTGCCCGACGCACTGCTTTCATATAAGTAAGTGTTCTGTTTATTTACTGCATTAACAGCCTTGCCGTTAATGCTGATGTGATTCATTGTATTTCCGCGGACTGTGAATGACTGTGTGCCGTTGAGCTGTATCTCGACGCCCTTATCATTGTAATCATCTCCGTCTGAATCATCAGCCTGGAGCTCAATGATCCTGTCGTAAGCTTCGTCATTCTCAGCTGCAACAGAAACATTGCCGAGGAAATTGTTATCTGTTCTTGAGAGCTCGAACTCAGCACCTTCAACTATTTTGCCGCCGATGTCAGCCTTGCTTATTTTTATGAGCTGAACATTGTCGTAAAGAGTTACGATGTCCTGAGAAGCGTCTGCGTCCCTGCCGCTTGTCATTGCAAGTCTTCCGTCCGAATCCTTTGAAACAACGAAAGTCTTTGAAGCTGCTGAAAGGAAGCCTGCGGGAGCAGAGAGCTCTTCAATTGTGTAGGTACCTGCCGGGAGACCTGTGAAAGCTACTGTCGAACCTATTGTTCTGAATTCGTATGAAGCCTTCTTGTCTGCTGCAATATTCTCTATGCTGTTTGAAGCAAGCTTGTATGCAGCAAGCTGTGAATCAACTCCGCCGAGCTGAATGCCGTGTCCATTATCTGTAAAGTACTGTATATCCTTTGCACTTACATTGGACATATCTATCGGCTGATCGTATTCATCAACGCCAGAAAGTCTGAGGACAGCACCTGAAACAGGTGTATCAACGCCTTCTGAAACTGTTCTTGCCTTGCGTATGAAAACTGTATATACTTCATCGACAACGGCTAAAGAAGCAGGAGCAGAGCCTGACTTATCCTTTATGATAACTCCCGATGTATTATCGGAAGTGACCTTGCCTTCGCTTACAGTAATAACTGTTGACTTTATTGGCTGACATCCGTCAGGAGCATTTTCCTCGCTAAGGATATACTTACCGTCTGGAAGTCCCTTTAATGTCAGATCAGTGTCTGTTGTGGTCCACTTGATGACTTTATCGCTGATAGCGGGCTTGCCATCTTCAACGCTTCTGCTGTCAAGATTTGATGTTACACCGCTGAGTGTCTCACCCTCCTTGTCAGGAGTATCAAGCGTGAGGACCATATGTGCACCGCTGATCTTTTCGCCTGCGTTCTTTACGCTGTACCCGTCAGCAGTTGTTTCTGTGATCTCGGTAGTATCCTTTACCTTTGAGAAGGAAACATCAGATGTTTTCTTTTTCTCCGGTCTTTCACCTGATAACGGGAAGTAAGGATAGAAGTGGGCTTCAGCCTTTGTGAAAGCAATGCTCTTAGCGATTATGCTTCCCTCATTGTTACCGCCGTCGTTGCTGTATGATGCATTCGGAGCAACAATATGACCGCCGCCGAACTTGAAGTTTACCTCTGATGAATCAGGGAAATTCCATACGAAATTCATTCCCGCATCAAGGTTTATCTGTCCGTTCTGAGTAATCGCACTGTCGCCGAGTGCATGGAATGCTGTAGTATTTTTTCCTGAATCAACGCCCGCAAACTCGACCTGCTTGAAGCCGCCCTCGGTATTTCCGTCAAACGTAAGGTTTGCCTTGTCAATACCTTCAAGGGTAATGGTATATCCGCCTGTAGCGATCTTTGCTATATCGCCGTTAAGACTTATAAGATCTGCTGATTCAAAAATATCCTTCGGAATAACGATATTTGAGGGCATAGTGTCGAAATCAATTGAGATGACTTTGATATTATTGCCGTACCAAAGCTCTCTATCCTCAACATCGTCAGCCGTGAGCCTGTATGCATCAGAAGCATTCTTCTTAGACTCCGACCATTCGCTTATCTTTGCGAATGCCTCATTGAAGTCGATGAAGTCGTTATCTATCTTCTGGAACTTAGAGCCCTCAAAATCAAGATAAGAAAGCCCTTCACTGTGTTCGTGATAGTAAACAGGCTGTCCCTTGTAGCGTTCTCTTATGTCTTCGCCATAAAGGAACGGAGCTTCGCTTTGATAGTTTCCTGTCTTTTCGATGTTGCCTATAAACGATGGCGATACAGCACCTTCGCCGAAGTGATCTATAACTCCGGTGCCGCCTACAGCTATCGAACCGACCGTGTGATTGCCGATATTGGCATCATCCTTGATAAAGTATGCATATTCGCTGAGTATGTCCTCAACGGCATAGTCCTTACCATACTTCGGGTTTGACGTTCCATCTTCGGCAGCAGCCGGCAGAAGACTTGCCGGCAGGGCATAGGTGACTGCAAGTATTCCCGATGTAACGCCACTTATAAATCTTTTCCCCAAAGATTTTTTCATGGTCATAACCAATCCTTTCTTTTATTTTTTACAATTCCCCGTAAAGGTATCCTACTGCTTGTCCGCATTATGATAGGATTACAGATTTTTGCACTTATTATTATAACATAGTGGTATACAAATTGCAATATTTTAACACTTACTAAATTTCATAAATATTTTTAGAATATTTGTGCACATTGCTCTCGGTTAACGTGACTTTCGCCATTACGATAGCAAGTTCCACAAAATTCCACTATAACGGGTCAACTGTCATTGTGAACGCAGTTGACTTTATAGCAAAAAACACAAAAAATTTCCACTCATCAAATATACCATCTGTATTATTTTAAATTAGTTTAATCGTCAAACAACCATATATAAATGTTATATTTGTAAAATATGTACTATTCGAGAACAAGTTGTTAAGCTTTTTCTGTAAATTGAGACATTTACAAACTTTACAATTTGTGATATCATATATGTATTATATGCATTGTATTATATCCCTTTCAGGGAGTAGTAACAAGGAGGAAAATTTAAAATGAATGGTTTCAAATTTGACACCAAAAGAATAGTATTGCTCGGTTTGCTGACTGCGATCATAGTCGTGTTCTCGTTCACACCGATCGGTTCTATTCCTGTAGGTCCGCTGGTAATCACACTCAACATTATCCCTATCGCAATCGCTGCTATAACAATGGGACCTATAGGCGGAGCTATCATCGGAGGCGTTTTCGGTATATTCAGCTTTTTACAGTGCTTCGGTATAGGAATACTGAGCGGAATGGGTGCTATACTTGTAGACATCAACCCTGTTCTTGCTTTCATACAGCGTTTTGTACCGCGTCTGCTTGACGGCTTCTTTGCAGGTCTTATTTTCCAGATACTTTCCAAACTCACAGATGTACGCATCTCATGCTTCGTTACAGGTTTCTTTACAGCTCTTATGAATACAGCATTTTTCATGTTTTCACTGGTTTTCCTTTTCGGAAACACAGAGTACGTACAGGGACTTATGAAGGGCAAGAGCGTCATTCCTTTCATAATAAGCTTCGTAGGTGTAAACGCCCTTGTTGAAATGATAGTTTGTACTATCATTACAGGCGGTGTCGGAACCGCTCTTTTCATGGCAAAGCTTATCAAAGCCCCCAAGAAAAAAGAAAGCTGACCACACAATAAAGCCTTTTCCAAAAACGGAAAAGGCTTTTATTTTTTTACAGTAAATAACCTGTGTTTACAGCAACCGTAAAATGAAATAAACATACCATATTCTTTTCAAAAATTGCGCCTGCTCTTAGTGCATCAAATTACCATAACGTATATTAAGCCATATGAAATTTATATATTTCTTTCGATAACATTGTGCCAATTTTGTTTAAAAGGTCAAACCAATTTTGGTCGTGCCAAAATGATACACAATCTATCACTTATACCGTGTCAGGCTTTATATAGCGGTGAAAATCCCCTATAAAGGGGCATTCCCGAAAGTCAGTGCTTTTGTTTAAAAATATATAACAAATCGTATAATCGCACTAATTTATAAAATTGTGTTATGAGAATGTGATTTTTTTAACGTTTTGCTCAAAAATTGCAAAATTCAGATTTTATCTATTGACAGCACACCAAATAGGTGATAAGATGTATTTATAATATATAAGGAGAAAAGATAATGTACAACAGAGCATTCCTGTTCAACGGCATCGGTTCAAAACCCGAAAAGCTTCTGGTAAACCTGCCGCCTGAACTCATGGATAAGTACGAATTCTATCTTGAAACTGCATTCGGAAGGCTCGGATTAAACAAAGATCTTGAAAAAAACAAAGCTTACGACGGAAGAGTCGCAGAATGGTTGATATCTCTCATATGTGACAGAGTCGTTTATGAACACTATATAAGCAAGGACATAATACCAGACATAGGCGCAGGATACAGCTCGGGAATAGTCAGCATAAGCAGCTGCTTCGGAGCTGTGCCCCATGAATTCGCACACGACATAATCATGATGAACCGCGCAACAATGCGCTGTCTTGAGGAGCATGACGAAAAACTCGATATGGGTGTCGTTATAGGCTTCTCCTACAGTGACATCGAAGAGATGTTCGCTGACAAGTTCTCACCCGACGAGATCATAATCGGAAGCGGAAATTCAAAATTCCACGTAATGATAAGCGGCCGCTCGGACGCAGTCGAAAAAGCCCTCCTTCTGTGCCAGAACGAGGGTGCAATAAAGGCTTTCAGCTTCGGTACCGGCGTTGCCTACCACCATCCGATAATGAAAAAATATTCTCAGGAGTACGTTGATTTCTGTGCTTCTACAGAATATAAAGACCCTGTATATCCTATCCTTTCCATATTCAACAGAGAGGTTATGACTACAGGAAAACAGGTCATGACAGAAAATCAGCTCAATGTGTATACTCCCATACGCTGGGATCTTGCACTGAATAAGCTTGAAGAACTGGGCGTGACTGAATTTTTTGACGTAAGTGCGAACGGTGCCGTAAGCAAGTTCTCACGGGTAAGCAGGAAATGCAAAATTTACACTCTTGAAGATGTGTGAATTTTTCATATCCCTTGCAAAAGGGGAAGAAATTAATTGGAGGTTTAAAAATGAGAGAGATCACAGAGAAAATCAGACAGGAAATCAAGGACATGATCTTTGACTACTATGCAGAGGAATGTGAAGTAGAAAAAGATGAGATCACTATGGAGACAAATCCACAGGACGACCTCGGAAGCGATTCACTTATGTTTGTCGAGCTTATCGAGATGACTGCCGACAAATATGACCTTGATATCAAACTTCAGAGCATCGGCAAGTATATGCTCAAGGCTCCTATGAACACAATGAGCGATGTTGTTGAAATGTTCTGCAAAATCTATCAGTACGGAAACGATATCGTTAATCAGTGAGAGGTCTGAATGCTAAGGACAAATTTATCAGAGCTTTATGCCGAAGATAATATTGCTGTACTTACAATTGACAACGGGCCGAAAAATCTTCTGACAGAACCCGAATTCGCAGACCGTAAGAAGCTCCTCGGCTGGCTGGACGAAAATCCGCAGGTAGGGGCTCTTATTATTACAGGAAAGGGCAGACACTTCTCACACGGTGCTGATGTGTCACTTTTCGGCGAGTCAGACAGCAATGAATTATCGGAAAAACTTGAAAATGCAAGAGAGCTTCTCCGCACTATCGAAAAACTGCCTATTATCACTGCGGCTGCTATCAACGGCGGCTGCTTCGGCGGCGGACTTGAAATAGCTCTCAGCTGTCAGTTCAGGATAGCTTCACCGTCAGCATTTCTCGGACTTCCCGAAATAATGCACGGCGTAGTTCCCGGAATGGGAGGCATGGAGAGGCTGTACAGACTGCTGGGCAAGGAAAAGGCACTTCAGATGATACTCTGCGGAGAAATGATAGGCGCAAAGGAAGCACTGGACATGGGTCTCGTTACAAAGCTCAGTGAGAACAGGAACTCATTCGACGAAACAAAGGCTTTTGTCAAGGAGCTTCTCAACGGCAAGTCCCTCACACAGATACACGCTATAATAGATACTATAAATCTTGCTTCAGACGGTGTTACCGACCCGTCAAAGGGAAAATTTGAGGCAGCTCTTGCGGAGGCTTCAAAAAAATGAAGAAAACTTCGTACCATCTCACGGTAAGAGGCTATGAGCTTGACTCATTCGGCCACGTCAACAATGCTGTCTATTTACAGTACGCAGAAACGGCTCTGTGGAACTTCTACAAGGTCAGCGGCATACTCGGCATACTCGAGGAAGAAGGTCTCTTCCCTGTTATCATGGAAAGCAGTCAGAGATATATGCACGAGCTCCATCTGCTGGACGAGGTAAGGATAGATACAGAGGTCACCTGCACAGGCGGAATAGTCAGCTACAAGCACAAGATAATAAACGAGACAACAGGTCTCGTATCATGCAAGGTCACAGGCAAGCTCGTATACGTCAACAAGGAACGCATTATCTGCGATGTCCCCGAAGGCTTGAGAGCTTGCATAGAAGGAAGAAATAATGACGATAAATGAAAACGGATACACCGCAAAGATCAATGGTATATCGTCTCTGCATGAGCTTATCGCAGAAAAGGATAAACTCAGCAGAGCCTGTCTCGTCATCATATATCCTGAAAACAATACTGTTGCCGGAAACAGCAGCGAGGAGATCTCCGCAGTAAAGGAGTTTTTCGCAAAGGCTGAGTTTATTTCAGCAACTGCATTTGATGACGGTACAGATGAAAAGCTTGCTCCGTTTTTTGATCTGAGACTCAGAAGCGGTGAAGTCGATGAGTATACGGAAAAGCTTTTCAAGGACAAGACAGAAAAACAGATAAGGGAGATAAACGCCTGCTTCACAGCATCGCGCACAGCTCCTGCGGAAAAGGTGCTCGAGATCGAGTCGAGAGCCTTCTACCGCCTTATGGCAGACAAGAACGGAGGTAACTCCAATGAATGAAAACAGCGGCATGATACTTGAGGAACAGGACGGTATCCTCATTCTTTCAATGAATATGCCGGGCAACAATCTTATGACAGCAGACTTTTTCAGAGAGTATGAGGCTGTTATGGCCGATATCGAAGAAAAAGCTGAAAACGGCAAATATAAAGGACTAATAATCAAAGGGGCAGGCAGACACTTCAGCGTAGGTGCTGATGTAGATGCTCTTTCGGAACGCTCCGCAAACGAAATCTACGACGACTCTACAGGAGTTCTTCCCGAGGGTCACATCAAGCAAAAACATTTCTTCACATTTCTTCGTAAACTCCCGTTTCCAGTCATCAGTGTGGTAACGGGTTTCTGTATTGGTTCAGGCAGTGAGATCGCTGTCAACAGTCATTACAGAATAATCGAGAAGAACGCAAGAGTAGGTCAGCCTGAAAGCACATTCGGCATACTTCCTGCACTGGGCGGAGTTGCAAGAACTATCGAAATATGCGGTATTCAGAACGCCTATACCCTTGTAATGTCAGGTGAGCTTATCCCTGCCGAGGAAGCATTTGAGCTTGGCTGGGCTGATATCTTTGCAGAAAAGAAACAGGGCACTGCCGAGGCAATTGCTCTTATCGGATATATCTCCGAAAACTGCAAAGACTTTGATCCTGATAATTACAAGCCCTATATCACCTCTTACTTACAGAGCAGGGAGGCATAAATATGAAAATAGGTATTATCGGCTACGGAAAAATGGGAAAGGATATTTTCTCGCTTTTCTTTGATAAGCTGCCCGACGCACAGTTCGTTGTCATCGACCTTTTCGGTGCAGAGGAAAACACCGCAGCAGTTCTGAAAACACTTGGCAAGAGCCTTAAACGCAAAAAGATAACCGAAGAACAGTATGAGTTCAAAAAGGACTCTTTCCTGTTCACCGATGATACAGCTGCTCTCAGCGGCTGCGATATAGTAATAGAAGCAGTATTTGAAAATATGGCTGCCAAAAAGGACATATTCGCAAAGGCAGCAGCGGCAGTTTCAGAGGACTGTCTCCTGCTTTCAAACACATCTTCTCTGAACATATCATCCGTATTCGAGGACGTTCCTCATAAGGAAAGATGCTTCGGACTCCACTTCTTCTACCCCGTAAAGCTTACGGGCTTCGTTGAACTAAACATACTTCCCGATACCGCCGACAGCTGTATACAAAAGGCTACCGCACTGGTAGAGACAGCAGGAAAAAAGCCTATCGTCTTTTCGGGAGATTATCATATTTATCTCAACCAGATACTCGCCTGCATGGTCTCTCATGCAATATATCTCAGAGAGAGCCTGAATGTGTCGGCAGCCGAGCTCAACAGGGGGCTTTCGGAAATGTTCCCCGTTGCTCCTCCGTTCGAGGTGCTTGACAGCGTAGGACTCGGACTTATGGCAGGCAGTCCTGATAACTTCCGCATTGAAAGGAACAAGGGGCTTCTCGGATACGGCTGTGAAAAAATGAACGGCTGGCTGAAGGAAGGCTGCCCGAAGGAAACAATGTGTTTCCTTGACTTTATGAAGGAGCATGAGACCGACAGCGGAAACTCATGTGAAAAAGCTCCTTTATATATGGCTGCTCTTATCCTTAACGAGACTGTAAATGCGGCAAGTGAATACAGCGGCGACAAAAACGTGCTTCTTGAAGCTGTACAGGATACCCTCGGCATTGCCGAGCCTCCTGCTGCATACCTTGAAAAGTACGGTATCGCAGAGCTGTTTGCAGCTCTTGACGAGCTGAGCACAAAGACGAGCTTCGGCTCATACATACATCAGAGCGATGATGTATGGAATAAAACACTGGCATAAACCACCATGATATAAGATATGAGGTATCATTTATGAAAAAAGTTGTTATTACCGGCATTGGTGCCGTTACATCAATAGGCTATACCGCCGAGGACTACTGGAATGGACTCATTTCAGGCAAGTGCGGTATGAGAACTATCACACGTATCCCCCTCGACAAGCACGATACTACAGTTGCTGCCGAGGTTGACGAAGCATTTGAGGCTGAGGCAGGAAAATACTGGAAAAAGCGTCAGCTCAATGCAACCACTACTACCACAAGAATGGGACTTGCTTCCGCAGGCGAGGCTATCGCAGACTGCGGAGTCGATATCACCACCTACAACGGCAGAAAAGTCGGCGTTATCTACGGTGTTATCGATAATTCCTTCGAGGACTACGAGCTTGACAAGCCCCTCAACATAACTCTCAAGAAGATGCCTAACGAGCTCCCTGCTCTTGTTTCCATCAAATACGGCTTCACAGGTCCTGCCTTCAATGTAAGCACAGCCTGCGCTTCATCAGCATACGCTATGGCTCTCGGAAAGCAGTTCATCGAATCGGGACTCTGCGATATGGTAGTCGCAGGCGGCATCTCAAATACAGTTACACATCTCGTTATAAGCGGATTCAATCAGCTCCTTGCAATGTCCGTAAACCCTGACCCTGCTACAGCAGCCCGTCCGTTTACAAAGAACCGTGACGGCTTCATCATGGGCGAGGGCGGCGGAACTGTTATCCTCGAATCCGAGGAATCGGCAAAGGCTCGCGGAGCCAAGATATACTGCGAACTTGCAGGCGCAGCTATGTGCGGTGAAGCTTTCAACCTTACAGCTCCCAAAACAGACGGCGTAGGCATGGCAGAATCCATGAGACTTGCTCTTGACAATGCAGGCATCTCACCTGACGCTGTTGACTACATAAACGCACACGGCACATCAACAGGTCTCAACGACCTCTACGAAACAAAGGCAATAAAGGAAGTATTCGGAGAAAGGGCTTACGATATCCCTGTATCATCCGTAAAGGCTTCTATCGGTCATACTCTCGGCGCAGGCGGCGCACTGGAAGCAATCGCCTGCATAAAAGCAATGGAAACAGGTATAGTACCACCAACACTACATTATGATGAACCCGACCCTGAACTTGACCTCAATTACGTTCCCAACAAGCCACAGGAACACAAGGTAGACGTTGCTATCTCAAACTCCTTCGGCTTCGGAGGTCACAATGCAACACTTGTATTCAGAAAATACAACTGACTCTGTAAAACAGTAAAAGATATTGATAGGATTTGTAAAAGATAATAACGGATATTAAAATTTAAAGTTTGGAAAGATCGAAAGGATAAAAGGAAATGCCTATAGCACAGATGAAGACAAACTTCAGATTCAGCTCAGATGCTGCACGCACAGATTTTCTTGACGAAGCTGCATCAGAGCTTTCTGTAATACTCAGAAAGCCTTTGCCTGCAATAATGGTGATGCTCGACGATTGTTCAATGTATATGAACAAGAGCGAGGATACAGTATTCTTTGCAGAGTTTCGTTACATACTTCCACAGGAATGTGCAGACTGCAAAGCTGAATTTCTGAAAGAGCTGGCAGACAGAATGCTCAGTCTTATACAGAAGCATACCCATGCTGACCCCTACCGCATATATATGCAGTTCACGGAAATGACCCGTGAAGGCGCATGGCGTTACACAGGCTGACCCTATATGAAAGGATAAGATAAAAATATGAAATGGGCAATAAGAGATTTGCTTAACCCCGTAGCTACACGTTCACTCCTCTACGGAGCTGATCCATTTGATCTTGAGTATATACTCAAGAAGATAGATAATATAAAGGTCAAGAGCGGCAAACAGATACAGGCAATTTGGCTCGACGAATGGCACGCTAAGATAGATCGCTATGCAAAGCTCCGCGACGAAGCAGAAGCTAAGGGAAATAAGCTCTCGGCAAAAGCATACGCAAAAATGGTAACACAGTGCCATTATGCCTGCTTTATGATCAATATCGAAGACCTCGAACACAAGACCGAGATATACAAAGGTCTTGAGGAAAGCTATAAGCGTTACATCAAACTCTGCAAGAATAAAGTTGAATACGTTGAAATAGATACAAAATACGGCAAGATCCCCGCTTACATACATTACCCCGATTCGGGCAGAAAAACAGACTATCCTGTAGCTATAACCTACTCTGGTATAGGAAGCTGCAAGGAAGAGCTTGAAATGCTGTCAGACCCTCTCAACGAGAGGGGGATCGCAGTCATCACACCTGATATGCCCGGTGCAGGCGCAGCAATAATCCACAACAATATCAAATGCGGCGGCAAGCAGATAGAAGCTGCTTTCGACGGCATCTACAAATTCGTGAAAAATCACAAGAAGCTCAATGAAAAGAAAATTGCAAACTTCGGACTCTGCATGGGCGGCGGCTACGCCTTCCGTGCAACAGTAAAGAACAAGCAGGTAAAGGCTTGCGTAAGCCTTTTCCCTCTCCTTATGAACTTCGCAGATCAGGGCAGTATCCCTGTATGGATGAAGCGCGGCAAGTGGAGCTCATATCAGTACGCTGACGACTATCTTGAAGGCATGAAAACGCTTGAAGAGGGTACTCACAAGGCTGACTTCCTTATGGTATACAGCAGCGACGACAACTGGATGACTCCCGAGGCTTCACAGAAGCTCCTTGACAAGGCTCAGGGCTATAAGGAGAGCATACACATAGAGGATAAGCCTGCTTATGTTTCAGAAGAAACTATCATGCACGCAATGCCTGTTGGTGAGCAGTATCACTGGGTAAAGCAGATAGCAGCGGACTTTATCGCTGAAAGAATTAATGGGGGGAAATAAGCAATGTCGGAAAAGTTTTTCGATTACTACGAAAAATATGCTAAGGAAACACCAGATAAGGTGCTCCTGAGAATTGATGAAAACGAGCTCACATACGCTCAGTTTATGGAAAAGACAGCCGTACTCGGCTCAGCAATGAAGAAATTCGGCTTGGGCGAGGACGACAAGGTGGGCATCTGTATGCCTAACAGCATCGAATGGTTCATCGTTTACTGGTCGGCAGTAAGAATAGGTGCACAGCCTGTCCCCATGGATCCTCAGAGCGGCTCACTGGAGCTTTCAAAGCTTATTCCCGCTACCACATCAAAGGTAATGTTCATTACCGAAAAATACAGAAACAACAATATAATCGAAGCAGTAAGCGCTCTTGTGCCTTCACAGATAACACTCGGCAAAGTAATATGCTTTGCGGACAACAGCGTTATACCTGCTGATTCCTGCTACACATCTGCTGAAAAGTTCATGGCAGAGTACGGCAGCAGTGAGTGCGATATATACGAACCTGAGTACCTCCACACGCTGTCACTTGCCTGCACATCAGGCAGCACAGGTATCCCAAAGCTGCTCTCAGTACCATCGGGCGGATTCCTTTCCACACAGAAGGACATGGGCGACTACCTCGAATTCAGTTCTGACGACGTAATGATGCTGGGCATGACTCTCTATCATCAGGGCGGCTTCGGCATGGGACAGCAGATGGTTCTCAAGGGCGGTACAGTTATGTATCAGCCACAGTTCAACCCGATCACATTCCTCGAGACAGTTCAGAAGTACAAGATAAACGTTATCCAGCTCACTTCCACACTGGCAAAGGTGCTTCTTTCCACACCTGACTTTGACAAGTACGACCTTTCAAGCGTCCGTATCTGCTATTTCGCAGGCGAAGTTCTCCCCAAGGAGATAGCTGATATATTCGTTGAGAAGCTCCATATCCGTGTTATCAACGTTATCGGTTCTTCTGAGACCTGTACAATGGTAGTATGGGATTCAGCTATCGACAACGGCACAGACCCAAGCGATTTCAAGAAGCTCAGCTTCACTGATGTTCGCGTTATCGACGAGAACAAGAATGATGTACCCGAAGGCGAAACAGGTGAGCTCTGTGTATACACAGACGGCGTTATCACTGAATATTTCGGCAATCCCGAGCTCTCAGCCGAGAAGATACTCACGGACGAGCAGGGCAGACGCTGGTTCTGCACAGGCGACCTTGTAAACAAGCTCCCCGGCGGTATCGTTCGTTTCGCAGGAAGAAGCAAGCGTATCATCAAGCGCGGAGGAAATCTGGTTCACGCTGAGGAAGTTGAGGCTTGTCTCCTCACTCACCCAAAGATAGCAGCCGCAGCTGTTACAGATGAGCCGCATCCTGTTATCGGACAGCAGATAGTTGCATATATCCAGCCAAAGGGCGACGCAAGAATAACCAGAGGCGATATCGCAAAGTACTTTGACGGAAAGCTCTCCGCCTACAAGGTGCCCGATAAGGTAGTTCCCGTTGAGGAGATACCAAAGGATATCGGCAAGATACAGTTCAAATATCTGAGAAAAAAGGAGTATAAATAATGAATAATCTTAAATTTGAAGATTTCACACAGGCAATTTCAGATTATGTAGGCGTTGACGCTTCTGAGATAACAAGAGATACTGACGTTTACGACGACCTCTATCTCGATTCACTCGGACTTTTCGGACTCGGTTCTGAAATAACAGATACCTTCAAACTCAGTGTGCCTCTTTCACTGGTTGCTTCTATCAGCAAGGTAGGCGAGATTTTCGACCTCCTCAACGAAAAGGGCACACCTGTCGAGGAATAATATGGTATTATTCTTCTTTCCGCACGCAGGCGGCTCTGCAAAGAGCTACAGCTCATTCAAGCGCTTTCTGCCAAAGGATCTTACCGTAGTGCCTATGGAGCTCTCAGGGCGCTTCACACGCTCCGCTGAGCCTCTCATAGACAATGTACCCGACTGTGTGGCAGATCTCATAGAAAAGCATTCCGAATATATTACAGGTGAATATGCGCTTTTCGGTCACAGCATGGGTACAGTCCTTGTGACGGAATTTATCCGTCAGATAAAGGCAAAGGGGCTCCCCCAGCCCTGTCACATCTTCCTTTCGGGAAAAAATCCTCCCGACGAGGACGTACACTGCTTTGAGAATATTCTTGAAGCCACAGACGAGGAGATAGTTGATTACTTTTCAGCTAACTCTCTTTCCTCAAACGCTCCCGTTCCCGATGAGGAGCTCATGCGTACTCTTAACCGCATACTCTGTACAGACGTGCGTATGGCTGAGCGCTACAGCGCTTCTCCCGAGGAAGTTAAGTTCCCCTGTGATGTCACTGTGCTATACGGCACTGAGGACGTTCTCATGCAGAGCGTTGACATGAACAGCTGGAGCAGATTTACCGACGGTAGCTGCAAGACCTATCCCTTTTCGGGCGGTCACTTCTTTTTCCAGCAGCATAAGGAAGAGATCTGCGGCATAATCAAAGAAAAACTGCATATATAAAATCACAAGGGCGGATAATTTCCGCCCTTATTTTATCCTCATTGAACACTTTTATATCTTTTCTTCATTAAATAGGTAATGGCCCCGGTTTGCTCGGGATCGTCGGCTCGGGTCTAAAAACAGGATCAAGGATCGGAGGAAGTATCCTTACATTGACAGCTGCCGTATCAGTTATCCATAAATGTCCTATCATGGTTGCAACGCAGAAATATTTGCCCGGAGTATAGGCATTATATGTATATGATGTAGCCCCCTCGATAGGACCGTTCTCGTCATACCACTGAAATCTGAGCCTCAGCAGGTCTATCTTGTCCATTGATAAAATGATTTTGTCAAGCCGCAGTCCGGAATAAGCTTCATCTATCAGCTTGTATTCCTTTCCGACTTCAAGAACAGCCTTTTCGCCAAGCTTTATATTGAACTTATTCTGCTTCAGAACGAACTCTGTATTTTTATAAGGATTAAAAGTATGACCTGTCAGCGGTTTTAAATCGGGTTCTAACTGTACTGAATTTTCAGGATCCAAGCTTTTAGCGCCTGCGGGTAAAGCTGTTAATCCGCATAATAGAACTGTACTTGATAATAAGCATAATGTTTTTTTCATAATTTTTTTCATATAAGACCCTCCTTAAAAATAATATAGTATATTTTAAAACGTTTCACGCACTGAACGTTTATGTTCCGAAATATCATTGTATTTTCATTTTATCACACTGTCCCATAAAATGATAGATAACAAATGTCATTGCAATAGTGACATTTGTCACTATTTAAGTATGATTGGTCATACAAATAAATGGCGCACAATCATGTGCGCCATTTATGCTGCTATCAAATCGGTATTTTAATGCTCAGCTGCTGCTTTTTTTACGGCAGTACCAATAGCTGCGCCGCTGTACCTTACCTTGCGGACAAGCAGGGTGATTATCACCATAGCTGCTGCAAAACCTAACTGTATCAGATAGCACTGTATTACCTCATTTAAGTCAAACTGAGTGATGTCAGCTATCATGTTATTTGCTCTTACATACCAGTAAGCAGGCAGGAATCTTGCAGCAGAAAGCACCTTGTCGCTAAGGACCTCCACAGGGATAAATATACCGCAGAAGAAGCTCATGCCCAGTCCCAGCACCTGAGTTATAAGGTTGAGTACATTGTCCTTTGGCTCAAAGCTTGCAACAAGCACAGCCATTGTGCCGACAACTATCGAGAATATGAAGCTGTTTAGAACTGCATACCACGCTCTTCCTGTGTAAACCTCCTTGTTGAGTATCATGCCTGCTATCATAAACAGGATCCATATAACAAATACAAACAGGAAGCTTCCGAGGAAAAGCTGGAATGTATATGAGGACTCCTTCAGACATGAACAGCTTGTGCGGTAGCGTATATCCTTCTTGTTCATAGTGACAAGCACAAGACTCACAACACTGATTATGATAGATATGAGTATATACGGCATATACTGGAAATATCCTGCAAAATCAACGCTGAAGTGCGAATTGCCGCCATTGTCTGCTCTGAACATATTTACCTCTGCATTCTGAGACATTACCTCTTCGGTGCTTGTAACAGCCTCATCAAAGGTCTTGCCCATACTGATATAAGCCTTTACGGAGTTAACGTACTCGTCAAGCACCTGTCCCATATATACCACGGAAAAACTATCGTCCATGTGATAGCTGCCGAAAAGCTCTGATGTGTCCCCTGCTTTGATCCTTTCAGCGTAGCCCTTGTTGATTATGAGTGCATAATCAATTCTTTTGTAGTAAAGTGAATCTATGATAATATCCCTGTCATTTTCTATTTCAACTATATCATTGCTTTTCTTTAAAAAGTCTGTCAGCGCATGGCTTTCAGGAGTATCGTCCTCATCGAATATGCTTATACCGAGCCTGCTTGCTTCAAACTTGTTTTCCTTAGTGGAAGCATTTGCAATTATCGCCGATATGGCAAAAAAGCAGACGATATATATTAATGCTGAGGGAAGCCTGCTCCTCATTACCTTGAACATAGCCTTAAATACTTGCATATTTCTTCCTCCTTGAAGTCACAAAGCCAAGAACTATAAACATAACGGATATTGCTGCCATAGTTATGAGCTTTGATATGAAACGGTCATAATCCTCATAGATATTGAGGCAGTAGAAGCAGTCGGAAATTACTGCTGCGGGGTTGATATTATTGAACCACGGTATATTTTCTGCAATAACAGCCTTCATATTGCCCATCATCAGACCGCTGCAAAAACACAGCAGCATTGATATGGAAACAAGTATCGCACCCTTTGCCTTTTCGCTTACACGAGCAAGCGAACCAACAAAGAATCCAAAGGAAACACCTGTGATACCGCCGAGTATTGCCGAGGGGTAAACCAGCCACAGTCTGTCGCCGAAATCTATTTTGAGAATGAATGCAAGATAAGTAACACATATTACCATACATATGGTCTCAAGGATAAAGCTTCCTGTAAGACAAGCAAGTATATTTATTGATTTCGGTGCAGGTGAGCAGTTGTTTCTTGCGCCGAGAGGTGAAAGGTTTGCCTGATTCTGTATAGTGATATGCATACCTGTTATACAGCCGAACATTGCGACCATAGCGATGAGGTTGTAGAAATACTGTATATACATATCGGGATTGCCCTGTGTAAGAGGTATCTCCCTGCATGAAGAAGCTGTCTCTGATGTGAGTGAAGCGATTACCTCCTGAGCCTTTTCGGGAGCAGTATTTATAGCGTCCATAGCTATTTTTTCACGGACTTTATACTGCTCGATAAAGGATTTCAGCATTGTCTCGCGTATGCCTTTTTCCTTTACTGTAAGGCTGATATCATCGGAAGTAAAGATTATGCCCTCTATATCGCCGTCATCAAGCATCTTTTCAGCCTTTTCCTTATCCGCAAAGGTTGCTTTGAGGAATGGCTCATCTGCCTTTTCAATGCCCTCAATGACCTGTCTGAAAGCGGCATTTTCGCTTTCTTCAACTATGGCAACGGGGATTGAACTGAATTTCTCGGTCTTTTCGTAAATGCTTCCGAAAGCTATCTTGAAGCAGGTACCGAGAATTATGGGAAAGAGTATGAGCCATATGATAAGGTCTTTTGTGCGCAGACCGTTTTTCAGCTCATATTTCAGAATGTGTCCGAACATATTCAATCCTCCTTGTCTCTGAGAGCTTTGCCCGTAATTTCAAGGAATACGTCATTGAGTGTCGGAAGCTCTGTGTATACTCTGCCGAAGCTGAGTTCATTCTTCTGAAGCACTTCAAGTACTCTTGTAAGATTATGCTTACCGCCCGAGCAGTAAACTGTGAGCTTGCCGCTGCTGATATCTGTATCGTATACATGAGGCAGTGAAGCTATCTCTTTTGCGATATTATCAGGTATATCAAGTATCTCGATAGTGATAGTCTCGGTATTCTTTATCATACGCTTCAGCTCGTCTTTAGTACCCTCAGCAACCTTTCTGCCTTTGTCCATGATAGCTATGCGTGTGCATATCTGCTCCACCTCTTCCATATAGTGCGAGGTGTAGATGACTGTAGCACCGTTTCTGTTGAGCTCCTGTATTCCTTCAAGGATACGGTTTCTGCTCTGAGGATCAACTGCAACTGTAGGCTCGTCAAGGATTATGAGCTTGGGCTTATGCGCGATACCGCAGGCGATATTCAGTCTGCGGAGAAGTCCGCCAGAAAGCTTTTTCGGATAGAACTTTCTGAAATCCCCTAGCTCTACGAACTTTATTGCCTCCTCAACATATTCCCTGCGCTTTGCCTTGTCCTTGATATAAAGTCCGCAGAAATAATCAATATTCTCATACACCGTAAGCTCCTCAAAAACAGTAACGTTCTGCATGATAACGCCTATTTCCTTTTTGATATCATAGCTTACGGGAGTCATCTTCTTCCCGAATATCTCTATATCACCCTTGTCAAAGGAAAGAAGTGAAAGCAGGCAGTTTATTGTAGTGGTCTTGCCCGAGCCGTTAGGTCCGAGGAGTCCGAATACCTCCCCCTGTTTTATTTCAAGATCAAGGTGATCCAGTGCGATAAGATCGCCGTAGCGTTTAACCAGATTATTTATTTTTATAACTGTATTTTCCATGGTAAATCCTCCCTGTTGTGTTTTACTGTAATCATTATACCTCAGCTGAAAAGCTTTTTGTAGTGTCTGGAGTCAGTTTTTGCATATGACATTTGTCACATTGTGTACTTGAAAAAACTGTGTCGCTATGATATAATAATGAAAAGATCACGGCATAAAGGAGCAGTTATGGACATTATCGTAATAGATGACGACAAGCTCGTAGCTCTGTCGTTAAAGACTATACTTGAAAACTCGGGCAAGGTCACTGTTGCTGCTATGGGTTCAAGCGGAAAGGAAGCAATAGAGCTCTACAGGAACGTCAGACCTGATGTTATACTTATGGATATACGCATGGAGGGCATGACAGGTATCGAAGCAGGCGAGGTAATACTGAAAGAGTTCTCCGACGCTAAGATACTCTATCTCACCACCTTCTCGGACGATGAGTATATCATCAAAGCACTGAATATGGGCGCAAAGGGATATATTCTCAAACAGGATTTTGACGGCATAGTCCCAGCACTTGAAACTGTCATGGGCGGACAGAGCGTTTACGGCAATACCATAATGAACAAGCTCCCCGAGCTTATGAAGCCCAAGGAGCGTTATGACTTTGCTGCTCACGGTATCAGCGACAAGGAGCGCGAGATAATGGAGCTTGTTGCAGAGGGACTGAGCAATAAGGAAATATCAGGCAAGCTCTTCCTCGGCGAGGGCACTATCCGCAACTACATAAGCAATCTCCTTGACAAGCTTGAGCTCCGCGACAGGACTCAGCTTGCAGTATACTATTATACAGAAGTAAAAGGCATATAAAAGTAGGGGGCGGATAGTATCCGCCCTTTATTTATGTCTACAGATACAAACGAAAGGGCTGCACATTATCGTGCAGCCCTTTCGCGTATAGTAAAGTAATTAATTAGAGAGAACCTTTTCCAAGGAGATACTCCTGTATCTTCAGAGCATCGTTTGCAGTAAGACCTGCGCTCTTCTTATCAACGTCTGCATTTGCAGCACCCTGTTCTGTAATATGGTTCTTGTCATTACCATTTACACCGTACTTGTTAGGATTTGCAAGAGCCTGCATTATCATAACAGCGTCAGAGAGGTCTACCTGACCGTCACAGTTTGCATCGCCGCTGAGAGTTACATTTACGAACTGTGTAGGCTGTGCAGATGTTGTAGTAGTTGTGGTTATCTTTGTTGTAGTTGTAGTAGTCTTTGTTGTGGTTGTTGTTACCTTTGGCTCAGAGCTGCCAACCTTGTATACAGGCTTGATAGTAACGCCTTCGCTTACAGGAACTGTGATAGTGTCAGAAGTTGTATCTGAAACTGTAGCACCTGTTACCTCCCAGTGATCGAAAGCATAGCCGTCCTTAGGAGAAGCTGTTGCTGTTACAGGGAAGTCTGTGAAGTACTTACCGCTCCATGTGCTCATAGAGTCATCAAACTTGATAGTATTGAGCTGTAATGAGCCCTTGCTGCTGTCGTTGCTTACATTAACTGTAGCAAGGCTTCCTGTGAGGTTCATATATGTCTTCATCTGACTTGTAACGTTGCCGTATCTTGTGTTGTAGAATGTCTCAAGGAGCTGATAATCCTGCTCGAATGTCTGCTCATTGTGAGTGTGCTTTGAAGATGGGAATCTCTTGTATGTATCAAGGATCTGCTGCTTGAAGCCTCTGTAATAGTTGATAGCTTCTGTAGTCTTCTTTGTATCGAAGTTGTAGTTTGCAAGGTCCATGAATGTAAGCTCAAACTGCTGTCTGAATGTTGGGTTCTTCATAAGGTTTGAGAATGCACCGCTGAGACTTCCGCCTCCGCCCATGAATCCACCGAAGCCGCCCATGCCGCCGCCGGCAGCCTGATTGAAGCTGTTGTAGGTAGGACCTGTCTCGCTTACCTTGTCAGCAAGGTTAGAGCTGTACTCTGTATCAAACAGTACCATTCTCCACTTGCCGTCTGCATATGGATTTTCAGGATCTACAGCATTTGAACGCCATACACCTGTATTATTATTTGGCCAGTCGTGGTTAGCCCAGTAGATCTGAGCTGCGAAATAGTCGATAAAGCTCTGTATATCAAGCTCTGCGCAAGCTCTCTGATAGTTTTCATCGAGAGTCATATCAACTCTTGAAAGGTTGCCGAGGAGATTGTTCCATTCGCTGAGGTCCTGATCGTTGCCGTCCTCAAGAGAATTGTTCTTGATAAAGCAAACATCATTCTTTTTTATTCCATAGTGTGACTTGAAGTAATCTGAGTTATACTTCTCCATGAGCTGATAAATGCCCCAGAACTCACCGTCAATAAAGAGGATACACTCGCTTGTAGCCTGTGTAGCCATATCTCTGTCGGTAACAAGTGACTGTGCGATAGAATCACGGAAGAAGCCTGCCATGTTGTCGTTACCGCCGTTTCTGATGGTGAAACCGTCAAATGTATCGATCACCTTGTTGTTCTTAGCCTTTGTAGCCTCACCGTCGAAGAGATCATACTCTACGCTGCTCTTGCCGTAATCCTGACGAGCAAAGATGTTGAAGCTCTTCTGAGGCCATGCACGTGAAGCAGCACCCTTTGTTCTGATGCCTACATCCTGTGAAACTACGCTCTTGCCGTTCTCAAAGATCTCGATATTTGCGGGACGCTCCCATTCTGCGCCTTTCTGGTTGTAGTTAGCCTGTGACATGAATGCCATATCGCCCATATCAAAGCCGCCGAATCCGCCTGCGCCACCTGCGCCGCCGTCACCGCCGAAGCCTCCGAATCCACCGAAGCCGCCTGCTGCGCCGCCGTTGTCTCCACCGGCCTGACCGCCTAAGCCGCCGAATCCGCCTGCAACGGCACCCTGCTGCTGTTCGTCACCGTCTGCAAGTATCTCGGGAGCATCTATGCTGTCAAGGCTGATGCTGTTGAATACTGTATCATCTGTATCAGCTTCTTCCTCGTCAGAAGTTACTACAGGACCGCCTGCTCCGCCGAGGTTGAAATTGCCCATGTTGAAGCCGCCCTGCTGAGCGTCACCGTTCTGGTTGCCTCCAAAATTGAAGTTGCCCATGTTGAAGCCGCCCTGCTGAGCATCACCATTATTCTGGTTGCCTCCCATGAAGTCGTTCATATTGAAAGCGCCCTGCTGACCGGCATTCTGACCGTCACCGTTCTGACCCTGCTGGTTGCCCCAGTTCATGCCCTGATTGCCCTGCTGGTTGCCCCAGTTGCCCATGTTACCCATGTTGCCCCAGTTGCCCCAGTTGCCCATGCCTGTGCCGCCTTCGTCGTATACCTTACCTGTTACGTAAATACCTTTTTCATAATCGAAAAGGTTTGAAGGGTCGGTAACGAGAGAGATGACCTTCATATTTCTGTAGCGTTCAACATTAGCTGAACCTATAAAGTATGTCTTTGTAACGATGCTGCTTGATCTGCCCTGTGAGTCTACAGCGATAGCACGAACTACAGCTGCCTTGAGTACGCCCTCATCAGGAGCAAGGATATCGGTATAAGCTGTAACGTCTGTTCTTGCGCTGTACTTATTAGGCTCGCTTGTCATATCCTTTACAGTGATAGCGCCTGTGTACTTTTCAGACTCAGTTGTAGGGTCACTGCCGTCTGTTGTATAGTAAACTGTAGTTCCCTGCGGAACATCAAGAGTAAGTGCGAAGCTGTTGTCATAGAAACCGCTCTCAGCAGAGAAGGAAGGAGTCCTTACTGCATTTGAGCCCTCGGGAGCAGCATTGTTCTTGCCCGGAGTTGTGCTCATAACGTAGAACTCGCCGCTGCCGTCAGGATACTGACCATAGGATGTGTCCTTTGCCATATCCTCGAATGTTATCTGTGAAGCGATATTGCCCGAAGCATCTGTAAGTGTGAGAGTCTCACCGCTTGTTGAAAGTCCGAAAGGAGCAATAGAAGCGTTTGTCTCACCTGCTGTACCGTCGCAAAAGAATACCTTGCCTGTATTAGGCTGGATCACCGTACCTGACGGGATAGTGAATCTGTATGGGTTATCTGCTTTATCTGTAAGTCCCCAGCCGCTGATATCCACAGGACTGCCTGAGTTGTTGTAAAGCTCTACCCAGTCATACATCTGTCCGTCAGGAGCAGCATATGTTGTATTCTTAGGACAAACCTCATTGATAGTTACGCCTGAAGCTGCTGAAGCCGTTGCTACAGGAAAAACTCCTGCTGTGCCAAGCAGCATTGCGAGACTCATTATACCCGCACAGGTTCTTTTTGCTGATTTCTTAGACATAATATTCCCTCCATCTTGTGATTTTTCATATTTCGTAATTTGCGGCTTAACGCCGTTTTCACATGTTTATCATACCTGTATCATATATTTCCATTCTTAAAATAATCTTAAAGTAATCTTAATAAAATGTTCTTATTATGCTGTCTGTAATATGTTCCGGCACCGCGATATTACGCTGTTTTCTATTATATTCAATATATCATTATGCACAAATTAGCTTAACCAAGAAAGCAAAAACTGAACAAAATATAAAAAGTCCGCAAGAAATGGAAAAAACACAAAAAGTTACATCACAGCATTTCAGAAACATTTTCAGCCAATGTCTGCCGCTCGTTTCTGCTCATTCCTCTTGACTGTATGCCGAATATGTGATATCATAGCTATGTCACATATCAACAGCATTTTAATTTGTATATACTGTTAATTGATAATTTATATGAGAGAATAGTCCTCTCCAAACGTCTAAGTAGTGAGAGGTCATTCCTATGGAAAGGGGGAGCCCATGGATAACGGTGCAATCAGCTACCGCCGTTACCTTGACGGTGACGACAACGGATTAGTGGACATGATCCGCGATTATAAAGATGGTCTTATCCTCTATCTCAACGGTATAACAGGCTCTCTCAGTCTTGCCGAAGAGTATATGGAAGATACCTTCTTCAAGCTTTCCGTCAAAAAACCTAAATTTTCAGGGAGATGCACTTTCAAAACATGGCTTTACACCATCGCCCGCAATGTGGCTATAGATGCATTGCGTAAAAGGGCACGTATTTCCGACACTCCCGCAGATGAATACTATGATATTTCCGATGAGCGGAATATCGAAAGGGATTATCTGAAGGAAGAACAAAAGATCTCGCTCCACAGAGCTATGGAGACTCTCAGCTCCGATTACAGGCAGGTCTTATACCTGACATATTTTGAAGAGCTGAGCAATTCTGAGGCTGCAAAGGTAATGCACAAGAGCAACCGTCAGATCGAAAATCTCCTCTACAGAGCAAAGCTTGCGCTGAGATCAAAGCTTGAAAAGGAGGGCTTTGAGTATGAAAGACTATAAAGAGATAGCCAATAATGTTTTTCAGCGCAGAGATAAATATCTGGAAGAAAAGAAGCGTAAAAAGGCTGTGATATTCAGAAATGCCGCTATAGCCCTCAGCTGCTGCATAATGATAGCTGTAGGCATAGGCATATGGAACAGCGGTATGCTGAGAAATATCAAACCTTCTCCAAACAAGGAGGATTACAGCCTGCCTCAACCTATCGTAACAACGACTGAAGCTGCTTCCGACAATAATGCCGCAGTAACAGCTACAGTTGAAGCATCAACAGATAATATCATTACGACCGCAGCTCCTGTCACAAATGTATCTGCGCAAAGCGAAGCAAACGCCGTAAAAACTACCACCGCTGAAAAGCAAAGCGGCGGCAGCAATGTGACTGCCACACGTTCCGACAATAAAACAGGAGCAGATCCGAGCAGGACAACTGCTTCAAGCATTGAAATTACTTCTCCGAGCAATAATTCTGCACAACACAGCAGAACTACTTCCTACCATTCAGGAGCAGCAACTACTACACGCAATCCGGCACTTACAACTGCTACACGAAGCTCATCACGCACTACAGCTACAAGGACTTCCACACGTACTACATCGAGGACTACGACTCCTCCCCGCACTACATCGAGAACTACTCTGCCGCCTGTAGCTACTACCACCATCGCAAAGACTACCCGTGTGTACACATCAACCACAGCTGTATACACGACCCGTGTGTACACTTCAACCACTGCTGTATACACAACACGTGTGTACACATCAACTACAATTGTATATACATATTCCCCTGTAGCTACTTCCACCACTATGGCAACTTCAACACGGCCTGCTTATTCGACAACGATCGGGTATACGTCTATGTCGCACTCACATAATGTTTATACTTCAACAGTGCCTGCTTATTCAACAACTGCAACTAAAAGCCCTGAGCCGATATTGTCGACCTCAACGGTAACTACCATACCGACTGAAATATTCGCAAACCATACGATATACGATATTCTGCCAAATACAATACCTGATATTGCACTTGCACATGATTATATAGGAAGCAGCTCTGACAGATACGCTTGCAATCTGTACAAGTATATGGATTTTGATCCCGACTTCCTGTGTTTAGCACTGTTCAGCAATAATGAATCGCGCTTGGCAGCATCTTATGAATATTACCCTGAGACTATCGGTGAGATCATTGATACGCAGGGCTTCTGGAACAACCTATCCGTTTCAGGATTCTACGATTATAAAGCAAAGCGATATACTCGGTATAACGATAAGGACAGCTTGTATGGATTCCTTGATTCTGTCAGGGATACCCGTTTAGAAGAAGGTCTGTTCTTAAATACCGAAACCGATAACAATCTGATCGCTGCACTGTATTATAACATTTATGTTTCATATGATGATGCGCATTTGTCGGGCGTGATCTACCTTACAGACAACGGTATATTACAGGTAAATATAGATATTGAAGCTTTAGAACTGCAATATGCCTTCAAAATCGGAGAGCAATCCATAGAACAGCTGTACAGCACACTAAGATCAAATGTTTAAAATACCCCACACTGACCGCAATATTTGGTCAGTGTGGGCAATTTTTGTGTTTTTCCCTCATTTTGTCCACCAAATATTTCTTTTATAGGTTGTTATCAATTCACATTTTATTTATAATTAAGATATAGCAAATAGGCTATATGGATATTAAAATTTGGAGAAAAACCAATCGTGACTATCGCTGCTGTCAAAAGCAGCAGCGGTCTCTCACATCTGTCCCGTCAGCCGTAAAAAGCTGCGGAGCTACGGACAGTGCAAACCGCGCAAAACGGACAGGTCAAGATAATACTGGATATACGGGCATATCCTTTCTGCACAGCCTATCCGACATTGCAGGTAATCCTGAGGGCGGCGGCGGAAATAATCAGCCGGGTGAACCTGTTACCCCTCCCACAAATACAGTTCCCGATCAGAACGGCTGTTATTTCCACGGCACCTTTGAGGACATTTCATCATTCGATTTCGCACTTTCGTTGCAGAAGCACGCAGATTCTGCAACGAAAGTCAAATATGCACTCTCTGCCAAGCAGTTATGTGCACTTGAATTTCTTTTCAAGATATCCAAAGAAGCTTCCGCCCCTCTTGTATGAGCTACAGGGAGCTTCTATATCACGGGGCAAACGGCACATTCCGTGTACAAAGGCTGACGGTCCCTCTCCCGTCCGCCTTTGTCCTCGGCGATATATACTGTGGCAGGAGAAATATAACGTTACAGACACTATAATTATAAATTAATATACTGTCTTCAGACAGGCAGATGCACCGCTGCGGCGGTGCAAAATACAGTCAACAGACCCGCAGGCGGGGAGGCTCTGCACTATACTCCCCTGTCCTGCATTCGGGTTTGCTTTTCTCTGTATATTCGACAGGATAGCGCGAATATCAGAGATATATGCAGTATCACGCAGAGATCGTACAAACGAGCATTTTTACAAAGACTATAGGCGGTCTTTGTGATATATTGTAAGTAATTCCTTTGCTATCCGAATCCTTTTGTAAGAGGGCAGATCAGAACAGTCTTATTTCCGATTGGGCGGGAATAGGGCTGTTGCTCTTTACAGAGATATTTTTATGATATCGTCAAGAGGTATGCGCATACCGCCGCAGAACACTATCTGCCGCGTTACCTCTTCTATGAAACGCACATTTCCCGCAAAGGTGATATACTTTCCTCCCGATTTGTGCTTATCGGGTACAAAATAGGTTATCTCGCAATGAGGCTCCGAAGCGATACGCGCTCTGAGGAGCTTTATTTTTTTGTTCAGTTCTTCAGCCTCGTCCTCACAAAGCTCGGCTTTGGCATCGGTACGCCTTGCGGATTCGTCAATAGCGTCCTCATAGCCTGTAAGAGCCGCAAAAGGCGCGAACTGCGCTGCACGGTTGCGCCGCGGCATCTGCGCCCTTGTCTTTGAAACATGGTGCGGCATATTTATTATATCATCGTACTGTCCGGACATTGTTATACCTCCCCTTTTAATTTAGTTTAGAGTTGAGAGTTTTATCAATTCATAATTCATAATTGTAGGGCCGAACAGTGTTCGCCCGTTGATCCCGATGCACACGTCATAAACGCACTGTAGGGGCTGCCTTTTCGATGACTCACGGACGAGAAAGGGTGCAGCGTCACGCTGCCACGCGATGATATACACCTTTCGTTTATTGTCTCTCGCGGATATTATCAGCCCATTCCCATTAATTATATCGCGGAGTAAGGGTGCAGCGTCATGCTGCCACGCGATTTTATACGCCTTTCGTTTATTGTCTCTCGCGGATATTATCAGCCATTCCCATTAATTATATCGCGGAGTAAGGGTGCAGCGTCACGCTGCCTAAGCCCTGTGTCCGCCTATCTGTCTGTTGCGCGACATCGCAGTTGCTCCATCGCATAAGTTGCTTCCGCGCAGCACCGCATTCTTGCCGTATCTCTCCTTCATTCTCAGCATAGCCAGCTGCAAATTCTTCTCGCGCCTGAGTTCTGCCTGCTCCTGTAGGCGGATTTTTTCGTTTTCTACGGGGTCAGAGAAAAAGTCCAGCTGTATGACCTCTTCCCTGACCGAGCTTTCAGGCACTACCCTGTTGGCATTGACGGTTATTCTTCTCACAAGCAGGCGACAGTCTGCTATACGGTCGAAAAGCTCCATCATAGCTTCGGTTATCAGCTTCGACGACGATACAGGCGCACCAAGATTTACCGTACCATGAGCGTGAGCAGGCACAGCTCTGCCGTAATGATCGAGCACCACCTTGCCCTCATAGCTCCGCCTCGTATCCTCGTTCTGCAAATTCTTAACGTCATAGCCGATAGTAAGCGTCAGCTGATCGGTGACAAGCCTCTTTCCCAGTAGGTCAAGAGCCAGCATATCCGCCATTTCCCATGTAATGAGCCGAGCTGTACTGCACTCGGTAGCCTCCTGCAATACCTGTCCCGAGCTTATGCTGTTTGTTTCGGGACGATAGCTTTTCACATCGGCAATAGTGCAGGGCTCCCAACCCCATGCATGGTCAATGAGAAGTTCAGCGTTAACTCCGAACATTTTATAAAGTGCTCTTTCGCCGAACTCAGAAGCGGAAAATCTTGCGATATCCCCCATAGTAAAAAGTCCGCAGTGTTTCAGTCTTTCCGCATAGCCTCTGCCAACGCGCCAGAAATCCGTAAGGGGCTGATGCTCCCACATAAGTCGGCGATAGGACATTTCGTCAAGCTCAGCTATACGGACTCCGTCCTTGTCCGCAGGCATTTTCTTTGCAACTATATCCATAGCTATCTTGCAAAGGTACATATTCGTACCTATACCTGCCGTAGCGGTTATCTTCGTAGTTTTCAGTACATCTCTTATCATAGTCATGGCAAGCTCATGGGCAGTCATGCCGTAAGTGTCGAGGTATGCGGTAACGTCGATAAATACCTCGTCGATGGAGTAAACGTGTATATCCTCAGGAGCTACATACTTGAGGTATATCTGATATATTTTCGTGCTGTAAGCAATATACAGAGCCATTCGCGGCGTTGCCGTTATATAGTCAAGCTCAAGCGACGGGTCTGCCTCAAGCCTGCTTGCGCTCTCCGACTTTCCGCTGAATCTTCTCCGCGGAGCTTTCATTCTTCGCATATCATTTACATCTCTGACCTTTGAAACCACCTCGAAAAGTCTCGGTCTGCCGGGGATACCGTAAGCTTTCAGCGAAGGAGATACCGCAAGACATATAGTCTTATCGGTGCGGCTCTTATCAGCAACAACAAGATTTGTGTCAAGGGGGTCAAGTCCGCGTTCAGCACATTCTACCGAAGCATAAAAGGATTTCAGATCAATAGCAATATATACTCTTTCCATAGCCGTCTCCTTATCGAACATCTGTTCTTTTATATTATATCACTTCACTGACAGCCTTGTCAAGGGATCACAAAAAAAGAAAATATGTTTCTTTTTTAGTATGTCATATTTATCGCATATATGATAGTCAAACTATCACATCTTGCGATAATTGGGTATTTTTTACAAATTTGCACTTGATTTATCTCTCAATAAAATACATATGTTTTATTGACACAGATGTAAATAGATGATATAATTTTAATATGGGACTATTGCGGCAAGACCTGTTTTTCCGCTATTCTGCATACATAAAAAATATATAGACCGACCTATATCCGCTTAAAAAGCGCATACGACACTATTAACGTACAACGTGTGTTATGTCCTGACTTATTTTTAGGGAGATGTGCAACATGAATCAGGATTCAATATCATTTGACCTGGGCTGTAATTTCGATTACAAGCTTTTTGACTTTGTCGATGAATACGACAAAAAACACGCTATAACGAGCTTTTTCGGAAAGCTCAAATTTGACGGACTTCCGGGTGGACGTACAGCTTCTATCATACCCGACTTTTCAATGGATCAGCTTGCTGATTATGTAAAGGAATGTCAGAAGCGCGACATCACATTCAACTACCTTATCAATCCGCTGTCAATGGATCAGAACGAGCTCGATCCTGTTGTAGGCAAGCAGATACGTGATTTTATCCACCAGATGTACGATCTCGGCATAAGAGCATTTACTCTTAATTCGCCTATACTTATCAAGTATGTAAAGAGAGAATTCAAGGACGTTTTCGTAACACTCGGTCTCTATGCATATCCTACAACTATTCAGCATATCGAATACTGGCGCAACTGGGGCGTTGATGAGATCACACTCGATCACGGCTTCAACAGAAAGTTCGATCTTCTCAGAAAGCTCCTTACACAGTACAAGGATACAGACCTTCACCTCCGTGTAATAGCTAACAATCTCTGTCTCAGAGAATGTCCTTTCCGTCTAGCACACGGCTGCTTCGTAGGTCACTCAGACCCTGAGCTGTTCTCAATGGACTATTCACTTGTAAACTGTGCATACAAGAAGGTAACTCACCCTGCTGCTATACTTACAGCTGAGTTCATTCGTCCTGAGGACGTTCACTACTACAGAGAGCTTGCAGAAGAGACAGGCAACAAGCACTTCTCTATCAAGCTTATCGACAGAACAAGAACAACAGATTTCCTCCACAGAGTGGTAAAGGGCTACATGGAAGAGTCCTACGACGGAAATCTTCTCGATATTGTAAACTGGCCGCAGGCTAAGACTATTGCTACCCGTCCCGATCAGGCTAAAGAAGGACTAAAAATGGGTATTGGCGCTCCTACGGCAGGTGCAAGTGCTGCTCCAGCAGGTGCAGGTGCTCCTCCAATGGGTACGCCTCCTATGGGCGCTGGCGGTCCTCCAATGGGTATGCCGGCAGGCGGTCCTCCTCCATGGGTAATGGAAGGCAGACCTCCAAGACCGGGCGAGCCTGAGGAATGGGCAAAGAAGAACGGTATCACTGCTCCTCCCGCAGGTATGCCACCTATGGGCGCAGGCGGTCCTCCAATGGGTATGCCTGCCGGTGGACCTCCTCCGTGGGTAATGGAAGGCAGACCTCCAAGACCCGGTGAGCCTGAGGAATGGGCAAAGAAGAACGGTATCACTGCTCCTCCCGCAGGTATGCCACCTATGGGCGCAGGTGCTCCAATGGGTATGCCTATGGGCGGTCCTCCTCCAGGAGTACCTAAGATGAGATGGATGGATAAGCTCAAGCCCGAGGCTATGATGGCTTACGGAAGAACTATGCATCTTCCAAAGCTCTACGTTGACAATAAGAAGCTTGACGGCTTCCTTGAGCATTTCATCAATAACAACAACTGCGCAAATTCACTTTGTGTAAACGATATCCTCGAAAACGGCGAGACAGCTCCTAATGCATGCGCTCATTGCAGTACATGGGCTAAGAAGGTCATCTCCTATGACGAGGCAGAGGTTGAACAGTGGAAGGGATTATGTGCAGGTGTTCTCCAGAGCATCGAAGACGGTTCTATCTACAGAGACTGATAATTCAAAGCTGCATTGCGGATACTCTCCGCGGTGCAGCTTTTTTTGCAGCGTGACGCTGCACCCTTGCTCCGCGATACAGTTAATGAGAATGGCTGATAATATCCGCGAGAAACAATAAACGAAAGGCGCATATCATCGCGTGAGTGCGTGACGGCGCAGAGCCTGCGCACTCTTACTCGTCCGTATATCATCAAAAGGATAGCTGCTTCTCGATACAAGGAATATCCTCGGGATTAACGGGCGCACGGAATGTGCCCCTACTATTCACTACTTTCTACTCACTACTCACCGGCGGACTGCCACAGGCAGCCCCTACAGCGCAAAGCCTACACTAATCTTGATTTTTGACGGATTATATGTTAGAATTAAAGCAACTTTTATGACTGAGGTGAAAACATGAACACCATACTTCTCGTTGAGGACGATGAAACCCTCAACAGCAATATCTCCCTTGCTCTCAAATCCGAGGGATACACCGTTATTGCAGTCAGTACAACAGCAGCAGCCGAGCTCCGTGCACCCGAAGCTGACCTGATAATACTCGATGTCATGCTCCCTGACGGCAGCGGTGTTGACCTCTGCAAACGGCTTAGAAAGAAAATACAGACTCCCGTCATATTCCTTACCTCATGCGATGACGAAGCAGATATAGTCCGCGGACTTGACAGCGGCGGCGATGACTATATAACAAAGCCCTTCCGTCTCCGTGAGCTTTTCTCACGTATACGCGCAAATCTCAGGCGAGTACCCGATGTGCCCGAAATGGAGCTTACAGCAGTGGAGCAGAAGCTTCTCAGCTACCTCATGCTCAACCGTGAGCAGTACCTTACCCGTGAACAGATACTGGAATATCTCTGGGACTCCAAGGGCATCTTCGTAAATGACAACACCCTTTCGGTAAATATCAGCCGTCTGCGCGAAAAGCTCAGCAAGACCACAGGCAGCGGCAGGATAGTCACCAAGAGAGGAATGGGCTATAAATGGACAGAACAGACCGATTTATAAACAACCGTGCTCCGCGAAAGCTTCTGCTCATACTTATGCTTATGATATGTATATCCGCAGCAGCGGCTTTTGGCATCTCAAAGCTCTGTGCCGACAAGATAGTAAAGGAGCAGATAACAGCCGAGCTTTCAGCCATAGGCGACGGAAAATTCACAGGTGCTCCCGATGATGCTGCAATAGCAAGAGCCGTGGAAAAGCTCAGCGACTACAGTATCGACCGCGAGCTTTCCCCTACGATAATGCACAGCTACAAATCCGTGCGTACGACCGTATTCACTGCCATATTCGCTGTCATGGCTTCATTGTCGCTGATATGGTTCGTCATAGCTATACATGAACTTATGAGCATATACCGCGACCTCGAAAAGCTCCGTGCTGACTGCCTTAACGCTGCCGACAAAACTGACGGAAAAATAGGGCTTTACGGTGAAGACCTCGGCTGTGTGCGAAGAATATCCGAAGCCGCAGATACACTGGCAGACCGAATGAACAATCTCCATTTCAAGCTCAATAACGAGCAGCGATTTCTCCGCGACTTCCTCACTGACCTCTCTCACCAGATAAAGACTTCTCTCGCCGTAGTAAGACTCAACACGGATATGCTCAGCGAGCTTGACGACTTATCTCAGGAGCACCGCGACAAGCTCTCGGACGAGATACAGCTCAATCTCAGCAGCATGGAAAAGCTCGTCATCGAAGCCATAAAGCTTGCAAAGCTCAATGCAGATGCTGTGGAGTACAATATTGAGACAAATTCTCCTGCGGAAATATGCAGGATAGCTTTAAAGCGTATGTCACCGCTTCTCAGAAGCAAAAGCATAAATGTTACCGAGAACCTCTCCGAGGATATAAAGCTCAGCTGCGACAAGGGCTGGCTGTGCGAGGCTGTGGAGAATATTATCAAGAACTCCGCAGACCACTCCGAATGTACGGAGATATCACTGGAGCTTAAAGAAAATCCCATAATGCTGACCTTAGCTGTTACCGACAACGGCAAGGGCATACCCCAGGAAGAGATACCGAAGCTGTTTGAACGCTTCTCCTGCCGCTCCAACGATAAGACTATGTACAGCTCGGGACTCGGTATGTCTATCGCGCAGAAGATAGTCCGCGCCAACGGCGGAGATATAATGGTGTATTCGGAAGTCGGCAAAGGCACACGCTTTGAATTCGTCTTTATCAAAGAGTGAGTTGTTAGTGGTTAGTGCTTAGAATTGTAGGGGACGGCGTCCCATACAAAAATTCCGAATTCCTAACTACGAATTAAACAGAGTCACGCACTCACGCGATGATGCTCGCCTTTCGTTTATTGTCTCTCGCGGACATTATCAGCCATTCTAATTAACTGTATCGCGGAGAAAGGGTGCAGCGTCACGCTGCTGAAAGCTGAAAAAATTTTCAGCTTTTTTTATTTTTGTAACATTACAGTAAGATAACCGTGTTAAACTAAAGTTACAATAAGGAACGGAGGTATCATTATGGACGACAACATCATTCTGAAAACCGAAAAACTCAAAAAAGAATACGGTGCAGGCGAAAACGCCTTTCTTGCCCTCAACGATGTAGACCTTGAAGTAAAGCAGGGTGAATTCTTAGCCGTTACAGGCGAGAGCGGAAGCGGCAAGACTACTCTCCTCAACTGCTTAGGCTCACTCGACCGTCCCACAAGCGGCAAGATAATCTTCAACGGCAGGGACATCACCACAATGGACGATAACGGACTGTCCGCCTACCGCAGAAAGAGTATAGGCTTTATTTTTCAGAACTACAATCTCATACCCGTGCTCAATGTTGAAGAGAATATAGTTCTGCCGCTGAACCTTGACAACACTCCTACCGACAAGGAATTCCTCGAGGAGCTCCTCAAGCTCACAGGGCTTGACGTCAAGCGCAACAACTACCCTCACGAGCTTTCAGGCGGTCAGCAGCAGCGTGTAGCCTTTGCGCGTGCGCTTATCCATAAGCCGAGAATAATACTTGCGGACGAGCCTACAGGAAATCTCGACAGCAAAAACAGCCGCGAGATAATCTCTATCCTCAAAAGCTCTATCAAGAAGTACAATCAGACTCTCATACTCATAACCCATGACGGCAGCATAGCTGCTCAGGCAGACCGTATCTGCCGCATCACAGACGGAGTCCTCTCGGAATAAGGAGGCGATGATATGAAACATCTTATTGCACTGTCACTGAAATATATCCGCCGACAAAAGCTCCGCACGATACTTACATTCATGTGCATAACCCTTTCGGCATTCATACTTGCAACAGTCTGCGCATACGGAAGCAGCATCTTCACTACCCTGCTCAACTATGTAATAGACGAGGGCGGCTCGTGGGAGCTTGACGTTGAAAACTGGATAGAACATACACAAGATCCCGAAAAAGCTATGGAGACAGTAAAAGGTCACCCCTCTGTGGACGATCACTGCTATTATAATTCCGAATTCATTTCTTTTGATTCAGAGAGCTTAGGAGCAAATTTCTTTGAAATATCCGACGGCAAAACAAGCCATAGGATCAGGAATGCAGCTATAACCACCTGTGACGGAAATTCCGAACTCATAAGCCGCTATGAAACCGAAGGGATCCCCAATTCAAACCAAAACAAGGGTATCTATGTATCATCAATATTCGAGGATATGGGCTACAAGGAGGGCGACACTGTTACCTTTACTATACGTCCTGCTAACGGAAAATTCGATGAAAGCTCACAGGTAATGAAAGAAGTTCGTTCCGAACTGAAAGAAAAATACGGTACAGAATACACTTATTACGATGAAGAATACGAAGAGCTTTCAGAAGAACTGCAAAGCAGAGCCTGCAAAAGAAAAATAAGCGACTTACTTGCATACAACAAGGGCATCTATCTCGATGATACTCCTATAGTCGATATAACCTACGGCGAGCCTGTGGAGTACACCATAAAGATAGCAGGCTTCCTGCACACATCGTACTCGACGGAGAAATACATCGATATAATAAATACAAGCGGCGAAAAGCTCAGCTTTGCGGAAATATCTGAAAAAAATCCCGATATAATATATGAGGGCGATGATATGAAACAAATGGATATTCGTATCACCGACAACATTGACTTTGACGACGCTGTAAAAAAGCTTTTCACAGATTTGGGCTTTGACTATAACAAGGATTTCTATGACAAAACGGAATACGGCGTTCCTACAAACACCATGCTCCTTGCCCTTGAATGGAAAAGCTCAGATGCCATAAGCAGTATTATCCCAAGCTTTGTAGTCCCCGGTCTGCTAATACTTCTTATAGCGTGGTTCATAGCAAGATTTGTCATCGACAACGCCTTTGAAATGGCAGTACAGGAGCGAAGCACACACTTTGCCGCACTCCGCGTCATGGGAGCTTCAAAGCTGCAAGTGGCAACAGTAGTTATGGCAGAAGCCATATTCTACATCTTCACAGCCATACCTTTAGGCATAATAACCGCATTGCTCATATGCCGCTCGTCAATAAATTCCTTTAAGAATATCGGATTTCCGATGTTTGAATTCTCGGCAAAGCCTGCATTTATCGGACTTGCAATATTCCTCTGCCTCATAGCTGTACTTATCTCAGCCTACACATCGGCAATGTGGGCATCGAGAAAACTCTCACCTGCCGAGGCACTTAATTTCGGCAAGCCCAAGCGCGGAAAGAAAAAGCCGAAAAAATCGAAGTCGAAGCTCGACCTCAACTCCAAGAAATTCCTGCGCCGCTATACGCGAAAAAATATAGGTGCAGCAAAGAGCCGTTTCATTGTTTCCACTATCACAATGGGACTCGGTGTACTCATGTTCACATTCTCATCTCTCATTGCTATCAATACCTATAAGGAAATGAAAGATATCAATAACGATGAAGTATACGATTTCTGGATAGACGAATATTACAGCGACGATCCGAAAAATGCTTTTGCCGAAGTAAACAAAGCTTTCGGCGACAAAAACGTCTTTGAAAAAGTCAATATTGAGCTCGACAGCTTAATGGGCTTCAAACATTCAGATGATGCAGACTCTTTGCTTATATCCGGCACTTATCCCGACTCAGGCGAAAATTTCAGAAAAGCATCGGTACAGTCGATAAACCGTGATGAATATGAAGCCGCAAAGCTTGAAGAGCTTACAGGAATGAGCTACGACGAGCTTGTTGCATCTAAATCCGTTTTCAAAAACTATACCGATAAAAAGGAACGTGAATTTACTGCTGTACAGAATGAAACGACTATCGAATTCGTAGGTACAGATACAGAAATGAAGTTTATCGGTACTGCAACGAGCAAACTGAAAAAGGGATACGGCGGTGCTATAGTCATTCCTATCGAAAACACCTCAAACTTCAACACATATTACTCTATCAGCCTCAAAGGCACACCTCAGCACTATCAGGAAGCAAAGAAAGAAATAGAAGATTTCCGTGCAAATCACACTATCTCAGGATCAATGGACGATTATTTCGCAGGAACAGGTCTCAATTCATTCATCAAGGCAATAATCAAGGTAGTTCTTGCCTTCCTCATATCCATATGGCTGGTTGGTATACTCTCAATGATAAACTCAGTAAACACCAGCGTACTCAACAGAAGCCGCGAGCTTATGATGCTGAGAAGCGTAGGCATGACGCGAAAGCAGCTCCGTAAGAGCGTACTTATGGAAACTATCATGTTCTCAGCTACTGCTGCTATAGTCGGTACTATCCTCGGCGCTCTGCTCTTTATACCTGTATGGAGCGAACAGCTGAGCAAGGTGATCGTGCCTATCATCATAGTAGTGGTACTTTCACTGGTATTCAACATCATCATAGCTATCCTGTCAACTATACCCGCAACAAAGAGCCTCGAAAAAGTCGAGTCCATAGCACAGGCAGTAAACAGATAAAGCAAAAGAGCAGTTCATAACGAACTGCTCTTTTTTGTGTGCAATATAAACGTACAGACAATGAGGGAACACTGCCTGCACGAACAGGGACTAATTCTGTGAAAGCCATTACGTCATTCATCCTCATTATGCCCTTTGTGCTCATCACAAGCAACGTATTAATAATAATACATCTTCGTGACAAAAGCAATATATAAAGCGCGAAATGTTGTTTTTGTGCGTGAAATGCAAATTTTGTTAACATCTAATTCACAATTGTCCCTACAACAGTATATAAACTACTGCTGAAGCAGCATTTTCACACTTCATAACGTCAGCCATCTCCTGACAGCCTTCAAAATCATCAGGAGCGGCTCAGAGGAATATATCAGCAGAATTATCCCCGTATAATTGAACGTGCCGTAAACGCCATTACAGGCTTTCTCAGAGGCATATCATTTTCTTCTGATATACATTACCTCTTGCAGCACCTTGCCGCCGATCTCAGAGCTCATGTGATCTTCGGTATTTACAAAGCCGTGCTTTTCATAAAAGCGGCGAGCTCTGTAGTTATCCTCAAGCACCCATATAAGGATCGACGTAAATCCGAGAAGCTCCAGCTCACCGATACAGGCTTTGAGAAGCTCAGAGCCTATTCCCTTACCGATATACTCAGGCAGCAGATAAATAGTTACTATCTCGCCGCAGCTGCTGAAATTATCCCAGCGTGAGGGACAAAAGCTTGCAGTTCCGACTATCTTGTCACCCTCAAAAGCACCTATTTCCGTCCTTCCGTTTTTCAGGATATTGCCGCCCCATTTTTCCTTAGGTATATTGTCAAGGTAATCCTGCGGAATTATCCCCTTATATGCAAACTTCCAGCTCTTTTCGTATATATTTCTGACGGCTGAATAATCATCTTTTTCAGTAATATGTCTTATGATCATACATATACCCCCATATAAATTTATAATCACATTATAACATACAGCTCTGAAAAAATCAATGGTCACTTATACAAATCTATGAATTTGATAAAAAATCGACACAAGTATTGCATAAAATACCTATTTAGCCAAAGGACTCGCTATAATATACTTGATTTTTTTACCGACTTGTGTTAATATAAAATATAATACGAAAGGAGCGGTGACTATGGGAACATCTTACAAGTATAAATGCGACGAATGCGGATACGAAGAAGAATTTTTCGTTGGCGGCAGACTTATGACAAAAGACTATAAAAAGAGGACCGAAGAAGCAGAAGAAGAACTGCGCAGTGCCGCACTTTACGGAAAATACGGAGAGACCGTCAGGCAGCTCATAAAAAACGAACGTGAAAAAATGTATGTCAACTGTGATACCGATCTGTATCAATGTATGGAATGCAGACAGTTTTCCGTGCAGATAGCAAAGGAAATGTCATTAAACCAGAAGGATTTCACTCTGACAATCGAATTCAGACACGAATGTCCCGGCTGTCATTCCACGCTTCTGAGAAAAACGCGGGGTTCAATAACCTTCTGCCCAAAATGCAAGATGTTTACCGCTCAGCTGGTAAGTATAGGAAAATTCTGACACAAACAAAAAACACGCCAAAAGCGTGTTTTTTGTTTGTATTAGGGGGCTTTATATAAATAAAGTTGGGGCAATTACAATCCTGGAAGTGAAACGATATCGTCAGCTTCACCGCCGATCATACCTGCAAATATCTCAGATGCTTTCTGATCGTGCAAATTGGTGCCGCTGCTCTGACCGGAAACATTATATGTTTCACCATCCTTTGAATTTGCTGAATATGTAAAATGTACCTCACCATCTCGGTAATTTATATTTATCTGATAGCGGTACCATTTCTTTGTGGACTTGCAGAGAAGTCCCTTACACTTATCCTTTTTATATTTATATTCTTTTATATCGCCCTGATTTTCGCCTGCCGACGTTATATACCCGTTTTCCTCAAGTATCTTTGCAATGGCATAGCTGCTGACACGGACTTCATCATGGGTGACATAAACATAACCGTGATCGTCTGCTGCATATTTACTGCCGTCCGCATTAACACCTGCAAGCCACGGATTTTTTGTAAAAGACTCTATTCTGTCAGAGTCCATAGCACATTCTGCCTGAATAGCCTTGCAGACAACATTTGCAGCAGATACATCTGCTCTGTTTCTTGCAAGCTCTACATATCCCATAATGCTCGGAACGAGCATAGCAGCAAGAACACTGATAATACAGATAACAACAATAAGCTCAATGAGCGTAAAGCCCTTTAATTTTGAATCAGTTTTAATGCAGTTTTCATGCTCGTTCATATATACCCCTCCTAACCTTTAGGATTATCTCTATGTATATATAATATCACAAAATGTATAGAATGTCAAGAGAAAATGGCGATAATTCAAATTTTTATAACATTTTGTATACTTGTAGTAATAATAATTGGTAGGATAACAGAAAAGGCAGCTTTTCGACGTTTCAGCTGCCTTTTCTGTTATTTTTCTTGTTTTTTCTACTGCCTTTTATCATAAGCAGTATCAGTAATACCAGTAATATCGGAGTCGCTATTATCGGAGCTACAATAAAAGGAGAAATAATGAATACGTCATTAGCTACATAAACCTTGTACTCTTCCTTTGTTTCCACCCTTACACCTCTTACAAGGAGTCTGTGGGAATTGATACCGTAAGGAGTACAGGTAAAAAGCGTACAATAGTCCTTTTCGGGATCTATTTTCAGATCTTCTATATCATATGGCTTTACCGTCTTTATCTGATCCACCTGATAAGTGATAACGTCCGACATGACCGTAATATAGAAAATGTCGCCGAGTTCCATTTTGTCGAGATCGGTAAACAGTCTTGCACTGGGCAGACCGCGATGTCCCGACATAACGGCATGAGTTCCCTTGCCGCCTACAGGCAGACTCGTTCCCGGAAGATGTCCCGCAGCCACCTGTAGTACGTTATCATCTACGCTGTGGTATACAGGAAGCTCGACCTTGATCTTTTCGATCGTAAGATACCCCATTATACCTGTTCCCGTAATATCAAGGGTATCATAATACCCCTGTATTTTTTCGGGTTCTATTATGGGATTCTCTGCTGAGGCAACTCTGCTGTTGTATTCCCTTGCGGCTTCAAGCATCTTGTCTTTATCTTCACTGCTCATGGAAGCAGTTATTTCGTTATAAGCCTGAATAGCCTTTGACTGATGCAGCGCATTTATATACTCGCTGACAGTCGGATACAAAAGCAGGAATAATCCTATAAACAATGCTGCAAACGGCAGCGACCTGATAATGATACGCTTCATCAAAAGCTCCTTGTAGTTAAAATTGCAGTGCAGCGGAGGAAGCTCCACCGCTGCACAAGCATTTCAGATATTTGCTGTAATTATTATTTTATCAGCTTATTCCTCATTAGCCTTCATTCTCTTCTTTGTTACGAGAAGAACTACTGAACCTGTTACCAGCAGTCCGCCTATGATGTAGAACAGCTTTGTACCGATACCACCTGTTGTCGGAAGTGTCGAGCCCTTTCTGTTTACTATAGTTGTCGGGAACATATTATCAGAATCCATAGCAGAAAAAGCTGTTGAGTTTGAATTTGTCCATGTCACTGAATTCTCGGTTATTGCTGATGTATCGATTTTAAAGCTTATATCAGCTGCTGCATTATAGCCTGATGGTGGATTACTTTCTATCAATGTATAAGATCCTGCATCAAGGCCTGTAAATGTAAGGTATCCTTCATCATCAACTGTTGCTGTAATGCTCTTTGGCGAGCCTGTTGCTGTTGTTAAAGAAGCTGTACCTTCAACTTTTTTATACTTATGTCCGTCATTTGCATACTTTGCTTTAGCAGCATCACTTAAGCCGGGAGTTTGGGGATCAACTGTTGTATAAGAACCTGTGTTTAATTTCCAATATGTTCCCGGAGTAGTATCATCTATTTCAAATGTAGTTCCCGATATATAGTTCACCTTATTAAGGGCAGTGCCCTGAAGTGTAAACTCTGCACCTGCAAGAGGCTGATTGTCCTGATCTACCTTCTTGATCTTGATAGCAGTTGTATATGTATTTACCTTGTCCTCAGGTGTTTCACCAACAACATCGCCCGGCTCTCCTCCGCTTGGCGGATTAGGCTCATCAGGAGTCGAAGTGCTCTTTCCGGAATTGGTTACATTAGGATCATTTGAATATGTAAGCTTAGCTGAATTTGGATTTCCTACAGACGGATCAATACTTGCATCTTTATTAAGTGTTGCAGTATATTCTATAACGATGTCATCGCCTGCTGTAAATGTACTGAGTCTGTTAACAACATTCTCAAATACTATCTTTATTGCAGTTTTTCCTGTAGTCGAAACATAATAATCCGCATCACAATTGTCTAATGTATAATCATCGTCATCATCTTCTGTAAGAGTAGATAATAATGTACCAGAGGTCTGATTATATACCTTGACAGTAACATCATCATTAAAATCCAGTCCTGCTGAGAGATTATCATCAACAACAAGGAAGTACTTTTCATATCCTCTCAGATCAGGTACCTTGGTCTTGATGTGATATGTAATAGTATCGCCTATAGCAGCAGTACTTGTGTCATATTCTTCAAGAGTGCTGTCATCATCACGATCTTCCATGATCTTCTTTTCAAGTGTAGGAAGAGAGTGCTTTGCATTTATAGTGATATTTCCGACTACCTGTAACAGATTAGCACTTCTTACCTGTGTACTGGTCGATGATGTGCCTGCTGCAAGCGAAGTTTCATCCACTACAAGATACCAACCGTCATCCACAGTTGCAGAGTAGTTATCATCGCTATGTGAAAGAGGTGTTCCTGTAGTACCGCGAATAGCATCGGTATTCAGTATCTTTGCAAGCTTTTCTATCTTGTCAGCATCAGTTATTCCTGCAAGAACCTCTGCAATATCATCTATTGTAGGGGTTGCAGGAACAGTAATGCCGAGAGCAGTAGCGTTGGTCGTAAGTGCTGATATCAAAGCAGCTGAATTAACATTTGTGCCCCATGAAATACCTGTTAATGATCCGTCAGTATTTTTAGTACCTAAAATAATAGGATAAGCTTTATAAGTATGAGCTACGGTATCCGTATCGGTAACAGTAAGTGTATGTGTTACCGCATAAGCCGTCATAGCAGTTGCCGCCATAGGTGTGATAGCTAAAAAGCCTGCTGTCATCATCGCTAAAAATCTTTTACTATTTTTCATATAATTTACCTCCGTTTTATTTGATTTGTCTTTGTTTTTATCCGCCGTTTATGTACTCAGGAAGCCATTTCATACTCGCCTCCTTTTTCGCCTGTACAAGGCGGATAAACTTATTATTCCAATTGCCGTGAGCACTCCGCCGAAAAAGTATATCCGATCTTTGCCGCCGCCCCCGGTCTCCGGCAGTTTGAATTTGATATTTTTGTTTTTTACAAGTATTGGTGAACTTTCATCATTTGAAGCAACATTGTTGTTTTCGATCGGGAGCATTACATAATCCTGATCAACCGTTGCTCCAATGACATTTTCAGATACAACATAGTAGAGATAACGATAGCCGGTTTCTTCTCCCAAAGCAGCCTTAGTATAATGCTGTTCCCAGTTATCCGCACTGCTGATTGGAATAGTCATGGAAAAGCCCGTATCCAACTCATAGCTGTCACTGTAGAAACGTGGAGAAGTTATAGAAGCCATATCCACTGCTATCTGATACTGATCATTGTTTGATTTATAGACACCATCCACACCAGGATTGGTCAGAGTATAGCCTGCTTTGTCTGCTGTAAGTTCAGGCTGAACAGGTGTTATTGTAAACGGCTTTATTCGGAACGAACCGTAATCCTTACTATTATACGGTGTCTCAAAGTAAAGGAACATATTGTACCTATCCGCATATGAAGGAATAGTGAAATTGCAGTCAAACGGTGCCCAATTATACCCATTAATATTCTCAGGGTCTGTTTTGTCGATCAATACCAAAGGATCAGGAGTAATATTCTTTGTATTTGAATACTGTCCGCCGTTTGGATCGGTATTTATCGTATCTATTGACAGCAATCCTCTTTGCGCTTCATTATCACCATTTCCTTGCATTTGTCCCTCAAAACGGTATGTTACGCCCGGAATAAGATCGGGAACAAGCCTTTTGGCACCATTTCCCTCCAATCCGACGACCGAACCGTTTACAGTTTCTTTTCGATGCGTAACTTCAAGAAAATGATATGGTGTATATGCTCCATTATTTCCATCATCATATCCGACATTCAATTCAGGGGTTACAGTGCCATAGGATTTATTGGCTACCCAGCCCTGCTTACCGTCACTGAAATCAAAGTTATATATCACATCGTTATGATTACTGATAGTAACCTCTCCTGTATTCGCTGTAACAGAAACATCTTTATAGCCTTCAACAGCCGTAAACTCGTCCATTCGGAATTTTTCAGGTCCATTAAAAGTATTTTCGTTTCCGTCACTGTCATTGGTTTCGATAAGCAAAAACATTCCATACGGGTTGATGTCATCAGGCAGTGTAACTGTACCGGTCAATTGCGTCCACGTACCCTTCTGTACGTTTTTCACTGCGACTCGTTTGTAGCTCGTACTGCTTTCACGGCCATCATTGAATGTCATTACAAATCCCGCATTTGAAGGGAAAGAAGCTTCATTATCATACTTGACATACACACTGAATGTATAGGTATGATTTGCCTTGAATTTCAAAGGATCAAGCTTCAGCTTTACGCCGTGCCAGTCTGCGGTCCTTCCCCTTACAAGAAGTCCGTCGCCCTTTGCATATGCACTGCCGCCGCTTGTAAGTATCTCAGCGTAAAATTTTCCTCCGTTATTTTTTACATCATCGTAATTATAGCCTTCTGGCGGTGTTTCTCCGTTTGCTTCCCAGCCATTAGTATTTCTCGTAAACGAATGATGCAAAAGCAACAGGCTGTCATCGGTATTATCTGCAATGATCTTGATATCTATCGTATTGCTTCCTTGTTGCAGATTTGAGACCTCGAACCGCTTGTCGCCAAGCTTTCTGAATCCGAGGGATTCCGATGACAGCTTATAGTAACGCTGCTGACCATCGACCTCGTAAGCGCTGTCCCGCCACCAGTAATTTACAGTACCGGGAACATCAAGACTGAACTCGACACTTCCGCCTTCGTAGACTCCGCTTGTAGTAACAGAATTAAGAGGATTGCCGCCGGGATCAAGAAGATTTATAGTCAGCGATGCAGGTGTGCTTGATGAAGAAACTCTCTTGCGCTTCAAAGTAAGCTCAACAGGCTTTTGCTGATCGAGCGGTGCATCTATCCACTGTTTTCTGACCCATAACTCAGCGTCGCTGTTTGCTGTGTTTTTGATCGTTAAACCGCCGCTGCCATTCGAGACATAAGATACCTCATATCCGTCAGGCACATTCAGCTCCTTAACGCTGTAGGTATATATATGCTCTCCATATCGTGACGGCAGATCTGAAAACGACATCGTCCAGTTATTCCCCTTATTCAGCGTAAACGTAGAAACTCCGTTTATCTCGATCTGTTTAGGGGCTCCCGAATCAAGGGAATCAGCCCGATACAATTTGAAGTATATCGAATGTGTATCATGCTTACTATCATTGTTTCCTGAACTTCCGCCTGTTTCTATCCATGATTTATTGACATTTATCGTTGTCTGCTCCTCACGGACCACATTCGTAAAATCATACTGATTTATACTGCTGAGCGGCACAGCATCTCCGCTTACGATATTGGTGTTTCCTATAGGTGTGATGAATGCTCCCTTTGATACACCGTTGACGTTTACGCCCGAGAAGATATTTGTATCTATTCCTGTTTCGACAACATAGAATTCCCTTGTTTCCGCAAGATCATAGAAATCCTTTCGCTGACCTGCCTTTAATGTGAATGTATTACTGGTACCATCACCGAAATTTGCAGGTACGATCTCGTTGTTTACCTTTTCATATATGGTGAAGCTGTAATCCTTGCTGTCATAATCGTCTGAGTAATGACCGTTATAGTCAACGCTCTTGGTTACGCTCAAAGGTCTTACCGTAGGAAGATTCATGTCCATTGCAAGGTTTGAATAACAGCCTCCTCGCTCAAGATAGAACATCTTGATAGAATGCTTGTGATTCGTTGTGTTATCCCAGTCAGAACCGATAAGCTCTCCTATAGACTTTACTATCCACTTGTGATCATTGTCCTCATCGAAATTATCAGGCATTTCCGATTGTTTCAGACCTGTGTTCATTCCGGTTGTACCCATTATCTCGGAATAACTCTGACCGTATATATCGTCCTGCACCCACACATAACCGTTTGTAAAGTCGATAAGACCTTCCGCAGGTTCGTGGATACCGCCTATATCGAGCAGCAGCTTTCCGTCAACGAATACCCACATATCATCGTCGCCGCTGTACTTGAATATTACAGCTTCACTCGGATTCGGAACATTGATAAAATCCGCTTCCATTTTAAGTCCGAAATGGTGATTGAAGTCATTACCGCCGTCAAAGTTCGGATCGCGGCGCTCGGTATTATACTGGTCGAACGGGAAGAAACCGATCTGCATTTCGTAGCCGTTTGCCTGCTCGTAGGTCTCTTCTGTACGGTTATTATGATCACCTGCTCTGTGGTGATTATCGTTAATGATATGATAAGTACCGTTATAAATAATAAAGTTGTTCGTATCTTTATCAAAATAAGCGTAGTTCTTATCACTGTTATAAACAAGATGACCGTCTTTGTCCTTGAGCAAATGGTTTACGTTTTTATAAACAGTTTTATAATCCGACGGAGTGTCGTTAAACAAATAAGCCAGACTGCTTCCGTAATTGGTTCCGTCTACTACATTGTTTATCTTTGGATATCCGTCAACAAGCTGATTTACAACGATACCCTGTACAGGTCTGTTTCCCGATAATGTATTACCACTGGCATCTTTGTTATAATCGCCCGCATAGTTATTCTTGCTTGGATTATACTTGTCATTTACAGTATCCCAGTCACGCTGATAGTTCTTATAAGCATTATTGCCTTCGACATTGAATGTACCGACTTCACCTGTGAAAGCAGGTGTACCATAAGCAAAGAACAGGATATCATTGTAGATATTTCTATTTTTATTTTTTTCAAAATCATAATTCACACCAACATATTTTATATTGTTGTGTACCCACTGATTATGCTCTGAATCCCATGATATACCGTAGTTATTCTGCCTTGCTTCAAGGGCATTTTCGGGATCGTGATAATCAAAAAGCGTAAACGTGATACCTTTTGCGATATTATCTATGGTCTCTATCGGTACAGGATTATATTCGTCGTCTTGTACAGCAGAGCCTTCACCGTCCATTACCCTGACTGAATCATTGCCCAGCTTAAATACAGGCAGCTCCACATTTTCATTTTCGTCATCAGCAGGAAGCTCAATAGAAATTATATCCTTGTCATCTTCCGACTGAACACTGTTTTCCGTAAGCTCCTCATCTGTATAGCAGAGGGCTGTGTGGAAATGCTCATCGTGACCGCAAACAAGAACTTTTTCGTAGCACTCATCTGTATGAGTATGCTCCTCGTTTTCTTCAAGTCCGCAGACGAGCCTGTACTCATAGCATTCATCGGTATGCTCATGCTCCTCAATACCGCAGAGCGGCTCGTTCACCATAGTGATGACCGTATCGCGCAGCTCCCAGAGAACACCCGATGAAACAAATATTGATAAAATAAGCAGCAGCGATATCATACGCCGTCGCTTAACACTGTTTTTATGAATTATCTCATAAAAACTGTCGAAATAGTTTTTCATCTATTTCACCGTTCTCCTTTCTGCGATATTACTTTGACCAGACCTTAAACAGCACCCTTCCGACGATCTGATCCTTTCCCACACAGCCGATAGCGGAGCTTCTGCTGTCCACAGAAGACTCACGCTGATCGCCGAGTATGAATATCTTGTCCTCGGGCACCTGATACGGGAATTCGATCTCACATTTTCCACGCGCTTTTTCCTCGACATAAGGTTCGTCGAGAAGCTCACCGTTGACAAAGACGTTCCCGCTTCCGTCAATGTCTATCATGTCCCCTGAAAGTCCGATAACGCGCTTCATCAGCGATTTATTCTGCCATGAAACGCAGCACAGTTCACCATATTTTACCTTATCAGACTTAATAAGTACAAGGAGCTCACCCTCCTTCAAAGACGGCTCCATACTGTTGCCTGCTACCTGCACCACAGGAAAGAACAATGTGGATACAAGCACAGCAACTGCTGCAACAACAATAAGTATGGACACGGTACTGAGCAGTGTTGATACGAATTTTTTCTTGTAGTTTATATTTTTCAATTCCGCCTCGATCTGCTCCATCGAGGGCATAGAATCAGGAACTCTTTTATTAGCTGACATACTACACATTTCCTTTAATCATTATTTTTGTTTTCGTCGCTGCATTTATTGGCTTCGGAAATAATTTTCTCCGCTTTTTCCCTTGCTTCCTTTATTATTGCTTCAGCCTTTTTTTCAGCCTGAGCAGCCGCAGTATTTTCAAGCTGGCTCATATAATCATCGGCTGTCTGCTGCGCCGCTTCAAAAAGTCCGTTGAGCTTTGCCGCGACCTCAGCAAGAGAGCCTGCATTGCTTATTTTCATTTCCTTTTCTTTTAGCTTCTCGCGGAGCTCATCATTTTCCTTAATAAGCTCCTCCTGTTTTTTCTGGTATTCGTATATAATATATATCAGATCACTTCTTTTGAGGTGTTTGAATTCCTTATCAGTCATGGCGATTCTCCATATAATAAATTATTACCCCTATAATGTATTTATATTATACCATTTGTCAATAAACACAGTCAACCTGTTTTTTCGATTTTTAAACACAATACATTCTTTTTTGTAGAATAGCACCAATATGCACGCCATACTTTGTGTGCTTTAACCATAGAAAAGTCATACCACTATTCGTACATCGAGATGATCTCGGCGCATTTTGCACCAAATAGTTTCGTCTTCACACATTGTTAATTTTTCGTTCTCAGTCCTTTAATTTTTAAGCATTTTGCCCAAAGAAATACCTGTATATTGTACGCTCCGCCGAAATTTGGCTTTATTTATATATTTTTCAAATTTAATGATTGACTTGTCACACTCTAAGGAAGTATAATATACATACGAAGGTCACGGTGAAAAGTGACTTCCGACCGCAAAGTATCAATTTTATATAAATGCATTATTTTTAGTGATATTGATTTATCGTATTAATCTATATTTTTATTACAATATGTATATATAGAGAGGCTGCGTACACTATCATGGATGAAAAAAATGGCAATGACCGGATCAAAACTACAAAAAAATACAAGAAAGCATTTGCGAAGTCACTGCTTGGCACAGTATGCTCACTTGTAACTGCCGCAGCTGTTATTGTTCTTATCTGCAATTTTATTTTTCCTGTATTCAGGATCACAGGAAGCGGCATGGAGCCAACTCTGACAAAGGGGCAGGTCGTACTCTGCAATAAGTCATCGGACATAAAAAAAGGCGATATCATCGCCTTCTACCATAACAAAAAAGTGCTTGTAAAACGCGTCATCGGAACTTCCGGCGATATCATAAACATTCTTGACGACGGCACAGTCGAAATAAACGGCAAGAAGCTTGACGAGCCCTATGTAAGCGAGCTCTCCTTAGGCGAATGTGATATCACGTTCCCGTTTACTGTTCCCGATTCACGTTACTTTGTAATGGGTGACGAAAGGAGCACTTCCGTGGACAGCCGTTCAACTGCCGTTGGCTGTGCCGCTGAAGAAAACATCATCGGGAAAGTTTATATGCAAGTCGCACCTGTCGGCTCATTCGGCAAAATAAAATGAAAAATAAACGCAATCTTATCGTAAATATCCTCCTTATCGCTGCTCTTGCCGCAGGACTTGGCATAATGATATACCCGTCATTCAGCAACTGGTGGAATTCCGCCAAACAGTCCCGCGCTATCGCCATATACGATCAGGCAGTAAGCAATATGGACACAGCCGACAAGGAGAAACAGTTTGAAAAGGCGCGAAAATACAACAGCGAGCTTGCAAGGCTCAATGCCCCCCTCAGTGATTACAAAAGCATTGACGGCTACGAAGATATCCTCGACATTACAGGTACAGGTATAATCGGATATATCGAGATACCTAAGATAAATGCCTATCTTCCCATATACCACGGCACAAGTCCCGAGGTACTAAATATAGCTGTGGGACATCTTGAAGGAACTTCGCTGCCCATAGGCGGCAAGGGCTGTCACTCTGTAATATCAGCCCATCGCGGACTTCCGTCTGCAAGGCTTTTCACTGATATTGACCAGCTTACCGAAAATGACACGTTCCGTATAACCGTTCTCGATGAGGTACTGGACTATGAAGTAGACGATATCGCCACGGTACTCCCTTACGAAACCGACAGGCTGGCAGCTGTACCCGACAAGGATCTCGTCACTCTTATGACCTGCACCCCTTACGGTATCAATACTCATCGTCTGTTGGTCAGGGCACACAGGATAGACAGTGAAGCTCCTCACGTTGTAAAAGTACCCACAGACGCTGTTCCCGTTGACGAGATAAAGGTTCTCCCGTTCATTGTTATCCCCGTGCTTGTATGCCTTGTCATATTCTGGATATTCACGGGCAGACGGGACAAAGAAAGAAACAAATAAAGGATAAAGAGGTGATCTCATGCCTGATAAACGAAAAAAACTCAAACGCTTTGGTACATTGATGTTTTCAGTAATTATATGCTTTATATTCTGCACACCGTTTAGAGTAAGCTGCGAGGACGGTACAGACCGCTCAATACAGCTTATATGCCGAAAAGATGACGTTATACTTACAGGCATGAAATGGCGTATATACAAGGTAGGCGAGCGTTCAGGCAGCGGTATTGCGCTTACAGGCGCTTTTGCAGGGTATCCGATAGATACAAGCAATATAACCGAAGAGAATGTGGAGCAGATCGCTAAAACTATTGCAAGCTACGCCGTTGTTGACGAGCTAACGCCTGTTGGTGAAGGTGAGACCGATAAAAACGGTGAGCTCGTATTCAGCAGTCTTAGTAAGGGCGTATATCTTGCCGTGGGTAAGACACTGCAAGTCGATAAAACATTCTACGTTCCGTCTACCCTGCTTCTTGAAACTAATGACAGCGATGTCGTCTTCAGCTATGATGCTTATCCGAAATTCGCATATATAACTCTCAGCAACACCGTAGACTCATACACCGTGAAAAAGGTCTGGATAAACGATACTCCCGACAGCATAGCTCACCCCACATATGTTACGGTTGACCTTTACTGTAATGACAAAATATTCGATACAGTAACTCTTAACGAGGAAAACAACTGGGAATATCGCTGGAACGATCTTGCTCCCGTAAATGACTGGTATGTGGTGGAGCGGTATATTCCCACAAACTATACTGTAATAATAGACTTTAACAGTAATCAGTACCTTATTAAAAACAGCTACGCCCCGGAATATACCCCTGTCACGACCTCTGTCACCACCGGTACTGCCACAACAGGTACTGCTACGACTACCTCCGCATCAATAGATCAGACCGTAAAGACAAATTCAACATCTACAGCAACAACGAAAACAACTGCAAAAACAACTCAGACATCAGTACTGCCGCCTCTTACACAGACAGGACAGCTTTGGTGGCCTGTTATACCGCTTGCTGCAGGCGGATTTATACTGATAACCTTAGGCGTACTCATAAAAAGCAAAAAGGACGATAAATAATAAACTGAAATAAACAAAGCCCCGAAGCAATTAAAAATTACTTCGGGGCATATTTTATTCATCGTATCTACAGCCTCTTACAGCAACTCTGCTGCGTCCGCTCAAAGTACAGGTAAAGAGAGTAATATCCCACGAATCTTTCTTTCCGAAAAACATTCCCTCCGAATCGCTGCCGTCAAGTAAGCTTATATCATCGACCTTGTATCTGTAAACCTTTCCGCAGGTATCGGTAAAGAGGACATCATCTCCGTAGTCAAGGTCGGCAATTCTGCCAAAATGGCTGTTGTAATTATGAGCTGCAATAATAAGATCACTTTCATATGCAGTACCGCTGAATCTGCACGGCGATATCTCCAATGCCTCATAGCTGCACCTGTCAATAACAGGCAGCTCAAGCTCAAGGGACGGAAGTGTTATATATCCGCAATAATCTCTGCCATTCACACTTACAGGAACAGGAGCAGCTGCATTATCGATTTCCTGCTGATATGACGAAAAAAGGTCATCAGCAGGATTTTCGAAATTTTTTTCAGCACTTGTCTGTGTTGACTGTTCAGGTATAAGCTTTATAAGCTCTTTCATTACCTTCTGCGACTCATTATAGGCTTTGTTATTCTGCACGATATTATAGCAGCATAATGCCAAAGCAGCAAGTATCAGTAATATACCGCAGAATAGAAATATAGTCTTTATTTTTTTCATTGTATAATTACCTGTTCGTTTTTTATTTTACAAGCCGATTATATCACTATTGCGATTTATTGTCAATATCACAGCATGAAGATATTATTCCGTAAAATAAAAAAGTCCGATTAAATCGGACTTTGGCTCCCCCTGCCCGGCTCGAACGGGCGACAACTCGGTTAACAGCCGAGTGCTCTACCGACTGAGCTAAGGAGGAATATATAATGTCGGCACTGATTTAGTTTCCCGGGCCGTCACCAGCCAAGTATCGTCAACGCGAATGAGCTTAACTTCCGTGTTCGGAATGGGAACGGGTGTGACCTCATTGCCATAAGCACCGACTAAATTATATGACCCGTACCAGAATCGAACTGGTGTTACCGGCGTGAGAGGCCGGTGTCTTAACCGCTTGACCAACGGGCCAAATTTTGGTGCACCATCGGGGACTCGAACCCAGGACCCACTGATTAAGAGTCAGTTGCTCTACCAACTGAGCTAATGGTGCATTTCA
>NZ_JAEF01000007.1:118304-283615 GCF_000518765.1 Ruminococcus flavefaciens ATCC 19208 | reverse complement strand
CAGAGCCTTTGGTCGCTGTTCCCAGCTTTTAAAGAACAGCGAAATAATACGAAGGCGCACCGCAAGGGTGAATTCCGAAAACAATCCAGTGAATTGTTTTCGGAAGAGGGTGACTCCCCACGGGGTGGGGAGATGTCGCAGCGCGACAGAGGGGACGGACCCGATTAGGGGGTCCTGCAAGAGAGGGCGTCCCTTAACAGTTTGATACGCTCTCTTGGGGACGTCGAGGACGCCGTCCCCTACATTTCGGGCGGATAATATCCGCCCCCTACACGGAACGCCGAGGGCGGCGTTCCCTACAATGGGCTAACAGGTCAAATCAAAATTCAGCAAAGCTAAATTATGATTTATGTGAGCTTTATATCGAATCGTTCCAGCCAGTAATTGAGCTGAATGAAGAACGCGATAGTCTGTGGCAGATTCATGAGCTGACCGTACCACTGTACGTGCTCTTCATGCCGCAGCAGCTTTTCAAGCTCTTCGCGTTTGACGAGCTGAGTGAGCCTTTCGCCGCCGTTGTCAAGGATATCCCGCAGCTTCGCGGTAACTCCCTCAAGAAATGCAGGATTATGAGTTTTCGGATATGGACTCTTCCTGCGCCACAGGACTTTTTCGGGCAGCCATTCCTTCATGGCTTCGCGGAGAAGTCCTTTTTCTCTGCCCATATAGTCCTTGTATTCCCACGGCACATTATACAGGTATTCGGCAATTCGGTAGTCGCAGAATGGCACACGGACTTCAAGTCCGCTGTACATGGACATTCTGTCCTTGCGGTCAAGCAGAGTCTGCATGAACCAGTGAAAATTCAGCTGAGTCATCTCGCGCATACGGTATTCGAGGGGACTGTCATCAGGGAGCTTCATGGCGTAGTCGGCAGTTTTTCGGTACGCGCTGTAAACGTATTCCTCGGCATCTATCTTTGCAGCGTAGTCGTCGCAGATGAAGCGTTTGCGGTAGGCAGTGCTCTGCGCCCACGGAAATCCGTCAGTCATGCGGATATCCTTATCCCTGTACCACGGATAGCCGCCGAATATCTCGTCTGCGCACTCGCCAGAAAGTGCAACTGTGCCGTATTTCTTTATCTCGCGGCAGAAAAGCAGGAGAGAAGCGTCCACATCTGCCATTCCCGGGAGCCCCCGTGCTTCTGTGGCTTCATCGAGAGCGGCTATAAGTTCGGGAGTATCGACTACTGTCCAATGGTGGTCTGTACCCAGATATTCAGCCATGCAGGAGATGTACTCGGGGTCACTGTCAGGCTGAAAATGGCTGCTTTGGAAGTATTTATCGTTGTCGCGGTAGTCCACGGAAAAGGTGGAGAGAGTCTTGCCCTGCTTTTTCAGTTCAGAAGCTGCCACCGAGGAAATAAGGCTTGAATCAAGTCCGCCCGAAAGGAAGGTGCATACAGGCACATCGGAAACGAGCTGACGGCGGATAGAGTCAAGAACAAGCTCGCGGACATGCTCGGCGGTCTGTTCAAAGCTCTCGTGGAGCTCATATGCCCGAAGCCGCCAGTATTCCCACAGCCGCAGCCCGTCTGTACTGTAATATCCACACCAGCCTGCGTTAAGCTCCTTGACTCCGCGAATGACTCCGCAGCCCATAGTTCGTCCCGGGGCAATGAGGAGAAGCTCCGCCGCACCCTGAGCGTCTATCTCATGTGGGATATCTGGGTGTTCAAGTAGAGCAGGGAGCTCGGAGGCGAAAATGAGCTTGCTGCCCGTGTCATAGTAGAAAAGGGGCTTTACGCCTATCCTGTCACGGGCAAGGAAAACGCGGTGCTCCTGCTCGTCGCAAACTGCAAAGGCAAAGATTCCATTGAATTTGTCGACGCAGGAGCTGCCCCATTTTATGTAGCTTTTGAGAACTACCTCGGTATCGGAATGAGTGTCAAAGGAGAATTCGTCGGACAGCTCTTTGCGGAGCTCAGCGGTATTGTAAAGCTCGCCGTTATATACAATTGTATATTTCCCGCAGCTCATAGGCTGTCTGCCGCCGTCAATGTCAATGACTGCAAGACGGGTGTGTATAAGTGCAGCTTCACGGGTCAGCGTCATGCTATGCTGATCGGGACCGCGGCGCAGAAGCGCACGCTGCATTTTCTCATAAATTTTCATATCCTCGCGCATATCTTCAATAAAGCTTATAGCTCCTGCAATTCCGCACATAATATCTCTCCACCGCTTTACAGCATACGGCACGCTGTTATAAATCCTAATTTTGCTTTGCAAAATAGGATTTGAGTAAGTAGTTAGTAGATAGTAGAGAGTAGAAACAGCTTCGCTGCATAATACTACTTACTACTCACTACTCTCTACTTACTAATAATATGAAAAAGACCTCTGATGTGTGTCAGAGGCCGTGAGATATTATTTTTGTTTGCGGAGTCCCGAACGTATGCCGTCCATAATTGTGTTGCGCGCTTTTATGGCATCCTTCTTAGAGAGTGGAGGTGTGTCGCCGAGAGGATAATCCAGTCCCAGCTCTGCATATTTCGGCTTTGCCATGTCGTGATAGGGGAGCACATCAAGGGCTTTCAGATTGCTCAAAGTGGACAGATACTCGCCAAGCGCGAAAAGCTCCTCATATTTATCGGTAATACCCGGCACTACAACGTGGCGTATCCATACAGGTATGCCCATATCACGGATATGCTCGGCAAATGCAAGGATATTGCTGTTTCCCTTGCCTGTAAGCTCCTTGTGGCAGTCGCTGTCGATGTGCTTTATGTCCAGCATAACAAGGTCTGTATATTTCAGCACTTCGTCTATCTTTTCGTGATGTGAAGGATCGTAAACTCCTGCGGAAGTGTCAAGGCAGGTGTGGACACCCTTGCTTTTTGCAAGTGCAAAAAGCTCTGCAAGGAATTCGGGCTGAGCAAGAGGTTCGCCGCCTGTTGCGGTGATACCGCCTGTTTTGAGAAACTCCTTATATGAATCGTACTCTTTCATAAGCTCCTCTGCGGTAGTCTCTTTGCCGCCTGAAAAGTCCCATGTATCAGGGTTGTGGCAGTATTTGCACCTCAGCGGACAGCCCTGAAAAAACACCACAAAGCGTACTCCCGGACCGTCAACTGTTCCGAAGCTCTCTGTTGAATGTATTCTTCCTGTCATAACCTGCACCTCTGTTCTGCATAATCCATTATCTCGGCTTTGCTGTTGCTAAGGTTCCCGTCTATGACATGTCCGAGTATCTCGTGCAGCAGACTGCCTATTTCCGAGCCTTTAAAGCCCAGTACAGCAAGGTCTGAGCCTTTTATAACAAGTCCGCGGATATTTCTGCACTCGTTATTGGCAACTATTTCGTGCCCCATTTCGATAAGCTTGTCAAAGAAGATGTTCTCTTCGAGGACGAATTCATTTTTAGCCGAGTTATCGCATTTTTTCATGACCATAAGGCTGAAGAAAAGCTCGTCCCCGATATTGGACATCATTTTCTTCACATCTGCGCGGCAGCGTATCTTTTTGCTGTGATTGGCGATAAGCGTGGAAACATCGGTGATTGACCTATTGTCGTAGCGCAGCTCCTTCATCAGCTCCCGAGTCATTTCCGCACCAACACTGTCATGCTTTTTGAAGTGTCCGCGACCGTTTTCGTCAAGTGTCATACATGCAGGTTTGCCGATATCGTGGAAGAAAAGAGCTCTGCGGAGCTGTATATCCTCGCAGGGAGCAGAAGCAAGTGCGCGGACGATATGCTCCCAAACCGTGTATTTATGGTATGGTGAGCGCTGGTCAAGTCCGATGCATGGCTGAAATTCGGGGATAACTGCGGTGATTATGTCGCTGTAATCAAGCAGCACATCAATGCAGTTTTTGCCGCAGATAAGCTTGTCAAGCTCGTCACGTATACGTTCACGGGATATTTTTTTCAGGTCGTCTTTCATTCTGTGTACGGCTGCTGCGGTAGCTTCGTCGATAGTGAAGCCGAGCTGCGACGAAAAACGAACAGCCCGCATTATCCTGAGAGCGTCCTCGGTGAAACGCTTTTCCGGCTCACCGACACATCTTATGATACCTGCTGCGATGTCGTTTTTTCCGCCGAATGGGTCGATGATGCTGCCGTTTTTGTCCATTGCAATGGCATTTACAGTGAAATCACGGCGCGCAAGGTCGGCGGTAATATCAGATGTGAACTCTACTTTGTCGGGGCGGCGGTGGTCGGAGTATTCACCGTCGATGCGGTAAGTAGTTATCTCAAAGGGCGAGCCTCCACAAAGTACGGTGACAGTACCGTGCTTTATTCCCGTGGGTATTACTCTGTAATCGCGGAAAACTTCCAGTATCTGCTGGGGAAGAGCATTTGTGGTAATATCTATATCGTGGCAGTTCCTGCCCATTATGCCGTCGCGGACACAGCCGCCGACCATATATGCCTCAAAGCCGCAGCTTTCAAGCTCTGTAAGTATCTGCCGAGTATTCGTATCTATTTTCACAGTGGCTGCCTCCCTTCTTCAGTAAGTAGTAAGTAGAGAGTAGAAAGTAGAATGGTTATATTCGCTTTGCTCACATAATTTAAATGTGTCGCCGAAAGCGGCTCCGCAACTCTCAATTCTCAACTTAATCATAATCAAGCTTCGCCGAGTAGTAACTGCTATCTGTTTACTACTCTCTACTCACTATTCACTAATTACTAATCACTAAAAACTATTATACTGCAAATGTGGCTTTTTTGCAAGTCGTTTTGAATCATACAGCAATTATGGATTGAATAATGCTGTTTTTGAGGTGAAGCAATGTGCTCAATGAGGATATGTTATTTTTGTGCTGATTGCTAAATTGATTAAAGAAGGTAAAAAGTGTATAATAAAAAATAGGGGATATGATAGAGGAATTAAAAAAACTGTGCCCATATAATAGCAATCTTAAGACTCTTTTAAGTCAAATTTAAGATTATTTCAAGGTGCAGACATTATAATCTAACTATAGTCAAAACTTGGTTGACTTTGAATGGGCGATATTAAAAAAAGGAGAATGATATTTATGAAAAAGCATGGCTTAAAGAAGCTTGTTGCAGGTCTTTCAGCAGTATGTGTTGCTGCTTCTGCACTTCCTGTTTGCAGTTTTGCAGCTGATGCCGCTGTTTCAACAATAGTCGGCGATGCCAACAGTGACGGACAGGTTGATCTTTCCGATGCTGTTATGATAATGCAGGCACTTGCCAATCCTAATAAGTACGGCGTAGGCGGTTCAGACGCTCATGCTATTACTGAACAGGGCTGGAAGAATGCTGACTGTAACGGCGCAAACGACGGTGTATCCACAAATGATGCGCTTGCTATCCAGATGTATCTCTTAGGCAAGGGCGAGCTTAGCAGCGGCAAGACAGACGTTCCGCCTGTTACAGATGCTACTAAGATCCACCTTAAGAACACTTCTATCGAGGTCGAGGGCGAGAATGCAACAGTAAGCGGTACTACAGTTACTATCACTCATTCGGGTGAGTTTTACATTGACGGTACTCTCGATGACGGACAGATAAACGTAAATATTGCTGATACAACAGCAGATGCTGAGACAGTAAAGATCTTCCTCAACAATGCAAATATCACAGGTAAGACTGCTCCTGCTATCTATGTTACAAATGCGGAGAATACCTCTATAAACATTGTTGACGGTACTACTAATACAATTACAGACGGTGACACTGCTTATTCAGGGGATAACGCTAAATTAGCTGTTATCGAAGCTAAGGACGACCTTACTATCAAGGGCGGCGAAAATGGCGACGGTGTTCTCAATATAACTGCTAACACTCAGGACGCTATCTCATGCAACAATGATATCAAGTTCAACGGCGGTGATATTACTATCGAGGCGCTGAACTCTACAGATAAGACTGACGCTGTAAAGGGCAAGAAGTCCGTTACAGTAAAGAGCGGCAAGCTCAAGGTAGAAGCTGAGGGCGACGGTATCAAGTCGAGCAAGGGCGCAGTTACTATCTCAGGCGGTACTACCAAGATCAAGGCGGGTAATGATGCTGTACAGGCTGAAACAACTATCGACATCAGCGGCGGCAAGCTCATTGCAGGCGGCGACAGAGGCCTTACAGCTGTAACAGGCGTTAATATCACAGGCGGTACAGTAATTGCTACTGCTACTGATAATCAGGTTGATGAAAAGCTCCTTACAGGCACTACACAGACTACTGCACTGCTCAATTGTATCCTTAATTCCGAAAATTCAAAGGACGGTACATGGAGCAAGGACAATGCATTAGTTGCAGGCAGTGTTGATGTAAAGTATCAGAAGAAGTACAGATATGTCCTCTTCAGCGATGAGTCTATCAACGGCGCTAAGTCATGCGGCTTCAAGAACCTTGCAACAGGTAATGCTGTAACTCATACAGACGGCAAGCAGACACAGTTCCAGCTCAGCCTTGTAACTGTATTCGATAATGTTGATCCTACAGGTATAAGCAGCGGTACAACTACCGATCCTACTACACCTGATGATCCTACACCAGTTACAGAAGGTCTTACAATAACTCTTTCTGACGCAGGTATGACCACAAATGCTTCATCAGAAGCTAAGGTGGAGAATAACGTCTGCACTATCTCTCAGCCCGGCGTATTTACAGTAACAGGCGAGATGACAGGCGGTCAGATCATAGTTGACGTAGACAAGACTGCTTATCCCGACGGAGTTGTAGAGCTTGATCTCAGCGGCATGAGCCTTACAAATACAAAAACTTCTCCTATATATGTAGCGTCTATCGCAGACGAGGTCGTTATCGTTGCAAAGAACGGCACAGAGAATACTATCTCTGACGGTACTGAGTACACAAATGCTGACAACGATACTGGAGCTATCTACTCCAAGGACGATATAAAGTTCAAGGGCAAGGGCAAGCTCACAGTAAACGGCAACGCAGCAGATGCTATCGTAGGCAAGGACGATATAAAGATATACAACGGCACTTTGGTCGTTAACGCAGCTGATGACGGTATCCGTGCAAAGGATACTCTCACTATCGGCAATGCACCAACAGACGGTAAGGAAGAGGACTATTCGGCTCTCTCCGTAACCGTAAAAACAAAGGCTGGCGACGGTATCAAGGCAACTTCCACTGATGTTTCTTCAACAGCAAAGCAGTTGGGACTTGTTACTATCAACGGCGGTACTATAAATATTGATTCCTACGCTGACGGTATCTCAGCAGAGCAGTTCTTCACCATGAACGGCGGCGATCTGACTATCAAGACCTTTGAGGGCAGCTCATACACAGGCAGCGGCTCAACAGGCGGCAATAACGGCGGCTTCAATCCCGGCGGCGGCAGACCCGGCGGCGGAATGGGCGGCATGATGGACGGAAACTCCAACAAGACCGACATATCCGCAAAGGGCATAAAGGCTGTAGGTCTTTATGACGAGGCTGGCACTACATGGCAGAGCGTAGGCGATATCACTATCAATGACGGTACTATCACTATCGACTCCTCAGATGACTGTATTCACTGCGGCGGTAGTATGCAGCTTATCGGCGGCGAGTTAAAGCTTTCATCAGCTGATGACGGTGCTCATGCAGACCATGAGCTCACTATCGGTACTAAGAACAGCGGCAGCTACGAGGATATCGTTATCGCTGTAGAGAAGTGCTATGAGGGTATCGAAGCACAGAAAATTTACCAGAACAGCGGTTCTGTTATCGTAAACTCCACTGACGACGGCTACAATGCAGCAGGCGGCAGTGACGGTTCAGGAATGGGTAACACAGGTATGCCTTGGCAGCAGGGCGGCGGCGGATTTGGAGGCGGCGGCTTCGGCGGCGGCAACTCAGGAAACTATCTTCTCCAGTTCAACGGCGGTTTAGCAATAGTCAATGCTACCAACGGCGACCACGACGGTTACGATTCCAACGGTAATATTGAAATAAACGGCGGCTACATCATCTCAAACGGCAACGAGCCATTTGACTGCGGCGACGGCGGCAGCACTATCTCAGTAAAGGGCGGCACATGGGTATCAAATTGTCCTTCGGGCGGAATGAGCATGGGCGGCAGTGAGATGTCTGCAAGCGTTACAGCTTCATCGAATGTATCCGCAAACACAAGATTATCACTGGTAGAAAGCGACGGAAAGGTAATAGTATCTTTCATCGTAGACAAGGCTGTAAGTCAGTTAAAGGCAGGCGGCAATGGAACATCGGGCGCATCTTTCTACACAGGCGGAACACTTAACGGTTCCACATATTTCCAGCAGGTCGATCCGACTCAGCTTGCAGCCTTTGGCGGTACACTCTCAGGAGGTACGAAGTGTTAATGACTGTAAGGAAAGTCGTTTTCGATAAATGATATTCTTTACAATTTATCATAAAAGCCACAGTGTAAGCTGTGGCTTTTATGATTTCAGAAACAAAGAGTTAGAGCAGAAGTAAAAAGTTGAGAGTTTAGAGTTGTGGAGTCGCCTTCGGCGACATTATTTAAATAATGTGAGCGGAGCGAACACATTAACTCTCAATTCTCAACTCTCAACTCTGAACTAAACGATAATACAAAGCCCCGAAGCAATTAAACTGCCTCGGGGCTGAACTTATCATAGGATATATTACTGTGGGTTTTCGCCGCCCTCGCCGCCTTGTTCAACAGGCTGCTGCTCAACAGGTGGAGCAGGAGGATCAGTCGGTGCTTCTGTTGGCGGCTCTGTAGGTGCAGGAGCCTGAGTTGTAGGTACAGGAGCCTGAGTTGTAGGTACGGGAGCCTGTGTAGTAACAACAGGAGCCTGTGTAGTCGGAGCAGCTGTAGTATACTGAGGTGCTTCCGAAGTCTCGGCAACATAGTATACCGTAAGCTTTTTGCCATCCTTGTTGCTGAAGAAATCTCCTGCGTGAACGACCTTGCCGTCTACCTGTATCTCAACTACTGTATTTGCCTTGCCGTAGGAGTTTTTTGACTCAACGAACTGATAATTGAAATCGGTGATACCTGCCTTGTCAAGAGCGTTCTTGTACTGTTCAACAGTCAAACCTGAATAATCAGGGATATAAGCTGATGACTTACCTTTGCTTACCTTTACCTTGATAACCTGTCCCTGTGCAATCATTTCGCCTGCCTTGACGCTCTGCTCATAGATCATGTCGTTTTCATAATTGTCATTGTAAGCATATTCGGCATCAAGTACGAAATGTTCCTTCCACAGATCCTTGGAGTGTTCATAGAACTTTCCCACAAGATCAGGCATTTCGGTATCTGCTGCCTTTGTGGTCTCCTTTTCGTCGATTACGTTTTCGGTAACTGACGGGCGTTTCGGCGTTACTGTTGTGGTATCCTCTTCCTCGGGATTTGAGAAAATTTTGATTATTATCACCGCAAGGGTCATAAGTATTGCAAGCAGCAATAGACCGATGATTATCGGAACTTTTATACGGTCAACGGTATTGACCTTTTCGTAGTTATAGCTGTCATTGCGGCGTGACTGAGCACTGCGCTGATGTATCACGTTCTGAGGCTCAGGCTGCTGATACTGTGGCTGCTGCTCATATGCAGGCTGTTCGTAAGCTGTCTGCTGATACTGCTGCTGCTCATATGAGGACTGAACAGGCTCAGGAAGTACAGTTGTACTTTCAAGATCTTCCTCTTCTTCCTCAGTGGGCTGCTCAAACAGTCGTGTAACAAGCTCTGTGATAGTCTGTATACGGTCTCTGCCGTTTAAATTCATACCCTCCATGATAACTCTTGATACATGGCGCGGTATACGCGAATCAAGGTCATGGGGCTCGTGCAGGTCATCGTGCTTCAGGCGGCTGAGTGAGTCAACAGGCATACAGCCTGTAAGCGCTCTGTAGAGAAGAGCACAGACTCCGTAAACATCAGTCCATGAACCCTGACGGCTGCTGCTGTTTGCAGAATACTGCTCGGGAGCTGCATAGCCCTTGAAAAGCTCGTATTCAAGACCTGCGTTTGCAGTTCTTACAGCTGATACGCAGAAGCCTGAGAGCTTCAGCTCACCCTTGTCTGTTATATACACAGTATCAGGGCTTATAGCGCGATGAATTATACCTGCGTTATGGAGTATGCCGATAGTAGTAAAGAGAGGCGGGAATATCTTTGATACCTGCTCCCAGCTCAGCTCGCCTGCATTTTCCTTGAGGTAGTCGAGCATTTTAACGCCTTCGATGTACTCAAAGATAGTGTAGGTGGTATTGTTCTCGGCAAACATATCGAGGATAGGCGGTATATTGGTATTGTTCCTGAGTCTTGCAAGAGACTTGTTTAGCTCGGTATATTCCGCCATAAAAGCCTTGTATTTAGCAAGGTTGTTATAGTTTACGCTTATAGTTGGTTTGTTTTTTACACGGGTGCAGAGGTTTATAGGGACATATTCCCTGATATGTACTTTCTTTCCTGTAGAAATATCAGTGCCTATATAGGTAGCACCCTCACCGTTGTATTCCAGAAGAATACCGCAGAGGTACTTGCCGTGGAGTATCGTACCGGGTGGGACATACATGGGTTCGTGAGCGTCGCTTTCCACAAATCCGCAGGACGGACATACATGAAGCGATGCATCATACTGTTCCATGCATCTGTAGCAAAATTTACTGTCTCCCAAAGCAGCTCCTCCTCCTAAAGATAATAGATGCATAAAAAAGGCATCATATCTATTTTATCAGTAAAAAAGCAAAATGTCAACCGTTTAGAGCCTTATAATCCTAATTCTTGTGAATTTGTATTTCTTTTGTAATAATTTCAGGGGCTTTTTTTCTCATTTGTAATAATTGGAGCAAAACAACGAGGTTCGGGAGCAGTCCCGAACCTCGTTATTATTATATATTTCCGCTGTTTACAGAAAGTATCTTCATAGAGCTGAATTTGAATGTACCGTCATCCTTTTCGGTAAGGCGGAATTCAACTTGTTTTGATACGTTCTTTTCCATCCACTGCGGGAGCTCATCAACATAGTCAACGGTGAGGGTATAGTTCTTTCCGTTCTTGACGATAGACTTTATCTCAGGTGAATATGTGTGAGTTATAGGCTTTAATCTTACGTTGTATACGCCGTCAGCGTAGTAGAAACGTGATTCCAGCGGTCCGACTGTAGCATGAGTGAATTCAGGCAGATTTTCACCGAAAAGGTCTACTGCGTACTTTTCTACGTCTACATCGGGGATCGAAACGGTATCAAGAGTAGGCTCATACTTTGATATCTTGCTGTCGTCCATGATTATCGACCAGATAGTAGCTGTGATTATCTGCTCGGAGGTGAGCTGTGAAGGATCTGAGAACGGCTCTATATCCATAATTGCAGCAGGATATATCATCTGAGTGAAGCTGTCCTTCTTTGCTTCGCCTGAAGTGAAGCTGCGGAAGAATCCCACACATTTGATTATGGTAGCGATAATGCCGATAACTGCAAATATGGTAAATATTACGCCAAGAACAGTATAAAGGCGCTTTTTCTTGTAAGGGTCGCCTGCTATAGCTTCATCAGGCTCGGTATGCTCCTTGCGCTGAACAATAAGCTCATCTGGGTCTTCATCGAGTATGCGTCCGAGAGCAGATGTGATCTTTCCTTTTGGCTTCTGAGGAGAAGTTTCCGAAGGCTCAGAAGCTTTTCCGGCTTCTGTTTCAGGTTTTTCAGCATTTTCCTCAGCTGATGTTTCAGTGGCTTCTGTATCTTCAGGAGCTGATACAGGTTCTTCCTCGGTCAGGAAGCTTTCATCAGCAGTCTCGTTGTCGGAAGCTACAGCAGGTGCAACTGCACCCATCTGTGCTCTTCTCATTTCGATGACCTGCTGCTGTTTGTCGGCAGAAAGTTCGTCAAAACGTTCTTTGAGCTCCGGAGATAACCCTGCGATTATATCCTCGTCTGAGAGTATCAGCGGCTCACTTGGAGCTTCGGCAGCTTCTTCCTTTGGAGCATTCATATCTGCAATGGCTTCTGCCGCGTCCTCGCGGATATTGTCCAGCATACTGCCTACAGGGTCACTGTCTGAAACAGCTTCAACGCTGTCCTCGGGGTGATTTATTGCAGCGATAGCTGCGTCTATAAGCTCTGTTGCCGACGGAGAATCAGCTGTTTCAAACAGTCCTTCCTCGGGAGCAGGCTCTGTATCTGCATCGGGCTTGGTCTCTTCCTTGCCCTTGCCCATAAGCTTCTTGAAAAATCCAAGTTTCTTTGGCTTTTCGGTCTCTTCTTCCTGTATATCGGCAGCAGCTTCTTCCGCAGCTTCGCCAAGAGATCCGATAGCTTCTTCAACAGCGTTATCAGATGAAGAGTTTACGATGATCTCCTCGTCCATAGTAACGGCAGTGGGAACATCAGACGCTGCTTCTTCGGCAAGACGCTTCATTTCCTCGATCTGACGGAGCTTTTCTTCTTCAAGTGCTATGCGGCGCTGTTCAGCCTCTTCCTCGGCAATGCGCAGTCTTTCGGCTTCTTCTTCAAGTCTCCGACGTTCAGCCTCTTCCTCTGCAAGGCGCTGTATTTCAGCTTCTTCGGCGAGTCTCTGGCGCTCAGACTCTTCCTCGGCGATACGCTGTCTTTCGGCTTCTTCGGCGAGTCTCTGACGTTCAGCTTCTTCCTCAAGCCTTCTTCTTTCAGCAGCTTCCTCTGCAAGGCGTTTTTTCTCCGCAGCAGCTTCTGCGATCCTGCGTGATCTTTCTTCTTCCTCAGCGATGCGCTGCCTTTCAGCCTCTTCTCTTTCAAGTCTTCGCTGCTCGGCTTCTTCCATTAAACGCTGTCGCTCGGCAGCAGCCTCGGCTGCTCTTCTGGCTCTTTCAGCTGCTCTTGCTTCCTCAGCGGCAGCTTCACTGGCAAGCTGTGCCTGTCTTTCTTTTTCGGCTTCTTCGCGTCTGAGTGCTTCATAATCAGGGAGTTCACCTGTTATGACTATTTTCTTTTTCTTTGCAGGCTTCGGGAGCTCTTCGCTCATTGGGATAGCATCGAATACTCTTGTCATTTCTGCCGAAGCCTCTGTATGCATGACTTCGGATATGATATTCGGTACTTCTTCCTCTTCTTCCTGCATTTCAGGCTCGGAAGTTTTTTCTGCCGGCGGTGCGAACTCCCATACAGAAGGCGGTGTATCCTCATGGTACTCCTCAGCGGGAGCGGTATCATCAAGGTAATGCTTTTTCTCGTCTTCAAGTGCGTGGAGCAGATCGTCGACCGACATATCGTCGAATTTGCTCTTTCTTACGGAACGGGGAGTATTATGGCTGCGGGCAGGAGTGCTCCCACCGCCGCCGTCCATAAGACTGTTGAGCATATCGTCAAGATCTTTTCTAATAGCCATTTCGACCTCCAAAAATCAAATAAAAACTGGATATATAATAAGTCAGTTATCTTATCTGACCGTTTCCGTTGATCAGATACTTAACTGTTGTAAGTTCAGTAAGTCCCATAGGACCTCTTGCGTGGAGCTTCTGTGTGGAAATGCCTATTTCTGCGCCGAAGCCAAATTCTCCGCCGTCTGTGAAGCGTGTGGAAGCGTTTACGTAAACAGCCGCAGCGTCTACCTGCTTCTGGAATTTCTGTGCATTTTCGAGTGAACGTGTAATTATGCACTCGGAATGCTTTGTGCTGTACTTTCTTATATGAGCGATAGCTTCATCTATATCGTCAACTACTTTTACAGCGATGATGTAGTCATCGAACTCTGTTGCATATTCTGTTTCGGTAGCTTTTTCAACTGAACTGCCAAGAATAGCGATAGTTCTGTCACAGCCGTATATCTTCACGTTATGTACCTTGAAGCGTTCAGCTATCAGCGGCAGGAACTTGTCTGCGATATCCTTGTGAACGAGAAGGCTCTCGATAGCGTTGCATACGGAAGGACGCTGAGTCTTTGCATTGTCGGTCACTTCAACAGCCATATCAAGGTCAGCAGAAGCGTCAACGTAAACGTGGCAGTTGCCTGCGCCTGTTTCAATAACAGGTACGGTAGCATTCTTGACTACAGCCTGTATAAGACCTGCACTGCCTCGTGGGATTATAACGTCCACATAGCCGTTGAGGCGCATGATCTCGGTAGTTGTCTCACGGTCGGTCTTATCAACGACCTGAACCATATCAGCAGGGAGTCCTGCTTCCTCGATAGCTTTTCGCATTATATTTCCGAGGCATACATTGGAGTTGATAGCTTCCTTGCCGCCCTTGAGGATAACTACGTTTCCTGTTTTAAGGCAGAGTGCGGCAGCATCAACAGTTACATTCGGGCGTGACTCATAGATTATTCCGATAACGCCCAGCGGTACACGAGTCTTGATTATCTGCAAGCCGTTTGGACGGTTGCCGCCGCCGATTACCTCACCGATAGGATCGGGGAGATTGATTATATCGTAAAGGCTCTTTGCGATATCCTCGATACGCTTTTCGTTAAGCATAAGTCTGTCCTGTTTGGCTTCCGACATACCGTTAGCCTTAGCGTTTTCGATATCCTTTGCGTTTTCAGCGATTATAAGGTCTTTGTTAGCAATAAGTGCCTTTGAGATCGCTGCAAGAGCGTTATTTTTCTGTGATGTGGAAGCGCTTATGGCAGCAGCTTCCGCAGCCTTGGCTCTTTTGCCCAGTTCCTCTGTATAACTCATAATTACACCTCGTTGTTAGTGGTCTATTATTATTGTGCTTTGAAAAGTGTGCCTATCTCTTTGTCCTCAAAGAGGTCATAGAGCTTTTCGGGGTCTTTTCCGTTCATGATTATCATGTCTATGCCCGCATTTGTGGCTATTTTGGCAGCGGTTATCTTTGTTGACATACCGCCTGTGCCCAGACTTGTTCCTGCACCGCCTGCAACAGCCTCTATCTCGGGAGTTATCTTCTCGACGAGGGGGATAGGCTTTGCGTCGGGATTTGAACGTGGGTCGTCGTCGTATAAAGCGTCTATATCAGAGAGTATAAGCAGCAGATCAGCGCGTGAAAGCTCTGCAACAAGAGCTGAAAGAGAATCGTTCTCGCCTATTTCAAGCTCCAGCTCATCTATAGCGATAGTATCGTTTTCGTTGACTATAGGGATAACGCCCATATTCACCAGCTTCTCTACGGTATTCATGAAGTTTTCGCAGTGATTGGGGTTATTTATAATTGCCTTTGTGAGCAGTATCTGTGCCACTGTTACGCTGTATTTAGCGAACATATCATCGTATACATGCATGAGCTCGCACTGTCCGATAGCGGCTACAGCCTGTTTTGTCTTGGTATCCTTTGGCTTTTCGGGGAGACCCAGCTTTCCTGCGCCCAGACCTACAGCTCCCGAAGATACCATGATTATTTCACGGCCCGAGTTGTGAAGGTCGGAAATAACGCGCACAAGATTTGTCATTCTGCGGATATTCAGCTTGCCTGTCTTGTGGGCAAGGGTGGAAGTACCAAGCTTTATGACGATACGCTTTTTTTCTGATATATTTCTCATAGGATCAGCTTCCTTTAGTTGACTTTGTTCTGCGGACAGCCCTTCTGCCACGCTTTTATATTGCTGCATACGATGTCCACAAGGCGTTCTCTTGTTTCGAGAGGTGCCCATGCTGTATGCGGAGTAATTACGCAGTTTTCAGCACCTTTAAGGGGAGTGTCGGGAGACATGGGCTCCTTTACCAGTACATCGAGATAAGCAGCTGCTATCTTTCCGTCATTGAGTGCTTTTGCGAGGTCGGCTTCATTGACAACGCCGCCGCGTGAGGTATTTATCAGCATAGCAGACGGCTTCATATGCGAGATGAGCTCGCTGTTGATGATGCCTGCTGTTTTGTCTGTGAGAGGACAGTGGAAGGTGAGTACATCAGCCTTTTCTGCGGCTGTGAACAGGTCTGTGACCTCATATGGGCAGTCCTTTGGCTGAGTCCTTGTGCTTACGACTATATTCATGCCGAAGGCAGAGCCTATCTCAGCAACCCTGCGTCCTATAGAACCGAAGCCCACAATGGAAAGAGTCTTTCCTGCAAGCTCGGCAGTAGGTACGGGGAAGTAAGAGAATGCGGGAGAACGCTCCCACTCGCCGTTCTTTACAGCAATATCGTAGTCTCTTATGCGGCTGAAGCGGTCGAGTATGTAGGCGAAGGTCTGCTGTGCAACAGCGTCAGTGGAATACTGACCTGCATTGCAGACAACGATGCCTTTTTCTGCGGCATAGTCTATATCAACATTGTTGAAGCCTGTGGCAAAAAGTCCGATATACTTGATATTCGGGCAGGCGTCCATAACTTCCTTTGTGATGAGCACCTTATTGCAGAGAACGATGTCTGCATCTCCGATATTGGCAGCTGTTTCCTCGGGGGGAGTAAGGGGGATTATCCTTACATCGCCCAGCTCTTCAAGCTGAGAAGTGGGGATATCACCGCTGATGTTGACGGTATACCAGTCAAGGACTGCAATTTTCACAGCTTAGTCCTCCTTAGCCTTTTTATCGGAAGATGCACTTGTTTCAGCTTCATTTGGCTTTGAGAAAATAGTTGTGAAAATTGCGATCAGGAAAAGTATAAGTTCAATTGCGCCAACTGTATAGAAAAGAGTTCTGTTGTTTGAGATCCATAAAAGAAGTGAAATTGGCGCAGCTACTGCGAAAACAAGCTGATATGGCTTTTTCTGTACAGCGAATCTGTAGCTGAAAAAGATTAAGGAAATTACAGCAAGTGAAATATGTAATTTAAAGGGGAATGGAAAAATGATCGGATTATTTACGTCTGATATTTTTGCTAAACAAGTGAGCATATTTGTAAGATTCATACTATCTCCTTACCTCCGCCGTTTTTATAACTGAAAAAGTGGCGGAATTTATAAATTTGCAAAAGTCTGCACATTACAGTATAACATAAACGGCGGAAAAATTCAACTATTTTTTAAAAAATACACAAAAAATTTATGACGCATTTCTGCGTATTTTCGGATGTTTTTAACAGGGGGTTGAATTTTTTGCCGAACAGACGTATAATATAGGGAGTAGTGAGTAGTAGGGGAGCCTGCCTTCGGGCTCCCACATCATACATTCCAATTAACATTAGCGCGCTGTAGGGGCTGGTGTCCGCGACAGCCCGTAAATTTAGAATGTAGGGCCGGCGTTCCGCCGCCCGTGTTCCCGTAAATCCCGCTGCAAATAACATGAATGTACTGTAGGTACGACCAATGGTCGTCCGCAAATCAAGAGAAAATACTAAAAATGAGAAGGAAGGCGTTATTATGATATATATGCTCGAAGATGAAGCAGGAATAAGAAATTTCGTTATATATGCCCTTGAAAGCTCAGGTATGACAGCTAAAGGCTTTGAAACGCCTTCTGAACTGCGTGAAGCTATGGCACAGGAACTGCCTGACCTGCTGCTGCTTGACCGTATGCTTCCCGAAGAGGACGGCCTTTCGGTGCTGAAAAAGCTGCGCAGTACTCCCGAAACACAGAAGCTGCCCGTTATAATGCTTACGGCAAAGGATTCGGAGCTTGACAAGGTTGAAGGACTTGACAGCGGTGCTGATGATTATATCGCCAAGCCCTTCGGCACTTTAGAGCTTATATCACGTATAAAGGCACTTCTTCGCCGTGCTACGGATAATCTGGCTGAAAAGCTTGAATTAGGCAGGCTTACGGTATATCCATCAAAGCATGAGGTGTTTGCGGACGGAAGCAAGGTAACGCTCACCCTTAAAGAATACGATCTGCTTATCATGCTTATGAAGCACAGGGGAGAGGTATTTTCCCGCGATGACCTGCTGAAAGAGATATGGGGCTATGATTTTGCAGGTGAAAGCCGTACAGTTGATGTTCATATAAGGACGCTGCGTCAGAAGCTGGGGGACTGCGGCGATTTTATACAGACTATACGCGGAGTCGGATATAAGGCAGGTGACGATATTATTGACTAAGAAAATATTTGTCAGTATCATAACTATCTGTGCTGTATCGGTAATAGCGGCTATAGTGCTTGTTACGGCGTTCATGTATGACAAGTCGGTAGAGACGGCGGAAAAAGAAGTGAAAACACAAGCTCATATAATATCCTCTGCCGTTGAAAGGCTTGGAGAATTTTTCCTCGAAAGCACAGATTTCGGCGATGATATCCGCGTTACATGGATAGATAGGCGCGGACAGGTGGTTTTCGATACGGAAGAAGCTCCCGAAGCTCTTGAAAACCATTCCGACAGAAAAGAGATATCCGAAGCCTTTGAAAAGGGCGAGGGCAGCTCGTCACGCTATTCAAAGACTATAATGCAAAAGACTATAAATTACGCTGTAAGGCTCAATGACTACTCCGTAATAAGAGTTTCAAGTGTACATATATCTCTTGAAGCCCAGCTTCTTGATGTATTGAAGCCTATGCTGCTCATACTTGCGGTAGTTGTCGTTTTCTCGGTACTTGCGGCAACAAGGGTATCAAGAAATATCGTAAGACCTATTAATAATATCGACCTTGCTCACCCTGACACGAAAAACAGCTATAAGGAGCTTGCTCCGCTTCTGGAAAAGCTCCGCAGCCAGAATAACAAGGTAAGCCGTCAGATGGACGAGATACAGAGCAGCCGTGAGCAGTTCGGACTTATGACAGAGTCTATGGACGAGGGACTTATAATCACAGACCCTAAGCTGAATGTGCTTACCTGCAATACCAGTGCAAAGAAGCTTCTCGGAGCAGGTACATTTACGGAAGGGCAGAGCATCTATGCTCTCAATAATTCCGAGGTATTCAGAATATGCCTTATGAACGCTCTCGGCGGCAGGCGTTCGGAGTGTATCCTGCGTACAGGCGGCGGTCAGCGCGAGGTCATTGCCAGTCCTGCAAACAGTATAGACATGGTCTGCGGACTTGTGGTATTTATCATGGACGTTACGGAGAAGCAGGAGCTTGAGACTATGCGCCGCGAGTTTACGTCAAATGTGTCCCATGAGCTGAAAACTCCTCTTACGACTATATACGGCATTTCCGATATGCTTGCAAACGGCATGGTCAAGCAGGAGGACGTTGCGCAGTTTGGCGGAAATATCCGCAGCGAAGCCGAAAGACTCATAAACCTTATAAACGATATCGTTTCCCTTTCAAAGCTTGATGAGGACTCTGCTCCACGTGAGAATGAAAGTGTTGAGCTGTACAGCCTTGCTGAGGAAGTGCTCGGAAGACTGAAGCTAAGTGCTGAGGAAAAGGGCGTGAATACGGAGCTTACAGGCGAAAAGGTATCACTTATCGGAAGCCGCACCATACTTGGCGAGATACTGTACAATCTCTGCGATAATGCAATAAAGTACAATGTCAGCGGCGGAAGTCTGAGCGTTAAGATATCCCATATACCGCAGAGGGCTATAATTACTGTAAGCGATACGGGTATGGGAATACCGCAGCAGCATATAGGACGTATTTTCGAGCGTTTTTACCGTGTTGACAAGAGCCGCTCGCGGAAAATAAAGGGTACAGGTCTCGGACTTTCTATCGTTAAGCACGGCGTTATGTACCATAACGGTACTGTAAGAGTTGACAGCGAGGCAGGAAAGGGCACTGTTTTCACAGTAGAGCTGCCCATAGAGAAAAAACAATGAGGTGTTTCAATGAATAATGGCATTACTGCCGCAGAGCTTGAAAAGCTCGATAATTCGGAATATACAATAATAGATATACGTGACAGCTCCGCTTTTGAGTACGGTCATATGGACGGAGCTGTGAATATTCCGCAGGATGAGGTACTTTCTGTGGAACTGCCGCCGGATAAGAAGCTGATAATATGCTGCCGCAGCGGTATAATAAGCAGAGATATCGCGGATAAGCTGTGCGAAAAAGGCTTTGATGCATATAATTTAGATGGCGGCTATGTTGATTGGCTTCGCGTTAAAATGGAGAACAGGGAAGTTACAGAGGCTGTGGAGCTTAGTATCAGGAAGAAGTTCAAGAAGTCTATATGGTGCAAGTTTACAAAGGCTATAAACGAATACGAGCTCGTAAAGCCTAACGACAAGATAGCAGTCTGTATTTCGGGCGGCAAGGACTCAATGCTCATGGCTAAGCTCTTTCAGGAGCTGAAACGCCACGATAAGTTCCCCTTTGAGCTGGTATTCCTTGTTATGGACCCGGGCTACAGTCCCGAGAATCGCCGTGTTATAGAGGAAAATGCACGTTCTATGTCCATTCCCGTGCATATATTTGAGTCGGATATATTCGATTCTGTGTACAATATTGAGAAGAACCCCTGCTACATATGTGCGCGTATGCGCCGCGGCTATCTCTACAGCCACGCAAAGGCTTTAGGCTGCAATAAAATTGCCCTCGGACATCATTTTGACGACGTTATCGAGACTATCCTCATGGGTATGCTTTATGGCGGACAGGTTCAGACTATGATGCCGAAGCTCCACAGTACCAACTTCGAGGGCATGGAGCTTATCCGTCCCCTTTATCTTGTGAGAGAAGCCGAGATAAAGCACTGGCGCGACTACAACGATCTGCATTTCATACAGTGTGCCTGCAAATTCACTGATACCTGCACTACCTGTGCTCCCGACAGCCGCTCGGTCTCAAAGCGACTGGAGATAAAAAATCTCATTGCGGAGCTTAAAAAGGTCAATCCGCAGGTTGAAAAGAATATCTTCCGAAGCGTTGAAAATGTCAACGTGAATACGGTCATCGCCTATAAGGACAACGCAGGTGTTCACCGTTTCCTTGATAAGTATGATGATGTGAAGGAATGAATTTGAATATTCATTTATGTTGCTCTTTTGTAAATGGGCTGAAAAATGGCGGAATTCAATGCAAAAACGTTGAATATCGGAAAATAAATTTTTGAATTCAGTGTTTTTAACAAAAGTACAGACTGAGTTTTGTGAAGTATCACGGATATTGAAAAAAGGACTGAGATTTTCTCAGTCCTTTTTGCTTACTTCCAGAATATAACTGCATCTTCAAGAGTATCTATAAGGCTTGGGAAGCGTTTCATAATAGTGCCTTCTCCCCAGTTGAAGAGCTGACCGAAGATGAATACCACTGTCAGTGCCATTGAAACTCCCGAAAGAACGTATCTGCTCTTGTGAGCGGAGGGCTTTGAACAGCCGCGGAATATGCCGATCATGGCTGCAAATGTCATAAGGGGCATGATGTCAAATATATAGTGTGTGATAAATCCGCCGAGACAGAAGTCAGCCCATGCAAGGAATACTGACATTGCAAGGCATATAGCCAAGAACCATCTTCTGTAGCGGTCGTTTATCTCCTTTGTTTTCGGACCGAAAGCCTGAGGCTGGAGAAGTGTACCGAAGAGGATAACAGGGAGTGTAAGTGCTCCGAAGCCTATTACCGTGTATACATATGAGCCGTAGTTTTCAAGTCCGTTGAAGCCTGTTTCAAAGAAGGGGAATGCAGGCTTTGATTTCGGCATCTGTAAGAAATAGTGATATATAGCCGACGGCAGATTTGAAAGCCTGAGAGTATTTGCGTGGATATCACTTACTGTGAGCTGATATGCGGCACCAAAATCAAATGGTGAGCCAAATCTTGCAGCGTTGTACTTCATTATCAGTGCCGCACCTGCAATAAGCGGAGCTACAAAGCTTGCTGCAAGTCCGAGACGGTAGTTGAGCTTTTCCTTCTTGTCGAGGAGTATGCCGATGAAGAATGGCCCAAGAACTGCACCGCAAAGTGCAACTGTAGGACGTGAAGCAACTGAAAGTGCAAGAGCTGTACCGCTTATGAGGAGCAGTACCGGTTTCAGCTTCTTCTTTGCCGTGGTGCAGGCTGTCATGCCTGTGAAAAGGCTTATCATCAGGAAGCAAAGTCCCGATACAGTCGGCAGAGTATAGCGGTCTATCTCATTTCCGAGAGTCCAGAAGCCCATTGTGGCTGTTGCAGTAGGCAGCATCAGCAGCAGGAGCAGGAGCTTTGGTTTCAGGTCAAGCAGCTTTACAGCGGCGAGTACAGTAAGGCACATGAAGAGAATGCCTATCACTGTGTAGAAATTGTTCGCCATTGCAAGTGTGGGCAGCTTTCCTGTTAATTTATAATAAGGATAGTAGAATGTGAGCACGGGAGCTACGCCGAAATAGCTGTAGTATTTGCCGTTGTAGTATGCAAGATCCCAGTAGGAGAAAGCCTGAGAGCTGCCGCGCAGACCTGAATCGTATACGTTTTCGATATTTTCAAGTTCGGGATCAACATCAAGGTCAAGGTAGACCTGATCCTTTTCAAAGGCATCAAGAGTCAAAGCAAAGGGGTCGTCTGTATATTTTTCCGTGCCTGTATACGGTCTGCTTTCCTGATTTGGCTGACGGAGGCAAAGTCCCGAAAGTGTACATAATACTATAACAGCTGCAACAGCAATAATGTGGGAACGTTTCTTTCTGTCGTAGTCAACAGCGTAAAATCCGAATGTCTTTATTGCAAGACAGCCTATTACTATAATATAGAGAAGAACGAACCTCAGATCTGAGAATGAATAGGGGACAGCCCTTAGAGCTCGTATCTGATGTATCTTTACAGGAGTTGTTATTCCTGTTAAAGAAAGCGTGAGAGTATTGAGCTGTTCGTATGGTTCAAAATAGAGTGAAAGCTCTGTATTTCTGCCGCAGGTGCGTTTGTGCTGAACGACAATGTCCTGAGTGGAGAAATTCTTATCTGACATACTGAGCTTTACATCAAAGGGTGTTGACGAGCCGCCCTCAGCGTCAAGACTTACGAGCAGTATCCTTGCATCTTCGGGAATATTGCTCATTCTCAGGTCTGTGTCGCCTGTGACGGATATATCGCTGTTTTCGGAAAGAGCCGTATTTGCTCCCAGTGTGATATCGTAAAAGGATATTTCCTTGTCTGTCTTATCGGAGGTGAAGCTTTTTCCGTTGAATATGAGGACTTCCGCAGCAAGTATAGCTACAGCACATACTGCGCTCTTTTTCAGGAATGTGCCTATTCGCGGAGCTTCATAGCGCTTTGCAAGTACAGCACCGAAAACGGCAGCACTTGTAAGGGCAGCCCCAAGAAGGGATATGTCGTTTTTCCCGTCTATCATGGCAATTGATGTTATAGCACTTACCAGTACCATAGAACAAATAAGAATGCCGAGAGCGACAGCGAGATCTTTCATTGTATGTTTTGAGGCGTCTTTTTTCTTTTTGTCACTGAATTTTTTATCACAAATATTCATTATTGACAGTGAAATAAAGAACATAATTGGCGGTATGATTATTGACCAAAGCATTTTTTATAGCTCCTTAAAAATATATTTCGTAGATCAGACATTTAAAGACTGTGATTCTCCTGCATAAAAACTGAAAAGATCAGCAAATAATATCAAAAGACACAGACATATATATTATACTATCAATATGATGTCAAAGCAAGGGTAAAAACACCGGAAATTATATTTTGGGGGATTTTCGTCAAATTGTACATATTTTCCCATGTCATAAAAGGTGCTGAGCGGGCTATAATACTATCACGGCATCAATAATCAATTTCTTTAAGGAGATAATGATAATGAGTAATAATAACAGCAATAACAACGGAGAAATGACACAGAAGGGCAGAGAGACTCTTGAAAGATTCAAGATGGAGTCTGCAAACGAGCTCGGTATCGACCTCAAGAAGGGCTATAACGGCGATCTTACTTCACGTGAAGCCGGTTCTATCGGCGGCAACATGGTCAATATGATGTGTCCGGAACAACAATGGGAATTTTGGCGAAATAGCGTGAGATCAATGGGACACAAGGTGGTGTATACATACTATATGCAGGTCGGAATATGAAAAAATCAGGCGTTGCTTGCAGAATATTATGAAACCGTACCGACGCAGTTTTGAGATAGTCAATTAACAATTGCATCAAATATTTATTACTAAATATTTGAGCCTTGAACGTATACGTTGTGTTATTGTTGCCATACAATAACACAACTTTTTTTATCCATAATTGTAATGATGTGAAGCAGACTTATGAATGATTGAAAAACCTCTCCGAATATGGTATAATTATGGAAATTACAGAAAGGCGGTGTCTCTTACGGGAGAGAAGGTCTCGCTGCTGGGCAGCAGGACTATCCTCAGCGAGGTGCTGTACAATCTCTGCGACAACGGCATAAAGTACAACGTCAGCGGCGGCAGACTGGACGTGAAGATATCCCATGCGCCAAAACGTGCTATAATCACCGTCAGCGATACCGGTATCGGTATACCCAAGCAGCATATCGGGCGTATCTTCGAGCGCTTCTACCGCGTGGACAAGAGCCGCTCACGTAAGATAAAGGGCACAGGTTTGGGACTTTCCATTGTAAAGCACGGCGTAATGTACCACAACGGCACTGTCCATGTGGACAGCGAATCGGGCAAGGGAACTACGTTTACCATTGAGCTGCCCATTGAGAAGAAAACCAACGAACAAGGAGAAAATATATGAGCAGGACTATTACTGCCCCGGAGCTGAAAGACTTCGGGGACGCAATGCTTGTGGATATCCGCGACAGCTCCGCCTTTGAGTACGGACATATCAGCGGAGCCGTGAATATTCCGCAGGAGCAGGTGCTTACAGCGGAGCTTCCCCGTGATAAAAAAAATAGTGATATACTGCAAGGGAGGTATCATCAGCGGTGATATTGCCGAACAGCTCTGCGACAAGGGCTATGACGCCTACGAGCTGGCAGGGGGCTATGTAGAATGGCTCCGCGGCAAAATGGAGCAGCGCGATGTCACAGAAGCGGTGGAGCTGAGCCTGCGTAAGAAGTTCAAGAAGTCCATATGGTGCAAGTTCACCAAGGCTATAAACGAGTACGAGCTGGTACAGCCCAATGACAAGATAGCCGTCTGTATCTCGGGCGGCAAGGACTCAATGCTCATGGCGAAGCTCTTTCAGGAGCTGAAACGCCACGACAAGTTCCCCTTCGAGGTGGTGTTCCTTGTTATGGATCCGGGCTACAGTCCCGAGAACCGCCGTGTTATCGAGGAGAACGCTCGTTCAATGTCCATACCCGTCCATATTTTCGAGTCGGATATCTTCGACTCGGTATACAATATCGAGAAGAACCCCTGCTACATATGCGCGAGAATGAGGAGAGGCTACTTATACAGCCACGCAAAGGCGCTGGGCTGCAACAAGATAGCTCTGGGACATCATTTCGACGACGTTATCGAGACTATCCTCATGGGTATGCTTTACGGCGGACAGGTACAGACCATGATGCCGAAGCTCCACAGCACCAACTTTGAGGGCATGGAGCTGATAAGACCGCTTTATCTTGTCCGCGAGGCTGAGATAAAGCACTGGCGCGACTACAACGACCTGCATTTCATACAGTGCGCTTGCAAGTTCACCGATACCTGCACTACCTGCGAGCCCGATAGTCGCTCCGTGTCAAAGCGCCTTGAGATAAAGAACCTCATCGCGGAGCTGAAAAAGGTTAATCCGCAGGTTGAAAAGAATATCTTCCGCAGCGTGGAAAACGTCAATGTGAATACTGTCATCGCCTATAAGGATAACGAGGGAGTTCATAGATTTACCGACAGGTATTGAGCCGGTAATTTCTGTGTTATAAAGGGAAACAGGCTCGTTCATGCATATTGTTTCAAAGCTTTTGCATGAATTATAACTGAGAACGCTTTTTATTACTGCGGATATAAAAATTATCCCGATGAGGAGTTATGACCATACTTGATAAAGCAGAAAACCGCCTTAGGAATTATCCTGAGGCGGTTTTTCAGTGCATTTATATACCCTCTCTTTTTCTCTTTTTGTATCTCAGGATACAGCATATCGGAACTGCAGGGAGAATAAATACAATTAAACTGAATACAAATGATACTGATACACCTGTCGGCACTATCTTATTGAAGGAATTCGTAACGACAAGAGATGTATTTTCAGTGACGATGAAGCTCTTTGAGGTTATCTTTTCTGCTTCACCCGAATTAAGGCAAAAAGTTGTGGAATAGTCTTCGTTGTCCTCGGAAACTGTTATATCCGTGCCGCCGGGCAGTGATATGACCACAATATCGTCGTTTTTCATAGTGAACGTGCAGTTTTTAGTCATAGGAGCCTGCAATTCACCATTCTTTGACCAGTCGAATCTGTCGCCTTCCGCTGCACTATTAATAGTTACATTAAAGGTGAACTCCTTGTCCTTATTGCCAAAATTACCGCTTATCAGCTTTTTTATAGAAAGCTCTGCATTATCATTTATCTTTACGTTTGGAACGCTGAGAGTATAGATATAGCTGTCCTCGTTTTCCACAAGCTGACCGTTGTATGCGTCGCTTACCATTGAAGGAACTCCTATAGCGGATATCCTGAAAACTATATCTTCTTCAAGCTTTGAATAATTCAAAGGAGCTGCTGTTTCGGTCAGGAAGTATATCGCGCCGTTTTCGCCAGGATCTATGATCCTGCCGCTGTTTCCGCCGCACACGCTTACCTCTCCGTTTACGGTTTCCATGTCCTCAAAGCCTGTCATAGGCTCCTTGTTCTTTACGTAGCCGCTGATAGTGGTATTTGCCTGTTTATACAATGCGAAATGGGCTGAACCCAAATGGATCGGGGACATTTCGTTGTCGACCTTAACTATTTTGAAGTTGAACGGCTTATTATAGACATCAATTGCGGCTGTTATGCCGTTTTCGCCTTTTTCCCATTCAGCCCACTTTTTATCATAGCTGTCAACCATGCCCCATTCTGTAGCACCGTCCTGATAATACAGGGAAATGGTATCGTCGTTGTTTACCTTGAAGCAGAGCTTCTTCTGCATACCTACATAGCCCTTTGGAGCAGCTTTCTGAGTAAGGGTATAAAGCTCGCCCCTTTCAAAATTATACATCATGGTTACGATACCGTCGGAATTTGAGGTGTATCTGCCGATAACATTTCCGCTGCTGTCGGCAAGAGTGAAGTGTCCACCGCTGAGGGGCTCACTGCCTGCCCATTTAAACAGTCTTACGGCTATTCCGCCGTCACGGGTATTAGTGATGGTGTCGGTACGCGCAGAACCGTTTGATGTACCCTTTTCATAGGAAGGGATATAATCATAATTCTTGTCTCTGTCCTCACCTGCGGGAGTTGCCTCGTCGGTACGAGTCGCCATAAGGTTTATCCTGTCTCCGCTTGAAAGAGGGGTGAGGGTGTCATAGCCTGTGACATTTCCTTCGCTGTCAACGCTTATATCTCCGCTTAAAGCAACTTCTCTCACCTCATAGCCATTCATGCTTGTTCTTACTGAATTATCGGCATTCGGTTTAAGAGCTGTCCAGAAATAGTATGCAGAGGTCGAAGGAGAAGCTATCTGCTTTACCGAGCCTTCAAGAAGCTTTCCGTCCACATATACCGCAGTATATATCGGCTCATGGTATGTGGTTATGTCAAGGTCGCTCCATTTTTTGTTGACGGTAAGACCGTAGCCTTTTTTGTTGTGTACCTCGATATACGGATCAACGTCAGATATTACCTTTCCTATATTTGTAGGATTTCCGTCGTAAATGTGATATGAAGCGATAGGAGTTACACTGTTGTCGGCATTTACCTTTTCGCCGAGAACTCGCTTGTATCCTATAAGACCGTAGCCCGTCTTTACGTCTTCTGTGACCTTGAATATAGTGCCGACAGGCAGACCGGGAACGCATACCGTATAGCCTGACGGTATTCTTGATACAGCGCCGTGAGACGAGGTATCAAAAACAACATTTTCCGTTTTTATACCGTATGAAGCTATAGTTCTGCTGTGCTTGCTGTCATATTTTTCCCATATATCGTCATCATCGGCGGTCTCGTTTGAATATGCATTCAGCGCCTTGACAGCGTCGCGGTTGTAGACAAGCTCTGTGGGAACGAATTTTCCGCTTGTACTGTCGTATCTGCACATTCTCTTTTCCCTGTCGAGCACGTAGTAATTGTACATGAAGGCAGGCGGTATATCAGCCGCATCAGTATCGACTGACGAGATATACAGTCTGAAATCAAATGAAGCAGGATCGTCTGTTGTTTCGTTGTTTTCGTCATCATACAGCCTTTTTGTGATGTAAAGATCCTTGATAACGTCGTCATTTACGTGATTATCGAAGGATATCGTAGGTCTTTGAACTGCGTCTACCTTTTCCGAGCCATAGCTCTTCAGGTTGCCCTTTATCTGTATCCTGCCGTCGGGAACCTCCTCGCCGTTTATCAGGACGTTGTCATATACCGAGCTGTCCACAGCACATTCGACTATCCTGTAGCTTATAGTCTCGTCGGGGAAGGATATTTCTGCGTTTTTCAGCGGATTTATGAAGTATATGTTCTCATAGGCGTCTTCATCGCTGAATCCCGGCGGTCGGTACTTCTTTACGAAGGTAACAGGCTGATTCGAGTTCTGATAGGTAACTCTTATATGAGAGTCGTCGTTGCCGAGGAGGTGCTCCTCGCCCTCAGAGCCGTCTTCCGATTCAGGGAGAGTATAGTATATCTGGAAGGGATATTCCACGAAATCCTTGTCGAGAACGTCTGCACCGTCGCCGATCATGTTCTTTGATACTACAACGTGTCCCGGAGTTACCGACGCAAGATTGAAGCGCATATGGAGATTTGAAGCTCCTGCACCTCTTTCCATGTAGAATACTCTCATGGTATGGGTGGTATAGTCCTTGAATATGTAGCCGCCCTTGCCGTTATCCTCAAATATCTCGTCAAGCTTGCTTTCGATATCAGTTTCGCCGCGTGATTCGTAGTTTTTCCTGAATATTTCCTTTAAGGTCGTCTTTGTTTCGATTCTTGCGGTATTTCCTTTGTCTACAAGGCTGAAAACCACCTCGCCTGTACGGAAGTTTACTCTGCCGTGCTCGGCACTGTGAGTACCACCGAGGTCGATAACAAGTTCTCCGTCAACATACAGCCAGAAATCGTCGTCGCCTGTGAAATCAAAGATTATGTCATGTCCCCATGCGTCAAGACCGCTGACTGTCTGAACGAAGCTTGCGCTCATTTCCATGCCGAAGAAATAATCGGGATTATCTATCTTATGGAGCTTTTCGTATTTACGCGGATCGCTCTCGTCGAGCTTTCCGACGTTTTTATTTGAAGCCAGCGCGTCCATATTGTAAAGATTCTGAGGGCTTTTTGCTGAGTAAACGCCTGCCTGAATGGTATTATACGGGAAGAACTGTCCATGCTGGAGGGTAGGCTTTGTATCTGAATTGGTAGTGCCTATCTCGCGGTATACGGTAAAATCTCCGCCTGTTTTTCCGTTCAGAGTAGCGAAATTCTGACAGCTGTCGAACTCGAAATAGCCGCTTGAATTATAAACGCTCTCAAGGAACAGATGATTGACGTCCTCTGCACCTGCATACATATCCCTGAAGGATTTTCCGTTGGACTTTATGGTAGGGTAGCCTGCGTTCTTTTCGCCGCTGCTGTTGGTATCATAGGTGAGTTCGTTGTTCAGAAGTCCCTGAGCATTGGAGAAATCCTTGTCGAAATAGTTCTTTGTGACATCTGTATTTGCAAGGTCGTTGAATTTTCCGTCGAAATTGAACATCTTCATGGTTATACCATGCTTAGTATTGTCAACAGTGGGAACAGGGTGGAGCTTATCACGCTGATTCAGCTCTTCAAGAGTTGCGAAGTAGAATGGAACTGATGTTGCCTGAGAACATGGGATAAGGCGTGTCTTGTCCTCGTTTGGTCTCATGCCTACGAAAGCATAGTTATCGTCGTCCCATGCGATAATATCAGAGAAGAATTCGCCGTTTTTACGTCCCGGCATGGTTATACCGGGCTTATTATAGGAAAGGATCTGTTCATTGTTGAGCTGAGGAGCGATGTATTTTCCGAATAGGGATTATAGAGCTCGTAGTAATAATTGGGCTCTTTGGTGACCTCATGGTAGTATTCCGTAAATACCCATTCAAGAGAACCTGTACCGTCGCCGAGCCACAGTATCTTACCGCCGCTTGCATAGCACGGATAGAGAGTACCGTTATAGTCAACGGCGTACATATCGTATTTTTTGTTGACATCGTCCCAGATACGGGTATAAATTATGACCTTTTGTCCGTTTTCTGCTTCGGAAACACTTATACGGTCTGCGGAATAGGTGATAAGGTCATCATCGTCAAGGGGAGCAAAGTTTATGAAGCTGAGCCATGAATTGCTTCCTGAAATTGTGCCTGACATGGTGAAATCCGTAGTAAGTCCCTCACCGTTGTCGGCAGCGGTAAAAGTGACATACTTTCCGCCTGTTGAAAGCTGTATTCTGCCATTATTATCGGCATTTACCTTGAAACGCGAAGCACCTTCCGCGGTTTCTGCAAGAGTCAGGGAATCACCGCTTACAGCAAGGTATTTTTTACCGAGCTCGGTATCGCAGCTGAGAGTATAATTATCTCCGCCGACATTATGGAAGGTCCAGCGTGTTACCTCGCTGCCCTCATCTACATATAGGGTGATACCCTCGGCGTCTGCGGTCTGATGTGTGATGAGCTCAACAAGGGTATGGACTCCGCCGCCGTTCATAAGAGCGTAGCCGTGGGTACTGCCCTCGGTATAGTTCATAAGACCGTAGGTCTTGCCGTCAAGCTTATAAGGATCGTCGTCAACGGCTGCGGAATACCATAGATCCATATAGTTGTTTACATCACCGGCACTGTCATATGAACAGAATCTGCTTCCGTTTGCGCCGCCCTGCATATTCCAGTACCATTTGCCGTTGCTGAACCGAAATCCCTTGCTGCTGTCATAGCTGACGGTGAATACAGTTTTATTGCTTTCGGTAGTGAACGAAAGGCTGTTATTGCCATTGTTGTAAAGGTACTGTTTTTCGTTGCCATTGTAGCAGTATACGCAGAACCGGTCATCTGTTCCGTCGACCTTTTCAAAAAAGTAGGCAGCAGCGCTTCCATAGGGTGTCGAATTAGTGGGTTTCGTTTTGGTGATACCCATTCTTGAGCTATCGCCGGTTGTTGAGTTGGTGAAATAATAGCCTTGTGTACTGCCTATATACAGTCCGCCGCTTCCGAGAGAGGTGATATCTTCGATACTTGTTATCTTATGCCATTCGCTTTGACTCTGGTCAACGTTTTCGTCCTTGACTATCTCATAAACGCTGAAGCCCGAAGCATAAAAGCTTACGGTATCGCCTTCGATATCAAATATTTCGACCTTTTCGCGCTCACCGCCGTCCTTTATATGCCATACGGCGATATTTTCATGATCTGCAATGGCAGGATCGGTTATTTCGACAAATACAGGCTCATCCTCAACAGGCTGGAATTCGTCTCCGCCGTTCATGATAGTGATATCGTAAGCGACAATGCCTTCGTATTCCTCGGAAACGTCTTCTGCTACCGCAGATGCGCCCTCGGGCATTTTTCCTTCAAGGGTTATGACCTGTTCGGCTTCTTCACCGTTAGGGTGGAGCTCAAGGCTCTGATGACAGAGCTCAGAGGACGAAAGCTCCGCATCTTCGCGGGCAAATACATTCAAAGGAGATATTGTGCTGCCAATGTTAGAGAACAGCATTGAAAATGCACAAACCGTGCTAAAAAGCCGTTTTTTAAGTATATCATTCATCATTGTCGTCCTCCTTTCCTCTGTTTTTCTTAAACATGAAAGAAGCGACAGCAGTCAGAAAAGCGAAAAGCATGATCATTCTGACTGTATGTGCAGGGAAGCTGTCTCCTGTGAGGACACTTCCGATGAATTCTGTGATAGAAGGGCTGTTATTTTCAGCTAAAGCAGAAACTGCCGAGGTTTCTGTCGATGACTCTGTTTCTGTTGATGCGGCTGATGTTGATGAGATTTCGGCAGTTACCTCAGCGCCATTTACAGCACTGTCGTTATTGGATACCGTTACAGTCATTCCGGAGGCTGCCGACAACGGATCTGTAGTCGTTGTGGGTTCATCTCCTGCAATGACCATGTTTCTGAACCTTATTGCGTCTTTTTTGCGGTCATTGCCTTCTGAATATACAGAAATTGAGTAGGTAAGCTCGTCGTCATCGCCGTGTTCTGCGAAAACAGTAACGATATATACATTCCTGTCGTATTCTATTTCAGGTTCTTCTCCTGATAATTCGTATATCCTGTAGGTATACGTACCGGGTTCGGTGATATCTATTTTAAAGCAGCCCTTGCCGTTTTCCGATATTTCCAGCTTATCGGATCTCGGAGCAGGGAAGCTTTCGTTTTCACTTTCGATTTTTATTGCGTAGGTATTATCCCTTTCGTCGGGTATTTCAAGACAGTCAACAGTGATATCCGCGTCTATGGGAACATATGCGTATGCATTGATACTAAAAGCATAAGAGAAAAAAAACGAGAGCAGACATACTGCCGCTATGGATAATGATCTGAGTTTAGTTTTCATATGCCTGCCCTCCTTTCAATGAGCTTTATTCAATGACATAGCAGAAAACAACGATACGTACTGAAGAATCCGCGTCCGCACAGGTAGAGAGACAAATAATGTCATAGTCCTTTTCTTCTGTGAAAACAATGGAATTATCGCGGATATAGTTCCGTATTTTGTCCTGCTGAATGTCAAAAACTGTTTTTTCGCGGGCATTTGCTTTAGCTGACGCAAACACTTGCAATTTATATGTTTTTTCAGCATTTCTGCCTGATGTGAGCGTACCTGTAGAATGAGTTTTCAGGTACGATTCACTTAAAAAGTCATCAAGTGCGCCAAACATCTTTCCATAGTCCATATGATGACCGTAGATGACAGAGTAGCTGTCCGAAAAATCGGGACTGCACCTGCTGTCAAGGAAAATACTGCCTGTAAGCGAGTATTCTCCGAAAGGATCGGTGTTAAGGAAATACGAATTGTCCGAAGCCTGCATGACAGGATAGTCTATATTCGTATCGTCAATAGTTATCCAGCCGACCATTTCATCTGTTATTGGTGAGCTTACGGGCGCAGTATCGCCGCCTTGGTTAGGCTGAGGCTTGTACTTGGTGATACTGCTGTCAATGGTGTGCTCAAAGATATAATAATTATCATAGACCTGCCATAAGCCGATAAGCATGATAAAGCCGAACAGCGCTATAACAAGCCAGCCATAAAGCTCGTTCAGCCATTTAAGAAGTCGGCACAAGGCTTACTGCTCCTCTGACTTCTTCTTTTTGAGGTAAAGCATACCGCCTGCGATACCTGTGATACCGATCGCAACGATACCCAGTGAGCCTGCAACTGTGGAGAGGATACCTGTGGGGATAGAACCGCCGAGGAAGTTGGTATATTTTACGGTCGCATCAGCTTCAAGTTTTTTGTCGCTGATCGTATCTATACCCTGAGCTAATGTAGCTATATCACCTTCCGTTGTGTTTTTAGTATCGCCTGAAACAGTAATTGTAGGCTTATATTCTTCTTCTGCTTCGACTATTTCGTATCCTAATCCCTCGGGAATACCATTGATTATAACATTCTGACCGCCTTTAAGATAAAATATCTTTCCTGCTGCTATTTCAGCGAATGTGACATACGTAACTTTATTTGCTGTCTCTATAGTTTCGGCTGTATATTTAGTAGAATCGGTGACAGAGGAAACTGTTCTGTCCAGTGTACCTGTAACAGAGAATCTGTCATCATTGTTTATTGTAATCTTGTCTGTACCTGTTGGATTAACAAGCTTTACAGTGAATGCAAAGTATTTATTCTTTGAGGACTGATTACCGCTGACAGTTTTTTCGATAGTAAGGTCTTTGGTATTATAGCTGTTTGTAAAGCCTGTTGATTTCTTATCACCTGTAGTAATAGCCTGTATATAGGAAGGCTGACTGTCATCTATCTGGAATACACTTGCTCGTATTTCAAGCTCGTTTTCAGTTCCTTCCTTGTTTACGACATAAACATCAAGATATCTGTTAGGATTTGGGTCTGAAACTAATCCGCCGTATGTGTTTGCAGTTTCGGTTATAACATATCTATACAGACCAGGTTCTGTGAAGGTAACACCTGACAGGTCTATAGTGATAGCTTTGGTAGCAAATTTTTCATTTCCGGGGGTAGAATCCTTAAAACCGATAGTTTTCTGAGCGCTTGCTGCTTCATCTAATACTGCTGAATCAGTAGGCACAAAGGAAACTTTAGCAGTAGTATCGCCTGTACCTGATACGGTAACGCTGTCTCCGTCTACATGTTTGAATTTAGCACCTGCAGGACCTGCGCTTATTGCCTGTGTTGTTGCAGTTGCGGCTTTAGCCTCTCCTGGAGCGATAGTATATGTAAAGGATACATTTGGAGTAGTAGCATCTTTATCCATTACGAGATACTTATCAAAGCTTACATCTCCGCCGTTAACGGCAACATATCCATCTGCACTTGCACTCATCGGAACAGCCGTAAACAGGGCTGCGGTAATACCGAGTGAAGCAGCTAAAGCTGATATTTTTCTGGTTTTCATAATTTTTCCTCCTCTTTAATGAGCATTTATTATTCAGATACCGCGCATTCTCATGGTAAAAACCACAGCGCCTTCAACATCATCAAGCGGTATACCGCCATAGGTCCTGCTGTCGGAAATATCGCTGCGGTAGTCATTGAGTACAAATACGCAGTTTTTCGGCACCTGATAGGGATAGCTGAAAGCCGAGCCCTCAGGCGAGGTCGGATAGACCACGTTTTCGGATATGCCATAGTCGTTTACAGCGATATAATCGTTGAATATCTCGACTTTATCACCGCCGAAGGCTATAACGCGCCCGAATTTGACTTTATTGCCATGTTTGTAGATTATCATTGTTCCTTGTTTAAGGTCAGCCCGACGGTATGTCAGACAAAACTCGCCGTCTCTTATCGTAGGGTAGGCACTGTTTGTATGGCATATATGCACACCTGCGATAAAGGTAAATATCACCCAGAGCGCAAGAGCTGTGCATAAGAGCTTCAGCAGAAGTGAAACAGCGTAGTTAAGTGCCGTTTTCTTCTTTTTCGGCTTTTTTGCAGCTTCGGAAGCCTTATCATGAACGTCTTCATTAGTTGTCAGGTTATCCGTCATCGGCACTCTCCTTTACAATAAAATAACACCCCGTGGGAGCTCTGCAGCTTGTAACAAGCAGAGTTTTACCCTGAGGTGTTCTGATAAGATCTGAAATTTCCTGTAAAAAGGCAATTATATATTTGAAAAGAGCAGAATTTTTCCATAAACGGAAAATCCCATTCAAATATCGCATTTATGTCACCCCCCTGAGCAATGTCAAAAGCTCGAAATTCAGAAATAATGTTAGTATATGTCATCTATAAATTATATTATATCATTATAAAAAAGCAATGTCAACATAAAATAGTACAAAAAAATTCTTTTATTAGCTTTTTTGACACTTTTGCTTTGTTTGAACAATTGAAAAGCGGCATTTCATTGGCGGAGCTCTGAACTTGACGATCCGCGCTATTAATGCTATCATTCAATGGTATAACCTATAGAAACTATAGTGAGCCACTAATAATAATCCTGTATAATAAGAGAAAGAGCTTGTGTACAGGAGAAACAAGGAGTGGCAATAGCAATGGAGATCTATGAAAAGATCAGATATTACGGCAGTCAGAGAAGTAATATCTCCGGCTGCTGTTTTTTGTATAACATAACAAAAAACGCAGAAATGTTGATATTGTTTGCAAAAAGTCTTTATATATGTTGATTGATTATGTTATCATACAGCTGTAAAGATTCTTTTATATTTAACAAAATCAAAGCGACTCTTATTAAATATATTGAGCTAGTCGTGTGCCATTTGCCTGCCGATTACAAATCTGTAATTATCCGCATTCGGGAGAAAAAATATGCTACAATTACTTTGTCATTAGAAAAAAGGACATAAATGCTTCCATCAATAACATAAAACAGAAGCAAATATATCTGCATATGGGGATTGATGATATGTTGTAACAATGTTTTTTATGAAATACACAGATAAAAGAAACGGTTTAAATTTAAAAGGAGGAATTGAAATTGTCTAATCGAAGAATACTCAAAAAAATGCTCAGCTTTACCACAGCAGCTCTTACCTGTACAAATCTTATGTTCGCAGGTAATTGCGGTCAGCTCTTTTCACAGGAAGGTTTTACAGTATTTGCAGCAGAAACAGAAAATACTGGGATAAGTATCGACAAAACTTACTTGAAGGTCGGAGAGGCTCTGAAGATCAATAATCCAACAGGAAGCATGATAAGATGCCTTGCGGACGGCAGTGAGGTCGATCCTGAGAGCTTTGTCCTTACAGAAGAATTCTATGAGAAGTGGATAGAAGTTCAGGAATTTGACGGTGAAGGATACGAAACAGTGGACAAGGTATACTTCAGCAAGCTTCCCGTTATTTATATCAATACAGATGACGGTCAGGTCCCTGCATTTAAAAAGGACGCCAAGAGCGGCGAAATGTTCATACAGAACAACGAAGATACAGCAGAGCCGATTTACAACGACAAAATGACTATGCAAGGCCGCGGCAATACTACATGGGGTTGGGAAAAGAAGCCATATAAGATAAAGCTCGATAAAAAGACCGACTTTTACGGTATGGGTAAGAGCAAAAAATGGTGCCTGCTTGCAAATTATCAGGACGAAAGCCTTCTGAGAAATACGACTGCTTCAAAGCTTTCCAAGGAGCTCGGTCTCACCACTATGGAGACAGTCTGGACAGATGTAGTCATAAACGGTGAATACGTCGGAAACTATCAGCTCTGCGAGCAGGTAGGCATTGAAGAAGCAAGAGTGGATATATTTGACTGGGAGGGCGAAGCTAAGGACGCCGCTTCTGCTATCGCTAAAAAGGAAAAGATAAAGGGTGACAAAAAAGACGAGCTTACAGATATGATGACAGAGGATATGTCATGGATAAAAGAAGGCGGTACAGTTACTTTTGACGGAAAAAAATATCTGGTATCGGACTATTATGACTTTGAAAGCGACATTTCGGGCGGTTACCTTTTTGAGTCCTCTGAGGAATACGACGAGGAATCAAAATTCATGACAGATTCGGGACTTAAAGTAATGCTCAAATCCCCCGAATTTCTTGCTTCAAACGACGCAATGATGAGCTATGTGCAGGATTACTGGCAGAATTTTGAAAACGCCTATCGTTCCGAGGACGGATATACCGAGATAGACGGCAAGATGACTCATTACACCGAGCTTGCTGATTTTGATTCAATGGTATCCTACTGGCTGCTTATGGAGATAATGGGAAATGACGATTCGCGCTACAAGAGCAGATATATCTATAAACCGCATGATTCTCTCCTTAAATTCGGTCCTCCATGGGACTTTGACACAGGCGCAGGTTCAATAATCGTAAGTCAGGAAATAAGCAGTGAGGCAACAGGCTGGAAGGTATCAAAGTTTGAAAATCCGCAGAATTTCTACAGAGAGTTCCTTGATGATCCGCTGTTTATTTCGGCAGCAACCGACAGATACTGGCAGATAAGGCCTTACCTTGAAGACGTTATAAAGGAAAACGGCGCACTTGAAAGAGACAGCGAATATCTTTACGAATCGGGTATGGCTGACAGTGCGCTCTGGGACAGAAATAATCAGTGGCCCGGTTACGGCAGAGGCTATATAGCCGACAGAGACTTATTCATATCGTATATGCGCGAAAGGATAGCGTGGCTTGACGAGCAGTTCAGCTCGGATGACGCATTGCTCGCAAGCACATATAACGAAAACAGCGCTTCACCGTATATTAGATCAGATGCAGTGAACATCTCGACACCAAACGCTGTTGATGATACGATATCAGTCAGCGCTCCTGCCGATGCTGTTATCAAGCCTGAAAAAGATCTTATCATGCAGATAACCGTAAATGATTCGCAGACAACAAGTCTGAAAGTATACGTAAACGGTTTGTATTATGATACTTTTGCACTGTCAAACGGTTCTGTAAGATTTGAGCTTCCTTCCGATAAGTTAAGTCAGGCAGCAGAAAAGAAAAACGTGATATCCTTTATCGGAAGAGACAAGTATAGTAATACTACAGTGAGAAATTTCACTACTGTAAAACAAAGCGAATACGCTGATGAACCCTTTCCTGAATTCAAGACGCAGAGTATTGTTCTGAGCAGACAGATCAGCTTTAATTTCTACCTTGACATTACTTCTCTTACAGAAGAAGAAAAGAATAACAGCTATATGGAATTCAATATCAATGGCAAAACATACACAGATGCCTTTGACGCTGATTTTATGAGCTGTGACGAAAAATATTATGGCTTTACTTGTTCTCCCGATTCATTTGCAATATCCAACAGGATAACTGCGGTATATCATTACGGGGACAATAAGACCATAACAAATACGTTCTCGGTTCCCGATTATATAAATACGATAATAAGGAACACATATAACAGGTACAATGAGAGAATAATTTCTATTATCCGTTCATTGCTTGGTTTAAGGAACTATTTCTGTCCGCCGCGCCAGAATAATAGTATTTTCAGAACATGGTACTAAAATGATGTAAAAAGATGGAGCCGCTTTTGCGGCTCCATTATCATCAAAAAAGCTTTTGCGGCAACTACCTGTTCAGTATTTGATTTTCCTGCAGCTTTACGGATAAATACGCTTGTTCTCGGAAGAACATTGTGTATCACTGCTCTGTCTCCGCCAGTTATATCAGCCATAACATAATCGCCTACGGCAGGGAAATCAGATACAGTTTTGACGTCGTATCTGAATTTGCCCGATACCTGTGCCTGCATCATCCCGTCTTTATGTATGACATGGTAAAGCTCTTTTTCCTGCAAAACTATACGGCACACTGTAAGATCAGGATATTCTGCGCTATACGCCTCATATACAGGCGGTAAGTTCTCTAATTTCATTTGTCTCTCCTATCTGTTCAGTGCTCACTTTTTGGGAGTTTGAAAAGCATTATCCCCTTTATTATCAGCAGCAGGAACGCTACTGTTGCCGCATAGGGTATTCTTGCCATAGTCAGGAACAATACCGCGATAATGCTAAGTACAAGCGATGTGCCAGTAACTGTGCTTCTGCCCTTTTCTATGTTCCTGTAATTCATAAACAACTTCACTGCACCGATGATTATAAGTATTGAAAACAGTCCCCAGCATACACAGCTTATCCCGAACGATATATGCGTGTAATCAAACAGGGCAACTGCCGAAACTGTCTCCCCAGCCTTTTTAGGATAGAGCGGCAGAAGAATAAGCATTATACTCATTATATCTACTATCCCTATCAGCAGGTCTATCATTTTTCCGATATTTGAGCGGTTCTCGTCTTTTGCCGCGGTAATGAGTTCTTCCGATGACAGCAGCTCATCTATAGTCACGGAAAAGAACTTTGATATCTCTTTCAGTGAATCAATATTAGGATAACCCTTTCCCGATTCCCATTTAGAGATCGCTGTACGGGATACATATAGCTCCTTTGCAAGTTCTTCCTGAGTTAAGCCTTTTTTCTTCCTTAATTCCTGCAATTTCTCATGAAATTCCATTTTCATTTCTCCGTTAGTTATTTTTGTCAGTGAGGTGGACAGCACCATGATATATTAAGTACAGTCCAGAGCTCAGCAGAACAGAGCCTGCTATATCCGTCAGCCAGTGTACTCCCGCAACGGTGCGTCCCACCACCATAAACGCCGTGAATAAGGCCGTAAACGCATAAAGCACATATCTGACTTTAGTGTTTCGTATCCTGCGATGCACCTGAAAAGCAAACGTAGGCATTACGCTCATAACAAGGAGCGTTGTTGAAGACGGGTAAGAAGCCTCCATACGTCCTTCTAAAAGTATCGGCCGGTAGTTTATAGGTATCATCTCAAATATGAGATAACCGAATATCACAAGGATATAGTAAATACCAAGCAGGATAATATCCTTATCAACTTTAAGAAGACTTCTCCGCTTTATAAGCTGGACAAGACCGACAACTCCGAATATCATACAGATAAAGATCGGCACAAGTCCAAGCCAGTCGGTGACAGTATACACCCACATATGAACGCCTGTCGTTTTATGGAACCACACATTCAGACCTGCAAAACCGATGTCCGTTCCGTTCTGTCCCACTGCCTGAACATCAACTGTCTGTATCAGTACAGTCCAGACTGCAAACAGTATCAGCATAATCGTGCCTGTGATAAGTGTGTTCTTTTCATTCTTTTTCATAATTCCGTGTTCCTTTCAGATGATTTCCTTTCGGCTGATCTCATGGTAACACGGGGGCTGAAAAAAGTAAAGAACCGTACGGTCACACCCATGACACGAATCGTGACATATGCGATATTACAACGTTTACAGCATATCTGTCGACATAACATTTTTTAATGACTTAAGCTTGATTTTATTATAACCGAAAGGTGAGATTCCGTCAACACATAGTCTTGACCAAAACATGCTGATGTGTTATGATATATACAGCACAGCAGTGCGATCAGATGACAAAGATAAAAACGCAACGTGTACTTTCGGGTATGCCAGAGCCGGTAGGTAGCCCGGCCGTCCTGTGAATACAGGGTAAGTAACCTGCCCCTCCGGGTTGTCCGTTCTTTGTCCATAACTATTTTCAGGAGGGAAAGATATGGACAAAACGAACGGTATGCTGACGGTATTTTTCGATGAGCCTTTCTGGGTGGGAGTTTTTGAACGCTCTGAAAAGGGTAAACTCTCAGCGGCTAAGGTCTCATTCGGAGCAGAGCCCAAGGAGAGCGAAGTCTGGGATTATGTGCTAAGGCATTACTACAAGTTGAAGTTCAGTCCTGCTGTCAAGGCAAAAACAAACCAGACTGCTGACAATCCCAAACGGCGGCAACGCAATGCACGAAAGCAGCTCAGTACCGCAGGTATCGGCACTAAGTCTCAGCAGGCGCTAAAGCTTATGCAGGAGCAAATGAAGACCGAACGCAAGCAGATCACAAAAGAGCAGCGTGAAGCCGAAAAGCATCGTCAGTTTGAGCTTAAACAGCAAAAGCGCAGGAAAAAGCACAAAGGTCATTGACAGCTTCCTGCAAAAAAAGTCCTGACAGTTTCAACTGTTGGGACTTTTTATCCAATCAATTAATATTAAGATATACATTTTGTTCAGGAGACCAGATATGATCGATACAGCGTCTTTGATAGATAAATTTATCTCAGCCTTGAAAAATACATTTCCAGACAGGGTATGTTTCGTTGGCTTACAGGGCAGCTATGCACGCGGAGAAGCAACAGAAAGCAGTGATATTGATATAGTTGTGATTCTCGATAATCTTTCGTGTGAAGATGTAAGACGTTACCGGACTATGCTTGACACTCTTCCGCACAGGGATTTACTTTGTGGATTTCTTTCTGATGCAGACGACCTCAGGAACTGGGAGGTATCTGATCTGTTCCAGTTCTATCATGATACGAAACCGATAATCGGGACTCTTGATGATATTATTCCGCCAATAACTGATGATGATATCAGACGGTCAGTCAGGATAGGAGTCTGCAATATTTATCATTCCTGCGTTCATAATCTGATATATGAGAAAGATCCAGAAATACTGAAAGGCTTGTATAAATCCGCCTCCTTTGTGATACAGGCACTCTGGTATCTGCGATCAGGAGAATATATCGCACATTCTCAGGAGCTTGTCTGCAAAGTTGTAGACAACGAAAAAGATATTATCTCTGCTTATATACAGATAAAAAACAGCGGCGTATCTGATTTTGATAGGCTGTCAGAGCTTATCTTCTATTGGTCGAAAAAGCAGATAAATCAGATGCACGAATAAATTGAAAGAAACATTCTGATATTATGAGACTGCAATGATTGAAACAGAACATTTGAAAAAATACAAAAAGGCGCAAAACTGACCCGCCTTTTTTATCATTTTATCTCACCATTACATATTGCAGCATACATATCTTCCGATATCATCGGAGAGCATATTTCTGCGAGTAAATCATTATCTATCGCACCGGTTCCGGCGTACTGCTTTCCAGCTTGTCTGACGAGTGCAAGTCTCGGTACCGTCACTTCTGCGGCTTCAGGAGCGTTGAACATCGGACTTTCGGGAACGGTTATGATGGTATGATTGCTTGGAAACATAAGCTTGAACTGGGTTACGACAGGCTCGAAATTATGTTTGCTGTTGGGAAATCCGCAGCCGCATATCATCATGTATCTCAGGTGAGAAAAGTCAGCCTGTCCGACATGAACATATCGGTCTCCCTGCTTTTTCATTGCCATACTGGAAAGCGGCATCGTGCGGTCGATAAATACTTTCAGCGGAGCAGGCATTCCGTAAGCGTAGAGAGGATAACTCATCAGCAGGAGATCACTCTCCAGAACCTCGCTGAGAAGCGCACTCATATCATCGTTGTGTATGCACTCTCCGCCGTTACGTTTACAGATGAAACAACCTGTGCAGAATTCGATGTGCTTGTCGATGATATTGACTATGTGAACTTCCTGAGGTGATTCATCTTTCATGCCGTCAAGGAATGCTCGGGTTATGTGCATAGTGTCACTTTTTTCACGCTTTGGACTACCGTTCAGAACAAGTATTTTCATAATAACCATCTCCTTGTAGGTTTCAAAAATATCTGTTTTTATTATAAACCTGAGGAGAAGCAGCGTCAATCCACGTTCCGTAGAGTTGACATTATCAGCGCTAAGGTTTATACTGTTTTGGGTGGATGAATATTATAAGAACGAAAGCGAGTAAACTATGGATCATGTTTATATCTATTCTTGACTTTGGGCGACAGTGCGGTGTATAATATGGATAGTAAGCAGTTTTACTGCGATAAATCGGAATTTAACTGTGAAAGGGGTGTTGCGTATGAAAACGATAATAATAAAAACGAATCAAAAGAGTGAAATAGATAATATAGGAGGATTATCATTTGATTAAAATTGAATTATTATCAGAAAGAAATTTCTGTTTAGAATCATTGGATTTATATAACAGAAAACAGAATGTAAATAAAGTATATCGAAGAATAGACGGAGAATATACATTAGTAGAATGCAAATATACCGAAGATTGGGATTTAAACAAAAAGCGTTCTGTGGCAAAGCAAATAAGCAGTGATGATTATATTACATACGTTGCATTAGATAATGAAAAAGTTGTTGGCTTTATAGGGCTATTAAGGAAACTAAATGGTCCATACATGATTCTTGATATGATGCAGGTATCTTCTGAATGTAGAGGTCAAGGTGTTGGCAGACAATTATTTGAAGTAGGAAAAGCTGAAGCAAGAAAAGCTGGTGCAGAGGCTTTGTACATATCTGCTTGTTCTTCTGAGGAGACGATTGCATTTTACAGAGCAATGGGAAGTGGCCTGGCAAGTAATCCTATAAAAGAAATTGCTGAAGAGGAACCATTTGACCTTCAGATGATTTGTCCTGTGAAAGATTAAGTGGTGATTAAATTCTGATTCAGCTTAGTACCATGACAGATCAAAACTTATGAAAAAATGATACAGATAGCCCCCGCAATAGCGGGGACATTTATATTAGAAAGCTCTTATATTAGAAAAAATCTTAGAAAAAAACGAAAAAAGCACTTCCGATTTCTCAGAAGTGCCTATTTCATAAGGGTGGGAGATGGGATTCGAACCCACGGTCTTCGGGACCACAAGCCTATGCTGACGGATATTCCGCAGTTTCATCCGGTTTATCAAAATACTTTTTTGCGCCTATATTTCGAGGATTTGAGCAGATTTGCCGTGTAATGCCTTTGCAGAAAAAATTGTCTAACTGTAGGAAAAGTGTAGGAAAAATATTGCAGACAATTACTGTTGATACTTCATTTTTCACTGGTTGCAACACAGGCTGCAATCAACGAAGGAAAGTAATTCCAAAATATACTCAGATTGGCTGTTTTACGCTGAATCTGGACGATGCTAAAGAATACCTTTACGCGAAGTCTACGAAGCGCAGAATACTAAGCTGGCGTGATATTCACGTTAATGTGTTTATCTGAATAAAACAATAAGGCTCTCATAGCTTCAGCTATGAGGTCTTTTTTGTCCCAGAAAAAACTTTTGAGTGAAAAAAGTGGTATAAGTGGTAAAAGCATTTTTGTATGCTATGTAGTATTAGTGAAAGACAGTCATAACTTACTGCTCGCATTCAATGCAGTGATTCTCACAAACTTTGCAATATAGCTTTATTTGACCTTTATCCCAGTTGATTCTGCCCATCTGAATCATTTTCTCATCTTTTCCCCAACATACAGCGCAGTAGCACACCTTTTGATTATCACCTTGCAGTGTTATATACGGCTGTTCATGCCTAACAAACCTTTGCTCCGTTTCTTTGGATTTTTGTAGTTCTGAATTCTCTTCGCGTAGTTTTGCTATTTCAGTCTGCATATCCAAGGCCTGTGAACTTAAATCAATGAGTTGTTTGTAAAGCTCGACGTTATCAGCTTTTTGTGCTAGTGCAGGACTCCCGTCCCCAGGCATGATCTATAATGAATTCAGCGTTAACACCAAATTCCTTGTATAACAGAGCCTCCGGTAGCATGGTGATACCCTGCATATCATAGACTCCGTATTTTGCTAGCCTTGCGGCTTTAATGAATGGATATTCGACTAGCTTAATGACATTAGCCATTACTGCGGAGTTTTTTATAATTTATATTAATAAGCATGGGATGTTTGGCGCTAACAATCAATGGCACAACATCCCATTATTGCCTTTCTCTGTATTCAGATGGAGACATTCCTGTCTTCGCTCTGAACTGACGCATGAAGTGAGTAGCGTTCTGATATCCGCAGGAAGAGGCAACCTCGCTGACACGCAGATCGGTCGTTAACAGAAGCTTCTTTGCCATACCTATACGTGCTTCAAGCAGGTCATCAATATAACTGACCTCGAAATGCTCCTTGTACAGTTTCTGAACATAGCTTTTGCTGATGTTCAGCCGTTTGGCGAGTACAGAGAGACTCCAGTCAAGCTCAGGCGCCTTGTGTATCTCACGCCTGAGCTTTTTGAGCTGACTGATACCTGTAAATCCCTTTTCCGCAGGCATACTGCTGCTAAGCGACTCCCACAGCTCAGAGAGACATTTCTCAGCCGGATATGACACCTCTCCGCAGACATAGTACGGCTCAGGAAGAAATGCAGCCGCCGAACCCTCCTGCATTTTGCGTATGAGTACTTCAAGCTGTATCATCAGTTCTTCTGCATAGTATTCAGGTGTTTCTTCCTCAAGAGAAAAAACTATTGCAAAAGTTCTTTTGTCGAGACGTGCAGTCTGATACTTCCGTCCTGATATCAGACGTATCGCATTTGCAAGCAAAAGCTCTGACTGAAGTACGTTATCGGTCATTATACTGCTGCTCATGTTGTTCGGTGAAGCCGTAAGCATAGCGATAGTAACGAGCATTATGCCGTTATTTCTGCTTGTCTGCTCCTGGTTCTCGAGATAAAGCAGCAGCCCTTTTTTGCTGAGCATATCAGTCATCTTATCGTACATTGAAGCTTCTTCTACCGTTTTTTGCAGATACTCCGCATATAGTCTGTGCCGCAGGATACGCAGACCGTTTGCCACGGAACTCAGAAGGTTGAAAAGCATGACCGATGCCTTGAAGTCTGCTGCTTTTTCATAGACAAATCCGCAGTATCCGAAAACCTGTGATGCGGCGTGCAGCGGCAGAAGTATCAACAGAACAGGTTCATGAGGCTTTGCAAGCATTGGCACTATTTGTGACGTAGGAAACAATGAGCCGCTTTTGCCGTCCTTCCATGCCTTCTTTGTAACAGCACAGAGCATTTGTCCGGGATATGGCTTTGTACGGCATATATCCGGCTGTTCAGGTTCGCTGTCCCAATCGGGAAGAATGCAAAGATGCAGTGAGCGGTAGCTTTTGATTATGTGTGCTGTCTGGTCAACGATATCAGTCAGCTCAGAGAGAGACTCAACGGCTGAAGCTCTTGTTATAACATCAGCATTGATTCGCATTTCGAGCATATCGCTGACCTCAGTGTCACGCCGAATCTGCTCACGTACCTGTAGTGCTGCTGTCTGATAATCAGCCATTTTCTCTACACATCCGCAGCTTGCACCATAGATTATGTGTAAATCGTTTCCAGAGTCCGGAACCGGCATCCCTCCGCTAATTCTTAGCAGTTTTTCTGTTCCGGCTCTGCCCGTTTCTGACATAATACCGCCTATCGTAGTAATAGAAGGAAAATTTGATATCGCACTGATATGTCCGTCGAAGCCGGTTACAATGATATCGCCGGGGACATTGATGCCGCCTTTCTGCAGAACATCACATAGTGTTACTGCCATTATGTCATTTGCACATACAACAGCATCAGGACACTTCCTTTTGTGATGTATTAACTCATTACCAAGCTCCTCTGCACGCATCTTCCAGAAGTCTCCATAGAATATCTCATGTGTACAGTTGTGTTCATTTACTGCGCGGAGGAAACCGGACATACGCTGCTCTGAATCAGGATTGCCTTCATGTCCGGCAAGAAACATCAGTTCTCTGCACCCGTGCTTTTCTATCAGGTGACACGTCAGCTCATATACAGCATCATCCTGCGGTACAGAGACAGTTTCAAAGCCAAGGGAACTGCCGCCAAAGTCAATGCACGGAATTCCGGTCCGCCTTATCTTTTCCGATATCATGCGGCGGACGCTCTCTTTGACGAAATACTGCGAAGCGATCAGCACTCCGTCCAGTGCAGCTCGTTCAAGAAGACAGTAAATGCTTTCTTCTCCATCCATTATCTCACTCTGAACGTGAAATTCCAGTCCGTTTGTCATAGTTGTCAGCACTATTACATCACAATCCGCGGCAGAGGCAGTTTTGAAAATGCCATCAAGAAGCTGTGTCTGCAGATTGTCTGTTATCGAAGGTATTACTACACCTATACGTTTCATGATACCGCCTCCTTTTCATTTATTATACATTACGATGCTGCTTTCTGTCAACAAGGATTCTGTATTATGTCAGTCGGAGTGTTTAAAATGTTATTGAAAAGATAAAAATGTCATGCTATCATATAAGTGACAGGAAAAGCATATGCAGTGTGCAGGGAGCGGAGTATCGGATCTTCAGGCACCTTCTCCCTTGCCGACATGAGGAAAAACGGTAATAGGCATACCGTAATACTAACGGAGGGATCATTGATGTTCAGATCAGCAAGAAAAACAGCAGCGACCGTATTGGCGGCGGCGCTTTCATTAAGCACAGTACCATTATCAGCTTGCATTGAAACTGCCGGAGCAGCTGATGCTCTGATGACGCGGGATATATGGTGTGCAAACGAAGATGTCAATCGCTGGGAATCAGAACATTTCCAGTTCATCTGGGGCAAAAACGGAGCTGATTCAGCGAAGATAACCACACAGTTTCTCAAGGAAAATGCTAAAAACCTTGAAGCCTGCTGGGACGTCTATATGAACGACCTTTCCATGGAAGCTCCTACACAGTCGGTAAATCTGGCTCTCCGTGACGGAAACAGATACAAGGTCAATTTCTACATATCCGGTACCGGCCTTAAGCCATTCCCGGATGACTGGGCTTATATGGGATATGACAATCAGGGTTATGCTTTCATGTTCTGCTGCGTGGGTGCTATGCAGAACTCTCCTAATCCTTCATGGGTGCTCCCACATGAGTTCGGCCATGTCGTAACAGCTCATCAACTCGGCTGGAACGAAAATAAATACGTATCTTCGTGGTGGGAGGCAATTGCCAACTGGTATCGTGAGCAGTTTCTCTATTCCGATTACTACAGTAGTCAGTGGGGGAATGTGAACGGCATAACCGATTACTTTGAGACCTATATGAAGAATCTTTGCTTCACGCCGATACTTGGCCGTGATAATTACGCTTCATGGGCATTTTTGCAGTACATTACCGAAAACCCGGATGATCTTCCCGGCTATGGCAGCAGCTTCGTCAGAGACCTTATGCAGCAGGGTAAGCGTGATGAATATCCATACATAGAGATAGAGCGTATATCAGGTGCAGATATGAAAGACACCCTCGGTCATTATGCAAAGAGACTTGCAACACTTGACCTTGCTCACAAGAAGGACTATCAGTCACGTCAGAACGAGCTTCTTGCACGAGGCGAGTGGAACTGGGGCGAGATATTTACTATCCTTGAAAATACCACAGGCATGGAGGACTATTATACCGTTCCGACCGAACGTGCACCTCAGCAGTTCGGCGTGAACATCGTACCGCTCGAGGTTACGGGCAGCAGTATTTCCGTCACTCTTGAAGGACTGACAAAGACCAATGGCGCAGACTGGCGGGCTTGTATCGCAGTTGAACAGAAGGACGGTACCACACGCTATTCTGAGCTTTTCAAAGCTGGAGAGACTATGAATATGGATTTCGGCAGCAATGACTCTGCGGCGTATCTAACCGTCACAGCTACACCTGACATTTCAGTCTGGCAGCAGACAGGTGTTCCGTGGGCGTATGGAACAGGTGAATTTGATGAAGCTCATGCACCGTTTCTTAGCAAGACACGATATCCATGGGGAGCAATTATCACGGGTGCAGGCATAAAGCAGACTCAGAACGATGCTGCAGCTGTACACGGTTCGCGTCATCCGAACGGAGGAGGATTCGTTGCTTCAACAGCTAAGGTCGAGCCATCTGTTTACGTTGGTGCTGATGCAAAGGTGCTTGGATATTCAACCGTCAGTGGCAATGCAATAATTGACGGCTATGCTGTAGTCAGCGGAAATGCAAAGATCTCAGGCAATGCTGTCGTGAAAGGACACGCTGTTGTAGCAGAAAATGCAGTTGTTAAGGATAATGCTATAATAGCTGATAATGCCGGTGTAATGGGATCGGCAGTCATCTCCGACAATGCAAGAGTTCTGGAAAGTGGTCTTGTTTTTAACACGTACACGGTCAGCGGGAATGCGACTGTCAAGGGAGTTGCATATTGTCTGAGCAATGGCTCTGCAACAGGGCAGGCAATGCCTGACGGCGATTACTATGATGACTCCGGCAGAACGATACAAAAGGGTTCCATGTATGGCTGGACGAGCTACGATGAATATGCACAGAACCGCCCCTATACTGACGGCCAGATGGCGGCTCTGGAATTTGCTGCCGACAGCACTGACATTGCAGCAGATGAGTATACCTCAACATTCGGTATTTCTATTGGTAGTCCGGTATGGAGCAAGGCTATGACCTCCGGCAAGGGAGTGCTTACCTTTGAGGGTTCGGATGAGCAGTATCTGCTTGCAGACAGTTCCTATACTGCACTTCACACTGCAGAATATCAGACAGCTGTCCTTCTTCGGAGCAAAAGTAGGAGCGAACTTTTCCGTTTCGGCTCAGAGGATAAGGGAATAACACTTGTAGCTGAAAACGGCTCTGTTGCACTTTATGGCGTAGATCAGTGCGTGAAGGTCAATGAAGCATATAAACTCGGAGAGTGGATAACTGTCAGCGTTCTTATTTCGGACGGAAAGGCGACTCTTAAGATCGATAACGGCAATGAGTTGAAAACCGAAACCGCAGAATTTTCTGCTGAGTCGATTGATGTTATCGGCACGAATGATGTTTATCTCATTGGCGCAGGTATGAACGGCTCTATGGACTATTTCCGTGTATATAACAAGGACGTCCCCGAGGCTGATTATTACTACACCGAAAAGGAAGACATACAGGATGTGACAACTTCCGGTTATGTCGGTGATCTCAACAGTGACGGCAGCGTAGATGTGTTTGATTTCGTACTCATGAAAAAGGCAATTATTGACAAAAACACCATCAGCGGTAAAAATATGCTTGCAGCAGCTGATGTGAACGGTGACAAGGAGATTGGTATCGCAGACCTTGTTCTGTTGCAGAATTATCTCCTTGGCAAAGACAAAAGCTTTCCGGTTGGCGGAACATATACTGTCTGAAATATATATTCTCATGTAAACTATCATTCCTTTTGTCAATAAATAAAGGAAAGAGGCCTTGCTGCTAATGTCATTAAGCTAAGAAACTAAAGTGAATGAAACAGGAGTAGGATCCTGTTTTGTACCTATTTTTCGAGGACAAAAGCTGAATTTACGGATATTGTCTTTGCAGAAAAAATCTTAAAACTGTAGGAAAATATTAGCTCTCACAAATTAATTTGTGAGAGCTATATAATTTAAAAGTGTGGCATATTAGTAATATGATGTGTCCGGAACAACAATGGAAATTTACCCGAAACAGTATGAGAGCGATGGAGCATAAAATAGAGCTTACATATTTAATGCAGGTCGGAATATAATAAGATGATTGTAAAAGGACGGCGTAAAGCCGTCCCATAAGACTTGGATATAGCTATTCTTCTAAGAATTTCTCTATAACAACCATTATCTACTCAAGGCGCTTACCACCAATACCTTTGATCTTGCTCAGTTCCGTCTCAAGAGCAGGAAGATCAATTGTTTTCCCTTGTTCTCCGAGTAACTGATCCCCATATGTGGTGATACACTTTATAACATTGATTTTATCAAGAGATGCCTTTTGACCAATCATAATGAACAGTTTAGCGTAAGAACCGTAATCACATATCAAAACCAGCCAAATTACAATAATAAGTCGGGCATAAGCCCGACTCATTATTATATCTATTTGCCTTTTTTCATATATGCTTCCAAGGAGATTACATCTTCTTTTGTAGTTGAAACATAAGCATAGTACGCAAGGATATTCGAAGCATCTACTGCATTGACCTGACCATCGTTATCAACATCAGCTGCTAACTTCTGAGCTTCATATAAACCTCCGTCTTTATTAGTGGACACCTTTGCGTAGTAAGCAAGAATTGAAGAAGCATCTACTGCATTGACCTGACCATCGTTGTTTATATCGCCCAGAGGATATTTGGGTTCACTCTTAACAGGTTCAAAACTATAACCATATTTCTCAGCATATACCTGAGCAGTTGAACCTTCATATCCGTAAATTGTACCGTCAAAATAGAAAGATTTAGATATATCATCAAAGCCATTACAAATAGTAGATGAATAGTCCTCTATTTTGCAATCTGGATTCAATATTGTTATTGACATAAGACTGTTACAATCTCTAAATGATCTACTGCCGATGCTTGTAACGCTGTCTGGGATTATTATTGATTTAAGATCGGAACAGCCTTCAAAAGCACCGCCGCCGATACTTGTAACGCTGTTCGGTATTGTTAATGATGCAAGCTTGAAACAGCCATAAAATGCGTTGTTGCCGATACTTATTACTGGTAGTCCTTCAATTTTAGTAGGAATTACACCTTCTGTAACGCCTTTATTATTACAGCTTACAATCTCTACATGGTCACTGTATTTTTCGTAGGTACAATTTTTAGATATCCATGCTATAGCTTCTTCTTCAGCAGATTTTGTAGTAGTTGTGATTGTGGTGGTAGTTGTTGTTGAGGTTGTAGTAGAAGTGTTTGATGTTGTGGTTGTCCCAGGTAACTCTTCAAATTTATAATCGTAAGATAGTGCATATTGTTCTGCTGTAGAGCCTTTGTGTCCATAAATAGTTCCTGAAAACTCATATTTTATATTATTATTAATTACTATATATTTATTATAAATCGTTGGCGGTGAAACAGATATATCGCAATCCTTATTCATTATTATTATTGATGTAAGACTAATACACCCCCCAAACGCACCGTTGCCAATACTTGTAACGCTGTCAGGGATTGTTACTTGTGTAAGACTGGAACAATCGTTAAACGCATTATCGCCAATACTTGTAACACTATTCGGTATTGTTATTGATTTAAGACTTTGACAGCCTAAAAACGCTTCGTTGCTAATAATTGTGACGCTTTCGGGTATTGTTACTGATGTAAAGGAACACAGTGCAAACGCTTTTTCGCCGATACTTGTCATGCCATTGGGTATTGTTATTGATTTAAGACTGGAACACAGTGCAAACGCATTTTCTCCAATACTTGTAATGCTGTTCGGTATTGTTATTGATGCAAGAGCAGAACATTGGTAAAATGCCTCTTTGCCTATATTTGTAACACCGTCTTCAATTGTTATTGATGTAACACCGGTACACTCTCTAAATGCATTGTTGCCAATACTTGTAACGTTGTTTGGTATTGTTATTGATGTAAGACTTCGACACCGTTCAAACGCGTTGCTACCAATACTTGAAACGCTGTTCGGTATTGTTATTGATTTAAGATTTTCACACCATTTAAATGTGTTACTGCCAATACTTTTAATGCTGTTAGAAAGTGTTATTGTCTCAAGGCCATAACAGCCGCAGAACATATTGTCGCCAATACTCGTAACGCTGTCCGATATTGTTATTGATTCAAGAGATGAACAACTATCAAAAGCACCGCTACCAATGCTTGTAACGCCATCTGGGATTATTATTGATTTAAGATCGGAACAGCCTACAAAAGCACCGCTGCCAATACTTGTAACGCTACTCGGAATTGTTATTGATGTAAGAGCACTACAGTAGCCAAATGCTTTGTCGCCAATACTTGTAACACTATTCGATATTGTTATTGATTGAAGATTCAAACAGGAAAAAAACGTGCCACCTTGGATACTTGTAACGCTGTCTGGAATTACTATAGACCTTAGACCGGTATTTGAAAACGAGTTAACGCCAATACTTTTAATGCTGTCTGGAAGTGTTATTAATCTAAGATTCCGACAGCCGAAAAACGCTTTTTCGCCAATACTTGTAACACTATTCGGTATTGTTATTGATGAAAGCTTGTAACACCTTATAAAAGTTTCTTTATCTATATGAGTAACAGGAACATTTTTCATAGTTTTAGGTATTATTATTTCACCCTCTACATCTTTGTTGCAACTATACAATACCGCATGATCTGAATAAATATAATATTTAAGTACTCCATCAGTTACGCTTGTGGGACTTACTGTTTCTTCAGCTGAAGCAGACATATAATTTGAATAATTATTTATTGGCTGTATAGCGACAAATGAGATCATAAACGCAATTATTATCGATAATGTTTTCTTAATATTCATAATAATCCCCCTTGTTTTCAAAACTACTGTTTGTTGTATAATGATACTCTGTTGTATCAATTAAATTATATCACGGAGGTTCAACATAATATGCTATATTTTGTTAATTATCGCCAATATTCAAAGCTTTTGTTATTTGTTACAAGAAGCCGCCCCCCTCATTGTACAAAATATCAATCAGATTTTATTGTGTGATATACAATATACATTACTTTTTATCAAATTCATATTGTTAATCTTATGCTATGATGGTCTCAGGCGGAAAACGTGGATACTCAATAGCTCTCTCAAATATCATATTTGACAGTGATTTTTCAACTAAGGCACTTGGATCTCCGTTAGGTCGTATCCAGTCTATCAGTTTATCTTTATCCAGTATAAGTGGCATACGGTCATGGATATCCCGGACAGGACCTGCTGCTTCTCGTGTAAGAATAGAGAACCTGGGCACCTGCATATCGTCATGATCCTCATAACGATAAAGTCCTGCGATATATGTAATGTCTGAGCCTTCGGTCTGTATGGCGAATTTGACCTTCTTAGTATTGCGATGCTCAATCATGTTACGGCTATCGTCCTCATATACAGGATATCCCCACTCATAATACCACGAAGCAGGGATAACACACCTTCTCCTGTACCAGGAGTCCCGCCACAAAGGCTTGCTGTCAGCAGTCTCGATGCGGCAGTTTGCAAGAGGCTTTGGAGTAGATCTATGTGTAAATCCCCATGCCATAGGAAATATAGCCATTTTCCCATGTTTGTTCGGTGCGAGAACAGGTGCTATATCTGATGGATACAAGTCTCCTGACATGGATAGGCTCTTACCGAGCTTAACCGACATCTCCTGAGCTAAAGCCATTTTTCGTACTTTTATGAGTACCTCAGCCATTTCCTTTGGTTCTATTCTCAGAGACATACACATGTAACTCACCTCAAAGCGTAAACAGAATATATGTTCTACTATTAGTATATCATATAAGATTTGAAAAGTCAAGATAAAATAAAACCGCCCGTGATGGGGCTGTAATCATAAAAAAGAAAACATCAAAGTTAATTACTAATGTAAATCCGAATTATTATATATCAATCTTCATGACTTTTTTCATAAGAAACCGTTCATGAGATTCACGGTCAAAAGTAATGATGTAGCCATTTTCTTTACAATCGGTACAGTTAACTATATACTCATCGTCATATGTTCCCCACGTTGAGCTCGGATTAAAAACTTCTACTTTTCTGTGTATTATTTTTCCCTTCCCACATATACAGGGAATTGTTTGTTCAGACACAGTTTTACGGATTGTATCACTCATAAAATCCTCCTTCGTCTTTCAAGATTGTCGAACAACTCATCGCCGTACTGAGTGTTCTATGAACTATAACAAATCCCAATTAGGATTCATTTCTTCAGGTGTTTTCCAATCAATATTATGTTTTTCCTTTAATATTCGTTTTATCTCCATATCAACAATCAAAGATCTACCAAGCCTGATATCTGGTTCTACTAAAGATTCAGCTTCTATTCTTACTCGGTCTATAATAGTACGGAAATATTCATTATCTTCAATAGGATCGTGCTTTAACTGTTCGGTTTGAGGGAGTAATTCTCTTTTTCGTCTTTTCATAATCTTACACATCCAAAAATTTCTCGACAACAGTCATTATCTCATCAAGGCGCTTACCACCGATACCTTTGATCTTGCTGAGTTCTGTCTCAAGAGCCGGGAGATCAATGGTTTTGCCTTGTTCTCCGAGCAGTTCATCGCCATATTGAAGAATGAACTTTGTAAGCTCTTCTCGGTTCATCTTCTTAATCTTCTTATAGGTGTCTCTATCGATCATTTCTCTCTGTTCCATTATCTGTGCCTATATTCCTTTCTATCGCTTGCTTATGCAGTGTATTATAAAGCATATATAAAGTCCGGGGCATTAAGCCCCGGCTCATATATTTTTAGACTTATCTTATCAAACCAATACGTTCAATGCATTGTTCTTTATGCTTTCTATAGTTTGTAAGAGAGCTGTTCTTGTTTTAGGATCAAACATCTTTATGAAGCTATACGGTTTATCAAACGGAGGTTTCATCAGGATCTTTACATCTTCGATATAGCCATTGTTTTCGATATGGTTAATTATCTTCAATATAAACTCTATCTGCTTCTGATTAAGCGATTCATCGTTGATAAACGCCGAAAATGCAGCCATTGCGCTATCATGATCAAGCTTTGCTATCTTACGCACAAGCAGACCAAAAGGCGTATCACCGTATTCACGCTTATAGTCATCACTGTCGCCGAGCTCCTGTGTAAGGATCCTTTCAAGTTCTTCATAATCTGCCTTCAAAAGCGGTTGGTTATGATTAAGCTTGTAGATAACAGTATCATCCTTATGCTCTTCAATATAGCGGTTGACCTTTTTGCGGTAATCTGCAAAATCATACGCAGGTCCGAGAGCCTGTCCTTCCTGGTTTGATATAACTGGATCATAGAGAATTGTGAATATCTTAGGCTTCGGATTATGTCCGTCGTGAATGAACTGCATAAGGTCTCGAAGTTCCTTACGTATCATTTCCATAGTAAGTATACTTACATTATCCCAGAAGGAATCATTCTGAATATCCTTTATAAGAGTTATCTTCTGCTGGATCTGAGGTATAGCTGACTTACTCTCAAGGAGTTCAGCTGTTAAGATCAGCTGGCTCTTCATGTATTTCAGTGTAGGCATCTGATCCATATGAGCAAGCATAAATCCATACATGAAGTTATCAAAGCGCTTGGCATATTCATCTGTATCATTTGATGTTATAAGAGAAGCTATAAACTTTGTAAGCTCATACTTATCCATCTCTGATAAGTCATTAAAGCTTTCCTTGTTCCTGAACTTCTCTACATACTGCTTCTGCAGGCGAACTGATACCAGGTCATCTGAAAGGCTGCATATACCTATATAGCAGGTATTCACAAGCTCAGTACGGAAGTCCTGAAATTCCTTGGCTGAGAATGCGCTCTCCTGCAGGCTATGTATAAGCCGTACCTGCTTACAAAAGATATTCTCGGTCAGAGATTTGGTCTCGCCTATGTCATAGTCGTTTATATGCTCTCTGAAGTATTCAAAGTTTCCGCAGTAGTCGAATATGAGAAAGCGGCACTTATCTGTATACTCTCCGTCTATACCGTCAATGCATGACAGCCCTTTGCAGAGGCGTGTACCTCTGCCTATCATCTGCCAGAACTTAGTCTTTGAGCGTACTTTTTTGAAGAATACGAGGTTAACGCATTCAGGGACATCTATACCTGTATCCATCATATCTACTGATACAGCGATAACAGGCATATCCTTCTGCTTGAAGTCGTCTATTATAGTCTGGGCGTAGGTATCATCACAGGTCACGCGATGAGTAAACTTGCCGTTATACTTCGGATAGAGCTTATTGAAGCGCTGAACGATATATTCGGCATGGTCTTTATTCTGAGCGAAAATGATTGTCTTGCCAAGCCTGTCACCGCCCTCGACCTTGATTCCTCGCTCCATGAGATCCTGCAATACAGTATCCACTGTCTTTTCATTGAATACAAACTTATTCAGCTGAGCAGACGGGATAAAATCAGGAACATATCCGTCCTCAGCAAAGTCGTCCTCATATCGTTCCTTATCCTCGGGAGAAAGGTCATCGTATGTTATGCCTTCCTCAAGGAACTTGGTCTTGACTTCATAGTTATAGTATGGCACAAGAACATGATCGGTATAAACTGCCGTTTCGTAGTCATATGCATAGGTAGGCACACCGTTCTCGACTTCAAAGAAGTCATATGTATTCCTGTCAACGTCCATTTTTGGAGTTGCAGTAAGTCCCACCATTATAGCGTCGAAATACTCGAATATGGCACGGTACTTTTTGAAGATGCTTCTGTGACTCTCGTCTGTGATTATAAGGTCGAAATGTGCAGGTGAAAACAGCGGTACTCCGTCCTTGGTCTTGGTATTGTCTATGGAGTTAAGTATCGTGGGATAAGTCGAGAACACGATACGTGCGTTCCTGTCGTCCTTATTGCTGCACAGGTTACATAGCGACATATCAGGCAAATAGTTTTTGAAATCGTCTTTTGCCTGCTTGACCAGTGCAGTTCTGTCGGCGAGAAACAGTATATTCGTAACGTAACCGCCGCGGCTGAGAACATCGGTCAGGCTTGATGCAGTTCTGGTCTTTCCTGTTCCGGTAGCCATTACAAGCAGAGCCTTGCGGAAGCCCTCCTCGATGTGGTCGCACACAGCACGGATAGCTTCCTTCTGATAGTAGCGGTCGGTTATCTTATCATCAATAGGGATAGTATTCAGCTTCTTCCGCATATCTCTGCGGTTCATCAGCTTTTCAAGGTCGGACTTTGTAAAGAAACCACTGACTTTACGCTGAGGAGAGGACATATCGTCCCAGAAATAAGTCTCGAAGCCGTTGGTAGTGAACATCATGGGTCTGCGTCCGAACTTGCGCTCCAGACAGTCTGCATACAGGACAGCCTGCTTTCTTCCGATATTGGGATCCTTGCTTGAACGTTTGGCTTCGATAACAGCAAGAGGCAGACCGTCCCTGCCAAAGAGAACATAGTCCGCATAGCCTTTCTGACCGAAAACGCCGTTCATATCGTTGACTTCGTACTCCTCCCACACATCGGAATCAGTACCGCCGAACTTCCAGCCCATGAACTTCAGGTCCACGTCGATATATATCTTGCGTGTCTTGAACTCTGACAGGTCGGCAGGCTTGAAGCTGCGCTGCTGCTGTTTTGACTCCTTTTCAGCTGTGAGAGTTGCGGACATTGCGGCGATTTTAGCCTGCAAAGCCTTAATTTCACTGTCCTTCTGCTCGATGAGTGACTCCTGCTCCTTAATCTTCTTGGCGTCAACTGAGACCTTTTCATCGGGGATAAGGGCGGTATCAAAATGCCGCTCCACATAGTCCGCACCGTAGCAGTAGTCCACCCACTCGATGAACTCGAACAGGCTTTCCAGAGCAAGCAGAGCGTCGGACTTATTGACTGCTCTTTCCGTATGAACTGCCAGATTGCCCAGACGGATAATGAAAGGCAGCTTTCCCCATGTCTTATCGTCGAGTGCAAAGCGGAAAGTCGGCTCATGTATCAGGGACTGGAGGTTGTCCTTATAGGGCATATCTATGGTCTTGTCTGCGGAATACACCCATTTCACAGCAAGCTCCAGAGCCTTGCGGCAGCCTACCGCACACATGGCAGGAGAGGAGGCATAGACCTTTTCAGCTTCTATGGCAGCCGTCGAAAACATTGTATATTCAGTTATTTCTGCTAAGAACCCGAAATTGGACATGTGCTTTTCTCTCCTTTTTTGTTTATATTTTATTCTATATCTTTCCTATGAATTTGATATACTTTTATTAATTCTTGCATTACTTCAATTACTTTTTCAGATTTTATAACCGAATACATTAATTCTTCAAGCTCAGTACGATTATCACATTTAAATATGTAATCACTGCCAAGCATGATTTTTTTTAACTCTGTTGCAATACTTTTTTCAAGTACAACTGTAACTGGATATTTAGCTACACCAAATTGAATAAAACAAATTCTATACTTGTACTGATCAAAAACTGGAGTAGATAAATATACTTCATACTTGTTTTTTTCCTCTCCTTGTTTTCCAAGCGCCTTTTGGATATCAACTGTTCCAATCGCTAGGGATAAATTATTAGATGGAAAAATATGTCCACTATATGGTTCTATGTTACCGGTTATAATATTCCCAGTTGCATCCTTAATTTGTGATAATATTCCTTGAACAACAATATTGGGATCAGTCAAATCAACATCATTAAAATCTAATACTCCACTAAAATCTAATTTTTCCATAATTAATCCTCCTTTATTTCATATACTATAGGTAAATGATCGCTAATATTTGTTTTATCTGGATGACCATTTTTATCAATTAACTGCCGATTATTTGTTTCAGTAATTATTTTTAAACTTTCATCAATAAAGAATTCCCTTAAGCTAGGACGAATCATGACTTGATCAAAAATGTGCCAAAAAATATTGTCAATTCTGCTTCCACTATAAAAATGAGTTCCTCCAGGTTTATTATCATCACCAAAGAACTTCCACATTGGATTATAAAACATTTTAAAGCTTTCGTTCTCAACAGTTCTTGCTTTTTTTCTTACAATTTCATAGTATGGAAGGCTGTGAAATAGATTTGCAGCAATACATTCGTAATCAAAAGGGTTTATATTAAAATCACCAACAATAATTGTATTATCTGTATCATTTGATATCTCTGCTTTTTCAATGTCATTGATTATCTTTTGAATTTTAATATTTCTTGCTCCCTCACCAGCAGAATAAATTTGACTTGGTAAATGTACGCAACACAAAATATATTTATTGTTAATAAATTGAATTGAGTATCTTTCATCTTGTAAACCTGGAGTAACATTAGGCATATCTCCAATTATGATTATTCTATTACAACCAATAGTACAATATTTTTGCATCATTATATTCTTAAGCGAAAGCATGGTTAATAGTTCATCAATATTTGCTTGATATTCAACTAAAGCAACAAGATTAATATTATTTTCATCTATAAGCTCAGATAAAACGAAATTAATGTTTAAATTATTATGAGTATTCCAGAATAAACCTCTCATATCCATTCTCCATTTTTATTCAAAACATTTTTCGATTTTCCTAGAATATTCAGTTGGTTCAGGTAGCTGTCTAATCAAAGATTTGTAGAACGCTTTCAAATCATGGTCATTAATTATGAACCCAACTTGATTATTATTCAAAGCAATCTCACAAAGCATATCTATTTCGTCAGGCTCCCATCCTTCTATTTTACTGAGTTTTCTAATGATTGTATGTGTAGTGTTAAAATTGCAGCTACCATATAAAGAAATAATCAAATCCAATCTTTTGCGCTTTTCTTCGTTATTTGCTTTCCTTATATCATTCTGATCGCGTTCTTTTTTACAATCAAAATATATATTTTCGAGTACTTCGTTTGCTGCTGTGCGATCAATAATCGCTTTCACTAAAGAATCAAGCTTTGAATTTTCAGTATAATCAGCAGGAGCAAAGTATTTAATACGCTTATCATGAATCATTTTATAAACCTTCGTCTTGTCAAGGGTGTCATTATTATATACACCTATTGAGTGTCCACCATTAATGTTTACCAGTTTCATACATGGAATATCTGTATCACTGTCGCCGATATATACCATATTTCTGAACGGCAAACGAAGATCTTCAGGAGAGAAATAATCATTTACACCTGAATCATTGACATCAAGAACACCTTTCTCAATCCTGAATAGGAACTGCGTTTTATTTGTATAATTTATTACCTGTGCTGGCCATATCGGAACATCATCATCATCAAACATAAAAGAACTGGCGTATATTTTCTCAAAGGCCCCCGCTTTTGCAACAGAGGTTCCTTCTATCATCTCTTTTAATCCAGAAGAAATAATATAATGCTCTACTATAACACCTTTATCAGCACCATAAGCTCTAATTCGTTCAAACCATTCTTCAACTCCAGGGAACAATTGCACTTTTTCACCATATTCTCGCAAGCTCTTTTGAGTGAGTACAATACGTCCGCGTGCCTTTCTTACCATTTTATACATATAGGCAAGATTGGTATCCATTTCATTATCTTCCGCCATCTTATTTGATTCTTCCCAAAATGATTTAATATCTCCATCGTAAACTGACTGTATGTAACCTTGTGCCTGCATATCATCAGGAGATAGAGTTTTATCAAAATCATAGCAAATAGCAAGTACTGGCTTATCTTCTTTTGTTTTTCTGGTAGTAGGCATTGTTATTCCTCCATAATATACGTATTAGTACACAAAATGGAATCTATAAGGTTTATGCTTCAATATCAGCTGTGTAAACAGGACATGTTCAGTTATAGCGCTGAGAAATCCACAGTTGGTCATAGGTTCACACTCCTTAAATAGACTAAATTCAAGACATATTTTACTTTAAGTCAAGATACTTTTCAATCTTCAGTTTCTTTAGTTTAATCATACGATTTATAAAAGCTTCATAGCTTTCTTCTGGATAATCAGGATTATTTGTTTCTTCATACTCATTAAGTATTCCCAGATTTAATTTGTATTCTTTAAGGGCTTGAAGTACGCTAGAAAATGGATTTACAATATCTTGATATTTTATTCCTTTTCTTACAAGAACCTTTATTTTTTGAGGGAGTTCATTATAAAGAATTTTTAATTGTTCGAGATGCTGATTTAATGATAAATCAGAATCGCCCTTAAATATAGTCTCTATTTTGGCATCTAAAAGCATTTCTATTTCAGATGCTGATGCCTTTTCACATTTTGTACCACGGCGAATATATATTGTATCTTTAACTAAGTTATCTGTTTCATTTCTAGATATAAATGGTAATCTTTCAGGTGTATCATGAACAAATAGTAATTGGAATTTTTTCCCTTTTACAGCCTCATATTCAGACGTATCATAACTAAAATCGTAAATTACATAATCAAGTTCAGGAGGTATATATTTAGATATTTCATTATTGATAACTGCCTTATCCTTGAATTCTTCAAGTCCCTTAGCTGTTAATTTACCGTCTTTTTCTTCTTTTACACCTACAACAATTATACCGCCGCGAGAATTCGCCATTGCAAGAAGGGTTTTTGCAAGATGACCTTTTTCTATCCATTTTTCTTTAAAATCGACTTCGTCCATTTCACCTAATGTATTCTGTAAGAAAATACGAAAATTATCTTTTGTAGGCTCCTTTAAAAAATCATCATATAGCTTGTCTTTTCCTTGATTAATCATAAATTCTCCTTTATACAAAATACTCCTGCATCAGTGCTTTTTTGAGCATTTCAGCCTTTTCAAGCAACTTTTTTACGACTGATTTAGATTTGTCGGTCTGTTCTACAAAGGCAGCGAATTGATTTTGTAACTCGATTGGTGGTAAGCTGAATTCAAGTTTTCGGATGTCTCCAAGCGAAATAAACTTCTGCGTTCCACCTCTCACTTTGCTTAATACAGCTCTATCAAAATAATCGGATTCCAACAGTGCCTTCACAAAAATGTTGATGACAGGGGATTCTTCTCTAAACTTTATAAGGGCAACATTTTTTATAGCAAATTCCGCCTTAACATTCACGATTACTGGATTTCCAACTGTGCCAATCATTGGCATCAAAATATCCCCTATGTCTACTTTTGAGCGCTGGTTTATTTTTCGATAGTCTTCTTCAGTAATCAAACTACAATCTGTAAAATCAATTTCACCATCGGTAAGATTTTTTGATGTTACCAATGGATATCCTTCTAAATAGTATTTTGGCGAATCGTGGGTGCCGTCTCTAACATCACAAGCATCTCCCAAGGAAGTTTGCTTCCATCTGTTCGAATTAAGGCTCATATCCCCAAACATCTCCACAAACCGTGATTTGACGAGCATATCAAGCTTTTCAAGGATAGCGTTGCAGAGGTCAATGGTGTGTGTCACTTTGTCGAGGTTGGAGGCGATTTTTCGCTGGGTTAATAAATCAGGCAATACAAAATCAAATTCTCTTATATCGTTTAGAGAAATAAATTTCTGTGTTCCACCTCTATTTTTATCATCAATATATCTTTTGAAATAATCACTATCAAGCACATATAAAATGTATCTATTATATACTTCTTCATTTATAAATTTTATTAGTGATACATTTTTTATCGCAAATACTGGTTCAATATCAACAATAACTGGGTTTCCAATAGTACCTATCATCGGCATTATAATATCGCCGATATCAACTTTAGAGCGCTGGTTTATTTTAGTATAATCTTCTTCTGATATGTAATTTACGTCTGAAAAGTCAATTGAACCTGATGATAGATTTTTAGATGTGATTAAAGGAAAACCATTATCGACGTATTTTGGCGAATCATGCGTTCCGTCTCTAACATCACATACTTTTCCTAACTTAGCCATTCAGCGCTCCTCCCAACTCCTCAAGCAAGCCGCCAAGCTCCTTATATAAGCCGTCAAGGTCTGCCATTATCTCGCCCGTGGGAGGGTACTCCACCGCCACATATTCGGTCTTCTTGTACTTGTTTATGGACAGGTCGTAGTCGTTGTCAACTATCTCCTGCTTAGACACGAAAAAGCTCTGCTCAGTGCGCTCCCTGTCCTTTTCACCGTCAGGGTTATGGAAACGGGAAATAATATCGGGAATATCGTTCTCGGCTATCTCCGAACGCTTGTCATCGAGGGAGAAGCCGTCCGCCTTCATATCATAGAACCACACGTTATCCGTTCCGCCTGCGTCAGTCTTGACAAATACAAGCACAGCCGTGGAAACTCCTGCATAGGGCTTGAATACGCCGCTGGGCATGGAGATAACGGCCTTGAGCTGATGATTCTCGATAAGCTCCTGACGGATAGCCTTGTGAGCCTTTGACGAGCCGAAAAGCACGCCGTCGGGAACGATACACGCACAGCGTCCGCCCTTCTGGAGCAGGCGCAGAAACAGCGCAAGGAAGAGAAGCTCCGTCTTTTTGGTGTTGGTGACAGCTTTGAGGTTATCATTGATGCTCTCGGCGTCAACAGTGCCCTTGAAAGGCGGATTTGCAAGGCATACGGTATATTTGCCGCTGACGTTGTTCTGCTTGGAAACGCTGTCCTTGTAGTCGATATCTGGATTGGTTATTGAGTGCAGCATGAGGTTCATAGCAGATATACGGAGCATAGTGTGATCGGTGTCATAGCCTGTGAAGGTCCTGTTGGAGAAGTTCTCCCACTGCTCGTCGGTCATAGTGTCCTCATAGTGCCTGCGGATATACTCAGCCGCAGAAACGAGGAATCCGGCAGTACCGCAGGCAGGATCGCATATAAGGTCATCGGGAGTCGGCGCAACCAGCTCCACCATCATCTCACGGATATGCTTTGGAGTACGGAACTGGCCGTTCTGACCTGCTGTGCTGAGCTTGCCAAGCATATACTCGTAGAGGTCGCCCTGCATATCGAGGTCGGCGATATCATGTTCGTATAGGTCGTCCAGACCTGTGATTATCTTCTGTAGCACCTGCGGATTGGGTATAACGAACACAGCACTGTCCATATAGCGTGAGAAAGCGGTCTGAACCTGCTCCGCGTCAGCGCGGTCAGCTATCTCAATAAGCTCGCCCTTGTCGTTGAAGTCAGGGAGCTTGCCGTATTTCATCTTTTTTACCGCCGGAAATACTCTCTGGGAAATGAGGTCGAAGATCTCACGGGAGTCTCTGTTCTTGAACTTGCTCCAGCGCATAGCCTGTCCTATCTCAGACTGTGGGAATATGAGGTCAGCAGTCTCACCTGTCATGTTGGCAAATTCCTCGTTCTCAAGCTCCTTCTCATCAAGTGAGCGGATGAACATGAGGTATGTGAGCTGTTCTATTACAGTAAGCGGATTTGTGATGCCGCCTGCCCAAATATCAGTCCATATCTTGTCGATTTTATTCTTAATGACGCCTGTTATCATTGTATTCCTCCGTAAGCTCACAAACAGTGAGGTTATATTTATTTAATTATATCATATTCCCAACAGGAATACAATTGTTATTTTATGAATTTATGCTAAATTAAAGAGCATTTTACAGCATAAGAAATATATCTTTCCGGGGCTGATGCCCCGGATTTTTAATATGTTTATTTGTCGGTTTTTAGTTTCTGGATATAGGTTTTCCGATAAGTATAAAAAGCCTATAATTTGACAAATTATAGCCTTTTATACATGTCATAATGTACAACTGCAGCACTGTCTGATTGTACAATACTACAAATATCTATTTATGGCGTTTTATTCATAGAATATTCTTGAAGTAATATTGCAAAAATGATACAATTAGTATATAAAGCAATCTAAACTTCTTCTTTTTGTAGTTCATGAATCAACAGGAGGTAATATAATGAAAAAAAATAAAATGTTCTCGGTTTTTACATCGATAATCATGTTTATAAGTTTATTAACTATATTTCCACCCAAGATGGTTTCTTTATCTGCTAGCATAGATGTTACAGACAATGCTGAATTTGTGTATCGTGTATACGATAATTATGTTGAAGCAATTGGTTATAGCGAAAAAGTTGCTACAGCTATGATGCGAGGTTCTGAATTTAAAGGATTGGAATCGTATGTAAATAATAAGCCTGTTAAGTACATTTCAGGTGCTGCATTAAAAGGTGCTCCTATAACTAAATTGATTATTCCTGATACTGTTATTGAAATAAAAACTAATTCAGTATTAGGTGGAGCGTTGCAAGATACCAATATTGAAACCGTTTCTATTCCCAAAAATGTTAAAAAATTAGGTTCTAATTCTTTTAAAAATTGTTCTAAGCTTAAATCAATATATTTTTATAACCCGGATTGCCAGATATATGGTGATTCAGACACTATTTGTAATTCTTCGGGTATTTTTACAGGAACAATTTATGGTTATAAAGGTTCAACAGCAGAAGAGTATGCTGCAGAATGTGGTTACAAATTTTCCCCAATTGATGGACAAGGAACTTCCAATTCACAAACAACCACACCCCCTCCTAAAACAACAACAACTACTACAACAATTAAATTATCTGAAAGTGGAACATTAAAAAATGATTTAAAGTATCAAATTGATGATTTTGGAACTTTGACCATAAGTGGGAACGGTAAGCTGGATGTATCTGATAATAAGAATTGTCCTTGGTATAATAAAAAAGCCAAAATCCAAAAAATAATAATAATGGAAGGTATAGAAGAAATAGGAGATTTTTCTTTTTACTGTTATTCAAATGTTACATCAGTAATTATTTCAAGTTCACTTAAAAGTATTGGCAAATATGCATTTGCCAGCTGTGATAGTCTTATATCAGTTTCTCTTCCGGATGGAATACAAAATATTGGATATTGCGCTTTTTTCTCTTGCACAAATCTCATTCAAATTAATATTCCTTCATCTATAACTATAATAAATGCTTCAGCGTTTAGATTATGTAAATCCCTATCATCAATCAGTATTCCAGATTCTGTAACAGAAATAGGGAGTGGTGCTTTTGCAAATTGTATTAATTTAACATCAGTTAATCTTCCAAATTTGCTTACAGGTATTGAAAATAATATATTTTACAATTGTACTAATTTAAAAAGTATTAATATACCATCTAATGTTTCTTTTATTAATTCGGAAGCATTTTATAATTGTATCAATATAAAATCTATTGACATACCTTATAATGTTAAAAAGTTAGGTATTCTTGCATTGAATAGTGCCACGAATTTTGATTCTATTACAATAAGAAATCCTAACTGTGAAATTTATGATTCAGAAACAACAATAAGTAGCCATTTTATAAAGGGACTACGTGGTTCAACGGCCGAAGAATATGCCAAAAAATATAATCGTTCATTTGAAGCTATAGACTCTCAAACCACCACCACAACAACTACTAAAAATATCACTACCACTACTACATTTTGTACTTCGACTAGAACTACATTGACAACAACAAAAGGAATTACAAGTACCTCGCAACGTTCTGTAACCACAGGCAAATGTGGAGAGAATATATCATTTAAACTTGATATTGATGGAACATTATATTTTAATGGTGTAGGGGGATTAAAAAAAGAAGTATATAATTCATGGGGATTTGATTATGAAATAAAAAAGGTTGTTATTTCAGATGGCATTACCAGCATTGATGACTATGCATTTTGGGAGTGTAAAAATCTACAATCAATTTTAATTCCTGATTCTGTTACAGAAATAGGCGAATTTGCATTTCACCAATGTGAAAGTTTAAAATCAATTGTATTACCTAATTCCCTTACAAAAATTAGTTATGGTTTATTTAACGAGTGTAGAAATCTTCTATCAATAGAATTACCAAATTCTATTAAAGAAATTGAACCAGTAGCATTTCGGGATTGTGATAATCTCCAATCTATTGTAATACCAAATTCCGTTAACATAATTGAAGATGAGGCATTTTTTAGATGTAAAAATCTTAATATGATTACTATTAATAATCCCAAATGCACAATAAATAATACCGCTTTAAAATATAATTCAAATACAGTTATATGTGGTTACGCCAATTCAACAGCAGAAGAATTTGCTAATAGGAATGGCAATGATTTCGTAATTATTAGTTCATTGGAAAGCACTAATATCACAACATCCATTACCACAAAGCAATCAACTTTTACTTCAGTTACTAATTACACAACTACTATTACAACTCCCCAAAAAATGGTTGAAGTAACTGGTAAATGCGGTGAAAACATTACTTTTACTTTATATTCAAATGGCGTTTTGTCTTTCGATGGAGAAGGGAATTTGAATTTTAACAGCATGCTTTGGAAAGAATCGGGTAAGGTAAATCGGATTGAAATATCAAATGGAATTACAAGTATTGGTAATAACTTCAGTTACTGTCAAAATTTGTCTTCCGTAAAAATATCCAATACTGTTATAAAAATTGATGCAGGTGCGTTTGCAAATTGCAAAAAATTGGAATCAATTGAGATTCCCGATTCTGTAAGTGAGATTAGTGACAGAGCTTTTGAAGGGTGCACAATGCTTGAATCAATTATAATACCTAATTCTGTAACAACAATTGGTTCAAAGGCATTTAATTCTACAAAATGGTTCATAGAAAAGGAAAAAGAAAATCCGTTAGTAATAATAAATGGAATACTTATTTCTGGTATTAAATGCTCCGGAGATATACAGATTCCTGAATCTGTTACTGAAATAGGCGTAGATGCTTTTCTTTATAATGGACCTGATGGTAATACGCAACTTAAATCAATTAAGATTCCAAATTCTGTAACAAAAATTCATGAAAATGCCTTCTCTCATTGTACAAATCTAAAATCAATAGAAATTCCTGATTCTGTTACAGAAATCGGTAAAAATGCATTTGCTGGTTGTAGAGAATTAGAGTATGTTAAACTATCAAATTCAATTAGGAAAATCGAAGCTGACACTTTCATTTATTGCGATAATATAAAATCGATTGACATACCAAATTCAGTTACTATTATTGAAAGAGGTGCGTTTGATGGGTGTTACGAGCTGACAAATGTCATTTTCCATGATTATATTCCAAGTCTCGGATCTTGTGCATTTCGTTCTACCAAATGGCTTGAAAGCTTAAAAAAAGCTTATGGAATGGTTGTATTAAACGATACTTTGATTGACGGTACCGCTTGCAAAGGAGATATTGTAGTTCCAAATACAGTAAAAAGTATCGGTGAAGGTTCATTTATATTCTGTGAAGAGCTTGATTCAATAATCATTCCAGAAAATGTTACAAGCATTAAAGCCTGGGCATTCTCTTGTTGTAGTAATCTAAATTCAATAACAATAAAAAATCCTAGATGCAAAATAGAAGATCTCGCAACTGACACAAAAGTCAAAATATACGGTTATAACGAATCAACAGCAAAAGAATATGCTGATAAAAATGGCTTAGAATTTGTATCCATAGGCACATTAACAACAACTTCATCGCAAACAACTAATCAAACAACGACAACAACACTTCAAAGCAGTCAAATTGAGTATAATCTGGGAGATGTAAATGACGATGGTCAAATAAACGCTGTAGATGCATCATCAGTACTTGCATATTATGCCATGATATCCACGAATAAAGATGGAGGATACAACGAAGCTCAGAAATTATCAGCCGATGTAAATAACGATGGGCAGGTAAATGCGGTTGATGCTTCAAATATAATGGCCTATTACGCTTATCTATCTACTACTAAAGAGAATATCATATCTTTAGCAGAATATATAAATAAAAGAAAGTGAAAGAAAAAATAACTGATAATTCTATGTTGAAGGCTCGCCGCTTGGCGAGCCTTTGTGTTATTTATTGTATTTTTATAATTCAATTGTATACGTACTTTCGTACCATTTTTTTAGACGTTTTACATAATTACAATTATTTTTACTGAATTTGATTAATAATAAAAATAAGTGTATTATTATTGACAAATGGCTTGATAAGTGATATTATACTTATATAAGTTATAAGTGTAGCTATAATATGAAACATGATTCTTTATGTTTTGATATTATAGCATGTTGCCAGCCTAAAGTGAATTAATTAGGAGCAAACTAATTAAAGATTGATAAGACAAAATCATTTATTCTAATGAATTAATGATTTTATTATCATTTTTAATTTGGTTGCTCCTTTTTTGTTTTATTTCTTGCTTTAGGATGTGAAATTGGAGGTATTATAATGAAATGTAGAGATCCATCGTTTTTTAACATATATCTCTTATCTTTTAGATTATACAACAGGAGGTGAAGAAATGAATATTGAAGAAATAATAATAAGAAATTACGAGATAATTGCTGATGCAATCGTTGATCATTACGACAAATATGCTCACAGTTCGTATTATTGTGAGCTTTTACTCTTTGTTGATGAGGCAGAAAAAGTTTCATTTAAAAGCGAATTTGGCTGTAGTAGAAATAAAATCGTTTTTGATAATTACTATGTCATTTTTGGATGTGGCGGATATCAACGTGGGGCGTGGGCAATAATTGGCAATGCTCTTACATTGTTAAAATCAGAAGGAATGTATGATGTTCTTGAGGAGATTGCAGTAAAGAAAAACATCGATATTAATTATGTTACAGAAATAGATGCTGAAGCTTATATTGAGGAAGTATATCCTCGATTGCTTGAAGCATGGTTAGAAGAAACTCATGAGCGTAATTACGATGATGAGTATTGCTATGCAGAAAATTGCATCAACGAGTTTCTTGAGAAACTTGAAGAACTTGATGAATTTGAAGAACTTGATGAACTTGATGAAGATATATATTACGAATAAACGCTATTGTTTTCTCAATCAGTTGGTCGCAGCAGCAGTATCTTTCACGATAATTGCATTCGCATTGTCTGTAAACAGCATCAAACAGCCAGCCTCCCATTACGGGAGGCACTTTTTTATAAGTATGGCTGCTTGATATTTCTACTCTTTGTTTTGGCTATAGTTCAAATTGTAATTTAAATATCAGATGTCATCTGATGATGTAAGATCTGCAAAGAAATAAAGAGTTTTCATGTGTGTACGACTCTCAATCCAGTCACAGAAATACGCCATATTCGGACGAGAAGTGTTATATAACAATCCAGTTTTAAAACTCACTGGATTTAAAATCAGATGAATATGATAAAAAGATCTTTCTGTCGCTTTATAGTGAATCACCCAGATGACCTGATATTCATCCTTGAAGTAGAAGGCAATATAGTAAGCCAGTTCAATAGCCTTTTCCAGAGTCTTTACCTCTTTTGGAAAAGAGACTATCAGGTGTACCAAGGGATTATCCGCTGTTCTGTGAAAATAATGCTTCACGTAATCGAATTGGGACTGTGTTGTTTCCGCATCATGTGTAGATACACCAAATCCATTCATGTGTTTAGCTTTGTCTGGATTATAAATATACTCCAGACTCATGCGGAGGTAATCCGAAGCTACTCCGTAAGTGTCTCTCTTTAATTTCACCAGGACCATATCTTTTTACCCTCCTCGTGTATGTACTCAGCCGCAGCACGATCGTATTGTGATACGATACTACAAGCCTCGTTTATGATGGTTTGTATCTTAGCCTTGATCTCGGGAGTAAGTTTATCATCGTTGTGTACAGCACAGTCTACCATATAGGGACTGATTTTCATACCCTTAAGTCTTGCCTTTCTTTCGATGATGGAATAATCTTCATCTGTCATCGTTATTGATGTCTTCTTGTTCTTGAGATCATAATCAGCTCTCATTTTTATTTCCTCCATAATAATTATTAAAAAGGAACTATTATGACACCTATCTGATCCTATTTACTTAGTAATATATAATATTAGATAATATATATTGCAGGCGTCGCTTCGCTCCTTTTATACTTATGTAGTATTTTTTGACTATAATTTATATTTTTATTACATTTTTCTCCTCCGAAGTAACAATATATGTCTCAAAAATCAGTTTTTTCTCCTATTTTTCGCTGCTTATAAATATACATTGTTAATTTGGTCATTAAAAATGTATGGCCAAATTTTGCGAAAGGAGAATACAAACGTGTTTAACAACAATCGATTTTTGACATGTGGAGTTGATAGTACGATTCCATTGGAATTGCAACTGTTCATGTGGAATTGCGTTGACCAGTTATCTGAACCAATGGACTACCTTCAGGTGTTTGACCTGAAGCCAGCTGGGTGTATGCAGTCAATAACGCACAGCTCAGAAGAGCCTGCATATCGCAAATCGTACCTGCTCCAGTCTGATAATCCTATTACTGAAAAACTATACATCATCAACGATGGCGACTACTCAACCATGCTGCTTGCCTCGGAATACTGAAACTACACTGCCGCTCCTTCGGGAGCGGCCTTTATGTTATATCTGTTTTTCTGGTAGGTGAGGATTGCTGTCATCATTATTGGCAACGACAAATGAAAACATCAACAATGAAGCCGTCCTTAGGGACGGCTATTTTACGTTATTTACGGAGGTAAAAATGGAAAATAATAACATTGAAAACAGAATGATCTGTTCACACTGTGGGGCTATCATTGCGGAAGATGACGATTTTGAGACTATAAACGGGCAAATTGTCTGCTCTGACTGTGTGGAACGTGACACTACTACCTGCGACAGATGTGGAGCTGTAATTTGGATCGATGACAGCTATGGCGATGATGATACAACGCTCTGTAGCCATTGCTATCACAATCACTATACACGCTGTAGCTGCTGCGATGTGCTGTTGCATGAGGATGATGCCTACAACATCGATGGTGATAGTTACTGCTCGGAGTGCTATCACGATGAGGTAGACAAAAACAGAAGTATCCACGACTATGGATACAAACCTGAGCCTATATTTTATGGAGGCGATTCAACCCGATATTTCGGCGTTGAGCTTGAAATTGACGGAGCTGGCAAGGATTGTGATAATGCTGATGAGATACTTGCTATCGCAAACAAAGGCGAAGAAAAAATTTATATAAAAGGTGACGGCAGTCTCGATGACGGACTTGAAATCGTAAGCCACCCAATGAGCCTTGAATATCATAAGCAGTTTCAGTGGGAAGAGATAATGAAAAAGGCTATATATCTTGGATATCGCTCGCATCAGACAAGTACCTGCGGACTACACATTCACGTCAACAGGGATTCCCTTGGTGACAGCAGAGAGGAGCAGGATGAAGTTATTGCAAGGATACTGTACTTCGTTGAACACCACTGGAACGAGATGCTGAAGTTCAGTCGGCGCAGTGAGTACAGTATGAACCGATGGGCGGCCAGATATGGCTACGAAAAGACAGGTCGTGAGATTCTCGATAAGGCTAAGAAAGGAAACAACGGCAGATATGCAGCTGTGAACCTCATGAACTACACAACTTTAGAATTCCGCCTGTTCCGCGGCACTCTCAAGCATAACACGCTCATTGCTGCATTAGAACTTGTAAATGATATCTGCGATCTCGCTATCTCTCTTACTGATGAGGGCATTGCCAATCAGTCATGGTCAGAGTTCGTAGATACGATAAATGAACCTGAGCTTATACAGTACCTGAAAGAACGCAGGCTCTACATAAATGAAGAAATCGAAATACAGGAGGAAGTATAATGAAACCTATAGAAATAATAAAAAAGATACCAACAGGAGAACCTGCTGGAGAAATTATAAAACTGGTAGCCCTGTTCACTGCCACCTTATTACTTGATAAGGTCGGGGAGATACTTGAGGATTCCCTTACCCAGAAAAGCACACCGACTATAGACGTAAAATTTGAGGGGGTAGAGTGAGATGTGTTCACTGTTTGGATGGCTCGATTACCAGGGCATTATCCCGCTTAAAGTCCTTCGTAAACTGACACAGTCTCTTGCTGTAGCTGCAGAAGAAAGAGGCACCGATGCATCGGGGATATCATACGTCAGAGCCAATGAGGTAGTTATATATAAGCGTCCCAAACCAGCTCACAAACTTCATTTCGCTCCACCGGAAGGCACTGCCGCTGTCATGGGACACACAAGGCTCGCTACACAGGGGAATGAGAAGCACAACCAAAATAATCACCCGTTTCTTGGGACTGCAGGCGATATTTCGTGGAGTTTGGCGCACAACGGAATTATCTATAATGATAAAGAACTTAGGAAAGAAAAGCAGCTTCCTATCACAAGTATAGAGACTGATTCCTATGTAGCGGTACAGCTTATCGAGTCGCAGCACAAGCTGAACTTTGATTCACTCAGATATATGTCGGAGCAGGTGCAAGGCAGCTTCACTTTTAGCCTTCTTGATAAAAATAACAACCTGTATCTTGTGAAAGGCTCCAACCCGTTATGCCTGCTCCACTTTGAGTCTCTTGGTCTTTACGTATACGCCAGCACTGAGAGCATAATGAAAAATGCTCTGAAACGTGTCGGCTTACATAAATTTGCTTCTGAACGTATCGAAGCTGACGAAGGTGACATCATAAAGATTGACAGCTACGGCAATATTACACGCTCGCAATTTACTCCTGCTCCTACATATTCTCATTTTTCACGTTGCAAATGGTGGTATGGTGATTACGAGGACTATTTCACAACATATGAGGAAACTCTCGTCGAGATGGCTCATTTGTTTGGCGCAGACGAGAATGATGTCATAATGCTGCTGGATTATGGCTATAGCGCGGACGAGGTGGCTGATCTTTTAATGGATACTGGTACGTTCCAGGAGGCTGTCAGGGATGTAAAGTTTATGACTGGTGAAAGCTTATATGAGGAGTATTGCGGTGTGTTTTGATAGTATTTAGTACTTGCTATATAGGTTCTTCTATGGTATAATTATCCAAACAGCCGTTGACAGTGAATTTGCCAAGCAAAACTGCGGCGAGTCGCCGCGGCATTTTTTAGGAATAAGAACATAAGCAAAAGTTTCTCCGCCGAATAAAATATTAACGGTGTTAATTTAAATTCGGCTCCGAAACATTTGAATGCTTTGTGTCAACGGCTGTTCTATTTCATTTAAAAGGGAGGCTTATATAGTGTACAATGATATTCCTTATATTGCAGAAACTCTTAGAGTTCCTGTTGGAAAACTCTATATGCTCAGCAATAACTATAAGCCTCGAAAAAAACGCAAAGGAAGTATTTATGAAAACTATCATACAGTAGTAATACATCACGGACGCGGACATAAGAATCGTACTCTCAATGTACCAAACGCATTCCTTAAACTAGTTCAGCGCAGGTTACTTGACAATTTCTTGTATCAGCTCAAAGTGTCTGAATACTCAACAGCGTACTGCAAAGGGAATTCTCTTCTTGATAATGCTGCTCCACATGTTGGAAAAGAATGCGTTCTGAAGCTCGATATATCTCATTTCTTTGATAGTATTGACGATGATAAAGTATTATTTGTAATGAAAAGACTTGGGGTGTCAATTACTGCAACAGTATTGTTTACGCACCTATGTACATATAAAGGGAAGCTACCACAGGGGGCTCCTACTTCTCCATATATTGCAAATCTTGTAATGAAGCAGTTTGACGAAAAGTTAGGACATTGGTGCAGTGAGTATAATATAACCTATACACGCTATTGTGACGATATGACATTCTCAGGTTATAAGGCTGATATTCATAGTGCCAAAGTCGTTGGAAAAGTTAAGCGTATGCTGTATCATATGGGATTTACGCTCAATGATAAGAAAACCGTATTTATCAACTCATCGCAGCAGCAGAGAGTTACGGGCATAGTTGTCAATGAAAAGCCAACGCTGTCCCGAAGTCAGAAACGAACTCTGCGTCAGGAAGTCTACTACTGTCAGAAGTACGGAGCTGCTGAGAGTATCAACCGCAAAGGACTTGATATATCTCCCGACAAATATCTGCACTCGCTCCTTGGACGTATAGCGTTTGCTCTACAAATTGAGCCGGATAACTCCGAGATGAGAGAATACTTTGAAACTGTTAAAAACTTGATATGAAACCAAAGCCGCCAGTAATGGCGGCTGTTTTATTATGCGAAAACAAAATAAGGTGTGTCAAAAAGTATAGGTTTTGATACACTCAAAAACCAGCTGAAAATCAGTTCCAAAAGTAGGTATTCTGACTTTTGAGACGTTCCGAATGTCACCACCACCTTTGGAAACAGTAAGGAGATGAATAATGGGAAAAATAGGATACATCCGTGTCTCGACTGAGCATCAGGAAACCGCCCGTCAGGAAGCTTTGATGAAGCAGTATCAGGTTGAGCGTGTTTTCGCTGAGAAGATGTCAGGTAAGAACGCTGACCGTCCTGAGTTGAAGGCTATGCTTGAATATGTCCGCGAGGGAGACACGCTCTATATTGAGAGCATCAGCAGGCTTGGTCGTTCTACCCGAGATCTGCTCAACATTGTAGATGTACTTCAACGGAAGAAGGTTACTCTTGTAAGCAGCAAGGAGAACATCGATACCAACACACCGCAGGGGCGATTCGTCTTATCTATATTCGCGGCGCTCTCGGAGCTTGAACGTGAGCAGACTCTACAACGTCAACGTGAGGGCATTGCTATTGCGAAGTCACATGGTAAGTATAAAGGCAGACAACCTCTACCTATAGACTGGATAAAATTCGGTCAACTGTACGAGCAGTGGAAATCTGGCGCTATAACGGCGGTATGGTTTCAGAAAGAAATGGGCCTGCGTGCCAACACATTTTACCGCAGGCTCAAAGAGTACGAAAGAAAGTAAATATAAATGAGACAGAGCCGGGACAGGTCCCGGCTCCAATCGTATTTCAATAGGGTGTCATTTTTATTTGCAATATTGCAAAAGCGCAAAAACCATTTCTGTGAAACAGATTTTGCGTATGTCATTAGACCATGGGCTAATGACATACAATTTATATGCCTTGAAATTGTTTTGTACAGACTCAGAAAAATGTTAACAAAAAAAGCGGTAAAAAAGGTATGTATTATTTTCTTAATTGCCGTATCGCAAATGATAAAAACTTCAAGTCATTTTTTAAAGCTAAATGTGTACTGCTAGGAATTCCATAAAGAAAATGTTCCAATGTGATTGAGGTAGAAGTGTTTACCGTATCACTTAAAGGGGAATACGTGTGCATCTCGTTGTAATACTTTAATCTGCTTGATATTTTATGAAGATTATTATAATGCTCCTTAGATTTCTCGTATATCTCGTCAGGAATACAACTCCTAATACGACGGATCATTTCCTCTTCAGATAAGCCATATAAATGAGATAGCTTCTTGCTCTCTATGTATTGATATAAATCAAGGTCCTCTATTTCTGTCAGATATATATACATTTTCCTGGCTATCGCTTCAATTTCCTCAAGTTCGTTTTCTGAGAAACTGGGTGAAGGAGGCTCCAATTGAGAGTACCAGTTTTCCATTAAGACTTCTTCCAATACTGTGCCTTTTTTAAGTGTATTCTCCTTTTTTATGACGCCGGCTGCATCAGATACGATATTAACAGAGGATAAGGCTTCGTTTTTGCTGCCTGCCGCTTTAAGTATAATAGTTTTTAGCTCATCTGCTAATCTATCAACTATTTTATCGTTAGCTTCATCAGCTAATATATCTTTAAAGCTGTCTTTCAATTTATTTGCTTCCTCATATTTAAACTGTAAGTTGTTGAAGCAGCCTTTGAATTTTTCTGTATCCAAATAATGCTCTATACTTTGGGCTAATTTATTAATATTATCACCAACGATTTGCTTATTAGCACCTTTCCCTTCTGTTTTTCCGTAGTAATAGCTCTTTAGCGTGGACTCAGATACCTTGTCATTAAAGATATCGTTGACTATCTTCACTCCTTTGTAGCCTTTTTCAGAAGAAGGTTCTACGATGACCATTTTTAGAATATGGAGGACATATTTAGGGATAGCTCTTCCATCTCCAATTATCGGACGAAGTCTTTGAATAAAATCGGCAAAATACATAAGGAAACCACCTCAAAACAAAATGTAATTGACAGGATTTACTGTCATTCGCTATTTATCGCTATCTGACTGAAAAAGACTTAGACAAGGGTTGTAAAAGGCTTTATAATAAAATCAAGAGCTGAAGTGCAGTTAACAACAGCTGCACCGATGGCTAAAAAAGCTTTCTCTTTATAAAAATATAGGTGAATTGAAAATAGTATTTTCAAAAAGCACACAAAATAGTGCGTTTTGGAGAAATATTAATTTCAAAGGAGCTCCATCACCTATAATTTTATAAAAACAGAACAGTTTTAATACATTATAAAGGAAAGATCAATATGGATAATTTTAACTTAAATGGAATTACAGGTATTCCTCAGTTTTCGCAGCAAGAAGATTTTCGGTCTTCTTATGTACAGAATATGGCATCAAGTGTAGCTTCCGCACAAACCATCAATAACGGAATGGGAAGCTATGACATGTATTCATATTCGAAGCCTATGATAACAGGTATCGGAAATCAAAGTATTCCTATTCCGAATATGAATGCAGGTATAAATCAAACGTGCACACCTCTTGCTTCAGCAGCAAACAATGCACAGAATTATCATCAGCCTCAATCTGTGAGGGCAGGAGATTTTGGTATCAGTCGACGCCATCTGCCTACTCCAGGAACTATGCCAGACTTGACTCATGAAAGAGCCACTTTCAAACTTGATCCTACGACCAGTAGGTATGCGAAAGAAGTATCAAACAGTAAGGGCAAGGTGAAAGTTCAGGAATTGACAGAAGGGTTCATGATCCCACGTTTCAGCAAAGTGCTGTCGGAAGATATGGAGCTCCGTTTTGTTATTATCGAATACATCACTAATGGCAGGCAGTATTCTTGCATCATGGGAAAAGATGATTATCTTCACGAGCGATATCACCGTTGTCTTAATAAAATCGTGAGATATCCGAGCTGCACAAAACACCTGTTCAATGAACTTGTTCGCTTTGCGATTAATCAGGCTCAGACGCAAGAGATCATTCTGTACTCGCGTCCAGGCTGGCATGAATTTCCTAACGGAGAGGTTCTCTACGCTTACGAGCCGAAGGATAGCTATATACCTCATAAGCTGCTATCGAAAGGCGTAAAGCTTTACAAGCTCATTATTCCAATGCACTCTCCTGATATGATAATATCAAACTTTAAGAAGGCAGTGCAGTGCGATGACCGTTTGACATTTTGTGGAATGTATCGTTGCAGCAGCAAGCTGAAGTACTTCATTTCACAGGCTGGTGTACACAATGGCAAGATACCGATTATATCGCCATCAGCTGATTGTACGGAAGAAGCTTTGACAGCATTTTGTGCAACTCGTGATATTGCCGAAGTCCCATTAACAAATCTGGTCGACGGCGAAAAAGCTGTCATCGAGGAGCAAGGATATAACTGTGATGGGGTTTCACTTTACGTGGATCATTCCTTTGCCGACGAGGGAAAAAAGGTCATAGAGGCTCTTAAAGCGATAATAAGAGCAACTGAAAAAGATGATCGTAGCCTTTCGGTAGTGATCTCACAAAATGCAGCGTTAACTGCAATGAAGCTTGCTCCGAATGTGTTCTTAGCGATAGATAGCACTGGCATAACGGTTGAACAAACTCCGGGGGAACTGCAAGTAATCCTCGCCGAGATGGACTCATTGATAGTTACAACAGCGCAAAATCACGCAAATGAAGTCAAGAGGCTTTTCATTGAAAAAGCACCTGCTTTTCGTGAAATCTTATCAAAAGATGTTCAGGGAGAAGCACTTGAAACTATGGTGATGATCTGTCTTACTGGACTTTTCTTTCATTACTTTTTAAGCTTCGATTTTATGAATAATGAAACGGCGAAACGACTGTTGCCTATTGTAAATGCTCAGCCGCATACTATTATGAGTTCAGACGAAATAATTGTATGTGAACTTGCAGCTGTTCTAAGTGAGCTTATCAGGACTAAAAAATACGTAGTGATACGTAAAAAGAATAATATGAAGTTCACAGATGATGGAAGAACTCTAATCCTTGACGGAAATCGTCTGTATCTGAGTTTCGCTGTACTTGAAGATATCATGGGTTATATGCAGAAAACACACAATTTTGAAGCTGTTATCAAAGCTTTAAAGCGATTGGGATATCTGGAGTGCAAAGACTTCGATACTCACCCAATTGAATTGTATGATGCTGATGGACAGCATCAACGCCTTTACCTGTATGATGTTTTGGCTGATATTCTTGATGCAGATGTTGTATATCAGTTATATAATCCTGAAATTGTTGCGTTTCTGCATACAGTTGATGAGTTTCCAAAGGCAGGTTTCATACCGTTAATCACAGACGGAAATGGGCATATGGCAGGCAGACTGGTTGATTTCAATGCTGCCGAGAACGACAGTATTGCTATTTATGGTCAAGCCGGCGAGGGAAAGAGCTATACCAAGCATCAAATAATGGCAAGCCGTTTTGCTCAGGACTATGACATTTTAGTGTTCGACACCAGTACTTCAGATACATATGAAGCATTATGCACGAACCTATCAAAGGAATTTGTTGACGAGAATGTTGTATTTCACAAGCTTGATGATGGTGAACTTAACGTCGATATTTTCAACATTGATCGAACAGCGAGCCTTCCTTCCCAGAAGAAGGAATTGCTTGGCGTTATCACAGCTGGTATCGGAGAGTTGTCTGTTCCGCAGACTAACTTACTGCGCTCGGCAATATCAGATTTGCTTGAAGTTTCGGACAAAAATCAGCCAATATCATCTGATGATCTTCTGGAACTTCTGGATGATGATGGTATGACATGCGAGAGCCTTTGCAGCCGTCTTAAGCCATTCTTTGAGGATATCAAGGAGTACAAGCTCAACAATGGAACCTGGAAAGATATTTTCAGCGGTGAACGAAAAATCCATGTTGTTCAGATAAACGAGAAATACTCAAGCAACGGAAATCAGATCATTGATGCCCTGCTTGCAGGCCTTTTCAACTTCAAGCAGGGTAATCCCCAGCGCCCTTTATCTGTCGTCGTTGACGAGATTCAGAATCATAACATGTCAGTTTCTAGCCCAATACGTAAGATATTGAAGGAAGGCAGAAAGCACCGTCTCTCTATCATTGCTTCTACACAGGACTTCTACGCTAGAAGCACAGAAATAGGCTCTGCCCTCGGAAAGGCTGGTATGCAGATACATCATCGTCCTACTCAGGACAGTGCTAATCTGGTCGCTACTGAGCTTCGTTGGAAGAAAGCTGATATGGTACGCTTCGATTCAATGAACCGCGGTGATGTCATAATCAAAGGTGCTCTTTATAATAAAGAGCAGAAACGTAACGTTCAAACTACGATCAGTGGCCATATTATTGATTTTCGCGCTGAAGAGCAAGATGACTCTCAAAATAACAATTGATTTTATATAGCACCCTTAGGGCGCTACCTATACATTATAATTATATCTTTTTGGTACTAATGTGTCAATAGAGAAAATAGCGGTATATTTACCGTTGATAAGAAGCATAATTATGATAAAGGAGGGGGAAACATGAAAAAGTCAGAATCGCCGGAGTTGGCACTGAAAAAACAAACTCTGGTCGCATGGGCACAAATTTTATATAAAAACGGATGGATCGACCATACCCGACTGGGGAAAATGATCGAGCTGATTGAGAACCTTGAAAAAGGCAAAAGATATGTGCAGTAAAGCTTGTTTGTCTGCCGCTATAGCGGCAGACATTTTTTTCACTTGACAATTAATTTTGGTATGATATAATTATTGTGATGATACCATACCTAAAAAGGAGGAGTATCGATGGATATTTATAGTATCGCTAATCAGATGAAAATGGAGCGTAAGACCATTTTTGATGTTCAAATGCGTGTAACGTTCTATGCTCGTGTCTCTACCACAAAGGAGGAGCAGGAAAACTCCGTGGAGAATCAGATCGCGTTTTTTACGGATATGATTAAGAATAATCCGAACTGGGAGTACGTTGAAGGCTATGTCGACCGAATACGCGGTGAAGCAGCGGAGAACCGTACTAATTTCATGCGTATGGTCGAAGATGGCAAGGCGGGGAGGTTCGATCTTATCCTTACGAAGGAAGTCAGCAGGTTCGCCAGAAATACTATAGACAGTCTGACATATACCCGTGATCTGCTCAGATCAGGTGTTGGCGTTTTCTTCCAGAATGATAACATCTGCACAATAGATACGGACAGCGAGCTTCGACTCACTATCATGTCGAGCATCGCTGCCGATGAAGTTAGAAAGCTCTCCGAGCGTGTGCGCTGGGGACACAAACGCGCTATTGAAAGCGGTAATGTAATGGGAAACAGCCGTATCTTCGGGTACGATAAACAGGATTGCAGACTTGTTATAAACGAAGCTGAAGCCGAGATGGTAAGGCTGATATATGAGCTTTATTCAACAGGGGAATACAGCTCTCGTAAAGTCGAGAACCTTCTCTGGGAAAAAGGCTATCGCAACAGAAACGGCTCGCGCATTCATCACAACACTATCAACGGTATTATTCAGAATCCCAAGTATAAAGGGTATTATTGCGGCAACAAGGTCAAGATTGTCGATTATCGCACCCGTGAGCAGAGATTTTTACCAGAGGAAGAATGGGTACTCTATAAAGACGAAACCGGAGAGGTAGTTCCTGCAATCGTCAGCGAGGAGATATGGGAAAGAGCAAATGCAATTTTTCATGAACGCAGTACAGCTATCAAGTCTAGAGGTCGCTCATTCAAGGACAAGAGTGTGTTTACAGGTGTCATATGGTGTAAAGCACATGATAAACCGTATTGGCGTACCAGTTATTCCAACAGTGTATCTCAAGGTAAGCCCATATATCAGTGGATTTGCAGTGAAAAGAAGCGTTTCGGGGCTAAGAGCTGTGCATCTTTTTCTATTATGGAGGAAGATCTCTATAAAATGCTGTCAGAGCATTTCCAGACCATTGCAGGTAATATTGATGAGTATGTTACAGATTTTATGCGGATATACCGTGAAAGTGGTCGTGATACTGGTTTACAAAGTCAGATAAATCATCTAACATCAAGTTTGACAAAAGAAAAAGCCAAGCGCGAAAAGCTGCTTGACCTGTATACTGATAATATTATTTCTCGTGATGAGTTTCGTGAGCGTAATGACAGTGTCAATGTTCTTATCTCTCAGCTTGAGGAGGATATTCATGTATTGGAACTCAAGGCGCAGGCAAAAGATGATTACGCAAATGAAATGGAAAAGATAGAGAATTACTTCCGTACTATGTACACACCTGGACATCAGATGTCACATGATGAAGTTGATGAAATGACAAAGGCTATTATTGACAGGATAGATGTTGTACCTATTAACAGGGAATCAATGAAGCTTGAAGTAAAGCTGAAAACAAAAATAGCTGCGGAAATTTCATATATCAGAAACGATGGACGCTGTGTTCGGCGTTCTGGACATATCAGCAAGAAGATGATCGACGCTTACAAGATGCAGTAACTCTTGAAAGCGCTGACAATTTTTTTCACGTTTGAATAGCGGAATGAGCTGCTTGCTGAATGTAAGCAGCTTTTTTCGTAATTATTTATGGCATTAAAGAACCGTATATCAATAAAAATACGGACTTAGTATAAAAATATCAATAAAAAGCAGCAAAACTATTGACAAACAGCAGGGGTATATGATATAATAATACATATATATGTTAACATTATATATCACAAAAATTATCACTAAAAAACAAAATGGAGGTCATACCATGAAAAGAAGAATCGCATCTATAATGGCAGCAGCAATTATGGCAACATCAGCTTTAGCAGCAAATGTCAGCACAGCTAATGCAGCATATAAGCCTATTTCGATTACAAGCGTAAGCAGCACTGTAAACTTAGCAAAATTTGATGACGGTCTGCTGATCGATCACGTTGTATATTATCCTAAGGATATGACTACATCTAACAAGAAGTATCCTGTAGTTGTATGGGGAAATGGTACATTTGCCACTTGGAGATCTTATACTGAGCTTCTCAGCAAGATTGCAGAAGGCGGATATATCGTAGTAGCAAATACTGACCGTTACTGCGGAACAGGTGTAACAGAGTCTGCATCAGTTGACTTTATCATCAAAGAAGGCAAAGATAGTAATAGTATGTTCTACAATAAGGTAGATGCAGAGCACGTTGGTGCAGGCGGACATTCTCAGGGCGGAATGAGCGCAGTTAATGCTTCAAGACAGAATACAGCTATAGACTGTGTATTTGATGTACAGGGGTGTCAGTTCCAGTCTGAAGCAAGCCAGCTGAAGGTGCCGACTTTCTTTGTAACTGCTACACAGGATGATATCGTATCATCTTCATGGGTAAAGAATTCTTACAATGCTTGCAATACTTCTTGTGTATATGCAAGTGTAAAGAACGGTAAGCATTTAGACCCATGCGATAATCATGCACCTGCAGTTTTCGCTGAATATGCTGTTAAGTGGTTCGATGCATTCCTTAAGAACGACAAGAATGCAAAGGCTGCTTTCCTCAAGGGCGGCAAGCTTTCAAAGGACAGCAGATGGGTTGATTATGCTTCAAAGAATTTCTGATTCGGAATACTGAACTGAAATAGTTACGGCTCCTGTGAGATCACAGGAGCCGTTATTTTTTTATTTATACATAAAATACCCGATGGCAGCGCATACTGTAAGTGCTATTAATGCGGATATAACGCCGTACATGAGCTTTATAGCGGTTCTGTTGGCAGTTTTCAGCCGGTCGGCTGAGATCTCGTCAAGAGGCTTGCCCTCCATGAATGCGGCAATTTCTTTATATGTCTGGATATTGTTTGCCTTTTTCATTTTCTCGACCCTGAATGCTATAAAAATAGCAACTGCGGCGATAGCTCCCCATATAACTCCGCCTATCCAGCCCAGATACTTTATCAGCGGAAGCGGCGATACTACCATGATTATATACATTGCCGCAAGAAGCCATGACATGGAATTGAATTTTTTTACTTCATCTTTGTTGATCTCGTTTTTCATAGTTTCAACATCTCCTTTAACTAATTCGTCAAGAGATATATTGAAAAGCTTGCCGAGAATGAGAAGGCTGTGGATATCGGGATAGCTCTTGTCATTTTCCCAGTTTGAAATAGTCTGGCGGCTGACATAAGCTTTCTCTGCCAGCATCTCCTGTGACCATTTTAATTTGTTTCTGTGTTTTTTGATCTGATTTCCGATTTCCATTTTTTCCTCCTTCGGAACTTTTCGCTTGACTGATACCAGTATATCAGTCCGCAGAAAAAATTGCTACCAATCTGTTTTTACAAGTGCTGAAAAATTGAAAAAAGACGTTTACAAACGGGCGAAAAACGATGTAAAAAGTCTTTGACATAGCGAAATACAGCCAAATTCTGATAATCAAAAAAGACGGAGCAAATGCCCTGTCTTTTCTGAATAATATTACTTGTTCTTTCTCCTTACGACTACAGCAACAAGCTCGGGACCGATATTTGCTGATACGACTGCACCGATGTTGCCGAACATCTCAGCCTTTTTACCTGTCTTTTTAGCGATCTCCTTCTCGACTTCCTTTGCGAGAGTATCGTCCTTGCCGTGTACCATAATGTACGGTGTCTGAGGAGTCATATTCTTCTCAACTATTTCCGCAAGCTTTGGAACGATATTCTTTTCGCCTCTTATCTTGTCAACGGTAGTTGTCGTGCCGTCAGCAAAGAGTATTACAGGCTTGAGTCCGAGAAGCTCTCCCGCAAAAGCCTTTGCAGCGGAGATGCGTCCCGACTTCTTAGCGTACTTGAGGGTGTATGGCACTGCATATATACCGCTTACATTGAACCAGTCCTCAAGGTAAGCGATTATTTCTTCCACATCTGCACCGCGGCGTATCTTCTTTGCAGCTTCCATTACGGGATAGCCGTAGTAAAGAGTATAGCACTTTGAGTCGATGTTGAAGATCTTGATCTTGCCCTGTGCATCGGGATTGTTTTCGAAAAAGTCGCTTTTGGCTATCAATGAATTGTTATATGTACCTGAGCCCTGAGAGTTTATGGAAACACTGATAACATCAGTATATCCCTGCTCATAAAGCTCATTGTATGTTTCTTCAAATGTCAGGGGAGATATCTGAGAGTGCTTTGGTATCTCATCGGTACTCTCCATAAGCTCGTACACTTCCTGTGTTGATTTATCATATATCTCTCTGAAGCTTTCACCGCCTAAGGTAAGGGTGAATGGAATTACTTTTATTCCCAGTTCATCTATTGTCTCCTTTGGAAGGTCACAGCATGAATCGGTAAGTAATGCTATCTTTGACATTTTTGTATCTCCTTTTACCATTGGTATTTTGTCAGTTTCCCCTCGCGGGAAAGGTCGGGATAATCCCATTGTCTCAGTACCTCATACACAGCTATTGCCACTGAATTCGAGAGATTGAGACTGCGCAGTTCATTGCGCATAGGTATTCTTACACAGCTTTCGGGATTTTCGTGAAGAAGCTCTTCCGGGAGCCCCTTGTCCTCACGTCCGAAAACAAGATATGCATTGTCGGGATATTCCGCTTCGCTGTGGACATGAAGTCCCTTTGTAGTGAAGTAGAAGAAGTGACCGCCCTTGTTCTTCACGAAGAAATCCTCCAAGCTGTCGTAATATGTGATGTCAAGCTTGTCCCAGTAGTCAAGCCCCGCACGTTTCAGGTGCTTGTCGCTTACCTCGAAGCCGAGGGGGCGGACAAGATGCAGTCTTGCTCCCGTAACGGCGCAGGTTCGGGAGATATTTCCCGTATTCTGCGGTATCTGAGGTTCTACAAGGACGATATTAAGGTTTTGCATAGATCTCCTTTAATGTATCAATAAGTGTAAAGCGCCTTTATACAGAAATTATTAGGCGTAAAGTCGATACCGAGGGTTTCCTTGATGTTGCCGTCGTTCATATCTTTAAGGTCCTTGATATAATCATAGGTATGATCTACAGCAGGTGCTTCTTCGCCTTCGGGTACCTCTACGGCGTGGAATATAGAAGCCTTGTTTTTCCAGTCGCCGAGGAATATGTATGACTGTCCGCTGTCGCAGGCAGTTACGTAATCGGCTCTTTCATAGTCAATGTTCTGACCTTCAACAGGCGCACCCTTAGTATAGGTGATGACTATGGCATAGTCGCCGACGCTTACAGGATTATCCAGCTCAACAGTCTGATAGCCGTGGAAGGCGAGAGTAGCGTCCTGAGCGTATAGCAGGGTCTTGAAGCTGCTGTCGTATACTTCGATCTTTATGCTTTGTTCCTCGTCGAAGTCATTGTAAGTTCCAACAGCGGCAAGCTTTCCGGCAGCGTGGAAAACATTGGCGACGGTTGTTTCTTCGCCTCTGCTTATGTATTTATCCTGCTCATTTCCGGCGTCATGGCTTAAAACATTGGAATACTTATCTGTAGCTGTAAAGCTTATGATGTCAGTCAGTGGAGTATCATACGAAACATAGTAATATGAACCGAGAATACCCTCAGCGCTGTTATAGGTTATCCATGCGCCGTTCTGTGAAGCTTCCTCGTTGAAGTAATTTTTCGGGAAGCTGTCGTCCCAGCCGATAATGGTGATAGCGTGGTCGGCAATACTGCTCTTTGCGTCGTTCATGGTGTAGTAATCGCCGTACCAGTCCTTTTTATCGCTGTTGTCAGGGACAGCTGCATAGACTCCGCCTCTTGAACGGATAGCGTCCTTTAAGGCATCTCTGCCCTTGTCCGTAAGTATCTTTGCGCTGTCAAGAGTAACACCGTTCAAGCCGCGTGAAACAGTTTCTGTTACCATCCAGCCCCAGCCGCCCATTTCTTTGTTTGAGGCGTCGATCTTTTTTATGAATCCGTCTGATTTGTTGGTATCCCATACAGTATTGACGATAGCCATAGGGTCAACAGTTATACTGTTGCCTGTTTTCAGGAAATGGCTTGTCTCCATAGAAGCTGCGGCAGCATAAGCCCAGCAGGTATCACCTTCCTGAACCTTTTTTCTGAATTCGGGCTCTTCGTTCAGGAGATTGAAATATCCCTCTTCACCGTGAACGTAATTATAGGTGAAAATATCGGGGTCTGCCTTGACTTTTTCTTTGGTTGTGGTCTGGACTGATGTACCAGTCGTAGTTACTTCTGTTGGCCGTGTTGTGGCAGTCTCTGATGACTGGCTGCTTTGTCTGAAAGAACAGCTGTACATTGATATTAGACCTGTTATCATGACCAAAGTGATAAGTAATTTTTTCATATGGACCTCCTTTTTAAAAAACAGAATAGATCAATCATTTTTTCAGATAATACTATTGTCCGCTTTGCGGATAATAAAAATACGGAGTTTAATGAAATGAACATTGTGTCACTTGCCAAAGGTGCTGCTGCGGGAGCAATAGTGGGATTTGCCTGCTATGCTTTTTCCAACGCACGCCCCATGAAGAAAATGAGTATAAAGCGTGATGCGGGAAAAACTCTTAAAGCCGCAGGAAATCTGCTTGACGACATCAAGTCGGTAATTATGTAGCTTCACCTGAATTGCGTCTGAATCCAAGGTAGCTTTCAAGGATAAGTACTGCTGCAACTGCGTCTACGACTGCCTTGCGCTTTTTGCCGCGGGTATTCGTAACGTTCAGTGCGTTGTGAGCTGAGACGGTAGTGCAGCGTTCGTCCCAGAGCTTAACGGGACAGCCTGTGAGCTTTTCCAGCTCTTCGGCGAAAAGCTTGCATTTTTCAGCTCTTTCGCCGACTGTTCCGTTCATATTCATAGGATAGCCCACGACTATCTGTTCAGCGCGCTGCTCTTTTGCGAGAGCGGCGGTTTTTTCTATACATTTTGTGAAGTCCTTTTCGGCGATGACAGTTACGGGAGAAGCTATCATTTCGCTTTTTCCGCAGACTGCGATGCCTGTTCTTGCATCGCCGAAGTCAACTGACATTATAATCATGTTATTTTCCTTTTTACTTGTATGAAACGTATTCCGCGAAATGGCGGAGAATTACACGGGACGTCGAGGACGCCGTCCCCTACAATGGGCTAACGGCTAATGGCTCATATCCGTTCATGGGCTCAGCAGAAATATAGTGCTGTAAGCGATGCACGAGTATCGGTATTGTTAATAGTGAGCAAGTTTACGAGCGTCAACGTGGCAAGGGTGCAGCGTTACGCTGCTTACCACGGCTTTACCGTGCCGATTATGTCGTTTACGGAAGCGATGCCCTTGCTGTCCAACCAGTCGTTCATCTCTTCCACTATTTTCACGGGAGCATATGGGTCTGTGAATATAGCTGCGCCCACCTGTACTGCGGAAGCTCCTGCCATCATAAGCTCGATAGCATCACGTCCCGAGGAAACGCCGCCCATACCGATAACGGGTATCTTTACGGCGTTTGCAACCTGCCATACCATGCGTACAGCTATAGGGAATACGGCAGGACCGCTCATACCGCCTACATTATTATGAAGTATGGGTCTGCCTGTGTTTATATCTATCCTCATGCCGAGGAGAGTATTTATAAGTGAAACTGCGTCAGCACCTGCGGCTTCCACAGATTTAGCGATATCGGCTATGCTGGTAACATTCGGTGAGAGCTTTACCACGAGAGGCTTTTTCGTAACTGCGCGGACTCTCTTTGTTACCTCGGCTGCCATTTCGCAGCTTGTACCGAATGCTGCACCGCCCTGCTTTACGTTGGGGCATGAGATATTCAGCTCTATCATATGAACATCTGTATCCTCAAGCTTTGCGGCTACCTCAGCGCACTCATCGGGAGTAGAGCCTGCGATATTCGCAAGAACTACAAGATCCTTTGTGAGCAGGTAGGGGAGCTCGGTCTCGATGAAGTGGTCGATACCGGGGTTCTGGAGACCTACTGAATTGAGCATACCAGAAGGAGTTTCTGCGATTCTCGGAGCAATATTACCTGTACGCAGGTGAAGTGTAGTGCCCTTTGTAGCGATTCCGCCCAGCTTGTCAAGAGGGAAGAGCTCCTCGTATTCGCGTCCGTAGCCGAATACTCCCGAAGCAGGGATAATAGGGTTTTTGAAGTCTACGCCGCAGACTTTTACGGAAAGATCAGCCATTACCAGAGCACCTCCTCAGCATTGAATACAGGACCGTCCTTGCAGACATGAGCGAAGTATTCCTCGTCATTCCTTACAGTGCGGCAGGCACAGCCCAGACACGCGCCGATACCGCAAGCCATACGCTCTTCAAGGGATATCTGGCAGAAGATGCCGTTTTCCTTGCATATAGCAGCTACGCCCTTGAGCATTGGCATAGGTCCGCAGGCGTATACTGCGTCGATGCCGCCTTTTTCAGCAAGCTCCTTCAGGGGCTGTGTTACGAAGCCATGGATACCTGCTGAGCCGTCATCGGTGCAGAGTATAGTTTCTGCGCCTGTTTTACGGAAATCGTCCTGTAATATAACTGCGGAAGCATTTCTGAAACCGCTTATTGCCACGGCTTTATCGCCGTAAGCTTTTGTAAGGGGGAGCATAGGAGGAGTTCCTATACCTCCGCCGATAAGTATTACCTTATTATAAGAAGGGTCAACAGTGAAACCGTGTCCGAGAGGGGCGAGCATATCTATAAGGTCGCCTTTGTTGAGCTTTGCTATCTCAGCAGTTCCTTCGCCTCTTATTTCAAATACTATGCGAAGTGTGCCCTTTTCCTTGTCTATGCCGCATATTGAAATAGGTCTGCGGAGAGTATAGCCCTTGGCTCTAATGTGTACGAACTGTCCGGGACAGGCTACAGCTGCCACTTCGGGACATGAGATGGTGAAGCTGTATATCTCACGGGCAATTGCGGTTTTGTCAGCAATTATGTACTGACCCTGAGTATATTTCATATTGACCTCCTTGAATATAGCGATCAATTATCAATGAGTAGTCATCGGAAATTGTCTTATAACTATGCACTAATAACTAATAGCTCGGAACATAATTTTACATCGTAAGATTATGATTTATATTATTATACCATATTTTTTTAAACAAATCAACGTTCACGGAAAAAGATTTATCGTTTTTTGACTTATATAACGTAGAAAAGAAAGGGCTTGGTTTGTACATATATAATAATGAAGAGAAAAAAGGAGAGTTGCTGCAGCTATGACTTGATATGAAAAAATGCGAAAAAAGCTGAAAAACTATGAAATACAATGATAAATCACAAAAAATACTCAAAAACGGCTCAAAATATCTCAGGATAACATTTGCGGTTCATATGAACTTGTGATATAATCATATCATCGTCAGAGAGGAGATAAAGACTATGAACAGACTTATTCCCGGAACCACAATGAAATTTTCCGAGCAGGCTCGTGAATCTGCTTTTTCTATGATATCACCTGTTCTTGAAGCAACAGGCGGTCTTACACTTTCCCAGCTCTCTAAGCTCACAGGGCTTGAAGGTACTACTATCCAGAACTGGATAAAGCGCGGCTGGGTTTCTGCTACAAAGGGTAAAAAGTATTCGGAAAAGCAAATACTCCGCATACTTCTTATAAATATGCTCCGAAAGGCTATGAAGCTTGAGGACATTGCAAATCTTATGCGCTATATCAACGGTGATGTTGAGGATACCTCAGATGATATCATAGAGGACATACTCCTTTATAATATCCTTTGCAGGATAATCTTTACAGCAGAGGACGAGGGGGCGTTCGATACCGAGCATATAAAAACTCTGGTATCACGTGAGTTAGCGGATTATTCCAAGGAGATCTCAGATGTTGACAAGCTCCGAAAAGCCATGTATGTCATGGTTATGGGGTATAGGAGCGGTTGTCTGAGAACAGAAATGGAAAAGGGGCTTGAGGTCATTCTTGAAGAAATGTAAAGAATGGACAATTTTTACAGGATATGGGATCAAAGGGAGGTTTTAATAATGAATGTTGTAACTGCATTACTAATGAGCAAAAAGAAAATAATCAAGCTGTTTGAAGTGTCAAAGGCTTATTCAGCAGACAGTGCAAAGTCCTTCGATGAGCTGGGAATATTCAATCCCGAAGCAACATTTGAGCTTCTGTACGACAATGTTATCTCAGCTACAGAGGACGGAAAGTATTATCTTAACAAGGTTTAAAGCTTAAACACGTATTTGTATATACAAAATAGGAGAATAATTATGGCAAGCATCTTACCAGCATTAGTTTTAAGACAGAAAAGAATAGTAAAATTACTCGAAAAAGCAGGAGCATTTTCAAAGGAAACTGCCAAAGGACTTGATGAGATAGGCTTGTTAAATCCGAATACATTTTCTGGTTTGACCAAGAAATTAGTAAAAGATAATGTAATATCTGCTACAGAGGACAGAAAATATTACATAACACATCAATAAATGTACTTTAAAGGAGAATAGTTATGCCGATCAATGTCAGGGAGCTGAACAATGCTCCGAAAAAAACAAGCTTCAAGGGCGTTAAGTGGGCTGTTATAGGTCTTGCAGCAATTCTTGTAGCTGCAAATTCATTTACCATAGTTCCCGCAGGCAATACAGGTGTAGTTCTTACACTTGGCGAGGTTTCGTCAACTCCGCTTTCTGAGGGATTTCATCTGAAAGCACCTTTCATACAGCAGGTTGAGGATATGTCAAACAAGATACAGGTGTTCAATGCTACAGCAACAGCTGTATCCCGTGACCTTCAGACTGTAAACAGTGAGATCGCTGTAAACTACAGACTTGTTTCAGACAAATCACCTGATATGTACAAGAATGTAGGTCTTGAATACAGCACTATCCTTGTATCTCCCGTAGTTCAGGAGTGCATGAAGTCAGCTACCGCAAAGTACAACGCAGAACAGCTCATTACAGAGCGTGAGTCGGTAAGTACCGAGGTAAAGACCGCTCTTGACGAAAAGCTCAATATTTACGGTATCTATATCGAGAAATTCAATATCGTAAACTTTGACTTCACAGAAGAATTCAACAACGCTATCGAAGCAAAGCAGGTGGCTGAACAGAACCTGCTCAAGACCAAGACCGAACAGGAGCAGGCTAAGGTCGTTGCAAAGACTGAGGCTGAAAAGAAGGTCATTGCAGCAAATGCCGAGGCAGAGGCAATACTCGCTCAGGCACAGGCTCAGGCTGACGCAAACAAGCTCCTTGAAGAGTCGCTTTCAAGTAAGGTAATTGCTTACGAGCAGATCCAGAAATGGGACGGCGTAATGCCTAAGGTAACAGGCAAGGACGGGGGACTCCTTATAGATGTTGACATCAATGATGCAGCATTAAATAACACGGCATCAAATACTGCGGCAGCTGAATGAACGCAGAATTGAAATGAATAAACTTTCGGGGGAACATAGCTGCTTTCGGAGCAGCAGGTCTCCGGCTCCCGTTAAGGGGACGGGGGAGGAGATCAACTCATCTACCAAGATAGGGATAGAAGCTCGGGGTAAACAGAGAGCTTCACGTACATAAAATAATGCGGCGAGTCTGGGGAGACTGCCGCAGTTGGGGTAAACATTATTTCATATATTAGTTCTTTAATAACTAAAGCTTATGTAGGGGTACATAAGCTTTTTCTTTTTTCTTTCTCCGCGTAAAGATTTTGTTGAGGCTTTAGCTTTAGCCGCGGGAGACAATAAACGAAAGGCATATATCATCGCGTGAGCGCAGAGCCTGCGCTCCCTAAGTCGTCCGTGTATCATCAAAAGGGGTGTCGCTTCTCGACACGGGAAGTATCAGCGAAATTAACGGGTGAGCGGAACTCGCCCCTACAGAGTGTTCATTTTGTTTGCATCGTAAGGCATAAATGGGCGGATAATATCCGCCCATGCTAATCACTATGCACTAATAACTACTATCTACTCTCTACTCACTATATACGGAGGAGTTTTTCGGCATTGCGGTAGAAGATAAGTGCCTTTTCCTCGTCTGTAAGGGAAAGCCTGTTTATTATGGCTATCTCGTTGGCAGGCTCGTCCCACGGGCAGTCACTTGCAAAGAGGACTTTGTCCGCACCCTGCATACGAATTATGCGCAGGAGCTGCTCGTCCTCGATATATCGTGCGATAACTCCCACATCGAACCAAAGATTGTCGAATTTGCCTGCTGTATATCTCTCAATATCGTCCCAGAGCTTCATGCCGCCGAGATGTGCAGCAACTATGGTGAGCTTAGGGAAAGTCTCCGCTACAGCCGCAAAGCTCTGCGGAGTAGCTCTTATTATATCCTCGGAGTAGGGATCCCAGCCGCCGTGAAAAACGGCTATAAGTCCAAGCTCGGCTATTTTCTCGTATATGGGGAACATTCTCTCCTCATGGGGACAGAACTGCTGATATTCCGAATGAAATTTAACGCCGCAAAGTCCCAGAGACTTTATTCGCTCAACTTCTTCGACAGCGTCCTCGGCATCGGGGTGGACTGTTCCGCAGCAGTAAATACCTCCGCCCATTATCTCGGCTGCCCAGTTGTTGATAGCAGTCTGCTGTGAGGGCTTTGTGGCTACAGGCAGGAGCATGGCGCGGTCTATGCCGTTCTCAGCCATTTTTTTGCGGAGACCGTTTAAAGTTCCGTCAGTTGCGGGGACTATGCCGCTTGTCTTTGCGAGTCCCGACATAGCGCGTTCTGCAAGAGCATCGGTGAATGCATGGGTATGAAAATCAAAATATCTCATTCAGCAGCTCACTCCATAACGTGTTCCATTGCGTGATAGAATATAGTTTTTACATGGTCGTCGCAGAGGGAGTAGTATATCGTTTTGCCATCACGTCTTGAACTTACAAGGCGAGCCTGCTTCAGCACTCTCAGCTGGTGGGATATGGCGGACTGAGTCATATTAAGCAGTCTTGCAATGTCGCATACGCACATTTCGCTCTGGCAGAGCACGAAGATTATTCTTATTCTTGTTGCGTCGCCAAAAACCTTGAGCAGCTCCGCAGCCTCATAAAGTACAGCTTCATCGGGCATGACCTTTGAGACCTTGTCCACAATATCTTTATGCACTCCGTGAGTGCCGCAGATGTGTTCTTCCATTAGTTCCTCCTTATATATGGCTGTAGGTGAAAATGCCTGCTATTATAGTTGCTATACTCAGCAAAAAGCCTATGGTACAGGTAGTGCAGGCGAATTTATCGTAAACGTATTTCCTGTTCCTTGTTAGAAAGACAGTATGTTTTTTGTCACCGGGGTAGAGTTTGTTTTGCAGAAAGCCTTCCTCGGGGAAGATATTTGGATATTCCGTGCCGTCAATGGTGTAGTATGCGACCTTGAACCTGCTCTTGGGACTTTTGTCTATCCTTGAAAAAGAAGCAGTGTGCTTTTTTGTGAAGAGCAGTCTTATGAAGAATACGGTCAGTAGTATCATTGAGGCTGCGAAGGCAAGCCCGATAAGGGCAGCAAAGCCGAATACGAGCCATATCACCTTTACTCCCAATATTACTGCAAGTACCGATACTACTATGATAACAAGTATGACTTCCATGACCGCGCCCCCTTTACGGTTATGATCTTTGCTTGTCCGAACAATTATGTTAATATGATTATATCATATTTTTCAAAGTAAATCAACAGTTACAGTTCATGCAAAGGCGGAATGTATTATCTCGGTCAGCTCTGCACTGTGTTCCGTGAACTGTTTAAGCTGGCTGAGAAGCTGCTCTGCACGGGCGAGACATTCCGCTGAAGTTTTGCCGCGGAAGTACTTGTTTTCACTTTTGAAGTCGATGAGATACCGCACAGCAAGCTCTCCTGTGAGCCATAAAATGCCGTAATACAGGGAGTTTATCTCCTCATCTGAGAGAATTCCGCCAAGTCCCTGTGAGAAGCCTGCGGTTATATGGCGGACAGGCGACAGGTCGTTGATACCGTTTTTGCAGACAGAGCGCACAAGGTCGCCGTAGTCAACGGCTGCATATCCGCACATTATAGTATCAAGGTCTATTATAGTCATTTTATGGTTGATTATTATATTATCTGCCTTTGCGTCGCCGTGTATGATGCGTTTTTGCAGTGAACTGCCGAATACCTGCCCTAATGTATCGCGCAGTTTGTCAAGAGTCGTCATAACTCCCCTGTCTATGCCGTTTTTTGAAGCAAGAACAGCGAAATATCTATCAAAATCGTGAAATCCTTCAATAGCAGAAGTGCTGCTGAGTTCTCTGCTGTCCATAATGCGGATAAAATTACCGAATGCCCGTCCCGCAGCCGCGGGTTCAGCCGCGGAGTCAGCGGTCGCTGTGATATAGCTGTAGATACGCCATATCTCTTCGTCAGCGACCGCATAATTTTTATCGCCAAAGGCGATAAAATGCGGGACGGCAACCTCGGAGCAGTCTGCTTCCGCAAAAGCCGCTTCAATGCGGCTGATGTTGTCCATAACAGCTTCCGGAGTACGAAATACAGACCTGTTCAGGGATTGGAGCACATATTTTTTACCGCCGCAGACAGCAAGAAAGGTTCGGTTTATGTGACCTTTGTTAAGTTCGGTCAGCTCGGAAGCTTCTGAAAGTCCGAAAAGCGTCGGTATATTGCGGATATCCATGATATCACCTCCTGTTTAATTCATAATTGTAGGGGCTGGCGTCCTCGACAGCCCGTGCCTTACGTAATAAATTCCATGAGCGAACTGTAGGGACGACCATTGGTCGTCCGTGTATTATGATGTAAACAACAAAAACGCGCTGTAGGGGCGCGTTCCGCGCGCCCGTGTAATCCGTAACCATTATGTATGCGCAACCATGTGTAGGGGCTGATGCCTGCATCAGCCCGAACCTGACGATGCAGATTAATTGAAAAGGGCGGATAATCGCCGCTATTCTTACCGGAACTTAATATTCTTTATGTAACCCGAGGACGTTATATCCTCGGGTTTCTGCTATTTAGCAGACTGCCTGTGCATATGTCTTGTTAGTTGTTGGCATCAATACAGGTCTCGGTTGGTGAAGTGAAAGGAATGGATAGTGTATCTGTATCGCATTACCGCATTTTTGGCATACTTCTCAGGTCTTTCATATACTTCAATTCTAGTTACAAATAATCTGAGCAGTTTCGGTGTTACTTCTTCCATGTCAAGATTATTCTTTGCATTATCTATGAATTCCTGCACTGCTTTCTCATGCTGTTCCATGCTGTCAAGCTGTAAGGAGAGGACTTCAAGGTCAGACACAAGTTCACTCTGCTCTTTCTCATAGCCTGATGCGAGCTTATCATAGCGTTCGGGAGTTATCTTTCCTAAAGCTCTATCTTCATACAAGCAGCTCATAATGCTATCAAGCTCCTTGATACGGCTTTCTATCTTGGAACGCTTTGCTTCGGACTCCTTCCGCAGTTTCTCAGCTTTATTTGCATTGCTTTTAACAGCTATTTCATAGAACTCTTGTGGCTTCTTCCTTGCCAAGTCGGTCATGAACTTGATACTGTCCAAAACAAGTTTGTCGAGCACATCCGCCTTTATGCTGTGTACTGTACAGTAATTCTTTCCCTTTGCCTGATATCCTCCGCACTGATAGCAATTGTTCTCGGGCTTGATGTACTTCTCTCTGTGCAGATACAGCTTCGCTCCACAGTCAGCACAATATACATATCCTGCATATTTGTCAACATCACCAAGCCTGTCGGGACGTTTTCTCCCCTCATAGTGCTTCTGTACTCTGTCAAAGAGCTCACGGCTGACTATCGGCTCATGAGTGTTCTCAAATACAAGTATGTTTTCGGGATCGTTTTTGAGCCGCTGTTTAAGCTTGTTGGATTTGCTATAGGTACTAAAGTTGACAGTGTCGCCGCAATATATCCTGTTTGACAGCATATCTCTCACGGTACTCTGCGTCCAGATGTACGGTGTATCAAGCGTAGGGTGCTTACAAGTTTTCCCTTTGTTTTGAACTCATATACTCCTGGTGTCTCGACTTTGTTCTCATAAAGATAGTTACAAATCGCTCTTACGCCTTTCCCCTCAGCACATAGCTCGAATATCTTATGAACTATCGGTGCGGTTATCGGGTCGGGAATAAGCTGTTTTGTATCGGCATCTTTCAAGTATCCGTATGGAGTTACTGTTCCCACACGCTCTCCGCGCTCGCCTTTTGCTCGCTGAACTGCCCGTATCTTCTTCGATGTATCGCGAGCGAAAAAGTCATTAAAATAGTTCTTTATGCCTGACATTTCATTGATACCATTGGCTGAATCAACGCCGTCTGTGATTGCGATAAATCTGACATCGTGGGCAGGAAACACCAGTTCCATTAGTCTGCCTGCTTCAAGGTAATTCCTCGAAAGTCGGCTCTGATCTTTCACAATGACTGCTCCCACAAGCTCATTTTCAACGTCATTAAGCATTCTCTGGAAGTCGGGACGGTTGCTGCTTACTCCGCTGTAGCCGTCATCAATGTAATATTGGCAATTGCGGAAGCCGTTACGCTCTGCATATTCACTGAGCATTTTCTTCTGATTCTCTATGGACAGCGACTCGCCCTCGCGCGCATCTTCCTGTGAAAGTCGGCAATACAAAGCTGTTATTTGATCGTTGTTTGGTTTCATTAAAATCCTCCTTCTCTGGAAACCAAACCGAATAGGACTCTGTTGGCGTACCTCTCGGTACACCAACAGTATACTCCAATTCGGGCGGTTTGTCCAGAACTTTTTTCAATCCGCTTTCACAAGTTCGCGGAGTTTGTCCGCCGCAGTCACATTCGTATCAGTAGGTGTTGCGTTGATGATAGTATATGTCTTGCCGTCGATTACGACCTCTCTTATCTCAAACTGCGTTCGGCGCAGTTCAGCGTACTTATTCGTTGAAGTTTTATTATCCTTTTCTGCAATTCAATAACCACTCTCCTTATCGTTCTCTCGTTCATGTTTCGTATGTGATTTGCATTGTTCATTTTCAAAAGTCCTTTCGTTTTAGATTTGGGTTACCCCATGTGTATTCCAAGTGCTTCCTTGTGCTCTCGTTCCTCGGCGAGCGCCTTGCTATCAATGTGCTCCCGAGCGTACTCGGTATCGTCGGCAGGTTCGTCCTCAATTAGCGAAGCCAAAGCTGTAACACCGCCGACAATGCTATCAATACCGACTGCGATATCACTATCCACTTGGCTACTTTCAAGCTGAGCTTGTGCTTGTACTCGTCGAGCCCTTTCAGCTTCGAGCCATATTCCTCGTTCAGCTTCCCAGCCTGTGAGGTAAGACGCTCTCCTGCTTGATTATTTATTCGCTATGATTTTGACATTTGAATGATTATAATGTATAATGCATTTAGAGGTGAATATTTATGACTGATCATTCAGAAAAAAACATAAAATATCCAGCTATCAAACCGCGTGCTCTTTCGCCCGATACATTAATATTTGATGACGGTAATAAAAAATAGCTAAATTATCCGATTATTGGAGTTTGGCACATTCAGAACTTTTATGTAATACTTAACGCGGGATCATTGCAGAGTATTTAGTTGCATGCGCTCTTGGAATTCAGAAAAATGACAGAAGATCATGGGATAAATACGATTTACTTTCCATCAATAGTATTAGAATTGAAGTTAAGGCTTCGGGATATATTCAGACTTGGGCTCAAAAAGAATTATCAAAAATAGTCTTTGGCGTTCATAAATCATACGGTTGGGATAGCGCAAACAGTAAATATGACGATACTCAAAAAAGGCAATCCGACGTCTATGTTTTTTGCGTTCACAAACATAAAGATCAGGATACCGTCAATCCTCTCAACGCTAAACAATGGGATTTTTACGTTATATCAACCAAAACCTTAAACAATAATATAGGTAATCAAAAAACTATTTCATTATCGTCTATTGAAAAACTCGGAGCAATTAAATGTAGTTACTCTCAGCTGAAGGAGACAATTAATCGCTGTATGGAGTATAAAAATGGCTAAAATAAAGGTAAATGGATGGATTTTTGGAAAATATTGCACTTTTGAAATATCTGTTGAAAGCTGACGCTTAGCAGTAAATTGCATATCTCAAAACCTTTCTTCGAGCCTTATTGCACTTTTTGAACAAAGGCTGAAATGGTGTATAGATACAGCCGAACCTATTGCAGGTACATATTACCCGCCGCCAAACACGCTTAACGCTGCCTATTCCGGAATTATGAACGGCTTATTTTATGCGGAACCAGTACAAATAATAATTGAAGACGAACTTGAACCCATACCATATGATGATGACCCTGATACAGTATTTTGAAGGGGTTCGGGGGTTTCCCCGACCAGCAAGCGTTCGACGGACTGCCGAATGCGATGCTGGCTTTTTCAAACCTCCGCTGCCTGTACTGCTCCGTCAGCGTTAGTTTTCTTCCTCTGCTGATATTCCCCACACTCGCTCGACGTTGCGCGACAACTGCTTTCGCCGCCACAGGTGGTGTAGTTATCCGTTTTCGGTATTGTCGGCGGAAATGTGCTTGTTTTGTGGGTGACAGTAACTCAGCCGTGACAGTAACTCTACCGATACGGAAATCTACTGACACGCCAGCAGTTGATGATATATAGAGGTTTGTGACTACTGGTAAGCGTTACCGTGGCAGTAACAATTCTACCATCACTACCGACACGCTGTTATTAGCAGAGAGAGGACTGCCTCCATATATATAGCGGTGGGAAATGAAAAAAACGAACATTTCAATATTTGCACTCCGCAACTTTGCAGAACTGCTCAACCGAACGAATGTCAAACTACATCAGCTTAGTAATATTTACTAAACAGCAGAACAAAAAAAGCCCCACAGCAAAATTAATGCTGTGGGGTTATGTTTACGCCGCAGGATCATTCTGAGTGAGTATTATCTCATACTCCTCAAAGAACTGAAGTATACGCTCGTAGTTGTGCTCAACGCATTTTGTGTAGCCACACGCTTTGGCTTCTTCAAAAAGCGAAACATATTCTTCACGCAGTTTTATCAAAGCTCGATGTAACAGCCTTTGTACAGCTCGGACAGTAGTGCTCATTCGCTCAGCGATCTCAATTGTGTTAAGATCACTTTTGAATGTACAGTACAGAGCACTATACTGTTTCTTAGTAAGCGACCGCATTGCTTCTTGAAGGATAGGATCGTCGAAAATATCGTCGAAGCCGTTTGTGAGTTTCGTTTCAGCGCGTAAGACAAAGGACGGGGGATCATTCAACCGACGTTTTCTTTTCTCAGCGCTCTCCCACTCATCATAGTCCTCAAGACTTAGATCTGCTTTGTGATCATAATACCGCCTGTCTGAATTAAGCTGCTCTTTCTCGAACCTCTCCCATTCCTCAGACTGATAAAACTTCTTCGCCTGTTCGTATGCTTCCTGACCGTATAATTCCTTATAAATCTGCAGCGGCGTGTCCAATTCAAGAACACTCATGTTATCATGTTTGTGATAATTTTTCACTCTCATAATATACATCCTTCCATTAAATAAGGTTTTCGATTGCATATGAGAATGAATGTTCTTGTTTAGATGCTTTTATTATCGCATACTTTATGTCAGATGTCAATGCTAAAGCGAAAAATGGTCTTTTGACTTTTATGAATAGATATTTTTTTAATATAAAACAAATATATTTCACGCAATATCGTTGATTTATGCCATTTTTTATGATACAATTTTAATATTGCATATAATTGCAGGCAAGACAATACTTTTATTTCATCACAGTAATATTTACATTTTTAATTTACTAAAAGATATACTTTTTTATCTGCTCTTCTAATTTCAAAGTATTGTTTATTTTTATGTCTATAGGAGGGAAAAATCAAAACTATAAAAAATCAAATGAAAAAGAATATCATGATAAAAGGAGGATTTTTATGGGTAATTTTTTCACATCAACGCAGATCTATGACAATGAGAGCTTAACTAAAGATCAGTTCATTGATAAATTCTGCAAGAAAATGGCGGAAGATGGCTATGTTACCTGTGACAGTGATGAAAGCGAACTTTCATATATCTTGAAATTTGCTGACAACTGTAAATGGGTAACTATAACCTCAGAAGCCTACGAACAAGGGAACACACTATCTCAAAAAGACACAGGCAGGATAGCTAAAATGCTTGGGACAACCTGTGTTAACACTGTTGTTATCGACAGCGACTGTGCTATACTTGAACTGTATGACAAAAGCGGAAAAAAAGCTGATATGTTTACTATCGGACGAGCTGACGATTATTTCGGTGATGATATTCCGCAGCCGTCGGAAAAGGCATGGAAGCCTTTTTTATGCGATAATAGCACATGGGAGCAGTTTAACGAGATAAGAAATGGTGACTATGTGTTTGTAGAAGAAGGTTTATCAAAATTCGCATCTGTTATCGGCATGGATGTCTGCAATATTACATTTGCAGCGGAAGCAGCTGATGAGTCTGATAATAATACAGTCTTTCTCTGTTTTCGGCAGAGAAATGCCAATAAAGAACAAAAAATAACACTTAAAACAGCTTTTCTTAAGGTATTTGGTGAGGCTCTTGAACCTTTAGGATATAAAAAAGTAAAGGGCATAAAGCCATATTTTGTACGTGTTATTGATAATGAGATAATACATATAATAACAATTTTTCAAAGAAAAGGTGCACTTCGTGGTGAAGTTGAATTTAATATCTTAGGCGATGTGTTTTCAGTATATAGTCGCTATTTTGACTTGAATAAAAAACTTGAAGACGGATATCTGTTGCTCAGTAATTTTAGAGTGTATAGTTATAAACTGCATGAAAAAGATTATGACAGCGATATTCAGCGTAAATTGTCTCATTTTAAATGCAAAGATGATAATGCTTCAATAATTAGTGAAATGAAAAATGCTTTTGATACTTGTGAAAAGTGGTTATTTTCGTTTATTAATTCTATAAATAGTATTGAGAGGTACTTTAGGTTTCTTATGTTGTGGCATTTCCCATTAATAGAAAAAGAGTTACTTTATCTGAAAGTCGATAATTATGCTGAATTAATTAATGAAGTGAGTAATATCCGAAATGAAATGTACAGAAAGTGCATTGAGCTTAATAGAGATGGCTATACAGAAGAAGATTATGAAAAGCGAATTAAAAGACGTGAAGTCGTTTGTTCTGAATTGATAGCAGATATAAAAGAAATACGTGAAAATAAAGAATTATATAATGAATATAAGGCAGATGAAGAAGCTGTGAAAGAAAAAAATCTTGAGATTTTGAAAGCATATGGTCTTTATAAAACAGATACGAGTTCAAATAGTATCGAACAGCCAAAAAAGCTTACCCTCAATGCGGCGTTCAAGCAGATATTTGGCGAAGCACTTGAACCGTATGGATTTAAGGCAATAAAAGGCAGATATCCTTATCTCGTTAGAGTGATAAACAATGAGATACTTCATATTATTTCATTGAGAACGGAACAAGCAGATTATCCAGAAGATAAAGCTTTTAGCATTCTTGGTGGTATTGCTACAGTTTATCGTCCTATAATTGATTTAGAAATAAGTCCTATGGCAAATTATAATTGGTTAAATAATTGCGTGGCTGATTTTTATGCGAAATCAGTCGATGCTGAACCAGATCATTATATATATTCCGTTCTTTCTAAATTTAATTATTTTTCGGAAGTTCCTAAATCATTGTCTTCTGTTATGGAAGAAGCTTTAGAATATACAAAAAAATATATGATTACGACCATGAATGAAGCTGATACCTTAGATAAATGTATAAATTTCTTTCATAAATTCAACTATTCGTGCAGTACGGGTATATTTGATTTAGATAAAGAGACTATTTATGATTCTCCTGATAATGAGGGATTATTATACATTGCTACAGATAATGAGGCTAAAAAAGAACAATTGCGAAAAATAATCAGTGGTGAAGTAGAATCTTTTGAGTATTCAAAAGAATATGCAGAAAAAGTATATGATTATTTTACAGGTTATAAACATGATAAAATATTAGAAATAATAGAAGATATAAAAATAAATAATATAAAACGGTTAGAAAAATATATTAAAATATAATTTTTATACTCAAAATGAAAGGATATTTTTATGAAAATGTTAAAAAGATACTATCATTAATATTAGTTTTTACAATATTAATTCCAACATTTAATGTTATATGTGAAAAATCATTTTTAACAGGTTATGCAATAGATATTCAATCATTTGATGAATGTGTCAAAGATGCAGAATATGAAGAAAATTATATTAATTTGTATGAAGCTATACATTCTTGTGCTGGTGATTGGTACACAGCAACTAAGAAAGATATGCTTAGTTATAATTTTTTTCATAATGCGGTACAAGACCATATTATTTTATTATCAGGCGGAAAATATAAAAAAGAAAAACGCATAGATTATAAAGCACCTGTTTATAATCCAGTCACCCAAAAGATGACAAATTATGGTTCTGTTGATTTATATACAGATGCATATGTAAAAGATGGTATCGAATATAAATATATATGGGAAGTTAAACCAGCATCATATTTAGGATTAGATAGAAGACCTTTAGCTGAAGAACAATTGTCAAATTATACAAATACATTACTTCATAAAGATAAAAAAACACAATATTTAAATGGAGGGTTAGATCCATTAGTCGGCGTAGGAATATTTACAGTTCCAATATCTCCAAAAGTATCATATGAAATAAAGTACAGTTGTACTATAAGTGGCATTATAGTTTATTGGTTTGAACGTATTATAAAAAAGGACGATGATGAAGAAGATCAACAGGAAAATGTGAATTCTCAATCAGGAGATAACTCAGATAGCAACAGTAATACTAACTATGGAAGCAATGTACAAGGACAACAAGTGCAGCAATCTTTGCCTGACTATAACGTATTTGTATTTCCGTGGATCAATGGTGGAGGAAATAGTGGAACAGGTTCAGGTGGTATAGGAATTCCTGTTATTGAAGTAGCTCCCCCAATATATAACGGTGGTGAATCAGGAAGCGATGTTGTCAGTGGAGGCGGAAACAGTTCTGGCGGCGAAAGTGGTAATAATACAGGTGGTGAAAACGGTAATGAAGGCGGCGAATCCGGTGGAGAGAACGGGAGTGATGGAAATGGAATTACACATACTCCCGGAGGAAAATACGGAGAACCACGAGTAAAAAATCCGGCAGCTGCTGAAGCAATCGAAGATGCAAGTATAATTTTTGTAAGTGCATCAGCACTGGTTTTAATAAAAGAAATGGCTACAAATAGTGCTTTTGCAGAAGCAATAATGGCAAAATTTACATCATTGAAAGAAAAATTAGTAATTGATGGTACAATAGCTTCTATTATAACTGCTATATTATTAAGAGCTCCACAAACGACTGTGCATGCTTCAGACGGAAATAATACAGATTCATCAAATATAGCAGTTCCGGTATATCAAGCAGAATATGATATGCTTAATGATTTATTTACTGTTATTATGATGGGAACAGCTGAACTTAGTGATTATGAAGTAACAGAAGATATCGAGGATTTAAAGAAAGATATAGAAAAGCAGTATGAAGACTATACAAAATCGGAAAAACAGAAACAAATCGATCCATTAATAATCAAATTCAGCGATACCGAAAAAATAGAATTCACATCTCTTGAAGAAGGTGTTAATTTTGATCTTGATAATAATGAATTTAAGGAGAAAACACCTTGGATAAAAAATATAGAAGGTTTTCTTACTATTGATATTAATGGCAATGGTACAGTAGATAATGGCGGAGAACTTTTTGGAGATAGATTTGTCATGAAAGATGGCACCAAAGCTTCTTCAGGAATTGAAGCCATTAAAAGTTTAGATACCAATAAAAATAATAAAATTGATAGTGCTGATGCACTATTCTTAAGCATTGATAAAAATGATAATATATTAGAAAAACAAACGCTATTGGATCAAATAAAAGTATGGTTTGATAATAATCTAAATGGAGAAACAGATATCGGTGACGAAATAATTTCGTTAAAGGAACTTAATGTTGATTACATAGACCTTGATTTTAAGTATGATACAAAAAATAGTGAGGTTCCAAATAATGACGAAATAAAACCATATAGAGAAGAAGAATTTTCAAATATGATTTTTAAAACAGGTGATTCAAGGCGAATTAGTGAAATTTGGTTTAGTGTAAACACAGTAAATACAACACATGATGGAAAAATCACAATAGGAAATGTTCCAACATTCAAACAGGCTTTAGAAAAGGATACAACTGGAGATCTGGAGTATTATCATTATATGTTTGAAAATGCAACCAATGTTGGACTTAAACGTTATTATTTGAAAAAAATACTATACATAATTACCGATTCGATTAATATCAATCCACAAAGTCGTGGTGGAAATATTGATGCAAGGGATTTACATGTGATAGAACAATTTATGGGACATCAATTCAATGGCGTTAATGGAACAAGTCCTAATGCTACTGCGGCAGAGATGTTAAAAATCATTTACAAATCAATTGAAGATAGTTATTATAATTATATAAATCTGATTTCAAGCTCTGGAATATTTAAGTATATGACATTTGTCGAGGAAGACGAGAACGGTGCTAAATATGTTGATACACATTATGTTGAATCATTAATAGATAGTAACTTAAATAATGTAGCAAGTATGGATGTTGCAATTTATGATTATGGAAAATACATAAAAGATCTTGATATCCGAAATAAAACAAATGCATTTGAAAAATATAAAAATAAGTATGGTAATATTTCTCAACACTATGATGAGATTATTTCTCTCATCGATAATACAATAACATTAGTCGGTTCTGAAAATAATGATGAGCTTTATGGCACTAACTATAATGATATTATTATAGGTGAAGAAGGAAATGATAAACTGATAGGTAAATCAGGAAATGATTATATTTATGGTAGCTATGGCGATGACATAATGAACGGTGATGCCGGAGATGACAGCTACTACTTTGGAATGTATCATGGAAATGATGTGGTTAACGATACAGAAGGAGACAATAAGATCATATTTATTGACGGCTTAAGTGTTGACGACTATACTACTTCCGTTTCATCAAATGGAAAATTCATACTCACCAATAAGTATACAGGTGATACTATTACTCTCAATGACTTTATAGCTCATCCATTCAATTATGATTTCTTTTCATATAATGGAAGTCAGACTGTTGGCGGCGGTGACTCAAGAGAAGTAGTTGAAGGCTCTGATGCTGATGATTATCTTGATGCAAGTGACGGGTTCAATATTTTCTATGCAGGTGAAGGCAATGATACTATTGCAGGTGGCAATAATATCGACTTTATGTATGGCGGCAATGGTAATGATACCCTTCTTGGCAGAAACGGAACAAACATCATATATGGCGAAGGCGGTAATGATACCATCTATGACGGCGATCATTCAAGTTACCTTAACGGCGGAGATAACGACGATGTAATCTTTGGCGGCGGCGGTGATGACATTCTTGACGGTGGCGCAGGAAACGATATTCTGCAAGGCGATCATGGCAATGACACTTTTATCTATGGCATAGGCTATGATATTGATACCCTCAAAGATGCAGCAGGCGAACCGAATACGATCATAATTCATGGATATCGCAAAAGCGATATGAATAATTTCCGTGATGGCAGCAATCTTATAATCGATTTCGGTAAGGACACTGGAGACAGAATGATAATCGAAAGATTCTTCGATTATGCAGCAAACTCAGATATTACTTTCATATTTGACGATGATACACTTCTTAGCAGACTTGATATAAGAGCAAAATCTCTGCCTATTTATGGTAATGGTTCTAATTATCTTTCTGGAACAGAAGATGATGATATAATCGATGCCGGTGCAGGAGATACTCTGATTTGCGGAGCTAACGGTGAAGATACATATATCTTTGGAAAGGGCTACAATCATGACTCAATTCACGAATGGGGCAGCGATCACAGCTTTGTTGAGTTTAAAGATATTAATTCAAATGAGATCACTATTGAAATGCAGGATGGCAATCTTAATATATATGTAAACGAAACAGAAGATGAACTTACAATACTTAACTTCGTGTATGGATCTTCTACATTTACATACAGATTTGCAGACGGAGCAGAAGGCTATATAGATAAAAACACATATGAGTTTATATTTACAAAGCAGCCTGATCCAGTAGATGAAGAAAACATCACAGATAGTGATATTTCAGAAGTTGAAGATGTTTTTGATGAAGAAACTGATGCAGCTGCGTAACTAATCAAAAATCCTATGCAAATTTTTGGATAGACTCTTTGCATTGAATCAAACTAAACCTCCGCAAAACTGTAACTCCTATAGCAAATAATGAAAACCAGCTTTTCCGTATACTCGAAAATTTTGAGCAAGGAAAGCTGGTTTTCATATTCCTATTTGATTTGGTTTTTATTCCGCTAAGGACAGCGGACTAGTATCCGCCCCTACAGTTACTAATAATGTACGTATCACGCGATGATACATATCTTTCGTATATTGTCTCTCGCGGCTAAAACTAAAGCCGCAACAAAAGTTTACACTGAGAAAGGGTGCGTCGTCACGCTGCTCAGTTTTTAAGGCTCTGCATAGGTGCAGGGATACGTCCGCCGCGGTTGATGAACTTAGCAGGTGACTTCTCACGTATAGGCATAACAGGACCGCTTCCGAGGAGTCCGCCGAATTCGAGAGTATCTCCCTCTTTCTTGCCGATAGCAGGGATAAGACGTACAGCAGTTGTCTTTGAGTTTACCATACCGATAGCAGCTTCGTCTGCAATGATAGCAGAGATAGTCTCGGGAGTTATCTCGCCGGGGACTACTATCATATCAAGTCCTACAGAGCATACAGCTGTCATGGCTTCGAGCTTTTCAAGACTGAGGACTCCTGCAACGGCAGCGTCTATCATGCCTGCGTCCTCGGATACAGGGATAAATGCACCTGAGAGTCCGCCGACTGTAGATGAAGCCATTACGCCGCCTTTCTTTACAGCGTCGTTGAGCATTGCGAGGCAGGCTGTAGTACCGTGAGTACCGCACATTTCAAGTCCCATTTCCTCAAGGATATGAGCAACACTGTCGCCGATAGCAGGTGTAGGAGCAAGTGACAGGTCAACTATACCAAATGGTACTCCGAGAAGCTCGGAAGCTCTTGCGCCGACAAGCTGACCCATACGTGTTATCTTGAATGCGGTCTTTTTGATGATGTCGGCAATTTCGTTTATAGAAGCGTCAGGGTACTTTGTAAGAGCTGCGCGTACAACTCCGGGACCCGATACGCCAACGTGTATCTCGCAGTCAGGCTCGCCCACACCGTGGAAAGCACCTGCCATGAAGGGGTTATCCTCAACGGCATTGCAGAATACAACAAGCTTTGCAGGTCCTATGCAGTCGCGGTCTGCGGTCTTTATTGCAGCTTCCTTGACTATCTGACCCATGAGCTTTACAGCGTCCATATTTATACCCGACTTTGTAGAGCCTATATTTACAGATGAGCAGATGTTCTGTGTAACGTCAAGAGCCTCGGGGATAGACTTGATAAGTGCCATATCTCCTGCGCTGAAGCCCTTGTGTACAAGTGCGGAATATCCGCCTATGAAGTTTACGCCGCAGGTATCGGCAGCTCTCTGGAGAGCCTTTGCAAACTTTACTGTATCACCGTTCGGACAGGCTGCTGCAAGCATAGCGATAGGAGTTACCGAGATACGCTTGTTTACGATAGGGATACCGTACTCGGTCTCTATCTGCTGACCTATAGCAACGAGGTTTCCTGCCTTTGACACTATTTTATTGTAGACCTTTTCGCAGGCTTTATCAATATCCGTGTCGATACAGTCAAGGAGAGAGATACCCATAGTAATGGTACGGATATCAAGGCACTCGTCCTGTATCATGCGGATAGTTTCAAGTATATTGTATACATTAAGCATTGAGCTGACTTCCTTTCATCAGATACTGTGCATTGAGTTGAAGATATCCTCGTGCATGGTGTGGATAGAGAGACCAAGCTCAGTACCGAGGGCTGTCATTCTTTCTACAAGCTCAGAGAAATCGCCCTTGATAGCTGATATATCCACCAGCATTATCATAGCGAACATATCCTGAAGAACGCTCTGTGTTACCTCTATTACATTAACATTGTACTCAGCGCAGATACCGCTTACCTTGTGGAGAATACCCACAGTATCCTTACCTATAACAGTTACAACTGCTCTCATAGTAAAAAACCTCCGTTTTATTGTTATTCGGCGTATTGCGAATGATTGATATAATTATAACACACTTATTCCGAAAAAGCAACAGCCACGGGAAATTTTTTCATCTAAGAACTTAGAACTAAGAGATAAGAACTAAGAGCTAAGAATTGTAGGGGCGGCGTTTCGCCGCCCGTCAATTACGTTTAAATCACAAATGACACACTGTAGGGAACGCCGCCCTCGGCGTTCCGAGCCATTAGCCTGCGCCCCCTTGCTATTTCAAAAATTATATGTTATAATATTAGAATATCAAAAAAGAGGTGATACCATGAAGCTAATGGACTGCCACACACATACGCAGTTTTCGGTTGACTCCGAGGCTGATATAAATAAATGTATCAAGCGAGCCGCTGAGCTGGGACTTGCCGCCTATGCCATTACCGACCACTGTGAGTGCAACGGCTGGTATAAAAAGGAGCACTATTCCGAGAACGAATGGTATCTGCGCGAAAGCTTCGATTATGCTGCCGACTTTGAGAACTCCGTATCTGCGGTGACTGCACTGAAAGAGAAGTGGGCAGGAAAGCTCAACCTTATCTGCGGCGTGGAGCTTGGACAGATAATACATGATACAGAAGCGGCGAAGATAGTCAATGCCGACAAGAGAGTCGACTTCATCATAGGTTCGGTGCATCAGGTCAGGGGCGAGCAGGATTTTTACTTCATAGACTACGAAAAAATGACTATGGACGAGATATACGACCTGCTTGAGCGTTATTTCAAGGAAGCCTATGAAGTCAGCAGGACTGATCTCTTTGACGTTTTCGGTCATATTACCTACTGCCTGCGATACATGAAGCAGAGGAACGGCATAAATGCTGATATAAGCCGCTTTGATGATATAATAGCGGAGATATTCCGTGATCTCGCGCAAAACGGCAGGGGCATAGAGATAAATACTTCGGGACTGAGACAGGGCTTCGGGGACTGCTTCCCCAGCCTTAAATATGTTAAACTGTTCCGCGATATGGGCGGTGAGATAGTCACTATAGGCTCGGACTCCCATACAGTTGAGGATATAGCAGCCAACTCCGCCGACGGCATGGAGATAGCGCGAGCGGCAGGCTTCACAAAGCTTGCTTACTTCAAAAAGAGAAAGCCTTATTTCATTGACATAACATAACGGGGGGATAGATATGAGGACAAAAAAGCTGTTTCTGACAGTGCTTGTACTTGGTATGGCGGCATCTTCCTTCGGCTGCGGCAAAGAGAGCAGCAAGTCAGAGGAAAAAAACTCTGCGAAAGAGACAACTACAGAAGCTGCGGAAGAAGAGACTACGAAAAAGGACAATAAAGGCGGAGATGCTCTTGACGGACTGTCGCTGGGGATGCTTGGATATGTGGAAAAGAGCAAGCAGACTTCCGCAAACATAAACGCCAAGACGCTTTATCATTCTGTTATGTGCGTTCTTACGGACGAGGAAAAGAAGATAGCCAATGATATCATCTACACAAAGACAGGCGAGGGAGAGTTCGGAGAGAAGGTCAACGAGTATTTTGCCGAGCTTGCCCCTCTTGAATATATAGTCATTCCCGATGACTACGGTCAGCCAAAAGCAATTATCTGCTGCGGAGGTACTTCACGAAAGGATAAGGTCGGAGTTTACGGCGATATCGGTGACGCTGACGAGATAAGGGAGATGAAGTGGAAGAAAGTCCTTGAAAAATTCGGTCTTGAGTACAAGAATTACACGGATATCGAGCTTGAAAAGGATGATCTCAGCAATTACAGCTACACTCATGAAGAACCGCAGGGAATAGACTTTGATGATGCTGATGCAGTGAAGTCCTGCGATCTTGCTGCGGCTATCGCATGGGAGTACAACCGCGGCGAAGAAGATATCCCCGTATATCTCTACGGCAAATGGAGCAAGGATACTCCTTTAACAGTTTTGGCAGAGGAAACGGACTGGGAGGTACCTGAGCACGGCGACATAGAGTATGTGCTGGAATACAACGGTTTCAGCGTGATAAATGTTTTCTGCTGGGACACCGAATGCGACAAAAAATATGTGGGCGATGCGGATATGGGATACGGCTATACGAATTTTGTCGGCAAGACATGGGACGACGTACTGGAATACTACGGTTATAAACAGGGCGAATACGTAGAGTATTGATATAGCCGTTAGCCCATTGTAGGGACGACCATTGGTCGTCCGTGAGTGGTTAGTGATTAGTGCATAGTGATCAGATTTGTAGAGGCGCAGGCTCTGCGCTGTAGGGACGCGCATTGCGCGTCAGTAAACATACAACATCAAATCCGGGAACGGACTATTATTAATGAAAGGAACTGATATTATGAAAGACATTGTAAAAATATTACAGCAGAATGCCCGTATATCAAATGCGGCATTGGGTGAGATGCTCGGTATATCCGCAGAAGCAGCCGCAGCAGAGATAGATAAGCTTGAAAAGAGCGGAGTCATCAAGGGCTACAGCGTTATCGTTGACGACGACCTCTACGATAAGTCAGCTGTTTATGCAACTATCGAGCTTAAAGTTACTCCACAGCGCGACTGTGGATTTGACGATATAGCAAAGACAATTATGATGTACGACGAGGTCGAGAGCGTTAGCCTTATGTCATCGGGTGCATATGACCTTGCTGTTGAGGTAAAGGGAAACAATTTAAAGGACGTTGCATTCTTTGTATCTGAGAGACTTGCTACTATTGACGGAATACTTTCGACTTCCACACACTTCATTCTGAAAAAATACAAGGAAAAAGGCATCTTCATTGACGGTGAAGAGCCTGATGAAAGGGGACTCGGCTGATCGTGATAGATTACGATAAAGTCCTTTCAAACAAGATAAAGGACATCAAACCGTCGGGGATACGTAAATTCTTCGATATTGCAGGTACTATGGAGGACGTTATCTCCCTCGGAGTAGGTGAGCCTGACTTCAATACGCCGTGGGCTATAAGAAAAGCAGCTATACAGGTACTTGAAAGAAAACATATCATCTACGGACCTAATAAGGGACTTGCTTCACTCAGAAATACTATTTCAGCACATATCAATAAAAAACATCACGTAAAATATGATCCCGACAAGGAGATAATCGTTACAGTCGGCGGCTCTGAGGCTATAGATCTTGCGTTAAGAGGACTTATCGACCCGGGCGACGAGGTGCTCGTGGTAGAGCCGTGCTTTGTCTGTTATGCTCCACTTGTTGAGCTTGCAGGCGGAGTCCCTGTGTCTGTTCCTACACGCATTGAGAACAACTTCAAGCTTACTCTTGATGACTTCAAGGACAAGATTACAGACCGCACAAAGCTCCTGATACTGCCTTTCCCGAATAATCCTACGGGAGCAGTAATGACTAAAGAGGACTTGGAGCCTATTGCAGATTTTCTCCGTGATACCAATATAATGGTACTCTCGGACGAGATATACTCCGAGCTTACATACGGCAGAAAGCATTTCTCAATAATCGAGCTTGAGGGCATGAGAGAGCGTACTATCTACGTTAACGGCTTCTCAAAGGCTTATGCCATGACAGGCTGGAGACTGGGCTATGTTACCGCTCCCGAGCCTATAATAACCCAGATATCCAAGATACACCAGTACGGTATCATGTGCAGCCCGTTCATAAGTCAGAATGCCGCAGTTGAGGCACTTACCTCCTGTGATAAAGAGGTAGAGAAAATGGTCGAGGAATACAATATCCGACGCCGTTATCTTGTGGGAGAATTCAACCGCCTCGGACTTACCTGCTTTAATCCCGAGGGAGCATTCTATGTGTTCCCGTGTATAAAGAGCACAGGCATGACCAGTGAGGAATTCTGTGAAAGACTGCTCTTTGAGGAGAGAGTTGCGGCTGTTCCGGGAAGTGCTTTCGGTGACAGCGGCGAGGGCTATATGCGTATTTCCTATGCTTATTCTCTCAAACACCTCATGGAAGCTATAAGACGTATCGAGAAGTTCCTGAAAAAGCTGGAGGCTGAGAAGAAATGAGGGTAAAGACAGCGGCAAAGGTCAATCTTGCCCTTGATGTCAAAGGAAAGCTCCCCAACGGCTATCATGCTTTGGAGAGCGTATTCCAGACAGTGGGACTTTATGACGAGGTCACAGTTGAGCTTACCGACAAGGGAATCGAGCTTACCTGTGATGTGCCAGAAAGATTTGCAAGCTCCGACCCTATCCCGTGCGATGAACGGAATATAGCCTATAAAGCTGCAAAGCAGTTCTTTGAAGAGAATGGTATGAGCTTCGGCTGCCGTATACATATAAAAAAGGGGATACCCTCACAGGCAGGAATGGGCGGCGGAAGCACCGATGCAGCGGCTGTTCTCTTCTGTCTTGGCAGGCTTACGGGGAAAAGCATAAATGTTCCCGAAAAGCTTGGTGCGGACGTTCCGTTCTTCTTCACAGGCGGAACTGCCTATGTTGAGGGCATAGGTGAGAGGATAACTCCGATCGCCGATTATTCGGGAAGGATATTGGTTATTGCAAAGGGCAGAGAGGGCGTTTCCACTGCGGAAGCCTACAGGAATATAGATTCTCTCGAAGCTCCTGTGCATCCCGATGCGAAAAAACTTGCGGAGACTATTGAAGAAGCTCCTAATGAGGCGTATGAATGGTTCGGGAATCTCTTTGAGCAGGCTGTACAGCTTGCTGAGATCGACGATATAAAATCGGTCATGACCGGCAAGGGCGCACTTAGCGCAGTAATGACAGGCAGCGGCTCGGCTGTATTCGGACTCTTTGACGATGAGGAGAAAGCTGCGGTATGCGCTGAAGAGCTTGAAAGAGCAGGTTATTTTTCGGCAGTATGCAAAACAGTGTCCGAAAGCTTTATTATTTCAGAATAAATATAGTCAGGAGCGTACATTGTGCGCTCTTTTTTTATCAAAAATTGAACAGATTTACTTTTTGTTCGTTATTTTGATGAAATTTAACAAAATCTATTGACAAGCTGATATAATTCAGTTATAATTATGGTGAAAATCGGCGGCAAGTTCGATTTATAATAATATTGCTGAAAGGTGTTGAAAAAATATTATGGGCAAATTCATCATCAAGACTACCAAGACTGGCTTTACATTCAGCCTGAAGGCTGGAAACGGAGAGGTGATCGCTACAGGCGGAGAGGTATATAATACACTCGCAAGCGTGAAAAACGGCATCGCCAGCGTTATGAAGAACGCTCCTGAGGCTAATCTTGAGGATCAGACCGTAGAAGGATTTCAGACTGAGACAAATCCGAAGTTCGAGATTTACAAGGACAAATCAGGCGAATTCAGATTCCGCCTTAAAGCAAGAAACGGTGAGATCATCGCTTGCTGCGAGAGCGGTTACGTCAAGAAGGACAGCTGTAAGAAGGGTATCGCCAGCGTGAGAAAGAATGCGGTCGATGCTCCTGTTATCGAGCCTGAGCCTGATAAAAAGTAAGTCCTTCAGGGGAATAGGGATATATATGGGTGTGGTAATTCGTTTATCACACCCCTTTTGTTTTACAGTTGAGAGTTGAGAATGTAGGGGCTGGCGTTATTTGCATCGTAAGGCTCGGGCCGCCAAAGGCAGCCCCTACAATTCTCAGCTCTTTTTTCACTAATTAGCTATTGACATCACCTATTACGTTAGTATATAATAAGTGTAGCGAAGCTTTTGCGTGTTAGCAGCGCAGGAGCTGTTTAGCACCGCTGTTTACTGCTCTCTCCCGTGAGTCACCACCGATGGGAGCAAAACTATGAAATTTTCAAAAATGCACGGCATCGGCAACGACTATATCTATGTGAACTGCTTCGAGGAAACTGTCAGTGAGCCAGAAAAGGTCTCTGTAGTCCTCAGCGACAGGCACAAGGGCGTTGGCGGCGATGGTCTTGTACTCATCATGCCCTCGGATATTGCGGATTTCCGCATGAGGATATTCAACGCAGACGGCTCTGAGGCTATGATGTGCGGCAATGCCACACGCTGTATCGGCAAATACGTCTATGATATGGGACTTACCGACAAGACTGACATTACACTGGAGACAAATTCAGGCATAAAATATCTGAAGCTTTATTTAAAGGACAATAAGGTGGATTCTGTTACTGTGGATATGGGCAAGGCTATACTTGTACCAAAGGATATCCCCGTCAACAGCGATCTTGACCGCTTTGTGAGCCGACCTGTTGAGGTCTGCGGCAAAACATGGGATATAACCTGTGTTTCTATGGGAAATCCCCATGCTGTAATCTTCACAGAGGGCATAGCAGAGCTTGACCTTGAAAAAATAGGTCCTCACTTCGAGAACCATGAACTCTTCCCTAATCGCGTGAATACTGAGTTTGCAGAAGTCATCGACGACCATACTCTCAATATGCGCGTCTGGGAGCGCGGAAGCGGCGAGACCTTCGCCTGCGGTACGGGTACCTGTGCTACAGTTGTGGCAGCGGTGCTCAACGGTATCTGCAAGCAGGACGAAGAGGTACTTGTGCATCTTCGCGGAGGAGATCTGCGTATCACTTATAAGTCGGACGGAACTGTACTTATGACAGGTCCTGCTGAGTACGTTTTCGAGGGAGAGGTTTCCGACGAATTCATAAATAAAGCAAAGGAGAATGTTGTATGCCGCAGCTGAACGAAAATTTTCTCAGACTTGAGAAAAACTACCTTTTTATAAATATTGCAAAGAAAATAGCCGCTTTCAAGGAGGCTCACCCCGAGGCTGATATCATAAGAATGGGTATCGGCGATGTTACTCTTCCTATCGCACCTGTTGTCATAGAGGCAATGAAAAAGGGCTGCGATGAAATGGGCGTAAAGGAGACCTTCAAGGGATATGAGGACAGCGGTGCAGGCTATGATTTCCTGCGTGAAGCTGTTTCGGGCTATTATAAGAGCTTCGGAGCTGATGTTGCTCCGAACGAGATAAGGATAAACGACGGTGCAAAGTCTGACTGCGGAAATATCGTGGATATCTTCGGCGACGACAATACTATCCTTGTCACAGACCCTGCTTATCCTGTTTATGTGGACTCTAACCTGATGAGCGGCAGAAAGATAATCTATGCCGACTCAAACGAGGAGAACGGTTTTGCTGCAATGCCTGATGAGTCGGTACACGCAGATATCATCTATCTCTGCTCACCGAATAACCCTACAGGCTCGGTATATAACCGTGAGCAGCTGAAGCAGTGGATAGCTTACGCTAAGAAGAATAATGCTGTAATTATCTATGATTCGGCTTATGAAGCATTTATCACAGATCCTGATGTGCCGAGAAGCATATTCTGCATCGAAGGTGCTAAGGAGTGCTGTATCGAGATGTGCTCACTTTCAAAGACCGCAGGCTTTACAGGTATGAGATGCGGATATACCGTTATCCCCGATGCACTCAAGGTCATCGCAAGCGACGGTACAGAGGTTTCTGTGGCTCAGATATGGGGCAGACGACAGGGAAGCAAGTTCAACGGCGTTTCCTACCCTGTACAGTGCGCAGCAGCTGCTGTATTCACTCCCGAGGGCTTGAAGCAGGTACATGAGAATATAGCTTACTATCAGGAGAATGCACGTATAATATCCGAGACTATGACAAAGCTGGGCGTTAAGTTCACAGGCGGCGTAAATTCGCCGTATATCTGGTTCAAGTGTCCTAATGATATGAAGAGCTGGGATTTCTTCGACCTTATGCTTGAAAAGATAGCAGTTGTGGGAACTCCGGGCGCAGGCTTCGGAAAGAACGGCGAGGGCTGGTTCAGACTGACTTCGTTCGGTGCCAGACAGCGTACTATCGAGGCTATGGAGCGTTTTGAAAAGCTTGTAAATGATATGAAATAATGAAAAGGGCGGAGCTATCCGCCCTTTTTTGCAGCGTGACGCTGCACCCTTGCTCGTCCACTTATCATCAAAAGGGCAATTGCTTCTCGACACGGTGAATATCATCGGGATTTACGGGCGAACACTGTTCGCCCCTACAATTTTTTGCGTTATCTGTTATGTAAGGCATACACGGGCGGATAATATCCGCCCCTGCTAATAACTACTCACTGCTTTCTGCTCACTAACAACTTTTTGGTGCTTTTATTCAAAAAAAATCTATTGACATAGCGCCCGAAATATTATATAATAATTATGTTGTATTTATTTGCATAATATTACTTTGGCAGTATATGCAGCTTTGTTTTAAATCATTATCCGTAAAGGGCGATATATATAAAGTTCCTGCGGTATAAATATGATAATGAAAACAAATTTTGGACGGGGATAAATACGTCCGTCTATTTTTTGCGGGTCGGATCCTATGGGGGATCGGCTCTTGATCTATATATTTACAAATGAATAAAAAAAGCGGCATTTACCGCCTTTCAGTAATAATAAAAAATTATGATACAAACTTTTGATTATTTTTACAAAAAGGAGGTAATGCACTGTATGGATCCAATCATCGCTATTGTCCTTATTATTGCTGCTTTAGCAGCAGGCGTTGGCGTTGGATATGCTCTGTTCTACAAAAAGGGCGTTGAGGCAGGCGTTGAAAAGCGCAAGCACGACGCAGAAGCGATAGTAGGCTCTGCTGAACAGCAGGCTGAGCGTATCATCGAAGATGCCGAAAAGGACGCTGATAATAAGAAGAAAAGCGCGCTCATTGAAGCAAAGGACGAAATACATAAGCTCCGCACTGAAGCAGATAAGGAGATCAAGGATCGCAGAGCAGAGCTGTCACGTCAGGAAAGACGTATGCAGCAGAAGGAAGAAAACTTAGACAAGAAAACTGATAACCTTGAAAAGAAAGAGGAAACTCTCAACCAGAAGATCAAAACAGCTGACGAAAAGCTGAAGGAGGCTGACTCTATAAAGAAGAGCCAGATGGATATTCTGGAGCGTATTTCCGAATTCACCAAGGATCAGGCTAAGGAGTATATCATCTCAAAGCTTGAGGACGATCTGGTACACGAAAAGGCTGTAAAGGTAGCAGCCTACGAGCAGGTTATCAAGGATGAATGTCAGGAGAAGGCAAGAAGCTATATCTCGCTGGCTATCGCCAAGGTTGCTGCCGATCAGGTATCAGAGGCAGCAGTTTCCGTTGTTCCGCTTCCGAATGATGAAATGAAGGGTCGTATCATCGGTCGTGAGGGCCGTAATATAAGAACTCTTGAAACTCTGACAGGTGTTGATCTTATTATTGACGATACTCCCGAGGCTATCACTATTTCCTGTTTTGACCAGATCAGACGTGAGGTCGCAAGGATCGCTCTCGAAAAGCTTATCGCTGACGGAAGAATCCACCCTACACGTATTGAGGAAATGGTCGAAAAGGCTAAGCGTGAGGTCGAGTACCGCATCAAGCAGGAGGGTGAACGTGCTGTTATCGAGACAAATGTTCACGGTCTTAATCATGAGCTTATAAAGCTTATCGGTCGTCTTAAATTCCGTACAAGCTACAGACAGAATGTCCTCGATCATTCCATCGAGGTTGCCAAGCTCTGCGGTGTTCTTGCTTCAGAGCTGGGAGTTGACGCAAATATTGCAAGACGTGCAGGACTTCTTCACGATATCGGTAAGGCTCTTACTGCCGAGATCGAAGGTTCACACGTTCAGATAGGCGTTGATGTTTGTAAAAAATACAACGAAAATCCTGTTATTATCCATGCTGTTGAGGCACATCACAACGATGTCGAGCCAAAGACAGTTATTGCCTGCATAGTTCAGGCAGCCGACGCTATCTCCGCTGCAAGACCTGCCGCAAGAAGCGAAAACTACGAAAGCTATATCAAACGTCTTCAGAAGCTTGAGGAGATATGCAACTCATATGACGGCGTTGAGAAGTGCTTCGCAGTACAGGCAGGACGTGAAGTCAGGATCATGGTTATGCCTGAGGTCATCAATGATGAAAAGATGGTCCTCGTTGCAAGACAGATCGCTCAGCAGATCGAATCTGAAATGGATTATCCGGGTCAGATCAAGGTCAATCTCATTCGTGAGAGCAGAGTTTCTGACTACGCTAAATAATGTGTTTATGCGGTAAATAGTGAACGCAGAAAGTTCGGCTGTCGGGCATTATGCTCGACAGCCATTTTATTTCACTGTGGAAACATAAGCGAGACTGTTTCACTTGTGCTTTCAGAATGAAATACGTCCTTTACGTAAAGGGGGATCATTATTATGAAAAAGACTGCATTTTTCAAAGCACTGACATCATTTGCTGCGACGGCACTGATAGCCGCTGTGACTATTCCCGCAAGTGCGGGAGCTGCATGGAAAAAGGTCTGTACACTGGGAGATCTTAACAATGACAGTCAGGTAAATGTGGCGGATATCGTTGTCCTTTCAAAAGATCTGCACGGCACCGCTAAATTTGATGACAAGAGCGTGTACAGCGTGTCGGGATCAGAGAAGTATTCCATCGAGTTTGCAAACGGAACGCGCATGGACGCTCTGATAAATAACGGAGCTATCCAGAAAGCAGATCTGAATTTCGACAGTACTGTAGATATCCATGATCTTGTGGAGCTCAGAAAAAGCGTACTTAACAGTAATTACAGGGGTAATGTTGTGCAGTGGGTACCAGAAACGACGACTGCCACCACAACAACTACTACCACAACTACAACGACTACAACAACAACCACTACTACTACAACCACCGCGCTAAAGAAGGACTTTATCCCTGCTCCTGTGTATGATATGTACGGAACTCTGCCTTCACAGGGCGATGCGAACCTGATAATATTCTATGTGGATTTCCCTGACTGCAAGTTCGATTACGAGCCGTCTACAGACCGCATTGAAGAGATAGCATTCGGCGGAGAGAATAAAAACTCAAAGATGTATCCGTTTGAGAGCTTCTCAGCTTTCTATTCCAGAGCTTCAAAGGGAAATATGAACCTTCAGGGCAAGGCTTACAGATATACCTGCAAAAAGAATATAAGCAATTATGAGGGCGATGTATACAAGACCGACTTTACTACGGAAGTAATAAAGAATATGGACAGCCAGATAGACTATACAAAGTTCGATGCAGATCATAACGGAGAAATAGATGCTATACTCTTCTGCGTTCCAAGCTCATCGGACGAGAACGACTGGTGGCCGTGCGCAGGCGGATACGGCGGAAATTACTGGACAAGAGTGGACGGTATGGCTATAGGTCACGTTATAACAGGCAATGCCGCTATAAAGAGCGATAACGACTATGTAGACTTTACTTCCACCTATCTCCATGAAATGGGTCACTGTATGGGACTTCCCGACTATTACCTCTATGAGGCTGAGGACTTTGAGGGAATGCACGGTTCGGCAGGCTATGACCTTATGGACGAGGCTTTTTCTGACTTCAGCGCTGTATCCAAGCTCATGCTGGGCTGGTACAGAGAGGATCAGATACAGGTCTATGACCGCTCTAAGGGAGCACAGACATTTACGCTTACCAACGGTCAGTCAGATGAAGGAAACTGTCTGATAATACCCAATAATTCCCTTAACAGCGAATATAAATCCGAGTACTTCATTCTTGAGTATACGACACTTGATGCAAATAACAGTCAGGTTAAGGGGCATTTCTGGTGGAGACCTACGGGCAGCGGTGTAAGAGTGCTGCATATAGAGGCTACGGAAGCCGATGACGGCTGGAGGAAGTATTTCCTGTACGAGAGTGGAAACAATGAGTATACCAACAATGATAGCGGCAAACGCTTTGTAAGGCTGGTAGATGACGGTGACAAGGACAACCTTCTCAGAGAAGGCTCATCAGTAAACGGCAGTACAAACGGTTTCAGATGGTATGACGCAAGCGGCGGACAGACTATTGACCCGGGACTGACTATCACCGTAGGCAAAAAGAGCGGCAGCAGCTATACTGTTACTGTGACACCAAATAATTAAATACTGCATGAAATGCAGGAAGGAAAATACAAAACATGGCAAAAACATTATTTAATTCGTCCGAAAAATCCAATTTTATCCTTAACATGACAGAGGAGCAGTATTCAAAGCTTGCTTCAAGAGGTCTTGCATTGGCAATGATGATGGCTCCGCTGTTCACTATCGCACCTGAGATATACGCCAATGAGGTGAATATAAAAGCAAGCTATGCGTTTACGGCAGGCGGACTTGTTACAGGTGGAGTTATCGCAATGATAATCGCTATCATCGGTATGATGAAGAAGTATATAAGCAAGTGGAACGCTTTTCCCGTATGTGCTATGGCAGCAATGGTGCTGTGGGGCGTAGTATCTCTTGTGAACGGCGTTGACCTGAATATTTCGTTTTACGGCTATCCCGAAAGAGGAGAGGGCTTGCTTGCCATAATCTTTTATTTATGCTTTTTCTCGGCAGCTGCATCGCTGAAGCGCGAAACGGCGCTGAAGACTATTGTTGACGGTATCGTGGGAGCAGGCATAATAAACAGTGCGGTATCGCTTATACAGGTATTTGCAGGAAAGCTCAGCCATTATACCAATGCTATGGGTATAAAGATAAATGCTGCCTCCGGTCTTTCAATGTCACCGCTTTTCCTTGCTATGGTGCTCACACTTTCACTTACTGCTGCACTTATAGGCTTCATGACATCTGAAAGCAAGGTGCGCAGAACGGTTTTCATATGCTCTGCACTGCTTTTCTCATTCGTGATGATGTTCACATATTCGCTTATCGGTATATGCGGACTTGCAATTGCTGTGATAATCTCAGCTATAGCTGCAATTAAGCTGAAAGCTCCGAAGAAACGTCTTGTATGTCTACCTGCAAGCCTTGCTGCGGCAGGAGCTGCAATAGCTCTGGTTTTCGGAGGAGTTATCGGTGATATAAATTCGTACAGGCTTTATGACGGAAGGCTGCTCTGGTGGTGCGACAGTTACATGAGAGCATCGGCATCAGGCAACTATGATCCCGAGACAGTTGATATTGACGATACATTTGAGGTATATTCTTATCTTAATATAAAGTCACTGGATATCATCGAGAATAACGCCCTTTACGGAACAGGTCCGGATCAGCTTGCGTTTTCACTTATTAATACTTTTGCGGAAGTAGACCCTGATATGTCTATTCCAGAGTTTATGGTAAGCGATGTAAACAGAGGCACATTTGACAAGGTATATAATGAGTATCTCTATACCGCTGCTACAAGAGGAATTCCTTCTCTTATCGCTTTTGTACTTACCCTTATCGGTGCTGTGGCACTGGGCATAAAGTCGATCCGCAAAAGAAAGACAGCCGAAGCAGTTACTGTATTTGCAATAGCTGTAACAGGCGTGCTTGTATTCTTCATAGGATGCAGCAGCATAACCTTTGCTCCTGTTTTCTGGACAGCCGCAGGTGCTGCCTGTGCAGGTATAGCTTCGGAAAAGGAAACGAAAGCTCAGAAAAAACAGAATAATAAAAAATAATTGTACAGCAAAGCCTGAGAGACTGACTCTCAGGCTTTATTTTACGGTTTATCGGGAATTTGCAGGCTTTTACGTAAGCATAGACTAACAAAAAACTCTTGATTTTTTGTAATAATATGATACAATGTAAATAACGAGGAGCAAGTATGCTCCCGATTAATACGGAGGTGCATGTATAATGGCATATATTATTTCTGATGATTGTGTAATGTGCGGTGCTTGCGCAGGTGAGTGCCCTGTAGGCGCAATTTCTGAGGGCGACGGCAAGTACGTTATCGACGCTGATGCTTGTGTAGAGTGCGGCGCTTGTGCAGGCGTATGTCCTGTTGGTGCTCCTAACGCTGAGTAATCAAAAAAGCGTAAGCAGTTCCTTATATCGGAACTGCTTATTTTTTTACTGTTTTTTATTCGCAGCAGCCTGAGCGCTTTACGAATGAATTGCAGTCTGTACATTCGGGTACGGTAGGATCGGATTCGTGAGTGCCTACCGAAATGCAGTCGAGAGAACAGTAGTTTTCGGATACAAGGTTATGGCGGCACTGTGATACGTCACACTTGATGCTCTTGTTTTTCTTCATTTCTTCCATGATAAACATCTCCATTCAAAGAATTGTCCTTATGGACTATTTATATTCTGCCACGTAAATTATGAATTATTCGTTATATATTTATTACAGCATGAAAACAAAACGGGAGAAATATTGACTTTTTCGTCGATATATGATAATATTAACGTTAAGGGAGAACAAGCTCTCTTAATGATATTTTTATGGAGGGGATCTGTATGTCAAATTATGATCAGAACAATGGCTTCGACAATTCTCAGTTCGATGCTTCGATGAGTGCTTCGGGTGTTGAGAATGTCACAAAAAAGGGCAAGGGAAAGAAAGCAGCTCTGATAGGGGGTATATCGGCAGCTGTAGTAGTAGGCGGCAGTGCAGCAGCATACGCTTTCTCTGATACCGTTAAAAATCAGGTAAAGCTGCGTCTTAGCAAGCCTGAAAAGTATTATGCATGGGTAACTGATAAGAATTCCGCTACCATCGGCGAAATAGCAAGCGAAAAATACAAGACTGCACTTGATAATATCAAGAAGGGAACAGAAGTTGATCTGTCTGTTTACTATGAGGCAAATGACAGCGTTAAAGACCTTATCATTGATAATATCTTCGGCGGAAGAGGCGATGACGAGGAAGAAAATCAGGTAATTGACGTTATCAGAAATACAGACAAATATGCTCTGTCTGCAAACGTTGCAGTCAAGAAGGGCGTTTTCAATTCAAGTGCCGGTATTGATCTTGACGATGAGCGCGTTGTAAGCTTTGATGTAGCAGGCAATACCGAAGAAATGGGTTATTATTTCCGCATTCCCGAGCTGAAGGAAAAGTGGATCGGCTTTGATGCTTCGGATATTGTGGAAGAGATCGGTGATTCAGAGGTTATAGATACATTCAAGGATATACTCAAAGATCCGGGTTCATTCCTTTCACCCGAGGAGCTTGAAACTGAGATCAACAGATACGCAGGTGTATGGGCAAACTTTGCAAAAGATGTTGAGCTTGAAAAGAGCGAAGAGATCGACATCAGTGATATCACCGTAAAGTACACTGTTGCTACAGTTGAGCTCAACGACAAGGATATGGATAAGCTTGAGCTTGAGTTCTTAAAGGAACTGAAGGACGATGAGATCATAAAGGGTATCATTACTGATAAGTTTGAGATCGTTGACGAGGACGAGTTTGAAGAATCCATACAGGACGAGATCGACTCTGTAAAGGAAGACCTTGACGATAACGAGTACGACAAGGAGACTCTCCTTACAATAGATACCTATATCGACGCTACAGGTACTATCCGCGGATTTAATTTCTCAGCTGATGACGAGACTCTCTTTATGGCGATCGGCAAGGACGGCGACAGCATCAGAGGTGAAGTTAAGGCTATAGATGAGGACGGCGAGGTTCCGTTCAGCATTGAGCTTACTGCCGAGGAAAACGGCAAGAAGTACAGCGGAGACATCACATTCACATCTACAAGCTATTCATATCGTGATGATGATACAGTTACGAAGGAAGCTGTAGTGAAGTTTGATGATTTCGAGATAGTTAACGAAGAAAAGCACTATGTAAATGCTGACATTGCTATCAATATCCCTGATCTTGATCCAATCGACATTGCTTTGAGCTCTGACGGCAAGAAGCAGGATATCAGTCTTGCACTTCGTTTTGACGGAACAGATTACGGCAGAGCAGGATTTACTTATGCTATAAACCACGGTACAGATGTTGAGTCTCCCGATAAGAACGATGCATTTATGATAGATAAGGACAGCGCAAGTGATTTCGAGTTAGACGATTATGTAACAGAAGATGAACTGACAGACTTCTTTAAGAGCACACTTAAAAAGATAGGCTTTGACGACAAGTTTGTTGATAAGTATTCAGATTCAATAACAGAGTATGTTTCAGATGAAGTTGACGATGGTTTCAGCATGATCGACGATGATGATTATGACTGGGATTTCGATGATGACGATTGGGACGATGACGACTGGGACTGGGACGATGAAGATGATGACGATGATATCATCGGCGGTTCAGACAGCTCAGGCTTCAAATATGAATTCAACCGTGATGACTTCGACTATGATGATTACAAGGACTACTATACAAAGGAAGAATTTGAAGAAATGCTTGACGAACTGGAATCATACTACGCAGATATTAACAAGAAAGCTTCATAACAAAGCATAAAGAAAGACCTCCGATTATCGGGGGTCTTTTTTGTTTAGTCCTTAGCCTGTAGGGGATGGCGTCCTTGACGTCCCGAAAGGTTAGGTGTATAGTGAGTAGATTGTAGGGGCGAGTTCTGCTCGCCCGTATTTCCCGTAACCGTTATGTATGCCGTGATGTGCATGGAGATGTCCGTATAAAAAAGGGCGGATAGCTCTGCATATAGCATTGCTGACCAAATCAAAGATTTGGAGCACTGCTTAATTATCCGCCCTTACACATCGTATCTTGTTGATTGCATCGTAAGACGCGGACGACCAATGGTCGTCCCTACAATTATTTCATGTTACTTATACGGGACGTCGAGGACGCCAGCCCCTACACTTTTAGCTCATTGTTTTGAGTTTGGAAAGTATGACATTTGCGGCATCGAATTTGCTCATAAGCTCCATTTCTTCATCGCCGTCATTAGTTATCATGGTAATGATATTGGTATCAGTTCCGAAGCCTGCACCTGCGCTCCTGATAGAGTTAGCGCATATCATGTCGCAGTTCTTTTTTGTGAGCTTCTTGCGTGAATTCTCGATAACATTGTCGGTTTCCATTGAGAAGCCGCATATTACCTGTCCTTCACGGCGGTTCTCGCCGATATATTTGAGGATATCGGTAGTACGCTTCAGCGGTATGCTCATATCGCTGTCGGACTTCTTTATCTTGCTGTCGGCAGTTGTTACGGGAGTATAATCAGCGACTGCGGCAGCCTTTATAACTATGTCTGACTCGTCAAGGCGTTCCTTTACTGCGTTGAACATATCCTCGGCAGACTTTACGGGAACCACGTTCACGAACATAGGCGGCTCAACGTCTGTATGTGCCGCAACTACGGTAACATCGGCGCCGCGGAGCATAGCAGCTCTTGCAAGTGCAAAGCCCATTTTGCCGCTTGAATGGTTGGTGATGAATCTTACAGGGTCTATGCTCTCACGGGTAGCACCTGCGGTAACCAGTACCTTTTTGCCTGCAAGGTCTTTCTCGAAAGCAGCCTCACGGACGATGTATTCAAGAAGAGTTTCCTCGTCGGGGAGCTTTCCGTCGCCGATATCACGGTTTGCAAGCATTCCGCGGACAGGCTCTACTATCTCATAGCCGAATTTTTTCAGTTTCTCGATATTGTCCTGAACGATAGGGTTATGGAACATATTATGGTTCATTGCAGGAGCGATAATCTTCTTGCAGGTGCAGGCCATAACAGTAGTTGTGAGCATATCGTCTGCGATGCCGTTGGCTATCTTGCCGATAACATTTGCAGAAGCAGGAGCTATCATAACTACATCAGCCTTTTTGGCAATAGAAACGTGCTCCACACTGTATTCAAAGTTACGGTCAAATGTATCTATCAGGCACTTGTGCTGAGTAATTGTCTCGAAAGTAAGGGGATGAACAAAATTAAGGGAATTGGGAGTCATGGCAACATGGACATCTGCTCCTAACTTGGTGAGCATACGTGCAAGGTTGCATATCTTGTATACGGCTATAGAGCCTGTGACTCCGAGAAAAACAGTTTTTCCTGTAAGCATGGTAAACGCTTCCTTATATATGAAGTTCGTTAGCGCACTCCTCGCCCTTATGGCAGGCGATAAGGTTGCTGACGGTAGTTTCTGCGATATTGCTGAGAGCCTCCTCGGTGAGGAAAGCCTGATGGGAAGTTACGATGACATTTGGCATCGAGATAAGTCTTGCAAGAGTATCATCGGCGATGATGTGTCCAGAGAAGTCCTGGAAGAACACGTTGGCTTCTTCTTCGTATACATCGAGGCAGGCTGCACCTATCTTACGTGCCTTTATGCCTTCGAGGAGAGCCTCTGCGTCAATGAGAGCACCTCTTGATGTATTTACGATGACTACACCCTTTTTCAGCTTTTCAATGGACTTTTCATCTATCATATGATAGGTCTCATCTGTGAGAGGGCAGTGGAAGGAGATTATATCACTGCGGCTGAAAAGCTCGTCAAGCTCAACGTACTCGATATCGCTGTCCTTAGCAGGGAACTTATCATAAGCGATAACGTTCATTCCGAAGCCGCGGCAGATGTTGATGAAGATGCGTCCTATCTTACCTGTACCCACAACGCCTACGGTCTTGCCGTGAAGGTCAAAGCCTGTAAGTCCGTTAAGTGAGAAGTTGTGGTCTCTTGTGCGGATAAAAGCCTTGTGTACGCGGCGGATAGAGGTGAGCAGGAGAGCCATTGCGTGTTCTGCAACTGCATAGGGTGAATAAGCAGGAACGCTTACTACTCTCAGCTTTCCTTTTGCGTACTTGATATCAACGTTGTTATAGCCTGCACATCTGAGCGCAAGTATCTTAACTCCGAGAGCGGCAAGCTTGTCTATTACAGCAGCATTCACTGTATCGTTTACGAATACGCATACTGCTTCACAGCCCTTTGCAAGTGCGGCAGTATCCTCGTTGAGTTTTGTCTCATAAAACTTGAACGTGATTTTGTTTTCCTTTCCGAATTTCTCGAATGAAGGAGTATCATATGGCTTGGTATCGAAAAAAGCGACCTTCATGTAATTTCACCTACCCGTATCATATAGTGGCTCAGCCGTTTATTCTATTATTACACTATCTTTGCAAATATACCTGCAAGTGAAGCGATATATGTTTTCTGAACTGTATCGGCAGGGATAGTCTCACCGTTTATAGTCAGATCCATAGTAGCGCAGGCATTTGCTACGAGAGTTACATCATAGCCGTGATCCATAGCAGCGCGGACTGTAGTATCTACGCACATATGTGTCATCATACCGCATACGATAAGCTTTTCAACACCGAGGCTGCGGAGGCAGTCGTTGAGCTCTGTACCGAGGAAGCTGTTAGGGCAGTATTTGATTATAACAGTATCGGTAGGAAGCGGCTTGACTCTTTCTGATATCTCACAGCCGTATGTCCCTTCGACAAAAAAGTCGTCATCAAGCTGATTGATATGCTTTATATATATAATGTGTCGTCCCAGTTCGCGGCTTTCTTTGATAAGGTCGATTATGTGATCCTCTGCCTCACGGGCATTGTGAAGCTCACAAGCTCCTCCTTCAAAGTAGTCGTTTTGTACATCTATGATAAGCAAAGCTTCTTTCATAATTCATATCTCCTCATATAATATTTTTAATTTAAGTATACCACATCGCGTTAGCTCTGTCAATCACTTTACCCGTTGTCATAATCACGAAAAATCTTGTTTTTTCGGTCGAAAAAATGTCATGGAGCATAGTGATGATGCAGTATAAGGCGAAAAACGGGAGCTTAATTCAACAAATAGTATAATGTGGCGTTTGAATTACGAATGGTACGATAATGACATAGGCGTTAGTATGTACAGGTAAATAAGAAGATGTCTTATTGAAAAAACAGCGCTGCTATGGTATAATCTATGTATTAAGGTCTTTGATAATAAACAATTAAGAATTTGATAAGAAATTAATAGTAGTATGATAAAGAAGTTTCCGGAAAAATGAGGTATACTAAGATCACAGAATAAATGCAGGGCACTTGGGGGCAGCTGCGGAAAAGGAGTATTTTTATGAGTACTGCTGTATTACATACAGAAAAGCTGTGCAAGACCTTCTCAAGCGGAGGTTTTCAGCAGCACGTTATCAAAAATCTTGATATTGAGATCCGCGAAAAGGATTTCACTGTGATCATGGGTTCTTCGGGCTCGGGCAAATCCACACTTCTGTACGCACTTTCGGGCATGGATAAGCCTTCTCTCGGAAAGGTATTCTTTGGAAGTGAAGACATATCGGGGCTTTCAAACGATGCGCTTGCGGTATTCCGCCGTAAAAACTGCGGTTTTGTATTCCAGAGCATATACCTTCTTGAAAATATGACGGTGTTCGACAATGTTATGACAGGAGCACTTGTGGCACAGAAGAATTCTGCGGAGCTTGTGAAAAAAGCCGAGCAGCTTCTTGAAAAGGTGGGCATAAAGAAAGAGTGCTGGAATAAGTATCCCAATCAGCTTTCGGGCGGCGAGTGTCAGCGTGTGGGCATCGTTCGTGCAGTAATAAACGATCCTAAGATACTGTTTGCAGATGAGCCTACAGGAAGTCTTAATTCCGCTTCGAGCCGTGATGTGCTGGATATTTTCACAGAGCTTCACAATAAGGGGCAGAGCATCGTCATGGTAACACATGATGTAAAAACTGCTCTCCGCGGAAACAGAGTCATCTTCTTATCTGACGGTACGATAAGCGGCGAGTATGAAATGCCGAAATACGGTACTGACGATATCAAAAAGCGCCGTGACGGCTTGCAGGATTTCCTTGACAGAATGGGATGGTGACGGCAATGGGAAAGATCGTTAGACTGTCATGGGCAAATATCAAAAAGCATAAGCTTGAGACCATAGCACTTGTTATACTTATATCGCTGTGTATGCTTCTTATGAGTTCATCTCTTGAGGGAATAAACGGTTTAAAGACAATATTTCCGAATATGATGAAAAATACCGAGAGCTATGAGAACTATATGCTCATTACGGAAAGCTCATATGACAAGGAATATGAAAATATACTCAGCTCGGACGAGCGTGTGGAGAAATGTGCTGTATCTGAGCTTCTGTACAGCATGAGTACGAATTATCTTGACGCAAATGACAAGGAACAGGCTTTGTATATGGCGTTCATTACCGAGGATAATGATGAGAAGTTTGAAAAATTAAAGATCGAAACTACCCTTAGCGATGCTGAGATCGCAGATATCGCTCATCCGATATATATGCCGTATGATGCTGAGGCAAGTCTGAACTGTAAAGTCGGGGATAAATTCGATATGGTATACGGTACGAGAAGATTCTCGTTTACCGTTGCAGGCTTTTACGACACTGTCCTTTTCGACTCAACAGGCGGCGGACTGAAAATGATAGTTTCCGATGAGGATTATCATGTGCTTGAAAGTGTTCTTACAAAGTACGCCCTGTTTGCATATAATGACGGTCAGGGAAAAGGCGGCATAAAGCTTTTTAATGAAATGCTCGACGCTTTTGAGGATTATTCAAATCTTGATGTCCAGAGCGGCTGCATTGGAATAGTCTATGATGGCATCAAGAGCGGCGTTGAAGCTACTGTGGATATTCTTATGAAGATAATGATAGCTATGGCTGTTATCATAATAATATCCGTTGTTATTATGATACGCTTTAGAATAGCAGGAGATATCAAGGATCAGATCGTATCAATAGGTGTTCTTGAAGCTCTTGGATATACCTCAAGGAATATCACATTTTCATATGTAATAGAGTATCTTATTATTTCTGTTGTGGGAATACTTATAGGTACAGGCGGCTGTTTCGTTATTTCACCTGTTCTGTTCCGTGTCGGCGAGATAATGTCGGGACATCATATGTACGGCAGCGTCAAGGCATTACCTATACTGATCCCTGCCGCAGGCATACTGCTCTTTGTTTTCTTGATAGCTTATGTAAGAGCAAACATGGTAAAGAAGTATCCTCCTGTACGTGCTTTGCGCAAGGGCTTGAAGGATCACCGCTTCGGCAAGGAGCGTTTCCCGCTCAGAGACACTAAGAACAACGTTCATCTTCGCCTTGCCATGAAGGGCTTTGTGAAGAATTTCAAGCAGAATATCGGACTTACAGTATGTATAACTATTTCTTCTATCGCTATCGTGTTCAGTTTTATCATGTTCAATTTCTTCAGCGGCGGCATGAATGCAATTGCTATGAGCGCAGGCATGGAGATGAGCAACCTGCGTGTTGAGCTTATGAACTCGGCAGACGCTTATGAGTTTGCAGCTGAGATCGAACAGATGCCCGAGGTGAGAAAGGCTACTCCCACATCGGGAATAAGTAAAATGTTAAAGCTTGTGGAATGCAACGAGTTCATGTTCCCTATGGCGTTCAGAGACTTTAAGGATACGGAAAATATATTTCCTGTGCAGGGACGTTTCCCCGAGCATGACAACGAGCTTATGATAACAAATTTGTGTGCAAGGATAGAAAATATAAACGTGGGAGACAGTGTTACACTGGATTATCTCAACGTTAAAAGGAAGTATATAGTAACAGGTATCGTTACCTGTCTTACCAACGGCGGTATAAACATTTATCTTACAGAGGACGGTATGAAGAGAATCATTCCTACATATTCTCCTGATACTGTTGAGGTCTATCTGAAGGACGGCGTCAATGCAGAAGAATTCAGATACATGCTTACTAAGGAATACGGCAGAAGCATCTCGGACATTTCTGATGATGACAACTCATCGGGTTCGTATGAGGAGAGGATAAAGGCAGAGGCAGAAAGACAGATAGCAGATATTATGGCAAGCTGCGGCGCAACTCACATAGAGTATGCCATTCAGTCAGGTGATACGGTCATCAAGGGCAACAGCAGCGGATTTGTGATAAATTCGATAATGAATATAGGCGATATCATGGATACTCAGCTTTCTGCACTGGCGAAGGCTATATCTATCGTAACCACACTGTTTATGATACTCTCTGCCGTTGTTGTAATGATAATAATCTTTATACTTATGGAATCAAGCATAAGGAGACAGCGCAAGGAATTCGGAATAATGAAGGGTATGGGATATACCTCAAAGGAACTTATGCTCCAGCTGGCATTCAGGATAATGCCTGCGGCACTTTTCTCGGTTGTTATCGGAACCTTTGTCGGTGTTGCAGCTGTCAGCATCATAACGGGCTTTGTGGGTAAAATTTCCATAAATATGCCTGCTGTTATAGCTATGGATATCGTATTTCTTCTTTTCTGCTTTGGCTGTGCATATATCGGCGCAAGAAAGATCAAGAAGATATCGGTTTACGAGCTTATGACGGAATAAGGAGGATATGTATGAAAAAGAACAGAATAGCTGCACTTGCGGCTGCGGTGATGGTTGCCGCATCTGCGGCAGCAGTACCTGTAAGTGCTGAACGTGATATAGTTGATAATAAAACCTATGACAGCCATGATACACTTTCGTGTGTCGGCTCTGTCAGCAAAACCTTTGCGGCAGCTGCTGTTATGCAGCTTGCCGATCAGGGCAAGGTAGATATAGACAAGCCAATTACAGAGTATCTTCCTGATTTCAGAATGGCTGATCCGAGATATAAGGACATAACGGTACGTATGCTTATGAACCATACTTCGGGTCTGATGGGAACTACAGCGGGAGATTTCATGCTCTTTGATGACAGAGATACAGCTCCCCATGATACTATGCTTCAGGAGCTGAGCACACAGAGACTTAAAGCTGATCCGGGGGACTTCGGGGCTTACTGCAATGACGGATTTGAGCTTGTTGAGCTTATAGTGGAGCAGGTCGGCGGTATGTCGTTTACAGATTATATTGAAAAGAATATCTGCAAGCCTCTCGGTATGCAGCAGACGGGTACGGCATGGAATGTTTTCCGCACCGATGAGCAGGTAAAGACCTTCTGGAACGGAGATGTGCTTCTGGCTGCGGATTATTGCATGGATCTCGGTTCGGGAGGCATACATTCCACGGCATCAGAGCTTTGCACCTTCGGAAGTGCTTTCTTTACAGGCGATGAGCGTCTTATCTCTGATAAGTCAAAGAAAGAAATGAACAAGACCGCAGTTGAGGATAAATATGAGGACGGATTTGGTCTGGGCTGGGATCAGGTGGAGTATGCCGATTACGATGCAGCAGGAGTAAAGGTCGTAAGCAAGGGCGGAGACACCATGAATCAGCATGCAGGACTGGTCGTAGCTCCTGATGAAAAGATAAGCGTAGCCGTACTGTCATCAGGGGGAAGCAGTATGTACAATGAGCTTATGGCAATGGCGCTTATGGATATAGCTCTTTCGGAAAAAGGAATAAATGTACAGCATGGTTCAGCTGAAAAGAAGCAGACCCTTGACACTGTTCCCGAGAAATATCTTGCTTATGAGGATATCTATATAACAAGTGAAGCTGTCTATAAGGTCACATTCCCTGACAGAAAATATATGGAGATAGCCTGCATAAGTAGCGATAAGGAAAAGGTACAGGATTATATGTATACCTCCGATGATGATTTCGTTCTCATGGACGGAAATATTTCTTCGGGCAGGGCTGTACAGTCAAAGCAGCAGGAAGTTCTGACCTTCAGGAACCGAAAGGGTATTGATTATATCTGCTGTGATAATTATTTTGAGGTCGGCAGTAAAAATAAGCTTTCCATGTCATCATATAAAATGCAGAGAGCAGAAGCAAATCCTGTCAGCGATTCTGTGCAGGCGGCATGGGATGCAAGAAACGGAAAGAAATACTATTTTTACAACGGAAAATATTCAAATACCTACTATTCGGAAATGCCTTGTGTATCTGTAAAGACTGTTCCCGAGGCAAAGGGATACACTTCTTTAGGCAAGATCATCGACAGCGATAATCTCAGATCTGCACTTGTTATGCCGGGAGGAAGAGATCTGCAGGATATAACTGTAAAGAATGAAAACGGATATGAGATCCTGGATATAACCAACTGCGCTGTAGAGTTTATTTCCGAGGACGCTATCCCCGAGCTTGACAGCAGCGTAACAGAAATAAATCTCAGCACTAAAAAGGCAAAATGGTTCCGTATAGGGGCTGCCGAAAACAAGACACTTATGCTCGATATACCTGAAAATGCAGCGGTATATGTATACGATCAGTACGACCGTATGACCTATTCGAGCTATATGCCGAATTACGGCAATGCAGTGCCTGTGCCTGCAAACGGAAAGATCGTTTTCCTCGGTGAGGACGGAGGCATTATAAATATCACACAGTAAAAAGGAGTAATTATATGAAATATCAGTGTCTGATGATCGACGATGATGTGACTATCGCAGAAACTACTGCGGAGTATTTCAATATTTTTGATATAAGCACAGCATATGTTACAAGCTTTGATGATGCGGTGAAGTTCATTGACGAAAACCAGGTGTCACTTCTGCTGCTGGATATCAATCTTGGTGAAAAATCGGGATTTGAGCTTTGCAAAAAGATCAGGGCACAGTATGATATGCCTATTCTGTTCATAAGCGCGAGAACAAGTGACGATGATGTTCTGACTGCGCTGAACATAGGCGGCGACGATTACATAAAAAAGCCTTATACCCTGAATATACTTCTTGCCAAGGTAAAGGCGATACTTAAACGATATGAAAAAGCGGCGGAGGCAGCAGTTGCTGTCTCCGCAAAAGCCGTTTCGGGGGATAGCCGTTTGCAGTGCAGGGAAGTATTTATAGCGGACGGACTTGTACTGGATACGGGCAGGCATAAGCTGAATAAAAACGGCAGCGAGGTAAACCTTAAAGCTATGGAGTATAAGATGCTGGTTTATCTTCTCGAAAACCGCGGCCGTGTGGTCACTAAGGACGAATTCCTGAAAAACGTATGGGGAGATGAATTCATAGGCGAGGGAACACTTGCGGTGCATATACGTCATCTGCGCGAGAAGATAGAAACAGACCCGAATTCTCCCGATATCATCAAGACTGTCTGGGGCGTTGGGTATATTATCGAGGACGGAGAGGCAGGACAGGAAGCATGAAGTTTTATACAAGGCTCCTGCTGACCATCGCAGCTATAATAGTATGCGGTATAGCTCTGTTTATGAGCATCACTTTTTCGTACAGGAGCAAGAGTACAGATACATTGCAGGTGAATGATCTTACACAGACTGTAAAGGAAAACTGGGACGATATAGCCTCGTTTGACCCAAGTGAATTCAGCGATGAAATGATAATATTCAACAGTGATGATTTTGTTGTATATTCCAAGGTCGGGATCGAACTGAAAAATGTCAACTCCATCGAGGAAGCTGTCAATAAAGGCTGTCTTTGTATGTCTGTGGCAGACGGCAGCCGCCTTATGGGAACCATAATCATACCCGACCCGGATAAACTAAGGTTTGATATGGTAAAGCAGAAGCTTATAGGAGCAGCTATGATAATGGCTCTGCTTTTTATTCTTGCAGGAGTGCTTTACGGCAGCTATGTGCGCAGGAATATTATTGACCCATTCAAAAGAATGGAAAAATTCGCTGTGAATGTAGCCTCGGGAAGTCTTGATGAGCCGATAATGCTGGAAAAGAACAATCTTTTCGGAGCATTCACGGAAAGCTTTGATATCATGCGCGAGGAGCTGAAACGTTCCAGACAGATCGAAGCTGAATTGAAGCAGAAGGAAAAAGAGATGATAGCATCGCTCAGCCATGATCTCAAAACTCCAATAACAGGAATAAAGCTTATTTGCGAGCTGCTTTCGGTAAAGGTGAAGGACGGATATGTTCTGAAAAAAGTCGGCAGTATCCATCAGAAGTCGGAACAGATAAACATTCTTGTAAGTGACCTTCTTGCATCAGTGCTGGACGATCTTGGAGAAATGAATGTGAGCTGCTGTGATGAGAGCTCGGAGATACTGCATGAGATCATTGCCGAGCATGACAGCCGCGGACTTGCGAATGAAGGTGAGATACCGCAGTGTCTTATACAGGTGGACAGACCAAGACTTTCACAGGTCGTCGGCAATATCGTAAGCAACTCATATAAATATGCAGGTACAGCTATAGATATAAGCTACAGCATAAATGACAGCTGCCTTGAAATGTCCATAAGAGATCACGGCGAAGGTGTTCCTGCCGATGAGCTTGATATGATAACAAGCAAATTCTACCGCGGAAAGAAAAATTCAGTCGGTAAGGACGGCAGCGGACTTGGATTGTATATTGCAAGGGAACTCATGGATAAAATGAACGGCGAGCTTATATGCTCATGTCCCAGCGACGGTTTCTGCGTTACCCTGATGATACCGCTTTCATAAAAATATGAACAAGCCCCGAGGCAATGCCTCGGGGCTGAATTTCTTATGGTAAGGTTTTTATTTTGCCGAGAACAAAGGATTGCAGGAGAACAAGGTCTGCAACATCGAATTTACCGTTTTTGTTCAGATCCATATGTGCATCTGCTGCGGTGTTTTCGTCATTGAGCTGTGATATGATAGCATATCTTGCCGAAACGAGGTCCATTGAGTCAACCTGTTTGTCGTTGTTGAAGTCGCCTGCAATGATATCGGGAATACTGTTTTCAAAGAAACTGATATCATTTTTCGTAACATCAACACTGCCGAGAGCACCGCAGTTGTGGAAAGCAAGCTCTATGAGAGAGATCTTGTTCACGGCAGAAAACTCAGGTATATGGTTCATGTGCTCATAAACGTCTATGCAGCTTTCATATGAGTCTGCATCGTCTGTGTCCTTGCGTACAGCAAGATAGCATATATCATCATATGAGCTTACATCGCCGTAGAAATGGTATTTACCTTTGTATAAGTCATATTCATGTCCGTTTTGAGTATAGGACGTTATAAGCTCTGATGATTTGAATTGCAGAGAATTGCCGACACCGTATGATGCTTCGTAGCTTTTGAAAAACTCGTCAATATCCATGCCCGAGATCTTTTCGGCTATCCTGAATTCAGTATGTGTATTAGTATCAGCAGATGAAAGATATAACGTGTATACCATTCCGTACTTTCCGTCCATACTGTCGTTGATATGATGATCAATGGATATATCATTCTTTTCACTGAGCTCATAAACAGAGATTCTTCCAAGATTGAGTTCCACGTAAGAGTCTACGTAGTTCGCAGTATTGAAGAGTATATTTTTATTCGCATTTATTGTGAAGCAGCCGTCGGGACGGGCGAGCATTTCATTGCCTGATATAAGGTAATAATCAGGAGAATAGAAATCGTATTTGCCTATGATGATATAGCTGCTTTTTCTCATGGATATATCCGAATATATTTTTGCAGGAGCAGCTGTATCACTAAGTTTTAGTGCGCTGACATCACAGCTGCACTTGTATTCATTCTGATCAAAGGTAACATTGGTAAGCTTGCCTGTTTTTAGTCCGAAGTTCTGTGCAGCTTCAATAAGCTCATAAAGAGGCATGAAGCTGCCTTCATTGGGGTCTGTTCCTTCACGGTATACATGGTAGAAAATATAATCGTTGTAATCGGTCTCGAGGTTTTTGATCTGCTCGGGATAATACATCGGCTTTTGCCTGCAAACATGGTATATCTCGCTGCCGATCTCAATTGTTCCTGCGTAATTGGCAAAGGAATTGCTTTTTATATCGCTCTCGGCGATATTTTTGAATTCAAGGGTACTGTCCGGGGACTCCATGATTATTTTGGCATAGGTATATCCGTCTGTTGTCTCTACAATAGTGCCGTAATCAAAAACATCGTTGTTGAGCTTGTTGACAAGGTCTGAGATAAGCGAAGCTGAAGTACACATTGCAGCCGATGACGCACACGAAAAAGTTATGAGTGATGCACCGAGTACAGCTAATGCTTTTTTGAGATTCATAATAGGTCCCCCTTTGTATTTTTTATTGTGTGATTTTTTTATCGGCGTTCATAAATAAACCGCCATAATACTGTATAAATTGTACACTGTTTTGGTTGAAAAGTCAAGTGGATTATTGCTGTTTATCGGCATTTCTGTCTATTAATGCGAACATTGTGTTTACAGGCGCGGCATTGCCTGAAATTATTGACACACACGGTTATTTGTGATATTATAAAAACAGATTCCTTTCAATTAAAGAATTCGATAAGATCGGTAAAAATGAGTGTTTTTTGATCATTGTTTTTTATTTGAGGTATATATTTGTATGTATAAGTTCTTCTAAAAATCATGCCTGTTAAACGGCGAACAGAAGGGAAGTAGTATAAGATGAAAAATAGTAATCACAAGGCTTCAAGGATAATTTCAGGCTGTATTGCAGCGCTGCTTACTGTGGGCAGCAGTATGATGTCAGCTACTGACAGCGTGGCTGATGCAGCGGTCACTGACGGCATCAAGCCTGTAAAGATAACCTCGTCAACGTTTCCTGATGCCAATTTCAGATCATATATTTCAAGTGCTTTTGATAAGGACAAAGACGGTACTTTAGATGCCGATGAGATACTGGTAGCAAGAAATATCTGGTGCAACAAAATGAATATCAAGTCATTGAAGGGTATTGAGTATCTTACGGAGCTGCGCGGACTCTACTGCATGGATAACCAGATATCAACAATGGATCTCAGCAAAAATCAGGAGATCACAGGTGTGTGGTGTTCGGGCAATCTGTTTACTTCACTTGATTTCTCAACTAATCCAACGCTTGAATGGGTGTACTGCTTTGACTGTCATATAACTTCGCTGAACGTAGCTCAGAATCCTAAAATGTCATATATTGAATGCAATTCTAACCCGCTGAAGGAGCTTGATGTATCTCATAACCCTGTGCTTGAGCATCTGATGTGCGGCGACTGCGGACTTACATCTCTTGATCTCAGTCATAATCCGAATATGCAGCACCTTGATGCTTTCAGGAATAAATTCACGACACTTGACGTTACCTGCTGTCCTAAGATGAAAAGACTGAATGTCTGGGATAACCATGAGCTGGGAAGCATTGATGTCAGCAAGTGTCCGGGATTGCAGTATTATAACTGCTCAAATAACGGGGCAACAAGTGTTGATGTTAGCCATAACCCAGAGCTCAACAAGCTGAGCTGTGCGTATAATGAGCTTGAAGAGATAGATATTTCTCACAATCCAAAGCTTGCTTACCTTGATTGTATGCAAAATCATCTGAAAGGCATTGATCTGTCGCATAATCCGAATCTGCGCTTTTTGCAGGCGTTTATAAATGATTTTACCGAGCTTGATATCGGCTATAATCCTTTCCTTATAAAGACCTATAACGAAGGCGAAATAGAGGATATCTGGGATTATGGCAAATTCCACGCATGGACGATAGACTACGGCGGAGATACCTCCACTGGCGGAGATAATATATTCTCACTGAGCTTAGATAATAAGGTTAATCTGCATACAGAACTTAAAACAGCTTTTCCTACAGAAAATGATAACGATGATAATATAACAGATACAAAGGAGCTTATTACCCGTGAGGCTGCTGTTCAGACGCTGTACGAAATGGCAGGCAAGCCGAGCGTGAGCGGACTGAAGTCAAGATTTACAGATGTAGAGCACGGGGCATGGTATGAGGATGCACTGCTCTGGGGCGAGAAAAATGCTCTCTGTCTTGGTTATCCTTATGTTCTTTCCGATACCTTCGGCGTCGGCAAATGGGTAACAAGAGAGGATATAGCGCTCATGATGATGAGATTTTCTGAATATATGGGCTATGAGCGTTCTATCGACTTCGGAAGAAGCGATGACTTCATGGACTATTATGAAGTGGACTTCGATCACTGGGAGGCTGTATGCTGGGCTTGTACATGGCATATCATCGAAGGAAAGGGTGAGGAAGGAGCTCCAAAGGAGGAGCGTATTATAGACCCTCACGGCAAGGCAACACGTACTGAATTTACAGAGATGATAAACCAGATGCTGGAAGTAAATAAAAAGTCAATGGAATTCCATATTCCTGAAAATCCCGAGACTCCCGTAACACCTGTGGAACCTGCTATACAGACGGATTATTCACTTGGTGACGTTGATAACAGCAAACGAGTAGATTCTGTTGACGCTTCTATAGTTCTCAGAAATTATGCTCAGACATCGACAAATCAGAAGAGCAGTTTCAACGAAAAGCAGGAAGCTGCTGCTGATGTCAATAAAGACGGCATAGTTGATTCAGTTGATGCTTCAAAGATACTTGCATACTATGCTTATGCTTCGACTGAGAAACAGAATGTTATCTCAATGGAAGAATTCATGCAGAAGGAAGCAAATAAATAAAAAACAGTTGATTATGTGGAGCCCCCCCTTTTCTGAAGAAAGGGGGGCTATTTTAAATTATTATAAACGTCTGTAGGAGTATATCATTCAATAATGAGATAAATGTTTACTCGTTATTATAACATTCACTAAAATAGACGTACTCTACTCTAATAGAATCTGAGAATATTATATCACCACAGTCATATGTTTTGTTTTTGAAGTCGATATCGATATCGAACAAGTCTATATATTCCTGTTTGTCCTTAGGACGGCAGCGTACATGGATGTGGCATGGTGCATCATCGTTCTTACCGTACCCAACAGTGAATGCTAATCGAGTATTGTCAGGATCATCAGAATATGTATCATTTACATCAGTTTCGACCAGCACAGTTCCATCGCAGTATGTATCCGTATGCTCTACAATATACTGAGTGCCGCTCTTAAGTATGCCATTATTCAGGAAATATGACTTGTCGATATAAACACTCGCAAAGTCATCACAGTGAGGCTCAGCCTTTCTTCTCTCCAGTCTCTGACGTTCTTCCTCCTGCATTTCTTTTTCTCTTTCTATAAATGCAGCAGTCTTTTCTTTATATAATGTAAATTCTGTCAGGTCAAAATAAGAAAATTCTATAGCGTCATATTTTGCTTTGATTGAATTATATTCTTCCGCGGATATAACGTCATTATTACGATAATATATGAATCTATTGGTTGGGTCAGGGTCATCGCGGTGCTTTTCATAATACTCCCAGTCATAAGTTGTCCATAATTTTACTGTATCAATAGAATAATCATCGCCCATTGTCACATAGTAATTTACTGTACCGCCTTCCCTGTTTACAAGTTTTATACATTTTCTGTCACTGCTTATTCCAAAATCATTTGTAAAACTATAAGAATTAGCGTTAAATCCTTCTTCATTTATATCATATACGAATTCAGAGCCGTTATATCTGTATATATTAAGTACAGGATATGCATTCTGATATACTACTAAAAGCTCAGGTACATTGTCAGCATTCAGATCTTCATATCCATACCTGACATCAAAAGCAAACTGATCTTCACGGTCTATTTTGTCAAGCACCTTTTCACGCGCTGCTTCAATATCGCTCTGCGGCACAGGAGAAGTTATATTGAAATCCTTTGCTACATATGTTGTTACGGTGTTATATTCGGTTACGGTCTCTGTTGCTGTAGTCGTTGCTGTACCTGTTCCTTTGTGTGTTACAGTCGTACCTGTGTTGGTCACATTCGGGTCGGCATTTGTTGTGATATTCTCGTCAGGCAGCACAGGGCGTTCAGGCTTTTTATGCAGCAATAATGCAGTCGTTCCGATAAGCACTGCCGCAGCGGCAAGGCTTGCTGAAGCAGTAACTATGCGCTTTATCCTTGAACGTTTGTAGGTCTCTGCATCGCCTGATACGGTATATCCGTCATTATCTGTATTTCCTTCTGCGTTGATTCCTTTTGCCTTGTTGAATTTTTCCCTGCTCATTTTCAGCATTCTGTCTTTTGCGTTTTGTGTCAGTATGGGAGAATCTGCTCCCATTTCCTTTATTTTGTTTTCATTTGCGTTTTCAAGCACTTCAAATCCTATCTTTCTGTTATCGCTCATAATCTACCCTCCTTCAGATCAAAGCCTTCAGCCGAAAGCAGTTCCTTCAGCTTTTTCAGAGCGCGGCTGCACTTTACACGGACAGTAGCAGCAGGCATCGACAGCTTCTTGCCTATCTCACCGGATTTCATATTGTAATAATACTTGTGTATCATAATGGAAGAATCAGGTTCGCCAAGTGATTTGATACATTTTATCATTACATTTTGCAGCTCTGTCTGCTCGGCAGTTTCAGCAACGGCATCATCTGACGGCAGCTGTGTATCCATCTCCTCGATGTAAGATTTTTGTCTGCTTTTAGCCGTAAGTGAACGGAACATATTGATCGCTTTATTTGCAGCGATCTTTCCTATGTAGCCTTTTAAGTCACCGTTTATGTTCTGCTTGCTGTCATAGCAGAGAAAGACGGCAGAAAAAACATCGCTGACGCATTCCTCTATATCCTCAGCACTTCCACAGCTCCTTAGCTTATTGAAAACGATGGAATATACATAGTTGATATATTCTTCAAAGAGCGTGTTCTGCGCCTCGGCAGGTGATTTTTCAAATAGTCTGCGGTATTCATTATCAGTCATAGTATTCCCCCTTTTTTATTTTTCGGAGATGTTTTATCGTTTTCATTATACTTACTCGGAGACCAAATGTAAAGTGTTTCATGGATATAAAATTTTTTTGGAAAGATTTCGGGCACAGATTTTTATGTGCATATTAAATTTATGTAAAATAGCAAAATTTTGCTTGATTTATCTGAAAATAAAGTATATAATATGTGCATAATATAACGATTAATATCAAACATTTAAAGGAGGGCAAAAATGAACAAGTGTATGAAGAAGATGTTCTCAGCCATGACTGCGGCGGCAGTATGTGCTGTGAACGTGTCAGCATTTCCGGCTAATTCGGGAATGATAGTAGATCATAACAGCAGTGGTGTCGATAAGGGCTACTATTATGAATTCAAAAATAATGACGATGTCGGTACTGCTTGTGTTAATATGGAACCGGGCGGATACTACGAGTGCAGCTGGGGCAATGATGAGGACTTCACAACAGCAAGAGGCTGGAAGTTTGCTTCACCTGTAAAATATTCAGACCTTGGCTATATGTCTTTGTGCTATAAGCAATATGTGAACATTGACGGATACTATTCAAAAGACGGCTATGTAAGATTTGGTATACGTGTCCGCAATTCTGACGGCAAGACCTTTACTATACTTGAACTGGACGAATCTTCCGACAAACTCAGTATCACCGAAAAGAACGACGGATACGAAAAAATCAGCAGCATGGAATGTGTGGACGAATTCAAGACGAAAAACCTATGGGGAGAGTTCGACGAAGTCAGAAAAAAGAGCGTAGATTATACACTTTATTCTTCTACAGATGAAGATTCTCCTATGTTATACCGCAGAGATGAGTCATTGGAGGCTAATTTCTACGATGATAATACACGTTGGGTATGTGTCAGCGATAAGCTTGCTGCAATGGCAGCAGCAGGCTGTGATATAGGTGATATCACCGATATCACTCTATTTGTTGAGGCAGCACATTCAAAGGGCGATGCCAGGATATATATGTCTGAAATCGAAATAGAGAATATGCCTGAACTTGTGCAGAATGAGTGTGAAGATGAAGAAGCACCGCTGATCCTGAGAGAATATTACGATGACGGTGTCCGCACAGATTACTACTATAATTTAAGCAGCGGCTACCCTGCAAGAATGCAGGTCCTTGCTCCTTCGCTTTTCAAAGCTGACTGGGATTCCACAGAAAATGAATATAACAATGATCCGGTCTTCCAGCGCGGAAAGAAGTTTAAGAAAGGCCAGTCCTATAAGGCAATTGCAAATTCTTCCATAGATTATTCTATGAATATAGACGCTGAGGGAAAATATTTCACAGCGACTTATGCTGATCTTGTTGGACCTCAGACGGACGAGTATAATTACGCTGTGGATATATATATAGTTGATGCTTATCAGGACTGGAGCCCGAATTATGTCGAAAAGGTCGGAGAGCTTACAGCAGATGGACAGGGATATGATGTATATTATGTTTTATTGACTCTTGAAGGAAGCTTCAAGCCTGTTAGAAGGCATATATATTATTTTATCAGCAAAGATGCAGAAGAAAACGGCAGAAACGGAAAGGTCTCCGCTAAGCATGAGCTCGCACCGTTTACTGAGTTCGTAAAAGATAAGGGAACGATCTTGGGTGAACCTGTGACGCTGACCGCGTTTGTGAACGGCGGTAAGGCAAAGGGAAGCGTTGAGCTTGTAAAGAACGAAGTAACTATTCCTGAGTTTACTCGTGATGACGGTTACTATGACAGAGAGCTCAGGAAACTCTCTGTCAACTCAGAACACCGTTTCAAGCAGATAGAAGATGTTTGTTATGATGTTGACGGCGAGAATGCTTCCATGGAGGGCTATGCAGGCGAGAAGATAGACTGTAATTGGAAGAAAGAATCTGAGTCGATGTGGTCATCAGGTACAGATAAGGAACATCATTCCTTCAGCATATTCAAGGATAGACAAAACGATTTTAATTGGAGCGGTTTTGAAGGTGTGTTTTCTTTTACTGATCCTGAGTCCGACGACTCACAGGATACAGATGCAGGCACAGCTGATCTGACAGGCGGCTTTAAAGATGATGAAAAGGTATATGTGGATTACAGCGTTGATCTCGGAGAGCTTACCGATGAGGGCGAAAACTCAAACGTTATCATAGGCGGTTATGTTCAGTGCCATAATAACGATTACCGTTCTGAATCTTCATGGAACGGCTGGTTCTCGGATAACGGCGAGTGTCAGACCTATGATATACTTATCGCCGATAAATGGGACAAGGAAATAGGAACGGAAATTATTTCTTTCCCTGCCCGTGATGTGATAGAACTCGGAACTATAGAGTCGGACGGCGTAGTATATAATGTAAAGGAATACTATCCCGAAGCATCACACAGAATATGTCCTTATATAATAGTATCACGTGTAGAATCACTGAAGCCGTCAGAGGCTGAGGATATTCCCGAAAACCATACACGCTATGAAAGCACGATCTGTATTACAGATATCGTTGAAAAGCTCAAAGCCTTTGATCTGAAACTCCATACGACAGAATTAGCTGGATTTAAAATGCATACCTTCCATAATGCAGGCTCGGCAGTCATCAATACCGCTGAGATCAGAGTAATACCTGATGAAGAAAAGCTTTATACAGCTGATGATGTTCAGAAGCTTAAAGACTTCATTCTCGGAAAAAAGGTCGATATCGAAAAAGATACGAATTACGACCTTAACGGTGACGGTGTATGGGATACATACGATCTTTGTCTGATGAGAAACAGACTCGAAAAATAACAATATCATAAAACACTAAGGGGCGAATGGAATCATTCGCCCCTTAAATTTATCTGGACTGATTAAAAAAAAATCCCTCGGCATAATACCGAGGGAAAAAAGAGAAGAATTACTATCTTGTGTAAAAACAAATGTGTATGAATGAAGTTGTTGTTGGTAATTACTGGCCTTCGTGGAAGAAGTATGGGAGTGCATCGTAAACGTAATGTCTTACATAGCCCCACCAGTGTGTTTTGCCCTGAGCAACCATGAAGTAGAAGTTGCCCTTTGAGAAGTCAGATGTATATACGAACTGGCTCATCTTCTTCATTTCCTCAACCTGTGGGTTAACGTTTGGATAAGCTATATCATCTGAACCTGTTGCAGCGAAGATGAAGTACTCATTCTTCTTGAGACCAGACTTGTCGATAGCGTTAGCGATTGACTTAGCCTTGTCGTATGCAGAGTTACCGTTCCAGTGGTCACCGCTGAGTGGCATGAAGTAGCCAACGATGTCGAGGCAATTCTCGAGAACAGCCCATGTTGAAACTGAACCCATTGAGAAGCCGCCGTATGCTCTGTGCATTCTTGACTTCTGGAGTGATGACTGTGAAGTATCTCCGCCTGCATATGTTGAATATTTGCCTTCTACGAAAGGAACTACGCTCTGACGGAACTCACTGTAGAACCTACCTGCTTCAGTCTTGTTGAAAGTAGGAGTAACAACGATAAGAGGCTCCATGTCGCCGTTCTTTATCATGTTGTCGAAGAGGTTCTGCATCATTGTGTCGTTCTGACCAAAGAGAGTATTCTCGTCCTCTCCGCCGCCGTGCATGAGGTAGAAGATATTGTACTTCTTGCTCTTGTCATAGCCGTATGGGAGGTATACGTTAAGGTTGTTGTAACCGTTGATACCGTTGTAGCTTTCCTTTACTACCTTACCCTGCTGGCTGCACTGGTTGAAGTAGTTGCCGGGAGCTTCCTTGAACTGAACGTTTGCGTTGTAGTTGAAGTTAGATGTACGCTCAGGAACTTCGCCGACTGTACCGCCGCCTGTTACAACTGAGGACTTTGTTCCCTCTGATGCAACAACAACGTTGTCAAGATAGAAGTCCATTGTATCGCCTGAATCAGGGAGAGTCTCGATGTAGAGGACCATATCGCCTGAGTTGTCAGGAATTGTGAATGAAGTGTTTTCGAGCTTTGTCCACTGACCGCTCTTAGCACTTACCTTTGCAATGCTTGTGTAAACAGCTGAATCGCCTTCGCCCTGCTGGAGTGACATCTGGATAGTTGCATCGCTGCCTGACTGCTGGAGAACAGCAGCACTGAAGCTGTATGACTGTCCTACTACGAAGTCAGAACCAAGAGTTACAGCTGCACCGTTCCACTCAGCTGATCTGTCTGAAACATAGAGAGCCTTGCCGCTGTAGTTGCTGTCTGCGCTTACTTCTACAGAAGCACTGCCTCTGCCTGACCAGCTCTGAACGCCTGAATCGAATGAATTATCAAGGTATGTCTTGTTTACTGCAACAGGCTTGGTAGTAGTTGTTGTTGCAGCCTGAGTTGCTTGTGCCTGAGTCTGTGCTGAACCGCCGTTAACGTTGATATTTGCTGACCAGCTCTCAGGAAGTGTATTAACAAGACCTAAGAGATATTTCTGGAGTGTCAGAGCGTCGTTTGTTGTGATACCGCCGCCTGCCTGATTTACGTCAGCGTTTGCAGCTGCCTTTTCTGAAAGTGAATATTTATCAGGATTTGCAAGTGACTGCATGATAAGAACTACGTCGCCCATATCAATTGTTCCGTCACAGTTTGCATCGCCCCACTTTGAAACCTTAGCTTCAAATGCAGCCTTAGGATCCTGTGTAACAACAGGAGCAGTTGTTGTAGTAGTTGTTGTAGTTGTTGTAGTTGTAGTAGTTGTGGTGGTTGTAGTCTGCGTAGCATACTTATCCATTATCTTGATAATGTCGTTGTAGAATGACTTAGGCTGGTAGTTGCTGAATGGAAGCGGTGAACCACCGTTCTCACGGTATCTCCAGCTTCTCTCATCGGTTGTACCCCAGAGAGTTACGCATGAGATGTTCTTAGCGTGTTTACAGATAACTTCGAAGATCTCAGGGTAAAGCTTGCTGTTTGTACCTGTGCTGTTTGTGATATCAAGCTCTGTTACCTGAACATCAAGACCGAGGCTCTCAAACTTCTTGATAGCTGTCTCGTACTCACTTGCTGAAGGATATCTTGAATCAAGGTGTGACTGCATACCGATACCGTCTATGTAGTCGCCGGCAGCCATTACCTTCTTAGCCATGTTGTAGAGGTCATTGGTCTTTGCGCTCATGTACTCATTATAATCGTTGAGGTAGAGCTTTGTTGTTGATGGAGCATACTGTCTTGCATACTTGAATGCGTTGATAACGAAGCTGTCGTTACCGTATACTCTTACCCAACCTGAGTTGCTTGCAGGTCTCATTCCGCCGCCGTCGTTAACGAAGAGCTCGTTACATACGTCGTAAGAATGGAGCTTAAGGTTAGGATAATTCTGCTTGATAGCAGCGAATGTATTCTTGATCATGCTCTCAAGACGCTTGTTCATTCTGTCAGCAGATACGTCTCTGCCGTTCTCCTGGAACAGTGAGTTAGGAGTCTGGCTGTACCATACGAAGGTATGACCGCGAACACCGATTCCGTTCTGTTGAGCGAACTTAAGAATAGGATCTGCATTTCTGAGGCTGATGTTTACATTATCGCCGTTTACACCAGCTACGATAGAATCAGGCTTCATTTCATTTTCACAGGTGATAGAGTTGTAGTTCTGCTTGATGAAGTTCTGTCCCTGTGAAGTATTTATTTCATTTGCACTTACAGAAGTACCGAGTCTGAATAACGGACCTGCGTGATCCTTGAATCCGCTGCCGCCCTTCTGGTATGTGTAATCCATGTTCTGGTGTGCGGAAACTCCTTCTCCTGTCGGTACAGGTGTAGGATCAATAGTAGGTGCAGGATCGCCAACCTTGCCGCCGCCTGTTGTTACAGATGAGCTCTTGCCTGACTTGGATACCTGAACTGCGTCTACATAGAAGTCGCAGAGATCTCCTGAGCTCTCAGGTGTCTCGATATAGAGAATCATGTCACCTGAATTTGAAGGAATAGTAAACTTTGTATTTTCGATCTTTGTCCACTCGCCGCTCTTTGTGTCAGCTGTTGCGATCTTTGTGTAAGATGCGCTGTTGCCGTCGCCCTGCTGGAGTGACATCTGTATTGTTACAGGACTGCCTGAGTTCTGCATTACAGCAGCACTGAAGCTGTATGTCTGTCCTGCTACGAATGCGCCTGAATCAAGCGGGATAGCACAGCCATTCCACTCGTTTGCTCTTCCTGAAACATAGAGTGACTTGCTGCCGTCATAGTAGCTGTTTGAGTCAGTAGAAACTGTTGCATCGCCTCTGCCTGACCAATCGTCCTTGCCGCTCTCAAATGTGCTTGTGAAGTAGTCGCCGTTTTTATCGGGCTCTACTGTTGGTTTTGCAGGTGTATCTGTACCCGGATCCGGCTCGGGACTATCAAGTCCGTCAGGATAAACTCTAACGCTCTTTACATTAGCAGATCCGTTTGATCTGTAGCCTTCGATGTTAAGTGAAACTTCATAAAGTGTACCTGACATATCAAGACCTGCCTTTGACCATGCGTCAAAGTGTCTGCCAACGTGGATAGTACCCTTCATGTAGTTTGTCTGGTTGTTAGCTGAGCCACTTGTCTTACGGATGCTCCAGTACTGTGGGAATGTTGCTGTACCGTCAAGTGATGGCTGGTTGTAACGCATTGTCTTTGCAATGTCGTATGTATTTCCGTCAAGAGTTACTGTACCCTTGTTCTCTCCCTGTCCGGGTGGTCTCCAGTCGCCCCAGCCTTCTACGATGTAGTATTCCATAAGAGGATTTCTTGTCCATCCGTATACACACATATAAGAATTTCCTCTTGGTGTGTACTCAACGTCATAAGTAAGTGTGATGTCCTTACCTATGTTCTTGTAATTCTGCTTCTTGCTGTCATAGTTTTTGCCCATACGAGCAAGGAAGTTTTCAATGTTGCTCCATGAGCAGGTAAATGATCCTGCGCCCGGCTGCATTGAAACCTGACCCTGACTGTTCTGGTTCCACATTTCGTAGTCGTATCCGCCGATGTTTCCTCTCTGCTGGGCGTCAGCAGCATTTGCTACTACAGCAGGAACAGCAGGGATACTTGAAGCAACCATCAGTGCAGTAATGCCTGCGCTGACAAATCTTTTGAAGTTGCTTTTTTTCATGTCGATCATTCCTCACTTTCATTTGTGATTAAAATAAATGATATCTTTTGTTTTTGACTAAGGAAAAGCACAAAAACTCTAACCTGTTTTCGCGTCCCTCCTCTTCCTCAGCTTCTGTTATCATTTTATTACATTTCTGTGAACTATTCAAGTCAAATTTTGCTAAGAATCTATTCGCTTGCTCATTTTTTGCTGTTTTTGTACATTTTTAGCCGCTGATTTCCGTTTTTTTTATACACTCTACTGTGATAGCACTTTAACCTGCTATTTTTCGAGAAAAAACGCTATTTACAAGTGGTAGATTTATTGTCAAATATTACTTTTTGTGCTGGCGTTTTACCCTTTATACTATATTATATATTTATAGCATATACACAAAAATTATATTTATTGTTTTTTTGCGTTTTACAATTTGACGGCGGCTATTTTACCCTCATTATATAAAAATGGTCAGTAATATTTTCCACTTTATAATATGATTTTACCATTTTATAGTTTTACATCGCTAAAATTTCTTTGTAGGTGTGCACAAACTGTAATATGCTTTGATGTGTAAATCACCGAATTTTTTTAAAATCCTTTATTTTTTTATGCTGATATATTATAATATAATTAAGTATAAACTTAAACTGATCTTTATGAGGGGATAATATGGATTCTGGGATGACTAAAAAGGTCGCAGTTGTTGTTTCTGCTCTTGATGAAGAGTATCAGAACAACATAATACGCGGCATAAACAGATCTGCCGAAGAAAACCAGCTTAGTGTATCATATTTCGCCGCATTCGGCGGACTTGTCAACAGCAAAAGGTTTGATCTCGGTGAATACAGCATATATGATGTTATTGATTACTCTAAATTTGACGGTATCCTGCTGATGTTAAACACCTTCGGCGATCCTGTGATCCGTCGGAAGCTTTTGGACAGGATAAGCGCGGCTCATAAACCCACTGTTGTCTTTGAACCTACAGATAATCCTGATTTTTACGATATATGCATTGACAACTTCTCCGTTATGAAGGAGCTTGTCAATCATATAATAAAGCATCACCACGCTAAAGTTATCAATTGCATAACAGGACCTCTTGCCAATCCCGAAGCGCAGCTGCGATTTGATGCAGTGCGTGAAACAATGGCAGAAAACGGGATCGAGCTTGATGAAAACCGTATTTTTTACGGAAATTTCCGCAGTCATGACGGCAAGGAGGCTATTGATGATTTCATGCAGTCGGGGCTTTCACTTCCCGACGCTTTTATATGTGCAAACGACAGCATGGCTCTTACTGTGGTATCATCGCTGGAAAAATACGGATATAAAGTCCCTGACGATGTTATCGTAACAGGCTTTGACAACACCTTCAACGCACGAAATGCTTTTCCTGCTCTCACTACTGTGAACCGTCCTCTGCTTGAAGCAGGTTATAAAGCCTGTGATATACTCGTAAATCTTCTGTACGGCAATAAACAGCCGCGCAATACCATACTCAAATCGTCGCCCATTTTCTCCGAAAGCTGCGGCTGCACCGATGAAACTGCCGACGACCTGAAAACCTATAAAAAACGCACATACAACCGTATGGAGGCTACAAACAATAATATCCACGCCCTTAACAGACTTACTGCCGAGCTTGCAGGTACCGAAACTGCATCTGCAACCTATGATGTTGTGGAAAAATGCATGGGCGACTTGAATCTCGAGAAGTTCTGCCTTTGTCTTACAGAGGACTGGCAGGAGGCTTATTCCTCAGCTCACGACCTTTCATCTTCCAAAAGCCTTTATTCTCAGTATATGACCGCTCCGCTCATCTGGGATAAGGGCGAACGCAGGAGCGTTGACCTCTTCGCAAGCAGCGATATGTTTCCCGAAAGCTTTGGAAACGGCTTCGAGATCAACTATTTTCTCCCGCTGCATTTCAGCGAAAGATGTCTCGGCTATTACATAATCAAAAACAGCGACTTCCCTATCTCAAGTCTGCTGTGCCATACCTTGTCCATGAATCTCAGTAACTCTCTTGAAAATATCCGCAAGCTGTGTCACCTTAACAAGGCTATGGACGAGCTAAACCGCCTTTACGTCATTGATCCGCTCTGCAATATCTATAACCGCAACGGCTTCTTCAATATCGCCGAAAACCTGTTTAAAGAGTGCATTGCCCACCATAAAGAGGTAATGATAAGCTTCATCGACATGGACGGTTTGAAATTCATCAATGACAATTACGGTCATAACGAGGGCGATTTTGCTATACAGCGACTTGCCGCAATTATCCGAAAGTGCAGCGGCACAAGAAGCATATGTGCACGTTTCGGCGGTGACGAGTTTGTTATCATGACTGCAAACGCAGGCGAAGACTACGCCTTTGAGCTTGAAAAACGTTTGTATACCGCTCTTGACAATATCAACAGCATCGTAAGAAAGCCTTACATAATATCCGCAAGTATAGGCAGTATCATTACTTCCGAGAAGGATAACGAAACGCTCTACGATGTTATTGACAGAGCTGACGATAAGATGTATGCAGTCAAAAAAGAAAAGAAAAAAGCAAGGTTTTCCGAACCTTTATAATCATAACCACCACTTAAGTGGTGGTTTGCACAGCCCCTAAAAGGGGCGAATACAGGCTCACCCACTAAAGTGGGCACTGAAGGTTTGACATTGCATTACTATCTCGAGCAGCCGCTTCAAGCGGCTGTTTCTTTTTGCTTACTTATTCTTACTACCCGTAAACGGGTCAATGTACTCCTTGAATGTTAGCTGATCTGCCATGCAATCTTCTTCTGTTTGATTCTTTATGTATTCTCGTATGACTTTTTCGTTACGCCCTACTGTATCCACATAATATCCTCTGCACCAGAAATGTCGGCTTCCATATTTGTACTTCATATTTGCGTGTCTGTCGAATATCATTAGTGTACTTTTCCCCTTGAGATATCCCATGAATTGTGCTATACTTAAATACGGCGGAATGCTTACCAGCATATGTATATGATCTGTCATTGCTGTTGCCTCTATTATTTCTACTCCTTTTTGTTCGCACAGCTTTCTGAGTATCTGCCCTATATCTGCCTTCAACTGTCCATATATAGCTTTTCTTCTGTATTTCGGCGCAAACACTATGTGATACTGACATCTGTATGTGGAGTGGGTTGTATGCTTTATTTCATTTTTCATTGTTAATAACCTCCTTGTATCTCAGATAGTAATGCGGTCGCCAAACCTTTACTATTCTACCATACTTGGAGGTTATTTTTAAGCTTTTGCTAAAGCATTTTTATTCCCCCAGTAGAACTGGGGGTTTAGTTACGCTAAAGCGCCAATCAAAAAAGTCTCTTTATCAGGCATAAATGCTGATATAAAGAGACTTTTTTGTAATAAAACTGTTTTGCATTCGTCTAACTTTATGAGGAGGTGAGAAGATGAAACGGGAATTCCACGAAATATACGAAAAATACAGTCCTGACCTATATTCCTTTATCCTGAGAATGTGCGGCAGCGAGCAGCTTGCCAAGGACATTTTGCAGGATACCATGCTGAAGGCTATGACCAATGCCGATAACTTCAAAGGAAGCTGTTCTGTAAGGACATGGCTGTGTACTATCGCAAAAAATCTATACTTCGACCACCTCAAAAAAGCCGAGACCAAGAACCATCCCCTCGACATTCTTGACGAACCTGCCTCCACCAGCAATATCGAGGCAGATATCATCAACAAGGACACTTCCCTGCGCATACATCATCTTCTCCACGAACTCGAAGAACCCTACCGCGAGGTGTTCACACTGAGAGTTTTTGCGGAGCTGAAATTCTCCGACATAGGAAATGTTTTCGGCAAAAGCGAAAACTGGGCAGGCGTGACCTTTTACCGCGCAAAACAGAAGCTTATACAGTTAATGAAAAAGGAGGGACTTTTATGAAAAACAGCATTATCCCCTGCAATGTAATAATAGATATGCTGCCGCTGTACAAAGAGAAGATATGCAGCGACGAGACCAAAGAGCTTGTAGAGGAGCATCTCCGCAGCTGTGAGAACTGCCGACAGCTGTATGAGGAGCTGTCTCTTCCTGCTCCGAAAAACGAGACCGCCCCAAGCGAAGCCGAGACCTTCAAAAAAGTCGGCAAAAAGCTGAACAGAGCGAAATTTTACAGAAGATCTCTTATACTGATATTAGCAGTTATAGCATTGATAAACGCAGCATGGCTAAAACTGAAGTTTTTTCCATATAAGGACTTTTCATTTGGAATGATCGAATATGATACAGACGAAGGAAAGCTTTATCAGGAATTGAACGGCAATTATTATTATAACGTCAATTTCCCGAATTATCTGGATTTTTTTAGTGGAAAGCTCTATGTGTGGAAATCAGGAAATTATATTGATAATAAGGTTACTGAGCTGAGAATTATGCCGAGGGTAACAGGCGATGTCAAATATGCAGTAACAATAATGACAGATTCATGTGTTTACGGAATACCAATAACTAAATCACTGGAGTTTGACCCGAGCGGATATAAAGTACATGATAACGACGAAAAAATGAAACAGCTTATTATAGAAAACCGCGCCGAAATAGAAGAACTCATGAATGCCGCACAGAAAAAATGGGGAGAGTATCTTTGATACTCTCCCTTGCTTTTATGCTTTCCTGAATCCCATGCACTGTACAGCAGCAACAGGATTTCCCAGCTCATCGCGTATATCCACGTTATAGCAGCAGATGCTCCTGCCGTCCTTTATGAGCTTTGCCTCAGCGATTATACGCTGAGTTTTCGGCACTCCGATAAACGAGGCATCGCAGTTTAGTCCCACAACTCCTGCTTTCTGCCAGTTTGAAGCCACAGCAAATGCGAAATCCGCAAGTGTGAAGTAAACTCCGCCCATTATACCTCCGACCGCGTTTTTATGGTGGTCATTGAGTTCAAGGCTGCATTTTGCATAGTGATCGTCGATCTCGTCCACTACTGCGCCCATTTCCGTTGCAAAATGATCTCCGCAGAATACCTCGCGTACCTTTTCAAGTGTTTCCTTATCTACCATAAATTACCTCCTGCTTTCGTACTCGTCCCTGAGGATAGAGAAATAAAGCCTGCCTACATACTGCCCGTTCATAAAGAAATAGTCCCTGAGAGTACCCTCATATGTAAATCCGCACTTCTCGATGACTCTCTTTGACGGAGCATTTATAGTCTTGGTGCATATCTGTACCTTATGCAGGTTCATCTTATCAAAGCCGAAATCTATGACCGCTTTTGCAGCCTCTGTGCAGTAGCCTTTGCACTGGAACTGCGCACCGATGCAGTATTCTATCTCAGCGAAGTGATTTTTGCTGTCAACGAGAAAATATGCTATCTGACCGATGCATTCACCGCTTTCCTTGCTGATAATCGCCCAGCGGTAGTAGTCCTCACGGGAATAGTTTCCGATGTATTTGTCAAGAAGTCCCTTTGTCTCCTCTAATGTAGAATACGTAGGCTCGGAATACATCATCTGGACCTTTTCATCGCTTGCCCAGTTCTTAAAGACCGCCTCGCAGTCCGAATACTCAAATTTCCTGAGTATCAGTCTTTCCGTTTCAATAGTCTGTGTACCGATATGTGTCAGCATAGCTTGCCCCTTTCATTTCCGTATATAATTATGAATTAAACAAAATCTCCCCTGATATAGAAGCTACATCAGGGGAAGCTGTCTTATACAAGTTTTGACATATCGTAAAGTCCGGGCTTCTGATCCTTGAGGAATACAGCCGCATTTACAGCACCTGCTGCAAAAACGGTCTTTGAAGCAGCGGAATGTGAAAGTGTGATAACTTCGTCATTTCCTGCAAATATTACATCGTGCTCACCTACGATAGTGCCTCCGCGGATAGCATGCATACCGATCTCGGACTTCTCTCGCTTCTGACGGCGTGAGTGACGGTCGTAAACGTAGTGCTTTGAATTGTCAAGAGTCTCGTTGATAGCATTTGCAAGCATGATAGCAGTACCGCTTGGTGCGTCTATCTTCTGATTATGATGCTTTTCAACTATCTCGATATCGAACTGATCGCCCAGTACGGCAGCTGCCTTCTTAGCAAGCTCTACAAGGAGATTTATGCCGAGAGACATATTGAATGTAAAGAAAACAGGTATCTGCTGTGCAGCAGCCTTTATCTTTGCGATCTGCTCGTCACTGTAGCCTGTTGCACCTATTACTAAAGGAGTACCTGTTGAGAAGCAGTAGTCCAGAAGTCCGTCCAGTGAAGCAGGATTTGAAAAGTCTATTATTACATCGGGCTTTACTGGGAGCTGTGCAGGAGTCTCAACTATAGGGAAATCTGCATACTCCTTGGTAAAGATATCAATACCAGCAACTACCTTGCAGTCCTCGCGCTCTGACGCGCAGTTGTAGATATTCTTGCCCATTTTGCCGTTAGCACCGCAAATAGCTATATTTGTCATGTTTTACACTCCTTTATTTTAATTCGGAATGCGGAATTAGGAATTCGGAATCAATGTATCCCTGACAGGACGGATATAAATATATTTGATGTGTCAGCGTAAGCTGACACCATCAATTCCGAATTACGCATTCCTAATTCTTAATTACTTGATGAGGTTGTGCTTTGCAAGAGTAGCTCTGAGCTTAGCGTTATGCTCCTCTGTCATCTCGCAGAGAGGCAGACGACACGGACCTGCATTCCAGCCCACCATGTTCATAGCTTCCTTTACAGGAATAGGATTTACCTCGATGAACAGATCGTTGATGATATCAAGGTACTTTATCTGGAGCTTCATAGCCTCTTCAAAGTTGTTATCAAGGCAGAGCTGTACCATATCGTGCATTTCCTTTGGTATAACGTGTGAAGCAACAGAGATAACTCCCTTTCCGCCCAGTGACATAACAGGAACTACCATATCATCGTTGCCGCTGTAGATGTCTATATCATCACCGCAGGCAGCTGCAAGCTTTGCAACATAGCTGATATTGCCGCTTGCTTCCTTGATAGCAGCGATATTTCTGTGCTTAGCAAGCTCCTTTACAGTAGCTACTTCAAATCCGCAGCCTGTTCTGCTTGGAACATTGTAAAGGATTATCGGGATATTTACAGCGTCTGCGATAGCTGTAAAATGAGCGATAAGTCCCTTCTGTGTAGCCTTATTATAATAAGGAGTAACGTGGAGAAGAGCATCTGCGCCTGCTGCCTCAGCCTCCTTTGAAAGCTCAACAGCATAATGTGTATCATTGCTGCCTGCACCTGCAATAACAGGAACTCTGCCTGCAACATGCTTTACAGCGAACTTGATGCAGTCGCGGTGCTCGTCATCTGTCATAGTAGCGGACTCACCTGTAGTGCCGCAGATAACAACAGCGTCAGTGCCCTTTGCGATCTGATCATCGATGATACGTCCGAGTTCGTCATAGTTGATAGAACCGTCGGCATTCATCGGAGTGATTATTGCTATAGCTGCGCCGGTGAAAATTGTATTCTTCATAGCTTTATTCCTTTCATAAAAGTAGAATGTAGGGAACGCCGCCCTCGGCGTTCCAAAGACATATTATTACAGTAACGGGGCGATGTGGGCATCGCCCCCTACATCAGTATTATGATTACATATGTAGGGGACGGCATCCTCGACGCCCCATAATATTTACACATATAGCGGAACGCCGAGGGCGGCGTTCCCTACAAATATATTCGTTGCCGTAAGCGATGGCAGACTTTGATATATATCAATAGTCAGCGAGTTCACGAACGACAACGTGTATGCCCGAGTGGGCTCCCCGCTTAATCAAAGTATCCCTTAGCTGCAAGGAGTTCAGCAAGGAGGACACCGCCGCCTGCTGCACCTCTGAGTGTATTGTGTGAAAGGCAAACGAACTTGTAATCGTACTGTGAATCCTCTCTAAGTCTGCCTGTTGAAACAGCCATACCGCCTTCGAGGTTTCTGTCCAGCTTAGCCTGCGGACGGTCATTCTCCTCGAAGTAGTGGATAAACTGCTTAGGTGCGCTCGGGAGCTGTAGTTCCTGAGGAACGCCCTTGAAGTCAGCCCAGAGCTTGAGGATCTCTTCCTTTGAAGGCTTATTCTCGAATGTTACGAATACAGCAGCTGTATGTCCGTCTGAAACAGGAACACGGAGACACTGTGTTGTGATGTTAGGAGCTGTAGCTTTTACGATCTCGTTGCCCTTGATCTCGCCCCATACCTTGAGCGGCTCCTGCTCGGACTTCTCTTCCTCACCGCCGATGTAAGGGATAAGGTTATCTACCATTTCAGGCCATGTCTCGAAGTTCTTGCCTGCGCCGGAGATTGCCTGATAAGTACAAGCCAGAACGTTCTTGAGGCCGAACTTTCTCAGTGGGTGAAGTGCAGGAACATAGCTCTGGATAGAGCAGTTTGATTTAACTGCAATGAAGCCTCTCTTTGTGCCGAGACGCTCACGCTGAGCCTTGATGATCTCGATATGCTCAGGGTTTATCTCAGGCACTACCATAGGAACATCAGGTGTGAATCTGTGTGCGGAGTTATTGGAAACGATAGGGCACTCGGCCTTAGCATAAGCCTCTTCGAGAGCCTTTATCTCGTCTTTTTTCATATCAACGGCACAGAAGCAGAAATCCACCATGCCTGCGATCTTCTCGATATCGTTTGTAGCGTCCATGAGGACCATATCCTTCATAGCTGCGGGCATAGGAACAGCCATCTTCCAGCGGCTGCCTGCTGCCTGCTCATATGTCTGACCTGCGCTTCTCGGTGAAGCTGCAAGAACCTTTACATTGAACCACGGGTGATTTTCGAGCAGAGTTGCAAATCTCTGTCCTACCATGCCCGTTGCACCTATAATACCTACGTTATACTGTTTCATATTGACCTCTCCTTAAAAAAATTTTCCATAAAATAACAAAAACCGGTTGCAAACCGGCTCATCATGCGTTATAATAGAAATGTTGACATATCAGAAATAAAATATGCCGATAGCTCTCCATCAAAAGCATGATGACAGCTGCAAACCTGTTAAGTGTGCAGCCAGAACTGAATTTACCAAAGACAGCTCTTCGGCGGCATTGCCTTTCGCTGAACACCATCGGACGGGTCGTCCCGTGTACAGGTACTTTTCGCAGCCGCGCCTCTACCTTGTAACTATAATAGCACTTAAATCAGCTATTGTCAATACATTCTTGAAAATTTTATTTCAGCCGTTAGCTGTTAGCCATTAGCCGTTGGCTTGTAGGGAACGGCGCCCCCGCCGTTCCGCTAAGGGCTAAAGGCTAAACAGAAGGAGATATTAATGGAACTTCTTAAATCCGATTTTTATTATGAGCTTCCCGAGGAGCTCATCGCTCAGACTCCCATAGAGCCGCGAAACGCCTCGCGTATGATGTGCGTTGACCGCAAAACAGGAGCTATAACTCACGATCACTTCTATAATTTATGCGACCACCTCAGAGAAGGTGACTTGCTTGTAATGAACGATTCACGTGTTATTCCTGCAAGACTTTACGGTGAAAAAATAGGCAACCAGACCTTTATCGAATTTCTCCTGCTTGAGCAGAAGGGCGACAAGCGCTGGGAGATAATCTGCCGTCCGGGCAAAAAAGCCAAGGTGGGCACACGCTTCTCATTTGGCGGCGGCAGACTGGTGGCTGAGGTAGTTGAAGTAAAGGACGACGGCAACCGTATCGTACAATTCGAGTGCGAGGGCAACTTCTTTACCGCTCTCGAAGATGTGGGACAGATGCCCCTTCCGCCTTACATAAAGGAAAAGCTTGAGAACCGCGAACGCTATCAGACAGTATATTCAAAGGAACTGGGTTCAGCAGCCGCACCGACAGCAGGTCTGCACTTTACTCCCGAGATGCTGGACGATATCCGCGCAAGGGGTATAAAGACTGCTTTCGTAACTCTCCATGTGGGACTTGGCACATTCCGTCCCGTCAAGGAAGATAACGTACTCGACCACAAAATGCACAGCGAGCATTATTACCTCCCTAAGGAGACTGCCGACCTTATAAACGAGACAAAGGCAAACGGGGGCAGAGTAATAGCCGTAGGAACCACCACCTGCCGAACACTTGAAAGTGTGGCAAGCTTTTACGGCAATATTTCCGAACATGAAGGATATACCGATATATTTATCTACCCGTCATATGAATTCAAATGCATAGACGGACTCATAACAAACTTCCACCTTCCCGAAAGTACGCTCATAATGCTTGTTTCGGCTTTCATGGGGTATGACAACACGATGAACGCTTACAAAACAGCTGTCGAAGAGAAATACCGATTCTTCAGCTTTGGTGACAGTATGTGTATACTTTAAAAAAAAATTGAAGGGAAAAAGATAAAAAATGACTGATATTGAACTTTTGGAATTTTTTAAGGGAATTATTGATCTTGAGGAAGGACCTATCGTCATCTGTAATATGGATTACAGGATAGTATACGAAAACCCTGCTGCTATTAAATACTATGCTCCTGCATCACCGCTGACAGGTAAGCTTCTTTCATCAGTTATGGACGAGGAAATGATGAGCAAGGTCACAATGTGCGTTGAATGGTTCAAGGAAGGCGCAAATAACAACAAGGTCTTTGCACTTCATGACGATCATAACAATATGGATATGTATATTTTAGCTATAAGAAATTCAAAGTCCGAGCTTATCGGCTTCTACGGCAGACGTGAGGACAGAACTCCCGACGACGGCAAATTGTTCGACCTTGACTGATAAATAAAACACAAAGGAGAAGCTATGTTCAAACTTCTTAAAACCGATAAAAAAGCGCGCCGAGGTACTTTTGAGACCGTTCACGGCACTTTCCAGACACCATGCTTTATGAATGTAGGCACTGCCGCTGCAATAAAGGGCGGCATATCCTCAGTCGACCTTAAAGGGCTGAAAACCCAGGTAGAGCTCTGCAACACCTATCACCTGCACCTCCGCCCCGGCGACTATGTAGTAAAGCAGATGGGCGGTCTGCACAAGTTTATGAACTGGGATAAGCCTATCCTTACCGACAGCGGCGGATTTCAGGTATTTTCCCTTGCACAGCTGCGAAAAATAAAGGAGGAAGGTGTTTACTTCGCATCTCATATCGACGGTCATCGCATATTCATGGGTCCCGAGGAAAGTATGCAGATACAGTCCAATCTTGCGTCGACTATCGCAATGGCATTTGACGAATGTATCGAAAATCCCTCCCCTTACAAATATGTTGCTGACTCCATCGAGCGCACCACACGCTGGCTCATACGCTGCAAGGAGGAAATGGCTCGTCTGAACAGCCTCCCCGATACAATAAACAAGCACCAGATGCTTTTCGGCATAAATCAGGGCTCCACCTTCGATGATCTGCGCATCAAGCACATGGAGGATATCGCCAAGCTTGATCTTGACGGATACGCTATCGGCGGACTTGCCGTAGGTGAAGAGACTGAGGAAATGTACCGCATAATCGACGTAGTAGAGCCATATATGCCTGTGGACAAGCCCCGCTATCTCATGGGTGTGGGAACTCCATCAAATATAATAGAGGCTGTTGCACGAGGAGTTGATATGTTCGACTGCGTAATGCCAAGCCGAAATGCCCGTCATGCAACTGTTTTCACATGGAGCGGAATAATGCACCTCACCAACAAGTGCTATGAGACAGACCCGCGCCCTGTTGACGAGCAGTGCGACTGCCCGACCTGCCGCAATTTCAGCCGCGCATATGTGCGCCACCTGTTCAAAGCCAACGAACAGCTTGCAGGCAGACTTGCAGTACAGCACAACCTCTATTTCTACAATACGCTCACCGAAAAGATACGCGAAGCCATCGACGAGGACCGCTTCGAGCAGTTCCGCGGAAAATATTCCGAGCTTCTCGCCACAAGAATATAATATCACGGCATAACGCCATAATACGGAGTTTATATGAATACGTTCCTGTTTGTTTTAATGCTTGCGGTCTCTGTCGCAGTGACCGCTGTTTTTCTGCATGAGATAAAATGCGACATCAACGGCAGCACAAAAATAAGCAAAAAGGCCAAAAGTCTGCGCAGCCTTGCCCGCTGCGGCGCGGTGCTTCTTATGTTTATAGCAGCCGCAGAGGCTTTCGGCATAATAAATATAAGCGAATACAAGGGCGCTTTTCTGATGCTGGGAGGAGCCGCAGGAGCATCTATGCTCGCCTGCACTGTCAATAAAAAGAAAAAATACCATACAGTTCTGACTGCTGTAAAAACACTTCTTATCGCTGTAATACTTGAAGCCACTATCTTCAATATCCCCACATTCCGTCTCTGGTTCGGAAGCTACGGAGAAATGAGCTTTTCAGCTCAGGAGCTCTCGGAAGACAGCAATATTGAGTACCGTCCTGCCGAGGACGATGTAGCCGTTATCGGAGACCGTTCCACCACATTCACATTCAAGGGCATCAATGAAGAGGTGGCAGACGTTTTCGTGGATATAGACTTCGGCAAAAACACCAAGGCTGCAAGCATCTCAATTGATGCTATGGACGAAACAAGGACTACCGACTACAGACAGATGATAGCTGAGGGCACTCCTGTAAAGGGCAAGCCTCATTCACACTATATACAGCTTCACCTTTCAGGCGATGCGAGCAATCTTAAACTTACAGTATCTCCTCTTGACGAGGGCATGGTGTACATCAAAGGCATCACCTTCAACAAACAGATACCTATGAGCATCTCATGGTCAAGACTGTTCCTTATCGTATTTGCAGCCTGCTTCTGGCAGCTTATGATGAAGAGCAAGACCATGCAGTACAGCTTCACCAAGAATAAAAGGATATTCCGCCTTGCCTGCGTCATCATAACCGATATCGCCTGTCTTGCCGCAGTACTCATTACCTTCACAAAGCTTGACAACACTTCTATCACCGATATAATGAAGCGTCCGTCGGGAAATCAGATGACTCAGGAGCTTGTTGAAGCCTTTGAGCACGGCAGCACTCACCTGCTCACCAAGCCTACCGACGAGCTCAACAACTTCCCTACCCCATACAACAGTGATGCTCTTGACGAGGCACATATCCGCTATCAGTGGGATCACGTATACTTCAATCAGCAGTATTTCAGCTATTACGGTATAGCTCCGGTTGTACTGGTATTCCTGCCGTATCATCTTCTGACGGGATACTACTTCCCCGATTCTATGGCAGTTCTCCTGTTTGCTATCATTGGTATGATCGGACTTACAAAGCTTTACAAGGAGTTCCTGAAGAAATTCTTCCCGAAAACTCCCACAGGCATAGCTATTGCAGGACTTATACTCATTCAGACCGTAAGCGGAGTATGGTTCAGCATAGGCAGACCACTTTTCTATGAAGTGGCTATGTCCGCAGGCTTTGCAGCGCTTACGTGGGCGGTATATTTCATGTTCTCCGCAAACATAATAGGCACAGAAAAGCCCATACTCAGCAGAACTGTAATATCCTCGCTTCTCTTTGCAATAGCAGTTCTCTGCCGTCCTACACTTGTACTCTACTGCATAACCGCAGCACTGTTTATGCTGCTTGCACTCCCCCGTGTATCAGCATCAGGCAAAAAGGAGGAAAACAAGCTTTTCACCGCTTCGGGAGTCCGCTATCTGCTCTGTGCGATTGTACCTATGGCTTGCATAGGTCTTGTGCAGATGTGGTACAACTACGACCGTTTCGGCTCGCCGTTTGAATTCGGCATACAGTATTCACTTACTATCAACGACTTCACAAAGACTCAGTTCCACAGCCGTCTTTCATGGACAGCTCTGTACAACTACTTCCTCAATCCGCCTGTTTTCAGGACTTATTATCCTATCATCGGCACTGAGTTCCAGTTCATGAACGCAGGAGGCTATTTCTACGCAGACCTTAATTCCACAGCAAATACCTCGGGACTTTTCTTCCTTGCACTGCCTATGTTCGTATATCTGCTCTCAGGCAAAGCTGTAAATATGGTCCGCGGCGGAAGAAAGCAGAAGCTTCTGTCCGCAGCATACATAGCTATACCATGTCTGTTCATACCCTTCGGCATCGTTGCTTCCGTATGGGAAAGCGGCTATGCAGTGCGCTATATGGTGGATTTCGCATGGCAGTCACTTCTCGGCGCATACACCATTATATTCTTCTTCTACAGCCGACTTACAGACCCAACCAAGAAAAAGCTCATATCCGCATTTATGTGGTTTTCGGTAATTTGGGGACTTACCGTAGCAGGTGTACAGGAATTCAATCAGGCATTCCGCTTTGATATCTACAACAGAGAATTCCCCGAAATGGCTTACGAAGTCCAGAGAATGTTCGCATTCTGGGTATAAACAATGTACTATATCTATATCATAAAATGCGAGGGAGACCTGCTGTATACAGGCATAACCAACGATGTGAAACGCCGCATGAGCGAGCATTTCGGCAGAACTGAAAAATGCGCGAAATACACCCGTTCACACAAAGCTGTCTCTCTCGAAGCTCTTTGGAGCTGTGAAAACCGAAGTCTCGCTTCAAAGCTCGAATACCGAATAAAGCAGCTCTCCAAAGCGCAAAAGCTGAAGCTCATTGCCGACAACAGCTGCTTTGGAGAGCTTTTTGGTACAGAGCTTTCCGAAAAATACACCCGTGAGACTATTGACAAGGAGTAATATATGTACGAAAACAAGACCGAAGATCTCCCCGTAAATACTGTCCTCGCCTGTGTTGATACAGGTGAATTCGATGCGGAGATCTCCATAAACGAGCTGGCAGAGCTTGCAGCTACGGCAAATGCCGAGGTCGTTGGCACTATAATACAAAAGCGTCCCGCCTATGATCCTGCCACCTGCATGGGCGCAGGCAGACTGGAGGAGCTGAAAGAGCAGCTTGAAACTCTCGAAGCCGAGCTTGTAATATTCGACCACGAGCTCACAGGCGTACAGGTGAGAAATATCGAACAGATTCTGGACGTGCGCGTTATTGACAGAACTACACTGATACTCGACATCTTCGCCCAGCGCGCAAGGACAAAAGAGGGTAAATTGCAGGTAGAGCTTGCACAGCAGAAGTACCGTCTCCCCCGTCTTACAGGCATGGGAACTGCCCTTTCCAGACTTGGCGGCGGTATCGGCACAAGAGGTCCCGGTGAAACAAAACTTGAGACCGACAAGCGTCATATCCGCAAGCGCATAAGCTACCTTGAAGCCGAGCTTGAGGAACTGAAAAAGCACCGTAACTTTTCACGTTCACGCCGCAAAAAGGACGGCGTACTGTGTGCAGCCATTGTTGGATATACAAATGTGGGCAAGTCCACTCTCCTCAATGCACTGACAGATGCAGGAGTCCTTGCAGAAAACAAGCTCTTTGCCACACTTGATATCACATCACGCTCCATCGAGCTCCCCGATGGCAGAAGCGTCATGCTCATAGATACAGTCGGACTTATCAGACGGCTCCCGCATAATCTTGTTGAAGCCTTCAAGTCCACCCTTGAAGAAGCTGCTGCTGCGGATATTATTCTGAATGTACAGGACTTGTCCTCACCAGAGATAAAGGAGCAGGCAGAGGTCACGGCAAGCCTGCTTAACGAGCTGGGCTGCGAGGGAATACCGCAGATATACGTTATGAACAAGGCTGATGCCGCACCGTTCACGGACACGGTTTTCGAGGACGACAATACAGTTATGATAAGTGCGAAGGAGCAGACAGGCTTTGACAAGCTCCTTGAATGTATAATGAAAAATCTGCCCGAGACTGCAAAGCGCATGAAGCTGCTTATCCCCTACGATAAAGGCGGATTTATCGGCAAAATAAGGCAGGACGGCAAGATATTCTCCGAGGAATACGCTGAAAACGGCACTGTCATCGACGCACTCATTGATGTAAAGCTCATCAAGGAAGCGGAGAACTATAAAGTCTGAGGACTTTTCCGCGAAAACACGTTGACACAAACACTTAAAAACGCTATAATTAAGTTATGAGTTGAGAATTGAGAGTTGAGAGTTAATATGTTCGCTGCGGCGACACCATAACTGTCAACTCTAAACTAAATCAAAATTTAAAGGCGTAAAAACTTGCCGAGTGTATGAACGGGATTCCAAAGGGCCTGTGTTCCTTTGGCAGAGTCCAGAGGCAGAGCCTTTGGTCGCTGTTCCCAGCTTTTAAAGAACAGCGAAATAATACGAAGGCGCACCGCAAGGGTGAATTCCGAAAACAATCCAGTGAATTGTTTTCGGAAGAGGGTGACTCCCCACGGGGTGGGGAGATGTCGCAGCGCGACAGAGGGGACGGACCCGATTAGGGGGTCCTGCAAGAGAGGGCGTCCCTTAACAGTTTGA
>NZ_JAEF01000007.1:0-118294 GCF_000518765.1 Ruminococcus flavefaciens ATCC 19208 | reverse complement strand
ATGAGCAGGTAAATGATCCTGCGCCCGGCTGCATTGAAACCTGACCCTGACTGTTCTGGTTCCACATTTCATAATCGTATCCGCCGATGTTTCCTCTCTGCTGGGCGTCAGCAGCATTTGCTACCAATGCAGCAGGACCCGATGGAATACATGAAACAGCCATCATCGCAGTCATACCTGCGCTGACCAATCTTTTGAAATTGCTCTTTTTCATGTCGATCATTCCTCACTTTCGTTTCGTAATAAATGATATCCTTTACAATTAAAGAAAATCGCAAAAGTTGAGTTGGACTTTTGCGGCGTTTCTTTACGTACATTTTATTACATTTCTGTGAACAATTCAAGTCGAAATTTGCTGATTCTTCCATATTAGCCTGATTCAAGCCTCTCCTGCACATTTTTGATTGTTTTTTTACTACTTTTTTGGTTGAATTCTCTATTTGGGGTTGGGATTTTCTTATTTTCTATAATTTAAAGAGACTCATTTTTTAGCACGAAAATGACATTTTTTGCTATTTTTGACTAAATATTAGTATATTATTGCGCTCGCATAATTTACAAATCGAATATTCTTTTTGAAAAATTACTCTGTGAAAAATGCAAACTGTATTTTTAGTATCCTATTATGCTGATTGTATGATTTAATTTGTGCGTTTTGCTGCGATTGGTTGTTACAAATATTACAAATTAGTTTTTATATTTTGTCATTGATCTGTTTTGGAACGTTTCTGCGTTGTATAAAATAGCTAAAATAATACTCTCCGCAATATCGATATAATAAGCGATCGATTGTTTAATTTTTTATGCAATAGCAACATAGTGACAATAGAGTGAGCCTTTTTACCATGAATTTTTTACTTTAAACAAATAAAAAAATCGGTTAAAAGGCTTGAAATAGCCTTGCGTATATGCTATAATGATTAAGCTGCCATTATTAGAAATATATTTGACCATTGACACAAAAATATTATATATGATTTTTTTAAACACTGATTTTATTATGGCAGCAACCGAGGATTATTTTTTCAGATGAGGTGGAGGAAAATGAAAGCAAAAACTAAAAGTCGTAGTATTGCGGGAATACTATGTCTTGGTATGCTGCTGCAATCAGCGACATACCTTCCTGCAATTGCTGAGACAAACGGACAGGTGACATTCAACGAAGTCTGCTCAAAGAACACAACATATCACGCAGCAGACGGGAACTGTTATGACTGGATCGAGCTGTACAACAACAGCAAGACAGAGGCTGATATTTCGGGGTGGGGACTTTCCGATAAAGAGGATCAGCCCTTTAAGTATGTTTTCCCGAGCGGAACTCGTATAGCTGCCGAGGGAAGACTTGTTGTCTTCTGTGACAGCGACGCAGCAGCAAACAACAAAAGCATAGCTCCATTCGGTATTTCAGCTTCCGGCGAGACTCTTTTACTGTCAGATGCAAATGGAAATGCAGTCAATACAATTACTGTCGGTTCTCTTGCAGCGGATACATCATTCGGTCAGTATCCAGAGGGAAGCGGAGAGTATTATGTTCTTAATTGCACTCCAGACAAGAAAAATACAGAACCCGAGGGTACAAATGCTGTACATGCTCCTGTATTTTCACATGAAAGCGGTCTTTATGACAGCGATTTCAAGCTTACGCTCACAGCTGATGAGGGCTGCGATATATACTACACAACAGATGGCAGCGATCCTGTATACGGCTCTAAAAAGTACACCGAGCCGCTTACTATCAAGGATATGACCGATAACGAGAACCGTCTCAGTGCCCGTACAGATATAGTTCCGAACGGTGCAGAAGCACCTCGCGGAAACGTTGATAAAGCAGCTGTAATAAGAGCTGTTGCAGTTGACGGTGAGGGACGCCCAAGTGAATACATTACAAAGGTATACCTTGTAGGCAAGACGAATTCCGGATATTATAAAAACATGAAGGTAGTATCAATTGTTACCGATCATGCAAATCTCTTTGACGAGAATAAGGGCATATACTGCCTCGGAAGAGTTTATGAAGAGAATAAACACGGCAGCGAAGACAAGTGGCCGTGGGAAATAAAAGCAAATTACACCATGAAGGGCAGAGACTGGGAGCGTCCTGCTGTATTCACAATGTTTGATAACGGTGAAAAGGTCATCGAGCAGAATGTGGGCATCCGCATAAAGGGTGCATACTCAAGATGTCTTGCTCAGAAGAGCTTCAATGTATACACCCGCAGTGATTATGGAAAAGAGGAGTTTGAATACGACTTCTTCTCCGGAAAGGCAACAAAGGCTAAGAACGGAAAAGCTATCAAGAAATATGACGGTATCGTCCTCCGTAACGGCGGAAATGACAATACAGGTGCATTTTTCCGCGACAGTATAAACCAGAGCCTTGTGACTGACAGAGCATTCGCAACTCAGGCTACTTCTGAGTGTATCGTACTGATAGACGGTGAATTCTGGGGAATCTATCAGGTAATGGAAAAGCTTGGCAAGAGCTATTTCAGCGATCATTACGGCGTTAAGAAGAGCGATGTTGCAGTAATAAAGAACAACGGACTTGAAGAGGGAAGCGACAGCGATCTCAACGACTGGCGCAGAGCCTGCGACGGCATATCAAACGGCAGTATGTCATATGATGAGTTTTGCAGCAAGTTCGATATCCAGTCTGTTATGGACTATTTTGCAGCTCAGATCTACTGGTGCAATGCCGACTGGCCGCAGAACAACTTTATGGCATGGCGTTCAAATGCTGTAGATGCTGAAAATCCATATGCCGACGGCAAGTGGAGAATGGTAGTCTTTGATACCGAATCGGGACAGGGACTTTACGGCACAGAGGATAAGGTATATTCAGCTGACGGCTTCAGACGTATACGCGAAAGCAACTGTCAGCTTGCAAGGGTGTTCAACAGCCTTATGAACAATGAGCAGTTCAGGCTTAAATTTGCAAGAACTATGATGGACCTTGCAAATTATAACTTTACTCCCGAAAGAACGAAAAAGGTCATAGAAAGCTACAGGAACAATTTCAGACAGCAGATAATTGATACATATTCACGTTTCCATTCGGGCAGCTTATCAGGCTCAAACGCCGAAAGACGCTTTGACGGCGATATTAATACCGTTATCGAGTTCTATGCTCAGCGTTATTCCCATGCTGAACGTACACTGCGTTCTGCTGCAAAGCTTTCTTCCGAGCCGCGCAGACTTACTGTAGTGAACTCTGCCGACAACGGAAGCATAAAGCTCAATACTCTTGAGCTCGGAAGGATAAGCAGCTGGAGCGGCAAATATCACACGGATTACGATATTTATATAAAGGCGCTTCCGCTTGAAGGCAAGACCTTCTCACACTGGAAGGTTAACGGCGCAAGGATAACAAACGGCGATACTACTACAGCTTCTATCAAGGTAAGACTTGAAGGCGATGCAACAGTAGAAGCAGTTTACGTAGGTTCTGAAAATGAACAGCCAACTACTACAACAACTACTATTAAAACTACCACAAAGACTTCAACAACTACCACAACCACAAAAACTACTTCAAAGACAACGACCAAGACAACTTCAAGCACACCGACTGTAACTACTTCATCATTCAAGCCGGGCATCGTATCTCTCGGCAAGGTTGTGCAGGCTGAAAAATATGACATAAAGTCTGGCATAGATACCGAAAACTGTTCAGAGGGCGGACTTGATGTTGCATATGCCGAGAACAATGACTATATCGGCTTCAAGGACATTGACCTTACAGGAGTAAAGAAGATCGACTTCCGTATTGGTTCAAACGGTGCAAGAGCACAGCTTGAAATACGAGTTGACGATCCTAACGGCAATGTTATAGGCAGAATGGATATCAAGAGCTCAGGCGGCTGGCAGACATGGAATACACAGGCTTGCTCGATACAGGAGACCAATGGCAAGCATGATATTTACTTTAAGTTTGTGGGCGGAGACGGTTATCTTTACAATATCAACTGGTGGAGAACGGATAAACGTGATGAGAAATACGCTCTCGGAGATGTCAACGGAGACGGAGAAGTTGATGTTTATGACCTTTGCGGTATGAAAAAAGCAATTGTAAACGGTGACGTAAAGAATTTCGGTGCCGCAGATATGAACGGCGATGATGTTATAAATGAGACCGATCTTGAACTGCTCAGAAAGTTCATCAAGGGCGAGTGTTGATCTGTTTTAACTAATAAAAGGCAGCTATGCTGCCTTTTATTTTTTATGTACCTGTTTCTTTTATTCTGCTTTTGAAAGTGAATTTTAAAAATGGAGATTTCTGATCACATTTTTACCAAAAGTCTTGCACTATTCAACAAAAAATCTTGACTATTCACTCTTAATAATGTATAATAATTGTATAATGCATATATTAAAGGGAGGGTTAAAAAATGCATAAAAAAACAAAAAAAATGATCTCAGGCATTATGTCAATGGCAATGTTAGCAACATCAACTGCTGCTTATCTTGCCCCCTTGCAGTCGTCGGCTGTTCAGGTACTTGGTGAAACTTCGTTTGAAAGTAAATCTTTGCCGTGGAATATCTGTTCAGCAAGTCCTGCAAGGCAAAATTTTGATATCAAGGACGGGACGTTCCATATCCAGATATTAGTGCCTACAGGTGCTGATAAGGAAAAATGGGATCTTCAGTTCAGGCACAGAAACTTGAATTTCAAACAGGGTCACGAGTACAAAGTAAGCTTTAAAGTCAAGGGAAACAGATATGGCATGGAGCTTTGCTCATATATCGGTGCTCTCAATGGTCAGGAAGAGTACTTCGAGCTTGACGGTGGATCAATGGATATGCACATGGGACCTGATATGGAAGGTCAGTGGCCGCAAAAAGCATTAAATCTCACAACTGAATGGCAGACAATTGAGGGTGTATTCAAGCCTACTAAAGATCTTGAGGGATGCCAGTGGGTATTCCAGTATGCAAGGGGTACACAGTATCAGGGAAATGCTAAGGAGGGCGATGAGATATGGTTCGATGATATGTCTATCGAGTGTCTCACCTGTGATGAGGATCCCGCCAATGCAGTCTGCGGCTGGCCTGCTGACAGCACTTTGGGCTTAACTATACCCAAAAGTGATGTGCGTCTTAATCAGGTCGGATATTACACAACAGCAGATAAAAAGGCTACATATGTTACCGAAAAGGATAAAGAAGCTATTGGTTTCGAGCTTGTCGACAAGGACGGTGAGACTGTATATACAGGTAAGAGCGAGCCTGCCGGATATGATGAGATGGCTGGTGAGTACTGCCATATAGTTGACTTTTCAAAGTTCAATACTCCCGGCGTATATAAAATAGTTATGGACGATAAGAAGGACGACGGTAAAAATATCAGTCATGAGTTCAGCATAGGTGATGACATCTATAAAAACGTCCTCAGAAACGCACTTAATTACTACTATCAGAAACGCTCGGGTTCTGATGTGGAAGCGAAGTATGTTACCTCAGGAGATAAGAATACTATTGCCCATAAGGACCCTTTTAAGAAAGATGTTGCATACGTTCAGTCAAGATGGCATAATGAATATTTTGTTCGTAGCTATTATGTAGATTCATCTATAGATAAATATGTCTCTCTGGACGTTTCCGGCGGTTGGTATGACCCGGACAATCATTGCAAGAGTATTTCAAGCGGCGGAAATACTGTATGGCTTCTTCAGAATATGTACGAAAGATCAAAGGAAAACGGAACTGAAGGCAAATGGGCTGATGGCAAGACCATTTCTGTTCCAAGCGAATACAGTATATCAGGCAAAAGTGTGAGCTGTGCAGGTACTCCCGATATCCTTGACGAAGCAAGATACGAACTTGAATTCATGTTCAGAATGATAGTTGATCCCGAAAAGGACAGCATATGGGGCGAAGAATATGCGGATTTTGTTTACGACAGGGTAAAGAACGTATATTACGAGCCTGTACCGTATTCTCCTTTGAATTACATCGGCGATTATGAGATGCCTCGTATTATTTGTCCGCCTACATACAGTGCTACGTTTAATATGATAGCCTGTGCAGCACAGGCTGCTCGTTTGTGGAAGGGAATTGATGATGACTTTGCGCAGGAATGCCTTGAACATGCAAAGAAATCATGGGAAGCCGTCATAAAATACAAAGCTGATTTTGAATACAAAGAAGGTATACACAGTGACGATGCATGGAGGTCAGATGTTCATTTTGTTCCTTTTACTTCCTATCATGATACTGATTCATACAATTCTGATGTTGATGATGATGCTTACTGGGCAGCTTGTGAGCTCTTTGCAACTACAGGCGACGAAACCTACTATGATTACCTGAAAGAATTCAAGAGCTTGGAAACATCTGATGAGGCTAAGCAGTGCTATGCTTTTGGTGTTCCGACCTATCTTCCTATGATCGAATCCGATGGTGAATTCTGTTCATTTGACAGAAACAATAAGATAGGCTGCGGAACTCTATCGCTTTATCTCAGCGATAAGACAACAGATGCTGATAAGGCAACGATAAAGAAAAACCTTACGTCTACCGCCAATAAGTATCTTGATCTTGAAAGCGATACGAAAAATAATGGCATGGGCGTTCCGTACAAGAATGTACAGTGGTATGACCCATACACCTATCCGCAAGATTCATATGCAGGCTACGGAATCGGCTCTAACAGTACAATTGCGAATAATGCTTTGATAATGGCATACGCTTATGATGCAACAGACGATAAAAAATACCTGAACGGAGCTTTGCAGGCTTTAGATTATATTTTCGGCAGAAACGGACTTGGTTTCTCATATGTTACAGGCTGCGGTTCATATCATGCGCAAAATCCTGTTGATGAATACTGGGGATATGAGCTTGACAAGAACTATCCGAAGGCTCCCGACGGAGTTATGGTAGGCGGCCCTTATACTTGGGTAGCTGACCAGTATGTACGCTCTTTGGGACTTGCTCCCGATAAAACATCTCCGCAGAAATGCTATGTTGATTCCATTGAAGCATGGTCGGTAAACAGTCCTGCTCTTGACTGGCAGGCAGGCTTGGTATGGAATATGGCGTTCTTTGAGGAGATACTGGATAATGCTCCCGAAGTGACGACCACAACGACCACGAATACAAGCACTGTTACTACTACAACTACGACTGTAACAACAACTGTGTCCACAACTGCTGTCACAACAGTTGATACACCTGTCCCAATGGTTATGAAAGGTGATGCTAACTGTGACGATCAGCTTGATATGAGCGATGTAGTTCTCATTATGCAGGCTCTTGCAAATCCGAATAAATATGGTGAAAACGGTACAGACAAGAACCATATTACTCCACAGGGTATAGCAAACGGTGATGTTACAGGTGACGGTCTGACTGTCGGTGATGCACAGGCTATACAGAAAATGTTACTTGGACTTTAATAAAAGTTCCGCATCTGCGGTTGGCTTCAGGCATGATATTATCTTTCAGCTTCTCCTTCAATAGTAATTTATTGCCTGAAGATGAGGATTAATTTTTATATCAAAATATTTTGGCGGCGAGTGTAGTATGAATTACACTCGCCGTTCTGCTTTTTATTTGTCAAATCCCACAAAAATTATTAATCGGCTTAGTATTAAAGTATTTTAATCTCAGCTTGTTCATTAATACATCTGTTTTTTCTGTACAGAATATAGTGATCGTTCGGTTGCATTTTCTTATTGTATCACGTTCCTTTCTTTGTGTGATTTTGATATCGGCGGCAAAATCGGGCTTGCTTTGGGGATAGATTGACTTATACAGCGACTTATGGTAAAATAATAAAAAAATAACTTTTCAAGGTGATAGCAATGAAAAGGAAAACCACAAAAGAGCTTCTTGCCGAATCTTTTCTTGAGCTTGTGCAGACAAAGCGTATCGACAGGATAACAATAACCGATATAACGAATAACTGTGGTATGTCGCAGCCAACCTTCTACAATCATTTCAAAGACAAGTACGATATGATCGTATGGATATATACAAACCATGTGCGTGAGATCATGTGTAGGATCGACAACAAGACTTTTCTGTGGAAGGATTGCCTGCTTGGTGCCGCCTTATACTATTCCGATAACTCCGAGTTTATCAAAAATGCTCTGAAACACACAAGCGGTCAGGATTCGTTCATTGAGAACGTCCGGAGAATCAATACAGCAGCTTTGAAAGCAGAAGTTCAGAAACACCTGATGACTGAGTATATCCCCGATGAGACCATGGGAATAATAAAGTTCTATTCTTATGGACTCGTGCAGTTTATGCTTGAATGGCTGCTTGGAGATATGCACTTCTCGCCGCAACAGGTCGCTGAAATATGGGATAAGAGCCTGCCCGAACCGCTGAAACAGTATCTATATCCCGCTGAAAATGATTGAATTTTTGTAATTTACCCCATTTTATAAAATCCTTTTGTAAAGTGGGGGGGATTTCTAAATTGACATATCCTGCCTTGTCTGTTAAGATTTTACTATGGCAGGCAGAAAGCTTGCCGAAAATCATAAATAAACGGAGGTATGTCATCATGGCAGATACAAAAAGAATTCTTGAAGGTTTACAGATCATAGTTACCGATCTCGCACAGCAGGCGGACGGTCACGCTATCCAGTCGAAGATATTCGCAGCACAGGGCTTTTCCAAGCTCGGAGCAAAGTACGCAGGACACGCAGCAGAAGAAAGAGGCTATGTTGACAAGTGCATCGACCGTATCCTCGATCTCGGCGGTGAAGTTAAGAACGGCGCGAAGAAAGAAGAACCCGTTTTCACTGATATTGTAGAGTATATCAAGTATGATCTCCAGACTTCTAAGGACGGTCTTGCTTGGCTGAAAACTCTGGTAGAGGAAGCAAGAGACGATTACTCCACCTTTGATATGCTGAAGACATATTATCAGGACGAGGAAGAAGACCTGTACTGGGCTGAGCAGCAGCTTGAACTGATCGAAAAGATCGGTCTCCAGAACTGGCTGAACCATCAGCTTTGATCGCAATGTTACCCGACAATGTAAAAAAGGTTTTCAATGAAAATCTTTGGTATATAGCGACCTGCGGTGATGAGCCGAATGTTGTTCCCGTCGGCTTCAAGCGTGTATGTGATGACGGAAAACTTGTGTTAGGCGCTCTTCTGCTTGAAACCACTCTGGAAAATATAAAGTCAAACGGCAAGGTCGCTGTTGCCTGTGCAAATCCGCTGACGGGCGAAGCCTACCAGATAAAGGGGACGGCGGAACTTGTGAATGAGGGCGAAGCCTATGAGCATTACTGTAAGCTTACGAAGGACACTTTCAAGGGCGCTATGGAACTCAAATGCGTAGTTCTGATCACGCCTGAAAGACTGATATGCGCTTCTTCCAACGAGCATAACAAAGAAGAAATCGAAATATAGGAGGTTACACAAATGGCAGAAAAGGAACAGATACTTGAAGCAATGAAAAAGGCTGGTGAACCGCTGAATGCAGGCAAGATCGCTGAGCTGACAGGTCTTGACCGCAAAGTGGTTGACAAAGCAATGGCTGATATGAAAAAAGACGGTTCTATTGTTTCTCCCGTAAGATGCAAGTGGGAGCCTGCTGAAAAGTAATATAAAAAGGCTGTCGGTATGACATCGGCAGCCTTTTCCGTAACAAGGAGGAAAACTATGGAGATCAAAGCAGTTAAATTCAGAAAAGACGGATTTTATACACAGCCTTTTGTTATGGGCGGTGAGGACGGTGCGGAGAAATATGACAAGAATATCCGTTATCGCGGCAGTTTGCAGAACTATCTGATTGACACAGGCGATGAAGTCATTCTTGTGGATACAGGTCTTCCTGCGGGAACGCCCGAAGAAGTGCCCGATGAGAACTCACCGATCTTTACAGGTAAGGATATTTGCAGCTATATGGAGGCTTTTGCAGCTCTCGGCTATCAGCCCGAACAGGTCACTAAGATTCTGCTGACTCATAAACACAACGACCATTCGGGCGAGTTAAAGTCTTTTCCCAACGCTAAGATATATGTGAACGAAGATGAAGTATCCGCAGCTGAATTGCAGGGGCTTGAAAACATAGTTACCGTGAAGTTTACGGACGGCGCATATCATAACTTCCCCGAAAGCCAGAAGATAGCCGAAGGCGTTTATCTTATCAAAGCGAAGGGACATACTAACGGCAACAGTATTATTATTGCCGAGAATGACGGACTGTTCTATATGCTTCACGGTGACATCACCTATGTGGACGAAGCGCTTTGTGAGAACAAGCTGTCTGTTGTATATGATGACTTATCTGCGGCTCGTGAAACTCTTGACCGTGTGCGTGAATTCGTAAGGAACAACCCGACTGTTTACTGTGGTACACATACACCGCAGGGCTATGAAAACCTTGAAGCAAAACGAATTATGGACTTGGATAATCCTGTGCCTACTGTTCTTGCAGAGGTGGATTTCTCGGAAAAGAAAGCGACAGGCAAATATGTATGTTCTATATGCGGTTATGTCTATGATCCTGCGGAGCATGACGGCGTTGCGTTCGAGGACTTGCCCGACGACTGGAAATGTCCGAGGTGCAAGCAGGGAAAGGATAAGTTCAATCCTGCGTAAAGGATACGCCCGAATCGGATAAGTTTCCGAGAAAGAACTGTATGCATTGCGATACGATAGAGTAACAAATCAGGAATATGATAAAATAGAGGCATTCGTTTTAGTGCCTCTGTTTTGTCCTGTTCAGTTCATTTTTTCAATATTTCCGACAATAGCAGCACACTTTGCGCAGCTTTTAATTCTTTTGAATCACTTCATATGAAAATTGTTTTTAACTTTTTGGAGATATTATACATATTTTGTATGCTAATTTATAAATTCCGGAATGTATAATATACGCTGATTTGCATTCGTTATTTTTTACAATCAGTAATGATGCGCACTGTTTAAAGCCACGAAAATACGCAGATATGGTGCAATGTTCATAAATTATACATCATTTTTGTTGAAATGTGTAGTATTATATAACTAAGGAATAATATGTTTATTTTGATAGAGAAGGAGGCTGCGGATATGAGAAAAACGAAAGGATTTACATTGATCGAGCTTATAGTAGTCCTTGCAATAATCGGCGTTCTTGGAGCCGTGGTCGTTCCTTCTATATTGGGATATATCAACTATGCCAAAAAGAAGGCTACCGTTGAAAACGGCAGAACCATCTATATGGCAGCTATGCAGGCGCTTGAGGACGAAGATGCGTATGCTTCTTTCTATACTCCCCAGAATAAATGGGTCGCTTATGAGGCAACTGCGGACGGTCATGTTATAAACACTACGACCGAGTACAAAGGCGTTTCGAGCACTTATTCACTGAGAATAGACAACCTTAACACACCTCTTGCTCAGGAAGGAAATTATCGTTTTACCGTTGTTGCAAGAGTTGACGGCTGCACACATTCCACAGGCAGTGACTGGAAGAATCCTTCGCATATTACTCACGTTTTCAGAACATGGGATTACTCGGACAAGAGATATAAAACATTCGTGCAGAGAATGTGTTCCGAGCTTGATATGAAAATGGGAGAGCAGAAGGGGGATAATTTCCAGGTTAAAATGCCTTATAATAAGCGTGAGGATGGCGGAAGCCTGCCGCTTGTACGCTGGCTGATAGTTTATCGTCTTGATGATCCAGCACAAGTAGAAGTCTGGGCAGGTGACGGCTATAAGAGCGAAAACGGTCCTGCATACCGAGTTTATCCTAATCCTGCAAGTAATTATAGATAATAACTGCGAGGCATAAAATAAGTGCAAAACCTATATGAACGCTTACGTTTTTTCGTAAGCGTTCATATTTTTTATCGGTACAGGTTAATAAAATGCTATTTGTTTTAGAAATAGGTAAAAATGTTGTCACAAATCAGTTAAAAACAGCAAAATATTGCGGTTTTGTTGACCGCTTATTGCTAAAATGTGACCAAAAATTGCCGAATTTGATATTACACCTTTACTTTTTTTGATATATATTGTATAGTTGTATTGAAGATATTGTGTAAATCTTACAAACAATTGTCATAAAAACAACTTTGGGTGTAATATGTTAAAACACAATAACCTGTTTCGTTTTTTCGCTTCGGAGATAAGTCAGTTCCCTCTATTCATTTGCATGACAAAAACTGATCGCTTTCCGATGCGGAGCATTGTACTGTTCTGGCTTTTTGGCATTAAGCTCGGAACCGTTAAAAAACAAAAGGAGTGATCGAAGTGAAAAGTTCAAGAGTAAAAAAGATCATCAGCGGAACCGTATCTGCAATGATGATCGCAGCAAGTATTCCGTTTTCATCTTCAGCTGCTGTCGGTAATATTGATACAGGCAGTGTTACAGGCGGCAATGTAGGCGGCGGCTTCGGAGGCTGGGGCGGCAACGGAGGCGGCATGGACTGGAGCGGCTTTGCAGGCGGCTTCAACGATACTAATAACACTATAGGCGCAGATGCAGGCAGCGGCGGAAATGCAAAGTCAGGTCTTAACGCTGAGATAAAGAACGATATGCCTACAACTGTTCCAAACGGAGCAGAGCAGACCAGCAAGTGCAAGGTCGAGAAAAAGACCTATATGTGTAAATTCACAGGCAAGCAGAAAACTTGTAATGTGATCCTGCCTCCTAACTATGATTCAAGTAAAAAATATCCTGTAATGTTCGTTCTCCACGGTATCATGGGCAGCGAAAACGACATGGTAAACGGTATGGGCGTACAGGAGCTTATGACAGGTCTTATGTCAAGCGGCAAGGCTGAGGAGTTCATCGTTGTAACACCTAATATGTTTACAAGTAAGACTATGAGCGGCCCGAGCGGTATCAACCAGCAGACCTGTGCAGAGTACGATAACTTCCTCTATGACGTTACAGACAGTCTTCTTCCTTTCATCAAGGAGAACTATCCAATAAAGGAAGGCAGAGAGAATACAGCTATCACAGGTTTCTCAATGGGCGGCCGTGAGGCTATCTACTGCGGACTTATGCGTCCTGACGTATTTGGCTACGTAGGCGGTGCTTGTCCTGCACCGGGTATTACACCGGGTTCGGATATGTATATGCAGCATCCGGGCTGTATGCAGGAGAGCGAAATGAAGTTCAGAGACGTTGGTCCCGAGCCTGCTGTATTTATGATCACAGGCGGCACAAATGACACAGTTGTTGGTACTTTCCCGTCACAGTACAGCAGTATACTTACAAAGAACGGCGTTGAGCACGTTTACCAGTCGATACCCGGCGGCGGACACGGTGCTGACTCTGTAAAGCCTCATCTCTATACATTCTTCAGATATGTTTTCAAGGGCAATGAGTCACAGACCGTTACAACCACAACAACAGCTACAACCACCACAACAACTACTACCACAGCAGCTCCTGTTGTTACAACAACTGTTGACATCAAGGCAGCACTTGAAGCTAAGGTATCAAAGTGGGGCGACGCTAACAACGACGGCGACGTTGATATGAGTGACGTAGTTCTCATAATGCAGTCACTTGCTAATCCTAATAAATACAAGCTTGGTGATCCGGGTATATATAATGCAGATGTAAGCGAAGCAGGCGGCGGTATCACTTCAAACGACGCACTTGCTATCCAGAAGTTCCTCTTGGGTACAGTTCCGAGACTCCCTGAGAGCTATTCAAGCAATGCTTCAGTAGGAACAACTCCTGCACAGACTACTACAACTACTGCTCCTGTAGTTACTGCAACTACAACTGCTCCTCCGGCAGCAAGCACTTTGATAAAAGAAAACTTTGATTCAGGTGTTGGCGACTGGACGGGCAGAGGCGGAGCTTCTGTTGCAGCATCAGATACTGCGTACTATGGCACTTCGGGCAAGTCACTCTTTGTTTCAGACAGAAGTGCAGAGTGGAACGGTGCAGCTATCGCACTTGGCTCTGACTTCAAGGCTGGTCAGACATACAGCGTAAGCTTAGGAGCTCTTCAGCTTTCAGGCAGCGATGCAACTATCCAGATCTCACTCCAGCAGGGAGGTAACGGCGGCGGAAGCGCTGTATATACATCTATCGCTAAGGCTTCATGCAAGAGCGGTGAGTGGACAAAGATCGAAAATACATCATTCACAGTGCCCGATAACGCAGGTGATATGACACTCTATGTTGAGACAGTTGAGTCCTCCGGCGATCTTATGGACTTCTACATCGACGATGTTCTGGTTGCAGCAGAGGGAACACAGTCCTCAGTTGTAACAGGCGGCACAGGTCTGGTTCCTGAGATAATCATTCCTGAAAAGCCTGATATCGACACATCAAAGTGGGACAACTATCAGGAGACAGCTTCTGCTCAGTATATTGACTTCTACAAGAGCTCGATAAAGCATTTCGGCAATACCTACAGACTTGACAGCAAGCTTGCAGCAGCTGAAGCTGGTTCACCTCTCACAATAGCTTACCTCGGCGGTTCCATCACAGAGGGCAAGAACTATACAACACCATTCTCAAATTATGTAAAGTCTACATTTGCAAAGGGCAGCTTCAAGGAGATCAATGCAGGCCTTTCAGGTACATCTTCAGTTGTAGGACTTGTCCGCAGCGAGCAGGAGATCGTTTCACAGAAGGCTGACATCATCTTCCTTGAATTCTCGGTTAACGACCATGAGGACATCATGTACAAGAAGTGCTTCGAGAGCTGTATCAAGAAGTTCCTTGATATGCCTAACGAGCCTGCTGTAATCGTTCTTATCACACGTGCAAAGGGCGGCTTCTCAAGCCAGTCACAGATGTATCCTATCGGTAAGAACTTCGATATCCCTGTAATCAGTATGGACGATGCTCTTACAAAGGCGTTCAACAGCGGATTCCTCCAGCCGGGCGACTATTACACAGATGAGTATCACCCGCATCAGAAGGGCGGACAGCTTGTTGCAGATTGTCTCGCATATTACTTCCGTCAGGCAATGAAGAGCGAGCATCTCTCAGCTTCATATGAGCTTCCTACAAAGGCTGTATATGGTATGGAGTATGCTAACTGCGTAAACGTAAATCCAAAGGATCTGGGTAACTTCAATGCAGGTTCATGGAGCGCAGGTTCAGGATATAACAGCAGCAAGTCACTCAACTACTCATACAACCTCAACGGCGGTAATCCGATGAAGTTCAAGACTCAGGGCAAGGGACTCATCATCGTATTCAAGGCTAACAGCAGCGGTATGGGCAGCATCAATGTTACTGTAAACGGCAAGACCACAAAGGTAAACGGCAACAAGCAGTACACATGGGGCGGTCCTGACGCAGAGCTTGGCTACTATCAGGAGACTTCTGGAGATCTCGATGTTTCAATCACAGGAAGCGGCAGCTTCACTATCTGGGGCATAGGTCTCATAAAGTAAGAAGTATTAAAGCTGAAATGTGAGCATAAACAGTTCACATTGAAATGATAATACGTCTTTTCAACGAAAAGTGAATATCAAGATAAAAAGGATATAAAGCAGCTGCTTTATATCCTTTTTAAATTATGTCGTATTTCAGTGCGTTATCGCCTGTGTTATAGTATCTGTGCCATGCAGAACGGTAGCACAGATATGCCTGATAAAGCTTAATGTCCTCATCGGGATCAATTTCGGGATTAGTTATCCAGAGCCCGCGTTTCCATTCATAGTTTGTTGCTTTATCATTGAGCTTGAATACCTTGCCCGAGAGAAGATAAAATATGATCTGTGAGCGGATCTTTGGAACAGCCCGAAAGTCCGCATCAGCACATTGAGTTAGTATCGAATACGGATTATTCTTTTCTTCCGTCCTGTCGTAATAATGCCTGTATTTCGCATCTGCGATATCATCAAAGCTGATTTTTCTGTGTCTCAGCAGCATTTTCACTTTGATATGGTCACTTTCAATGATCAATTTGGTACCGAATATTTTTTCGGCTATATACAATAATATGGATATTATCTCGGCTGCACCGCAAAGAATAAGTATTCCGAAGAATATTTTTGCAGGCAGCTCGTCAAATATTGTAAAACCCAAAAATATAAATAACAAAAGCGCTGCTGCGGCGATTCCCCACGGGATAATGATACCATACAGGAAGGCTCTTGTTTCATGTCTGATCCTGAATTTCATTTCTCTCACCTCAGTATATCAGTATTCTGAACTGACATGACATAAAGATCATGGTTTTTCTTTTTTTATCTGTTCATCATCGGAATAACGTTTTTTCAGCTGCTGATTCATCCATGCTGTGTGTTTTCTTGCCACAAGATAGTGTACGCTGCAAGTAAATACGTAAATAAATACAACAGCAACAAAGGTCAGGGATACGGACAGAGGAGTTATCCTGCACCAGCCGAACATTTTCAGCAGCATAACTGTAATTAAGAATATCAGCAGAAAATGTAGTCCCCACAGGATCGCTGATATCCTGCCGCTTTTAGGGTCAAAGCAAAGAAGCACGGCTGTTGGCAGAGCGGTAATAAAACCGCTGAAAAGTATCTGCCACAGTATAGCATTTCCCACTTGCTGTCCCGAGAATGTAAGATATACCGCAGCAGCTATTATAACAGCTGTAGTTATGTCAACAAAATAATGCAGCAGTGAAACAAAAAATTCCTTTATCATCATTCGACCTCCTCAATACCGAGCTTTGCTTTAAGACTGCGTACATACTGCCGCGAGATAAGGACTTTCTCGCCGTTTTTCAGATGAGCCTCAAGCTTGCCGCTGAAAAGCGGTGACAGGTATTCTATTTTTTCCATATTAACGATCATGGATTTTGAACAGCGTAAAAAATCCAAAGGATTGAAAAGCTCTTCAAGCTCATAAAGCTTATATTTTACTTCGTAGACATCTGAATGGCAATAAGCAAAAACGCGGTTTTCATTTGCTTCAAAATAGTATACGTCATAGTATTTCAGACGCACTATCTTGTCGTCAAGATATCCTGTGAGTTCAGTTTTAGCATTCTGAAATGAAAGCAGCATAGAGATGAGGCGCTGATCTGGTGAGGCGCACCTGACTATTACAACGTCTTCATCGTTGGGCTGAGGGGATTCGATTATTATTCTCATTATCTTCCTCCGCTTTAGTGTTTTTTAGTATATCAAGGCAAAATCATCTTGTCATATCTCAAGTGTGCTGCCGTGTTTAAGCTTATATACGGCTGCACGTTTTTTTATATATTCTTCAAATCCTGATGTGTCTATCTCCGAACTGAACGGTGGAAATGTGTCATCAAAATGCGTCAGCAGAACAGCCTTAGGCTTTAGCTTATCGCAGATATTCGCTGCAACTTCGCATATATTCTTTGCTCCCTGATATGGAAAAAAAGCAAGATCGACGCCTGTAGGATAATCAATATCCTCTGCAAGTGCGAGGCTGCCGAGTATAAGTATACGCTTTCCGTACACCTCTGCAAGATAACATAGAGTTTCTTTTTTTTCAAGGCAGGATGATATCTTCCGCAGCTTTCCTGTAATACCTTTCAGGTTTTTAATGACGCGCCTGCTGCATATCGCATTTAAAACATCAATGGCATTTAATCTGATATGTTTTCCTTTGTATGCAGTAATATGGATATCTCCTATGTTAAAGGAAGAGCCTGCTTTTATAAGGTGCAGATTTTTTTTACTTACGCCTTTTCTGCAAAGAGTCCTGTACGGAGCATTCGTGCAGTATACAGTAGTGTCGTTCCGCACGATCTCGCTGATACTGCTTATATGATCGAAATGGCCGTGTGACACAAGAATATGACTGCAATCGGCATAAGCGTTTGCTGCTATCTTTATCCTGCTGTCGGGAAATGGGAAAAACGGATCTATCAGGAGCTGTGAACTGCCTGCGGTAATTCTTACCGAAGCCGTTCCGTACCATGTGATATTTATTCTTTCATTCATAAACAAGCTCCTTTGCTGTATGTTCACAGCCTTGAGGGCATAATATATCCTCGCGTATTATTTGCATCATATATATGATAACACATATCCGAAACCAATGTCAATGCAGCTTACCCCGTTAAAAATGCAGCTTACCTGATCATCGTCAGGACTCAGCAAGTTTTTTCTTGAAGCTTTCACCGTACATTCTTGATACATGGAGCTCCTCCTTGGTGGAAAGAACGGCAAGAAGAGTGCGGTTGAAGCCGTTTTTGTATCCGACTGTACGTTTCATATTTATAAGTGTTGAGCGTGATATGCGGAAGAAATCCTTTTCCGAAAGCATTTCCTCAAGCTCGAACAAACGCTGTTTTATCTCGTACTTTCCGCTTTTCAGGGCTGCAAAGACCTTTTTTTCTCCCGATTCAAAGTACAGTATGTTTTCAAGCGGCACTTTTGTTATAGAGCCTTTATTTATCACCATGACCGCAGCAGCTGATTTTTTTGTATCAGTATCATGGCGGCTGACGTCTGGTTTTGCATCGTTCTTTTGGCTTTGAGCATATTCAGTATACTGCTGACGTATACGTAGCATCTCAACTCCTATGGCTAACCTGTTAGCGAACTGCTTGGCGTGAAGTGTATACACATTGGGTTCGGCATAGCCGATAGTCATAAAGCCGCAGATATGCTTGTCGAATATCAGCGGCAGAACGTGGATATTCTGTATCGGACCGAAGGAAACCATATCGGGGTATATAGCCGTGACAGGGAATACAGCTGTTTCGCCGTTGATAAGGTAATCCTTGAGGAAGATGCATTTTGCATTTTCGTCGTTCTGTCTCATAAGATTAACGCTTACGCTGATCTGATTGCGGATAAGGTATTTATGGTTTTTTATGAAGAGAGAAAGCTCCTCCTGTGAGTTGACTTTATACAGCTTTTCCTCAAAGCAGCTGTTTCTGAACTCCATGTCAGCTATTTCCTGTTTATGCAGTTCATCAAACTTTGCGCGGACATTCAGCTTACTTTTTCTGCCGCAGCCGCAGCTTTCACCTGTGATGACACAGTGATTTTTACGCTTCAGCTGTTCTGTATCCTTGCCTGTTATAAGTGAATGGAGCAGTGCAACAGCCTTCTGACCGCAGAAATGAGTATCTGCTGTAAGGGTAGTTATGGATACAGCAGGATTTGAAGCATATGGCGAATCATCAAATCCCGTAACGAGGATATCCTCGGGAACTCGAAGTCCCACGAAAAACAGCTGCTTTATCAGCGCGTATGCTATTTCATCGTTAAGGCAAACTATAGCGTCGGGTTTTTCAACTGTGCCGTATGCGATATCCTTTGCAATGGCTTCCGCACCGGATATCCAGTAGCCTCCGTAAAGGAGATTTTCCTCACCGCAGGGAAGTCCGTACCTGTTCATAACATTAATAAATCCGTCTATGCGTTCATCGGGGATACCTTTTTCGCCGCCGAGGCAGCAGACCGACTTACAGTCGTGTACTGTTATGAGATGCTCCACTACTTTTTCAAAGTTTTTCCTGTTTTCAAGGCCGATGACATTGGGAAGCATATTTGATTCGCCTATTACTACCACAGGGCAGTTGCAGTTTTCGCGCAGTGCTTTTTCAATGGGGGGGATAAGGCACTTATGCGTTGAAAAAGTGTGCTCCACAAAAATAATGCCGTCATATCTGTTATAGTCGATAAGACTGTATATCCATTCCTCATTGCCTGTATACAGTTCACTGGTCTGAGGCATTGAGAAAGTAAAGGTGCGGTATCCATAGTAGTTAGACTGATTTTGTATACCCATGATAAAGCCGTCATTGTGGTCGTTTTTGAAGTCTGAAAATATTACGGCGATTGATTTGTCTGATGACATAAAATACCTCCTTATATTATTTGTTGAGCAGAGTGCGGACAAGATACAGATTTATTTGACGAAGTGTACATTCTGAGCGATGAAGTGCATATATTGTCAGCTTGTCATATGGCTGGCAGCTTAGTTTTGTTTTTGTACATTTCGTCGCCGATTTATACCTTTTATCTGTGAAATAATCGTCTTATCCCGAAAATATTGAGTTATTACGTGGGGTATGTTAAACTATGATCACAGTCAGAGAACACAGAGTTCCCTGAAACGCGAAAAATATATCAATACAAATGGAGGAAAAACACTATGAAAAAACTGGCAAAAGTTATTGCAGCTATATCTGCTGCAGCAATTCTCACTGCCCCTGTAAATATGACAGCATATGCTTATACCATCAGTTCAAGAAACTTTAAAGACGGAAAGCCAATGGTAAACAAGAGTACAGACGCCGGAAAAGGACAGCGCTGGGATTATTTCAGTTATCAGGATGATCTTCCAAAATTAGAGCAGGGTTTTTTGGACTGGAAGGGGAACTATACATTTCTTGCGACCGTTGATACAAATGGAAACGAATACGGAAACTGTGATATGTTTGCAATGCTTGACCGTAATGTAGCATTAACACCAAACATTGCAAAAGCAAGAGATTATGTAGACAATATAACTGTAAAGAGCCAGAAAAATCTTTACTATGCAGTTGTTATGGAATATAATAACAATTCGTCAGAAGATTCATACAGGGGCACAAGCAAAGAAAACCGTATAAAATACGAGCTTGGAGATTATGCTCTCAGAATGCTTGAAGGTCCGTATTTACAGAATATTCTGAACAAAATGTACTGTGAGACATCTGACGAATTAAACTACAGCTACATGAAGAAAAACAACGGATATGACTGTATATATTATCTTGATAATTATTATATTGCAGGTATGAGACTTACAAGCTCGGATCCTTACACAAGATTTGAAGAGCCTGTTCTTGAGCCTCATCCGAGCGGAAGAGGATTCCGTACAAAGATAGAATGTCATATCAGTACACCTTACAGAGAAGGAGATGCTGTATTCGGTTCAACATCAGGTAATTACAGCTTTAATGTTCTGAGCAATGTAAAAATGACCTGCAACGGAAGCGGCACAAGCGGAAATTGTATTGATGACTATACCAAATTAAATATAGGTCAGCGCACAATTTCAGTGCCAAAGTCTGAGTTTGACAAGGAATATACACTTTATGCAGGCTTGATCGGCAGTTATGACCTTGAGACCAGAATAAGCGGAAATGTGAAGAGTCGTTTCCTTGAAAACGCATTTACAGCTGCAAAGGTAAGCAACGGTGTGCTAAATATTTATATCGGCAAAAAGACCGACTTCGGCGATCCTAAATGGGACAACGGAACAACTCAGGAACAGTTTGAGGTATTCTTCAGATGCGGCGGTAGAGATAATTTGGGACACAGCAGATGGGTAAGGAATCAGCTCAGCAGTGTAACTCAGGTTCGTTTCTACCGTGACTGTACACCAACTTATGCAGGCAGACAGTTCTATTCTTACACTCCGAGCAGCCTTCTTGACAGACTCAATAACGGCTGATATAAGGTGAAAAGAGTATAACATCAGCTTTGAAGCGTCATATGCATAAACCGAATTTGCTGTATAAATATATGATATCATAAATAAAAAACTGCTGTCAATGCAACTTACCCTATGAAAAAAGCATTTTACCCACTGAAAAATACAACTTACTCTTAAATAAAAAAGGCGGCTTATGCCGCCTTTTTATTTGCATAATAATTCATAGAGATCAGATATACAGAATTCTCATGTCAGCAGTTATCGATAACAAAATAAATATGTGAAAAATCCGTTTTTTATCCACCAAAGCTGAAAAAAATGGGTTTAAAAACGGTTTGAAATGTTATATTATATATAGTGGATTAATGTATATTTTTCGATTCTCAACACAATATGTTACATCAAAGGAGGAATAGACAATGAGTAGGTTAAGATCATTCAAGGCTGTGATTGCAGGTATTATGGCAGGAACAGTTTCGCTTTCTGCTGCTTTGACAATGCCTGCGGCTACATTGGCTCTTACACCTGATGCAAACGGCTTTTATTACCATGACACGTTTGAGAACGGTACAGACGACTGGGAAGGAAGAGGAGGCGCTTCTGTTTCCACAGGCGGTACAGCTTTTGCAGGCAGCAAGGCTCTAACAGTCACCGACAGAGGCAGTTCATGGCATGGTACACAGAAAGCTCTCGATGCAGACTCGTTCAAGGCAGGCGAGGAATACAGCTTCAGCGTTGCAGTTTCAGGTTCGGGCAATATGATGCTTTCGCTTCAGTATACAGATGCTTCCGGCAAAACGATTTATGACCATATTGCTGACGGGGAGTCCTCAGGCGATTATGTAAAGCTTTCAAATCAGGCTTATAATCTTCCCGAAGGCTCGGGATATATTCTTTATGTTGAGACAGAGAGCGGTACAGGCGATTTCAGTATAGACGAGGTCATCGTTGCAAAGGCAGGAGTACAGACAGATGTGAAGCCTGTTGACGTTATACGCGGAGATTTCGACTCGGACGGTGATATTACAGTTTTTGACCTTATTGAAGCAAGAAAGGCTCTGATAAGCTATATGTCAGGCTCGACCGCAGGTATAAGCATGGGAATCGCAGATGTTGACGGTGACGGCAGCTTTGCAGTAAATGATCTTGTCCTTCTTTCAAAGTTCGTTCTCGGACAGACAAAGGAGTTCCCGAAAATAGTTACGACCACAACTACTACAACCGCTCCTCCTGTGACTACAACTACGGTCGCAGTGGACTATATGGCAAGTATCCGCGACAAGATAACTGTAAATGTGCCTTCTTCCGTATTGAAAAATGCCGAGGGTACAGTAGAGCATATCACATATTTCTCCAAAAAGGCAAATCGCAATAAGGGAGCAAACGTATGGCTGCCGCCGGGATATGACAAGAGCAAGAAATATCCTGTATTCTATGTAAATCACGGCTACGGCGGCGATGAATCCTCAATGATGAACGGCATGGGTGTGCGTGAGATAGCTACAAATCTTATCAAGAGCGGCGAAGCAGAGCCGATGATAATTGTATTCACAAACCAGTATACAGACCCTCAGCATGAAAAGCAGACAGGTAACGGACAGGCAGATGTTCCCGGATACGATAATTTCGTTGAGGATCTTCCCGACAGTCTTATGCCTTATATCGAATCACACTATCCTGTAAAAACAGGACGCGAAAACACTGCCATAGCAGGATTTTCTATGGGTGGAAGAGAATCTCTCTACATAGGAATGAAGTGCTGTGACAAGATAGGATATATCGGCGGAGGCGCACCTGCTCCCGGTATCTTCCCGACAAAGGATCAGTTCATGACTCACCCCGGTGTTATGAGCAAGGACGAGATACGTATTGATCCGCCGTATTCGCCTTATCTGCTCATGATAGCAGGCGGAACCAGTGACAATATGGTCAATGATTTTCCGAAGCAGTACAGCGATCTGTTTACTCAGCACGGTACAGAGAATATTTACATTTCCGTACCCGGCGGCGGCCATGACAGCAGCACTGTAATTCCGCTTATGTATAACTTCATAAGATTTATATTTAAGGCAGTATAAAGAAAACAGGAGTATGTTCAATGGACATACTCCTGTTTTTATATTAGTACTTTAGCTTTTACGACAGTTACTGATAAGATGTTTTTTTGAATATGATAACCATTCTCAAATATGAAATGGCAGTGAAATTTCTTTTGAAGATATTGACATTTCAAATGCTTGTGATATAATATATAAGGCAAATATGAAAATGATTATCATTTTGATGCTTGAGACAAAATACTTTAATGGTATTGCATATATAAATACTGATTAAAAGGAGATAGTCCTTTGAAAAAGAACATAAACAAGGGCATTGTTTTTATAATGCCGTTTATATTGATGCTTGTACTTATAAGCTCCGCTTTTTTTATAGCTCAGAACATTGATCATCAATGTGAAGGGGATAGTTGTCCTGTATGTACAGAGATTGCTTCGTGTCACAGTAATATACAGAATTTTGGCTGTACGGGTGCTGAAAGCACTTGTTCAACAGCTTTAGTCATAGGATTTATAGCGTATATAATTTGCGCTGTATTTTCTGTGTCAAATAATACTACACTTATTTCTCTGAAGGTGGAGCTTCTGGATTAGAGATTGCTGATGTATCCATATATTAGAAAGCAATCATTATTCTGATTCGGAGGTTCAATTTATGTTTAATAAAAAAATAACAGCGGCAATGTTCGGCATTGCTATGGCTGCTTCATGCCTTACAGGATGCAGCTCTGATAATAATTCTACAGATAATGCTGTTAAGGTAAAGACTTCTTCGCCGAAAGCTTCTAAGTCTTACAGTATAGTTTGTACTATTTTCCCTGAGTATGACTGGGTAAAGGAGATAATAGGCGATCATTCGGACAATATTGAAATGTCATATCTTCTTGACAGCGGTATTGATCTTCACAATTATCAGCCTACTACTGACGATATCATCAAGATATCGAACTGTGATCTGTTCGTATACGTTGGCGGAGAGTCTGATAAATGGGTAGAAGATGCTGTTGCTCAGGCGACAAACAAAGATATGAAGGTTATAAACCTCATGGATATTCTCGGTGATTCTGCAAAGGTTGAGGAACTTAAAGAAGGAATGCAGGGAGAAGAAGAGGAAGCCGATGAAGAAGAGGAGGAAGAAGGACCTGAATACGATGAGCATGTTTGGCTTTCTGTGAAGAATGCAAAGCTTCTCTGTGCAGAGATCGAGAATAATGTTGAAGCAATGGATACTGCCAACGCTTCTGATTATAAATCAAACCTTGACAGCTATATTTCAAAGCTCAATGAGCTTGACAATAAATTTCAGGCACTTGCTGACTCAGCTAAAGAAAATACACTTATATTCGGAGACCGTTTCCCGTTCCGTTACTTTGTTGACGATTACGGCTTTGATTATTTTGCTGCTTTTATCGGCTGTTCTGCTGAATCGGAAGCAAGCTTTGAGACAATAAAGTTCCTTTCCGACAAGATAAAGGAGCTTGACTGCAAAACTGTATTTACTCTTGAAAACTCAAATAAGGATATAGCTGATTCAATTATAACTAATTCTGGTCAAAAGGACGTAAAGATTGCTGAACTCAATTCGCTCCAGTCTGTCTCAAAGGATGATATAAAAAGCGGTGTAAGTTATATCTCACTTATGCAGAAGAATTATGACGTTCTTGAAAGTGCTCTGAAATGAATAAAAAAGATTTCGTTATACTTATCACAGGCTATTTCGGCTCGGGAAAGACTACAAAAAGGCAGATATTTTTGCAAAGCTTGAAAGCTGTCTGACTATATGATCCATCGCGCAATAACCGCAGTGGTATTCTTGGAGATATTGCATATCTAAATGGTACATCGTATCGTTAAAATGAAATTAAAAATCTGAAAAATAGTGTTTCTGATGTTTTATCAGAAGCACTATTGATTTTTTGTAAATAATATTATTAGATTATTAATAATATGTAAAATAAGTGACAGAATAGTTGACAAAAGATAGCCTTCTCTTTATAATATATAAAGTTGCAATATTGATTGTTGCAATATAATAATATTTTATAGGAGGATAACCATGAAAATCCAATTCAAAAAAGCGGTATCGTTTATGCTGTCAGCGGTAATGACGGTATCCGCGCTCACAAGTTTAGCTTCATCTGCGGAAATGGGGTATGAAACAGATGAAAGAACAGTTGCAGCTGAACAACAGCCTGCGGCAGGAAACGGTCTGTTCGGTTCGTTGAATTACAATGCCCCTAACGCAGCCGGTGATGAACCAACTGAAGCAGAGAATCCCGATTTCATAATCTACAAGGTAGAGCATGACCGGGATATGTCATCAGTAGTGGTCAATTACCATGCAAAGGAAGACTGTACTGTGTTTGTAGGAATCTACAATGACGAAGGAACAGAGCTTTATACATCAGTTACTTCAGAATTAACCGCTAATGGAGACGGCTATGCGGAGCTGACTATACTTGACGTACTTCCCGAGCATTATCTCGTTAAGGCATTTTTGGTAGGAAAAATGATTCAGGAACCCCTTTCCAAGCCTGCATATTATAATAAAGAGACCCAGGCTATGCAGAATATTCTCAGTTCAACTACTGAAGATTTTGAGGAAGATAATGTAGTAAATCTTGATGAAGATGAAACCAACAACTTTTTCGTATTGCAGGATGAAGTTAAGGAGATAAAAACGCCTGATGCTGCTGTTGAGCAGGGCGAAGACGGACGATTTACCTTTACAAAGTGCGATGAGATCAGTGCACTCCAAAAAGGCGATAAGGCTGTTGTATATGCTGAAAATGATATCGTTTCATTTGTTGTAGAAAAATCAGAAGTCAGCGGAGACAATATTATTATTACACCTGTTGCCGATGCTGATGTAAGTGAGATATTCAAATTTATCAAAATTGATACTACTGAGGTCGAAGAAATAGAGCAAGAGGCTGAACCTGAATCAGCTGATCAGGCAGAGCCTAAAAAAGCTCCTGATGCTTTTGGACCAGTATATCTTGATTCGCCGGAATGTCTTGATGAAGATGTTACAAAAACACGTCAGTACGAAATTGAGTTTAAACCTGACAATAGTAAAGATAGAGGCTTTTATGCCAGAATTACAATAGAATACAGCTTTGAAGTATATTGGAGTGTTTTGGAGCGATATTTAGGTGTTGAATGTGAGGCGAATGTTGCATTCTCACTTGAAGGAGAAGGAGAAATAAATTATCCAATTAAGGGATTGAATAAATTGTATGTTCCAGTTATTGGAACTAAATATTTTGGATTTGGAATTACCCCCGAATTTTATTTTTATGGAAAAGGTAATATTTCTATATCGTATAATCGCACTTATGAACTAAGTTATTATTTGGGAACGGGTTTTAAATGTGTACCTAAAGAACCTGGTTACAATAAATTTGAAGCATCTGTAGAAATAGGAATAAGAGTTGAAGCTTCTGTTGCAATTAGGATTTTGAAATTTGATTTAATATCTTTTAATCCTTATGTAGAATTAAAAGTGAAAATTGGAAGTGTATTATCTGATAATGCATCATGTGTAAGGGATGATTGTTCTTCATGTGTAGATTTTAATGTGGAACTGGTTTTTGGAGCAGAAAAAAATTATTTTAATATCAAAGATTTTACAGGACAAAAGATAAAAGCATCTGTTGGTGACAACAAAATAAAAGAAATAACTTTTGATTATGGAACATTCCATTATTCAACGGATTTAGGTTGGGGGCTTGGTCCATGTAAAAATAAAAGTTATAAAATAAAAGTAAAAGTATTGGATTATGAAACGCATAAGCCTATTCAGGGTGTTAAGGTGTATAATCTTAAAGAGAACAAAAATGATTATATCTCTACTGATTCAAATGGTGAAATACATACATTTGTTAAAGGCGAAAAATTAAATGATCCTAATTACTGCGTTACAGCTAAAACAAAAGATGGTGATGAGGGCGAGTGCTATATTGGCTGTCAGTGGAAGCCTGAGGAAGAGTGGGAGTATTATTTTAATTATAATACACCACAGGAATTTGTTATTTCAGTCTTTATACCAAAGGAGCATAAGACTGATGATAAAGATATAGAAGCCGATTCAGATTTAGACGAACCGGACGATGACTGTGTTGCATCCGGCAGATTGCCATATGGTATAGATGATGAGGAATCTGAAGAATATACAGGACCTTATACATATTATTACGTAAATAAGGAAGGAGAGTGCTATTTCTGGGGAGACGGAGTTTTACAGCTCCCGGATCTTAGTCAATATGGTGCAAAAAAAGCGATTGTTTTAAGTCAAAATATGAAGTTAAAAGAAATTGAAAAAGATACAAAATTGGCTATATTTTCTTATTCTGGGGGTAATTGGGAAAGCATTGATCTTAGTGCGATGAAATGTGAAGGAAATACCAAATTACCTGATTTCCTATTCGCTGATCAAGAAGAACTTAAAGAAGTAATTCTCCCTAAGAATTTAACGGAAATAGGAAAGTATTCTTTTATCAATTGTACCGCTCTTAAACATATAGATATTCCTGATAGTGTAACCAGAATAGATTATGATGCATTCTCCTATTCAGGTTTAACAAGCTTTACTTGTCCAAAAAATCTTGAGATGATTGAGGAAGGGGCATTTCTTAATTGTTTTGATCTTAAAGAAATTAATTTTAATAATGGCCTTAAGCATATCGGAGTTCGTGCATTTGAGTCGTCAGGAATACAGAGTGTTAATATCCCAAGGACGGTAAAAGAATTGGGTGAATATGCATTTGCAAGTTGTGAAAATCTTAAAACTGTAATAATAAATAATGATTATGATATAGTGAGATATGTTACCAGGGGTAATGTTTATTATGACTATGAAAAAATAAATATTCCTATTGATTCTTCTGGCAGGATGGTGATTTTTCCAACGGGAATAAAAAAAGTAATTCTTAATGTAGGAGTTACAAAAATTTATCCGTCTACATTTGTAAATTGTTCACTTATAGAAGAAATAAAATTCCCAATTTCCCTGAAATCTATTGGCAGATTGGCATTCTTTTCTTGTTTGATTGAAAATATAGAGCTTCCTGCAACTGTATCATATTTAGGTGAAAGTGCTTTTGGAGCTGCAAAAAATTTAAAAAGTATCACTATAAATAATTCTAATTGTTATATTTCAGAGCATATTATACCTGATAATAAAGATATAATAGTTTATGGTCATACAGGCTCAACTGCTGATACATTTGCCAATTCAAACGGCTATAAATTCGTATCTCTTGACCAGCCCACAGAAACACCTTCTGTAACTACAACTGTTAACAATACAAGCACAACAACTACCACCACAACTACAACGACTACCACCACCACAACTGTGACAACAGTGGTAACAACAGTTGTCGCAGCAGATACTGAATGTGTATTTATTGCAGTCAGGGACGCTGCATCAGCAATTGCAGATTCATTTGAACTTCTTGATATTGATAATGTAGCATTCTTTGACCAGCAGACAGCTGATTCTGACGGAAAGGTCTCATTCTCATATATTCCTGACGAAGAGGAAGAGTGGACATTTATATTTGTCGGTAAAGCTGTAAATGATGTGGTAACAAGGACAGTAGGAACACTTGATGGCATGACAAGAACAAGGTATTATGACAACGCACCTATAATAAATGGCGATGCAAACGGTGACGGTGAAGTAGATATGTCAGATATCGTACTTATCATGCAGTCGCTTGCAAATCCGAATAAATACGGTTTAGATGGTACAGCTTCGTCTCATCTTACTAAGAAGGGTTCCGTATTTGCAGATACAGATGAAAATGGTCTGACAGTAAACGATGCACTTAAAATCCAGCTTTATCTCTTAAATAAAATCAGTTCCTTAGACTAACATTAAAAAGCTCCGATCATATGGTCGGAGCTTTTGCATATTTGTGAACTTATATATATACATCTGAAACTGCATTTTGTGCCCTCTGAAAAATATTTCAGAAAAATTTTTGAAAACGTGTAACACTTGTTATTCTTGCTCCGAATATTGTTTATGAAAGATCGATCTCATAAACTTTATGAAAAAAATTTCGGAGGAGAATAAAAAATGAAAAATCTTGTTACTTTTATAGCTGCCCTTGGCATTATGTTTTCAGCAGTTCCTGCAATCCCTGCTTATGCAGCAGACGCTGCACAGACTTCCATAGTATCGGAAGCTTCACCTGAGACAACAGACATTGAACATCTCGCAGGTCAGTGGAAATATCAGATATCTGATACAAACCTCAATGTAAATATTAGTCCTACAGATTACGGAACATTCACTATAAACAAAGACGGAACATTCAGTTTTACAGGCAATGACGGATTAACATCGTCAGGAAAGGTTGAATTCAGCATTGAAACTATCGGCGGTACACCTTTCCAGTGCATAAGCTTATATGAAGGTCAGGAGAGAATATTCGGAGGCTATTATCACAGCAATGATCCCGACACTATCTATTACGGAAACAACTGGTTTTCACGTATAGTTCGCAAGGAAGCAGCCGAAGCAAAAATGTCTGATTTCGTTGGAAGCTGGAAGTATCAGGAGGCAAACGTCAACTGTACTGTTGATGTTTCTGCAAGCGATAAGGGCAATGTGGAAATAAATGCAGACGGCACATATAAGTTCACATATAATAACGGTGTTACAGAGACAGGCACAGTTTATCTTGGTGATGAAACTATAGGCGGAACACTTTTAACTGTACTCAGATTTTATAACGGTTCTTCCCAGAAATATACAGCTACTTATCTGCCCGAAAGAGCTGATGAGCTTTACATTGGCAATGGCGGCATGATGCGTCTTGTCAGAGACTCTGCTCCTGCTGCAAAGGTTAAAGGCAATGGCGATGCAAATTGTGACGGCAATGTAGATATGTCGGACGCAGTGCTTATTATGCAGGCATTATCCAATCCAAATAAGTACGGCACAGAGGGAACAGCTGCCGAGCATATAACCGCAGCAGGCGTTAAGAATGCAGATGTTGACGGTGACGGACTTACTGTAAATGATGCACTTCATATACAGAAATATCTCTTGGGTGAGATCAGTTTTTAAGAGAAATATTTAAAAAGAAAAAGCAGTATGAGATCATCATACTGCTTTTTTCGTAATTCAGTGACTGAATATCACAGAAGCGGAATACATCTCATATAAATGACGGTTAGAATTTGTTATAGGTTCTGCCTATAGAAACATAGTAAACATATAGATATAATCGTGAATATACACAAACCTTTTGGCGATAACCTAACAGGTTGTGTATAATGATCCGAAGTTGGACTTTTTTGAAATTACTTATTGACAAATGGCTTAAAATGCTGTAAAATAACATCATACTAAAACGATATGAATTATCTGATTGGAGGAACTGTATATGCTTTATATTATTAAAGGCCACTTTGAACTGAATATGATGTGCATGATGCAGCGCTCCGAACATACTGTATCATAGATTTGTCATGCACTATGAAAAACAGTACGTATCGGAGGATCTTTGATTCTCCGTTTTTTTATGAAAGGAAGGATATTTACTATGAAAAAAAGAATTATCACATCTGCACTTGCAGTTACTCTTGCTTTATCAGCAGCATCATGCGGCAAAAAGGACGAAAGCAGCGCAAACAGCGTTAAAATAGCATATCTGCCTATCACACATTCACTGGCTGTGCTTGAAGAGGCAGAAGAGCTTGAAAAGCAGTCGGGCTTAAAGGTAGAGCTTGTCAAGTATGGTTCATGGAATGAACTTCTTGATGCTCTCAATTCCAACAGAGTTGATGGCGCTTCAGTGCTTATCGAGCTTGCAATGAAGTCAAAGCAGGAGGGCATAGGCATAAAAGCCGTAGCTCTCGGACATCACGACGGAAACGTTATCGTTGTTTCAAATGATATCGGAACAGCTGCTGATCTTAAAGGAAAGACATTTGCTATCCCACACAGACAGTCCTCACATAATATTCTGCTCAACGACGCACTTGCAACTGCCGGACTAACGATAGATGATGTCAAGGTCACAGAACTGGCACCGACTGAGATGCCTTCAGCACTTGCAAGCGGTCAGATAGACGGCTACTGCGTAGCTGAACCATTCGGCGCAATGGGCGTATCTCTCGGTGTAGGAAAGGTACTTTTCACATCTGAGGAGCTCTGGGAAAACTCATTATGCTGCGGACTTGTCCTCACGGATAAATTCATTGATGAGCGCACAGCTGATGCAAAGTCATTTGTTGAGAGCTACAAGAAAGCAGGAAACTCACTGGATAAAGCAAAGGCGAAGGAAACTGCAAAGAAGTATTTCAGCCAGAGCGATGAAGTGCTTGATATCTCATTGCAGTGGATATCCTACAATGATCTTGATATAACAGAGGAAGAGTACAATACTCTTGCTGAAAAAGTAAAGGAATACGGTCTGTCGGACAATCCGCCGACCTATTCCGAATTCGTAAAAAATGATTTCTGATAAGGCGTGATACCTATGAAAAAGATACTTTCACTTAAAAATGTTGTGGTCTCGATCGCAATACTGATACTTATATGGCAGATACTGTTTTCTGTGAGCAGCTACAATAAAGCATTGTTCCCATCACCGAAGATGGCATTTGACGCATTGCTTGAAATGATAGAAAACGGCAAACTGTTTGAAAATATCAAAACAAGTATGTACCGTTTTGTAGTGGGATATTCAATATCCGTTGTATCAGCCGTTGTTCTCGGACTTATACTCGGCAGGATACCAAAGGTGTTTCAGTATGTCAATCCTGCATTGCAGCTGTTAAGACCTATTTCACCTACAGCATGGATGCCCTTTATCGTTCTTTTGTTCGGCATCGGTGATGTGCCGGCTATAGTTATAATCTTTATTGCAGCATTTTTCCCTGTGCTGCTTTCCACAGTTTCGGCAGTTGGAAATATTGATCCCATATATCTGAAAGTATCAAAGAATTTTGGCATAAAACAGCCGGCTCTCACATGGAAAGTGATATTCCCAGCGGCATTCCCGCAGATCGCAAACGGCGTACACCTTGCTCTTGGTACAGCTTGGATCTTCCTTGTAGCAGGCGAGATGGTCGGCGCACAGTCGGGACTTGGTTATCAGATAATCGACGCAAGAAACAATATCCGTGCGGATATCCTGCTTGCAACTATACTCGTCATAGGTGTTATCGGAATACTTCTTGACAGTATCCTTAAATTTATAGAAAAAGCCATAATGAGATCATGGGGAGGTGCTGAGTAATGTATATAGAAATAAAAGACGCCTGCAAGAATTATGTTCAGGACGGAAAAGAATTCACTGCCCTCGACCATGTTTCCCTTGACATTGAAAAAGGCGAGTTCATATGCCTGCTCGGTCCCTCGGGCTGCGGAAAGAGTACGCTGCTCAATGCCCTTGCAGGCTTTGAAAAGGTAAACAGCGGAAGTGTTAAGATAGACGGCAGGGAAGTAACTGCTCCGTCAATAAACAATATCACAATATTCCAGAATTACGGACTTCTCCCATGGAGAAACGTCCAGAAAAACGTTGAGCTTGGACTTGAATCCAAAAAAGTCCCTAAGTCGGAACGTGCGGCAGCAGCAAAAAAATATCTTGAGCTTGTGGGGCTCAGCGGCTATGAAAAGCGTTATCCCAAGCAGCTTTCGGGCGGTCAGCAGCAGAGAGTGGCTATTGCAAGAGGACTTGCCGTAGCCCCCGATATCATCTTCATGGACGAACCCTTCGGTGCTCTCGATGCTATCACACGTATGAAATTGCAGGAGGATATTCTCAGAATATCCCGTGAGGAGAAAAAGACCATAATATTCGTTACACATGATATTGAAGAAGCGGTATTCTTAGCTGACAGGATAGTTGTAATGATGGCTGATCCGGGCAGGATAAAGAGCGTGGTAAAAGTACCGCTCGGCGATCACCGCGACAGAACAAGCGAGAATTTTCTATATGTCCGTGACAAGATATTCGAGCTTTTCAACCTGAAATCGGACGAATATATCGAGTATTATATCTGATACTCAAATCAAAGGACCTGTTTCAGCACAGGTTCTTTTGATATGTATTGAAAAATTCATAGTAATGTGATATAATTAGTATAATATCGTTTGGGAGATGATACAATGAGCAAAAAAGACCACGATCACTGTCATGACCATGAGCATAAACACGATCACGATCATGCACACCATGAACATTCACCTGCACATATCCATTCACACAGAAATATCATAGGCTTTGATGAGCACGGTATACCTACAGTTATACTGAAAGCAAGCCACGGTGAGGGTGAACAGGACGATCCGCAGGCATTCATAAAGGATTATATGAATGCGGTATCCGAATACAGAAAGACATTCCCCACAAAGCAGGACGTTATCGAACAGACACCCGATCCTGCTGTAAGGGAAATGCTTCTGCGTATGGAACAGCTTGGCATAGATACCGCTTTTGACCGCTTCGATCAGCAGAAGCCACAGTGCAACTTCGGACTTGCAGGCGTCTGTTGCAAGATATGCAATATGGGACCATGCCGTGTTACGGCAAAGTCTCCGAAGGGAGTCTGTGGTGCGGACGCTGACCTCATAGTTGCAAGAAATCTTCTTCGTTCCGCTGCGGCAGGTGCTGCACAGCACGGAATGCATGCAAGAGAGGTAATGCTGGCACTGAAATGGGCAGCTGAGGGCAAGCTCGATGTGCCTATCCTCGGCGAGCAGAAGATACGCGCCACTGCTGAAGCATTCGGCATAAAGCAGAAGAACCGTCAGCTGAAAAACGTTGCAAAGGACCTTGCAGATGCACTTCTTGAAGATCTTTCGCGGACAGTTCCCGATGAGTACAAAACTATTTCCGCCTGTGCTGTTCCCGAAAGACAGCAGGTATGGAAAGACCTTGATATACTCCCTATAAGTGCATATCACGAGGTATTTGAAGCATATCACAAATCAGGGTGTGCTACAGACGGCGACTGGAAGTCGGTAATGCAGCAGTTCCTGAGATGCGGACTTGCATTTACATTCTCGGGAGTTGTGGGAGCTTCAATAGCTACAGACAGCCTTTTCGGCGTAGGTGACAGAGTTACTTCAAAGGTAAATATCGGCGCACTTGAAAAGGGCTATGTAAATATAGCAGTACACGGACATCTGCCTCTGCTTGTAAGCCAGATAGTTGAAGCAGGCAAGAGGGAAGACCTGATAGAGCTTGCAAAATCAAAGGGTGCAAAGGGCATAAGATTTTACGGTATATGCTGTTCGGGACTTTCTGCAATGTACCGCTATGCAGGAGTAATCCCCCTTTCAAATGCCGTATCTGCCGAGCTTATTCTCGGAACAGGCGCTCTTGATTTATGGGTAGCAGATGTTCAGGACGTATTCCCGTCGATCATGGAGGTCGCTCACTGCTTCAAAACTACGGTTGTGACTACCAGCGAATCCGCAAGACTTCCGGGTGCTGAGCGTTATGAGTACGATCATCACCATTCAAATATTGACGAGACAAAGGCACTTGCCGAAAAGATAGTCCGTCGTGCTATCGAGAGCTTTGAAGCAAGAAAGGGCATACCTGTTTACATACCGCCTTATGAGGTGGAAGCAGAGGTAGGCTTCTCGGTAGAATACATACACAAGCGCTTCGGAAGCATGAAGCCTCTTGCCGAGGCAATAAAGGACGGCAGGATACTGGGTATCGTAAATATGGTAGGCTGCAACAATCCAAAGGTGCTTTACGAAAAGTGCATTGTTGATGTAGCAGATGTTCTGCTGAAAAACAATGTTCTGATAATCTCCAACGGCTGTGCTTCGTTCCCGCTTATGAAGCTGGGCTATTGTGCAGTATCAGGCAAGGAAAAGGCAGGAGACAGCCTGAGAGAGTTCCTTGAACCGGATCTGCCGCCAGTATGGCACGTTGGCGAATGTATCGACAATACCCGTTCATCCGGAATCTTCGCAGGCGTTGCAGGAGCATTGGGACATAAGATGTATGAAATGCCCTTTGCATTTTCTTCCCCCGAATGGGGCAATGAAAAGGGCATAGACGCAGCTCTTGGTTTCAGACTTAACGGCATAAGCTCCTACCACTGCGTAGAGGCTCAGATATACGGCTCTAAGAATGTTATTGAGTTTTTGAAATACGGCACTCTTGAAACTCTCGGTTCTTCAATGAATGTTGATACTGATCCCGTTAAACTGGGTGAAAAGATAGTTGCTGATATGAAAGCCAAGAGAAAAGCACTTGGCTGGGATAAATAAGGAGGAATAAAAATGGCTTGTTTTATAGTACCTGCCACAGAAGCAGTGGTAACTACTGTTATTCAGAAAGTTGTAAAGAAGAATGAAGAAAAAAAGGACAGTAATGGCAGCGAGACTAAACTTCGCTTTTCCGAGAAGCTTAAATGGCTCAACGGTATGCTCTGGGGCGGCTCGGGACTTCTTGCTTTCGAGCACTTATGGCATGGTGAGATAACTCCGTTCTTCCCGTTTCTGACTGCGGCAAACGATCCTGCGGATACTGCGGCTATGCTTCACGAAATGGCTACATCTGGTTCGGCTATGGCGATACTTGTTACCGCTGTATGGGCGGTAGCGGCAGTAGCTGCGGATAAGATCACTGCGGTTCAGAAAAACGAAAAAAAGAAAGCATGTGCGGAAGCATGACATTACTTATCACTATAATTGCAGCTGTGATCTCCACGGTTATCTGGTATACAAGCTCAAAGGCAAGAGAACTTAAAGTCGGTATCCTGCTTTATATGTTCTGGGGAGCATCACTCATGTGGCTCGTTGACGCAGTTGTTGAGTATCTTGAGGTAGGTGCCGAGTATTTTGAGCCTGCCGCAAAGGATATGCTCAACGATGCTTTCCTCGGTATATCGGTAGTTGCACTGGCTTTTACAGTATGGATGGTATATCTCCTTATAAAGGATCCACAGAATACTGTAAAAAAGCTCCTGACTGAAAAAAGAACAGGGAATAAATGAGAAAAACAAACGGCAGCTTAACGCTGCCGTTATTTTTTTATTATTGCTATTGCACATGGCATTTTTCCTTCAACTATATCAAAGGTCACATTGTATCCGCCTTTAATAAAGAACGCCATATAACTCTTGTAATCAAATTGCTTCGTGAAATGTGCGCCTGCAAAATCAAACAGCTTTATCAAAAACTCACTTGACTGTTTACCCATACTGATATACGTTGGTATAATGACTTTTCCTCCTTTTTTGCATACTCTTAGCAATTCGTCCACAGCTTTGTACGGTTCATCAAGAAGATGTATCACATTGCCGGCGACAACTTTATCGAAAGTATCGTCCTTAGCATTGATCGACATTATATTTGCCTTTTTAAAAGTGATATTCCTGCATTCGGAGCAGTTTTCTCTTGCACGTTTCATCATATTTACAGACATATCCGTAGCAAAGAGTTTTCTGCATTTTTTTGCAACAGGCTTGCTTATAGAACCTGTTCCGCATGCACATTCAAGTACAACATCTCTACCGCCGATCTCCTGTGCAACTCTTTCGCCAGTGCTATCGTAGCATTTACGATTGTATGCTCTTTCAAAGAGATCATACACCCCTGCTATCTTATCCCAAAAGCTTTTCTTGATCATGTTTATCCCTCCGTTAATTTACATATTTTTTTACGGTATCATTTTCACTATGTATATATCCAGCATACGATTGAATATATGAGCATCTATTCATATGATATCATATTTCTTCTTATTTGTCAAGTTCTTTTATTATGATAATTTTGAAAAAATCTTATTGATCTTTTCTATAACCGACGATAAAAAAACGATATACAACGAAATATTGACTTTTATCACTTTAACACCTATAATATTGATATGATTTGATTGCAGAAAGGAGCAAATAAAAATGAGTACATTTGAAGACAATATAAACAGTATTGTAAACGATCTTATAGATGATTATAATATAGAAAAAAAGACGGACAAAGCAAGGATATTCAATCACCCCGATAAAGATGTGATAATAGATATTCTTTCAAGCCTGAGGAAGGTCATTTTTCCGGGATATTTCAAAAACGGCTCAACAAAAGTCTATACACTCAGGAATAACCTGTCTATGCTTATTGAGGACGTTATGTTCAAGCTTACCAAGCAGATAACAATTGTTCTTGGAGGTGAGCGAAGAAATGATGAAGACATAGTTGAAAAAGCCAGACAAATAACTCTCGATTTTACGAAGCGTCTCCGTAAGATAAGGGAATACATAGAGACCGATGTTCAGGCGGCTTATGACGGAGATCCTGCCGCTTACAGCAAGGACGAGATAATATATTCCTATCCCGGACTTTTTGCTATCCTTATCAACAGGATAGCGCATGAGCTTTATACTCTTGGAGTGCCAATAATTCCACGTATGATGACAGAGTATGCTCACAGTGAGACGGGTATTGACATTCACCCCGGTGCTACCATAGGTAAGTATTTCTTTATCGACCACGGAACGGGTATCGTTATAGGCGAGACAACGATAATAGGCGATAATGTCAAGATATATCAGGGAGTTACTCTCGGAGCTCTTTCTACAAGGGGCGGTCAGGCGCTGAAAAGCAAAAAGCGTCACCCAACGATCGAGGACAATGTTACGATCTATTCGGGAGCTTCCATACTCGGCGGAGATACTGTCATCGGCAAGGACGTTGTTATCGGCGGTAATGCTTTCATCACACGTTCGGTTCCTGACGGTGCAAAGGTAAGCGTAAAAAATCAGGAGCTCAGGTACAATTACGATGCTTCAAAGCCTGTTGAACGCGTAGAAATAGAGGAGGACGATAGCTGGTTCTATATAATCTGACCTCGGAAAGTGTATGCTATAGAAAACAACTATAACTGATACTAAATTATTTGTCAGGAAAAACTATTGTATTTTTTGTGACATTGTGCTATAATACATACATTGATGTTGTACATTAAAACCATAGTAATTATATATGAAATATATAAATTATAGTCTATAACCGATGACATAAAGCCGTTTAAAGGAGGACAAAAAATGGCAGTTACAGTTGTTATTCCCACAACTCTGAGGCTCTTTACCGAGCACAGATCAGAAATAGAGCTTGAAGGCAAAACAGTAGGCGAGGTACTCACTCTTCTTTCTGAGGAATACCCTGAAACTAAAAAAGCACTGTTTGACGAGGAGGGACAGCTCAGATCCTTCATAAATGTATTTGTAAACGATGAAAATATCAGAGACCTCAAAGACTTCGACACAGAGGTCAAGGACGGTGACGAGGTGATACTTATCCCCGCTATCGCAGGAGGTTCGGGCATTGAGAGCGTTATAGGCGACAGAAAGGGAGAAAAGCTAACCAATGACGAGATAACACGCTACAGCAGGCACCTTCTCTTGCAGGAGATAGGCGTAAAGGGGCAGAAAAGGCTTAAAGCCGCAAAGGTACTCATCGTAGGAGCAGGCGGTCTCGGTACTCCGCTTGCACAGTATCTTGCGGCAGCAGGTGTTGGCACTATTGGTATCATCGACAATGACGAGGTTGAGGAATCAAATCTCCAGCGTCAGGTCATACACGGCACAAGAGATATCGGCAGACCCAAGGTAGCTTCCGCAAAGGACAGTATCAAACAGATAAATCCGCTGGTAAAGGTCGAGACATACAATACGCGCCTTACAGCCGAAAATGCTGAGGACATAATTTCCGAGTACGATGTTGTTGCGGATGCTTCCGACAATTATCCCACCCGATATCTTGTGAACGACACCTGTGTACTTTTAGGCAAGCCCGATGTTTTCGGAGCTATGTACCAGTTCGAGGGACAGGTCTCGGTCTACTATGCAAAGGAAGGTCCATGCTACAGATGTATGTATCCCGCACCTCCTCCGGCAGGACTTGTTCCGTCGTGTGCAATGGGCGGCGTTGTAGGAGTTCTCCCGGGTGTTATAGGCACTTTGCAGGCTAACGAGGTCATAAAGCTTATCGTAGGCGGAGGCAAGAACCTCATCTGCAGAGTTGTCACCTTTGACGCTTGGAACCTCAAATGGCGTGAGCTGAAAATACATAAGAACGACAACTGCCCTATCTGCGGCAAGAAGAAAACTATTACCGAGATAGAGGATTTCGATTACGAGGACTTCTGCGGGCTTACTCAGCAGAAAGAGGAAGAAGCAGAGGTGGAGGGCATCGAGCCCAAGGAGCTCAAACGCCGCATTGACGAGGGCGAGAAGATAACCATAATTGATGTCCGCGAGCCTCACGAAAGAGCTATCGCAAAATTCCCGGAAGCTAAGGCGATCCCCATAGGACAGCTTGAAAGAAGACAGAACGAATTCGACACTTCCGTTGATACTGTATTTGTCTGCAAGGAGGGCAAGAGAAGCATACTTGCCGTGAACACTCTCCGCGAGGCAGGATACACAGGTCCGCTTTATAACCTCAAAGGCGGTACGAATGCATGGGCAAGGGAAGTTGACAAGGATTTCCCAATCTATTGATTATTAGGCAGAAAAAGCTTTGAAAAATATATATACATGGGAGCAATATCCATGTATTACGCCATACTAAAGCCTACTAAATCTGTCTGTAAAATATATATTATAATTGGAGGTAGACATTATGTCTAAAGAAACAAAAAATGACACCATAGTTGCACTTGGCAAAAAGGCTGCATATAACCTTGCCGACGTAAACAAAACAAGACCTCAGTACGGTGCGCTTACTCCAAAGTGGATCACAAAGGTACTTGAATTCAAGGGACTTGACTCAGGTATTTACAGAATAAATAAGGTAAAAGAGGGAGAAACACCGCTTGACGTTCTTTGCAGCGTTGAGAAGAAGTCTGACATAATCCCTCAGGGCTATGTTGAGTATGAGGAAAACCCAAGAGAGCTCCAGCTCGCTTCGATCTCAACTATCATCAACGTAAACACAGCAGTTGCTGATGTATACGGTTCACCATACGATCAGGTAAAGGAACAGCTCGACCTTGCTATCGAGAGCCTTCGTGAGCGTCAGGAGAGTCAGCTCATCAACAACGATGACTACGGTCTCCTCAAGAACGTTCCTGACTCACAGCGTATCCAGACAAGAAACGGCGCACCTACACCTGATGACCTCGACGAGCTCATCACAAAGGTATGGAAAGAGCCTTCATTCTTTCTTGCTCACCCAAGAGCTATCGCAGCATTCGAGAGAGAATGTACAAAGAGAGGCGTACCGCCCGTTACAACAAACATCGCAGGCGGCACATTCATCGTATGGAGAGGTATCCCGATCATTCCTACAGACAAGCTCCTCGTTGACGGTCTCAAGAATCCAAAGAGCAAGAGCGGCAAGACAAATATCCTTCTCGTTCGTACAGGTGAGGCTAAGAGAGGCGTAATCGGTCTTTTCCAGCGCAATCTCAAGAATGAACAGTCAAGAGGACTTTCAGTTCGTTTCAGAGGAATCGACGATAAGGGCGTTGCTTCTTATCTGCTTTCACTCTACTGCTCGGCAGCTATTCTCTCAGACGACGCTATCGCTGTTCTCGAGGATGTCGAGGTAGGTGAATACTATGACTACGACTAATTACGGAATACCATCTGAGTCAGAGCTTGAAAGCCTTGCAAATTCACTGTTTCCGGACTTTGATGCAGAGCGCTGTGCAGGAGGCATAGAGGCACTTGCAACAAGCGGCGATACTTCCGTTATAAACGATGCTTTCAACAAAGCAGCATCATACGGCGGCGGTACGAACTACGCTTCATCAGCAGAGCAGGCTTTCAGCGGCTACGGCAGCGTTTCCGAGTTCGAGCAGATAGCCAATGAGTATAACGGCGGCTACGGTAGTGTATCGAAGTACGAGCAGGCAGCAGACAGCTACGGCGCTTCACCTGTAGTCGGAGCTGCACAGCAGTACAGCACTTTCGATACATATACAGCTCCTCAGGAACAGCCCACATCAGGCGGATATGCACCTGTTGTGCTTTCACAGGGACAGGCTGACAGCTACGTTCCAAAGAATACTCAGCAGTCAGCTGCTGCACCCGCTGTTCCCACAGTAAAGTCCGACAGCCGGATAATCGTTGGTACAAAGACTCTCGCTCAGATAAGAAACGATTTCCCAATACTCAGCGAAAAGATAAACGGTCACGACCTTGTATGGCTTGACAACGGCGCAACAACACAGCGTCCGCAGCAGGTCATCGACAGGATCAGCTACTACTATACACACGAGAACTCAAACGTTCACAGAGGTGCTCACGAGCTTGCTGCACGTTCTACCGACGCATACGAAAATGCAAGGCAGATAACAGCTGACTTCCTCGGTGCTCCCTCAAAGGACAACATCGTTTTCGTAAGAGGTACGACAGAGGCTATAAATCTTGTAGCAAATGCTTATGTTAAGCCTCTTTTGCAGCCCGGTGACGAAATAATCCTCACTATGCTTGAGCATCATGCTAATATAGTTCCGTGGCAGCTCATCTGCGAGGAAACAGGAGCAGTCATCAAGGTAGTTCCTGTTGACAAGAGCGGTCAGCTTATCATATCAGAGTACGAAAAGCTGTTCACAAGAAGGACTAAATTCGTATCCGCAACTCACGTTTCAAATGCTCTCGGCACTGTAACTCCTATCGAGGAGCTTGTGGCTATAGCACACGCTCACGGAGTGCGCATACTCATAGACGGAGCTCAGTCCGTAGCTCATATTCCTGTTAATGTAACAGCTCTTGATACTGATTTCTTCGTGTTCTCGGGACACAAGATATTCGGACCTACAGGCATCGGCGCAGTATACGGCAAATCAGATGTTCTCGAAGCTGCAAGACCTTATCACGGCGGCGGAAATATGATAAAGGACGTTACTTTCGAGCGTACTATCTACAATCCCGCTCCGAACAAGTTTGAGGCAGGTACAGGAAGCATTGCAGACGCAGTCGGTCTCGGTGCAGCTCTTGAATATCTCAACTCTATCGGTATGACAGAGGTCAACCGCCACGAGCATGAGCTTCTGGTATATGCTATGAAGGAAATGCAGAAGATAAACGGTCTGCATCTCATCGGCACAGCAACAAACAAGGCAAGCGTACTTTCATTCGTTCTTGACGGCGTGGACAACGAAGCAGTCGGTCAGCGTCTCAACGAACTGGGCATAGCAGTCCGCACAGGTCATCACTGTGCACAGCCTATACTCCGCCATTTCGGACTCGAAGGCACTGTACGCCCAACACTTGCACTCTACAATTCATTCAATGATATTGACAGACTTGTACAGGGCATAAGAACACTTGCGTAAACCTGATATATATTTACAGGACGGTATTTTTGTATCGTCCTGTAAGCTATTTTTTCACGAATAGTGGTGATACAATGAAATTCAATACATCTTTGCTGCACAGCTCAAAGTTCAACGGCGAAGATAAGGGCGCGACACTGCCGCCGCTTTATCAGGTAAGCGCTTTTGCCTGTGAATCGGCAGAGCAGCTCGAAAAAGTATTTAACAATAAAGCAGCAGGTTTTTCCTATACAAGAGTAGGAAATCCGACCGTAAGTGCCTTTGAGAACCGTATAGCCGCGCTTGAAGGCGGTATCGGAGCAGTTGCCTGTTCATCGGGAATGGCAGCAATAGCCGCGGTGCTCCTCAATATACTTCGATCAGGAGACGAGGTCATAGTCAGCACGGGACTTTTCGGCGGAACTATCGACCTTTTCAACGACCTTAAAGCTTTCGGCATAACAGCGCATTTCCTTGAAGCAATAACCTACGACAGTGTTACTGCTGCGGCAAATGAGAATACAAAAGCTGTATTTACAGAACTTATCGGCAACCCCAAACTTGATGTAGTCGATCTGGACAGCGTATCAAAGGCTTGTAAAGAGAAAGGCATACCTCTCATAGTTGACAGCACGACCGCAACTCCATACATAATCAATCCGCTGAAGCACGGTGTTGATATAATAGTTCATTCCTCGTCGAAATATATCAACGGCGGAGGAAACTCCATAAGCGGCATAATCGTTGACGGCGGAAAGTTCAAATGGGACAAGGATAAATACCCTAATATGGTACCCTATCTTAAATTCGGTCCCTTTGCTTTCATGTCAAAGCTGAGGAATGGTTTATGGCGCAATACAGGCGGCTGTCTGTCGCCATTCAATGCATATATGAATATAGTCGGGATTGAAACTCTCGGTCTGCGCATGGAACGCTGCTGCGACAACGCACTTAAGCTTGCGGAGTTTTTTGAGACCATTGACAATATAGAAGTGAACTATCCCGCACTCCCGTCCTCTCCTTATTATGAACTTGTGCAGAGAGAGCTTTCGGGTAAGGGCGGTGCAATAGTAACAATAAGAGCAGGCAGCAAGGAAAAGGCGTTCAAGCTCATGGACAGTATTGAATTTGCTTCTGTAGCCACCAATATCGGTGATGTCCGTACCCTTGTCATTCACCCTGCAAGCACAATATATACTCATAATACCGAACAGCAGCGTATAAGTGCGGGAGTATATGACGATACTATACGCATAAGCGTCGGAATAGAAGATATAGACGATCTTATCGAAGATTTCAGACAGGCAATAGAGAGCCTGTAAAGGAGGATACACATGGCAGAGTTCAATATTACAGATTCGATCGACATCACTGATGTAAACTGCCCTATAACATTTGTTAAGGCAAAGATAGCTCTTGAAGAGCTTGACGACGGAGATATACTCTCCATAAAACTCAACGACGGCGAACCCGTACAGAACGTCCCCAAGAGCATCAAGGAAGAGGGACATAAGGTGCTCAGCCTTAAAGACAACGGCGACGGCACATTTGAGCTTATCGTGCAGAAGGTCGGTGACTGATATGCCTGCAAGGATAAGCAAAGACGAATTCGACAGCGAGGTGCTCGGAGCAGAGCTCCCCGTACTTGCTGATTTCTATTCTGACAGCTGCATACCATGCAAGCGTATGTCTCCCATACTGAGTCAGCTTGAAGAAGAGTATGCAGACAAGATAAAAATAGTGAAAATAAATACAAACTTCGAGAAGGAACTTGTGGAAAAATACAGTATTCAAGCCGCTCCGACGCTTATCCTATTTAATAAAGGTGAGGAAGTGTCACGCATAAGAGGTGCGGTAAAAAAAGACGAGATAATAACTCTTATAAAGGAGCAGATATAAATGAAGATCACAGTTGCAGGAATAAAAAAAGAAGTTGCCGACGGACTTACCGTTGCACAGCTGGTAATTGACGAAAAGGTGGAGACACCCGAATACGTAACTGTCACTGTCAACGATGATTTCGTTGACCACGGTCAGTTTGAAGAAACTGTACTGAAAGACGGTGACACAGTAGAATTCTTATACTTTATGGGAGGCGGTCAGTAATGGCATTCACAAACGAACAGATAGAACGTTATTCGCGCCATATCATACTCAAAGAGGTAGGAGCAAAGGGGCAGAAGAAGCTCCTTAACGCAAAGGTGCTCGTTATCGGTGCAGGCGGTCTCGGTGCACCTGTTGCAATGTATCTTGCAGCAGCAGGTATCGGTACTATTGGCATCGCAGACGCAGACGAGGTAGACCTTTCCAACCTCCAGAGACAGATAATCCACCAGACAAAGGACGTAGGCAAGCCGAAGGTACAGTCCGCAAAGGAAACTATGGAGGCAATGAACCCCGATGTAAAGGTCATAACCTACCATGAGTTCATTACCAGCGAGAATATCCTTGATATCATCAAGGACTACGACTTCATCATCGACGGCACTGACAATTTCCCTGCCAAATTCCTGATAAACGATGCCTGTGTTATGGCTAAGAAGCCCTTTTCACATGCAGGTATAATCCGCTTTCAGGGTCAGCTCATGACCTACGTTCCGGGACAGGGACCCTGCTACCGCTGCGTATTCAAGGAACCGCCCCCGAAGGACGCTGTACCCACCTGCAAGCAGGCAGGAGTTATCGGCGCAATGGGCGGTGTTATCGGAAGCTTGCAGGCTATGGAAGCAATAAAGTATATCCTCGGTGTGGGAGAACTCCTCACAGGCTATCTCCTCACATATGATGCACTTAAAATGCAGTTCAGAAAGGTAAAGCTTCCCAGCGATACTCATAACTGTGCAGTATGCGGAGATAATCCTACAATAACTGAGCTTATCGACTATGAACAGGCAGAATGTGACGGTGTTGGTCTATGATAAAACTCAGCAAAAGCGATTATGATAAAATAGTTGCACACGCACAAAGTGAAGCTCCCATAGAAGCCTGCGGACTGATCGCAGGAGAACTGAACGGCAATGACAAGATAGTGAAAAAGGTCTATATCCTTACAAATGTCGATCATGCCGAGGAGCATTTCACACTTGATCCAAAGGAGCAGCTCTTTGCGGTAAAGGATATGAGAGCCAACGGTCTTACTCCGCTGGGCAACTGGCATTCCCACCCTGTTTCGCCTTCACGTCCTTCCGATGAGGACAAGAGACTTGCCTACGACAGCAGCGCAAGCTATATGATACTCTCACTTATGGACGATGAGCCTGTTCTCAATTCATTCCATATCGAGGGTGACAAGGCTGAAAAGGAAGAGCTTGTCATAGTACAGGACTAAGGCTATGTATGATGTTATGATTCTCGGCAGCGGTCCTGCGGGACTGTCTGCTGCTGTATATGCCAGCCGCGCAGGACTCAGCTTTGCCGTTATCGAAAAGGATTACATGGGCACGGGGCAGATAGTCTATACCGAACAGGTGGACAACTACCTCGGCTACTTCGGCATCGGCGGCTTTTCTCTCGGTGAGAAATTCCGCGAACACGCTGAAGCTTTAGGTACTGAATTTATCGAAGGCGAGGTAACGGAGCTGTCCCGTACAGACAGCGGCTGGAAAATACTGCTGTCTGACGGCAATAATGTTGAGTCAAAGACCGTTATATATGCTCTTGGTGCTTCACCTAAAAAACTTGGTATTTCGGGCGAGGAAGAATTCTCAGGCAGAGGCGTTTCCTACTGTGCCATATGCGACGGAGCATTTTTCGAGGGTAAAACAGTAGCTGTCATCGGCGGCGGAGATACCGCACTGGGTGACGCTCTGTATCTTTCAAAAACGGCAGAAAAGGTGTATATCATACACCGCCGCAACGAGTTAAGAGCCAATGCTTCACTTGTAAAAAAGGCAGAGGAAACAGAAAATATCCAGTTTGTTCCTGAATCAGTTCCGCTTGAAATTATCGGAGCAGAGTCAGTTACGGGCATTAAGTATACTCAGAAAGGCACAGAAAAAAATATGAATACGGACGGAGTGTTTGTTGCAGTGGGATCGCTGCCGAATACTTCTCTGCTCAGCGGCATAGCCGACCTTGACAACAGAGGATATATCATTGCAGATGAGAACTGCATTACTTCGGCAGATGGACTGTTTGCCGCAGGAGATGTGCGTACAAAGGTAGTCCGTCAGGTCATAACCGCAGCAGCAGACGGTGCAAACGCTGTTGTGTCCGCACTTGACTATATTAATAAATGATAACGATGCACAGGCTCAACGGTCTGTGCATTTATGTATTTAGGCTATAGTTTCAATCTATAGCTCAGAATAAATAAATACGATTAAAAAAGATATTGCATTTTTCTGCGTCAGGGTATATAATATACTTAACAGATAGGAATTATAGTTTACTATCAGAAGGAGGAAATTAATATGTCAAAAATTTATAAAGGTGCAACAGGTCTTATAGGTAATACTCCACTTGTTGAGTTCACAAACATTGAAAAGTCACAGGGGGTTAATGCAACTGTACTTGCAAAGCTTGAATACTTCAATCCCGCAGGAAGCGTCAAGGACAGAATTGCTCTTGCTATGATCGAGGACGCCGAGAAAAAGGGCGTTCTTAAAAAGGGTTCAACTATCATCGAGCCCACATCGGGCAACACAGGTATCGGTCTTGCATCTATCGCAGCTGCAAAGGGCTATAGGATAATCCTTACAATGCCCGAGACCATGAGCGTTGAGAGAAGAAATATCCTCAAGGCTTACGGTGCCGAAATAGTTCTCACAGAAGGCTCAAAGGGCATGAAGGGCGCTATTGCAAAGGCTGAGGAGCTTGCAAAGGAAACTCCCGACAGCTTCGTTCCCGAGCAGTTCGAGAACCCTGCAAACCCTGAGATACACAGACTTACAACAGGTCCGGAGATATGGAAGGATACTGACGGAAAGGTAGATATCTTCGTTGCAGGCGTAGGTACGGGCGGTACAGTAACAGGTACAGGCGAATACCTCAAATCGCAGAATCCAAACGTTAAGGTAGTTGCAATTGAGCCTGAGGATTCTCCTGTGCTTTCAAAGGGTACGGCAGGTCCTCACAAGATTCAGGGTATCGGCGCAGGCTTCGTTCCAAAGACTCTCAATACCGATGTATATGACGAGGTAATCGCAGTCTCAAACGAGGCTTCATTCGAGACCTCAAAGCTCATCGCAAAACAGGAGGGCATACTCGTTGGTATCTCAGCAGGCGCTGCTTACTATGCAGCTTTAGAGCTTGCAAAGAGACCGGAGAACAAGGGCAAGACAATAGTTGCTCTTCTTCCCGACAGCGGCGACAGATACTACTCCACACCACTTTTCAGCGACTGATAATAAAGAACAGCTCAGGCTCACAGGTCTGAGCTTATTTTTTACGCAGGCATAAAAATGTCCCGAGGAAGCTAAATACTTCTTCGGGACAAATAAGCTCATATATAATACATAGGTTCGAGTGATGCTGTCTGCTTCTCGGTGAATCTGTCTGCAAGCTCCTTCAATGTCAGGTTTTGTGAGAACTTCTGAAGAAAATCATTGACAGGCTTCCACAAGCACTCGGATATTGTCTCGATAGCTGTTTGTTCAAGCTGATCGTTGAATTCCGAGGGCGCAAGGATACTGCTGTCAAGGGCGTTTACTATCTCGTTGATAGTTATATCAGCAGGGTCACGGGCAAGAACATATCCGCCGCCTGAGCCCTTGACGCTTTTCAGAAATTCTGCGTGTTTCAGAAGCGGTATGATCTGTTCAAGATATTTAGCCGAGATATTATTCCTCTTGGACACCGCGTTCAGTTTGACTATATTATTGTTTTTGGAATTTACGGCTATATCTACAAGTGCAATAATACCGCATTCGACCTTTGATGATACTCTCATTTTGATCCGCTCCTTTATGTTTACAATTCCTATCTATATACTAAGTATAACATAAATAAATGACTTTTGCAAGTATTTCCGCTATAATTTTTGTTTATAAAGAGCTATAAGCAAAGCTCCGCCCGAACCTAATGGAAGTTCGGGCGGATTTTTAATGGTATAATAATTCTTAGGAGTATTTATTAGTCAGTCAGACGTTCAACATCGTCCTGCTTTCCACATTCGCTCTGTACAAATGAGTACTGAGCGGAAAATGTGGTGTATGGGATACTTATTCGTTACCATTTGTACAGCTCCTTTCCTGTTGGGTATGTATATATTATAACCTGTATTTCAGCTTTTGTCCAATCCCAAAAAGTCATAGCAAGCGATAGGAAATACTTATAGCTTTACTGCGGATAATATATTATGTAATCATGATCAGGTCTTTTACGGCTTCACCTGCGGTAAGCAGACCTGCCACAGCAGGCATAAAAGCTGTGCTGCCCGGGATATCACGGCGCTCCGTGTATTTATGCTGTGTCCTTGGAAAATGATTAAGCATTATTAATCTCACTTATTTACATTAAATCCGTGTATATAGTATGAATATATATCGTATAATCAAAAATGTCAATAGCTAATACATATAAAACATATTGACAAAATATGCTTATCATGATATATTATAAACATAAAAATACAGTATATCTGCGGAGGTGTGAAATGAAAAAGGTAGAAGTTATTTCCATTGACAGGATAGGTCTCGTGGGCGAGATTTCCAAAATATTGAGCCGTGTAAACGGCAACATAATCTCTCATACAGCCAATGTATCCTCGGACGGCATAACGGCAGTGTCTCATTTCAGCGCAGATGTTGATCTGGATAAGGAGCTTGACAATGAAGCCCTTTCAAGGAGACTGAAAAAGATAAAAAACGTCAGACAGGTAAAAATTACCGATATATAAGGCGAATATGAATGTAAGTGAACTGAAACAGGCTGTTATCACTAAAAATGTAATTGCTTTTTCATATAACGGCAGTGATTATCTGCTCTATATATTGGATCAGTGCGACGGCTTGTGCAGGGAAAGTCCTACCATATCAGCTGTAAAAATGATGTATGCAGGGAAGTGCTTAAAGAAAATCTTTCTGACAGGGAAAAGCTTTTTGAGGCTATTGACTTTGCTAATAGAAGTGTTAAAACGTCAGGAGATATGTTGCTTGTGAAGCTTGATCCCATCGAGAATTATATTATAGATACCTATGATTATCTCGCACAGCATATCTGAAAACTATTGCCATAGTGAATGACGGTGTTTGCGCAAATGTGCTTATCCGGCTTTATCTATTAAATAAGATCATCTCATCAGACTAACATTAAAAAGCTCCGATCATATGGTCGGAGCTTTTGCATATAATATCTTTTTTTCTCATATAATTCAGTGACTGAATATCGCAGAAGCGGAAGGAGAACCTGAAATGAGAAAAGTACACAGAAAGATAGTAAGCGGAGCGCTTTTATGCGGCTGCGCGGTATTTACACTTTACGGAGCATCACGCATAGCCGAAAGAGCAGAGAACGGCGCAATACCTGTTTCGCTTACAGATATGGAAAATGAGTCGCCCATAATAGTGATCGACGCCGGTCACGGAGGCATAGATGGCGGGTGCACATCTGCCGACGGAGTACCCGAGAAAGGGATAAACCTTGATATATTGCTTAAACTGAGGGATATGCTTGAAGTAAACGGATTTGAGGTCAGAGTTACAAGAGACACCGACCGCTCAATACATGACGAAGGAGTAGAGGGTATAGCGGCGCAGAAAAGCTCGGATATGGATAACCGACTTGCCATATTCAACGAGAGCGATAATGCTGTATGTATATCAATACATCAGAATCAGTTCACCGACCCGAAATACAGCGGCGCACAGATGTTTTACTCAGGCAGCAACAGTACCAGTGAAGAACTTGCACGTGCGATACAAGGAAAGTTCAGGGAGTTTTTACAGCCTGATAATGAAAGGGAGATAAAGCTTTGCGGAAAGGAGCTTTTCCTCTGCTATTACAGCAATAATCCTACAGTTATGGCGGAATGCGGTTTTTTGTCCAATCCCGATGAGGCTGCGCTTCTGAATACGGATGAGTACCGTTCAAAGGTGGCTTTTACGCTTTTTTCGGGGATAAATGATTATCTTAACAGCAAAAAATAAAACAACGGGAGCTATTTCGGCTCCCGTTGTTGTTACGTTTTTATCTTTCTAAGTGATATTATTATATATCATAAGCTCATATGCTGAGAAGCTTATAGCTTATCGTATTTTTTACTGATTTTTCAGCTTTTCATATGCCTCGCGGACTGCAATGCAAAGCTGATCTGCACAGGAAGTAGGTCTTCTGCCGCAGGTGTTGCCTTTTACCTTAGCCTCTATCTGTTCAACGGTCCAGCCATCGAGTATTTTTGAGATAGCCTTGAGGTTTCCGTTGCAGCCTCCGACGAAGGAAATATTTGTTATAACGTTGCCTTCGATATGAAAGCTTATTTCCTGTGAACATACCATATTTGTCTTATAAGTGTAATCCATAATATCCTCCTTATTGACATGGAAAGTATTTTTAACTGTTTTGATTTTATACTATAAAATCGGATTTGTCAACATGAATATGCTGAAAACTTTGTGAAAAAACGTTATATGACGAAACTGTTATTTTTTACAGCAAAAAATAATGTTTACAAATAGCGAAAAATGTGATATTATATACATAAAGACAAAAAGAACATAAAAATGGAGGAAACAATGTCAGAACCCAGAAGAAGGATACGCTTCAAAAGTATCGCTATACTTGAAGCTGTTATAATTTTGATACTTACGGTTTTGCTGATATGGATAGCGTTCATACGCGGCAAGGACGATGCGGTTCCTGCAAATTCTAAAGGAACAGATGTGCGCAGAAGAGCGGTAATAGAGAAAGAAGAGACTTTTTACCAGCTTGACGGCAAGAAGATACTCATGTATGACGGTTCATACGGTGAAGTATTCGTGCCTGTTTATGCAGATGTTCCTGCAAGTACCGTCAATGTAAATAACATTACTATGAGGAACGGCTATGCTTATTATACGGACAACGGCGAGGTAACCTCTGAAAACGGTATAGATGTTTCGGAATTTCAGGGGGAGATCGACTGGGAGCAGGTAAAGCAGGCAGGTATCGAATTTGCTGTTATACGTGTTGGTTACCGTACTTACGGCGGTGGAGTCGTTACATATGATGAACAGTTCAGAAACAATATCGAGGGAGCTCTTGCACAGGGTATAAAGGTGGGAGCATATTTCTATTCGCAGGCAACTACGGCAGAAGAAGCTGTTGACGAGGCTGATGCGGTCATAGATGCTCTTGCAGGCTATGATATCACATACCCTGTAGTATATGACTGGGAGCTTGTTTCTGGAGATGCTGCCCGTACAGATGCTGTAAGCGTAGAAGCTCTTGCAGACTGCTGCGTTTCGTTCTGTGAAAGAATAAAGGATTCGGGATATACTCCTATGGTATATCAGAACAAGGCAACAGCTATGCGCAAGCTCGATCTGCCGAGAGTCAAGGACTATGATTTCTGGCTGGCTGAATACGGTGAAAAGCCGTCGTACTACTATGACTACAAGATATGGCAGTATTCGGATTCGGGAAATATCCCCGGTATCGAAGGAAAAGTTGACCTTAACATATGTTTTTCACCTTATGGCGATAAAAAAGAAGATAAATCAGAATAAAAAAGGCGGATCAGTGATCCGCCTTTTTGTCATGCAGGGGCGGATTTTATCCGTCCGCCGAGGACAGCGTTCTATACGCTGTTTTGTACATATAAAACGACAGGGACGACCTATGGTCGTCCCTGAACTAATTTATGCACTTGAAATCATGCATTTAAATATGATCTTACAAGTACCTGTAAAAGCTCGTCACGGTCGATGTGACGGATAAGGCTTCTTGCATTGTTGTATGTTGTGATATATGTAGGATCCTCTGAGAGGATATAGCCTACGATCTGATTGACAGGGTTATATCCCTTTTGTGTGAGAGCATCATAAATTATAGTGAGATTTTTTTTCAGCTCTGCTTCCCTGTCCTCATTAACTGAGAATGTCATGGTTTTATCGAACATAATATCAGCCTCCCGATTTGTGGAATACTTCTGGTGAAACGCGAATGGATCAAACAAGAAGCTTATAATTATTATAACCTAAAATCAGCGGCGATGCAAGGGGATAAGAGAATTTTTCCCGATTTGACCGAATTTCACTCTTTATTTTATGGATTTTGCACATCTGAGACAGTTTGAAAGCAACATTTTCCACAGAAATCCTGTCAAAAATACAGGGTTCGACATTAATTTTGTTTTATTATTTCGCATACGGATACTACAAATCGGTTTTCGCCGATGATATATTGTCTGAAACGGCAGTTTTCAATATTTGAGACTATCTCAGTTCCTGAAAAGCTGAATTCAACAGTATCCATAGGGTAGGATATACCAATACCGACAGCCTTAACATAGGCTTCCTTGAGAGTCCAGAGCTTGAAGAAAAGCAGGTTCTTTTCGTTTTCGGGAGTATTATCAAACATTTTCTTCTCATTATCCGAAAAAACACGCTTTATGACGTTGGGACGGAAGTCCCTGACCTTTTCGCAGTCTATCCCGCACTCATAGTCGGATATGATACAGGCTGCAATACCCTCTGCGTGGGAAAGATTGTAATGAATGTCGGGGCGCTCTGTGAGGGAGGGCTTTCCCATTTTGTTTTTTGTTACAGGTGTATCTTCGGTATAGTTTATGTTCCTGAGCTTCATGGCTTCTCTCAGCATTTTGTGAACATAGCTGTGGAGCTGTTTTTTATCGGTATTCGTTAAAGATATCATAAGCATAATCATCACCGTTATCATTATATCATGTTTCGAAGTGCCTTTGCAATAGATAATGACAAATGTCACTGAAATAGTGACAAAAGATATCTTGTGGAATTATTGACGAAATGATATTATTATCACACAGGGAGCTCATATGAGCATGGTTTAAGGTGAGAAAGGAAAAGATATGGAAAGTATTATTGATATGTTTACGGTAATGATCTTTTTAGGTGGAATGATAATGCTCATATTGGGCATAGACTGGGGATGGTATTCTGACGAGCCGAAGAGAAAGATCAAAGGAAAGGTCATATTCGCTGTTTCGCTGATAATTTGTGTTAGTATAATTTACCTGTGGATAAAGTGTATTGCGCATGGCTCGGTTTTGAGAACTTGTTGTTGATAAGGAGAAAAATTATGTTGTATATAATAGCGGTTGGGATTATTTGTATAGCATCAGTGGTCAGTTTTGTGCTTAATGAGAAAGTTAAAGGCAAAACAGGAGGAGAGATCGCTGCAAAGCTCGTTATAGAGCTGATAATTGGCGGTATACTTTTGCTGATACTGGGATGTATAGTGTTTGGCTGGCTTAAATCCTGTGATGATTGCGTTGTCGGTGTCGGAAAAATTGGCTGATGAGAAAGGAAGTTATTTATGACAGTATTATTTGTGATAATTTTAATGATAATTGGAATATGGCTGGCTGCTGATTACGCAAATGATAAAACCAATAAGGCTGAATTGGTAGGAGCGATATTCCTGATAGGCATAGCGGCAATTATCATTGGTGCATGGCTGGTATTTCTGCCTGTGACGGGAAAATTCGGTCAAAGTGAAAGGAGCTCTTATATGATCTTGTTTTTTTCAATTATTTTAATGATACTTGGAATACGTCTGGCTGTTGATTACAGCGATGATAAAACTCAGAAAGCTAAATTGGTGGGAGCAATAATCATGATAGGTATTGCTTTGGCTTTGGGCGGTACATATCTGGCACTTCGTGCTATGGCTGAAGCGTTTGGTCAGTGTTTTGATCTTGGCTGCGAAACAGCTGAGGGTGTCGGAAGAATAGGTTAAGGAAAGGATATATTTATGTTTGCTGCATTTTTGATCACTATAGCGTTAGTTGTGGTGTTTATAGCTGTCGCATTTGTTCTGGAAAGCCTGAATGTTGACCATGAAAGGCTGAAAAATGCCGTGCTTTTTATAATTGTTCTGGCAGGTGCTGTGTTTATATACTACATAGTAGGAAAGTTCCTCATATCAGACCTGAATTCGTGTATGCCCTTTGAAGGCAGAATGCACTGATATGGCTTAAATTCAAGATAGGAGGGAATAAGATGGTATTGTTTGTTCTGATCATAGTTATTTCTGTATTGGGAGTTATTGTTTTGTCTGATAATGGTGCGAATAATAAATGCATCGGAAATGAAGATAAGTACAGCGTCAGAGAAGAATTAATAAGTACAATAAAAGCATTTATTATAATTGGAATCATCATTGCTTTGATAGTCTTTACAGTTTATACGTTTTTAAAGGCGATGGGAGAAGGAATGTTTGCGTGGCTCGATCCATTTGTTGATGCTATGCATGAAAGTCATAAGTACGGATAAGGATGGGAAAATATGGAGATTATTTATGTTGGAGCAGTAACTTTAGCGATAATCGGTATATGGATATTTTTAGCTTTTAAAGATACCTCTGAGAAGAAACCCGGCAAAGATAATAAAGGTATATGTATCTTTAAGATCGTACTGATAATTCTGCTGATAGTCCTTATTGTTGGAATAATCGGTTTTATACAAGCTTTGAATGAATTGGGTGATATGTTCAATTCCTGTTGTGAGGATATGCATGATCTGAGCTGAACAGAAACCGCATCAGGGATACAAAGGATAAGGAGTGGAGCTATGAAAGTTATATTGAGCATGACTGTTATTTTGCTGCTCATAGTGGCTGCTGTGGTATTTGTTATATATATAGTTACAAAGTCTGACGGCGGTCTAAGACTGAGCGAGAGGACAGAAGAAGAGAAAAATGATATCTGCAATGAGATAGCTCAGAAATTCGGGATATTTCTTATCACATTATTGATATCGGCAATTGTAATTTACTGCATTTCATTTATGATAAATCATTCGGTGGAAAACATTCTTTTCAGATGCTTTGAAAAATAAAAAATCTTAGCATCAACGGAATATCGCCAAAAAGTGATTCGTGCCGAGCTCTGTTAGGCAAATATTTTCTGGGTATTGACAAATACTGCCGTTTGTTGTACAATATATTATGTGTATTTATACTATCAAGACCTACACTATTAAAATGTAAAGGCGGAATAACAAAATGGGTTTATTCAAAAACATTTTTGGTTCTAACGCTTACTCCAACAGAGAATTAAAGCGTATCGAGCCTATTAAAAATAAAGTTCTTGAACTGGACGAAGAGTATCAGGAGCTCTCTGACGCAGAGCTTAAAGCTAAAACTGCGGAATTCAAGGAGAGACTTGAGGACGGCGAGACACTCGACGATATCCTCCCCGAGGCTCTTGCTACAGTAAGAGAAGCCGCATGGCGTGTACTTGAGAAAAAGCCTTATCCTGTACAGATAATCGGTGCTATCGTTCTTCATCAGGGACGTATCGCCGAAATGAAAACAGGTGAAGGTAAAACTCTCGTTGCCTGCGTAGCTTCATACCTTAACGCACTTTCAGGTCTCGGCGTTCATGTCGTTACCGTTAACGATTACCTTGCAAAGACTCAGGCTGAGGAAATGGGTAAGGTACTCCGCTGGCTGGGACTTACAGTAGGCTGTATCCTTCACGGCCTCAACAACGAGCAGCGCCGTGCGGCATATAACTGCGATGTAACCTACGCTACAAATAACGAGCTCGGTTTCGACTATCTCCGTGATAACATGGTAACTCACAAGGAAGAGCGTGTTCAGCGTGCTCCTAACTTCGCTATCGTGGACGAGGTAGACTCTATCCTCATCGACGAGGCTCGTACTCCTCTTATCATTTCGGGACGCGGTGATAAGTCCACTGACCTCTATGCTATTGTTGACCGCTTTGCAAAGACACTTACTTCAACAACAGTTGTTGAAATGGACGATAAGGTAGATCAGGAGTCTATCAATGATACTGCTGACTATATCATCGACGAAAAGGCTAAAACAGCTACCATCACACAGCGCGGTGTTAAGAAGGCTGAGGAAGCATTCAGAGTCGAGAACCTTATGGATTCCGAGAATATGACACTTCTTCACCACATCAATCAGGCTATCAAGGCTAACGGTGTTATGAAGAACGATATAGACTACGTTGTTAAGGACGGCGAGATCATCATTGTAGATGAGTTTACAGGCCGTCTTATGATGGGACGTCGTTTCAATGACGGTCTCCATCAGGCTATTGAGGCTAAGGAAGGCGTTAAGATCAAGAGCGAGTCAAAGACCCTTGCTACTATCACTTTTCAGAACTTCTTCCGTCTTTACACAAAGCTGTCAGGTATGACAGGTACTGCTATGACAGAAGAGGACGAGTTCAAGGAGATCTACAAGCTCGATGTTATCGCTATCCCTACAAACAAGCCTGTAATACGTATAGACCACAACGATCAGGTATATACTACAGAAAAGGGCAAGTATGCCGCTATCATCGATAAGATAATCGAGTGCCACGATAAAGGACAGCCTATCCTCGTTGGTACGGTTTCTATCGAGAAATCAGAGCTTCTCTCTGCAATGCTCAAGAGAAAGGGCATAAAGCACGAGGTCCTCAACGCTAAGCAGCACGCAAAGGAAGCTGAGATCGTTGCTCAGGCAGGTAAGTACGGTGCAGTTACCATCGCTACCAACATGGCAGGACGTGGTACTGATATCATGCTGGGCGGTAACGCTGAGTTCCTTGCAAGAGCAGAGCTGAGAAAGCGCGAGATCCCCGAGGAGGTCATCTCCGAGGCTATCGGATTTGCTGATACTGAAGATCAGGAAGTTATCGAAGCAAGAAAGCTCTATCGTGAGCTCTATGATAAGTACAATGCTGAGGTGAAGGAGAAGGCTGTTGCCGTTAAGGAAGCAGGCGGTCTCTATATCCTCGGTACGGAAAGACACGAATCAAGACGTATCGACAACCAGCTCCGCGGACGTTCGGGCCGTCAGGGCGACGAGGGCGAAAGCTGCTTCTTCCTCTCTGTAGAGGACGATCTTATGCGTATTTTCGCAGGCGACCGTCTTGAGAATATGATGAGAACTCTTAACGTTGACGAGAATACTCCTATCGAGAGCAAGATGCTCACAAGGATCATCGAATCCTCACAGAAGAAGGTCGAGGGTCAGAACTTCAGCGTAAGAAAGAACGTCCTCAACTACGACGACGTTATGAATACTCAGCGTGAGATCATCTACAAGCAGAGATCACAGGTACTTGACGGTGAGGATCTCCACGAGAGCATTCTCAAGATGATGGAGGATCTTATCAAGTCTACAGTTGATACATATCTCGTTGACGATGAGGTAAAGGACGACTGGAACCTTGTTGGACTCAAGGATCACTTCCTCGGCTGGCTCATCGGTCCTGAGGACCTTACTTTCGAGGAAGGCGAGATCGAAGATATCAGCAAGGAAGATATCGTAAATGCTCTCAGCACTAAGGCAGGAGAGATCTATCAGGCTAAGGAAGAGGAATACGGCGCAGAGATCATGCGTGAGCTCGAGCGTGTTATCCTCCTGAAGGTAGTTGATACAAAGTGGATGGCTCATATCGACGATATGGAAGAGCTGAAGAAGGGTATCGGTCTCCGTTCATACGGTCAGAAGAACCCTGTTATCGAGTATCGTTACGAGGGCTTTGAGATGTTCGATGCTATGGTAGAGTCTATCCGTGAGGATACTATCCGTATGCTCCTTACAGTAAAGCTCCAGAAGAACGAAGCTCCCGAGCGTGAGCAGGTAGCTAAGCCTGACGCTCCTAATGCAGGTGCAGGCGACGGAAGCTTCGGTGACGAGCCTGTTCGTGTAAAGAAAATAGGCGATAACGATCCGTGCCCCTGCGGAAGCGGCAAGAAATATAAGAAGTGCTGCAAGGCTAAGGACGCAGCAAATAAGTAATATATAGGGGCGGTATCCTCCGCCCCTTTTCTGCGCTGAACAGAAAATGCTTATATAAGGCTTTTTATGAGAAAGAAAGGATCTATGAGGTGACATTATGAAGAAATATATTTTTCCTGTTCTTGCACTTGCTCTTCTTACAGGCTGCGGCAAGGTCAGCGATGTAAAGGATACAGACAAGCCTATAAATATAGTTTCGGGCACTGTTGAGGGTACAACAAAGGATATCTCCACTACTGATACAGAAGCTGATGAGGATACCGTTTCGGGTACTACAACAAAGAATGCAGGAAATAAAGTATCGGGCACTACAACGACTACAAGTGCAGGTTCAAAGAAGTCTGCTGTTACACGTGCAAACGGCGGCAGCGGCGGTGTTTACGGAACTACAAGAGCTGTACCTGTTGCTCCGAAAAGCAATAATACAAAAAAGACAACAACTACCGCTGCACCTACAACTCAGCCCGCTACAGAGGCTCCGCATTTTGATCCTAAGGATTGCAGCTCTATCTCATTCGGTTATTCTAACAGCACACCTAACAAGATAGATGTATCAAGACAGTACAGCGACGGAAAAGCTCGTTCTTATCAGGTGCTCAGCGCCGATACTTCCGAAATACAGAAGGCTATAGAGAAGGATTCTTCAAAGACCATAAACGATTTTGTTATAAAGAGCGATTATGATTTTGACGGCTACCCTGATATCTTCATCATCGAAAAGCCTGATGATCTCAACAAAACAGGTAAGTATTATCACTACGATCCTGAAAACGGCAGCTATCAGCCGTGGTCAGAGCTTAACAGCATACGCTGTGAGCTCAGCGGAAATGCCGCCGAGGATATGCTGACTGCTGTTGAGAAAAAAGATGATATCGAGTATGAGGAAAGAATATATAAGTGGAATGCACAGGATCAGCTCGTTCTTAGAAAATATACTCACAAGTATAAGTCGGGTGATACAATCCTTATAGATTATGTTGATTATGATGAAAATGGAGCTGAAGTGCTCAGAGAGACACGTGATGAGAACGGAAGTCTCGTAGGCGGAAATATTGAGGAGAATGCTCAGTAAGAATAAAGTCGCCGCATTTGTTTAATGTTATTGTGGACTGTACCTTATAGGGTACAGTCCTTTGCTGTAATGAAAACGGAGGGAAATCCCATTATGAGGTCATATAAGATATTTACGCTGCTTCTGACTGCTGCACTTTTTGCAGGCTGCGAGGATAATGTAAAAAAGCGTGACAGTGAAATGATCGGCAGCAATATGCCGGGAATCACTTCAGTTACCGGTGTAGCTGAGCCGACGACTAAGAGAGATGCATCGCAGTACAACACAGTTAAGTTCAAGCACGAAATACTTGACGACTGTATTGTATTCTATCTTGATTCAGTGGAAAAGGGCAGGATAAATATTGATAAGAAAGTTTATGAAACTGAGCTGATAACAGAGGATTACAATTTCGACGGATATCAGGACGTGTTTATAAAGGACAGGGGGTACTGGCTTTATGATCCTGATAACGAATGCTTTGCCGAGTCGGATCAGTTCCCATACAGACGCGGTCGGCTTCTTAACGTTGAGGTAAAAAACGTGAGGGAAAAGACTTTAAAGTCTGAGTTTTCTTCGTCAGGAACAGAAGTGACGGTCTATAAGTGGAAGGAAGGCAAGCTTGTCCCACAGAGCTTTGAATATGATTCTCCTATAGAGGGTATAAGATACAGCTGTATATTTGATGAAAATAATAATAAGATAATGACCAAAAGAGTTACTTACGATAAGGAGACAGGAAAGACTGTCAGCACTGATGATCACCCTGAATATTTCAGGTTTACGGATCACTCCATTGACCATATGAAGGGCAGTGATATCGTTCAGATCATAGATGTGAGCTTTACTCCCGAAGAAATACGCATGGACGAGAGATATATCTTCGACGACAAAGACTATAATTTTGACGGACATAATGATCTGAGGTGCGAGATAAGGGAAAAGGATAAGGACATAAAGTATCTGTACTTCTTTTTTGAGCCCGGCAGCGGTATGTATGTGAAAAACAATGTTCTGACAGATCTCAACAAGAACGTTTCGATAAGGACAAATGAAGAAGAGGAAAAAATTCTTTGCTATGAGACTGGCGGCGATCAGGATAAAAATACATATTATTGTGAATGGCAGAACGGTGCACTGCAGCCGTACAAAAGGACGAATTATTACGAATTTGTCCGCGAGGACGGTTCAACGGGCTGGGTAACAGACATATACTATTACGATGACGAAAGAAATGAGGTATTAGTCGATACCATAGAAGCTCAGCCGTCATCACAGGTTGCAGTATCTTAAAACTTTGGCTGATTTCCTGAGAAAGGAATATAAAATATGAGCGGATACAGTGCGTTTGCACGTTATTATGACGAGCTTACGGCGAATATAGACTATAAGCGCCGCGGAGAGTTTTTCCACGGCATAATACAGAAGTTCAAGACTACAAAGGAGAATATCCTCCTTGACCTTGCCTGCGGTACGGGAAGTATATCCGAGGTCATGGCAGGTCTGGGGTACGATGTTATCGGAGTTGATAACTCTGATGAGATGCTGGGCATAGCTCTTGATAAGAAGTTCGACAGCGGACTGAATATACAGTATCTCTGTCAGGATATGCGTAAGCTGGATATGTTCGGGACTGTGGATATAACAGTCTGTGCCCTTGACAGTATCAATCACCTTGCGAGCCTTGACGATGTGAAAAAGGTATTCGAGAATGTGGCGTTTTTCTCGGAGCAGGACGGACTTTTCATATTCGATGTGAACACTCCCTACAAGCACCGCGAAATACTGGCGAACAATACCTTTACATATGAGACCGAGAACGTTTACTGTGTCTGGGAGAATACTCTTGATCCAGATACTCTCGAGGTTAAAATGGAGCTTGAATTCTTTGAGCGCGAAGAAAACGGACTCTATTCACGGAGCTCCGACGGCTTCTCGGAAAAGGCTTACAGTGAAGAGGATATTGAGGCTCTGCTTAAAGAGTGCGGATTTGAGGTTCTGGCAAAGTACGGAGATGATACCTTTGAGCCGCCCTGCGAGACTTCACAGCGTATAGTCTATGCGGCAAGATGTATCAGAAGCGGTCAGAAATATTGAAAGGATAAGGAAAATGGGTAATTTATACAGAGCTATCTCTGCTGACGGTTCGGCTTTTGCAGAGGTACTTGATGCTAAGGATATAGTTTCGGAGATAGAACGCATACACAAGACATCTGCTGTTATTACGGCAGGTCTTGGCAGACTTTCAATAGCGGCTTCACTTATGGGCTATATGCTCAAGGGTGATGACGACAGCGTTACCCTGAGAGTTGACGGCGGCGGTCCTTCGGGACAGCTGGTTGCAGTTGCTGACAGCTGGGGCAATGTGAAAAGCTGCGTGAACAATCCTGTTGTGGAGCTTCCGCTGAATGCGCAGGGAAAGCTCGATGTGGGCGGCGCAGTGGGCAGAGACGGTACTCTGTCCGTAGTCAAGGATATGGGACTGAAAGAGCCGTATGTTGGCGTTATACCTCTTGTTTCGGGTGAGATAGCTGAGGATATCGCAAGCTATTACGCTACAAGCGAGCAGATACCTACGGTGTGCAGTCTCGGTGTGCTTGTAAATCCAGATCTTACAGTTAAGGCAGCAGGCGGTTTCCTTGTTCAGCTCCTGCCCTTTGCTGACGAGAAGTGCATTGATACTATCGAGAAGAATGTGGCGAAGATACGCCCTGTTTCACAGATGCTGGACGAGGGTATAACTCCCGAAGAGATAGCAAATATGCTTCTTGACGGACTTGAGCCTAATGTGCTCGATACTGCTCATCCTGAGTACAAGTGCGATTGCAGCCGTGAACGCACAGAGAAAGTCCTCATCAGCATCGGAAAGGACGAGCTGAAGTCCATTGCGGACGAGGGAAAGGATACCTCTGTAAGCTGCCATTTCTGCGGCAGGGAGTATGTATTCACTCCTGATGAGATACGCGGACTTATAGGGGAGTGAGAACATGAAAACAGCTGTATTTGACCTTGACGGCACTATTGCCGATACTATTTGCGATCTGGGTGACGCAGTTAATTACGGGCTTGAAAAGCTTGGCTGTCCCACACATGACTACGAAGCGTATAAGAAAATGGTGGGAAACGGTGCGAAGAAGCTTTGTGAACGTGCTCTTCACGATGATAAAAAGGATAAGGCTGCGGAGCTGCATAGGCTTTTCAAAGAGTATTATTCCGAGCATTATCTTGACAAGACAAGGCTGTATGACGGAATGAAAGAGACTATGGAGAAGCTTAAAAGCAGCGGAGTCATACTTGCTGTGGCTACAAATAAGCTGGAGGACGTTGCAAGAGAGATAGTCTGGGAGCTTCTGCCCGATATTGATTTCGTGAAGGTGCTTGGCGGTGTAGATTACAGACCCACAAAGCCCGACAGTGCTATACTTATCGAGATATTTTCAGTTCTTCCCGATGAGGAGAACGAGGTATACATGATAGGTGACAGCAACGTTGATGTGCAGACTGCGAAGAATGCAGGTATACCCTGTATAGGCTGTGCATGGGGGTTCCGCGGACGCGCCGAGCTTGAAGCCGAGGGTGCGGAATTTATCGCGGAAAAGCCTGAGAATATCGCGGAAATCATTTTGAAGTGATAACTGGCAGGGACGCCCTCTCTTGCAGGGCGTCCCTCTTCCGAAAACAATTCACTGGATTGTTTTCGGAATTCACCCTTGCGGTGCGCTTTTTTATTATTTCGCTGTTCTTTAAAAGCTTGGAACAGCGACCAGAGACGCTGTCTCTGGACTCTGCCAAAGGGTTATGAACCCTTTGGAAACCCATTCATAGGGTAATCATATTTTTACGCAAAAAAGCCGCTGCAATTGCAGCGGCTTTGCCATTATTTTACGATAATTGTCTTGTATGTGAGGTCACTGTCGGCATATCCTAAGATATAACGCTGGAGCTTCACAAGGTCTGCGACTCCGACCTCATTATCACCGTTGAGGTCGAGCTCTGCGGACTTATTTCCTGCTACGATAGCCTTTCTCAGTGCCACAACGTCATATACGTCGATAATTTCATCGTTGTTGATATCACCGAGAATTATATCCTTTGTCTGTATTGGCTCGGTAGTAGTTGTTGTGGTCGTAGTGGTCGATGTTGTTGTCGTAGTCGTAGTGGTGGTCGTTGTAGTAGTGGTTGTGGTAGTTACTACAGGCTTTTTCTGAGGGTAGATGTTGAGGAATACGTCCAGCGAATCCAAAGGCTTGCCGTGAAAGTCGAAAAGAGCCTGATTATCAAAGGAAGAACCTCCTGTCTCGGTGGCGTCTTTGTCGTAATTCCCGGCAGTTGCCGTTGCCCAGCCTGAACCGTATTTTTCCCAGAGCTGTTTCTGCTGCTGCCACGGTATATCGGGGACTCCCAGCCATGCAGGCTCCCAGTAGAACACGCCGATACCGTGACCGTTGCAGTTGGCAACAGTCTGGAATACGTCGGTAAGAGCCTTTGCCTGTCCTTCAATGGATATAGGGTATCTCAGGTCTACATCTTTGGTGCTTGATGTTACGGTATTGCCGAAGGTGTCGCCGTCCTCGTTGGTGTATGGATAAGCGGTCTCGACTACCATAACGTACTTGTTGTACTTATTTCCTATGCCTGTAAGTATTTTCTGCATATTGTCCAGTGAGCCGTGCCAGTAGGAGTAATATGAGCAGGCGAAAACATCGTAATCAAGGTTGCACTCGTTCATTACCTGAGCGTACCAGTCAAAGTGACCGCTGCCCGGATTTGCAAAGTGATGAGCGATGAGGATATTCCTGTTATAGTCGCGGACTGCCTTTTCTCCGCTTGAAAACAGGTCGCATATCTGGTACATATCCTTTTCGTCGCAGAAGAAGCAGTTCGTTTCATTGCCTATCTGCACCATGCCGATATCGCTGCCGTTTTCTGTGAGGTACTTCACTACCCATGAGGTCCAGTTGTATATCTCGGTCTTGAGCTTGTTGTGGTCGTGTGGCTGCCAGTACTTGGGGCGAGTCTGCTTTGCAGGGTCAGCCCAGAAGTCGGAATACTGTATATCGGCAAGGAGCTTCATACCGTACTTTGCTGCACGTTTGCCTATTTTTACAGCAGTTTCGAGGTCAGAGTGTCCGCCGCCATAGCTGTTGCCATTGCCGTCGTTTGGCTCATTCCATATCCTTACACGAATATAGTTTACGCCGTGGTCGGCAAGTGTCTTGAAGATATCCTGCTCGTTTCCGTTGTCATCGAAGAATTTCACGCCTGCTTCTTCAATGGAGATAATAGAGGATATATCCACACCGCGTATGGGCTCACCGCCGTTTATGCGGTTGTCGAAGTTTGTGAAAGTAACTGAGTTTATGTTTACAGCAGCAGATGTCTTTGAACTGATATCGGTGCATAATGCAGAGGGAAAGGCTATCAGCGCAGCTGATGCCAGTGCGATAAAACCTTTGAATTTCATAATAAACTCCTTTTGATATGTGGCTGTTATCAGTCGTTTTTTTTGCGTGTTCTTATCCACATCTTCTTCAATGGGTTCCTTACCTGCATTTTTATGAAGTAGTGGTAGAGTATATCCTGATTGCAGCCTGCATCAGGAAGTGAATTGTAGAATTTTTCAAGTCCCTTTAAGTCCATGCCTATTTCTGACGGGAAATCAATATCCTTTGCGGAGAATACTACCGCACCGTTAACGGGAGTATTCTCGAAACCGCCTTTTTTCAGGTGGTGGATAACGTTATCCATGTGGGTCTTGTTCTGGAGCTGAGGGTTGTAGAATTTATGAGTCTTGCTGCCTATGGTGTGAGTCAGATTCTTGCCGCTGCCTGTTACAGTGCCCGAAATACCCTTTGTCTCAACGACCAGTACGCCGAAACGTCCGAAAACAAGGTGGTCTACCTCGCAGGCTTTGTTGTAAAGTGGGAGATAAGCATTGTTGATTATCCTTATCCTGTCCTTTTTGCCAAGTTTTTTCAGGTACTTTCCAACCTTACGCTCGGCAGCTCTGCCCTTGCGCTTGCCTTTGCTGAAATGTACGGATATATAAAGAAGGAGCAGAAGTACTGCGGCAGCGATCACGGCTATCATTATCCATGTTTTTTTGTCAAAGGATATAAGTGACATATTATACAGAAACATATTTTTTCTCCTTAAAAATGAATAATCCTGAATTTTGCGGTTATAATACATTTGTACCAGTGAAGAGCGGTATTTATCCGCCGTCAGTGGTTTCAAAATCCCGAATAAAGAGGTGTTCTCAATATGTGGGACAAACTTGCTCTTATTCTTCTGATAATCGGAGGAATAAACTGGGGCTTAGTCGGTATTTTTGAATTTGACATGGTAGCATGGCTTTTCGGCGGTGCTGACAGTGTCATAAGCCGTGCAGTTTTCATACTTGTAGCTATCTCGGCAGTATGGTGCATATCTCTTCTTTTCCGCAGAGATGAGGAGCTCGCTGTACAGAATATCGACAGATAGACCCATTTGACCGCTCCTTTGCCGATGCCGTAAGGAGCGTTACATAAGAAGCTGTTTTGTGGATATGCAAAAAGGGAGGCATAATGCCTCCCTTGAATTTTATGATTAGTCGCTGATGTAAGGAAGCAGAGCGATGTGTCTTGCTCTCTTGATAGCAACTGTGAGCTCACGCTGGTGGTAAGCGCAAGTGCCTGTTACACGTCTTGGAAGAATCTTAGCTCTCTCAGTCATGCACTTTCTGAGCTTAGCGAGATCCTTATAATCGATCTTTTCGATTCTGTCAGCGCAGAACATGCAAACCTTCTTGCGAGGCTTCTTTGCCGGACGGGCATTTCTTTCCTTTTCCATGACTTTTCCTCCTATCGTAATAAAGTAAAGTTAACTGACTCAGAACGGTACGTCGCCGTCACTGAGTATTTCCTCGAAATCACTGAGGTTGCCGTAAGACATACTGTCATTACCTTGAGCGGGCTGTTGTGGAGCTGCCTGCTGCGGAGGAGCGGAATAATTGTTATTGTAATTGTTCTGGGGAGCACCGTAGCCGCCGTTATTCTGATAACCGCCGCCAGTGCCTGACTCTGACTTTGAACCCGTGAATTCAACGTTATCAACAAATACCTCTGTGGTGTAATGAGTTACATCTGAGTGGTTTTTGTCCTGATAGCTTCCTGTTCTGAGGTTGCCCTCAACACAGATCATGCTGCCCTTATTGAAATAACGGGTGATGAATTCAGCCTGCTGTCTCCATGCTACACAAGTGATAAAATCAGCCTGTCTTTCGCCGCTGTTCTTATCTACAAAGCGTCTGTTCACCGCAATGGTGAATCTGCATGAAGCAATGCCGCTCTGAGTCTGTCTCAGCTCGGGATCAGCAGTGAGTCTGCCCATTAAAATAACCTTATTCATCTGACCGCCTCCTAAATAATGAAGTAGAATTATTCAACAACTGTTACGAGTGAACGAAGAACGCCGTCTGCGATGTTGAGACGTCTTGAAAGCTCAGCAGGATAATCAGGCTGTGACTGGAATGTATAGATTACATAGTAACCCTCAGTCTCGTCCTCGATAGGATATGCAAGCTTGCGCTTACCCCAATCCTCGTTGACTTCAACAGCTTCAGCGTGACGCTCGATTCTTTCCTTGAACTTCTCTACGAGAGCCTTCATTGGCTCTTCGCCGTTCTTGAGGCTGAAAACAACCATTACTTCATACTTAGCGGATACCTTTGCCATTTAGCACACCTCCTTCTGGGATTATGCCCGACAACTTACTGTGGGCAAGGATAATAATAGTATCTGTTTGCACAAGATACTCAAATATTATACCATTTCATTCAGGGCTTGTCAAGCATTTTTTTCAAGCTTTTTGAAGTTATTTTTTTCAGAAAAGTTGACATCTGACAAACTTCATAGTATAATAAAATTATATGGGAGCTGTTATGCTCCCTTTATTTGCGAAAGGATATGAATGTGAATGGAAACTTATATGATCCTGAAAGACCTTGCTGTCATATTTATATGTGCAAAGGGTGCGGGACTTCTTGCAAGAAGGCTGAAAGCGCCTATGGTCGTGGGAGAGATCATCGCAGGTCTGTTCATAGGTCCGTGCCTGTGGAGGGGACTTGTCCAGCCCTCTGATTTCATAAGTCAGATGGCGGAGATAGGCGTTATACTTATAATGTTCTCGGCAGGTCTTGAAACAAATCTTCAGGAACTGAAAAAATCGGGCTTTGCGGCGTTTATGATAGCCTGTGTGGGAGTATTAGTGCCGCTTGTGGGCGGAAGTCTGCTGTATATGTGTATATACGGATTTTCGGAGTTCGGCTCGGACGAATTCTTCAAGGCTGTGTTTATCGGCTGTATCATGACGGCTACCTCGGTAGGCATAACGGTAGAGGTACTGAAAGAGCTTGGCAAGCTCAAGACACGTGTGGGACAGACTATACTAAGTGCGGCTATCATTGACGATGTTATCGGAATGATAGTGCTGACATTTGTTCTCGGCTTCAAGGATCCGAACAGCAATACACTTCTCGTTACGGGTAAGGTCGGACTTTTCCTTGTGCTGTCGCTGGTTCTTGGCTACATATTCTATAAGCTTTTCAAATTCTATGATGAAAGACACGCTCATACAAGACGTATACCGATAATCGCTATAACTCTTTGCTTTATCATGGCATATGTTGCCGAGAGATATTTCGGTATCGCTGATATCACAGGTGCGTATATCGCGGGAATTATCCTGTGCAATGTCCGTGATGCGGAGTATATCGACCGCCGTGTAAATATCAACGGATATATGTTCTTCGCTCCCGTATTCTTTGTTGGTATCGGACTTAAAACGGATTTCAGCAATGTGGATTCGAGCATGATAGTGTTCTCGGTCGGATTTGTTCTTGTTGCAATGCTCAGCAAGGTCATCGGCTGCGGACTGGTATCGAAGTGCTTTAAGTACAGCTGGAAGGAATGCCTTAAAATAGGCGCAGGAATGATGACAAGAGGCGAGGTAGCTCTTATTATTACGAACAAAGGACTGGGACTCGGCATCATCGACTCGTCTTACTTTACGGCTGTTATACTGCTCATTATAGTATCAAGTATAGTAACACCTGTGGTGTTGAAGCTTCTCTTCGGCAAGTCGGATAATGAAGAAGAGAAAGCTCTTGAAGCAGCAAATAATAAATCATAATTTTGCAAATCACGCGATGATATTTACCTGATAATTCATTATCTCTCGCGGCTGTTTTTTGTTTATCGATATTATTATAGCGCGGAGAAAGGGTGCAGCGTCACGCTGCGAAAGGAGAATCAATATGTTCAGAATAGGCCACGGTTACGACGTACACAAGCTCGTCGAGGGCAGAAAGCTCATTCTCGGCGGTGTGAAGATACCACATACTACAGGACTCCTCGGACACTCCGATGCAGATGTTCTTGTCCATGCCATAATGGACGCTATGCTGGGAGCTCTTGCAATGGGGGATATAGGTCATCTTTTCCCCGATAACGATGACAGCTTCAAGAATGCGGACAGCATGAAGCTCATGGAAGAGGTGTGCCGCAGAGTCCGCGAGGCAGGCTGGGAGATAGGCAATATAGATGCAACTGTTATTGCACAGGCACCAAAGCTTGCTCCGCATATTATGACAATGCGCGAGAATATTGCAAGAGTTTGCGGCTGCGATGTTTCGCAGATAAGCGTTAAGGCTACCACAGAGGAGCACCTCGGCTTTACAGGCGAAAAGCTGGGAATGTCGGCTCATGCGGTCGCACTTATGGTCAAGGCGTAATATAAAATAAAAGAAAAGCCATAGTATATCTGATTCAGAAATACTATGGCTTGTTTTTATGCTTTTTCGGGTTCGAGACTTTCTATCTTGTGGAGCAGATACTCCTGTATGCGCAGGGCATCGTTTGAAGTAACGCCATTGCTTGCAAGATCAACGTCTGCGTTTGCTTTTCCCTGTAAAGTAATGCAGTGCTCGTCAGTACCGTTGATGTCGTACTTGTTCGGATTTGCAAGAGACTGCATTATCAGTACAATATCCGACATATCCACTGTGCTGTCGCAGTTTGCGTCACCGTAAAGGGTGATGCTTATTGGGGGATTGGAAGTAGTTGAAGTCGTTGATGATACAGTAGTAGTGGTAGTTGTCGTTGTCGTCGTAGTTGATGTAGTAGTTTCCTGTTTTTCAACTATGGGAGCCATGCTTGGTACGCCGTCGCCCCACCAGTCCCAGCGGTCAGGAGTACGGTATTTATTGATCTTTTCTCCGTTTGCAGATGTCCATGTGAACACGTTATCGTAGAGGTGTCCCTCATAGTAATAGAACTGCGCCATAGCACATATCTCATCTGCGTATGTGGAGTAAGCACCGTCGTCCTCAGCCTTTGTGCACCAGCCTGTGTTGAAGCCTTTAAGGCTGTTTCTTATTACCTGATAGTCGTTCATTCCCTGTTCATTTATGCATATCTCGGCAAAGTGGAGTATCTTTCTGATACCCATATGATTTGAGATTATGCAGTCATAGAAGTTTGACTCGGTAAATGAATACTGGTACATTTCGGGTACGTTGTCCTCGGGCATGAATTTAGGATCGCAGTCCTTGAAAGCTGTAACGGCAGTCTGTAAAGTACCGTATGCGTGTGCGGAGTTTACTCCCCAGCCGTCCTCGTAGGCTGTTTCATGGTCTGAGCCTATCTTGCCCTCACCGAGAGTGGACTCTCTTGAACCGAGTCCGAGGAAAAGAGCATACATCTTTTCACGGTCGGGCTGTCCGAGACGGGTGGAGATAAGATCCCAGTGTTCATCTATCTCCTTGTAGAGTGCGTACTTTACCTCCTGTACGGTCATTTTGTGATTGATAGCACGTATCTCAGCTGTGGAAGCGTCCGCAGGAGTATTTCTCTCGCCGAAGTTAAGGGGATTGCCAACGCCCTCTTTCTGGATATCCCGTGAAGTGTCGTGCAGCGGATCACAGGTCTCTCCTGCGAAGCACCATTCGTCTGCGGCAGCATGAAGCACAGGTTCGCCTTTATCTGCCAGCATAGGTACACAAGCGGCAGTACATATTGCAAATGCAGTCAGTAAGCCGCAAATTCTTTTGAATTTCATTCATATCACCTCAGAAATTTGAACCGTTCCAGCCCCAGTCGTTGGTGCTTGTGTACTTGACATACACACGGTCGGACGGTATGCCGATATTGTCTGTGAGAATGCCTGTGATATGGCTTGTGAGAGTTACAAGAGCGTTTGAAGAAGCACTGCCGAAGATAGATACCTCTACCATAGCAGCAGGAGCGTCCTCGCCCTTGAACCAGAGGTCGTACTCAGGCTCGATGCCTACCATGAGCCAGCCCTCGGACTTGCCGGGGATAGCCGTGATAGCGCGTCCCATAGCGGATTTGATTGAGATTTTCTGTTCCTCGGAAACAGATACGTTTGTTTTGACATTGATGAATGGCATAATATTTTCCTCCCTTTTTAATAAATTTAATTCGGAATTCGTAATTCGGAATGCGGAATTGAATGTGTCGGCTTACGCCGATGAATTAAAGAATTATTTTTATTCTGTTTGCCAAATGGCAAACAACCATAATTCCTAATTCCGAATTCTTAATTCCGCATTATAAATCAGAATTTAGCAAAGCTAAATTTTGATGAGTCCATCAGACAGCATTTCCTGTGCTGCAAGCATTACTCCAAGCTTGCCGCTGGTAAAGGTTATGCCGCCCTGCATCCAGACTGCATATGGTTCACGAAGCGGTGCATCAGCTGAAAGCTCTATGGAAGCGCCGTTTGTAAAAGCTCCTGCTGCCATTATTACCTGACTTGAATACCCCGGCATATCCCACGGCTCGGGAGTTACGAAAGAGTCTACGGGAGCACCCTTCTGTATTCCGCGGCAGAATGCGCAGAGATGCTTTTCGTCACCGAGCTTTACGGCAGTTATGATGTCGCCGCGGGGCTCGTCCTTGCGCGGTGAACACTCGAAACCGAGAAGTGTGAAAAGCTCGCTTGCGAAAGTACAGGTCTTGATCGCGTTAGCTACAACATCGGGAGCAAAGAAAAGTCCAAGAAGCATTTCACGGTTCATACCGAGAGTACAGCCTACTTCCTTGCCCATACCTACGCAGGTAAGCCTGTACGAGCAAAGTTCCACAAGGTCTGCTCGTCCTGCGATATATCCGCCTGTACGTGCTATTCCGCCGCCTGCATTCTTGATAAGCGAGCCGATGATGACATCAGCTCCAACAGAAACAGGCTCGCGGTCCTCAACGAATTCACCGTAGCAGTTGTCTACCATTACGATGATGTCGGGATTGCCTTTCTTAGCGGCAGCTGCCATTTTTTCGATATCCGCAATGGTGAAAGCTCCGCGGAGAGAATAGCCGCGAGAACGCTGTATGTAAGCCACCTTAGCTCCCTTTACGGCTTTGGTTATCTCGTCAAGCTTTGGAGTACCGTCCTCGTTAAGGTCTACCTGACCGTATTCAACACCGTAGTCCATGAGTGAGCCTTTGCCTTTTCTGCCGCTGATACCGATAACTTCTTCGAGAGTATCATATGGCTTGCCTGTGACAGATACTATTTTATCGCCTGTTCTGAGTACACCGAAGAGTGCAACGGAAAGCGCGTGAGTGCCTGAAACAAAGTTGAAGCGCACGAGAGCGTCTTCTGCACCGAGTGCCTGAGCGAATACCTTGTCGATGACTTCGCGTCCCATGTCGCCGTAGCCGTAGCCTGTAGATCCATAGAAGCAGGGCTCGCTTACCTTATTATCGGAGAATGCTTTGAGCACCTTTGCTCCGCAGTATTCAGCATTAGCGTCTATTCTTGCGAATGCCTCTGCGCAGTTCTTTTCAGCTTGAGCTGCAAGCTCAGTGAGTTTGCTGTCGAAGCCGTATAATTCGTTTATTTTACTGTTCATTTATTATCCTTTCTTAAATCATAATTTAGCTTTGCTGAATTTTGATTTGACCTGTTAGCCCATTGTAGGGAACGCCGCCCTCGGCGTTCCGTGTAGGGGCGGATATTATCCGCCCGAAATGTAGGGGACGGCGTCCTCGACGTCCCCAAGAGAGCGTATCAAACTGTTAAGGGACGCCCTCTCTTGCAGGACCCCCTAATCGGGTCCGTCCCCTCTGTCGCGCTGCGACATCTCCCCACCCCGTGGGGAGTCACCCTCTTCCGAAAACAATTCACTGGATTGTTTTCGGAATTCACCCTTGCGGTGCGCCTTCGTATTATTTCGCTGTTCTTTAAAAGCTGGGAACAGCGACCAAAGGCTCTGCCTCTGGACTCTGCCAAAGGAACACAGTCCCTTTGGAATCCCGTTCATACACTCGGCAAGTTTTTACGCCTTTAAATTTTGATTTATCTTAATCCAATATGATTTCCATTCCCGAGATAATAAGCTTTCTCAGGTCGACGCTGTCGAATACGTCTATATCACCGTCACCGTTTATATCTGCATATTCAAACTGCTCCTGTATCAGCAGCGTCTTTCCCAGCAGGTGATTTTGCAGTGTCACAAGGTCAGAGATACCGATATATCCGTCGTTATTGATATCTCCCACAGAATATACGGGAGTGATATTGACCGCAGGAACTGCCATAACGATATAATTCACGCACTTGTACGTCTGCCCGTTGCTGCCGAGAGTCACCTTCTCCCCTGCCTTGACCTCCTTTTTATACATCATAAATGTAACATCGTTATCCGACTTGCACAGCGTCCTCATAAGGGTATAATCGCTGAGCCACTGAGGAACATTCTCCACACGGCTGTCAAGTCCCACATAGAGCGACATATCACTGCCTGCTGTAAAGTACGCAGAATCGCCTGTTGTACCCTTGGCATCACAGGAAGTAAGGAGTATCTCCGCACCTTCAAGGTTCGACTGAAGCTCAGCTATCCTGAAATCCCTGTCACCGAATATGAGCGAGCCCACAGCTGCATCTGAAGCTATATTCCATGAATCGGGATTTGCCTGTTCAGTTACCTCAACGCTCTTGAAAAGCTTTCCGCTTAGAGGCAGCTTGTCTTTTCCGAACTTGAATGAGCACAGATTTACAAGATATTCGCTTTCGCCCTTGAATACCATATACAGGTCATGAGTACCTGTTATTGTCTTGATATTAGTCTCGAATGTATGATAATCATTCAGCGATTTTGTGCCGCTGTAATCTATGACTGCGGCAGGAGTTCCGTCCATACTGTCAAGATAGAGTTCGATCTTTGAAGGATAGCCGCCCATCCATCCGCTGAAAGAATTTGCTCCGCTTCCAAAGTTTATTCTGCTATACTTTACCCAGTCGCCGTCAGAAACAAGAGCTAAATTATTTGATCTGCCCGAATATTCCTCGACGATTATGCCTTTCTTATCCGAAAACGAATCAGCTTCTATCTTCTCAAAGGCTGATACAGCCTGAACAGATGTGAAATTGCCCTCCGTAGGAGAAAGCTTCACAACACCCTCAGGGAACGAATTCACTGTAAGGTCATTGATATAATACTCGATATTCATATATCCCTGACCGCAGTAATCGTCTGCATAGTCATCGGGATCAGTGGGATCAAGTCCGCGGGCAAGCTCCCAGTTATCGTCCATACCGTCGTTATCGGCATCGGTTATCTCCTTTTTCGTAACTGCCGAAGGGTAGCTGTAAGTAACTCCGCACTTTATATTGTACTTGCTGAGATTAGCCTCTGACGAGTCATATGCCGCAGTACCGCTGCACTGTCCCGTACCGTTTTTAGTCTCCTCAGCGCACTGCCTGTCGATAGCTGTACGCTTATCGGGTGAGATACCGTTGCCTGCAAAGCTTATAACATGGTCGTATGAAGCTGCCGCACTTTCGCAAGTCATAGCTGTGGACAGGTTCTCACCGTCTGAATTTATGGGGAAAGCCGTACTGCTGTAAAGATTGTTTTTAGTTATACCTATGCCGTCCTTGACAGTAACTCCCGACCAGTTGTCATTAGTGACACTGTGGAACGAGCCGTCCTTGTTTATAAGGCGGTTGCCTGCGCAGTACACTTTGAAATTCTCAGGCTTTGTGGTACTGTCAACGTACATATAGTGATAACCGCCTGTAGTTGAATTTCCAGCCTTTAGAGTATTATTCACGTAGTTGAGGTGTCCGATAGTGCCGTAAGCCGTCTGATAGCCCCAGTCATAGATGATATTGTTAGTGAAATCGGCTGTATACTGGTCAGGAACTTTGCCGCGGAAGTTTCGTGAAACATTGTGTATGATAAGGTTATGGTCAAAGGTCAGGTCGCCCTTGCCCATCATTATTCCGAAGCCGTGAAGTCCTTTCTTGTGTCCGCCCCATGAGTCAGCAGGACCGAGCACGGAATACTGAACGGTATAATTTGTATTGTTGGAGTAAAGTCCCCACTGCTCGTCAGTTGTCCAGCCCATTGAGCAGTGGTCGATTATGGAATTTGAGCCCTTTGCACCGCCCCATGCGTCATTTCCAGAATCAGTAGCCGCATAAGGTCCGGGACGGGAGCTTATATACCTACAGATTATATTGTCTCCTGACATACCCATTTTGTAATTTTTCAGAGTTATGCCCGAGCCGCCCGGAGCAGTCTGACCTGCGACGGTAACATTGCTTGAACAGAGTATATTTCCCTGCAATTCGATAGTGCCGCTGACATCAAAGACAACTATGCGTCCCGATTTACTTACAGCGTCACGGAATGAGCCCTCGCCGCTGTCGTTGAGGTTAGTTACATGATATACCTCGCCGCCGCGTCCGCCTGTTGCGTATTTACCGCCGCCTACAGCTCCCGGGAAGGCAAGTACCCTTCCTGCCGCAGAAGCTGTGGTTATCCTGCCGCTCTGCATTGGAGCAAATGCCGAACTGCTTCCGAAAACAGTTATGATACCCGTAAGCATTGCGGTCAATCTTTTAAAACCTTTATTCATTTTAACACCCTCCTGATAAAAAGCTATACTCCCTATATTAACATTATACATTATTTATGTCTATCTGACAATGAAATATAGTGCTTTTTTACTGTGCATATTTCCTTTTTCAGGTTTGGGTATCTATTTTAACATATAATATCGTATCATCAGTAAACAAAAGTGCATAAAAAAGAAGCTCCCCAAAGGAAGCTTCCGAATATTTTATTTAAGATCAGCTCTTTTGAATATTTCTATACCTGCAATTGTAGCAACAATGCATATACCAATATCAATAAGTATCATCCACCATATGTTACTTGGCACATTTGTAGGATTATACGCAAAATCATTTCTCTGCAGGCTTGGAACAGCAATTTCAATCGCTTTAGCAAGTTTTTCACTTTTTACGAACATTACAACAAGACTTGCAACCATATTTACAATAGTGTCAAGCATAAGTGAAAGTACAAAACCGCCTGTATTTCTTAATGATGTACAAAGGAATACAAAGAAGCTTGTGAACGCAAATTCAATTGCCAGTGTAAGAAGCATATTCTGGAATATTTCAGCACACGGGAAATCATCGAACTCCATAATTGTACCGCATAAGCCAATAAGTGTAAGCCAGAAAACCAACTGATAAACAAAAGCTACAAACAATGCAATTATCAGATTTGCAAGGTAAATTTTAGTTCTTGAATGACCTATGATTATTTTATTTCGTATTGTATTGTTCTTAAAGTCACTAATAATGAACAGACCTGCTGTAATACTGATGAACATTGTCATAGTACCTATCATTGAAAAGCACAAAACGCTGCCGAGGTTTACAGCTTCTCCCTCTACTATTCTGATAAATATTGATGCAAATGTCGGAATAGCAATAATAATAGCGAGGACAATGTAAAAACGTTTTCCTTTAAACAGTCGTCTGAAACCTTCTGCGAGTAAATTAGACATTCTGAGCACCTCCTACAAGACCCATGAAATAGCTTTCGAGACTTTCGTGATTCTCGGTAATGGTGTTAACAAAGCAATTCTTCTCATTGAGAGCAAGTACAAGAGGAGTTACCTGCATAGGTGTATATATATCAGCTTCATTCTCTGATATGATATTGAATTCAGCGCCCATACCTTTGAGTACATCAGCAAGGATAGCTGTATCATTTACGTTTATATGAACGTATCTGCGTGAAGCTCTTTCAAGCTCTTCAGCACTCATTTCCTTTATTACCTGACCTCGCTCGATAAAGCCGTAGTGAGTAGCAAGACGAGCCAGCTCATCAAGGATATGGCTTGAAATGAGGATAGTGATGCCCTTTTCCTGATTGAGTCGGATAATAGTTTCACGAACCTCAATGATACCCTGCGGGTCGAGACCGTTTATTGGCTCATCAAGCACAAGGAACTCAGGATCGCCGACCAGTGAGAAAGCGATACCAAGTCTCTGACGCATACCGAGAGAGAAATCCTTAGCCTTTTTCTTGCCTGTATTGCCAAGACCAACAAGCTTGAGGAGCTCATCTATCTTATCGTCTGATATGCCCAGAGCCTTTGTCTGCTGGATAAGATTATCCCTTGCTGTCATATCAGGATGCAGTGAAGGTGTTTCTACAACAGCTCCTGTCTTTCTCTTGACTTCAAGAAGCTTCTTATCAGTATTTTTTACTCCGAAAAGCGAGAATTCACCCGAAGTAGGATTGTTAAGACCCGTGATTATACGGATTAATGTAGTCTTACCTGCGCCGTTTCTTCCGACCATACCATATATAGCACCCTTTGGAACGTTTATAGTAAGATTAGAAAGTGCATTGAATTTTCCGTACTTTTTGCTAAGCTGCTGGGTCTGTAGAATATATTCCATTATATCGACCTGCCTTTGACTATTTTATAACAATGTACTAAAATGTAAAAAGGCGGCCATGCTATAAGCACGACCGCCTAAAGTCGTTATTATTTATATGATTACGAAATTATTCGTTGATCTTTGTAACAACGCCTGAACCAACTGTTCTACCACCCTCACGGATAGCGAAACGGAGTCCTTCTTCGATAGCGATAGGAGTGATGAGCTCAACGTCCATAGCAACGTTATCGCCAGGCATACACATTTCCTTATCAGCAGGAAGAGTTACAACGCCAGTAACGTCAGTTGTTCTGAAGTAGAACTGAGGTCTGTAGTTGTTGAAGAAAGGAGTATGACGACCGCCCTCTTCCTTCTTCAGTACGTAAACCTGACCGCTGAACTTTGTGTGTGGGTGAATTGAGCCTGGCTTACAAAGAACCTGTCCACGCTCAACCTGATCTCTTGTGATACCACGGAGAAGTGCACCAACGTTATCACCAGCCTCACAGAAGTCAAGAGTCTTTCTGAACATTTCAAGACCTGTAACAACTGTGTTGAGCTTCTCGTCAGAAAGACCAACGATCTCAACAGGCTCGTTTACGTTGAGCTTTCCACGCTCTACTCTACCTGTAACAACAGTACCACGACCAGAAATAGTCATTGTATCCTCGATAGGCATAAGGAATGGCTTAGCATCGTCTCTCTCAGGGCTTGGGATGTACTCATCAACAGCGTCCATGAGGTCGAGTATTGGCTTGTAAGCAGGATCGTTAAGATCATCAGGAGCGTTAAGAGCTGCAAGAGCTGAACCCTTGATGATAGGTGTGTCGTCGCCAGGGAAATCATAGCTTGTGAGAAGGTCACGGATGTCCATCTCAACGAGCTCGAGGAGCTCTTCGTCGTCAACCTGGTCAGCCTTGTTCATGAATACAACGATTGCAGGAACGCCAACCTGACGAGCGAGAAGGATATGCTCTCTTGTCTGAGCCATAGGACCATCAGAAGCAGCAACAACGAGGATAGCACCATCCATCTGAGCAGCACCTGTGATCATGTTCTTTACGTAGTCAGCGTGACCTGGGCAGTCAACGTGAGCATAGTGACGCTTGTCTGTCTCGTACTCAACGTGTGCTGTATTGATTGTGATACCACGCTCTCTCTCTTCTGGAGCCTTATCGATCATATCGTAAGCCTCATACTGAGCCTGACCCTTCAGAGCGAGAGTCTTTGTGATAGCAGCAGTAAGAGTTGTCTTACCGTGGTCAACGTGTCCGATTGTACCAATGTTTACATGTGGTTTGGTTCTTTCAAATTTAGCCTTAGCCATTGGGAAATTCCTCCTTAGAATAGATTTCAGAAATCTGTATATTAGTATTATATCAGATTATTTCTGTAAATTCAAGTGTTTCAGTAAAAAAATCTCTCCTGAAACGTGTGTTTTTATAATTTTTGCCTGTTAATACAGCTATTGCCGTATAAAAAACATCGGTTAATACTGATTATCAGTCAGCACCAAAGCTGTAATGTGTGTCATCACTGCTATTACCGTGTGTCATGAGATAGTATATAATCCATGGAATTACTGGAATCATTTCATATCGCTCCTTATTATATTATTTAAAAAGATGTTTTAAAAATAGTTTCGCAAAATTAATTATTATTTCAGTGCATCAGCAGATGATCAGAAGCTATGACTGGAACCGCCACCGCTTCCGTTACCTGAAAATAAACTTATTAACCATTTAAGCATATTCGTATACCCTTTTGTGTATCAGCGGGTTATCAAAACCAGCCTCCGCCGCCACCGCTGTGGCCGCCAAATAGTCTTTTTAACCATTCAAACATATTCGTATACCTTTTTGTTCATCAGCAGTTTATCAGAAGCTGTGTCCGCCACTGCTGCTGCTTCCGCCGCCGAAAATTCTTCTTAACCAATCAAGCATATTTATTATACCTTTTTGTGCATCAGCAGTTTATCAGAAGCTGTGTCCGCCACTGCCGCTGCTTCCGCCGCCGAAAATTCTTCTTAACCAATCAAGCATATTTATTATACCTTTTTGTGCATCAGCAGTTTATCAGAAGCTGTGTCCGCCACCGCCGCCACAGCCTCCGCCGCTGAATATTTTTCTTAACCATTCAAGCATATTTGTATACCTTAATTGAACTATCAGTTCTTAGCTCTGTTAGCCATGATCTTTTCAGCAATGCTCTTCGGAACTTCCTCATAGCTGTGTGGTTCCATTGTGTACTGTCCACGACCCTGTGTATTTGAACGGAGGTCGCTTGTGTAACCGAACATTTCTGAAAGTGGTACGAGAGCGTCGACCTGGATTGAACCTGATCTTGACTCCTGTCCCTGGATCTGTCCACGACGTGAGCTGAGGTCACCGATAACTGTTCCGAGATATTCATCAGGAACGATAACTGCAACCTTCATAACAGGCTCCATGAGAACTGCGTTAGCCTGCTTGAGAGCTTCCTTGAATGCGATAGAACCTGCGATCTTGAATGCCATTTCTGACGAGTCAACTTCGTGGTATGATCCATCGTAAAGCTCTACCTTAACGTCAACTACTTCGTAGCCTGCAAGGATACCGGCCTTCATTGCGCCCTGGATACCTGCGTCAACAGCAGGAATATATTCCTTAGGAATAGAACCGCCGACAACAGCGTTTGTGAACTCATAGCCCTTACCTGACTCGTTAGGAGTAACTCTGATCTTAACGTGACCGTACTGACCTGAACCACCAGACTGCTTCTTGTACTTGTAGTCGATGTCTGCGCTGCCCTTGATTGTTTCCTTATAAGCAACCTGAGGAGCACCAACGTTAGCCTCTACCTTGAACTCACGAAGGAGACGGTCAACGATGATATCGAGGTGAAGCTCACCCATACCTGCGATGATAGTCTGTCCTGTTTCCTCGTCTGTCCATGTCTTGAAAGTAGGATCCTCTTCAGCAAGCTTTGCGAGAGCGATACCCATCTTTTCCTGACCAGCCTTTGTCTTAGGCTCGATAGCGAGCTGGATAACAGGCTCCGGGAATTCCATAGACTCGAGAATGATAGGATGCTTTTCATCACAGAGTGTATCACCTGTAGTTGTATTCTTAAGACCAACAGCTGCAGCGATATCGCCTGAGTAAACAGTTGTGAGGTCCTTTCTGTGGTTAGCGTGCATCTGAACGATACGGCCGAAACGCTCCTTAGTGTCCTTTGTAGCGTTGAGAACTGTATCACCCTGATTAACTACGCCTGAATATACACGGAAGAACGCAAGCTTACCAACGAATGGATCAGTAGCGATCTTGAATGCGAGAGCTGAGAATGGCTCGTCATCAGAAGAAGGTCTGTCCTCCTCCTGCTCTGTATCAGGGTTAACACCCTTGATAGCAGGAACGTCGAGTGGTGAAGGCATATAGTCGATGATAGCATCGAGGAGCTTCTGAACACCCTTGTTCTTATATGAAGTACCGCAGGTTACAGGAACCATGTGGTTAGCTATAGTAGCCTTTCTGATGCAGGTCTTGATCTCTTCCTGAGTAAGCTCGCCTTCCTCAAAGTATTTCTCCATGAGGGCTTCGTCCTGCTCAGCAACGTGCTCAACCATTTCATCGTGGTACTTCTGAGCGATCTCCTTCATATCATCAGGGATATCTTCAACCTTGATGTCTGTACCGAGATCGTTTGTATAAATGTAAGCCTTCATCTCAACGAGGTCGATAATACCTCTGAATTCGTCCTCAGCACCGATAGGGAGCTGGATCGGAACAGCATTACACTTAAGTCTGTCCTTCATCATGTCAATAACATGATAGAAGTTGGCACCCATAATGTCCATCTTATTTACATAAGCCATACGTGGTACCTTATAGTTATCAGCCTGTCTCCAAACTGTTTCTGACTGTGGCTCAACGCCGCCCTTAGCACAGAGAACTGTTACAGAACCGTCGAGTACACGAAGTGAACGCTCAACCTCTACTGTAAAGTCAACGTGGCCAGGTGTGTCGATGATGTTAAGTCTGTGGCCTGCCCAGTAGCAAGTAGTAGCAGCGGAAGTAATTGTGATACCTCTCTCCTGCTCCTGCTCCATCCAGTCCATAGTAGCGGAACCTTCGTGTGTTTCACCGATCTTGTGGTTAACACCTGTGTAGAAAAGGATACGCTCTGTGGTTGTGGTCTTACCTGCGTCAATGTGGGCCATTATGCCGATATTTCTTGTATTTTCAAGTGAACAATCTCTTGACATAATTTACTCCTTTTACAATGACGCTTACCAGCGGTAGTGAGCAAACGCCTTGTTTGCCTCTGCCATCTTGTGTGTATCGTCGCGCTTCTTGCAAGCACCGCCTGTGCCGTTAAGAGCGTCGAGGATCTCACCTGCAAGTCTTTCCTTCATGGTCTTCTCGTTTCTCTCTCTGGAGTACTTAGTGATCCAGCGGAGACCGAGAGTCTGTCTTCTCTCAGGACGAACCTCCATAGGAACCTGATAAGTAGCACCACCGAGACGGCGAGCCTTTACCTCGAGCTCAGGCATGATATTCTCCATAGCCTGCTCGAACACCTCAAGAGCATCCTTGCCTGTCTTTTCAGCTACGATCTCAAATGCACCGTAAACTATTTTCTGCGCAACGCCCTTCTTACCGTCTAACATGATATTGTTGATGAGACGTGTAACGAGCTTTGAATTGTATACAGGATCCTGTAATACATCACGCTTTGCGATTTTACCTCTTCTTGGCATTTTCGCTTCCCTCCTTCATATAGATTGATGAATTCATAGGTACTCAAACCTGATCGGTTACTGCCGTACACCGGCATTGCTTCGCCGATCGGTGTGTCAGGAGCCAATGCAGAGGATCTATCGAATAAATCTATATGATCTCCGCATTACCCTGCGGTAGTAGTTATCCTATTTAATTGATAATATGCGGCTTTATTCATGCAGCCTGCCGCTGACTGCTCTGAAGTATCTTACTTCTGCTTAGGCTTCTTAGCACCGTACTTGGAACGAGCCTGATTACGGTTAGCAACGCCCTGTGCATCAAGAGTACCTCTGATGATGTGGTAACGCACACCAGGGAGATCCTTAACACGTCCGCCTCTGATGAGAACAACGCTGTGCTCCTGAAGGTTGTGACCGATACCCGGGATGTAAGAAGTTACTTCGTAACCGTTTGTGAGCTTAACTCTGGCGATCTTTCTCATAGCTGAGTTAGGCTTCTTAGGTGTAGCAGTTCTTACAGCAGTGCAAACGCCTCTCTTCTGAGGTGAGCTCTGGTTGATCTGTGTCTTCTTCTTTGCATTGTAACCCTTCTGAAGTGCAGGAGCTGTAGACTTTGTCTCAAGATCCTTTCTTCCCTTACGAACGAGCTGGTTAAATGTAGGCATATTTTTCCTCCTTTTCAATAATATAAGCGTCAGACCTTCCATAAAAAGGTATAGAGTCTGCGCACTGATATATTATACCCAAAAAAGGACGGCTTGTCAAGGGTGATCCTCAAAAAGCCGTCCGTTTTCATTATTTTTTGTGATTTTTCCCATTATTGCATGGGATTTTGTCATAGATACTTAGCTATTATTTCAGCCACTTTCTCATATCGGTAACAGTACCGCCGCCCGAAACGTAAGAATAGAACGCAAGTACATCAGATGCATCAATGGAATCTATCCTTCCGCTTCCGTCAACATCGGCTGCCGCCTTCTGCTTTTCGTTCAGTATTGAGCTGTATCCCGTAGAAACAAGGGCATATTCTTTAAGTATCCTGCTGGCATCGACTGAATCCACCTTGCCGTCACCGTTTACATCTCCGAGCACTACCTCAGGCTCAGGCGGAGCTGTGGTAGTGGTTGTAGTTGTTTCTGTTGTTGTCGTTGTAGTGGTAGTCGTAGTGGTTGTAGTAGTTGTGGTGGTGGTTTCCTTCTCTTTGACCTCGACCGTGAACTCTGTTGATGCATAAACCCATTCGTTTGCATTATTATTAAACGACTTATAAGTTACTGTGATAGTCTTAACGCCCGCAGTAAGGCTGTCAAATCCGCTTACATCATAGCGGTCGGGACTTGAAGCAACTCTGTCGCTTCTGTAAATACGCTCGGTAACACCGCCCTGTGTATGATAAACAGATACATACAGACCTGACAGGTCTAATTCCTCACCTATCTCATACTCCGTCTGATGGGGCATTCTTACTATCTCAACAGAAGCCGTATAATGCGGATCGTTTGTAGTAGTTACAGGTTCTGTAGTTGTAGTAGCCGTCGTTGTAGTCGTGGTTGTTGTAGTTGTTGTTGTAGTTGTTGTTGTAGTTGTTGTCGTCTGCTTTATCATACCAACGGTCATAGTGAAAGACTCAGTAACAGTGATGCCGTTTTCGTTGTAGCTAAGAATAAATGTATACTCTCCTCTTACATCGAATTTATAATCCGTCTTTTTAACTATTCTCGGATCATTCATGGGAACGACCTCTGATTTTTCCTTACCGTTGGCGTCAATATGACCTATCCTTACCTTACCGCCTGTAAGGTCATATCGTTCATATATATCATAGTCCACCTTTTCGGGAAGTGATTCTATGCGTATGAACGGTTTTACGCCCTTAGGTGTGGTGGTGGTAGTTGTTGTAGTTGTAGTTGTAGTGGTAGTCGTTGTAGTAGTTGTTGTCGTTGTTACAGGAGCCTCCACCTTTATGGGCAGCTCGACAAAAGCTTCGGAATCCATGTAAATATAAGTAAATCTTATATTGCACATTCCCTCTGTTGTATTCTCAAACTCAATATCATCAAGACTTATACCGTTTTTCCTTTTAGAGACCTTGTTCATATCAACAGAGTCAAAGTAATTATCCTTATATGTACCGTCGCTGAATATCTCTCTGTAAGAGCGTATAAGTGTACCGCCGCTGAGATCAAGCTCTTCTCCTGTGGTATAAGTTGTCTTATACGGCATATGACCTATCTCAAGCCCTGCCTCTATTCTTTCAACATATACCATCGTAGTTGTGGTCGTAGTCTCCGTTGTAGTTGTTGTGGTAGTCGTTGTGGTCGTAGTAGTGGTAGTCAGCGGTCTTATGACCTCTACCTCATAATCCGTATATACAACGCTTCCTCCAACTGAATATCCGATGTTTATGGTATATTTTCCTTCACGGTTCTTGTCATAGGCGGAAGTATTGATATATACTCCGTCTCTCCAGAATGAAAGCTCGTCCATAGCCAGACTGTCAAGGAAAACATCGGCGTGTGTACCGTCATTGTAATACTCAGTGTACCATCTTATTACCGAACCGCCGCTGAAATCAAGCTCCTCACCTATGGTATAGGTGGTCTTATCCGGAAGATTATCTATATCTATCTTCGGATTTACACTTACCACAACTAAAGAAGTTGTCGTAGTCTCTGTTGTTGCAGAGGTGGTAGTAGTTGTAGTGGTAGATGTGGTTGTGGTGGTCGTTGTAGTTGTGGTAGTTGTGGTAGTTGTGGTAGTTGTTGTCTTTGGCGGTTCAACCTCCACTTCAAATTCCGTAAACGCTGTAGAGTCGGAATAAGTATAGCCGACCTTTATCTTATACCTGCCTGCCTCATAGCTGTTGAAGCCATCGGTATTTATGTATACTCCGTCTCTCCAATAAGTTGCCTCTTTCATGTCAAGAGGATCAAGCAAAACATCTCTGTATTTTCCGTCACTGTAGAACTCCCTGTACGAACGTATAACGGTTCCGCCGCTGAGATCAATATTCTCACCCATTGTATAGGTGGTCTTGAAAGGATTTTTTCCTACTTTGATATCAGCACTTACACTCGAAACAAAAGCAGATGTTGTGGTCGTTGTTGTTGTAGTTGTAGTAGTTGTTGTTGTAGTGGTTGTTGTTGTAGTTGTAGTTGTAGTGGTAGTCGTCGTTGTCGTTGTCGGCTTTGCAGTCGTTGTTGTAGCAACAGGCGGCTGACCGCTCAGAACCTGAAACTGATAGCCAAAGGTTTTGGCATATGTCTGCGCAGGAGAGCCCTCATATCCTCTGATAACACCGTTATACGAGCCTTTCGAGCCTGAATAGCTGTTGCAGATAGTCAACGAATCTCCTACTATACTGCATTTTGAATTATAGATCGTAATGCTTCTCAGCGAAGAACAGGCTTTAAACGACTCTCTGCCCACAGTAGTAACACTTACAGGCATTTCAACAGAGCTGAGTGCTGTACAGGAATTGAAAGCACTCATGCCGATATCTGTGACTGTATTTGAAAGATTTACAGATGTAAGCCTTGTACAAGCCATAAAAGCATACGGACCTATACTTGTTATACCGCTGCCGACCTCAACAGAATTGATCTGACCTCTGTAGGTGTTCCACGGTACCTTATCCGAGGACATCCAGTTAACAAGCTTTCCCGTACCCGTGATCGTAAGCTTGCCGCCGTTCAATTCCCATCTGGCATCCGCTCCGCAGGTACCCGATTGTTTAACATTATTGTCCTCAAGAGAAATTATCTGAGGAACTGCCGCCTCAGAAACTGTAAGAGAGCAGCAAAAAGCTGATGAAACGCTCATTATCGCCGCAATTACTGCGGCTGTGATTTTTTTCATGCATATTTCTCCATTCTCAAGCACCGTCCGCCTCTCCGGAAAGTGTTATTCTGATTTTCCCCTATGCATTCCCTATTTTTGTTTTTTATTTCTTTAAAAATTCCGATAATGATTTTACGTTCCCGTTTTCAGAAGATGAATAAGCATAGTATGCCAGTATCTTTGATGCGTCAACTGAGTCTGCCATGCCGTTTTTATCAACATCGGCAGCTGCGAATTCCCTGTCATTGAACTTTGAAGCCTTTCCTGATGAAACAGCAGCATATTCCGCAAGGACCTTGCTTGCGTCAACAGAATCTATAAGCTTGTCTCCGTTTACATCGCCGAGCATATACTCTTCAGTGTGAGGATCAGGTGTTGTAGTTGTTATCGGAACAGTTGTAGAAGCAATAGAGGTTGTGGTTGGTGCATTTGTTGTAGTAGTTGTAGTTTTGCTTGTTGTAGAAGTTGTGGTTGTAGTAGTGGTCTTGCTTGTTGTAGAAGTTGTGGTTGTTGTGGTCTTGCTTGTTGTAGAAGTTGTAGTTGTTGTTGTTGTCGTTGAGGTCGCAGTAGTAGTTATCTCAGGCTGACTTCCGAGCAGCTTGAAGTTATAGCCATAGTTCTGAGCAAATGTCTGTGCTGTTGAATTTGCTTCACCTATGATAGTGCCGCTGAAGCTGCCCTTATCGTTGGCTGAGGAATTGCATATAGTCAAGGAATAGCCTACTATATTGCAGTTCTTGTTGCGGATAGTTACAGTACTGAGCGAGGCGCAGTTTTTGAAAGCTTCTCTTCCTATAGTTGAAACACTTGCAGGAAAATCAACAGAAGCAAGCGAAGTACAGGAAACAAAAGTGCTCATACCGATATCCGTAACAGTATCGGAAATATTTACAGATGAAAGATTTGCACATCCGAGAAAAGCATACGGTCCTATGCTCGTTATGCCTTTTTCTATAACAACAGTTTTTATCTTACCTCTGAGTGAATTCCACGGTACCTTTGCACTTGATGCCCAGTTGACGAGCTTTCCCGAACCTGAGATAGTAAGCGTTCCGTCCTCAAGGCTCCATGCTGCATTTGCACCGCAGGTTCCCGATTCACCTACATTGCTGTCAACGACCAAGCTTTCCAGCGGAACTCCTGCTGCCATTACAGGAAAAGTCAGAACAGCCGAAAAGCAAATTGCCGCCGATATGACAGCGGATACGACCTTTTTCATGTTTTTATTCCTCCCATTTTAATATTATATTTCAGACCTGCACAGCACCCCAAGCATATGCAGGTCTTAAAAGCTTATCTTCTTCTTGGTACGAAAAGCATTATGAGCGGATATATCTCAAGTCTGCCCAGAAGCATATCAAAGCATAAAACTATTTTTGAAAATGCATTGAGTCCGCCGAGATTTCCCGCAGGTCCGAAGCGCCCCACACCGAAGCCGATATTATTCATACAGGTGATAACTGCCGAAGCCGACTCTTCTATGCTAAAGCCGTTGAGAGTGACCAGAAGTACAGATATGCACATAAGCATCATGAACAGTATAAGGTAATTGCTTACACCGCGGACAACGTCCTTTTCAACGGGCTTCCCGTCCATTTTTACGGTAGATACCGCACGGGGATTAGTGATATATTTGAGTTCCTTGATGCCTGTCTTGAAAAGTATCATTATTCTCGATACCTTCATACCACCGCCTGTAGAGCCTGCGCACGAACCCACGAACATGAGCACCAGCAGCAGCGTCTGCGAGAATACAGGCCATTTGGCAGTATCAGTAGTTGAAAATCCTGCCGAGGTTATGGTAGAAGCTACCATAAAGAATGTATGTCTCAGAGTATCGCCTACGCCGTCATAAAGCTTATGGACATTCAGTGCGATAATAGCTGTTGCAGCTATTATAACTCCGAAATAAGTCCTTACCTCTTCATTTTTGTAAGCCAGCGAATACTTTCTTATTATAATATAGTAATAGAGATTGAAGTTGACACCGAAAAGGATAATAAAAGCTGCCACTACCATTTCGATGTAAACGCTGTCATAATGGCCGATGCTGTCTCCCCATAATGAGAAACCGCCTGTACCTGCCGATGAGCAGGCATGGATAATAGCGTCATAAAGCGGCATACCACCGAAAAGAAGCAGTACAGCCTCAGAGACCGTAAGTGTTATGTATATGCCGTAGAGTATACGTGCAGAAAAGCGCGACTTTGATACAAGCCGTCCCACCTTCGGACCTGCACACTCAGCTCGCATCATATGCATGGTACGTGAGTCGTTGCTTGACATAATGGCAATAACGAACATAAGCACTCCCATACCGCCCAGCCAGTGAGTAAAGGCTCTCCAGAAGAGGCATGACTTCGACATCGCTTCTACGTCTTCAAGAATAGTCGCACCTGTAGTCGTAAATCCCGAGACAGTCTCAAAGAGAGCACTCGCATAATTGTCTATCTCTCCCGAGATAACGAAGGGAAGAGCACCTATGCACGACATCATTATCCATGAAGCCGCAACGCTCACAAAGCCCTCTGTGGAATAGACCGAATTGTTTTTTGGCTTCTTTATAGTGAAAATTACAGCTATCGCCATAGTTATAAGAAAAGGTATGCCAAAGGAAACAACAACATGGTCTTCCCCATAAATAAAACCTACCAATACGGGCAGAAGCATACAAAGTCCAACGACCTTCAGTATCTGTCCCATAATATAGGATATCATTCTGTAATTCATAAAAAATCAGGTGCACTCCTTAATCGAAAATATTGCTAAGGTCGTGCATACCCTTTGTAGTGGTAACAACAACAACGCTGTCGTTCACCTGAAGGCAGTCGTCGCCCTTTGGTATAATAAGCTCATTTCCTCTTACGATACTTGCGATAAGCAGACCACTGCGGAGCTTCAGCTTTTTCAGCGGAACATCTACGTATTCCTTCTTGTCGCGTACAACGAACTCAATAGCCTCAAGACGGTCATTGACCATTCTGTAAAGTGTAATTACGCTGTTTCCGACAGAATTCTGCTTTGCACGCACATACTGGAGTATCTGGTTTACGGTAATGGTCTTGGGCGATATGATACTGTCAAGGTCGAGAGTATCGGAAAGCTGCATGAGAGACATTCTGTTTACCTTTGTTACCACCTTTTCAACGCCGTTGTTCTTGGCAAGGAGTGAAAGGAGTATATTCTCCTCATCTATACCTGTAAGTGTAACGACAGCGTCCGCATCGTAAACGCGCTCTTCTTCAAGGATATCGTGGTCTGTACCGTCTGCACAGGAGATATCCACCTTGTTTAGCCTGTCGGAAAGCTCAAGACAGCGGTCACGGTCTATCTCTATGATCTTGACCTTAACGCCCATTTCTATAAGCTGCTGAGCAAGATGATAAGCAACTCTTCCTCCGCCTATGAGTACAGCCGATTTTACGCGCTTTTCACGGTAAGCCGCACTTATGCTCTTGAAGAACTTTACCATATTGCTGTGTGAAGCAGTCATGTGTATCTTATCACCTGCGCGGAGCACGTAATTTCCGTTAGGTATAGTGAGCTCCTCACCGCGCTGTACAGCACAGATAAGCACATCGAGCCTCATTCTTCTTGACAGCTGACTGAGAGCCACACCGTCAAGTATGCTTCCGCTTGTGATACGTATCTCCGCAAGGTCAACTCTGCCCTTTGCAAAGGACTCTATATTTATAGCCTCGGGGTAACGCAGTACCTTGGCTATTTCGTTAGCTGCATTGTAATCGGGGTTTACCATCATGCTGATGCCCAGTTCTTCACGCATGAAAACGAGCTGCTTATCGAATTCGGGGCTGCGTACACGGGCAATACAATGACGGGCACCCATTTTCTTGGCAATAAGGCATGATAATACATTAACTTCATCGGAAGTAGTCACCGCGATAAAGATATTTGCCTTTGAAACATTAGCCTCTTCAAGAATATTGGTCTGAAGGCAATTACCGCATATTCCCATTACGTCGAAATCATTTATTGCAGTTTCTACGAGAGTTTCTTTTTTATCTATAATAGTGATATTGTGTTCACCGCTGAGGACTTGTGCAAGAGAACTTCCTACCTTGCCGCATCCTACAATTATTATATCCATAATTCCTCCATAAAAAGTAATATGATGAGCAGCTATATTTACTCAATATAATTATAATCCCGACATGGGCTTTTGTCAACGACTTTTTAGTGATTAGATTGTTATTTGCATCGTAATGCACAACGGGACGTCGAAGACGCCGTCCCCTACAAGCTAACCGCTAACGGCTCAAATCATAATTCAGCTTTGCTGAATTACGATTTGTACTGTTCTTCCAGCCACTTTATCATCTCATCGAAGCCTTCCTGTGTACGCTCAAACTCTGCCTCATGCTCAATTTCAGCCTTCATGGAGCAGAGTCTGCCGTGCCATGTCATACACTTCAGATTTTCACCGTTGGATATTTTATAGGCGAAATCGCCCTTGCTTCCCGAGAAGTCGTTGCCGCTCTCGAAATAATAAAACTTCGGTATCTCAAATATCTCCGAAACACTCATAGTTACCTGCTCCTCTCAAAATACTCCACTGCCTCGTCAAGGCTGTCATATACTGCCGACAAAAGCGGCTTTATCTCCTCGTCGGGCTGGGTCATATCGGGTATCATTATAGCGTGACAGCCTGCGGCATGGGCAGCTGTGATGCCGTTGGGAGAGTCCTCTAATGCAGCGCACTCCTGCGGCGGCAGCCCAAGCTCACTTGCTGCTGTGAGGTATATATCGGGAGCAGGCTTGCCGTTGGTTATCATATCTCCGCACACCATAGCCGAAAAATAGTCATATGCACCTATAGTATGCAGATATTCATTAGTTCTGCTGCTTGGAGTAGCCGTCGCCACAGCCATTTTAATGCCGTGGTCACGGAGATAGTCCAGAAGAGTAAACAGTCCCTTTTTAACCTCGAGACCGTTCTCAATGATGTATTCATTCATAAGCACTGTTCTGTGCGCACGTATCTCCTCTGTGGGACAGTCCTCGCCCAGAAAGCTCTTTATCTTAGGTATGGAAAATTTCCTCGCCATACTTCGGATAGCGTAAACGTGCTCGGGCTTCATATCATAGCCGAAGTCCTTAGCCGCCAGTATCCAGAATTTGAGATAGAGCTTTTCGGTGTCTATCATAAGACCGTCCATATCAAAAATCGCGCCTTTTAACATTATTTGCTCCTTGTTATGTAATATCGCTCAGTCACAGTCTGCGTCCAGATGTATATTTGTAAAATCGCGGTCAATAAAGTCCTGCTTCTTCATTATCCAGAACAGCGACCACACACAGCCCACACTGTATCTGAGCTGCAAAAGCTGTATCTCGTCTTTCTCGATATAAGGAATATTTCCGCCGTGCGGTACTCCTAAAAGCTTGCTGCCAAACTCCGTAAACTCAAAGTCATTTCGGTCATCGAGCTCACAAAATCCGTCTATACTCAGCAAGTCTACGCGGCTGTACTCCGTCATATCGGCAAAGGATATCATCGTCTCGGGACATATCTCGTCAAATCTGCCGTTGTCCTCGTCGTCTGTATCCTCATAGTACGGCAAAGTCGGCTCTGTACGTCTGAGCTCGGACATATCGCCGTCCCACCATATCATCTTGCTTACCTGAGCAAGCTCGGGCTGGTCAGCACGCACAAATGCGTATTTATTTTTGGGATCGAATATAGTATCGTCCATTTCGCCGCTCCAGAAAAGATACAGCATACCCGTTTTCGGGAATATTCCCTCAGTATCCGCACCGCTCTCCGCAAGTTCGTAAAGATTTATCTGCACTGCAAGGTGCATAGCCGTTTTGGGGTAGACCTTTGCTTCTTCGGGCTTTTGTCCCTTCCTGCGGAAAGTAAAGCCTGTCATGGTCGGGTACTCCATATCGGGAGGAAGGTCGGGCAGACCGCCTATCTTGCTTGCTCCCACAGGTATCCCGCCCTCGGGAATTTCCTTATCGCACAGGAATATGGCATTATGTCTGAACTTCTTCATCTGCTCGCCTATCTCGGGAGCAGCCTCACATATTGCCTTTTCGGTGCGCAAGGGCGTGTCCATATCAGCTTCATCGTACAGCCTGTTGTAAGCTTCCATGAATCTTTCCTGTATCTCGTCAAACTTATCAGGCGGTTTCACGGGCTCAGGCTCGGAAACTTTTTCCTGCACAGGCTCGGGCTTTTCTGTATGAATCTCCTGCTGTACGGGAGATATGGGTGAGGGCTTCGGCTCATATTCGCCTCTTGCTTTTCTTTCCTCTATGTCATTTTTCAGTTCCTGAAATACCGAACCTATCAGGAACTCCCTTTTCACTTCCTTTAGGTCATCTGGGTGCTCGTCATATAACTTCGCATACTCTTCCTTGAAGCCGATAAGAACTGCCCTGTCGGCTGCCAGTATCCTTTCGCATATATTAACGGCATCGGTCTTTCTCATATTGTTTATCTGGTACATGATATGATATACCGTCACAAAATAAACATCTGCCCTTTCGGCATCGTCAGTTCCTTTGGCAAACACCCAGAAAAGCTCATTATACGGCAGGAGCACCGATTTCTTACCGTTGCGGACTATGGCGTATTTCCTGCCGAAGCTGCAACCATCGAGCAAAAGTCCGGAATCAGCATCAGCTTTGACCTCATTGTAATCGAGTCCTCTTACTCGTGCCTCTTTTTCAAGCAGCTTCTCCGTTCCATCCGTTAAAGCATCTATTATCTTATCAAAAAACATATTTTTCTCCCAGCAGCGTGACGCTGCCCCCTAACCATATTATCGCTTGCAAGCTCGCTCACTCTTATCAACACCGATACTCGTACATCGCTTACATCAATATATTTATACGGGCGAACACTGTTCGCCCCTACAGTGCGTTCATGTTACTTGCATCGTGAATGACGGGAGCCCGAGGGCGGACTCCCCTACAGTACGCTAATGCTGCTTGCATCGTCAGGCACGGGCGGATAATATCCGCCCCTACAATGGATTCATGTTACTTGCATCGTGATCGACGGAACGCCGAGGGCGGCGTTCCCTACAGTACGTCATTATATAATAAATATATGTGTGATTGACGGGCGATGCAGACATCGCCACCTACTATGCACTAACCGCTAATAACTAATCACTAAGTAAGGGCGGAACTGATCCGCCCTCACGTAGTTTTATTACCAGTTTATCATCCAGTTGTACATACCCTCATACTGACGGGCGGAGCTGTTCCATGAGAAGTCCTGCTCCATAGCCCTCTGAACCATCTCGTCCCACTGCTTGCGGTGCTCGAAGAAAACTTTCTTGGAGTAATTTATAGTCGAAAGCATCTCGTCACCGTTATAGTTGGCAAATGAGAAACCGTTTCCTGTGCCCTCAAACTCGTTGTACGGCTGAACAGTGTCCTTCAGACCGCCTGTTTCTCGGACGATCGGCAGAGTACCATATCTGAGCGCGATAAGCTGAGTAAGTCCGCAGGGCTCGAAAAGTGAAGGCATAAGGATAGTATCGGCTGCTGCATAGAGCTTGTGAGCAAGCTTGTCATCGTAAAGGATATTAGCCGAAACTCTCTCAGGGTATTTCCACTGATAATGCCTGAACATATTCTCATATCTCGGATCACCTGTACCGATAACGACGAACTGTGTATTCTCGTCGCAGATGCGCTCCATAGCATAGTTAACAAGGTCGAGTCCCTTCTGGTCGGTAAGACGTGAGATAATACCTATCATATACTTGCTCTTGTCAACGGGAAGCCCCAACTCAGCCTGTAATTTCTCCTTGTTTTCGGCTTTTTTTGCCTTGAAGTTCTTGGAATTGAACTTTACAGGTATCTTATCATCGTTTGCGGGATCGAATACCTTATAGTCGATACCGTTGAGGATACCTCTCAGAGATGCAGACCTTGCACGGAGAAGTCCGTCAAGCTGTTCGCCGTAGAAAGGATACTTTATCTCCTGAGCGTAGGTCTCGGAGACTGTTGTGATATAATCTGAATACACAAGACCGCCCTTGAGCATATTTGCATCTTTGTTAAATTCCAGCTTATCCGAAGTAAACATATAATCGGGCAGTGCTGTATTGTACTTGAAGGTATCAATATCCCATACACCCTGGAATTTAAGGTTATGGATAGTCATAATGCTCTTTGTAGAGCTGAAAAACGGATTCGTTGCAAAGGTCGAATGCAGGAACACAGGTATAAGCGAAGCCTGCCAGTCGTGACAATGGATAATATCGGGACGAAAGCCTATAACAGGCAGGATAGCCAGTACAGCCTTACAGAAGAAGGTGAACCTCTCGATATCCCATTTCAGGTCAGGAGAATAAGGCGTATCACACTTGAAGTAATACTCGTTGTCAACGAAATAGAACTTGATGCCGTTATACTCATACTCCATAATACCAACATGAACACCCTCACTTCTCATACCGTAATCCATATAGAAGTGGTGAACATATTTGAATTCATTCCTGTACTTATCGGGTATACAGGTGTAATAAGGCATAATAACTCTTACATCGAACTGATTTTTGTCGATATACTGCGGAAGTGCTCCGACAACGTCAGCAAGACCGCCTGTCTTTATAAACGGAACGCACTCAGAAGCGGCGAATAGAATGTTATTCATAGCATATCTCCTTACTCGTTATTTGTTACAGCAAACACCTGTAACCTCATAATTATTATACACTAAATTTCAGCTTTAGTCAACACAAAATTATGAACATTGCCTACTGCGCGTTTTGCCAGTGAGTAGTATCAATTCATAATTCATAATTGTAGGGGCAGCGTTTCGCAGCTCCTGTTGGGAGGCGTTCCCTACACTATTCACTAATTACTATGCACTAAAACTTTTCGGATATTCAATGTTTTTCCATTGAAAAAACGCGTTTTTCAGCCCCATTATGAAAGCATAAAAAAATCGGCACAGTAAAAACCGTGCCGATATAAATGCTTATGGCATTTTAACTGTTAATGTAGGAACCTGTCCGAGGAGATACTTCTGGATAAGCAGTGCGTCATCATTAGTCACTCCGTTAGGCGCATTATTCTCACCTCTGCTGACATCGGCATTTTTAAGTCCGAAGTCAGTGATATGGTTCTTGTCTGTGCCGTTGATGCCGTACTTGTTAGGATTTGCAAGGCTCTGCATTATGAGAACAACGTCAGCCATATCAACTGTGCCGTCATCATTAGCATCGCCGTATACAACAGGCTTGTCTTCAAGTGCATAAAACAGAATACCGTATTTCTTTGCATAAGCATCTGCTGTTGAGCCTCTGTGACCTATAATAGTATGAACACTGCCAAAAGTTTTTTCACTGTCATATATATCGCAATCAGGGTTCAGAATAGTAAGCTTATTCGCACTCAAATTATAAAAAGAAGAATATTCTATCTTTTTAAATGAATCAGGGAGAACGAGCTCTTTAAAATAACTGTTGCTAAACGCTTCCAGTTCAATATCTTTCAATGAAGCAGGCAGTTCCAATGACGGGATCGAAGCCATATAAAATGCATCATCACCAATGCGTTCAAGGTTTTTAGATATTTTAAAATTCTCGGAAATACTGCATGAAGAAAACGCAGCTGTTCCTATCTCCTTGACTGTATCAGGCATTACAACAGATGAAACTTTACATAAAAGGAATGCCTCAGTTGCTATCCTTGTAACAGTTTTTCCGTCAACCTTTTCTGCAATGACGATATCGCCCTCTGCTTTTTTATCACACTTCAGTACCTCTGCATGATCCTCAAATACCCTGTAAGTTAATGCTCCGTCTTTTACAAATGTGCTTTTCAGTTCGGCAGGAGTTTCATAGGATTCGCCATCACGTACAGAAAAATATCCGGGATTATCAGGTTCATCTACGTGTGCATACTCTATGGAAATTTTCTTTTCGTCATATTTTGTTCCGTTTCCGCCTGTAAGTGCATTACAGTCTTCAAACATATGACTATCATCTATAACGCCATCTGTGACCCACTTTGATCCTACATAAACAGTTTTTAATTCTCTGCAATCGCTAAACATATAATCCATACGGCTAACATTTACCGTATTAAAGCTTGAAAGATCAAGTGTCTGCAAGTTGGCGCACAAAGAAAACATTCTATACATTCCTTCAACCTTAGAAGTATCAAAGCTTGAAAGGTCAAGTGAACGAAGGCTGAAACAACTGTCAAACATTCTGTTCATTATAACAACATTCGATGTATCAAAATTAGAAAGATCAAGAGTTGTCAGTTCTGAACAGCCGTTGAACATAGACACCATATATTTTACTTTGCTTGTATCAGCTTTGCTGAGATCTATCTTCGTAACATTACTAAAGCCTGAAAAAAGGGATATGCAGACCTCAGGAAGTACTGTTCCCTCTTCGGCTATTACAGTTTTAGCTTTTTCTTTGTATTCCTGCACATCTGAATAGTAAATGTCTCCTCTGAGAGTAAGAGTACCTGTCTCTTCATCAAAGGATAATGACTTATTTTCGGAAGGAGCTTTTTCAGCTGCTGTGAAATATCCGGGAGCATCAGCAGTATCTATACGCGCATAATCGCTTGTGATCTCGTCTTCGTTATATGCTGTACCATTGCCGCCCACAATGCTTATGCACTCATCGAACACAGAAACCTTATCTGCGATATTTTCAATCTTCCAGCCGTCACTTACATAAACTGTTTTCAGAGCGGTACAGCCTGTAAACATAGCACCTATTTCGCAGCCCTTCTTGATTTTAAAGCCTGACATATCAACAGTTACAAGCTTCTTGCATTCGCCGAACATTCTGCGCATACTTTCTGCATTTGAAGTATCGCAGCTTGAAAGATCAAGCTTTTTCAGCGAACTGCATTCCCAGAACATATTCGTCATATCTACGACATTTGAGGTATCAAAATTCGACAGATCAAGAGATTCAAGGCTGGTACAGCCATTGAACATAAGCGTCATATTTGTTACTTTGGAAGTATCGAAATTAGCCACACCAACTGATGTAAGAGCTTTGCATTCACAGAACATGGCACTCATATCAGTTACTTTTGACGTATCAAAATTAGACACAGATACATTTTTAAGGCTTTCACAGTCCATAAACATAGAATTCATATCTGTTACATTTGAAGTATAAAAATTCAGAAGATCCAAAAACGTCAGTTTTGAACATCTGTTAAACATCATAGACATATCTGTAACCTTTGATGTATCAAAATGAGTCACATCAAGTTCAGACAGTTTTAAGCAGCCCGAAAACATCTTTCCCATATCGTTAACCTTTGATGTATCGAATTTAGTTACATCAAGAGAAGTAAGACTCTTACAGTCATAGAACATACTTCTCATGTTTGTTACATTAGAAGTATCGAATTTTGTAAGATCAAGAGATGTAAGCTCGAGACAGTCATCGAACATTCCCTGCATCTCCTCTACAGAAGATGTATCAAAGCCTGACAGATCAAGTGATCTCAACGCTCTGCACGCAAGGAACATCTGACTCATATCTTTGACCTTTGAAGTATTGAAGCTCGACAGATCAAGCGACTCAAGAGCATAGCACTCGCTGAACATCGCACACATATCAGTTACGTTTGAAGTATCAAAGCCTGAAAGATCAAGTTTTTTAAGCATGATACATTCGCTGAACATTCCGTTCATGTCAGTGACCTTGCTTGTGTCTGCCTTGCTCAGATCAATTGTTTCAGCACTCTGAAAACGCTGGAACATACCAAGGCAGCTCTGAGGAAGTACTGCTCCCTCTTCGGCAACTATAGTCTTTACACCTGTGCCGGAATACTGGATAACGTCATTTTTGATAACGTTTCCTTTCAGAGTAAGCGTACCTGTTTCAGCGTCAAAAACTGCTGATCTTTCAGCAGCTTCCTCAGCCGAAGCCGTAAAGCTGACAGGAGAATAGTTGTTTACTGCCTGTGTTACCCCGCACGTAACAGTAAATGCCATAACTAATGCTGTTAATTTTTTGATTTTCATGTTGTACCTCCAATATAAAATTTTTATAATAATACCACATTTTATATTATTTGTCAATAGAAAAAGGACGACATAAAGTCGTCCTTTAATTAAGTATCTCTTTAGATTACATCAACCATTTATCTGTTCAAGCAACAACTTTTCCAGCAATTCTTTAGCCATTGCTTTTGTTTTATCAGGTGCTAACTCTATCTTATTGGTTTTTAATTTCTCTGTATCCATATCACATACCTTAAACAGCCAATATAAATGATACTTTTTACTATTATTAAACTTTTCTATACGCGATGGAAAAGTCTTAACCTTTTTCCAATTCATATGTTCAAAAGTCATAAATTCATGATATGCATATGATACAAACCATGTTGCACCTATTTGTGAAAGTTCTTCTCCCCCTAAAAAGTTAAATGCATGACTCATAAAAAATTCCCCCTATGGTCATATCATCATGTAAAGTATTTAACGCCGCTCTCGAAGATCTTCTGATCCTTTTCACCCTCAACGTTCTTGCAGATGTAGCTGCCCTTACGCTCAGAGTGTCCCATTTTACCGAATACTCTTCCGTCAGGTGAAGTGATACCCTCGATAGCCTCGATAGAGGTATTCGGATTGTAGCGGATATCCATTGTAGGATTGCCGTCAAGATCAACGTACTGTGTAGCTATCTGACCGTTCTTTGCAAGCTGCTGTATAAGGCTTGCAGGAGCTACGAAGCGTCCCTCACCGTGTGAGATAGCTACTGTATGTATATCGCCTACTTCGCAGCCATAGAGCCAAGGGCTCTTGTTGGAAGCGATACGTGTATTTACCATCATTGACTGGTGGCGGTTGATAGTATTGAATGTAAGTGTAGGTGCATCGTCAGCCATGTCGATTATCTCGCCGTATGGAACAAGTCCAAGCTTGATAAGTGCCTGGAAGCCATTGCAGATACCAAGCATAAGTCCGTCACGGTTCTTGAGGAGGTCGTGAACAGCGTCCTTTATCTTAGGATTGCGGAAGAACGCTGTGATGAACTTACCGCTTCCCTCAGGCTCGTCACCGCCGCTGAATCCGCCTGGGATCATGATTATCTCGGAGCGTCTTACTGCGTTCTCGAAGTATCTTACGCTCTCCTCGATATCGCCTGCGGACAGGTTGCGGATAACTACTACCTCAGGCTTTGCACCTGCCTTCTCGAAAGCTCTTGCAGTATCGTATTCGCAGTTAGTACCGGGAAATACAGGGATAAGAACTCTCGGCTTTGCTATCTTTGTAGAAGCTGAAAGCTGAATACGGTTAGGTGAAGAATATGTCTGAGGAGTTGTATCTGTAGTCTTTATGCGGCATGGGAATACAGGCTCGAGCTTTGCTTCCCATATTCTCTGGAGATTGTCAAGGCTGAGAGTATAATCGCGGCAGATGATCTTGTAATCGGAAATAGTCTTACCGATAACGTTCTCATCGCTCTTTGCATCGCCCTTGAGCTCGATGATGAATGCGCCGTAGCAAGGCTTGAAGAGCTCATTGCTGCTGAGATATGATGTGAACTCGAAACCTATCTTGTTGCCGAAGCACATCTTTGCGATACCCTCTGCAAATCCGCCGTAGCCGTTTGTCCATATAGCATTTGCACGGTCATCGGCAATTATCTTCTCTACCTTGTCGAAGCAAGCCTTTATGCTGTCGAACTTAGGAAGTCCGTTCTCGTCATACTCCGGAACGATGGAGATAACAGTATTTCCTGCGCTCTTGAATTCTGTAGAAACTATCTTGTCTGCCATTGCAGTTGATACTGCGAAGGAAACAAGTGTAGGAGGTACGTCGATATTCTCGAATGTACCTGACATTGAGTCCTTACCGCCGATAGAACCGCATGAAAGTTCAAGCTGTGCCTTGAATGCACCGAGAAGAGCTGCCATAGGCTTGCCCCAGCGGAGAGGATCATTCTGTGTTCTCTCGAAGTATTCCTGGAATGTGAGCCAGCACTTCTTATATGTACCGCCTGCTGCGACTACCTTAGCGATAGACTCGATAACTGCAAGCATTGCACCGTGATAAGGTGATTTTTCGGATATATCAGGGTTATAGCCCCAGCCCATAAGTGAGCAGGTATTTGTCTCGCCCTTGAGTACAGGTATCTTTGCAGCCATAGCCTGTGAAGGTGTCATCTGATATACGCCGCCGAAAGGCATGAGGACTGTGCCTGCACCGATAGTTGAGTCGAACTTTTCGATAAGTCCCTTCTGTGAGCATACATTGAGGTTTGACATAAGCTGTGTCCATGACTCAGCCTTGTCTGCGATCTCTTCCTCAGCGCGTGGAAGAGGAGCTTCAACTTCGATATCTGTGAACTTCGGAGCACCGTTTGAGTTAAGGAACTCACGGGACAGGTCAACGATAGTGTTGCCGTTCCATACCATTTTAAGACGAGGCTCTTCAACAACGTCTGCTACGAGTGTTGCTTCGAGGTTCTCCTTTGCAGCCTCTTCAAGGAATTTATCAAGATCCTCGGGAGCGATGACAACTGCCATTCTCTCCTGTGACTCGGAAATAGCTATTTCAGTACCGTCAAGACCGTCGTACTTCTTTGGTACTGCGTTAAGGTTGATTACAAGTCCGTCTGTGAGCTCACCGATAGCAACGGATACACCGCCTGCACCGAAGTCGTTGCAGCGCTTTATCATCTTTGTTACCTCAGGATTGCGGAACAGTCTCTGGAGCTTTCTCTCCTCAGGCGGATTACCCTTCTGTACCTCTGCACCGCAGTGTTCAAGTGACTCTAAAGTATGTGACTTTGATGAGCCTGTTGCACCGCCGCAGCCGTCACGGCCTGTCTTGCCGCCGAGGAGGATAACGATATCTCCCGGTACAGGTCTTTCTCTGCGGATATTCTCAGCAGGAGCAGCACCGAGAACTGCGCCTATCTCCATACGCTTTGCAACATAGCCGGGGTGGTAAACCTCAGCAACATGGCCTGTTGCAAGACCTATCTGGTTGCCGTATGAGCTGTAGCCGTTTGCAGCTCCGAGAGTGATCTTTCTCTGTGGGAGCTTGCCTGCGATAGTATCTTCAACGGGTACCAGCGGATTTGCCGCACCTGTTACACGCATTGCCTGATATACATATGAACGTCCTGAAAGCGGATCACGGATAGCACCGCCGAGGCAGGTAGCTGCACCGCCGAAAGGCTCTATCTCTGTGGGGTGGTTGTGGGTCTCGTTCTTGAACATGAGTATCCAGTCCTCAAGCTCGCCGTCGATGTCTACCTTTATCTTTACTGAGCAGGCATTGATCTCTTCGCTCTCGTCAAGGTCGGGGAGCTTTCCGTCAGCCTTAAGCTTCTTGGCAGCGATAGTGCCGAGATCCATAAGAGTAATGGGCTTGTCCGTTCTGCCCAGCTCTTCACGTACATTGATGTACATATCATATGTATCTTTTATATAAGGAGTATTTATCTTTACGTTCTCAACATTTGTGAGGAATGTGGTGTGACGGCAGTGGTCAGACCAGTAAGTATCTATCATACGAATCTCTGTGATAGTAGGATTACGCTTTTCCTCATTGCGGAAATAGTCCTGACAGAACTTGATATCATCATAGTCCATAGCAAGACCGAACTTGTCAACGAATGCATGGAGTCCCAGTGCATTGAGGTTGATGAAGCCTTCCAGCTCCTCAACTGTTGTAGGGATATCGTAATTTGTATCGAGAGTCTTTACTGTTTCCAGTGATGCCTCACGGCTCTCAACAGGGTTGATGATATAAGACTTGAGCTTTGCGAAATCATCATCGCTGATGATGCCTGAGATTATATATATACGTGCATTTCTTACGCGGCAGCGCTCTCCCTGACGAAGTATCTGGATACACTGCTCACAGCTGTCGGCTCTCTGGTCGAACTGTCCGGGAAGGTACTCAACAGCGAATATCCTGTCAGTCTCTCCTACCTGTGGGAGCTCGTCATATACAACGTCAACGGCAGGCTCTGAGAATACAGTGTTTATTGCTGCCTTGAAATCCTCCTCACTGAGTTTATCTGCGTCGTATCTGTTAAGGATACGTACTCCTGAAATGTTTAGTCTGAGTGCAGTTTTTATATCGCTGAGCACAGACTGAGCTTCTACAGCAAATTCAGGCTTCTTTTCAACGTAAATTCTGAATACGGACATAATTCAGTCTCCCTTCAAATTTAATTAAGAATTAGGAATTAGGAATTAAGAATTGAGGTGTCGCCTTACGGCGACGGATTTAAAAAGCCACTTTTCCGATTTTATCGGCGAAGCCGATACAATTAATTCCGCATTCCGAATTTCTAAAGTTCATCAATGGCTCTGCCAAAGCAGAAGTCGTGACCATACTCTTCTATTATAACACTTATTATCTGATTACGCAAACTTTTTTCGGGATTTTTTCGTGAAATCTTTATTTGTGTATAATCAGGTGCATATCCGCGGTGAAATTCTGTAGAATTTTCACGCTCGAACAGCACAGGTACTGTTTTGCCTACCAATGAGCTAAGGTATTTTTCCCTCGTTTCGTCTGCTGCGGCAGTCATTTCCTGCCACCTTACAGTCTTGACGCTCTCGGGTACCTGTCCGCTCATTTTGTCGGCTCTTGTGCCCTTTCTCCTCGAATATCTGAACACATGGACTTTCGCAAAGCCTACCCTGCGTATGAACTCCACGGACTCTGCATGATCCTCGTCTGTTTCCTGCGGAAATCCCACCATTACGTCCGTAGTGAATGAGCAGTCGGGGAAGATACTGCGGATACGCTCAGTAAGCGCAAGGTACTCCGCAGCGGTATATTTGCGGTTCATAGCTTTGAGAGTACGCTCACAGCCGCTTTGCAAGGACAAATGGAACTGCGGACAGAACTGTGGCAGGGCTTTCAGCCTCATGAGCAGCTCCTCCGACATCATCTCAGGCTCTAAGGAGCCGAGCCTTATACGCTCTATGCCGTCCTGAGCCGCGCATATCTCAGCAGCATCGGCAAGATCAAGTCCCCATTCTCTGCCATAAAACGCAAGATTTATACCCGAAAGGACTATCTCCTTCTTGCCGCTCTCAGCTATGGCTCTTACCTCGTCCCGCAGAACCTCGGGAGCTTTCGAGCGGCAGCGGCCTCTTGCATATGGTATCATGCAGTATGAGCAGAACTGGTTGCAGCCGTCCTGTATCTTCACAAATGCACGGGTATTGTTGTCGAAACGAGTGCATTTAAGCGGCTCGAACACATCGTCAGAGCCGTAGTCCTCTATCTCCACCATGTGTGACCGTGTCTCAAGGCAGTTCTTCACCATGCCAACTATATGGCTGCGAAACTTGGTTCCTGCGATAATATCAGCCTCGGAAAGCTTCTCGGCTTCTTCCCTGTTTGCCTGCGGATAGCACCCCGTAAGAGCTATGACCGCATGAGGAAGCGCAGCACGGGTCTTTCTCAGCGCCGTAATGGCACGGCTGTCACCCGAGGAAGTCACAGTACATGAATTTATCACAACTGCGTCAGCATCATCGGGAATATCGGTTATTTCAAAATCAGCTTCACGAAAAAGCAACTTCATACACTCTGTTTCATAGTGATTGACCTTACAGCCAAAAGTTATAAAATATACTTTATACATATTTCACCCTAAGTTCATAAAAAATGCACATTCTGCTGTGTGTATAGTTTGCACAATTATTACTTTATGTTTTTATGCACTGTTAATAGTTATCTGCTATCAATAAAAATTGCTATTTCTGTATCAATCTATTGCACCATTATGACGAAAATTCAGAAAGCGGCTTGACACCGCGCTTTTTTAGTGCTATTATATATTTGCGGAAGGGAAAAGCCGCAGAAAAAGAAATAAACAAGAAAAAAAACCACAACCCAGACATCTGAAATAGGAGGTATAGTATGACTAAAACAACTGTTAATCTTCAGGCAATCAACGACGTAAAGGAATTCGTCAACATCGTTATGAAGTATGATTTCGATATTGACCTCGTTTCCGGTAGATACGCTATAGACGCTAAGTCTATCATGGGTATCTTCAGCCTCGACCTCTCAAAGCCAATCCAGCTTAATGCGCACACAGATGATGCTGATAAGTTCCTTAAAGAGATCGACAAGTTCATTGTTAAGTAAGATAAAAAGTTAATAACAAAGCAAAAGGGATATGTTCCGTAAGGAATGTATCCCCTTTTTCTTTATCTTTCAGCTCACTGATCTGTTTACCTGCACTATATCGCCGTTATTCGCGTCTATGTACACTTCACTGACATTATCATCGGATACGGGCACAAACCACGCAAGCACAGGTCCGCTGAGTATTTGCAGCTCAGCCTTAGTGCCTTTCTTTACTTTATATTTTGATTCTGCACACTTTATTGCTTCTGCTTCGCTTACCTTTGGCTTGGTATTGAAGCCCCAGAGATCCATATAATCGCTACTGAGCACCTCTGCTTTATTGCCGTCCATGCGGCTTACAGTAAGCTCCACCGAGCCTGCCTTCATGTTGTCGCAGTACTGGTCGAATATATAATCCACATTGCTGCCATACTCTATCGTACTATGGAACTGAAGCTCGGAATATACATCATTAAAGCCCATTACCTCGGAATACGAAGCTATAACGTCAAGGGCATCGTCCTTGTCATTTACCGGATCGGGACTGAGAATGCCCTGTATGATATATATTATGTCATCGCCTTCCTCGTCACGCTTTACAAATACCTGTGTTTCGCCGCTGCGCGGAGTCACATCGTCAAGTGTGCGCTGTTCCACTGACCACGATGCAGGTCTTTCCTTTTCATCAGCTCTATTGCTTTTTGAACCTTTCCCCGAACAACTGCACATAGCTGCCGCTGTCAGTACTGAAATTACTGCTGCTGCCGCTTTTTTCATTTAAAGCCGCTCCCTTCGTTCATTGTCTGTTATAATAATCTATCCCACCGTTGGGGCGGAAATAAGTCCTTATATACCCGTCTGTGGAAAGAATAACAAATTCATTTGTATCTTCTATATAGTAAACTCCGTCGCCGTCCTCGGCTTCGGTCTTATGAAGCGCCTCGGAATTATTGATAACATCGCTGGCGCCCTTTTCGTATTCCTTTGCGGTCTCGTAGTTGAAATCGCCGTCGAACTCCGCGCCGTGCTTCTCGAAATGCTGGTTCAGAAGCTTTGCACTGCGGAAATGATACTCTACATATGTACCGTCATCGCTTTGGAATACAGACTCTGTTTCCGTAGTAACATTTTCAGTTTCAGCGGAAGTAGTCTTTTTATCCGACTTATTGTTCTTTTTATTTTTAGAAGTAACTTTTTCGGTTGTTTCTGCCTTTGTTGATGCAGTTTTTTTATTTTTCTGCTCCTTTGCGGTTGTAACAGTTGTTTCAGGAGCTTTTGTGGTAGATCTAACGTTTTTGTTTTCTGTTGTTACTATAGTGATAACAGGTTCTTCGATATATTTTGCATCGTTATTGTCTCCGCAGCCGCAAAAAGTTGCCGCTGTTATAACTGCTGTCGATAATACGGCAAAAATCCTTATCTTTTTCATATCATTCCTCCTGACTTCAGTTAAGAAACGTTCTACATTACAATTATACAGCAATAAATAAAAAATAGCAAGAGAAATCTCAACATCAGAAAAGCTTCCTTTCAAAAGGAAGCTTTCGCTTTTTCATTATGCTCTGACTGCACGGATATCATATGTCAGCTCAAGGTCGGAATCATCACACTCGCTGTAAAAGCTGCTGACTATACGGTTTGCAACAAGATGTCCGCCCTCGTCATCAGCGCCTATCAGCAATACCAGCATTCGGTTGTCTCCGCACACTGTAGCCATATCTCCGCGCCTCAGACAAAGCTTTACCGCATGAGAAAGCGTACCTATCTCGTTCCTGCATGAAAGCGTATCGCAGCTTCTGCTGCCCTCAAGAGTCAGCACAAGCACCTGAGCATTCTTTTTAGTGCGCTCAAGTATCCTGCGAACGAACCTGTATATATTTTCAAAATCATCTGTGCATACATAATAAGCTCCGCATTCAGCGTCTTTCATTCTCATAAGGCTGTCGAGGCTTATGTGCCTGTCAGAGGAGTATGACGATGACGTTCCTGCAAGCGAAATCACCCTGCGCTGCAAAAGCTGAGGGCAGGCAGGAAGAAGTATGATATCATCAAAGCCAAGTCCGAAAAGTATCTCCTGATCCTCACAGCTTCTCTCATAAGTTACCGCAGCCGCAGGTATCCTGCAAAGCTTTTCGGAAGCACGGATATTCTCCATTACCGTCCCTATAGCGCCTCCGCAGTATTCTTCTGAAATAAGCAGTACATCACACTCGGAAAGCTCACTTATATCAGCTGCAACTATAAAATCCATTGTTTCGCCTATGGAAGATTCCCAAAATCCGAATTTATTCGGACTGTCTATGATACCTGCTTTCATAATATTCCTCCGTTAATAATTCGTTCATAACGTATTATAACACATTTCATATTAAGTATCAACTATCGTTTAATACAAATTTTCATTGTTTTTTTATGCTATAAATGACAAAACTGCGCTTTGCAAGTATGTCACACATACAGAAGCTTACATTAATTTATCGGGGGAACCCTTTCTGAGGAAAGGTTTTCCCCCGAACCCCTTTCCAAAGACTTTTATCTGATTTTTTCTCGGATAGGGCGCGTACAAGCAATAAAAAAGACCTGTAAATATACAGGTCGCGCCCTATCCGAGAAAAAATAAAAACAGAAGTTTTCGGGAGAGAGTTTGAGAGTGACTCCCCGCAGTGCGGGGAGATGTCACGCAGTGACAAAGGGGCGCGCCTCCGTCAGAGGGCTCCCTTTTTCAAAAGGGGTTCTCTCAATAATCAGTATAAACTTCTGTATAAGTAATGTACTTGTGAAACGCTGTTTTTACTGTGCAGCATTTGCAGCGGCTGCCGCAGCGTTTTTCTTTGCTCTTCTCCTTATACCAAGGTATGTCTTTCTGAATATAAATCCGATAAACAGCTCGGCAACTCCTATTGCGATTACCAGCACAGTGAATGGCAGGAGCAGATTTTCTGCGAGATAATATCCTACATTATGTGTGAATGTAAAGCCCATTGCCGAACCGATAAATATCGTAAGTCCGCCAAGAGTAAGAAGTGCTCCTGTAAATGTGAAGATAAATCCGAAAAATCCTGTAACGTGCTTTACTCGTCTGTCAACTATTGCTGCGATCCATATGAGGAAAAGCAGGAAGAATGCAGCGATTATGCCTATTGTGATGTATGAGAAAAGGAAGCTGAGCTTATCTACGTGGAAACCAAGCTTTCTGTTCCACTCTCTTACGCTGAGAGAGTCTGTGAAATTGTCCTTGTCAAGATTTTTGGCAATGAGTTCATAGTCATTTTCTTCAAATTCATAATCAAATTCTTTTACTGCTGCGCCTTTATTGACCTTAATAAAGTCGTTTACAAAGTCATCGGAAGTAAGTGAAGGATCACTTCCCTCACCGTCCATTATGAAGTCGATGTAATTGTCAGCAATCCTGCCCATATACTCACGGAAATCGGTGTTGAGCATATATCTCTTGAAGCCTGCTTCATCGGCATTTCCTCTTGTTGCAGTTCTGAAGCCCATAGAATCATAGAAGGTCTTTGACAGCTCCTTGCCGTCATACTGAGCGGTAAGAACTGTTTCACCATTGAGCTTTATTGCTCTTTTTCTTATCATATTTCCGTTGGCTCCAAGCTTTACTGCAATGAGCAGACTGAAAAGCATAAGGAAAACGATAGTGAATATAGTTACTAAAGATGCTCCGAAAATACGTCCGCCGCCGACTTTTTTACGCGCCTTCGGCTTGTTCTCCTGAACAGGCATGGGTGCAGGTGCAGGCTCAGCAGGCTGCTCCTGCGGCTGAGGCTGATACTGCGGTATATCATTCACAGGAGGCTGTACGCTGTTATTATCATTGATGCTGTACTTCTGCTCACCTGCAAACTTATCGTTATGTACATTGCTCGGGCTGTAAGGCTCAGGCTGTACGGGTATCTTCATGGTATCGCTGTTGTCGTTGAAGCTTTCGGGAGCACTTATCTCAGGTGCTGGAGCTTCCTGCTTCGGAAACTCAGCAGGCTTCTCAAAGCTTGTCTCAGCAGGCGGTATCGGTGATGGCTCCGGAATAGGAGAAGGCTCGGGGATATCTATCTTCTCGGTAGTGCTGAGTATCTCCGTTGGCTCGTCATTGAGAAGCTGCACCTGCTCCTGTGTGAGACTGAGCGTCTCCTCGTTGTCAGCTATTACTTTTTCAAGATGTGGTAAAATGGAAGTTTTTTCGTTGTCCGTATCATTATCGACAGATACGGCATTGAGTTCTCCGTCTTTTTCTTCTGCAAGCGATGCTCCGCACTCTGTACAGAACAGAGCGTCCTCAGGAAGCTCGCTTCCGCATTTTTTGCATATCATAATATCCCTCCTGTAAGATAGGTAGAATGGTCAAAAGTAATTCTGTTATCATTATAAGTCAAAAGGAAATATATGTCAAGTAAAAAAACTGTTACATAAGATTACATATCGGGTATTTTTGCAAAATTTCGTATATTATGGAAAAAGCCCTCGAATGAGGGCTTTTCTTGTTATTTCTTTAAGTAATCGACAAGAGCGAGAGTTCCGTTTGAAGAAACATAAGCATAATACGAAAGAACTTTTGAAGCATCAATGGAATCGACCTTTCCGTCGGAATTCACATCGCTTGAAGCAAGCTCCTTAGTTGTAGGTGAAGCCTGTCCTGTTGAAAAGACTGCATAAGAAGCAAGTATATTCGATGCATCTACAGAATCTATCCTGCCGTCACCGTTGACATCGCCGAGCTTTACCATATTGGTTTCGTCTTTCAGGATCTCAAAATTGAAATCGTATTTGTCAGCATATGCCTGTGCTGTAGAGTCTTCATAGCCGTATATAGTACCGCTGAATGATGGGACGTATTTTGAATAACGCTTTTTGCCTTCCTTCCATTCAACCCTTTCAGTGTCATTGGATATGGAATAATAAACTCCCGTTACTAAATTACAATCAGGATTCTTTATAGTGATAGACACCAGCTCTGAGCACTTCTCAAAAGCGCTTCCCGCTATTTTAGTTATGGTATCAGGCAAAACAATGGATTTTATTTTTTCATCGCCATAAAAGCACTGATAAGCTATTCCCGTTACAGGCAGACCGTTTACCGTGTCTTTTATAACAATATCATAATTTGAAATAGCAGCAAGCAAACTGTTCAGTTCAGCTTGTGCTTTTTCCACTTGTTCTGCAACTCCATTGAGAATAATATCCTCAAGTTCTTTTACCTTCGGATTCTTGACAACTTCAACATGATCGTCAAATATCTGGTATGAGATAAGCGGAAAGTCATCATTATCAACATATTCATCATTTGAAGCTTCGGCTTTGGCCGCTAATGGAGCGCATAATGTAAATACACCCGCTGCTGCAACTACACCTGTCAGAAATCTTTTAATATTCATAATCATACCCCCTTATGATTTATCAATATTCTTCTATCTATATTATATAAATTGAATATTATAATGTCAATAGATTATATATTAAATAACTAAAACAATTAAAAAAGCCTTATTAATGCAATAATTTAATAGATATTTTTATGCCGATCATTGAGAGTCACCTTATGAAAAAGGGAGCCCTTTCCTCAGAAAGGGCTCCCTCAATAAATCAATATAAACTTCTATTTCAGCACCACGGTTATCGGGAGCTTTAACAGATCTTTAGTTCTTTGGCTTTTCGCCTGTAGAAGCAGTATCAGCAAATTCAGCAAATTCACCTGACGGGATTATTTCCTCAACTTCCATAGCATTTGAATCAAAGTATACCCATACGAGCATAGCAGCCATACCCGGATTGTTCTTGAGGTTTATGCGATAGCGTACTTTCTCACCCGGCTTTGCGGAAACATTGTCACCGTAAGCAACGAAGCCTGTTTCTGATGAAACGTCCTGAGGCTCGATATCTCCGCCTACTCTGATATTACCCTGTATTACCTTATCAGGCACAAGAGAATTACCAAAAACAGTTGAGAAATCAGTGCTGAATCTTACAGCATAGTCTTTCTCGGGGATATTGTCCTTGAGCCTGAAGCATACCTCTATGAAATCATCGTTGAATACAAAGTCCTTATTCTTTGATATGTCCAGCCAGAAGCAGTATCTGCTGTCTGTCTTGCTTACATAGTCGTCATCAGAAGGAGTCGTTCCTTCTTCTGTAACTTCCTGTCCGTCTTCGTCACTAAATGACCCGGAACTAAAGCTGCCCCACGGACTGTCAAAATCAAAGAAAGAGCCCCATTCCCATGACAATGCAGGATCAAGTACAAAATCTTTTGCGTTTTCGTCCCACCATGAAACAGCCTTATTGCAGAGTTCTCCAATAAATGTCTCTAACGATACCTCTGTATCACTTATGGACTGGTTTGCGTAATATGAAAGTATAAGTGAAGCATCAAGAGAATTGACCTTGCCGTCCTTGTCTACATCACATATAGCCATCAGTTCATCTGTTATCTCTCCGTTACCTACGGAAACATCAGCATACAAGCTGAGTATATATGAAGCGTCGATAGCATCTATAATGCCGTCGCCTGTAGGGTCGCCGAAGCTGACATTGGCTATCTCAGCTGCGCCTGCACTCATGGCTGCGCTCAGAGAAGCTGCCGCGATCATACCTGCTGCTGCACCTGCAAAAAACTTGAATAATTTCATAATAACCCCTCCTTATGATATAAAAAAGCCCTATATTGCTATTATAACGCTTATAATGGCTGATGTCAACAGTCACAGGACAACTTTTTTTGCAATTAATAATAAAAAAACGTGACAAAGTACAAAATGTATGATATAATAAATGTTGTACATTTATTATATTTGATCTAAATGCCCTTGCAGATACGCAAATCAGAAGATTTGCTCCCTGCAATCGGGCAATTATACCATATGCGCTGCGCTTATATGGTATAATAAATGTTGTACATTTATTATATTTGATCTAAATGCCCTTGCAGATACGCAAATCAGAAGATTTGCTCCCCGCAATCGGGCAATTATACCATATGCGCTGCGCTTATATGGTATAATACAAAGCTGACCGTTTCTTTCATTCGGAAACGGAATTTTTTACACTCAGATTGGAGCGATTTTTATGTCAAAGAAACCCTTTTACATTACCACACCGATTTATTATCCGTCGGGCGATCCTCACATAGGTCACTGCTATACAACAGTTGCCTGCGATTCTATTGCCCGTTACAAGCGAATGCAGGGCTATGACGTAATGTTCCTCACAGGTACAGATGAACACGGTCTTAAAATAGAGCAGAAGGCTGCCGAAAAAGGCGTAACTCCCAAGGAATACGTTGACGTTATAGTTGATAAATTCAAGAACCTCTGGAAATACATGAACATTTCCTACGACAGATATATCCGTACTACAGATGATTACCACGTTGAAGCCGTTCAGAAGATATTCAAGGCTCTCTACGACAAGGGCTATATCTACAAGGGCGAATACTCGGGCAAGTACTGTACTCCCTGCGAGAGCTTCTGGACAGAGTCACAGCTTGACGAACACGGCTGCTGCCCTGAATGTCACAGACCTGTTAAGTTCGCAAAGGAGGAGGCTTACTTCTTCAAGATGTCTCCCTTTGCAGAGCGTATAGAGAAGCTTCTCCTTGAGACAGATTATCTCCGTCCGAAGACAAGAGCTGTTGAGCTGGTAAACAACTTCATCAAGCCCGGTCTTGAGGATCTCTGCGTTTCAAGAACTTCATTCACATGGGGCGTTCCCGTAAGCTTTGACGAGAAGCACGTTGTATACGTTTGGATCGACGCGCTTTCAAACTATATCACTGCCCTCGGCTATGAGAACTCCGCTCACAGCGACTATGAGAAGTACTGGCCTGCCGATGTTCACATGGTAGCAAAGGACATCATGCGTTTCCACGCTATCATCTGGCCTGCAATGCTCATGGCACTTGATCTGCCCCTTCCTAAGCACCTTGCTGTACACGGCTGGATAACAATGGCAGGCAAAAACGGCGAAAGCGAGAAAATGTCCAAATCTCTCGGCAATGTTGTTGACCCGTTCGTGCTCGGCGAAAGATACGGGCAGGATTCCATAAGATATCATATCCTCCGCGAAATGGCTCTGGGTGCAGACAGCCTTTTCTCCAACGAGATAATGATAAACCGTATAAACTCAGACCTTGCAAACGGCTTCGGAAACCTCGTTTCACGTACTGTAGCTATGGCTGACAAGTATTTCGGCGGCACTCTCCCCACAGAGCGCGAGGCTGAGCCTATTGATGACGAATTCAAGTCTGCGGTTACAGGTCTGTGTTCAGTAGTTGACGGATTTGTTGACGAAACCAAGATAAAACAGGCACTCGAATCTATATTTGAGGTAGTTTCACGCGCTAACAAGTACATTGATGAGACTGAGCCGTGGAAACTGGGCAAGGACGAGGCAAAGAAAGCTCGTCTTGCAGCAGTTCTCTATAATCTCCTTGAAGCTATCCGTATCACCTCTGCACTCCTTGCACCTTTCATGCCTACTGTTATGCCAAAGGTATGGGAGCAGATAGGCGCAACAGCTGCTGATGTTGAGTACGACAATCTTGATAAGGTAGGCGTACTTCCCGCAAACGTAACTGTTCACAAGGGAGAGATACTCTTCCCGAGAATAGATGTTGACAAGGAAATCGAAGAACTCAACGCTATACTCACAAAGAATATGGAAGCAGCAAAGGCTAAGCTTTCCGCTGCGGAAAAGGGCGAAGATGCTGCCGAGCCTGAGAAAATAGAGCTCAAGCCCGAGATCACTATAGATGATTTCGCTAAGGTAGAGATAAGAGTAGCAAAGGTAGTTGCCTGTGAGAAGGTAAAGAAGTCGGACAAGCTCCTTTGCTTGCAGCTCGATGACGGCATGGGCGGCAGACAGGTAGTATCTGGTATCGCTCAGTATTACACTCCTGAAGACCTTATCGGCAAGAAGCTCCAGCTCATTGCGAACCTCAAGCCTGTAAAGCTCAGAGGAGTTGACAGCAACGGCATGATCTGTGCTGCTGATACTCCTGACGGCGTTAAGGTCATCTTCGTTGACGACAGTATCCCTGTTGGTTCAAAGATAAGATAAACTCATATAAAAGTTCAGCCCCGAGGCTATGCCTCGGGGCTTGTTTTTAACATAAATCATAATTTAACGGCTTTGCCGCTTTATTATCGGGCGGATAATATCCGCCCCTACAATGGGCTAATGGCTAACGACTCGGCTCAGAACCCTTTTGCTTTCAGGTCACTTACCAACTTAACATAAAACTCCCTTACATCAAAATCCTTTATATTCTCGCGGTTAAGGTCTATGATATCGCCGTGGGTTATGCCCCTTTTTCCGCTTGGTTCGGCAAAAATGAATTTCTCGCCCCACTTCATAGACTCTACAGAAACAAGTCCGTCATTTGGTCCGTCGAAATACTTCACCAGATGATAAGACAGATTCAACGGGAAACGTCCGCCCATAGCCGATACCGACCGTGAGCCCACACTCTGGTAATACACGCCCTGAACATCTTCGCACAGCTTGTTCATCTCCTCGCAGGCAGACGCAGTAAGATCAGTAACTGCCGCAATAAAGTCAGGAGCACTATCGCCTAACTTTTTGAGTGCAGTGTTATACTTATCGGCAAGCCCGTTTTTAAAGCCCTCGGACACCTTCGTCAGAAGATATTCCGCGAACTGACAGCCTCTGTGGGGAGTATTTATAGTAGTAAGACTTGCCACCTTATCACCTGCTCCCAGCATGGAGATAGCATATCTCGAATCAAGTCCGCCTTTTGAATGGGCTATTATATTGACCTTGCCGCACTTCTCCTTTTCAACTATCTCGTCTATCTTAGCTTTCAGCTCTGCGGCACAGCCTGCTACAGAGTCCGCTGACTGCTGACAGCCATAATATATCTTTGCACCGTTCTTTTCAAGTGCCTTCGGTATCCTTCCCCAGTAATTGAAAGCCCTTACATCGCGGAAAAATACTCCGTGTACCATGAGTATCGGATATTTTGTTGCGCATACTCTTTCCTGCTCGCGCGAGCGGTCAAGGGCAAGCCTGTCACATTCGATCCTGTACTCATCATCTGTAAGCTTTATCATCTTAAATAGGATAATAACGTTTATTACGGGGATAAATGCGAATATCACGCCCAATACTCTCCATTTTATACCTATCTGTACAGAGCTTGTGTATATCCTCACAGCTGATACCAGAAACATCAGTGCAAGCAGTAAAAATGCTATGACAGTGTTTACCGTAGCTGTCAGCCCCCATTTTCCGCTCACTGCGAAATAAATACAGCCTGCTATCTCAGCTGTCGCATCTGCAAGGAATATCTTCATAAGGTGGCTGCCGCGGTACATACGTCCCAGCCTGCCGCTCTCACGGGATCTGCACGGAACTGCGCAAAGGACAAATACAAATAATATACCAACTACTACCGTCAGCACTTTCATAGGACCATGCATATACATCAAAGAGATCAAGTATATATTAACTGCACAAAAGCCAAGCACTGTTTTTATTAAAAGAGACAGTAATTCCATATAATTCCCTCACATTAAAATACATATCCGATACATTATCGCATCACACTAAGATTATACATCTCATAACAGCTTTTGTCAATAAAACCGCCGGCGCATCTCTGCCTTGACCGAATAGGCAGAAATGCGCCGGCAAAATCCTCCACATCATGTATCCGAATGCGGGAATATATCTTATCAATGAGCTTTTATACCCTCATAAAGCTCTGTAAAACGTTCATCGTCGGTGTGATAAAAATACAGCCTGTTACCGACACTCAGCATCATATTTCCATTTGCATCTATGCAGATATTTATATCGCTGCCGTAATAAGGTCCATAGGTAATGTTTTCGTTGTTATCAAATTCCGAACCCATCGTTTTTGTCCATTCAAATGACATCAGATTATTGCGTATCTCTGATATATCATTTACCATCTTCTGTTTGTAATTCTTAATATAATTTGCATCAGCCTCCTGATAATATATACCATTTTCATTATTGACCGTATTATTGATAAACCAGTCAACCAGCTCGTCACCCTCCATAGATCTTCCGGTAATATTATTTACAAACGACCTTAACGTACTATAATCATTAACACTTATGCTGTATCTGTAAGATGACTTTATATTTACATTATTATTATCATTTACTAAAATAAGCTGATCACCGATGACTATTTTAAAGGAATCATCGCTTTCTGCTAACTTTTCTCCGTCAAGTCCATATGTATAATATCCGTCATCACCCATTTCAAGGATGTAAATATCCCCCCAGAAGCACCATTCAAATGTTTCAAGCAAATCTGCAAGCTCGTTATACATTCCAAAATTCACAAGATATGCTTTTTCAATACCGTTCTCTTTCCTGAAAACAACTGCATCTTCATATTTAAAATCTATAGGGCATACATCTATCCATCTGCCGTTTCCGAGATCGCTCAGTACACTTCTTAGCCTGTTATATACCGTTAAATCATCGCACGTGTAAGTTTTTTTGATCTCTTCACCGCTGTCAAGGGATATCTTGCTGATATATAAAACACTGTCTTTATAAAGCCTGAGTTTATACCGTGCCTTATCGTTCTGCACATCCAGTGTTATCGGATCTTCATCGGGAGCTTCTTCAATTTCGTCCGTCGCTTCTTTCCATGGTGTAGTTCCAAAAAGCTCTGAAACAGAATATGCCTGAAGCTCACTTACATTTCCGTCACTTTTAGGAGTATGATAAGCTGCGTCCTTAAAGCTTGCATTTATAATGCCACATTCAGTATACTGATCCATTCTGTTTTCAAGCAGGAGAGCAATAAGCCTTGTGTATGACCCTTCGGGCAGGGCGTATTCATAATTTTCATACTTTACAGAACCATTCAGAGGTGTATATTCACAATCATTCCCCATATCATTGCCGTCTGCATCGAAATATCTTACTTTGCATACCTTTACCGTATCATTAGATATTATTGTTATGCTATAATTTTCGACAGAAAATGAAATACCGACCGTATTATAAATAGTAAGACCTTTTTCATTGGCAGTTTCCTCAGTCCATTCGGTATTCTCAAAAAAGTTATGAAGCTTTTTGGCAATGCTTTCATAAGCAATTACTGTTGCAGTGATCTCCCTGTCTTTTACGTAAAATACTGCATCATGTATCGGAAGGGTCGCAAACGGAAAATGACAGTAATAATCATTGTATACCATCTGCTCGCCTTTAGGCAAAGTGTTGCTTGTCGAATTGTATCTATAATAAGCTCCGCCGCCCACAGCGCCTGCACATATAACAAATGCCGCAGCTGCTGCAAGTCCGCGATGTCTTTTTGGCTTCACTACGTCAACGTGAGTTACCACATCTTCGTACTCATCTTCATTTATCTGCTTGCTCTCCGCAAGCTTTTTCTCCATTTCTTCGCAGAATTTACTGCTGAGCTGAAGTTCATTCAGAGCGTCTTTATAATCGTCTCTCTGCATGGCTCATCCTCCTTTTCAAGTTCAGCTCTTAATTTTTCCCGTCCTCTTCTCAACAGTGAGCCTACTGTATTTTCATTCTTTTCAATTATCTCGGCTATTTCTTTTATGGAATATCCCTCATAATAGTGAAGAAATATCACCTCGGCATACTTATGCGGAAGCTCCGCTATCTGTCGGCGAAGCTCGCGCCCTTCGGTGCTTATCTCATATATAGCCTCTGACTGCTCTATTTCGTCGATAGAACAGGTGCGGCTGAATCGGAAGCTTCTTCTTAGATTTTTGCACTTGTTTATCGTTACCCTGAGAAGCCACGCTTTAAGATGTTCATCGTCATTAAAGGATCGGGGTGTTGTATGTAATGAAAGGAAAACGTCCTGAACTATATCCTCTGCCTCGGCATAGCTGCCGCTGAACGCAAAGGCTGCGCGCAGAACTGTGTTTCCGTATTTTCTGAATGCGTATAATGCAGTACTGTCATTATTCATTGCTGTGACCTCCTTTCATATATAACACACATAAGGAATGAGTAATTGTGCAGAGAGTTTAAAAAAATTTTTATTCTTCGTCGTCAGTGAATTCCAGTATATCTCCGGGCTGGCATTTCAGTGCCTTGCATATGGCATTGAGTGTGGAGAAGCGTATAGCACTCACCTTGCCTGTTTTCAGCTTTGACAAATTAACATTGCTTACCCCAACACGCTCGCTGAGTTCGTTAAGGCTTATCTTTCTGTCCGCCATTACGCGGTCAAGTCTAAGGATTATCGACATATGCGCTCACCTCATAAAGTCTCGTCAGACTCTATCTGAAGAAGCTTTCCGTAGCGCATTATCTCGGCAAAGAACAGAAAAACTACAGCTCCGAATACTGAAAAGATCGAAGTGGATAATGCCGATATGAACGGCATACCTGCACTGTGCCTTATCAATGCAATAACGATACTGCCGATAAGTGACAGGGCGGCTATAACTCTGACTGCTGTTATATTGCCATTTGTAAACGGTCTGCCGCTTCGGAATATCCTGTAGAATACGACCATCTCAATAATAAATGTTGACGCATTGAAAAGCATATTTACACTGTTCGGTAACATCATCTTAAAGACTTCAGGAGACATTTTTTTAGAGTTTTTGTATTCCATTACCGCCATTAGCAGCGAAAGAACTGTCTCAATAGCAGCTATTATCATTACAATAAGACTGCTTCTCTTTATCATGGCTTCTACTTTCGTTTTGTTCATATTGATCGCTCCTTGTAAAGTATTTGTTCATTATCAGAACATAGAGTTACTCCGTTTCTGTGACTAAATAATAGCACTGATATTTATGTTTGTCAACAGTTTTTTATCGTTTATCATTAATTATTGTATGATTAAACATAAATCGTCTTGTATTTCACGCTTCTCATTGTGTATTTCGTACGATAATTATTTATCGTTTATCATTAAATCAGTGCTATCGAATTTCAGTTTTCAGTCATTTTTCACAGTTTAATTATAGACATAAGCCGTAAAATATGATATAATATAAATAAGATAAATCATAATTTAGCTTTGCTGAATTTTGATTTGACCTGTTAGCCCATTGTAGGGAACGCCGCCCTCGGCGTTCCGTGTAGGGGCGGATATTATCCGCCCGAAATGTAGGGGACGGCGTCCTCGACGTCCCCAAGAGAGCGTATCAAACTGTTAAGGGACGCCCTCTCTTGCAGGACCCCCTAATCGGGTCCGTCCCCTCTGTCGCGCTGCGACATCTCCCCACCCCGTGGGGAGTCACCCTCTTCCGAAAACAATCCAGTGAATTGTTTTCGGAATTCACCCTTGCGGTGCGCCTTCGTATTATTTCGCTGTTCTTTAAAAGCTGGGAACAGCGACCAAAGGCTCT
>NZ_JAEF01000006.1 GCF_000518765.1 Ruminococcus flavefaciens ATCC 19208 | reverse complement strand
TGCGTATATCGACTTCACTTACGAAGATGATGGAAACGAAAAGAAGCAGCTGTTTAAGTATACAATAACAGAGGAAGAATATCAGAATGGCAATACACAAAATGAAGGTATCAAGGGTGATGCTAACTGTGACGGCGTTGTTGATATGGGTGATGTGGTACTTATCATGCAGGCGCTTGCTAATCCTAACAAATATGGAGTTAATGGCAGCAATGATCTTCATATAACACTTCAGGGGGCTGAAAACGGAGATGTTGATTCAAATACCAAGGGCCTTACAGTTGGTGACGCCTTAAAGATACAGAGATATCTTCTTGGAAAAGAAAAGTCTTTATAATTCAGTACAAAACACATTAAAGTAATGATGACCGCCCGTAGTGGCGGTCATTTTTAGGAATAGGTATTTAGATTTTTTTCTAAATACCTATTGACAAACGACGTGAGTAGTGATATAATCTATTTAGAAAAACATCTAAATTGAATTTTTTCTAAATACCATATTATACTTTTTAAGGGGGATTTATTATGAATGAAAATATCAAGGAGTATTTACCGCTTCTTATTCCGCTTATTATAGCACAGTTTTCATTGCTTGGCTACACGATATATCATATACTGAAGCATGATAACTATAAACGTGGAAACCGCGTATTATGGCTTGTTGTTGCAATAATAGGCATGCAATTTATTGGTCCGATAATTTATTTTATTTTCGGCAAGGAAGATGAATAAAGATGAATGTACTGGAAGTAAAAGAAATAAAAAAGAGCTTCGGAAGTAAAAAAGTGCTTGACGGCGTGAGCTTTTCTGTACCTGATAACTGTATATTCGGATTTATCGGCAGAAACGGTGCAGGCAAAACCACTACAATGCGTGCTATACTTGGTCTGCTGAAAACAGACGGTGGTGAGATAAATGTATGTGGTGAAAGAGCAAGATATGGGTGTACTCCCAAAAGCGGCTGCATAGGTTATCTTCCTGATGTACCTGAGTTTTACGGGTATATGAATGCACACGAATATCTGAAGCTATGCGGTGAGATATCAGGCATGGGAAGCAGTGAATTAAAAACACGTATTTCAGAGCTGCTGGAGCTTGTTGGACTTGATAAGGAAAAGCATCGTATAAAAGGCTATTCACGAGGAATGAAGCAGCGACTTGGTATAGCACAGGCAATGATAAATCGACCTAAGCTTCTGATATGCGATGAGCCAACATCTGCTCTTGACCCTGTGGGAAGAAAAGATATACTTGATATAATAAGTGCAGCAAAAGAACAGACATCGGTCGTATTTTCTACTCATATTCTTTCAGATGTTGAAAGGATTTGCAGCTGCGTAGCTTTTCTTGAAGGCGGCAAGACTGCGTTTTCAGGCAGTCTGGAGGAAATACGTGCTGTCAGAGGCAATACTGCTCTTGAGCTTACCATTGTTGAACCAAATGATATTGAAAGGATTTCATCAGCTTTTCCTGACGGCAGGGTAAATGACGGGAAATTTATACTTCCGCAGGCATCTGAAAAAGATTGCGCTGACCTTATGGCTTTTCTTTCAGCACAGATGATACCCATAGCTCGTCTTGAAAGGCGGGAGGCTGATCTGGAAGATCTGTTCATGGAGGTGATAGGCAAATGAAGGGATTTAAAGTTCTTTTAAAAAAAGAGATATGCGAAATAATCAGAAATAAGCGGCTTATGATATTAATGGCAATATTTGTTTTGGTTGGCATTATGAATCCTACCATCGCCAAGCTGACACCTAAACTATATGAGTTAATGTCAGAGGATTTTGCTGAACAGGGGATCACTGTCAGTGCAGTTAAAGTTACGGCAATGGATTCGTGGTCGCAGTTTGTAAAGAATGTTCCGACGGTATTGATCGTATTGCTTATAATGTTCAGCGGAATATATACTACTGAGTATTCCAAAGGTACATTGATACCGCTGCTTACAAAAGGTCTTTCACGTAGTTCTGTGGTGCTCTCAAAGCTTGCAGTCATGCTTCTTGTATGGAGTATCGGTATATGTCTGTGTTTCGAGATAACATATTTCTACAGCGACTTCTATTGGGACAACTCTGTTGTAAGTAAACTGTTTTTTGCAGCGTTTTGCTGGTGGCTTTTCGGCGTATTTATGATAAGCTGCATTGTATTTTTTTCTTCATTTGCAGGTTCGGGAATACAGGTGATGCTTGGTACAGGAGCAGTATATTTTTCTATGACGTTGATAGGTATGTACAATAAAGCGAAGGAGTATCTTCCTGTCAGAATTACTGATAGTGTCTCACTTTATAAAGGAGAATATGAACCTAAGGATTATTTCGGTGCAGTAATTGTAACAGCTATGCTTTCATTTGTTTTTGTTCTTGTATCTCTGCCTATAACACACAAGCGGCAGATATGATTTAAAGGCATATGCTATATATCTTAAAGGAAGGAGAGAAAAATGGGATTTCCCGAAACTTTCAAGGCTCTGTCTGATCCTGTTCGGCGTGAGATACTTTCCATGCTGAAAAAGGGGAGACTTTCAGCAGGGGATATAGCTTCACATTTTGATATGACAGGAGCAACGGTATCATATCATTTGAAACAGTTGAAAAATGCTGATCTAATATACGAGACAAAGGAAAAGAATTTTATATATTACTCCCTTAATACTTCCGTATTTGAGGAGATACTTTTGTGGGTCTCGCAGTTTACATCAGATAAAAACGAAAAGGAGGTGCAGGATATTGAAAAATCTGAAGAAGAGTGACATTATTGCTGTAATTCTGTGTCTTTGTACGATTATTCCCGGGGTATTGGTATATGACCGTCTTCCCGAGAGAGTTGTCACCAGTTGGAGCATGACTTCAAAATCAAATGATACTGCTTCAAAGGCATTTGCAGTGTTTGGAATCCCGCTTATTTTTACCGGTGTGACATTTTTGAACTGTATTTACCTGAGATGGTTTGAAAAGAAGAGAAATATCGGAAAGCTGATTCCGATAATAATGATTTTTCCGATGATACTTTTTTTGTGCCAGGGAGTTATTATTCTTTCTGCACTCGGAAAGATTAAAGATATACGTTTGATCGTATGTTTAGTGATCTCTGTTATAATGATCTTTTTGGGTAACTATTTGCCTAAGGTAAGAAAAAACTGGGTAATCGGAATACGTACTCCTCATATAATATCAAGTGATGAAATATGGGATAAAACTCACCGTTTTGGCGGATTTGTATTGATAATAAGCGGTGTTGCCGCATTTATATTATCTTTACTCGGATATTTCATTGCGGCATTTGTTATTTTGATTGTTTCTGTTTTTATTCCTATGATATATGGTGAAGCGATATACTATTCAAGCAAAAGAAAACAATAAAAATGAGCATATGCTCATGCAACACGCTCTCAGCAGTTTTAAAGCTGAGGGCGTTTTTATTAATATAATATCTTGATTTGCGGTCATTTTTATGTTATAATTTAAAAAAATATTGTTTTGAATTTGTGGATAACAAATGAAAAATTAAAAAATAGGGGGTAATTATAAATGAGAAAAACGATATCATTACTTTGCAGTTTATCTGTTATGGCTTCAATGACAGGTTTAACTGCCTTTGCGGATACTCCTGTACCTGTGGATATTGATGAACAGGCTTATGCTGAACTTGTTAAAGACAAAGGAGGCTGCGACTGGAATTCTGACGGTATTATTGAGGAGAGTGAGCTTGAAAGACTTCCGGGGCTGCAGCTTGACCTTGAAGGAGTTAAAGATATCTCATGGCTTTCAATGCTGACGGGGTGCCGTTATATTACTTTTAAAGGCGGAACACTCACTGATTTTTCAGTACTGAAGGAAATGCCCAAACTCAGAGAAGTATCTTTTGATTCAGTACCGCTTACTGATATTTCTTTTGTTAAGGATATTGGGCTTTTCGGCTGTTATTTAAAGAATATGGATCAGATAACCACAGAGCAGCGAATAGAAGCTTCATGGTGTCCTGATATGAATATTGAAAGAGGATATTCGGATATATTTGGCGTTTATCCTATAGGCCTTTTCGGAGATAACAAGATAAGCTTTAAGCTTGATGATGATCTCGTTGATCTCCTTGACCGAACATATGATAATTATCATGTACAGTGCGGTATGTACGGTAAAAAAGAGGGGACTACAAAATGTCATGTTTATCTGGACGATGAGGAAAAGTTTTCCTGCGATATTACAGTGTCTCCTATGAAGCGTATAACACCTGAGTTAAATGATGTAAAAACAGAGCCCTCGGTTTATTCAAGTTTATATTACGGAAATCACAATGTTGTCATAGACAACGGAGTTCTTTACGGTATAAGAGGAGATCAGTACTACAAAGCAGCCGATAATGTAAAGCTTTTCTCCACTACATATAAGAAAAATGCTGATGGTGATTATGTATATATTGATCTTGTACTTCAGAATGATGGTACACTTCTTCTTAACGATAAAGCCGTTGAGGGCATAAAGTTTGAAATGCTTGTTGATGGCTGTGCAGTTACCGCTGACGGTACGCTTTATTCCATATATCCTGACGGTGAAGAACCTGTAATTGTAAAAGCAGGTGAGAATTATAAATCACTTGTTGAGGCTGACAGGTTTTATATTTCTGAAAGCGGAGAAATGATATGGTATAATATTGATTATGATACTAATGGAAAGCTAAATGTCACATCTCAGAAAACGGGTATCGTTAATCCTTCCAAACATATATTCAACTATTTTCTTGATGAAAAAGGTGTATTATGGAAAGTAAGCGGATATTCATATTTTGCAAAAAGCAAAATTGCCTCAGATGTTATTGATTTAGGACATTATATTACGTCAGAGGGATATTCGGATACAGTTTATGTAACTTCCGACAAAAAAGCATATCTTGCTTATAATAAGAAAGAAACAGTGATATTTCCGCCGGGTGAATCCCTTATATCACCATCATATCTTGATAATGGCTGTTTTTACATACATGAATATGACAGTATCTACGGCAATGATTCCGATCTCCTTATAAACTGGTACATAACAGATGACAGTACGCTGACTATTGACCTTGCAGGAAGACATTTTGCAATTTCCGATGTAGACAGGGTAATAGGTGCGGAATATGTTAAATATCAGGAAAAAGGCTATGCGTGGTTTATTCGCAAAGACGGCTCGGTATGGAGATATTGTTTTGAAACAAAAGAAGCTTTGAAAATGTCTCCTATGGAGTCTATGCCTGAGATCGTCCGCTATGATGTAAATCTTGACGGCGAATTCAATGTTGCAGATGTTGTAACACTTCAGAAGTGGCTGCTTGGAGCTCGTGATGCAAAGCTTGCCGACTGTGATGCAGCCGATGTTTACGAAGATTATGAAATAAATGTTTTTGATCTGTGTTATATGCGAAAGGCTCTTATAAAAAAGCTTGAACGAAATTAAATATGAAAGGAAATAAATATGCTCGATTTTATTAATGTCAACACACACAGCAGTATACGTATTGAAGACCGTAAGATCATTTATATCGACCCGTATGGCATAAACGAAAAAACATCAGATGCTGATATAATTCTTATAACCCATAATCATTACGATCATTTTTCAGCCGATGATATAAAAAAGGTCATAAAAGAAGACACAGTTATTGTCTGTCCTGAGAATATGGAAGTCAGCGGACTTTCTGTTGTAAAGGCTAAGGTCGGAGAAAAAATTGATATAAAGGGTATAAGTATAGAAACAGTCCCTGCTTATAATGTACAGAAGCCTTTTCACCCAAAGGATAATGGCTGGTTGGGTTATATTATAAACAGTACTGCCAACGGACGAATTTATATTGCAGGAGATACAGATATTAACGAGGACAATAAAAAAGTAAAATGCGATATCGCAATGCTGCCTGTAGGCGGTACTTATACTATGGATTACAAGCAGGCTGCAGAATTGGCAGGCATTATCCGTCCTGAATATGTTATACCTATTCATTATGGCAGTGTTGTTGGTACATCTTTGGACGGAACGAATTTCAGCAAGGCTGTAGATAAGGAAATAAAAGTAGTTATAAAGATATAAGAAAAAGTTCACTCAATGATGTGTATAAAGCGACAGTCTGAACTTCTTGAAAATTTTTTATTGAATGAAACTTTATGCACAAAATGTTTCTGATAATGCACGATATGATAACAGCAGTCTGATGGCTGCTGTTTTTTTAGTAAAGTGCCAAATAATTTCAACCTTTTAGGTGATTTTATGGGTTGCTATAACCGTGATTATGAGATAAAATAAATATGGATATTAAAATTTAAGGAGGAATTACATATGTTATCAAAACTTCCCTCTCGGATGACATCATTTGGAATTGCTGCGGCTCTGATGTTTAATTTTTCAGATTTTTCCTCATTTAAAACTTCAGCAGCAACAGCAGACGACATGAAAATTCGTGATTTCAGCATCTCAGACGTGACCATGACTGACGCCTACAGTGTCAACGCATTCAACAAGGAGCTTGACTATCTCCTTGCATTCGACACAAACAGACTCCTTGCAGGCTTCCGTGAAAACGCTGGCCTCAACACCAACGGTGCAAAGCGCTACGGCGGCTGGGAAAACACCAACATCGCAGGTCACTCGGTAGGTCACTATATGACTGCCATCGCGCAGGCATATCAGAATCCTTCCATTACCGAGGAACAGCGCTCGGCTCTGTACAAGAGAATGACCACCCTTATCGACGGTCTCAGACAGTGCCAAAAGAGCTCAAAGGGCAAGCCGGGACTTATCTGGGCTGCCTCTCACCCCAACGGCACAGGCGTTGAGGTCCAGTTTGACAACGTGGAAGCAGGCAAATCCAACATCATCAGCGAAGCATGGGTGCCGTGGTACACCATGCATAAGCTCATCGCAGGTATAGTTGACATCTACGACGCAACAGGCTATGCCACCGCAAAGGACTTGGGCTCAGACCTGGGCGACTGGGTATACAACCGCTGTAAGACATGGAACGACCAGAAGCGCCGCACGGTACTCTCTATCGAGTACGGCGGCATGAACGACTGTATGTACGAGCTCTACCGCATAACAGGCAAGGATAACCACGCTGTAGCTGCTCACTACTTCGACGACACAAATCTCCACGAGCAGATACTCAAGGGCGGAGCTAACGTCCTCAACGGCAAACACGCCAACACCACTATCCCTAAGTTCCTCGGAGCTCTAAAGCGCTATACCGTAGCCCACGGCAAGACCATAAACGGCGAAAAGGTTGACGCTACACGCCAGCTTCAGTACGCAGAAGCTTTCTGGGATATGGTAGTAAACCACCACACCTATATCACAGGCGGAAACAGTGAGTGGGAGCACTTCGGCATGGACGATATCCTTGACAAGGAGCGTACAAACTGCAACTGCGAGACCTGTAACTCATATAATATGCTCAAGCTCAGCCGCGAACTGTTCAAGATAACAGGCGACAGCAAGTATATGGACTTCTATGAGAATACCTACTACAACTCAATTCTCTCATCACAGAACCCTGAAACAGGTATGACTACCTACTTCCAGCCTATGGCTACAGGTTACTTCAAGGTGTACAGCTCACGCTTTGACCACTTCTGGTGCTGTACAGGAAGCGGTATGGAAAACTTCAGCAAGCTGGGCGACACTATCTATATGCACGGCGATAATACCCTGTATGTAAATATGTATCAGAGCTCCATACTCAACTGGGCTGACAAGAATATGAAGATAACGCAGGAAAGTACAATTCCTGACGGCAATACTTCAAAATTTACTATTGAAGGCAGCGGAGCTGTTGACTTCCGCTTCCGTATCCCTGACTGGAAAGCAGGAAATGTTACTGTTAAGGTTGACGGTGAGAAGTATTCATATAAAACTGTAAATGGTTATGCACAGGTAACAGGCGACTTTAAGACAGATGATGTGATAGAGATCACAATACCGGAGGCTGTAAAAGCTTATTCGCTGCCAGATAAAAATACGGTTTACGGATTTAAATACGGTCCCGTTGTACTGAGTGCAGAGCTTGGTAAGCAGAATATGGCTACAAGCTCAACAGGAATGTGGGTAACTATACCTAAGGAAGCTATCGCACCTTCCGAGAATATTCGCATTTCGGATAACAATACTACGGTAAATACATTTATGGCGGATATCAACGATCATCTTGTAAAAGATGCGAATTCGCTTAAATTCACTCTCAAAGGTACAGATCATGATCTGACTTTTACTCCTCATTATAAGCAGTATCAGCAGAGATACGGTATATACTGGAATTTCCAGAGCAGCAGTACGGCTGTTGACAGACCCGTACGTTCAAAGAAGGTCGTTACCGATACTGTACAGCCGGGTTACGGACAGTATGAGAATGATAATCTGCATAATATGCAGGAGGTAAACACACAGGGCGTTACCGATGACAGTACCTATCGCTATGCAAAGAGCGGAGGATACTTCAATTACCGTATGGCTGTCGACAAGGAAGCTGATTATAATTATCTGACCGTAAAATTCCGCAAGTCTGATAATAATAAAACGATACGCATAACTGTTGGTGACAGTGTACTTTACAGTAATACGCTTTATTACACAGGTACAGAAGATGTTTATGATGTGAATATCATGCTCACACCTGATATAATTGAAAAATATGCCGAGCATATAACTGCTGACGGAACTGAATATGATGTTGTTACAGTTGGATTTTCGTCTGAAAATAACGAGGAATCGGCTAAGGTCTGCGACTTCATTTATATTACATCAGTTAAGCCGCTTTACGAATACGACAGCAGTATAGCATATTTTGTTGACTGCGGCGACCATAATACATACACTGTTACAGGCTCTGATAAGCTGGGCTATTACAACAGCGTTACCGAACAGCTTTATGGATATGATGAAGTAACAGGTGCTGAATGGGGACTTGTTGACGATCCTACAGATCAGTACAATGGCAGTGCAAACAGTTCAGGTCTATACACTGCTAACACATGGTGCGATGAAAGAAATACAGGAGACGGCAGAGCGAAGAATGCCTCATTCCGCTATACCAAAAACCAGTACGAAAATAATATCGACCGTCATATAGACTATGGCTTTACACTTCCAAACGGAAAGTATTCTGTAGAAATGTGTTTCAGTGATCCATGGAGTTGCTCAACATCTCCTACGGTTTATGCTAATTACGGCAGTGATGAACAGATTCTTATAGCAGAAAACTGTGCGACAAACGGCTCGACAGTGACAAAAGGCGAAGTTACTGTTAAAAACGGTAAGCTTGAGCTCAATTTCCGTTCAGCTGATAAGGCTATAAATATCAATTATATTATTATCCGTGAAATTGAAAAAACTCCGCTTCCTACTGTCACATCGACGACAACAGTGACTACAACTGTCACAACAACTACCACTGTTTCGGCTTTACCTGAGCCCACAAAGCTTGGTGACGCAAACTGTGACGGTGAAGTTGATATGGCTGATATCGTACTTATAATGCAGGTGCTTGCAAATCCGAACAAATATGGTATCAACGGTACAGACAAAAACGCTGTTACGCAGCAGGGAATAGCAAATGCAGATGTAGACACAAGCAGTAAGGGAATTACGAATGGCGATGCACTGATGATACAGAAGTATCTTTTAGGACTTGTTAAGTCCTTGGGATAATTAATTCAAATCAACCTTTTTATGTCATAATGTCTTGATCAGAACCACCCGTATTTCGGGTGGTTTTGGTTTACAGCATAGTAAATAAAAGCAAGAACAGCACTTCCCGAAATTATCAGGAAGTGCTGTTAAGCATCATAGGGTATATTTATTTTTTTAGAGCTTCACGGATTATTTCAAATCTCTTTATGAGGAAGTCAACAACTGAGGTTTGTCCGCCGCCGAACATTCCACCGCCGAAGTCCATGTCACCCCAGTCCATGTCGCCCCAATCCATATTGCTCCAGTCCATATTAGCCCAGTCGAAGCTTGCATCGCCGCCGAAACCAGCCCAGCCGCCATTGCCGCCGTTAGCGTCTCCGTTGCCGAAGCCTGCCCAGCCGCCATTGCCGCCGTTAACGTCTCCGTTGCCGAAGCCAGCCCAGCCGCCGTTCTCGCCGTTAGCGTCTCCGTTGCCGAAACCAGCCCAGCCGCCGTTCTCGCCGTTAGCATCTCCGTTGCCGAAGTTACCCCAGTTGCCCCAGCCGCCTGCAGCGTCTTCTTCGCTGTACTGGAGTCCTTCTGCACTCTTTGAAGTATTTACATCAAAATCTTCAACAGTAAATGATCCACGGGGATCAGCCTGAACGTGAGAACGTATCTTCTTAGCATATTCAGCTACGTATGCCTCAGGATCACTGTAGTAATCCATAACTTCATTAACGATCTCTACGTACATATCATAGTATTCAGGTACCTGAAGGAGCTTTGCAAGGGGACGGTCTTCAATAGTTGACTGATAAAGACTTGTTTTTATATCAGATGTTACAGAGCTTGCGCCGCCTGTAAAGTTTCCGAGGCAGAGATTGTAGTCCCAGCCAACGAAGTACGCTTTGCCGCCTGAGTACATAAGGTAATAGTTATGAGCAAGTGAACCGTTATAGCTGTCGTAATTGCAGAAGATAGAGTTTACTGCAAAGCCCTTGAGGAAGCTTGGTACATCAATAACGTCTTCGATGAACTTATAGTCTGTAGGTGTGAGCTTGTTTATAGCTTTCTGGATATCGACAATGTGCTGGTAATTGTCGTCTTTACCGAATTTAACGTCAAATCTGTCGGGGGTCATGTTCTCTGTGAATGAGCAGTAGCTGTCGCCGCCGAAGCCCCAGCCGCCGCCGTCGCCTGCTCTTTCAGTAGCCTTGTAGAGTACGGAATCGTCATCTATTGCATAACGCTCGGCTACGGTAGTACCCGGCTGCTCAGCAAGCAGATAGAAGCTGTAAAGCTCGCCGTTGAGGTACATATCGGTATGTGCAGCATGAGGAGCAACACCGCCGATCTCATACATAGCGTTGTAGCAGAGTATATCTCTCATACATGACGCGTCAGAGAGCATATTGTTCATGCAGAACTCAGTAAGTCCGTGATAGTTGAGCTCCTTGTTATACTTATCCATTTTGATACGGAAGCTGTATTTGCCGTTCTTAGCCATCATAAGTGAGCTGTTGCCCTTTGTTCTTATAGCAACGTTCTTGTATGTCTCTCCGTCTATGACAACATCACACGGAGTCCACTCTTCCTTGCTTGCGTTTTTGAGGAGATTATCCCATTCACTTTCAGCCATCTTAATGTCGATCTTATGTATGGTCTCCTGACTGAAGAGTTCGCTGTAGAGCTGTTCCTCGTTTTCCATATCATTGTTTACTTCCTTATAAGAAGCAGGCTTGCCGGTCTTGAAGGTGCTGCCTGTGCTGTGCTTCATCTTGATACCGCCTGCAAAGAGTTTATAATCATCACTGCCGAGCTTTGAAGATGAAACTATAGCATACTTGTATTTTTTTAGTGTATTCTTATCGAAAAGTACATTCTTTGAAGCATCAGTGATAGTTATCGGATTGTTCTTGGACCATTCCTTTACGAAGTCGAACATAAGAGTATTCTGCTCTGTTGAAGTGAGGTTTTCACACTGACAATCCTTAGATGTTACGAGAAGCTCACCGCCTTTTATGCTTACATCGCCTGCACTTGTAAGTCCCTTGTCGCCGAATGCAGCTATATCACCGCCGATGATATTTATTGCAGTTCCTGCCTGTACAGCGTCGTTTCCGCACTTGATGCTTACATCGCCGCCTTCAAAATCAACATTTCCCTTTGTAGATTTGATACCGTCTCCTTCAGCATTGATAATGAGCTTGCCGCCCTTGACGAGAACAGATTTCTTTCCTTTTACAGCATCATTGGCATCTGTTTCGTTAATGGCATCAATGTTGGTTGTACCACCTGTGAATTTGATATCGTTGTTGCATGAGACAGCCGGCTGAACATTTGCAGTAATTGTGAGCGTTCCTGTTCCTGCATCGCCGCCCTTTATTGTTAGATCGTCCTTCGCTTCGATTACAGCATCTTTCTCATTGTCGCCTGTGTAGGCAACTGTACCGTCTGAGATATAATTTTCTGTGCCGTCTGCAATTGTGATTGAGGTTTTGTCAGCATTTTTGATAAGTATAGCAGGAGCGTTCTTTCCTGTTACATTTACGCCTTTTAATACGAGCTTTACAGTGCCTGAATCTGCCTTTACATCAGGAATTTCAACTAATATCTGACCGTCTGATAGAGTACCGTCGATAGTGTAGCTTCCCGAATGTGAGATTGTTACCTTTGAGCCCTCAGCAACAGCGTATTTGCCTTCAACAGTGATAGAATTATCCTTGAGGTGTATCTTTGTTTTTACCTCTTCATTTATATCGGTATCACTGTTTCCGCTGTTTGTTGTTGTAGTGACCGTGGTAACAGTGGGGGCAGTTGTGCTTGTTGTCTGACTGCCTTCAAAACTTTCAGGGAGACTTTTGATCGTTCCGAGAAGGTAATGCTGGATTGAGAGGGCATCATTGGAGGTAAGACCGTTTCCACGCTCATAAACATCAGCAAGATCAGAGCCTTCGTTAGTGATGTGTTTTTCGGAAGTGCCTGTAACTCCATACTTTGAGGGATTTGCAAGTGACTGCATTATAAGTACACAGTCTGACATATCTACAGTTCCGTCAAGGTTAGCGTCGCCGTAGAGCTTGTCGGCTGCCGCACCTGTGAGAGAAATGATAGGAGCTGAGCCGACGATGCAGGCAGATAATATACCTGCAAACAGTGTTTTTTTCTTCATTATTATGTCCTCCAAAAAAGTAAAATTATATTTAACATATGATTGCATAATAATGAATTAATCTTAAAATAATCTTAAACCAATATGAAAAAAACTGATTTTTAAAGATTTTTGTTCAGAAAAAATGTTAAAAATATTATTACCGATATAATTTAAATGGTAAGAAAAATATTATTGTCAAAATATATTATAAAATTTGTTTCTGTTGAGTTGCATAAAAGATAAAAATATTATCCATCGTTGTTTTTATATGTGATTGAACTTTTTAAAAATTTTTAGGAGTATTTTTTTGCTCTTTTTGCAACAAGATATTACCATAAAACTGTGCATAAAGACATGATAATACTATTTATTAGCAAAAAATGACTTGTAAAAAACATCAAACTATTATACAATATAGGCAATAACAGAGAAAGAGGACGTTTCTATAAGCTGACTAAGTTTTATATTCTTCCCTGTAATAAATCAGGAGAAACTATTTTTTAGAAAGTGAGGAATGATCAACATGAAAAAGGGCTTTTTAAAGAAGATCATCTGTGCAGGCACGACAACCGTGATGATCGCTGCAAGTTCACCAATTGTTCCTTCCACAGTTGCCAATGCTGCTGACGCACAGCAGAGAGGCAACATCGGCGGATACGATTATGAAATGTGGAACCAGAACAGTCAGGGTCAGGTTTCGATGCAGCCAAGTGCAGGATCATTTACCTGCTCATGGAGCAACATTGAAAACTTCCTTGCTCGTATGGGCAAAAACTATGACAGCAAGAAGCAGAATTACAAGAACATAGGTAAGGACATCACACTTACTTATGACGTTGAGTACACACCAAGAGGGAATTCGTATATGTGTGTATACGGATGGACAAGAAATCCTCTTATGGAATACTACATCGTTGAAGGCTGGGGAGATTGGAGACCACCCGGACAGGGAGAGAACAAGGGTACAGTAACCCTTGACGGAAATACATACGACATTGCAAAGACAATGCGTTACAATCAGCCATCACTTGACGGTACAGCAACATTCCCACAGTACTGGAGCATCCGTAAAACAAGTGGTTCAGCTAACAACCAGACAAACTACATGAAGGGTACTATCCACGTAGGAAGACACTTTGACGCCTGGTCAAAGGCAGGTCTTGATATGTCAGGTACACTTTATGAAGTTTCACTTAACATCGAAGGCTACAGATCAAACGGATCTGCTAATGTAAAGAGCGTAAGAGTTTATCCCGACGGACTTGATAGTCCCGAGCCGGATCCGGGTACAGATACACCTGCAACACAAACAGTAGAGCCCGATGCAAACGGTGACTACTTCACAAGCACATTTGAGAGCGGCAAGGACAGCTGGTCAGGCAGAGGCGATGCATCAGTAGCAACTGATTCAAACAGCTACTATGACGGTAGTAAATCACTTTATGTATCAGGCAGAAGTACAGAATGGAACGGCTGTGCAATCTCACTTGATTCAGGTGCATTCGTAGCAGGACAGACATACAGCTTCAGTGCTGCTGTAATGCAGAACTCAGGCAGTCCTGTAACAATACAGATGTCACTCCAGCAGGGTGACGGCAACGGCGCATCTTACACAAAGATCGCAACAGCTGACACAAAGAGCGGCGAGTGGACAAAGATCGAGAACACAAAGTTTACTATTCCTTCAAATTCAGGTGACATGATCCTCTATATCGAGACACCTGAGAGCTCAGGAGATCTCTGCGATTTCTATGTAGATGCAGTTCAGGTATCCAAATCAGGCAAGGAGTCTGCTGTTGTAACAGGACAGGGCAAGGTAGGAGGTTCAGCAGTTATTACAGAACCTGATAATCCAAATCCTCCTCAGACAGGAACAAGCAAGCTTTCCAAAAACCAGACTATAAAGATCATGCCTGCCGGTGACTCTATTACTAACGGCGACGGCGAGCAGGGCGGTTACAGAAAGTATCTCTATGATGCTCTTACAAAGAAGGGCTATAAGATCGACATGGTAGGTCCTAACGGAAGGGACAATGCGTCTGCTAACGGCATTACATATGATGATAACCACGCAGGTTTCAGTGGCTATCAGATCAAGGAAATTCCCGGCTGGGGACAGCAGCAGGGCGGAAAAGGAAGCTTATACAATGAGCTCAAGAATAATAGTGCTGTCAAGAAGGCTCAGCCTGATATCATTCTCCTGATGATCGGTACAAACGATCTGACAGCTAATCGTTCAATGGACGCTTGTGCATCTGATCTTCGCGCTATGCTTGACTATATGCTGAGTGAAATGTCTGACGGCGTTATATTCCTTTGCTCAGTTCCGGAGCATACAGCTTACGGCGGAAATACTCAGAAGATCGCAAACTACAATAACACGGTCAAGAAGGTTGCTGAGGAGTACGCAAATAAGAACGTTATATTTGCAGATGTTCACGGCTGTCTCAATGGCATGAGCGATATCAGTAACGATCAGCTTCACCCGAACGGCGGCGGTTATAAGAAGATAGGTAATTTCTTTGCCGGAGTTATTGACGATTATGTAAATGCTTCAGCAGCTGTTGTTACAACAACTACTACGACAACAACTACTACAACAACTACCACCACAACAACTACTACGACTACTACTTCCACAACTACTACAGAAGAGCCAACAACTACAACCACAACAACTACTGCACCTCCTGAGGTAAAGGTTACACTTTCAGGTGATGCAAACTGTGATGGTAATGTTGATATGTCAGATATAGTTCTTATCATGCAGTCTCTTGCTAATCCTAACAAATACGGAGAAAACGGAACAGATGCAAATGCTCTTACAGCTCAGGGTGCTGCAAATGCTGACGTTGATAAGGAGTCAAAGGGGCTTACATCAAATGATGCACTCTTAATTCAGAAGTTCCTCCTTGGAATCATTAAGAGTCTCTAAGATATAATTTACCAAAAAACAGGATCGGGAATTATTCTCGATCCTGTTTTTCTGTATATAAAGCTTTGAAATGCTATTTAATTCTTTTTATTTTTCCTTTTTTCACGATATAAACTCTGTCTGATATATCCATAAGTGCTTTGTCATTGTAAGAATCGGTATAAAAGCAGTCAATATTCTTACTGCCATAAATAGACTTATACTTTTTAACTTTATTATCGCCGAAATTAAGGTATTTTACCTTCATTTTATCGGCATCTATCCTGCTGCATATTATATTCTCGGTTTTTAGATAGCTGCGTATGCCATTTATTAAAAAATCGGGACCCGCCGTTATGATCACATCTTTTTTATTGATCTTCCTGAGCATTTTTTTATCGAGCTTGCAGAGGTTTTTCTGCCAGAATCCATCAACAGAATTAAAAATCTCATCTTTATCATGCAGAGCATTTTTCAAGAAATCATTTATAGCAATAATCATTTTCTTCTTTTCGACCATGCATAGCTTGTATTTTATCAGATTGAAAAAAATGGACGGAAGATATTTTATTACTTTTTTATTGGTTCTGATCATGTATAATGCAAGATCAACTGAACTTTCACCGTGGTAGAGAGTGTTGTCAAAGTCGAATACTTTCATTGATAGCTCCTTATTTCTGTTATTATATTAATAATATTATTATAGCATATTTAGTGATAAAATGTAAAGTAAGAATTTAATTGTATCAAATCAAAAAGGTTCTGTCTCCTATTGAAAAAAACGAAAATATATGGTAGAATTAATGTATTGACGCACCGGCGGTTCGGTGAATATATTTAGGGAGATATGAATATGTCAGAGTACAAATACAAGGCTTTTATAAGCTATCGTCATCTTGAGCCTGATATGCAGGCTGCCGAGAAGCTGCAAAAGCTTCTTGAAAACTATAAGCCGCCTAAGAAAATGGCTGAAAAGCATGAGAAATGGCGTATTTTCAGAGATGTATCGGAATTGCAGTCCAGCAGCGACCTTAGTGAGGATATAAAGAATGCTGTTGAGAATTCCGAGTACCTTATCGTTATCTGTTCGCCTGAGTACAATCAGTCTAAATGGTGTTTGCAGGAGATCACAAGATTTCGTGAATTACACGGAAATACAAATGAAAATATAATAACACTTCTTGTAAAAGGCCCTCCCAAAGAAGCCTTTCCCGCGCAGCTTACATATACCGAGGTCAAGAGTGTTGATGATAAAGGCAATGAAACAACCGTAAAAGTCGAAGTTGAGCCTCTTGCAGCTAATATTACAGCCGACAGTCTCAAGGAGTCCTTGAAAAAGCTCAATACCGAGTATCTGAGAATTGCTGCTCCGATGCTTGGTTGTGATTTCAATGATCTTTTTCAGCGTGAAAAGCGGCGTGAGGCAGCTCGAAGAAGACGTATATTCGGTGGAGTATCAGGAGTTCTTTCAGTCATAACTCTTATAAGCGTTATATCTGCACTTGCTATCAATAATAAGAATAAGCAGATACAGAAGCAAAACAATCAGATAAAGAGTCAGAACGAACAGATAGAAAAGAAAAACAATGACCTTCTTATTGAAAATTCAGAGCATCTTGCGGCTGAGTCCGAGAAGCTTTATAAGGATAGCAGCCTGATACCTGCAATTCAGAAGGCTTTGGAGGCAATGCCATCCGATGGAGAAGAAAAGCCTGTTATACCTGAGGCGGAATATGCATTATCACGTGAATTGGGAATGTTCAGGAGCGAACAGATAATACCTCAGCTTTCTCTTAAACATGATACAGCTATAGAGAAGATATCCTTTATGGGGCAGGGCAGTGGCATTGTGTCTCAGGATTCTACGGGAATTTACTTCTGGGATCCCGAAAGTGGAAAGCTTTTAAAGAAGATAACTGCATCTGACAGTGAATTCTCATCGGAGGAATATGGAAGTTCAAATAAACTTACTTCAATATTTGAGGTAAGTGACGATAAAACAGGCACATATTTCAAAAGCACAGGAGCTCCGGGAGATCTCAGCTATCGGGTAAGTCCTGTTTTAGGAGATGTATATACCAATTATGCACATGATATAAGTGATGATGAAGCAGGTACAGGAGGAGATGTGTATGTATATAATTCCAATTGTACATTATGGAAGCTTGATGGTGCAACAGGTGATATAATATGGCGTTCGGAGCCTTCTGATAGTGCATACAGCTATTATACTGTAAAAATCACCGGAGATTATGTAGTAAGATTCTATCTGAATAAAAATGCACTTCCGTCGGGTGATGTGTTTATGCCCGGAAATGACGTCTATATGGAGCTTATCGACCCAAAGACAGGAAAAGTTTCAGATACGATAAATATCAGCGGAGTTGAGAGCAGTGCATTGAATTTCTCTTTAAATATTGAATTTCAGACTATAGACGGAGATACGGTATATTTTTATAACAGTAAAAATGAAGAAATGGAAGCATATACCATAAAGGATCATAAGCTTTCTGAGAAGAGCAGGCTTCAGCTTCCTGAAAGTATAAATGGCAGTATAAGAACAGCAGAGCTGAATATTCTTGAAAACGATCCTGTGATAGTAACAAATGACATATTTGCACTACAGTGCAATGCGAATATCAAGCGCATGGACAGCGATATGAAGGAAGCTGTCTGGAGTACGGATATCCCTGTAAACTATATTAAGGGAAGTAAGGTATTCAGGTTTAATAAAGAAGAAACCAATGCTGAAATAGACGCTCTTAGCGTAGTTACAGAAAAGGCCATTTCAATACTTGATTATGAAAATGGAAAGCTTATAAAGACACTGACGCTTGACAGTAATATAATTGATGTTACTTTCAGCAGACGCGGACTTATAATGTTTACAGTCAGCAGCGGCGAAGAATATGTTATCAGTATAAACAGTTTTATCGGAGATTCAATCAGAAGCTCAGCATATCATATACAGAGCTTCAGTACAGCTGTGTCATTGTGCAGCTACAGCAGAGGTAAGTATGTTACCTCAGAAAGCTATTCAAATACAGCATATATCCAGTATATTGAGAAAAACAAGTTCTTCACAGCTATTGATGCAGGAGAAAAAATGCATAATTATTATATCTGTTCAGCCAGCGAAGACGGAAAATATGCCGTGGTCACAGCCATAGAATATCCGTCTGCGGAAAAGTATTCGGACTCCGATCTTGTAAAACATTGTTTTATTTACTGCTCAGATGATGGAAAATGTATTGATATAGCTGATCTGAAAGGATATACTATTTCAGGAGCTGAGTTTGTAGACGAAAATAAGATAATAGCTGCTGCATATAGAATGGGAGAGGATTACTCAACAGATAAGAAACTTGTTGTCATAGACATTCCAAGCGGAAAAGCTGCTGAGTTCAGCGGTGAATATGATTTCCAGATGAATGCTCTAAAAATGATAAAATCAGGAGACAGCGTTTATTATACTGTTAATAATGGCAAAGAGCTTTTACGCGCCAGTGCTGACGGAACAATATCTTTGTGGACAGGCGAAAAACAGATAAACATCATGTCAGACAGAGAGATATGCGGCGGTGTTGCAGCAGTTTCGGGTACTAAAGCTGTAGTATTTTATTCTGATAAGACGGATGAAAGCCGCGGCATAGAGGTATATGATTTTTCTGACGGAAAAAGAACAAAAATGGATTATGACCTGACAAGCGATGACGGACTCAACGCTAATAAGGTATTCTGGCAGAACAGTTCAACTGTAGGTGCATTTTTCAGTGACAGAACCGTCGTGCTTTTTGATGCTGCGTCTGGTGCGGTGAAAGCGAAAGTATCTCTTGATGGTACAAGTCAGGAGCCTATATCCGTAGCAGCTTTAGATGAAGAAAGATTTGCGGTATTATGTCGTGATTCAAAGCTTTATGAAATGAGTTCCGATGGTTTTACAGGAAGAAGTCTGAAGCTTGAATTCAGCAGTGATGATAACGATAATATTTCCGCAAGCAGCAGTGAGAATGCATCAATGCTTGATGTACAGCAGTATTCCGACTCTTCATGTATATACGTTACATGGAATGGAAACAAGGCGTGGCTGATCAATAAAGAAAAATTCAAAGTAAGATACAGCATTGACGATTTCGCGGCAGCTTCTTCACAGTCTGATAAGGTGTTCACAATGGATATCGGCAATGACAGGGCAGGATATATGCCTGTATACAGTTCTCAGCAGCTTATTGATACTGCAAGGGAGTATATTGAAAAGCTGTTCGGAAGCGGAAAGGGACTGACTGATGAAAAGTAAGACAAAAGTAAGAACATCGCGGTTTATTTTCATACTTGCATTAGTTTCATTCCTCATTGCTGCGGCTCAGGGCGTTCTTTACTACAAGAAATATGATGCATTTTTCAAATTTTTGCTTGTTATGCAGAACAGCATAAATGCTTTCGGATTTAAGGCATCTGTGTCTATTAAGGACGTTATAGCGTTTATGAACAATGAGCCTTCGCTTATCAATACAGTTGTCGGATATGCTTATTGTATCGCAGTATTTACAGCGCCATACTGTACCATATCATTTGTTTACAAGTTCCTTGAGCGTATACTCAGATTGATAATAGGTTTCCGAAGAGGAAAGAATTGTCAGCATATAATCATATTCGGATACAATGATGATGTAAAGGCTATGCTTCGAAACAATAAATCTGATCCCAAGGAAATATGTATCCATGTCATTACTACTGAGAAAATAGGTCAGGAAGAAGTATATGATCTTAATAAATCAGGATACGTAATACATAATATAGATGTTCTTAAGGCAAGCGCAGAAGAACTCCCCGCATTATTTTCCAAGACTCATCTGGAAGAGGCAAAGTATGTCATATTGTTTGAAGAGTCATCTATACGTAATTTTTCGCTGCTTCAGACATTCAGACTTTGTGAAAAAGACAGTGCCGATAAAATAAGACTTTGTGAAGGAGCTAAGGTATCGTGCAGATGTGAGGAAGAGGGAATAGGACGGCTTATTGCTGAGTATTACAACAGTGCGGCTGGAAAAGACGCATTTTATGACCTTGAACTCGTTAACTTCCCTGAGATGCAGATACATAAAATGTACAGTGATGTGCCTCTTCATAAGATATATGAGAAAACTGAAAATCCTCTTGATGAATGTACTGTTCACCTGCTTGTTGCAGGACTTGGACAATTGGGACAGCAGGCAGTGCTTCAGGCTATGAATCTTGGCATATTCAGTGATAAAAATAAAATAATAATAGATGTATTTGATACTGACATAAAAAGACAAAAGGCTGAATTTATAAATCAATTCAGTTCCGAAACCTTTGATATAAGCGATAATAGAATAAGTTTAAAAAGTGATGCAGCAGACGGCATACTTGAGATAAATTTCTATGCACTGAATGTCAAGTATCTTGATTTTTACAGTCTCCTCAAAGAGAAAATGACTGCCGTTCCTTATACATATGCAGTAATTACTCTTGAAAACATAGATTTTGCTGTAAACTGTGCAATGCAGCTTGAGGAGATATTCAGTGAGAGCGGCCATGAGATACCAATTCTTATGCGTATGGACTCAGACAGAAGACTTGCCGGGTTTATATCTTCTGAAAATACGGCAATGGCAAATGTTCAGATAATTGATGACAGAAGCTGTATAATAACTCTTGAAATGATAATCAATCGTGAGATAGACAAGATCGCTAAGGAGTACAATCATCTTTACAATAATATTTCTATCATCTCCTCTGATGAAGAAGGAAACTCTGATAATTCTGATACTGATCCGGAGGCGGAATGGAACAGGCTCAGACTGTTTAGGAGATCATCAAGTAAAGCTGCTGCATACCATGATGAAGTCAAGGAGTTTATAATTCCAAGGCTTGCAAAAGAAAAAGGGAAGGATTTGGACAAGAAACTTGATGAGATACTCGGTTCAGGGGGAAGTATAATGAAATATACAGGCTCTGCATGGAGAATGAATGGTTCGGAGCAGGAGGTTCTTGAAACACTGAAGAACGACAGCTTTGCTTATGCACTTGCTTCACTCGAGCACAGGAGATGGTGCAGCTATATGGCTTCCATAGGCTGGCGTGCAGGTGAGAGAAGTGACAAATTCAGAAGAAACCCCTGTCTTGTAACGCAACAGAAACTTATGGAAACTCAGCCTGAAATGTGTAAATACGATCTTATGTCACTTATGGAACGATACAAAAGAATTGCCAGAAGCTAACAACAAAAAAGCTCCCTTAAAGGGAGCTTTTGAATTATTCAAGAACAGGTAAAAATGCGAGAGCGCCAATATCATTTGCCTTCTTTTCAGCATCTGCGAATGTAAGCTCTTCAGTAGTTACGTATGAAAGACCGTTTTCACTGTTATATACTTCAACGCCATTTATTGCTGAACCGCTTGGAACTCTGAAATACCAGCGTGACTTGAAGTTGCGGACATCTTCAATAAATGAACTGTCGGCAGCAGATTCCCATGACTGAGAAAAGATGGTCTTATCATGCTTTACAGCTTCGATCACGTCACCTAAAACAGCACTTGCAGTAGGCAGCTTTCCTGCGCCTCTGCCGTAGAACATTGTCTGGTCGATACCGTCACCGTAAACGAGTACAGCATTGAAAACATCGTTAACGCCTGACATGATGCTGTCATAAGAAACAAGTGTAGGCATTACACACGGAAGAATTTTACCGTTATCAAGTTTTGTAACAGATGCAACAAGCTTTATAGCATAACCAAGAACATCGGAGGCTTCAACGTCACAGAGCTGTATATCAGTGATGCCCTTTGTGTAAACGCTCTTCGGATAAACGTGCTTTCCAAAAACAAGTGAAGAAATAATGCATATCTTACGGCAGGCATCATGACCCTCTATGTCAGCTGTCGGGTCTTTTTCAGCATAACCAAGCTCCTGAGCAAGCTTGAGAGCGTCTGCAAATGGCATATTCTCATTATACATCTTTGTAAGGATAAAGTTTGTAGTACCGTTAAGGATGCCTGCCACCTTTGTGATATCATTTGCTGCAAGACATCTGTGAAGAGGACGTATTATCGGTATAGCACCGCCGACACTTGCTTCAAAGAAGAAATTGCAGTTATGTTCTTTAGCAGTTTTGAGAAGTATATCTCCTTTTTCTGCAACAAGCTCCTTATTTGAAGTAGAAACGCTCTTACCCTTTTCGAGGCAAGCCTTTACAAAAGTGAATGCAGGCTCAACACCACCCATGCATTCAGCTACAGAAATTACTTCATCATCGTTTACAATATCATTGAAATCCTTTGTGAACTTGTCAACATAGGGAGAATCAGGAAAATCTCTGAGATCAAGTATATATTTTATATCCATTTCAGTTCCTGCGTGTTTTTCAATGCTCTTTTTGTTTTTATAGAAGAGCTCAACAACGCCTGAACCTACTACACCGTGACCTAAAACTGCGAATTTGACTGACATAAAAGAAAAACCTCCGTAAATTACTCAGCGGAGAGGATCTTGACCTCTAAAACACCGTCGAGTTCAGTTATTGAATTAAGTGAAGCGAGTTCCGAATCGGAGTCGCCTGTAAGCCTGAGTGAAATATTGACAGCAGCAGCACCATCTACAGGTATGCTTTGATTAACAGTGAGAATATTTGCATTCAGGTTATGAAGAAAAACAAGTGCGCTTGAAAGTACTCCCGGACTGTCACTGAGCAGCAGATAGATATTAACGATCTTTCTGTTGAAAAGCTCCTCGTATGAAAAAACGCTGTCCTTGTACTTATAATAAGCACTTCTTGAAATGCCGATACGCTTGCAGGCAGAAGCAAAGCTTTTTTCGCCTTTCTGAGCCATAAGCTTTTTTACTTCCAACACCTTTGTAAAAACCTCGGGAAGTATCTTTGCATCGGCAACTATAAGCTGTGATTTGGTATCCATAAGAAATCACCTTTTTAGTGTAATCTAAAAAAATAGTCCGTCAGTGGTGAACAATTGTACATTACTTAATTACTATACCATTTTTTTGATGATTTGTCAAGACTAAATAATTGACGTTAAAAATAAAAAAATTATGTATCTTGACAAAAAAATCCGCAGACTGAGCTGCGGATCGTTTATTGTTTATCAGTTTCATTAAGCAGTTTTTGCCTGTAGATGTATGCTGACTGCTCCTGTTTGTTTTCTCCGAAATGGTAGTAAACACGATCTTTGAGAGCATCGGGCAGATACTGCTGCTTAACATAATGATTAGGGAAGTCATGCGGATAAAGATAATGCTGACCGACCACCTTTGCACCTTTTCCGTCAAAGTGAACATTCTGCAAGTGACGTGGAAAATCAAGTGCATCACAGCTTTTTATGTCTTCTAAAGCTGCGTCAATTGCCATGCAGGCACTGTTTGATTTTGGAGCTGTAGCCATAAGTATGATAGCTTCTGCAATAGGAAGTTTAGCCTCGGGAAGTCCAAGCTGTAAAGCTGAGTCAACACAAGCTTTTACTATAGGAACAGCCATAGGATAGGCGAGTCCAACGTCCTCAGAGGCAATGCATAGCATACGTCTGCACAGAGAAATTATATCACCTGCCGCGATAAGACGTGCTGCATAATGGAGTGCAGCGTTTTCGTCAGAACCGCGTACAGATTTATGAAATGCAGAAAGGATATCATAATGCTGATCTCCGTCGCGGTCATACCGCATATTACTGCGCTGAGCAAGTATTTCGAGAGAGTCGTCAGTAACAGTGACTTTTCCGTCTGATGGCTCACCGCACACAACAGCAAGCTCTGCGGTATTCATAGCTTTACGGACATCACCGCCGCAGCTGTAAGCTATTTTAGTTATTATATCATCAGAAGCAATGATCTCATATCCGTTTTCCTCGGACATGATCTTGAAAGCTCGTTTTATAGCAGGTATCAGCTGTTCAGCAGTAACAGGCTTGAACTCAAATACAGTACTTCGGCTTATAACTGCATTGAAAATTGCAAAATAAGGATTTTCAGTTGTGGAAGCTATCAGCGTGATATCACCGTTTTCGATGTATTCGAGAAGACTCTGCTGCTGCTTTTTGTTAAGGTACTGTATCTCGTCAAGATAGAGGAGAATGCCATTCTCACTGCCAAATGTGCCGATATCTGCAACAACGTCCTTGATATCAGACAGTGAAGCATTAGTTCCGTTGAGCTTGTACAGCGACATACCGCAGTTTTCAGCGATTATACGTGCGACAGTGGTCTTTCCGACACCCGACGGACCGTAGAATATCATATTTGGAACTGTTCCGCTTTCAATTATGCGGCGCAGAGGCTTGCCCTCTGAAAGTATATGCTCCTGACCGACTACATCGGCAAGAGTTTTGGGACGTATTCTATCAGCTAATGGTGCGGACATAGCTTTTCTCCTCTCTACTATTTTATAGGTGCAGTGATCTCGATATGATTCCCCTCGGAATCTATGAATTCGGCAACCCAATTATTATTGATTTGAGTTAACGGAAAACATATTTCTTTATCCTTGAGCTTTTCTTTCAGACAATCAAGACTTTCAACACTAATACTCGGCAGACAATTGCTGCCGAAAATGTGAGGTTCACTTTTCTTTTCAAACGCAAACAATCCGAGTCTGAATCTGTTTACATCGAAAACAGAGTAAATCTCGTTTCTTTCTGTGACTTTCTCCTCAAAGAATTCTTCGTAAAACTTTATTGCTCTGTCCATGTCTTTAACACATAGATAGAGCGAATTAATATGAAATTCCATATTTTTTGCCTTATTAATTATGATCAATAACGTAAAAATACAGGGACGGACAGCCTGTCCGTCCCTTATTAGCTATTGATTACTTGTAAAGTGGGAACTTCTCACAGATAGCGTTTACTCCTGCACGGATCTCGTCAGCCTTGTTCTCGAAATCTGTAGCGCAGAGGTAGATGTACTCAGCGATCTTTTCCATTTCCTCAACACCGAGACCTCTTGTTGTAACAGCAGGTGTACCGATACGGATACCGCTTGTTACGAATGGCTTCTCGGGATCGTTGTGGATAGCGTTCTTGTTAACTGTGATATAAACCTCATCGAGTCTGTGCTCGAGTTCCTTGCCTGTGATGTTGAATGGACGGAGATCAACCAGCATGAGGTGATTGTCGGTACCGCCTGATACGAGGTTGAAGCCTCTCTTAAGGAGTCCGTCAGCAAGAGCCTTGGCGTTCTTTACTATTCTTTCCTGATAATCCTTGAACTCAGGCTTGAGAGCTTCACCGAAGCAAACAGCCTTAGCAGCGATAGTGTGCATAAGAGGACCACCCTGTGTACCAGGGAAGATAGCTGAATTGATCTTCTTAGCGAGTGCCTCGTCATTTGTGAGGATAAGTCCGCCTCTTGGTCCGCGGAGAGTCTTGTGAGTAGTGGTTGTTGTAATATGTGCATATGGAACAGGTGACTGGTGGCAGCCTGCTGCAACAAGACCTGCGATATGAGCCATATCTACCATAAGGAGTGCTCCAACTGAATCAGCGATCTCACGGAGTCTCTTGAAGTCTATAGCTCTTGGATAAGCACTTGCACCTGCAACGATGAGCTTTGGCTTGTGCTCATTTGCGAGAGCCTGTACTGTATCGTAGTTTATCATCTCTGTTTCATCGTCAAGACCGTATGAAACAAAGTTGAAGTATTTACCTGAAAGGTTAACAGGCGAACCGTGTGTAAGGTGACCGCCGTCAGCAAGGCTCATACCGAGAACAGTATCACCGGGCTGAAGAACTGCGAAGTATACAGCTGTGTTAGCCTGTGCACCTGAGTGAGGCTGAACGTTTGCAAACTTAGCACCGAAAAGCTTACAAGCTCTTTCGATAGCGATTGCCTCTACCTCGTCAACACACTGACATCCGCCGTAGTAACGCTTTCCGGGGTAACCTTCAGCGTACTTATTTGTAAGAACGCTTCCCATAGCAGCCATAACAGCAGGGGAAACGATATTTTCGCTTGCGATAAGCTCAAGATTTCTCTGCTGACGAGCAAGCTCTTTACCCATAGCCTCGCCTACAGCAGGATCGTAACCTGTAACGAAGCCGATTGAATCCATAAGATCGTTGTACATTATTAGCACTCCTTTAAATGATTAGTGAATTTGCGCAAATGCATTACTTTTTAATTATACATTATTTCTCAAAAAATTTCAATAGGAAACACAAAAAAATTGTTTTTAACAAAAATGCCCCGCAGATTGGGGCATAAATGTTTATTTTATATTGAGTGAATCGAAATCTATCACATTTTCCCAGTCAACAAAATCCGGATTGATAGAAGCTTCTGCATAGTATTTAAGAATAAGAGAAGCATCATGTGAGTCAAGCTGACCGTCCATATTCACATCGGCAAGCTTCATTGTTTTGTCCGAAACTGTCATATTCTGAGATGCAGCCATATTTGCGTATATGTTCAGCACCTTAGAGGCATCTGCTGAGTTTATGCTTCCGTCCTCGTTTACATCACCAAGGTCTCTGTAGCAGACTATATCGAAAGAGCATAATGCTTTCTGATCGCCGATAGGATATACAGATATAGTTGCCTTGTCACTTTTGTTGAATGCTTCAGACAAAGCAGAAGGCTTAGCAGTGCAGCTTTCTGAAATATTGATGGTGCTTTCCTCTGTTATATAATTTCCGTTTTTATCCTTCTGTGGAGTCTGTACTGAAAGCTTTATCGCAACATCAAGCCCTTTCAGTGAAACATTTCCCTTTGTTGAGAAATACCTGAATTTTGTCGGTGCTGATTTCAGCGTGATAACAGCTGTTTTTGAAAGAGCATGGACAGTGTAGTCAGCATCCGCGAAATCAGGCTTTATATCCCATGACGAGAAAGCCTGTTCCGTATTTACGTCTATGTGTTTATGCAGTGATTTTATATCAACAGCATCGTAATTGATAGGGTCGCCTTCCTCAACAGCAAGAGTAGTTATGAGATTACCGTCAAAATCAAGAAACTTGATATGATATGTCCTCAGGGTTGTCGGTTCTGTAGTTGGTTCAGCAGTTGCTGTCGTTGTACTTGCTGCCGTAGATGTAGAAGAAGCAGAAGCTGACACAGATTCTGCAGTAACATTTTTTTCTGTTTCCGATAAAACGTTCGGCTGTATTTTTGCAGCAGAAAAAGCAGCTATAGATGCACCTGATATCAAAATAGCCGCTACAGCGGCTGCCATAGTGTTTTTTATCATTTATAGTTTCACCTAACCATTTCCTACGCAGAATAATCTGCATCTTTCTGAAAGCCTTTCGCATACTCTCGCATAATGGTCAAGCTTTATCCTGCGGAGCATGAAATTGGCATATATAAATCTTTCTGTTTCCTCTTCAAAACCATATATTGCAAATAGGATTACTTCATCATCTTCAAGCGAGGCAGCTTGTTCTTCTGCCATTAACCGGTATTCATCAAAGCGTTCTTCTATGTCGTCAAGACGATAAAAGCCGTGATACACAAAATCAATATAAAGGTCTATATCCATAAAGAAACAGCCTCCAATTACTCAATCCTGCTTATTTTCGGAAGAGTCTTTTGCAGATGTTTTTCTTATCTTGTTTTTTTTCATTCTGAATGAAATAAAGCCTGTGATAACCGCAGTAACGATAAAAACAGCAGTCATTACAAAAATGATCAATCCTTTTGATACCTTTGAATTTTCAGACCCGTCTGCCGCATAAGCAATAAGGCATTCGGATAACATGATAGCAATAGTCAGTACGGCTGATATAATTGAGTTGATTATTTTTGCTGTTTTTTTCTGCATTTTACCAGCTCCTTCCCCGAAGTATTATAACATATTTTTCAGTAAATAGCAACAGAGATAAAGAAAAAATTGCTTAATATAGATTTATGATATTTATTATAAAAGATTTTTCAGGAAAATACTTGACAAACTTTATAAAGAGTGATATAATATATAACGTTGATTGCAACGAATGAAATCGTCTGGGTGTGGCGCAGTTGGTAGCGCGCTACCTTGGGGTGGTAGAGGCCGTGGGTTCAAGTCCCGTCACTCAGACCAGATGCGATCAGCATTACCCCAAAATTCCGATACTCAATAGAGTATCGGAATTTTTTTATATATGATTGACTATTTTATATACCTGTGTTATAATATTATATAATTAAACGGCTATAATGCCGCGTAAATAGGAGGAGTTTATGATAAATCGTGATCAGGCAGCACGTATACTAAAAGACTATGGGCAAGAACACATTCTCAAGTATTTTGATGAATTGAGCGACAATGAGAAACAGGAGCTTTTATCTCAGATAGAAATTATAGATTTCTCTGTCCTCGATAATCTTGATGCCGAAAAGAATAGCAACACAATCCGCGGTAAATTTGAACCTCTCGGTGCCGTGACTATTGACGACATTGCTTCAAACAGTGATGAATATATAAGTGTCGGTATTGAAGCAATAAAAAACGGAAAGGCAGCAGCCGTTCTTCTGGCAGGCGGTCAGGGAACAAGACTTGGTTTTGATAAGCCAAAGGGAATGTTCAATATAGGCGTTGAAAGAAAGTTATATATATTCCAGTGTCTTATCAATAATCTTATGGATGTTGTGAAGCTCGCAGGTGCATGGGTCCCTCTTTATATCATGACCAGCGAGAAAAACCATAATGATACTACGGATTTTTTCAAAGAAAATAATTATTTCGGATATGCTCCCGAGTATGTTCACTTCTTTATACAGGATATGGCTCCTTCTGTTGATTTTAACGGGAAGATACTCATGGAAGGCAAATCAAAGATATCTATTTCACCTAACGGCAACGGCGGCTGGTTCTCTTCACTTGTAAGAGCAGGACTTCTTGATGAGATCAAAGCTAATGGTGTTGAGTGGATCAATGTATTTGCCGTTGACAACGTGCTTCAGCGTATTGCAGATCCGGGATTTATTGGAGCTGTAATAAAGTCAGGCTTACAGTCCGGCAGCAAGGTTGTAAGCAAGGCTTCACCTGATGAGAAGGTGGGGGTTCTCTGCCTTGAGGACGGAATGCCTTCAATAGTTGAGTATTATGAAATGACAGAAGAAATGCGCACTCTGCTCGATGAAAAGGGAGAGCTTGCGTATAAATACGGTGTTATATTGAATTATCTCTTTAATGTCAAGAAGCTTGAAGAAATATGCGACAGAAAGATGCCTGTCCATGTTGTTGACAAAAAAATTCCGTATATGAGCGAAAACGGTGAGATCATCAAGCCAACTGAGCCAAACGGACATAAATTCGAGACCCTCGTTCTTGATATGGTACATATGCAGGACAGCTGTCTTGCTTATGAGGTAGTACGCGAAAAGGAATTTGCTCCCGTAAAGAATGCAACGGGTGTTGATTCTGTTGACTCTGCAAGAGAACTTTTAAAAGCTAACGGTGTTGAAATATAAAAATCAGCGACACTTTTGATTATTCTAAAGTGTCGCTTGCTATGTTTAATTATAAAACAGGTGGTTTATAGCACATGAAAAAATTGCTGAAATATCTTAAAAATTATAAGAAAGAGCTTATATTCGGTCCGTTTTTTAAACTGCTCGAAGCTATATTTGAGCTTATAGTTCCTGTGGTAATGGCTAAAATTATAGATAATGGTATAGGAAGAAACGACAGCTCCTATATATTTAAAATGAGCGGACTTATTGTTCTTCTTGGAGTCTGTGGACTTGCTTTTGCCCTTACTTGCCAGTATCTTGCAGCAAGATGTGCTTATGGCTTTGGCACGGAACTCAGAGCAGCACTTTATAAGCATATAAATTCATTATCCTACAGCAGCATAGATAAGATAGGAACAGCTTCGCTTGTAAACAGACTTACTAATGATACCAATACTGTACAGAACGGCGTGAATATGTTCATAAGACTTGCAGTCAGAGCCCCCTTTCTTGTTATAGGTGCAGCTGTAATGGCGGTGACAATCGATCTGAAGCTTTCTCTGATATTTTTTGTCGTTGCCCCGCTTATTTCACTTGTTATATTTTTCATTATGCGTAAAACTATACCTATGTATAAAAAAACGCAGAAATGCCTTGACCGTGCGTTTGTGCTGACACGTGAAAATCTCGAAGGAACAAGGGTTATCAGAGCTTTTTCGCGTCAGCAGGAAGAAATAGATGAATTTAAAGAAGCTGTCAATGATATTTCGGATTGTTCAATAGCTGTCGGAAAAATATCGGCCGTGCTTAATCCTGTTGCATTTATGGTCATGAATTTAGGCATAGTGGCTGTCATCTGGTTCGGCGGCGGAAGAATAAATGTTGGTAAGCTTACACAAGGCGAGCTTACAGCTTTTACGAACTATATGACACAGATACTTCTGGCACTTGTAGTTCTTGCGAATCTTATCGTTATTTTTACAAAGACTTTTGCTTCTGCAAATCGAATAAGTGAAGTATTTGCGCTTCCTTCTGAGGAAAAAGGTGAAATAACCGTAATTGACGACAACTCAGACAATATGATCGAATTCAGGGATGTATCCTTTGCCTATGAGACAGCAGGTGACTACTCACTGAAAAACATAAGCTTTTCTATTAAGCGGGGACAAATGCTTGGAATTATAGGCGGTACAGGCTGCGGAAAATCTACTCTTGCAAATCTTATCCCGTGCTTTTATAGGGCAACAGAGGGAACAGTTAATATTTCAGGCATTGATGTGACTAATACCGAACCCGATGAGCTAAGAAAACATATAGGAACTGTTCCACAGAAAGCAACGCTTTTTACAGGGACTATTCGTGAAAATATGAAATGGCGAAAAGCCGATGCTACCGACGATGAAATAATCGCCGCACTTAAAACAGCACAGGCTTGGGAGTTTGTCCAGCGCACTTCCGACGGACTTGATACTGTCATATCGCAAGGCGGCAAAAATCTTTCAGGCGGTCAGAAACAGCGTATCTCCATTGCCCGTGCATTGGTGGGAAGTCCTGATATCGTTATCCTTGACGACTCCACAAGCGCACTTGACTACAAGACTGATCTTGCTTTCAGAAAAGCTTTGTGCAGTGACCTGCCAAATGCAACAATTGTTATGATATCCCAGAGGACAACATCTCTTAAAGATGCGGATAAAATAATTGTTATGGAGGACGGTGAGGCTGTTGGTATAGGTACACATGATGAGCTTGTGAAAAACTGCGAGGTATACCATGAGATATACTGCTCTCAGATGAATCAGAAGGAGGGCGAGAAAGATGCTTAAAACGTTAAAACGAGTATTCCGCTACGTCCGTTCCTATATAATATACTTTGTACTAACAGTTCTTTTTGCTGCATTTGGAGTAGCACTTTCGCTTGCAGTACCTGTATTCATCGGTGAAGCGGTTGACTGCTGCGTAGGTAAAGGCAATGTTGACTTCAACAAACTACTTAAAATAATAACCGCTCTTGCTGCAATGGTAGTTTTAAGCACATTATTTCAGTGGCTTATGAGCCTTTGTACGAACAAGCTCGCGTTTTATACCGTGCGTGATCTCAGATCGGATATTTTCAATAAGCTTGAAAGAGTTCCTCTGAAGTATATCGACGGACATACAAAGGGAGAGCTTACCAGCCGTGTCATCAATGATATTGAAATTGTTTCAGATGGACTTTTACAAGGTTTTACTCAGTTTTTCAGCGGTATAATAACTATAATAGGAACGCTTATTTTTATGATGACTATAAATGTAAAAATAGCTATCGTAGTTGTCATACTTACTCCGTTATCATTCATTGCAGCCTCAAAGATAACAAAAGCTTCGCACAATTCATATATGAAACAGTCAAAGCTGCGCGGCGATATGGTCAGCCTTGCAGAGGAAATGGCAGGAAATCAGAAGATAGTAAAAGCTTTTGTGTATGATGAACGTGCTGAGAAAAGATTTGATGAGATAAACAAGGCTTACGGGAAAATTGGTGCAAAAGCAACATTTTTCAGCTCAATGACAAATCCTACCACTCGTTTCGTAAACGGACTCATTTATGCTGCGGTAGGACTTCTTGGCGCTCTCGGAGTGATCGGATACTGGGGCGTCTTCGGAAAAATGACTGTAGGAAAGCTATCAAGCTTCCTTGCGTATGCAAATCAGTATACAAAGCCTTTCAATGAGATATCAGGCGTTTTCGCGGAATTGCAGAACGCTGTAGCTTCAGCACAGAGAGTATTTGATGTGCTTGATGAGGAAGAAATAAGCAATGACAGCGATAAGGAAGTATTGTCATCTTGCGACGGTACGATAAAGTTTTCAGATGTGTTCTTCTCTTATTCTCCTGATATTAAGCTTATTGAGAATTTCAGCCTTGACGTTAAGGCAGGACAACGAATAGCTATCATTGGTCCTACGGGCTGTGGAAAATCAACTATAATCAATCTCTTGCTTCGTTTTTATGATATCAACAAAGGAAAGATTGAGATATCAGGAAAAAATATCTTTGATCTGACACGTGACAGCCTGCGACGCTGCTTTGGTATGGTTTTGCAGGAAACATGGGTATTTACGGGAACTGTTGCTGAAAATATAGCTTACGGTAAGCCCAATGCCACAAGAGAAGAGATAGAAAAGGCTGCAAGAGCGGTATATGCTCATGGTTTCATTAAGAGACTGCCCAACGGATACGATACAATTATAAGTGAGGACAGCGGACTTTCACAGGGACAGAAACAGCTTATATGTATTGCAAGAATAATGCTCATGGATCCGCCTATGCTTATCCTCGATGAAGCTACAAGCTCCATAGATCTTCGCACAGAACAGCGTATACAGAAGGCTTTTCAGAAGCTTATGGAGGGCAGGACAAGCTTTGTTATCGCGCACAGACTATCAACTATTAAGAATTCAGATGTAATTCTCGTTATGGATCGCGGAAATATCATAGAGCAGGGAAGTCATACCGAACTTATGGAAAAAGGCGGTTTTTACTCAGAATTGTACAATAGTCAGTTCGCATCGTAATATCTCAGAAGAGCCTCATATGAGGCTCTTTTTGTTTATGATAAAAAACTTTGTTTAATTCTTGACAAACTGTAATAAATGTTGTACAATTATAGTGTATTCTTATGTATTGAAAGGAATGATCTTCAATGGGTTTAACTTTAACTGAAAAGATCCTCAGAGCACACTTGGTTGACGGCGAGTACGTCAAAGGTCAGGAGATCGGTATCCGTATCGACCAGACCCTCACACAGGATGCAACAGGTACTATGGCATATCTTGAATTTGAAGCTATAGGCGTACCTCGTGTAAAGACCGAGCGTTCAGTGGCTTACATAGATCATAACACTCTCCAGAACGGTTTTGAAAATGCTGATGACCACAGATTTATCGGAAGTGTTGCAAAGAAGCATGGTATTTATTTTTCACGTCCCGGTAATGGTATCTGTCATCAGGTACACCTTGAGCGTTTTGGTATCCCTGGAAAGACTCTTATCGGTTCTGACAGCCATACTCCTACAGGCGGCGGTATCGGTATGATCGCTATCGGAGCAGGCGGACTTGATGTTGCTGTTGCTATGGGCGGCGGTGCGTATTATATCACTTGTCCTAAGGTAGTAAAGGTTGAGCTTACAGGAAAGCTCCGTCCGTGGGTAGCTGCTAAGGACGTTATTCTTGAAGTTCTCAGAAGAATGTCTGTTAAGGGCGGCGTAGGTAAGGTGATTGAGTACTGCGGCGATGGTGTAAAGACTCTTTCCGTTCCAGAGAGAGCTACAATAACAAACATGGGTGCAGAGCTTGGCGCAACAACTTCTATATTCCCGTCAGATGAGATAACGAAGCAGTTCCTCAAGGCTCAGAAGCGCGAAGAAGTATGGACTCCTCTTGCTGCTGATCTTGATGCTATATATGATGAAGAGTTAAAGATAGACTTGAGTCAGCTTGTTCCTCTTGCTGCCTGTCCTCATTCTCCTGACAACGTAAAGAGCGTTGAAGAGATAGGCAGACTCAAGATAGATCAGGTATGTATCGGTTCATGTACAAACTCTTCTCTCCTTGATATGCTCAAGGTAGCTCATATACTCAAAGGAAAGACAGTTAACCCTGATGTATCACTTGCAATTGCTCCGGGTTCAAAGCAGGTACTAAATATGCTTGCTCAGAACGGCGCACTTTCGATACTCATTGATGCAGGCGCAAGAATACTTGAAAGTGCTTGCGGTCCATGTATCGGTATGGGACAGTCTCCTAACTCAAAGGGTATCTCTCTGAGAACCTTCAACAGAAACTTTGAGGGACGCTCAGGTACTAAGGACGGACAGATATATCTTGTATCTCCCGAAATGGCTGCTGTATCCGCACTTACAGGCTATCTCACAGATCCGAGAGAGCTTGGCGATATGCCTGATTTCAAGCTTCCTGAAGAGTTTGTTATAAACGATAATATGGTAGTACCTCCTGCATCTGTGGAGGAAATGGACAGCATCGAGATACTTCGCGGACCAAACATCAAACCTTATCCTGAGACATCACCTCTCCTTGAGACAATTGATGCTCCTGTATCACTCAAGGTCGGCGACAACATCACAACTGACCACATTATGCCTGCCGGTGCGAAGATACTTCCTCTTCGTTCAAATATCCCGAAGATCTCACAGCACTGCTTCGCTGTATGTGATGAGAGCTTCCCTGAGAGAGCTAAATCCCTCGGAAAGAGTATAATCGTTGGCGGTTCAAACTACGGACAGGGTTCATCAAGAGAGCATGCCGCACTCGCTCCTCTCTATCTTGGCGTAAAGGCTGTTCTTGTAAAGTCGTTTGCGAGAATTCATCGTGCTAACCTTATCAATGCGGGTATCCTTCCTCTTACGTTTGTAAATGAGGCTGATTATGACAATATCGCTCAGGGCGATGAGCTTGTACTTGCAGATGTACGAAAGGCTGTAGAGGAAGGCAATACAGAGCTTACAGTTCTCAATAAGACAAACGGCAAGTCTATACCTGTACTCTGCGAGCTTTCGGGACGTACAAAGGATATCATGCTTGCGGGTGGACTTCTCGATTTCACAAGAGAATCCATGAAGTAATAAAATGAAAATATCAGAAATTTTTAAAGATATATTATCTGATGTGAATACAAAGAACCAGAGGACGGAGGAGGCGCGGAGAGATCGTGGCGTTTACTGGATGACTCCGCGGGATCAGGTTGGAAATTATTTCAGTAGCTTTATGGTGCTCCTGCTTCCACAGTTTCTGGGATTTGTGCTCGGACTTGCTGTAACAAAGATGCTTGGGTTCAGCGGTGCTGCCTATTTGGCAATAGGCGGTATCGGTGCTTTGGCAGTAGGTACATATAAGAGCGTATCCTTTGACAGGATATCACTGGTGCCTGCAATAGTAAGAAATATTATTCTTATGCTTCTTTTCTGTGGTGCATTCGCTCTGATGATGTTTTTAGGCAGTCAATCAGACAGCAAATAACTCCTGATATTATTGTTTAGTGAATATTTGAAATGAGGGTGTACAATGCATTTATCTGAAGTACTTTGCAATGACCTTATGGATGCTGCAAGAAGAATAGTGATACCAACTACCAAAAAAGGCTGGATGATCTTTATCATTTGTATTGTTGCGTACATGGCTTCTTATTTGGGTGTCGGTGTAATAAAAAAAGATATATCGGAAAAGTCAAGAAGTACAGTGGCTCTTGTGATTACAGTTGTAGCGGTTATAATAGGCTTGATCGCTTTTGATTAATTGATTGTAATGGAGGTATAAACCAATGGCAAAGATAAATATGAAAACGCCGCTGGTCGAAATGGACGGCGACGAGATGACCAGAATACTCTGGCAGTGGATCAAGGAAACTCTTCTTGAACCATATGTAGAGCTCAATACTGAATACTATGACCTTGGGCTCAAGCACAGAGAAGAGACTAAGGATCAGGTAACTATTGACTCTGCTGAGGCTACTAAGAAGTATGGAGTTGCTGTAAAGTGCGCAACTATCACACCTAACGCAGCAAGAATGCCGGAGTACAACCTTACTCAGATGTGGAAATCACCTAACGGTACTATCCGTGCTGCTCTTGACGGAACTGTTTTCCGTACACCTATTATAGTTAAGGGTATCGAGCCTTATATTCCTACATGGACAAAACCTATCACTATTGCTCGTCACGCTTACGGTGATGTATACAAGAATACAGAAATGCGCGTAAGCAAGGGCTGCAAGGCTGAGCTTGTTGTAACAGACGAGAATGGTAATGAAACTCGTGAGCTTATCCACGATTTTAAGAAGTGTGACGGTATCATTCAGGGACTTCACAATCTTGATGACTCTATCGCAGGCTTTGCAAGAGCTTGTCTTAACTACGGTCTTGATCTCAAACAGGACGTATGGTTTGCTTCAAAGGATACTATTTCAAAGAAGTATGACCACCGTTTCAAGGATATCTTCCAGGAGATATTCAATAAGGAATACAAGGAGAAGTACGAAGCTGCAGGCATCGAGTATTTTTATACTCTTATTGATGACGCTGTTGCAAGAGTTATCCGTTCAAACGGAGGCTATATCTGGGCTTGCAAGAACTACGACGGTGATGTCATGTCTGACATGGTATCTACAGCTTACGGCAGCCTTGCAATGATGACATCTGTACTCGTTTCTCCTGACGGTATATATGAGTATGAGGCTGCACATGGTACTGTACAGCGCCATTATTACAAGTATCTCAAGGGCGAGGAAACTTCTACTAACTCTGTTGCAACTATTTTTGCATGGAGCGGTGCTCTCCGCAAGAGAGGTGAGCTGGACAATACTCCTGAGCTCTGCGATTTCGCTGATAAGCTTGAAAAGGCTACTATCCAGACAATTGAAGATGGAGTTATGACAGGTGATCTTTACCTTATTTCTAAGCTTGACAACAAGAAAAAGGTCGATTCAAAGACTTTCCTTGATGAAATAAAGATAAGACTCGACAAATTAATGTGAATAGAGAGAAGGCATATCACGATGTCAAAAAACTCAATATCAAACTCTGTTATAAGAAGGCTTCCGAGATACTACAGATTTCTTGGAGAGCTTGAAAACAACGGATATGTCCGCATATCTTCAAGGGAACTGTCTGAGAAAATGGGGCTTACAGCTTCTCAGATAAGACAGCATTTCAACTGCTTCGGCGAATTCGGTCAGCAGGGATACGGCTATAATGTCAGTGATCTGCGTATTGAGATAGGTAAGATACTTGGACTGGACAAGCAGACACCTATGATACTTCTTGGCGCGGGAAATCTCGGTAAGGCTATTGCTACACATATTGATTTCCACAACAAGGGATTTGACCTGATCGGCGCCTTTGATATCAATCCTGATCTTATCGGAAAAGATCTTGGCGAACTCAAAGTCAGGGGGATAGATGAGATAGGAACATTCTGTGCTGAGAACAAGCCTGTTGCTGCTATTCTCTGCGTTCCTATGTCTGCAGCAGAAAAGCTTGCCGATACTCTTATAGAGTGTGGAATAAAAGCTTTCTGGAACTTTACCCACTATGACCTTAAAGTTACACATAAAGGTGTGGCTGTTGAGAATGTTCATCTGGGAGACAGCTTGACTACGTTATCATATTGCCTGAATAATCTTGGTGAAAAAGGTAAAATATGATCATATACAGCAGATACTAAAGTATCTGCTGTTTTTATTGTAAAGAATGTGAAAAAAATATCAAAGATTCTGAGCTGATATATAGCAAACAGAATTGTTGCATGCCTGAAAAGAATTGCTTTTAGTAAGCATTGCATAAAAGGAATAATAAGATTTTAAGCAATTGTATAAATCTGAAAAGAAAACCGGTAGTATAAATACCTTACTTATACAGGCATAGAATGCTTATTTATCAATGATAATAAGACAAATGCAACAAAAATTACACACTTTGTTCTTAATTATGTATAGCAAATAAAAGTGTAATATAAAAACTAATATATCAGATCTTTTTGTACTCCAAAAATAGGCGTAATCGTTTGTTAATTAGATATCAATATCTGAATAGCGATATTCTTAAACTGAATTTGAATTTATTGAAATATACTGGTATACTAATAATGTGTGATAATGTAATAAGGGGATAGATGTCGATTGACGACAGTTCCTCTTAAAATGTTTAGGAGTGGATATTAAATGGATTATCGTATCGAACATGATTCAATGGGCGAAGTGAAAGTTCCCGCTGATAAGTATTGGGGAGCTCAGACTGAACGAAGTCACGAAAATTTCCTTATTGGTGTTGGTATAGAAACAATGCCGAGGGAAATAACTCATGCTTTCGGCATACTTAAAAAGGCTGCCGCGATAGCTAATCATTCAGTCAGACCTGAAAGAATGACCGATGAAAAGCTTTCCGCTATTTCAAAGGCTTGTGATGAAGTTATCAGTGGTTCTCTCAATGATCATTTCCCTTTAGTTGTATGGCAGACTGGCAGCGGTACACAATCCAACATGAACGCAAACGAGGTAATCGCTAATCGAGGCAACGAAATTGCAGGCTCTAAACTTCTCCACCCTAATGATGATATCAATATGAGCCAGTCGTCAAACGATACATTCCCGACAGCTATGCATATTGCTGCTGTTCTTGCTCTTGAAGACAAGGTCATTCCTGCCGTTGATACACTTATTGAAAGCTTCAAACGCCTTGAAATTGAGAATGAAGGTATAGTCAAAAGCGGAAGAACTCACCTTCAGGACGCAACTCCCATAAAATTCTCGCAGGAGATTAGCGGCTGGAGAGCATCATTGGAAAAAGACCGTAAGATGATACTTTCTGCCTGTGAAGAGCTTAAAGAGCTTGCTGTAGGCGGTACAGCCGTTGGTACAGGTCTCAACGCGCCTAAGGGGTTTGCTGAAAAGGCTGCAGAAGCGCTCAGTGAGCTTACAGGAAAAAAATTTGTATCTTCATCAAATAAATTCCATTCACTTACTTCTAAGGATGAGATTGTATTTGCACACGGTGCTCTTAAAGCATTGGCAGCAGATATGATGAAGATTGCTAATGATGTAAGATGGCTTGCTTCAGGTCCGCGTGACGGTCTCGGAGAGATATTTATACCAGAGAATGAACCAGGGTCTTCTATTATGCCCGGTAAGGTAAATCCTACTCAGTGCGAACAGGTAACTATGGTAGCTGTTCAGGTAATGGGAAATGATGTTGCAGTGGGTATGGCTGCTTCACAGGGCAATTTTGAGCTCAATGTGTTTATGCCTGTTTGTGCATATAATTTCCTACAGTCAGCAAGATTGCTTGCCGAGTCCATAACATCATTCAATAAAAACTGTGCAGTCGGAATAAAGGCTAACAAAGAGAAAATGCACCATAATCTTTACAATTCTCTTATGCTTGTTACAGCACTTAACCCTTATATAGGATATGAAAATGCCGCAAAAACAGCCAAAAAGGCTTTCAAGGATAATATTTCCCTTAAAGAAGCCTGTGTTGAACTTGGATTCCTTACAGCTGAAAGGTTTGACGAGGTATTCCATCCGGAGGAAATGGTCTGATATTAAAAGAAAGGAAGCGTACATATGGAAACTTTTACATACTACCCGGGCTGTACGCTGAGAACAAAGGCTAAGGATCTTGATTTGTACGCAAGATCTTCTGCCGAAGCTCTCGGTATCGCTCTTGAAGAGCCTGCTGACTGGCAGTGCTGCGGCGGAGCTTATACTACAGCTAAAGATGAGATAGCTACAAAGCTTTCAGCGGTCAGGACACTTAATTCCGCCAAGGAAAATAACAGACCGCTTATCACAGTCTGTTCAGCCTGTCATAATGTCATCAAGCAGACTAACTACGATATTGCAAATGATGAAGAAATGGCTTCAAAAGTGAATAATTACCTGAAGCTCGATGAGCCGTATAGCGGCGAGACAACTGTTTATCACTATCTTGAAATGCTTCGTGATGTTGTTGGATTTGATAACCTTGCACAGAAGGTAGTAAATCCGTTCAAAGGCAAAAAGATAGCTGCTTATTACGGCTGCCTACTTCTTCGTCCTTCAAAAGCACTTGCAATGGACGATCCCGAAAATCCAACGATAATGGAAGATTTTATAAAGGCTATCGGCGGTACTCCTGTTATATATGCTCAGAGAAACGAATGCTGCGGCGGATATATAACATTGGAGGATAAGGCGCAGGCTTCAAAGAGAAGCAGTGCTGTAATGCGTTCCGCTCAGGATCAGGGAGCTGATATGATAATCACCGCCTGTCCTCTTTGCCTGTATAATCTTAAAAAGAATTCAGGCTCAGAGCTTCCTGTTTATTACTTTACAGAGCTTCTTGCTGAGGCGCTCGGATTAAAGGAGGGTAACCATGAATAAGAACCTGAAAGAACAGGTACTGCGTTCAAGCGGTGTAGATGTTCTGAAATGTATGCGCTGCGGAAAATGTTCGGGAACTTGTCCTTCTTACGATGAAATGGAATATCATCCTCACCAGTTTGTTTATATGGTCGAGAGAGGCGATATTGAGACTTTAATGAACTCAAAGTCAATATATAAATGTCTTACCTGCTTTGCTTGTGTAGACAGGTGTCCGCGAAATGTTGAGCCTGCAAAGATAGTTGAAGCTGTACGTCTTGCAGCTATCCGTCAGCAGGGCAATAACCATATGAATCCAAATCAGATACCTGAAATGCTTGATGACGATCTGCCTCAGCAGGCTATCGTTACAGCTTTCAGAAAGTACATAAAGTAAGGAGGAGATAGCACTATGCAGAGAATAGGCGTATTTGTCTGTCATTGCGGAACGAATATAGCTGCAACGGTTGACGTAAAGTCAGTTGCGGAAGCACTCGGACATGAGCCGGGAGTCGTTATCTCCCAGGATTATCAGTATATGTGTTCCGAATCGGGACAGAACCTCGTAAAGAATGCTATAAAGGAGCATAATCTTACAGGAGTCGTAGTATGTTCATGTTCACCGAGAATGCACGAGAACACATTTAGAAAAGCTGCGGCTGCGGCTGGTCTTAATCCTTATCTTGTTGAGATAGCGAATATACGTGAACAGTGCTCATGGATACACAAGGATATCGCATCAGCTACTGAAAAGGCTATAATCCTCGGTAAGGCTGCTGTTGCAAAGGTACATCTTAATGCTCCGCTTACCGCAGGCGAGAGCCCTGTAGCAAAGAGAGCACTTGTTATCGGCGGCGGTATTGCAGGTATACAGACTGCCCTTGATATCGCTGAGGCTGGATTTGAAGTAGATATCGTTGAGAAAAATCCTACTATCGGCGGGAAAATGGCGCAGATAGACAAGACCTTCCCAACACTGGACTGTGCAGCTTGTATCCTCACACCTAAAATGGTTGAGGCTTCTCAGAATGAGAAAATAACTATCCACTCATTCAGCGAAGTTACGGACGTAAAGGGATTTGTTGGCAATTTTACCGTTACTATCAAGAAAAAGGCTCGTTTTGTTGATGAGACAAAATGTACAGGCTGCGGTCTTTGTACTGAAAAATGTCCTATGAAGAAAGTTCCTAACGAGTTCAATATGGGACTTGACAACAGAACTGCAATATACATTCCTTTTGCTCAGGCAGTACCTAAGGTGGCTACTATTGATCCGAACTTCTGTATGATGATGAAAACAGGAAAGTGCGGCGTATGCTCAAAAGTATGTTCTGTAGGAGCTATCGACTACAAGCAGGAGGACAGATTCATTGAGCAGAAATACGGTGCTATCGTAGTTGCAACCGGATTTAATCCTATAAAGCTTGATAAGTATGATGAATTTGCATATAATCAGTGTCCTGACGTGGTTACATCACTGGAGCTTGAAAGACTTATGAATGCCGCAGGTCCTAACGGCGGTACGCTTCTTCGTCCTTCTGATAAGACTCACCCGCACAAGATAGTGTTCGTTCAGTGTGTTGGTTCAAGATGTGACGACAGCAAGGGCAAGCCTTACTGCTCTAAGATATGCTGTATGTATACGGCTAAACACGCTATGCTTATCCGTGAAAAGTATCCTGATACAGAAGTATATGTATTCTACATAGATGTGCGTACCCCGGGCAAGAACTTCGATGAGTTCTACCGCCGTGCAGTTGAACAGTACAATGTTCACTACATTAAGGGCATGGTCGGCAAGGTAACACCGCGTTCCGACGGAAAGATAGACGTACAGGCATCTGATCTCCTTGCAAACGAACAGCTTCATATTGACGCTGATATGGTAGTTCTTGCAGCAGCTATCGAGCCTGACAAGACTGCACGTCCGCTGGCTACAATGCTTACAACTCAGATGGATACCAACGACTTCTTTACAGAAGCTCATCCGAAGCTTCGTCCTGTTGAGAGTGCTACAGCAGGTATATTCCTGTCAGGTGCTTGTCAGGGACCAAAGGATATCCCTGAGACAGTTGCACAGGCAAGTGCCGCGGCAGCAAAGGCTATCGGACTTCTCGTTAAGGACAGCATCACCTGCAATCCGTGTGTGGCTCATTCAGATGAGCTTATGTGCAACGGTTGCTCGTCATGTGAAAAGGTGTGCCCTTACGGAGCTATTACATATATCGATAAGGAATTCAAAATGCCGGACAGAACAATTGCAGTACGCAGAGTCGCAAGCGTTAACCCTGCCGTATGTCAGGGCTGCGGCGCTTGTACAGTTGCCTGTCCTTCGGGAGCTATGGATCTTAACGGATTCTCGAACAACCAGATAATGGCGGAGGTAGACGCAATATGCAAGTAAATGAAAATAAAGAGTTTCAGCCGCTGATCGTTGCATTCTGCTGTAACTGGTGCTCCTATGCAGGTGCCGATCTTTCTGGAACTAACAGACTTAATTATCCATCAAATGTAAAGATCATCAGAGTGCCCTGTTCATGCAGAGTAAATCCGATGTTCATACTCAGAGCTTTCCAGCGCGGAGCTGACGGAGTTATACTCTGCGGCTGCCACCCCGGAGACTGCCACTATACGTCGGGCAACTACTTTACAAGAAGAAGAATGACTCTTCTTTTCAGTATGCTCGATTTTCTCGGAATAGAGCGTGACAGAACAAGAGTTGAATGGGTATCGGCAGCTGAAGGTGCAAAATTCGCTGCAACCATGAACGAATTTACAGAGGCAGTAAAAAAACTGGGACCTAACCGCAGATTGGAGGATTTACGATGCAGGAAGCAATGATAAACAGAGCTAAGCAGCTTCTGGCTGACGGCGCAGTAAACCGTGTGATCGGCTGGAAGAGGGGAGAATTCGCTTACGATATCACTCCTGCTGTATTTGAGACTGCTGAAGAGCTTGAAAAAGAGTTTGTATATGATGATTTCACAGCTGCAAATGTATCCAAGTACCTCGTTAAAGAGAGCAAGAAAGAGGGCAAGATACTTGCTTTTCTGAAGCCCTGCGATACATACAGCTTCAATCAGCTCACAAAGGAGCACAGAGTTGTCCGCGAGAATGTTTATATAGTTGGTATTCCCGGTGGTCCGAAGCTTGATGCTGAAAAGATCAAGGCAAAGGGTATAACAGGTATACTCGGCGTGAAGAATGAGAACTATACACTGAAAATAGATACTGTATACGGTGAGGAGATTATGCCCTTCTATGAGGCTATCCTTGATAAGTGTGCTACCTGCAAGAGCAAGAAGCACGTAGTATACGACGAGCTTATGGGTGAGGAAGGCGACGTTCTCGACTCAAACCGCTTTGATATGGTTGAGAAGCTTGAGAATATGACCGCTCAGGAGAGATTTGACTTCTGGAGGGATCAGCTTTCAAAATGTATCCGCTGCAATGCCTGCCGCAATGTCTGTCCTGCCTGCACCTGTGAAAAGTGCGTATTTGACAATCCCAACTCAGGCGTTGAGAATAAAGCTCCTGCTGACAGCTTTGAAGAGAATATGTTCCACATAATCCGTGCATTCCATGTTGCGGGAAGATGTACAGACTGCGGTGAGTGTTCAAGAGTATGTCCGCAGAATATCCCGCTTCATCTGCTCAACAGAAAGTTCATAAAGGATATCAATTCTCTTTATGGCGAATATCAGGCAGGTGAGGATACTACCTCACGTGCTCCTCTTAATGATTACAAACAAGACGATTGTGAAGCAAGTATCGTACATGAAAGGGGAGTTGAATAATGCTGAAAATATCACTTGATAAGCTTGACAAGCTTTTTGAAGCTATCTCAGCTTCACAGACTCTCTATATCCCTGTTGACCGTGAGGACGGTGCGGCTGAGTACAAAAAGTACGAAAGCGGCATGAAGCTCAGCAGTGCTCTCAATACTCTGCGCAGCGCAAAGGATTTCTTCTTCCCACAGACAGAAAATCTTGTTGATTTCAAAATGGAAGGCAAAAACATCGAAGTCATTGATGTACGTGAGGAATCCGAGGATTTCGTAATATTCGGAGTTCGTGCCTGCGACGCAAGAAGCTTTACAATACTCGATAAGGTGTTCCTTGCCGAGCCTGTTGACAGCTACTATAAGAACCGCCGTGACCACGGCACAGTAGTTACTATGGCTTGTGCACGTCCTGCCGAGACCTGCTTCTGCGGTACATTTGGCATTGACGCAGCTGCCCCAGAGGGCGACGCTGCCTGCTACAGCGACGGCGAGAGCTTATTCATCGAGGCCCATAACGAAAAAGGACAGAAGTTCATCGACTCGATATCTTCTCTTCTTGAAGAAGGCGACACAGCAAAGCTTGAAGCTGTTCGTGCTAAGACAAGAGAGATACTCAAAAAACTTCCTCTTGCACACCTTACTACCGATAATTTCGGCGGCGATAAGCTCAATGAGTACTTCAATTCCGATAAGTGGGGAGAACTCTCTGAGAGCTGCCTTGGCTGCGGTACCTGCACATTCGTGTGTCCTACTTGTCAGTGCTATGACATCAAGGATTTCAACACCGGTCATGGCATAAAGCGTTACCGTTGCTGGGATTCATGTATGTACTCCGATTTTACGAAAATGGCTCACGGCAATCCGAGACTTACTCAGCTTGAACGTTTCCGCCAGAGATTCATGCATAAGCTTGTGTACTTCCCGGCAAACAACAACGGAGAATTCGGCTGTGTTGGCTGCGGTAGATGCCTTTCCAAGTGTCCAATTTCTATGAATATCGTCAAGGTAATGAAAGCATTGGAGGTAAAGTGATGAATAACGATACATTGATACCTTACATTGGTGTAGTTACCGATATAAGACAGGATACTCCCGATGTAAAGACATTCAGAGTTGTTTCGCCTGATGGCGGCAAGGTATTCGAGCATATGCCGGGACAATGTGCAATGCTTTCTATACCGGGTGTTGGAGAGGCTATGTTCTCAATAACTTCTTCTCCTACAAATAAAGAATTTATGGAATTCAGTATAAAGAAGTGCGGCTGTCTCACAACATGGCTTCATGCTATGGACGTTGGTCAGCAGATAACCATTCGCGGACCGTATGGCAATGCTTTTCCTGTTGAGACAGACCTCAAAGGCAAGGATCTCCTATTTATCGCAGGTGGAATAGGTCTTGCACCTCTCCGTTCGGTTATCAATTATGTACGTGATAACCGCGCTAACTACGGCGATGTACAGGTAATATACGGTTCACGTTCAAAAGATGACCTCGTTGACTATCAGGAGATAATCGACGAGTGGATGGCTGATCCTAATATCGAGGTGAATCTTACTATAGACAATCCACAGGAGGGCTGGGACGGTCATGTAGGATTTGTTCCCAACTATGTCAAGGAGCTTAATCCTTCCACGAGCAAGACAGTTCTTGTCTGTGGACCGCCTATAATGATAAAGTTCACACTTGCAGGACTTAAAGAGCTTGGTTTCACAGAGACTCAGGTCTATACAACTATGGAGCTTCGCATGAAGTGCGGTGTAGGTAAGTGCGGACGATGCAATATCGGAAATAAGTATGTATGCAAGGACGGACCGGTTTTCCGTTTTGATCAGCTTGGCGAACTGCCAGACGAATATTGATAAGGAGATACTCGCATGGAAAATATGTTGAATGTTTACTTGTTCGGTAAGAAATATGAAGTACCTGCAGGTCTTACAATAATGACAGCTATGGAATATGCAGGCTATGATCTTGTAAGAGGCTGCGGCTGTCGTAATGGTTTTTGCGGAGCCTGTGCAACTATTTACAGAATAAAGGGTGAAATAGAGCTTCACGGATGTCTTGCCTGTCAGACAGAAGTACAGGAAGGAATGTATGTTGCAACACTTCCGTTCTTTCCACTTGAAAAGAGAGTGTACAACATCGAGGAGATAAAGCCAACACAGCAGATCATGATGCAGCTCTATCCCGAGATATACAGCTGTATCGGCTGTAATGCCTGTACAAAGGCCTGTACTCAGGAGCTTAACGTTATGCAGTATATCGCATACGCTCAGAGAGGCGAGTACGACAAGTGTGCAGAGGAGAGCTTTGACTGCGTAATGTGCGGAGTATGTTCATCAAGATGTCCCGCAGGTATTTCTCACCCACAGGTAGCTATGCTTGCAAGACGTCTCAACGGTAAATACATCGAGCCTGAGTGCGGACACCTCTCCGACAGAGTTAAGGAAGTAAACGAGGGTATCTTTGATAAGCAGATCGAAGAGCTTATGACAAAGGCTGTCGATAATATCGAAGAGATCAAGGATATGTACAATCACCGTGAGATCGAGAAGTAAAGGGGGAGAGAGAAAATGTATAAAATAGAAAAGCTTAATGAACTTGCAAAGGTAGTTGCAGCAAAAAGAGCTGAAAATGCAGCTCTCGAACCCAGACGTATGACAGCAGAGGAAAAGGACGATCTTCTTTCTCACTTCCATCCAGACTACAAGCAGGACGAATTTACTGTTCTTTCAGCAGGTGTAAACAAGGGCGATAAAGTGCCTACTCAGCTTGCTGCTCTTTTACAGGGCAAAAGCCGTATCAGTGCATCTGACGTAGATCTTTCTTCACCTGATTATGATACAGACGTTCTCATCATCGGCGGCGGCGGTGCAGGTGCTTCTGCTGCAATCGAAGCTGACGAAGCAGGCGTAAAGGCTATGATCGTTACAAAGCTTCGTATCGGCGATGCAAATACAATGATGGCTGAGGGTGGCATACAGGCTGCTGATAAGCCTAATGATTCTCCTGCAATACATTTCCTTGATGCCTTCGGCGGCGGACATTTTGCTGCAAAGCCCGAGCTTGTAAAGAAGCTCGTTACAAAAGCTCCTGAGGCAATACAGTGGCTCAACAAGCTCGGTGTTGAATTTGATAAAGAGCCTGACGGCACTATGGTAACTACTCACGGCGGCGGTACTTCACGCAAGAGAATGCACGCAGCAAAGGACTACTCAGGCGCTGAGATAATGCGAACTCTTCGCGATGAGGTCATCAACCGGGGTATCCCTGTTATCGACTTCACAGCTGCTGTTGAGATAATTCTTGATGATAAGGGCAGAGCCGCAGGCGCTGTTCTTATGAACATGGAGACAAAGGAACTCCTCGTTGCAAGAGCAAAGACTGTTATCATCGCAACAGGCGGTGCAGGACGTTTACATTATCAGGGATTCCCCACATCAAACCATTACGGTGCAACTGCTGACGGACTGATCCTTGGATATCGTGTCGGCGCAAAGTTGCTTTATGCTGATACATTGCAGTATCACCCGACAGGTACAGGCTATCCCGAGCAGATATTCGGTGCACTTGTAACTGAGAAGGTTCGTTCTCTTGGTGCAAAACTCGTTAATATTGATGGTGATGTATTCATGCATCCACTTGAGACACGTGATGTAACCGCAGCTTCTATCATTCGTGAGTGCACTGAGCGCGGAAAGGGCATTGAGACTACACTTGGCAAGTCTATATGGCTCGACACACCTATGATAGAGTATATCCACGGTGAGGGCACTATCGAGAAGCGTATCCCTGCAATGATGAGAATGTTCGGCAAATACGGCATTGATATCCGCAAGGAGCCTATCCTCGTATATCCTACTCTCCATTATCAGAACGGCGGACTTGATATCACTGATGACTGTGCTACAGGAGTTGAGAACCTTTACGCAGCAGGTGAGGTAGCAGGCGGTATCCACGGAAGAAACAGACTCATGGGTAATTCACTCCTTGATGTTATCGTATTCGGCAGAAATGCGGGAATTTATGCGGCTGCCAAGGCTAAGGAAACAACAGTTTCCGATAAGCTTACTCTCGAACATATCGAGAAATTCAACAAGGAGCTTGCAGAGTCAGGTGCAGCAAGCGATGTAGCTTCACCGATGCTTCTCCCAAAATACGCAAGAAAGAAATAAAATAATTAAATGGGACGCTGTAAAAAGCGTCCCATAAGTACGTATAAAATAAAAGAAAGTTAAGTGATATATAATGGATTTTTTTAACGGAATTCTTTCGATACATGATGTATCATTCCTTATGCTGTCAGTTATCGCTATTGCGGCAATTGGATATGTCCTCGGAAGAATAACTATAAAGGGCGTCTCACTCGGTACAGCAGGCGTTTTCATAGTTGCACTTGTATACGGCTGTTTATTCTATAAAGAACTTTCAGCCGAAATAAACGGAGATTTTGTAGGAAAAGCTCTGAAAATAGTCGATAATCTCGGACTTATTCTTTTTGTTACGGCAGTTGGATTTATCGCCGGACCTAATTTCTTCGGCAACTTCAAGAAGAATTTCAAATCCTATGTTCTTCTTGCAATTATTATAATCCTCAGCGGCGGACTCGCTTGCGCAGGGTGCATTATTGTTGGCAGGAACTTTACCGACCTTCCGAACGAACAATTCACAGCAATACTTACAGGCATTCTTTCAGGTGCACTTACAAGTACACCCGGTTTTTCTGCTGCTAAGGAAGCGGTTGGCAGTGATGAGCTTCAGGGACTTGTATCTGTTGGATATGCTATTGCTTATATTTTCGGAGTTATAGGTGTAGTTCTTTTTGTTCAGATAATACCTAAGCTTGCAAAGGCGGATATGGCTAAGGAAAGAGAACTTCTTGCCCCTTCTTCAAAGAAGTCTGAAAAAGGAAAGAAAATGTTTACTCTTATCGAAATGGATAGCTTTGGTATCATGCCTTTTGCACTTGCAGCTTGTTTAGGTATCATTATCGGTTCTTTCAAATTTGGTAATTTCTCACTCTCCACAACAGGTGGTTGTCTGCTTACTTCTCTGATATTCGGTCATTTCGGGCACATAGAAAAGATATCCATAATGCCAAAGGACTCAACATTAAAAGTATTCCGTGAGCTTGGACTTATGTTCTTCCTCATTGGAGCAGGAGTTGCAGGCGGAGCTCATTTTGCAGAGCATTTCGTTGCAGTTTATTTCCTCTATGGAATGATAATGACAATACTTCCTATGATAATAGGTTATCTGTTTGCAAAGTATGTTCTGAAGCTAAGCATCCTGAACAATCTTGGCTCTATAACAGGCGGTATGACATCTACACCTGCACTTGGTACTCTTATCAGCACAGCAGGAACAGAAAATGTTGCATCAGCTTATGCAGCAACATATCCTGTAGCACTTATATCAGTAGTGCTTGTATCACAGTTCCTTATAATATTGTTCAAATAAACAAAAAAGCCTGAGATCTTGTCTCAGGCTCTTTTGTTTATTTAACACCGTATGTCTCTCTGTACTCAAGCATTTTATCGAGATATTCTTTACCTGGAACGATGTCGTTTTTGATGGCGTCAATGATATCCTCCATAGTAACGATAGGATACACGATAACGCCGAAATCACGCTTTACTTCCTGTACGGCTGAAAGCTCTCCCGTACCTTTTTCCATACGGTCAACTGTTATTACCATACCTGTAACGTTAACATCAGCAGCAGTCATAAGCTTTGGCATTGACTCACGAAGTGCCTTTCCTGAAGTCATAACGTCGTCTATAATAACTACATTCTCACCATCTTCAAGTGTCTTGCCGACGAACATACCGCCCTCACCGTGATCCTTAGCTTCTTTTCTGTCAAAGCAGTATGAAACATCAATATCAAATTTGTTGCTGAGGGCTACGACAGCAGATACAGCAAGCGGGATACCCTTATAAGCAGGTCCGAAGAGAGTGTCTACAGGAATATCATTCGCTTTTATGCACTCTGCGTAGTATTCGCCGAGCTTTGCAAGCTGTGCACCTGTTTTGTAATTACCGCAGTTTATGAAATAAGGAGCTTTTCTGCCGCTTTTCAGTGTGAATTCACCGAAAGTAAGAACTCCGCAGTCCACCATAAACTTTATAAAGCTTTCTTTGTAAGTCATATGTAAACCTCCGTATGTATATTTATTAAAGCCTGCAAAGCAGGTTTAAGCCTTTAGATTATCTCGTAAATGTGACCACAGAAAGGACAGCGAGGATAATCTACATCTATTTCTGCGCCGCATTCGGGGCATATTTTCTGAGGAAGTATATCAATACTATCATCAATGCTCTCATTGAATCTTCCGACAAATCCTGTAGGATGAGTTACGGGAAATACGCCGAGCATGAGACCGCATTCAGAGCAGTAATATCCGAGAGTTGAGTCAACAGGTGTTTCACATATCTTGTCGTCTCCGTCATAAAAGGCTGCAACAGGATAGATAAGAGATGAACCTTTACCCGGAACACCTCTTTTTTCCATAGTAAATTTGCCTCTGTACATGGGCTTTCCACAGTGCAGCATTGATTATCCCTCCCTAAAAAGTGGTATAATACAATTATAGACTATTTCAGTAAATAATTCAAGACAATAAGAGCAGAAAAATAAAAATGTTGTAAAATTACGGAAAACTATTGCAAATGTATAAAAAAAGAGATATAATATATTTGTATGTCGTTTCGGCACATTTCGGTATGCCGATTACCGTAATTCGGCAGCTTTTAAAGAGTTGGGAGAAAAAATGGCTAAAAAGAAAAGTATAACAAGGATCTCTGACAAAAAACGCGGAAGACCAAAGGTAAGATTCAGCATATGGGGACTTATACTCATATTCGTTCTTTCGTTCTCTGCATGGTTTATTATATATATGGCAGCAGCTAACTTTAACGAAAACTTCTTCAGTGAAGAGTTCGGCAATGATAAAGATGAGGAAAAAAACGATAATTCACCTTCAGACAGCGCACCTGTCGACAATAATGTATCAGAGAGCGAGGAAGATGCTGATACAAACGCAACTGATAAGATAACAAATCCTATTGCACAGTCAGAAGCGAAAAGTGCAGATTATCTTTCATCGTGTTGTCTTGTTACTGATTCAACACTTATTGATATTGCTAAATATACAGATCTCAAAGATGTTATCGGAAGCAGCGAGCTTAACGCAGCAGGCTGCAATACAATTGCAATAGAGTCTTCCTACGGTACCAAGAGTGCTTATGAGGTCTTGCAGACAAAAAAGCCTGAAATAATATATATTATGCTCGGCAGCGATATAGGAACTTCCAAAATGGAAGACATGATATCAAGCTATACTGAATTTGTGAAAAATCTCAGAGGATATCTTACCGATGCGGACATTTATATAATGCAGCTTCCACCCGTTCATGATGATGCGAATGCCACTATAAATAACAGTATTATAAATGAGTTCAATACAAAGCTTCTTACTATTGCGAATATGAACAATGTATATTGCATAGATACAAATACCGCTCTCAAGGGTGTGGATGGCGCGCTTTCCGATGAGTATAGAGACTCCGCTACAGGAGAACTTACAGAATCAGCCTATAAGGCAATAGCAGATTATATACTTTGTCATACTGTATAATCTTAAGTCCCAAACACTATATATAGTGTTCGGGGCTTTTACAATCTGTAGAGGGCTTGAAACGACGGAATATCGCAAAAAGCTCTTTTTTAAATGATTTATGCACGAATATTACAATAAAACGCACAAAAATCCACAATTAGTTGTGCAGATACATCATTGACTTCTGCCTCGGAATGTTTTATACTTATAAAGAACCATTGAAAGGCAGACACTATATATTGTGTTTGGAGGTATGACAAAGAAAATGATAATCCATATTATTAAAAGAGACGGAAGAAAAGTTCCTTTTAATATAGAGAAGATAGCAAATGCTATTTTCAAGGCTGCGCAGACACGCGGCGGTACAGATTTCAATGTTGCAATGGACGTTGCTGTTGAGGTCTGCCGACTATACGAGGAACAGAATCCAGGAAAAACTCCAACTGTTGAAGAGATACAGGATCTTGTTGAGAAAGTCCTTATTGAAAAAGGTCACGCAAAAACAGCAAAGGCATATATTCTCTACCGTTATGAGCGTACACGCTCACGTGAGATGAAAACCAATCTGATGTGCGTGCTCAATGAGCTTACCTTCAGTCCCGCAAAAGACAGTGATATAAAGCGTGAAAACGCTAATATAGACGGTGATACCGCTATGGGTACTATGCTCAAGTATGGTTCGGTATCTGCAAAGGAATATTATGAGATGTACGTCCTTGAGCCTGCTCATGCTAAGGCTCACCGTGAGGGCGATATACATATACATGATCTCGATTTCTATACGCTTACAACGACTTGTACTCAGATAGATTTGAAAAAGCTCTTTACAAACGGCTTTTCTACAGGTCACGGCTTCCTCAGAGAGCCTAACGATATAGCAAGCTATTCTGCACTTGCCTGTATCGCTATCCAGTCCAACCAGAACGATCAGCACGGCGGTCAGAGTATACCTACTTTTGATTATGCAATGGCTGAGGGGGTAAAGAAAACTTATGCAGCAAGATATACACAGAATGTTGCAAGGGCACTTTCACTTATTGGCGGTGTGGACAATGAATTCGAGGTTGTAGATAGTATAAAGAAAGAGATATCTGAAAACTTCGGTCTGAAACCTGTTCTTGCACAGGATAACGGCTATCAGGAAAAGGAAATGGAACTTCTGCAGAAGTATACCGATAAAGAAACTGCTGTGAAAATTCAGGCTTTCGCCACAAGAAATGCTGAAAAAGAAACAGACAGAGCTACTTATCAGGCTATGGAAGCACTTATCCACAACCTCAATACCATGAACAGCCGTGCGGGTGCACAGACACCGTTCAGTTCTATAAATTATGGTACAGATACAACTCCCGAAGGAAGAATGGTCATAAAGAATGTTCTCCTCGCTCAGGAAGCAGGACTCGGTAACGGTGAGACTCCTATCTTCCCTATACACATTTTTAAGATAAAGGACGGTATAAACTACAATCCAACCGATCCTAACTATGACCTTTTCAAGCTCGCCTGCAGAGTTTCTGCTAAGCGACTTTTCCCGAATTTCTCATTTATTGATGCTCCGTATAATCTCCAGTATTACAAGGAGGGCAATCCTGATACCGAGATAGCATATATGGGATGTCGTACAAGAGTTATCGGAAATAACTACGATCCTTCAAGAGAGATAGTAACAGGCAGAGGAAACCTCAGCTTTACATCTATCAATCTTCCTCGTCTTGCTATCAAAGCTGATCACAACGTTGGTCTTTTCTTTGATATGCTCGAAGAAAAGGTAGAGCTTGTTATTGACCAGCTCATGCATCGTTTCAAGATACAGTCTCAGAAGAGGGTAAGAAACTATCCTTTCCTTATGGGACAGGGCATCTGGATTGATTCAGATAAGCTTTCACCTGACGATACAGTAGGTGAAGTGCTCAAACACGGAACATTATCAGTAGGCTTTATCGGACTTGCTGAAACTTTAAAGGCACTTATCGGTGTTCATCATGGTGAAAGCGAAGAAGCAAGAGAACTCGGTATCGAGATCGTTACATCTATGAGACGTCGTCTTGACGAGGAATCAAAGAGAACAGGTCTTAACTTCTCTCTCCTTGCAACTCCTGCTGAAGGCTTATCAGGACGTTTTGTTCGTATGGACGCAAAGAAGTATGGTATAATCGAAGGCGTTACAGACCGTGATTATTATACAAACTCTTTCCACGTACCTGTTTACTACCCGATAAGCGCATTTGAGAAGATAAAGATAGAAGCTCCGTACCATGAGCTTACTAACGCAGGTCACATCAGCTATATCGAGCTTGACGGTGATCCACTTGAAAATCTCAGTGCATTCGAGAAAATCGTTCGCTGCATGAAGGAGTCGGGAATAGGCTACGGTGCTATAAACCACCCTGTTGACCGTGATCCTTGCTGCGGATATACAGGTATTATCGGTGAGACTTGTCCTTGCTGCGGCAGAAAGGAACATTCAAACAATGTTGCTTTCGACAGGATACGCCGTATCACAGGTTATCTTGTAGGAACACTTGACCGTTTCAACGACGGTAAGCGCGCCGAAGAACATGACCGAGTAAAGCATAATGTATAAGGTGATATAAATGAATATCAGGATTGCCGGAACTGTTAATGACTCAATAGTAGACGGTCCGGGAATAAGATTTTCTGTTTTTGTACAAGGCTGTCCTCATAACTGTGAAGGCTGCCACAATCCTCAGACTCATGATTTTGACGGCGGAACTGTAACGACTACTGAAGAACTGCTTGAAAAGATTAAGGCCAATCCACTTTTAGACGGTGTGACATTCAGCGGCGGTGAGCCTTTCTGTCAGGCGGAAGCTCTTGCAGTGCTTGGAACGGAGATAAAGAAGCTGGGAATGAATATTATAACATATACGGGCTACACGTTTGAGCATCTTTACAAAAACCGTGATAAAAACCACTGGAACGAACTCCTTTCGGTTACGGATTATCTGATCGACGGACCGTTTATCCTTGCTCAGAAGGATTGGGAGATAAAGTTCCGCGGAAGTTCAAATCAAAGATATATTGACTGCAGTAAAAGTCTTACAGAAGGCCGTGCTATACAGGCAGAGCCATAATGATTTAACAGCATTAAAAAAGTAATAATACCTCTGATATACGTTCAGAGGTATTATTTTATTTACTTCACCACACTTTGTTACGTGTTTAGAGGCACATAAAAAAGCCCGAAAGCAAAAGCTTTCGGGCTTAAATATTAGAAAATGTAATAAAAATCCGCCTTGCCGTCATATAGTGCATAAAACCCGCACGAAGCAGGTGGGTAAACGCCCTTATGCTTCTCGCTCCCTTCGTCCGCTGAGCGGGAGGTCTGCAGTCCACATACGGAGTCGAATTCCCTATGATTATGTGTTGGATTATAAAAACTATAATTACCCGAACAAGGCAGAAATTTTTCTTTTCTTATATATATTATATCACAAAGAATTCAAAAAATCAAGAGTATTTTTTATGTAAAATTATTAAAATATGAATATTTTATTCTTCAAGCGTAGATTGTAAACGTTCAAGAAAAAATGAAGAAACCGATTCAAATTCGTCATCATCATCAATAGATGCAAGGATCTCTTCTCCGTCTTCCTCAATAGATTTTAATATAACGAGTTCGCAATCGGAATTAAGGAAATCATCATCTTCAATCGCAGGAAGCATAGCATAATACTGCTCACCATTGATTTCAGCAGCGTCAAAAAGCTCAAATTGTTTTTTATTTCCTTCTTCGTCGATGAGTTCAAAAAGATCGGGAGTGTATTCGTTCATTTCGGACATGATAATTCTCCATTCTGGCATATTTGCCTTTTGATAAACATATTATACACTATTTTGTCCGAAAAATCAAGAGGAAATATTAATATAATAACAAAGGTAAAAATGCACAATAAAAGGAGATTCGATTTGTATTATACGCTGATTTGCACTAATTATGCCCAAAAGTTAAAGGAATTCTATTGACATTTTACATATAGTGTGGTATTATATAGTCAAGGAAAAGGAGATACCGAAAGGAAACTCCGAGCTGAATTTACTTGGACTGAGACGTGAGTCTCAATGTAAATGATTATACGCGGAAGGGAGAGTGAGTCCGATGGAAGAAACGTTAAACAGCAGCGTGAAGCCGGCGGGCTTGCTGAGTAGAAGGAACTGATTAAAAGGGAATGTAGGCTGAAAAGCTTGTTCCATTGATGTAAAGTTCAAAAATGCTTTAAGTTCCATTTACAAGGCTAACGTAATGCTGTTTTAAACGGCTTCATGTCTAAACTCAGTTTGAATACAGATTATCTGAAATTTCGACAATGAGTCTTTAGATATATTGCGAAAAATCTTTTAGTAAAGGACGAGTCCAATGAGAAAATAGGTTATTACTTAATAAAATTGCATAATATTCGGATCGGATGAAGCGATACCGAAAAAATACAATTTATAGGTGATTCCAATGGAGAAATTCTAACATTGCTTGATTACTTTTATTAAAGGAATGATGTGCGTATGAAAAATAGGTACACATTAAAAATCTGATCCGAAAGGGTGAGTCCAAAGGGTAATTTAGCCAAGTGATGAAAGTCGCTTAAAAATAAAATAGAATAATGACAGCCCCGATGTAATGTCGGGGCTTTTATTTTTTCATCTGTTTGTAAGATGTTCTGAAGAATGGTATGTTTTTATACAATGATAAAAAAATAAATTTAGTTTATATACTTATTATATATTTTTTGAAAAAAACTATTTTTCCATATGCTATCATATATTTATCACAAAAATGCTTATAATAGAATATAATGAATAAGTATGGGAAGGATGAACAATATGTCAGATAATTATAACAATAATCAGAATTCAGATGATTTGTTAAATAATGATAATTATTCTCATGACAGCAGTGTTGATGATATAGATGTTCATAAAAGCAGCGAAGCGAGATTTGATGCAGGCTCATATTCTAATACTTCTGAAATTTCAAAAAAGAAGTGTAAGAAAAATATACATGTTCTTATGAAAGGCACTGCTGCAATACTTGCTGTTATTATTTTAGGTGCAGGAACAGTTCAGATATACAAATTTCTTGGCAACACAAGAGACGAACTTGTTGAGCTATCAGGCGATACATCAGCAAATACTGTTTCAAAAGAAGCGGTTGTAAATGACAAAGACAAAGAAGAGCTTCCGAGTCTTATAGAGCTCGCTTCACGCTCTGATGCAAAGCCTATCCCAGATATTGTCGATTCAATAATGCCTTCTGTTGTCGGAGTTGCTTCTTCGTTTGAATTTGAACAGCAGCAGTCATACAGTATGTGGGGCTGGAACACACAGCCTATAACACGTCAGGCTACATCTACCGGGACCGGTTTTATAATATCTGATGATGGATATATTGTTACAAATTCTCATGTTGTATATGATACGCAGTATAACGCAGGTGAAGCACAGGAGGTATCGGTTCTGTTCAGCGATGAATCAGAACATGAGGCGAATATAGTGGCTTATGATCTGGATACTGATATAGCTGTATTAAAGGTAGATGTAAAGGGACTTAAACCCGCTGTTCTTGGTGACAGTGATGAACTCAGAGTAGGGGAACTGGTGCTTGCAGTCGGTAATCCACTTGGATTTGATCTTTTCGGAACTGTTACAAGCGGTATTGTTTCTGCTCTCAACAGAAAGATCAATATAAACGAAAAAAAGATGAACTTAATTCAGACAGACGCTGCTATCAACAGCGGTAATTCAGGCGGACCTCTTCTTAACAGCTGCGGACAGGTCATTGGTATCAACTCTGCTAAAATGTCATCAAGCTACAGCAGTAATTCTGCAAGTATTGAAGGTCTGTGCTTTGCTATTCCTATGAAGGAAGCCAAAGATATAATTGACGATCTTATCAATTATAAGTATGTTACAGGCAGACCTCAGATAGGTATCAATACATCAGATATTGATGAAATACAGGCTCGTTTTTATAATATTCCAATGGGAGTCCTTGTACGTGCGGTACAGGACGGCAGTGCAGCTGATCTTGCAGGACTCAGAGTCGGTGATATAATAATTGATATTGAAGGAGAAACCATTACAACCGATAAGGAACTCAATGAAGTAAAGAATAATTATAAAGCAGGCGATGTAATCTCTCTTACAGTATACCGCGAAGACAAGAATATAAAGATTAAGGTAACACTTCAGGAACAGAAGAACATACGCGAAAATGCAAGACAAGAAACATGAGTTATATTTTTATATGAAAAAAGCTTCCGATTATATCGGAAGCTTTTTGTTATAGTTTTGAATTAGCTTTTGCGGTAAATTTCTCACTGTAAACAAGAAACCTTTTATGAATACCTTCTCCTATATCACCGGCTTCATCGTAAGCCTTAACGGAAAAGATAAGCTCACGTCCGTTGATTTCAAGAAGCTCAGCTTCAGCGCAGACTTTCATGTTTTTCGGAGTAGCAGATATGTGTTTAACATTAATTTCCGTGCCGACAGTTGTTTCGTCGCCTTCGAGAAATTCAGAAATGCAAGCGCAGGCTGCTTTTTCCATAAGCATTATCATAACAGGTGTGGCAAGCACCTCAAGGCTTCCGCTTCCGACATTTACTGCAAGTTCCTTTTCAGATACAGTAAGCTCTGATGTGCCTGTAATTCCTTTGATCAATTCTTTCATACTGACTCCTTAATCGTGGGTAGATAACTCATCATCGGGGATAGGTGATGGTGAAAATTCTTCAAGAACAACTCTGTCCATAGTTAAAATGTCAAGCTCTTCATTTCGCGGTATTTCATCATTATACTCGGTCGAATAAACAGGCAGTGTTTTCATATACCCGTTCATCTTTTCAATAAATGCATCATGTGGAGCATCAATGATATTCAGTATAATATATGGTACATAGAAGAATGAGAATTCATTTTCGGGAACATATGAGAAATCAGCATTGTAATTGCTCCAGAAAAAATACTTTTGCTGATAAAGAGGAGAACAGTTTTCACCTGTCAGACCAAGCTGATTATAAACACTTGTTTCGCCTCTCAGTGATGGGAAATGATCTCCGACAAAGAATACAAGAGTAGGCTCGTCTATCTTTTTTAACTCTGCAAGGAAACTGTGAAGTCCTTCATTGGTATGCTGTATCCATGTAAGATAGTTTACAAATTCATTATTTGGATCTTCACCCTGATCGTATGGCTGGTGATTCTGCATTGTTGTTGTATGGAGATAGATTGGCTTGTCAGAATCCTTTATCTCATACAATATCTGATCAAAAACAGTGGAGTCATCAACATATGTACCAAAGTGGTCTACAGGAACATTGAAGTCAGTCGTAGCATCCTGATCGTCATGATATACCATTTTTTCAAATCCAAAGTGACCGTATATCTTTGCTCTGCTGTAAAAATTACTCTGGAACGGATGAACATATACTGTATTATATCCCCAGCTCTTGTAATATTGAGCAAGTGCAGGCTGTTCGCGGTCTGCAAGCTCACGCTGAGGCATATTCGGAGTGTTTATTCCTCTTACAGGCAGACCGAAAAGAAGCTCGAATTCCGAACGTACTGTCCAGCTTGCATATGTAGGTGTTATTGCGATACCGCCCTTGCCTTCAGAAATCGCTCTGTCAAAATATTTGTAATAATTATCATCGACCTTGAGTTCGTTAAATACGCGGAAATCAGCATAGGATTCACTCATTATAACGATTACATTAGGCTTTTGGCCTCCATTGAAGTCCTCATAGGTATCAACAGGGATATCAGTTATCTGATTTATATATTCTTCGCTGTATGTCTCCGGTACTACAAGACGGTTGGCATAGCTTTCAGATGCTGTCTGTACAAGAAATGCAAGGAAATGATTCTTGTCGAATTTCTCGTTAAGCTTGAATGCGTTTGTAGCGTCAGTCGTGTCAAGCTTGAATGCATTATATACCGGCTTGTAGAACGATGGCAGAACTATTAATGCAGACATAGGCAGCAAACAAGCACAGCACATAGTCACTCTGCGTATAGGTGAAGCTTTTATTTTAGGATTCAGATAAAATGCAAGGTAAATAAAAGCAACAGCAATTACATAATATAGAATAAGCCGAGGAGTTATTTTTATATATGCAAAAGAAGTAAGACTTTTTACGCTTCTGACAAGCTTCATATCCGAAAGTATAAGGTGATTTCCGTTTGTTCCGTACTTAAAAAGTTCAGTGGTACTTAGCGCCATATATATGAAACTTTGAATAAGGATAGTCAGCCAGCCTTTTTTAAAGATTCCTAACAGGAAAACGAAGAACATCGCAGTAATAATAAGATCAAATAAAAAAACTGTCGGTCTGTCGGTAACGAGATTTACGAAAGAAGAGATATATTTTGACTGCGTTATTTCAGCCATACAGCAAATAAAGATCGGGAAAATGATCATAATAAAGGTGTTTAATTTACTGTATTTAACAGAATTCTTTTCTCGCTTCTCATTAAACTTTTTTAATTTTGGAAAACGCGGCTTTTTTTCTTCAGCAGGTGAAATTGCTGCTTCTATAGGATCCTTTACATCATTTATAAGTGCTTTTTCAGTCTTTACGGCAGAATCAAGAGCACTGTTTATTGTTTTTTTTGCCATTAGTCATCATCCTTCTATATAATATAGTTATATCTCTGTTCATTATTTAACACTACTAATATAGCATAATACAGGCAAAAGTTCAAGTTTTACGGTAAATTGTCATCATTTATTCACGAAATTCAGCGGTTTGGTAATAGTGTACTGCGGAATGTAATAAAAATTGTGCATTTTGTCAATTTACGACTTCAACCAACCTTTTTCCGCTGCATCGTAAATGATATACTTTATCAGTTCAGCAAGTTCGTCCGACTCTGAGAAATAGTCTGTATTACGGTTTAACACCTGTTCTTTGTGTATCCCGTGCTCCTTCCATGAAATTCCGTCTTTGGTATAATTGAGCAAAAGAGGCTGTATTCTGTCAAGCATTGCAGCAAAACGGGCATCGGCTGTTTCAGAGTCCTCAAATTCACGCCACAGAGTGTAGAATTCATTTTTCTGATCTTCGGGAAGAAGTCCGAAGATACGCTGTGCAGCCTTTTCCTCGCGTTCTGCTTTTGATTTGTAGCCTTCATTATCATAACAATATGTATCGCCTGCATCTATTTCTACGACATCATGTAAAAGTACCATTTTCATAACGTGAGAAACATCAATTTTTTCGTTTGAATATTCAGCGAGAAGAAATGCTAATATTGCAAGATGCCAGCTGTGTTCCGCATCGTTTTCCTTTCTGTCCTCGTGCAGCACATAGGTCTGACGATAAAGATTTTTCATTTTATCGAGCTCAAGCATGAATTCAACCTGCTTTTTTAGTCTGTCTTTCATATCATTTCCTCCTAAATAACCATTCCGCCATTTACAGCTAATATCTGACCTGTGATATACTCTGCCTGATCAGAAGCAAGAAATGCAGCTGCATCGGCGATATGTTTAGGTTTGCCGAATATGCCGAGCGGGATATCATCGCGTATCAGTTTAAGATCTTCCTCAGAAAATCTACTGTTCATCTCTGTCATAATAAATCCCGGAGCTATGCAGTTAACACGTATGCCTGAGGGGGCGACTTCTTTGGCAAGTGCCTTTGTAAAACCTATTACGCCTGCCTTGGACGCAGAGTAGTCAACTTCGCATGAAGCGCCGCATTGTCCCCACATTGAGGAGATATTTATTATATTTCCGCTTTTTTTATTTATCATTGAGGGAAGTACGGCTCTTGCGCAGTTCAGAGTCCCTTTCAGATTGATATTGAGTATTCTTTCGGTTTTTTCCTGATTTATAGATGTAAAAAGGTCTATTTCGGATACACCTGCATTGTTAATAAGCAGATCGATGTGTCCGATTGTTTTAATAGTATCTTTCACTAAATCATTGTTTGAAATATCAAAATGAACAGCCTGTCCGTTTATCTCGGAAGCAAGCTCTTCCGATTTTTCCTTTGAATTGTTGTAATTGATGTATACATAATAACCGTCGGCAGCCAGTCTGCGGCAGATAGCTTCACCTATACCACCTGCGCCGCCTGTTACAAGAGCTGTTTTCATAGTAGCCTCCTATAAAAATAATACTTTTTTATTATAACACATAAATAAAAATAAATCAAAGGCTTTGTAGAATGTTATTATAATAAAAATATTGACATTTATAGTTCGATATGATAGTATATAATGGTATGATTTTTAATTTAGTACCTTTTTTGTTTTTCTGGTATTTGCGGTGATCTACTGAGTATTCTGTACTGACAAAGCTTTATTCTCGTTTATTCTTTTTAAATAATGTCAATATACTTGAAATTGTAAGGAAATAATGTTACAATAAATATATATTTATATAGGAGTGTTTAATTTGGATCAGAAAAAAATAGATCGTATAAATGAGCTTGCAAGAAAGTCCAAAAGCGAAGGACTTACAGAAGCTGAAAAGGCTGAACAGACTGAACTTCGCAACGAGTACAGAAGAGCTGTTACGGGAAATCTTGCTGCTCAGCTTGATAATACATACATATTGACTCCTGACGGCAAAAAGCGTAAGGTAGGCAGAAACAGGTGATATTATGGATCATAGGGAACTTCTGGCACAGGCAGTAAAAGCGGCTGAAATGTCTTATTCAAAATATTCGGGGTTCTCAGTTGGTGCAGCTTTGCTCACAACTGATGGTGTTATTTTCAAAGGATGTAATATTGAGAACGCGTCTTTTTCACTTACTAACTGTGCCGAGCGTACAGCTATATTTAAGGCGGTATCTGAAGGATATACAAGTTTTTCGGCTATTGCCATAGCAGGAAGCAGTGACAGAGATTTTTCAAAGCCATGTTATCCCTGCGGAGCTTGTTTGCAGGTGCTCAGTGAGTTCTGCGGAGATGATCTTGTAATAGTTCTGGCTGACGGTGAATACAGGCTTTCGGATTTTCTTCCGAAACGTTTCGGTGAGGAAAGCATGAAATGATGTATATATCCGAAGTCACTGAACATAAGGAAGAATACATGTATCTGCTTCTGCTCGGTGATGAACAGAGAGAAATGATATATAAGTACCTTGACAGAGGCAGACTTTTCGTTGTGAAGAACGATGATAATGTCTGTGCTGTGTGCATAGTGACAGATGAGAGCGATTTTGTCCTTGAACTAAAGAATATCTCTGTTGCGGAGCGTTACCAGCGTCAGGGTATAGGTAAAAAGCTTATTTGCTTTATTGAAGATAAGTTTTCAGAAGCTTTTAAAAAGCTTACTGTCGGAACAGGAGACAGCCCCCTGACAGTACCTTTTTATGAAAGCTGTGGTTTCAGAAAATGCGGTGTTATCAAAAATTTTTTCATTGATAACTACGATCACCCGATAATTGAGTCAGGTGTCAGGTTGTGTGATATGATATGTTTTGAAAAGGAGCTTTCCGGGAATTATGGAACAGATTGATAAGGTCTTACCGAAATACGGGGAAAATATAATAGTCGGAGTAATGTTCAAGAAGCATTTTGAATGGTATGTAGCTCCGAAAAATCTCTGGAAAATGGACTATAAAAAGCTTTATTCCGTGTGGGAGGCTGCTTATAAGAAAAGCGGCAGGACACAGGATCAGCTTGAAAAGGATATCGGCACTTATGAGCAGTTCTGCGATAAGCGCTGGGGAATAGAAGTGCTTGACGGTTTTACTGCAAGCCATTTCCTTGCACATCTGTTTAAATGCAGGTATTCTTCCGATGAACTCAGACTGCTCAGAATGGTAGCCCATGATGACAAGAAGATCGATTATGAAGCTTCCATGTTCATTGATTTCGACAGTAATACTATGTATTCACAGTTCCCGAGACCTGAGAATTTCGAGAATTTTGTTCCCATTGGCTGGAGAGGTGAGCACGTTAGCTTTATGTCGCTGATACCTGATGATAAGCGTTATTGATAGCGGAGGCAGTATGCTTAAAGATAAGATTGAAAAACACCTTCTTGAGGTGCAGAAGCCGTCGAGATACATCGGAGGCGAGGTCGGAAGCATTATAAAGGATAAATCAAAGATAGACGTGAGATTTGCCTTTTGCTTTCCTGATACATATGATATCGGAATGTCACATCTGGGCATGAAGATACTGTATTCGCTCACAAATGAGCGTGAAAATTACTGGTGCGAACGTTGCTTTGCACCTGGCGAGGATTTCGAGGCTGTAATGCGTGAAAATGATATCCCGTTATATGCTCTTGAAAGCCTTGATCCTATAAAAGATTTTGATTTTATCGGGTTTACAATGCAGTATGAGCTTTCATACACCAACGTCATCAATATGCTCGACCTTGCGGGGATCCCTGTATTTGCTAAGGACAGGACAGCTGAGCTCACACAGATAGTTATTGCGGGCGGTCCTTGTGTGTGCAATCCAGAACCACTTGCAGATTTCTTTGATATATTTGTTCTCGGTGAGGGTGAGGAAGTCAACCTTGAACTTATGGATCTCTATGCCGAGATGAAGAAGCAGGGCGCTTCAAGAATGGACTTTCTCAGAAAAGCAGCACAGATAGAGGGAGTATATGTGCCTCAGTTCTACAGCTTCACCTATAAATCTGACGGTACTATCGAAAAACTGAACGCATCCGAGGGCGCACCTGAGGTCATAAGGAAGCGTATAATCAGGGATATGGACAGCTCATATTACCCGAAGAATTTTGTAGTACCTTTTACCGAGATAGTACAGGACCGTGCGTCTGTAGAGGTGCTGAGAGGCTGTATACGCGGATGCAGATTCTGTCAGGCAGGATTTATATATCGCCCATTCCGTGAGAAACACGCAGATACAGTCGTAGATCAAACGAAGTGCCTTTGTGAGAACACGGGCTACGATGAAGTATCACTGGCTTCATTGAGTACAAGTGACCATTCGGAGATCGATCCTATGCTGACAAAGCTTCTTGATTATACCGTAAGTGAAAAGATAAACCTTTCCTTGCCATCTCTGAGAGTTGATAACTTTTCGGAATCTCTGCTTGAAAAAATAAAAAGAGTTCGTAAAAGTGGTCTTACATTTGCCGCAGAAGGCGGTACACAGCGTCTCCGCGATGTTATAAACAAGAACGTCAGCGAGGAAGAGATAATGAATACCTGCCGTATCGCATTCGAGGGCGGCTATTCATCGGTAAAACTCTATTTTATGATGGGACTTCCGACGGAAACAGACGAGGATATCGTCGGTATTGCAGAGCTTGCAAACCGTATAATCGACCTTTTCTACAGTATTGAGAACCGTCCTAAGGGCAGGGGAGTTCAGATATCCATAAGCTGCGCAACATTTGTCCCAAAGCCCTTTACTCCGTTCCAGTTCGAGCCGCAGGATACCCGTGAGATGATAGAGCATAAGCAGAAACTTCTCCTTGACTCCGTAAAGACGAAAAAAGTCAAGGTCAGCTATCACAATCCTGACGTAAGTATGCTTGAGGTAATACTTGCCAAAGGTGACAGAAGGCTTTGCAAGGCAGTCTATACTGCATGGAAAATGGGATGTAAGTTTGACAGCTGGGAAGAATATTTTCACTTTGACAAATGGATGGAAGCCTTTAAGGAGTGCGGTATAGATACATCATTTTACGCTAACAGGCGTTTTGAGTATGATGAGATACTCTCGTGGGATCATCTGGACTATCTTGTTTCAAAAGAATTCCTTATCCGCGAGAACAAAACGGCTCATCAGTCGAAAACTACGCCTAACTGCCGCCTGAGATGTTCGGGCTGCGGTGTAAATAAAAAAGTGGGGAGGGAATGTTTTTGATTCGTGTAAGAGCTACGTTTGAAAAATGCGGACGCGCAAAATACATTTCCCACCTTGACCTTAACCGTTGTATGCTCAGGACTTTCAGACGCTCACGACTGCCGATATGGTACACTGAGGGCTTTAATCCTCACCCATATTACAGCTTTGCGCTGGCACTTTCTCTTGGATTTGAGAGCAGCTGCGAGATACTTGACTTCAATCTCAATGAGGAGCTGCCTTTTGACGAGATAAGGGACAAGCTCAACGCAGTAATGCCCGAAGGTATGCGCATTGTCAAGGTCGCAGAGCAGAAGCAGAAGATAACTGCTATTGCAAAGGCTGAGTACAGCTTTTCTCTTGTATCTGATGAAACAGACAGACTTTTTGCTACTGTGCAGGAGCTTATTGCGAGCCCTGAGATACTGATCGAAAAGAAAACCAAGAAAGGCATAAAAACTGTTGATATCAAGCCCGATATGGAGATCCTTTCTTGTGAAAAGGGTGATAATTCAGTTAATGTTTCAATGTATCTGCCCGCAGGTACGCAGACCAATTACAATCCTACGCTTTTTATTGAAGCTTTAAAAAAAGCTACAGATATTGCCTTTGAACCTAAAAACATACGAAGAATAGCTATATTATGTGCTGATAATTCGGTATTTGACTAAGAATAGGATATAAAATGGATATTTTTAAGAATGATATAGACGGAGGCAAAGCCTTCGACTGGGGACGCACATCTTCCGATTATGCTAAATTCCGCGATATTTATCCGCCTGTTTTCTTCGGAAAAGTCGCAGAAAGAGGAATTTGTGTCAAGGGACAGAAGGTTCTCGACATCGGTACGGGAACAGGCGTTGTGCCGCGGAATATGTACAAATACGGAGCTGAGTGGACAGGTTCGGACATATCCGAAAATCAGATAGCTCAGGCTAAATCGCTTGCCGAAGCAAATGGCATGAAAATTGATTTTGTTGTCTCGGCGGCAGAAGACCTTGACTTCCCCGACGAGAGCTTTGATGTTATCACCGCTTGCCAGTGTTTTTTTTACTTCGATTATGATAAAGTTATCCCTAAGCTTGCGAAGCTTCTGAAAAAAGGCGGCAGACTTGTCATTCTTTTTATGGCATGGCTTCCTGATGATGACAAGCTTGCAGGGGAAAGCGAAAAACTGGTTCTGAAATATAATCCAAAGTGGACTGGCGGAGGTTATACTCGCAAGCCTGTATTTGTTCCAGAGATCGCAAATGAATATTTTGATGTTGAATATGACGAGGATTATGATCTTATAGTACCATTTACCCGTGAAAGCTGGAGCGGCAGAATGAAAGCGTGTCGTGGAGTAGGTGCTTCAATGAATGAAGAAGAGATAGCCGCATGGGAAAAAGAACACATGGAAATGCTCGAAAAAACGCCTTCGGATGATCTTGAGATACTTCATCATGCGGCAATAGTGATACTCAGAAAGAAGTAAATATATTAAATATATATTTTTGCACAAAAAACACTTGCTTTTTTTGTCAAAGTGTGGTATGATATAAAAGCATTTGAAATCCGTTCGGGTATCTTTGATGTCCGAATGAGGGTTAATGCCGAAAGACATTAAATCGGATAGTCCGCTGCCTGATGCTCATTTTCTGAGCCTGTGTACTATGTACACCTAATTTATTATATTATTCCTGCATACACCGAATGCTGAACGGTTATTGCGGGACAGGTAAGAATGTTCGGAAATTTTAGGAGGAAAATAAAATGGATGCACTCAAGTTAATCAGCGAGTCAAGCATGAAGGAAAATGTTCCACAGTTCAACGTAGGTGATACCGTAAAGGTTCACGTTCAGATCAAGGAAGGCGATAAGAGCCGTATCCAGGTCTTCGAGGGTACTGTAATTGCAAAGAAGCATGGTGGAATCAGCGAAACTTTCACTGTTAGACGTGTAGCTCACGGCTGCGGTATTGAAAGAGTATTCCCACTTCACTCTCCTGTTGTTGACAAGGTAGAGGTCGTAAGATACGGTAAAGTTCGCAGAGCTAAGCTCTACTACCTCAGAGACAGAGTTGGTAAGGCTGCTAAGGTTAAGGAACAGATCCGCTAACAGGTTGCAGACTGAGTTCAGCCGACTCGCTTCGGCTGACTCATCTTCTTTCCTTGAGGGACTTAAAGTCCCTTTTTTGCTACATATTAATATTTTATAGTCTGGAGGCAGTATTATGACTGATGAATTAAATAAAAATTTGCAAAATGACAACGCAGAAAACAATATGGCTGAAACTAACGAGGAAGCTGTTGAGACTGTAGAGGAAGTAACTGAAGGAATCGAAAAACTCACAGAAAAATTCCTTGAGGAGAATGAGGACGAAGAAGATGATAGCGAAACAACAAAAAAAGAAAACCAATTGGTTGATGACATAATAGAAATAATTGAGTCAACGCTGATAACTGTCTTTGTTGTTATTATGATGTTTACGTATCTGCTTCATCCTGTAGTTGTTAACGGGCACTCTATGAATGATACCTTGTTTGATACTAATAGAATATTTATGACTACTCTTTACACAGGACCTCATTATGGAGATATTATAGTAATAGATAATAACAAATCTTATCTGCTCGATGAGAATGATAACGTAAAAGAACGTGATATCACAAACTCATACTTAAAAGAATGCCTTATAAAAAGAGTTATTGCAGAGCCTGGTCAGACAATTACGATAGATACCGATAAAGAACAGGTAATTGTTGATGGTAAAATTCTTGATGAACCTTATATAAAAGATTCTGTTGTTGATGCAGGAGATGCATTTGAATTTCCGATAACTGTCCCTGAAGGATATTATTTCGTAATGGGTGATAACAGACGCGCTTCGGCAGACAGCCGTTATGCAGATGTAGGTTTTATCAAGAAAAATCAGATTTATGGTAAAGCAATTTGCAAATATTCACCGTTAAAGGAATTCAAGTTCCTGCTTTTCTAAATGAAGAAAAATAAAGTATATTCTGTCTTGCTCAAAAAAGCAGGAGATTTTTTTGAAACTCTTCTTATTACTTTATTTGTTGTGTCAATGATTTTTACATATTGTTTCAAAATATATATTGTAAAAGGCGATTCAATGGAATCGACTCTTATCAAAGGGGACGCACTTGTAATTGAAATAATGCCATTTTTTAAGTATTCTCATGGTGATATAATCATTGCTGATGTTGACAAAGCAAGGCTTTTCACTGACAGCGGCGATGTTTATAGTAAAGATGTACAAAAAGCAATTATCATCAAACGTGTAATAGCTTCCGAAGGGCAAAGCATTGATATCGACTTTGACATAGGAAAAGTATTTGTTGACGGTAAAGAGCTGAGAGAGGATTATACGAACGGTTTGACTCATTCCGATGAAGGTGCTTTCACAGGGAAATATCCTTTTACCGTGCCGAAAGGCTATCTGTTTGTAATGGGAGATAACAGACGAAACTCTCTTGACAGCCGTTCCTCTGATATTGGTCTTGTATCCGTGGAAGATGTTGTAGGAAAAGTAGTGCTCCGTATCGCACCCGTCGGGAAAATAGGCAGAGTTAAGTAAAAGTATAAGATGTTTACAGGAGGCATTTGTGGATAACAGTGATATGAAGCAGATCCAGTGGTTTCCGGGACATATGGCTAAAACAAGACGTCTTATAGCGGCTAATCTTTCGCTTGTTGACGCTGTTGTTGAAATAGTCGATGCACGAGCTCCTATGAGCAGCCGAAATCCTGAAATGGATCATATGACAAAAAACAAGCCAAGGCTTGTACTGCTTAACAAAAGTGACCTTGCTGATGAACGCACCACTCAGCAGTGGATTAATTATTTCAGACAGAACGGAAGCGAAGCTCTTGCAGTTGACTGCAAGTCGGGAAAGGGCTTGAAGTCCATACTTCCTGCAATAAAAAATACTGTTTTAAAAGAGCTCATGGACAAAAGAGCTAAAAATGGTATGACAGGAGCTGCTGTAAGACTTATGATAGTGGGTATACCGAATGTAGGCAAATCCTCACTCATCAATAAGCTGGCCGGTTCAAAGCGTGCTAAGGTCGAGGACAGACCGGGTGTAACACGCACAAAGCAATGGGTAAAGCTTGATAACAATACAGAGCTTCTCGACATGCCCGGTGTTTTATGGCCTAAATTTGAAGATCAGGACGTTGCCGTCAGACTTGCCTTTACAGGTGCAATAAGCGACGATATCCTTGATATAGAAACTCTTGCAATGAAGCTTCTTGCTTATCTTGCCGCGAATTACCCCGATTCATTGATAGAACGATATAAAATCGAATGTTCTGATGAAGATACAGGACTTGCTCTTCTTGAAAAAGTCGGAAAAAAGCGCGGTATGATGATAACAGGCGGAGAAATAAATACCGAGCGTGCAGCCATAACCGTTATTGATGAATTCAGAAGCGGCAAGCTTGGCAGGATAACTCTTGAATCTCCGCGGAAAAAGGAGCTGTAATGGCAAGAGTTATATTACATAAGGAATTATTTGATTATGATATCGAGCTTCGCAAAGAGTATCCGATAATCTGCGGCGTTGACGAAGCAGGCAGAGGACCTCTCGCAGGCGATGTATATGCGGCAGCAGTCATTCTCAATGACAGTGTGCTGATAAACTATCTTAACGACAGCAAGAAAATATCCGAAAAACGCCGTGAGCTTCTGTACGATGAAGTCATCGAAAAGGCTGACGCTTACTGTGTTGCAACAGCCAGCGTTGAGGAGATAGACGAGCTCAATATTTTACAGGCTACAATGCTTGCAATGAAAAGAGCTGTCAGCGGATTGGGAGTACGTCCCGACCTTGCTCTTATTGACGGCAATCGTCTCCCCGAGCTTGAATGTCAGAGCAGATTTGTGATACACGGTGATGCTGTTTCAGCTTCCATAGCGGCAGCTTCTATAATTGCAAAGGTATCACGAGACCGTTATATGCGTGATCTTGATACAAAGTATCCCCAGTACTGTTTTTCGCAGCATAAAGGATATGGCACTAAGCTGCATTATGAGAAGCTTGAAGAATTCGGAATTTCCGATGTCCATAGGAAAACATTCCTGAAAAAGCTTTATGACGAAAAGTGAAATAGGAAAGCTCGGCGAGGAAAGCGTTTGTACTTATCTCAAAGAGCGAGGATATAATATCGTCGTACGGAATTACCGTATTAAAGGCGGCGAAATTGATATAATCGCAGAAAATGGTGATTATATAGCGTTTGTTGAAGTAAAGTCACGTAAGCCAGACAGCATGGTAACAGGTTTTGAGGCTGTCAACAAGCGCAAACGTGGGCTGATAATCAAAACAGCCGCTGATTATTGCTGTAAGCACCCGAATTTCCTTCAGCCGAGATTTGATGTCGCACAAGTCATCATCGAGGACGGAAAAGTGCTCAGCATTGATTATATAACCAATGCCTATGATACCACAGGCTACAATTTCATATTTTAAAGGGTGATAATATGTTCTATAACAGCACAAGAAACAGCGATGTCAAGGTTAGGAGTGCAGATGCGATTACTCAGGGTATTTCTGCTGAGGGCGGACTTTTTGTTCCTGAGAGCATACCACAGCTTACTCTTGATGAGATAAAAGATGTCGGTGATATGAAATATGCTGACAGAGCTGCTTATGTATTTTCAAAGTTTCTGACAGATTTTACTGATGCTGAGATACATTATTGTACTGATAACGCATACAGCATTAAGAATTTTGAGACCGAAAGTATTTCTGAGATCGCTCATTTATTTGATGGAACATATATGCTTGAGCTCTGGCACGGGCCTACCTGTGCTTTCAAGGATATGGCTCTCCAGATACTCCCATACTTCCTTACAACATCAGCCAAAAAGATTAATCTTGATAAGAAGATCGTCATACTTGTTGCAACATCAGGCGATACAGGTAAGGCTGCACTTGAAGGGTTTAAGGACGTTGAAGGTACATCTATCCTTGTATTCTATCCTGAGGACGGCGTAAGCCCAATGCAGAAGCGTCAGATGAAGACACAGGAAGGCTCTAATGTCGGAGTATGCGCTATAAAAGGCAATTTCGATGACTGTCAGAACGGCGTAAAGGCTATATTTACAAATGACGATGTGAAGAAGGCTCTTGATGATAGGGGGATGATGTTCTCAAGTGCCAACTCAATAAACTGGGGCAGACTTGTTCCTCAGATAGTATACTATGTTTCTGCTTATGCAGAGCTTGTTAAAGACGGAGAGATAGAGCTGGGCGAGAAGATAAACATTGTTGTACCTACAGGTAACTTTGGTAATATACTTGCAGCATACTATGCAAAGCATATGGGGATTCCTGTAAACAAGCTTATTTGTGCTTCAAATATAAACAATGTTCTTACTGACTTTATAAATACAGGTATTTATGACAGAAACAGACAGTTCTATGCAACCGTTTCTCCTTCAATGGATATACTTATCTCAAGTAACCTTGAAAGACTTCTTTATCTTATGACTGACAAGAACGATGCTATTATCCGAGAATGGTTCGGGAAGCTTGCTTCTGAGGGCAGATATGAGGTAAATGATGACGTAAAGGCTAAGCTGAAGGAAGAGTTTTCCGCAGGTTTCTGCGATGATGGTCAGACAAAGGCTACTATACATTCTATCTATGAGAAATATTCCTATACCTGCGATACACATACAGCTGTAGCTGTCAAGGTATACAAGGATTATAAGGAAACAACAGGCGATAAGACTAAGACAGTTATTGCTTCGACTGCAAGTCCGTACAAGTTCAGTGCAGCTGTACTTGAAGCTCTTGAGGGCAAGAAAACAGATATTGACGAATATGATAAGGTAGCTAAGATTGCTGAGCTCTCAAATATTCCTGTTCCTTCTGCCCTTGCAGATCTAAAAAACAAGCCTGAGCGTTTCAACGACGTTATTGATAAGGCTGAACAGAAGGATTATGTGCTCAGAAAACTGAGCAACTGATAATGAGTCTGTTCGTACTTGCTGATCTTCATCTTTGTAAAGGCGCTCCCGAAAAGACAATGAGTATCTTTCCGGGATGGCAGAACTATCAAGAGAAGATCGAAAAGAACTGGCTTGAACTTGTCGGCGAAGAGGATACGGTGGTACTTCCCGGGGATATATCGTGGGGTATGTCTCTTGCGGAAGCTGCTCCCGATTTCCGATTTATAGAATCGCTTCCGGGCAAAAAGATAATAATAAAAGGAAATCACGATTATTGGTGGACTACCATGAAAAAAATGGAGGATTTCCTTGCATCAGAAAGCTGCGGAACAATTAATATACTGCATAATAATCATTATAAGTACGACAAATACGGGATATGCGGAACTCGCGGATGGGTCAATATGCCGGGAGAAACACAGGACGAGAAAGTCCTGAAAAGGGAAGTTCAGAGACTGGAAACTTCCATAAAGTCTGCCATTGCTGACGATCTCGAACCGATAGTATTTCTGCACTATCCGCCCATATTTGCCGCTAATTTCAATTACGATATTCTTGAAGTACTCTATAGGTACAAGATAAAGGATTGCTATTACGGACATATACACGGACATTCCGCTCATGATCTGTGCGTAAAAAATACTTATGATGATATTAATTTTCATCTTATAGCAGGTGATTATTTACAATTTGCTCCTAAAAAAGTCTTGTGAATTGTGCATTATGCAGAAGTGTGGAAAATCAGTAGAAAAATTTTCTGAAATGTGGTATAATATACCAAGTATGTTATATAAATATTGGAGGACGTATTAAAATGAGTTTAAAATCATCAACCAAGACAGATGTGAATACTACAGAGTTAGTAATTTCTATTGATGCAGAGGCTTTTGAGGCTGCTGTTGAGAAGGAATATCAGAGACAGAAGAAGAATATCCAGATAAAGGGCTTCAGAAAAGGTAAGGTTACAAGAAAGCTTGCTGAGAGAGAATTCGGTGAGGGCGCATTCTATGAAGGTGCTATCAATTCACTTCTCGGACCTGAGATAGATGCAGCTGTTAATGAGACAGGTCTTGTACTTGTAGACAGACCAAATGTTGAAGTAACTTCAATTGATAAAGCTACAGGTGTTGAGATCAAAGCAATATGTGTTACAAAGCCTGAGATCGAGATCTCTGACTATAAGGGCATCAAGGCTCCTAAGGAAGTTAAGGAGATCACAGATGAAGATATCGAGAAGCAGATTGATATCATCAGAAAGAAGAATGCTCGTATAGTTTCTGTTGACGACAGAGCAGCACAGCTCGACGACGAAGTAATCATTGACTTTGAAGGCTTTTTCGGCGATGAAGCATTTGAAGGCGGCAAGGGCGAGGATCATCCTCTTCGTCTTGGCAGCGGTCAGTTTATCCCCGGTTTTGAGGATCAGATCGTTGGTCATAACATTGGTGATGAGTTTGACGTAAATGTTACTTTCCCTGAGGACTATCAGATGTCTGATTATGCAGGCAAGGAAGCTACATTCAAGTGTAAGCTCAAGGCTATCAGCTATGAAGAACTTCCTGAGATTAACGATGATCTCGTAAAGGATGCTACAGAGTTCGAGACAGTTGCTGAGTATAAAGATGATATCAAGACAAAGCTTGAAGACGCAGCAGTACAGCAGGCAGATTCGAATTTTGAAAATGCTATAATGAATGCTCTTATCGAGAAGGTTGATTCTCCTATTCCAAATTGTATGTATGAGCAGAGAATCGACGCTCTTATGAGAAACTTTGAGCAGCAGCTCCGTTCACAGGGCATGGATCTCAAGCTTTATTTCCAGTACACAGGTATGGATATGGATTCATTCAGAGAGACATACAGAGACAGAGCTGTCAGCGAGGTCAAGCTCAGACTTGCTCTTGAGAAGATAGCAGATCTTGAAAATATCGAAGTAACTGATGAAGAGTTAAATAACGGTCTCGGTGAGATCGCTGCAGCAAACAACATTGACGTTGAAACTGTAAAGAGATTTATCCCTGTCGATGAATACGCTACAGATCTCAGAGTTCAGAAAGCTGTTGAGTTTGTAAAGGAAAATGCTGTTGTAGATAACACTTCTGCTGATGAAAAGTCTGAATAATACTCTTTTCGACATATAATTATAGTAAATGATGTTGTCCCGCAGCTTTAATGTGGGACAACTGTTTTTAAAAGAAAGGGCGATGAACTATGAGCGTATTAGTACCTTACGTTGTTGAACAGACAAGCAGAGGAGAGAGATCATATGATATATACTCGCGCCTGCTCAATGACAGGATTATAATGCTTTCGGATCAGGTAAGCGATGCAACTGCAAGCGTAGTTGTTGCACAGCTTCTATATCTTGAAAGTCAGGATTCGGAAAAGGATATATCATTATATATAAACAGTCCCGGAGGATCTGTTACCGCAGGAATGGCAATATACGATACTATGAATTATATCAAATGTGATGTTTCGACTATCTGTATCGGTATGGCTGCTTCAATGGGTGCATTTCTGCTTTCTTCAGGAGCAAAGGGAAAAAGAATTGCTCTTCCAAACAGTGAAATAATGATCCATCAGCCGCTTATCGGCGGTGGTCTCGGCGGACAGCAGACGGATATTATGATACACGCAAAGAACCTCGAGCGTACAAGAGATCGCCTTGAGAGTATTATGGCTGAAAATTCCGGAAAGAGCGTGGAAGAGATGCACGCTGCTTGCGAGAGAGATAATTACATGACTGCTCAGGAAGCACTTGAATTTGGTCTTATAGATAAAGTTATCACAAAAAGGTAGGGGGATTAAATGGCTGAGACGTTTAAATCGTGCAGCTTCTGCGGAAAGGGTGAAAACAGAGTACGCAGTATGTTTTCTGCTGGTTCATCAAATATATGTGATGAATGCGTAACTTACTGCTACGAGATGCTCTATGGTTCTGGAGTAGCCAAAGCACACAGAAAGGCTGCCAAAACTGATAATAGCGGCGATGTATCTTCAATGAAGCTTATGAAACCTGTTGAGATTAAAGCTTTTCTTGATGAATACGTTATAGGACAAGATGATGCAAAAAAATCATTGGCTGTTGCTGTGTATAATCATTATAAGAGAATAATGAGTCAGGAAAATGACAAAGATTTTTCTGACAATGATGGCGTAGAGCTTCAGAAGAGCAATGTTCTTCTTCTCGGACCTACAGGTGTCGGAAAAACCTTTCTTGCACAGACTCTTGCCAAGCTTTTGAACGTTCCGTTCGCTATAGCTGATGCAACAACAATAACAGAAGCGGGTTATGTTGGTGATGATGTTGAAAATGTTCTTCTCCGACTTATACAGGCTGCTGATTTTGATATAAAGGCAGCTGAAAGAGGAATTATCTATATCGACGAGATAGATAAGATCGCAAGAAAGTCTGAAAATACTTCTTTGACCCGTGATGTAAGTGGTGAAGGGGTTCAGCAGGCTCTCCTGAAGATCATTGAAGGTACAGTTTCAAATGTACCTCCACAGGGTGGAAGAAAGCATCCTAATCAGGAAGTTATTCAGATAAACACCAAAAATATTCTGTTTATCTGCGGCGGTGCTTTTGACGGACTTGAAAAACAGATACAGAAGCGTATCGGTAAAGCTCCCATCGGTTTTGGCGGCGAGATAACTGCTCATAAGGAAGAGGATAATATCTTCAAAAAAGTCGTACCGAAGGATCTTGTTAAGTTCGGTATGGTTCCTGAATTTGTAGGACGACTTCCTGTTATATCTGTTCTTGAAGAGCTTGATGAAGCATCACTTGTAAGAATTCTTACCGAACCTAAGAATGCTCTTATCAAGCAGTATAAGAAGCTTTTTGACTATGATGATATTGAACTTGAAGTCGAGGACGATGCACTTATTGAGATAGCTAAGAAGGCAATTGCTCAAAAAACAGGTGCTCGCGGCTTGCGTTCAATTATTGAATCTATTCTTATGAATACCATGTTTACTGTTCCGTCTGACGGAAGTATAGCAAAGGTAACTGTTACAGCTGAATGTGTTATAAATGGTACGCAGCCTCTGCTTACGAACAGAAGGAATAAACTTCTTAAAGCTGAATAATAAAAATTTAGGGACTGCAATTGCAGTCCCTTTTTATATACTTGTTTAGCAGCCACATCCGCAGCCATTGTTATTGCCGCAATCACAGCCGTTATTGCCGCAGCCCGAAAAAAGAATGATAACGAGAAGAACTAAAAGAATAATGCACCAGCAGTTGTTTCCTCCGAAGCATGAATTACACATATTGATTATCTCCTTAAATTGATGTATTTGAAGCGTTTTTTGCTTCGCTTCATAGTACATAATATGTCACGCATAAAAAAGTGTTACAGTTTTTTCGCTGTTATATGTTTCGACACTTATCGCATGAAAAAAGTGGCATAATATATTCAGAGTATTAAGGAGGCAAGCAATATGATAAATAATGAAAAATTTACTAAAAAAGCAATTCTGATAATTGAAGGGGCGATAGAGTACGCTTCTGAACTTGGTCATACTTATGTAGGAAGCGAACATATACTTCTTTCTATCGCAGGCGAAGGAAACACAGAAGCAGCTGATATTATTTTGGACAGCGGTATATCATTTGAAGAACTGCGAAACGAAATCATCAAAATGGTCGGACAGGGGAACCCGTCTATACTAAATCAGCGTTTTTTCACAACAGCAACTAAACAGATATTTGAAAAAGCATATTTATCTGCTGTATCATATGGTTTGAAGAAGGCTACTGCCGAACATATTCTTGCAGCAATGATAGAAGAGAGATCATGCAGCGCCTGTACTTTAATAAGAAAGCTTAAAGCAGATATTAATACTATATGCATACGGTTAAGCAATATCTCAGATACAGAAACAAGCAGAAATCTCTATGATTCAATGAAGCCTAAGCAGCCACAGATACCGAATTTGTACAGATACGGGAAAAACCTGACGGATCTTAGTGTTGTAAGTAAAAACGATCCTCTTATAGGACGAAAAAAAGAAGTTGAAAGAATATTGCAGATATTATCACGCAGAAACAAGAATAATCCATGTCTTATAGGCGAGGCCGGAGTGGGAAAAACAGCTATAGTTGAAGGAATAGCCGAGATGTTCACGCGAAATCTTATACCCGATACACTAAAAAACAAGTATATTTTTTCGCTTGATATAGCGTCAATACTTTCAGGAGCAAAGTATCGCGGAGATTTTGAGGAACGTATCAGAGCGTGTATAGATGAAGCCGCAAGTGCAGGGAATATAATTTTGTTTATTGATGAAATTCATATGATAGTAGGGGCAGGTGCGGCTGAGGGAGCTATAGATGCCGCAAATATCATGAAGCCACAGCTTGCAAGAGGAGAATTGCAGATCATAGGCGCAACAACTTTTGATGAATACAGAAAATCAATCGAAAAGGACTCCGCTCTTGAAAGAAGGTTTCAGCCTGTAAAAATATGTGAGCCTGACACAGAGAGCTGCATCGAAATGATAAAAGGATTGCGACATAATTATGAAAGATATCACGGCATCGAAATAAGTGATGATATAATAAAAAAGGCAGTTGATCTTTCAAAGCGATATGTAACCGAACGATTTCTTCCCGATAAGGCAATCGATCTGTTGGACGAAGCATGTGCCTGCGCTAAAATCCGCAGATGCGAAAAGCCGGTAAAAAAAGAAACAAAGCTTATTGATATGGACGGTATGAAGCTAACAAAATTAAGTGAAGTCATAAAAAGCAGCGAAGAAATCAATGTTACTGAAAACGATTTGAACAATGTCATATCATTAAAAACAGGTATTCCCTTAAACAAGCTTTCTTTCGCAGAGGCAGAAAAGCTGAGTAGTTTAGAGAACACACTGTCCGAGCGTATTATAGGACATAAGGACGCAGTCAGAAAAATAACCGAAGTTCTTTATCGTTCGAGAGCAGGACTTAGGGATATGAACAGACCTGTTGCATCGTTTTTATTTACAGGACCAACAGGAGTTGGAAAAACCGAGCTTGCAAAAATTCTTGCAGAATACTATTATAACGGAGAGAACAGTTTTATACGTATTGATATGTCAGAATATATGGAGAAACATTCTGTTTCAAAGCTTATAGGAGCTCCTCCCGGATACGCAGGCTATGACAGCTGTGATAATAATCTCTGTGAAAAAGTAAGACGATGTCCGTATTCACTTGTGCTCTTTGACGAGATAGAGAAAGCTGATGCCGAGGTGCTGAATATTCTTTTGCAAATTCTTGAGGACGGTTTTTTAACAGATTCGATTATGAGGAGAATAGATTTTCGCAGTACGATAATTATAATGACATCTAATATCGGTGCAGAAGAAATAACTTCAAAAAACTCCATTGGATTTGCAGAATATGACAATATAAGATGCAGAACTAAAGAAAGCCTGAGGAAATACTTTTCTCCCGAACTTATAAACAGAATTGATGAGATCATTACTTTTGAACCGTTTAAGCAAGAGCATCTGCTGGAAATAAGCAGGCTACAGCTTAAAGCAATAGCTGAACGCGCTAAACTGCTCGGTATTGAGATCGCGTTTTCCGAAAGAGTGACCGAGACAGTTGCAGCAGCAGAAGATACTTCACGTTACGGAGCAAGACCTATACGCCGTAAAGCTGTAGAGCTTGTAGAAAATGAGCTGGCAAAAAGGATAGTAAACTCTGAGATAAAAAGTGGAGAGTCCCTTAAAATTGACGTTGAAAATGAGAAAATATGTATGACAAAAACCGTAACGATATGAGAAAAGCCAATACACTTCTGTGTATTGGCTTTAATGCTATCTTTCAATATCTTTAACAGCAAAATATATATTATTTTGATCATCCGTATTAGAGTATGAACCGAAAACATCTATGTAGTAATCATCAAGACTGTCTGCTCTTGCAAGTAATGAAACCTTAACATGTGTCTGAGCACCCTGTGGAATATTGATATAATTTTCTGAAGCCTGATTGTCGCTTTCAAATGATACCCACCCGCCTTCTGAAGCTATGTATTGATCCGAATAAACGTAAAGCCCGTCCTTGTGCATATAATCTGTGGGATCAAGCTTTCCGTTCACACACAAATAATTCATAGGATCAATAAGGAAACCTACTGTATTATTATCTGGCTCATCAATAATATCATGATTGCTTGTGTTAGTATAAGTCATTTCAAGAACCACAAGCTTCAGCTCAACTTTTTCTGTTTCGGCAAGTTCATCTAATGTATTTATTCCGTCTCCTTTTTTTATCCAGTAGTATGTCTTGTAGATCTTGCCGTCATCACCGATGAACTGACTGTAATCTTTCGGTATACCGCAGGGATCAGTGGTTATACCTTCAAAATCGTCCTGTATCCATGCTTTGTCAATAGTAACTTCAATGCTGTCATTATTGACTTGATGTGGAATTGTTTTTTCAATCCCTGTAAGTGAGATATCATCTATTGACTTACAGTCTCTTAAATATGCATCGCGGTACGCTTCCTCCGACTCCTTGTTTTCAGTGACAATTTCATTTTGCCATACTTCTGTTAATTCATTATCTGAAGGAACCAGCTTGATAGAGCTGACAATATTTTTTAGATCATCATTGGATATATCGTTTGGTGCAAACAGATTGGCAATAATATTTGTTCTGTTAAATTTTATCCATACATCTCTTTCAGAATTCTTTTCCTGTTCCGATTCATCTATAACAGGGTTGGAATGAGAGAAGATATATATCGTTTTTTCGTTATCTGACATATCTTCGTAGTTAACTATTCCACTGATCTTTTTTTCAAAAGAAGTACCCTGTTTAACTCTGTAGCAGATCATATCAAATGTACTTCCTGTCGAAGTATAGCATGTCATTTTGGGATCTTTAGGTATCGGGGTAAAACCATCCGGAAGCCATGTGTACTGAATATCGTAAGTCTGAACATTTGATAGTTCATCATATGAAGGTGTATATCTAAGGTCATATTGATATTTTCCATTTTGATTCAGACGAAAAATCCCTGTATGATCTTCAACAGGTTCTGCATATGTTGTTTTTTCAGTAACAGCTTCTGTTGTTATTTCTTCGGTTACAAAAGTAGTAGTAGTTACCTGCGGTATTGATTCTGTTTTCGAGGCGGGTTCGACTTCATAAGAATTGTTAGAGTAAACATATACTATTGCAGGTACTGCAATAATAACAGCAGCCGCTGCCGCAATCATACTCATGTAACGTCTGTGGAAATAGTTTGCTTCTTTATTTATACTACTTCCTTTCTGTATCTCTGTCTTTCTCAGTTCATACAATACGGAGAAATCGTGTTTTTTATCTGATGAAAAAGCGCCATCAACTATTTTCTTCCATTGTTTTTTAGAAGGCAGACCTTTATTTCTCATCATAAATTTCTCCTTTCGTTTTTAGGCGTTTTTTGGTACGTTCAAAACGTTTTCGCACATTGCTCTCGGTGAGAGATAGCTTTTCGGCAACTTCTCTCCATGACATATCTTTTATGCAGCGCATTATAACAATACTCCTGTCAGGTTCTTCAAGTGAATTTATTATATTATCAACATGATTTCTGTTTTCGGTATTTATCCTGACATCAACTATCTGCATAGCATCGTCTATAGGAACTTCTTCTGTAAAGCGTCGTTTGTTTTTTCGGTAAATGTTTATAGATGTGCTCTTTATTACTTTTAATATGTATGAGCGTGTTTTTGCACTTCTGCAATCATCAAACTTATGCAGTTTTCCGAGGATACGGATAAAAGCATCAGAAACAGCGTCTTCTGCCAGTCCTTCATCGCGCAGCACTGCGTATGCTATGCGATACATTGGCTGTTCGTAAATATTATATAGGGTGGATAGTTTGCAGGAATCTTCCTTAGTCATCTTATCACCTCGATTGAAACGTTTCATAATATATAACAGACAAAAAATCAGTTTTGTGACAGTGCAGATGAAAAAAGCTCATTGAATGAGCTTTCAAATACCTGTAAGATCAAAGTCGGGCACATATTTCTCGGAAGCCGAACTCTTTTGCTGTGTAAACCCATTTATGCCAAGCTTTGCTGCATGATCTACAACAGTATTGTACTCCATTTTTGTGATTCGGCGTTTAAGTTCTTTATATTTATCGGAAATAAAATCAAAAGGTGTATACTGATTCATTATACTTACAAGTACATTATCATTAGATGTATTTTCGGCAATCCAATCCATTATTTTCATAGAATCATGCCTGTGAGAAGGGAGTACCATATGTCTTATGATCGTTCCTTTTATAAGACCGCTCTCATTGTTGTATTCAAGCTTACCGACTTGTTTTATCATTGTAAGCACAGCTTTTGAAGCAATATCAAAATAATCATACGCATTTGAATACATTTCAGAGATATCAGCTGAAAAATATTTGATATCGGGAAGGTAGATATCTATATAGCCGTTGAGCATATCAATGGTTTCCGTAAGTTCATATCCGCCGCAATTGTATACAACAGGTATGACCAACTTGTGCTTTATTATATCAAGTGCCCTGATAATATTCGGAACAAAATGGGTAGGAGTTACAAGATCTATATTATCAGCCCCCATATCCTGCAACGACAGGAATATATCCGCAAGCTTTTCTGTATTTACTTTTTTTCCAAATAATTCATTGCTTATTTTATTGTTCTGACAAAAACAGCAATGTAGATTACAGCCCGAAAAGAAAACTGTACCTGCTCCGTTTTTATAGGAAATACATGGTTCTTCCCATTTATGTAAGGAAGCTCTCGCAACTATCGTATCAGCTCCGGCTCCGCAGAAGCCTGTGTTGATAGTTCTGTCTGCGCCGCATTTTCGCGGACACAGATAACATTCATTCATCATATTCATCTTCCTTATAGTCATTGTAATCAAAGTTTTCCGAAGTTGTGGTGCTGTTCAGAAGCTCCTTGCTTGAAATATCGTTCTTAACGCAGTACATAGCCGCAGTCGCAAGAAACAGACTTTTTGAAAGCTTGTTTTTCAGGCAGTATTCGGTTATTAATCTGTCTTCGTACAGGCTTACTTTACATGACAGACTCTTATAATATATCACACTGTTTGAATATCTCGTAGACTTGTCTTTTTTGCTTTCTTTTTTTCTCATAATATTATCCCCCCGTAAGATCAATACAATAATTGTATCATCGCTGTCTGAAAATGTCAAGAAATGGTGCAAAAATCGCCTTGTCTCATTAAATATCACAAAATTATCACTTGCATTTTTGTACATAATGATGTATAATAAAATTAATATTGGTATTAAGGAGATCATAACAATGAATAACATTGGTTTTATCGGTGCAGGCAATATGGGCACTGCAATTATGAAAGGAATATCCACAAGCAGTCTTGGCAAAAACGTTCAGCTTCATGCCTTTGATCCAAGCACAGAGAAAGTAACTGCTCTTGCTGAGTATAATGTAAACAGCTGTTCGTCTGAAAAAGAGATCATGGAAAAGTGCAAGTATGTTTTTCTTGCAGTAAAGCCTCAGATAATTGAAGACGTACTTGAGGCGATAGCTCCGTATACAACAAAGGATACTGTCATCATATCAATAGCCGCAGGAATAGGCGATGAATTCATTGCAAAGAAAACTATTTCAGACGTAAAGGTAATTCTTGTAATGCCAAATACACCGCTTCTTCTCGGTGAGGGAGCTTCGGCACTTTCAAGAAATGATAAAGTTACCGACGATGAATTCGGTGTCGTTCTCAACATTTTTAAAATATGCGGCAAAGCAGCAGTTATCTCCAAGGACAAGATGAAGGAGATAATCGCTATAAACGGAAGCAGCCCTGCTTTTATATACCTTTTTGCGAAGGGATTTATAGATTATGCTGCATCTGTAGGAATATCCGCTGAGACAGCTGAAGAACTCTTTGCACAGAGCCTTATCGGTTCTGCAAAGATGATAACAGACTCGGGAAATACTATTGATGAGCTTATAAAGATGGTGTCTTCACCGGGAGGAACTACTCTTGCAGGTCTTGACAGACTTTATGAAGGCAATCTCACGGAAGTTGTAAAGAACTGCTGTGAAAGCTGTACTAAGAGAGCTTATGAGCTTTCAAAGTAATTCTAAATAATTAATAATGCGCATATCCTTATTAAGAAAGGAATGATGCGCATGAAACATATAAGTACATTTTCTGATAAAAATAAACCGCGGACAAGCCTCCGGGTTTATATACTGATCGTTATGGCAGGAATAGCAGTCGGATCATTTATGATAAAAAACAATAATATTTCAGACTTGGTCTTTGTAAATCAGTATTTTATCCCTGTTAATGATAGTCTTTCTGTATTTGCACTTGCGAGAGGTACATTTGTATCTTCTCTTATCTTTACATCAGCAGCTTTTTTCTTTGGTTTATGTGCTTTTGGAAAGCCTTTCGGCGCGATGCTGCTTTTATATCGCAGTGCAGGTATAGGATTATCTGTGGCACTTGTTTATTCTTGCATGAGTAAAGCTTCGATTTTTACTTTAATCATAACAATACTCCCGAAAGCTATTGCTTTTTCTGTACTTGCAATTCTTACTGTGAGGGAGACGTTTCGCAATTCACACAGTATTTTTATGTTTTGCATAAAAGATGAAGCTTTTTCCGAAAACACACAAGGCTTCAGACTTTATTGCATAAAGTTTATTGTACTTATTATATTATCGTTGATCATTTCTGTCGCTGATGGAGGTTTAAATTATCTGTATGTCTATATCATGCGGCAATAAACGGAGGAATTTTAATTGGGTTTATTCAAGAATTATGAAAGCACCGGTGCAGGAATATCCAAAGATGCACCAAAGAAAAAGGGCTTTGCTCTTTTCTGGGATATATTTTGCAGAAAATTCTGGAAGCTTATTGAGATAAATTTTATATATATGATTTTCTTTCTGCCGCTTCTGTTTATTTTCCCTGCACTCAGCCTTTTCAAGAACCACTATTATGCTGCGATGACAAGCAGTGTTTTGCTTATTCTTGTTTTTATGGTACTTATAGGACCTGCGACTGCGGGTATGACAAAGATTATGCGAAAGTTTGTAATAAACAAACATTCATTTATAATGCAGGATTTTTTCAAGGGCTTTAAAGAGAATTTCAAAAAGTCAGTAATTATAGGATTTCTGGACTGTCTTGTTGTGATCTCAGCTTATGCAGCACTTAATGTTTATCCTGTTCTTGCAGTTCAGCAGTCAAAAGCAATGTATATACCTCTGGTTATAACATTCAGTCTTTTCCTTGTCATCATAATGATGAACCATTATATATACCTTATGCTGACAGCAACTAATCTTTCCATGAAGAATCTTTTCAAGAACTCATTTGCACTTGCTTTTGTAGCAATGAAGCAGAATTTACTCGTATTTATAATTGGAGTGGCTCTTATTGCACTTATGGTGGTCCTCTTTATATATTTTATGCCTGTTTTCTTTCTGCTGATCGCGTTTTTCCCAGCTGCACTCATATGTCTGATAAACTGCTTCGTATGTTATCCTGTTATACAGAAATATGTTATCAATCCTTATTATACAAGTATTGGTGAAATAAACCCTGAGCTTTTAGATGATACTCCAACTGAAGAAGAGCGTATTTTCGAGGATATGGGCGGTAAGGAAAAGCCTGTGGAGAAGCGAAAAAAGGGAAAAGGAAAGAGAATTTCATAAAAATAGCGGTGCTTTTTTGCACCGTTTTATTTTTTGTGTGATATTTCATCATTGATATCCGTTATATATATGAAGTACTTCAACAGCACAAGGAAGTGAACCAATGACTACAGAACAAATGGCAGAACTATACGATAAATATAAAAATGCAGTATATCGAATGGCGTTTGCGTACTGTAAGAATAAAGCTGATGCGGAAGATATCATGCAGGAGACGTTCATAAAGCTTTTTACCGCAGATATAAGGTTTGAAGACTCTGACAAGGAAAAAAGCTGGTTACTGAAAGTAACTGTAAACAAATGCAAGGATATGTTTCGTTCACTTAGGTATAAGTATTCATTGACTGCCATTCCTCTTGAGGAAGCTTCATTGGTATATGAAACTCCCGAAGAGAGTGAAGTATACCATGCAGTTATGTCACTTCCTACAAAATACAGACTTGTTATACATTTATATTATTACGAGGATTATTCCATAAAGGAGATCGGCGCGATAACGGGAAAGAACGAATCCGCTGTGCAGACTCAGCTTTACCGTGCAAGAAGGAAGCTGAAAAATATCCTCGGAAAGGAGCTCCGAATATGAATATAAACGATTATAAAAAAGTTACAGATCGCTTGGAGCCTGATGAGCGATGCAGGAAAGAGGTACTTGGTATGAATAAAGGTGAGAACAAAATAAAGCAAAACATAAATGAATTTGATGAAAAGGTAAGCGGTGTTGAAGTCAAGCACGGACATAGCGCAATGAAATATATCAGCATCGCAGCAGCCTTTGTACTTGTTGCAGGCGGTATAGGAACAACGAGCTACTTTATGCACAGGAACGGCGGTTCACAGTTTACTGATACAGTCGAGGAAGAAACAACAGCAGAAGATACAGAGGCAGCAACAGAAGAAGTGACCGAGATCGTTACCGAGGAAGTCAATACGCCTGTAGACAGCGATTATGAAGCTATCGCGCAGGATCTTACTGACAAATATCTTGAAAGTACAAATGTAATGTATTTTGGCAATGTTGAATTTGATATAAATGACAGTATAACATTCTATACCTATGACAGTACAGATGATTACTGGTCTGATAATTACGGCGGAGAGCGTACATTCTACAAGGTAACAGATGAACGTTTCAACAGTTGTCAGGATATCTACGAGAACTATAAAAAGGATATTACCTCTGCTCCGATAAAAAATACAGAATATACAATGCCTGAAAGCTATCTTGATGCACAAGTGATAGATGGTATGTCATCAATTACCAGCTGGCTTGGTCGCGATGTTAGTAAATTTGAAGATGGCAGCAGAGTTGATCTCAGACCTTACCATGATGAAGAAATAGAGGTTGATGAGGAAGCCTTTTCGATCAATAATGCTATATATGTTGAATATAAGGGCGGTCTTTATGTATCAAAATGGTCAGTAGATTTTGATTCAGCTCCTTACTATGGAAACGGAAAGCATAAAAACGTGGCGGTTTATACAACAGAACCTGAAATAAAGGAAGAAAACGGTGATACTTTTACAGTTTCACGTTTTAGCAGCAGCGGTAATTATAATGAAAAATTCACCTACGGAGACGAAGAAATATTTACATTTACTTTAGAAAATGACGAATGGAAGATAAGCTCCGTAAGCTTAGGTGTTCGTCCTGAATACGATTCAGCTATAGCAATTCAGAATTATCTTGAGAAGAAATCTGAATATAACGATATTAATATAGGTTGTGATACAGAAAAGAGTACTGGTTTAGGTATTGGACATATTATGAATAATCTTGAAGTACTTGATTATAACAAGGAAACAAAGATATGCAAGGTACACGCTGTTCTACATGATACACAGGGTGTTGATGCAATTGATATGACAGCAGATGTAAATGTTAATCCAAACGGAAATCTGGCTGTTATTTCAGCAGATATTACAAGACTCAAAGAATATGACAGTTCGTTAGACCGTCAGGGAATTCTTTACGCAAACTAAACAGAATATAAAAAAATCCCCTTGAACTTTATTCGTTCAAGGGGATTTTTTTATGTAACCATAATCAAGCATCTGCATAAGATATAAGCAGGGGATATCATACGTTTACAATATTTGTGATTACATCGCCTTCGGGAGTTATGTCGATATGTCCGAATGAAGGCTTTAAGCCATCACGTGGGATAGAAGCACTGCCGGGATTAAGTATGTAAAGTCCGTTTTCATAGCTTTGATAGCGCACATGAGTATGTCCGAAGAGGATAATATCGCAGCCATTGGTAAGTGCAAGTGACTTGAGCCTTTCCAGTGAACCGCCTACACCGTATAAATGACCGTGTGTGGCAAAAATTTTATGTTCCATAGCAGGAAGAATAAAGAAGTCTTCGCTCAGGCTGTCAAAGTCGCAGTTTCCTGCAACATGGATTATCTTAGGAGCTAATTTCTGATGACTGAGGATAAAATTGTCAAGCTCGTGTTCGCCGTCACCAAGGTGTATTATCCAGTCTGCATCGGTATTACGCATGATAACGTTTTCAAGAGCAAAAGAATTTCCATGAGTATCAGATATAACAACAATACGCAATGCTATCCCTCCAATAAAGAAGTTGTTAACCTATTATAACATAAATCTATCAATAAAGCAATATTTACCAAAAAATTATTCATATGAAAAAAGTATGGCGTAAATATGTATAAAAAATGAAGGATATGACATAAAGTACAGAATAAACAAATATAATTTATTGAATAAATTATAAGGAGGCAAATATGAACAGCAATATTGATCCTAAAAAGATCTCAGGACTTCTCAATGCTGTGAGCAAAAAGATAGGAGTTCCGCCTGAAAAGCTGCGATCGGAGCTTGAAGAAGGAAAATTTGACAGTGCATTATCTGCAATGAACAGGAACGATGCAGCTAAATTCAGACAGGCTGTTAATAATCCGAAGCTTGTGGAAAGAATGATGAGTACACCGCAGGCAAAAGCGCTATATGAGAAATTATCAGGTGAAAAAAAGTAATAGGAGCTTACTATGGACGATCTGATGAGCAGGATAAACGAACTGCTTTCCGATGAAGAAAGTGTAAGGCAGTTATCAGAGCTGGCACAGATGATTAATTTCGAAAATACAGAGGATTCAGAAAATAAAAATTCCGACGAAACAACCGAGGATCAGCCTGATTTAAGTTCTATAATCAAGCTGACGGGACTTATAAGTGCAGCGTCACAGCAGGATAAAAATGCTGAGCTTTTGCTTGCGCTTAAACCTCATCTTGGGACAGAAAAGCAAAAAAGAGTTGATAAAGCCATAAAGCTTCTCAAACTGCTTGCAATATGGAATATAGCTAAGGATAGCGGACTATTGCAGGAGATTATTTGAAGTAACGGAGGTGAGTCAATGGCAGTATATGATCTTAATAAGCCGAGAAGAGGTAATGAAAAACTGTACAGAGGCGTTTACAGAAATTCTGCCGCTGACTTGCCTCCTCGAAACAGATGCGAAGATATATGCAGGAAAGAGCAAGAAACTGTTATAGATGATATAAAGCCTAAAAATGAAAAAAAGCTTTTGGACAGACTTGTTGACGAGTTCTTTGAGGGCGGTGTAGACAGTGACAAGCTTCTCATTGCTGCATTGCTATATATTCTTATAAAAGAAGGTGCAGATATAAAACTAATAATCGCACTGGGATATATACTAATGTAAGAGGTAAAATATGGATACTGAAATGATATTCAGAGCACTGTGTGGCGCAGTGATCGTAATAATGATGATATACTATTATAAAAGAGAAAAAAGGCTGCTTTCATTGTTAACTGGAGTGATAACAGGCGGAGCTGCTTTATTTATCGTAAATAAATACGGTATGATGATAGGAGTAGATATACCTCTTAATTTATTTAATATGTTTGGAAGTCTTGTGTTGGGAGTTCCTTTTGTTGTTTTTATTGTAATAATGAAGTTTTTGTAAAAATCGAGTTCTATTTCACAAAAACTGTTGAAAATTTATAATTTTTATGGTAAAATATGTGTATAGGAGGTGGATACATGAACATCATTGATATTATTAACAAAACTAAAAAATCTCAAGAACTTACAGAAGAAGAAATAAGCTGGCTCGTAAAGAACTATACAGACGGAGAAATACCTGATTATCAGATGTCAGCATGGCTTATGGCGGTATGTCTTAACGGACTTACTGAAAAAGAAACCTTTGCCTTGACAGCAGCTATGCGTGACAGCGGAGATGTTCTTAAACTGGATATCCCCTTTACAGCGGACAAGCACAGTACAGGAGGCGTTGGTGACAAGACGTCACTGATAATAGGTCCTATCGTTGCAGCCTGCGGCGTATGCGTTGCCAAAATGTCGGGACGCGGACTCGGACATACAGGCGGTACTATAGACAAGCTTGAAAGCATCGAGGGCTACAGGACTGATCTTCCCATAAGTGAATTTGAGAATATACTTAAAACTACAGGTTTTTCCATTATTTCTCAAACAGGTGATCTGTGTCCTGCCGATAAGAAGATGTATGCTTTAAGAAACGCAACAGGTACAGTTGACAGTATACCGCTGATCTGCGCAAGTATTATGAGCAAAAAGCTTGCCATGAATGCAGATGTTCTGGTACTTGATGTAAAGTACGGCTCGGGTGCATTTATGAAAACCAAAGAAGATGCCGAAAAACTTGCATCACTTATGGAAAAAGTCGGACGTTCGGCAGGTAAAAAGTGCAGGGCGATAGTAACTGATATGAATGTACCTCTTGGAAAGAATATAGGAAATGCCCTTGAAGTCAAGGAAGCAATAGAGCTTTTGCAGGGAAAGTCAAAGGGCAAGCTTTACGATACCTGTATCGAGCTTGCGGCAGCAATGCTTGAGCTTTCAGGAAAAGGAACTGAGTGCGAATGTCGGAAACTGGCTGAGGAGGCTGTTTCCTCAGGAAAAGCACTTGATATACTCCGTGAAACAATAAAGCTTCATGGTGGTAATGAAAAGGTCTGCGATGATACTTCACTGCTTCCAAAGCCTCTTCTCAAGTACGAGATAAGAGCAACTAAGGATATGGTGATAAAAGGTTTTGACTGTGAAGAGCTGGGGATGACTTCACTTCTTCTTGGTGCAGGAAGACTCACCAAAGATGATAAGCTCGATATGAGTGCAGGAATTGTCATGAACTGCGATATCGGCGATCATGTTTCGGCAGATAGTGTTATAATGACATTATATTCAACAGTATGCAGCGACTTTTCGGACGCCGCTGTACGTGCGCTCAATGCAGTAAGATTTAAAATCACAGAAAAACCGAGTTATACTTGACTCTGCGTTTTTACTGTGATAAAATAAGAATATAAATTTATATACAGGAGGTCATTGTTATGGGTTTTGTTGATTCAGTAAAAGGTTTTGCCGGCAAAGTAGGCGAGTCGGTTGAGCGCGGAGCTAAAACAGTATCCAGCAATTCAAAAAAATTTGCAGAAAAAAACAAGGTAAAACGTGATATTGCGCATATCGAAGCAGACATCAATGCTGATTACATAGAGCTTGGTAAAGCTTTATTTGAAAAGATAGGCAATGATCCTGAGAGCGAATATGCATCTACTATCACTGACATCAAGGAAAAAAATGATAAGCTTAATGATCTTAAAGCTGTTCTCATGTCTCTTGAAGATAAAATGTTCTGCGTCAACTGCGGCGCACAGATCAGTAAAGATCAGCTCTTCTGCGATAAATGCGGTACTAAAGTGAATGAAAATGACACAGTAGAAACTGTTGAGGCAGAAGTTGTTGAAGAGCCCACTGAAGAAGTTTTCACTTCTGATGAGGCTAAGGATTGATAACAAAGGCACATCATAATATGATGTGCCTTTGTTTATGCAAAGTGCTGTAAAAAGTGTATTTCAATTTGGTTAATAAAACATAGAAATAGTATTTACTTTTTCACTTTTTTGTGATAAAATATAGATAGTTTATTGCTTTGCAGCTTTTTGACTTTTAAATGCAAAAGTCATTATTTCATGCAAGCAGAAAGGATCATAATAATGCCTATAACAGAATTACTTGAAAAAAACGCAAAGTTATACGGTAACGACGTTGCTCTCGTTGAGGTAAATCCCGAGATAACCGAAGTAAGACGTATAACATGGAAAGAATATGAACTTATAGAACCAAATCCCGAATGTCATTACAGACGAGAGATAACATGGAAGGTCTTTGACGAAAAGGCTAACCGTTTTGCCAATATGCTTCTTGAAAGAGGAGTAAAAAAAGGCGATAAAGTCGGAATACTTCTTATGAACTGTCTTGAATGGCTCCCGATATATTTCGGAATACTCAAAGCAGGTGCTATGGCTGTACCGCTTAATTTCAGATATACTGCCGATGAGATAAAATACTGTCTTGATCTTGCAGAAGTTGATATCCTTATGTTTGGGCCGGAGTTTATCGGAAGAATAGAGGAGATAGCAGACGAGATAAGCAAAAACAGACTTTTATTCTATGTTGGTGAAGGATGTCCTTCATTTGCCGAGCATTATGACAGCCTTGTTGCTAACTGTACAAGTATAGCTCCTGATGTAAAAATATCAGATGACGACAATGCTGCAATATACTTCTCGTCAGGAACTACAGGTTTCCCGAAGGCTATACTGCACGATCACACAAGCCTGATGCATTCAGCTAAGGTCGAGCAGAATCATCACGGTCAGACAAGAGATGATGTTTTCCTCTGCATACCGCCTCTTTATCATACGGGAGCAAAAATGCACTGGTTCGGAAGCCTTTACTCGGGAAGTAAGGCTGTTCTCCTTAAGGGTGTAAAGCCAAAGTCAATAATAGAAACTGTTTCCAATGAAGGCTGTACGATAGTATGGCTTCTTGTTCCGTGGGCACAGGATATACTTGATGCCATCGACCGTGGAGAGATAGAGCTTGACAAATATGATCTTGATCAGTGGAGACTTATGCATATAGGTGCTCAGCCCGTTCCTCCATCGCTTATTTCGCGTTGGAAAAAGGTATTTCCTAAGCATCAGTATGACACAAATTACGGTCTCAGCGAGTCTATCGGACCAGGCTGTGTTCATCTCGGAGTTGAGAATATACACAAAGTCGGCGCAATAGGAAAAGCAGGCTTCGGCTGGGAAGTCAGAATAGCTGATGAAAACGGTAAAGAAGTCGAGCGCGGACAGGTAGGCGAGCTTCTTGTTAAAGGTCCGGGAGTTATGAAATGCTACTACCGTGATGAAAAGGCAACTGCCGAAACATTGAAGGACGGCTGGCTTTATACAGGTGATATGGCTCAGGAAGATGAAGATGGATTTATTTACCTTGTAGACCGTAAAAAAGATGTTATCATCAGCGGCGGCGAAAACCTTTATCCTGTTCAGATTGAGGACTTCCTCAGAAGCCATCCTGCTATCAAGGACGTTGCTGTTATAGGACTCCCTGACAAGAGACTCGGTGAAATAGCCGCAGCTATCATATCAATAAAGGAAGATCACAGCTGTACAGAAGAGGAAATAACTGCATTCTGTCAGAAGCTTCCGAGATACAAGAGACCTCATAAGATCATCTTTGCAGATGTTCCGAGAAATCCTACAGGAAAGATCGAAAAGCCAAAGCTTCGTTCAATTTACTGTGGAGAAAGTCTTGTTGCAACACAAATAAAAAACTGATCAAAAGAGCAGCGAAAGCTGCTCTTTTTTATTCAACACACAGATTTCGACAAAATACGTCATAAGACGACGAAATATACTATAACATAATTAGGAAAAATATGTTATAATTAATATGTACCCAATAAATTCCATCAATAGTTTTTTGATGACAATTGGGAAGCGAGATTTTTTGATTATAAAGAAATTTTTCGCATCAAATTTCATTGTGTCATGCTCGATTCACATTTTAGTTGAAAAACAGCATATATAAAACTGTTTTAGTTTTTGAGCAGACATTAACGTATACACTCGAAAGGACGTATTTAACATTGAAACAAAGTGTTGAAGGGGTAATAGTAAAAACATTACTTAATCTTGGTATTTCTCCCAATATTAAAGGCTATCGCTATTTACGTGAGGGCATTTTCATTTGTGTTACTTCGGACAATAAAAATATCTCATTCAATAAGGATATCTATATGAAGATAGCTAAGGAGTATAACACTACAGAAGCATCAATAGAAAGAGCAGTAAGACACGCTATAAAAACAGGTTGGCACAGACATAATAACGATCTTGCAGAATTGATATTTATGAATACATTACAGAGCACTAATGATATACCGACTAATTCTGTATTTATATCTACTGTTGCTGAATGGATACGCATAACTATGAAAGAGAATGAAGAAGATAGCAGTTCAGATTGAACTGCTTTTTCTTTTGTATGTCATATATTGTTACTTTTTTGTGTATTTATGACAAAACACTTGCATTTTAGAGAAATAATTGATATAATGTTATTATTAATTCTGATATTGCGAGGTAATCATTATGAAAAGAGTACTTGACTGGAATAAATACATCGAAAAAGCTGTACAGACTGTTGCAGAGGGTATTGTCATGCTCGAAAACAATAACGCTCTTCCACTCGGAGTTGATGATGCTGTTTCGGTATTCGGACGTATTCAGCTCCATTACTATAAAAGCGGAACAGGCTCAGGAGGTATGGTAAATGTTTCAAAGGTTACCGGCATAGTTGACGGACTCATTGAGGCAGGAGTAAATATTGATCAGGAACTTCTCGGAATTTATCGCAAATGGGACGAAGAAAATCCATTCGATCAGGGAAGCGGTTGGGGCGGAGAACCGTGGTCACAGAAAGAAATGCCTCTTGATGACGATGTTGTAAAGAAAGCTGCTTCTTCAAGTAATAAAGCTATCGTTATAATTGGCAGAACGGCAGGAGAAGAGCAGGATGCACGTATTGAAGCAGGTTCATACCTCCTTACAGATAACGAAAAGGATATGCTGAAAAAAGTGCGAAAGCATTTCAATAAAGTCATAGTTCTGCTCAATGTAGGCGGACTTATTGACTTACAGGATATACTTGACTGCAAGCCTGACGCATTATTATATGTATGGCAGGGCGGTATGACAGGTGGCACCGGTACAGCAGATGTTCTTACAGGAAAAGTAAGTCCGTCAGGCAAACTTCCTGATACTATTGCTTATAAAGTGACTGATTATCCGTCGGATAAGTATTTCGGCGACAAGAAATGCGATCGTTATACGGAGGATATTTTTGTAGGATATCGCTGGTTCGAGACTTTTGCAAAGGACAGAGTTCTTTATCCTTTCGGTTACGGACTTTCATACACTACTTTTGATATTTCATTTGATAAAGCTGAACGCACAGGAAATGAAATTATTGTTACAGTTAAAGTAAAAAATACAGGTAATTATAAGGGCAAGGAAGTAGTGCAGGTATATTGTGAAGCTCCACAAGGTAAGCTTGGAAAAGCTTCAAGAGTACTTTGCGGTTTTACAAAAACATCTGAACTTGCACCAAATGAGACTGAGACTGTAACGTTAAAGATATCAAAACGTGATATTGCATCTTATGATGACAGTGGAATAACAGGTAATCGTTTCTGCTGGCTGCTTGAAAGTGGAAGTTACAAATTCTATATTGGAAACGATGTAAGAAGCCCAGAATTAGCGTACAGCTTTAATATTACTGAAGATCAGATTATTGAAAAATGCTCGCAGGCTCTTGCTCCTGTTATAGAATTTGAGCGTTTTAAAGCTTGTGAAAAAAATAATAGTATCGTTTATTGTATGGAAAATGTCCCTGTAAGTGAAGTTGATGAAGCAAAACGTATTGCTGAGCGTATTCCTAAGGAGATCGAGTATACAGGAGATAAAGGAATAAAGCTTGCAGATGTTCTGAGCGGGAAGAAATCAATGAATGATTTTATCGCTCAGCTCAGCGACTACGATTTGTCATGCATCATCAGAGGTGAAGGAATGGGAAGTCCGCGCGTAACAGCGGGTACTGCATCCGCATTTGGCGGCGTTTCCAATTCACTTACTGCTTTGGGCGTACCTGCCGGCTGTTGTTCCGATGGACCGTCTGGAATGAGACTTGACTGCGGAACTAAAGCTTTTAGCCTGCCCAATGGAACACTTATTGCATCAACATTCAACACTGAGCTTGCAAAAGAGCTTTTTGAATTCACGGGAACAGAGATGATAGCAAACAAGGTAGATTGTCTGCTTGGTCCCGGAATGAATATACATCGTCACCCCCTGAACGGAAGAAATTTCGAGTATTTCTCGGAAGATCCTTTCCTTACAGGCAAAATGGCTGCTTCCGAATTAAAGGGACTGCATAAAGTCGGTGTAACAGGAACGATCAAGCATTTCTGTGCCAACAATCAGGAAACAAATCGTCATTTCGTTGATTCTGTAGTTTCTGAACGTGCGCTCAGAGAGATATATCTGAAAGGCTTTGAGATAGCAGTCAAAGAGGGAAACGCCGATTCAATTATGACTACTTACGGTGCTATAAACGGTTTGTGGACAGCAGGCAACTATGACCTTAATACGATAATCCTCCGAGAGGAATGGGGCTTTGATGGATTTACCATGACCGACTGGTGGGCAAATGTAAATTACAGAGGCGGAGAGCCAAAAAGAAATTTCTATGCACCTATGGCAAAAGCTCAGAATGATGTATACATGGTATGCTCTGACAGTTCTTGTGTAGACGAGGATATCGAAAACGCATTGAAGGACGGCACGCTCACAAGAGCGGAGCTTCAGCGAAATGCAGCTAATATTCTGAATTTCATTTTGCATACTCACGCTATGAAGCGAATTATCGGTGATGAAGATACAGTTGAGATAATCAATCGCGGTTCTGATTCGGGCGAATCAGATGAACCTGTGGTATTTTACGATCTTGTCAAGACTCTTAAAATCGACCTTTCTGATGTTAAATGTGTCAAGGGAACAAATCATTCATTTGCTCTTACAGTTGATACCGAGGGCTTCTTTAAAATGACGATCACAGCTTCTTCAGAACAAAGTCCGCTTGCACAGATACCTGTAACTGTGTTCGCTATGGGTACGGCAGTAGGTACTTTTACATGGAACGGTACAAACGGAAAGCCTGTATCGTTTTCACTTGAACTGCCTATTTTCTCAAGATTTACAGCGATCAGACTGTATTTCGCTCAGAACGGACTTGACCTTCACAGTGTTGAATTTGAACTTACGAAAACAGTTGATAATATGGATATAGCATTTGCTTCGGAGGATAAATAATGAATATACAGATATTCGGTACAAAAAAGTGTTTTGACACAAAAAAAGCAGAAAGATACTTCAAGGAGCGCGGTATCAAATATCAATTTATAGATATGAACGAAAAAGGTATGAGCCGCGGTGAGTTCAACAGTATAAAGCAGGCTTTGGGCGGTACAGATAATCTGCTTAATGAAAACAGCAAGGATAAAGAACTTTTGACGCTTCTTAATTATCTTTCAGATGAAGATAAAGAAGAGAAAATACTTGAAAATCCACAAATAATCAAAACTCCTGTAGTCAGAAACGGTAAAAATGCCACCTTGGGTTATTGCCCTGATATATGGAAAAACTGGGAATAATATTGTTAAATAATAAAAATATATTCAAAAACATAAAAAATTGACAAAAGGGTAGTGCATTTCAATAAGAAATATGTTATAATTATTATGTTAGTCGGATACTGACATGAATATAACGAAAAACAGAAGTTTTTCGCTAAATATTATTTTATAGGGATTATTTCCCGAAAGGAGCTATAATTATGGGTCTTATTCAGGCAGCTCTCGTCGGAGCAAGTCAAACTCTTGCTGATACATGGCAGGAATTCTTTGTATGTGATTCTATTCCAACAGATGTACTCGTTGTAAGAGGGAAAAAGCAGCTTGGCAAGCACTCTTCAAACACAAAGGGAAATGAGAATGTTATTTCCGATGGAAGCGGAATCGTTGTACATGAAGGTCAGGCTATGATAATGGTAGATCAGGGTGTTGTAACCGAGATCGCTACACAGCCAGGCGTATACAAATATGAAACCGGTACTTCACCAAGTATTTTCTCAAGCAGCTTCGGTGCAGGTCTCAAGGAGACTTTCAAAGAAATGTGGGATCGTATCAAGCACGGTGGTACTGCAGCTAAGGATCAGAGAATTTACTACTTCAACATGAAGGAATTGCTTGATAACAAGTTTGGTACTCAGAACCCTGTTCCTTTCAGAATGGCTTATCAGGATCTTGGCAGAAGCTTCACTGTAGGTGTTCGCTGCAATGGTATCTATTCATATAAGATCGCTGATCCTGTTCTTTTCTACGTTAATGTATGCGGTAACATAACAGACCGTTATATGCGTTCAGAGCTTGACAATCAGCTCAAGAGCGAGTTCCTCGATTCACTTCAGCCTGCATTTGCAGCTATCTCTGCATCAGGCATCAGATACGATGAACTCCCGGGCAGACAGAGAGAAGTTAAGACTGCTATCGAGACAGAAGTTGCACCTATCTGGAGCGAAAAGAGAGGTCTTAAACTCTGGACTGTAAATATCAATTCCGCTACTATCTCTGAGGAAGATACAAAGAGAATTCAGGAATTTGAGGACAGAGCATGGAATCGTGATCCCGGTAATGCTGCTGCAACTCTTGTTGAAGCTCAGGCTCAGGCTATGCAGAATGCTGCAAATAATCCTAACGGCGCTGCTATGGGACTTTTCGGCATGGGCATGACACAGCAGATGGGCGGTATGAATGCTCAGGGACTCTTTAATATGGCTCAGCAGAACCAGATGAATCAGGCTCCTCAGATGGCTGCTGCTCCCACAGGCGCTGCTGCAGCTCCTTCAGCTGATTCATGGAAGTGTGAATGCGGCGAAACAAACACAGGCAAGTTCTGTGCAGGCTGCGGAAAGCCTAAGCCGGTAGTTCTTACTCCCGACGGCTGGACTTGCGACTGCGGTGCTGTTAATAAGGGAAGATTCTGCTCTAACTGCGGAAAGAAGAAGCCCGAGGGCGCACCACTCTATAAGTGCGACAAGTGCGGCTGGGAACCTGAGGATCCAAAGAATCCTCCTAAGTTCTGCCCTGAGTGCGGCGATCCTTTCACAGATGATGATATTGTAAAGTAAATAATACATAACGGGTGGATCATGGCGTCCGCCCGTTTTAAATACCATACCCTGGTATATCAGAGGTGAATTTATGTCGGGTATAATTGAATATAAGTGTCCTGCCTGCGCCGGCAAGCTCGAATTTGACAGCGGTGTTCAGAAAATGAAATGCCCGTTTTGTGAGTCGGAATTTGACGTAGAATCGTTAATAGATCACGACAATGCTCTTGAATCTCAAAAGGAAGACGAAATGAACTGGGAGACAAGCGCAGGCAGCGAATGGAAAGACAGCGAAACAGAAGAAATGTGCGTTTATACCTGTAAATCATGCGGAGGAGAGATAATAACCGATTCAACTACCGCAGCTTCAAAATGCCCTTACTGCGATAATCCTGTTGTAATGTCAGGTAGCTTTTCAGGTGCCCTAAAACCAGATTACGTTATACCGTTCAAATTTGACAAAAATGCTGCAAAAGCCGCACTTAACAAGCATCTTGAAGGAAGAAAGCTTCTACCTAAGGTATTTAAAGATCAGAATCATATAGATGAGATAAAGGGAGTTTATGTACCTGTTTGGCTTTTTGATGCTGACGCACACGCAAATATGCTTTATAAAGGCGAAAAAATTCGTCATTGGAACGACAACAGTTTCAATTATATCGAAAGAAGCTATTACTCTGTACAAAGAGAAGGCGATATAAGATTTGAACTCGTTCCCGTTGACGGTTCAACTAAAATGCAGGACGAGCTTATGGAATCCATAGAACCATTCGATTTTAAAGATGCTGTTGATTTTCAGACTGCATATTTGTCAGGATATCTTGCTGACAAATATGATGTTACCGCTGAAGATAGCATTGAACGAGCAAATAACCGTATAAAAAATACAACAGAACAAGTATTTGCAGGTACTGTAAACGGATATAACAGCTTTACAAAGGAAAGCGGTAATATTTCTCTCAGCAATGGGAAAGCTAAATACGCACTGTACCCGGTCTGGATACTGAATACTTCATGGAACGGCAATAAATACACATTTGCAATGAACGGACAGACAGGAAAATTTGTTGGTGATCTGCCTGTTGATAGTTCTGCTGCCGCAAAGTGGTTCTGCGGCATTGCTGCTTGTGTTACGGCAGTTTGTTTTGGATTGTCATTTTTAATTTTTTAGGAGGCTGAACGATGAATTTAAAAAGAATTGCTGCCTCTGCTGCTTCCATAATTGTTTTGCTTGGAATATGCGGAATAAACAGATATGACAATAAAATAAACAGCCATATACTTACCGCTTATGCAGATGAGTATGATTTTGATTATATTGATGAATACGATTATGACGATATTGATGAGACAGAACTTGATGATATTGCTTCAGATGAAATAAATGTAAATGCTGATATATCAGATAACGAAAACAGTAAAAGAGAACATAATGTTGTTTTTACATTCTTTGTGTGCCTAATGATAGGACTTATTTCTGCATTGATAGCTGTATCTGTAATGAAATCGAGCATGAAATCGGTTCATAAAAAAACAGGAGCCGCTGATTACAGAAAAAAAGACAGCTTCAGACTTGAAAAGAATACCGATACTTTTTTGTATAAAAGAGTCGAAAAAACAGCTATTCCCAAAACAAATCAGCCCAATAAGCAGTGAAGCGATGTAAATTATACAAATTATATGTGCGCAATTTTTGAACAATAAATCTGTTGACAAGTATTACGATTTGTTGTATAATAAACCTAATATGGTGTATTATTGATGCCGCATGGATGCGGTGCGAAAACTATCAAATAAAAAGTTCTGGAGGAAAGAATTTATGTGCGGAATCGTTGGCTTTACAGGAAGTGCTCAGGCAGCACCAATACTGCTCGACGGACTTTCAAAGCTTGAATACAGAGGTTATGATTCAGCAGGTATTGCTGTTCGTGACGGTGAAAAGGAAACAGAGGTAGTAAAGGCAAAGGGCAAGCTCAAGGTTTTAAAGGAAATGACAAATAACGGTGACGCTGTAAAGGGTGACTGCGGTATCGGTCATACCCGTTGGGCAACTCACGGTGAGCCGTCTGCTCTTAATGCACACCCACACAGCAGTGATGATGAGAACGTTATCGCTGTTCATAACGGAATAATCGAAAATTATCAGGAACTTCGTGAAAAGCTGACAAAAAGCGGTTATTCTTTCAATTCCCAGACTGATACAGAGGTTGCTGTAAAGCTTATTGACTATTACTATAAGAAGTACAATCTCGGACCTGTGGACTCAATTGCACGTGCTATGATCCGTATAAGAGGTTCTTATGCTTTATGTGTTATGTTCAAGGATTTCCCGGGTGAGATCTATACAGCACGTAAGGACAGCCCGATGATAATCGGTATCGCTAATGGCGAAACTTATGTTGCATCTGATGTTCCTGCTATCCTCAAGTATACAAGAAATGTTTACTACATCGGTAATATGGAGATTGCAAGACTCGTAAAGGGCGATGTAACATTCTATAATATTGACCGTGAAGAGATACAGAAGCCTCTCACAGAGATCAAATGGGACGCTGAAGCTGCTGAAAAGGGTGGCTATGAGCACTTCATGCTCAAGGAGATCCACGAACAGCCTAAGGTAGTTCGTGATACTATCAATTCAGTTGTCAAGGACGGAAAGATAGATTTCTCAGAAATTGGACTTTCTGATGAAGAGATGCAGAAGATCAGCCAGATCTATATCGTTGCCTGCGGAAGTGCTTATCATGTTGGTATGGCTGTTCAGTATGTTATTGAAGATTTTACATCTATCCCTGTTAGAGTTGAGCTTGCTTCTGAGTTCAGATACAGAAAGATGACTCTTGTAAAAGACAGCCTTGTTATTATTATCAGTCAGTCAGGCGAGACTGCTGACAGCCTTGCTGCTCTCAGAGAAGCTAAGGACAAGGACATCAAGACTCTTGGTATCGTTAATGTTGTCGGTTCTTCTATTGCTCGTGAAGCTGACAGCGTATTCTATACACTTGCAGGTCCCGAGATCTCTGTTGCAACAACCAAGGCATACAGCACACAGCTTATAGCAGGATATCTCCTTGCAATGCAGTTCGCTGTTGCTCGCGGTGAGCTGGAAGAGACTAAGTGTGAGGAGCTTCTCAAGGAGCTTTATACTATCCCTGAGAAAATCGAAAAGATACTTGAAGATAAAGAGAGAATACAGTGGTATGCAAATAAGCTTGCAGGTGCTAAGGACGCTTTCTTTATCGGACGCGGCATAGATTATGCTATTGGTCTTGAGGGAAGTCTCAAGATGAAAGAGATCAGTTATATCCACTCTGAGGCATACGCAGCAGGTGAGCTCAAGCACGGTCCTATCAGCCTTATCGAAGAAGGCATCCCTGTTATAGGTGTTCTTACACAGCAGGAGCTTTACGAAAAGACTGTAAGCAACATGGTCGAGGTAAAGAGCCGTGGCGCTTCACTTATGGGACTTACAACCTATGGCAATTACAGCATGGAAGACCTTGCTGATTTTACAGTATACATCCCACAGACAGATCCTCACTTTGCTGGAAGCCTTGCAGTAATACCGCTTCAGCTTCTTGGATATTATGTATCCGTCGCAAAGGGATACGACGTTGATAAGCCGAGAAATCTTGCAAAGAGCGTTACAGTAGAATAATAATTAAAAGGCTGTCGTTTTACGTCAGCCTTTCTCGGTGTGGAGAGAAAAATGGATAAAAAAACAATTTATCTTTCAGATCTTGACGGAACACTGTTGAACAGCGAGCAGAAAACATCAGATTTTACAAATAACGTTATCAATAAGCTTGTAAATGACGGGATGATATTTTCGTATGCTACAGCTCGTTCATGGAATACAGCAAGCAAGGTCACAAACGGCATATCAGTCGCGCTACCTGCGATAGTATATAACGGTGCATTCATAATTGATACACTCAGCGGTGAAAGACTTATATCGAATTATTTTGATGAAAAAGTTAATGAATTAATAGAAGAACTTACAGAATGCGATATACAACCTACTGTATATTCGGTACAAAGCGGTGATGAAAAATTTTCTTATATTCCAGACAAAATCACAAAAGGAATGACTGACTTCGTTGAGTCAAGAAGGGAAGACAGCAGAAATAATCCCGTGGTTTCAGAAACTGAGTTATTTATAGGCGATATCTTTTACATTACATGTATTGACGAGACAGAAAAACTACAGCCTTTTTATGATAAATACAAAGAAATGTATCATTGCGTTTTTCAACGTGATATTTATTCAGATGAACAATGGCTTGAGATAATGCCTTTTAAAGCCTCAAAATCACGTGCAGCACTTCAATTGAAGGAATATCTCGGCTGTGAATGGCTTGTGGTCTTTGGTGATGCACTGAAATTATGACGGTGTTGCAAAATGGTTGTTAAGGAGCGTAAAAATGAGCGAAGAGCAGAAATCAATAACCGAGCTTGGTGATCCACGAAAGCCGCACGGCGAAGCAGGAGCTGAAATGCTAAAAGGAATGAACGAGCATCATTATGCAGTTACAGGCTGGGCACTTGGATTTTTTGAATTTAATGAAAATGACAGGATACTTGATATAGGCTGCGGAGGCGGAGAAACATTAAGGAGAATGTCTGAAAAAATTAAAAACGGTATCCTTACGGGACTGGATTATTCAAAACTTTCGGTAGAGCTTTCAATTGAAAAGAACAAAGAGGATATCGAAAGCGGGAAAATAAGAATAATCGAAGCATCTGTAGAGAAAATGCCGTTCGATGATAACTCTTTTGACAAGATAATAACTGTTGAAAGTTTTTATTTCTGGCCTGATCCCGAAAATAATCTGCGAGAAGTATACAGAGTGCTTGACAAAGGCGGTAAATTCCTTATCGTTGCGGATATAAACGGAGATGCAGAACTTGACGAAAAAGACATTGAGGGGATAGAAAAATTCAGTTTATACAATCCAACGCTAAATGAATTCCATGATCTGCTTGAAAAAGCAGGCTTCAAAGATATAAAAATCCATACCAAAACAGGAAAAAAATGGGTATGTGCTGAGGGAAACAAGTAAACTTGTTATTTACTGTGCGCATCTGCAGCATATGGTGATATATCAGGCACATCGCCTATAAGAATATTTTCAGCAAGTATAAATTCAAAATCAGATTCAGTCTCGAAGCTGTACAAAGGCACAGAAGATGTCATTTTTACACTGACAACAGCAGAGATCCTGTGCCTTGTCTGGTTTATACCGGCTTCTGTAAAATCACTTTTTAATTTTATGTCTGCAACTCCCATAGGGGAAACCTTTATATTTATTTTAGGTCCTTTTCCTGTCAGAAGATATGAACTTGTAAGTGAACCCAAAGCTATTTTTGCAGTTCGTTTTCCCGACATTTCAAGTTCTTTGTTGATCAGTAGAGTGAGGTCCGACTGCACTTTATTTATAGTATACGGAATAGTCTCTACGGAGGCTATTTTCTTTTTTTCATCGTAAAGCACAGCTGCAAAATTATTATATGTAAATTTATTCTTCTCCAGATATTTCGATACAGAGTTTTCAATTATTTCATTTGCTGTTTTGCAGGCAAAATGTTCAGCCTGAAGAACTGCATAAGGTCTTATTCTTTTTTCAATTGAAGATGTAATAAAAAATACAGATATTATTGTAAAAATAAGTAATAAACGCCATTTCTTTCGTATGCACTTTCTTCGGAGCATTTTCCTTCTTTTCATTATACCACCTTGATTCTCTTTTGGATTAGCAATGCTGAAATATTATATTCTGTTTCTTTACCTGATGTGATGATTTTATATAGACAAAAATGTTTTTTTGTGTTAAAATTAAGTAATATCATTATTCTGGGGTGGTGCAATGAAAAAAATAACTGTCGGAATAACTGCTCATGTTGACTCTGGCAAGACAACTCTTGCGGAAGCTATGCTTTATAAAACAGGAACTATCCGAAAGCTCGGAAGAGTTGACAGCGGTAATTCTACTCTTGATACAAATTCCATAGAACGTGAACGCGGAATAACTATTTTTTCTTCTCAAGCAGAGTTCTCGACAGACAATACCTATTTCACACTTCTTGATACGCCGGGGCACGTTGATTTTTCTGCCGAGACAGAAAGAACCATGTGTGTTCTTGATTACGCTATACTTGTAATAAGCGGAACAGACGGTGTACAAAGCCATACATCTACTTTATGGAAGCTTCTTCGCAAATATGAAGTACCTGTATTTATATTCGTAAACAAAATGGATCTTATAGGAGCAGATAAAAGCTCTATTGTAAAAAATCTTTCGGGAAGATTATCTGAAAGCTGCGTTGATTTCTCCGGTAGTGATGCTGAAATATCTGAAAACACAGCAATGTGCTGTGAAGAGCTTATGGAACAATATCTGTCTGACGGAAACATAGATGATAAAAGTATAATAGATGCCATAGCTGAAAGGCGTATTTTTCCATGTTATTTTGGTTCTGCACTTAAAATGGAGGGGATAAAAGGCTTTATAAATCTCCTTGACAGATTCACATGCGAAACAGAATATAAAAATGAATTCGGTGCAAAAATATATAAAATATCCTATGATCCCAAAGGAAGTAGGCTAACTCATATGAAAATAACAGGCGGTCAGCTGAAAATGAGGGAAGAACTTATATATACAGACGCTGACGGCAATGAAGCAAGTGGAAAGGTAAGTTCTATCAGGTTTTATTCGGGGGAGAAATTCCGAACTGCCGATACCGTTCATACAGGGGAGATATGTGCAGTTACAGGACTTAACGGAACATATGCAGGACAAGGTCTCGGCATTGAAAAAAAATCAAGACAGGCTTTTCTTGAACCTGTTATGACTTATAAAATAATACTTCCTGACGACAAAAATATCTACGACGCAATAAAAGAACTGCGCTTGCTGGAAGATGAAGATTCTCAGCTTCATATACTCTGGAACGAGCAGAATCGTGAAATACATATACAGCTTATGGGTGTGGTTCAGCTTGAAGTTCTTACAAAACTGATAGAAGAAAAATTCGGTTATATTGTTAAATTCAGCAACGGCGCTGTTACCTACAAGGAAACAATAAGAAACGCCGTTGAGGGTGTCGGACATTACGAGCCGCTTCGCCATTATGCAGAGGCCCATATACTTCTCGAACCTTTGCCATTAGGAAGCGGACTTCGTTTTGATACTGAATGTTCGGAAGATGAACTGGATCGAAACTGGCAGAGACTTATCCTTACTCATCTTGCCGAAAAAATTCATGTAGGCGTACTTACAGGTTCTCCCATAACCGATATGAAACTCACTCTTGTATCAGGAAAAGCACATCTCAAACACACTGAGGGAGGGGATTTCAGACAAGCAACATACAGAGCTGTAAGACAAGGGCTTCGAAATGCAGAGTCTGTACTTCTTGAGCCATATTATAACTATGAACTTGAAATACCGACAGAAAACGTTGGCAGAGCAATTTCAGATCTTCAGCATATGTCTGCTGAGTTCGATACACCTGAAAATAACGGAGAAATGTCTTTGATAACAGGAAGTGCTCCTGTTTCCGAGATAAATGATTATCAGTCCGAGGTCATTGCCTATACACACGGAAAGGGAAAGCTTTCATTCAATGTAGCCGGATACAGGGAATGTCATAATTCAGCTGAAGTAATTGCAGCTATAGGATATGACTGCGACAGCGATACCGAAAACTGTGCTGATTCTGTGTTCTGTTCTCATGGCGCAGGTTATGTTGTAAAGTGGAACGAGGTATACGAGCATATGCATCTGCCGCTTGGAATTTCTCAGGATATTGACGAGGAGAGTTCGGAGCAAAAACGTGTAAAAGTACAACATTTTATTGAAAAAGCAGTAAGCGATGAAGAGCTCATGGAGATATTTGAAAGAACATACGGCAAGATAAACCGTGATCCTGTAAGAGCTTTCAAAAAGTCAAAAGCAGTAAGTATTGATTATAAAAAGGTAAGACTGCCAAAATATGAAGGTCCTGATTATCTTCTTGTGGACGGTTACAATATAATCTTTGCATGGGAAGACCTAAAAAAGATATCCGAGGATAATCTTGATGCCGCGCGAAGTGAGCTTATAAATCGTATGTGCAATTATCAGGGATATGATGGTAGCGAGCTTATTCTTGTATTTGACGCATATAAAGTAAAGGGCAGGCACCGTGAAGTTGAGAAATACTGCAACATAAACATAGTTTACACAAAGGAGTCGGAAACTGCTGATTCATATATAGAAAGAGTTACACATGAGCTTTCGAGAAATCATCGTGTAAGAGTGGCGACATCTGACGGTATCGAGCAGATGATAATTCTCGGAAACGGAGCAATGAGAATCTCTGCCGCTGAATTCCGTAAAAGATATGATGCTGCGGAACGTTCAATAAAAGAGTTTATCGACTCGATGAAATAATATTCTGACCTGTCAAATGGCAGGTCTTTTTTAATTATTATGTCATATTTTGTATAAAGAAAAAAATAAATATAAATTCTGTAAAAATAGTAGCTTTTTATTTTGAAGTGTGATATAATTAATCTGATTTGGGATTTTTTACAGAAAAGCATTTAGCTATAAAAAATTCATATAAATCACTAAGTATATTATATCTGCTTTGCAGATTTATTTTTGAGGAGGCTTGTACATGAAAAAAGTGCAACTGACAGAAACCGTTTTACGTGATGCTAATCAGTCACTGATGGCTACACGTCTTCCTTATTCAGATTATGAGGGTATTCTCTCAGATATGGATAAGGCTGGATACTACTCTATCGAGTGCTGGGGCGGAGCAACATTTGACTCATGTCTTCGTTATCTCGGCGAGGATCCGTGGGAGAGACTCAGAAATCTGAGAAAAAATCTTCCTAACAGCAGACTTCAGATGCTTCTGAGAGGTCAGAATCTTCTTGGATATAAGCATTACCATGATGATGTTGTCGAGAAATTCATCGAACTCTCAATAAAAAACGGTATTGACGTAATACGAATCTTTGATGCTCTTAACGATTTCAGAAATATCGGAACTGCTCTTGAAGCTACAAAGAAGTATGCAACAGAGAAGACTATCGCTTCAGGCTGTATCTCATATACACAGAGCCCTGTACATACAGTTGATAAGTATATCGAGATGTGTAAGGAACTCAAGACAATGGGCTTTGATACTATCTGCCTCAAGGATATGGCAGGTACTATGTCTCCTTATGAGGCTGAGCACCTTATCAAAGGAATCAAGGACGCTATCGGCGATATGACACTTATTCTCCATACTCATTGCACAACAGGTATGGCTTACATGACACTTACTAAGGCAATCGAGTCAGGCATTGACGTTATCGACTGTGCAACATCTTGCTTCTCAGGCGGTACATCACAGCCTGCAACCGAGACAATGTTCTATGCTCTTCAGCAGTATGGTATCGAGTCAGGTCTTAACGAAGACATCATCAATAAGGTAAACGACTACTTCAAGCCTATCAAGCAGAAGTACATAGACAACGGTCAGCTCAATCCAAAGAGCCTTGCTACAGACGCTCAGGCTCTCGTATATAAGGTTCCAGGCGGTATGCTTTCAAATATGATCGCCAACCTTACAGATATGCATGCTATGGATAAGTTCGATGACGCTCTCGCTGAGATTCCGAAGGTAAGAGCTGATATGGGTTATCCTCCGCTGGTTACACCTCTCTCTCAGATGGTAGGAAATCAGGCTGTAACAAATGTTCTCGTAGGCGAAAGATACAAAAACATCTCAAAGGAGATAAAGAACTACATTAAGGGCGAGTACGGTAATCCTCCTGCTCCTATCGCACAGGAGCTTGTTGAAAAGGTACTTGGTGACAGCGAAGCAGTAGATTGTCGTATTGAAGATCAGAAGCGTACAGGCGAGGAATTCGCAGCTGCAAGAGAAGCTCTTGGCGATCTCTGCCGCAGCGAAGAAGATGTAATGAGCTATATCTGCTATCCTGATCAGACTATCAAATTCCTCAACGACCGCAAGGCCAAGGAAGAGAACGAAGCTGTTTACACTATCGAGGAAATGTAAGGGGGCAGAGCTATGTTTGATAATATCTTAGTTTCTGCTGCTGTAGAAAAGTCTGAGGATATGTCTATAGGCGATGCTGCTGTAACAGCTGTATTTGGCTATATGGTCGTATTTGCTGGACTTGTTATCCTTATGATAGTTCTGTACTGTACAGGCGCATATTTCAAATCCAAGGACGCTAAGGCTAAGGCAGCAGCTGATGCAGAAGCTGCTAAAAAGAAGGCAGCTGCTCCTGTAGCTGCTGCTGAAACAAAGCCTGAGCTCCCACTTGCACCGGGTTCAGCAGGTCATGTTAAGCTCTTTGACGTTCCTGATAAGGAAGCTGCTTTGATAATGGCTATCGTTGCCGATAAAATGCAGAAGCCGCTCAATGAGCTGCACTTTATTTCCATTAAGGAGGTCAAATAATCATGAAGTATAAAGTTACACTTAACGGTAAAACTTATGAAGTTGAAGTAGAGCAGGGAAAAGCTGTTCTTCTTGATGAATATGAGGCACTTGCTCCTGCTCAGGCAGCAACTCCTGCAGCAGCTGCGGCTGCTCCTGTTGCAGCTCCCGCAGCTGCACCTGCACCTGCTGCTCCTGTAAATCTTGCAGCAGGCGAGACTGTTACAGCTCCTATGCCGGGTAATATCATCAGAGTTGATGTTGCACAGGGCGATACAGTAAAGGCTGGACAGATACTTGTTATTCTCGAAGCTATGAAAATGGAAAATGAAATCGTAGCTCCTAAGGATGGTACAGTTGCTCAGGTAGTTACAAGCAAGGGTTCTGTAGTTGACACAGGCGCGCCTCTTGTTGTTATAGCATAAGGGGGAAAGAAAATGGACATTCTTGAAACCCTTAAAACCCTTTGGGAAAGCTCAGGCTTCCACAGCTTTCTCACTGAAGGCGGCTGGAAAAATCTTATTATGATCTTTGTTTCCTGCGTCCTTCTGTATCTCGGTATCAAAAAGAAGTTTGAACCACTTCTTCTCGTTGGTATAGCATTTGGCTGTCTCCTCGTAAATCTTTCATACTTTATCGGCGGAGATACTTCCGACGCTCTTTATCATCTTGATCTCTGGGATCAGTTCCTCGATGAGGAAAGTGAGTTCCACCATAGTTACGGACACATTATGGCGAACGGTGGTCTCCTTGATATCCTCTATATGGGCGTCAAGGCAGGTATTTATCCTTCACTCATATTCATGGGCGTAGGTGCTATGACCGACTTCGGTCCGCTCATCTCCAACCCTAAGAGCCTCCTCCTCGGAGCTGCTGCTCAGATGGGCGTATTCCTTGCATTCTTCGGAGCTGTTTGTCTTGGATTTACTGGCAATGAAGCTGCTTCTATCGGTATCATCGGCGGTGCTGATGGTCCTACAGCTATCTTCCTTACAACAAGACTTGCTCCTCATCTCCTCGGACCTATCGCAATTGCTGCTTACTCATATATGGCTCTTATCCCTATGATACAGCCGCCTCTCATGAAACTCCTTACAACAAAGAAGGAGAGAGAGGTAAAAATGGAGCAGACTCGTGTAGTTTCAAAGACAGAGAAGATTATTTTCCCGATCATTGTTGCAATGTTCGTTATCCTTCTTCTCCCGTCAACAGCTCCGCTCGTAGGCTGTCTCATGCTTGGTAATCTCTGGAGAGAGTGCGGAGTTACAGAGAGACTTTCAGATACAGTTCAGAATGCTCTTATGAACATCGTAACTGTATTCCTCGGTATTTCTGTTGGTGCTACAACAGTTGCTGAGCGTTTCCTCTCGCTGGAGACAATCAAGATCATCGTTCTTGGACTTACAGCATTCTGCTTCTCAACAGTCGGCGGACTTCTCGTCGGAAAGATCATGTATAAACTTTCAGGCGGCAAGATCAATCCGCTTATCGGTTCAGCAGGTGTTTCAGCTGTTCCTATGGCTGCACGTGTATCTCAGATGGAAGGTCAGAAGGCTAATCCTTCAAACTTCCTGCTCATGCACGCTATGGGACCGAACGTTGCAGGTGTTATCGGTTCTGCTATCGCAGCAGGCTTCCTTCTTGCAGTATTTAAGTGATAAAAAATACCCGAAAGCGGTCATAACGACTTGCTTTCGGGTTTATTTTTATATGTATTTGCTTGCTTCCTTTATGCTCAGAGCCGAAAGTTCATTTTTGTATTTACTGATAAAGTTTACGACCCATTCGGGAACTGTTTTGGAATACTCCCTCAACGCCCAGCCGATAGCCTTATTTATGAAAAATTCATCGCTGCCGAGACAATTACATATTACTTTTCCCAATAATTCCGTATCTGTTTTGTGTTTGTAAGCTAATTGGTGCAGGATAGCTGTTCGTTTGAGCCAGATATTATCACTTACTGACCATTTTAGCATTAGTTCGCTGACTCTGTTATCTCTTAAACCGATATCGCCAATGATTTTACACAGGAAATCAATAGTGTCCCACCATGACCTTGTAATTATAAACAGCTTTATTCTGTCAATATCTTCAAAAGCAAGATATTTCTTTAAAGCGAGCAGATAGTCATAAACAAGATACTGCATTTCTCTGTGGTCGTCTTTATAGCATTTATCAAGGAAGTCCCAATCAACATTTTTTGATGCCTTTTCACTTTTCAGGAAGTCTTTATACAGCTCTTTTCGCTCGGGAGAGGGGATACCGTAAAAATCAAACTTGTTTTTCATGTATGCCGACATTGCAGCAGCGTTTTCTGGATTTTGCGCATTTTCAAACATTTCTTTTACTAAATTGAATTTATTCATTTTTATTACCTCATATTCCCATATTTAAGATTTTAATTTATAAAGATTATACTTTACAAAAAGTGCTTTGTCAATAGAGAAATTGTTGTTTTTAAGTATCAGACAGCATATCAATATGGCATTTTTTCTATATAATAGCCAGTCACAAATATTTTTCATGTTTAACATGAAAAATATTACGGAAACGCTTGCAAAATTTCTCAGAATAGTGTAAAATAGAAATGTACGTTGTTAATATTATAACAACAGCTTAGAATGTATTTTATTACGAAAGGATGTCATACCCATGGCAGGATTAAACAAGGTTACTGTAGAAGACATTAACGTTAAGGGCAGAAAGGTACTCGTAAGAGTTGACTTCAACGTTCCAATGAAGGACGGCGTTATCACAAACGATAACAGAATCCAGGCTGCTCTTCCGACTATCAATAAGCTCGTTGAGAATGGTGCAAAGGTAATTCTTTGCTCACACCTCGGCAAGCCGAAGAATGGTCCGGAGGCTAAGTTCTCACTTGCTCCTGCAGCAAAGAGACTCGGCGAACTCGTTAAGACAAACGTTATCTTTGCAGCTGATGATACTGTTGTAGGCGACAACGCAAAGAAGGCAGTTGCTGCAATGAAGGACGGCGAGATCGTAGTTCTTGAGAATACACGTTTCCGCGGCGACGAAGAGACAAAAAACGGCGAGCAGTTCTCTAAGGAGCTTGCTGATCTTATCGACGGCGAAGTATTCGTTATGGACGCTTTCGGTTCAGCACACAGAGCTCATGCTTCAACAGCAGGCGTTACAAAGTTCGTTAAGGAAACTGCTGTTGGTTACCTCATGCAGAAGGAGATCCAGTATCTCGGTAATGCAGTAGAGGTTCCTGAGAGACCTTTTGTTGCTATCCTTGGCGGCGCTAAGGTCGCTGACAAGCTCAACGTTATCTCTAACCTCCTTGAAAAGTGTGATACACTTATCATCGGCGGCGGTATGGCATATACATTTATAAAGGCACAGGGCGGTTCTATCGGTAAGTCACTGGTTGACGAAGAAAAGCTCGACTACTGTAAGGAAATGCTCGCTAAGGCTGAAAAGCTCGGTAAGAAGATCCTTCTCCCTGTTGATACTGCTGTTGCTGCATCATTCCCTGATCCAATCGACGCAGAGATCAGCGTAGATTATGTTGACGCTGACAAGATCCCTGCTGACAAGATGGGCCTTGATATCGGACCTAAGACAGCTGCTATCTTTGCTGAGGCTGCTAAGTCTGCTAAGACAGTTGTTTGGAACGGACCTATGGGCGTATTCGAGAACCCAACTCTCAAGAAGGGTACTGTTGCTGTTTGCGAAGCTCTTGCACAGGCTGATGCAACAACTATCATCGGCGGCGGTGACTCTGCTACAGCTGCTATCCAGCTCGGCTTTGCTGATAAGATGAGCCACATCTCAACAGGCGGCGGTGCTTCACTTGAATACCTCGAAGGAAAGGTACTCCCTGGCGTTGCAGCAATCGCAGAAAAGTAATTCTATAAACAATAGGGCGGATAGAGATATTCGCCCTTATTGTGGTAGATGAGAATACTGCTATGAAAATGTAATTGCAATTGCAAATTTTATGAGGAACTAAAAAACAGCGGGACAGCAATATAACTGTTTGCTGTATGCAGCTTTCTCACAGGCATCATCTTAGGATTTTCCCTTTCTCCCATAAAGAAAGGCATCAAGATAGGTTGTAGCAACAGTTACAATTCTTACGCTTTCAGCCGTGATATGTTTCCTTATTACGATGATGATGAAATTAAATTCTGATAAAGGAGTTAAAATAACATGAACAAGTCATTAAGAAAGGCAATTATTGCCGGAAACTGGAAAATGAACAAAACACGTCCTGAGGCTAAGGCACTTCTCGAGGCTATCAAGCCTCTCGTTGCTAATGCTGAGGGCAAGATTGAGGTCATCGCATGTGTTCCTTTCACAAACCTCGAAACTGCTATAAATACAACAACTGGCAGCAACGTTAAGATCGGTGCTGAGAATGTACACTTCGAGAAGAGCGGTGCATTCACAGGTGAAATTTCTGCTGATATGCTCACAGAGCTTGGTGTTGAATATGTTGTTATCGGTCACAGCGAAAGAAGACAGTACTTTGGCGAGACAGATGAAACAGTAAATAAGAGAACTATTGCTGCCCTTGAAGCTGGTCTCAAGCCTATCGTTTGCGTTGGTGAGCTCAAGTGGGAGCGTGAGTGCAATATCACTGAGGAAGTTATCGCTCGTCAGATCAAGCTTGATCTCTGGTCACTCACAGCAGAGCAGGTAAAGAACGTTGTTATCGCTTATGAGCCTGTATGGGCTATCGGTACAGGTCTTACAGCTACACCTGATCAGGCTGAGGAAGTTTGCGGATTTATCCGCGCTCAGCTTGCTAAGCTCTTCAATCAGGCTACTGCTGACGCTGTAACTATACAGTACGGTGGTTCTATGAACGCTAAGAATGCTGCTGAGCTCCTTGCAAAGCCAAACATCGACGGTGGTCTTATCGGCGGTGCTTCACTCAAAGCTGAGGACTTCAACGTTATCGTTCAGGCTGCTGTAGAAGGCTAATAAAAACTAAAGGGGCGGATATTATCCGCCCTTACCCATGAAAGGAAATAGATATGTCAAAGAAACCTGTAGCACTTATAATCATGGACGGCTTCGGCTACAATCCTGATACATACGGCAACGCTATCGCTGCTGCAAAGAAGCCTAATCTTGATAAATATATGGCTGAGTGCCCTAATACTATCATCGGCGCAAGCGGGCTTGATGTTGGTCTGCCTGACGGACAGATGGGCAACTCTGAGGTAGGTCACACCAACATTGGTGCAGGACGAATTGTTTATCAGATGCTCGTTAAAATATCAAAGGATATAAAGGACGGCACATTCGAGAGCAACAAGGCAATCCTTGGAGCTATGGATAACTGCAAGAAGAATGGAAGTGCCCTTCACCTTATGGGACTTCTTTCTCCCGGCGGCGTTCACAGCCATATGGAGCACCTTTTCGGTATAGTTGAAATGGCTAAGAAGAATGGTCTTGACAAGGTTTATATCCATGCATTCCTTGATGGAAGAGACGTTCCTCCTTCATCAGCTGCCGAGTATATGGAAGAAACAGTTGCTGAGCTTAAAAAGATAGGTCTTGGCAAGATAGCTACTATCTCAGGCCGTTTTTACGCTATGGATCGTGATAACGCTTGGGACAGAGTTGAAAAGGCCTATTCTGCTCTTGTTTACGGTGAAGGCGTTCAGGAGACAGATCCTGTACAGGCTATAAAGAATTCCTACGCTAACGAAGTAACAGATGAGTTCATGCTTCCTACAATTATTGCAGGCGGTGCACAGATAAAGGCTGATGACAGTGTTATCTTCTTTAATTTCCGCCCTGACAGAGCAAGACAGATAACACGTTCATTCGTTGATCCTGATTTTGCAGGATTTGAGAGAAAGAACGGATTTTTCCCTGTTAACTTTGTATGTATGGCTCAGTATGATGCTACAATGCCTAATGTATCTGTTGCATATCCACCTGAACAGCTTACAATGACAATGGGTGAGTACCTTGCAAAGCTTGGAAAGACTCAGCTCCGTATCGCTGAAACACAGAAATATGCACACGTTACATTCTTCTTCAACGGCGGTGAGGAGAAGCAGTTTGAGGGCGAGGACAGAATACTTATAAAGTCTCCTGATGTTCCTACATTTGACCTCAAGCCTGAAATGAGCGCGTATGAAGTATGCGATGCAGTATGTGAAGCAATTGATTCTGATAAGTATGATGTTATCATACTTAACTATGCTAACTGCGACATGGTTGGTCATACTGGTGTATTCGATGCAGCTGTAAAGGCTGTTGAGGCTACAGATACCTGTGTTGGACGTATGGTAGATAAGATTCTTTCTAAGGGTGGTGCAGCTCTTATTACAGCCGATCACGGTAATGCTGACAAGATGATGGAACCTGACGGAAGTCCGTTTACTGCACATACAACTAATCCAGTTCCTCTTATTGCCGTTGGCGTTGAGGGTACTCTTACAGATGGCGGCGTACTTGCTGACCTTGCTCCTACAATGCTTGATATTATGGGAGTTCCACAGCCTGCTGAAATGACAGGAAAGAGCTTGCTTAAAAAGTAATATATAAAGCGGATCAATGATCCGCTTTTATATTGATATATTTGTTTGCTAATAATAACAACTGATTTATAATGCTTTGATTTCCGCAAGAGTTGCTGTTTTATAAAAAATATGTTATAATACTTTTAGTTTGTTTTAGGAGATTAAATATGTGCGGAAAAATAAAAAAACTCCCAGTTATTCTTTTATCGTTATTTCTTTTCTGGGGATGTAATGAAAAAAATACTGTCACAACAGTAAATGAAAATAAAAATGAACCTGTTTTACGCGATGTATTTGCAATGGATACATATATGAACCTGAAAGCCTATGGAAGCAATGCTGAAAAAGCAATTGAAGAGTCTGAAAATCGCATATATGAGCTTGAAAAGGAGCTTTCTGCAACTTTGGAAGAAAGTGATATATGGATGCTTGATAACTCAGCAGGAAAAGCCGTAGATGTATGTGATGATACGGTCACGCTTATAAAAAAGGCTTTGGAAATTGGCGATAAGACCGGCGGAGCACTTGACATCACGATTTATCCAGTTCTGAAAGAATGGGGATTTACAACAGGTGAATACAAAATACCAGAAAAAAACAGAATAGATGAACTTCTGAAAAACGTTGATTACCGCAATATTTCGATAAATAATAACACCATATCTCTTCCCGAGAATGTTCAGATAGATCTCGGAGCACTTGCAAAAGGCTACACAGGTGATGAAATAATGAAGATAATGAAGTCTCGTGGTGTAACATCTGCTATAGTAAGTCTTGGCGGAAATGTTCAGTCACTTGGAAGCAAGACTGACGGTTCTCCGTGGAAAGTTGCAGTAAGAGATCCGTTTTTAGAAGATAAGGATATGTGTGTGGTAGATATAATCGACAAGGCAGTTATTACATCAGGAAATTATGAGCGTTTTTTCTATGGAGAGGACGGTAAAAAATACTGGCACATAATTGACCCAAGTGACGGATATCCTGCTGATAACGGACTTGTTTCGGTCACGGTGATAGGTGATAACGGTCTTGAATGTGATGCTTTATCCACAGCTTTATTTGTGCTTGGATATGACAAAACAGTTGAGTTTTTGCGTTCAACCCCTCAGTATGACGTTATATTGGTTACCGATGACAGAAAAATATACTATACACAAGGAATCGCAAGTTCTTTTAAGAATATAAGTGATATGCCTGCGGAGGTGATATCCGTTGACTAAAGGTGTTAAAATACTTATTATTATTGTAGCAGCATTGTTTATCGGCTCAGTCATATGGATCATTTTGAGTTACAGAACACCCGACAGCACCTATGTTGAGATAGTTCAGAATAATAAAGTATTGTATACTTTTGATCTTTCAAAAGAAAAGGATAGGACTTTTCGTATAGAGAGCTCTGACGGCGGCTGGAATGAGATAAAGATAGAAAACGGTAAAATTTGCATTTCCGATGCTGACTGTCCCGATCATACCTGTGTTAATACAGGTGTATTAAGGTCTGAGGCGATACCGATCGTATGTTTACCACATAAGCTTGTTATTCGATTTGCAGAGAAGGAGCAGAGTTGATATGAAAACTAAAAGACTCACTGAACTTGCTCTTCTTACGGCTATTGCCCTTATTATCTTTATAATTGAACTGCGAATTCCTAATCTTGTTGCAATCCCGGGTGTCAAGCTTGGACTTGCCAATATCGTAACTGTTTATGCGATATATAAATACAACGCAAAGGAAGTTGCAATGATCGTTTTTGCAAGAGTAATGCTCGGATCAATATTCGGCGGCAATGTTTCTGCTATAATTTACAGTATGGCAGGAGCTGTTATGTGTCTTGCAGGTATGCTTGGAGTAAAACGTATAGTACCTGTAAATTATATCTGGCTCAGCAGTATAATTGGCGCTATATTGCATAACACAGGACAAATAATAGTAGCTGTCATCATTATGCGATCATTTGCCGTAATATACCATTATCCATACCTTATTATTTCAGGCTGTATTGCAGGCGCTTTTACGGGAATTTGCGCACAGCTTATGATAAAAAGAGGTTTTATGGGAAAAACTGTTGAGAAAAACAAGTAAATATGGTATAATATTTTTTGAGGTGAAATTAATGAATCCAATGAATGTATTTAAACTAAAATCGCTTCTGGAAAGATTTAAGGAAAATCATCCTAAAGTACCTCTTTTTTTCAAAGCAGCAGTTGGAAGTATTCAGGAGGGAAGTATAATCGAAATAAAAGTTATCACTCCAGAGAACAAATCAATCGTTACAAATATGAAGATCAATACCGAAGATCTCGCTTTGATCGAAGAATTAAAAAATATGCAGTAAAAAGGCTGTCGCTAAATAATGCGGCAGCCTAATATTCTATACCCTTACGGGCGGTAATTCCTTTTTCAAATGGGTGCTTCACAGCTGTCATCTCAGTAAGATATGCAGCTTGTTTTTTTAATTCATCTGTAGGCATTCTTCCCGTCATAACTATCTCACATTTATCAGCACAGTTTTTAATAAAAACGTCAGCAAGCTCAGTATCAATGAGCTTTTTATTATATGCATCTATAAATTCATCAAGCACAATAAGCTGCACTGATTTGTTTTCCAGCATATCTGCGGCTTTTTTTAACATTTCGTTATGGCAACGCTCAACATTTTGCTTTTCAGCGTCATTCATCTGAAATGTGAATTTATTACATTCTTCACAGCATATTACCTCTATATTCTTCATGGATCTTAGAATTGAAATTTCAGAAGAACTTCCATTTTTTAGGAACTGAAAAAAAGCAGCCTTCAAACCCGCACCGCAGGCTCTGACCGAAAGTCCAACTGCTGCTGTAGTTTTTCCTTTACCATTACCGTAATATATATGCAGCATTTTTATCATCCTCCCAAAAATATTATAGCATCTGAAACTTGTTTAATCAAGACTTGACAGCGTTTTTTTAAGGGATTATAATATTATGTGTATTAAATTAATTGAAGGATATAAAATTCAAGGAGTGTTTTAATGAGTTCAATAATTTTTTTCGATATCGACGGTACTCTTGTTACAGAAGACGAGAGAGCGATAATTCCCGATAGTACCAGAGAGGCTATAAGAAAAACAAGAGAGAAGGGAAATCTGACTTTTATAAATTCTGGCAGAACGGCATTCAATATCAGTCCGAGAGTTAAGGAACTGGGCTTTGACGGGTATATATGCGGCTGCGGTACATATATTGAGTATAATAATGAAGTTATTCTTTCACGCACTATAGAAAAGCAAAAGTGCAGAGAAATAGCAAAGCTTATGCGCGAATGTAATGTTACTCCTGTTTATGAATATTCCGAAGGATACTTTTTCGACGATAAAGCTCCTATGACCGATGGTTTAAAATACTTTATGGAAGTTTTCGTAGATTCGGGAATTGATGTAAGCGGAAGGATAGAGGATAAGGATTTTGGATTCGACAAGTTTGTTATCTGGGAAAATCCTGAAAGTAATATGAAAAAATTCAGAACTGAAATAGGCAAAGAATTTTCTATAATCGACAGAGGCGGCGGATTCTATGAAAATGTACCTCTGGGATTTTCAAAAGCAACAGGTATAAAGCATATACTTGAAAAATTGAGCATTCCGATGGAAAAAGCATATGCGATAGGAGACAGCATGAATGATCTTCCCATGCTTGAGGCTGTCCCGAACAGTATAGCAATGGGCGGAGCAGAGGTAATATACCCATATGTTTCATACATAACTACACCTATTGAAGAGAACGGTATAGAAAACGCACTTGATCATTTCGGACTTATTTGAATTCAATATGTCATTATATTAGGCGTTTATTGCTATTCTGGTCAAATATTGCGATTTTTTGATAGCTTTTTTTGGATTTAATTTGAATTGAAAAGTATAGTGTGCTATGTTATAATATTATTAAAGCCTTATGGCTAATATTATGAGAGGGTATGACTGAGTTCGGGATATACTCAGTCGAAAAAGTATTATGAATATAGCAGTTGCACAGTCAGGAGGTCCTACTTGCGCTATAAATGCTTCATTAGCAGGTGTTTACAGTGCAGCACAGCGTACCGATAAGATCGACAAGGTTTTCGGAGTCTTTAATGGTATTGAGGGTATCATTAATGAAGAAATGGTTGATCTGTCAGAAAAGATCACAAGTGATGTAAGTTATCAGCTGTTACTCAGGACTCCGTCAGCTGTACTTGGTTCATGCAGAAAAAAACTTCCTGCTCACACTGAAAAAAGTGACATATATGAACGTATAACAGAAGTTCTGCGAAGGTATGATATAGGTATGTTTTTTTATATCGGCGGAAACGATTCTATGGATACTGTTGCAAAGTATTCCGCATACCTGGGAGATATGGGGATAAACGATATAAAAATAATAGGTATCCCCAAAACCATTGATAACGATCTTTGCGAAACTGATCATTCTCCGGGATTTGGTTCAGCAGCAAAATATGTTGCTGCAACTGTTCAGGAGATCACAAGAGACAGTAATGTTTACAGTATCCCTTCAGTTACAATTATTGAAACAATGGGACGACATGCAGGCTGGCTTGCTGCTGCATCATGCTGTATAAGAGCGAACGGAGAGGCTGCACCGCATCTGATATATCTTCCTGAGACTACATTCAGTATTGAAGGCTTTCTTTCAGATGTAAAGGCAGAGATGAAAAAATATCGGGCTGTTATAGTTGTGGTATCGGAAGGCGTTAAAACTGCTGAAGGAAAGTTTGCTGCTGAAGAGTATCAGTCGGGACAGAAAGACGTATTCGGTCATAGCTATCTTTCGGGAATTGGTAAATTTCTCGAAAAGCTCGTTGCTGCTGAAATAGGCTGTAAAGTACGTTCAATAGAGCTGAATGTAATGCAGAGATGTAGTTCTCATATAGCTTCACTTGAAGATATAAGGTCGTCAGAGGCAATAGGAATGGCAGCAGTTAAAGCTGGACTTGATGGACAAACAGGCTGTATGATGACTTTCATCAGAGAGTCAAATATGCCTTACAGCTACAGTATTGGTTCGGTCGAAGCATCAAAGGCTGCTAATTCGGAAAAATTTTTCCCACGTGAATGGATAAACGAAAAGGGTAATAATGTTTTACCTCCTGCATACGACTATCTTATGCCTCTTATCCAGGGTGAACTCAACGCAATCATGAAAAACGGAATGCCTTTGAATTTTGTAATATAATATCAATAGAAGAAACCTCCCTGTGTAATTCATAGGGAGGTTTTTGATCAGCATAAGAAAAGCGGCTCAATTGAGCCGCTTTTTACTATTAAAGTGATTTTACCTTACCAAGCAGGAATTCCTGAATTCTAAGTGCATCGTTTGAAGTAACGCCCTTGCTTGATGTATCAACATCAGCGTTCTTTTCGCCCTGTTCTGTGATATGATTCTTATCTGAACCCTTTAATCCGTACTTGTCAGGGTTTGCAAGTGACTGCATGATAAGAACGATATCAGACATATCTACCTGACCGTCGCAGTTTGCATCGCCTGCTGCTATAGTCTTGTCAGTAGATGAAATAGGCTTAGTTGTTGTAGTTGTAGTAGAACCGCCTGTTTTATTTGTTGTAGTAGTTGAAGCTGTCGGAGCTACAGTCTCAGCAGTTGTGCCATCAGGCTCTACGCCCCAGATAAGCTTGTCATCAGCATAAAGTGTGACCTTATCTGTAATAGCTGAAGCAGCGTTATCGTCTTCAAAGCTTACGAGATCATCGTAGCTGTAGTCGTTTGAAGAATCCCACTCAGGGTAGATGTTTGTTTCGGGATCCATCTTTGTAGTAAGTGCGAACTGATATACACGGCTTCCGTAGAACTTGCAATCCTTCCATGTTACATCAACGTAGTATGTACCATTATCATCGTATTTAACAGGATCTGAAAGAACAGCGTGTGACTTGTTGTTGGTATATCCTGCTTCCTGATCGTAGTCAATACGAGGAACAATATAATCGATGCCGTAGCCTGCATCAAGGAGCTCCTTGATGTTGAAGTAATATCTTGCCTTAACATCGCATTCAAATCTTGGAGGATTTGTTGTTCTGTTGTGAAGAACGAGCTTGAGCTGGATGCCGTCCTCCTTTTCCTGTGCCTTACCGCCTGATACGAAATATCCTACAGGAAGCGGATTGCCGTCTTCATCTACCTGATCATAGCCTATGGCGTTTTCTGACATATTGAAATCTTCAATAATGTGGTTTTCTTTTTCGTATTCCTTACCCTTAGCACCATAGTAGTGGTAAAGACCTGCAAGATCGCCGCAGAAACCTGCGTTATAGTCATCGGTAACTTCGTTGTAGATATAATCCTTTGTCTCATCAACGTGAACATCTTTGAGGTCAGGACCGCCAACGAGAGCACCCCAAAGGGTATGTACCTGAACTATCGGATCATCCATGCTCTGTGTAGCTGAACAGTGTGATGAACGGTGATGCGGATGTGAAGCAAAGTTGTATTCGTAACCTACTTCATAAGAGTAACCCATCGGGTTCTTTCCGAGGATATATTCCATCTGAGCCTTAGCCCATGGGAGGAATGTTTCATCGCCTGTAGTCTTAGCGTATACACAAGCACAGAGACCGGCAGCTGTATTATAACGAGCTGAACCGTATCCTGAAACAACTGCCCAACCATTAGGAGATTTAGCGATGAAGTCGCCGCTTGTCTCACTATCCGGAAGATCAGGGATCTGGTCATATGTCATCGGCATATTCCAGAGATAATCGTCTCTGCCGAAATACTTATGACCGTGTACAGGTTCATAGCCCCAAGCAGAGCAATCAGTTGTCTTAGAACAGCCTGACCAGAACTCAAGATTGTAACGGAAAATGTACCAGTCACGTGCAGTATTTGTAATAGGAGCAAGCTTTGCGAAAACTCCGCCCCAAACAGTATCCCAGCAGTGAACCCAGATATTCTGCCAACAGTTACCTGTATCAGTAATGATACGCTTCATATAGCCTGTGTAAGCATAAGAAGGCTGCTGACCTGTCTGAGCCTCTGCATCAAATGAACCACTATCGGAAATTGGCTTAGAATCATCAACTGCAATTATGTCATCTATATAATCATAGTTTTCGGTACAGTAGTAGAGCCATACAGCAGCCCATGAGAGTTCATCATAGTCATAGCTTGATGTATAGAAGCCGCCATCGTAGCCAAGGCTTGAGTTGCTTGGAACCATACCGGGCTCCCATTCCTCAATGTGTGTCTTTACAGCAAAATCGTAAAGAGCCTTAGCGTACTTGAGGCATTCCTCAGCGTATTCAGGATCAGTGTCCTTGAAGTTGAGGTAGTTTATTGCGAGAGAAGCTGAAGCACCTGCGCACTGGTCAGAAGCAGGCATTTCTTCTGTAGCAAAATAAGCAGGACGCTTAACAGCACACGATGATGAAGCAACCATTGTGTTGTCCATCTGAAGCTCAGGAGGACACCAGTAGTTATGGTCGTTATTACCCTCTCCGACCTGATAACAGTATGCAACTACGTTTCCGTCATCGTCCATAAATGTTGCTTTCATGAAGTAATCGTTGATCCAGCGAAGCTCATCTTCAACGTGCTTCTGAAGTCCAAGATCCTCATATGAATCACGGAATTCATAATAGCCCCAGCCAACAGTAGAGGCAGAGTAGCTTCCAGGGAGACCGAACTTTACATGGTCACCGGCATCGTGCCAGCCGCCTGTAAGATCAAGAGTGCCGTTTCCGTCGGGATCGAGATACTTCTTGTTCTTTTCGATGAATGACTCACTCATATTCACGCCGACATAAAGATCCGGATCATCGTCACCGAGATTTGGCTTTGTTTTACCGTCATCGCCTGCGCCAAGTCCCTGATCTGTCTTGAGCTGATCATCAGTTTTGCCCTTGCCGACTGTAGGCATAGGGCTCATTGGCTGAAGCGGGATTTCTGCGTCGATAACGTGACAGTTTGAACGCCATGAGTAGTAACCGTCATCAGCTACCTCATCACCGCACTTGTTGGCGTCGTAGAAGCACAGCGCAAGCTGTAAAGCCTCTGCGAAATTGTGATAATTGTTTTCTTTGCCTTCAGTGATAACTGCGGCATTTGCGCTTGTGATGACACCGCTTGTTAAAATAGTAGCGGCAGCAGACAAGCAGGCTAATGATTTTTTGAATATCTTCGCCTTTTTCATGTCAAATCTTCCTTTCGAGAGTAATTATTTCATGGGATTTTTCCCGTGCCTCGGAGAAAAAGCCATTATAACCTCATATTATTTGAGCAGATTTTTCTTTTTAAGTCTGTCAAAAACTATATTATAGCCATCGTTTCCGTCTTTCAATGAACGGTTTACTCTGCTGATTGTAGCTGTACTTGCACCTGTTTCGGTCACGATACTGTTATAAACCCTGTGTTCGTCAAGGAGCTTAGCAACGTGAAGACGCTGAGCAAATGCTTTAAGTTCGATACTTGTGCAGAGATCATCAAAAAATTTGTAACAGTCATCTACCGAGTCAAGTGTCAGAATAGCTTCAAAGAGCAGATCCATGCTTTCTGATTTTATTTTATCGATCATATTAATTCTCCAATCTGCCAAAAGGCGTGTCAAACGATTTCCTACTTTACATTTTAACACATTATCCCGTAAAAGTAAAGACCTTTTCGGCATAAAAATGCTTTTATATTAAATAAGAAACTACACCTTTGTGTATATCATATCACATTCTCAACAAAAAGTAAAGAATATTTCTATAAGTTCGCAAATTTTGGGTAAAACTCCAAAATTCCGCAAATATTCATATGCAAAGTTAATACTCCTGAATTAAATAAAAGCTTAAATTATGATATATGATTATTTTTTAATTACACCATGTAGAATTTAGATTATTCATTTGGCATATGTATTTTTCCAAAGTCAAACAAGGGGTTGAATTTTTTATGATTTTATAGTATAATATTAAAGAACGATATTTTCGTTTTTGCGGATAAATATGATACCTACAGAAATGCGGTGATTTTATGGAACAAACCATTAAAAGCGATAAAAATATAGAAGAAGCGAATATTCTTTATACAGTTGCAATGAGAGGTCTTGTTGCTTTCCCGAAAATGGTAATGCATTTTGATGTTTCACGCAGTAAATCGGTAGCTGCTGTGGAACGTTCTCTTAAAGAAGGAGGCAAGCTGTTTCTTGTAACACAGCATGAGGCATATGTTGAGAATCCAAAAGCCTCTGATCTTTACAAAGTCGGAGTCGTTGCCGAAGTAAAACAGGTTTTGAAGCTTCCGGATAACATTATGAAAGTCCTTGTAGAAGGCGTATACAAGGCAAATCTTGTAAGGCTCATCGACGACGGAGAAGTCCTTAAAGCTGAGGTAAAGCGTACTCCGACATATTCAAGGGCAAAGCTTGATGAAGTTGAAGCAGAAGCTCTCATGCGTTCTGTCAAGGACGTTTTTGAACGTTACGCTTCATTTTTTCCGAGAATGCCAAAGGAACTGCTCACCTCTATCGTTACACAGGATTCACCTGTAAAGCTTTTTGAGACAGTTACTTTCAACTGTAACCTCAATTATCGTGACAAGCAGACTCTTCTCGAGGAAACCAATGTTATAAACAAGCTTTCGGTTCTTTTTGCCTGCCTTACTTCGGAGGTAGAGATATTAGAGCTTGAAAACCTTATAAACGAGCAGACTAAAAACAGTATCGACAAAGGACAGCGAGAGTTTTACCTGCGCGAGCAGCTTCGTATAATACAGGAACAGCTTGGAGAAGACGAAGGCGAAGAAGCCTTCGGCTATATCAATGACATAATGGATCTGAAAATAGACGAAAAGAGCAAGGAAAAGCTTCTTAAAGAAGCTGACAAGCTTACAAAACTCCCTCCTTCGTCTCAGGAAGCCTTCGTTATCAAGAATTATCTTGATACTGTTCTTGATCTGCCGTGGGGCAAATACACCAAAGCCAAGCTTTCTATGGAAAAGGCAGAAGCAGTCCTTGAGAAGGATCACTATGGATTAAAAAAGGTCAAGGAACGTATTCTTGAATTCCTTGCAGTTCATATGCTAAATCCCGAGATAAAGGGACAGATAATCTGTCTTGCCGGCCCTCCAGGTATAGGTAAGACATCTATTGCAAAGTCTATTGCAAAGGCTATGGGAAGAAAGTATGCACGAGTTTCACTGGGCGGCGTTCGTGACGAAGCTGATATAAGAGGTCACAGAAAGACCTATGTGGGAGCTATGCCCGGACGTATCATAACTGCAATTTCTCAGGCAGGTTCTGCAAATCCGCTTATTCTGTTTGACGAGATAGACAAGCTTTGCAGTGATATCAAGGGTGATCCTTCATCAGCAATGCTCGAAGTGCTTGATGCTGAGCAAAACAATGCTTTCAGAGATCATTTCATAGAAGTGCCTTTTGATCTGAGCAAAGCAGTATTTATTACAACAGCAAATAACGTAGGTGCTATACCAGCTCCGCTTCTCGACAGAATGGAAGTTATCGAGCTCCCGAGCTATACAGCTGAAGAAAAATTCCATATTGCAAAGGAACATCTTATACCGAAGCAGCTCAAGGAACAGGGATTAAAGTCGACTCAGCTCAGGATAAGCGATGATGCTATAAATGAACTTATCCAGTACTATACCAAAGAAGCAGGAGTACGCTCTCTTGAAAGAAGCATTGCTTCACTTTGCAGAAAAACTGCCAAGAAGATTGCTTCAGGAGAAGCTAAACGAGTAAACATAAAAGCCAAAGATATAAATGAATATCTCGGTATACGCAAGTACCTTGGCGACCTCTCATCTAAGGAAGATCAGGTCGGCGTTGTAAACGGTCTTGCATGGACATCAGTCGGCGGTGTACTCATGCCTATTGAAGTTCTAATGATGACAGGAACAGGCAAAATAGAAGTTACAGGCTCACTTGGAGAAGTCATGAAAGAAAGCTCGAAGATAGCAGTAAGCTATGTTCGCAGTATTGCTGATAAATACGGTATCAACCCTAATTTCTATAAAGAATACGACATTCATATCCATGCTCCCGAAGGAGCTGTTCCAAAGGACGGTCCTTCCGCAGGCGTTACCATGACAACTGCGCTTGTTTCTGCACTTTCTGGAACTAAGGTAAGATCAGATGTTGCTATGACAGGTGAAGTTACACTTCACGGAAAAGTTCTTCCTATAGGCGGACTCCGTGAAAAGACTATGGCTGCATATAAATCAGGCATAAAGACAGTTATCATACCTGTAGCCAATAAGCCTGATCTTGAAGAAGTAGACAAGGTTGTAAAGGACGCTATTGAATTTGTATACGCAGAAGATCTCAAAGATGTTCTTGATACAGCACTTATAAAATAAATTCAGATAAGGAGGAAACGCCGTGAAGCTGAATTACAACAAAGCGGAGTTTACCGCCGCATATGGAAAGTTCTCTCAGATCCCTGCACCTGAGAGGATAGAGATAGCATTTGCAGGACATTCAAATGTGGGAAAATCAACACTCATAAATAAGCTTTTCAACAGGAAAAATCTTGCGAGAGTAAGCTCTGTTCCGGGAAAAACTGCAACTATAAATTTTTACGGTCTAGAAAATATCTATTTCGTTGATCTTCCGGGATACGGCTATGCAAAGGTCGCAAAGTCTGAAAAAGAACGCTGGTCAGGGCTTATTGAAGGATATCTCAGTTCAGACAGAGACATAAGGCTTGTATTCATGCTGGTGGATATGCGCCACGCCCCGACTAAAGACGATGTTCAGATGATAAATTACCTTATAGACACGGAAATGCCGTTCGTTCTTGTGCTTACAAAGGCTGATAAGCTAAACAAGACAGAACGTGCCCAAAGGCTTGAAGCGTTCAAGTCAGAAATACCGTGCTTTGAAGATATCCATGTTATACCTTTTTCTTCTCAGACATTTGAGGGAGTTGAAGAACTCAGGCAGATCGTTGAGGATATCGCAGATGACAATGACGTCACTGACGAATAAATTATACCCGAAAGGATGTTAAAAATGTTTGTATCCGAAAATCTCGATGTCAACAATGCAGGTCATCTTACGATCGGCGGAGTTGATACAGTGGAGCTCGCCAAGGAATATGGTACTCCGCTCTATGTTATGGACGAGCAGATGATAAGAAAAACTCTTCGCCGCTTCCATGACAGTATGAAAAAATACTACGACGGCAGAGGAGAAGTTCACTATGCCAGCAAGGCTTTCTCGTGTATGGAAATGTGCAGAGTCGTTGCAAGCGAAGGCGACGGTCTTGATGCAGTTTCGATAGGCGAGCTATATACAGCTTATAAGGCAGGCTTCCCTATGGATAAAGTCGGCTTCCACGGCAACAACAAGACCGACGAAGAACTGCGTTTTGCATTAAAAGTCGGCGTTGGACATATCATAGTCGATAATATAAGCGAGCTTCACAGACTTGAAGCTATTTCAGCAGAAATGAAAATAAAGCCTGATATTATGTTCCGTATCAAACCCGGTATAGACGCTCATACTCATGACTTTGTAAAAACAGGTCAGATCGACAGCAAATTCGGCTTTGCACTTGAAACAGGAGAAGCCTTTGAAGCTGTCAAAGAGGCTATAAACTGCAAAAACGTAAATTTAAGCGGACTTCACTGCCACATAGGTTCACAGATCTTTGATATAGCTCCTTTTGAAGAAGCTGCAAAGGTAATGCTCGGATTTATTGCGAAAATAAAGAATGAACTCGGTTTCGAGGTCAAAGGACTCAACCTCGGCGGCGGTTTTGGTATAAAATATCTTGATGAACACGATCCCGCTCCGTTTGAGGTATATCTTGAAAGAGTTTCCGGCGTTGTAAGATCAGAATGTGAAAAACTCAGAATAAACCCACCTTTTATGTACATAGAGCCCGGTCGTTCTATAGCAGCTCCCGCAGGCATAACACTTTATACAGTCGGTGCACGCAAGGAGATACCTAACATAAGAACTTATATCTCTGTAGACGGCGGAATGGCTGACAGTCCGAGATATATCCTTTACGGTTCTGAATATGAAGCTATTGTCGCAAACAAAGCAAATGAAGAACGCAGCGAGAAGGTAACGATCGCAGGCAAATGCTGTGAAAGCGGTGATCTTATCGGTAAGAATATGCCTCTTCAGCACGCAGAATCAGGCGACATTATCGCCGTATGTGCAACAGGTGCATATAATTATTCAATGTCATCAAACTATAACAGACTTCAGAAACCTGCTGTAGTATTTGTGAACGGAGGCAAGTCGAGAGTCGTTGTCAAGAGAGAAACACTTGACGATATAATCAGAAACGATATATAAAACGAAAAGGCAGGGATATCCCTGCCTTATTTTTCTATATAATGTTTACCCTGCCACGTGTCAAGTTCGGCAAGCTTCTTATCTATGCCGCCAAGAACAGCGATCTTATCAGCACTCCACATAGGTGCGACAAGTTTTGATTTGTCACCATCGCCTGTAATTCTTTCTATTACAGTTTGAGGTGGTAATACTTCAAGCTGCTTTACGATTATATCAATATATTCATCTCGCTCTAAAAGCTTGAATTCGTGATCATGATACATTTTTTCAAGCTGTGTGCCTTTTATTACATGAAGCATTTGCAGCTTTACTGCATCAGGCTTCATTTTTGCAACTTCAAAAGCTGTATCAAGCATCATTTCCGTATTTTCAAAAGGCAGCCCATTAATAATATGCAGACACACTCTTATTCCTTTGCTCTTGAGGTTGTAATAGCTTTTCAGGAATTCATTGTGTGTGCAGCAGCGATTTATAAGTTTCAGAGTTCCCTCGTGACAGCTCTGCATTCCAAGCTCAACCGTAAGAGAAGTTATTCCATTTATCTCACTGAGAAGTTCAACTACTTCATCAGACAAACAGTCTGCCCTTGTTCCTATAGATAAACCGCATACATTATGGAAATCAACGGCTGAATAAAAGTATTCTCTAAGAACCTTACACGGTGCGTATGTGTTTGTGTTGGACTGAAAATATGCGATGAATTCTGCATCTCTTCCGTATTTTTCCGAAATGCGCTCATATTCTCTTTCAAGCTGTTCTTCAATGGTCAGACCACCGTGAACAAAATATCCGCTTCCGCCGTCACAGAATATACAGCCTCCGATACCTTTTGTACCGTCTATATTGGGACAGGTCAGACCACAGTCAATAACAGCTTTGTATATTTTCTTTCCGAATTTGCTTTTATTATAATAATTCAGCGTATAGTAACGCTTATTATCACAAGAATATATAAAAGGACTTTTGTTCATTTTACGCCTCCTTGTGTAAATATGTTACCATATCACATGTTTTTTGTCAATATTTAGTATATAAAAAATAAATATCGCAATATATGGGCTGATTATCTATTGACATTTTGCACAAAGTGAGTTAAAATGTAAGTGTAATATTTTTTTAGAGGATCATATGAAAAAGAAGAATATTGTATTAATAGGTATGCCTGGAGTTGGCAAAAGCACAGTCGGAGTTATTCTTGCAAAACTTTTGGGCTGTAAATTTATCGACACTGACCTGATAATACAGGAACAGGAAAAGAAACTGCTTAAAGACATCATTGCTGAAAATGGCGTTGACGGTTTTATCGAAACCGAAAACCGTATTATCAGCAAGCTTGATGTAAACAATTCGGTGATCGCTACAGGCGGCAGCGTTGTATACGGCAAAGATGCTATGAAAAATCTTGCGCGTAATAGCGTGATTGTTTATCTGAAGCTTGATTACAATAAGCTCAGATATCGCCTTGGCAACATAAAAAACAGGGGAGTAGTTATTCGCCGCGGTCAGTCTCTGAGCGGACTATACAAAGAAAGAGTTCCGCTTTATGAAAAATATGCAGATATCACCATTGATGAAAATGGCTGCAACGTAGAGAAAACGGTAAGTAAGATAATGTCTGAAATACATGATCATTTGTAAGAAATAGACAATTATAAACCTATAAAAGCACTGAATTGCACAATTTTACGTTTCAATTCAAAAAGTTCTTTGACATTTAGCTAATTATGTGTTACAATGTATAGTAGGATTATTATTATTAATAATTATCAGAATTCGGTGCCGTTTATGCAGCAAAACTGCTTTGGCTTGCGGATATCGGAAAGGAATCGAAATGTCTAAAATTATTGCTATTACCTCAGGAAAAGGCGGAACAGGTAAATCCACAGTTTGTGCAGGACTTGGTTATACTCTCGCTAAACAAGGACACAGAACTCTTATAATTGAGCTTGATTTTGGTCTCAGATGTCTTGACATTATTTTCGGTGTTGAAGATAATATCAAGTATGATCTCGGCGATGTCCTCAGCGGAAAAAAGACTGCTCTTGAAGCAGTTGCTCAGATCCCTATGGCTTCAAACCTCAATATTCTGTGTGCTCCAAAAACACTTACTTCCGTAAGCGCAGAGCAGATAGTAGAGATATGCCGTTCCGTAAAGAAGTATTTTGAGTACATCATTATCGACACAGGTGCCGGAATCAATTCTCATGTATTTGATATTGTTGAACAGGCAAATCTTATACTTGTCATTTCTACTCCTGATCCTGTCTGCATCAGAGACGCAAGCCTTATGTCAGACGAGTTCTATAACAGAGGAAATAAGAGTCAGAGACTCATCATCAATAAAATCAGTAAACGTATCATCGGCAGTGAGCTTATCTCAAACCTTGATGAGATAATAGATAAGGTCGGTGTTCAGCTCATCGGTGTTATTCCTGATGATTTCAAGATGACAGTTGCTACAGGTAAGGGCAATCCTATCCCTACTGACAGTGAGGCACTCAAAGCCTTTGACGCTATTTCAAAGCGACTCGGCGGAGAGTTTGTACCGCTTACAGTCAAGACTGTATAAAAATGATGATTAATCCGCTAAGCGGGGAAAGGAACGATATATGAAGATCGCAATTATAGCACATGATGCTAAAAAAGAGCTGATGGTGCAATTCTGCAGCGCATACTGCGGCATTCTGTCAAAACATACTCTTATAGCTACAAATACAACAGGAAAACAGGTAAGTGAAGCTACAGGGCTTCCCATTAAAAGATATCTTAGCGGACAGGGTGGTGCTGAACAGATACTGGCACTTCTTTCATGTAATGAAGTCGATGTTCTTCTGTTCTTCAGAGACCCAATAAATCCAAAGGCAGCAGATGTTCACGGAATGAATCTTCTCAGACTCTGTGACGTTCACAACGTGCCTGTTGCAACAAATATCGCTACCGCAGAAGCGTTGATTCTTGCCCTTGAAAGAGGCGATCTGGATTGGCGTGAGGTTGGTAATCCGAGCATCTAAATGTTCAATTGTCCCTTCTAAAGGGACAATTTTCATGTAAAAACATACAGGAAAGGCTTGAAATATATGGCTATGAATATAAAACGTCCAAACGGAACAGAAGATGTTCTCCCTAAGGATGTTCACAAATGGAATACAGTCGAAAAGATCGCACGTGAAACTGCTGAAAGCTTTGGTTTCTCCGAAATACGAATCCCTACTTTCGAGAATACTGATCTTTTCCTTCGTTCTGTAGGCGAAACGACCGATGTTGTTCAGAAGGAAATGTATACCGTAAAGGCTAAGGAGACCGAGTTTACTCTCAGACCCGAGGGAACAGCAGGTACTATCCGTGCAATGCTCCAGAATGGACTTCTTAACGAAGCGCTGCCACAGAAAGTGTTCTATATGCTCTCATGCTTTAGACATGAGCGCCCACAGGCAGGCAGACTTCGTGAGTTCCACCAGTTCGGACTGGAAATGGCAGGAAGTGCAGCTCCTACAGCAGATGCAGAAGTCATTTCACTTGCAAAGACACTTCTCACCAGACTTGGTCTTAAAAATATCGAACTGTATATCAATTCTATCGGCTGTCCTTCTTGCCGTACTAAGTACCATGAAGCACTCAAAGCTTATTTTGAGCCTCACAAGGAAGAACTTTGCGATACCTGCAAGGAAAGACTTGTAAAAAATCCTATGAGACTCCTTGACTGCAAGAGCCCAATATGTCAGGAAATCGCTAAGGATGCTCCACTCATTACAGATTACCTCTGCGAGGAATGTGACGAGCATTTCAAGAAGCTTCAGGCATATCTTACAAATCTTGGTATCGAATATAAAGTAAATCCGAAGATCGTAAGAGGTCTTGATTATTATACAAAGACTGTTTTTGAATTCGTTACTACAGAAATCGGCGCACAGGGAACTGTTTGCGGCGGTGGAAGATATGACGGACTTATCGAACAGCTTGGCGGTCAGCATATACCTGCACTTGGCTTTGCAATGGGAATTGAAAGACTTCTTCTTGTTATGGATAAGCAGGGCTGTGATTACCTCACACCTAAGAAGTGCGATATTTACTTCGCTACTATGGGCGATGCTGCTCTTGAAAAGGCAATGGAGCTTGTAAAGGATCTCCGTGAATTCGGTTACTGTGCTGAATATGACCTTATGGGCAGAGGCATCAAGGCTCAGATGAAGTACGCAAACAAGATAGGTGCAGCTTATACAGTTGTTCTCGGAGACAATGAGCTTGCAGAAGGAAAGGCAAGACTCAAGGAAATGGAGTCAGGTAACGAGACTGAGATACTTCTTAATGATAAATTCACAACAAATTTTGAGAATGAATACTTCAATAAAGTTCTCGACATTATGGACGACGAGAACGGCTCAATGTTCGCATTCACAGGGGAGGATAAATAAAATGGCAGACAGTATGAAAGGTTTAAAGCGCACACATTACTGCGGCGAAGTTACCGAAGCAGGAAAAGAGGTCGTAGTAGGCGGCTTTGTTGACAGAATTAGAGATAAAGGCGGCGTTATATTCATTGTATTAAGAGACAGAACGGGCGTTGTTCAGCTCCTTTTCAATGACGAGACCGACCGTGAGATATTTGATAAGGCAGCTTCATGCAAGAGTGAATACGTTCTTATGGCCAAGGGCGAAGTTCGTGAGCGTGAAAGCAAGAATGACAAGCTGAAAACAGGTAATGTTGAGATATTTGTAAATGATCTCAGAGTACTTGCAAAGGCTCAGACTCCGCCTTTTGAGATCGTAAACGAAACAAAAGTAAATGACGAGCTTCGTCTTAAATATCGTTATCTCGACCTCAGACGTGCACCGCTTCAGGAGAACATTATCAAGCGTCATGAGATAGCCAAGGTTACTCGTGAATACTTCTATGAAAATGGTTTCCTTGAAATAGAGACTCCTATGATGATGAAGTCCACACCTGAGGGAGCGAGAGACTATCTTATCCCGTCAAGAGTACATCAGGGCAAGTTCTATGCACTTCCACAGTCTCCACAGATATACAAGCAGCTTCTTATGGTTTCGGGTTATGACAGATATATACAGCTTGCTCGTTGCTTCCGTGATGAGGATCTTCGTGCCGATCGTCAGCCTGAGTTCACACAGATAGACCTTGAGATGTCTTTTGTTGACGCCGAGGACATTCAGGAATGTGTTGAAGGCTTTATCCAGCGCGTATTCAAGGAAGTTATGGGTGTTGACGTTCCTACTCCACTTCCAAGACTTACATTTGCAGATGCTATGAACCGTTACGGTTCGGATAAGCCTGATACACGTTTCGGATTTGAGATTCAAGATATCACTGAAACTGTAAAGGATATAGATTTCGTTGTATTCAAGGGAGCTATCGAAGACGGCGGCACTGTACGTGCTATCAACGTAAAGAACGGAGCAGCAACATATACTCGTAAGGAAATAGACAAGCTTGTTGAGCACGCAAAGGGTATAGGTGCAAAGGGACTTGCTTATATACGCTGGGCAGACGAGCCTAACTGTTCATTCAAGAAATTCCTTAAAGAAGGTGAGCTTGAAAAGATATGTGCAGCTGTAGATGCACATGAGGGAGATCTTGTTCTTATTTGCGCTGATAAGACAAAAACTGTTCTTTCAACTCTTGGAGCTATCAGACTTATCTGCGGCAAGAAGCTCGATGTTATTCCTGATGATGTTTACAACTTCCTCTGGATAACAGAAATGCCTTTCTTCGAGTATGATGATGAAAACAATACATGGGTAGCAGCACATCACCCATTTACAATGCCTATGGAAGAATGCCTCGGCTATCTTGACACTGATCCTGCTAATGTTCGTGCAAAGGCGTGGGATCTGGTCCTCAACGGTACTGAGCTTTCAAGCGGTTCTATGCGTATAACTGATTTTGAGCTTCAGCAGAGAATGTTCGAGGCACTTGGCATGACAGATGAAGAGATACAGGCTAAATTCGGATTCCTTGTTGATGCTTATCGCTACGGCGCACCACCTCACGGTGGAATGGGTATCGGTCTTGACAGACTTGCTATGATAATGTGCAAGGCTGAAAGTCTCCGTGATGTAACTGCATTCCCGAAGGTACAGAATGCAAGCGAGCTCATGTCTGAATGTCCATCAGCTGTTGATGACGAAAGTCTTGAAGTTCTCGGAATAAGTGTAGTGAAAAAAGAAGATGAGTAATCGTTTTTACGCGGTATGCGGTATTCTCGATATTGAAGGCAAAATACTTTTTGTAAGGCATACATACGGACCTGCAAAGGAGCGTATACTTATTCCCGGAGGCTATGTCAAGGCAGGAGAGCTTCCATCTGATGCGGTAAAGCGTGAATTCTTTGAAGAAACAGGTGTTAACGCAGAGGCAGAGTCTGTTTTTGCTGTTCAGTTCAGAGCCGAGCAATGGATAATCGTTTTCCGTCTGAAGTATATATCGGGAGAACCCGTTTCTGACGGTTATGAAAACAGTGAAGTATTGCTTCTGACACCTGAGGAAGCTGTTATGAGAAATGATATTACCAATATGAGTCGTGCAATACTGAATGCATATATCAAGGATCGTGAAAACACGCTTGAAAAAGGAGATTATAAGTCGATTTCCTTAAAATCAGGCGAGTATGAGATATTTGGTGTATAAAAAATAATTTAAAATTGAAAAATTTTTATTGACATTTTTATCTGTTTGAGGTATAATATTTATTGTCAATGGATTATTTGCAAGGGAGCTGTCTGTAGGGAAAGCTCCCTTTCTGTTTATTTTTCAGAACTTATTAACATTTTATCTATTGACTGCCGATATCAAATATGATATACTAAGAGAAATAAATGACCAACAGTCATTTTAAAGGGGGCGTTTAAATGGCATCAGAAGCTGTAAAAAAGATACTTGAAGCAGAGGCATTATCAGATAAGAAAAATGCTGAGGCTCGGAGACAGCGCGATGAAATAATCAGCTCTGCTTCCGGCAGTTCTTCACTTGCTATCCAGAAAAAGATCGCAGAAGCTACTTCAGAGGCTGTAAAGATCAGAGAAGGATACAGCGAAAAGCTTAAAGAATATGAGAAAAATGCTAAAAGCGAATGTATAAAAAAAACCAACGTTATAAAACAGCTTGCTGAGAAAAATATGGATTCAGCTGTCAGCGAGATAATCAGCAGATATTTCTGAGTTATATTCTCAAAAGGAGAGTGATGTAAAATATGGCGAAGCTCAAAATGAAAAAGATCGAGCTTATTGCTATGCTTACAGACAGTAAAAAGATCATCGAGCTTCTTCAGCGACGAGGAGTTGTTGAAATATCAAGGAATGAAGATGAAGAGCTTGAAAACACAAATGTTACGGCAGTTGTAGGTGAGTTCGATAAATTCCGGAATACTGCCTCTCAGGCGCTTGAAATCATTGATAATTACGCTCCTGAAAAAGCAAGCATAACCGATATGTTCAGCGGTAAGACCGAGGTCGAAAAGCACGAATTTGGTCGAGAAGCCATGCAAATGGAAAGGGTCATGGGCGCAGCAAATGAGATAATCAAAAATCAGCGTTTCATAACCGATTCAGCAAACTCAATATCACAGCTTGATATAAAATGTGATATGCTTCAACGATGGCTGCCTCTTGATGTTCCGCTCAATTTTAAGGGAACTGCTACGACTTCGGCATACATCGGTACACTGCCTTATCAGATTACAGCAGAGTCATTGGAAGAACAGCTTCCAGATAATTGCAGTGTTGAAGTCGTAAGCGGCTCTAAGGAACAGACAAATCTTTTTATACTATGTAGTAAAAGCTCATATGAGGAAGCAGGAGATGTGCTGAGAAAGCTTGCATTTGTTTCTGCTTCCGAGCCTGAAAGTCATACTCCAAAGGAAATGATATCCATGTATGAGCAAGAGATATCAGAGCTTGAAAAAGGCACGGATAAAGCTAAGGAGAACATATCAAAGCTTGCTGAAAATCGTAAGCAATTAAGATTTGTCATCGACTATCTACAGATGCGAAAAGAAAAATATGATGCTCTCAGCGGTCTCGGATTTACAGAAAGTACATTTGTGCTTACAGGATATATACCCGAAAAATACTGTGAACAGCTTCGTAAAGAGATAGAATCGAAATACACAGCTTCAATAACATTCACAGACCCGTCAGATGATGAAGATGTTCCTGTATTGCTTGAAAACAGTCGTTTTTCATCGCCTGTTGAGGGAATTACAAAAATGTATGCTCTTCCGGGAAAAGGCGACGTAGATCCTACACCTGTAATGTCGTTTTTCTATTATCTCTTCTTCGGAATGATGCTTTCAGATGCAGGATACGGACTTTTGATGCTCATTGGAACTACAATAGCATTGAAAAAATTCAAGCTTGAAACAAGTATGAGAAAAACTCTTACTATGTTCCGCAACTGTGGTATATCAACTATTTTCTGGGGATCTCTTTTCGGTAGCTGGTTCGGAGATATTGCACAGGTCGTTGCAAGAAACTTCTTTGATAAAGAGATAGGCAGTATTGCTTTATGGTTTGAACCTCTTACCGATCCTGTAAAGCTGCTGTTGGTGTCATTCGGTCTGGGAATACTTCATCTGCTGCTTGGTGTTGCCGTTTCATTCAAGATGACATGGGATACAGGCAAAAAACTTGATGCGGTATTTGACGCGCTGCCTATATATCTTATAGTTCTTGGAGTTGCTCCTATAGGTGCAGGAATGTTTATTACCGTTCCGTCTGCACTTACCAATGCAGGACTGTATATGCTTATAGCAGGTGTAATTTTTCTTGTTCTTACAGCAGGAAGAACATCAAAATCAATATTTGGCAAGTTCTTCGGCGGGCTGTATGCACTTTACAATACTGCTACAGGCTATCTCGGTGATATTCTTTCATATTCGAGACTTCTCGCTCTCGGACTTGCAACAGGAAGTATCGCAAGCGTTATAAACCTTATAGGTACTATGCCTGAAAACAAGGTATTCAAGCTCATACTTCTTGTTATAGTCTTTATTATCGGTCATACTGCAAATCTGGCTATAAATCTGCTTGGTGCGTATGTTCATACTGACAGATTGCAGTTCGTTGAGCTTTTCAGTAAATTCTACACAGGCGGCGGCAGAGAATTCACACCGCTTACTGTAAATACTAAGTATATAAAATTCAAGGAGGAAAATACAAATGACTAACGGATTAGTTTTAGCTTTAATCGGAGCTGCTCTTGCAGCACTTCTCGCAGGCATCGGATCTGCAAAGGGCGTAAGCCTTGTAGGTGAGGCTGCATCAGGTGTCGTATCAGTTGACCCTTCCAAATTCAGCAAGGTGCTTCTTCTTGAGCTCCTTCCGGGTACACAGGGACTTTACGGACTTATCGCAGCAATGTTCATTCTTATCAAAACCAATGTTTTAAGCGGTAATGCAGCAGACCTTACAGTTCAGCAGGGGCTTGCCTTCCTTGCAGCTTCTCTCCCAATTGCAGTTGTAGGTCTTATATCAGGTATCATGCAGGGAAGAACTGCTGCAGCAGGTGTAAGCATCACTGCTAAGAAGCCTGATCACAACGGTAAAGCTATCATTATGGCTGCAATGGTAGAAACATATGCTATCCTTGCTCTTCTTATTTCAGTTCTTATGATACTTAACATAGCTGTATAATGGAGGTGGAGATATGTCAGGACTTGACGATATCCTGAACCTCATCGAAGCTCAGCAGAAACAGGCAGAAGATAGCATCATGAAGGCAGCGGCAGACAAGGCTCGCAGAATACAGAACGATGGCAATGAAAAAGCCCAGAAGGCTTATGAGGAGCATCTCACTAAATCCAAAGCTCAGGCTGAAAAGGATTTTGAAAATTCCTGCGCCTCGGCTGATGCCGCAATGAAGCGAAAGATACTTGCTTGTAAAGTTGAACTTATAGATGAAGCAATTGAAAAAACTATTGATAAGCTGAAAAAACTTCCTGATAAAGAATATTTTGAGCTTATCCTTAAACTGGCAGAACGCCACATACAGTCTGATAAAGGTATAATATGTCTTGGAAAGGCTGATCTTGCAAGAGCTCCAAAGGATTTTGAAAGTACACTTAATTCCGCTGCTTCTAAAAAAGGCGGCAGTATACAGCTTTCAAAGGAACCTGCCGACATAGACGACGGATTTATACTCAGCTATGGACTTATATCGGAAAATTGCAGCTTCAGAGCAATAATTGAATCAGAAAAAGATGAGATCAGAGATACAGCTGCAAGAGTACTGTTCAGGTAGGTGATAGCATGAACGGAACAAAATACGCAAATGCTGTCGGAGCTGTAAGAGCTATGGAAAATTCTCTGCTTGGCAGGAGCGATATGGAACAGCTTATCAGCGCAAGAAGCAAGGCTGAAATCAATTCAATAATTGCTTCTAAAAATGGCATAGGAGCTAATGCAGAAAACCTTGAAGATGTATGGAATATGCTCAGCGAATATGCTCCTGATTGTAAGGAACTTGAAATACTGCTTTACAGAAATGATTTTCATAATCTCAAGGCGGTATTAAAGGCGATCATTTCTAACAGAGATCCTCAGCAATATTACATTTCACCTTCAAACGTAGAGCTACCTGTACTCACTGAAGCTATAAATTCAAGAGAGTATGATGCTCTTCCCGAATATATGCGTCATGCAGCTGCCGAAGCTTATGAGCTGGTGACAAGAACTCTTGACGGACAGCTTTCCGATTCACTTATTGATACAGCTGCCCTAAAGGCTATGCAGGAAAGTGCGGAAAAATTCGGCGGTGAGTTTATGCAGAAATATGCTAAGCTTACAACTGTATGTTCAGATATAAAAACTGCTTACAGATGCTGTCTGCTGAATAAATCAGCACAGTTTATGGAAACGGCTTTATGCGGAAGTGAAGAGCTGGAAAAGAGTGAGCTTATAAAAGCTGCGCTCAGCGGTACAGAAGGATTTTTCGGTTTCCTTGAGACTACTAATTATGCAAATGCAGCTGCTCTGCTAAAGGACTCAGCTGCACAGTATGAAAAGTGGTGTGATGATGCTGTAATGGAGCTTGCTGACGGTGCACGTTCACAGGCATTCGGATCAGATCCTCTTGCAGCATATTTTATCGCCAAGGAAGCAGAAATAAAAAATCTGAGGATATTATCAGTATGTAAAGAGTTCGGTGCTGATAAAGAAACTATCACGGAAAGGATGAGAAAGCTATATGTATAAAGCAGCAGTAATCGGCGACAGCGCAAGTGTGTCAGGATTTGCAGCTCTTGGGCTTTCCGTATTCCGTGAGACCAAACCTGAAAAAATAACTAAGCTTATTTCAAAACTTGCAGCTAATGACTTTGCGGTGATTTATATCACAGAGCCTGCTGCTGCACTTGTAAGCGATACAATAAATAAATATCGGAGCAGCAAGCTGCCGTCAATAGTCCTTATACCTGCCATTGAAGGCAATACAGGTGAGGGCATGAGAGCTTTGCATGACGCAGTAGAAAAGGCTGTAGGATCTGATATACTTAATTAGAAAAGAGGCGGATAAGCAGAAATGAACAGCAAAGGTACAGTAGTAAAGATATCAGGACCGCTTGTAGTTGCCGAAGGTATGAGAGATGCTAATATGTTCGACGTTGTGCGAGTTAGTGAAAAGCGTCTTATCGGTGAGATAATCGAAATGCACGGCGATCGTGCTTCCATACAGGTTTATGAGGAAACATCAGGTCTCGGAACAGGTGAGAGTGTTGAATCAACAGGTGAACCTATGAGCGTTGAGCTTGGCCCCGGACTTATCGGAAGTATTTTTGACGGTATCCAGCGTCCACTTGACGATATCCGTAAAGTATGCGGCAACAACCTTGCAAGAGGTGTAGAAGTACCGTCACTGAAGCGTGAACCTCTCTGGAAATTCACACCTTCTGTAAAAGCAGGCGATAAGGTGGTTGGAGGAGATATTATCGGTACAGTTCCTGAAACTGATATAGTTCTCCATAAAATAATGGTTCCGAACGGTATTGAAGGCATAGTCAAAAAGATATCCGAGGGAGAGTTCCATGCCAATGACACTGTTTGCATAATAGAAACAGAAAAAGGCGAAAAAGAGCTTTCACTTATACAGAAATGGCCTGTAAGACGAGGCAGGCCCTATAAAAAGAAGCTTTCTCCAGATATGCCACTTGTAACAGGTCAGCGAGTTGTTGACTGCCTTTTCCCTATAGCTAAGGGCGGTGTTGCAGCTATCCCCGGACCTTTCGGAAGCGGAAAGACTGTTACTCAGCATCAGCTTGCTAAATGGGCAGAGGCTGATATCATCGTATATATCGGCTGCGGCGAGCGCGGTAACGAAATGACTGACGTTCTTAACGAATTCCCAGAGCTTATCGACCCACATACGGGAAAATCACTCATGGAAAGAACCGTTCTTATAGCTAATACCTCGGATATGCCTGTTGCAGCCCGTGAGGCTTCTGTATATACAGGTATCACGATCGCAGAATATTACCGTGATATGGGCTATTCAGTAGCTCTTATGGCAGATTCCACATCACGTTGGGCTGAGGCTCTCCGTGAAATGTCAGGACGACTTGAAGAAATGCCAGGTGATGAAGGTTACCCTGCTTACCTCGGAAGCCGTCTTGCTCAGTTCTACGAGCGCGCAGGACGAGTTATTTCAAACGGTACTGACGGCAGGGAAGGAGCACTTTCGGTTATAGGAGCTGTTTCTCCTCCCGGCGGTGATATCTCAGAACCTGTTTCACAAGCTACACTTCGTATAGTAAAGGTTTTCTGGGGACTCGATGCAAACCTTGCATATCAGAGACATTTCCCTGCAATAAACTGGCTCACAAGCTACTCGCTATATGCAGATTCACTGGCTGATTGGTATAACAACAACGTATCTAAGGACTGGATGAAGTCAAGAGCAAGATTTATGTCTATACTTCATGATGAAGCCGAACTCAAGGAAATAGTAAAGCTCATAGGTATGGACGCACTTTCATCGAAGGACAGACTTAAAATGGAGACTGCACGTTCTATACGTGAGGACTTCCTCCATCAGCTTGCATTCCATGAAGTTGATACCTATACAAGCCTGAAAAAACAGCTTTACATGATGAAGCTCATACTCAACTTCAACGATGAAGCAGCCGATGCTGTCGAAAAAGGTGCAGATATCGAAAGTGTCGCTAACCTCGCAGTAAGAGAAAAGATCGGTCGTTTCAAATATGTTGAAGAAGAAAAAACAGATGCAGAATTTGAAAAGCTCAGTGTGGAGATCTCCTCAGAGCTGAATGACCTGCTCACTAAGGAGGAAGACTGATGCCAAGAGAATACAGAACAATTGAAGAAGCAGCAGGTCCTCTGCTGCTGGTCAAAGACGTTGAGAACGTTACCTATGGCGAGCTTGCTGAGATCAGACTTAAAAATGGCGAAAAAAGGCGCTGCCGTGTGCTCGAGATAGACGGTACCAATGCACTTGTACAGCTGTTTGAGAATGCCGCAGGTATAAACCTTCAGGACAGCAGTGTTGTTTTCTCAGGTCATCAGATGGAACTTGGTGTATCTGAGGATATGCTTGGACGAGTTTTTGACGGACTTGGCAGACCTATAGATGACGGTCCTGAGATAATCCCTGAAATGCGTCTCGATGTTAACGGACTTCCTATGAATCCTGTTGCAAGAAGATATCCTCAGGAGTTTATCCAGACAGGTGTATCCGCTATTGACGGACTCAATACTCTCGTAAGAGGTCAGAAGCTTCCGATATTCTCTGCCAGCGGACTTCCGCACGCACAGCTTGCTGCACAGATAGCAAGACAGGCAAAAGTACGCGGAAAAGATGAGCAGTTTGCTGTTGTTTTTGCAGCAATGGGTATTACATTTGAAGAGTCGGAATATTTTGTTCAGAGCTTCAAGAGCACAGGCGCACTTGACAGAACAATACTGTTCATCAATCTTGCAAACGACTCTGCTATCGAGCGTCTTGCTACACCGAAAATGGCACTTACCGCTGCTGAGTATCTTGCATTCGAAAAAGGTATGCACGTACTTGTTATCCTTACGGATATCACTAACTATGCCGATGCTCTTCGTGAAGTATCAGCCGCACGTAAGGAAGTTCCGGGAAGACGTGGATATCCTGGTTATATGTATACAGACCTTGCTACTATATATGAGCGCGCAGGCCGTCAGAACGGCAAAGAGGGAAGTATCACCATGATACCGATACTCACTATGCCTGAGGACGATAAAACTCACCCTATCCCCGACCTTACAGGATATATCACAGAGGGACAGATCATTCTTTCACGTGAGCTTTACAGAAAGGGAATAAATCCGCCTGTAGACGTTCTTCCATCACTTTCACGACTCAAGGATAAGGGCATCGGTGAAGGAAAGACCCGAGCAGATCATTCCGATACCATGAATCAGCTTTTCTCGGCATATGCAAGAGGCAAAGACGCCAAGGAGCTTATGGTTGTACTTGGTGAAGCTGCTCTTACACCTACAGACCTGCTATATGCTAAATTTGCAGATGAATTTGAAAAACGCTATGTTTCACAGGGCTTTGAAAATAACAGAAGTATCGAAGAGACGCTTTCTATCGGCTGGGAGCTTCTTAAACTTCTTCCGAGAAGCGAGCTGCGCAGAATCAGAGAAGAATATCTTGTTAAATACTTTGATACTCAGAAATGAGGTGAACTGATTGGCAAGACTTAATGTTAATCCCACCCGAATGGAGCTAAGCAAGCTAAAAAAGAAACTCACTTCTGCGTTAAGAGGTCATAAGCTTCTTAAAGATAAGCGAGACGAACTTATGAGGCAATTTATGAACCTCATAAAGGAAAACCGTCAGCTCAGAACCGAAGTTGAGGCTGCTATTTCTGAAGCAAACAGATATATGGCTGTTGCCGGCTCTGTAATGCAGAGGGAAGTCCTTGAATCTGCTCTTATGCTTCCAAAACAGGAGGTTGAACTTGAAGTAAAAGAAAAGAACGTTATGAGTGTTTATATCCCTGAATTTACAACTAAGTTCCGATCAGGCGATACAAATGATATTTACTCATACGGCATGGCTTTTACTTCGATCGACCTTGACGGAGCTGTAAGTGCTCTTAATTCCGTTTTGCCTAAGATGATCAGACTTGCGGAAGTAGAAAAAGCTTGCCAGCTTATGGCTGATGAAATTGAAAAGACTCGTCGCCGTGTTAATGCACTTGAGCATATTATGATCCCTGATTACGAGGAAACTATCAAATATATCACCATGAAGCTCTCCGAAAATGAGAGAAGTACAACAACATCTCTTATGAAGGTAAAAGATATGGTGCTTAAAGAAAATCATAAATTTCATTAAAAATGAGCGGTTGAGCCGCTCATTTTATTATATGCAACTAAAAAGCTCCGTGCAGACATCTGCACGGAGCTTTGGAATATACTTAGCTATTTTTCTTTGCTTCGATATCAGCAAGAGCATCTTTACGCGAAAGATTGATTCTGCCCTGACGGTCGATTTCAGTTACCTTAACAACGATCTCGTCACCGATAGAAACAACATCTTCCACCTTTTCAACTCTCTGCTTATCAAGCTTGGAGATATGTACAAGTCCGTCCTTACCCGGAGCGATCTCAACAAAAGCACCGAAGTCCATAATTCTTACTACCTTACCCTTGTAGATAGCACCTACCTCAGGATCGTTAGCAATTGTGTGGATTATCTGGAGTGCCTTATTTACGTTATCTCCGTCAACGCCGCTGATAAATACGTTTCCGTCATCGCTGATGTCAATCTTTACATCACAGTCAGCAGATATCTTCTGGATAACCTTACCGCCCTGACCGATAACTTCACGGATCTTATCAACAGGTATCTTTGTCTGGAGCATCTTTGGAGCATACTTGTTTACAGTAGGTCTGCTCTCAGGAATAGCCTTGAGCATGATCTCATCAAGAATATATATACGAGCTTTTCTTGTCTTTTCAAATGCTTCCTTAATGATAGCAGGGGTAAGACCGTCAACCTTGATATCGACCTGGATAGCTGTGATACCCTTATGTGTACCGCCAACCTTGAAGTCCATATCGCCGAAGAAGTCCTCAAGACCTTGGATATCGACCATTGTCATGAATTCATCACTGTCAGGCTTTGTGATAAGTCCGCAAGAAATACCTGCAACAGGAGCCTTGATCGGAACGCCTGCGTCCATAAGAGCAAGTGTTGAACCACAGATAGAACCCTGTGATGTTGAACCGTTTGATGAAAGAACCTCTGAAACGAGTCTGAGAGCGTATGGGAATTCCTCAACAGGTGGGATAACAGGAGCAAGAGCTCTTTCAGCAAGAGCACCGTGGCCTATCTCACGACGTCCCGGACCTCTGCTTGGCTTTGTTTCACCAACAGAATAGCTTGGGAAGTTGTACTGATGCATGTATCTCTTTGAGTCTTCCTCGTCGAGACCGTCTATCTTCTGAGCATCGCTTACAGGACCCAGTGTAGCAATAGTAAGTACCTGTGTCTGACCTCTTGTGAAGAGTCCTGAACCGTGAACACGGGGGAGTACTCCAACTTCAGCTGCAAGAGGACGTATCTCGTCAATACCACGGCCGTCTACACGCTTTCCTTCGTACAGCCAGTTACGAACTATCTTCTTCTGGAGCTTATAGATACATTCGTCGATCATAGCGACCTGCTCAGGATACTTCTCATCGAAATTAGCATGAATATCATCAACGATAGGAGCGAGTCTTTCGTCACGAATATTCTTATCATTTGTATCGAGAGCAAATTTTACACGTTCAGCAGCAAATGCTTCGATAGCGTCAAACATATCGTGGTCAACTTCCATTGACTCAAATTCAAACTTAGGCTTACCTATCTGAGCACGAATATCATTTATAAATGCTACCATTTTTTTGATCTCTTCATGACCTGTAAGAATAGCATCAAGCATTGTATCCTCAGGAACTTCGTTTGCACCTGCTTCGATCATAACGATCTTTTCAGCAGTACCTGCAACTGTAAGGACAAGATCTGTCTTAGCTCTCTGCTCAAGAGTAGGATTGAGGACGATCTCGCCTTCAACAAGTCCTACATTGATACCTGCAATAGGACCATTCCACGGAATATCGGAAATAGAAATTGCAATAGAAGTTGCGATCATACCTGCGATCTCAGGAGAGTTATCAGGCTCTACTGCGAGAACTGTCATTACAACAGAAACATCATTTCTCATATCCTTAGGGAAAAGAGGTCTGATAGGTCTGTCAACACATCTTGAAGTAAGGATTGACTTTTCAGAAGGCTTACCCTCACGCTTTGTAAAAGAACCCGGAATTCTACCTACAGAATAAAGTCTTTCTTCATAGTCAACTGAAAGAGGGAAAAAGTCAACACCCTCTCTTGGCTTAGCACTTGCTGTAACGTTAGCCATTACAACAGTTTCACCATACCTTACCCAGCATGAACCATTGGAAAGTCCGCAGGTCTTGCCTGTTTCAACGATAAGCGGTCTGCCAGCATAAGTGGTCTCAAAAGTTCTGTAATTTTCAAACATCTGTTTTCCTCCATTTTTTTATTATTTATCAGAGGAGAGCCTTTAGAAGTTAGAGGTAAAAGTAAGAAGCTTCATAACTCTTACCTCTGACTTCTAATCCCTTTACTCTGATAGACGTAAAGGCAGAAGGGTATAAAATACCCCGCTGCCTTCTTTCACACTGTAATTACTTACGAAGACCAAGCTTCTCTACGATAGCACGATATCTCTCAATATCCTTTTTCTTGAGATAACCGAGAAGATTACGTCTGTGACCAACCATCTTAAGAAGACCTCTTCTTGAGTGATGATCGTTCTTGTGAGACTTAAGGTGTTCTGTGAGATCGTTGATTCTTCTTGTGAGAATAGCAATCTGAACCTCAGGAGAACCTGTGTCTTTTTCGTGTGTTCTGTTAGCCTCAATAACGGCTGTCTTTTCATCCTTCAATAACATTTGAAGCACCTCTTATTAATATATTCCGTTAACTCAGAATGAGGTGAAAATCGAGGACAAGCCTCAAACCAAGTACACGGTGATAATATTATATCATAAAAAACGAATTTTGTAAAGTACTTTTTCAGAAAAAATGATTTTAATTATAATATAGTATATTAAGTTTGCTGATTGTGTTTATTCCAGTTATAATTTTTTGAATCAATTATTTTTTTACGAATATTTTCTATTTATTAATTAGGGAATAACTTTGTTTTTCTTGCAAATATCGAATAGAAGTGCTATAATGATAATAATGAAAAAAGATACAAAGTTTCACCAAATGCAAATTTGGCGAAACTTTGATTGCAAAAAACGAGGTTTTATTATGAAACGACTTTTTACAATGGATCTGCATGATTATGACGAAAAATTTTCAAGATTCACGCGTCCGTCAGTACGTGGCATTATTTTAAATGGCAAAAAAGTTGCGATGGTTTATAGCAATAAATATGATTACTATAAATTTCCTGGTGGCGGAATTGAAAATAATGAAGATCATATAAACACACTTGTAAGAGAAATTTCTGAAGAAACCGGTCTAAAAGTTATAAAAAATTCTTTACGTGAATACGGTTCGGTTTTGCGAATTCAAAAAAGCCGTTTTGCCGAAAACGTAATTTTTGAACAAGAAAACTTTTATTATCTGTGTAATGTTGAAAACTCAGTAAATTCTCAGTCCTTAGACGATTATGAGCTTGATGAAGGATTTGAGCTCAGATATGTATCTGCTGATGAAGCTATAAGTGTTAATCGCACTCATGACCATACAGACTATGATACAATGCTCATTGAGCGCGAAGCAAAAGTTCTTGAATTTCTTGTAAAGGACGGTCTTTTATGAATAATTATAATTCACCTGAAAACCCAGAATTTTTAAACAACTATCTTGTGCATCTAAAAATTGTAAAGCTTCTTGCACAGCGCACAATTGAAGAATATTACACAGATATACGGCTTTTTTTACGTTATATCTACGAAAATCAATATAATACAGGTAAAAATCTTGAGGATATCGATATAAGAAATATGACTGTAGATGATATCAGAAAAATATCTATAACCGATATATATAATTTTATTTTTTACACATCTGATGAGCGCAATAATAAGGACCGTGCACGTTACAGAAAAATATCTTCATTAAGAAGTTTTTTTAAATATCTTGAAAAAGTAGCTCATATAATCGAAAATGATCCTACAAAAGATCTTGATGTGCCTGTGCCTAAAGCCGGGCTTCCTAAATTTCTTTCTTTAAAAGAAAGTTTAAAGCTTATTGAAACAGCCGATAGTGCTGATTCAAAGCGAGATTATTGTATAATAACGTTATTTCTCAACTGCGGAATGCGTCTAAGTGAATTAGTTGGCATTAATATCAAGGATATAGATTTTTCCGAAAACCGCTTAAAAGTCATTGGTAAAAGAAGCAAGGAGCGCATGGTTTATCTCAATCCTGCCTGTATTGATGCTTTACAGAAATATCTTTCAATCAGGAACAATAATCCTAAGGCTTCAGGTGAACCTGCTCTTTTTATTAGTAATCAGAACCGAAGGATATCCAAAAGACGCGTTCAGCAGATAGTCGAAGACACTCTGCAAAAGGCTGATCTTGACGGAAAAGGCATAACTACTCACAAGCTTCGTCATACTGCGGCGACCCTCATGTATCAGTATGGCGATGCAGATGTTCTAACTCTAAAAGAGCTTCTCGGACACTCAAGTATCTCTACTACTGAAATATATACTCATCTTAATGACGAAAATGTTCGTAATGCTGTAGAAAGCAATCCCCTTGCAAAAATCAAATCAGATCATTCTGACGATAATAAAGAATAAATCATTTTTTTGTTGCAAAACCGATCGTTTTGTAGTATAATATTTTGGGAGATTTAATATACGGAATATTCGGAGGTAGCATATTTATGTGCGGAATCGTAGGTTTTACGAACAATGTTGAAAACGCTGATGAAGTTCTCGGCAAAATGATGGATCGTATCAAGCACAGAGGTCCTGATGCTGAGGGTAAATACATAGACGATAATATTGCTCTCGGTCACCGCAGACTTAGTATCATTGACGTAAGTTCAAGCGGAGATCAGCCTATTTTTAATGAAGATAATTCACTTGTTATAGTTTTTAACGGCGAAATATATAACTATAAGGAAATACGTCAGAAACTCGTAGATGCAGGTCATAAATTCAAGACAAATACCGACACAGAAGTCCTTATACACGGCTATGAAGAGTTTGGTGAAAAACTTCTTAATATGCTTAGAGGAATGTTTTCTTTTGTGATCTGGGATAAAAACAATAAGGAACTTTTTGGTGCCCGTGATTTCTTCGGTATAAAGCCTATGTACTATGCGAATATGAACGGAACACTGATGTTTGGTTCTGAGATAAAAAGCTTCCTTGATCATCCTAAGTTCACAAAGGAGCTTAATACATCTGCACTGGAGAATTACCTCACCTTTCAGTACTCCCCTACTTCGGAAACTTTTTTTAAAAATGTTTACAAGCTTCCGCCTGCACATTTCTTTAAATTCAAGGACGGAAAATTTGTCGCAAGGCGTTACTGGGATGTTCGCTTTGATGCTGATAACAAGCCAAATCTTGACGAATGGGTAAACAAGATATCCTATACATTCCATAATTCTGTTGAAGCTCATAAAATAGCTGATGTTGAAGTTGGCTCTTTCCTTTCAAGCGGCGTAGATTCAAGCTATGTTGCTGCAATAGCTGATGTTGACAAGACTTTCACAGTAGGCTTTGGCTCTGATGAGAAATATAATGAGATTGGCTGGGCTAAGAATTTTTCTAAAGCTATTGGCAAGGAAAACACCAGCAAGGTCATAACTCCCGAAGAATATTGGAGCAGTCTTTCAATGATACAGTATCATATGGACGAACCTCTTGCCGATCCCTCAGCTGTTGCGCTTTATTTTGTGTGCAATATAGCGTCGGAAAAGCTTAAAGTCGTCCTTTCGGGCGAAGGTGCTGATGAAATATTCGGCGGATATAATGTTTACAGCGATCCGAACGGTACGGCTTATGACAAGCTGCCGCGTTTTATAAAGCGAGGTATCGGAAGTGTAGCTTCAAAGCTCCCTGCAAAACGAGGTGTAAATTTCTTTGTCCGTAAGGGCAAGGACGTTGAAGAACGTTTTATAGGCAATGCTTATATGTTTACTCCTAAAGACAGAAAAGAACTTCTGAAGATATCCACCTCTGCACCTGATCCAACTGTCATTACAAAGCATTTTTACGATAACGTAAAAAACAAAGACGATGTAACAAAAATGCAATATCTTGATCTTCATATGTGGATGGCAGGAGATATACTCCTTAAAGCTGATAAAATGAGTATGGCTAACTCTCTCGAGCTCAGAGTACCTTTCCTTGATAAGGAAGTAATGGCTCTTGCTGAAAAAATACCCACAAAATACCGTGTGACACACGATAAAGGGACAGATGAGACAAAGTATATCACAAAGTACGCAATGCGTCTTGCTGCAAAGAAGGATACTCCCGAGCAGACTGCAAAAACTGCTGCAAAGAAGAAACTGGGCTTCCCTGTTCCTATCAGAGTATGGCTCAAAGAGGACAAATACTACGAAATAGTAAAGAAAACATTTGAGAGTGAGAGCGCAAAGGATTTTTTCAATACCGCTCCCCTGCTGAAGCTTCTTGACGATCACCGTACCGGTAAAGCTGATAACAGCCGTAAAATATGGACTGTATTTATTTTCCTTGTATGGTATAAGGTCTATTTTGAGAATGACGGAAAATATTGATTTTAAGGTGAAAATATGCCAAGTATAGTTACTTATAAATATATAAAGCAAAATCCTGATATTATGGAATATATCAGACGCGCAGACAATGCCCTTGAAGCTCTGGGGTATACAGAGCATTCATTTCCCCATGTTGAGCGAGTTGCTCATACCTCTGCTTATATCCTTGAAACTCTCGGATATGACGAGAGAACTGTTGAGCTTGCACGTATAGCTTCTATCATGCATGACATCGGCAATGTTATCAACAGAGTTGACCACGCTCAGAGCGGAGCTGTAATGGCTTTCAGACTTCTTGACAATCTCAGTATGCCTGCCGATGAAATATGCTCTATAATCTCTGCCATAGGCAACCACGATGAAGGTACGGGGCAGCCCCTTGATGCGATCTCAGCAGCTATGATAATCGGTGATAAGACCGATGTGCGTAGAAGCAGAGTCCGCAACCACGATCTTCTTACATTTGATATTCATGACCGCGTGAACTATGCTGTTGAAAACTCAAAGGTGGTTTTCAACGACAGCAAAACATCTATTATTCTTGAACTTCAGATAGATACAGAAATATCATCTGTTCTTGAGTATTTTGAGATATTTATGGAGCGTATGCTGCTGTGCAGAAGAGCGTCAAAGTTTCTCGGTGTACAGTTTGAAATGATAATAAACGGCAGCAAAATACTGTAATAATATAACGGAGGTTTAAAATATGTTATCGGAATATCAGCATCTTATTGATCTAAATGATTATCCCGTATCTTGGTGGAAAAAGGTTGTGGAGCTCGGTGAAGAGATCTATAAGGCTCCCGAAAAATTTGCTCATGAATGTGACGGAAAAATAATGGCAACATTATTCTATGAACCTTCCACAAGAACACAGATGTCTTTCCAGACAGCAATGATAAGGCTCGGCGGACAGATAATAGGTTTTGATAATCCGGCTAATTCTTCCGTTTCAAAAGGTGAAACTATAAAGGATACAACTAAGATCGTCAGCAATTATGCCGATGTTCTTGTTATAAGGCACCCAATAGCAGGTGCAGCCAAGGCTGCTTCGCTTACTTCTGACTGTTCGGTAATAAACGCAGGAGACGGCGGTCATCTCCACCCAACACAGACTCTTACCGATCTTCTTACATTAAAGATAGAAAAGAAAACTCTTTCGGGACTTACTATCGGAATGTGCGGTGATCTTCTTAACGGAAGAACTGTTCATTCTCTTTGCAAAGCACTTAGTATGTTCCCGAACAATAAATTTGTTTTCATCTCCACACAACAGCTTGGTATGCCTGCATACATCAAGGATATAATCAAGGCTAACGGAAGTACATTTGAAGAGATCAATACTCTCGAAGACGCTATCGGTAAACTTGACGTGCTTTATATGACCCGTATACAGCAGGAGCGTTTTGCAAGCAGAGAAGAGTATCTTGCTCAGAAAAACACGTATGTTCTCGATAGAAAAAAGATGCTGCTTGCAAGAAATGATATGATAGTTATGCATCCTCTTCCGCGTGTCGATGAAATAACTGTCGAAGTAGATGATGATACTCGTGCAATGTACTTTAAACAGGCAAAATATGGTATGTATGTAAGAATGGCACTTATAATGACTATTCTCAAAGAGAAAAAGCAGTCTGAAACGCTTAAAGGCAAAGTCTTTGCAGGTGTTAAGTGCTCAAATCCGAAATGTATCACCAATCATGAGGAGTATCTTCCTAAGAGCTTCCGTGCGAGCAGAGACGAAACTCTTCTTGAATGTGAATACTGTGACGAAAGAAAGCTTATATAACATAAAATCCGTACAGTTTATTCTGTACGGATTTTTTACTGTAAAATCAAGAATTCCAATCTTTCTCTTGCTGTATTTTATCAATAGTTTCATCGAGTATGACTTTCCTTAGCTCTGTAAGCCAATCTGAAAAAGCCACTGTATCAAAAGCGTAGGTCTTGTTAAGCTCATATTCGTTTTCAGACCACGTATCTATTGGAGATTCATTATGCTGTATCAACGCTTCGAGTTTATCAAGTGCTTTGAAAAGCTTTGCTTCTTTCGTTACCTGAGCATTTATTTCGTCAAATAATGCTGTAAAGTCTTTTTTTATGTCCATAGGCAGCGTTTCGATCCATTTATATAAAAGTATATCTTCTGTTTTTCTGTCATTGCTTGTTTTGATAAACGTAGGGATATCCCCTGTAAAACACTCCCCCATATCGTGTATAAGGCACATTTTTATAATTCTTTCAATGTCTACATCAGCAAATTCATGTTTGAGAAGCATAGCCATTAATGCTATTCTCCAGCTATGCTCAGCAACACTTTCTATTCTTCTGTTTGATGTTGTACAATGTCTCAGAGTATCTTTCAGTTTTTCGGCTGTATGGAGTATGTCGAGATATTTATATACATTCATAATATGTCTCCTTTATCAATAACAAAAGCGATAGGCACATAGGTCTATCGCTTATAATTTTATACTGTTGCGTAAAGGTTAGTTTCCCAAGCAGGTATATAAAGCTGGTGGCGTATATACAGCTTATAAGAAGGATTAAGCTTTTTGATAAGCAAAGGAAGCTCAAATATATCCTCGTTTCTGTGATAAAGGGACACCATCATTTTAGGAGCGTAATGTGATATTGTAAGTGAAGCTCCCCAAATAGCTTCACGTTCAAAGCCTTCAACGTCCATTTTTATTATTGTTGCAGGCTTTTTTGCAAGTATACTGTCGACTGAAAGTGCTCCTACCATGTTCTCAGAAGCTGCTGTGATTGCAGATTGTCTGCCTGCTTTAGCTGCGAAAGGAAGCTCGGTATCTATGCACCATGCTGCTGAATTAAATGCGTAAACATGAGGCATACCGTCAACGAATTTTGCAAGCTTCTTGAAATTCTTCTTATCAGGCTCAAGGGCATATATAGAAACATATTTACCGTGAGTAAACTCAAGAAGTTCCTTTATCGTATCTCCGTTGTAAGCACCTAAGTCAACATACACTTCATTAAGATTAGGTTTTATTATCTTCTTATATATATCAGCCTTTGAGGAGGTTACAGCCGATAAATATTCTATCTTACCACTTATCTTGAAGTTTATTATATTAGCGTAGACCTTTCTCGAATAGTCATCTGCAAGGCTGTCATATACCTGCTGTATCTTATCAGCGTTTTCAAGACAATACTCATAAGTAAAGAGTCCCCTGCCTACAACAGGAACATCTGGGACATAGAGTGTATGCTTTGAAGCTATCATATGGATCTTATCAACTATCTCCTGATAACCTGCTGCAAATGCAAGTACTACAACAAAATCATCAACAGCTTCTTCAATTTCAGAAAGCTTATGAACTCTGTAACCTTCAAAAGAATGTCCGCGTACAAAATCGTCACTTGCAAAGATTCCTGCTACAGTTATTTTCTTTTCACGGAAAACGGCCATTATCTTTAATGCTCCATCTCCCATTCCGTAGATAAAAATAGGACGCTTTTCGGCTTTAAGCCTGTCCCAGCTGGATTGTTTTTCTGTTATAAACGAGAGCATTCTCCCAATCACCTCTGAACTTAATAATCTCCGTCATGGTCATGCACATCATCACAATCATCACAATGATCATGTGCGTGCATACTCATCATATCTCTTCCTCTTATGCCGTACTTATCACGCATTACATTGAGATATTTGTCAATAAGCTCAGAAACCTTTCTTACATTTTTTATACAATGTACCTCTTTAGAAGGGGTATCTGCATCGCGGCTGTATATAATAATTGTACCGCAGTTAACAAGACGCTGAAAAAAAGGATATCTCACTTTTTTATCAGTTATCTTATAAAGATCAATTTCATCTTCATCAACATTTAAAAAGCCTGTACGTGTTATAAATTTTGTTTCAGTAAGAAAATAACGTGTAAATGTAAGCGGCAGACCAAAAATAGAACGTTTTTTATCTGTCCATACATATTCAAAATCATTTTTTCTCATAAATTTATCCTCCAATTCATCAACAGGCAGACTTTATACAATTATTTTATCACAAAATCGACCAATAGTCAACCACATTTTGTACGAAAACGATGCACAGTATTAATACAAAGTGCCGAAAAAGAAAAGCTCCCTGTAAGGGAGCTTTGATATGATCATTTCTTTTTCTTCCTCTGAGCAGGCTTTGCCGAAACCTGCTTAACAGGAGCAGGAGCCTTTTCAGGAGCTTTTTTGTTTGATGATTCAAGGAACTTGTATACACAAGCAGCAAGAATAGCACCGATAAAAGGTCCGACAATGAATACCCACAGGTCGCTGAGAGCATCTCCGCCTGCGAAAAGAGCAGGTCCGAAGCTTCTTGCAGGATTTACGGAAGTACCTGTAAGACCTATTCCGAAAATATGAACCAGTGTAAGTGTAAGACCTATGATAAGTCCGCCGAATGAACCGTGATTAGACTTCTTTGAAGTTACGCCAAGAATTGTCATAACAAATATAAATGTGAGAAGTATCTCAACGAGAAGACCTGCACCTGCACTGCCATCAACACCGGCAAGACCGTTTGCACCGTATCCGCCTGTCTTGTCAACAACGTTTCCAAGATCGAATATTGCCTTTAAAACGCCTGCACCTGCAACTGCGCCGATACACTGTGAAACAACATAACCGATAAAATCAGTGAATGTCATTCCGCCGCTGAGAAGTACTCCAAGTGAAACAGCAGGATTAATATGGCAGCCTGAAATATTTCCTATGCAATATGCCATACCAACGATCACAAGTCCGAATGCAAGTGCTGTAAGTATATATCCTCCTCCATTAACAGCATCACATCCAACGAGCATTGCTGTTCCGCAGCCGAGAAGAACAAGCACAAATGTTCCTATAACTTCTGCAATATACTTTTTGATTGATTCCATTTTTATTCCTCCTTAATAAATCAAAATGGGTTATCCGATAAGTAGATTATATCACCTTTTATACATTAATGTCAATGTTTTCTGCGAAAAAAATATGATTTTTTATAATGAAAAAGCAGCTGTATAAACAGCTGCACAAATTATATTTCTGTAGGTTTTGTGCCAGGATAAGTTTTTTTATCATGGATAACGCCGTATATGACCACAAGAGTTATTCCGATAACGGCAAAAGCAATGTGTACAGCCATAAATGCTTCCGTATATTTGTACATTGCACTTGTAAAGGCTGTGAATACAGCCGCCTGCTTTATAGAAAAAGAGTCATAAAACCTTGTAACAAGCAGATAGATACTCGGACAGCTTCCAAGAATACCGGCAATAAGTGAGGATATACCGCACCAGTACATTGTTGTAATTTTCTTTTTTCTGTTGATAAACACAAGCAGTAAGATAAGTATAAGAGTTGCTGCCATGCAGCCACAGGTCATAATAATTCTGTCAGAATAAACCTTTGAAAGCTTTGAAAGAACACCATGATTATTCATTGCTGAAAATTTATAAACATCACAGAATGAACCGATAGATGAATAAGCGTTTTCAGTGGTGGTTCTGAGCTTCAATTCAAACTTGTCATCTTTTTCATATCCGTTCTTATCGGCAAAATCATTGAAAAAAATCTCGATATTTTCTTCAAGCTGCTTGTTTTTAGGAAGAGAGATACTCATTTCATTATGGTTTTCAAGTGCCTCGAAAGCAGCCTTGATATATGCCTCTTCACAGGATTTGATATACGAAGCATCTATTGCGTCCATATAAACCTCTGCGGGAATACCTGTTGTGTTGAATTTATCAGAGTAATACTTCCCGATCTCTGTATAAATTTTTGAATCAAGATCTTTCTTTGAAGCAAGATCGTTAAGTTTCTTTTCGGAAACATTAATATCAACAAGAAGGAGCGCAGAACTTGCTATGAGCATAAATACAAGCAGAACCGAAAATATAAGTGAAAACAGGTAGATGATACATTTTTTCATTTTGCATCCGCCTCCCCTGATTTATTATAGAATTTCTTTTCTGTAGGTTCACATATAACACCTATACGTTCATCTGCACTGCCAAGCACATTTCGTTTACAGGTATAAAGCGTAAGTTTTGAATCTTTTGACGGAGCTACGTACTTTCCCTCTTTTTTATTGAAGGTAATAGTCTCTGTGACTTTATATTTGAATTCGCCGTAAATAGTGTTCAAAGTAACAGTATCTCCCTTTTTAAGCTTGTAAAGTTCAGAGAAAAATGTATCTTCATGAGCACTGATAACTGTATTTCCGTCATCACCAATAACAGCAGAGCCGGATGACTGACAAGCACCGTGTTCAAAAAGCTCTGAGTTGCTTCCCCAGTATACAGGAACAGATATATCAAACGCAGTACATTTCAGTGAAGCATACATTTCTCCGAATTTTGGACGTATAATCTCTCCATCATCAAAAGTCTCACCATCGTAATCCTCAACAATATCATTATCTTTTAAAAAAAGACCTGAGCCGGCAGCCTCAGGAGAGGTTTTTAAATCGTCCATAAACGCAAGATTAACATAGACTTTAAGCTTATCCGATGGCTTAATAAGTGCTATAATCAGGATTCCGACGCACAGAAAAAGCAGGATAAACGGTGTGACAACATGAACAAGAACATTACTTTTTTTTGCCTTTTTCTCCATTTATTACTCCGTTTCCTCATTTTTGATATAACGCATTATAAAATAAGCAGCTGTAATAGCAATGCATATCAATACACCTGCTGCAGCAAGAATTCCCCTGCGGTCATATCCTGTATCTTCAACAGTCGTACCTGCTGTTGACACATTAACAAGCTCTCCTTTATCATTGCGCATTGCAAGAGTCAGAGAATCATCAGTAATTTCATCTACTGTTATGTTAAGCCCCATTTCTTCCGCAGCCTGAGAAAGCTTATCAACGATCTTGACTTTTTGTTCAGCAGGGCTCTGTTTCATAAGACTTCTGTATTCCTCAGGACTTAGATCATCAATAAAAGCCTGCTGCTGAGTAGGTGTAAAAGTTCTTAAATATGACATTTTATCGTCATACGACATATTTATAAAAGCTTCACGGCTTATTCTTGTAAAAGTAGTACCGTCAACTGCGGTAATTGTTATAAGATCAGATTCTGCAGGAGCCTGTGCATTATCATCGTTAACCGCGGCAACAGTTGTTGTTATTACAGGATCAACCACTTGCGGACCTGTTGTTATCATCTGATTACCTGCATCATGCAGCTTTTCTATAACCATATCAAGACGATCTGACGGATAATCTTCGGGATGGGAATAATATTCATTATATCCCTCCTGAATATTTTCTTCGGAATATCCATAGGATCTTGCAACATCGGCAACATCATCGACTGTCGTTGCATTTGCAGAAAAACCACTTGAAAGCAATCCAACAGTAATAGCAGCTGATGTAACAAACGGGACATATGCCTTTTTCATTTCAACCCCTCCTAACATATATACTTAATTATTATACCCTTTTAATCAATTTTTGTCAAGACAAACAACATTACGAATAAAGCAAAAAACCTCACGTAAAAACGTGAGGTTTGTCGTATGGCGTGCCTGGAGGGATTCGAACCCCCGACCTACTGGTTCGTAGCCAGTCACTCTATCCAGCTGAGCTACAAGCACATCACTTGACGACTTAAATATTATATCATGTAGAGTAAAAAAAGTCAAGCGCCAAACAAAAAAACGTCGTTTTGTACCAAAAAAATATTATTAAGTTCGATTAATTAGCCTTTACATAAAAATACAAAAAAACGCTTGACAACTTTTTGAAAATTTGATATAATTAATTTTGTTGTGAGACATTAGCTCAGTCGGTAGAGCATACGCCTTTTAAGCGTAGGGTCGAGGGTTCAAATCCCTCATGTCTCACCACTTTTATTTATGCCGGTATTTCAATGAAGCTTTGAAATATCGGCATTTTTCGTTTGTTTTACTTTTACTGCTAACTTCAAGTATTACATTAAAAATTAATGAAATTAGTAAAAATGAGCCGTCCATATTTTGGACGGCTCAAATACTTACGTTATTATTATTAGTAAATATCAGGGAAGGACTTGATCTTTCCGAGTACATATTCCTGAAGCATAACAATATCGGCTATATCAAAAGTACCGTTGCGGTTTATATCCTTATAAGCCGGATAATATGAATTTTCTTCGGATTTTTCACTCAGAAGCGCTTTCTTTGCAGCGACAACGTCAAGAGAATCTACACACAGATCGTCGTTGAAGTCTCCTACGATAGTCCACGGAACATCTAATGTATCAAAAAATATATCATTTTTGAGTGCTTTGACCGATCCGATCTCATTCACTGCACTGACTTCCAGGGAGATACTTGATACATTAAGTTTATCAATTATACCTTCTTCAATCTTATTAAGATGATCTTGGAAGTCAATACAGCCTTCCAGAACGTCTCCTTCTTCCTGATCCTGTCTTACACTGACATATGTATCGTAGTAATTTGTATTAAAACAGCCGCTGTATGCAACACTTTCCTTGTAAAGATCATACGTATGCCCGCCTGATGTATAAGTTTTTATTAATTCAGGAGCAGGTTCTTCAGGAGAACGAAGCATTCCTACCATATAAGACCCTAAATTCCATTCTATAGCATAGTTCTTGCTGTTTTCAATAATATTTATTGTCTTATATATGCTGTTATATTCTGATGTAATTTTGTAATTTACCTGATAGCATTCATTAAATTCTTTCTCAATCTTGTAGTATGCTTTTGTTACCTTGTCAGGATCCAAGCGATGTCTGCCGTCATTTGACTTCTGAATTCCGGCAGTATATTCCGCCTCGTGACTTCCGTTAGAATATGCTGAAAAACAGCCGTTTTCGTAGCCATACATATATCCGGTTGTAATAGCCTTGAAAGTATACGGATCAATTTTGACTACATTGCTGCTTTTTGAAACATCAACATATATACTGCTGTTATTATCCGGCTCAGTTGGTGAAAACTCATTGACTGTAATATCATTTTTGAGTATATCCATAGTATATTCGCCGCGCAGGTGGATATTAAGATCTATTCGTGCAATGTTTCCGACTTCTATGCCATAGGCTTTTGCAGCCTTTACAAGCTTTGTTATCGGGAACGAACCCTTTTTAACTTCTTTGCTGATATTTTCTTCCTTGTTTACATGAACAAAGAGGTATGAATTAAAATCTTGTTTATCATCGAAGCCAAGTGGTTCCATATCCATTTCATAGACATCCGTTTGGTATATATCATAAATTTCGCCGTCTGTTTCAACAGTCCCAAAATAGTGGATGCACTCCTTGTCAATATTTGTGCTTTCCTGATAGTTGAGTTTTACATACGGTTCAATAGTCCATACAGATGCTGCTGCGGCAGGTGATGAATCATATACTTCCTCCTCATCATCGGCAATTTCAGTGGGTTCGCTCTTTTTTACGGAATATTCATAGTCCAGACGGTAATCTTTAGCAAGAAGCGGAGTTTTACCGTCAAACTCCTTGCCTGAAGAGACTGTTCCGAAAATACCGTCTGATACAGTTGCAGAGAGAGTACCGTTTCTTTTTGGAGTAATGAAGGAATTATTTTCATGTGAAGTAATATGATAGCGTCCAACTTCGTCCTGAGTGTACGGATAGCCCGAGTCACTGGTCTGTAATGAATACCTGTAACCGTCCAGATTTTTCATAAGCTCATTTTGGTAAGTTACAGGGTCACCGTTTTCGTTAAAAGAAAGCTTTTCTTCAGGCAATGGGTAAAAATCATTACTCAGACTTGCGTTATAAAATCCAAATCCGATACCGCCGTTTCCTTCGCAAAGGATACCGTATTTATTCAGTCTGATATCTGTTCCGGCAATACTTTTAAGATTTGTGAGGTGCTCGGACACACTTAAAGAATACTCTTCGTGGGGATGTTCATCGGGAGCAACTTCATTTCTGAGTCCTCCTTTATTAACCGCATAGTAACGCATGGGAGATATATCCTTGAAGCTGCGTTCCTGCTTGTAAAGATCGTATTCCTTTCCGTCAGCAGTGTAGGAACCAATCAGTTCATTTTGAGGAAATACCGATTCGGCAGAGAATTGCTCTATAATAAATAGCTCGTCTTGTTCGTCGTTTAGCTCCAGAAGTGGTCCTAAATAGAAATCACCGCTTTCTTTAATCTCAGTATCCAAATGCAAATTAAGTCTGAGATTCATGTTTTCGGTATAGTCTGAAAGAGGAAAATCGGCTGACTGATATGCCTTGTATGAGTTGCAGTCATGCCATCTAAAAACATAGCCCAGGTAATTTCCGAAGCTCTGAGTGCAGTACAGAGCGTAGCCGCCGTCATACAGAAATTCGTTATAAGAAAAGTCAGTGGCAAAGGTTGTGTTGTCGCAGAATACATTAGAAGCCAGACCTGTCCAGTTTATATCAAATTCTTTAAGTATCTCCTCAGGAAAATCAGGAATATACGTCAGAGGCTCTTCATGCGTTGCTGTAGAAGAATTTTGCGAGCTTATCGCCGATACCGACGGAATGCACATACATGGTACAGCTATTGCAGCAGCTGTAAGAGCAGATAATATTCTTTTTAGTTTCATTTAAATTCCTCCTTTTTATGTTTTGGTCAGCTAATCTGAGCAGAGAATCTTGTAATAAAGCTTCACTGCTCCCCTTTTCCACAATTTTTTATTAATTATATCATTTTTATGTGTTGATTTCTACACATTTTTTGCTAAATTATTATTGTGAGCCTTCAGTATTAAACAATATAATTTATAAAAAGCTATCCTGTATATAATTAAAAGGCACAACACAAAACTAAAATTTTTCAATATAAATGTGTATAGATTGAAAAAAAGGATTGAATTCCGCTGAGGTATGTGCTATAATCAGTTTGTTATTAAATACATTGAGAGGGATTTTTATGAACTTGATAAAAAAAATGGGCAGCCTTGCAGCAGCCATGCTCGTGGTGCCCGCAATGTATTCGGGTGTGCCTATTTCTATGGCTGAACAGGCTCAGGGGGGGCTTTATATAAATGAAGTATGCACTCAGAATAAAAACTGCTTCACTGACAGTCTTGGAAGAGCCTCCGACTGGATAGAACTTTATAACGGCGGCAATTCTGATATCGACCTGTCCGGCTTTGGTCTGTCTGAAAATGAAGATAAACCGATGAAGTATATTTTCCCGACGGGTACTGTTATAAAGCAGGGCGAGTATCTTCTGGTAGTATCAAATAAAGAAGAAGGCGAGACTTCTGAGCTGAACACAGGCTTTTCGCTCAGCAAATCGGGTGAGACTGTCTTTCTTTCATCCTCTGACGGGAATTTGCTGCAGAAGCTCGAAGTTCCTTCACTTTCCGAGGATACCACATACGGACGTTCATCTGACGGAAGCTATTCGGTAATGGCCCCAACACCTGCCGCAGAGAATATATCTACACCTGCTGAGCCTGTATTTTCTCTGGAATCAGGCTTCTACAGTGAAAACGACGTAAAGGAGCTTACTATAACCGCAAATGCATCGGATATAGTTTATTACACTCTTGACGGCTCAGACCCGACAACCTCGGAAACTGCCAAGCCTTACACAGAAGCTATACAAATGTATGACAGAAGCATCGAAGAAAACGTTTACAGCAAGTACCAGCAGGTGGATGACAGTCCTTACTCAACAAGACTTTCACAGGTATACGAAGCAAATCCCGAGAAATTCGACAAGGCGACCGTTGTAAGAGCAGCTGCAAAGTCATCGGACAATACCTTCAGCAGGGTTATTACAAAGACTTTCTTTGTAATGAACGATGAAAAGCTCAGATATTATTCGGGAATACCTGTAGTATCTCTTGTTACCGATCCTGCAAATCTGTTCGACAAGGATAAGGGGATATATGTTGCAGGTCAGCAGTACCTTGACTGGCTGGAAAATCCCGAGAATGATATTGATGCAAGCATCGCAAATTTCTTTTCAAGCGGAAAGGAGTGGGAGCGAGAGGCTGATCTTACATATTTCAAAGACGGAGCAATTGGCTTTTCACAGAAAATTGGAATACGCATAAGAGGCGCTTCCACAAGAAACAGTCAGGCAAAAAGCTTCAATGTATTTGCAAGGAGCAAGTACGGTGATTCCAAGCTTGACTATAAGCTTATAGACGATAACTATTCCGCTGCTGACGGAAAAATAATAAAGCGTTACGATTCCTTCGGTCTCAGAGCGGTTACATGGGTTGACAGACTGAGAGAACGTATAGTTCATTCTGCACTTCAAGATATACCTGCACTCGCTACATATGACAGCGACAGATGTATGCTTTTCATCGATGGAGAGCTTTGGGGAATGTACGAGATAACCGAAAAGACCTCGGATTACTACATACAGTCCAATTATGGTGTACCTTCAGAAAATGTCACTATATATAAAAACGGAGAGCTTGAGGAAGGTCCGGATGATGAACCTCGAAATATCCAGCATCTCGGAGTTTTTTGCCGTGATAACGATCTTTCTGTCGCTGAAAACTATGATTATGTCAAATCTGTAGTTGATATTGACAGCCTTATAGAAAGTTACTGCACAGGTCTGTATATCGACACATGGGACTGGCCAAACTACAATTACTTCATGTGGAGATACAACGGTGAAGCAATAGACGGCAATCCCTACAGCGATGGAAAATGGAGATTCGGTTCATTTGATTATGATTACTCGGTAGGACTTGCGTATGAGGACTTCGGCGGAGTTGAGTCGTATCAACACGACAGCTTCCGGAAAATGGACGAAGTTAAAGACGCTATACCAACGGTGATATTTACAAAGCTTCTTGAAAATCCCGAATTTAAGCAAAAATTTGCGGAAAGATTCTATTCATATGCTTATTCGGTATTCGAGCCGTCAAAAATGGTATCTGAGATAAACGCTGAGGAAGAAAAGTACATGAACTATATCACCATGACTGCTTGGCGCTGGTATAATGGCACTCCTGCTTCTGATATTGAAAGCTTCCTGTCCGAGCAGAAGAGCTATTATCATGATGAATTTGAATTAATGCGTACCTACTTTCAAAAACGTGGGGACTATGCCATTGAAAATATGCGGAATTACCTCGGTATATCAAATGAAAAAAACTTCATAACTGTAGAAGTTGACGGAAGCGGCATTATTTCTGTTAACTCAGTTGACACTGAATTATCTAATAAGACATGGGCAGGCTTATTTGAAAGCGGAAAGGAAATAACTCTTACTGCAAAACCTGCCGAAGGTTATACTTTTGATGGCTGGTCGGGAGCGGTTAATTCTGATTCCGATACAATAACCGTCACTGCTGATAAGGCACTCTCTCTGGTTTGCAGCTTCAAAATGAAGGAGTATCAGTACGGAGATACTGATATGGACGGAACGATAAACGTAGCTGATCTGCTTATAATGAGCAAATATCTGCACGGTAAAGAGAGCTTCACAAAAATGCAGTTCCTGCTTGCTGACATGAATCAAGATGATACAGTTGATGTATTCGATCTTCTTTGTCTCCGCAAAGAACTGCTGAAATAAAAAAGAAAAACTGACGAGGCATATGCAACGTCAGTTTTTTATATTTATTAACCGAAATATCTCTTGAGAAGCCCTTCAAATGCTTTACCGTGACGAGCTTCATCTTTTGCCATTTCGTGAACTGTATCATGAATAGCGTCAAGATTGAGCTCCTTTGCTCTTTTTGCAAGCTTGAGCTTTCCTTCTGTAGCACCGTGCTCAGCAGCAACTCTCTTTTCAAGATTTTCCTTTGTTGAAGCTGAAAGAACTTCACCGAGAAGCTCAGCAAACTTTGCTGCGTGCTCTGCTTCTTCGTAAGCAGCCTTTTCCCAATAAGCTCCGATCTCGGCATAGCCTTCTCTATATGCTACTCTTGCCATTGCAAGATACATACCAACTTCTGTACATTCGCCATTGAAGTTTGAACGAAGTCCCTCGATTATTTCATTATCTGTTACAGCCTTGGCAACTCCAAGCTCATGCTCACAAGCAAAAACAAGCTTTTCTCCTTTTTCCTTTTCAATGAACTTTGAACCCGGAACTCCGCACTGTGGACATTTTTCAGGTGGTGCATCTCCTTCGTGAACGTAACCGCAAATAGGACATACGTATGTTTTCATGTTAATTACCTCCGTTATTTTTATATTAAAAGTCTGCAAACAGTGATTTCACCGCAGTAACAGACGATTATACAGAATGCTTTACTCTGTCACGCTCTTCAGCACGTTTTCCGTCGTTGAAACGATCAAGAGTACCCACAAGATATCCTGTGATCCTTCTTATTCTGTCAAAAGGGATATCTTTTGCAAAATCATACTGGAGATCGACGTAGTCACCGTCTGTCTTTACAGTCATTCCGAGAATTTCTCTGTCACTGTATTTCTTCTTGCCATAATCAATGTATGCGTTGATCTCGTCCTGTGAAAGCTGTTCACCTATAACATTTACCTTCATTGTAATGACCTCCGTTAGAATAGTATTGACATTTGTCTGAATATATTGTATCATAATGTAAAAGAAAAATCTGTTGCAAATGCAACACAGAAGGAGTTTTTTATGTTACCTGAAAATAACATATTATTTAAAGGTATAGATCAAGATGATTGCCATCGAATGATCGACTGTTTCAACGCTGAAATAAAAAAATTCAAAGCCGGCGGAAGGATAATGGATTATTCCGATAATCCGGATAAGCTCGGTATCGTACTAAATGGTACCGCTGTAATGGTAAGATACGATATAAACGGTGTAAGATCAATACTGGAATCACTTGAGGAGCAAAGTGTATTCGGAGTTTATTTTACATTTACAGCTTCACAGCGAAGCAGTATCGAGATAATCGCCGAAACTGACTGCGTGATAATGTTTGTGAGAAGGTCTGAAATTACCAAAAGATGCGAGAACGCTTGTCAGTGTCACTCAAAAGTCGTTGAAAATCTGCTGGAGCTCATGTCAGAAAAAGCAATATCTCTCAATGAAAGAATTGAGGTGCTTAGTCAGCGCACTATCGAAGATAAGCTTATCAGTTGTCTGAGCATTATCGAAGAAAAGACGCCAAAGGGAAAAGCTCCGCAAATTCCTTTTTCTACCACTGCTTTATCGGATTATCTATGTGTTAACCGAAGTGCGCTCCAGCGTGAGATAACAAGATTAAAAAGATCAGGAATACTTACTATATCAAAAAGGAAATTCAAGCTTTTCAGAAATCACGATTCCGATATTTGACACACAAACCCAAATATGTTATAATATCATCTGTATTTTATATGAAAGGAAACATACACAATGATTTGGGAGATAATCAAAACAATAATACTTGGTATTGTGGAAGGCATCACAGAATGGCTTCCTATAAGCAGTACAGGTCACCTTATTCTCGTCGGAGAGTTTCTTAAACTGGATAAATCCGATGAATTCAAAGAAATGTTCGATGTTGTTATCCAGTTGGGCGCAATAATGGCTGTAGTTGTTATATTCTGGCATAAGCTTTGGCCTTTCGGAAAGAAAAACAATCAGCATCCGCTGAACAAATCACCTTTCGGACAGATGGTAAAAACAGACATATTCCAGATGTGGTTCAAAGTCCTTGTTGCCTGTGTTCCGGCTGCTGCTATAGGTTACGTCACTGAGGATTGGGTAGATAAGCATTTTTACAATCCTTGGACTGTTGCTATCGCACTTATTGTATTCGGTGTAGCGTTTATTATTGTTGAAAACTGGAACAAAGACAGAAAAGCAAAAATAAATACAATTGCTGTGCTTACATACAAAGCTGCATTTATTATTGGCATTTTTCAGCTTATCGCTGCAATTTTCCCGGGTACATCGCGTTCAGGTGCTACTATAGTCGGTGCACTTCTTATCGGTGTTTCACGTACTGTAGCTGCTGAATTCACATTCTACCTTGCAGTTCCTGTTATGTTCGGCGCAAGTCTGCTGAAGCTTATAAAGTTCGGATTTGATTTTACAGGCAGTGAACTCGCGGTTCTTCTGATTGGCATGGCAGTTGCATTCTTAGTATCGGTTTTCGTTATCAAGTTTCTCATGGATTATATCAAAAAGCATGATTTCAAGGTGTTTGGCTGGTATCGAATCATCCTCGGTATACTTGTACTTGCATATTTTGGAGGAAAAGCAATATTAAAATAATGAAAAAAGCAGCTCAGCGAGCTGCTTTTTATGCTTATTCAAATGAATCAAGATCAATTCCGGCAAGAAGCTCTTTGAGCTCTGCAAGTTCGTCAGCTGTAAGAGTAACGCCCTTTCCCATTCTTGAATGATCGGGTGACCATTCTCTTATGTCATACTTAGGCTCATGCTCATTCCAGCTCACCATGTTAAGTTCTTTTGTCCAGCCCTTAGCGTTCTCAGAAAGAACCCCCAGTTTTTCTGTGATCTCATATTTTAATTCAGCCATTGCGATCTCTCCTTTCCAGATATGGCTATTTACCATTCAATTTGATATTATATCATAAAAAAATCAATTTGTCCATACCCCAAAAGTAAATTTTTTATATGGATACTCTCAGAAAATCAAGGGCTTTGCTGTAAAGCTGACATGGCTTTATTTTCTGGCTTATAAGCAGTTCTGCGAAAGCTACGGCATCTTCAATATTTCTTGAAAAATCATCAATAAGCTCTTTTTGACCGTTTCTATGGTCTATGACTTCCACACCGTATGTAATTATCTCGTCTTCAAATATCCTCATTCGTCCGCTCAAAACCCTGTATGCTACCTTATTATCACCGAAGATCTCCATATAAGTGGTTTTGTCAATGACCTCACGCTTTATCTTTTTTACTATCCCGAACATTTATATGCTCCTTTCTTTTTATCTGTTGACAGTTTTATTATATCATCAGCCTGAGCAAATGTGAACGGGGATTTTTTTGTAAAATAGACTTTTTTAAGTAATATTATGACGAAAAAGCTCACCGTGAACGATGAGCTTAAAATTATTATTCCATATCTTTTATCTGTAAATATATATTTTGCATCTGCAAGTCCGTCTCGGCGATCCTTTCAGCACATTCTTTAAGCTCATCGGATATTTCGGGCGGGATATCCGATGATGTTTTATATTTTAGCTGATGTTCAAGACTTGCCCAGAAATCCATAGCTATGGTACGTATCTGTATTTCTACAGGAGCGTATTCCTTATGTGTAGATAAATAAACAGGTACGTTAAGTATCATATGATAACTTCTGTAGCCGCTCGGCTTGGGATTTTTTATGTAATCCTTGCGCTTGATGACAGTAAAATCATCACGCCTTGAAAGCATTTCGACTATGGCATAAATATCTGTGATATAATAGCAGGTAACTCTGATACCAGCAAGATCAAGGAGATTTTTTCTTGCTGCATCTGTCGAAATTTCTAAATTCTTCTTCTGAAGCTTGCCTATTATCGACTGAGGAGACTTCAAACGGCTTTCAATGTTATGAATAGGGTTTCTCTGGAATTTTACGCTGAATTCGTTATCGAGTATCCCAAGGTAAGTCTTTACGACCTCTATAGCAGAATCATAAAGATGAGAAAGCTGCAAAAAATCATAGAAAACGTGCGCAAATTTTTCCTTCATAGACTCACTGTTGTCGGCAAGTGCAGGCAGATTGTCAAATGCTTCAATATAAAAATCCTTTTCACTCATGGCGTATCCTTCCTTTCTGTCCGAGTGTGAAGATCAGTCTTCACCTTCCGTATATTCAAAACGTTCTGTACCTGTTTCGACTTTGCTGAACTGAGTGTTATAAAGCTCTGTATATACTCCGCCGCGGCTTACAAGCTCGCTGTGTGTACCTCTTTCGGAGATAACACCGTCCTTTATTACCAGTATCTCGTCTGCTGCCAGAATAGTCGACAATCTGTGTGCGATAAGGATACTTGTTCTTGAAGATATCAGAGGCTCTATAGCGTCCTGTATCTTTTGTTCGGATATCGAGTCGAGTGCGGAAGTAGCTTCGTCAAATATCATAAGAGCAGGATCCTTCAGTAAAACACGTGCAATGGATATACGCTGTTTTTCACCGCCGGAAAGCTTTAATCCGCGGTTTCCGACTACAGTATCAAGTCCGTTTTCCTGTTTTTCTACAAATTCATATATATTAGCCTGTTTGCAGGCGGTTATAAGCTCATCTTCTGTAGCGTCAGGCTTTGCATAAAGCAAGTTTTCGCGTATAGTACCGTTGAAAAGGTATGTTTCCTGACTGACTATACCTATATGGCTGCGTAAATAAGCAAGATCAAGCTTTCTTACGTCCGTACCGTCAAACAGTACGCTGCCTGACGTAACGTCGTAAAGTCGCGGAATAAGATTTACAAGTGTGCTTTTTCCCGAACCTGACGGTCCTACAACTGCTATGCACTTTCCACTCTCAAGCGAAAAATTGATATCACTGAGTATCTGACGCTCTTTATCGTAATAAAAACCAACGTTTTTAAACTCGACTTTTCCCTCAGGAGCATCTGTTGGAGTAATTGCGTCAGGAGCATTTTTTATCTCGACAGGCATATCGTAATACTCAAAAATACGTGTGAACATTGCCATTGAACGTATCCAGTCTACCTGTATATTGAGAAGCTGATTTACAGGACCGTACATTTTTCCGAGAAGTGCAACAAGTACTGTAATATCACCTACTGTAAGGTCAGAATCAAACTTCATCATAAGTATTCCGCCTGCAAGATAGATCAGCATTGGTCCTATACTTGAAAATGTGGTAAGAGCAACTCTGAACCAGCGTCCCGCCATACCCTCACGTATGTTGAGCTTTATCATTCTGCGATTGACATTTTCGTATTTTTCATATTCTGTCTTTTCCATGCCGAAAAGCTTGACAAGAAGCTGTCCGCTTACGGACATAGTCTCGTTCAGAATACCGTTTATTTCGTCGCTGCAAGCCTGCGATTCCTTTGTTATTGACCATCTTGTCTTGCCTGCGTTTCTTGTAGGAATAGCAAACAGCGGAACAACAAGTACACCGACTATCGCAAGAATCCAGTTCTGTCTGAACATTACTATCATTGCAACGATCAGTGTTATGGAATTTGAAAGTATACTTGTAAGCGTATTGGTTATAATCTGCTGTACTCCGGAAATATCACTTGTCATACGGGTTATGATATCGCCCTGATTATTGGAAGTGAAAAATCTCTGTGACATTTTTTGAAGATGCAGGTACATTTTATTTCGCATATCGTATGTTATATGCTGAGCTATCCATGTATTCATGTAGCTTTCAAGTACACCTATCAGATTTGCACCGAGAGTAACCGTTAGAGACAGGATTATGAAGAATATGAGTTTTTTAAGGCTTCTGCCGATAAGTCCTTCATCAATTATCTTTCCTGTAAGAACTGAAGGCAAAAGAGTCAGTGTGGAAGAAATGACAATGGCAATAAGCACGATCAGCATCTGTTTCCAGTAAGGCTTTAAATATGAAAATATTCTTTTCAGAAGATCTTTTGTGACCTTTGGTCGATTTTTCTTTTCCTCCTCTGTAAGATATCCCATTCCTCTTGGACCACCTATAGGCGGCATATAATATCAGCTCCTTCTGCATTTTTTATTGCTTCTTTATACAAAAATGTTTAGTCATCTGCTTTTTTAAGAGCTTCCAGTATTTTGTTGACAGCTCCGTAATTATCGCCTTTTGCTGATAAAGTATTTGCGTCTTTAAGAGCTTTTTCAATATCCGAGGATATCTTTTCAGAGGAATGAACAAGTATCTTCCCCGATATCGTGTCAAGCATAAACATTATGCCCTTATCGTTTTTATACTTGCGGTCGTAGTACTGCTGGAGTATCTGATCATTAGGTGTTTCCGAACCGTTATGTGAAGCGATTAATGTTACATCTTCTTTACATGAGCTAAGTGTTTTTTCAATCTTATTCAACTGATCCATATCAAAAACCTGCGCATTATCTATAACGTGCATAGGGCAAAGCTCACCAAGCTGCAAAAGGCGCATTATACCGGAACGGTAATCGCCCTTGAGCACTTCCTTAGTCTCCCAATAAACAGCATTATACTCGGCTTTATCTGATATGCCGTAAAGACATGATCCGGATCTGAATACGGAATCATAATTGGTGTCATTATTTATAAGAACGACAAGACCGCTTCCCTTTCCTTCGTATAACTTATTGTATTCTTCGGCTGCATAATCATATGGATATTTGCCTTCAAGATCATTTACTGTTATTACAGCCGCATTGATAAGCTTCTTCTTGTACAGCCAGCCTGCATAGTCGTTGCAGGCTTTAATCGTTTCCGAATCAAGGATATTAGCCTTATCAAAAATATAAGTACCCTCGGCAGTTTCAACTTCACGCTCGGTAAAAGGCTGACTTGTTGCCTCAGCACGGCTTTCTTTACTGCTGTTTTTTGACGAACAACCGCTGAAAACAAGTACCATAACTGCTGCGAAAGCTATGGCAGAGATAAATTTTTTCAAAAAAATCATTCCTTGCTATTGTATTCTCTATTATATTTTAGTATAATTTAAATGAAAAATCAAGTACAAGACTTTAGTTTGTATATATAACTTTTTAAGGAGGATATTATGGATTACAGAGTACAGGAAAACGACATCATTGTCTATGAACCCGATCTTGACCTTGATGAGACTCTCGACTGCGGACAGGCTTTTCGCTGGAAGAAGATACCTTCCGATCACATATGTACATATAAAGGTGCTTTTATAAATGATAAGCTCACTATTTCACAAACTGACAAAGGCTGTTTTATATTTCATAATACAGATGAAAACGATTTCATCTCCAAGTGGATAAGCTATTTTGATTTTGAAACAGATTATTCCGAACTGAAAAAAGAATTTTCTGAAGATGCAACTCTTTCAAAGGCTTGCGAATTTGCAGGCGGAATCCGCCTGCTCAGACAGGATAGCTGGGAGTGCCTTATTTCCTTTATTATTTCCCAGAATAATAATATTCCAAGAATAAAAGGCATTATAGACCGCCTTTGCGAGAATTATCACGGTAAATTTCCGGATTATAAAAAACTTTCAACGGAAACCGCCGATTCACTTGCGTACCTTCGCAGCGGTTTCAGAGCGAAATATATTGAAGATGCTGCATCAAAGGTGGCTGACGGTACTATCGACCTTTCAGCTATATCCAAAATGCCTATAGATGAAGCAAGAAGTGCTTTGAAACAAATAAAAGGCGTAGGTCCGAAGGTTGCTGAATGTGTTCTTCTGTTCGGTATGTACAGAACAGAAGCATTTCCTGTAGATGTATGGATAAAAAGAGTTCTTGCTGAGTATTATCCTGACGGATTTCCTGAATTTGCTCAAAAAAATGCAGGCATAGCTCAGCAGTATCTTTTCCATTATATCCGCAGTATTTCAAAACAAATTGAATAAGCTTCATTATTTTGCCAATACTTTCGATAAATGTTTTCATCGGAGGTACTATGATAAAAGGCGTAAACAAGAAAATTATCGAGATCAATAACCCTGACAGTCTATATTTCGAGAAAGCAGTTCTTTATCTCAGACCAAATGTAACAATTTTTCCTGAAACAATATCACAAAAAGAAGCTCAGAGGATATTATCTTCCCTGCTTCCTCATGAGAACAGAAAAAGAAGTTTTTTTCGGAACAGAAGATACATTTTAATCACGGCTATGATATTGATAATTATTGCTATACTTTTACTGCTGTAATATTTCTATTGTTAGAGTGGATATTTCATGGCAGCCATTGATTTATATGTATTTTTGTGATATAATATTAGTACGATATTGCTATATCATTGTAAAGGAGTGTACAAAAACGGATACAAGTAAAAATAAAAGCTCTGGCAGCAGGCTTTCCAGGAGAATCATATGTACACCCGGACCGTCTGCCAAAAACACTTTCTTTTATATACAGGAAGCAGGTTTCGCAAGGACAGAAGAGGCTGCCGCAATACAGCGTCAGGATCTGGAATCATTTCTTATCGCTGCTGTTGTAAACGGCAAAGGAGAGCTCTCTGTAAATGGCGAGAAATTTCAGCTTGTCACTGGAGATTGCTTCTTTATAGACTGCAAATCACCATTTTTTTACAAAAGCTCGGACAGAGATCCGTGGGAGCTTCTGTGGATACATTTTAACGGCGGGACCTCTCAGCAGTATTACGATTATTATATTTCACAGTCAAAGAATGTATTCAGACCTGCTTTCTTTGATAAAGTTGTGTCTGCTATAACAGATATACTCGAAGTCAACGAAAAAAAAGAACCTGATGCCGAAATAGTTACATCAAAATATATCGTTGATATCCTTACTCTTGCACTTACTGTCAACATATCGGATCAGCAGTATGATTCTGCCCTTAAACAGAAGCTTGCTGCGGTCAACAACTATATTGACGATCATTTTACAGAAGATCTTTCACTGGAAAAGCTTTCATCTCAGTTTTACATAAGTAAATACTATCTCACGAGAGAATATAAAAGGATATACGGTAAAACTATATTCCAGCATATTATAAATGCACGCATCAATTACGGAAAAAATCTTCTTCGTTTTTCCGACAAATCTGTTGAAGAGATAGCTCATTTATGCGGATTCAACGATCAGAGCTACTTTGCAAGACAGTTTAAAAAATCTGAAAATCTCACCTGCTTTTCCTACAGAAAAATGTGGAGAGACTAAATATACATAAATAAAAAAGAGAGCTTTCGCTCTCTTTTTTATTGTGACCAGACCGATAAGCCGGGTTCTGTCGTGTGCGGTAATTTATCTACGCTTACCGTCGCCGATAAGCTGAAGCCGTCATTACTTATTATCCGTCGAGCAGACGTTATGATAACAAGCACCAATAGACGTTGCATCGAATAGGGTTTACATAGCAGTACTGTCTCCAGCACTCTGGTGAGCTCTTACCTCGCCTTTCCACCATCACCGTCAATAATGACGGCAGTATATCTCTGTTGCACTTGCCCTAAGGTCGCCCTCGGCTGCCGTTAGCAGCTATCCTGCTCTGTGATGCCCGGACTTTCCTCGTAAACTGAAACGTTTCCGCTACCGCATAGTCTGCTCACTTGATTATGATATCATTTTTTTTACCAAAAGTCAAGCATTAACTTTACTTCCGAGATCATATCCGATGATTTCCGCTATCCTTTGAACCTCTTCGGCTTTCATGGCTTTTATTTTAAATCTTTTATGCTCTTCGCCCTCAAACCATATACTCATAGCACAGCGTCCGCTCATTGCCTGAAGAAGATTTTGCTGAAGCTCTATTTTTATGACTTTTTCCTGCTCGGATACGACAGTATGGAATCTTGTCCACACCGAACATCTGATCATTATTTTCTCTTCATACAAAGCTACTCCGCTTGTCATTAGAGCGGTAAACTTTACTATTATGAACCATACTGACGGGATCTCCAGCATTATTGCTATAAAGAAAGAGAGCTCTGCAAAGCGCGGAAAAAGTTCTGCGACTAAGTTATGTGACGAAATTATAAGAACAGTCACCAGAAGCGGTATTAGCAGATAAGAACCTATTCCGCCGGGCTGAGCGCTGTAGTCATTTTTTATGCCGCTGTATATTCCGATAGCATTAAGATCTTTTCCGAGATTTTTCTCAAATTTTACAGGCAAAAGTACAGGAAGCCTGTTTTTGGACGAACCATAACCCGGGCAGTTGATATGTACTGCCACTGCGCCAAACATCTTCATAATAAGATTCTGTCTCAGATCGGTATAATTAATATGTGCAGTTTTAATACGGTATTCCATTCTGTTAAATATACCATATCCGAGCTTCATATACTTTTTATCGCATTCTATCTCAAACCTGCCATATCTGAAAAGATTAACAAGAAATGATAAAAACCACGAGACTATGAAGAAAATTCCGACAAAAAGAGCAGCTGTCGGAATTTTCAGAACCATTTTATCTGTGATCTTCTCTGTTTCTTCCGTCAGAATATTAATAGAACGGCTTATGATATTGTAAGCAATATCTCCGCCTTTAAAGAAAAACGTAGCAAGATATATAGTTCCCGAAAAACCGCTTGAAAAAAAAATAGAAAAAAGGAGGACAGAAAGCATATTTATCTGCGGAAGTCCTTCTATTTTTTTCTTTTCATTTACATCGGGCATATGAAGCATTATTGCATTAAATGCTTTTTTACCGACAATAAGCTTCATATCGACCGTTTTAAATATACCTGCACGTGTGTCACAACGAAACCTCACTGCTTTGAATGGTGTAAGGTAAAAAGGCTGCTCAACTGTTGTCGAACTGATATTCTTATATGGAATATAGGTGTTTACTCTTACAAAAACACCGTCTCGGTGGATTATTTCATCTCCTGTGAAGTCAATACGAGAAAAGAACCACCTTACAAATCCAAAAATAAGGATAGCACCAAGCACTGCAATATCGAACCAAGCACCTTTAATCCAACTGTAGAACCAGTTTTTGTCAAAATGATATGTGTATATACCTCGCATAAGCGGGAAAACAAGAAGCCAGATGTTTTTTGCTGAATATTTAAGCATTTTTATGGGGTGCTCATGGTACATGCCTGTCCCCCCTTAAATTTATAGTTCCTGATAATCTGATTATTTCTTTGGCATCTGATTGTTTTAGAAATAGGAGTCTGAGCTGACCTCCGTATACAAAGAATATTATGAAATTAAATCCAGTATACTGAGAAAAAGGACTGCTTATAACAGTTGTGTATTGTACGGAGGAATATCTTACAGACTGATGTACCTTTATAAAAACACCGCTGCTTTTTATGACCTCGGTCTTTGTTGCAATATAACTTATTGAAGAAAAATAGAGAGGTAAATGGATAAACATTTCAAAGCAAGAGACTGCTATGGTACCAACAGTTATGAAAAATACAACATTATCCATTGGCAAAAAGTATTTTGCTGCTGCAATGATAATAACAGCTGCCGCAGTGATAAGTATACGCATTGTGCTCAGACAATTCCTGTCAGGTGCATATTGTTTCATTCTCCTCCCCCTTTCCAAGTATATTTTTATTATATCACAAATACTATTTAATGTAAAAGGGAAATTAAAAACAAATTGTAAACTTTAACGCATAAAACAGGAGAAAAACGATACATATGCTCGAAAGAATAAATGACTTGATATGGGGCAAGGGACTGATTCTTTTACTTTTGCTCATCGGCGTCATATACACCGTAAAACTAAGAGCTATACAGTTCAGACTCATCCCTTACATGATAAAGACAGCTCACAATAAAGAGATAAGGAAAAATCAGTTCAAAACGATGTGTGTATCTCTTGGTGCTGCAATGGGAACAGGCAATATCACGGGAGTCGCGTCAGCGATCGTTATAGGCGGAGCAGGAGCAATTTTCTGGATGTGGATATCCGCATTTCTTGGTATGGCTACTGTATATGCAGAAAACAATCTTTCTTCAATATACAGCGACAAAAGTATAAAAGGACCTATGGCATATCTTGCGAAAGGCGCCGGCAGCATGAAGCTTGCGATATGTTTTGCATTCTGCTGTATATTAGCATCATTCGGAATGGGCGGTATGGTTCAGGCTAACGCAATGTCCGAATGTATAAGAAAATGTTTGAAAATAAGCCCATTTCTTTTATCAATTATTGTTTTTATTGTTGTTTTAGCTGTAATTTGCGGCGGCGCCAAAAGAATAGAAAGAGCGGCACAGATATTCCTGCCTTTTGCAACAATACTGTATACCGCAATATGCATTTCAGTCATATGGAAAACACGTTCAAATCTTCCAAATATTATTATAAAAATATTTTATGAAGCCTTCGGAATTCGTCAATGTGTGGGAGGAGTATCGGGATACAGCGTATCAAAAGCCGTTTCATCAGGCATTCGCCGCGGAGTTTTTTCAAATGAAGCAGGTCTCGGAAGCTCACCTATACTTCACAGTTCATCAGTCAACAGCAATGATATTGAACTTCAAGGTATGTGCAGTATGTTTGAAGTGTTTATAGATACGATTATTTGCTGTACTCTTACAGCATTTACAATATTATGTGCATCTTCAAACGGTACAGTATATGAGGCATTTGATACAGCTACAGGAAAATATTCCTGCTGCATAATTGCTGTTTTGATGACAGCATTTGCTTTTTGTACGATCATAGGCTGGTATTACTGCGGCGAAACTGCCTTCATTTTTCTGCACCCCAATAGCTCTAAAACTGTTTTTTCCTTTGCATTTTCTCTCGTTACAGCGCTCGGTGTGATCATAAAAGCTGAAAAAGCATGGACTATATCAGATATTTTTAACGGATTAATGGCTTTTTTCAATATTATCGGACTTTTCCTGCTTATAAACAAAGTCAAGGGTATAAAAATATCAGGTTCGGTCAATAAATAATATGACTATATATTCTTTTGCTGAATTCTACGCAAAAAAAGAGTTTATAATAATTATCAAATACCACAATAAATTCAACCGTATATAAAAATTTATTTATTATGCCAAATGTTGTTTACAACCGCTTTTTGCTATTGACATAAGCTTTTTGTTTTTGTATAATTATAGTGTGAATAATTGTGTCTGCTCATTGGTGAGCAGTGCTTTAATATATATTTTTCAAGGCTTTTATGACGGAAATACGTCATTAAGATATAAAACCGCAGGGCGATGTGCGGTATTTTGCTTCGGATTTTAATTTTTAAAGTGGTCACATATTGTTATCAGGTTCGGCTCATAGACAAACGAGCTTGTACGTTTGCCTGTTGTATGTGGTCAGTCTTTTTGTCGCCAGTTTTTAGCCATTCTTAAAAAAGTTCGTAAAAATGGCTTGTTTTTATTTTTTCCGAGGTCTTTTATATATTTTCAGGACTTTCGCTGCGTTCATGCGAAAGTTTTCCCTATTCTTGAAAGCGAGGTCATATAGTGAACGAAAAAGAAAAAAGTACAAAGGCGAAGCAGAATTCAGCGGCTGCGCCTAAGAGAACCTACAGAAAGAGAACATCTGGCAAGGAAAAGAATGTAAATGAAAAAAAGGTAAATGCTGAAATAGCAGCTCCTGCAAAAACAAAAGGAGGCAGAAAGCCTAAAGAAGTCAAAAAGACTCCCGTAAAGATAATTCCTCTTGGAGGACTTAACGAAATTGGTAAGAATATGACAGTCTTTGAGTGTTCAAATGATATATTCATTCTTGACTGCGGTCTTGCATTCCCTGATGCAGATATGCCCGGTGTTGACATCGTTATCCCTGATTTTACGTATGTTGAGCGAAATAAAGAAAAGATCAGAGGTATCGTTATAACCCACGGACATGAAGATCATATCGGCGGACTTGCTTATCTTCTGAAAAAGGTCAATGTTCCCGTTTATGCTACACGCCTTACTATAGGACTTATCGAAGGCAAGCTCAAGGAGCAGGGGCTTTTCGGAAAAGTCAATCTCAATATAGTTGAGCCTAAAAAGACAGTAAAAATGGGCTGCATGGCTGTTGAATTCATTAAGGTCAACCACTCAATCCCGGATTCAGTTGGTATGGCTATCCATACACCTGCCGGTGTTATCGTTCATACAGGCGATTTCAAGGTTGATTACTCCCCTATTGACGGCAAAATAATTGATCTTGCAAGATTTGGTGAACTCGGCAGCCGCGGAGTTCTTGCACTTATGGCTGATTCAACAAACGCCGAGCGTCCCGGATATACTCATTCCGAGCGTACAGTCGGCGAATCCTTCGATAAGCTTTTCCAGAAGGGCGAAGGAAAGCGTATAATCATCGCTACTTTCTCATCAAATATACACCGTGTACAGCAGATCGTAAACTGTGCTGAAAGATACGGCAGAAAGGTCGCTGTATTCGGCAGAAGCATGGTAAATGTAATAAATACCGCTATCGAGCTTGGATACCTCGATGTCCCCGACGGTATATTTATCGACATAGAAATGATGAACCGCTATGAGAGTGAAAGAATAGTTCTCATTACTACCGGAAGTCAGGGAGAACCAATGTCAGCTCTCACAAGAATGGCTATGAACGACCATAAAAAAGTAAATATTACACCTATGGACTTCATTATCATCTCTGCTACACCTATCCCAGGCAATGAAAAATTCGTAACGAGAGTTGTCAACGAACTTATGAAATCAGGTGCTGAAGTAGTTTATGAGGCAATGTATGAAGTTCACGTTTCGGGTCACGCCTGTCAGGAAGAATTAAAACTCATGCAGGCTCTGACAAAGCCTAAGTTCTTTATTCCTGTTCACGGTGAATACAAGCATCTCAAAAAGCATGCAGATCTTGCAAAGCAAATGGGTCTTCCTGATGAGAATGTGATAATAGCCGAAATCGGAAATGTCATAGAAACCGACGGAAATACCATGAAGGTCGTATCTCAGGTACCTGCCGGACGAGTTCTGGTAGACGGTCTCGGTGTCGGAGATGTTGGATCTATAGTTCTCAGGGACAGAAAACACCTCGCTCAGGACGGTCTTATCATTATCGTTATAGGAATTGAACGCAGTTCCAACGAGATAGTTGCAGGCCCTGACATAATCTCAAGAGGATTTGTATATGTCCGCGAGTCGGAAGAGCTTATGGAAGAGGCAAAAGGTCTCCTCACATATACTCTCTCTAACTGCTCTGCAAGTGAATTAAGAGAGTGGAATTCTCTCAAGGGTAAGCTTCGTGATGCGCTTTCAGATTATATTTACCAGAAAACCAAGCGCAGTCCTATGATCCTTCCTATAATTATGGAGACATGATTTTCCGAAAGGAGCTTTAAGTTGAAAAATAAGTTTCCGGCAGTTCTGCTGATCCTTCATATACTCGCACTCGGAGCTATGACGTCAGCTTTTCTGTTGATAGACCACAATGATAAAGTCATTAATATTGTTTTTATTTCAGCTGTGACATTTATCTTTGCTTGTATTGTCTATACTGTTATTTATTCAAGAAATGCAATGCGGCGAATATCAAAAATGAATCAGCACCTTGAAAGTTCAGCTGCTGAATTCATGAATTCACTTCCTGCGCCGGTAGCTGTTATAGATGACAATAAAAAATTTGTATGGTACAATCGGATCTTTGCTGAAAAAATAAGTCTCGGACAAGATGTATACGGACATGATTTTGAGGGATTTGTACGGATTGACATAGAGTCTCTCATCACAAACGGCTCTGCACTCTGTCCACTGAACGGCTGTATTTATAATGTTACAGCCGAAAAATTCGATAAAAACGATATGTACTTTCTCGTCCTATATTTCCATGATGATACGAGCTATTATAGTATAAAGAAGAATATGGATGAATCTCATCCAAATGTTGTGGTCATTACTATTGATAATTACGATGATATAATGCAGAATGCAAAGGAAAGCGAAAAAGCTCAGACATCTGTTGAAACCGAAAAACTCATAGAGAATTTTATGAGCAATACAAACGGTTTTATAAAAAAGACCTCTGCAAACACTTTCTTTGCAATTCTTGAAAGCCGTCATCTTAAAGAGATTATCGACGGAAAATTCAAGCTTCTTGATGCTGCAAGAAATATCAAGATAGCAGGAAAATATCCCCTCACCTTCTCTATAGGTGTTGGTCAGGGCGCTTCATCTCTTTCCGAAAGCGAAAAGATCGCCCGTCAGTGTCTTGATATGGCTCTCGGAAGAGGAGGAGATCAGGCTGTAGTAAAAACCGAAAGCGGATACAGATTCTTTGGCGGTGTCTCAAATGGTGTTGAGAAACGTTCACGTTCAAAGACAAGGATAATTGCAAATGCATTGCAGGATCTTATAATGAACTCCGAAAAGGTATTCATTATGGGACATCGCTTTGGCGATCTTGATTCCGTCGGAGCAGCCTGCGGACTTGCAGGAGCAGTTTCGATACTCGGAAAAGAAGCCTATATAGCTGTAGACCGTACAAAAAATCTTGCTATAAATCTTATTGATACGATCGATGCCGAAACTGAAAGTGATCTGTTCATAACACCTGCTGAGGCTGAAGGCATGATAGGAGCCAATGATATCCTCATTATTGTTGATACACATAATAAAGATTATGTCGAGAGCCGCGCACTTTACGAAAAGGCTCATGCAGTAGTAGTTGTGGATCACCACAGAAAAACAGTTAACTATATTGATGATGCTGTTATCTTCCACCATGAACCATACGCTTCATCGGCTTCGGAAATGGTAACCGAGATAATACAGTATTTCAATTACAACTCAGAAGAAAAGATAGCAAGCTGTTACGCAGATGCACTTCTTGCTGGAATTATGCTTGATACCAAAAATTTTGTAATGCGTACAGGCGTAAGAACATTTGAAGCAGCTGCTTTTCTAAAAAAACTCGGTGCTGATACTGTAGCCGTTAAGCTTCTTTTCTCAAATTCTATAGAATCGTACAGAAGAAAGACTCAGATAGTTGCATCTGCAAAAATACATAATCACTGTGCTATTGCAGCAGCTGATTTCACATCAGATGATATACGTGTAGTTGCTCCGCAGGCGGCTGATGAATTATTGAGTATAACAGATGTTGATGCATCTTTTGTTATCTACAGAACATCAAATACTATCAATATTTCTGCTCGTTCACTTGGTGCGCTCAATGTTCAGCTGATAATGGAACAGCTCGGCGGCGGTGGTCATCAGACAATGGCAGCTACTCAGCTTGAAAATGTTGAAATTGCTGATGCGGTTAAAGCACTTATTTACGCAATTGACGACTGTCGCAAAAACAGTTCTGAAACATAAAAAGAAAGGTCGGTATAAATATGAAAGTAATTTTCTTACAGGATGTAAAAGGATCAGGTAAAAAAGGCGAATTAAAAAATGTCGCAGACGGATATGCACGCAATATGCTAATTCCTAAGGGCTATGCCGTAGAGGCTACGGCAGCAAATATGAACAAACTCGAAGGCGCACAAGCTTCGGCACAGCACAAAATAGATATGGATATTCAGGCAGCAAAGGAAGCTGCTGCCAAGCTTAAAGGCAAAAAAGTAAATGTCATAGCAAAAGCAGGTTCAAACGGCAAGCTTTTTGGCTCTGTAACATCCGCTCACGTTGCTGATGCTATTTCAAAGCAGTTTGATCTACAGCTTGATAAAAAGAAGATCACTCTAAGTACAGATATAAAGAATTTCGGTTCTTATACAGCTACGATAAAGCTTTATAACGGTATATCCGAAACGGTTGATGTTGAAGTCAGCGAAGGCTGATCGGTGAATAATATGGATGAAAATGAGATCCTGCTCGCAGCTCGCGAGCTTCCTCACAGTATTGAAGCTGAACAGTCAGTTCTGGGTGCAATAATCTCCCAACCATCGGTGCTTTCCGATGTTATTGAACTTATAAAGCCCGAATACTTCTATAATGAACAACATAAAGCACTTTACTCCATTATGCTCCAGATGAACTCCATGAGCCTGCCTGTGGATATCGTTACGGTGCTGAATGAAGCTGAAAAACAGCATATTTTTGAAAGTCCTGCCGAGGGCAGACGTTATCTTGCTGAAATAGGCAATTTACTCCCCTCCACTTCAAATATACAGAGCTACTGCAAGATCGTTGCTGATAAATACTTCCTCAGAAGTCTCAGCTATGTCGCAAGATCAATACTTGAAGATGTTCAGTCAGGCGAGCAAGATGCACAGCTCCTTCTTGATGCTGCCGAACAAAAGATATATGACATAAGACAGGGCAGAGACGTAAAGGGACTTGTTCCGCTCTCAGATGCTATAGCCGAAGCGTATGACAGACTCGGAAAAATATCCGGTCCTGACAAGGAAAAGTATGTCGGCGCAAGAACAGGCTTTACTCTCCTTGACAGTATTACTTCGGGACTTAACAAGTCTGACCTTATCATAATTGCCGCAAGACCGGGTATGGGAAAGACTTCCTTCGCCATGAATATAGCTACAAACGTTGCAAGGCGCTCCGAAAAGGAGGTCGTTACATTCAACCTCGAAATGTCAAAGGAACAGCTTGCAACAAGAATTCTTTCCACAGAAGCTCTTGTTGAGTCAAATACACTCAGAAACGGACGTATAACAGGTGAAGACTGGGTCAAACTTGCTACAAGTGCAGGCTATCTCAGCACCATTCCCTTATATATCGACGATACCGCAAGCATGACCGTGCAGCAGATGAAAGCCAAGCTGAGACGAACTAAAAATCTCGGATTGGTTATTATCGACTACCTTCAGCTTATGGAGTCTACTTCACATTCCGACAACAGGGTTACTGTTATCAGTGAAATTACCCGTCAGTTAAAGGTAATGGCCAAAGAACTTAACGTACCTGTTATACTTCTTTCACAGCTTTCACGTGCTGTTGAAAGCCGTACAGATAAAAGGCCGATGCTTTCAGACCTTCGTGAGTCGGGTTCGATCGAGCAGGACGCAGATATCGTTCTGTTCCTTTACCGCGAAGCTTACTACAATAAAGAAAGTCAGCGTCAGAATATATCTGAGTGTATTGTCGCTAAAAACCGACACGGTGAAACAGGAACCGTTGAGCTTATCTGGGACGGTCAGTATACGCGCTTCTCGAATCCTGATTATAATGAAGCACCTGAAAATATATGAATATGTTAACTAAGGTTTACGATTTTATTTTAAAAAACCAGCTGCTTACACGTGGTGATACCGTTGTGTGCGGATTATCAGGCGGAGCTGACAGTGTTACACTACTTTTGGTCTTGAATGAGTTAAAGGCAAAACTTGGGATCAGCGTTGAAGCAGTACACGTAAATCACTGTCTACGCGGAAAAGAAAGTGACAGAGATGAGCAGTTCTGCCGTGAACTGTGTCAGAGGTTAGATATTCCGTTTAAGGCTGTATCTTGCGATGTTAAAGGACTTTCCGCTGCTGAAGGCATCTCAGTTGAGGAAGCTGCAAGAAAGCTCAGATATAAAATATTTGAAGAAAATTCAAAAGGGAAACAGCTTGCAACAGCCCATAACGCCAATGACAATCTTGAAACGGTTATTCTGAACTTATCACGCGGTACAGGCGTAAAAGGTCTTTCAGGCATACCTGTGAAACGCGGAAATATAGTCAGACCGCTGCTAACTGTTACACGTCAGGAGATCGAAGAATATCTTGCGACACATGAACATTCATATGTAACCGACAGTACAAACCTGTCAGATAATTATACAAGAAATAAGATAAGACATAAGGTAGTTCCGCTGCTGTCAGAGATAAATCAATCAGTAAATGAAACTTCAGTAAATACAATAAGCAATCTTAGGGAAGAAAATGAGTTTATCGAAAAAATCGTCTCCGAAGCCGAAGACAAATGCAGAAGAGGCAATAAATTTTTCGGACTGGGTAAATACGATGCAGTAATCAGAAAACGATGTATTTCCCGACTGCTTGCTGATAATCAGCTTCCCTATTCATTCAGCAGACTTGAAGAAGCTGATGATATTTTACTTAAAGGCGGAAAAATAAATATTTCCGGTTCATTTTTTCTTGAAAGCGGCAATGATATTTTTGAGCTTAAAGTTATAAAAAATATCCCGAAGGAAACTATTTCGGCTGAAATAGTCATTGGTAAAGATATATTTATCGGTAACTGCACTGTAAGATGTGAGATTTTGGAATGTGATAATTTGAAGAAATTTGAAGTCGTTCATAAAAAATCCACATTTTATGTTGCTGATTATGATAAAATAAGAGGAAGGCTTATTGTGCGGACAAGAAAGTTCGGGGATAAGATAAAACTTAAAGGACGAGATTTTACTTCTTCCGTCAAAAAGCTGATAAATGAAAAAATTCCTGCTGAGGAACGTTCGGATCTTCTATTCATGGAAGACGAATGTGGAACGATCCTTGCTGAAAAAATCGGTATTGCAGGTCGTATTGCCGCCGATACATGTACAGTCAGGTTTTTAAAAATTTCATTTATACGATCGTAAGAAATGGAGAGGATAATTTGACACCAAAGAAAAGCAAAGGTATTTTTACCTATCTCATGCTCATAATTGCAGCTGTCTTTCTGCTTATCTATGTAAGCTCAAGACTTAATTCCACAAGCAACAAAACTCAGTATTCCGAAATCATTAGCCTTTTCGATAATTATCAGGTATCGAGCTATGAACTGGACCTCGGAACAGGTGAACTGACTTATAGAATTGAAGATCAGGAAAAAGATAAACACTACACCGTTCCAAATGTAAATATATTCCTTGAAGATACCAAGGATTATCGTAAAGAATATAATGAATATCACGCTGAAGAAAATAAGACACTTGAACAGGACTTTATCAAGATAACCGATAGAACATGGCTTTATTCATTGATACCTGTTATCCTTACAATACTCCTTGGTGTTGCTATCCTTTATTTCATGATGAAGCAAAGCGGCGGAGGCAGTAAATATACAAGCTTCGGGAAGGCAAATCTGAAAAGCAGTGCAAGTGCAAGAAAAGCTACTTTCAAGGACGTTGCAGGTGCTGATGAAGAAAAACAGGAGCTTGTTGAGATCGTTGACTACCTAAAAAATCCAAAGAAATACACCGATCTTGGTGCTAAAGTACCTAAGGGTGTGCTTCTGTTAGGCCCTCCAGGTACCGGTAAAACTCTTCTTGCAAGAGCTGTTGCAGGCGAGGCGGGATGCCCGTTCTTCCCTATTTCGGGTTCTGATTTCGTTGAAATGTTTGTTGGTGTCGGTGCTTCAAGAGTAAGAGATCTTTTTGAACAGGCAAAAAAACACGCTCCCGCAATAATATTCATTGATGAAATTGATGCTGTAGGTCGTCACAGAGGCGCAGGTCTCGGAGGCGGTCACGATGAGCGTGAGCAGACACTTAACCAGCTTCTCGTTGAAATGGACGGTTTCACAGGAAATGAGAGCGTAATCGTTATTGCTGCTACTAACAGAAGAGATATCCTCGATCCTGCTCTTCTCAGACCGGGCAGATTCGACAGACAGATCGTTGTAGGATATCCCGACGTAAAGGGCAGAGAAGAGATCCTTCAGGTTCATGCAAAAAACAAGCCTCTTGGTCCTGATGTAAATATCAAGACTATCGCAAGAACAACTCAGGGCTTTACAGGTGCGGATCTTGAAAATGTCCTGAATGAAGCTGCTCTCCTTGCTGCAAGAAACAACCGCCTTGCTATTACAGAGGCAGATATCGAAGAAGCTACTATGAAGGTAATTGCAGGTCCTGAAAAGAAGTCAAGAATCGTTACCGAGCATGACAAGCTGGTAACTGCTTATCACGAAGCTGGTCATGCTGTTGCTGCATATAATCTCAAAACTCAGGATAAGGTTCATCAGGTAACGATTATCCAGCGTGGTATGGCAGCGGGTCTTACAGTTACAAGACCTGACAACGATGATATGCACGTTTCAAGAAATCAGATGCGTGAAAGTATCGTAATGCTTCTTGGCGGCCGTGTTGCTGAGGAACTCTTCATAGATGACATATGTACAGGTGCTTCAAATGATATTGAACGCGCTACAGCAACTGCACGTAATATGGTCACAAGATACGGCTTTTCCAAGAAAATAGGTACTGTTGTTTACGGTTCTGATAATGATGAAGTATTCCTTGGTAAGGATTACGGTCATACAAGAAACTACAGCGAAGCTGTAGCAGCTCAGATTGATGAAGAAGTACGTGCTATTATTGAACAGGCTTACAGTGAGTGTACAGAGCTCATCAAAGCACACTCGGATAAGATGCATTTCCTTGCTAAGTATCTTCTTAAATATGAGAAGATCGACGGCGATGATTTTGAAAAGCTTATGCGCGGCGAAATCCCAGAATCTGTACTTTATGAGAGTGAAGTAATTGATACAGCATCAAAAACACACGAAGAAAATACTGAAATCTAAAATAAGATCCCGAAGAGTTTTCTTCGGGATTTTTAATGCTGTCATACAAATATATTATACACATTGCATTTCTTAACTTTTTGTGTTATAATTAAACAGTATATTTATTTTATGGAGGTGTTCGCTTGAATTCTCTGAATATAATATTGTGTGCTGCTGCAATTACTGCACTTGATATATGTATTTTTGTTCTTGTAATAACAGCCTATTGCGAAAAAAGATCATCTAAAAAGAACTGGCATGAGCTTGCACATGATATGGAGCTTGCCGAGCAGGACAAAATATATGATCTCGGCTGTGATGAAGTACTTATAGGTCGTCACGCATCAGCTGATATACGTCTACCTGATCTTTCTGTATCACGTTATCATGCAATGCTTACTGTTTCAAACGGTATATGGACTATTAAGGATATCGGTTCAAAATCAGGTGTTTTTGTAAACGGCAATCTGATACATGAGATCATTCTTCATGAAAACGACGTTATCAAGCTTGGAAATCGCCGCTTGATATTCAGAAAAAGGAGGCAGGAACGTGTACGCTAACCCAGTAGCATATATTTTTTCATGCATATTTGTTATTTTTGCCCATTCTGCGATGCTGGTAAATATATGGTTCAACGGAAATTTTTCAGAAACGCGGGATATAGCTGTTCTCGGTGCTGCTGTGATCATACTTGACATTGCTTTTTTTGTAGTCATTCTGTTCTTTAAGCAAATGTCATATGTTCTCGATTTTCTTCTGATACTTATACTGAACATGAGTGTTATCTTCCAGTCATGTTTTATATGTAAATTCAATATAAAGCATTATATTACCTGTATTATCTGTCTTGCAGCAAGCAAATGCGGATATATTCTTTGCAAAAACCATAAGATACTACAGTCAAATAAAAAATATATCTATGGCGGTATAGGCTTACTGCTGCTTCTGGTTCTTATCGTATATTTTGCAAAACACGATATGTGGATAAGAATAGGTTCATTTACATTGCAGCCCTCAGAATTTATAAAACCTCTTTTTGTACTTGCCTGTGCAACTTCAATTGCCGACCAGCAGAAAAAACACAAGATACTTATCTTTAACGTTGTATATGAAAACATTGCTCTTTTCTGTATTATGGCGGCTATATGCCTTGTTCAGGTCAAATCACATGATTACGGCAGCCTACCAACATTTATAAGTATATACTGTGTCGGTTTCATACTTAGAATATGCTATCCGAAAGCTAAGTTTTCAAAGAAAAAGCTTGTTGCTGTTATAGCAATAATAGTCGTATTCCTGCTTATTGGTCTGAAGTATGCTCCCGAATACGTACAGCATCGTCTGCACGTCGATATATGGAGCGATAAAACGGGTGACGGATATCAGCAGTCACAAGCTCTCATTGCCATCGCTAACGGAGGTTGGTTCGGAGTTGGTCCAGGAAGAGGTTACCTTTCAAATATTTTTGCATATGATAATGATATAGTTTTTGCTACAGTAAGTGAGGAGTGGGGACTTTTATTCGCACTTATGATGGTTCTTACTATTCTTATCATCACTGCTGTACCTCTTATCAATCCAACAAGATCATACTATCACGCCACTATGTCATCATGTATTTGCGCTGCCTTTATTGTGCAAATGGCTCTTAATATATTCGGTTCATGTAACCTTATACCATTTACAGGTGTTACTATACCATTCATCTCATCAGGAGGAAGCTCGCTTTTAGTAAGCGGTTTTATGACAGGTATGCTAACAGCAGGACAGTCCCCTGTTTTTAATGAGCATAGATCAAAGTCTAAGTCTAAATCAAAAAAACAGGAAGAAGCTGTGCCTGCATGGAGGTGGAAGGAATGAAAAGTATAAAAAGAACCCAGCGCGTTACAAGTCTCATTATCCTTCTGTTTATTATAGGAATGGCAATACTTGTTTTAAAAATAATACATGAGTCATCATTTTATATGATGAATTCCGATCAGCTTCAGCTCGGCTATGTATACGACAGGAAGGGTGATGTACTATATGACGGTACAGGAAAAGGCTCTTACCCTGACAATTACTTCATTGATGTCGGAAATATTATCGGTGATGAAAAGGGACAAATGGACAACACTCTTGTTGCCAGAAATCTTGAAAAGCTCAACAACTATAATTTCTCCGACGGATTACTAAAAGACGGCGGCAAAGCAGCTATATATACGACTCTTGACCATGCTGCAAACCGCGCTGTATTTGACGCATACGGTTATATGAAGGGCTGTGTATCAGCTTATAACTACAAAACGGGTGAGATGCTTGTTTGTACAAGCCTCCCCTCTCTTGACGTAACAAAAGGATACGATAATATCCAGAGTTTTGAATCGGCTACGCTTCTTTCAAAAAATCTATACGGAACCGTTCCGGGTTCTACTCAGAAGGTCTCTACAGTAATTTCTGCTCTTGAGATAATGGGAAGCGGACTTCTTTATTCAAAGAGCTATACCTGTACAGGAAAATACCTCAATCAGACAGGTGGAGAAATTGACTGCCATAACGCTTACGGTCACGGAACTCAGAATATTCAGGAAGCCTTTGAAAACAGCTGTAACCCTTTCTTTGCTCAACTTATCGAAGATACCGACCTTCCATTTGAAAGGTTGAAAAAGCAGTATGAAAAGCTTGGATACGTTCTTAACGGCGACAAGCCAAAATATCTTGATATAGACGGTATCCAGTGCGCAACAGCTTCTACAACACTTGAAAATCCTCTGGAATTTAAAACTCAATGGGGCTGTATCGGTCAGGGCGACACTCTTGTAAGCCCTATACAGCTCATGATGTGGGAAAGTGCCATCGCAAATGAAACAGGCAGAATGACAATGCCTTACTTTATTGATCATGTAACAAATACTCGCGGTACAGTAAAGGAAAAAGCTAAAACAAAATACAGTGATAAGCTTTTCTCCGAGAATACAGCCTCAGGTGTTAAACAGATCATGCTCACAAATGGTGCTGACAGATATTCTTATCTCATATCAGGATATAATATTGGAGTAAAAAGCGGTACAGCTCAGGTTCAGGAGGGGGCAAAAGAAAATTCACTGCTTGTCGGCTTTGTTGATGACCCATCATTCCCTATTGCATTCTGTATTCTTATTGAGGATAAAGACAGCGGCTGGCTGACAACTGAAAATATTGCGCAGGTACTGCTCGATAATTTAAAAAACAATTTCTGATGTCATATTAAACAAATAAAAGGATAACCTTTGTGCATTTAAACAAAATTAATAAAATTCTCTTGTATCTCCACAGAAGTTATGGTATAATATAACCATAAAGAAATGCTTTGCTTTGAGCAAGGCGCAAAGGAGGACCAATATGAAAACAACTATCACAGCTAAAAAAATGCAGATCCCTACTAACTTTACTGAATATGCTGAGAAAAGGATCGATTCTCGTCTCGGTAAGTTCTTTGGAGATGAAGCTGACGCTAAGATCGTTATTTCTGAGATCAAGACTCAGATTATCCTTGAGCTTACTGTTAAATACAACAGTATTATATTCCGCGCAGAGCGTTCTGCTGAAGACAAATATGTAGCTCTTGATGATGCGATCGACAAGATAATAAGACAGATCCGCAAGAATAAGACAAAAGTAGAGAAGAAACTCAAGGATACAGCTTTCAAGGAGGCGTTTGCTTATCCTGTACCCGAAACAGTTGATTATGAAGTAATCAAGCATAAGAAATTCAAGATGAGACCTATGGATATTGATGAAGCTATTCTTCAGATGAATATGCTCAGCCACGAGTTCTTCATGTTCACAAATGCAGATTCAGGGCAGATTAACGTTGTATATAAGCGTGATGATGGAAACTACGCTGTTCTTGAACCTGATATGGAATAATTAAAAACTGATATGTTGTATGCGGGGCATTTTTGTCCCGCATACTGATTTTATAATAGCCGGAGTGATAATAATGGATAATAATAAAAAAACAATAATTGAAAAACGCATTGCAAAAGTCGGTGAAAATCTCAAAAAGAACAATATGGAGTTCTATTACGCTGAAACAAAGAAAAAAGTCTCCGATATTGTCAAAAACCTTATAAAAAAAGGGGATGTAATAACAAACGGCGGCACAATGACAATGGCAGAATGTAATTTAGCGGAGCTTCTTAACTCTCCCGATTATAATTATCTTGACAGATCAAAAATGACTCCTGAGGAGATTGCAGAGCTTTACATAAAAGCCTTTTCGGCAGATGTATACATTTCAAGCTCAAATGCCATAACCGAAGACGGCTGCCTTTATAATGTTGACGGAAACAGCAACCGTATAGCTGCAATAGCTTTTGGACCCAAATCAGTCATAATTATTGCAGGATATAATAAAATAGTAAAGAACCTTGAAGAGGCGGAGATCAGAGTAAAAAGAGAAGCCGCTCCCCCAAACTGTGTTCGCCTTAGTTGTCCGACATACTGTGCTGAAAAAGGGGAATGTTTGTCTCTCTCTAAGGCAGACAGACAAATTACAGACGGCTGCGGAGGCGATGGAAGAATTTGCTGTAATTACCTTATCTCTGCACATCAGCGTCATAAAGGACGTATTAAAGTAATTATCGTTGGAGAGGAGCTTGGCTACTAAAATATGAATGAAACTGCTCTGATGATATATAAAACTGCGAGTTACTTTGTCATATATGCTTTCTTTGGCTGGTGTCTCGAAGTTGTATATCAGGCTGTGGAACACGGAAAATTTATAAACCGTGGTTTCTTGAATGGTCCGTACTGTCCTATCTATGGGTTCGGAGTTATTATAGTTTATAACGCCCTTGAACCACTGAAAGAAAATATATTTATCCTTTATTTCGGAGCAGTTATTCTGACTACAGCCCTTGAACTTATAACAGGATTTCTGCTTGAAAAAATTTTTGATCAGAAATGGTGGGACTATTCCCGTGAGAAATTTAATTTTAAAGGCTATATATGCCTTAAATTCTCTTTGCTATGGGGTGTTGCCTGTCTGATAACTGTAAGACTTATACACCCTACAGTAAATAATTTCGTTGATAAGTTACCGCATTTAATTGGAATAGCTGTTCTTGTTGTTTTCTTTACAGGCTTTATAAGCGATATGATTATAACTGTTTTTGCTATTGTCCACATAAAAAAGAAGTTAAAACTGCTTGACGGTATTTCAAAAGAGATGCGAAAAATATCTGATAAAACAGGTGAAAGAATCTATGACAGTGTGGAATATGTCATTGAAAAGAAAACTTCTTTAGACGAAAAAACTTCAGAACAGCTTGAAAAGTTCAATGAGCTTGCAAAAAAATATGCAAAGCTTCGTGAAGGAAAAAACTACACACTCTCACGTCTTTCAAAAGCCTTTCCTAAGCTTACTATTTACCAGACTAAAAACTTTAAAGATCAATTCAATGAATTAAAGACTAATTTAATGAAATATAAGAAAAAAGAGGACTGATTTTTAGCCCTCTTTTTTCAGAAATTTCAAGAAAACGTTTGACAAACAAGAAAAAGTATGTTATACTATATGTAGAAACACTTTAAAGCGTTACAGCTTAAAGCTTTATAGTGTAAAAGAAAGAGGAGTTTTTATGAAAGAGTTATCTAAGCTTATGAATTACAGATCAGATGTTAGAGTAGTTGACGCTACTCTCAGAGACGGCGGACTTGTTAATGACTTCAGATTCAGTGACGAATTTGTCAGAGACCTTTACCTTTCCAATATCAAAGCAGGCGTAGACTATATGGAATTTGGCTACAGAGCCGACAAGGAAATGTTCAAGGCAGAGGATTTCGGACCATGCAAGTTCTGTGATGACGAGTATATCCGCTCCATAGTCGGTGAAAATCACACAGATCTTAAGATCGCTATCATGGCTGATGTAGGACGCTGTAATTACAAGCAGGATATCGTTGAACGCGAAAACAGCCCTGTAGATCTTATTCGTGTAGCTACATATATTCATCAGATCCCAACTGCTGTGGATATGATTGAGGACGCAAAGAAAAAGGGGTATGAAGTAAGTTGTAATATCATGGCTATTTCAAATGCTCAGGAAGGTGATATGAAGGTTGCACTTGATATCCTTGGTCAGTCCCCTGTTGATGTATTTTATATAGTTGACAGCTTCGGCTCATTATATCCGGAACAGATCGCTCGTATAGCTAATCTTTACGGTGAATTTGCTGAAAAGTACGGCAAAAAGGTCGGCATCCATGCTCATAACAATCAGCAGCTTGCTTTTGCTAATACAATCGAAGCTGTCGGTGACGGCGTAGACTGGCTCGACGCAACATATTCATCAATGGGAAGAGGTGCAGGCAACTGCGCAATGGAGCTTCTTCTTGGATTCCTCAAAAATCCAAAATATAACGTATATCCTGTATTCCAGTTTATCGAGAAGCATATGGATAAATTACGTGAAGAAGGTGCAGTATGGGGATATGATCTTCAGTATCTGCTCACAGGTCTTTTCAATCAGCATCCAAGAACAGCTATTCAGTACACCAAGGATAAGCGCAGAGACGTTTCTGAATTTTATAAAGAAATAATTTCTCAGGAATAATTGTTAAACTAACAGCCGAAATACAATTATTTATTGCATTTCGGCTGTTTTTTATTTCTTTAGCTTCGCTTTTATACGTATGCAGGCTTCTGCATGCATTATCCAGTGCCTTGAAAACGGCATCTGTATGAGTCCGCGTATATCCTTTTCACACCAGTAATCAATGAGCCATGCTGCACTTTCATCATTACTTACGACGTTCAGACTTTTCAGATAATCCTTCCGTTCGTCTGATATCTTTCTTTTCAGATCATCAAATGAAAGAGTTTTAATAATTCTTTCAGTACTTTTCTTTACTTCACTGATATATGCATAAAGCTCATCTATGTCTAATTGTTCTGAAAAATCTGCTATCTGCTGTTTTACAAGCTCATTACCTGTTGTTATTATGGGAGAATTTATACGCTTATTGTATTTTTCCGAAAAGAATACCTGCTCATCTTCATTAATAAGGGAATGTGCAACGATATCTTCTATGCGAAAAATATGCCATAAGGAATATGCAATTGTTTTTGAATGATAACCTTCAGCATTAATGAAAGGAATAGCATTGAAGTCAGCTCTTGAAAGCTCACATCTGAACAGATCTATTACCTGTATAAGCTGTTTCCTGAGTTCAAATAGTGTTTCGATGCCGTTGTTATATGTTTCTGATTTTTTTAGCTGTATTTGCATTGTTTTATTAAGTTCAGACCATTCTTTATTCATACTTTCACCTCTATACAGATATTTCATAAAAAGCCATAGTATTGCATTCAGGCAAAACTATGGCTTTTCTATTATTAAAATGTAAGCTGATTGCTGTCACCAAGCTCCTTGGCAGGCTTTCCTGCGGCAGGAACGCTCTTTGAACGATATTTCTCAAGCTCAGGCAGTTCCTCAGGAGCTATAAGCGATGCTGATGAAAGGAATGCTTTCTTTCTTAAATTTATAACCTGTACGCCCTGAGAATCCCTTGTAGACTTAGGGAGTATCATGCCTGTATTAAATACAAGTGCATGACCGCTTGTAGTCCTGAGAAGGATATCACTGTCCTCAGCTGTGAATATTGCAGCAACAAGCGGCGACTTCTCCGAATAAGCCTTTGCAAGTTTTTTACGGTTGGTCTTGGTCTCATATGATTTCATAGGCACTTTTGCGACTTTGCCGTTTTCAAAGAAGAAAAGGATATATCCACTATAATCCGTTGTCGGAACAAGTGTTTTGAGCATCTCACCGTCGTCAAAGCTAAGTTTTGCAGGTATATAATCACCCATTACACTTGCCTTTGTATCATCGAATGCACTTGCTCTCGATTTATAAGCCTGAGCCTTATCCGAGAAGAAAACAAGATCAGTCTTGTTAGTAGCTTCAAAGGTCTGGCTGATAAAGTCACCTTCTTTAAGCTTCTGCTCACCGCTCATTCTCAGCGACTGAGGAGTGATCTTCTTGAAGTAGCCGCTGTCAGATACAAATATATTGACAGCATAATCAGGCGTATCATCTACATCATCTGTTTCTTCAACATCAGAAAGATAATAGAACATTGTCTTTCTCGGCTGAGCGTAGTTCTTTATAACATCACGCAGCTCATTAACGATTATCTTACGTATTTTCTTCTTATCACGGAGGATATCTTCCATTTCCTCAATATCCTTTTTGAGCTGATCTACTTCCTCGATACGGCGAAGGATATACTGCTTATTGATATTACGAAGCTTTATTTCTGCAACGTATTCAGCCTGTATTTCATCAATACCAAAGCCTATCATAAGGTTTGGCACAACGTCCGCTTCATTCTCGGTCTCTCGGATTATCTTTATAGCCTTGTCGATATCAAGAAGTATCTTGGATAGAGCTTCAAGAAGATGAAGCTTTTCCTTTTTCTTCTGGAGGTCGTGATATGTTCTACGCTGGATACATTCTTCTCTGAACGCAGTCCATTCAATAAGTATCTCACGCACTCCCATTACCTTCGGAGTACCTGCTATCAGTATATTAAAGTTACATGGATAGCTGTCCTGCAAAGGAGTAAGGCGGTAAAGCTTCTGCATTAGCTTTTCGGGATCAGTTCCGCGTTTAAGATCAATAGCTATTTTAAGGCCTTCAATATCTGTCTCATCACGTATATAAGAAACTTCCCTGATCTTTCCCTGTTTTACAAGGTCTATTATCTTCTCAATTATAGCCTCAACGGTAGTTGTATACGGAATTTCAGTTACTTCAATACAGTTTGCGGTTTTATCATAACTGAATTTTGCACGTACCTTGATACTACCTCTACCCGTCTCGTAAACCTTATTAAGCTCCGCCTCATCATAGAGCATAAGTCCGCCGCCGGGGAAATCAGGACCTTTAAGAGTACTGAGTATGTCATGGTTCGGGTCCTTCATAAGAGCTATGGTCGTCTCGCAGACTTCTTCAAGATTGAACGGACATACATTGCTTGCCATAGATACAGCGATACCTGTGTTTGAGTTTACGAGCACCGTAGGAAAAGTTGCAGGAAGAAGGGTAGGCTCCTGCATTGTGTTATCATAGTTTGGTACGAAATCTATGGTTTCCTTGTCAATATCACGGAAAAGCTCATTGCATATCTTTTCAAGCTTTACCTCTGTATAACGAGGTGCAGCAAAGTGCATCTTACTGGAATACTGCTTGCCGAAGTTGCCCTTGCTGTCAACGTAAGGGTGGAGCAAAGCCTCATTTCCGCGTGTCATACGAACAAGAGTCTCATATATAGCCTGATCGCCGTGAGGATTGAGCTTCATTGTCTCACCAACAACATTGGCAGACTTGGAACGTTCCTTTTCGGGATTGAGCAGTCCTCTCTTATACATCATATACAAGAGCTTTCTGTGAGAAGGCTTGAAGCCGTCTATCTCAGGAAGAGCTCTTGAGATAATAACGCTCATGGCGTACGGCATATAGTTCTTTTTTAGCGTATCAGTTATCTTTTCATCAACTACACTGCCTGAACCTTCAATATAAGCTTCATGCTTGAATACAGGCTGTTTTTTTGGAGTTTCCTTTTTTCTTGGCATTTACTCTTCTCCTTGTGATGATTTTCTTTCTTTTTTCTTTAACAGTTTCTCAGGAGCTTTAACATCTTCCGCAATCTATGCATATAGTATGATACAGAGATGTTAACCTGAGTAAACTATCGACACTGTAAACTGCACCGTAAAAATTCTGATAACCTGTAATGAATTCAGTACCGCCTCAGAAACGGCACTTTGTCATTTTAACTTTCTTCATATCAATCGCCAAGCTATCAGCTTATATCAGCAAGTTCAAGATAATCAGCGCCATATTCTGAGATATAGTCCTTACGTCCCTGAAGATCGTCACCGAGAAGCATCTCGAATACCTCAGCTGATTCTGTTATATCATCTGCTGTGACCTTGATAAGTCGACGTGTATCAGGATTCATTGTAGTAAGGCTCATCATATCAGGCTCGTTTTCACCGAGACCTTTCGAGCGCTGTATCGTATGCTTTTTATCACCAATCATTTCCAGTATTCGCTGCTTTTCCTGCTCTGTATAGGCAAAATATGTCTTTTCCTTTGTATTTATCTCAAAGAGAGGAGACTCAGCGATATATACGTACCCCTGCTCAATAAGTGTAGGAGTCAGTCTGTAAAGCATAGTAAGGATAAGTGTTCTTATCTGAAAGCCGTCAACGTCCGCATCGGTACATATAACGATCTTGCTCCAGCGGAAGTTGTTTATATCAAAGTTGGAAAGCTCTTTATTAGCCTTTGTAGTGACCTCAACTCCGCAACCAAGCACTTTAATAAGGTCTGTGATTATCTCACTCTTGAAAATCTTGGAATATTCAGCTTTCAGACAGTTGAGTATCTTACCGCGGACAGGGATTATAGCCTGAAATTCTGCATTTCTCGCAAGCTTTACGGAACCGAGAGCCGAATCGCCCTCCACGATGTATATCTCGCGGCGTGAAACATCCTTTGTACGACAGTCAACAAACTTCTCCACCATATTCGCAAGATCTATAGTTCCTGTAAGCTTCTTCTTTACGTTAAGCCGAACCTTTTCAGCATTCTCGCGGCTTCGTTTGTTTATGAGTATCTGTTCTGCTATTTTCTGTGCTTCATCAGGATTCTCGATAAAGTAAACTTCCAGCTGATGACGAAGAAATTCAGTCATTGCTTCACGAATAAATTTATTTGTGATCGCCTTTTTGGTCTGATTAGCGTAAGAAGTCTGAGTAGAGAATGATGAAGAAACAAGTATCAGACATTCCTCAACATCAGCGTAGGTTATCTTGCTCTCGTTCTTCTGGTAGCCGTTCACTGACTTGATATAGCTGTCTATCTGAGCCTGAAATGCACGCTTTACAGCCTCGGCAGGCGAGCCGCCGTGCTCAAGGAAACTGGAGTTATGATAATACTCTGTCAGTTTAGCCTTGTTTGAAAAAGTAAGCGCAACATCAAGCTTTACCTTATATTCTGGCTTGTCATCACGGTCTCTTCCCTTTTTCTCGGCAGTCCAGTGCTGTATAGAGGAAAGTGCTCCCTCACCTGCTATTTCCTGAACATACTCGGTTATACCTGATTCGTAGAAAAATTCCTGCTCATTAAAGCCGCCTACTTCATTTTCACTGCGAAAAACAAAGAGAATATTAGGATTTACAATAGCCTGACGTTTAAGGATATCGCAGAAGAACTCGTCAGAAACGTTTATATCAGTAAAAACCTCAAGGTCAGGACGCCAGCGTGTCTTAGTACCTGTCTGCTTTTTTTTGCATGGTTCTTTTTTCAGGCCGCCCACGTTATTGCCTTTTTCAAAGTGCAGATCATATTTGAAACCGTCACGGATTACCTCAACGTCCATAAATTCAGATGAATATTGCGTAGAACACAGACCAAGTCCGTTAAGACCAAGTGAATATTCATAAGATTCAGCAGCAGAATCATACTTACCGCCCGCATAGAGCTCACAGTAAACAAGCTCCCAGTTATAACGCTTTTCGTTATTATTATAATCAACGGGACAGCCTCTGCCGAAATCCTCAACTTCTATATCATTATTCCTGTAATGAGTGATTATTATTTTATTACCGTAACCCTCACGTGCTTCATCTATAGAGTTTGAGATGACTTCAAAGATCGAGTGCTCACAGCCGTCCAATCCGTCAGAGCCGAATATAACAGCAGGACGCTTACGGACTCTGTCCGCGCCCTTGAGCATTGATATACTGTCGTTGCCGTAATCTTGTTTCTTAGCCATAATCCTCTGCCTTTCGGTTATGTTTTTATACATACTTAAATATTATATCACATTTATTTTTTTTTTGCAAGTCCGCAGTAACATTTTACCTATATATTAAAAAAGCAGCCATAAAGACTGCTTTTTCAACTTTATTTTACTATTTTATGCCCTGATACTTATATCCGGCATCAGTAATTGCTTTTTTTACTGCTTTTTCGTCCATTTCTCCTGAAATTGACAGTACAGCCTTCCCCTGTTCGTGACTTGTAACTGCTTCATCAATGAACGTAAGCTCTTCAAGTGCTTTTTTTACTCTTGCCTCACAATGTCCGCACATCATCCCCTTGACCTTTATAGTTACTATATTTTTTTCATTGGCTGTATCTTCCATAATAACAATTTGTCGCTTTTTATCGTGACTGCTGTCATATAGTTTGAAAAAGTTAAGCCTTAATGCATTTGTAACAACAAAAAAGCTTGAAAGGCTCATTGCCGCTGCTCCGAACATTGGATTCATCTGCCAGCCGAAAAGTTTATAATAAACACCTGCTGCAAGCGGAATACCTATGATGTTATAGATAAAAGCCCAGAAAAGATTCTGATGGATATTTCTTAAAGTAGCTCGGCTAAGTCGTACAGCAGCAGGAACGTCACTAAGCTTGCTTTTCATGAGAACTACATCAGCAGCATCAATTGCCACATCTGCGCCTGCTCCGATAGCAATTCCCATATCGGCAGCTGTAAGAGCAGGGGCATCATTGATACCGTCGCCTACCATTGCAACTTTTCCTTTTTTCTTCAGTTTTCGTATAACATTTTCTTTTCCGTCAGGAAGCACTCCTGCGATGACTTCATCGACACCCGCCTGTTTACCAATTGCGTTTGCTGTGCGCTCATTATCCCCCGTCAACATAACAACACGGATCCCCATATTCTGCAATTCACGTATAGCTTCAGGACTTTCCGCCTTTATTACATCTGCCACAGCTATAATACCTGCAAATTTATCATCTTTTGAAAAGAACAGCGGTGTTTTACCTTGTTCAGAAAGCTCCTGTGCGGCTGTTTGAGTTTTTTCATCAATATAGCTTGATGAACTTATATATTCAAAATTACCTCCTCTGAGGGTAGTATCCCCAAGCTTTCCGGTTAGTCCATTGCCTGCAAGTGCTTTGAATTCTACTAATTCATCACCATTTATCTGCTTTTCATCTCCGAATTTTATTACAGCCTTTGCAAGAGGGTGCTCACTTTTTCTTTCCAGTGAATAAGCAATACCAAGCAGTTCACGCTCCGTAAATCCTTCAGCTGTAATTATATCAGTCACCTGAGGTTCCCCCTTTGTGATAGTACCTGTCTTATCAAGCGCGACTATCTGAGTTTTTCCTGTTTTCTCAAGTGAAATTGATGTTTTAAAAAGCAATCCGTTTTTTGCTCCGACACCGCTTCCTACCATAATTGCCACAGGTGTAGCAAGCCCAAGTGCACAAGGGCAGCTGATCACCAGTACAGATATAGCTCTCGATAATGAATATCCGATATTATGTCCCAATAACAGCCATACAGCGAGTGTAACGAGAGCAATACCGATAACTACAGGAACAAATACGCCTGAGACCTTATCGGCTATTTTAGCAATAGGCGCTTTAGTCGCTGCTGCATCGCTGACCATTTTTATTATTTGAGATAATGTCGTGTCTTCGCCTACTCTTGTAGCCTCACATTTAAGATACCCTGATTGGTTGATAGTGCCTGCTGATACGCTGTCCCCCTTTATCTTATCAACAGGAATACTTTCACCTGTCAGAGCAGCTTCATTTATTGCACTCTCTCCTTCAAGAACAACGCCGTCAACAGGAATACTTTCACCGGGACGTACAGCAAAAATATCGCCTTTCTTCACCTGTTCAACAAGCACTTCGACTTCCTCACCGTTTATAAAAACAACAGCTGTTTTCGGGGAAAGCTTCATAAGGCTTTTCAGAGCGTTTGTGGTTTTGCCCTTCGACCGCGCTTCAAGCATCTTTCCAACGGTTATAAGAGTCAATATCATAGCTGCGGACTCAAAGTACAGATTATGCATATACCCCATCACAGCTTCATTATATCCTTTTAACTGCGCATCAGTCATGGCAAACAAAACACATGTACTATATATAAAAGATGCTCCTGAACCAAGCGCAACGAGAGTATCCATATTCGGAGAACGATGTATAATTCCCATAAATCCGTTGATAAAGAATTTCTGATTTATGACCATTACAATTGCAGCAAGCAGAAGCTGGGCTATTCCCATCATTATGTGATTTCCTTCCATAAATGCAGGGAGAGGAAATCCAAACATCATGTGCCCCATAGAAATATACATCAGTACTATCAGAAATCCGAGAGAAGCTATCAGCCTGCGCTTCATAGCAGGTGTTTCGGTATCTTTTAACTCATCATCAGGTGCTGAAGCCGCTGTCTTTGTGCCTTTGAGTGACGCACCATAACCTGCGTTCTTAACTGCTTCTATTATAGCTGAATCAGACGCTGTTCCCTCAACTCCCATAGAATTTGTCAGAAGACTGACCGAACACGAAGAAACGCCATCAACGGAGGAAACTGCTTTTTCTACTCTTGCGCTGCAAGCTACACAGCTCATGCCTGTTACATTATATTGTTTCATAACTACACCTTCGTTTCTTTATAATCAATTATACCAAAATCCTTGACAACTGTCAATTAGCTATGGTTAACAAAAGCGGACTAATGTCCGCTCATGCTTATTTAAAGTATTCTTCGTACTCTTTTTCTTTAAATCCAACGAGTACAGTATCATCACATACAAGCAAAGGTCTTTTAACGAGCATTCCGTCTGTTGCAAGAAGCTTTAACTGCTCTTCTTCACTCATATCAGGCAGTTTGTTTTTGAGTTCCATTGATTTATAAAGCATACCGCTTGTATTGAAAAACTTCTTCAGCGGCAAGCCACTGAGCTTATACCATTTTTTTAATTCATCATAGCTTGGATTTTCTTCCTTGATATCTCTGAATTCATAAGATACTCCATTTTCTTCAAGCCAATTCTTAGCCTTCTGGCAGGTCGTACATTTAGGATAGCATATAAACTTCATTTTTATTCCTCCGTTTTTAATTTATTTAGTATTATTTCTTTGACTTTCTGCGGATCAGCTTTTCCTTTGGACAGCTTCATTGCTTGACCGATAAGATGACTGAGTGCATTTGTTTTGCCGTTTTTAAAGTCCTCTGCCGATCTCTGATTATTTGCAATAACATCGTCTGCAAGCTTGCACAAGTATTCATAATCTGAATTCTGTGCAAGACCGAGCCTTTCAATAATTTCTTCGACTTTACCACCATTTTCTATAAGCTCGGCAAGTACAGTCTTTGCACCCGAACTTGATACAATACCTTTTTCAGCAGCAGCACAAAGCTTTGAAAGTTCATCTGCTGTAAGCTTTGTTTCCCATACGCTTTTTCCCGTATCATTCAGATACTTCGTTATCTCCCCCACAATACGATTAGCAGCTGATCTCGGCAAACACTCGCTCTTGACTATACACTGCTCAAACAGTTCGGCTTTATCGGGAGCGTCGGCTATCAGAAAAGCTTCTGAGCAGTTCAGTCCATATTCGGATACATAGCGAATTATCTTCTGATTTGGCAATTCAGGTATCTCTGCTTTAAGCGAATCAATCCTTTCATCACTGAGAATAACAGTTCCAAGATCAGGCTCAGGAAAAAATCTGTAATCCTGAGCATTTTCCTTATTACGCATAAGGATACTTATTCCTTTTTTGTCATCCCAGCGTCTTGTTTCACGTTCAATATGACCATTATTCTCTATAATTGCTGTTTGCCGCTTTATCTCATACTCAATGCCTCTGACTGCCGCACTGAAGCTGTTGACATTTTTCAGCTCACAGCGTATACCAAGAGGAGTTTCTTTTTCATGCATTGAAACATTCACATCACATCTGATACTGCCCTCCTGCATTTTACAGTCGGAAATTCCAATATAACGAAGTATGCTCCTTATGTTTTCAAGAAATACACGAACTTCCTCAGTGCTTCTCAAGTCAGGCTCGGTAACAATTTCTATAAGAGGTACTCCACAGCGATTAAGGTCGCAGAGAGTACCTCTGTAATCAGCGTCATGGATAAGCTTTCCTGCATCTTCCTCAATATGTATCCGTGTAATACCTATCGTCCTGATTTTTTCGCCAACAAGTATATCAAGTGAACCTTTTCCGCATATTGGTATATCCGACTGAGATATTTGATATGCTTTGGGAAGATCGGGATAAAAATAGTTCTTTCTGTCCATTCGGCTTACTTTGTTTATCCTGCAATTCAGCGCGTGTCCCATTTTGACCGCAAAATCACATACCTTACTGTTAAGACGCGGAAGAGTTCCCGGAAGTCCCATACATACAGGGCATATCTGAGAATTAGGAGCTTCACCGAATGTATTTTTACAGCCGCAAAAGATCTTTGTATTTGTTTTCAACTCGGCGTGGATCTCAAGACCTATAACACTCTCAAGTTCAGTCATTAATTCCACCTCCGACAAGTTCATATCCGTACGCCGCGTCAAATACCATATTATCACAAAATCTGTTGCCGATAAGCTGCAAACCTACAGGCAAGCCTTCTTTATTTTTACCGCACGGAATACTTATAGACGGAAGTCCTGCCATGCTTGACGGCACTGTAAAGACATCTGCTGAGTACACATCTATAGGATCTTTGCTCTCACCAAGTTTAATTCCTGCTTGAGGATATACAGGTGCGGCAATTATATCACACTGCTCAAAAGCTTCATTGAATTCAGCACATAATCTTCTTCGCAAAGCAGCTGCGCGTTTGTAATAATCATCACAGAAGCCCTCGCTGAGCACAAAAGTGCCAAGCATGATACGTCTTTTTACTTCTGTACCAAAGCCCTCACTTCTGCTTTTTCGGTACATTTCCGCAAGACTTCCGCTCCCATCGGAGCGATATCCATATCTTATACCGTCGTATCTTGCAAGATTTGATGATGCTTCGGCAGATGATATAATATAATAAGCGTTAACAGCTGACCTAATACTTGGGATAGATATTTCCTTTATTACAGCTCCGTTTTTCTCCATAAGCTTTATAGCTGCCATAACAGATGACCTGACATCATCGTCCATAAAACAGTCAAATAGTTCCTTAACCACGCCTACCTTTACACCTTTTAGTTCACCTTTTAAGTTAAAAGAACAAAATATATCAGACATTGTTACATCTTTAGGATCTGCAACGTTTATTATATTGTGGAGTATAAATGTGTCGCTTACTGTTCTGCCAATTGCACCGATCCTGTCAAGTGACGAAGCAAATGCAATTAGTCCATATCTGGATACAGCACCGTATGACGGACAAAATCCTACAACTCCGCATAATGAAGCAGGCTGACGCACAGAACCTCCTGTATCAGACCCAAGTGCAAGCAAAGCGCCGCCGTATGAAATCGACGCAGCAGAACCGCCTGACGAACCGCCTGCTGAATAGCTTGTGTTCACAGGGTTTCTGACAGCTCCGTAATAACCTGTATCAGATGCTGAACCCATAGCAAATTCGTCCATGTTGCTCTTGCCTATAATAACGGCTCCCGCACTCTTTAACCTTTCGACGGCAAATGCATCATATGGAGAAATATAGTCAGAAAGCATTTTTGAGGCACAGGTCGTTCTTAATCCCTTTGTGGAGATATTATCCTTTACAGCTATCGGAATACCTGCAATAAGCGTCAACTCTTTCCCATCAGCCAGCATATTATCAACAGCCTCAGCTGCTTTCTCAGCTTCATCATTAAAGGTTATGTAAGCATTTATCGAATCTTGTTTCTCCTTTGCTCTCTGCAAAGTATCAAGGTATATCTCTTTTGCACTGCATTGCCTTTTTCGGAGCATTTCAGCAAGTTCCAGTGCGGTATGATCACAGAGCTTCATCAGCATTCAACCGTTTGCGGAGCAGTAAAACAGTTGCCGACAACTTCATGAGCATTACTCATAAGCTCAGTTTGGTTTACTCCGCCGTCTTCAGGCGTATCATCTCTGAGCTTCATCGGCTCGGGAAGTATATCGCCATCACTGCACTCAGGAAGCTCCGAGACCATATTTACAATATCCATAAACTGAGCTTCAAAGCTTTGAAATTGGTCTTCATCAATTTCAAGAGCTGCAAGATCAGAAATTTTTCTTACGTTGATTTCCATGACAAACTCCTTTTTGTTTGGTAAAACAATTATACCACACATAAAAATAAATCGCAACAAGAAATGTATACGAACATAAAATAAAAACAGCCGACTGTATGTCGACTGTTTAATATCTTAGCTAAAATAATTTCTTACGCCGTCACCATGGAAACTTACAAAACCCTGAGTAAAGGATTCCTGATTGTTAAAATAATAGGTAACAGCATCTTTAACACTCTGTGTGACAAATGATGAATATGTGCCCAGATCTACATATCCATAAGCACCCGAAAACTGATTTCTCTGTGTAAGAACATCATATATAGTGTTCGGGTAGCGAGGCGAATTAACTCTATTCATAATAACCTCTACTACAAGTGCCTTATCGTATACACTGATTCCATTGCTGCCCGCCTCATGAGCAACAGCATTACAAAGAAGTATGTAATCCGAATCAGAGATTCCGATTGAGCTCTCTTCAACTACAGGCTCGATATCAGTTACTATCGGTTCTGCCTCAGGCTCAGCGTATGTGGTGGCCGGCTCAAAAGCTTCTGTTGGTGTTTCAACAGATTCTGTCTCGACAGTAGTCTCTTCGATAACTGTTGTCGTTGTCGTAGTAGTTGTTGTAGCTTTCGTAGTGGTTGTCACAGGTCTTGTGACCAATGACGTAGATTTTACAGCAGGCTCAATCGTTTTTGCAACGATCGCAGCTGTTGTTGCTGCCTGTGTAACAGGCTCTGTGAATGCAGCCGGCGCATGTACCGGTGCTGGCACCGATCTTGAAATCCGAGCAGCTGTTGTAGCTGCTTCTGTAGCACGCTGAGAAGTTGTGCCTTCCTTTGCGGCAACGTAATTTTTGCTTGCAGCCGTTGTATTCTCGGCTGTATAAGATTTCTTGGTGGTTGTTCTGTTGTATGTAGCTGCCTTTGTGTCATCTACAATAGTAGCAGATGTTGAATTCAGTGTGTTTTCCTTTATCGGAATAACAATATCCTCCTTCACTAACATATCAGCACTTCTAACGGTAGATGAAGTTATATATGCAACTCCTATTCCTCCGCCCAATACTGATGCAGCTACTCCGCAAGCTAACGCCGCGGTTTTAAGATTACCCATCAACTCATCCTTTCCTGAAAAAAGCATTTTCAAATTTTTCGGGCTGTTGATATGATAACACATCTCCCCCGAAATAGCAATACTTTCAGGATTATTTCCATTTTCTGGCTTAATTTTTCCACAAAATAATACTCCTCGGAGTAATCATGCACATATTATTTTGATATATTATGGATATATTATGAATAAAGAGTTAATAACAACTGTTTTTTAACAGTGTTTTATTACAAAACAGTAACAGCTAAGGGCACTTATATAATCACAAATGGTATAATCAATGCCCAATTTTACGTCAAATTGCTTATTTTTCGACTGATTTTTACATTCAGAATAGTAACTGAATAATTACATTTCCTTTTTTAAAAATATACAAATAGCTATTGCAAAAATCAGCTGATAATGATATAATAAATAAGTATAAACAAATTTCACAGGAGAGACAATATGAACAATACATATTATACAAATCAAATCAATTCTGTAATCGCGGAAGTAAAAAAAGCCGTTATCGGCAAGGACGCGATCATAATCAAAGCCCTTCTTGCAATGCTTTGTAAAGGTCATATTCTTATAGAGGATATTCCGGGCGTTGGTAAAACAACTCTTGCCCTCGCCTTTTCTAAGGCTCTTTCTCTTGAGCATAATCGTATGCAGTTTACGCCCGATGTTCTTCCGTCTGATGTTACCGGCTTTTCCGTATATAACAAATCAAACGGAAAGTTTGAATTCCGTCCCGGCGTAGCTTTTTGTAATCTTTTCCTCGCTGATGAGATCAACCGTACATCAAGCAAGACTCAGTCTGCTCTTCTTGAGCTTATGGAGGAAAAAAGCATTACTGTTGACGGAAATACATACAAGCTTCCCGAGCCTTACACCGTAATCGCTACACAGAATCCGATCGGTTCAGCAGGTACGCATAACCTTCCTGATTCACAGCTTGACCGCTTTATGATAAAGCTCAGTATGGGTTATCCTGATTTTGAGGGCGAAGTTTCAATTCTTAAAGCTAAGCATAGTGAAAATCCTCTTGAAAACGTTAAACCTGTTGCTGATGCATCATTTATCAAGGAGCTTCAGGAATATATATCAAATATATATATCGACGACAGAATATACGAATATATCGTATCTATTTCGGCAGCAACACGTAATCACCCTATGCTCAAGCTTGGTGTAAGTCCTCGAGGAACTCTTGCTCTGATGCAGCTTTCTAAGGGTATCGCCGTTGCAATGGGGCGAGATTACGTTATTCCCGAAGATATTTCCTATATATGCAATGATGTATTTGAACACCGTATAATGCTCAATTCTAAGGCAAAGCTTTCAGATACTTCCCCTTCGGATATAATCACAGAGATACTCAGGACAGTGCCTGTTCCCGGGATAAGTGAAAAGTAAGGGCGGTATCATGTTACTTACAAAAATACTGTTCATTGTTCTGATACTTGTATGCGCCGCCTTCTATATATTATATATATGGGACTTTGCGCTCGTGCTGCTCATCGTTATGATCATTTTGCCGATACTTATGTATGTAACTACATGGATAACAAAAAGAAATATATCGGTCGATTTTGCGGTAAAGGAAAAAAACTCTCCAAAAAATAAAGATTTTTCCGTTCAGCTTGTAGTTAACAACAATAGTATCTTCCCTATCGGTAAAGCAGAGGCACACATTATATATTATAATGTATTCAGTAACCAGACCTCTGCATTTGATCTTTATCTTCCGATACAGCCGCGCAATTCTCAAAGGATCACCTTTCAGCTAAGATCCAAATTCTGCGGAATCATTAAAATAAAGACTTCCTATTTAAATATATATGATCCGCTAAGGATATTCAAATTCAAAACAGGAAAAAATATAAGCACCGAAGTTGTTATAATGCCTGAAGGACATGAGGTAAGCGGAATCGTGCACTACAGCGACCGCGTAAATGAGGAAAGCGATATCTTTTCCGAATACCGTTCGGGCGACGACCCGTCTGAGGTATTCGATCTCAGAGAGTACAATCCGGGAGATAAACTTAATCGAATACACTGGAAGCTCAGTTCAAAGAAAAACGAATTCATCGTTAAGGAATACAGTCTTCCTATTGATGTTCCGTGTTCATTGTTCCTTGATCTGAAATGCTATAAAGACAATGACCTTACGCTCCCTGTATTTGATACTCTTATTGAGACATTCCTTTCTGTTTCTCAGTTCCTTCTTGATAATGAAAGATGTCATTCTGTTACTTTCTATAACGCTGCACAAAATTGCTTCTCTGAATATGATATCAAGGACGGAGCTGACCTAACCGCTGTGATACGAAATATAATATCATCAATAAATGATAATATGTTCAGCCATTCTCCTGAACAGTATTTCGTGGAAAACGATTCTCTGTCATTTGCGTCATTTACTTATATAAGTTCATTTGCAGATCAATCCGTACTTGGTGATATTGACGAGAATGTAGATGCAGACTTCAAAAACGCAGTTATTGTTGTTGACTCGGCAGAAGAAATATCCGATATGTCTGTCGGTTTTTCTTCCCTTAACGTTATTCCTGTTGTTGTCGGCAAAATATCTGCCTCTATAAAGGACATAGATATATAATGAAAAGAAAGAATTCGCAAAACATAAACGGAATTTCTATAAGTGACAGCATAGTAATGTCCGTAAAACGCAAGAATGCCAATTACAGGAAACCATTTTCAGCCTTGATAGCCGTTATCGGTTTTGTCTCTGTTCTTATGTCATTTTTCGGTATGTTTTCCTTCCGATACAATAGCAGAAAAGTGGCTATGGCTGCAATATGCTTTTCTCTGTTCTATCTTGTGCTTTCACTTATAGGGAAAAAAGCACTTTGGTTATATGGCGGCTCTGCTGTCGTTTTTATAGCTTTCGCATATAAAAATTGTCCCTCATATCAAATGGTTTTAAATTTGTATATAATGTTATTTATAAAGCCTCATACCATACACAAATAAATTACTACAAAGATGTAATAAAATCTGCCGAGATCAAATCGGTAACAACGCTGTTTATATTTTATGTATGGCTGCTTGCGATAGTATTATATTTCTTTACGATATGCCGTCCGAATCCTGTTCTTCCTCTTATGATAACATTCCCTCTTCTTGAGCTCGGAATGTATAACGGTATCGAAGTCCCGATCTTATGGGGAATGCTTTGCATTGCATACTGGCTTTCACTGCTTGCGATGTCAACTATTGATGTAGGCGAATACTCAGGCGGTAAGAGCGGGTTTGTGCGGAAGAATAATCTCTTCTTCCCCAAACGGCATATGAAGCTTAAAGTTACGGAAAAATGCGGTATATTTATTATTGCAAGCGTTATGCTCGTAACATTTGTTGCTTGCAGCTTCCTTAAAGTCACACACTATAAAAGAAGTGAAAAGCTCAACGAAAAACGCCGTGACATAACAGAAGCAATGGAGAATTTCACATTTGAAAACCTTGCAGAAAGCCTTTCAAATCTCACAAGTGCTTTTGGCTTTGATTTTGAATATGAAGATCACAGACTCGGCACTAATGATCACGTAAGATATAAAAACGTTACAGATCTGACTGTCACTATGGAACGAGCTGTAAGCGGCGCTATATATCTGAAAAATTACACAGGTTCGATCTATAAAGGCAACAGATGGGATGATATTCCTGATTCTGTATATAAAAACAAGATATTTGATGATTTCAAGGAATATGAGATATATCCGCAGGATTTCCCGGCTATATTCGCAAAGCTTCTTTATCCCGACAATGACAACACCATCTGGATAAAAAACAGTTCCAAAAAGTTAAAGAATGTTTATGCTCCGTATGGAACGGAGAACTTCGGCGGACTTTCGTATGATAAGGATCTTACTGTTTCTCCCAAGAATACTAAAAAAGGCGAATCATCATATAAATTCTTCCATATTGATACAGAAGCCATAGCCAAAGCAATAAATGATACTAAACAAAAGAATTATAATCTTCGTGAATCGTTCCAGATATCTGATATAAACGAAACTCAGTACAGAAATGCTGTTGAGAAATACTGTGAAGATAACAACCTCATAACCTATGATGATATATTTACCATAGATTCTGCAATCCCGTATAACCAATCTGTTATATCGGGAGACGGCAATATAATCCTTGCTCAGCTCCTTCAAAACAGCTATAAGGATTTCGTTTATAAAAACTACCTCGATGTTCCCAATACACAAGCCATGAAAGAGGTAAAAGACGCATATGCCGATATTCTTGATGGTGATACATCTACAGTTGAAGGCAGATTTGAAGTTCTCAAACAGATAAAGGAACGTATGCAGTCTGAATGCACGTATTCTTTATACCCAAGGAAAACACCTTCAAACCGTGATTTCGTTAATTACTTCCTTTTAGAGAACCGAAAAGGATACTGTACTTATTTTGCTACTTCAGGTGTTGTACTTGCAAGAATGGCCGGTATACCCGCACGTTATGCAACAGGATACATAATTGTCGAAGATGATATAGCCGCAGGTAAATGGCATTCGGATAATTCCGTAACAGTAGACGTAAAGGATAACCGCAGCCATGCATGGGCTGAGGTATACATCGACGGATTGGGCTGGATCCCTTATGAATTCACAGCAGGATATTCATCAAAGGAAATAAATACCGATCCAACAAAACCAGCTGAACCTACATCTGACACTACTGATGTAACCACTACACTGGAAAATACAGAAACTCAAACCACTATCAGCTCAGCATCTGCAACAACACGCAAAAACAATACAACTATTACAGCTTCACAGACCACAAAGACAGCAACTACTGATAAAAGCGGTATCGGAATAGGAAAAGGCAGCGGAAAATCAAATATTCTCGAAGCTGTAAAGGATATTCTGAAAATTATACTTTTCCTTATAATTACAGCACTGATATTCTTAGCAAGAAGGTATATCATAATAAAAAATCGTGAAAAGCGATTTAATTCAGGAAAAACTTCTTCGAGAGTACAGAGTATATATTCATATTCCGAAAAACTTCTGGATTTATTGGAATATAAAAGCGAAAACAGAAACTACAAGGCTTTCGCTGAAGAGATTGAGCGAATATTTGGAGGAATTTATTTTGAAGATGGAAGCTATGAAAAGCTAACTGATATCGCACTGAAAGCATGCTACGGACAAGGCGTTCCAAGCGAAGAAGAACTGAAAATGTGCAGAAAAACTGTTGATGATATTGCTTCAAAAATATATAATACATCAAACATAATTCAGAAATTAAAGCTCATGTTCATCAATGTTCTAAGATAGAAGGAGTGATACTGTGAAAATCGATAACTCAAATTATATTTTTAAAGGTATCATGCTTACAGTCTGCGGTGTATTGTTTGCGTTCTTCCCCGGTGTACTGTCGTGGATATTATACATCATCGGCGGAATTATAATAGTCGGAAGCGCCTTTACCGTATTAGGCGGACTTGGCAGCGGCGATGGTACCTCACTCCTCCCCGGCGGCATCGTAGGTGTTCTTATCGGATTGTTTATAATGTATCTGCCAAAGATCATTGAAGTCCAAATATCACTCATTGCAGGAATAGTAATAGCTATCGTTGCGATAACACAAATCATCAAAGCTCTAAGCAAGGATTTTACAAAGGGCTTGAAACTTCTGCAACTTATATTCGGAATATTACTGCTTATATGTTCTATATTCCTCATATTCAATCCATTCAAGGGCGGGCATATAATTCGCATAATAATAGGAATCGTTATGCTGCTGTTCGCTGCATTCAATTATTACGTTGCATATGTGATTAATCAGAGGAACTCTGCAAGTAATCCTGATATTATTGATGTTACAGGATATACTGCTCACGACAATGACGATCACAGAAGAATTCAATAACAGAAAAGCTGCCGAATAATCGGCAGCTTTTTTTATTCTACTATTATTTTACACATTTTAAAACATCAATTTATTTCCAAAAAACGACCCAAATATTAATAAAACGTAAATTGCTTACTTAAATAATAAATAATATATATAGCATATAAAGGGATTAATATTTTATATTTGCAATATATGACCCTCTATGCTATAATAATTTATGGAAAGTCATTCTTTCATAAATGACAATCTCATATCCCCTTATTAAGAATGAGAACCTCCCCCCTAATGGCTCTCATTCTTTTTTTTTCAAAAAAAGCCCCGATCAAAGACGGTGACCCGCCTGATCGGGGTTATAATTATATTTCAAGTCCTTCGATCTTATCTGCGTATTCGTAAACAGTTCTTACACAGTCGGTAATAAGTGTGCTGTTTTCACTTGCCTTACGGTAAATGATCATATCGCGGTTAAGATTGTTTTCATATGAACACTTTCTGACTACAAGATCATTGTATCTGAGACTGCTCTGTGACATAGGCGAAACCCACATATAAGCATTCTTTACTGTCTTGAGCATACTGATCTGTGTTCCTCTGTCGTATATGAATATTCTCTTGGTTGAACGCTTGTCATCATAATCCTGATTGATAGAAGCTCTTCTCACCATTTCCGGCTCATCATCGCCGTGAATGATCTCGGGATATTTACTAAGTTCTTCATACGGAATATCATCATATTCAGCAAGAGGATGATTCATATTCATTACTATCTGGAGCGGGAACTCCATAATAGTTCTTCCAACAAGGTTTCTTGCCTTGAGACGGCTTTCGATCATATCTGCATATGTGCTTGGAATACGGATAAAACCAATATCAAATTTACCTGCGCATATATCTTCCATGACCTTGGCTGTACTTGTTTCCATAACGTGTACTTCAAGCTTGTTTGTTTTTTCGGAATACTCACTTATGAGGTGCCCCATAGCCGAGGTAGCGTAAGTAGAACGAGCTGCTGCTACTTTGAGCTTCAATTCATTCTCGGGAGTCTGAGCGTAGTCACGTTCAAGACTCTGCATTTCATCTACAATTGTCTGAGCTCTTGCAAGGAATTCTTCTCCTTCGGGAGTGAGTATCATTCCATTGGGTGAGCGATTGAAGATCTGTATTCCCAAAGAAGCTTCAAGCTCTTTAAGAGCTATACTTATATTAGGCTGAGCCTGGTATAATTTTTTTGCTGCTTTAGTAATGCTTCCCTCTCTCGCTACTGCAATTACATATTCAAGCTGCTGTATTTTCATAAGACATCCTACCTATCCTGTTCTATATTCATTATAAATCATTATATCACTTTTTTGCTGAAAAATCAAGACAAAAATTGCGATTAATTAACTAAATATTTCCAGCTTTTAATTCGATTTTTCATTTCTTTAATACCAAGAATACCGTGAGAAAAGCCTTTTTTCACAAGTATTTCGGGTAAGAATTCGTCATATTTCTCGAAAACAGGCACTTCACCGCTGTATACCAGATCAAGCGGATCAAATTCCTTTTCTGCTTCTTCCGCAATAATTGAGAAGAATTCTTCATAAGACGCTTTCATGGTAAACTGGATATAATAAGGTCTTGCAGAGTCCATTCCGCGTAATCCGAGCCTGTCTGCACATTTTATTTTAAGGAATCGTTCCATTGCAAAAAAAGCATATGTGCCTACCCACGGAAAAAGGCACCACATATTTCCGCCAAGACATATGAGCGGTCGTTCTGTAACACCTGAATTACGGGCAGTCTGCCGCGCCTGATCAAGCCTAAGGACTGCATTTTTCATAAGATAAGGATAGCTCTTGTCCTCTATAAGCACCTGTTTCATACGCTCTAATATTTTTGTATTGATATCTCCCGGACAATCGCCAAAGTAGGCAGGGACTTTACCTTTGATCTGCTCACAGTAAACAAGCCTTCTTTTGTGGTCGACCTCTTCAACTATCCATACTTGACCTGCAATTGCAACCTTTTCTCCTACAGGAGGCGGTGAAACGATAGTTCCCAGCTCCTGTGAGCCCCAGCGAACCGTGTATTCTTCATTTTCCTGAAATACAGCGTAAAATTTAAAGCTGTTGACTACTCTTTCACCTGTTATCCCGATGATAAGTCCGCCTTCATCTGTGCGTTGAATATGGTCTTTTTCAAGAAGATGCCGTAAGAGTATTTTATAGTCGTCTTTGCTTATCCTGTTGAAATAGCTCAGTGAAAGTACCTTTGAAGCAAGTGCAGACGGAGTAAGCTCACCGCATGAGGCAAGGGTACTCATTGTCTGATGATAGAGCAGACTGTACGGCAGTCGGTCAAGCTTTGGCGGCTCTACCCATTTTTCTTCCAGGTATACCTGTATAAGTGCTATCCCCTGTAAAAGCTTCCACGGAATAGTTTCTGGAAGCATTGACCGCGGCTCGGGAAGCTCCTCGCGTATCACGAACCACATTTCAGGAGGAAGATCTCGCCTGCCCGTTCGTCCCATACGCTGTAAGAACGATGAAACAGTAAAAGGTGCATCTATCTGAAAAGCACGTTCAAGCCTACCGATGTCTATTCCAAGTTCAAGTGTAGCCGTAGTACAGGTAGTCATGAATACATCTTCATCTTTCATTGCTTGTTCAGCAGTTTCACGATAAGCTGCCGAAAGATTTCCATGATGTATAAGGAAACGGTCGGGCTCGTGCTTTGCTTCACAGTAAGAACGGAGAGTTGTAGTAACCGCTTCACATTCTTCACGGGAATTTACAAATACGAGGCACTTCTTTCCGCGAGTATGCTCAAAAATATACCCCATTCCCGAATCTGCATTCTCGGGGGCTATATCTGTTTTTTCATCAAGCACAGGCAAAGCATTTGGAGCATCTTTCCCTTCAGGAACATTCTGCTGACTGATATAGAAATGTTCCATAGACAATCGCCATTTAACGCCTTTTGCTTCTATTTTAGGTATTACTGTACCTCTTCCCGAACCATAGGCGAGAAATCTTCCTGCCGCCTCGGGGTCACCTATTGTTGCAGAAAGCCCTATTCTTCTTGGGTCAGCTCCTGCCATTCTGCAAAGTCGTTCTATCAGGCATATGGTCTGACCGCCGCGATCACCTCTCATAAGAGAATGTATCTCGTCTATGACAATGAAACGCAGATCTCCGAACAGCTTAGGTATCATTGCGTGTTTGCGAAGAAGCATAGCTTCAAGAGACTCTGGAGTTATCTGCAATATGCCTGAAGGCTTTTTCAGCATTTTATTCTTATGTGACTGCGCAACATCGCCATGCCAGTGCCAGACAGGTATATCTGCTTCATCACACAGTTCATTAAGGCGCGTGAACTGGTCGTTTATAAGTGCCTTCAACGGACCGATATATATTGCTCCTACGGTTTGGGGCATATCTTCCGTAAAAAGAGTAAGTATAGGAAAAAACGCCGCCTCAGTCTTTCCTGATGCTGTTGAAGCCGATAAAAGTACATTTTCATCTGTATTGAATATAGCGTCCGCAGCTGCAGTCTGGATCGCTCTGAGAGATTCCCAGTTGTTCCTATATATATAGTCCTGAATAAAAGGAGCGTAGCGTTCAAAAATACTCATCTTTTTTATATCTCAAATTCTGCGAATTCATCATCAGCTGCTGTATTTTCATTGATAGCCGGCTTTGAGAAGCTTATAGAGTCAGATGAAATGAATTCGCTTATGTTTATATTCGGATTTTGATAAACTATATCCAGAAGCTCAATAAAATCACGGATTACCTCTCTTGGAGTAATATGACTGTCAGAGCCAATCCTGCCGAATTCCAGCTTTATAAAGCTTATCATATCTTCCTGTGTTATTTTCTGCTGATAATCAAAGAGCTGAGCATGGATATCAGCCAGTTTTTCGGTCAGGACAAGCATCTCTTCATAAGTGAGAGGCGTAAGATGTATAACAGGAGCAAGCATATCCTTTATGCCTTCCCGTCCGAAACGCCCGTCAGCAAGTCTTGAACGCAATGCTTCGTAGCTGTACACTCCGCGCCGCGTATCCTCGATACACTGAGGAGTTCCTCCCATAATTATACCGATATACTTAGCTTTTCCCTGCAATGTGTCATTATACATCGTAAGAATCTTTTCGTAATTATACTGCCGTGTTATCGAGTTCGGTATCTTGTAAATATTTACCAGCTCGTCAACAAGGACAAGGAGACCGTTATATCCTGCCATTTTAAGGAACATTGCAAACAATTTTATATACTCGTACCAGTCGTCGTCAGTTATGATGATATTAATGCCAAGCTCAGATCTCGCCTCTGTCTTATTTACGTATTCCCCTCTGAACCACTTTACGACTTTGGCTTTTTGTTCATCATTTCCCTCTCTGGACGCATGATAATATATGGAAAGAAGCTTTGAAAAGTCAAAACCATGTACCATCTCACTGAGTGTGTTTATTACTTCGTATATCTTCTTTTCTACAGCTTTATCAAATTCAGGTGAATCAGCAGATATATCACTCTCTGAGATCACCTGTGACTGCACACTGCTTATCCAGCGATCAAGTATCAGCGTAAGAGCTCCGCCGTCAGGTCTTGTTTTTGTGGACATATTTCTTATAAGTTCCTTGTATGTTGCAAGTCCCTGACCTTTTGTTCCTTGTAATCTGCGTTCAGGAGAAAGATCGGCATCAACCACTACAAAGTTTCTGTCCATAACGTGACTTCGTATTGTCTGCAAAAGGAAGCTTTTTCCGCTTCCGTACTTTCCTACAATAAAACGAAAAGACGCACCTCCGTCAGATATGATATCGACATCATGAAGAAGGGCGTCGATCTCAGCTTCACGGCCTACGGTAATATATGGAAGCCCTGTCCGCGGCACAACTCCGCCTTTAAGGGAATTTATCACAGCAGAGGCAATTCTTTTGGGTATTTTCATATTCGATCTCCTTTATGGTTCAGGAAACATATTTTTCAGTTCTTCTGTATAGTCATCAATAACTATCGGTTCATCTTCCGAAAAATCAATTACCGTATCACCAAAATTATCAAATAACTTCTCATTTATGGAATCGGCAAGAATAGATATCATTTTTCCGCTGTCAGCGGCGGCTTTTTTATGATCTCTGCCATACAGCAATGAACACATAAATACAATTTCGTCTTTATCCAGAACAGAATCGCTTATTATTTCGTCTGCAATTTCCTGAGGTTCTGTTTCTTCGATATCATTGTCATTTTCTTCCTCGATTATAAGCTTTTCCATTGTTTTATCAGCTGACATTCGTATACTGCTGAGTTTTGAAATGTCTATCTCGATCTTCAAAGACTCTTTTCGTCTTTTTTTATCAAAGTATTTTTCAATTTCTGTTCTTAATATTTTCTCGGTATTTTTTGAAATACCGTCAAAGCTTATCTTATACTTAAAATTGCTGTACTCGCGCATAAGGCTGTCAACAGCTTTTACGATATCTCCGAGATGACCGTTTCTGCCGCGGTTTCCGTAATACTTTTTGCAGAACCACTTACCATTGCGGCATGAAAAGGAATGGACTTCATTAAGTGAATATTCACAGTTTCTCAATGACTGCTTGTCGTAAAATATAGCCGATGAGAACATATGATACCCGCACTCTACGGTGTTGCCAAAGAGCTTTTCGCAAAGTGATTTTTTTCTTTTATCCCTGAAAAACTCTGACAGAACAATAAAACACCGAACAAGAACTTCCGAAAAGTCTTCGGGCTCATTAATATAATACAATGATTTTTTAAACTGATAAGCCGAAAGAGCATCTATCGCATCTAAGATTTCAGTTTCTGAATATTTCTCCCAATGAAGCAGTGTCAAAATATAAATATCGTGTTTTATATCGTCTATATTATCTGCAAGAGAAGGGTCAAGGTCGTAATATACAATAAAATCAGTGAGCCATGTATCTGTATATTTTGTGATCGTATTATCAATTTCTTCGTATTCTTTGCAAAAATAATTCAGCATATCAAAACATTCGGCAGGAGAATCCGCTCCTATGCAGTTCAGAAGCTCATACATATATATAAAGACATACGGAAGCGGAGCTTTCTCTATATTCCTGTTTCTTACTTTTGTCCTCCATGAAAAAAAGCCTCTGAGCTCTTCGGTGGAAAGATCACGATAGCAAGGATAATACTTTGTAAAATCCTCGTTATACCGAAAATCATCTTCGTATTTCTCCATAAACTTCCCCTGTGTATAAAACAGCCATGCAGATGTTTTCCAGTATGCTTCGGGAGTAAAGGCGATGCCTTTCATTTCTTTTATCTGTGGAGGTGTCTGAGGCTTTATAAACTGTGAAGCGGGGCGTATTATAGGCTCGTCAGAATATACTCTGTCACGGAATGCACGACTTTTCAAAAGCTTTTCGTCATTCAGAACAATATTAAGTATCTCTTTTGTATCAGACATATTCACGCCCCCTTTATTTTAAACTCAATTTTTATTATAACATATTATTTCATAAATAGCAACATAAATCGAACAAACTTTTGTTTTTTAAGTAAAAAAATAGAAAACTCCGCAGTAAAACTGCGGAGCGATCTTCATATTAGTCATCCATAAATACTGCAAAAGCTTTATAAGCCATATATGTATCTATCTTTGATACGATCTCATAAGGAGCATGCATTGAAAGCACAGGAACGCCAAGATCAATTGTATCAACATTAAGATTAGCGATATAAGCTGCAACTGTTCCGCCGCCGCCTTCATCGACTTTTCCAAGCTCACCTGTCTGCCAGATAACGTTCTCTTTATCCATAAGACGTCTTATACGTCCTGTGAATTCAGCCGAAGCATCAGATGTACCTGCTTTTCCTCTTGCGCCTGTATACTTTGTTATAACTACACCGTGATTTATATATGCACAGTTGTTTCTCTCATTTACCTCAGGGAAAGTAGGATCAAATGCAGCATTAACATCTGCTGAAAGGCATTCGGAAGCGGAAAGAACTGTTCTTGCATCTGAACCCATATTTTCAGCTATGTCAGCAATGAAATACTCAAGATATGCCGATCTGAGGCCCGTATTGCCGTCGCTGCCTGTTTCTTCCTTATCTGTAAGAACTGTAACAACTGTATGCTTTGGCTTTTTACAGTCAACAGTTGCAGCTAAAGCAGGATAAGCGCAAACCTTATCATCATGTCCGTAAGCACCGATCATGCTTCTGTCAAAACCGATGTCCTTTGCTTTGAAAGCAGGAACTGCTTCAAGCTCTGACGAAATAAAGTCCGACTCAGTGATACCATACTTCTCAAAGAGAATATTCATAATATTAAGCTTTACAGAACCACTTTCCTCATCATCCTTGAAAGGACGTGATCCGATTACTATATTGAGCTGCTCACCTGCTATTCCTTTAGCCATCGGCTTCTGCATCTGAGCTGAAGCAAGGTGAGGGAGAAGATCAGTAACGCAGAAAACAGGATCTTTATCATCTTCACCGATATTTACAGGAACTGTAGTTCCGTCAGCTTTTATCACAACGCCGTGAAGTGCAAGCGGGATCGTTGTCCACTGATACTTCTTTATACCGCCGTAATAATGAGTTTTGAAAAGAGCCATCTCCGTATCTTCGTAAAGAGGATTCTGCTTCAGGTCAAGTCTTGGCGAATCAATATGAGCTGCACAGAGTCTGACACCTTCACTGATAGGAGCTGTTCCTATAACTGCTGCAAGGATAGCCTTGCCGCGATTGCAGCGATATATCTTATCGCCTGCTTTAAGCTTCATACCATCTTTAAACTCAACAAATCCCTTTTTCTTGAGGAGATCTATAGAATATATAACTACTTCACGCTCTATCTTAGACTTATCCATAAAGTCCTTATAGCCTTCGCAGAATTTGTCGCAGGCTTTAAGATCCTTGTCTGAAATAAGGTGATAAGCGTTTTTACGCTGCACAAGAAGCTTTTCCTTGAGTTTCTTTGCTGTATCTTTTTTTTCTGCCATTTTATGTATTCTCCTTTCGCAGAAATATATATCACAGCCGTTTGCGGCTGAATTACTGTACTTGTACGGGAGTCTGCTTATTTTTATACAGCTCTCTGATCTTTGCAGATACCTCACAAGCTATACCGTTAACAGTGTCGATATTACCGTTATTATGAATTATATAATCGGAATGACTTCTGAAAAACTCTTCATTAAGCTGTGAGTTCATTCTTCTTCTTGCTTGTTCCTGAGTCAGACCATCACGTGATATTATTCTTTTCTCCCTGATATCAGCATCAGCAAGAACAGATATGATTATCTCACAAAAATCATCAGCACGACTCTCAAAGAGTGTAGGAGCATCAAGAAGAATAAGCTTCTCTCCCTTCATTGAGTGAACACGTATCTGGCGAAGTATCTCACCTGTGATATAAGGATATGTAATAGTATTAAGAGTCTCAAGCTTGGCTTTATCTGAGAAAACTATTGCAGCAAGAGCCTTTCTGTTAAGAGTGCCGTCACTGCTTACTACACTGCTGCCGTAAAAATCTGCGATCTCATCAAGACACTTTGTGCCCTTTTCTACGACTTTACGTGCAACCTGATCTGCATCTATTATGGAAAATCCATTTGACGCAAATACCTTCGATACGGTGCTCTTTCCTGCACCTGTCTGACCCGTAAGTCCTACGACCATAACTCCATTCAGCGAATTCATATCCTTATCACCTCGAATCCTGCCGCCCTGATAAGGCGGTTATATACTGCAAGTCCTACCCCGTTGGTTTCTGGAGCACGGACATATACTTTCTTTGCACCTGCATCATCAAGCTCACGCAGACGCTGAAATAACAAATGAGCCTGCTCGGAGCTGTCTTTTCCGTAGGTCATATTTCTGTATGGAAAAGCTTCACTGTCACCATTGAAAATAAGCGAATACACACCTTCTCCATTACGTTCTCCTACATATGCTATAAAGCTTTCAAGGTCGCCTTCAATCATAACTATATCAGCTTTTGGAGAATAATGCTTATACTTCATGCCCGGAGAAGCTGCCTTCTGACCTGCTTCAAGCTCATGCAGTATGGCATGGTCTATTATGACCTCACTGCAAACCTGTTCAAGCATTTCCTTTGTAATGCAGCCCGGACGAAGTATCCTTACCGCACCTTCGCTTTCAATAGATATAACTGTAGACTCTACGCCGAACTCAGAGCTTCCGCCGTCAACAACAGCTGATATCTTTCCGTCCATATCTCTCAAAACATGAGATGCCGATGTCGGACTCGGATATCCCGAAGTATTAGCTGAAGGAGCAGCTATAGGACGCCCTGATATTTCTATTATCCTATGCATGACTTTATGCGACGGAACTCTTATGCCAACAGTATCAAGTCCGCCTGAAGTTATCATAGGTATCTTATCGTTTTTAGGAAGCACCATTGTAAGAGGTCCCGGACAGAACTTTTCTGCAAGCTTATATGCAAGCTCAGGTATAAAGCGCGTATAGTCAGCGGCCTGCGCAAAATCAGCAAGATGAACTATTAAAGGGTTGTCGGCAGGTCTGCCTTTCGCTTCAAAAACCTTTCTGACAGCTTCCCCGTTGGAAGCATCAGCTCCGAGACCGTAAACAGTCTCAGTAGGTATACCGACAATTTCTCCGTCTTTAATTAATTCAGCTGCTTTTAAAAGGTCTGCTTCATTATCACTAAGTAAAACTGTATCCATAAAAACTACGCTTCCTGATTTGCGAGCTTGGCAGCCTGATCGGCAGTAGCAAGCGCATCAAATACTTCATCAAGATTTCCGTTGAGAATATCTTCCAGCCTGTATATAGTAAGACCTATACGATGATCTGTAAGACGTCCCTGCGGATAATTGTAAGTTCTGATTCTCTCGGAGCGGTCGCCTGTACCGACCTGCATTTTTCTCTCCGATGCGATTTTTGCGTCGTGCTCCTCCTGCATAGCTTCGTAAATTCTTGAGCGCAGAATTTTCATTGCTTTATCTTTGTTCTTATGCTGGCTTCTTTCGTCCTGACACTCCACCACAACATTTGTAGGGAGATATGTTATTCTTACGGCAGACTCTGTTTTATTTATGTGTTGTCCGCCTGCACCGCTTGAGCGGAAATAGTCGATCTTAAGATCAGTTGGATTAATGTTGAGCTCTACATCATCAGCTTCAACAAGTACAGCAACGGTAACTGTTGATGTATGGATCCTTCCCTGTGACTCAGTCTCGGGAACTCTCTGTACACGATGTACACCGCTTTCGTATTTAAGGCGTGAATAAGCTCCATCACCTTCTATTGAGAAGCTTATTTCCTTAAAGCCTCCGAGCTCAGTGGGATTGGCACTTAATATCTCCTGCTTCCACCCCATAGCCTCAGCATACATAGTATACATACGATACAGCGAATTGGCAAAAAGTGAAGCCTCTTCGCCGCCTGCCCCGCCTCTTATTTCAATAATAACGTTCTTTTCATCATTCGGGTCTTTCGGAAGTAAAAGTATCTTCAGGCCCTGAGTTATATTCTCAATGGCTTCACGTGAATCATCAAACTGAGCCTGAGCCATTTCCTTGAATTCCTTATCAAGACCGCCGCCGTCAAGAAGCTCTTTTGCTTCATCAAAAGAAGCCTGAGCCTTTTTGTATTCACGATACTTTTCAATTATAGGTGTTAGATTTTTGTATTCCTTCATAAGCTGTGCATACAGCTTATTATCATTGATTATTTCAGGGTCAGATAATTTGTTGCTTATCTCTTCGTACTTCTGCTCCATCAAAGCAAGCTTTTCAAACATTCAGTATTCTCCTTAATGCTAAAAATATTACAAAATCTGTTGCAGAAAGCTAACCTTCTTCGGCGTGTTTAACGCTGCGGATACTCTTTTCTATCTTGTTTCTTGCGACCATGAATTCTCTTGCACATTTTACGCAGCGAAGTCTGAAGTCCATCCCAGAGCGTATCACGTACATTTCGTTACCGCCGCACGGGTGATTTTTTTTCATTGTAAGCGTATCACCGGGTCTGATATCCAAAGCAGTATCCTCCTTCCGAAAAAAATGAAAAATCGTACATTTTCAATTATACCCCAAATAAGCTCTCAAATCAATATTTTAGAAGTATATTTTTTTCATTTTGGTGAAAAATAATAAAAACTTCACTTTAAACATATTGAACACATACAAAAATGGAAAGGATTTATAATTATGATTTCAAGAGTAACTGCCGAATTCGAGTCTCCCGAACTCGCTGAACTGGCTATGAAAAGGGTAAAAGAGAGTGTTGATTATGTATATTCAGCAAAAATGATATATAATAAGATCTCTGACAGAGCAGTGAAGCTGAGTAGAGGTACTACGTTCTCAGTTATTCCGACATACTTTAATACCCACACAAATTTTCTGACAGCTGTAATGGAGTCGCCTGCTTCAAAAGACATTATCCCCGAACCTGCAAGGAACAGAAAAACATCTGCCTGCATTGTTTGCGGAAGTGCAGCGGTCGACAATGTCATTTCAGTCCTGAATGCAATGGGCGGACTGAATATAAGATTTGCCCAATAGCATAAATGCATTTGCCTCCGCATAAAATCTAATGTCAGGACTGTTCAAAGGAACAGTAACAAAAGTAAATTACGGAGGTACAAACATGAATTATAAACCTGAAGGCTGTATTTTCGACAGCATTTCCAATCAGAAATATATATCTTCACCCGAAGGACTGAGCGAGGCTATAAAAAAAGGAATAATCCTTGAAGCCAAAGCCGTTTTATGTACAAATTCACACGATCTTATAATTGATCTTCCATGCGGTAAAGGTATTATCTCCCGCGAGGAAGGAGCAATCGGAATAACCGAAGGAACGACCCGCGATATCGCTCTGATATCACGGGTCAATAAATACGTATGCTTTAAAGTAAAATCTATAAGGCAGGAAAAAAACGGTGATATAACTGCATTTTTATCGAGAAAGGCAGCTCAGGAGGAATGTATCGAAGAATATATTTCAAAAATTACCCCGGGAGATATTATAGACGCTCGTACAACTCATTTTGAAAAGTTCGGCTCTTTTGTGGATATTGGCTGTGGAATTCCTTCACTGCTGCCCATAGACAGTATGTCAGTCTCACGCATATCTTACCCGTCCGACCGTTTCAAAACAGGACAGATGATAAAGGTGATCGTCAAAGCAAACGAGAATAACAAGATATTTCTTACACATAAGGAACTTCTCGGAACATGGGGCGAAAATGCAAATTGTTTCAAAGCAGGAGAAACTGTGCCGGGAATAGTCCGTTCAATTGAGGAATACGGCATTTTTGTAGAACTCGCGCCAAATCTTGCAGGTCTTGCCGAACCTAAGGATTATGTAAGTGTTGGACAAAGCGTAAGCGTCTACATAAAAGCTATCCTTCCCGATAAAATGAAAGTTAAACTTATAATTGTAGATGTGTGCAGTGAAAAAACAGTCCCCTCTGAGATCAATTACTTTATACAATCGGGACATATTGACCACTGGAGATATTCCACCGAGAACTCTCCAAAGAATATTATTACAGATTTCTAAAAAAATGCACCTGCAAACACAGGTGCATAATTTTTTTAGAATGCAATTTCTTCAGCAATATGATGAAGCTTTTCATCATAATCCTTGTGCATTGAAAGTGCTTCCTGTATATCGTAATCAACGATCTTGCTGTCCTTGATACCAACAACACGATTGCCTATACCCTGCTCAAGAAGTTCAACAGCATAGTAACCCATTCTTGTAGCCTCTACTCTGTCTCTTACTGTCGGAGAACCGCCTCTCTGTACGTGACCGAGAATTGTTGATCTTGCGTCAATTCCTGTCTTTTCCTGAAGCATCTTGGCAATTTCATCTGAGTGTCCGACGCTCTCTGCAACGATAACAACAAAGTTCTGCTTGCCCTTTGCCTTCTTAGCGAGCATTGTATTTGCAATTGCATTTATATCATAAGGTACTTCCTTTGTGATGATATCTGTAGCACCGCAGGCAATACCTGTATTTACAGCGATATGACCTGCGCCGCGACCCATTACTTCAACAACAGATATTCTGTCGTGGGACTGGGATGTGTCACGGAGCTTATCAGCCATTTCCATAGCTGTATTCATAGCTGTATCAAATCCGATAGTATAATCTGTGCAGGCAATATCATTATCAATTGTACCCGGGAGACCTATACAAAGAACGCCCATTGCTGAAAGATCTGCTGCACCTCTGAATGAACCGTCACCGCCGATTACAACAAGACCTTCGATGCCGAGCTCATCAAGCTTAGCCTTACCCTTTGCAACGCCTTCCTGTGTTCTGAATTCAGGACATCTTGCAGTATAAAGAACTGTACCACCTCTGTGGATAATATCAGAAACGCTTCTTTCGTCCATCTTGACGATGTCGCCGTTTAAAAGACCAACATAGCCTCTGCGAATTCCGTAAACTTCCATTCCCTTGCTGAGGGCAGATCTTACGACCGCTCTTACTGCGGCATTCATTCCAGGAGCGTCACCGCCGCTTGTTAAAACACCAATTTTCTTGATCATACATATTCTCCATTCTGCACTTGGCATATATTGTTTAACCCGCAGGAAAACTGCGGCGTAATTCCATACTCTTATATTTTACTACTTTGTGTAAAAAATGTCAAGTATATTCCTTATTTTTTCGGATAAAACTATTTTTTGCCTGTTTTTTTACTGTATAAGACCTATTCTGCTGCTGCCGAATAACCTTTTCAAGGCTTCATATGACTCATTTGAAACATTAAGACTGAGTTTAGAGCGAGGCATAACAGTCTTTTTTATATCGGAAAGATAACAGCATACAGCTGTATCTCCCTTGTATTGTTGACAAAGCTCTATAAGCTCGGGAGAGATAGCTGTATCAGCTGAGTCTGCCTTAATGCAAAGTTTCATATTTGATACATGACGTTCAAACTCTGTTTCGGAGATGATCGTTCCGCACACGACAGTAACACGGTCGTCTTTTACAGATAATTTTCCGTTTATAAGCACAACAGCGTCTGTAACGAGTTTTGAACCGTTTATCATAAACAGATCAGGAAAAACAACTCCTTCTATCTCACCTGTTTCATCAGAAAAATTTACAAAGCACATTTTATCACCGTTTTTGGTAATATGAAGCTTTGTACTTTCAACAGAACAGATAAGCTTAACGCTTGCTCCGTCATTCATACCATCCTGAGCAATAATATCAGTTATTTTCTTGGCGTGAAGTATTTCCATCAGCCAGCTGTACGGTGTAAGAGGGTGACCGCTGAGGTACATTCCTGTTGCATCCTTTTCCATTGCAAGAAGCTGTTTTGTATCGTACTCCTGCTTATAAGGGATACGAATATTCATATCCGTTGTATCTTCACCGTCAAGGAAATTAAGCTGCCCTTCTATAACTCCCCTTGTTCCTGCACCTGTCATATCCATTATGGACTCATAGCTTTCCAGCATCTGCCTGCGATTCAGACCAAGTCCATCAAACGCACCTGCTTTTATAAGATTTTCAAGAGCCTTTTTATTAAGCTCTCTTCCTCCGACACGCTCACAGAAATCCTGTAATCCATAAAACATACCGTTTTCTGCTCGTTCGATAATTATCTTGTCTGCAAGTCCGCTTCCGACATTTTTTATTGCAAGGAGTCCGAAATACACCTTTCCATTAACATAAGCAAAGGCTTTATTACTTTTGTTTACATCTGGCTTCAGCACTTCTATACCATATTCTTTGCAGGAATTCAGATATTCTGCAAGTTTTGCGCTCATTCCCATTACACTTGACATAAGTGCTGACATATATATTCCACGGTAGTGATATTTCAGATATGCTGTCTGATATGCAAGATAAGCATAGGCTGCTGCGTGGGATTTGTTGAAGGCATATGAAGCAAAGCTCACCATTTCGTCAAATACAGAATTGGCAATTTCCTCAGAAACTCCATTTTCAGCTGCGCCTTTCAAAAAACTCTCACGCTCTTTCAGCATTACATCATGCTTTTTCTTTGCCATTGCACGCCGTACTATATCTGCATGGCCGTATGAATAGCCTGAAAGTTTTCTGCATATCTCCATTACCTGCTCCTGATAGACCATACAGCCATACGTATCTTCAAGAATATTTTTCAATAACGGATGCTTGTACGTTACTTTGTCGGGGTGTTTTTTATTCTCAATATATACAGGTATAGACTTCATGGGGCCCGGGCGGTAAAGAGAAATAATTACAATAAGATCTTCAAGTCTTTCGGGAACAAGCTCCATAACACGGGCAGTCATGCCATCGCTTTCAAACTGAAAAACTCCCTGGGTATCGCCATCAGACATCATTTTATATACGCCCTGATCGTCCGTAGGTATAGAATTTATATCGAAATCAGGTTCAGTACGGTGTATCTCATTCACTGTATCGCGTATAATTGTCAGGTTGCGAAGTCCAAGAAAATCCATTTTCAGAAGTCCGAGCGACTCGAGAACACCCATAGTATACTGAGTTACTACAGTATCATCATTACGCTGAAGGGGTACAAGATCACTAAGGGGGACAGCTGAAATAACTACTCCTGCCGCATGAGTCGACGCATGGCGCGGCATGCCTTCCAGTTGCTTTGCAAGCTCAATAAGCTTACGCACATCTCTGTTTGTATGATAAAGTGAGTCAAGCTCCTCGCTTTCCTTCAATGCTTCATCAAGAGTTGCGCGCGGATCTATTTCCTTCGCTGTCCTGTCGCATAACTGATAAGGAAGTCCGAGAACTCTTCCGACATCACGCACGGCAGCCCTTGCTTTCAGTGTATCAAATGCGATTATCTCGGATACATAGTCCTTGCCATATCGCTGAACTACATAATCTTTGACGCTCTGACGTCCCTCGATGCAGAAATCAATATCAAAGTCAGGCATACTGACTCTTTCGGGATTAAGGAAACGTTCAAAAAGCAAATTGAATTTTATAGGATCAATTCCCGTTATTCCTATACAATAAGCACATAAGCTTCCTGCACCCGAGCCTCTTCCCGGTCCAACAGGAACATTGTGTTCACGGGCATATCTGATAAAATCCCAGACGATAAGATAATAGTCGGTATACCCCATTTTGGTTATGACATCGAGCTCATATTCCATTCGCTCAATAACGTTCTTATCAGGAGATTCACCGTATTTCTCATACATACCTTTTCTGCAAAGCTGTCTGAAATACTCCTGATTATCTGTAACTCCCTCTATTGTAAACTTAGGAAGCTTTATATTGCCAAATTCAAACTCTACATTACATCTTTCGGCAATAGAGACTGTATTGGTAACGGCCTCTTCGTGTCCTTTGAATAGCTCAGCCATTTCATCTGCTGACTTTAGATAAAATTCATCTGACTCAAACCGCAGAGCATTTGGATCATCAAGTGTTTTTCCTGTCTGGATACAAATGAGAACATTCTGTATCTCAGAATCTTTTTTATTGATGTAATGACTGTCATTTGTAGCAGCAAGAGGAATTTTTGTCTCTGCCGAAAGCCTATAAAGAAAAGGAAGTATTTTGAGTTCATCTTTTATACCATGATTCTGCACTTCGATAAAATAATTATTCTCTCCGAAAAGATCACGATATTTCAATGCTACAGCCTTAGCTTCTTCGTAATGGCCGTCAACAAGAAGCCGCGGTATTTCGCCTGCAAGACAAGCTGACAAACAAATAAGACCGCTGTGGTATTTCTGCAATAGCTCAAAATCTACACGCGGTCTGTTATAAAAGCCTTCTATACTCGCAAGAGAAACAAGCTTTACAAGATTCTTATATCCCTCATTGTTTTCGCATAAAAGAATAAGATGATACGGCGAGGCATCAAGCTTTGGTTCACGATCATGTCTTGTTCTTCGTGCAACATAGACCTCACAACCTATAACAGGCTTTATCCCGGCTGATTTTGCAGCATTCCAGAACTCAACAGTCCCGTACATATTGCCGTGGTCGGTTATAGCTACAGCCGTCTGCCCGAGCTCCTTTACTCGCTCAATAAGCTTCTTTATGCGGCAGGCACCGTCAAGAAGACTGTATTCGGTGTGAACATGAAGGTTAACGAATTCATCATTTCTCATGCTTAACACCTCCGCATCTTATCTCGTCTGCAAGCTTGGCAAGCTTTTTAAATCTGTGATTTACTCCCGAGCGGCTTAACGGCTCACTGAGATTTTCACCGATCTCCTGCAAGCTCATGTCAATATTTTCAAGTCTGAGCTGCGCTACTTCACGAAGCTCATCAGACAAACTTTCAAGTCCCAGCGAACGATCTATAAGCTTGATATCCTCGATCTGCTTCAGAGCCGATTTTACCACCTTATCTATGTTTGCAGCATCACAGTTGGCTATTCTGTTGGCTTTATTCCTTATATCCTTATAGATCTTCATATTCATCAGTTCAAGTGTACACTGAGGCGCACCAATAAAGGTCAGCGTATCTTCAATTGACTCGCTGCCCTTGATATAAACTATATTCTGCCCTCTGCGAAGCATGGTCTTAGCGTTTACTCCTATATCGTTAAGCAGCATAAGGAGCTGCTCTGAAAGACTTTTTTCAGGGCAGGCAAATTCGAGATGATACTCCTTTGAAGGGTCATTCACACTTCCACAGGCAAGAAAAACTCCCGCTGTAAAAACTCCGAGACTATTGGTAGCAATAATCTCGGAGTCTATGACTCTTTCGTTATCTGATATTTTATACTTTTCAAAAACAGCAGCCGCAGCTTCGCCTTCTATATCATATGAATGCAAAACCGAACCGTTTTTGCGTATGTGTTCACTTTCGGAAAGCTCTGTACGAAATACAGCTTTAAAAAGGGCTTTAAAAAGCTCTGCCGAAGTTCCGCTTTCACTCTGAAAACATATCTTTTCGCGAGTAAGAATACGGCTGAACAGCAGCATTCCGTAAAGGCAGGCAAACCTTTTGTCCTTATCATTTACAGAGGAGCATATCTCATGTCTTACATCATTTGAAAATGAAATTTTGACCACTCCCTTTATCAGAATTTTCTGTCCTTAGCTATATCTCTGTGATACTTCTGTACTTTATACTCTTTTTCAATAAGATGATCTGCCATAAGCTCCGCAAAAGTAATAGAACGATGCTTTCCTCCTGTGCAGCCGAAAGAAATAACAAGCTGACTTTTGCCTTCAAGCACATAAAGCGGTATAAGGTAATCTATAAGATCAGTAAGCTTATCAAAAAGCTCCTTTGACTGATCAAAGCTCATAACATAGTCTCTTACGCAGCTGTCACAGCCCGTATGATTACGAAGCTCCTCGATATAAAACGGATTCGGCAGACATCTTACGTCAAAAACAAGATCTGCTTCAGTTGAAACACCATACTTAAAGCCGAATGACATTACTTTTATAATGAGAGAATCGGAGCTTTTTTCAAGGAACAGTCCTTTGACCTGTTCTTTAAGCTGAGATGAAGTGAAATTTGATGTTTCTATGTAATAATCAGCTATTTCTCTTAGCTGTGATAACTGCTCCCATTCATAGTTTATCGCATCATGTATATTTCCGTTGAATTTATCGGAAAGCGGATGCCGCCTGCGGGTCTCCTTATATCGTTTCAGCAGAACATCATGATTTGCTTCAATAAAGAGAACCTTTACATCTACATCGCTGCGGTTTTTCAGCTCCTGCCATGAGCGGAATATCTCAGCAAACATATCGCCTGTTCTGATATCAACTGCCACAGCTATTTTATTTATATCCGATTCGGATTGTCTGCACAGATCAACGAACTGTGTTATCAGCTTTGGCGGGATATTATCAATGCAATAAAATCCGATATCTTCCATTACGTCCATTACACTGGACTTTCCCGATCCCGACATACCAGTTACAATCAAAAGCTGCATGATATTCTCCTTTTAAAGAGTTTACTGAAGAATTACAGGCTCAAGCTCAAGCTGATAGCCTGTTTTTTCCTTTACAATAGTTTTTACCTTCTCGCAAAGTTCGAGTACGTCCGCACAGGTAGCGTACCCTTTATTTATAACAAAACCACTGTGTTTTTCGCTTACCATAGCCCCGCCGCAGGTAAGTCCTTTAAGTCCGCACTGATCTATCAGAAGCGAAGCATAGCTCCCCTCGGGGCGCTTGAAGGTACTTCCTGCACTCGGATAATCAAGGGGCTGTTTTGAACTTCTTTTGGCCATACATTCAGACATAGCCTTTTTTATATCATCCGAATTGCCGGATCTTAGTTCAAGAGTTACCGATGTTATGACATTTGAAGTTCCCGAAAAAATGCTTCTTCTGTATGAAAGCTGCATATCATCTTTACAAATGGTATGGAGCTCACAGTTTTCGTCTATATACTCCGCTTCAACAACAACGTCCTTCATCTCGCTGCCGTATGCACCTGCATTCATATACAATGCTCCGCCAACTGTACCGGGGATGCCGAAAAGATTTTCCATACCTGTAAGTCCCAGCTGCTGGGCACGTACACAAGCTGATGCAAGAAGAACGCCTGCATCACATTTTATGGTATTGCCGCTTATTTCCATATGCGAAAAATCGCTTCCGAAAAGAAGTATAACGCCATCATATCCTTCATCGGAAACAAGTACATTGCTTCCTCTCCCGAGAATACCGTATTTTATTTCGGTGGTCTTCATATACTTTATAAGCTCTGCAGCTGATCTTGCTGAATTGACACTGATAAGTGCCCTGCAAGGGCCGCCAAAGCGAAATGTTATATAATCACTAAGCGAACACTCAGGTGTAATTCTGCACCCAAGTGTTTCACAAAGCTTTGATAATTCATTGATGTCTATCATTATTTCCCCCTGGATCATTAAAAATGTAATTTTACGTTATCAGAACGCCTCATAATCACGAACTACTTCCTTAGGGTCTGCCTCCATTCCGAGACGGTTAAGAAGCTCACGGGCAGCATTATAGCCCATTTTCTTCTGTCTGTTATTCATAGCAGCAACTTCAAGTATAACAGCGAGGTTACGTCCAGGCTTTACAGGAATTGTAAGCGAAGGTATCTTTACGCCAAGAAGGCTCACAAACTCTGTATCAACCCCCATTCTGTCGTATACCTTTTCGGAATTCCACTGTTCAAGCTCTACCACAAGGTCGATCTTTTCTGTCATTTTAACAGCACCGATACCAAAGAGTCGTCTTGCATTTATAATACCGATACCACGGAGTTCAAGGAAATGTCTGATATTATCGGGAGAGCTTCCCACAAGGCTTATATTGGATACCTTTCTGATCTCAACGGCATCATCGGCAACAAGTCTGTGACCTCTTTTTACGAGCTCGATAGCAGTCTCGCTCTTACCTACGCCGCTTTCACCTGTGATAAACACTCCTTCACCGTATATCTCAATGAGAACACCGTGACGAGTGATTCTCGGAGCAAGTGTAAGATTAAGGAAAGCAATAAGACCTGCGATAAAATTGGAAGTACTTTCCTTGCTTCTGAGAAGTGGTACCTCATATTCCTTTGCAAGCTCAAGCATTTCTGCAAAATAAGGGAGTTCTCTTGTTATTATAAGGGCAGGGATACGCTGAGCGAAAAGGAGCTGAAGGCGCTCTCTTCTTGTCTTTTCGTCAATAGTTGAAAGATAAGCAAATTCCATTTTACCGATGATCTGGATACGCTCGGGGTTAAAGTATTCATAAAATCCCATAAGCTGCAATCCCGGACGGTTTACATCATTCTCGTCGATCATAAGTTCATTTGCATCTTTATGGATATAGATTGCTTCAAGCTTGAATTCGTCGATCAGCTTCTGAAGAGAAACTTTAAAATTATCTGCCATAATAAACTCCATTCTCCGATTATTTATCGGGAATTATTTTTTAGCCGAGCACGTAAGAATCGAACCCGTATCCGACTATTTCATCCTTTGCATCAAGAAGATCCTGTGTACTCAGAGTTTCACCCGAAACTCTGACAGCAACATTAAAATCTTCAACATCCTCGCTTACAAGATCAAGCATTTTCTTCACATTATCAGCAGGTGTTCCGTTAAATTCGTAGACTGTTTCATCTGTATAAACACCATAGCTCAGTGTATCAAGATCTATATTGAGGATCACTGAGTTTACCTTCAGCAGCATTGGCTGAAGTATATCTTTTTTTCCTTTAAGAAGATCAGAGGCATTGACCTCAAGCATCATAGAAGAGCCTTCGTTCATTATGGTTTCGTACATCGTATTTGCAGCCGAAGTAAGAACCATATATCTGTCAGCACTTACTACCTTATCTCCAAGATACTCAACATCGCTCGGTCTGAAATCAGGGAAAATAAAATCATAGCATACGACCTTGTCAAAGCCTGCCTCTGCGACCTCTTCAACAATATCATTGTTATAGTTTACAGCACCCTGTGAAAAAGGATTCATCCATGGCTTGCCGCCTGCTTCAACACTATTGTCTATCCACTGTGAACCGTCCTCGACCGTAAGATAACTCATATCACGGAAGTAATTTGGCACAACATTGTCGTAAAATGTGCTTACAGTCGCAACAGGCTTATAACCTGCCGAAGATATTGCAGAAACAATATCACCGAGCTTACAATCGGAGCGGACAATACCCGAAGAATTCGCATAATAATTATTTGTTGCGTAGTAAATATCTCCGCCGCTGACTTTAAGCGGAACTTCAATGTATTTTATATCCTGATCCACGGGAACACGCTTCAAAGCAGCTTTTACAGACTGCGCATCTGTAATATCAAGAGGATCAAGTGTAAATGCACGATATTGCTCCGCACTTGGTACAGTCGGCACAGGCGAAGTAGTTTCTTCCTCAACAGGATTGCCGTTTTCGTCCGTCGGTGTCTCATTCTCCGAGACAGTTGATGAAGGCGTGGTATTATCGCCTTTCTTTTTTGAATAGTTTATCAGAGGTTCAGCAACACTGTACCCGATAAAACCTATTCCTCCGATAAGCAGAACTGTCAGACCTACTGAAAAAGCTTTTCCAACGGGACTTTTGCCATAGTAATTCTTTTCTTTGGTCTTATAGATCTTCCTACCTTTATTTTTGAACTTCATTAATTTACTCTCCTATATCAGTATATTGCGATCATTTAAGCGAATATACTGCCATTGATATAATTCCAAGATATACAAGCATTGCAGGAAATCCTCTGAAAGCAGAAGGTACCTTTGATGAATTCAGTTTCCTGTAGGCTGCTGTAAGTATAAGTGCTGCAATAATAAAGCCTATTCCTGCTTCAAAACCGGCAGAAACATATTCTCCAAGTTCAAATAACGAACTATCCATTGCTGCTCTTTTATTTATTGTAAAAAGCGTACCCATAACTGCACAGTTGAATGCAGATACATGGATATATTTTCGGAAATCCTCAAAATAACTTCTTCCTGCAAAATAAACTGCTGTAAGCAGAAGTACATAGAGTATACCGATGATCAAAGTATAAAAAAGCAGTCTAAGATCAGAAAGAGCTGAAGGCAGTGCAGCATCTATACAGTACGCTGCTGCTGAACCGATAGTAGTAAACAGTGTTATAACACAAGCTGTTCCAACAAGATTTTTCCTGCTTCCTGCTGCAATAAATATTGTACTTGTTCCCAGAGCCTGTGACAATATAAGGTTTGCAGCAAGCAAAGTAATAAGATCATTTATCAGAAACACTTGCTTCACTCCTTAACTGTTTGTCATTTTTTGATATAAGCGAACGAATAAACCTATATACCCCGCACATAAGACCGAGGAATATAAATCCGCCGAAGGGCTCTGAAAGTCCGTTTATAAGCGTATTAACATCAACGATCTTACTGTTTATAGTACCATATGCAAAAAGCTCACGAAGGAATCCCGTTAATAGCATAACAGCATCAAAGCCTATAATGCAGAATATAAGCGAGATCATCATATCAAGCTTTTTCATTTTGAAGAACTTTGCTTCCGTCTGAAAAACTATCAGTGAATTGACTGCAAGAAGAGGATAATATATACCTATTCTTTCAATAGAATCGGGATAAAACTCCTCTGCCGCAAGCTTTACGGGAATGTAAACCGCTGCCGAAATAAGAGCATAAATAATTATCTTTGCAGTATATGGCAGTTTCTTCGGAACAAATGAAGAGATCAAAACCGCCAAAAATGTAATGGCTGAAAAAGCATATATAAGTGCCAGAGCATTCCTCAGTGTATCACCGCATATTATAACGGGTGAAATGACCATAAGTCCAGAAAGTACGATATTGTCGTGAAGAACACCGCCGAGGAGATTTTTTCTGTGACTATTCATCTGCAGCTATCTCCTTCCTGTCAGCTACAGCATCTAATGCTTCGGACATATCGGCATTATGCTCTGATGCTGCCTTTTCTATTCTCTTTTCAAGATTTTTAAATCCGAGTGCAATAGGCGTAAAGAGTACAGAAACAATAACTATAGCGTTTTCCTTAGCGGCTGTGACAACAAGCACATATGATATAACTCCTATGAACAGCCCATAGAAAAAGGCGTAATAATTTCTTTTAGGCGCTATCCTTATATCGGAAACAATATATATAGCAGCAAAAAGCACCATATTCATAACAAGAGAATATTTCAGTGAACCTGCTCTTGAATTTATCATCGGTGTCACGCAGGCAAAAAAACCTACACCGCATACCGTACCGATAAATGCACCTGCTGAGATACTTCTTCTGAAAATAAGAACTATAGCTGCTACAACAAGAAGCAGTATGCTCACAGCGCCGCAGGGACCACTGAAATTACCCAATAAAATTTCAAAATCTGTATGATCCACATTTCCTGTCATATTAAAATTGTGAGATGCAGAGTTGACCAGTCCTGTCGGTGTATCAAATATACCTGTCTTAACGTGAGGCTCAGTATATTGCAGAAGCTGATGCCCCCATGAAGTCAGAACAAATACATACGCGGCAGCCGCAGGTGAAAAAATCATGTTCAGTCTCCCGCCAAAAACATTCTTTGCAACAATAACAGCAAAAAGTACAGCTATTACTGCTACCTTATAATCCATTACAGCAGGAAACATCAGAGCAATTATCATAGCATCGGAAGTGCAGGTCAGGTCGTCAGCTGTAAAGCGGCGATTCATCATTCTGAGTGATATTATCTCTGCAATAACAGCCGTACATACGCAAACTCCCGCAAGTGCAACAGAACGAATACCATAATAAAAATACGACATAAGTTCAAGAGTAAGAAGAGTTATCATAATGTCAAGCCAGATAAGGCGTTCTTTTCTTGCTTTTTTCAGCATAACTCGCCTTCCTTGAGAACAGCAGCTGCTGTCTTCATATCATCTGATGCAAAAAGATAACTTCCGGAAACAAGCACGTTTGCTCCTGCATTTAAAACTATAGATGCAGTCTTATCGTTTATTCCGCCGTCGACCTCGATATCAGTTTCAAGGCCAAGAGAATTTGCCTTTTCTCTTATTTTGCGTATCTTATCAACAGTTTCAGGCATAAAGCTCTGACCGCCGAATCCGGGTTCAACAGTCATAACAAGTACCATATCAAGGTAAGGAAGATATTCAAAAACATCTTCTGCAGGTGTAGCAGGCTTTATAGCAAGTGCAGTCCTTATACCGCATTCCCTTATAGCTTTTATGGTTTCCATTGTATCACTCTGGCTTTCAATATGAAAGGATATCATATCCGCACCAAAATCAGCAAATTTTTTTACATATTTTAACGGATCAGCGATCATAAGATGAACATCGAGTGTCATATCGGTCGCTTTTCTCACCTGTTGAAGAACAGGAAGTCCGAAAGTGATATTATTGACGAATATGCCGTCCATTACATCAAAGTGGAGCATATCAATATCACTTTTTTCAAGTTTTCTGATTTCATTTCTAAAATCGAGCATATCTGCACTAAGTACAGATGCCGAAACATAGTTTTTCAATTTATCACTTCTTCCGCAATTTAAACGCCTGTTTCATGAGGCGATGACAAATCTTTCTAAATCCATACACTATTATTATATAATATTTATCGCAGAACGTCAATATACTTATATTGTTTTTTATTTTATTTTTTTCAGGCACTATAATGCACAAGCATCAATGCATATTATTATCTATATCACATCGGAGGTAATTGATATGCTTATAGGTATTTTACGTAATTTATTCTTTTTTGCTCTGCACATTGATAATACGTCAGTATTTCCGAAGCCATTATCAGGAAACGAAGAAAAAGAATGCTTTCATAAAATGGCAAACGGAGATAATTCTGCCCGTTCAAAGCTAATAGAACATAATCTGAGGCTTGTGGCTCATATTGTAAAAAAATATGCCTCAACAACCGACGAACAGGACGAACTGATCTCTGTCGGAACTGTAGGACTCATCAAGGCTGTATCAACATTCGATCATACTAAAGGTGCAAAGTTCGCTACATATGCCAGCAGATGTATAGAAAATGAAATACTTATGCAATTCAGAGCTGCAAAGAAAACAGCAGGCGATGTATACATTAACGAACCTGTTGAAACAGATAAAGACGGTAATTCCCTGACACTTATGGATCTGCTCGATGACGGGATAGATATCCATGAACAAGTAGATATTCTTATACGTTCACGACAGCTTTACAGCTTTTTGAAAGAATGTCTTGATGAGCGCGAATTTGAAATAATCGTCTATCGCTACGGATTATACGAAACTACGCCGCACACGCAAAACGAGACCGCCAAAAAGCTTTGCATATCGCGCTCCTATGTATCAAGGCTTGAAAAAAAATCCATCCTTAAATTAAAGAAAATGTTTGACAGTAATGTACTTTAAAGAGAATTGTGCTGTATTGCACGATAATAAGATCTGTGGTATAATTTATGTAATCTAACCTTCAGGAGGAATATCATGGATATACTTGTAACAGGCGGTACTGTTTTCGCAAGCAGATATACTGCCGAATATTTTTCAAAACTCGGTCATAAGGTATATGTGCTGAATCGCGGAAGCAAAACTCAGCCAGAAAACGTTATACAGATAATTGCAGACCGTCATTCTCTCGGCAATATCCTAAAGCCATTTCACTTTGATGCAGTTATAGATGTGACCGCATACAATGCAGATGATATCAATTCTCTTCTTGACGGTGCAGGAAGCTTTGACAAATATGTCTTTATAAGTTCAAGTGCAGTATATCCCGAAACTTTACCGCAGCCTTTCTGTGAAACAATGCAGATCGGTCAAAATTCCATCTGGGGGAAATACGGTACTGATAAAATATCTGCCGAAAGCGCTCTAAAAGCACGTGTTCCAAATGCATATATAATCAGACCGCCTTATCTTTGCGGTCCCATGAACAATCTTTATCGTGAAGCTTTTGTTTTTGAATGTGCCGAACAGGAACAGCCTTTTTATCTGCCTAAAGACGGCAGTATGAAGCTTCAGTTCTTCCATATAGGCGATCTTTGCAGATTGATCGAAAAGCTTCTTATTTCAGGTAGTTCAGAGCATATATTCAATACAGGATATCCTACCGCCGTAAGTATCAAGGAATGGGTCACGCTCTGTTACAACACCGTAGGAAAAACACCTGTTTTTAAATATGTCGGCTCTGAAATTCCGCAGAGAAGCTACTTTCCTTTCTATGATTACTCATACGTTCTCAATGTTGACCGTATGAGTAATATTATCAGCGATCTTACTCCTTTGCCTGAGTCTCTTCGTCAGTCGTATGAATGGTTCAGAAACAACCGAAACTTTATTATCAGGAAACCGCTGCTCAATTTTATAGAAAGCGAGTTAAAAGACTAATCTAATAACATTATAAAAGAAAAATGCACTATTCAGCTATCATTTGATTGTACAAATTGCACAGTGACATCTTTCAAAAAATATGTTATAATGTTTCTTACAGTGTTTTTTGGAGGTGTATTCGTTGGAATATAAAGTTAACTGCGGCATATGGGGAGCTATGTTCGGTGTTCCCATAATTGTTGCCGACAATTTCCTCAAATTGGCTTCAGGCGATCAGATCAAAGTATTGCTGTACCTTTTGAGATGTTCAGGAAAAATATGTACAAGTGAAGAAATATCAACGAATACAGGTGTTACAGTTCAAGCCGCAGAAGACGCTGTGCTTTTCTGGCAGCAGGCTAATGTTATAACTCCTCAGGGGACAATTTCTCAAGCAGCTGCAAATCCAATAATGATACAGCCGAATACAAACGAAGTCCCCGATGCACAGATCGAGTCTTCTGCTCAGCCATTTCAGCAGCCTATTGCAAATGCTCCTGATCATAAAGCAAATCTCAGCGGCGGAGAGATTGCTGAGATAATGAAGGAATCTCAGGATATAAGAGATCTTTTCAAGGTTGCCGAGACTATTATCGGAACACTGAAAAACAGTCAGATGAATTCAATAATCTGGATGTACGATCATTTGGGATTGAAAAAGGAAGTTATCATAATTCTTCTTACATACTGCGCTTCGATAGAAAAGACCAATACTGCCTACGTTGAAAAAATCGCCTCTGCATGGGCAGAAAATGATATAAACACTATGGAAGCTGCTCAGGACGAGATCCAAAAGCGCAACGCTGCAAAGGACTATATTCTCAGCATTATGAAAAAATTTGAAATGAACAGACGTCCTACTGCAAAGCAGGCTGAGTTCATTGAGCAGTGGAAAAATGCCGGCTTTAATCTCGAACTTGTACATTACGCATATGAAAAAACTATAGAACAGATCAATAAATTAAGCTTTGATTACATAAATAAAATACTGCTTTCTTGGCGTGACAGCGGCTTTATGACCGTTCAGGACGTAAAAAACGCCGAAAGCGATTTCAGAAAAAACAAAAAAACTGCTCCTTCCAAAAACGACGCTAAAGACGCTGATGTGGAAGAGTACGAATCAATTATAAATCAGTTCTTATACTGAGGAGGTAGAAAATGGACAGCTCTATTTTTGATAAAGCTCAGTCTATATTAACAAACAGACGCATGAAGGCTGTCAGCGAAAATGAACAGCGCATAAGTGAAGTAAATAAAAAAATACCTCAGATACGTGAGATAAATGAGGTGCTTTTCAATACGGGAAAAGAGCTTATTTCAATTATTTCCAATGGAAAAGGAACAGATGTAACAGACAAGATTGAGCAGCTGAAGCAATATAATCTCGGTGCACAGGCAATGTCACGAAAAATCCTCGCAGAAAACGGATATCCCGAGGATTACCTCGATATGCACTACACCTGTCCAAAATGCAGTGATACAGGATATAACGGAAATAATTTCTGCGACTGTTTAAAAAGCCTTTGCGGTAAGCTTGCGGCTGATGAACTGAATAAAACCTCTCAGCTCAGTCTTTCCGATTTTGAAAGCTTTTCTCTTTCATATTATTCAGGTGAAAACTATATAGCCATGAAAAAAATATTTGAATACACCATGCAGTATGCTTCAACTTTTTCACAAAACTCCAAAAGCATACTTATGTTCGGTCAAACAGGTCTCGGAAAGACCCACCTTTCACTTGCTATTGCAAATAAAGTCCTTGAAAAAGGATACAGTGTCATATATGATTCAGCGATCAATATCCTGAGAAACATCGAAAAAGAGCATTTCAGCTATGAGCACTCCTCTGAAATGGTAGATCTTGTAATGAATACCGATCTTCTGATCCTTGATGATATGGGCACAGAATATGAATCCCAGTTTTATAACGCAACTATATATAATATCATCAATACACGTCTTAACTGCGGAAAACCTTCGATAATAAGTACAAATCTGGATTTTGCAGGCATTGCACGCAGATATGATAAACGCGTTGTTTCACGTATCGTCTCCATGTATTCATGTCTTGAATTCAAAGGCGAGGATGTTAGACTACAAATCAGAAAAAACAACATATAAAAAGGCTGCCTTTACGGCAGCCTTAATTTTTTTATTCAGTATCATAATTGAGCTTGAAAGGAGAATATCTGCTGTATGCTGTATTGTTCTTCTTAACAGCAAAGCCTTCTGCTATTTCCTTCATCATATCCTGAAAATCTTTGTAATAACGCTCACTGAGAAGCGAATTGATATTATCCTCGCTCCAAAGATCATCGTCTGTCATACGCTCTTTGATATCAGCCTTGATAACAATATATATCGTATTGTCATCATACTGGTACTTTTCAGCCTTGTAATCTGTGAGCTTGTTGAAAATATAATCGTTGTAATCCTGCTGTGACTTCTTAGCAGCTTCCTGATCAGCTGAAAGTGTAGTTGTTGTGGTATTGGAATCGTCACTTTCCTCAGCAACTGTAGTTGTATACTTTGTTACAAGCACCTCATTTGCATAAGGATCTGTTGTAGTTGTGGTTGTTGTTTCGTTTGAAGCAGCAGTAGTTGTTGTCGTAGTAGTTGTAGTTACTGTCTCACCTGCTTCCTCGGCAGCCTTTGCAGCAGCTTCAGCTGTACGCTTTTCAACATACTTATTGTATTCCTCTTCGCATTCATCTATCTTTTGAAGCTTTTTAGCATTTGTGGTCTCAGAATTGATATCCTTAACATATTCGTCAGCCATTTTGTTGAGTGTACGCTTTTCATCAGCATCATACTCCTCGCCTGTATCATCAAGAAGGCTTATTGTAAAATACTTGACTCTTGTTGTCTTATCCTGATAATACTTTTTGAGATCGTCTTCTGAACAGCCCTTTTCTGCGTCGATTCCGTAGTAATGCTCGAAAATAGCCTCTGACTTATAAGAATTCTCGATTATTTTTCTCAGAGATTCTTCACCGACGCCATTAGCGGAAAACATTTTGCTCGCGCTGTTTGCGGCAACAATGTTTTTAACTTCTGCCAGATCATCTGAAGAAAGCTCTCCGCCGATCTTTTCAAATTCCTTTTCGTTTGCAACAAAATCCTTACAAGCCTGTGTTGCCTGATCCTGTATCCATTCAACAGCACCCTTTGATTCAAATGTTGCATTCTTGACATCTTCTAAAGAAGGCATCTGTCCGTTCTTTGAGTAAAGCTCATACTGTGCAGTATTATAAGCATATATCTCATTATAAATAAATACGCCTGCGGGTACTTCATATCCATCAACAGTAAGAGCTGTCTGAGAACTCTTTCCGAATGTAATTGCCTCAGGTGCGCCGCAGCTCGAAGAAGCAGCAGCAAGTGCGAATGCCGCAGCAGCTGCAGCAAACTTGTTAAACTTATTCATCTGTAAATTCCTCCGATATAATTGTAGATTCCAGATACTGTTTTATTATACTACATTTTTTTTAATTTGTCCATAGTAAAATGAAAAATTTTTCCTATTTATCACGAAACTATCTTATTAAATATATTATCTTAAATATTTTTATGTTATTTCCTTGACTTAATGGCAAATAAATGATACAATAATTGTATATGCTTTATTTTAATAAGGAAGGTGTCTGTATTGAACGTCAAACTTTTATCGTATACTCCCGACGCTGAAAAACTTATCGCTACAGCTGCCAAGCTTTGCTATTCAAGCAGCGATATAGAAACTCTCAGAGATGGTCTGACTGATGAAAAGGTAGAAAACTTCATTGATATGATAGTTTCCATAGGCCACGAAAGTGTTACGGAACATGTTTGCTTCACTTTTGGCATCGAAGGTATTTCGAGAGCTTGTTCACACCAACTTGTCAGACACCGTATTGCTTCATATTCTCAAAAAAGTCAGCGTTACGTAAACGAAAACGGATTTGAGTTTATTACCCCACCTGCTATAGAAGAACTTCCCGAAGCTAAGTCGGAGTATGACAGGGCTATCGCTGATATATCGGAAAGCTATGCAAAAATAGCAGAACTCCTTACAGAAAAGCATACAAAAGAATTTATTGCTCAGGGACTCGATGAAAAAACAGCGCGTTCAAAGGCAGTGAAGCTTGCAAACGAAGATGCTCGTTTTATTCTTCCAAATGCCTGCGAGACAAAGATCGTCGTAACTATGAATGTCCGTTCACTCTTCAATTTCTTTCGTCATCGCTGCTGCAACCGCGCACAGTGGGAAATTAGAGCTGTGGCAAATGAAATGCTCAGACAATGCCTTGAAGTTGCTCCCCATGTCTTTGCTCATGCAGGTCCTTCATGTGTTGCTGAGGGAAAATGTCCCGAAGGAAAAATGACCTGCGGCAGGATAAATGAAGTTAAAGAGTATTTTTCAGCCATGAAAGCAAAATGATCCAGCGGAGGAACAATGCTTGAATTCAGAGATATTGACATCAGAGATAAAGACAGAATAACAACTGCACTCAGAAAGTCACAATTCATGGGATGCGAATACAGCTTTTCAAATAATATGGCTTGGAAAAGACTTGGCGACTCAAAAATCTCTTTCTACAAGGATTTTTATATCTGCTGTTCATTCAGGTCAGAAGATGGTATCCCCCGTTTTTTCTTTCCTTCAGGTGAAGGTGATTACCATGAAGTCATTTCTGAAATGCAGAAATATTCCGAAAGTCTCGGAAAGCCTCTCAGAGTTGCGGGTATTACTGAAAAAACACTGAATATGCTGGACGAAGCTTTTCATGACCGCTTCTCGGTAACAACTTACGATGGTGACTGGGATTATATCTATTATGCTCATGATCTTATAAGCCTTTCGGGACGGAAGTACCACAGCAAACGCAATCATCTGGCGCATTTCAATGAACTCGGTGCTGAATTCAAAATGATGACGGAAAATGATTTCAATGACTGTATAACATTCAGTGCCATTGAGTATAACAATAAATCTGATAATAACGATCATTCGTATATAGCCGAGCAATACGCAATAAACACCTATTTTAACTATTTTCATGAACTTGATCTTAAAGGCGGTGTTATACGTATAGACGGCAGAGTCACTGCATTTACTATAGGAGATCAGCTCAATGACGAGACCTTTTGTGTTCATATTGAAAAAGCTGATACGCAATATGACGGCATCTATGCAGGTATAAACAATTGTTTTGCCAAAGAAGCCGCCACACAATATAAATATATCAATCGTGAGGAAGATCTCGGGATAGAAGGACTGCGCAAGGCAAAACAGTCATATCACCCGGCGTTTCTTCTAAAAAAATATATTGTAACTTTTAAATGAAAGGATAAATAAAATGATATACGTCTTTCTTGCAAACGGATTTGAGGAAACCGAAGCTATCGCTCCTATTGATCTGCTCAGACGTGCAGGCAAACAGGTCATAACCGTAGGCGTTGGGGATAATATAATCACTGGCTCGCACGGTATACCTGTTGTAACAGATACAATAGCTCAGGAAGCTCCTCTTACAGATGAACTTGAAATGATCGTCCTCCCAGGAGGTATGCCGGGCACTCTTAACCTTGAAAAATCTGAATATGTTCAGGCAGCAATAGATTACTGTGTTTCAAACAATAAATTCATCGGTGCTATATGTGCTGCACCTTCAATACTTGGTCATAAAGGACTTCTCAAAGGCAAAACAGCCGTATGCTATGAGGGATTTGAGACTCAGCTCGACGGTGCGGAAATCGGAACTGGCGGAGTTGCCGAAGACGGCATATTCATTACCGCAAGAGGCGCAGGAGTTGCCGTTGATTTTGGTCTGAAGCTTGTAGAAATGGTTCATTCAAAAGCAGAAAGCCAGAGACAGCGTAATGCTATTTTATGTGACTGATATGGATAGTAAAAAAGAACTAAGAAAAGAATTTTCTCACCTTCGAGCGGAGATCCGTGATAAAGTCTCAAAGGATCTTGATATCACGGAAAGACTGCTCTCAGAGGAAAAAATTGAAGAAGCCGATAATGTATTGCTCTATGCCTCTTTTGGTTCGGAAGTAGATACGTATCTGCTTATAGATAAGCTTATTGAAATGGGTAAGAACGTTGCTCTTCCGAAATGCGATTCCGAACGTTCAATGACTTTTCATCTCATTGAATCAGTTGCCGATCTCCATGAAGGTATGTACCGTATTCCCGAACCTGACAGTGCTCTCCCGATGCCTGTTATAACTGATAAAACTGTCTGCATAATTCCCGGGCTCGCCTTTACCGAAGAAGGCGGAAGACTCGGATACGGCGGAGGCTACTACGACGAGTTTATTTCTGAAAATCCCGATATTTTCAAAATAGCTCTTTCCTATGAAGAACTCATCGTCAAACAGCTTCCTCTTATGCAGCACGATCTTGTCGTAAATCTTATTGTAACTGAAGAAAGGACGGTGCTCTGCAATGGCTGATAACAACAATAACGATGTTATCAATGATATACTCAATCAGCTGGATCAAGCCAAGAAGGCTAATGAAGCAGAAGCAGCAAAAAAAGAAACAGAAATAGAAGAAGAGGCTACAGAGATAAAGCCTGAAATACCTGTCAAAAAATCTGTATCTCATGCAAAAGAGCCTGAGATGCCGGTAAGAAATGCTCATGTTGAAAGAAGGCAAGAGCCTGAACATCAAAGAGTGGAACATCCTGTTCCTCCGCCTGTCCAGCAGGAAGAATTTCATCAGCGCAACACAGCGGCTGTAAAGCGCAATAACGCTCACCACAAGAAAAAAAAGAAGAAAAGAAGCCGTTTACCCGGTGTTCTTATCCTTACTGTGTTTATATTTGCAGTTTCAATATGTCTTTCTCTTGTTATAATCGCATTTGGCAGAGATATGTTCGGTATCGGCAAGAGTGATAATATAAAGCTTATCAGCGTTCCCGAAAACGCAACTACCAAAGAGATATCAGAAATCCTTTACGATGAAGGAATTATCAATTCACCAAAATGTTTCCAGCTTTTCACTAAATTCAGAAAATCTGCGGACGTTTATCTTGCAGGCGAACATTTTGTAAGCCCAAGCATGGCATATGAAACGATCATAAACAAGCTTACAAGTGTTGAAGAAGAAAATCAGAAAGAAGCGGTTTCAATAACATTCTATGAAGGCATTACCCTTTATGAAGCAGCTGATAAACTTGATGAAGAGGGCGTATGCAAGGCTGACGATTTCCTCTTCAATTTCAACGCAGCAGGATATGGATTTAATTTTGAAAATTATCTTTCAAAAGATACTAATACTCTGAAATTTACTGAAACACGTATGGAAGGCTATCTATTCCCTGATACTTATACATTTACTAAGGATATGGATGCGGAAGAGGTGTGCCAGAAGATATATTTCAACTTTGATCAGAAAATGACCAGCGACAGACTGGAAAGAATGGCTAAGCTCAATCTTTCGCTTGATCAGCTCATCACATTTGCTTCTATAGTTCAAAAGGAAGTTGCTGATCGTGCGGAAATGAATCATGTTGCAAGTGTATTCTGGAACAGACTTGAAAATACTGAGGCTGAAACAGTTGGTATGCTCCAGTCAGACCCAACAAAGAATTACTCTGAATTAATACGTTCACACATGGAAGTTATAAACAAGGATATCATCAATGCTTATGACACATATGTAAGCAAGGGACTCCCTCCAGGACCTATATGTAACCCGGGATTGGAGGCTATAGACGCAGTTCTTGAAAAAATGCCTTCTGATGACTATTACTTTATTGCCAATATCTACACAGGTGAAACTAAGTTTGCCAAGACAAATGATGAGCACGAGCAGAACAAGGCTATAATACAGGCTGATCAGGAAGCAGAAAAAGAACGCCGTGAAGCAGAAGAAGCAGCTGCTGCGGCAGCCGCTGCCGAATCGGAGGAATATTGATGAACGAACTTGAAGTTCTTGCCCCTGCGGGGGATGAAGAAAGATTTTCAGCTGCTCTGAACTACGGTGCAGACGCTGTTTATCTTGGCAGAAAACAATTCGGTATGCGTGCATCACCGCTTAATTTCGAATTTGAGCAGCTCTGCAAAGCAGTAGAAGCCGCACATTCAAAAGGTGTTAAGGTATACCTTACCTGCAATACCCTGCCACGAAACTCAGAGATCCCCTTCTTTGAAAGATTTGTAAAAGAAGCGGTAGATGCAAAGATCGATGCACTTATAGTAGCTGATATCGGCTTACTGATGCTTATAAAAAAATACGCGCCTGATATGGAGATACATATCTCCACTCAGACGGGTATCGTAAACTATGTTACAGCACGTGAGCTATATAATATGGGCGCAAAAAGGGTTGTTCTTGCAAGAGAGCTTTCTCTCGATGAAATCGCTGAGATACGTGCCAAAACCTCGCCTGATCTTGATATTGAAACATTTGTACATGGTGCAATGTGCGTTTCATTCTCAGGCAGATGTCTTCTTTCACAGTATCTTGTGAACAGAGATGCAAACCGAGGTGAATGTGCTCAGCCCTGCCGCTGGGGTTATCACCTTATGGAAGAAAAACGTCCGGGAGAGTTCTTCCCCGTTTACGAGGACGAAAAAGGTACTTATATCCTGAACTCAAAGGATATGTGCATGATTGAACATATTGACAAGCTTGCTCAGGTAGGCGTAAAAAGCCTGAAGATCGAAGGTCGTGCAAAATCAGCTTATTATGTTGCTGTTGTGACTAACGCCTACAGAATGGCTGTAGATCATTATTATAAAGATCCCAATAATTTCGTTCTTCCTGACTGGATAAGAGATGAGGTCTATAAAGTAAGCCACAGAAAATACTGTAACGGTTTTTTCTTCGGAACTCCCGAAGAGTCACAGTATTATGAAAACAGCGGATACATCAGGAATTATGACGTTGTAGCCGTCGTTGAAAAGTGTGAAAACGGAACGGTTTACTGTACTCAAAGAAACCGTTTCTTTGCTGGTGATACAGTTGAATTGCTTGCTCCGTCACAGAAGCCTGTAGAAATGAAGCTTGACAAGCTTTATGATGAAAATGGCGAAGAGATCGAAACAGCAAATCACGCAATGATGAACTTCTCATTCAAATCGGATATCATATTCCCTACCGGTACAGTTATCCGTAAAGAAACAAAATAAATATGGGCTGATACATTTTGTATCAGCCCTGTTTTTTACTTTTCTGCCTTTTTAAAGTTGTTGTAACCAAGCTCCTCAAGCTTATCTGTAAGCTCATCAACTGTATTCTTTGCAGCGGTATCATCAGATGTAATAGTTATTTCAGCATCTTTATCAAGCTTGCTTATCTCGGCTGCAAGCTTATCAAGCGTTAATTTCTCGTTGTTGTAAAGATAATCGTTTCCCGATACAGTTATCTCCGCACTTTCCAGCTGCTTATCTTCTGCTGTTGTGGTTTCCTCTGGTTTTGTTGTTTCACTTACAGATGTATCATTTTTATTACTCTTACCTGAATCCTTGCCGAAACCGCCAAAGCCTTTGAAATGCAGGAACGCCCATATAGCTAAAGCAATCAAGGCTGCAAATAATATAAATCCTAATAACTTTTTCATTATAAAAACCTCACTTTGATATATTGATAGATGTAAAATATAAACCTTTATAATCACGCTGTAAATTTATAACAGCATTTTCGATAATCGGAACAGCTTTTGCGGTACCATAAGAGCTGCCATCATATGTGAAAGTTGCAATTATTACATCATCACTTTCATAGCCTGCCTTTTTTATACACGCCTTCAGCTCTTCCTTCAATTTAGCTTTATCATTTGAACTTATTTCATCAAGCTTTTTATTGCCGGATAAAACACTTAATGACCATACATCGCCGCTCTCAACTTCATGAAGATTAAAAGCAAGTCCATTTCCTTCATTATAAGCGCTCAACGCCTCCTGATTGGCAGCTGCATTTGAATCTGCGGCAAGAATACGTTCCCATTCCTGTGATGCCTTCTCGCGCCATTCCTGCTGTTCTTTTGCGTTCTCCTGCTGCATCTCGGTATAAGAAGCTTCTGCGGCTTTTGCCTTTTCTGAAACACTCTCAACGTCAATAGAACTATACAGCAAAAAGAAAAAAAGAATTATCATCGTTATATCAAGAAGCGATGTAAAATCAAGAATTATTTCACGTATCTTCATTGTAATCGTATCCTCGGCGTTTCTGAGACTGATCAATACCGCTCTTTCTGAGTTTCTTTATAAGTGCCAGATGACGCTGTATAAGGTCTTCAACATCTGCGAAAAATATGGAATTGATAATCTTGAAAGTAATAGCGAATATTATTCCCCACGTTGTAGATGTAAGAGCATCAAAAAAGCTGCTTTTCGCATTGTTGATTGCCTCGGCATTTGTCATATCAAGCCCAAGCAGTGCAAAAACAGTACCGAGCATACCGAGAAGCGGGAAAATAGAGATGAGTGTTATAAAAAAAGTATAATAGAAATTTATTTTTCGATAATTATCAAAGATCTTATCTACTTTATCAACATTATACGGATCATCACTTGTTGCTTCCCAGTCATATATCTCACTGTCCACCGATTTTCTGCATTGTCTTACTTTATAACATACAATAGCTGTAACTACAGCAGCAATACCAATATACAGATCTGATGAAAAAATACTTTGTATCAATTTAGCGATAATACTCATTTTATCACCTCATTTTTTATTATACAGCATAAAACTCTAAATTGCAAGTATATTTGACAAAAAACCTTAAACAAAAAACTCCGCTATAAAGCGGAGCTGAACATTTTTATTCCTTATTTCTTTTTTTCTTTTTTAAACTGATAATACGATCGGCTAATGTAATAAATCCACCCACAAACAGTATCAGATAGAATGTAAGTCCTCTGTTTATAAGCATTGCAGGCTTTACAAGACCTGTACCAAATATTTCTGTAAAGGAGAGCAGAAAACACCCTTCTGAGATTCCCGCTGCTCCGGGAAGTGGAAGCATTTCAACAGCAACCGCTATCATTATCTGTATCGTTATAATATCTATAAACCTTGTATCCTCCATGCCGTAAGCCCTATAAACGATCCATGTCACAGAGAAAAGTAAAAGCCTTTGTACAGCCGTCAGAAAAAAAACTTTGAAAACTACCGATAAATTTTTCTTTATATAATCGGCACCCATAGCATATGTATCGCATATTCCTATAAGCTTTTCCGTATATTTTTCTTTATTTCTGCGTTTAAGCACCCTGATCTTTGTAAGAAGTCCCACGGCTTTGATACCGAGTGCCCTTGCCCAGATAGGTTTTATAAATATCAGTGTCAAAGCTGCAATAAACGAAAGATTAAGCACAAACCCAAGTACGATCAGCCATTTCATGTCTATAGCGTATTTAACGACTACATCGGAATTGAAAACCAAAAATCCAAGACCCATGAGAATAAGTACGGATTTGTATGCAATAGTTATAAGCAGCATTATCAGTGTGGAATAACCAATATTTATTTTATCCTTTTTCATATGGTACATCTGCACAGGCTGACCACCGGTTGAAGAAGGTGTTATATAACTGAAAAAAAATCCAATAAATGAATATTTCAGACATTTCAAAAAACTTATCTTCTGATTAAGAACCCTGAGCATATAGTGTATTATGACCGATTCACCGGAAACAAAAAGCAGTGCAGCAACTGCACCCAATGCTATCCACGCAGGTTTAGCCATACGTAGATCACGAATTATTTCCGTAAGCTCTTGTTCCTTGAAAATAACATGCAGTGTAAAGAACGTGATTACCAGAATAAGCCCTATATTCAACGCGTATTTGAGTATTTTTTTTATCAATGTCACCCCCACGCATAACAGGTTATTTGCTGAGTTACTCAACTTAAATTATAACACATCAAGTCATCTTTGTCAATACAAAACGTAATAACACAAATAAAAATAACAATAACAAATATTGCACATATAGCTCATTATTACGCTAAAACGCCTCCCTTTCGGGAGGCGTGATTGTTATGTATTGTCAGGTATTCCTGTTTCTACTATATAATGATGTACATTAAGACGGTTTTCAAATTCATCAAGCGGCAATGGCTTATCAAAGAAATATCCTTGTGCAAACAAACACTCATTATTTCTCAGTATCTCAACCTGCTTTTCAGTCTCAACGCCCTCTGCGATACATTCCATGCCAAGCTCTTTTGCCATGCCAACAACATATTTGAACATGACACTTCTTGTACTTTTTGAATTATCATCATCCAGAGGCAGGAAGGTGCGGTCAACTTTAAGGACATTCCATGGTATCTCTCGTATAAGATTGAGCGACGAGTATCCCATTCCGAAATCATCAACAGATGTACAGATACCAGCCTGCTGAAGCCCGCTTACGACACGTTTGAGATCACGGAATTCCACGTCTGTTGTAGTTTCGGTAAGTTCAATCTCAATATATTTATGAGGCACATTATTCCTGTCAACGATCTCAATTATATGATCAAGAAGATCAACGTCCATCATATGCTTTCTTGAAAGGTTAACCGAGACACGGACAACTTTACGTCCTTCGTCAAGCCATCTGCGGATATCCTTGCAGACATGATCAAGCATATAAAAATCCAGTCGGCAGATATCAGTATTATATTCAAGAACAGGAATAAACTCCAAAGGAGGTACTATCTTGCCGTCTCTGAACCATCTGCAAAGAGCTTCAGCTCCAATAAGTTCACCTGTCTGAATATCTATCTTAGGCTGATAGAACACCTTAAACTCTTCATTTTTAAGAGCAACAGGAAAAAGCTGCTGTATTTTCATACGCTTTTCCTTGCTGATCTCCATTTTATCATCAAAAAATACGATACTATCCTTACCGCCAACCTTTGCAGTCTGACATGATGTCAGGATCCTATCCATTATATCTCCCGGATTTTCAAATACATAGTCATCTTTCATGCGAAAAACGCCTGTACTTGCAGAAACAAGAATACGCTTCTGATTGTCGCTGTCATAAACTACAGGAACTCCTTTTAATATGGGAAGGATCTTATCGAGCAGTTCATCTTCAAATACCAATACGAAATTATCACCGCCGACACGGCATACTATTCCCCTGTCGCCTACTATTTTATCTATCATATTGAAATAGTTACGCATAACGATATCTCCGTTATTTCTTCCTATCTCACGATTGATAAGAGTAAAGTGGCGCAGGTTATAATAAATAGCGGTATGTCCGCTCAGGATGCCCTTTTCATTAAGTTTTTCAAGGTATCTTATGAAAGCTCTGACATTACCGTATCCGTATTCATCATAAAAAGCAAATCTCTCGATTACGCACTGAAGCCTGTAGCGGCTTACAAAGCTTAAAACTGTACGCATAACGAGATCTACTCTTTTCAGATCCTCATCTGAAAGCGGTTCTAACTTTTCGCTTCTGTATGCACTGCATTTAACAACAGCCATAGTTTTGGTGACAATACGCCTGCTGATTATTTCCACACCGCCTTCACCATTATCATAACCAACAAAAACATCACCCTTGTTCATTTTTTCGTTGCTTACACTTTGGTAAAATTCGGTTATACCCTTTGATATATTAAAGAATTTACACATATCAGCAAGTGCACTTTTGATCTTATCAAAATCAAAAGTATCAACATCTGTCATTGCATATAGCAAAGTGTCGAATAAACTATAATATTCCAATAATTTTTCATTTCCCATTATAAACACTCCAACCAAGTAATTTATTGAGAAAAAAACCTTCCCCTTATGCATTATTATATCACATTTTAGCCTTGAATTCAAGTTCCATTTTATTTTTTTTATTAAATTTCTTTAAATCATAAATATTATTAAAGTGATAATATAAAAACTTTCGGTGTTAACAAATACTTGTGTTTTTTATACTTACATTGTATAATAATAATGTATTTTACTTTGGAGGATATTATATGCGTATTCTTATAACAAATGATGACGGCATAAATGCAAGCGGTATTATAAGACTTGCCAAAGCAGCCAAAGAGCTCGGTGAAGTATGGATAGTTGCCCCTATTGAACAGCGCAGCGCAGCTTCACACAGCATTTCACTGCATAACCATATTGATGTATACCCACATGATTTTCCTTTAAACGCTGTTAAAGCCTTTTCATGCAGCGGCACACCTGCTGACTGTGTTCGTATCGGCATTCTAAATATTATGCCATGTAAGCCTGATCTTGTACTTTCAGGACTTAATAACGGCTATAACGTTGCCTCTGACATACAGTATTCAGCTACCGCAGGTGCTGCATTTGAAGGAGCTTTTCAGGGAATAACATCTATTTCACTCTCGGAAGAAGCAGACAAGCTGCACGAAGTTTCAGCCAAATATCTGCAAAAAATACTTTCTGAACTTTCTTACGAAAAACTCGGATACGGCCAGATATTCAATGTAAACTTTCCCGGTTGCCGTCTGTCGGAATGCAAAGGCATACTTAAAGACAGAAAGGTCTCCCACGGTATGTTCTTTCGTGATCACTACATAGAGCTTGCCAAGCTCGAAAACGGCGGTACAAGGCTTATGGTAGAGGGAGATTACAATGAAGATGCCGAGCCTGATACTGATTTTAGAGCTGTTGTGGACAAGTATATTTCTATCAGTGTCGTCAACAACATAAACTGAAATAAGCATTCCATGACATTACAGCCTGTCAGATAGTTTTCACAGCGACAAAAAACAGCCCTTCAACAGAAGGGCTGTATCTGAACTTTCTTTTGTAATTCAGCTTAAACGTCAGCGAGTTACCGTAAACTGATCATTGATTTTTTTCTCTTAGCTCTTTTTCTCTTGTTTTTTGTACTTCATATACATTCAAAGATTCTTCTGCCTGTCTCGCTATCTCCGACTGTATATCGGCATTAATATTATCTTCTGAATAATCGGTATCAAAGCCGATATCATTACTGTGGATCTTTAAAGTCTTATCGCTGCCTGCTATTTTTATGCCAATATACGGATCGCTGTAAGAAGAATACATAAGAAAGCTTACGCCTGAAATATATATCTTCATACTTTTCTTTGAAGCGGCATAAGCAGGTGTATCAAGCACACGTTCACCGATATATCCATCATCACTTTCAGAGGTGAACTTGTTGATTCCAAAAGAGTCGCCAAAATTATCCAACACGCTGTTGTCACTTTCATTATTGTCAATAAACTGAGTGAACTGCTGTAATTCAAAATTATCCATCGCGTAATCACCGTTAGGATAGTTCTTAATTTCCAGATGATCCGAACCACCGTCCAAAATATCTTCACCTACATTGGCATATGGTTTATAATAGCTCAGAGAACTGCCATTTCTTTCGTCATACAACTTACTTGTAAAATATTTTTTACGCTTGAACAAAGAATGATCTTCCTTAGGCATCACTGATTTACCATTAAAATAAACAGAACAGTTCCACAGATCTTTTTCATCAGGCATTTCAAATAAATAGCGTTGACCTGAATCTTCGTCAATTGCTGTAACTGCTATATCATAGAAATAATTACTGTTATCATTGATATAGTTACCGTACAATACCTCGGTGTGAAGCAGATTTACGCTATCATTATACTTAAATAAATGATCGTACATAAAAGAAGCGGCCATTACTTTCTGATCGTCACTGTCAAGAACATCATCTCTTTTACTTCCGAAGAATTCTTTGTTAACTGTGTACTTTGTCAGGTTGTCATCTAAAACTTCTGTGACTCCAACCTTTTCAAAATCTTCATCAGTAAACTTTGCCTTCGATTCTGCTGCGGCAAGTATATTGTTTTTGTCGTAATCGCCTGCATATTCAACTGCATATATCTGATTTGTCGGCAAATCGTTGTACATTCTTATATATATACGTACATTGATATCATCTTTATCATCTTCATAAAACGGACATCTGTAATACGGCGTATATAAAACGTCCTTTTCGATGTATTCTTTTAGCGGCATATCATATATTTTATATGTGTGTTCAAAGTTTTCCTCTGATATTTCCGCTAATATCGATCTATACCTGCTATCGTCATTTTTGCCGATATTTGAAATGAATTCCTGTACGAATGCTGTCCGAGGGAGTATTCCCACAAACAATGCCACTGCCGCAGCAATTGCTGTCCATTTGAGAACAGGCACTGTTTTTCTTCTGCCAGTAACGTTTTCAAGGTCACTTACGGTAAACTCGCTGTCGCAAAAATCCGAATCTGTCTCAGGAAAAGCTCTTGAGGAGATCTTGTCAAAGCAGTCTACGGAAGATGAAAGCTCATTCATCTTGTTCTTCAGCAGCTTCTCAAATTCCTGATCTCCCACTATATCATTTTTCTTCTTCACTGATCCTCACCTGCCTTTTCCTGTAAAATGGATATTGCTTTTTTATACCTTGATTTCGCGGTCGTTTCAGGACACTTCATTACCTTTGCTATCTGCCTGAAGGTAAGTTCTGCACAGCATTTCAGAATGACTGTTTCTCTTTGCTTATCATTTAAATGCTTGAGAAGCTGATTTATGTAAATACTGTCCTCGACAGTCTTTTCCGCTTCACCGTAGCTCTGTAGTATAAAATTCGTTATCTCTTTCTTGTATCTTCGGCGAAGCTCAAATGCAACGTTGCGCGCTATTGTGATTATGAATCCCCTGCCGTCTCCTTTTTTTGAGGAAAAACGTTTCACCTGCGTAAGCCTTACAAAGGTTTCCGTAACGCAGTCCTCAGCAAGATGATAATCGGAAGTTATTCCGAAAGCAACGGCAAATACCATATCCTTGAACATGACATAAAGCTTGCTGAGGCTTTCCTTTGATGTCCTGCAGCTTATTATCAGTTCATTTATAGTATTATCCTCTTCTGATAAAGTATTTGTATTAGTAAAAGAAGTAAGAATTGTTCCGTCACCCCCGCTGAAATAATTCATATCGGCATTCATCGTATCACTCCTTTTCGGTTTCCGGAGGCAGGGATATTTCCCGACTTGCAAGCTCCTCCGAAGCTCCTGTGAAAGCTTTCACCTATAAGTGTTTTCAGAAGCCAAAAAAGACGAAAAAAACTGAAAAATTTTTCATTATTGTTAGCAATTCAAAACTTTAATGCCTTTCAATTTTTATTTCGCGTTAATCCGAGTTAACAAAAGCTGCTTCATAATACAGAAATTATACCATCTATCATGAAAAATTGCAAGAAAAGCTCTCAACCTATTGACAAATGGTTCATAGTATGATATATTAAACACATGAACAAGTATTCATATATTAGAAAGGACGGTGACTATATGGAGAAGATGTTTTCGATATCCAATCTTGACTGCGCTCATTGCGGCGGCAAGATAGAAGAGGCCATTAACAAGCTTGAAGGTATTGAATCTGCGGTTTTAAACTTCCCCATGAAAAAGTTCAAGATAAAGGGTGAACTTACTGACGAACTTATCGCCGAAATTAATAAAGTTGCATCATCAATAGAAGCAGGAGTTGTTATCTCCCCTATCGAAAAAGAAGAAAAATCCCACTCACATCATCACCATGACCATAATCATCACTATCACGATGAAGAATGCAGCTGTGGTCACGACCATGATCACCATCACGATGAAGATTGCAGCTGTGGTCACGAACATAAGCATCATCATCATGATGAGGAATGTGGCTGCGGTCACGAACATAAGCATCATCACCATGATGAGGAATGTGGCTGCGGTCACGACCATGAGCATGAACACGAAAATACTCATTCCCACGAACATACGCACGATCACTCTGAAAGTCACGAAAAGCTTTCAAAGGAGATCTTCACGATCATAACAGGTGTAGCAATTTTTGCAGCGGCTGTTATCAGCGGCAAATTTCTCGACGTAATGCCGCTTACTATCGTACTATACATTGCAGCTTATCTTATTCTCGGCTTCAACGTTTTAAAAGCAACTGTCAAAAATCTGAAAAACAGGAATTTCTTTGATGAAAACTTCCTTATGACAATTGCAACTATAGGCGCATTTGCCCTCGGTGAATACGCAGAGGCTGTGGGAGTAGTTCTTTTCTTCCGTATCGGTGAGCTTTTCGAGGATTACGCCGTATCACGCAGCCGTAAAGCAATAACCGATGTTGCAGCTTACAAAGTAAAAGAGGCCGATGTGCTTGTAGACGGTGAATTCAGACGAATTGATTCAGATGAGATCAAGATTGGAGATATACTACGAATAAAACCCGGTGAAAGAATAGCCGCTGACGGAATAGTTGAGTCCGGAGAGTCGAAAATAGATACTTCCGCAGTAAACGGCGAACCTGTTCCGCTTACAGTCCGTAAAGGAGATAAGCTGCTGTCAGGATGCATAAACCTTTCAGAAACATTTACACTGAAAGCCACAGCTGCTGCTGACGACTCTATGATATCAAAAATAGCACAGGCTGTGGAGGACGCTTCGGCTGAAAAGCCTCATATCGACCGTTTCATTACTCGTTTTGCAAAGGTATATACACCAATAGTTATCACAATAGCACTCCTTACAGCGATAGTTCCCTCAGTTATAACAGGTGAATGGAGCAAATGGGTATATTCCGCACTGACATTCCTTGTTATCAGCTGTCCCTGCGCACTTGTCCTCAGCGTACCTCTTGCGTACTTCTCAGGTATCGGGGCAGCTTCAAAGCTTGGCATACTATTCAAGGGCGGAAATGCCATTGAAGCACTTGGAAAGGTCAAGACCATTGCATTTGACAAAACAGGTACACTTACAAACGGATGCTTTACCGTTACAGGCATTCTCTCATACGGAAGTATGAACAATGACGAACTTCTTACTATATGCGGCAGCTGCGAACAGTATTCAACTCACCCTGTTGCAGAAAGTATAGTTGAATACTGCCGTGAGCACGGTACAAAGCTTACAGAAGCTGAAAAATCTGGAGAAATAGCAGGACGCGGCGTTACAGCTGTTATCGGCGGAAAAAGTATTCTCTGCGGCAACGAGCGTCTGATGTCCGAAAACAATATCACCGTCAATGATAACGATGTACCTCTCGGCAGTGTTGTATATATTGCTATTGACGGCAAAGTTGAGGGCAGAATAACTGTTTCCGATATTGTGAAGAAAACCTCAGCAAATGCGATAAAACAGCTTAAAGCTATGGGAGTCAAAACAGCAATGCTCACAGGCGACAAGGCAGAAAATGCTGCTGCCATAGTCAAACAGCTTGGTATTGACAGCGGAAAAGGTGACCTTCTCCCTGACGGCAAGCTTAAAGAAATAGAAAACCTGCGAAAGGCATACGGTGCGGTAATGTTTGTTGGTGACGGCTTCAACGACGGACCCGTTCTCGCAGGCGCGGATGTAGGCGGTGCAATGCAGAGCGGCTCTGACCTTGCACTTGAAGCATCCGATGCAATATTCATGAATTCCGAGCCTGACGCTGTAGTCAGAGCAAAGAAAATTGCCGATAAAACTCTTCGCATTTCTATGGAAAATATCATCTTTGCACTTGCAATAAAGGCTGTTGTCCTTATTCTCGGACTAATAGGACACCCGAATATGTGGCTCGCTGTTTTTGCAGACTCAGGAACAGCCATGCTGCTTATCCTCAATTCAATAAGGGTGCTCAATACTAACAAATATAGATAACTTATCTTATTATCCTGCTGAGCCAAAGTTGTAATGTGCGTTTTAAACATAATCTTTCCATATGTTAACATTATTTTCAACACCATGTTGAATACTATGTTAAAAGTAATGCTCCCTTGTGAAAGGGAGCATTTTTTATCAATAGAATGTAGCAACAGGCTGTTCGGGAGCTTCTGCTTTTCCATAGCCCTTAACATAGAGCACAGGACCTTTGCCGCGGTAAAGCTTGTGCTTCTGAACGCTTATCTTGCCTGTAATGGTTATCCACTCTTTATTTGGCGGCTCATTGCCGCTGTCGTCCTGAGCGACCAGCCAGCAGTACTGGATATCCTCGACACAGCAAGTCATTATATGGCGGCCTACAGCATAGGTATTCTCGGGAAACTTGGAATTTTTGGCAGTAAGTGCTTTGAAAGTCATGGTCTTGCCGTCATACTTCATTGGCTCGTCCATGATATCACGGTACCAGAGAGCGAAGTCCTTGTCCTCAATAGTTATCTCGTCAGCCTCAACGTCAAAAGGAAGTGGATCTTCAATATCATCATATGCAACTCTTCCGTCAGAGTACTCATAAACTATCTCAGCTCTCCTGCTTACCCCCCTTACGATCTTGTGGAATTCGTTAGGATCAAAGGACTCTTCAAAACGGTTAAAGCATACCATTTCGGTATTGTTGAACTTATCGACAACAAGGCTTCTCATATTTGCATTGTAGTTCATAAATGTAGTCGCATCTACAAAGCACATTACCTGTGCAATGGTAGTTTCGTCTGGCATAGCCTTGAAAAACTCGTCCATAGTCCACATACCGTTGTATTCAACAACTATACGTTCAGCTCCGCTTTCTTTCAGCAGCTTTGTAAAGTTATCCTCAGTAAAATCCGATTTATCATCTATTACCTTGATAACGATATTCTTCTTGGGCATCTTTGAGACGTCAAACTCCTCAACACCTTCCTCACATACGAGAAGAAGAGTTTTTTCGCCCTTATTAAAGCGTTTGTCCTCAAGTGTTTCCTGTATAAACTTTGTCTTTCCCGACTCAAGAAAGCCAAGAAAGAGATATATAGGTATCAATTCGTCCTGATTAGGCACGTTTTACAGCTCCTTTCGGTATTTCAGGCTTTGAAAAGCTCTGCAATAGCTTCCTCGTTTATCTTTGAACCGATAACACAAAGTCTGCCAATAGTGCTTGCACTTCCTGTACGCACATCAGGTACTCCGGGAACGTAATCATAGTGTATCCACTTTCCGTCAGCACCTGCAACGATTCCCTTCGCACGGAGTATCATGCCGTATTTTGATTCATCACCCAGAGCATTGAGAGCATTTGTGATCTCTTCGGGAGTATAGGCTCTTGTAGTCTCTCTGCCCCAGCTTGTGAATACATCGTCGGCATGATGATGGTGATGATGCTCGTGATCATGGTCATGATCGTGGCAGCCGCAGGTACAGTCAGGACCGTGATCGTGATGATGCTCATGTTCATCGTGATCGTGATGGTGCTCATGCTCTTCGTCATCATGGTCATTGTGATGACAGTGTTCATCGTGATCATGGTGATGGTGCTCATGCTCATCTTCATCATGATCGTGATGATGATCGTGATGTGCAGCCTCTTCAAGGAGCTCCTTGAGTTCGTCATCAAGTGTGTTCTTCTGTGTCATAGCGTCAACAAGCTGTGCGCCTGTAAGCTGATCCCACTCAGTAGTAACGATAGGTGCAGCAGGATTTTTCTCACGGAGGCTCTTTACACAGTCATCAAGCTTATCCTGTGAAAGTCCGCTTGTATGGCTTAGTATGAGACAGCTTGCATATGTTATCTGATTATCAAAGAATTCACCGAAATTCTTCATATACATCTTATACTTCTTAGCGTCAACAACTGTAGTAAAGCCATCAAGCTCAACATCGTGTGCATTGATATTCTGTACTGCACGGATAACGTCGCTGAGCTTACCAACGCCTGATGGCTCAATAAGGATACGGTCAGGAGCATAGTCAGCAAGTACCTTTTCAAGTGCCTTGCCGAAATCGCCCACAAGACTACAGCAGATACAGCCTGAATTCATTTCGGTTATCTCTACTCCTGCGTCCTGTAAGAAACCGCCGTCAATGCCTATCTGACCAAATTCGTTCTCGATAAGTACAAGCTTTTCACCCTTGTATCCTTCCTGTATGAGCTTCTTTATAAGAGTGGTCTTTCCGGCACCGAGAAAGCCCGAGAAAATAGTGATCTTTGTCATTTGAACAACACTTCTTTCATAAAAATAGTTCAAGCTATATTATATCACATTGACAAAAATAAATCAACCCCCATTATAACAGAAAGGCTGCCGTTTAAACGGCAGCCTTATAATTATGCTTCTTCAGCTCCTACTGCTGAGATAACCTCTGTAAGAAGATTTGCAGGAAGCTGCTCATATCTTACGAAATCAAGTGTGAAGCTTCCGAGACCTCTTGTAGTCTGACGGAGATACATTGCGAAATCATGCATCTCACGCATTGGAACTTCTGCCTGTATAACAGTATTTCCGCTGCCAACAGGCTCCATACCGAGAACTCTGCCTCTTCGCTTGTTGAGTTCGCCCATGATATCACCTGTATTATCATCAGGAGCAACTACTTTAAGCTCGCCGATAGGTTCAAGCATTACAGGATCAGCCTGTCTCAGACCTTCCTTATATGCAATGGATGCAGCTGTCTTAAATGCCATTTCCGAAGAGTCTACAGGGTGATAAGAACCGTCTACAAGTATAGCCTTAAGACCAACTACAGGACAACCAGCAAGAACGCCCTTCTTAACGCTCTCTTCAAGTCCCTTCTGCACTGCGGGGAAGTAGTTCTTAGGTACAGCACCACCGAATATCTTCTCCTCAAAAACAAGAGTATCGCTTACGCATGGCTCAAATTCTATCCATACGTCACCGAACTGACCATGACCGCCTGACTGCTTCTTATGTCTTCCCTGTACCTTTACCTTCTTACGGATAGTCTCCTTATAAGCTATCTTAGGTACTGTAAGATTCACCTCAACTCCGAACTTGGACTTGAGCTTAGCAGCAGCGACTTCGATATGCTGCTCGCCGAGACCGCTGAGTATCTGCTCCTTTGTGGTATCGTCCTGCTCATATGTCAGAGTAGGATCCTCCTCGATAAGACGCTGCATACTTGATGAGATCTTAGCCTCATCTCCCTGTGCCTTAGCCTTTACAGCCATTGAATAGCATGGTCTCGGGAATTCCATATTTGCAAATTCTATAACTCTCGAAGAGTCTGAAAGTGTATCCCCTGTATTTGCGGATATCTTTGAAGCTACAACGATATCGCCTGCATACGCAGTCTGTACTTCTGTCTGCTTCTTTCCGCAGAGAGTATAAAGTTTGCCTATTTTTTCGGCGTTTCCTGTGGTTGAGTTAACAACTTCACAGTTAGCAGAAAGCTTGCCTGACATAATTCTTATAAATGACATCTTGCCTACAAAAGGATCGGCAACTGTCTTGAATACAAATGCTGAGAGAGGATCGTTAACATCACATTTTACCTCTGTAACGTCCTTTGTTGCTGTATATGCTTCAGCAGCATATACCTCATTAGGTGACGGAAGAAGAAGCTCGATCTCCTTGAGAAGCATATCTATTCCTGCAAGATCAGCAGCTGATGTGCATACAACAGGTGTGATGATACCTCTGTTCATACCGTCATGGATACCGTCTATAAGCTCCTTCTGAGTGAAAGCCTCACCCTCGAAGAACTTCTCCATAAGCTCCTCAGAAGTTTCTGCAACAGCCTCTGAAACAGCGGCAACAAGTCCGTCAACACGGTACTCAAATTTCTCTGATATCTCTGCTGTAGGCATTTCTGTCTCAATAGCATTGCCCTTAGCGTCGTATTTATAGCACTTCATCTCAATGAGATTTACATATTCAACGATCTGTCCGTTGCTGATAACAGGAACTACTACAGGGCAAACTGTAGGACCGAATACTGTTTTCAGCTCTGTGAGTACATTGAAGAAGTTAGCGTCCTTGTCATCTATCTTCGTAACAACGAACATCTTTGACTTGCCCTGTTTTACAGCTTCCTCGTATGCCTTTCTCGCGCCGACCTTTACGCCGGATTTTGCAGAAACGGTTATCATTACTGTATCGGAAGCTCTGATACCTTCGATCATTTCGGCTGCAAAGTCGAATAATCCGGGTGTATCAAGCAGATTTACTTTAAGATCATTATATTCAAAAGAAGCAAGAGAAGTGCCTATTGAGATCTTTCTCTTGATTTCCTCAGGATCGTAATCGCAAACTGTTGTGCCGTCAGCAGTCTTGCCGAGACGGTCGGAAGCCCCTGCCTTGTAAAGGATTGCCTCTGCAAGAGAAGTTTTTCCTGAGCCGTTATGGCCTGCAAATGCTATGTTTTTGACCTTGTTTACATCATATTCTTTCATGGTAAAGTTTCTCCTCTTAAATGGTTTATCCGCTTTAGATGTACGGCATAACAATATTATAATTCATTAATAAAAAAATTGCAATACTAACAGAAAATTTTCTACATTTTACAATATACAGCTATCCATATATTGTGCACTATCAACAATTTCACCTTCTCCTGTTTTATCAATTAGGCGAACTTTTCCCAATGAGCAGAAAATGGTAAAATAAGCAGTCCCCCAGACAGCTGTATAAACCGTCATTGAAAAAATGTTATTTATCGGTATATTACAGATACCGAGGCATAATTCTGCTGCTTTCATGGTAACGAATGCAAGTATAACAGGCAGAAGGAATGTTCCACAAATGTTCCGTCGTGCTCCCGTAGTTTTTGTTACCTTGACGAAACGAGCACAATTGCCAAAAGTATTGCTTGCATAGTAGGATATAACAATTCCGTAAAATCCGATATGGGGTATAAGGATAAGCACGGCAGCTATTCTTATAATGTATTCGGCAAGATAATTCATTGATGAAAAGCCTTGCAATCCCATACCTTTTATAATTGCTTCAAGCACTATCTCCATATATATAAATGGTATAACAGGTGCAATAACCGTTATCATTCTGCCTGCCAGCTCTCCGCCGCCGAGAAGCTCTCCTATATGGCAGCCAAAACGCATAAGGACTGCCGCCGCAAAGACTGAAAACATCAGCGTCCATGACTTTATTTTTTCGGTGAGAGCTTTTATTCTTGCTTTATTGTTTTCTGCATTTGCCTTTGCTGCTTCACTTACTATTATACCCGACATTGAACACAGTACGACCGACGGAAAAAACAAAGTCGGTATGACTATAGCTTCGAATATGCCAAATTTGCTGAATGCATCACCTGCCGAATCACCGTACTGCCTGAGACATATGGGTATAAGAGCATCATTCGTACTGCTAAGAACTGACGTTAGTACACTTCCGCCCATTATCGGAAATGAAAGAGCAGCATATCTGCGGAATGTAATGCTGCATCTTCCTCGGCAAATTTCATGCATCTTCATATAAGCTGTACCAAATATTGCAAGTGAAACGCCATTTCCTGCTATTATTCCAAGTATCATTATCCTGCAAATCTGATCTTCTGTTGAAGCCCCTGCTGTCAGCGTCATGGAAACTATCACCGCACACCGAATTAGAAATTCAATTATTTCCCCCACTGCTGTTACTGCTGCTTTGCGACAGGCGTTGAAATAGCCCTTCAGGCAAGCAGAAACAGCTCCTGTTATAAGTGCAAAAGGCATTAGACGCAGTGCGTTCGTCAGGTGTGCTCCACTGAAAAATCGAAGGCTAATGATCTCAGCAAATAATACCACCGCTGCTGAGACAGTTACACTAAGAAAAAAACATAGCCTTATACCATATGAAAGTATCCTTTTAGGATCGCCGTTCTTTCTGCCAAGTTCCTCGGAAACAAGACGGCTTATGCACAAAAATGCGTTGCCGTTTGATAAAATCCCCGCAAGGCCAAGAAAAGAACCTATAAGACTGAGTATCCCTATTGCGGAAGTTCCAAGCTGTTTTGTGATAAATATATTGAGCAGCAGAGCTGCCATATCAAGAAACAGCTGCATTCCCGTCAGCAAAAACGTATCGCGTAATATCTTACTTTTTAATATCATAGTGGCCTCCAAAATGTACTTCTACATTTTATGGAGAAACAAACCGAAAAATGACAAAACGGACAACACACGCTGTCCGTTAAATTACATCATCTCTTTTTATAAAGCAGCAATTCTGGCTCTGCACCGTCTTTTCCGTAAGAAGATACAAGCAGGAAATCCGCGTTTGCAAGTATTCCGAAGCAACGTCCGTCGCCGTGCTCGCTTTCAAGCTGATTTCCGAGGTATGTTGCACTGTCGTCAAGAAGCTTTATCACACTGCCGTTAGACATAGGATAGGCAATATTGACATATGCTCCAACCAGGGCATTCAGCTTTTCCACCTTTGGCATACCATTGATATTCAGTGCATTGAATTCCTCAATAAGCTGCTTCTTGAAAAGTTCAAACTTGCCGCCGTCCTCAAGCTCCTTATGATTTTTCCAGTAACTGAGCTTCGGCAGCATATCCTTCATATATTCACGAGCCTGTTCCTCAGTGAAGCCCTGCCCAGCCATATGCTTTACACATATATCAATAAGATCGTCCATATTATGATAGGTATACTGACCGTCAGCATAGCACCATTTGCAGTAATCCTCGTTGAATGAACCGTCCTTTTCCTTGCTTATCAGAGAGTTCTCAAGTGGCATTCCGCAGCACTGACACACAAGCTTTCTCGGTGAGCCCAAAAGCTCGTTTATGGAAACATCAAATAGCTGCGACAGAAGCTTCAGTGTTTCAGTATTAGGGATAGTACCGCCTGTCTCCCAGCGCGACACAGCCTGTCGTGTAACAAAGACCTTTTCTGCAAGCTCGTCCTGAGACATTCCGTGTTTAGTCCTGAGTTCAAGTATTATATTTTTGGTATCCATTATCATCACCTCTGATGTCATTATAACATATCTGCCGTCAAAATCAAGCAACTGTCTGTTGCCCTTGTAAGTCATTAGCTTGTAGAGAACGGCGCCCTCGCCGTTCCATGAAGCACCGTTACATAACAAATGGGACGTCGAGGACGCCGTCCCCTACAGAATGTTTCAGGCTGCATATTCAAATCTGTCCACGAAAGCGGACACGATTAATTATGAATTACGCATTATGAATTATGAATTTTTAAGAAGTCTGTCCAGCATTACCTGCCTGCATTCTTTTTCGAGAGTATCGTCAAGAGCTTCGATAGCAATATGCTCTGACTCTCCCCTGTTTACGCAGTATTCTATCATGTAATCGGATATTTCAGGGTTTTTTGAAAGACATGGTCCATGAAGATAAGTTGCGATGACATTCTTTTCACAATATCCTTCAGCCTCACTCTTGGAGCAGTTTCCGTTTCCGTAAAGAACCTTGCCAAACGGAGCTTTCACTCCCTGAGTCTGACCGCCGTGATTCTCAAAGCCTACTACCTTTACAGGCTTTCCCGTGAGCTTGGTCTCAATGACGATATTGCCGATACAGCGCTTTCTGCGGCTGTTGGGAGCTACAGTGAAATAGTCAAAAAGTCCGAGTCCTTTTATATCGTTGCCGTCAGCATCACGATAGTATTTTCCCATGAGCTGATATCCGCCGCATATGAGGAACAGAAATGTGCCATTCTTATAAGCTTTTACAATGCCGTCTTTGCATTTGAGCAGGTCGGCGGAAATATGCTGCTGTTCAAGGTCAGCGCCGCCGCCTATATAAATAAGGTCATAGGAGCTGAAATCAGGCATTTCCGAGTCGATGGAATACTTGTCTATCTGACACTCTATACCACGCTTTTTGCATCGGAACGCCATGACCTCCATGTTTCCGCTGTCACCGTAAAGATCAAGCATATCGGCATACATATGAAGAATTTTTATTGTTTTCATTTGTTACCTCCATGCTTTGCGATATAGCGTTTAAGCGCACTTCTTGTAGGCTGTACAGCCGTATAGTTTGCGATTATGAACTTTCTGCTCTCTGTACTTGCAAGCTCCTCGACCGCCTTGTCAAGATCGGGACGAACAACTATCTTCGCAGGATCATAGCCTGCTGTCTTTATTCTAACAGCAATGTCATATGCTCTTGTACCCGATGTAACTACTCGTGAAACACGTTCAAAGATGCTGAAATTTATATCGTAGATCCAAGAAACGTCAAGTCCGTCCGCAACATTATCGTTGAGTACGAAAAGAAGCTCTTTTTCTCCGTTCATTTCGTTCATTACACGAAGAGTCATATTTGCTCCGACCGGATTTTTAGCGAGATTGAGAGTTGCCTTGCTATTTCCAAGCATGAAATTTTCCATACGTCCGTTTTTGACAGTATAGCTGTTGATAACTTCGTCGGTTATCTTCTGGTCAATGCTGTAGAGCTTTGCTGCTGACGCAACTGCGGTCATATTGTAGACATTGTAGATACTGTTCAGCTTTGGTGAATAGGTATGACCATCAGCCGTAAATACGGGCTTTTCAAGGTCAATATCCTTTGCTGTGATGTAAGGCTCATAATCTCCGAAACCGCACTTCTTACAGATGAACTTTCCGATATGTGAATACTGATAGTAATCATACTCCAATGTTTCACCGCAGAATGGGCAGAAACGTCCCTCAGAGGCTTCAAATATCTTCTTTGTAGCAAAAGCATATGGCTCTGCGTGGAAGTATCTTACATTCTTGTTCTTGGGATTGGCTCTTCCAAGACGAGCTGTATTCGGGTCGTCACCGTTGAGAATAAGATTGCCCTCAAATGTCTTGCAGAAGCCGTTTATTTTCTGGATAAGGGTTTCCATTTCGCCGTTTCTGTCAAGCTGGTCGCGGAAGAAGTTCAGTACCACAAGTGTATCAAGCTTTAGCTGAGAATACACCACAGGTACATGAGACTCGTCTGTTTCAAGTATAAGGTAGTCAGCCCTGACCCTACCTGACATATCACAGTATTTCAGCAGCATGGAGCATATTCCCGTATCAAGGTTGTTGCCTTCTTTGTTTATGATGATCTTCTTGCCGCTTCGTTCAAAAAGCTGAGCTATACAGTTAGTGACGGAGGTCTTTCCGTTGGTGCCTGTTATTGCTATTATAGGGCACTCAACCTTGAACATGGAAACTGCCTTATGCCGTGACAGGTGCCACAGCACAATACCGGGCAGATTTCCTGCATTGCGGTGCAGAAGCTTCAAAAGCTTTACTATTATTTTTCCAATAATTATGAGAAGTCGTTTCAATTTCGTCCTCCATATTTTTAGTTTCCTGTGTAGGTCACTCTGCCATCCTCGGCAAAGCCTACCCAGCCGCGGTTCTTAGCCGCCTTTATGCCAAGAGCTACAGACGTTTCGAGAGTACCTGTAATTCTTGTAAATCCGAAGAGATGTGCTACCTCACGGAGCAAGTCCTCACGAGCCATAGCTACCTGTCGTAACATTATCGCTTTTATTCCCACTGCTATCTCCTCAGGAGCTACCTCGTCGATATCACGCTTTTCATCGCTGTTATATACAGTTCTGCACTTGTCATATGCCTCCGGAGACTGCTCCTTCAGCCATGCATACTCGTTTTCTCCTGCTGTCGTTACCTGTGCATCTGAATTTTCAAAAGCTTTATCGAAAAGTGCCTTCATATTTGCTCCCGGACGTGATATGCCCCAGCATGAAAATGTCTTTTTAGCAAGTGTTTTCTTGTTCATCGGAGCTTCGGCAGTAAGTATATCGTTTATACACTTGGTTATCTTAGCAGTACTGCTTTCGTTGAAGTTTTCGGAAGTTCCCAGAGCTTTTATCTTGAATGACTTGAACTCGTCGAAGCTCTCGGAAAAGCTGCTTACTTCTTCTGTCTCAAACACGATCTCCTGCTTCTTCTTTTCCTCTGCTTTCGGAGCAGCCTGAGGGTTACGATATCTCACAATCGCACCGTCTATCTCAGCCTTTATCTTACTGAGTACTTTTTCCTTATTGTCAAGCCAGTCTATGATATAAACGCTCATAACGTTCCAGCCCAGTCCCTTGAGTACGCTTGGCTGCGAAAGAGTTCTGTCGCTTGCTGTACCATTGTGGAAGTTTGCTTCGTTGCCGCAGTTTATACCCATAATGTAAGTATCAGGCTTATCGGGATTTACTACTGCAACATCTACCTTATAGTCAGAGCAGCCAACACTGCATCTGCACTCATAACCGAGCTTTCTGATCTCTTCGGCTACTACTGTCTCAAAGCCGTCAGAGCTGCCCCTTGAACCAGCTCTTACAGGAAGTGCACTTCTTCCCTTTGCGGCAAATTCAAGGAAGCCCTTGAGCCCCTCAACACCGTCGGAGCGTGTACGTGAAAGGTCTATCATATCTGGAGTGATAACGGAGAATACAATCATCTGACACTTTGAACGTGAGATAGCGACGTTAAGACGTCTCCAACCGCCGTCACGGTTAAGAGGACCGAAGTTCATTGATACCTTGCCGTCCTTGTCAGGACCGTAGCCGATAGAGAACATGATAACATCACGCTCATCCCCCTGTACATTTTCAAGGTTCTTGATGAGGATAGGCTCATACATCTCATTTGCGTATTCTTCAAGCTTAGGGTCATCGCGGTATGCGTCCATGAGAAGGTCGTCAATGAGATTCTGCTGAGGCTGACTGAATGTTACAACACCTATGCTGAGCTTTCTAAGCTTTTCATCTCTAAGTCTGCGGCATATCTCCTCTACAACTGCCTGTGCTTCTGCCTTGTTGGTGCGTGTAGAGCTCTTGTCATAGTAACCTTCAACGTGTACCCAACTTACCTCGGATACCTGATCGTCAGGCGACGGGAAAGTATAGAGCTTGTTCTCGTAATACTTTGAGTTGCTGTAAGCAATAAGGCTCTCATGGCGTGAACGATAGTGCCAGAGCAGATGCTTCTGAGGCATAGAAAGTGCGAGACAGTCGTCAAGTACGCTTTCAAGATCTTCCTTCTCGTAGTTCTCCTCGTCAACCTGATTTGAAGCAAAGAAGCTTGTAGGCGGAAGCTGCTTCGGGTCGCCGACAACTATAACGTTCTCGCCCCTTGCAATAGCTCCTACAGCCTCGCAGGTAGGAAGCTGTGAAGCCTCATCGAATATAACAAGGTCAAACTTAGGATATGACGGGTCTATATACTGAGCTACGGAAATAGGGCTCATAAGCATTACAGGACACATTCTGCGGAGCAGATTAGGTATGCTGTCAAAAAGCTTTCGTATGGACATCATTCTGCCGTTTGACTTTATTGCCTTTTGAAGAATTCCTATCTCTGAGCTGTTTACGGAGCTGCCGGGAGTAGGTATCTTTGCAGAAAGATCGGCTGCAAGCTCCTTGATAGAAAGTGTAGAGAAATCGTCGAGGACTTCGCCGAATTTTCTGATAGTCTCCTCAAAGAGAGTACCCTGAAAACGTGATAATACGCTGTTTCGGGAAATAGTGCTTGTTACCATAGCTTTGCTTATATCACTGTCGAATGCACCGATAAGCTGTTCTGTCGGCACATCGCCGTTCATGTAAGCATCGGCAACATTGCCTATGCCAAGCTCACGGAGCTTATTGCATATGGTAACAATACCTGTCCATTCCTTTAGCTGTGGAAGAGACTCAATAACCGCATCTGCTTTCTGCTGAGCGTCAATTCCCCAGCTTTCGCCTGTTATGAGCTTGTCTGTATTTATACCAAAATTGCTCCTTAGCTGAGATGATACATTCTCCAATGCTGCGTAATCAACAGATATCTTCGATGTATCACTGCTGACTCCGTTAGTCAAGCTCTCACAGAGCTTCTGCTTTATTTCGGGAGCAAATGACGAAGCTGACATTCTTTCGCCAAGCTCAGATGAACGTGCAACGCACTTCTCAATGCTGATCCAGTCGGCATTTTCATCAAGCTTAAATGAGCCGAAATACTTCACAAGCTCAGGCTGAGCGGAAGATACCTGATCTTTAAGAGCATTGAAATGGTTTATCTTGTCATAATACTCGGTGATATTGGACTTTGTGACCGTTGACGACGATTTGGCATGAGCGGAAAGCTCCTTGACAAGCTTCTTGCTGCCTAAAGCCTTTCCTATGAGCCATTTGCTCTGCGCAGTTTTCCATCTTACAAGAGCATCGCTTGCATTATAGCCGAGGACAGAAGGCTCAAACTTTGTGAGGAGCTCGTCTTTCGCCTGTGAAAGCTCCTTACCTGTATTTATAATCCCCTGTGCCGACTCCTTGAAGCCGTTCCAGCGGCTGTCACCGATAATATCGGGAAGAAGCTGGTCTCCGCCAGATGCAGCGGTAAGTATTTCTGCGGCAAGCTTGCACTGCTCAAATGTCATTTCGCTGCTGCCTGTAAACGCAGCAAGCTGCTGTGTGTCGCTCTGAGCAGCGGTAAGAGCTGTTTTCAGCTCTCGGAGCTTTGCCTCCATAGCTCCCCTTGTTTCGGGAGTGCATGAAGTAAGCTCGCATACTCCGAGAGCCGTTGTAGTAACGTCACCGAACTCTCTCCCTGCCGCAGTAAGGCTTTCGAGAGTCTCACGCCATACAGAATAAGATGTTTCGCTCATTGCGTCGATCTGTTCATTGGTAAATGTGAATTTACCGCCATAGCTGCTGTTCTTTTCATATCTTACAGCTGCATCATACATTGAGCAGCCGAAATTACGCTTTTTATGTATCTCCTCCATTGTACTGTTGAGTTCTTTGCGCATTTCGGATATCTTGTCAGCCTGAGCCTTGTATTCGGCAGGCTTTTTGATGCGTCCCACATTTAAAGTCTCTTCAAGCTGCTTGAGAACAGCACGTTTCTGTGCCTTATTGGAATGGAGCTCAATACAGAAAGGTCCCAGACCGACCTTGTTAAGACGCTTCTGAACAACGGATAGAGCTGCCATCTTTTCGGCTACGAAAAGTACAGATTTTCCCTGATACAGCGCACTTGCTATCATATTAGTGATTGTCTGTGACTTACCGCTTCCGGGAGGTCCGTGAAGAACGAAGCTCTTGCCCTGAGATGCAGCATATACAGCCGCAAGCTGCGATGAATCAGCACTCAGCGGCACTACAAGGTCAGAGGGTGCTACTTTGTTATCAAGATCAAGAGGAGATATGTACAGGTCATCGCCTGCCCATTCAGTCTTGCCTGAGATAAGACTTGCAACGACCTTATTCTTTGCCAGCTCGTCAGCACGGTTGCGGATATCGTTCCACATGATGAAACGATTAAAGGAGAACTGTCCTATGAAGGCATAATCAACGATATCCCAGCGCGGCTGAGACATTATCCCCTGACGGATAGTGTTGAATATTATCTGCAAGTTTACGCCGTTTTCGTCCTCGGGAACAGGATCAAGACCATTTATATCAATACCGAAGAACTGCCTCAGCATCTCAAGCATGGTTATATTCACCTGCGTATCCTCATCACGCATACGGATAAGATAGGTCTTTTCCTGTACCTTTCTGATTATATCTATAGGTACGAGTACAAGAGGTGCATAACGAGGCTTATCACTCTTATCAGTCTCATACCAGCGCAGGAAGCCAAGTGCAAGATATATGGTATTTACACCGTTTTCTTCAATACTTACTTTAGCCTGTCTGTGGAGCTTTTTCATTACTTTTTCAAGGTCTGTCTCACTCATGAACGTCCTCAGACGATGGCTCTTAAATTCAGACTCTGAAATGGAAGTAATAAGGTCACGGTCATTCTCTATTTCGTATATCTTACTGTCGGACATCTGTAATGTAGTATCATTTGGCATGGACATGACCTTGAAGTCCTCGCCCTTGGATATCTCGTCCTCAAGTACTCCAAGGTCACTTATCATCAGCTGTACGCTCATAGCTGACGGACGGAAATTGAGCAGACTGTTTCTCAGACTGAGGTCAAGAAGCTTTCTCTCCCATATCACCTGTTTCGTGACCTCTTTAGCCTCACCGCCCGCAATAGCCTGACCGATAATATCTATTTCATTGGGAGCAGATGTTATCTCAGATTTTTTACGCTCACCGTAGTCAACTGCCTTGAATGCACCGTTTTCGTATACTCTTGCAGGTACGGGGCGTATTCCGCTTGAACGGGTACGGCTTATATCTATTGCAAAGAAGAACTTGGCTGCATCATCAAGATGACCTGCTGCGTGCTTCTCGGCGCTGTCGAAGTCTGTATTCTTTCCTGCAACAAAATCTGTACACTCAACTGCACATACAGCATCTATACCGTGAGCTATACGCTTTGTAACAGCGGACATATCATATTGCAGACAATCGGAGAAGGTCTCGTTATCCAGCCAACAGGCTGCAAAAGCGTGCCCCTGCACAAGAACTATCATAGGGTTGAGTCCTGCTGCTTCAAGGCATGAACAATAAAGCACTGACAGATCAAGACAAGTACCCTGCTTAATTTCAAGCACAGTATCGGGCATACGTATGCGCTGAGACTCCTCAAAGCTTGCAGGCGGCATGGCATAGGCTATGTTCTGTTCCTGTAAGGCTGCATATATCGCGCCCATCTGCTGCTTTACTATATTCGGATTCTTTGTCTGATAACCAGTAAATGCAGGATCACCGCACCATTTTTTCAGATACGTGCCTGCAACAGACATTATCTCCTGAACCTTCGGGTGATTGGGACTTACAAAAGCTGCAACAGTCTCGGGCATGAAATTTATGCCTGACCACTGATCATAGGCAAGAAGTTCTATGCTGCTTGTCTCCGATGCAATTACTTCTTCGCCCTGAAGTGCTTCTATGGTAACGCTTCCAACAAGCTTTTCAGTAAGACTGAAAAGATAATCGGAAAGCATGATAATATTTATCGGAACTATCTCTACAGGCTGTGCAGGCAGAAGATCAATAGGAGCTGATTCAAATACCTTTGCGAATTCAGGCTCAAAGCTTATCCTCAGTCTGACATTTTTAATTTCCTCATCGGAATTATTTGTCATAACGATATTTCTGAATACAGGGACATAATTCTGCTGCATTGCAAAATTGATCTGAGCGGTCATATTGCCGCTGAAAGTGATTTTATTATCCATACAGTCCTCCATTCTGCCTTTAGCGGTGTAAAAATACTACTTCTATGATACCACATTTTGCTGTATTTTACAATATTTACAGCAAAAAAAATCAAACAAAAAAGCTGCCCGAAGGCAGCTCTGTGTTATCTTTGTGCGTAAACTCTTATATTATGTCCGCCGTTTTCTATGAAATCAAGCCCGTCAGCGGAGAATACGCCTTCAAAGTCAATGAATTTCTTATCATCGGCTTCTACGATCCACTCCGAACCTTCAAAGCTTGCAGTTACTTTTCCGTCGGGAGCGATATTGGTTACCTGACCAATAGTTATAAAGCTGGACTTCTTTCCCATCTGGGGCTCATATTCAAAAACAGCCTGCAAATCGCCGTGATCTCCTACGTCCTCAACAGTGAGCTTTATAGTATTGTCACCTGTATCAGGGGAATAGATGCCGTCATAATTGTTTATAAGATAAGTGAGATCAGCACCTGCTGATTTTTTCAGCTTTATTTCATAATCATCTGATTCAAGCGTACCGTTTTTAACATCAAAAACGGCCTTGAATTCAATTATATGATATGTTTCAGGCTTTTTCTCCCATTCTGCACCCTTAAAAGTAACTGTTACAATATCATCATTGTCGGATTTTTCAACAGTACCTTCCATATGATAGCTTCCTGTAGGTACACCCGGATTTGCAGGATCTTCATGAAACGAGAACAATGCCTGTATTTTACCTTCTTCATCAGTACCGAATACTGAAAAATCAAGTCCTGTCAGTCCCTGAGTTGCTACATAAGTACCGGAATATGTACTTACAAGCTCCTTGTACTCTTTCTTAGCAGCAGTAGCAACTTCGGTAGTCGTCTCAGTTGTGGTAGTCGTTTCTGTAGCAGTTGTTGTTACTGTAGTTGCCTGTTCTTTGAGATAATCGTCACTGTTATTGTCGGAGCAGGCAACTGTTATTGTAAGTGCAAAAGCAGCTGTCATAATGACAGAAGCAAGTATCTTTCTTTTCAAATCCAACGCCTCCGAATATCAGACTTTGTGGACAATGACTCCGCCTGTCTTGTAAATGCTGTCAGAGGGTATAACTCCCCTCACACAGCTTGTAGGGTAAATATTTGAATTCCTGCCGATAACAGTACCGGGATTCAAAACGCTGTTGCAGCCGACTTCAACGAAGTCACCAAGCATTGCACCGATCTTCTTTATTCCTGTTTCGATCTTTTCATCGCCCGACTTGATAACTACATTGGTCTTGTCAGACTTAACGTTTGATGTAATAGAACCTGCACCCATATGTGACTTGTAGCCGAGGATACTGTCGCCAACATAATTATAATGAGGTGTCTGAACATTATCAAAAAGGATAACATTTTTAAGCTCTACTGAGTTTCCAACAACACAGTTCTCTCCCACAAGTGCGCTTCCTCTTATGAATGCGCCGTGACGCACCTCTGTGCCTGCACCAATAATGCATGGTGAACCGAGATAAGCTGTTGAAAATACCTTTGCTGTCTTGTGTACCCATACGTTTTCTGACGGGTTATCATATTCATCGGGACTCAGAGTTGCTCCGAGTTCGATAATAAAGCTGCTTATTCCCTTTAAAGCTTCCCAAGGGTATGTAAAGCGGCTGAGATATTCCTTTGAAGCTGTATGAGTAAGATCATACAATTCTGATATTTTTACGCTGTCCATTTGTATCAACTCCTGAAAGTTCATAAATATTGCAAATATTATTATACTATCCATTTGCCATGATGTCAAGGAAATATGACAAAAACACTGCTTATTCGCAGCTACTTTACAATTTCGTAAAAATATGGTAAAATATAATTTGCACTTAATGGTGCGTTAGCTTTTGCACAGAGTTTGTGCGAAAATTTTTCCACGTTTTACACAGGAAGTGTATCTAATGAAATACAAGCTTTTATTTCTGCTGAAATATCCTATGACGGCACTGCTTCTGATACTTTTATCGGTATGTCTGTCTTTCTGCCTTACCTCTTCTCTCGGACACGCAGAAAGAACACAGGATAACATATGCTGCTTTGCTGATACTATAAAATCTGCCGCGGATATATTAAATAATGAGTTTACCTGCCCTCCGACAACTGCAAATACCACTTCAGCGACCACTACAACCACAACTGTAACTACAACTTCAAAGTATGAGGTGTGTGAGCCCGAACGACTTGCAGGGCAGTCTCCCAACAGCAAGTTCTATCAAGAGCGACTTGCAATTGCAGGCGACTCTATAACTCTCGGATTATGTTACTATGGTTTTATTCCCAATATGCACAATATTGCAGCCGACTCTGTATCAATGTGGAATCTTGATTACTTTACATTTGACCTCGGCGGCGGAGAAATGGGAATGGTCGATGCCATAGATTATGTACACCCAAGACTGCTTTATATGTCTGTAGGTATGAACGATGTAAATCTTAACTATCCCGATCCATACGTAGAGCGATACCGTGAGGTCATAGAAGAGCTTATAAAGCGTATGCCTGATATAAATATCGTTGTCGCCGCAATTACACCTGTAAGCTCTTACTGCAATGTTGTGCGGAACGATATCATACGCGAATATAATGCGGCACTTAAAGATATGGTAATGGATATGGATCTTCCGCAGGTAGTCTTTTTCGATACATACTCAGTAGTATGTGATAATGAGCAGAATCTGAAAGATGACTATTCATCAGGTGACGGTATGCATCTTTATATTCCATGCTACAATAATATCCTTACAGCATTGTTTGATTTCCTTGACACCACTGATTTCAAGCAAAGACTCGGCGGATAAAAATTCAAGCCTGAGAGTTTAACCTCTCAGGCTTTTCATCATGTATTCTTGTCAACTTCGTGGAATTTCTTGAGATTGCCTATTTTCTCGTTTCTTTCATCAAGAACTCTCTCAACGTCAGACCAGTCAAGTCCCTGATTTGCACAAAGTACCATTACGTGATAGAGAAGATCGTTTATCTCGTTCATAAGCTCATCGTTGTCGCCGTTCTTTGCTGCGATAACTGTCTCTGTAGCTTCCTCGCCTACCTTCTTGCATATCTTATCTACACCTTTTTCAAAAAGGTAGCAGGTATAAGAATTTTCAGCAGCAGTTCCATTCTCGAACTGCTTTTTTCTTTCCTTGATAACTTCAAAAATTTCCTGATAAACTGTCATTATTCATTCTCCTCTGTATTATATATTTCATTGAAAAAGCAACTGTAGCTGCCTGTATGACAGGCAACTCCCGTCTGCTCAACATTTACAAGCAGTGTATCGTTATCACAGTCGCCGTATATAGAGACAACCTTCTGCAAATGTCCCGAAGTTGCACCCTTGTTCCAGTACTCCTGACGGGAACGGCTCCAGAACCATGTATAGCCTGTTTCGAGAGTCTTTTTCAGGCTCTCCTTGTTCATATACGCAAGCATAAGAACTGTTTTTGTATTGACCTCATAGCATATCGCAGGGATAAGTTCACCCTTTACGAAGAATTTGTCAAGGTCGTTCATGTCTATCTTTATCATTGTTTTTACCTTTCGTTTCAATAATCTATCCACCAGTTTGGAGTTATTTCTCCCAGTTTTATTACCTTGCCGTTTCTGTAATCGAGCATTATCTCGATATCCTTGTAGCTTTCCGGCATCAACTGTACCATAAGCTCACGGCAGGCACCGCATGGAGCTCCTTTGCCCTCTCTCGGCGAGATACACAGTACCTTGTCGATCTCATTCTCACCGTTGGTTATCATGTTGAATATGGCGTTTCTCTCCGCACATATTCCCAGCGTTGAACAAGTGTCGATACATACGCCTGTGTATATTTTACCTGACTTGCTGAGCACAGCCGCAGATACTTCACCTGCCGTAACATACTCAGATATACGCCGAGGTGCAAGCACAGTTTTAGCCGCCGCATACATTTCTTCCCATATCTTTTCCATAGCTTATCTCACTATTACGCCCTTTCCACGGCAGTAGTCCTTGACTTCGCCGACAGTAAGCTCCTTGAAGTGAAAAAGAGAAGCAGCAAGAGCAGCAGTAGCTCCTGTTTTCTCAAACACCTCATAGAAGTCGTTTATCTTGCCTGCTCCGCCGCTGGCGATAACAGGTATAGAGCAGTTGTCGCATACAGCTTTCAGCATAGGGATATCGAAACCTTCTTTTGTGCCATCGGCATCAATGGAGTTGAGACATATCTCACCTGCTCCAAGCTTTTCGATAGTGTGTACCCAGTCGATAAGGTCAATGCCCATATCTTTTCGTCCGCCGTTTATATAAACAGTCCACTTGTTATCAGCTATCTTCTTTGCGTCGATACCTACACAGATGCACTGACTTCCGAATATGTCTGCACCGTCCTTTATAAGCTGCGGATTCTGTACAGCCTGAGAGTTTACGGATACTTTATCAGCACCTGCTCTCAGAGCTTCGCGGATATCGTCAACTGTCTTGATACCGCCGCCGACTGTAAGCGGTACGAATACCTTCTTAGCTGTATCTCTTACTACATCGAGGAAAACTCCGCGTCCCTCAAATGAAGCAGTTATATCATAGAATACTATCTCGTCTGCGCCCTGCTTGTTGTACTCCTCAGCACACTCCACAGGATCGCCTACATCACGTACTCCCTCAAAATTTACGCCTTTTACTACCTTGCCGTTTCTTACATCAAGGCAAGGGATTATTCTCTTTGCAAGCATTTTCTCACTTCCTTAAAAATTGTTCTTTATTATAACTACGAATATTACCACTGCAATTAATAATAACTCAGCAGTGATTATATACTTTTTAGACTTTTTCAGTCTGACTTTGCTGTCAGCTGCCAGAAAAGCTCCTATTATTATCAATAATGGCAAAGTCTGTAATTCCCTTATAGGTAAGCCGAAAGTGAACATTCTCGTCTGGTGTATAACACAGTGCGCCCATATGGTGTAGAACACTGACCAGAACAGCTTCATTGCGTCAAGAGCTGCAATGAAAGTTATCCTGATGAACCTGTAATCTTCTTCAATTAATTTCTTGCCGATACGCTTTATCTTTCCGGCCGCTATCTGAGCTAATGTGAATATCCACGTAAGTCCGAAACCTGCCATAAACGGGAAAAAAGCCAGCCATTTTGAAGCGTAAACATCAAATTCGTTATCCTCGCCGTAATGTATGCCTATCTGTTTTGGAAAGTTCCTGTAAACCGACAGCATATACACTAAATACACAGCAAGCATACCGAATGAAATGATATTTACTGCTGTATGAAGCTTTTTAAAAGCCTTTTCATTCATTTGAATACTCAATTGCTTCCTTGAGATCTAAAGTTCCCTTGTATATGGACTTTCCGCATATTGTACCATAAAGTCCCATTTCCTTGCAGGCAACGATGTCGTCCATTGTATGAACTCCGCCGCTTGCTACGATATTGGCTCTGCCCTCAGTAGCGTCTGCAAGCTTTTTGAGCTGCTCGCGGTTTACGCCTGAGAGTGTGCCGTCTTTGGAAATATCAGTGAAAATGAAGTACTTCACGCCTGATTCTATCATCTTGTTTGCAAGGTCGATATAGTGTACATCGGAGCTTTCCAGCCAGCCCTCTGTAGCTACCATTTCGTTCATCGCATCTATCCCTACAACTATCTTTTCACTGCCGAATTTCTCAACAGCTTCACAGACAAGCTTGGGATTTTTCAGCGCTACTGAACCGAGTATCACCCTTGTGATACCCATATCAAGATAAGCCTTTATAGTCTCAAGACTGCGGATACCGCCGCCAAGCTCTACCTTTAAGTTAGTTTTCTCGGCAACATCGGTATATATCTTTGTGTTGACAGGTCTGCCCTCTTTTGCGCCGTCAAGGTCTACCATGTGTATCCACTGTGCTCCTGCCGCCTCAAAGCTCTTTGCGGTTTCAAGGTAGTCGGAAGCTACCTTTTCTACTGTGGAAAAATCGCCCTTGAAAAGGCGGACACAGTTGCCGTCCTTTATATCTATTGCGGGAAAAATTATCATATTAGTCCTCCTATTTTGATCTTTAGCGGTAAATGGTCTTGTCCTTTACCTGATCGTCACACTTTATCTCAACCGTTCCTTTAGCGTGTTTAAACTTCATTTTTACAACATATCTGCCTGTTTTATCAGCAGTAAAATAAGTATCTGCATCTTTGATATTACTTATGACCTCGCCCTTTTTTTCGCCCTTACAGGTAAATGAGACCTCTGCCTTACCTTTCTCAATATGAGCGTCAAGGTGAAGCTTTTCGCCTGTTTCAAGCTGAAATTCAATTACTTCTTTTCCGTTGAAGGTATAAAAATCAGAATAGTATCTTCCTTCAAAAAAATGTCTGCCCTCACCTTTGAAAGTATATACATTGTCCCATATCAAAAATCCTGCCAGACCGGCTGCCAAAATCGCTCCTGAAATTTTTTTCAATGTTTTTTTCTTCATTTTTTCTCCTGTATCATTTTATAAGTTTGCTGCGTATCCTTTCAATATGGCCGATGGACAATCCTATTCTTTCAAAATAGTTTTCTACAGTGCCGAAGCGCTTTGTAAAAAGGTCAATAAAAACGTTCATACTCTTTTCATTTGCAAGGACGATATTCCTGTCCACCTCGGGGTGAGCTGAAAGAAATGCTTCGAGCCTTTTGCGGTTGTACTCGCGGCTGATGACATAATCTCTGACTATTGACTCTCTGTCAGTTCCGCAGGTCATAAGTATTATTGCACTTACTACGCCTGTTCTGTCTTTTCCTGCCGTACAGTGAAAAAGAACACCCTGCTCTGCTTCTGCAAGGACTTTCATCACCTTCGGCATATTTTCAGCAGTCGCTATATTCATATATGACACCGGTACAGCCTCAAAACTTTCGGGAACACTGCTTCCCTCAATTATCGGGAAGTGATGGTATTCAAACTCTGAAAGCTCAGATAATTTATTTGGAATCTTTACTCTCTCCGCTTCTGTACGCATATCGATTATAGTCGTTATATGAGCTGAAATAAGCTTCCTGATATCATCAGCCTGCGGAGAAGAAGGTACATCGCTGCGCCAGTACACATTATTCTCCGTAATACTGCCGTCAGCTGTTTTGAAGCCGCCAAGCTCACGGGTATTATACGAGCTTGAAAGCATACTCTTATATACCATGATAACATTCCCTCACTTTAACTCTGCAAGTATGTCCGAATACGCTTTGTTCCAGTCTTTCTGCGGATCGTCAAGAACACTGCTGCTGATATCAAGTCCGCTGAGAATATCCAGTTCACGCCGCTGTCTTTCTTCAAGTGCAGATATATATCCGTCAAAACCTGTTAGTCCAAGACTTTTGCCATACTCACCGTTACAGTGGTAGTCGATGACTGCATTGAGCCACTCTTCTCCTCGTTCAACGGAAGCCCTTTTTACGCTTTCGTAAACTTCACTGTTTTTGAGATATACTACAAGCGGCGAAAAAGACTTTATTATTTTGCAAATTTCAGCTATATATCCAACAGAAACCGACTTGTCAAAGCCAAAACGCATCATAGTCTCGCACATGGGATTCTGCAAAAGCACACAGTTGAAAACATATCTGCCGCCGTCATTTTTAGCTGCAAATTCACGCCATTTATCAAGCATTACAGCACGTTCGGTCTCCCACGGAAGAAAATCGTATATCTTGTATTGCAGAAGCTTATTGAATAGCTCTCCGCTGAATTCTCCGAGACTAACGATATTACCGCCTGACTTTTTTACAGTATGCCGAGCTATCTTTTCACGCTCGTCTGATGTGAAACTTTCAAGCTGGTTATCCGTCAAAAATGCATGAAACTCATAGTCCGCAGGATGATCGCCCGTGCCTTCGTCAATGAAAGTCATATCAAGATGCTGAGCAATAAATCTTGCAGTTGTACTCTTCCCCGAGCATGGCAGTCCTTCGACTATGATGAGCTTGTTCATTTAATAAGTCCTCCAAAGCTGCGGAGAATTTTAAGTCCTGTTTCGCCGCTCTTTTCGGGATGGAACTGTGCGCCGTATACGTATTTTCCGTCGTAAACAAGTGCAGGCACTCTTCCGCCGTATTCAACATACGCAGCTATATTCTTATCCTCACAGTGAGCCTTGTATGAATGAACAAAGTAAACATACTCGTTGTCGCCTACATTTTCAAGAAGCGGACAGTCATTGAGCTTTTCGAGCTTGTTCCAACCCATGTGCGGGATTATAAGCTCGGGCTCTTCCATTTTTCTTACACTGCCGCCGATAAGTCCAAGACCGTCACATTCCTCGAATTCATAGCCCTTTTCAAATATGAGCTGCATACCGAGGCAAATACCGAGGAAAGGCTTCTTCGTTGCTTCTTCCTTGATAGTGTCCACAAGTCCTGTAGCCTCAAGCTTTTTCATTGCCGCAGGAAATGCTCCGACTCCGGGAAGTATAACAGCGTCCGCAGACTTTACGGACTCCTTGTCGCTGACAAGCTTACTTTCAAGTCCGAGGTAGTCCAGAGCGTTCTTTACGCTGAAAATATTGCCTGCGCCGTAATCAATTATAGCTATCATCAGAGAACTCCTTTCGTTGAGAGAGTTGAACCGTCTGAATTTTCTGTCACAGCTGTTTTAAGTGCATGAGCAACTGCCTTGTATACAGCCTCTGCCTTGTGGTGGTCATTTGTGCCGTAGAGCAGATTAATGTGCAGAGTCATGCCCGAATTAAATGCGAATGCACGGAAGAACTCCTCCGTCATGCAGAGATCGTACTCACCACAGCTCTGATTTGTAAAATCGCAGTTGAATACAAGGAAAGGTCTATTGCTCAGGTCAAGGCTTGCCATTGCAAGAGACTCGTCCATAGGTATATATGCCGTACCGTAGCGGACGATTCCCGACTTTGTACCGAGAGCCTGTCCTAAGGCAGCTCCGAGAGCTATGCCTGTGTCCTCAATGGTGTGGTGACAGTCAACGTGCAGATCACCCTTGACTTTGACAGTCATGCTTATGCCGCTGTGTACAGAAAGAGCTGTGAGCATATGGTCGAAAAATCCTATTCCTGTGTCGATTTCAGCCTTACCCTTTCCGTCAAGTGTAACAATTACCTTTATCTGAGTCTCTTTTGTATCTCGTTCGATAGTTCCTGTACGCATACTAACCTCCATTACTTACTGAAGTACCTATCAAGAATGCTTATAAACCGTGCATTTTCAGCTTCTGTACCTGCTGTTATACGGATAAAGCCCTTGAACTTCCTTATTGCGATAGAGTTTTCCAGCATAAAGCTGTATATCTTTTCAAATTCGTCTGTCTTTATTAATACGAAATTCGTGCATGGTTCGTATATCTTCTCAAAGCAACTGTACTTTTTATCTATTTCAAGGATATCGCCGTAGAGCTTCTTTGTATTTGCAACGATTATATCGCGGCACTCCTTAAGATATTCCTTTTCGCTGAGAATGTCAGCAACGATAGTCTGAGCAACTGTATCATTGTTGTATGGTGACTTAGCTGCACGGAGCGCGTTGGTTATAGTCTTGTTTGCAACTGCAAAGCCAAATCTTACTGCTGCAAGTCCTATAGCCTTTGAGCAAGTCTTGAGTATTATAAGATTGTCATAATTATTGACCTCTGAAAGTATGGACTGATCCCAGAAGTCCATATAAGCTTCATCAAGGATAACGAGTACATCGTCAAGTGACTCGATTATCTTTCTGACAGCTGCTTTGTCCAGACCAAGTGATGTAGGATTGCAGGGATTTGAGAAGATGAGACCCTTTGCTCCGTTCTCCTTGCAGAATGCAATGAGCTTATCGGGATCAATTGTAAGATCAGCTTCCTTCTGATATGTTGCTACTTTGACTTCATAAAGCTGAGCGTAAAACTCATACATTGAGAAATCGTGGGATACATTTACGATAGTATCTCCAGCCTCAAAAAAGCAGCCCTCGATTATGCTGATAAGCTCGTCAGAACCGTTTCCCGAACTGATAATCTCTTCGGGAATATTGTAAAGCTCTGAAAAAGCCTTGTTTGGAGCTTTTGCAAGGCAGTCGGGATAGCGGTTGAAGTCTATCTGAGATATGCTTTTGTTTATCTTCGCTTTGAGCGCGTCATTGAGATTGAAGCAGCTCTCATTTGCGTCGAGTCTTATGTCATAGTGTCCCGTGATTGGGTCATAAGGCACTAAATTTACCAGCTTTTTATTAAGTTTGTAACTCATAATATATCCTTTCCGAAAAACACCTATAGGGCAGCTGTTTTTCAAGCCGCCCCATAAATTATCCTAAATGTGTAAACTCTATCATATTTTCAGCCCTGTTGATTATGACTGCACCGCTGTGTGGGTGATTCCAGTAATGGACAGCAGAAATAACATAAACTGTCGCATGATCTTCACAGCCCTCCCAGAAGCCTTCATCATAAGCAACTACAAGTGAGTTATCTCCTTCAAAGACAATTTCTGCCTGAGGACTTACTTCTTTTAATTCTTTATGCCACTGACCATTAAAATCTGCAAGTGGGATAGTGTATATCGCCTGAGCTGAATATTCATTTTCATACTGTTCAATCTGCTGCGCCGAAGTCTTGAAATGTACACGGAAATGTCCTGTTCCCTGCATCATACTCGGTAAATACTCGATCTTATAATCGCTTATTTCTTCGGGGAGTTTATCGGGAAAGCAATCGAAGCTTCCATTGTTCATCATATCAACATATTTCAGCTGAAACCCGTATCTCCATCCCATTTGTGAAGAAAAAGGACTCGGTAATAAAAACATAATGCTTACAATAAATGCCCAGAAAATATTTCCGAATAATGCAAGCCCAAAGCCTTTTTTTCTGCCTTTTCTGATGCTCTGCATAAGAGCTGCCGCCCACACTGCCACAAATATCAACTTGATTATCCCTACGCCGATAAACACAAGGGAAAATACTGTTATTAGTGTAAGTATTAGAGCGAGAACAAGAAAAAATAGATCGGCGATCCTGTTTCGTCTTATTGCCTCTGCTTCATATCCGTTCTCAGGCACAACTTCATAAGGCTTCAACTTATTCAAATCTTACCTTTATAGCGTTAGCGTGAGCGGTAAGTCCCTCGCGCTCTGCAATAAGAACGATATCGTCCTTAGCCTGTCTGAGAGCTTCCTCAGTGTAGTAGGTATATGCAGTACGCTTTGTAAAGCTTGCAACACCTAAAGGCGAGAAGAAACGTGCAGTACCGCTTGTAGGAAGAACGTGGTTTGGTCCTGCATAGTAATCGCCGAGAGGCTCGGAAGCATAGTGACCGAGGAATATAGAACCTGCGTTGTCAAGACTTCCAAGAAGCTCAAATGGATTTTCCATAAGGACTTCAAGGTGCTCGGGAGCTATCTCATTTGCAAGTTCTACACACTTTTCGCGGCTGTCAGCAATAATAATAGCACCGTAATCCTCAAGGGATTTCTCAATGATATTCTTTCTTGAAAGATACTCTTTCTGACGCTCTATCTCCTTGATAGTGCCGTCAGCAAGCTTTTCACTGGTAGTTACCATAATTGCGGAAGCAAGCATATCGTGCTCAGCCTGTGACATAAGGTCGGCAGCTGCGAACTTAGGATTTGCAGTATCATCTGCAATGACCAGTATCTCACTTGGTCCAGCTATCATGTCGATATCAACTACACCGTAAAGAAGCTTCTTTGCAGTAGCAACATAAATATTTCCCGGACCTACTATCTTGTCGCACTTTGGTATCTCTTCTGTACCATAAGCAAGTGCAGCTATAGCCTGTGCACCACCTGAGAGGAATACCCTGTCAACTCCACAGATAGCAGCTGCAACAAGAATATCCTTGTTGGGAGTACCGTCCTTTAATGGCGGAGTTACCATGATTATCTCCTCAACGCCTGCAATCTTTGCAGGGATAGCATTCATGAGTACGCTTGAAGGATAAGCAGCTGTACCACCCGGAACATAAAGTCCTACTCTGTGCAGTCCGCGCACACGCTGCCCCATGATAACACCGTTTTTCTTGGGAGAGATGAAGCTCTGCTCAACCTGTCTCTGGTGGAAATCGGCGATATTCTCCTGAGCATTCAGCAGTGCGTCAACAAATTCCTGATCTGCTTCTGTGAGAGCATCATTTATGACCTCACGGGGAACTTCATAATACTCAGGAAGATTTCCGTCAAATTTAAGTGTATAATTCTTAACAGCTTCATCGCCGTTATTCTTTACATTCTCGATAATCTCCGATACAACTTCCGTTACCTTTTTGTTTGTCTCGCCGCTTCTTTTTTTTAAATCGTTAAGAAAAGCAACTTCGTCAGTACCGTTAGCGAATATTTTCTTCATTAAAGATTCTCCTCTATAAGTGTGATAAGTCTGTCTATTTCAGCGTGTCTCATTTTGAGACTTACGGTATTTGCAATAAGTCTTGCAGAGATAGGTGCAACGTCCTCGATAACTTCAAGTCCGTTTTCCCTTAAAGTAGTACCTGTCTCAACGATATCAACGATACCGTCTGCAAGCTCAAGGAGAGGAGCAAGCTCAACAGAACCTTCAATCTTGATTATCTCTGTATCCATGCCCTTTTTCTCAAAGAAGCTTCTTGCAACATTAGGATACTTTGTAGCGATAGTCTTTATACCATAGCCACTGTAAAAATCGTAGCCCTTCTTCGTAGCAAGTGCGAACTTGCACTTTCCAAAACCGAGATCAACCAGTTCGTAGAACTTTCCCTTCATTTCCATGATAGTGTCCTTGCCCACAACTCCCATATCACAAACACCATGCTCTACATAGGTGATAACATCGTTTGCCTTTGCAAGAACTACTTCAAGATTTGCGTCAGGTACAGGAAGTATGAGCTTTCTGCCTTTATCACGTACAGCAGTACAGTCAAATCCAAGCTTTTCAAGGAGACCTACCGTATCTTTTTCAAGTCTGCCCTTTGTAAGAGCCATTCTTATAGGCTTATTCATATATTGACCTCCTTGCTTTCGCCGTCTATAACAACTACCTTTGCTATCTTCTTTTCCATTGCATAAGCACGTACACTGTCAAGATCGTCAAAAAGTGCATTCTCAACTATCATGCCCTGATCACGAAGCTCCTTTGCAGCTTTAAGTGCAGCCACCTCGCAGCCTTCCTCAGCATATACAATAACGTCGGGTCTTGGCTCAGCAGGAAGAACATCGCTCTTTTCCATAAGCTTTGCAACTGCATTGATATTTACTGCAAAACCGATAGCAGGTACATCATATCCGAACTCTGATATAAGCTTGTCATAGCGTCCGCCTGAGAGAACTTCCTCACCGTGTCCCTGTAAATAGCCCTTTATGATAAGACCTGTATAGTAGTCTGTTTTATTGACAAGTCCGAGATCAACTGTAATAGAGCCTTCGCCGCCGCAGAGCTCGGAAGCGTCTGTGTATATTTCTCTGAGTTCATCAAGTATACGCTTGATATTGTCATCAGGCATGAGCTCCTCAGCCTTTTCAAATACTTCCTCACCGCCAAAGAGTGCAGGAAGCTTTTTAAGTGCATTTGTAACAGGTGAATTTCCGAAGCTGTCAAGGAGATCGTTGAGTGCAGGGAAATTCTTGTTTTCGATAAGCTTTCTGATGCTTTCCTTGTCATTTTCTGAGGCATCGAGCTTTCCTACAAGCTCCTTGAAAATACCGATATGACCGAGTTCAAGCGAGAACTCCATACCGAATGAGCTGAGTGAATCAACAGCTGTTGATATCACTTCAAGGTCTGCTATCTTGAGCTGTGAGCCTATAAGCTCTATACCAGCCTGTACCACTTCATCGCTTCTGCCCTTGAGAGACGGCTCAGTAGTGTATACAGCCTGAGCATAACAAAGCTTCAGCGGAAGTTCTGCATCTCTGAGTCTTGTTGCAACTATTCTTGCGATAGGCATAGTTGTATCAGGACGCATTACAAGCAGTCTGCCCTTGCTGTCAGTAAGCTTATAGAGGTTTTCCTGTGGAAAATAACGCGAATTAAGGTTGAATACATCATAAAATTCAAGTCCGGGAGTAATTGTTTCATTATAACCGCGGCCCTTGAAAATCCCCATGAGGGTGCTTTCTATATTTCTTCTTACGATACACTCTCCGAAGAGCAGGTCTTTCGTACCCTCGGGAGTTATAAGGTCATAGTTTTTCATGTGAACCTCCTCGTTAATCACTTTAGTCTGCTAACATGATAATATGATAACATATTACTAAAAGAAAGTCAAGTCAAAAGAACGACATTTGTGTGGATTCGGGCAAATCACCAAATGCGCCTATGCTTTTCAACATATCTATTGTTGTTTTTGACGCACCGCTCTCCTGCTGGAATTCCTCAATAGACATAAATCCGCCCTTCTGAACAGCTTCGTAAATGCCCTTTGCAGCGTTATCTCCGACACCGCTCATTGCGGAAAAAGGTATTCTCAGTTTGCCGTCCTCAACAAGATAATCGGTAGCGTGTGATTTGAACAGATCAATGGGCAGGAACTCATATCCTCTCGACATCATCTCATTGGTAATGAGCAGGATATCATACAGTGCACTGTCCTTGTTGGTCTTGTCGTTGCCCAGTGCCTTTATCTCCTCGATCTTTGCACGAACTGCCCCTTTGCCCTTTATAGCAAGCTCCGCATCGAAGTCCTCACCTCTTACGGAGAAATACGTAGCGTAGTATTCAAGCGGCATATGCAGCTTGAACCAGCCCAGCTTTATTGCAGCGATAACGTACGCAGCCGCGTGAGCCTTCGGGAACATATACTTAATCTTCAGACAGCTCTCGATGTACCATTCAGGTACATTGTGGTCGCGGAGCATCTGTATTATCTCAGGTGTGAACTGCTTTGGAGCTTTACCCTTACGTGTCCACTCCATTATCTGGAACGCCATTTTCGGCTCTACGCCTTTATATAAAAGGTAAGTCATAATAGAGTCACGAGTTCCGATAACGTCTGAAATTGTACATACGCCGTTATCTATAAGGTCTTTCGCATTGCCGAGCCAAACGTCGGTACCGTGGGAAAGTCCCGATATTTGCAGGAAGTCGCTGAACTTTGTGGGCTTTGCGTCAAGAAGCATCTGTATGGTAAAGCCTGTACCCATTTCAGGTATACCGAGACTTCCCGTCTTACAGTATATCTCCTCGGGGGTTACGCCAAGCACATCACAGTTGGTACACATACGTATAACATCGGGATCTGATGTAGGAACGTCCTTTATCTTGATGCCTGTTAAGTCCTCAAGATGCTTGTAAAGTGTAGGTACAACGTGTCCAAGTTCGTCAAGCTTCAATATGGTATCATGAAGTGAGTTGAACGTGAAGTGAGTCGTAATAATTTCGGAATCCGCAGTATCGGCAGGGTGCTGAACGGGAGTGAAGTCGTATACATCGTAATCCGACGGAACAACAACCATTCCGCCCGGGTGCTGACCTGTAGTCCTCTTGATTCCGGTACAGCCGATAGCAAGACGGCTCATTTCAGCATTGTTTAGTGTTATACCGTTTTCCTCGCAGTATTTCTTTACATAGCCGTAGGCTGTCTTTTCAGCAACTACGGATATAGTACCCGCCTTGAAAACGTTGGATTTACCGAAAAGCTTTTCGGTGTAACGATGTGCCCAGAACTGATATTCATCGGAGAAGTTAAGGTCTATATCAGGAGCTTTATCGCCGTCAAATCCGAGGAAGGTCTCGAATGGGATATCGTGTCCGTCTCGGTTCATGTCCTTTCCACAGTCAGGACACTTTTTAGGCGGCAGGTCAAATCCCGAACCATAAACACCGTCCAGCAGGAACTCACTGTGCTTGCAGTTAGGGCAGACATAGTGCGGCGGAAGCGGATTTACCTCCGAGATACCTGCCATAGAAGCAACGAATGACGAACCGACCGATCCTCTTGAACCAACAAGATAACCGTTGTCAACCGAGTTCCACACAAGCTTCTGCGCGATGATATAAAGCACTGAAAATCCGTGCTTGATAATAGATGAAAGCTCTCGGTCAAGTCGCTTGTCAACAAGCTCGGGAAGCGGATCACCGTATATCTCATGTGCCTTGTCGTGAGTTATCTTTACAAGCTCTTCCTCAGCGCCGTCGATAGTAGGCGTAAACGTTCCCTTTGGTATAGGACGTATAACCTCTATCTGGTCTGCAATGGCATTGGTATTGGTAATAACTACTTCCTTTGCCTTGTCCTCACCCAGATATGCAAATTCAGCTATCATTTCCTCGGTAGTCCTCAGATACAGCGGAGCCTGCTCCTCTGCGTCCTTGAAGCCCATGCTTGCAAGGATTATCTTACGGTATATAGCGTCCTTTGGATCTATGAAATGAACATCGCAGGTGGCACAGGTCGGAATACCAAGCCTGTCACCCATATCAACGATGTATTTATTGAATTCACGGAGCTCGTCATCGTCCCTTGCAACGCCCTCACGCACCATGAATGCATTGTTGCCTATAGGCTGTATCTCAAGGTAATCATAGAACCTTGCAAGATTGTCGATATAGTCCTGATCGCGTATATCAAGCATCGCCTGAAAAAGCTCTCCTGCTTCACAGGCACTTCCGTAGATAAGTCCCTCTCGATGTTCGATGAGCTTGGACTTTGGGATAAGAGGCTTTTTATAGAAGTATTCAAGGTTACTCAGTGATACAAGCCTGTAGAGATTTTTTAGTCCTGCCTGATTGCGTACAAGTATGATATGGTGATAGCTTTTCAGCTTTTTGATCTCTATTTCATCAACAAGTATATTCAGCTGCTGTATAGACTTGAAGCTTCTCTCGCTTTTAAGCCTGCCAATAAGCTCTATATATATTTTTGCAAGCATAAGAGCATCGTCTGAAGCTCTGTGGTGGTCGAATTTTCCGAGTTTGAGCTGTTTTGCAACGAGATTGAGCTTATGACGTCCCATTTCGGGAAGCATAGACTGACACATAACAAGCGTGTCCACCCATGTATACGGGAAGTCGATATTCTGACGCTTCTTCACCTGATTTATCATGTTGGTATCATAACGGGCATTATGAGCAACAAGCACTGGCTTGTCTCCGCAGAACTCCATGAACATACGCAGTGCTTCCGCTTCATCGGGAGCATTGGCAACATCTGCATCGCTTATTCCTGTAAGCTCCGTTATCCTCTCTGGAATATGAAAACCGGGGTTTACCTTTGTATTGAAGCTGTCGACTACCTGTAAGTTTTTCAGCTTTACAGCACCTATTTCAGTGAGTCGGTCATTACGGAAGCTGAGGCCCGTTGTCTCAACGTCGAATATGATTATCTCATCATCAAAGGAGCGGTCATCGTCGCCGTAGACTACCATATCACGCTCAATATCGTTGACAACATAAGCCTCCATTCCGTATATCGCCTTGAAGTTCTTAGGCATATTATACATACAGTCAGGGAAAGCCTGAACGTTTCCGTGATCGGTTATCGCCATAGCCTGATGTCCCCATGCTGCAGCTCTGTTGATAAGTGTAACAGGATCGGTAACAGCGTCCATTGCAGACATATTGCTGTGACAATGGAGCTCGACGCGCTTCTCGGGATAGTTGTCCATTTTCGGTACGCGCTTTACTTTGATAAGAGAATTTGCGGATATAACAATATCTCTTGCATATGAGTCGTAATCCAGCTTACCGGAAACGAGCAGTGTGGCTCCACTCTTTATAGAGCCCAGCTTCAGCTCCTCTACCTCTTCATTCTTGGCGAATATCTTAACCTTGAGTGAACCGCTGTAGTCTGTGATATCATATGTAACTACAGTCTTTTCGTTGCGGACTTCCTTAAGCTCGGAAGCAAATACATCTCCCACAACAACGACTCTTTCGCCAAGTCGCTGTACTGCTTCGCAGATCGGTACAGGCTTTTCACGTATAGCCTTGCCCTTGACTATCTCTGCGGACTCTGCATCAAAGTCTTTGTCAAGTGCGGTAACATCAATAGTTACAGTCGGGATAACCGACTTCATCTCCTCGGCTCTTATCTCGTCGGGAGTCTTGTCGGGAATGAGCTGACTACTGTAATCAGGCATATCAGCTTCAATACGCTCGATCATTTCATCGAACTGCTGTGCACTGACATTGTTCTCTCCGTCAAGAACGACCTTGACTTTCACGCCGAACTGATTATATATCATTCGTGAAAAATACAGGCAGAAGTTATACCTGTCAAGGATATCCCTGCCGCCGTGTACGATCTTTATACGCAGTTCTCCGTTTCCGAGAGTTACTTCCGCATCGTCGAGAAAGCCGTTGACTACAGGGATATCACGCTTCAAAAGCTTCAGAAGCTCACTGTAGCATTCCATACCGAATTTCTCAGACGGATAGCGCGGAGCAAGTCTCACCTGCTCCACCTTTATAGCTGTCTCCACAGCCTTTTCAAACCCGAAGATATCATCAGCGGGCACTATATCACCGAAATGCGCATGAAAATGTATCCTCTCGAGATTTTCACTGTAAGTCAGCTTGAATATCTCACCGCAGAGTATACTTTCAGGCAATTCAATTGCATAGTCCTTGAGAAAATCGGATATTTTTATCTGCATCGGTCAAACGTCCTTTTTTTAAATTCAACAGGGGGCGGATATCATCTGCCCCATAGTTATTACGTTACTCACTTTTGTTGAAAGCCTTTTTTAAACCTATAGCGATCACATTAACTACAGTGATCCCAACAACTAAAATAAAAATTTCAGCTGTATATCTAAGTAATTTATTACCAATAAGTTCTTCCAATCCTATGATATCTGTTACTATAAATCCTAAAACAAGTCCTAAAAAAGATAAAAAAGAGTCTTTCCAATCAAACTTATGGGGCTTTTTTATCTCTTCCTTCATGGTCTCATTTATCAGCTTTTTATTGTAGTATTCCTGTTCTTTTTCCTTTGTGTATTCCATGACTACTCCTCCGTTTAGCTGAGCAATTAAAAACTTATCAGAGCTTGTCTATCTCTGCAAGAAGCTCGGGAACTATATCCTCTTCACTTATCTTACGCTGAGTACCGTCTTTTTTGAAAATGATAGCACAACCGTCACCGCCTGCGATTCCAACATCGGCTTCACGTGCTTCTCCCGGACCGTTTACGATACAGCCCATAACTGCAACAGTTATATCCTTGTCCATATCCTTTACAGCTTTCTCCACCATTTTTGCTGCCTTAACAAGGTCTATACGAGTTCTTCCGCAGGTAGGACATGAAACTATCCTTACGCCGCCGCGCTTGCCGATGCTTTTGAGTATATCCTTTGCCGCAGCTATCTCACGGATAGGATCATCGGTAAGAGATACTCTTATGGTCTCGCCTATACCGTCACAGAGAAGTGAGCCGATGCCTATTGCGGACTTGATAAGTCCCATACGCTCTGTACCTGCCTCGGTAACTCCGAGGTGAAGCGGATAACTGCACTTCTGTGCTGCAAGTCTGTATGAAGATATCATCTTATTTACGTCCGAAGACTTTATGGAAATAACGATATCGTTAAAGTCAAAATGTTCCAGCATAGCTGCGTGTCCCATAGCGCTTTCAACAAGAGCTTCTGGAGTCGGTGAACCGTACTTTTCAAGTATCTCCTTTTCAAGAGAGCCTGAATTTACGCCTATACGTATAGGGATATTTCTTGTACGGCAAGCATCTACTACAGCCTTTACCCTGTCCATACCGCCGATATTTCCCGGATTAATACGTATCTTGTCAACACCTGCGGCAGCAGATTCAAGCGCAAGCTTATAGTCAAAATGTATATCTGCAACAAGCGGTATCTTTACAGCTTCCTTGATCGCAGGGATAAGCTTTACAGCTTCCATGTTCGGGATAGCTGCCCGGATTATCTCGCAGCCTGCCTTTTCAAGCTCAACTGCCTGCTTTACACTGCCCTCGATATCGTCCGAGCGCATATTCAGCATCGACTGTATATAAATATGCTTTCCGTCAAGGACACAGTCCCCGACTTTTACAGGTCTGACATTTCTCATATTATTCCTCCATAAGATGTAAATTACAATGTGATCTTTTCACCGTCAGCCGATATAACGGTATCAGGAAAAATCTGTCTGAGCTCATCTGAATACGCAGAAGGCTCTTTTTCAGCAGGACTGTAGTGTGTGAGCCACAAACGTTTTACTCCTGCCCTTTTTGCTATATTACAGGCATCCTGCATGAGCATATGATGCTTTTCGTTCATTGACTCTTTTTTATCGCAGAGTCCGTACATTCCCTCGCATATAAAAAGATCGGAGTTTTCTGCAAAACGAACTATATCATCAATCGGGAGGGTATCCGTGGTATAAGTTATTTTCAGAGGCGGTCTTTTTTCACCTGTTACAGCCTCAGGCGGAATTATCCTCCCATCACCGAGAATAACTGTTTCACCGCTGTGAAGCCTTTTCCACATCTCCACGGGGATATCCAGTTCCTTTGCCTTATCAGGCATAAAAACAGGCTTTTTTTCAAGAATAAGACTGTAGCCAATACAGCCGACTCTGTGAGAAAGGGGCAGAGTCTTTATTGTAAGCATAGGGTCTATCATATCAGCTGTAATCTCATACGTTCTGTCCTCGGGAATAATATGCAGACGCACCTCATACGGCAGTCCGCCACATATGCTGACAAGCTTTTCAATAACAGAGATACAGCTTTCGGGAGCTGCGATATCAAGAGGTGCAGTACGCGAACAGTTACCTAAAGACAGGAGAAGCCCCGTAAGTCCCATAACGTGATCCGCATGGCAGTGAGTAAAAAGTATAAGCTCGATCTTACTCATTTTAAGGTCGTGCTTTGCAACAGCTACCTGTGTCCCTTCGCCGCAGTCTATTAGCACAGCTTTTCCGTTATACTCGGCATAAAGACTCGTAAGGAACCTATCCTTCAGGGGCAGCATACCGCCTGTTCCGAGAAGGCATACGTCAGCCATTTTTGCCTCCTGTAATAAGAGTAACTATATCATTGTATGTTGCAAATATCATTATGCCGAAAAGAAGCACCATACCAGCAAGGTGGACATATCCCTCATGTTCAGGCTTGATAGGCTTGCGGCGTACAAGCTCAATGAAACAGAAGAGAAGTCTGCCGCCGTCAAGTCCCGGAATAGGAAGAAGATTGAAAATACCTACGTTTATGGAGATAAGTGCCATCATGTAAAGGAGATTGAAAATGCCGTCCTTTAAGCTTTCAGACTCTTTGGCAGTCTCATTGATAGCCGAAACTACTCCTACAGGACCTGATACATCTTCCTTCTCAACCTGTCCTGAGAAAAGCTGCTTCAGCGAAAGACCAATGATATGTGTCATGGACATGAATTGTCCGCCGCTTCCCTGCAAAACAGTGATGGGATTTTTATTCATGTATCTGACAGCAAAATCCACAAACTTTCCGCTGCCGTCCTTTATTCCGAATGCTACATCATCAAGCTTTATTCTTTCACCGTTTCGCTTGACAATTACTTCATGTCCTTCATGCTCCTGCATATTATAGAAAACATAATTGAAATCAAGGATACTGTACACTCTTGTACCGTCAACAGAGATTATCTTGTCGCCTCTTTCAAGACCTGTGTCAAGGCTTTCAGCGTAATAGGTTACATCTCCATTCTCTTCCGCTTTTGCAAATTCTCTTACTGTAGTTGTCGGAACTCCGTCCATCATACTTACATAAATTATTATAGCCACAAGACCGAGAACAAAATTCATTCCCGCACCTGCAACAAGTACCACCATTCTTTTCCAGAGCTTGGCATTTCGGAAGCTTCTGGGATCACTGTTGGTAGCATCTTCGCCTTCCATAGCACAGTAACCGCCAAGGGGAAGCAGTCTGAGAGAATACTTTGTCTCGCCCTTCTGTTTCTGGAGCAGCTTCGGTCCCATACCTACCGAAAACTCCAGCACCTTTATTCCGCTGAGCTTTGCACAGATAAAGTGTCCGAACTCATGCACGGTAACTATCAAACCGAAAATTATAATTGCAATTACAACACCCATGTAGTATGATCCTTTCTCAAACAAGAGCAGCTTTAAATTTTATCTGCTCTCTTACAAATGCTCTTGCAGCCTTGTCTGCTGCCATAACATCTTCATAGCTTTTTATATCCGATATCCGGAAATTTTCAAGTACCGATGAAACAATCTCGCCTATCTCCACGAATTTTATCTCATCGTTCAGAAAAGCTCTTACAGCCTCTTCATTTGCGGAATTAACAAGACACGGATAAGCCCCGCCGCGTTTTATAGCTTCTATAGCTGCTGAAAGACACTTGAATGTTTCATAGTCAGGCTTTTCAAAGGTCAGCTTTCCGTAATCTGTAAGTGAAAGCCTTCCAGTAGGACACGGCATTCTGTCTGGATAAAGGAGAGCGTACTGTATCGGTATCTTCATATCTGGTACACCGAGCTGAGCAATGACTGAATAGTCATTATACTCCACTGCGGAATGTACAACGCTCTGACGATGAACAACTATCTCTATCTGCTCGGGAGCAAGGTCAAAAAGCCATTTGGCTTCGATGAATTCAAGGCCCTTATTCATAAGTGTAGCAGAGTCAATGGTTATTTTATTGCCCATCTCCCAGTTAGGGTGATGAAGAGCCTGTGCCTTTGTGACTTTTTTTAGTTCATCGTAACTTCTGCCGAAGAAAGGTCCGCCCGAAGCGGTAAGTATTATCTTGCTCAGCTGTGAACGCTTATTTCCCTGTAAGCACTGGAATATAGCGGAATGCTCGCTGTCTACGGGATATATCCTTACTCCTCTGTCGGCTGCCGCTTTCATTACCAGCTCACCGCCTGCAACAAGAGTCTCTTTATTGGCAAGAGCAAGGTCTTTTCCTGCATCTATTGCTGTAAGCGTTGGAAGAAGGCCAACCATGCCCACAACAGAGTTGAGAACAATATCTGCTTCTTTCAGAGATGCAAGAGTACAAAGTCCCTCCATTCCCGAATAAAGCTTGACATCCATATCGGAAATGCGGCTTTTAAGCTCACTGTACTTTGCTTCATTGTATATGCAGGCATATTTAGGACGGAATTTTCTTATCTGCTGCTCAAGAGCCTCGATGCTGCTGTGAGCAGCAAGAGCTGCCACATTTATGCCATGCTTTTCGCAGACCTCAAGAGACTGCGTACCTATGGAACCTGTTGAGCCAAGTATCGACACAGTTTTGTCCATTGTTTTTTCCCCTTTTCACGGAAATATCTTCCCGTAAGATTTTATGATAAAATTCACTATAAAATGCGAAATGGACTATCCATGAATAGTCCGTTTCAGCAATATCACTGTACGCCAAATAAGGCGATGAATACATAGAATGTAGGTAGCACAAAAAGAACGCTGTCAAAGCGATCCATAAGTCCGCCGTGTCCCGGCATTATCTTGCCGTAATCCTTAAAGCCTATCTGACGCTTTACCATTGACGCAGAAAGGTCGCCCACAGTGCCTATAACAGCGCAGACTGCACCTGTAATAAATGCAATAGCGGCTCTCTTTGCTGTAAAGCCGTAATAGCAGGAAAATGCGACAGTATAAGCTATAGCAGTTGTAAGGATACCTCCAACAAGTCCCTCGATAGTTTTCTTGGGGCTTATCTCAGGGCAGAGCTTGTGCTTACCGATAGCAACGCCTGTGAAGTATGCTCCCGTATCTGCTATCCATGCGCCGCAGAGTCCCATAACGAGCAGGAACAGTCCGCTTTTGGGATCATAGCGTTCCATGCGCACCATTGTAGTCATAGCCTGCGGAACGAGTATCATTACAGCAAGTACAAAGAATACCTGCTCATAGCGTATCTCCTTGTGCTTTTTAAGCCATGTTATGAATATAACAAAAGCACAGAGAAGCATTATGCCAAATACATATATTTTATATTTATCCTCATAACGCCATGAAAGGAACTCAAAGCGTCCCGGATATTCAACTCCCATAACGCTGATCTTTGTCAATATGCCATAAAGGATCGGTTCAGCTATACCGCAAGCCTCTGCTGCCAAAAGTATCGGGAGACACTTATGGAGCTTCACTGCACGAAGCAGCTCAAAAAGCATTACTGCGATTATTGCTGCAACTGCTATGGGCAGAACTACAGTATCGTGAAAGAAAAGCACTATACCGATAAGAACAACGCCTACAGCTCCCGAAATTATACGTGTAAGCATCACACACCTCCGAAGCGGCGGTTTCTGTTTGCATACTCAATAAGTGCCTTGTCAAGCTCGGCAGGTGTGAAATCAGGCCAGAGCACATCTGTGAAGTAATACTCCGCATAAGCACACTGCCAGATAAGGTAATTTGAAAGTCTCAGCTCACCGCTGGGACGAATAAGCAGGTCAACATCAGGTATACCTGCTGTGTAAAGCTGGCCTGCCACAGCCTGCTCGTTGATGTCCTCAGGACGTATCTCGCCGTTTACAGCCTTCTGCGCAAGTATCCTTGCGGCATGGGCTATCTCATCGCGTCCGCCGTAGTTTACTGCCATCATTAGAGTCATTTCGTCATATTTGGCAGTATCCTCCTCAAGGCGTATCATTTTCTCCTGCAAATCCTCGTCAAAGGCAGACTTGTCGCCGAGAAATACCATACGTGTATTCTCGCTGAGGAAGTTTCTTACATCAACGATATAATCACGGAAAAGCTCCATGATAGTATTTACTTCATCGGAAGGACGCTGCCAGTTTTCTGTTGAAAAGGCATAGAAGCTGATATTCTTCAGTCCGATGTCCTTACAGTAGCGGACTATCTTCTTGAACTGCTTTGCACCCTCACGATGGCCGAAGGAACGTGGCAGACCACGCTTCTTAGCCCATCTGCCGTTTCCGTCCATAATAAAGCCTACGTGCTCGGGAAGCTTCTCGGGCAGCGTAAGCTCAGATTTTTCTTTTTTTCCGAATAATGCCATATTTCACCAATTAAACTGTCATGATCTCTTTTTCTTTATCAGCGACCATTTTATCTACATCAGCACACATCTTGTCAGTAAGATCCTGTACCTTCTTCTCGCAGTCCTTGAGATCGTCCTCTGTGATCTCTGAATTCTTCTTCATAGCTTTGTACTTTTCCATTGTATCACGTCTGATAGAACGTACAGTTACCTTACACTCTTCACCATACTTCTTGATGCTCTTGCAGAGTTCCTTACGGCGATCCTCAGTGAGCTGAGGGAAAGCAAGACGGATAACATTGCCGTCGTTTACAGGCTGGATACCGATATCAGATGCCTGTATTGCCTTTTCGATAAGCTTGAGTGTGGACTTGTCCCATGGCTGGATAACAAGTATTCTTGCCTCTGATACAGATATAGCTGCCATCTGGTTTACAGGTGTAGCTGCTCCGTAGTAATCTACCATTACCTTGTCAAGTACTCCGGGATTTGCTCTTCCTGCACGGATAGATGCAAATTCGTTTCCGAGTGCATTAAGGCTTTTATTCATCTTTTCCTTAGCGAGATTAAGCTGTTCTTTCATTTTTATAACATTCCTTTCAGTGTAAATTGTCGTTTATCAGTCTTCAGATACAACTGTACCTATATTCTTGCCCATAATGGCATCATATATATTATCAGGACGGCTGAGATCAAATACCAGCATCTTCATGTGGTTATCACGGCACATAGCTGCCGCTGTGCTGTCCATTACGCCAAGATCATCACCGATGACCTGTGAGAAAGTAAGTGTCTCATACTTCTTGGCATCATCGTACTTATGTGGATCCTTATCGTATACACCGTCAACAAGTGTTGCCTTGAGGAGTATATCAGCCTCTATCTCTACCGAGCGGAGAGCAGCTGCTGTATCAGTTGAGAAAAACGGGTTGCCTGTTCCACAGCCGAATATAACTATTCTGCCCTTATCGAGATGTCTTACAGCTCTGTTGCGGATATAAGGTTCAGCTATAGCTGACATCTGAAGAGCAGTCTGTACTCTTACAACACAGCCAAGTGACTCAAGTACATCTGCAAGTGCAAGTGCGTTCATTGTAGTTGCGAGCATTCCGATATGGTCTGCACGTGTCCTGTCCATAGCTCCGCTTGAACGGCCTCTCCAGAAGTTTCCGCCGCCAACTACGACTGCTACCTGAGCACCTACGTCACTGCACTTCTTGATGCTCTTACATATATCAGTAACTACATCATAATTAAGACCAGTTTTATTGTCGCCTGCGAGAGCCTCGCCACTGACCTTTAATAATACTCTTTTATACTTTGGTTCCATATAAGCACCTCACAAAAAATTATCTATAGTTTATTTTACACTAAATTTAATAATATGTAAAGTACATTTTCCGAAAAACCCGAAAAAATTCCTCTGTTTTTTCTGAAATCACGAATTTTAAGCGGTCAAAATATTATTCAACGCACCGCCTTGTTAATCATTAACAAAAATGTTGAAAATTTATTGTTACAACTTTTTCTGATTTTTTCTTGACAACTTCCCCTCATCGTGATATAATATAAAAGCTGATTCAAGCAGCGACAACAAAACACAAAAATGGAGAGGTATCGAAGCGGTCATAACGAGGCGGTCTTGAAAACCGTTTGACTTAACGGTCACGTGGGTTCGAATCCCACCCTCTCCGCCAATTTTTTTATCGGTGAGTTTCTCGCTCGTCGGTTTGCGGATTTACCCAAGTGGTGAAGGGGCTCCCCTGCTAAGGGAGTAGGTCGGGAAACCGGCGCGAGAGTTCAAATCTCTCAATCCGCGCCATGCCTGCATTCTTTGAATGCAGGTTTTTTATTTTGTATAAAAATTCCCACCTCAATTGAGGTGGGATTCATTTACTCAGATATCTCTACTTTTATTTTTATAAGCTTGTTTTCGAGTTCAGAAGCATAATTTTTTAATCCAATTCGTTGATATGAACTCAAATCCTTAGACAAAAACACTTCTAATTTTATTGATTGCAGATTTTCGTCTAATTCATCAATTTCGTTTTTAGTAACACCACGGTCGAGTCTGCATTCAATATCACGCATTTTTCTCATATATCTACGATATTGTATTAGCCCTGTAGGTTCCGAATATTCGTTTATTACATTTTTATTACTTTCTCCTTTATCTTCAAGCCTTTCTAATCTAACGCTCATACTTCGAAGCATATTAAAAATCTGTTCTTCTTTTGATACTTCAGAATTTTTTGTTTCAGCCTTTAGTAAATTATATGTAGAAATAAGCGAAGATGGCATTTTTCCTTCATAGGTCTCTTTTATAGCTTCAGCTATTATTTTCTGATCTTCCTGGACTTTTTCATATATTCTTTCGCTGCTGTATTTAACTGTACTAATTGCGGATACATCAAATATTCTCTCAGTTACATCATCCTGTATAAGCACAACAGGTTTATCATACGCCTGTCTAATTCCAAGTTCATACATCACGTTTGGTTTTCTTCCGCTCAGATCACATATAGCCATATCACATTCAATAATATTTTTCCATATCTTGTCAATAATAGAATCGCATATCTTATCTTCATCTACCCTTTCTGGTTCAAAACCAGCCATTTTTATAGCAGGCTTGATAATGGTATTATATACTTTTTGAAAGTGATCCGCCTCCTTATAACTTGGAGGTGTAGTAAACGGCATAATTACAAAGCACTTTTTCTGTTCAGTACTTTTTTCCTCTTTTGATTCTTCTGCTTTTTTTCTGTTTCTTGGTTCCGACATTTTATTCAGCTCCTATCAATTTTATGATAATTAATAATATCACATATATCGACAAATAGCAACTTTTTTTATCTTTTTCAGTTGATTATACAAATCAGCAGCATCTAATTTGCTGTTTCTTACAAAAGAAAAGCCCCTCCATACGGAAGGGCTTTTCATGGTAGTAGAAGTTCTGTGATTTCTCACAAGTTTATTATATACAATATCACCTGCTTTGTTAAGTAATGACAAAAAAATGCTTATACATCATAAATTTATTATTTTTCACATAAAACAAGTATATTTTTCATACAGAATGTGCTATACTTATTGTACAGGAGGCGATGAGAGATGAAAAAAACAACGGGTTTCTATAAAGGTATTAATTTCGGCGGCTGGCTCTCACAGTGCAATTACGAAAAAGATCACCTCGACACCTTCATCATAGAAAACGATTTTAAAACGGTCGCAGCATGGGGAGCTGACCATGTCCGCGTTCCTTTTGACTATAATATAATAGAAAACAATGACGGTTCATTCAATGAGGAAGGCTTCGGCTATCTTGACAAGGCTGTGGAATATTCAAAAAAATACGGTCTTAACCTTATTCTTGATCTTCACAAGACCGCAGGCTTCTCGTTCGATTACTACGCAGAAAATGAAAGCGGATTTTTTGACAGTGCCGAATATCAGGAGCGTTTTTACCGTCTTTGGGAGGAAGTTGCAAAACGTTACGGCTCCATGAGTTCCTTTGTGGCTTTTGAGCTTCTCAACGAAGTAACCGACGCAAGCTTTATTGGCGCATGGAACAGGATAGTTAAAGAGTGCATTGGCAGAATAAGAAAGATCGCTCCCGATACACTTATACTTGTGGGCAGCTACCATAATAACAGTGCCGATACAGTTCAGTTCCTTGAAGCTCCTTATGATGACAAGGTAATTTATAATATGCACTGTTATGAGCCCCTTAAATTCACTCATCAGGGTGCTTACTGGACTGACGCTATCATTCCTGAAGAGCGTATGCCATTTGAGGAAAGCGAAACTTCTGTTGAATATTTTGAAAAGCTTTTCTCCACCGCTATCGCTAAAGCTGAGGAATTCAATACAGGACTTTACTGCGGAGAATACGGCTGTATTGATGTGGTTTCTCCCGAAGATACAATAAAGTGGTATAAAACCATCAATTCCGTATTTGAAAAGCATGGTATCGGTAGAGCTGCGTGGAATTACAAGGCTATGGACTTCGGTATTGCCGATACAAGACTTGACGGTGTAAGAAGCGAACTTCTGACTCTTATATAAAAGCTTATCCCCTTTGCATAATGCAAAGGGGATTTTTTTAGATATCAGAAGCCTCCTCTCTCATTCTCTACGAAAGTATATCCTGTAAGGTCATAATTGACTTTCTCAACAGGTTCGTTGAGCTTTAATTCAGTGACCTCAGTAGTTTGTGATAAAACATCACTCTTTGTTGATGACTTCAATACCAGACCTGTTCTTATGTCTATCCATCTATCGACGGTATTTTCATTAAAACCGTCATTATAAACGAGATTTACATGAGCACAGTCTCTGCCGAGGATATTTTCTACGCCCTCAATATGCCACTGGTCAAAATCACTAAGTAATACAAAGCTATCCAGATTACTTAATTCTCCGAATGTATTGCCGAATTCCCAAGCTTCTTGTACTCCAGGCTTCTCATAATCATCACAGTAAGCTACTCTGTAATTATCAGGGATATATGCTCCTGCCATTTTTATATAATCTTCAGAATAAGTTTGTTTACTATATGTCTTATCTATCGGATAATAATCTACACCCTCATTTCCGTCCTGAACATACACGCTTACTTTTTCGTTTTCATTATCACTTCTGCTTGTGTTCTTAGTGTAAAAATAGAGTTGATCGTTATCTAAAATGCGTTCACTCTCTTCGTGGAATTTAAGTGCCTGCTGTTCTCCGTCAATGACGAATTTCACCTCTGCTGTATCATAATAATGGAACACATTTGCGCAAATATGATACAGATAGCTCTTGTTTTCAAGTGTGTTGAGTTCATCTGCATTTGCTGCTGAAAGCAACTGGTCTGCATACTTTTCAACGTCAACTTTCTTGAATTCGTATGTATGATTTTTCCATGCATCCTGAAACTCAACAAAAGCCTGTTCTGCTTCTTCCTTTGAATGATATATCTTCATTTCATGGAGCTCTAACTCTGCAAACTCACCATCTGCATCTGCGTTTGTAACATTCTCAATATTCTCAGGATTAAAGCTGTTCTTTGATTTCTTACGTGTCAGCACTTCACCTTCGCTGTCTTTCTCTATTATGTCCCATTTGTTTATCTTCCATGCCGCACCGTTTTCATCTTCTTCCGAAACAATATCCAGAACGATCGTAACGAACCTGTCATCGCTCATTTTATATATACGCTCGCACTTGATAACATCAGAGCCGTAACCGAGCAAGGACGTTCTTTCGCCTGCATCGTTCTCATCATAGAATTCAGAGCTTACAAGTTCATACCTGCTGAATTCAGTTAAATTTACAGAGTGCTCCTCAAATGATTTGTCTCTGCTGTATAATGAGTCATTGTAACCAACAAAGTCACAGCCCATTTTATTTTCTTCAATTGGTTTAGAAAAGATCAAAGAAGTAGCATCTTTATTGTTGTCATCATCTTTTACTGAGACAAAATCATTAGAACGCAGATCTGCTGTAAGGAAAGACTTACTGAAAGCCATCATTTTATCTATACTGTTCAGTTCTTCATCTGTGACCTTGCAATATCTCAGCTGTAACTTTTCAGCATCAACGGAAGGATCATCTGTCAATGCAATGGAACCGCTAAAACAATCCTCTGTATCTACTCCAACGCCATAATGGAAAGCTTCATATCTTTCAAACTTGCTGAGCAGTTCATCTGTTACAGCATTCAGCTCGTCGATAAGCTCCTGCGGTACTCCCGGCTCTATCTGCACAGGATCAGTAGTGCCTGCTCCGAAATTGTTCCAATTTCTGTTCTTCATGAATGCATAACCGCCGACACCGCCTGCAACGATAGCAACTGCTGCTGCCACACTGAGGAAACGGTATAACTTAGGACGCTTATACACCTCAACGCCCTCTGCCTGCTTTATAAAGCCGTCACTCTCTGACTCTTTCTCCTCTGATTTCTGTATATTATACTTTCTTTTGCATATTTCATATATCTTTTCTTTTTCTCTCTGTCCTGCCGCAGGATAGTTATTGGCAATTTTCTCGATGTCGCTTTCTTCTCTGCTGAACAGAATATCAAAATTATCTTTCATTGTATTTTCCTCCTTATCCATTTATGCCTACTTTTACAAGCAATTCGCGTAATTTCTTAATTGCTCTGCTGCACCTTACCCGCACAACATCTCCTGACATTGATACTATCTCACCTATTTCTGTAGATGTTCTGCCGTAATAGTACTTATGTATGATTATAGTACTTTCTGGTTCACCAAGTTCTTTGACTTTGCTGTATAATATCTGTCTGAGTTCAGACGTTTCCGATGTTTCAACAACATCTTCGGACGAACGAAGCTCCTGATCACATTCTTCTATGGAAATATTTCCGCTGTGCTTTACAAGCTTTCTGTATGTGTCCACTGCTCTGCGACGCGCTATTGATGCTGCAAGAGCCTTCATATCGCCTTCAATTGTTTCCTGCTTGTCAAAATACAGAAAACACTGTGCAAATACATCTCCAACACATTCATCTACGTCCTCTGTTCTTCCACAGTTTTTCAAATACGAAAAGACGATCGTATAAACATAGTTGAAGTATTTGTCATAAAATGCTCTCTGTCCTTTTTCGGGATACGACTTAATCAACTGTCGTAATTCATTATCATTCATAATTAATTCTCCTATTTCTTTTAATGCGCATTGTTTTTCCCTTTCATATACTCTAATCGTATATTTCTTTCAAACCGAAACAACTTTTTCAAATTTTTTGCTGAACTCGGATTTTTCAGGGGATTACTTTTCAATGCGCATCGTTTTTTCACCCTTCATATAATCTAATCGTAAGTTCACTTCAAACCGAAACAACTTTTTCAAATTTTTTGCTGAACTCGGTTTTTTCAAGGGATTTACTTTTCAATGCGCATTGTTTTTCCCTTTCATATACTCTAATCGTATATTTTCTTCAAACCGAAACAACTTTTTCATTATTTTTTATGCAGAACTCAAATTTCTTTTGAGGTATTTACTTTTTCATCAAAATATGGTAATATAATATTGAATAAAGTTTATTAGATATTTATTTAACAAGGGATTTATACACTTTAGCAAAAACATGGGGGGATCAAATATGCAGGTCACGCTCTGTGCTCTGATTGGTTACTTCTTCGGTAACATCAATCCCGCATTCATTCTTTCAAAGCTGAAGGGCTTCGACATTCGTAAAAGAGGCTCGGGAAATGCGGGGGCATCAAATATCGTTATTACGATGGGTAAAAAAGCAGGTCTTTTTGTGGCAATTTTTGATATTACAAAGGCTGTGGCAGCTTCTCTTATCGCATACTATCTGTTTCCACAGATAAAATTTGCAAAGATACTGTCGGGAGCCTGCTGTATCCTCGGTCACATTTTCCCTGTACTCATGAAGTTCCACGGCGGAAAGGGTCTGGCTTCACTTGGCGGTACTATCCTTGCTTTCAACCCTATACTGTTTATTACCATGCTGCTGTTCGAGATTCTTCTCGGATTTTCAATTGACTATGTATGCGTAGTCCCCATAACAGGCTCGGTAATATTCACACTTGTTTACGCCCTTATGACAGGCGATCCCATAGGTACTTCTATTCTGTCAGTCATTTCACTTGTAATACTATTCAAGCACATTGAAAACTTCAAAAGAATTCAGAACGGTACGGAAGCACATATCAGCTTCCTGTGGAAAAAAGATCAGGAGATCGCAAGAATAAGGAAGAACACCAATGATTAAAAAGTCCCTTCGGGGGCTTTTTTGCGCCGTTTTTCAGATCGCCGCTATGTATGCGGCAGTTAGGAGTTTTTTATGCAAAGCAAATCATCTGATATGTGCGAAGGACCTCTGGTAAGCAGAGTCCTGCTTTATACAATACCTATTATCCTGACAGGTATCCTACAGCTTTTGTTCAATGCTGCCGACCTTGTTGTCGTAGGACAGTACAACGGATACAATTCTGTGGGAGCTGTAGGAGCTACAGGTGCTCTTATAAACCTTATCGTAAATCTTTTCATAGGTCTTTCAGTAGGTGCAGGAGTAACTGTCGCTCACGGAATAGGCTCGGGAAGAAGTGAAGATGTTCGCAGAACAGTGCATACAGCCATACCTACAGCAATAATATGTGGTGCTCTTCTCACAGTCATAGGTGTATTCTTTTCCGAGACATTTCTTCGCCTTATGAATACTCACCCCGACCAGCTGAAGCTTGCAGCTTCATATCTGAGGATATATTTCTGCGGTACTATTGCAAGCATGATCTATAATTTCGGCTCAGCTATCCTGAGAGCCGCAGGTGATACAAAAAGTCCGCTGTACTATCTTACCGCGGCAGGAATACTGAATGTTGTGCTCAATCTGATATTTGTAATCGCATTCAGAATGAACGTTGCAGGTGTAGCTCTTGCAACAGTAATTTCACAGACCCTATCGGCAGCACTTATACTCCGCGCACTTATGAAAAGGAATGATGCCTGCAAGCTTGATCTGAAAAAGATGCATATTTACGGCAGGCAGCTGAAAAGGATACTTCAAATAGGCTTTCCAGCAGGAATACAGTCATCGCTCTTTGCGGCATCAAATGTAATAATACAGTCCTCTATAAATTCATTCGGACCTATTGTCAATTCAGGAAATGCTGCTGCTCAGAACATAGAAGGCTTTGTATACACCTCAATGAACTCATACAGCCAGACTGCCCTTAACTTCACGGGGCAGAACTACGGTGCAGGTAAGCTTGACAGAATACGCAAGATAACATGGGTGTGCCTGATATCTGTTTTCTGTACTGGTGTCATGCTCGGACTTACTGCTCTTTTCTTCGGAAGAAATCTTCTTTCCATATACATAACAGACTCAAAAAGCGCTATTGATTATGGCATGATACGTATGAAGTATATTATGATACCGTATTTCCTGTGCGGACTTATGGACGTTGCTACAGGTCTTATAAGAGGTCTTGGACGTTCTGTACTCCCCATGCTGATTACTATTGCAGGAGTTGTCGGAATACGTCTTGGCTGGATCTACATAGTATTCAGGATACCTGAATATCACTCAATAAAAAGTCTCTACCTCTCCTACACGATATCATGGTCAGCAACATTTCTTGCAGAGATAATCGTATTTATCGTAATTATGAGAAAGATAAGGAAACAGCGCATGAAACAGTAACAAATAAAAATACAGCCCGAAAGCAATTTTTCTTAAATGCTTTCGGGCTTGATTTTTGCGTAAGAGAAAACTATCTGCCTATGATATCACATGACGTAAAAGCCGCTTCCGTTTCACGTATGAAATATCCTTGCTGTACATTGCATACGGGACAATCCTTCGGAGGCTCTGTACCCGTGTGGATATGCCCGCAATTAAGACATATCCATCGCTGCTGAGTATCGTCGCTGCGGAAAAGCTTATCCTCACGGTAAAGCTTGGCATAATAAGCAAAACGTTTGCGGTGACTGTCCTCGATCTCTGCAATCATTCTGAATTTAGAGGCTGTATCTTGATATCCTTCACTCGCTGCAATACGTGCAAAATCAGGATAAACCACAGAAAACTCCTTTTCCTCTTCCTTACCGGATGCATCAAGAAGCTGCTGAACCTCATCGAATACGTCCGCAGGAAATCCTGCACTTATATCAATGCTCTGACCTGCTGCTTCCTTCATCAGTTTCCAGAATACCAGCGCATGACGTTCCTCCTGTTCGGCAGTAAAGCGGAACATTCTCTCAAGCCCCACAAACTTCTGCTGCTGTGCTTTCAGCGCCGCCTGATAATAACGCTGACGGGACTGGCATTCACCTGCAAAGGCCCGCATGAGATTTACTTTTGTCTGACTGTCATTAAAACTTGTCTGCATGAATATTACCTCCTTTTGGAAGTATTATGCTCACGCAGACGTATTTTATTCACGCACCATACTTTTCCGCTGAATCTTTCGTATCAGTCATCAAGGATAGTATAACGATACTTCATAATATTCTCAGGATCTTTCAGACGAATATTCTGAATATGTCCACACTGCGGGCATGCATCACAGATGACCTGACTTCTTTTAGGCTTTAATTTTTTCTCCTCGCCCTCAGGATAAAACTGAACTGCATATGGAGTTGTCAGTATTCCTGTTACCACTTTAGCGGCACAGAATTCACACACCTTATCCATGTACTTCCCCCCATTTTTTTATTATACCTAATTATATCACTTTATTCTGTTTATGTCAACAAAACTCGCATAAAAAGAGCGGACATACAGTCCGCTCTCAATGAATTCAGCTATTCATTATATTTCATTAACTTTTCTCTTTACATATGTTGTATGGAGAACCTCATGTGCCTTGTGGCTGCCCGGCTTCTCGAAGAATTCTTCGTAAACCTTCTTGATAGCTGGGTTTTCATGAGACTGTCTGATAGGCATTGACTTGTCGAGGTTGTAGAGAACCTTAGCTCTCTCTTCTCTGATGTCAACGAAGTTTCTAACGCCCATTGGAACCTGTGGCTGACCGCCGCCGTTTACACAGCCGCCGGGACAAGCCATGATCTCGATGAACTGAGCGTCGCACTTGCCTGCTCTGATATCGTCAAGAACCTTTCTTGCATTAGCAAGACCGCTTGTTACGATAACCTTGACCTTATTGCCTGCAACATCGTATGTTGCTTCCTTGATATCCTTTGTACCACGAACCTCCGGGAGATCTGTTACGTTCTCGCCTGTGAGTGTATATACAGCTGTTCTGAGAGCAGCTTCCATAACACCGCCTGTAGCACCGAAGATAACACCGGCACCTGTTGAGATTCCGAGCGGATCATCGAACTTCTCCTCAGGAAGTGAGTTGAAGAGGATACCAGCGCGCTCGATCATTCTGCCGAGTTCACGAGTTGTAAGTGCATAGTCAACGTCAGGAACGCCAGCTGCGCTCTGATCAGGTCTGCCGATCTCGAACTTCTTAGCTGTACATGGCATGATAGATACCATAACAATGTTCTTTGGATCGATGCCCATCTTCTGAGCATAGTATGTCTTAGCTGTTGCACCGAACATCTGCTGTGGTGACTTACAGCTTGAAAGGTGATCGAGAAGATCAGGATAGTAGTGCTCACAGAACTTAACCCATCCAGGTGAGCATGATGTGATAAGAGGAAGTGTTCCGCCGTTTGAGAAACGATCGAGGAACTCGTTAGCCTCTTCCATGATAGTAAGATCAGCAGCAAAGTCTGTATCGAATACCTTGTCAAAGCCAAGTCTTCTGAGAGCAGCTGCCATTTTGCCTTCTGCATTTGTGCCGATAGGATTGCCGAAGCACTCAGCAAGACCAGCACGTACAGCAGGAGCTGTCTGAACGAGAACTGTCTTCTCAGGATCAGCGATAGCTGCCATAACTTCCTTAGTATAATCCTTTTCAGAGAGTGCGCCGACAGGACATACTGCAATACACTGACCACATGATACACAGCTTGTTTCGCCAAGTCCCATGTCAAATGCAGAACCGATATATGTCTTAAAGCCTCTCTCGTTAGCACCGATAACGCCGATGCCCTGTGTCTTTGCACACACTGCTACGCAGCGGCGGCAAAGGATACACTTATTGTTGTCACGATACATATGAGGAGCAGAATTGTCAACCTCATACTCGTTCTTTACGCCGTCATAAACTGTAGCGTCTTCAACGCCGTAGTCCTTAGCAAGCTTCTGGAGCTCACAGTTACCGCTTCTTACGCATGAGAGACACTTTCTGTCATGTGTTGAAAGGATAAGCTCAAGTGTCTTCTTTCTTGCAGCGATAACCTTTGGTGAGCTTGTGAGTATCTCCATATTGTTTGAACATGGATATACGCAGCCTGCTACAAGACGGAAGCCTCTGCCCTCGTTGACTTCTGTAACGCAGATACGGCAGGCACCGATCTCGTTGATCTCCTTCATATAGCAAAGTGTAGGAATTTCAAATCCAGCCATGTGAGCAGCTTCAAGAACAGTAGTGCCCTTGGGGACTTCTAATTCAACACCGTTGATTTTTACTGTAATATTTTCCATTACTAATCCTCCGCTTACTTCTTGATGATTGCCTTGAACTTACATGTAGCGATACAAGCACCGCACTTCACGCACTTAGTCTTGTCGATCTCCATTGCAGCAAGCTTCTTGCCTGGAGCGATATAGTCAGTTCTTGTGATAGCGGAAGCAGGACACTGCTTAGCACACATACCGCAGCCGATACACTTATCCTTTTCAATCTCGAAGCTGAGGAGGTCCTTACATACGCCAGCAGGACACTTCTTATCAACAACGTGAGCGATATACTCGTCACGGAAGCATCTGAGTGTAGAGAGAACAGGGTTAGGAGCTGTCTGTCCAAGTCCGCAGAGTGAGTTAGCCTTGATGTGGTAAGCGAGTTCTTCGAGCTTGTCGAGATCCTCAAGAGTTCCCTTGCCCTTTGTGATCTTGTCAAGGATCTCCCACATTCTCTTAGTACCGATACGGCATGGTGTACACTTACCGCATGACTCGTCAACAGTAAATTCGAGGAAGAACTTAGCAATATCAACCATACAGTTGTCTTCGTCCATAACGATAAGTCCGCCTGAACCCATCATTGAACCGATACCGATGAGGTTATCATAGTCGATCGGGATATCGAAGTTTGAAGGATCGATACATCCGCCTGAAGGACCACCTGTCTGAGCAGCCTTGAACTTCTTGCCGTTCGGGATACCGCCGCCGATCTCTTCGATAACTTCACGGAGAGTTGTTCCCATAGGAACTTCAACGAGACCTGTATTCTTTATCTTACCGCCGAGAGCGAATACCTTAGTACCCTTTGACTTCTCAGTACCCATTGATGCGAACCACTGTGCACCATTGAGGATGATCTGTGGGATATTAGCATATGTCTCAACATTGTTGAGGATAGTTGGCTTCTGGAAAAGACCTTTTTCAGCAGGGAAAGGAGGTCTTGGACGAGGCTCACCGCGGTTGCCTTCGATAGAAGTCATAAGAGCAGTTTCCTCACCGCAAACGAATGCACCTGCACCGAGACGGAGATCGATATCGAAGCAGAAATCTGTACCGAAGATGTTCTTGCCGAGCATACCTGCTTCACGAGCCTGCTTGATAGCAATGTTAAGTCTCTCAACAGCGATAGGATACTCTGCACGAACGTAGATATAACCCTGTGAAGCACCGATAGCATAACCTGCGATAGTCATAGCTTCGAGTACAACGTGTGGGTCACCTTCGAGAACTGAACGGTCCATGAATGCACCCGGGTCACCCTCGTCAGCGTTACAGCAAACATACTTCTGATCTGCATTTGGAACTATGTTTCTTGCGAGCTTCCACTTCATACCTGTTGGGAATCCACCGCCTCCGCGTCCACGGAGACCAGAATCGAGGATAGTCTGGATAACGTCCTCAGGTGTCATAGTTGTGAGGACCTTACCGAGAGCCTCATAACCGTCACGTCCTATGTATTCGTTGATATTCTCAGGATTGATAACACCGCAGTTTCTGAGAGCAACACGGTGCTGCTTTTTGTAGAATGATGTATCGTCAAGTGACTTGATCTCGTCGCCGACAACTGTTTCCTCATAGAGGAATTCCTTAACAGGGTTGCCGCCGATAAGGTGCTCGTCAACGATACGTGGGATCTCTTCTACCTTAACACGTGAGTAGAATGAACCCTCAGGATATACGATCATGATAGGACCACGCTCGCAAAGTCCGAAGCATCCGGTCTTAACGATCTGTACTTTATCTGTAAGTCCTTTTTCTGCGAACTGCTTCTCAAGCTCTTCAATGATCTTTGGTGAGCCTGAAGAAGTACAGCCTGTACCGCCGCAGACAAGAACGTGTCTTTCATATTTTGAAGAAGCATTGCCATCCTTAGTTCTGAGAGCAACTTCGCCCTTCATGCTGTCTCTGACAACCTTGAGTTCTTCAAGAGTCTTCATAAGTTAACCTCCTAAATGGTAATGTTTGGAATTAAGCGTATTTTTCGATGATCTTGTCAACGTCATCTACTGTGAGACGTCCGTAAACGTCCTCGTTGACAGTAAGTACAGGTGCAAGTCCGCAAGCACCGATGCAGCGGCAAGCGTCAAGTGAGAACTTACCATCGGGAGTGCACTCGCCTCCGCCTATTCCAAGCTTTTCCTGGAGCTTATTGTAGATATCTCCGGAACCCTTTACATAGCAAGCTGTACCAAGACAGACAGAAATTGTGTATTCACCCTTTGGATAAAGAGAGAACTGAGCGTAGAAGGTAACAACACCGTATATCTTTTCGAGAGGGATACCTGTATTGTCGGAAATAATTGCCTGAACCTCGATCGGAAGGTAACCGTAGATCTCCTGAGCCTTCTGAAGGATCGGCATAAGAGAACCCTTATCGTTCTTCTTTTCTTCGATCACCTTGAGGAGCTCAGCCTCCTGCTCGGGAGTACCCTTAAAGGGAACAGTTGATTTAGCTGAATTCATTAAATGGACCTCCTTATTTTATCTGTGAAAAATGTAACAATGTCACGCATAAAATTATGAGATGACATACCACACCTCACATATCCTAAATATTATATCATATATAAATGCAAATTTCCATCTCCATTTTAGCCTAATTAGTCGTAACTTTACTGTCTATTTTGCACAATTGTGCATAGTGGAACAATGTTTGTATTTCTTAACATTTACAACTGTCAATGCTCCGAGCATACGTATAGGTATAGTTGTTTGGGCGCATCAAATAATATCATGTCAAGTTTTTAATGAATTATAACTTATTTAAAATATTTTTCATTATTTTTTGTCATCAGACTACCCTTTTATCCCCTTTTTCCGTTATAGGCTGTGCATTTATTGTTATGTTTTTCTGGCATCTTTACATTTAATCTGATAATACTTATTTACATAAAATTCACATTTGATATTTTTGAATATTTATTGACAAATCGAAATTATTATTGTATATTATTTTTATAACATATACATAATCAGCGAAAAAGCGCTGTTTCCGTACAGTTCATGGGATGTCCTGCACTGCATTCCGAACGATATCACCGCCATTGCGGCAAAGGAGAAAATATGAGTTTACCTAACGACCCCGTGATCTTACTTAGCTATATCAATACTCTTCTTCGTGATGAGTATGCGACATTTGAGGAACTCTGCAAGAGTCTCTGCACCTCTGAGGAGGATATCCGTTCAAAACTGAACAGGATCGGTTATGTCTATGATCCAAAAACCAATTCATTCAGATAGTATCCATTGACATGGATACAGAGCGATGCTCACGCATCGATGGGAGGGCACTATGAAACAATTATTAAAATCTCTATCGGCAGTAACAGCTTCCGCAGCGATAGCTGTCTGCTCTATGACATCGGGGCTCGTAACAGCAGCCGATACAGAGGAGAAAACTTCCTGCACAGTTCATTATGATCTAAGTGAAGAATGCGTTATAATCCCCGCAGATGAAGACGGAAATGTTCCCGAACTTAAGGATACGACCGTTTCACCTAATTCAAGCATTATAATAACAGACATAATCCCCGAAAAGGAGGGCTATTCCTTCTCAGGCTGGACAGCTGACAATATACGCGGATATGAATCACTTGATGTATTCCGCGTACTGGAGGATGATGTAACTCTCCACCCTGTATGGGTGAATAAGGACGATAAGGAATTCCACACTGTTTCCTACAAAGTTATAATCAACGGAGTAGAGGACGAAGATGCAAAACTCAGAGTTCCTGATAAAAAAATGCTTGCAGGCCGTATTTTTAAAGTTCCGCTTGATGTTTTTACCAATCCCGGCTATAAGCAAAGAGGCTGGACAGACGGTGTTAACGAGTTCCTTCCCGAAACAAAACTCGTTGTACACGACGAGGATATGACCTTATATCCTAACTACAAGAAAATTTACAACCTTATTTATACTGTTGGCGATGCCGACAGAATAAACGGTATTACAAAGCTCGAATTTGAAATTGCCGAGGGAGATTCCACAAATATCCAGAACACTTCCAGATTTTCGAGAAACGGCTTCAGAAATTTAAAATGGCATTGTGAAACTGACGGTAAGGATTATACATCTGATGCTTATTTTGTAATGCCGGGCAGTGACGTAGTCATGACTCCTGTATGGGATCCTATCCGTTACACTATAAACTTCAAGCCAAGCTCAAAGGCTTCCGATAATATTAAAGTATCAGGCTATACAGATACTGCTATCGTTGCTCCTGAGTGCGATTACGTAAATCCGGGTTACAAATTCAGCGGCTGGCAGCGAGATGACCTTATTATACAGCCCGGTGAAGAATACGTTATACCCGGCGCTGAGCCCGGTCTGGGTATCTCATTCAAGGCTGTATGGACTCCTGACAACGGTGAAACCACTACTACAACTACCACAACTTCAACGACTACTGCTACTTCAACAACTACCGTAACTTCTACAGTTTCTTCATCAGTATCTTCATCTTCAAGCACAACATCAACATCAACTCCGCCTGCTTCTTCCACAATTGTTTCTACAGTAACTTCATCTTATCCAACGGAAGTCAAATACGGCGATGCTAACTGTGACGGAACTATTGATATGTCTGACGTAGTTCTTATAATGCAGGCACTTGCAAATCCAAACAAATATGACGTAGGCGGAAGTGATATAAACGCTATAACTGCTATTGGCAGAAAGAATGCCGATGTATGGAATACAGGCGACGGTGTTACAACACAAGACGCACTCCACATACAGAAATATCTCCTCGGCCTTTGTGAGATAACAGCTGAAGTTACTGTTTCTCCAATTCCAGAATAAAATATAAAAGGACTGCAAAAGCAGTCCTTTTTCTTTTATATAACTCCGAGACCTTCAAGCAGAAGCTTTACGCCTATACTTATGAGTATCAGACCTCCTGCTATCTCCGCGCCCTTTTCGTATTTGCTTCCGAACTTGTGTCCGATAAATACTCCCGCCAGTGAAAGTGCAAATGTTATAACACCTATCATAGTCACGGAGAAGAATAAGTCTGTCTTTTCCGCAGCAAATACTATACCTACTGCCAGAGCATCAATACTTGTAGCGATCGCAAGCAATACAAGTTCCTTTATATCAAGTCTGTATTCTTTCCCGCATTCAGCCTCGTCATCGCCCTTTATGGCTTCAAATACCATCTTGCCGCCGATAAATGCAAGAAGAACGAATGAGATCCAGTGGCTGAACGAGCTGATCACATTGGCAAAACGGCTTCCGAGAAAATAGCCTATAGCAGGCATTACTCCCTGAAACACACCGAAAAACAAAGCTGTGACCACTCCGCCTTTCAGGTCTATTTTTTTCATGCTCAGTCCCTTACAGACCGATACAGCAAATGCGTCCATCGCAAGTCCAACGGAGATCAATAGAAGTTCTGTTAATGTCATAAAAACGTCCTCTCATAAAAAAAATTCGGATACCTGCGTACCCGAACTTACACTCAGGTACAGCAAAAAAGCCGTACATGAGTCTCATTATTTAAGGCAAAACCGGACCGCTTCGGTCAGTATGTCGGCTTGCCGCATACATCGTATGTTAACTACTCCCTCATATAACAGACTTTATTATACATTATACCGAGTATTAAGTCAATATATTTCTGTTAGCTCTATAAAACATTATAGATCATATCCGAAGATATAATCGTCCATGACATAGCCGTTTCCGATATCGGTAACGACTTCATCTATGATCTTGAAACCAACCTTTTTATATACAGCAATTGCGTGATCGTTATGCTTGTTTACAGTTAGATAGACCTGTTTCTTACCGCAGGCTCTCGCCTCTTCAAATACCTTCTTAAGCATTTTGGAAGCTATTCCATTTCCGCGTTTGTCACTTCTGAGATACAGCTTGCTAAGGAAAAAGCGCTCATCTTTTTCGGGCTTCATGCCAATATATCCGCAGAGCTCACCCTCATCACGAACTGCATAATAGCTGTAATCCTGTTCGCTTATCTGATCTGTCATAGCTTCATATGACTGGAATTTTTCCACCATATAATCTATCTGACCTTCACTTATTATATCAACAAAACACTCATGCCATATGCTGTCAGCCAGTACAGCAACTTCCTTCAGCTCCGCATTACTGCTCACCTTGTTTATTGTCACAGCCATATATTTTCTCCTTAAAAAAATGGAGAATAGATATTCCCTCTATTCTCCATTGTCTGTCATTATTCTTCGTCGGGCATTTCCCAGTTGTGATAAACGTTCTGAACGTCGTCGTTTTCTTCGAGGTGCTCAAGGAGAAGATTCATCTTCTTGATGTGATCTTCGTCTGTAAGAGTTGTATATGTTGAAGGGATCATCTCAGACTCAGCAGAAATTACATTGTAGCCCTTTTCTGTAAGTCCTTCACGAAGAGCATGAACGCTCTCAGGAGCGCACTCGATCTCAACTGTTTCATCATTGATATCGAAGTCCTCGCCGCCGAACTCGAATACGTCTTCCATTACCTTATCCTCATCGAGTCCTGTATTCTCAAGGATAACTACGCCCTTATTAGTGAACATAAAGGATACGCAGCCGATAGTACCAAGGTTGCCGCCGAACTTATCGAAATAGTGACGTACCTCGCCTGCTGTTCTGTTTCTGTTGTCTGTAAGACACTCAACGATAACTGCTACACCGTTAGGACCATATCCCTCGTAAGTGATATTCTCGTAGTTGTTCTTGTCGCCGTCGCCTGCTGCCTTTTTGATGATACGATCAATATTATCATTAGGCACATTGTTTGCCTTCGCCTTTGCGATAAGATCACGAAGCTTTGCATTGTTGTTAGGATCAGGACCGCCTTCCTTTACAACAACAGTGATCTCACGTCCGATTTTTGTAAAGATCTTACCCTTTGCAGCGTCGGTAGCTTCCTTCTTACGCTTGATGTTATTCCATTTTGAATGACCTGACATTATTTTTACACTCCTATCTGTTCATTGATATCAGAATTTATAATAAGTTCAAAAAGTTCACTTATACGGTCGTTTCCGCCTGTAAGATAAAGATAGCCGAAAAGGCACTCTAAAGCTGTTGCCCTGCGGTATTCCGCAGCATCAGCGTGCTTTGGCACTGTATTTCCCGTAGCATTCCTGCCTCTTTTCAGCACCGCAAGCTCATGCTCACTGAGCTGCTCAGCCACAAGGTCATATGCCTTTGACTGAAACTCGGCACATACAAGCTTTATCTTTGCGGAATGAAGCTTCGCAACAGGCATATTAGCCTGTCGGAGCAGATACTCTCTCACAAGAGTATCGTAAACGCTGTCACCTAAAAATGCAAGTGTCAGCGGACTATATGAATTAGCTTCACGCTCTGTAAGTTTTTCTGTACTCATATCAGTTGATAAAGTCGAACTCGAAACCTTCAAGGTTTACGGTGTCGCCCTCCTGAATTCCCATTTCCTCAAGCTTTGCAATGATACCGCTGTTGATAAGTACACGCTGGAAATACTGGAGCGATGAATAGTCATCAGGATCAACAGTACGCATGATGGGCTGTATCCACGGAGCATCCACAAAGTAAATTCCGTCCTCAACAGTTACCTCAAACTTCTTATCAACGCCCAGCATCTCATCAAGCTCTGCCTGCGGTATAGGCTCTGCCTCAAATTCTCTTATAGGCGGAAGTGTGTCAAGCACCTCCGATACCTTATCCATAAGCTGAGCTGTACCCTGAGTGGTTGCAGCAGAGATACAGAAAAATGGTATATTCTTATCCTCGATATATTTACGGAACTTCTCAATCTGCTCCTCTGTAGCCATATCAGATTTATTAGCGGCTACTATCTGAGGACGCTCTGCAAGCTCTTCATTGAATTTTGCGAGCTCCGCATTTATGACCTCAAAGTCCTCACAGGGATCTCGTCCCTCTATTCCCGAAACATCTACTACATGAACGATAAGGCGGCATCTTTCAACGTGTCTGAGGAACTCGTGTCCGAGACCTACGCCATCGCCCGCACCCTCGATAAGGCCCGGGATATCAGCCATGACAAAAGATTTCTCTTCGTCAACTCTGACAACTCCCAGAACAGGTGTCAATGTAGTAAAATGGTAATTTGCTATCTTTGGTTTAGCTGCACTTACTACTGAGATAAGTGTGGATTTGCCCACATTTGGATAGCCTACAAGTCCTACGTCTGCAAGAAGCTTCAGTTCAAGTGTTACCTCAAACTCTTCACCTGGATATCCTGGCTTTGCAAACTTAGGTATCTGACGGGTAGAAGTAGCAAAGTGAACATTGCCCTTGCCGCCCTGACCGCCTCTTGCTATGACCTTTGGCTCATCGCTTGACATATCCGCCATTATCCTGCCGCTTTTTGCTTCGCGTATAACAGTACCTCTCGGCACTTTTATAATAAGCGGCGGAGCACTCTTGCCTGTGCAGTTCCTTCCGCTGCCGTTTTCGCCGCGCTGAGCCATGTACTTTCTTTTATATCTGAAGTCGATAAGAGTCGAGAAATTATCATCGACCTGAAAGACCACATCTCCGCCGCGTCCGCCGTCGCCGCCGTCGGGACCGCCTGCCGCTACATACTTTTCACGGTGGAATGATACCGCACCGTCGCCGCCGTCTCCTGCTTTGATTTTTATCCTCGCCTGATCAACGAACATTTCTGACCTCCGTTTCTAATGAAAAATCCCAAGCATATGCTCGGGATTTATTGTCACGTTATGGCTGTTACTGCTCAATCTCGTAAACAGAAACCTTCTTACGGTCACGGCCGTAACGCTCAAACTTAACCTTACCGCTTACTGTTGCGAATAATGTATCATCTGAACCGATACCTACACCGTTACCGGGATGGATATGTGTACCTCTCTGACGAACGAGGATATTGCCTGCCTTAACGAACTGACCGTCAGCTCTCTTGACACCGAGTCTCTTAGCCTCAGAATCACGACCGTTCTTAGTAGAACCAACACCCTTCTTATGAGCGAAGAACTGCATACTGATCTTTAACATACTTACACCTCCGAAATAGTGATATTGATTGTGTTCGGGAATTCCTCAAGTATAGCTTCAAAATGAAGTCTGAGCTGTTCAAGTATAACACCTGAAGCATCATCAGGTCGTTTTACGACACAGCGGATAATGTTATCACCAACACTGACATCCGGCTCAAAACCAAGACTGTCAAGAATATTCACGGCAAGCTGTACCGCTGATGAAACTGCCGCACAAGCGATATCCTCGCCTGCTTCCGCATAGCCTGAATGTCCGCTGAATTCAAAGCCGTTAAGAATCCCTTTCGATCTAAAAAAATCTGCGCGGATCATGATCAAGCCTTGATAGCTTCGATCTTTACCTGAGTGTAAGGCTGTCTGTGACCCTGCTTCTTCTTCTCACCCTTCTTAGGCTTGTAAGTGAAAACAGTGATCTTCTTAGCCTTGCCGTTCTTCAGAACCTTTGCGCTTACAGCTGCACCATCAACATAAGGTGTACCGATCTTAAGACCATCGTCTGCTCCGAGAGCAACTACCTTGTCAAAAGTAACTGTCTCATCAGCCTCAACTGCGAGCTTCTCGATGAAGATGATATCTCCCTCGTTTACCTGATACTGCTTTCCGCCGGTTTCAATAACTGCGTACATATTGTGGCACCTGCCTTTTCAATAAACTCGCTGTTACAGGCGTTGTAGGCACAACTTTAAAGCCTGTTTACAAGCGGCAATAATATTTTATCACAAACATAGCTCTTTGTCAAGCATTTTTTGCAATAAATCCTAAAAAACTTCCCCTGCTGCACACAGGGGAAGATATTTCTTTTACCAGACTCTGTAGCCTTCGTGACCGATCTTGTAAGAAGTACCGGGAACGAAAAGATCATCAGGTTTGATCTCCTTTCCCTGCTCCTTAGCAGTCTCGATAGCATTTCTGAGCTCTCGGAATGCCACGCTGTTAGTAACTATGCGTGATACCTCCTCCTGAGTGGGCTTTCCACCGAGATATTCAAGAACAGCCTGCTGCATATAGAAATATGAACGGAGCTGAGTTTTCTTGAACTCTATGCTCTGCTGCTCCTCGCCTTCGCCTTCGAGAAGGAAGAGGCTGTCGCCTTCTTTGTAGCCAAGTGTGAGCTTAGCAAATATCTCAGGTATAAATACTCTTATCTCTGAAGCGAGATTCATGTCGCCTTCAGTAAGCTCCTGAAGCTTTTTGAGCATATCCTGATATTCCTCAGCGGACTTGATATTTGACATAAGCTTTATAGTTTCCCTTGAAGCATTCATAACCAGATCCTTCTTGAACGGACACTGGTCGTCCTCGCGCTGAACAAATATAGCATACTGCTTTTCCGATACGAATGTCTGTTCTGCGTCCATTTCCTTTTCAACATATTCCTCGAAATACTTAGGAAGTTCTACGCACACAGAACCATTTATACGTACCTCTATTATCTTCTTTTCCTTATATTTTGCAAGATAAACTCTCAGCCAGTAATACTTCTTTGAACCGAGATACTTAGGTATCTCGTTTCTGATAAAGTTTATGAGCATTGTAGGCTGCTTGTTCTTTACTCCTATTCTTACAACTGACTGAGCATACATATCGAAATCGTAATGCTGTCTGAGGAAGTCAACAGAGATATGCTGAGGGTTCTTCTTAGTCATTGACTGATCGAGAGGATGCCATACACCACCGTTAAAGATCTCAACAGCCATATTTGCAGCCTCTTCATCAGTCTGTCCCTGTGAGTCAACAGGCTCGATGATAGGCTCGTCAAAGTCGTCGTTTGTTATAACGAAGATAGTCTGAAGGATCTTTATACCTTCATTTTCTTCCATTCTGCCTATCTGAACGTCTATTGTAAAGCCCTTTGGCATGATAACACAATCATCATAAAGAGTACCGTTAAGCTTTGCATTAAGACCTTCAAGAACCATCTGCTTTATTGCAGCTTTTGGATCAGCAGCAGGTATGTTTTCTTCCTTCTGATTGTTCTTCTTCTTAAAAATTCCCATTTTCTATTCTCCTTAATAATAATTATCAATATATGCTCTGCATAATATTAAACTGTTAATTTAACGGCTGCCCAGCCTTCTCTTACCTCAGGCTCCGGCTCCTTGAAGCCTGCCGAAACAAGAGCATCTATGACCTCGTCCATACGCTCCTCAATGATACCCGAAACTATGAGTATGCCTCCTTCTTTAAGGTATCTGCGGAAGCTGTCCTTCATAGCGATAAGCACATCTGCAACTATATTTGCTGCAATGATATCGTACTTATCATCTATCCTGTCAGCAAGCTCGCTGTCAGTGAGTATATTACCGAAATACGTCTTGTATACATCAGGTGAGATGTGATTCTTCACTGCATTTTCAAGAGCAGTAACAGCAGCGTTCTCTTCAATATCCACAGCTACAGCGCTCTTTGCTCCCAGAAGCATGGCACCTATTGAAAGGATACCGCTTCCGCAACCCATATCGAGCAGCTTGTCGCCCTTATTGAGATATTTCTCAAGTACCTCAAGACAAAGTCTTGTGGTATGATGCTTGCCTGTACCAAAGCTTGATGCAGGATCAATTTCAAGGATTATCCTGCCGTCAGTATTATCGTAGTCCTCCCATGAAGGCTTGATAACAAGCTTTTCGCCTACCTTGAAGGGCTTGAAATACTGCTTCCAGTTGTTAGCCCAGTCCTCCTCGCGGATACTTGTCATTTCTGCTTCAAGGCGACCGTAAACTCCGTCCTTGTCATTCGCCTTCATGTCAGAAAGCATAGACTTTATTGCAAGCAGCATTTCTGCTCCCTGTCCGTTTGAAGGTATATAAACTGTTATACAGGTCTCACATTCCGACAGCCCCATAAGATCATCATCTATGTAGTCCCACTGACCGTTCTTGTTTTCAAGAAACTCCTTGAAATCTTCAGAGTCCTTGATAGAAAAGCCCTTTATGCCTATATCGGTCAGCTTTGAGCAAAGCAGTTCTATTCCTTCGGTGGTAGTGTAAATATTGACTTCTGTCCATTCCATTAATAATATTTCTCCTTAATTGCAGATGAGCATGAGATATAACAGCACATCTGTATTATTTATTATTTCATCGCCGCTAAGATCAGCAGCCTTTATTTCCTGACTTGTAAGTACTGAAATACCCTCGGGCAGCTTTTCACGGCTTATGATATATTCATTCAAAAGCGCAAGGTCGTAAGCATCAGCCGAACCGTCTCCGTTTATATCACCTGCTGAAAGCTTCTTGTCACTGTCTGCATATTCAAGCTTATCAAGACTTATCCAGCCTTTTTTACCGTCTATACTGACTTCGCCATAGCTGCCGTTAACACTGATGATATTCACCACGTTACCGTATTCAAGAGCAGCGATAACAGACTTTGTGTCTTTGATATCGGCATAGATATCAATTTTTTCATCTGACGTACAGTAATACTCGCCTGTTTTGTACTCCTTTGGAGCAGCCTTTGAGGTGCTTGCAGCAACGGTTGTTTTCGCAGAAGTTACAGTGGTTTTAGCAACCGATGTACTTGTTGCTGCCGAAGTCTTTACAGTTGAAACCGCAGCCTTTGTTGTTGAAGCAGCAGTTACTGTCGTTGCAGTAGTTGCAGTTGACGATGAAGCTGAAGTCGCTACCTCTGCGGTATTTGTCTTAAGCGGAGTAAAGCCGCTGTATGGATTCTTGCCCTTCAAAGCCTGATAACAGTTGATTCCTGCATTATTATAGGCTTCAAACATAAGAATATCGTCCTTTGCGGGATCAGCCATATAAACGTCATCGCCTATGATGCCGTCTACATATACCCAATGTCCGCCGACATTGCATATAACATACATACCTTTATCAAGGTATTCCTTCATTTCGGCCGCTTTTCCCTTCTGATCTCCCGATTTGAAGCTGATGTTTGCTGTTGCAATGCTTATCTCGGGAATAGCCTTGTTTACTGATGCCCATGCTATAAGCGCACCGCCGCTGCTGAAAGCTCCCATATCATTGAGCTGCTTTGCAAACACTCCGGGATCAAAGCTGTCTGTATCACGAGCGCCCGAAGCCACTGCAACCATTGCTATAGAAGTGATATAACAGCCTGACCTGCGTACAGTCGTACCGCCCATAGCAGTATTTCCCCAGCGATCGTCAAGCTGACGCCACATACGGAAATCTTCTGCCGCCAAGGCATACTTTCGAGGGGTGAACACTCCTGCAAACACTCCTGCAAACATAAGAAGTGTAAGCAAGAAACATAGTATTCCTTTTGCTTTTGCCTTTTGCATAATAAAACCTCCGTTCAGACTATCGGTTTGTTATGCCCTTTCTTTTTTTGTATTCTCTGAACGCTTCATACGCCTTTATGTATTCCGTCAGAGCTCTTTCTTTTTCGTATTCATCTACAGGCTTGTCACCGTAAACGGACTTATCGAAAATAACTGCGGTCTCTGCGATATCCGCACCTGTTGTCTCATGTACGAGATCACAGACCTCCTGCGACGTATTAACGTCCTCGATGTCGTATATCTTGCAAATCCTGTGCATTACAGCCCTTACAAGCTCCTTTGGCGAACGCTTCCTGCTTCTGTATACGAATATCTTATGTGACAGCCACGGATATACAAACAGGAAAAGAAGTGCAAGCAATCCCGCTAAAAGAATTCCGAGGCCAGCCTTTGAGAGCATTGCTGTTGCAGAGTTCTTATTTGTTGTTTCAACCACACTATCTGTAACCGTAGGTTCAAAGCTTACCCAACCGTATCCTCTGATGTAGAGCTCAGGGAAACCGTGAGCATCCTGAGTGGTGATATAATAATTCGCATCTTTGAACGTCAGTTCATCGTCCTGCCTGTTCATATTATAGCCTTCACAGTACCTTGCAGGTATTCCGAGTGATCTTGCAAGAAGCACCATGGAGGTAGCATATTCATAGCATACGCCTGTTTTTGTGTCAAAAAGGAAATCCTCGGCATTTTCGCCCTTTTTCTTTCTATAACCCAGATCGTACTTATAATCGTTGTCATAAAAATACATTTCAAGCTTCTGTGCTTTTTCATAATCTGTTTCACAGCCTGCGGTTATCTGCTGTGCAAGCTCCTTTATATTCGATTTATCACCGTAATCAAGGAGATAATCATAAAAATCACCGTAGAAATAGTACTGAACATTGAAATAATCATAGATAAGATCGAAATCTTCGCTCTTATCAGTATCATCATAGTGTTCGCTCAAGACATCATCTGTATCATCAAGCAAAGTCTTATAGTCATATTTATTGAGCTGAGCAATAAAACCAAGATTCTTATTGCTGAGGAAGAAGGTATCCGCACTGTAATCAAATTCAAAGCGCTCGGTAGTTGAAAACTCGTCCCACCTGTTTTTATCTCCTGACTGCCTTACAGCTCCAATAACACCGCCATGGTATCTTACCATAAGACCCTTTCTCGTGCAGTCTGTCATTCTGACAGCGAACTGCGGAACAGGAGCGGTTTCAGCGCCGTTTGAAACACCAATGATTCCGCCCATACTGTAAAACTTTACGTGTCTGAGCGCAGGAACATCAAGTCCTTCGCTGACATATTCCGTAAGACCGTATCGCTCTGCGAAATCACTGTCAAGCCTTGCTGCTTCAAGGAAAGCATCAGCAAGCCCCATTCTTGGACATAGATCCATAGGAGCAGAATCTGTTACTGTCCTGTCATAGTAATAATTATCAATCCGCTTCAGGCTCCACTGATCATTTTCAAAACTATAGGTTGAAAAAGTCTGAGTCTTTATACGCAGCGGCTCACTTGCAACAGCATCATATACCCCCCAGTTCTGATTTGATCTGAACTGCTGTCCCGAGGTTGTATCTCTGAATGCATTAAGCATAGCATCGAGTCTGTCAGTGAGCTGTTCAGCATTGATAAGGGTTTCGATATATGTTCTGTTTGCCGTAATATTCGGCTTTGGAAAGATCGCTGCTATGGACGCAAATGCTACAGCATATGACGCAATTACCTTCCATGAACGCTTTCTGTCAATAAACTCTGTATTCTCACTGTCCTTCAGCTGCCTGTAATATACCATAAGCAGTATATATCCGACTGCAAGGAATATTATGAACAGCGTCGGCATTTTCTCATATTCCTTACCATAAATAGCAAACGGTATTATAAATATCAGGAAATTCATAAATATCCTGTATCTCACATGAGTGAAATAATATATTACCGAAGCCATAAATAAGAAGAATAATATGAAAAAGCCGATCGTATACCATCTGTTGTAATCAACTGAATCCTGAGGAGTAAGGAACCAGAGCAGCCATGAGATAGGATAGTTTTCATGTCCCTTGTCAATAGCAGAACGTACTATAAAACCGAAAACAGCCGCAAGCATCGAATATATAACGAAGCCGATAATATGATGCTTCTGCATATAATCGAATATCCTGAAAACCAGCCAGCCGATCAAATACGTTGCAACTCCCCAGCCTATAGCAAAAAGGTAGCTTTCAAGGTCCTCATCGGTACGATCACGGTAATGGTACATCAAAGCAGTCATTATAAACACTGTATACCAAAGTACGGGATCGAGGAGAGTCCTCAGCAGAAATGATCCAAGACTGAAATTTGTCTTTTTGATTTCATTCATTATTTATACCAATTTAAAGTTGTTTTCCTCGTCAAGATACCACAGCGGCAGCGATGTGGAATTCGCAGACGCTACGGAAAGACCGATTATACTTACATTTTCATTACTTTCTATCTGATCTGTCACAGCAGAGAAGCCAGCTCCTGCGTCTGTAGTTGCAATAACACAGGCACAGACGGAGGCTCCAAGCCCCGAAAGGTCTACTCTTTTATCAGTCACAACTCTTGTCGAAAGAACTTTCAGAAGAAGCTGATTGGGATAATCGGGATTATCCACGCTTTCAACAACACTGTCGCCCGAAGAATTGCGATATACAAAGTTGCAGGCTATTCCCTGCTTTACCAGCAGGAAAAGAAGTCCGAAGACCGAGCGAATGAGCTGCTCCTCTCCCCTGACTGCGTTTTCAGCAGGAACACTGCTTCTGCGGAACAGGTCAAGTACGATAACAGGCTGCACCGAAGCTACAGCTTCGTCGAGTCTGACCATAAGCTTTGACTTTTTAGACGACAGCTTCCAGTTTATACGCTTCAGCGGATCGCCGTGCTCATATTCACGGTGCTCATATCCGGGAGATGTATTGGAAGAAAAAAGCATACTTGTATCATTTTCTTCTTCCTCATCACTGGTATGCACCACATTTGCTATAGAACGGAAAAGCTGTGAAGAAGATTTTATATCGGGTATCTGCGGAATAACTCCTACAGAGGCAGGCTCGGGAAGCTTTGTCTTAACAGGAAATCTCATAAATCCGAGAAATCCGCATGAATATACAGCATATATGCCTACTTCGCCGTTTCCGCCGATCAAAGCATCAAGACTGAAGGTAAAAGTTCTCTTTTCTTCATTAAACATCGTAAGCTTGCGTTTTTTTACCCTCTGTCCGAACACATCGCTTGCATACGGACATATTTCAAGTATAGCAAGCGGAAAGCCTCCGTTTTTTCTGACAGTAACTTCTACTTCGAGATAGCTGCCCTTCTGTACATATGCATCACAGTTAAACGTAACCCTGACTCTCTTCCGAGCATAAAGCGCAAAGAAAAGAGATACAAGAGGTGCAAAAACAACGAATGCAAGCAGGATAACGCCCATTTCGCCGTCTATATAGAATGTGAAAATATATACAAGAAAAGCAACAGCGATAACACTTACGATGCTTTTTATATGCTTAGCCATCAGCCCATTGCAGGAACAGGACAGTTCCTGATGACATTTTCTATATACGCCTCACCTGTGACAAAAGTCGTTTTGCCCTGCGGAGAAAGGATAATTCTGTGCGCAAGTACAGATACAGCTGTATTTTTTACATCATCGGGAGTAACATAGTCACGCTCATAGATGTAAGCATATGCCTTTGCTGCCTTGAACAGCGCAATGCTTCCACGCGGACTTATACCGAGAACGGTATTTCTGTCCTGACGGGTAGATGAAACGATATTTATTATATACTGCTTTACACTGTCAGTGACCTTAACACGCTTTACAGCCTCCTGCATAGCGGCAATATCGTCAACAGTCATTACAGGTTCGGTTATATTTGCGATAGGATTGTGATCCTCTGTCCTGCCGAGTATCTCAAATTCCTCATCCAATGAAGGATAGCCCATAGACAGCTTCATAAAGAATCTGTCCATCTGAGCTTCGGGAAGATGGAATGTACCATAAGTTTCAACAGGGTTCTGGGTTGCCATTACAAGGAACGGACGAGGCAGCTTATGTGTAACACCGTCAAGACTTATCTGGCGCTCCTCCATAGCCTCAAGAAGTGCCGACTGTACCTTCGGCGAAGCACGGTTTATCTCGTCAGCCAACAAAAAATTACACATTACCGCACCGTCACGGTAAACAAAATCCCCTCTGCTCGAATCAAGCATAGTAAAGCCTGCGATATCTGAAGGCATTACATCGGGAGTAAGCTGGATACGGTTGAATTTTCCGCCTATAGAGCGTGAAAGAGCCGTTATGAGCTGAGTCTTTCCAACGCCCGGAACATCTTCAAGAAGTACATGACCCTCACAGAGAAGGGCAGCAATAAGCTTTATAACAGTATCCTTCTTACCGACAATAACTCTCCCAACAGAGCCTGCAAGTTTACTGATATTACTATTCATAAATCCTTTACCTCATTATTCTGAACAATATCATTCAATTAAAACTATTATAACATATTTTCCAAATTACTTCAAGGGAAAACCATACGAAAAAAGACCTGTATTATTGTAACATCTTACAATAATACAGGTTCAATTCTGTGGAATATTTGTCCAATTAATTGTTATCAATAATAATCAACATCATTTTTCTTTTTTCTTCCGAGGATAAAAGGAACAATAAGAAAAGCGAGTCCGCCAAGAGCTATAAGCGCTCCGATAGCAACTACTATAATTGATGTTTTGTCAGGTCTGTTGTCCATAGCCTTGAGCTCGGCTATCTCAGATTCATCAAAGCCCCATTCATCAAGAGCCTCTTTCTTATAATTCTTATACTTTTCCTCTGTCGGCTGTCTCCAGAGCTTTCCTTCAAAATGAACAGGCTCGGGCATAGTATCTGTCTTACCGTCAAAATATTTGACCCAGCCGTTAGCGTTAGCATCAAGTGCTGCCTTCATTTCATCAGAACCTGCTGAAACAACGTATGCGAAATAGTTATCAGGCTCTTCGAAATCCTCATCCTCTGTAAACCATTTTTTCAAAACATCCATTGAAAGGTTTTCAACTATGTAATAGTTAGTCTCACGCTTGCTTGTTGTGATGCCGAGAGTCTTATCCTTCTCCTCATAAACAGCAAAGCAGCCAACAACGTAATTTATATCACCTTCAACAACGATCTCCTTGCCAAAATCGTCCATTGTTGCTGTATTAAGGTCGAGTACCTTGCCGCTGAGGTATAATTGTACATCTTTCATTCCAACAACTACAACAGCGATACCCAAAACAACAGCTAAAATCTTATATATAATACTTTTTTTCATATACATCACCCTTTTAATAAAAAAGCGGCAGCCATAAAAAGGGACTGCCGCATATATTGAACATTGATTACTTGATCATCTTAGCTACTTCGTCAGCGAGGTTGTCTTCCTTCTTCTCAACACCTTCGCCGCGCTCGTAACGGATAACATCAGTTACCTTGATAGAGCCGCCGAGCTTCTTAGCCTCTGCGTCAACATAACCCTGAACTGTGAGCTTGTCATCCTTAACGAATGCCTGCTCAAGGAGGCAGTTCTCGCTGTAGTACTTACCAACCTTACCTTCAACGATCTTTACGCGAACCTGCTCAGGCTTTGATGCCATCTTAGGATCCTCAGACATCTGAGCGAGCATGATCTCCTTCTCCTTCTCGAGAACCTCAGCAGGAACCTGCTCACGGCAGAGATATGGAGCATTAAGAGCTGCTGACTGCATAGCAACGTCCTTACCGATAACTGCGACCTGATCAGCAGAAAGATCTGTGTCCATCTTTACGAGAACGCCGATGCTGCCGCCATTGTGGATATAAGAAGCAAGCTTGCCCTCGAGTCTTACGAAACGACGGATAACGATGTTTTCTCTGATCTTCATGCCAGCGAGTTCTGTAAGAACTTCGCCTACTGTATTGCTGCCGCCGCTGATCTGCATAGCCTTGAGAGCCTCAACATCAGCAGGGTTCTTTTCAATGATTGTGTTTGCTACATTAGCAACGAAGTTTCTGATATCATCTGTGTTTGCAGCAAAGTCTGTTTCAGTGTTTACTTCGAGAAGAACACCAACTTCACCGTTAACTACAGCAGTAACTACGCCTTCAGCAGCAGCTCTGCCGCTCTTCTTAGCCTGTGTAGCGAGACCTTTTTCTCTGAGGAACTCGATAGCCTTGTCCATATCGCCATCGTTCTCTTCGAGAGCCTTCTTGCAGTCCATCATACCAACGCCTGTGGACTTCATGAGTTCTTTGATTTCAGCAACGGATACCTTACCCATTGTAATTACCTCCTATAATGTATTAATCCGCAAAAACCCGAAGGGTTAGTTCGGGTTTTTGATTGTTTTCAATGTTTGTATTATGATTATTCAGCCTCTGCCTCAGCAGCCTCAGCTGTTTCCACTTCTGCCTCAGCAGCTATAGCGTCATCGCCCTGTCTGCCTTCGATAACAGCGTTAGCGATAGAACCAGCGATAAGCTTTACAGCTCTGATAGCGTCATCGTTACCAGGGATAACATAATCAACTTCATCAGGATCGCAGTTTGTATCAACGATAGCAACGATCGGGATGTTGAGTTTCTTAGCTTCTGCTACAGCGATCTTTTCCTTGCGTGGGTCAACGATGAAGAGTGCTGCGGGGAGCTTCTTCATTGTCTTGATACCGCCGAGGAACTTCTCAAGCTTTTCGATCTCGAGGTTGAGCTTTACAACTTCCTTCTTAGGGAGAAGTGCGAATGTACCGTCTTCCTCCATTGTGTGGAGCTGCTCAAGTCTCTTTATTCTTGTCTGGATTGTCTTGAAGTTTGTGAGCATACCGCCGAGCCATCTTGCATTTACATAGTGTGCACCAGCTCTTGTAGCCTCTTCCTTAACAGAGTCTCCAGCCTGCTTCTTTGTACCTACGAAAAGAACTTCGCCGCCCTGAGCTGCAATGTCACGAACGAACATATAAGCTTCTTCGAGCTTCTTAACTGTCTTCTGAAGGTCGATGATGTAAATTCCGTTTCTTTCTGTGAAAATGTATGGTGCCATTTTCGGGTTCCATCTTCTTGTCTGGTGTCCGAAGTGTACGCCAGCCTCAAGAAGCTGCTTCATTGATACTACTCCCATGGTGTAGTCCTCCTTAAAAATTGGTTATTATTAATCCTCCGCCAGACTTAACTCAGCAGCAACGCAGACATCTGCGCACCAACCGCCGAAAGTACAGGCGTGCGAATTGCCTTAATATTATATCATTTTCTGTCAACTTTTGCAAGACTTTTTGCAGCCGCTATTTCAACAAACTTAAAAAACTGTTTTTTTTATATTTTGTTAATTGTGCACTTCCCGCCGACTTATCACGTTCAACAAGCACCACGTCTTCTCCTACGACCTTTATATCCTTACAGGAAATGATAGTATCATCTTCCCTGCCAAACAGTCCGAAAAGCTTTGCACAGCCGTAAATGATAAGTGATCTTACACTGCCGCTTTCTATATCGACTTCTATATCGTCTATAAATCCGAGTCTTTCTCCTGTTGCGATATCTATGACTTCCTTCCTGCACAGCTCTTCAAAGCTCAGAAGCATATCATCACCTCACATGATTGATTTATATATTATATTGTATCATGCAAGGAAAAAGTATTCCTCGGGAGTTCTCATATCACCGCTTGAAGCGTGTGAGTAATACGAAAGGATCAGTGATGCATCAACAGCATCAACAATAAGATCATCATTAACATCTGCTTTAACATCATCGGTTTTAGAAAATTTCGATTTTCCGTCTTCAGTAGATCTTCTCGAATACTCTGCAAGCACTGCCGATGCATCAACAGAATCTACTTTTCCGTCACTATTCACATCACCGTACCTGAAATCAAATTCGTTGAACGGGATGTCGTTATCTTTTGCATATCGTTCCGCCTCAGTACCTTTTTTGCCATATATTTCCACATTGGAACAAAGGTTATAATCAGGTGAATAGTAACGATACCCTACAGCGTATTCCTGTATTTCTTCAACAGAAGGAGGGATTATAATCCTCGAAATCTTATATGAATTCAACGCCGCAGTTTTCTCGATTTTTTTCACTCCTTCACAAAAGCGCAGCGTTTCCATACTGTGCATTCCATGCAGAGCGTGATCACAAATCGTTTCAACAAGAGGAGGTATAGTTAACGCTTTTACAGATATACAAAGCTGAAATGTGTCATTTTTTATTTTCCTGAGCCCGCTGTTAAGCTTTATACCATCAAGAGAATGGTTGGTATTGAAAGCATATCCACCGATACTTTCAAGTGACGATGGAAAATTGATGCTTTTAAGATTTTTGCATTCACTAAAAGCCGATTCATCTATTTTACTGATAGTTGAGGGTAAGGTAACATACTTGATATCAGGATTACCGCGAAACGCCTCATCAGCAATACTTACAACTTTATATCTGCCCAAAGCGGCTGGTATTTCTACTATTGAAGCATTACCGTTATATTTTGCGACGGAACAAGTGCCGCTTTCATCGTCCACATCATAAACAACATCATTTTCAGTCATTAATTCTGCATTAGCCCTTACAGGAACAGAACAGAATAAGGCTGCTATAGCTGTAAAAATCGCTGCAATTTTCTTATTCATCATCGTCTTCATCGTCATTGCCGCCTTTTTTCTTAGCGAATACCGCTGTACCTACTGCAAGGATAACAGCTGCGATGATTATAACAAAAATAATGCCTCTCGGGAATGTATCTCCTGTTTTCGGTGTATTTGCTGCAATAAGCATTAAAGTATTTATCATTATATTGTCCTCCTTTTTATATGGTAAAATACTTTCATATTGTATCACAGTATCAAAGCTTTGTCAAATGAAAAGCCCTGCATTATGCAGGGCTTTTATCATCAGAATCTGAAATCTCGCTTGCCGCCGTTCTTTATCTCGTCAAGATATTCCATAGCACGCTGTCTGCGCTTTTCATCAGGTACATTCAGAATCTCCTTAGAAATAAGTGCTTCGCCAACCTTTTTGGTCTCTGGTGATGCATAGTCGCTGAGATATTCCTGAAGTGTCATAAGTGCATTAGGGTGACAGCAGTTCTGTATCTGTCCCACCTTGCAGAGAGCCATGAAACGGTCACCTGTACGTCCTTCACGGTAGCAGGCTGTACAGAATGACGGGATATGCCCCTGATCCATGAGCCACTTTACAACTTCATCAAGTGAACGCTGGTCTGATACGTCGAACTGCTCTGTATCATGAGGGCGCTCTTCAGCAGTATATCCTGCATAGCCGCCTACAGATGTTCTTGAACCGCCTGATATCTGTGATACACCAAGTTCAAGCACCTTTGCACGACATTCCTCGCTCTCACGTGTAGAGATTATCATGCCTGTGTACGGAACAGCGATACGGATACAAGCTACTATCTTAGCAAATGTATCATCGTCGATACCATTGTCAAATACATCGGGGTCAATGTCCGAAGCCCTTCTTAAACGAGGCACACTGATAGTATGAGGTCCTACGCCGTGTACAGCTTCGAGGTGCTCTGCGTGCATAAGAAGTCCTGCAAACTCGTATCTGTACTTGTCAAGTCCGAAAAGAACTCCGAGACCTACATCGTCTATACCGCCCTCCATAGCTCTGTCCATAGCCTCTGTGTGGTATGCGTAGTTGTGCTTTGGTCCTGCCGGGTGAAGTACCTCGTAGCTCTCTTTGTGATATGTCTCCTGGAAAAGGATATAAGTTCCGATGCCTGCTTCCTTGAGCTTGCGGTAGTTCTCAACAGTAGTAGCCGCAATATTAACGTTTACACGGCGGATAGCACCGTTCTTGTGCTTTATTGAGTAGATAGTCTTGATACATTCAAGGATATACTCGATAGGATTGTTTACAGGGTCCTCGCCTGACTCGATAGCAAGTCTCTTGTGTCCCATATCCTGAAGTGCGATAACCTCCTGTCGTACTTCCTCCTGTGTCAGCTTTTTACGTGGTATCTCTTTATTCTGGAAATGATAAGGACAGTAAACGCACTTGTTAACACAGTAATTTGAGAGATAAAGAGGTGCGAACATAACTATTCTGTTGCCGTAGAAAGCTTCCTTTATCTCACGGGCAAGGTCATACATTTTTTCTGTCATCTCAGGAATATCGCAGGCAAGAAGTACGCTTGCCTCACGGTGTGAAAGTCCCGAACATTCTACTCCCCTGCCTGTCTTTCTCGGCTTTGCCTTTTCGAGTATCTGCTCGATAAGCTCACGATTGTGCTTATTCTGCTCGGCATATTCAAGAGTAGCCTTTATTTCCTCATCATTTATAAAATCGTCCGCATTCATAGACTTTACATCATACATATTTATTTCCTCCAGTTTTATTTTGCCTTACAAGACATCTTTTTTACATTAAGTTTAAACACGGCAGTACGTCCGAGTACATTATTGTCATACTCAAGTCCTGCCCTGCCTGCTGCCTGCTTCATTATTAATTCAAGAGCAGCCTTCTTTTCATCATTACCTTCTATGATAGATAGTATTCCGTTTCCGATTACGCTCATATACTTAGCAGAGTGTCCGCAAGCTGTCTCAGCTCCCAAAAGCTCATGGTTACCGTCGATCTCAAATCCTACTGAGGGGGCTGACTTTGCAAGCTCATACTTTCTGCCTGCAACAGCTCCGTGAAAATAAAAGGTATATTCTCCACTGTCATCAGAGTAACCATAGTTCACAGGAACTATGTAAACTACACCATTATCACAGAAGCCTATACGTATTATCTTCTCTTTCGAGATGAATTCCTCTATTGCTTTTTTATCGGTTATTTCTCTGTCAGCTCGTCTCATATGTAACTCCATTTTACTTCTTTGATATTGCGGCTTTGACCGAAACACCGTTAATCTGTCCGAGCCTGCCTGTGAGACTGCTTATAACATCAGGCTCTGCATCAAGTGCAACAGATATCAGTGATATACCGCGTTCCTTATAAGGTATCCCCATGCGTCCGATAATTATATCGCTGTAGTCATGGAGCACGTTATTGACTTCTACAGCTGCCGACTGTTCATCAATAACTATCGCCGCTACTGCTATACGTTTGTTTTCCATTCTCTCCTCCTTTAAAGGCAGGAAAAGCAGTTAATAAAAAATCCGCCCAGCATGGACGGAGAATATCTGCATAGTATAATACAAACTGCCATCCGATAACAGAGTTTTCACCCTGATGCCCGAAAACAAAATTATTTTACAGCCAAAAACAGAATAAATCCTGCATTCCGCTGATATCATTCTAACACATTGTTACATTATTGTCAATTTATGATTGTTAGTATCTGCTAAGACTGTTAATTAGTTTCTATATTGCTTTTTGTTGCAGATATTAATATCATATTGACGCTTATTGTCCGATATTTGTGCATTTCAAACAATGAAATCGCTATTATTTCAAAAAAATATATAATTTTTCAAAAATCACTGGACAAATTCTTTTATTTGTGATATACTAATTTATAGATTTATTTTTGAGGTGATTATTAATGGGTTTATTCTCATTTTTCCAGGGTGGAGCTAAATATTTCGATAAAAAGATCGACCCTAAATGTGATTACTGTATGTACGGAAAAAGAACAAAGGACGGAAACAGGGTACTGTGTGAAAAAAAGGGCCTTGTTGAACAGAACTATTCCTGCAAAGCATTTATCTATTCTCCATTAAAGAGAATACCTGTTAAACAGCTTAGATTTGTCGGAAGTATCGCCGACGATGACCTTTATATAGAGTCAAAGGGCGATCGCTCGGAAAAAGAAGAAGCAGAAAAACAGACAAACAATGAAAAGCAGAAAAACGACAAGAAGCAGGCTGCTCCTGCTAAACAGGCTGAGTCCGAAAAAAAAGCAGAGCCTTCCAAGAATACAGACACAGCTAAACAGCCTGAAGCTCCAAAGCCTCAGAATGCTGAGAAGAAGGAAGCTGCACCTGCTGAAAATAAAGAACAGGCATCTAAAAAAGCTGATGAAACTCCTGCTCCAACCCCTGAGAAAAAGGAAGCTCCGACAGCTGCACAGGCTGCTCCTCAGCAACAGGTCCAGCAAACAGCTCTTCAGGCTGCTCAGCAGGCAGCACAACAAGCTGCTCAGGCTGCTCAGCAAGCATCTGCAAATAATCAGAAATAATAGAAGTTATAAAGAGGAGTGTTTACCGCGCTCCTCTTTTTATTAATCATTTCTTCCATTTTTACTTGACAAAAAACAGTTTACAGGTTATAATATTACTTGTCTGTTGGAAAGATCACAGTTTCTTTTTGGAGGCACATCATGAATTACGAACAGGAATGCAGTCATAACAGAATGATGCTCAAGAAATGCAAAAGGTTTTATAATATGGCATCTGTATTTTATATTGTTGCATATGGCTTTTCAATTTTTACTTCTGTGTATTTCATGATACTTGCGCTGTTTGATCTTGTTTATTTAAAACTGATATTCATTAATATTGTAATTCTTGCCACAGGATTTCTGAGCGTATACCTGAAGAATAATATCCTTCCTGTAGCAGCGTCCTCTCTTGCACTAATAGACTTGTTTTGTTCAAGATTCGCACCTGTTTTCACACCTTTAGTCATCATCTTTTCTGTTTTTACAATAATAGTCAACAGAAAATATAAATGGCTTGAACAGCAGGACGGTTTCCCTTATTTCAATACAAGATTCAGAGATCAGGAGCTTGACCGTGTACAATGGAATATCAAGGATCCGTATCAGCAGAATTATGAGGAAATAAAAAAACGTTACAATAATTCAGGCGATATGGACGAATTATGATATTACTCTTTCTTCCAGATCAATAGCTTATACGCTGATGTTACGAATCGAAATATCATTGTTTTTTAACCGCTTTGACCATGTGAGGTTCATATGTTTGGTATAGATAAAATATGTACATTCGGGATCGCATCTCCTATTTGGATAATATTGCATGGTTACCCGGATCCATCAGATATAAATCCTAATCTTTCAAAGATCATGGAAATCCTCGGATTAAGCATTGATATAAAAGAAATAAATTCCATATATGACAATACACCTTGCGATAAAGGCGATATATTAGTATATGGTGATCATGCAAACAATTGCATAGTCTTTGACCTTTACAAAGATCCAACAGATCAGTTAGATGTCATAGATTTTGGTGTGATTTGCAAAAAAAGCATATCTGATAAGGTCAGAGAACTTGTTGATGCTATGCGAAACGAAACCGATAAAAAAGTCAAAATAAGCGGTTACGACTTTACTTCTCCACGTTGGGCACATTGTGTCCTCAAAGGTGAAAACTATATATACAGCTACGTCAAACAGGCAATAATTTATTGTAATTAATAAAATGCGGATGTGGTGAAACTGGCAGACACGTTAGATTTAGGTTCTAATACCGAGAGGTGTGCAGGTTCAAGTCCTGTCATCCGCACCATTCAAAAAGTCCGATTATTCGGGCTTTTTTCTTTTGCTCTCTTCTATTCCTATCTTGGTACCAGGTAATGAGACACAAAACGTGTATTTCATGTGTATTCCGACAAATGGAATAGCCGCAGGTCTCCCTGCGGCTTTTTATATACCTATTCATTGATCTCAAAGCACACCGTACTCGAGTCCTTGAAGTCGCCATTGAATTCAAGGTTTACATCAAGGCTGCCGTCATCGTTTTCGTGAAAAATTATCCTCCCCACAAGCAATCGCATATTCGCATCAGAGATAGTAGATATGTTTGCAAGAAACCTTTCTTTTCATCATATTATAAAGGCAATAATTACATTATTGCAAATACAGCTTTTTCAGTTGAAAACTTACTGTATTTACGCTATAATATGCATAAAAATAACAGTCTGAACAGACAGTGAGTGTGTTAATCAAACCTCAAGTATTTGTCCGCAAATTAAATTCTGACAGATTAAACTTAAAAATAATGAGCCTGCAATTACAGGCTCATTATTTTTTATTAACTTGCTTTTTTCATAAATGCTTCAAGTGATATAACATTTTCTTCCGTTGTTGAAGCATACGCATAGTATGCAAGGATATTCGACGCATCAACAGCGTTTATCATACCGTCATGGTCAACGTCGGCTGCAAGCTTCTGATTATCATTATATCCGCCATCTTTATTAGTCGAAACCAGGGCATAATATTTAAGTATCGAAGAAGCATCAACTGCATTTATCAGTTTATCATTATTAACATCACCTAGCATATAATCAGTTGGAGATGAAACTGTTGTTGTAGTAACAGATGTAGTTGTTACCTTTGTAGTAGTCGATGTATTAGTAGATGTTTTAAGTGCTGATGTAGTGGTTATTGCAGATTTAGTTGTAGTAGTTGATGTTGCGGTTGTTGCAGATTTAGTTGTAGTAGTTGATGTTGTGGTTGTTGCAGGTTTAGTTGTAGTAGTTGTCGAAGCTTTGCTCGTTGTGGTAGTAACTGTAGTTGTAGCAGTTGCAGTACTTGTTGTACTTGCTTTGTTGCTTGCTTTCATAGTAATATTAACATTTGTTCTTATAGGAGGAACTTCAAGCCATTCTGACTCTGCATCTTCATATCCGTCCTTATGGCAAACAACCTTCCACTTTCCCTCTGGAACGTCCCATAAGTAGTTTCCGTCGCTGTCGGTATTAAGAGGATTCATCTGATCGTAGTCCTCCGCATTCCATTTTACACTCTCCCCCGTTTCGGGATCAAGGTAATAGAGCGTGACAGTTGCATCCTTTATTGGTTCTCCGCTGTCGGCATCATAGACTGCACCGCTTGGATCCCATATCCATTTGAGATGAGCTGGGGTAATATATTGTAAGAAACCTTTAAATGATGGATCTTCACCATTTTTCATACATTGCTCAAGATAATCTTCCATTGTTTTAATCGCTTGACCGAGGCACCATGATGCAACTGGAATTAAAATTGGCGGAACTCCTAATGCTCCTAATATATATGCTCCACCAAATGTTTTTATACATTTTAAAGCATATATAGCTGTAGCCCAATCCTTGTAATTTTGGTTATTGCCTGCTCTATACATTTGTGAAGCCCAGTTCCAAGTATCACTGGCAACTGATAATCCTTTTACAATATCGCCGTAGTCAGAGCCCCACATGCTCTTCATGCAGTCCATATATCCCTTAGACGCATATTGATTGATTATCTGGAATACAGGATGATCTGCATCTTTTCCTTCAATGCATTTAAACCATGTGGTTCCTGACATTTCACCGGCAGACACATTGTATATATCGCCTATTACATCAAATACATTATCGTCGGATTCTGCTTTGACCTTATTACTTGCAAATATTGAAGGTACATTCTTTCTGTTTGCTTTTATATCACCTAAAATAACATCAGGATTTGAATCGGCAATATAATATTTTACTTTTTTATTATTTTCAATTAATGTTATACCCGGATCGTAAAGACCAAGTGATTTATAATTTTGAGATATTTCTTCTAATGTATAATACGTGCCATTAATATAAGCTCCACTTGCATTTTCGTTGTAATAAAAATCAAACGAATTACTTGTTTTGCCGTCTGAAATATTTATTTTTACACAAAATGCTTTGGAAGCATCATCTTTAGCAAGCAGTTCGACATTGCTGTTGTCATAGAATTCCTGCGGAACATTTTCAAAACCTGTTGTTAAAGACATAAGATCTTCGTATGAAGGGGATTTTTCTTTTTCAAGAATGAATATATTCAGAGTACCGGGGACGTAGTGCGGATCATTTTCATCGAAGTTTCCTTCAGTGCTCCATAAGTCTTTTTCAGGATTATAAAACGCTTCTATGTATTTGATGTCATTGCCCTTCTGGCTTGTAACAAACAGTCTGTCAATTTGATCTGTGTTTACAGTAGTTATATCAAAGCCGAGATTAGAATGATATTCAACAACAGGTGTTGCACCCTTTGTAAATACATCAGTAATATCAAGTTCTTCATATTTATTGCCGTGAACACCGTATTTAAAAACGACCTTTTTTACAGAAGGTCTGCCTGCGGAGTATTCAACTTTTATCTCATCGCTCTTCAGACTTCCGCATTTTGCATAAAGAGTATAAACCGAACCATCAGGCGATTCAGGAAGAGAAATAGTTCCGTGATATTTTCCTGTAGACTTATTTGTTCTGAATACACCTGCACTCTTGTCGTTCACGAATATCTCAACATCGTGATCGCGCTGTGATACGCCGTACACTTCTGCTTCATAACTATTAACTACTGTTGGTGCACCGATAGTGATATCAGGACAATCAACATATACACTTCCTATAGGCTGATCCCATTTTGTCTTGTTGGACTCAAATGTAAGAGAAGCTGTTATCTTGTAATTGCCGATATCTGTAACACGTACTGAGAATTCCATCTCTCCGCTTCTTGAATTTACAGGGATAACACCCTCCTGAATGTCATCTGTATTGATATTCATATTCTTGCTTCGGATAGTATCGAGCATAAGTGTTAAACCATCGGGTACATTGATATTCAGCTTCATGCTCTGTGCGTCGCTTATAACAGAAGGGAGCAGATCATATTTGAGCTTATAGTTTATGATACCGTTTACACTTCCTCGCTCTGTATTGGCAATGAAGTATGTATTTTTAGGATCAAATACAGTTAAACGCTTATCGTTGAGGCTTTCACAGCCCATAAATGTATTTGAACTGAATTTCAGAGATGAGTTTGAAGATTCAACTTTTTTAAGAGCTGTGCAGTTCTCAAAAGCGTGATTGCCGATCTCTGTAACAGTATCGGGAAGTATTACGGTCTTTAATTCCTGAGCATCTTTTGCGATATACTCGGGAACTTTTTTCATGCCGTTTCCAAAGCTGAGATATTCAACACCGCTTCCTGCAATAACTCCTGTATCAACTCTGTTTCCACCAACAATTCCAGTCTCGCCGCTTACATTAGTAACGCCTGCTGGGATATCGAGGTATTTGATCTTATTACAGCCGCTTATCATTTTCTCACCAAGAGTTGTAACGCTGCTCGGTATTTCAAGCTCTGTAAGCAGGACACAATCCTTGAAGCATTCTTTTTCAAGGGTTTTAAGTCCGTCAGGAAGTGAAATTGATTTAAGAAGCGAACAGCCTTCAAATGCGGACGCACCAATATTTGTAAGGCTTGCAGGCAGCTCTATAGATTCAATAGCAGTTCCTTCAAATGCGCTCGAACCAATAGAAAAGCCTTCCAACGTTTTTGAAGGAGCTTCGGGAATTATTACAGTCTTAAGCTGTGTTGCACCTGCACAAATGCAATGGGGTATGCTCCTTATTCCCTCTTCAAATATAACAGTCTCTACACCGCATCCTGCAAGACAACCGTAAAGATCAAATTTACTATCAACATTTTCAACACTTGCAGGGATGGTTAATTCCTTGAGCTTTTTACAGCCGTTGAAAAGATCATGTCCGAGGTTTTTGACATTCTTGTTGAATGTAAAGCTTTCAAGAGCAGTACAGTCACTGAAACAACTGTTACCTATACTTTCAACATTTTCCGGAAGAGATATGGTTTTGATCCTTGGACAGTTTCTGAATGAACTTTCACCGATATTTTCTACACTTTCCGGCAGAACGATAGTTTCAAGCTCAGAAGAATCACGACAAATGAAGCTAACGATGTTTCTCGTTCCGTCCTCAAATATTACCTTTTTAACGCTGCTTCCGTAAAGGCAGCCGTTACATACTGCATCTGTTCTTATCGCAGTAACAGATGCAGGGATAGTGAGTTCCTTGATCTTGCTGCATTTTTCGATCATATTTCTTCCAACAGTAGTAACATTCGTACCAAGTTTGAGTTCGGTCAATAATTCACAGCCGCTGAAACAGAATTCACTTATTATTTTTAGTGACTCAGGAAGAATGATATTTTTCAGTATAGAGCAGCCCATAAAAGCTGATTCGCCAAGCTCAGTTACATTTTCAGGAATCTCAATACTTGATAATGATGTGTCTGCAAAAGCATATTTTCCAATGGTAAATCCGTTCTTTGTCGCCTTAATTGTAGGAAATTCCACTGTATCAAGCATTTCAGCACCGTTACAGATATAATCAGGTACAGACTGTATTCCTGATTCAAATATCACTTTTTCTACGCTGCTTCCTTTAAGAGCACCACCCTTGTCGCTTCCGCCATAGGCAACAGTTTTAGGTATCGTGATCTCTTTAAGTTCAGGACAATCCTTAAATAAGTAATTTCCGAGCTTCTTAACAGTTCCGAGATCAATGCTTACAAGTTTTGAATTGCCGCTGAAAGCTTCATTGCTGATCGCTGTTACTGTTTTCTGGTCAATGGTTGACGGTACTTTCAGCTCGGTATCCGAGCCTTTATAGCCTGTGATGGTTATTTCATCATCACTTTCGGTGTACAGCCAGCCGTCTTCAGTTTCTTTGATGTCTTCTGCCTTGATCGGTTCCCATATTATATTACCTTCTATGGAAATCGGGGCAGACGTTTCTGCGTTTGCTGTCAGTATGTGTTTGCTTATCGGTTTTGAAGGGAAATAAGCAAGAGATGCTGAAACAGTCAGTACAGCAGCAGAAAGTGTTGCTATTGCTTTTTTTAGTTTCATAAACGATCCTCCATTATAAATTTTTTCTTCAAATAATTAATAGGCGAAAAAATAATTATTATCCAAAAAAGTTATGCTATATATTCAATTGCATAACACTTTACCCATTATAGCATAGTTAAAAACTGTGGTCAAGTGTTTACGCTAAATCAATTAAGCAACGTATTCCTTAGTCTTGTCATTTTGAAGTATCTATGAAGATACACACAAAAAGGAATCCCGACAATGTCGGGATTCCTTTTTATATAACTTTAGTGTGACAGTTCACATATTTTATGAGCAAAAAGAATCGTTTTTTCTTTGCTATAGCTCATACGCGTAAAAAAACAGCCTTGCCATTCCGGATTTTATACTGTTTTTTTACTTAGTTTATTTGTTCTGGGAGCAAAATTTACAATAATAATGCCTGCTGCCACAAGTAAAAGCGCAGCTGCCACCCTGTACGGACCTGCCTCGCTTCTCTCCGACAGAAGAAGATACGAAAGAATAACTCCGAAAACAGGATTCATAAAGCCGAAAACAGAAATCATGGAAACAGGATTGTGTTTCAGAAGTACGCCCCATATTGAGAACGCAGCCGCAGAAACAAAGGCAAGGTAAAGCAGCATGAATATCCCTTTTGTATTGATCACAGTGATCCTCCCACCTGTAATACACCCGAAAACAGTCATAACAATACCGCCTATGATAAACTGCCAGCCGCTGAGAAGCACCGTATCCTCAGTGTGAGAATAACGTTTTATAAGTCCTGCCGAAAAGGCATAAGACAGCGCGGACAAAAACACAAAACCTTCTCCCGTAAGCCTGAAGCCACCGCCGATACCGCTGAGATTAATGAGTACCACACCTGAAAATCCGATCAGGCAGCCTGCTATTTTTTTTACAGTAAGCTTTTCGGTACGGAAAACAACAGCAGCAACGATTATGGAAAGAAACACATTTGAAGCCGTAATTACAGAGCTTTTCATGCCCGTACTTCTTGAAAGTCCGATATAGAAGAATGTATATTGCAGTATAGTCTGAAAAAGCGACAGCTTTGCAGCTTTGGGTATCGTTTCTTTCCTCGGTATAAGCAGCTTTCTCTGAATGATACTGCCAATAAGAACAGCAAGAATGCCTGCAAGAGTAAATCTTAGTCCTGCATACAATATCTGGGTATAGGTATCATCAGAGGCTATATGCGAATATCCGCAGCCAAGCTTTATGCACGGGAAAGCACTTCCCCACAGCAGACAGCAAAGCATGGTCAGCGGCAGCACAACTATTTTCTTAGTAAGCAACGACTTATCACTCATATGACTCTATACCTCTTAAAATCCCCATTTTCTCAGCTTCCAACATGAGCTGCCTGCATTTCTCATTCATAGTGCCAAAGCTTTCAATGGTACAAACAGCATTTCCACAACTTCTCATAAGCTGCAGTGCTTCTTCATATTTCTCATCTGAAACAGGCTCGAAAGCCTGCTCCGAAACAAGCTTTGATGCAAGAGCAGCAGCAACAGGATATTCGATATCATTCTCATGTATGATACCTGCCGCAAAGGCTATACCATTACAGCGGAGACTTCGATACAAAGCTACTGCACTTCCGCCGCCACCGATTATAAACACCTCGGGAGCGGAATTAAGCCTTCCAAGCTCGGGCGAACCATAGGCTTTACAGAAGCTTCCCTTTTCTACTCCGTAAAGCTCCTCTATGCAGCTTCCCGAGAATATTTCCTTTGGAGTACCTGTGCGGTAAATGCCGTTTCCTTTTATACAGATGATAGTATCTGAAACACGCTGAGCAAGCTCCAGCTCATGAAGGGACATTATAACAGCTATATGCCGCTCAGAGGCAAGCTTTTTCAGTATATTCATAAGTTCAAGCTTGTACTTTATGTCAAGAAAAGTTGTCGGCTCATCGAGTATAAGGATATCAGGCTCACGGCATATAGCTCCTGCAAGCATTATCCTCTGACGCTGACCGTCGCTTATCCTGTCGAAGTCACATTCCGCAATATCCTCAGCATCAACGAGCCTGAGCGCTTCCCTTACCTTTTCCCTGTCCTTGTCGGACAACACTCCCAGCCTGCCCGTATAGGGGTAACGTCCTGTCTCAACAACGTCTATGCAGCGCATATATTCGGCCTTTACCCTGCCTGTAAGAAGCACCGATACCGACCTTGCAAGCTGATTGCCGCTCAGATCATCGAGCTTTTCTTTTCCAATATAAACAGCGCCGCCAAGAGGTCTTAGCTGTCGGCAGATAGTTTTCAGCACAGTGGACTTTCCAGCACCGTTAGGACCTATGAGAGTCAGTATCTTCCCCTGCTCCGCATTTATCTCAACGCCCTCAACTATGACCTTTTTGCCGTAGCCTGCCGAAAGAGCCTTTGTGCTAAGCATTATCCCGTTCATTTCAGCCTCTCCTTTCTTTGTGAAGAAGCATATATATGACCACAGGCGCACCGAATACAGCCGTTACCGTACTTATACTCAGCTCCGTAGGAGCAAAAAGCGTTCGCGTTATCAGGTCGCACAGCAGACAGAACACCGCACCTCCGAGAAAGCAGGCAGGAAGAATACGAATAGGCTTTGCCGTACCGAATCCGCTTTTTATGATATGGGGCACTGCAACCCCCACAAAGGAAACAGGACCTGCAAAAGCCGTAACGCAGGCTGAAAGCACACTTGAAAGCAGTATCAGCGAAGCTCTGAAGGCTTTTATATGTACTCCCGAATTTACTGCATATTCTTCACCGAGCTGATAAGCGTTCATAGGCTTTGAAAGCATGAAAGCAAGGATACAGGCAGGAAAAACTATAGCTGCCGAAGTAAGTACGTCGCCCTTTCCGATACCCGAAAAGCTTCCCATTGACCAGTTATGCAGGTTCACGATGTTGGAGTCGTCGGAAAAATTCACCACAAGCTCAGTAACAGCAGAGCATATATATCCTATCATAACACCGCAGACTATAAGCACCGACATACGTTTGACCTTGCCCGATATGAGCAGAATGATACCCATTGATATCATTGAACCTATAAAAGCCACAGTTACCATGCCGAATGAATTCACAGCAAAGCCCCGTGACAATGAAAACACCATAAGCAGCGCCACCATAAGCTTTGCACCTGATGATATACCGAGGATATAAGGACCCGCAATAGGATTTGCAAAGAAATTCTGAAGTAAAAATCCCGAAACAGACAATGCTCCTCCGAGGATAACAGCCGCAGCGGTACGAGGAAGTCTCAGTCCTGTTATTATATTGTACGCAGCCTTGTCAGACTCGGGGTGCTGAAGTGCATTTATCATTCTGTGAACGGATATATCAGCACTTCCTGCACAGATATTAATAACCGCAAGCAATACGAGCATTACAAGTAACAAGATATATCCAAGTATAATTCGCTGCCGCTGTGCTTTCATCATTATCACTCCAGACGATACATAAAATTCATATTGTCATCGGCTTCACCCTTGAAAACGCTGTGAAACTCCTTTATCATATCAGCAGCACCTGTAGTCTGCTGAAATACATTTTTTTCCGTACACCAGACCTCACCGTTTTTTACGGCAGTAAAATCTTTTATGAGAGGATATTTCGCTGTGATATCATCTATACTGCTTACACCGCCTGTTATATCGCTGTTATAGAAAATTATATCAGCGTCCCATGCCTTCTCATAAAAGGACTCAGGCTGAATAGTCATGGAAGAAAGGGCATTCTCATCGGTTTTCAGGTCGTCATTTGAAAAGATGTACTCTCCACCTGCCATTCTCATCATTTCGGGAACGTAATCCGCTGGCTTGCGGACTACCACACCGCCTGCGGAGTTGATATAGAAAAAAGCTGCTTTTTTACCTGTGTTTTCCTCAGTGAGTATATCTTCTATCTGCTTTGTTTTCTCATCAAAGAGCTTCTGCGCCTGTTCCTCGCAGTCGAACAGGATACCGTAAAGCTTTATCCATTCCATTCTGCCGAGAGGGTCTTTTTCGTAGCTTGATCTCTCTACCAGCACAGGTATGCCGAGAGCTTCTATCTGCTCCTTGACCTCTGGACTGTGATATATCATGGTAGACTCAATTGCAAGTCCGCATTCCTCTTCAAGAAGAGCCTCATAATCGGGAGCGCTGTACTTGCCGATATATGTAATATCTCCGCTGTCTATCCTGTCACGGATATTCTGCAAGCTCCAGTCATCATACTTTGTGGAAGTCATGGTGACATCAGCCAGCGCGCCTGCTCCGTCAATGAGATCCATAGCAGATGAAGCTGCATTGTATACGTTATTCAGCGGCTGCTGTATAACAACGGCGTCACCTGCCGACTTGGGAGCTTCACCATTTTCGGGGACTACAACATACTTATCCTCACCTATAGTCAGAAGCACACAGTCATTGTCGATATACTCCGCCGAAAATTGCTGAGCGTATTTCAGCTCAAGCATTTTTCCGCCCTGAGAAACATAGGCTGTACTTTTCCTGTCGGCACAGCCAACGATCAGAACAAGTGCAGCCGCTGCAAAGAATACACGTTTAAGCATATTATTCGGTAATTGTAGAAGAATCAAAGAAGATAGTATAATCTATCTCATGGGGTGTACTCATAGCCGTAGTATCAGCCTTAACCGGCATCTTATAATCAAAGCCCGTAACAGGTATCTCGAATATTGAGAATTCTTCTGTACTTACAGGCATTATCTTCTCATCTTCAACTACCATATAATCATATTTGTTGCTGCTCCAGATTATTTCGGCAGAAGCCTTTCCGTCTTTGACAGTAAGCTTTGCCGGCGAAACAACAGAGGCTTTTCCCGAGCCGCCTTCGAGCTTAATATCAATATCGTATTCTCCGTCCTTGAGAGCGAGAGACTCAGCGGTATTATATCTGCTTTCTGTAAAAGCTTCATCAGACAATGAATCGGCACGGAACACAAGGGTTCTGTCATACCACATTCCCTTGCGCTTGCTGTAAGCAGCACAGTCGATCTCCTTGTCAAGAGCTTCAACAGGCACAGTGAAAGAAACCACATCTCCGCTTTCCTCAGCCTTGATAAGATCATCTTCGGAAGCCTTTGATGCATCTTCACCAGTACCCATGAACAGATATTCGTAGCCGCTTCCGCTCATTGTTATCTTTGCAGTCATTTTGCCGTCTGCAACTGTAAGCTTACATTCGGTTATCTTGAACATTGAAGAGCTTGAATCAACGTTTATATCGTATTCACCGTCTTTGAGCTTATCAGCTGCAACAGCCACCATGCCCTCGTAACCGACCTCCTGCTGAGGTGCAGTGACCTGTTCGGTAGTTGTTTCTGCTTCGGTCTCGGCAGCGGTAGTTGTTTCAGCTTCTGTTGTAGTCTCAACAGAAGCAGTTGTAGTCTTTGCCTCAGACTCAGATGAATTATTCTTATTGCCGCATGAAGTCAGTACAGCAGCGGTTAATAAAAGTGATACTACAGCAAGTTTTTTATACATATTAATTACCTCTTAATGAAGCAGCCGACATAAAGCCGGCTGCAATTTCAATTTTTTTTTTACTTTACAGAGTCAATTGCCTTCTGAGCGTGCTCAACGTAGAGCTTCTGGATATCCTCGTTCTCACCGAGACCTCTCAGTAAGCACTCAACGTCATAGCCCTCAGCAAGGAATGCAGACTTCCATGAATCTTCGTCATCGCCTGCCATGTCGTTATTGGCGTGATCACCTGCAACTACCATAAGAGGCTCAAGAATGACCTTCTTATAGTTTCCTTCCTTTACCTTTGCAATAACGTCATCTAAAGAAGGGGTAGCTTCAACAGTGCCTACATAGTAATTCTTGAAGCCGTCGTTTGTGAGCAGATCCTGAATCTTCTGGTATACTTCATTTGACTCAGCCTCAGTACCATGACCCATGAAGCAGATAGCTGTCTCGCCGTCATCATACTCCTTTGTCCACTCAGTAATAGCCTTTTCTACCTTAGCAAAGTCATCATCGCTTGTGAGGAGAGGCTCACCGATAACAACCTTATCAAAAGCATCTGAGTACTCAGCGATCTTGTCTGTAAGCTCCTCATACTCAAGACCGTTCATAAGGTGGGTAGGCTGAACAACGAGAGTCTTTACTTCGTTGTCAACAGCTCTTTTAAGAGCAGCGTCGATATCATCAATGAGAACGCCGTCTCTCTTGTTAACATGGTCTATAACGATATTTGCAGTAAATCCGCGGCGAACCGAGTAATCAGGGAATGCCTTTTCGAGAGCGTTCTCGATCGCACCTATAGTAAGACGGCGGCTGTCGTTGAAGCTTGTACCGAAGCTTATAACGAGGAGCTCATTGTCACCGATCTCGTCCTGATTTCTGATATTATCGAGAGAAGCATCACCTGTATCGTAGTTCTCTTCATCGTCTTCCTCAGCCTCAGTAGTTATTTCAGCTTCTGTTGCTTCGGTTGTATCAGCCTCAGTTGTTACAGCAGTTGTAGTTGCTTCAGTTGCAGTTGAATCATTGCCGTCCTTCTTCTCGCTGTCGCCGCATGAATTGAAGCAGGCAGCAGTAAGTGTAAGTGCAGCAGCGGCTGCGATCATTTTTCTCATTTTCATTTTCTTTTCCTCCTGTTTTTTCAGGAGACATAGGTCGTGCGCAAAAAGACCTTCCGCTCAGGCAGAAGGCATCACAATAAACCCGTCTTTTTACGGGCGCCAATGGTACGATCAATGCCTCGTGATCTTGGGAATTATCCCATGTACCGATAAGCGGCAGGTTTCCTGACTTACAGGCAATAGCACATTTTTCCGCCTTCCCGTTTTTACACAGTGGCTGTACGATGTACGTGAAAAAATGCTGCCCGATCACAGTGACGAGATCGTGCAGGCATCGCACCTGCTTCCCTTTTAACCTTTGCGGCATCAGCCGAAAGGCACCGTTTATCTTCATTGATTTAAAATATCCATGAATACAAGTGTATTATAGCACAGATTTCACATATTTCCAATAGTTCAGCCAAAAATCGGAACATTTGACAAAAATAATTCTTTCTTTCATAAAAAAATCTATATAAGAAGCGTTATATAGATTTTTACACTATATGTAACAGCAAGAATACTTTTGTGCACACAAAATCTATTGACATTTTCAACAAAAAAGAGATATAATTATATAAAGTATTCTATATTCGGAGGATATTAAAATGAAATTGAAAAAGCTAATATCAGCAGCTGTCTCAGGTTGCATATTTTTATCGGCATTCACGGGACTTAGTGCTTTTGCAGCAAATCAGCGCGTATCCGTACACGATCCTTCTATAGTCAAGGATAACGGTACATATTATGTATTCGGTTCACATATCGAAGCTGCAAAGACCACTGATCTGCGTAACTGGAAACGTTTTTCAAACGGCTATGCCACCACAAATAATGTTGAATTCGGCAGCCTTTCACAAAATCTGCAAAAAGCCTTTGCATGGGCAGGCGAAGACCTTGAGGACTGCGCAGGCGGCTTTGCAGTATGGGCACCCGATGTTGTTTGGGACGCAGACTATATCAACTCCGACGGCAGCAAAGGTGCGTACCTCATGTACTTCTGCACCTCCTCAACATATATGCGCTCGGTAATAGCTTATGCCGCAGCAAAGAACATTGAAGGACCGTACACATTTGTGGATACTCTCATTTATTCAGGCTTCACAAACAATGACACATATGTAAAGAGTTCAACAAAAAACGTGAACAAGAAGTACACCTCCACGAACATAGACGAGCTTATTGCCGCAGGACAGGTAAGCTTCAACAACAGCTGGTTCAGAAACAACGACTTCAACAATCAGCTCTTCCCAAACGCCATCGACCCTACCATATACTATGACACCAGCGGAAAGATGTATATGTGCTACGGCTCATGGTCAGGCGGTATATTCACCCTTGAGATAGATCCGAAAACCGGACAGTGCATACACCCGAAAACAGGCACTACCTCTGACGGCAGAATGGTGGACAGCTACTTCGGCACAAAGATATCGGGGGGCTACGGCAAATCAGGTGAAGGTCCCTTCATCGAATACAATGCCGATACAGGCTACTATTACTTATGGGTAACATTCGGCGGACTCACCTCAACAGGCGGGTATAATATGCGTGTATTCCGTTCCGCATCGCCTCTCGGACCGTTTACCGATCCCGCAGGCAGACAGGCAGTTCTCCCCACAAATCCCAACCTCGACTCCACTGGTCTGAAGGTAATGGGCAACTACAAATTCAGCTCACTTAGCAAGGCATATATGGCTTGCGGACATAACTCCGTACTCCGTGACGATGACGGCAAATGGTATCTTGTATATCACACACGTTTTGACGACGGAGCAGAATTCCACGAGGTTCGTGTACACTCCATGTACTTCAACGATGAAGGCTGGCCTGTTGTAGCCCCATACGAATATGCAGGCGACGAGATATCTGCATCTGGCTACGATGACTCCGATATTATCGGCGACTATGAATTCATCAACCACGGCACCTCCACAGACGGAAAGATAATAAACTACAGCAGCATAAAACTCAATTCCGACGGTACAATAAGCGGTGCAGTCACAGGTAAATGGTCACAGTCGCAGGAGAGCGCGGCTGCTGAGATAACAATAGGCGGTCAGAAATACAGCGGTTACTTCCTTGCAGCCAAGGACGAAAACGGCAAAAAGGTAATGTCCTTTACCGCTGTAGGCAGCAACAACCAGACCGTATGGGGTGTGCAGACAAAGGAATACAACGGCTCAGAGCGTAAAACAGGCATTCCAGATTACACTGACAAAGACTCAAAGATAGTATATTCCACAGATTTTCTGCTGCCAAGCAGCTATACTCCCTATATTTCAGGTACCGACCTTCACTCCGATGTATCATATTACATCATCAACCGTAACAGCGGTAAGGCTGTAGACCTACCCAACGGCAGCCTTGATATCGGGACTAACATACAGCAATGGGAATTCAACGGAAGCTGGGCACAGCAGTGGAAACTCACGTCTATTGACGAAAAATACTTCTGTATCCTCTCCGCAGGCGATGAGCACAAATGCATCGGTCTTGCAGAAAATTCAGGCAGCGACGGCGTAAACATTGAATTACAGGAGTTCACAGGCGCAGAAAATCAGAAGTTCATGATAAAAAAGCAAGGCTCATACTACGGTATAGTTACCGCTTCGTCCAATGACAAAAGCGGATTTGACGTATATGAATGGTCAAAAGAGAACGGTGGAAACATCAACCAGTGGGAATACAGAGGCGATGACTGCCAGCTGTTCAGCCTTGAAGCTGTTCACCCAACCGTAACTGACGGTACATATTCAATGCGCGATATTTTCTCAGATTGGCTGTACAATTCAGCCGAAAGGAACCTCAATTTAGACAGCTATATGCAGATACATCAAATAAACGGCGACTCATTAAATCACGCAGACGACCATATCTGGAAATTCAACAAACTTGATGACGGCAGCTATACAATTATAAACAAGTACGGCGACGCACTCACATCTGACAGTGCAGGAAATATCACTGCAAAGGAATACACAGCCGACAGCTCACAGAAATTCAGAGTCACCTGCAATAAAGACGGCTCGTATTCCCTTGTGCAGAATGAAAAATGCGTTACAGTCATCAACAGCGGCAGCGACAACAACTATATCCTCTCCTGCCGTCTTGAAGATTATAACGGTACAAAGAATCAGAAAATAATACTCACTCCCGAAAAAGCGCGTACAGGCGATGTAAATTTTGATACAGACGTAACTGTTGCAGACCTTGTAATGCTACAGAAATTCCTGCTGAAAAACGAACCTGTAACAAGCTCGGCATATGCAGATATCAACTATGACGGAGTTATTGACATCTTCGACAGTATCGGACTCAGAAAGCTTCTCATAAGCAAATAACATTCATCAGCGCAGCTGCAAGCCATAAACTTGCCGCTGCGCTTGTTTTTTCGACAAAATACAAATAATTCATTTTAACTTGACATTCTATGTGAAAGTGTGTAAAATATTAATAAGTAGGTCTATTTGACCTGCTAAAGAGAAAAAATTACGGAGGTTAATATGGATCCAAGACAAAACAGACCGCAGAACAGACGTAAAAACGTCACATCCGGCGGAAGTGGAGCACATAGACGCGGCGATGGACTTGGCACAGGTCCTGTCGGTTCAGGAAGCTATTCAGGCGGATCAACAGGCGGCGGAGGCGGCGTAAAGAGAGCAGCTGCCGGCGGCGGCGGAATAATGACGCTCCTTATAATCGGTTTCCTTTTATTTAAATTTATGGGCAGCGGTGCAGGCGGCGGTGCAGGAAATCTCCTCGGCTCACTCTTAGGCGGCGGTTCAGCACCGTCGGGCTTTGATTTCAGCACTGAGGATACAGCATCAGGCAGTGCTACCAGTGATACATCAGTAGATACATCTGTTGCCACAGGTTCACGTGAAAAGCGTACAGTTATCAAGGGCAACAACGAGGACGTTGTAACTATCATGGTATATATGTGCGGTACCGACCTTGAATCAAAATACGGCATGGCTTCTTCCGATATGCAGGAAATGGCAGGTGCTTCCTACGGTGACAACGTAAACGTAATCGTATTCACAGGAGGCTGCTCAAAGTGGAAGTCAACAGGCATAAGCAATAAAGTCAACCAGATATATCAGATAAAGAACGGTCAGGTGGGCAGACTTGTTGAAGATGCTGGCTCAAAGGCAATGACCGATCCTAACAACCTTGCATCATTTATACAGTACTGCTCCAAGAACTTCCCTGCTAACAGAAACGAGCTTATCCTCTGGGATCACGGCGGCGGATCAGTTACAGGCTACGGCTACGACGAAAAGAACAAGAGCAGCGGATCTATGAGCCTTGCAGGTGTTAATCAGGCACTCAAGAGCGGCGGAGTAAAATTTGACTTCATCGGCTTTGACGCCTGCCTTATGGCAACAGCAGAAACAGCACTCATGCTCAACGAACACGCTGATTATCTCATCGCTTCTGAGGAAACAGAACCCGGTATCGGCTGGTACTACACAAACTGGCTCACAAAGCTTGGCAGCAACACTTCTATGGCAACACTTGACATCGGCAAGAACATTGTTGACGATTTCGTTTCCGAGTGCGCAAAGAAGTGCAGAGGTCAGAAAACAACACTTTCCGTTATCGACCTTGCTGAATTCTCAAATACTGTACCAAAGGATCTCAATGCATTTGCTAAGTCTGTCAGCACAAAGATTTCAAACGATGAGTACAAGGACATTTCAAACGCAAGATACTCTACCCGTGAGTTTGCAGAAAGCTCTCGCATAGATCAGGTAGACCTCGTAAACCTTGCTGAAAATATTGGAACTCCCGAGGGTAAGGCACTTGCTGAAACTCTTAAAAAGGCAGTCAAGTACAACCGCACATCTACAAACATGACAAACGCATACGGAGTATCAATTTATTTCCCGTATCAGCGTACATCATACGTAGATACAGCCTGCAATACTTACAACCAGATCGGTATGGACTCTGAGTACTCCAAGTGCATCAAGCAGTTTGCAAAGCTTGAAACAGGAGGACAGATCGCAGCAGGCGGCACAGGTTCCGCCCTTAGCTCACTCTTCGGACTCGGCGGTTCATCAAGCTCATCAGGCAGCTCTGATATGATCGGGTCACTTCTCTCCAGCTTCCTCGGCGGCGGCGGAAGAAGCATAGCAGGTCTCGATGATTCAAATACTGCATTTATGCAGGATACAGATGTTGACGACACAGCTGAATATCTTTCAACTCACTACTTTGACGCATCAAAGCTCACATGGGAAAAGCAGAATGATTCATATACTATGAAGCTTGCTGACAATCAGTGGGAAATGGTACACAAGCTCGACCTTAATATGTTCTACGACGACGGTCAGGGCTACATCGACCTCGGACTTGACAATATCTACGACTGGACAGAAGAGGGAGACCTTATTGCTGATACTGAAAAGAACTGGCTCTCGATCAACGGAAACGTTGTAGCATACTATCACACAGATACAACAAACAGCGGTGATGATACGATAATCACAGGATATGTACCTGCTTTACTGAACGGTGAGCGTGTAAACCTTATAATCGTATTCAACAACGCTAATCCAAACGGCTTTATCGCAGGAGCTTCCACAGATTACGTTAACGGCGAGACAAACGCTGTAGCAAAGAACCTTACAGAGCTCAATGTTGGCGACAAGCTTGATTTCATCTGTGATTATTATGATTACGATATGAATTATCAGGACAGCTACATGATCGGTGATCAGGTAACAGTTTCCGATAATATGACCATAAGCAATACAGACGTAGGATCAGGCGCCTGCCATATCCTTTATCGCTTCTCTGATATTTACAATCAGGATTACTGGTCAGAACCAATCGTTATCAAATAAAATGTTAAAGAGCAGCTTTCGGGCTGCTCTTTTTTATGATAATAAAATTGTAAAAAAATAAAATTATTATTTTATTGATATTTTTACTTGACATCGCCGCTCATTTGATGTATAATATTAATGCTGTCCGAGGTGTGGCTCAGTTTGGTAGAGTACTACGTTCGGGACGTAGGGGCCGCAGGTTCAAATCCTGTCACCTCGACCAAAAAGCGGTATAACCCTAAAAAGTCGTACCGCTGTATATTTTGCCGCTGTGGTGGAATTGGCAGACACAAGGGACTTAAAATCCCTCGGTAGCAATATCGTACCGGTTCAAGTCCGGTCAGCGGCACTGTTTATGAAACGTCGAATATTCGGCGTTTTTTGTTTCTAAAAAAACTGCATTGCATACAGAAGAAAAGGCTGCGTAACTTAATTGTTACACAGCCTTTTTTATCTTACATCATAATAGAATTTATCGGCAGCTTTTCTGTCCCTTCCCGTAAAAATAGCCTTTGTCATTTTACGGTCTTTGAGCAGATACCAGTCCCCGAATTCATCGAATTTACGGCTTGAAGTTATGACCCTCGACTTCTTCAGAGTGCCGTATTTCTTACCGAATTTCTTTCCGAGAGCTTTCAGCCTTCTTGCGAAATCCATATCCTCAAGGCTCACAAGACTCTCATCAAAACCGCCTATCCTGTCAAAATCCTTACGCCTGCACCAGAACATAGTTCCAGACAGCATACCGCCGCTCTTTATCATAACAGGTATCAGATTTAATGCAACATATGCAGTAGAAACTGCAATTCCCAGCGACATACGGTCAAATTTCGGCATTGCACCGCCGCCGATATATTTTCCCGAGAAAAGCATCTTTTTTATCTCAGCCAGTGAACACTTTGTCATAACGCTGTCAGCGTCGATAGTTACGATTATTTTTCCGTTTGAAGCTCTTACTCCTGCGTTTCTGATGCTGCTGATACATCTGTCCTCATTAGGCACAACTAAAGCTCCGTAATGTCTCGCCACATCGGCAGTCCTGTCAGTACAGCGGTTAGCCACTACCACGATCTGTACTCTGTCGTTTACTTCCTTTTCAGCACGTTTTATTGAACGCAGACATTTTCCTATATACTTTTCTTCATTATGCGCAGGTATTATGACTGAAAACAATGTCTCCACTTGTTACGTCCTCCTGAGCATTAAATATATTCTGTTTCTCTTTTAAGTCTGAATTCTACCGAACGCTTGAGATAGCCGAGATACTCGTCATCTCTGCACATAGCCTTCCCTATGTCGTCAGACAGCTTTGCAACGGGTCTGCCGTTTACATACTGGAGCTTAATAACTATATTAAGTGCTTTTTCCTCTGTATCATTGGAACAGAACGTGCCTATACCAAAGGATACCTTTGTCTTGTCACAGAAGTAATCATGCAGCTTCTGTGCTCTGTCAAAGTCGAGGCTGTCACTGAAAAGCAGGAGCTTTGTTTTCGGGTCAACTCCGTACTTTTTGTAATGAGCGATCATCTTTTCTCCCCACTCATAAGGGTCGCCGCTGTCATGACGAACTCCTGTATAGTTATTGACCATAGAGCGGTTGAAATCAAGGAGGAACAGGTCTGTTGTGACTGTATCCGTAAGTGCAGTACCGTTATCGCCGTCGTACTCGTCATACCAGTCCTTCATTGCGTAGTGGTTGGTATAAGCAAGCGGGATAGAATCTATTCCCTGATACATCTGCACGAATTCATGTGCATAAGTACCGATAGGAGTTACGTTATACTTCATTGCAAGGTATACATTTGAAGTACCTACGCAGTTTTTAGTTTCAGTAACCAGTCTTTTTACAACAACGTCCTCCCACTCACGGGAAAGTCTTCTGCGGCAGCCGAATTCAGCGAACTTGAATGTATAAGTACCATCGTTCATAGCCTTTATCTTAGCGTCAAGACGTTCCTCAGCCGACTTTCTCAGCTTCTCGTAATCATATTTCATACGGAAGTATACTTCGTTTACGATTTCAAGCAGATATATCTCGAACTGCATAGCCGAGAAAAGAGGACCGTTTACTTCGATATTGAGTTCGCCGTCTTTAAGTTCAACTGTAACGTAATCACGGATAGGTCTCCACAGTCTCAGGAATTCAACGTAGTCATTCTTTATGAAGCGTATGGAACGCAGATAATCAAGCTCCTCTTTTTTGAAGGTAAGTGAGCAAAGGTGATCTATCTGTTCATTTATTTCCTGAACCATTTCGGGAGTAAAAACAACGTCCTTGTTGCGGCACTTGAAGAAATACTGTCCGCAGAGATCTGTATGCTTGTGGAAGATGACCTGATCCATATTGAATTTATAGAGATCTGTATCAAGAAGTGAAATAACGATCGGTTCGAGTTTCATAGCTTTCTCCTTTCCATATTATAAAATATCTATCTGGCAGCTTCTCATTGTTTCTATTGCAGCAGCGTGCTTCTCGGGAGTTACACCTGCACAGCACTTTTCGACTACTGCAATTGGAGCTTCGGGGAAGCTTGCCTTTAATAAAAGCGCATTGCTTACAACACATATATCCGTGCAAAGACCGATAAGCTCAATGCTGAATTCATCGCTGCCTGCTGCCTTTCTTATAAGCTCGGGAAGCTTGACCGAACCAAATGTATATTTCTCTACAGGAGTAAACTTTCTGCTTTTCAAAGCAGCAGAGATATCCTTGTTCAGCTGCCAGCCCTCAGTGCCTTTTATGCAGTGAGGCACAGGTAGCTTTTTGCCCTCTGCCGTATCCATATAATCGTCAAAATGAGTATCATATGTTGCAAAGATCTCGCCGTCAAAGCCTGCTATCTTTTCGGCAGCAGCAGGTACTATGGCACAAGCCTCTTTTGAACCGAGAGCTCCATCTATGAAATCCTTCTGCATATCAACAACGATCAAAAACTTTTTCATAACCTCATATCCTCCTATGATAAAAGTATTATAAATCAATTATACCTCAGTACTTATGCAAGAGTCAAGCATAATTTTTATGCCTGATCCGTTTTACGCCTTGCGTTTATAGAGCTTTGCCGGACGATGCCCCTCTCCTCTTACATATTCGTCTGTCTCCTCAACATAGCCGCTTACCATACGGCGAAAATTCGCAGGAAGTATTGATATGTTCATTATAGTTTCCTGCACCTTCTGAAAAGATGTCAGAGTGAACTTTTCGGGCAGAAAATCAAATATAGTATCGTAATTTCTTGCCGCATTCCGGAGAGCTGTAAGAGCTGCAGCGATTATTGCAGCATGGTCAAATGCAAGACTGCTGCTGTCAACTATACGGAATTCAGTGCGTCCGAAGCTTGTTTTCTCCTCTGTAAGCACTGCTTTCAGTTCAGTATCTTCATATTTCAGAGTAAGCTCGTATTTTCCGCTGTCATCGCGCTCAAAGCTTACGCTGAACCACTGTGCATCGGAAGCGTCATCGCTGCCTACCTGTTTTACCGCCTCTTCACTTATTACAGAGACATATGCATTTGAGATTATCCAGCCTCGCGGATCACGGTCAGGCTTGCTGAAAACTCCCACAGGCATAAGTGCAGTCGGCATGACATTAGTCTCTTCCTTTGTCTCCCTGAGAGCACATTCCTCGATAGTCTCACCCTTCTGCAAAAAGCCTCCGGGCAGAGCCCACATTCCCTTGAACGGATGCCCTCCCCTTTTTATCAGCAGAAGCAGGAGCTTATTTTCGGGATTTTTCCGATAACTGGTCTTATCCTCCGAGCTTACCATAAAAGCCGCCACATCAGCCGTTACGGACGGTCTTTCGTAGTCCTTTATGTTATAGTTTTTCAGAAATTCCTTCTCGCTGTCCATTGCGGATCGCCTCCTTAGTTATTTCTATTATGATAATATCATAAAAATAATAAGATGTCAAGTGTTTTTGAAAAAAATTTCGGATTTTTTGTGATATTATCATGAAGCCTTTTTCTCTGCCGATATTGCATATTTTTACGGAATGTGGTAAAATAATTATAACATTATTTTAGGGGGTAATCATATGAACCAGCATACAAGATTTAATCTTCCCATATGTCTTGCAGTCGAAGAGGACGCATTCTTTCACTCCGATGAGATAGTCAAGAGATACATTCCCGATATAATCGGACAAAAGACTATCATAATATCCGAGGAATTTCTCATCGGCATATACAAGGAAAAAATAACGGATATAAGCAATGATTTCGGCAATGCAGAAATATTTGCAATAAAAAATGCAAGCTTTGATGAAGCTGTTACTATTGCAAAGAAAGTCTGTATCGAAGATATAAAAGTGATAATCGGTATCGGAGGCGGCAGAGTACTCGATACCGCAAAGTATGCCGCTCATATCAGCAAGGCGGTATATATATGTATGCCAACTTCTCTCAGCAATGACTCTCTTGCTTCTCCGTTCTCAGTCCTTGAGACCGAAGGCAAAGCACGAAAAACTATTGAATGCAAGATACCTACTGCAATAATCGTCGATACCAATATGATAACGAACGCTCCCGAAAGTCAGACACTATCGGGCATAGGCGATACTATCGCAAAGCATACTGCACTTTTCGACTGGAAGCTTTCCGCGTCAAAGACCAATTCCCGTGTTGACGACTTTGCCTACGCCCTAAGCCGTATGAGCTATGATTCGGTTTATCACTGCGACGAAAAAGACATGAAAAGCCGCGTATTTATTCGCATCCTTTCACGAGCACTTGTTATGGGCGGCCTTGCAATGGAAATAGCAGGCTCTTCCCGTCCGTGCAGTGGCAGCGAACACCTTTTCGCCCATGCTATCGAGGAATACTATCCAGATATAAAAATATCCCACGGACTTGCAGTTGCACTCGGCAGCATACCTGCCTGCATATTCCAGGGACAGACTCCGCAGGGACTTCTTGACTTTTTCAGGACATATAAGCTTGACATCAACCCAAAGTCCTACGGCATCACCGAGGATATGTTTGCGGATATATGGGAAAAGGCTCGCACAGTCAGAACAGGCAGGATAACAATACTCGATGACGTAAAGCATGACAGAGTACAGCTCAATGAAATATACAGCAGAATGGTGGAAGGAAAATGAAAAAAGGCATTATTTTTGATATGGACGGCACTCTCTGGGACTCCTCAGCAAATGTAGCCGCATCGTGGACTGAGGCAGTCCGCAAGTCCGAATACGATCTCCCCGATATATCTCAGAAAGATGTTATGGGCGTAATGGGACTTACAATGGATAAGATCGCAGATAAGCTATTCGGTACTCTACCGAAAGACAAACGCATGGAGCTCCTTGACATCTGCTGTGAAAAAGAAAACACCTATCTGCTTCAACACGGCGGCGTACTTTATCCCGACCTTGAAAAAACTCTCAAACGCTTGAAAACAAAATATCATCTCTATATAGTCAGCAACTGCCAGAAAGGTTATATAGAAGCTTTTCTCGAGCACTACGGCTTCGGGAAGTACTTCGATGATATAGAATGCTACGGCAACAACCTCAAAGGCAAGGGTGACAATATCGCTCTCGTCGTAAAGAGGAACAAACTTGAAAAAGCATGGTATGTTGGCGATATACAGGGAGACTATGACGCCACTATGCAGGCAGGTCTTGACTTTATCCATGCAGCTTACGGCTTCGGAAAAATAAAACAAACTGTTCCCGAACTTGCACAATTCAGCGATCTTCCCGAACTGATGGAAACACTGCAATGATATGAAAAAACGTGAAGAAAAACGAAAGTCTCCGTTCACCTCATACAATGACGGACGTATTTACGGATTTTTCGTCATGCTGGGATTTGATGCTTTAGCTATCATTTATTGTATATACCTCTGTAAAAAGCGTGATCTGCCGTTAAACTCTCTGCTTGGATTATTCTCTATCAGACATGGCTCACCCTACATCTGGGCATTCACTATTGTAGGTCTGTATTGTCTTATTACATGGATGATCTATAAGATACGCCGTAATATCATAATAAAAAACGGCAAGCTACATAAGGAAGCTGAACTGATAGATTTTGATTATGTATCAAAGCTGGGGACACGTTCGAGATATTACTCCTACAAAGTCAAGCTGCCCGACGGACGTATTATAAAGACGGAAAAATATATGTTCAACAATTACTACGAACTTGTCAGTAAAAAATGTACGGTGTACGAATACAAAGGCAGGTATTACTGCACTAAATTCAGATGAAAGTATTGACACCGCTTTCTGAAAGGTGTATAATACAATCAGAAATACATATATAGTATTTCGTAATTTATTTTTAAGGAGAAGTTGTTTGAAAAATAATAACAGACCTGAGATAGCAGCGTAAACGGGTGGTTTGCGAATACTGTCTCACACAAACCTCCCGTGTCTTGTCAGCTGATTCAGGAGGAAAAAATAATGAATAAATATGACTACATCATTCGTAAGGAAACAAAAGACGACTACCGCGAAACCGAAAATCTCGCACGTGAAGCGTTCTGGAACATGACCAAGCCGGGCTGCCATGAGCATTACTTCATACATATTATGAGAGATCATGCAGACTTTATCCCGGAGCTTGACTATGTTATCGAGCTTGACGGTAAGGTCATTGCAAACGTTATGTATTGCAAGGCTACTCTCACAGATGAACAGGGCAATGTGAAGCCTGTAGTCACTATGGGACCGCTGTGCGTGCTCCCCGAGTATCAGCGTATGGGCTTCGGAAAGGCACTTCTTGAACATACATTCAAAATTGCAGAAGAAATGGGCTATGACACGGTCATAAACTTCGGTAACCCCGACAACTACGTTGCAAGAGGCTACAAGAGCTGCAAGAAGTATAATGTATGCTTTGAAGGTGATATATTCCCTGCTGCACTGCTGGTAAAGGTATTGAAGGAAGATGCTCTCGACGGACGCAAATGGTTATATCACCCAAGTGAGGTAGACAAGCCATGCGATGACGAGAAGGCAGTAGAGGAATTTGACAAACTGTTCCCGCCCAAGGAAAAGGGCTGGCAGCCAAGTCAGGAAGAATTCTATATCCACAGCCATTCAACTATAACGTGGTAAGCAATAACATCAAAGCCGACAGTTCACGCTGTCGGCTTTTTCATACTGATACGAAAACAGCCTGACTTTCGTCAGGCTGTCTGTATTTACATCTGTGCATTGAAGAGAGCAGCAAGCTCATAAACAACGTCGTCGTTGTCAGCGTCAATGTATACTGCTTCGTTTATTGAAGAAAGATCCTTCAGAGAGTCGATATCCTCGTTATAGCCGATAGTGTAGATCGGTATACCGTAGTAATCAACGATATCTGCCGCTGTTCTGTAATCATATCCCTCATTGCACTGTCCGTCGCTGAGAAGGAATATCATAGCTTTTGCATCAGGAACATTCTGCTTGTACTGATTGATAAGATCAACGCCTACCATCAGAGCATCGTATGTAGCTGTATTTCCTCCTGTTCTCATTCTCTCTACAGCTCCTGCAAAATAGGACTGCTGTTCAAGTGTGAACTGAGCTATAGGAAGCTCAATGGATACATTATCGCTGTATGAAAGAAGTCCGACATAGTTATCAGGCTTGATGTTCTTTGAAGCCTCAAGAAGAGACTCTTTAAGCCTTGCAAGAGGATCACCGCCCATACTTCCCGAAACATCGGCAATAAAGAGAGCAACTGTAGGTGTGCCCGAATCCTTTTCCTGCTTCCACAGACGCTGAGCGCTGATTATGTCAGCACCGCTGAGCTTTGAAGTATTGTAGCTGTATGAATTATCCGGATCAAATCCGTATTCCCTTGCATGAGCCTGCGGAGCGTCGCTGAGTGCATAATTAAGGAAAGCAGAAAGTGCTTCATGCTGGTCTGCTGAAAGATCACCTACACTGTAAAGCGGATTGCTGTGCTTGTAGCCAAAAGGTACAAAATCATATCCGCCCTTTAATACAGCACTGTTAGTATAAGCCTGATACTCAACAACGCCTGCCTGAAGAGTTCCGCTCTGCATAGCGTTTACCATCTGATCTGTAGTATAGCATACAAAAGGAATGCCCTTCTGGAGCTGCTGGAATTTCTCTATTGCAGCACTGCTGAGCATATCACTGCTGTCAAAGTGCTGGAGCGCATTAACAAGGAAGTTAAGACCTGTTGCCGATGTATAAGGATAAGTATATCCCATTTGCAGCTCGCCTGCTGCGACAGCATCTACTACAGTCTCAAATGATACATCACCGTACTTTGATTTAAGAGTCGATGCAGCTGTACGTGATACTGCAATTCCTGCAACATTTGATACAAGTGACTCTGCTTCGAGCTTGAGCTTTGCACCGTTTTCGGAAGCAAGCTCACCGAAAAGCTCGTTTGAAGGAGTATAAGCCTGTGGAATATAAACATTATTTGTAATATAATCGCAGGAAGCTCCTGAAGCAATGCTTCTTACACTTACTGAAATTGTCTTTCCGTTTGAAAGACGGTTGCCTTGTCTGTTGAATTCCTCAGCAACCTCATTGAGCCAGCCGTTGTTATTCTTGCCTGCCTTTTCAGATGTTGAGAATATCTCTATGTCAACATCTCCGTTTCCTTCAACAGTAAGCGGATACTTTGTATTGATATTCGGCAGATTTGCTGCCCCCTTATCAGAGTAATCAACATTACCCTTTATCAGTTCCGCACTCGTTACCTTTATATTTTTAAGGCATGACTCAAGACTCTGGGAAATATTCTTCTGCGGAACAGGAGTCTTTTTCTCTTCCTTCTTTGATGAATTGTTGTATATAACTACGATTATGAGTATCATTGTTACCAATGCACCGATAACAGCAATTATAACGGGTGATTTACTTTTATTCATTATATATCCTCACTTTCCATTTCTTTCTTATAATCATGTATAGATTCTATTATAAGTCTCAGCGATTTTATCTCGGTATTCTTTCTTTCACTGTCCGTCATCTGAGATACCTCAATAAGCAGATTTGTATAATCGTTAAGTATCTTTTCGTTTCTTCCTGTAAGCATTCTAAGATAATCCTTGTGCATATTGAGTTCACCGTTGCGCGAAGCAGACTGTATTATAGCGGTTCGCTTCATAAAGAGCATCATATTGCTGAGCATTACCGACTGTATATCCTGATTTACAAGCTCATAAACTCCTGCTCCGTCACTTATTGCATTAAGGGTAACAGATTTCTTCTGAAATGCTTCCCACTGTTCAATAAGCCTTGAAGCTTCCTGACGGCAAGGAGCATAGTCCTTCAGGTCTTTCATTACCTCGATATAATCCTCAGGCTGATTCAAAGATTCAAAAGTATGCTCATCTATTATATACGCGCGCTGAAAAGCCTTTCTTCCAAGGCTGGCAGCTCTGATAAAAAAATAATTACCCCATGACAGAAGTGCCACCATGGCAATTATCACTATTATCGACAATATCGCAGAATCAAGAAGATCAGTACATCCGAACAGTAATACCGATATTGCAGCAACGCACACATTGAATATTATCTGTCCTAAATATTTTTTCAACGTCATCCCCCCCGTAATCATGGTTTTAAAAATTACATTTTATATATTATATATCATATTTTTCAAAATGTCAATTACCACTTCACCCGCATAAAGCACCCATATCCTCATATTATGCCCCTGCAATTATAAAGCTATGAAATTTTTCATATATATCTACCTCATGCCATATTCTTAGGAAGTGAATATCCGATATCAATATCAAACTAATATAAGTTCACTCGACCATATAATACGGTCGCTTTAGCCTATTTCAGAGACAAAATCTGACATTTCATTCGCCCACATATTATGTTCGATGCAGGTCACACTTATAAACAATTAGTATATTTCATTTTAATAATCAAATATAGTATAATATGTAAAAAAAGATGTGCCAAAGGGAAATATAAAGAGCCGCAGGACGTATTTATCCTGCGGTTCCTGTTTTACTAAAGCTCTATTGCGCGCGTGCATATTTTCTCACGAAATCTCACATCATGCTCTACAAAAAGCATAGTAGGCTGATATTCAAGCAACAGTTCTTCAAGCTGTATACGTGAAAAAACATCAATATAATTGAGAGGTTCGTCCCATATATAAATATGTGCAGGTGTAAGCAGACTTGCTGCAATAAGCACCTTCTTTTTCTGTCCCTCAGAAAACTCTGAAATATCCTTTGAAAGCTGTACGCGTTCAAGATTCAGATTGCGCAGAATAGTGCAGAACATACTTCTGTCAAGTCCGTGCTTCTCACAGTAATCCTCTATACTTCCGCAAAGTTCTCTTGTATTCTGGTCGATATAGGATATTATGAGCCCTGATGCGATATCGCAAGTCCCCTTTTCGGTTATATTGCTGATAACATCGTTGTATCCCGCTTTATTCAGTATCGCTTTTATAAGAGTAGACTTTCCGCAGCCGTTACTGCCGTGCAGTGCAATGCGTTCACCGCTCTCCACATTAAAGCTTATGCCGTCAAGCACAGCCGACTCCGAATCATTGTATCTCAGACTGTAATCTGCAAAGCTGATAAGATTTTTCCTGTAATGGGTAAGCTTTTCAAGCTTCAGCTGTTTAGTTCTTTCGATATCGCTGAGAAGTCCCTCTTTTTCCTCAATCTGACGGTCTATGCGCTTTTCGATATTCTTGACTCTGCTCTGCATCTTCTTGGTTTTAGCGCCTATAAACGATCGCGTAGAGATACAGCGATCATTTTCCTTTATTGGATCAAAGCCTATTTTTGTACGCTCGTTTTTATCAGCCCAATCAGAAGTTTTTTTCGCAGCCTGTCTTAGCTTGCGTATCTCTTTTTTATGCTTTTCGTTTTCAGCGATCGCAAAGCTTTCTTTGCGCTGTTTGTTCTCCCACCACACAGAGAAATTACCGCTCTGCACCTCTATACTTTTACGGTTAAACACAAGTACATGGTCGATGCAGGCATCAAGCAGGTCTCGGTCATGGGATACAAGAATAAAGCCTTTCTTTCCCGAAAGATACTCCTTTACCTTTTCACGTGCTTCATAGTCAAGGTGATTTGTAGGCTCGTCTATTAGCAGGAACTCATTCTCACCAGAAAAAAGCACTGCAAGCAGCACCTTTGTCTGTTCACCAAGACTGAGTGTGCAAAAGCCTCTGTAGAGTATTTCCGCAGTTTCTCCAAGCTTTTCAAGCTCGCATATCACACGCCATTCCTCGCACTCGTTCCTCAGTTCGTAAATCAGCTCAGAACCTGTCATTTCTCTCTGAGCATCGCTGACATGATACGGGAAATACTCGAATTTTACAGAAGAATCTATGCTGCCTCTGTACTGATATTTTCCAAGCAGAAGATTGAGGAAGGTAGTTTTCCCCTTTCCGTTCCTGCCGATAAAACCAAGCTTCCAGTTGGTATCAATTGAAAAGGATACGTTCTCGAATATATTGTCATAGCTTCCTTCGTAATAAAATGTAAGATCGTTAACTCTGATCTGTGACATAAAAATTCCTCCTTCCACGGTCCTGTATGCAAAAAAGCAGAACCATTTGCTGCCAAACAGTTCCATTACATACTTATAACCTCATGGTCGGAGGGATAACATCACAATACACCTATATTGTGACATATATACGCAAAAAAGAGGTTATGAGAACATAATCCACTTTTGGCAACATGATAAGACAGTACGGCAAATTCCACACTGTCAAGTAATTATTCATGTGTTCAAAAGCAGATTATCTTTTCATCCTGACACCTCTCTTTGGATTTTTTTATATTGTAACATACGTACAGTGATTTGTCAAGTATAATAAACATAAAAGGCAGTAGCCCGCCTTCAATGCAGGATACTGCCATATTTACAATTTATTCAGCCGCACTCACGCGTTCAGGCTCATCAAGAGGCTTGAAGCCGTCACCGTATGAAAGTCCGTAGCCCTTTTCAAACCAGCATTTATCAGTACCTATCTGATCTACAGAGCTGTACCACGGTGAAGGGAGCTTGCCCTTGAAATCAGCACAGCCGCAAAGCACATCGGATATGCCCTTGCCCTCAGAGCCTGGGAGATAGCACATTACCACGCTGTCCCAGCTGTCATAGTCAGCCTTGTCAAGTATCACCTGTCTGCCTGCAACTATACAGGTAACAGTAGGCTTGCCAAGCTTCTTAGCTTCGTCAATAGCCATACGGTTCTTTTCAAGTCCGAGCTTGCCGCAAAGCTCCATATCCTCGCTGTCGCCGTTCCACTCGGAATATACCTGCTCGCCGAGAACATTTACAACAATATCCGCATTTTTCGCCTCATCGGGATTGGTGATAACTTTTATACCGTATGACTCGGCATATGCCTTGAAAGCTTCAAGTACTGTAGTTACTCCTGGAATGACCCTTGTATAGCTCTCAGCCCAGTCAAGAGTCCAGCCGCCGCACTGTACACTTGCATCATCGGAAGCAGGACCTATAACATAAACAGAAGAGCCGCTCTTTATAGGAAGTACATTATTATCGTTTTTCAGCAGTACAAGGCTTTCCTCAACAAGCTTTTCAGCGATCTCCCTGTACTCGTCTGAACCTGTTGTCTTTTGCTTTGTTGCCGACTTCTCAAACATCGGATCATCAAAATAACCGTTTTCCTTCTTGACCTTGATTATACGTGTAACAGCATCGTTGACACGCTCCTCAGTGATATCACCGTTCTTTACAGCATTAATGATAGCATCTTTTGCTTCATCAAATTTATTCGGCTCCATGAGCATATCTATACCTGCATTTATGGCAGCAACTACCTGCTCCTCATAGCTCTTGTCGGGAATATTCTGGATAGACTCCCAGTCGCTGACGATAAAGCCCTCAAAGCCCATTTCTTCCTTGAGCATCATTATGTACTTCTTGTTCTCATGCATTTTTACACCGTTAAGCGAAGCATGACTTATCATTATAGTCTGTGTACCTGCATCTATCATATCCTGATATACTTTAAGGAGCTTGTTTATCTCATCATCGGAAAGTTCAGCGTTACCGCGATCTATGAGTCTGTCAACGAACTCCTCACCGTTCATTGAGTCCTCGCCTGTACCGTATGCAGCACTTCCCTCAGCAAAGAAGTGCTTGGCGCAGGTTATTCCGCCGCCGTCGATATAGCCCTTTATGTATGAAGATCCAAGCTTTGATATAATATCAAGGTCAGAACTGTAGCACTCGTATGTACGTCCCCAGCGAGGGTCAACAGATGGAGTTACTACAGGGAAAAAGTTCCACGGCATATGGCATAGCCTTGCTTCATCTGCAACGACTTGTCCCATTTTATATGTCAGCTCTTCATCGTTGGCAGCTCCGATACCGATATTATGCGGAAATATTACTGTATCAAGGCAATAGTTAACGCCGTGTGCATGATCCATTCCGTATATAAAAGGTATGCCTGCTTCTGAATTTACAGCCCCCTTCTGTAGCTCATCTATCGTCTCCTGCCACTCCTGACAGGTAAATTCCATACCTGAAAGCTCACCGAGAACGCTGCCGTAGTCTTCCTCCTTCATTATCTCTTCGGGCTCATCTATCACCATATATATAGCAGGCTGAACCATCTGAGCTGCTTTCTGCTCAAGATTGAGCTGCGCAGTTATTTCCTCGGGAGTCATGGAAGCGTACTTTTCATACTTAAACTGTTCGCTTACGCTGTTATCTGTTGTAGCGGCAGCAGCCGTTGTTGTTTCGGTTGTTGTTTCAGCTTTTTCAGTACTGTTTTCACTTTTTTTGTCTGAACATGATGCTAAAACAGTTATCATAGCAAGTGACAGCAATATTGAAACGACTTTTTTCATAGCTTTCTCCTTTACATTATTAAATACGTAAAAATAATAAAATCATTATAACATCTAAAGATTTTTTTGTCAAATCGCCCTGTTCCACCTGCTTCAATTCATAAAATGTTTACATTTCCAGCCGCACATCTCCCCTTTTTTTCCGTTAATGTATATGAAAAGCGAAAGACTTCGCTAAGAATTAAAATATGAGGAGGTTTTTTTATGAAATTCAGAAAGCTCATCTCAGCAGTTATAGCTGCTTGTATCGCTATCCCGTCAGGTATTGCAGGAACGGTCAGCGCACTTGAAGAACCCGTAAAAGGCGACGTAAACGGTGACACTTCCTTCAATCTTGCTGACGTAGTAATGTACCAGCGCTGGCTCAATGGCAGCGGCGAGCTCAAAAACATCAGCAATGCTGATGTAAACGAGGACGGCGAGCTTGATATCTTCGATCTGAGTGCAATGAGGAAAATGCTCATCGAATGTATAAGCAGTGTTCCAACGCCAAGCTATGCGCCGAATTCGAGAAATCTCTGTGCAGGCATAAACAAGTCGGCTGTAGAAGGTAAAGAGGCTGACGAAAAATTCATCGAAAGCCAGATGAAATTCACCGTAGATATGCTGAAAGCCACTACAAAACAGGGCGAGAACAGCATGATATCTCCTTATTCCATAATGCAGGCACTGGCAATGACAGCCAACGGTGCAAACGGCAAGACACTTGAAGAAATGGAAAAAGTACTTGGAAACGGTATGTCCATAGAGGAGCTTGACCAATATCTGCTTGCTCAGCGCAAAAGAACAATTAACCCCAATGAATCCGAATATAACAAGTGGTCAATGAGTACAGCTAATTCTATCTGGGCTATCGACAATCCTTACCGTATACAAACTCGCCCCGAGTTTATACAGAAGTGTGTTGACTACTACGACAGTGAATACTACATCGCTCCCTTTGATGATACTACACTCGAAGATGTAAACGGCTGGGTAAACGAGAAAACTAACAAAATGATACCGAGTATCCTCAATCAGATCAGCGATGACGACGTTATGTACCTTGTTAACGCAGTTGCTTTCGAGGCAGAATGGATGAGACCTTACGATAAATACCAGATAGCAGATGGCAAGTTCACTGCTGCTGACGGTACAGAGCAGGAAGCTAAAATGCTTTCCAGCGACGAAGTTTATATCGGCGATGATGATACCGACGGTATGCTGAAATACTACAGCGGCGGGAAATATGCCTTTGCTGCTCTTCTCCCCAAGGAAGGCACTTCCGTTGAACAGTATGTTACAGATCTTACTCCCGAAAAGCTCAGCAATATCCTCGGCAGCTACAAAGAAAAATATGAAAAAGCCCAAGTAAAGCTTCCTAAGTTCAAATGTGAGTACGGAGAAAACATTTCAGATTACCTTATAAATATGGGTATGCCCACTGCTTTCAACATGGGTGATGAAAAAGCTGATTTCTCCAATATGTCGTCCATAGCAGATGTACACCCTATCTTCATAGGCTATGTTGTCCACAAGACCTTCATAGACCTTGATGAAAACGGCACAAAGGCTGCTGCCGCAACACTTGTTGCAATGAACGACGGCGAAGCATTCGAGCCCGAAGATCAGAAGAAAGTTATCCTTGACAGACCTTTTGTTTACTGTATCATAGATACACAGACATCAATCCCTGTTTTCATCGGTGTACTCAATTCACTCTCATAAGCTGTAACTGCACTTTGCAGCTTCCAATAAAACATATCCTGTAAGGGGGATAATCAAAAGGGGGACTTTATTCAAAGTTCCCCTGTTTTTCAGAAATAGGAAAATTATCCGTCTGTTAACCTGCGTTAACATCAGAAAATACGTCCGCATATTCTATTCCGATAACAAAAGCTCAAAAATTTTTCTCTCCTTAGTTGCTTTCTTCATTATTATGTGATATAATGTAATGATGTATACTATGATTTTTTATGAGGAGGTGTCTCTTTGGCTTTTGATATTGACGAACAATACGATAAAATATACCGCTACTGCTACATTAAAGTAAAACACAAAGAGACTGCTGAGGATATTACTCAGGAGACCTTCCTACGTTACCTTGAACACCCTCAATACAGCAGCATTGACAAAACTTTGCAGCTTCTCTACACTATCGCAGGCAACCTTTGCAGAGATGAGTTCAGAAAGCATAAGACCGATGAGCTTACAGATACAGAGGCTTCATCGGAAAATGTTGAAGAAAACGTACTCTCTGATCTGGAACTGAAAAACGCCCTTAAAAAACTTTCAGATGATGACAGAGAGCTGATACTCCTCAGGTATATAAACGGAGTACCTGTAAATGTAATGGCAAAGCTTTATAATATCTCACGATTTGCACTTAACCGAAGGATAAACCGTGTCCTCGGTCAGCTGAATGAGTACATGGGAAAGGAGGAGTTAATATGACAGATAAAGAAAAAGAAAAACTGCTTGAAGCTTTTGAAATTCCCGACCCCGACAGAAAAAAACAGTTTGCGGACGAATTCAGGAAGCGTACACCCGAAAAGCTGAGAAAGCCTTTGCTTCCTTTGGTAATAAAGACTTTAGCTTCCGCTGCAATGCTCACACTGGTCATCGCAGCAATAACACGACTTCCAAAGCAAGAACCGAATATGTATCAGAATACAGACGAGATAGCTGCAACTACGGAAAATAGAGTTATTGAAGTATCTGCTCAGACTACCGCAGATACCTCATCAGCTGTAACTACCACTGCTGCCGATAAAGGTGGCAAAAATACAACAGCGACTACAAAGGCAGTTTCTACCGATCAAAAGGATCAGGCCGAAAAAACTACCGACACAGATAAAGCGCCTGATGAAGATGATGATAATACAGCTCCGCGCGTAACTGCAAAAACAAACAGACCTAACAATGATACTGCAACACCACGTACCACAAAAACTACACCCGTCAGAACAACAGACTCCCGTGAATCTCAGCATTCTGCTTCAACTACAAAGCCATCTCCTCAGCCTGTCAGCACAACCACTGCAGCACCTATAACAGGCGAAATCATCTACGGCAGGGATATGACCGTGGATCTCGATGTAACTTATGATATACGCAATGAGATCCTTACTGCTGCCGATCTTGTACAAAGCGACGGAAACGGCAGCAGTGACGAACTTCCCAGCGGAAATGATAAAAGCGGTATCCCTGCTGATGAGAAGATCAGACAGATGTTTGATGATTCTTACGACGTAATACTTGCAAAAGTTGATAAAATAGTGTATACTTCTATAGATGAAGAAGCTTATACTGCCGAAAATCTCACCATCAGAGAGGTTTTCAAGGGTAATCTGAAAACTGACGATAAGATAACCCTTTTCATCAGCGGCGGCTATATATCTGCCGAGGATTATATAAAGATCCATAAATACATATTCCTTCCCGATGCAGAGAATTATTCCATCTTCGATGACGGAGGCTGCGACGGAAAAGAATATGTGGGAGATACTTATCTGTTTTTCATTAAAAACGGCAGCTCCTCATTCCCGCACAACTCATTTGAGCTTATAAGCAGGGGTGACGAGGCTGTATTCAGACAGGCAGGAGACATATACGTCTCTATGCACGACGAATCGCTTTCATTGGACATTTCATCGCTGTACTGACATTTTATGCATGATATGTTCGCTGTTTTCAGCGTAAACACGTTCCTTTATACGACATAAACAAACATTTCAGAGATTTTTTAAAAAACTTTTTCCGTTTTTTTGTCACATTTCTGAAATACTGTACGTTATGTTAATATAGAACGCAAAACAATCCATGAAAGGAAGATACTTATGAATAACAAAAAGCTGTTGAGCATGGTCCTCTCAGCTGCTATGGCAGCTACTTCCATATTTCCTGCTACCGTATATGCAGCTGTAAGCGGCGACATCAACGGAGACGGTGTGCTGACTTCCGCCGATCTTGACATTTTACAGGGATACATCCTCGGAAAGCACGATATTACGGAGGAACAGGCAAAGCTTGCCGATCTTAATGCCGATCAGTCAGTCGATATTTACGACGTTACAGCTCTCAGGAAGAAGATACTTGCAACAGACAGAACACTCAGCTTCAAATCAGTTACTGACAGAATGAACGACGGCATAACAGACGCCCTCAAAAAGCTTGATTTTCAGGCAGGAGGAACCGTGGTAAAATCAACAGCCGAGCTCAAAACAGCTCTCTCCCCTTATTTCTCAGAAACAGTGGTAAATAATTACTTAAAAAAATATAACGACGCCTTCTTCAAGGATTCTGTACTCCTTGTAAAGCCTGCTTACTTTGATCCTGCCAAGTATACAAAGAACGGCACTTTAACAAAGCTCAGCTGCGGCTGTGACAATTCATATGCAGGTCTCTATACTACAGGTCCTACAGTAGATCAGGGTCTTAATATCAGAAAAGAGCACGACTTCAACTCTGCTTCGCTCGGTCAGATACCTCCGGGAGCAAAGTTCAATATAACCTACGCTCACGGAACAGCAAACGGAGACTTCGGTCACGTTACATACAATAATATATCAGGCTATGTTAACATGGCATTCGTTACAAAGCTTTCAAGCACAGCACCCGAAACTATAGCTGTACCTGACATAAAGGTAGATTCTGTAAAATATTCAAAGGGTACGGTTACTGTTTCTGCAACGGAATACAATGCAAGCTCAAATGTAAGCTTTGCAGCTGCTGTTCTTGCACAGGCTGTAGTACCAAAGAAGGACTACTATGCTTCAAAGGCACAGTGGACAGTAACTACTACTACCACAACAACCACTACAACAACGACAACAACTACTACCTGCCCATATCCTCTTGCAAAGACAAGAATGGAACAGAAGAACATAAAGACTCTTAAAGACGCTTTCTACGACTGCTCAACAAAAAATGTAACCGCTGTATATGTAGAGTGGGAGAAGGACGCAAGCAAGCTCACATTACAGAAGGCTGCCGACTACGGCTTCAACTCCAGAAACGGAAATGCAAACGCTGTAGCTAAGGGCAACTGCTATGTACTTGCTGCAATGTTCTGTGAAATGGCAAAGCTTCTCGGATATGACGCTCACCTCATAAGCGGTCAGGTACCGCTGCTTGCAGGCGGATACGGCCCTCACGGCTGGGTTGAGATAATTGATAACGGAACAACTTATGTTTATGACCCTGATTATACATTAGAGACAGGCGGAAACGGCTTCGCACTTACCTACGGTCATACAGTATGGCCATTAGAGAAGATCAGTGAGATAAAGTAAAAGGAGATAATATTATGAGAAAGAAAATCGCAATACTTGCTTTCATTTCTGCTCTTGTGCTTACAGGCTGCGGAAATGTCACACAGGCTGCAAATGTTCCCGAGACGACTACTTCGGTAACAACTACTGCCGAGCCGACTACAGAAGCAGCTACAGAGGCTGAGGAATTAAAGCTTATCGGTAAAAAGGCAGAAGGTTCAGATGTACTGATCGCTGATCTTGAGAACAAGACCGACAAGGAAATAGTAAGTTTTACAATAAAGGCTGAAACAGAGGAAAAATATCCCGAGAATATGCTTGAGGAAAAGGATACATTCGCAAAGAACGAAAAGCGCAAGCTTTACTATGTACCTAAAAAGGTAAGCGATGTATCATACGGTGATTCAGACAAGATCGCTACTCTTCAGTACTCTGTAAAAATAGAGTTTGCTGACAAAACAGAAGCTGTTCTTCACAATTTCCCGTTTGACGACATCGACAAGATCGCTGAGATCCACCTTGAGGACGGCATAACATTTATCAGATACACTTCAAAAACCACTAAGGAAAAGGTCGATACAAAGAGTGCAGAAGAAATGACTGCTATGCTTCCTGAGTCTACAGAGGCTATTCACGAGCTTGATCCTGATGCAAACAATAACATCGACGCATCATACGTTGAAGAAACAACATATGCACCTGTTCAGCAGCAGGCACCTGTTGCACAGACTCCTGATACAGGCTGCGGAAACAATTTCGCTACTAATCCTGATGCAGGCTGCGGCAGCGGCTTCGCAACAAACCCTGATGCAGGCTGCGGCAGCGGCTTCGCTACAAATCCCGATGCTGGCTGTGGAAGCGGTTTCGCTACAAATCCCGATGCAGGCTGCGGAAGTGGCTTCGCTACAAATCCCGATGCTGGCTGCGGAAGCGGTTTCGCTACAAATCCCGATGCTGGCTGCGGAAGTGGTTTCGTAACAAACAACTGATAATATATGAATAACAGAATACTATATCTGAGCCGTCTTAAAGCTTTAGCCTGCATAGCGGTAACTATACTGCATACCTTCCTTGCAGCAAATATGTACTCAAAAAATGCAGATACTCAGGGTGCTATGATGGCTGTAAGAAACTGCATGATGTGGGCTGTTCCCTGCTTTGTAATGACTTCGGGAGCACTGCTGCTGGACAGCAAGCGCGTGCTCTCTATGAAAAAGCTGTTCGGCAAATACGTATTGCGAATGGCTGTGGCGCTTATAGTCTTTTCGGTACTGTTCGCAGTATTCGACGGTATGTTTATAAAAAAATGCGGTGCGGGCGAAATGTTCACTGATTCGATCGACGCTATCTTCTTTGGCAGCGGCTGGATGCATATGTGGTATATTTATTTGCTTTTCGCACTTTATCTTATGCTTCCGATATACAAGATAATAAGCGGAAATGCTACAGCAGCTCAGATGAAATATATGCTCCTCGTCTATGCGATATTTGTATCCGTGATACCGTTTATTGAAACCATTGCAGAAAAAAAGCTGCCGTTTTATATCTGCATTTATACCGTTTATCCGCTTTACTTTTTCTTAGGACACGCTCTTCATACGGGCATAATAAAGCTCCCCAAAAGAGCAAGCGGACTCATGCTTCTGATATGCCTCGGTATAATCGCAATGCTGACTGTCCATGCTTACAGTAATTCAGCGGAAACTCCCGAAACAAGCGGCAAGATGATAAATCTCCTCGGAGTTTACTCCTTCCCGCTATATGTAGCAGCGTCAATAGGTGCCTTCGGTTACTTCCGAAAGACTAAAAATCAGCCTGTACCTGTACTTGACAAGATCGCCGCAGAGCTTGACAGCTGCTCCTTCGGTATCTATCTCCTGCATATGGCTGTACTCAGATATATATTCTTAGTTATGAAGTTTAACCCCTTTGAACACGGCGGTACGATATCTATTATAGGCGTTTGCCTGCTTACTCTTGTTATCTCTTATCTGATAACAAAGGGACTGAAATTCATACCGTATGTAAACAAACTCATATAGATCAAAGCTCCCGAAATGGGAGCTTTTTATTACATATCTCAGAGGTGATACAATGAAAGAAATACCGATTTCAGAATACAGCCGCTTTTTATCTCTGGCTCAGAACTCTCTTTTTTGCAGGGTGTATCCCATGTCAGTAACAGAGGGCAGACAGTGCGGCTGCATATACACAAACGAAAGTGAAAGCGTTGTACTTATTCGTCACAAGGGCAATTTTACTTTTATTTACGGAACTCCCTACGGAAACGATATCCGTGAGATACACAAGCTTATCCTGTCAAAGGGACTGAAATTCCTGTGTCAGGACACTACACTAACCGATAAGCTCCTGCAATACGGCGAAGTCGAGCTTGTTATGCGAGATGCATACTGCTTTCCACATGGCAAAGCTCCTGATATTGATATCCCCGACAGTTATTCTTTACACAGTATAGATGAAGAGCTCTTCAACACGCTCACAGGCAGAGTCGTCCCCTCGCTTTACTGGAAGAACTACGCCGAATACAGCAAAAATGGCAGGGGTATCTGCGTCATGCACGGAAACGAACCTGCTTCATGGGCTTTTTCGGCTGCTTCAAGCAGCATAGAATGTGATATCGGTATCGAGACTGCCGAAGCCTACCGCCGCCGCGGACTGGCTTTTATTGCCGCAGCTGCCGCCATAAGGGATATGCTCCCAGAAAAGCGTCCTGTGTGGACTTGTCAGCGTTCAAACCTCGGCTCGGCAAGAACTGCTGAAAAGCTGGGATTTGTAAAATGTGCCGAGTGCATACTGGTACGCAAACCTTTATAAGCTCCCTTTTCGGGAGCTTTTTTGTAACATTTTTCACACTGTTCTCATAATATAATGAGAAAGGAGTGGTTGGAATGAAAACACCCGAGATGATAGCCATAATAGTTGTTGCTGTTATCGCTACCGCAGAGCTCATATGCCTTTTTATCTTCTCAAAGCACACTGGCAAAAGCTATCCCCTATGCACTGTGATACCTGTTCTGGCTGCTGATACTGAGCTTTCCGAACGGCTTGAATACCTTTCCTCCATAATTGAGGACGGAAGCCTCATAGCTGATACGATCCTGCTCATAGACTACGGCGGAAGTGCAGAGCAGATACAGCTGTGCAGCGAGTTTTGCGACCGTTATCACTCCGCAGAGCTCATAACTGTACAAGATATTGAAGCAAATCTGAAAAACATGATTTAGTTTTTGATTTGAATGTTGATTTTTACTTAAATATATGCTATAAGGGGGGAGCCTCCGCTGTCCTTTTCACGCCTTAATTCATTGTTATGCAATTTTTTCTCCGCGACTGTTGCTATTTTTCTGCTTTTATGTTATAATATATGATGTATTTTTGTGTGCAGAGGTGAAAAGCTTGGAGCATGAGGTCCTTCACATTGAGGGCACGGTCGAAAATGTCCTTTACAAAAATGAAAATAACGGTTATATCGTTCTGGACCTTGATGCAGGCGGCGAGCTTATCACCGTTGTGGGAGAGCTTGGCGACATTGAAGAGGGCGAAGGTCTTATCCTCGAAGGCAACTACATCAATCACCCACGCTTCGGCACCCAGTTCAGCGCAGTTTACTGTGAGAGAAAGCTTCCTGCTACTGTTGTGAATATCGAGAAATACCTTGCTTCGGGAGCCGTCAAGGGCATAGGTCCGGGGCTTGCAAAAAAGATAGTTGAAGTATTCGGCGACCGCACACTCGATATAATGGAGAATGCTCCCTTCAGACTTTCGGAGATAAAAGGCATATCACCTAAAAAGTGCGATGAGATAGCAGCTGAGGCTCAGAAGCTTTTCTGCCTGCGCAATCTTATGGCGTTTCTTTCACAGTACGAGGTGAAGTCAAGATATGCCATGAACGCCTACAGGAAATACGGCTCTGACTCTATGACGCTTCTCAGGCTCAATCCCTACCTGCTCTGTACTGACTATATAGAGCTTGACTTCAACAGTGCTGACACTATCGCTCACGACCTGCACATAGCAAGAAATGACAACAAGCGCATAATCGCAGGCATACAGTATATACTCCGCGCTAACGGCGGTATCGGTCACACCTGCCTGCCTCTTGAAGTCCTTGCACAGAAAACGCAGTCCACTCTTGGTGTTACCGAAAGTGACTTTTACACTGCTTACAACGCAGCTCTCGATGATGACGAGCTGTTTGAATACATAAAAAATGAGATAGAATTCGTGTATCTCCCCGATTATTACTATGCTGAAAGCTTCATTGCCGACAGGATACACATTCTCAAAGACTTCTCCTCACCTGAGGATTTCAACTATGATACCCTCATTGATATCGAGGAAGAGGAGCATAACATCAAATACGAAAAGCTCCAGCGTCAGGCAATAACCACTGCGGTATCACGAGGACTTATGGTACTTACAGGCGGTCCCGGTACAGGTAAGACCACTACACTAAATGCTATAATCTCAATATTCGAGAAGCGCGGTATGAAAGTACTCCTTGCCGCTCCTACAGGACGAGCTGCAAAGCGTATGTCCGACTTGGCAGGCTGTGAGGCAAAGACTATACACCGTCTCCTTGAAGTAGTCTACGATTCGGGCGAAAGGCTAACATTTGCTCATAACGAGAATAATCCCCTTGACTGCGATGTGCTCGTTATAGACGAGATGTCAATGGTGGACGTTGTGCTCTTTGAGAAGCTCCTCCGTGCAGTAAGGCTGGGCTGCCGTCTTATTATGGTGGGCGACAGCGATCAGCTCCCTTCTGTGGGTGCAGGAAATCTCCTCGGTGATATCATCGACAGCGGTATAGTCCCTGTTACTGAGCTGAAAGAGATATTCCGACAGGCTCAACAGAGCTGTATAGTTACCAATGCTCATAAGATAGTTGCTGGAGAATACCCTGACCTTACGCGCAAGGACTCGGACTTTTTCTTCTTCAAGCGCACCGACTATCAGCAGGCACTTCAGCTCATAGTTGACCTTACAAAAACAAGGCTGCCCAAAGCCTATAAATACTCCCCCACTGAGGATATACAGATACTTACGCCGTCTCGCAAGGGCGTTACGGGTACTGTTGAGCTTAACAAGCTTTTGCAGGATCAGATAAATCCCCCTGCCAAGAACAAGCAGGAGAAAAAGGGCTACGTTTATACCTACCGCGAAGGCGACAAGGTAATGCAGACGCGGAACAACTACGACATCACATGGTCGAAGGAAGGCGAACAGGGCGCAGGTATATTCAACGGCGATATCGGGCGCATCATAAGCATAGACAACCGAAGCTCACTTGCTGTCATAGATTTTGACGGCAGAAAGGCTACATATACCTTTGACCTGCTTTCACAGGTAGACCTTGCCTACGCAGTTACGGTACATAAAAGTCAGGGCTGCGAATTTGAAGCGGTCATACTCCCCATAATGGGCGGATTTGACAAGCTGTGCTACAGAAATCTGCTGTACACAGCCGTTACAAGAGCAAAAAAGCTCCTCATAGTCATAGGCAGTGAGGAGAATATATATAAAATGGTAGACAACAACAAGCGCACAAGGCGATATACCTGCCTGCGCCATATGCTTGCAGGGACGAAGAAGTCACCTTCTCCCTTTGAGCAGTAAGAAAGGAAGAGAAAAATGGCAAACACTGATATCGGTATCGACCTCGGTACTTCCAATATCGTTATGACTATGGGCAATAAGGGAGTAGTTCTTAGTGAACCCTCCGTTATCGCTTACAATACAAGAACTGAAAGAGTTCTCGCTGTCGGCAAGGAAGCCTATGAGATGATAGGCAGAAATCCCGATTATATCGCTGTTAAGCGTCCTATAAGCGAGGGCGTTATCTCAGACGATGACCTTACTCACAGCATGATACGCGAGTTCATACTTAAAGTTACAGGCAAACAGCTTGTAAAACCACGTATCGTTATATGTATCCCCTCTTTCATCACTGATATCGAGAGCCGTGCAGTTGTAGAAGCTGCAAAGAGCGCGGGTTCAAGACAGGTATACCTCATACAGGAGCCTATTGCGGCTATGATAGGTGCAGGAGTCAACATCACAAAGGCTAAGGGACACATGATAGTCGATATCGGCGGCGGTACTACCGATGTGGCTATCGTTTCCATGAACGGCGTTGTTACTTCACATACCGTAAAGGTAGCAGGAAACGCTATTGACCGCTCTATCATCAAGTATATGCAGAACAAATACAAGCTCCTCATCGGTGAGAGAACTGCCGAAAAGGTAAAAATAGAGCTCTGCAACCTCTACGACCCAAGCGATGAGATGACATATATCGTAAAGGGCAGAAGTCTCCTCAAAGGACTGCCTGCACAGGTGCTTCTCAGCGAAACAGAGCTGTTTGAAGCTATTGAGGACGACACCTTCACTATCATGGAAGCTATTCGCAAGGTGCTTGAAGATGCTCCACCTGAGCTTGTGGGAGATATCTACGATAACGGACTCCTTCTCACAGGCGGCGGCGCACTTTTAGGCGGACTTACTCAGCTCATCAAGCGTACACTGGGTATAAGCTGCAATATCGCCAAGGACTCCATAAACTGCGTTGCCAAGGGCACAGGCATGGCATTCGGAAGAATGACCACTCTATTGGACGGTTTTGAAGCAGCCACAGTCTATAAATATAGGTAAATCATCGTAAAAATATGCTGAATGTATGACGGGAGCGCAGGCTCTGCGCACGGCTTTGAGGCAGCAGCGGTATATAAGCATAAAACTGTAGGGGCTGGCGTCCTCGACAGCCCGAGTTATTAGTGAATAAAATTGTAGAGGGCGCACAGTGTGCGCCCTTTTTGTCTTACATGATTAAGTAACACGAAACAAGTGTAGGGAACACCTCCCTCAGCGTTCCGAAAAAAGCAAACAACATAAAATGCGCTGTAGGGGCTGCCTGTGGCAGTCCGCGAATCACGATTCAAATAGTAAAAGCGGATAATCTCCCAACAAGAGCCGCGCCCCTCTGTCTGCTTCGCTGACATCTCCCTGTACTACAGGGAGTCACCGCCCCTACAATTATAAAAAAGGAACGCCGAGGGCGGCGTTCCCTACAATAGTATTACTTCTCCATTGAAACTATCTTCTCTGCAGCTTCTGTGAGCCACTCGCCCTCGAAGAGCTCTATAGTACCCTGATCGCAGAGCTTTGCAAGCTGTGGGTCGATTGGGAGCTTTGCAAGTACGGGGATATCGTACTGTGCAGCTATTTCCTCGATATGGCTCTCGCCGTAGATGCTGTGACGCTTGCCGCAGTCAGGACATTCAAAATAGCTCATATTCTCGATGATACCGAGGATAGGTATATTCATGAGCTTAGCCATTTTTACAGCCTTTTCGACTATCATTGAAACAAGCTCCTGCGGAGATGTAACGATAACGATACCGTCAACAGGAAGAGACTGGAAAACAGTAAGCGGAACATCGCCTGTTCCCGGAGGCATATCAACTACGAGGCAGTCGATGTCCTTCCAGATAACGTCTGTCCAGAACTGCTTTACAACTCCTGCAATAACAGGACCTCTCCATACTACAGGGTCAGACTCGTTTTCGAGAAGAAGATTTATAGACATGATGTCAAGACCCATTTTTGACTTTGCAGGAATAATACCGAATTCGCAGGCATCAGCCTTCTGATGTATGCCAAAAGCCTTAGGGATAGAAGGTCCTGTGATATCAGCGTCCATGATACCGACATTCTTGCCAAGTCTCTGCATAGATACTGCAAGAAGAGAAGAAACGAGAGTCTTACCGACACCGCCCTTACCGCTGACAACTCCGATGACCTTGCCGATATTGCTCATTTTATTAGGTTCTTCGAGAAAGGTCTGAGGCTCCTGTCTGCTGCTGCAATCGCTTCCGCAGCTTGAGCAGTCGTGTGTACATTCGCTCATTAAAAAACACTCCTTATGATGTAATACAATTATTATACCCCAAAAAGTGTTTTTAGTCAATAGCATATTGACAAATGTATAACATAGTGATATAATAATAATGCATAATTATGAATTCATAATTCATAATTGCGGTATCCGCTTCCGCGGATATATCCCAATGACTTCCGGCTGAAATAATTATGAATTATGCATTATGAATTATGAATTGAAATTGTCTTCGGGGTTAGGTGTAATTCCTGACCGGCAGTAAAGCCTGCGAGCCTTATGGGTTGATTCGGTGTGATTCCGAAGCCGACGGTAAAGTCCGGATGAAAGAAGATAGACCGCGCAAAAGCGCAGTAATAAGTATTTACGCCCCGAAGTATGGGGCTTTTTCTTTTTTTTTCAATAAGGGGGCTTTGCAATGAAAAATATCCTGCATAACGTATTCCTTTCTATTGGTCTCGGAACAATTATTTTTGTTCCTATGCTCATAATCGACAAAGGGCTTAACGATACCCTTGTTTCTGTACTTATGTGGTTCGGAGCGTCCATACTTTACGGGTTATCGTTTACGCTGCTTAAACTCAAGACAAAGCTCCGTCTGCCTATACACATTTTATCCTGCTTCCTCTTAACACTTATTGTAAGATGCGGATATTCGTATTATTCAAAAGGCAGTATTGACTTCACAAGGCTTTTCCTTATTACTATCCCCATATTTATACTGATATATATGCTGATGTACTTCTACATGAGATATTTCGGCAATGTGGAGTTCATTAAAAAGAATAAATAAGCATATTCAGACACTCAGGCGGAAAAAATGATCTCCGCCATAATAATAACTAAAAGGTAATTAACATGACACACGAAGAATTTATGCTTGAAGCCCTTGAGCTTGCACAAAAAGGCATGGGCTTCACATCACCGAATCCAATGGTAGGAGCTGTAATTGTCCGCGGCGGCGAGATAATAGGCAGCGGCTATCACAAAAAATACGGCGACCTCCATGCAGAACGCTCTGCATTTGCATACTGCGATGAAAACGGCATAGACTGTACGGGAGCTGATATGTATATAACTCTTGAGCCATGCTGTCATCACGGCAAGCAGCCGCCCTGTACCGATGCAATAATAGCTCACGGTATAAAACGAGTATTTGTTGGCTCGTCAGACCCCAATCCCATTGTGGCAGGAAAGGGTACTCAGATACTCCGTGAGCACGGTATAGACGTTACCGAGGGAATACTTAAAGATGAGTGCGATGCGCTCAACGAGATATTCTTTCACTATATCACAACAGGTCTGCCCTTCGTAACTCTGAAATATGCCATGACTCTTGACGGAAAAATAGCCTGCTATACAGGTCAGTCAAAATGGATAACGGGAGAAGCTGCCCGTGAACAAGTACAGATAGAAAGGCTCAGACACAGTGCTATTATGGTAGGCGTAGGAACTGTCCTTGCCGATGATCCTATGCTCACCTGCCGACTTGAAAACAGCAGAAACCCTGTACGTATAATCTGCGACTCTGCTCTCAGGACTCCCTATGAATGTAATATAGTAAGAACTGCAAAGGAAGTACCGACTATCATCGCAACTGTCTCGGATGATGAAGCAAGTGCGGAAAAGTTCAGAGAAGCAGGCTGCCGCGTTATAAAGACATCACCTGTAGAAGGCAAAGTTGACCTGAAAGAGCTTATGAAGATACTCGGCAGCGAGAAGATAGACAGTATCCTCCTTGAAGGCGGCGGAGAGCTGAACTGGTCAGCCCTGAGCAATGGCATAGTCAGCAAGATACAGGCATATATTGCTCCGAAGATATTCGGCGGCAACGGCAAGTCACCTGTAGGCGGCGAAGGAGTCCCATTCCCCTCGGCTGCAATAATGCTCGAAAAGGGCAACATCATTCGGATAGGCGATGATATCCTCATAGAAAGCAGGGTGAAAAATGTTTACGGGAATAATTGAGGAGATAGGAACTGTAAGCTCGGTAAAGCAGTCAGGCAGTTCATCGTTCATAGAGATACAGGCAAAGAAAGTCCTTGAAGATGTTCATATCGGCGACAGTATCGCAGTCAACGGCGTATGCCTTACGGTGACACATTTTGGCGGCGGAATCTTTCGCGCTGACGTTATGAATGAAACTCTCAGCCGTTCATCACTGGGAAAGCTCACATCGGGCAGTCCTGTCAATCTTGAACGTGCTATGGCAGCAGGCGGACGATTCGGCGGACACATAGTATCTGGACATATAGACGGTACAGGTACTGTCACAGACATAAAGAATGACGGTATAGCCGTATGGTACACTGTTTCGGCAGCTCCCGAACTGCTGCGTTATATCGTTGAAAAAGGTTCTATCGCCATTGACGGCATAAGCCTCACGGTAGCTAAGGTAACGGAAACATCCTTCAGCGTATCCATTATCCCCCATACGGCCTCTCAGACTATTCTCGGAAGCAGAAAGGTCGGCGATATCGTAAATCTCGAAAACGACATCATAGGCAAGTATGTGGAAAAGCTAATGAAGCCTGCGGAGGAACAGAAATCAGGCGGTATAACTATGGAATTCCTTATGAAAAACGGATATTAAAGGAGAAATCAGCTATGAAAGCATTTAAAGCATTGTTGGCATCATCACTTATCCTTTCAGCTGTACTTACAGGCTGTGCCGACAAGAAGAACGAAAGCTCCGACACTGATGTCGGCGAGATCACTGTAACTACAGAAGACCTCGAAAGCAAGTATAACACAAAAGCAAAATACGGAAACAACTATACGTTTGATACTCCCAAGGAGGTATCAACTGCAACGGTAGAGATCCCTAACGGAAATATAGTTATCGAGCACTCAGGTGACAACAAGTCAGGCTACTCTATCCGCTATGATATATACGGCGATACTCAGGAGATATTGGACGAGATAAATCCTCACATTGACGTTAAGTCTGAGATAAATGGCAATGAACAGATAATGAAGCTTGTGGAAGCAGACTCAGGCGAGGATATAGACACATGGTTCACTAAGACATATCCCGACTGCCGTATCGTTTATGACGCTTATGTTACTGTTCCCACATACGTTACCGATTACAAGGCTGTCTGCGGTGTGGGAGATGTGGATTTCACCAATATGTCAGGAAGCTTTACTGCTGACGTCGGCGTAGGTAATATCAAATTCTCGGATAGTGAGATAACAGGTCCGTCGGTGATAAAATGTGATACGGGAAATATCACCATGAACAACATTACCTATAAGGACAAGACCGATATATCAGCTGATACGGGAAATATAACCTTCTGTCTGCCGCTGAACGGCTCTGACGGGGCTGATATCAGTGTCAAGGCTGATACAGGCAATATCGAGATCACAGGTATCAAGAACTATGTGACAAAGAACGAGAATAAGTCCGACACCTCACAGAGTCTTGATATTGAGGTGGAAAACTGCAATATCGGCTTTTCCGTAAATACAGGCAAGATCAAAATTGATAAGGAGTAATTTTAATGTTCAAGTACAACACTGTTGAGGAAGCCTGCGAGGCACTCCGAAACGGCGAAATTATTCTCGTTACCGATGACGAGGACAGAGAAAATGAGGGCGATATGATATGCGCTGCTCAGTTCGCAACTACTGAGAATGTCAACTTCATGGCTGCTAACGCAAAGGGCCTTATTTGTATGCCTATGAGTGCGGAGCTCTGCGACAGGCTGCATCTGCATCAGATGGTGGACTACAATACCGATAACCACTGCACAGCCTTTACAGTATCCATAGACCACGTTGACACTACCACAGGCATATCGGCTGCCGAGCGCGGCTACACAGCACGTATGGCAGTATCTCCCGACGCAAAGCCTGATGACTTTCGCAAGCCGGGGCATATGTTCCCGCTCATGTCAAAGAAAAACGGTGTCCTCGAACGTGAGGGACACACAGAGGCTACAGTTGACCTTATGCGCCTTGCAGGTCTTGAAGAATGTGGTCTGTGCTGCGAGATAATGCGCGATGACGGCACTATGATGAGAGCCGCCGAGCTACAGGAAAAAGCTCAGGAATGGGGCATGAAGTTCATCACCATTCAGGCTCTCAAGGACTACAGAAAAGTACACGATCATCTGGTAGAGTGCGTTGCAAACACAAAGCTGCCGACAAAATACGGTGAATTCCGTGCTCTCGGCTATGTGAACAAGCTCAACGGCGAACACCATGTTGCTCTCGTTAAAGGCGATATCGGCGACGGACAGGATATCCTCTGCCGTGTACACTCCGAATGCCTTACAGGTGATGCTTTCGGCTCACTGAAATGCGACTGCGGACAGCAGTTTGCTGCGGCTATGACACAGATAGAAAAAGAGGGACGGGGTATACTCCTCTATATGCGTCAGGAAGGACGAGGCATCGGACTTATCAATAAACTCCGCGCTTACGAATTGCAGGACAAGGGCATGGATACCCTTGAAGCTAACCTTGCTCTGGGCTTCCCGGGAGATATGCGCGAATACTATATCGGCGCACAGATACTACGCGACTTAGGCTGCAAGACACTGAGACTGCTGACAAACAACCCCGATAAGGTGTACGGACTCAGCGGCTTCGGACTTGAAATAAAGGAGCGTGTGCCTATACAGGTGGACGCTACCGCTTACGACCTGTTCTATCTTAAAACCAAACGTGACAAGATGGGACATATCCTGAATTATTGAGGTGAATAAAAATGAGTATATGGTGGTATTTAGCAACGATCGCGTGTTCTGTCGGAGTATTAGCCGAGTTAATGTGCTGTATAAATCTGCTCCGCGGTATGCTCAGGCACAAGGATAAGGCAGTAGTTATGAATCTTCCTGCTATGCTGCTGTATTTTATCGCAGCATGTACAGGTATAGCTCTGGCGATATTTAACAAGGGCTTCCGCGTACCGTGGATACTGATGACAATTATAATGCTCCTCTGCATTGTATGTCTTGCTGTCCCGATAACAAATGAAGGGATCGTTAGTGCAACACCCTTAAAAAGCATAGTTCTCCCACGCGAAGAATACAGCTATGAATTCTCCAAGGATAAAATGGGCGAATGCGTAAAGCTTTACCGTAATAATGCTGACAAACCTGCTGTTTTCCACTTAGGTATAAAGAATATGAAAACAGTAAAGATGCTGGCTGACTGGTATGGCAAGCACGGCTATGAAAACCCGCTGACAAAATAAGGAGAACTGTTTATGACCATGAAAAACTTCTGCATAGCTGCTTTGTGCATCATGTCAGTGGTGTTCGCAGCTGCTGTAGTCGGATATTTCGTATTCTGCATCAGAGTAAAAACCGAGAAAAACGCAGTAAAAGTAAAGCGGCATCTCAAAAAGAACACTATCTGGTGGTTCTGCTGCTGGCTCATATGGGTAGTTGTATTTCTTCTTGACTGGAGCGGAGCAAAGCATCTCGGAGACGAATACAACGAGATAAACTACAAGCTTCTCTCTATTGCAGGCGGACTTCTCACCATTCTCCTTGTACTCAACTTTTTCGTGTGCAGATACTCCTACATCACATCACAGAGAGTATATCAGCCTAATACCTTCGGTTTTGCGCGAAATAAGAAAAAGATAATGTACAAGATATCAGGCGATATCCTTAAATTATGGTTCAATAATTCCATAATGCCGAAGGAATATACGATCATCGAGGATAAGGAAAAGCTCGAGCAGATGCTCAAAGACAATTACACACTGAATAAACTTTTAAGATAATAAAGGAGTTATAATTATGAAAACATATGAAGGAAAACTTGTTTCTAAGGACATAAGAGTAGGTATCGTTGTTGCACGTTTCAACGAATTCATTACATCAAAGCTTCTCGGCGGAGCAATTGATACTCTCAAGCGTCACGATGTTAACGAGGCTGCTATAGATGTAGCATGGGTACCGGGTGCCTTCGAGATACCGCTTATCGCTTCTAAAATGGCTAAATCAGGCAAATATGATGCTGTTATCTGCCTCGGAGCTATCATCAGAGGAAGCACATCACACTATGACCTTGTATGCAATGAAGCTGCAAAGGGCATAGCACAGGTATCTCTCCAGAGCGATATCCCAGTTATGTTCGGCGTTATCACTACCGAAAGCATCGAGCAGGCTATCGAACGCGCAGGCTCTAAGGCAGGCAACAAGGGCAGCGAGTGCGCTGAGGGCGCTATTGAGATGATAAACCTTATCAGAGAGCTTGAGGCATAATGACTAATCTGATCTTTGATTACGACGGAACTATCCATAACTCTATGCTGACATATGCCCCTGCATTCCGCGATACAATGAAATGGCTATCGGATAACGGCTATATCGCTGACCGCGAATATTCCGACAAGGAGATAAGCTACTGGCTTGGCTTCAATTCAACGGATATGTGGGGACAGTTTCACCCCGAGCTTGACCCTGAAATACGTGAAAAAGCACGTATCATGCTTGGACAGGACATGGCACAGCGCATAGACCGCGGTGAGGGTGCGCTGTATGAGGGGGCTGAGGAAACGCTCACAGAGCTGAAAAACAGCGGCTATACCCTGATATTTCTCAGCAACTGCCGCTTTCATTACCTTGAACGCCATAAACGTGTATTCGGGCTCGATCGTTTCTTCGATCATTTCTACTGCTGTGAAGCCTTTGATTTTATACCAAAGTATGAGATATTCCGCAAAATAGCTCCCAACCATGAGGGCAGCTTCATAGTTATCGGCGACCGCTTTCACGATATCGAAACAGCCGCTCAGAACGGACTGCCGTCTATAGGCTGCGGATACGGCTTCGGCACTGATGAGGAGCTTTCAAAGGCTGATATCATAGTGCGCAGGATACAGGACATACCCACGGCTGTCAAAAAACTCAGCACCTGAACGAAAGGAGCAATTATGAGACCTTCCCGCATTTCCGCGCTGCTCACTGCCATAGTCCTTTACGCTTCAATGATCTCCTGTTCGGACAATAACACATATGTACCGAGAATACAGCGAGACAGAGACAAGGACAAGGAATTCAGTATAGGACAGTCCTACGCTGCTGATGATGAAGATATCATCGATGAAATTGAAGTATCCGATGAACTGTGTGACATTTCAGACATTGAGGAAAAGGTACAGCTTCTTATAGATCATATCGACGATCAGGAAGATGAAGAGGTTATCAAAAATGATATACAGTTTCTTCTTGATATGTATGACAAGCTCTACGAAGCACATACCAACATGGAAGTCGTCTTTTACAGAAACTATTCCGATAATGACTTAGAAAGTGAATACAATAAGTTTTACCGTGCTGCTTTCGTTGCTGAGGACCTTCTTGCTCACGGCTTCATATACGGCTACAACAGCAAATACAAAAAGCTTTTTGAAGACCTTGTAGACGAAGATGATTTCACAAAACATGCAGGTGAATATGATCTTGAAGATGCCCGTATCGAATCCGAGGCAAGCTTTGATGACAGATCGGAAGCTATGAGCAGTTACTACGAAATCACAAACAACAATGATCTTTCAAACAAGGAAAAGGATCTTCAATGTGCCGAGGTACTCCTTGATCTGCTGAGCGATTACAATACGGACATACTGTATTCCCAGTATGACAGAGACTATACAGGCGATGAGATACTCGAACTCAGTGATACTGTAAAAAAGGAGCTTATACCCGTTTACAACAAGCTCATAGATAAATACTTTGATATGCCTAACTGGGCAGCTTCGTATTACACCGATAATGACGGCTCTGACCCATTTGAAATAATACGAGAATACGCTCCCCTGCTATCGGAAGATATAAGCAAAAGTGCAGATATCATATGCAATGAAAAGCTCTACAGCATTTATGATAACGCTGAAGCCTTTCCCGGAGCTTTTACCGACGATATGCCATATCAGAAAAAAGCAAGGGTATTTATAGGAAATGTCGGTGAAGAAAATGAGCTTAACTCTGCTATACATGAATTCGGACATTTCCACGCCTGTCTTTATGATGACACACCTGCTTATCTTTTCAAAAATAATATGGATATCGCAGAGATACAGTCACAGGGACTTGAGCTGCTTTTCATGCAGTTCTACGATGATATCTACGGAGATGCAAGCGATCCGAAAAAGATCGAAAAAGTAATGGATCTGCTTGACTCGGTAATATGCGGTTTTCTTGTGGGCGAATTTGAGTATACCGTCGTAAGAGATATGGATAATATGACTCCTCAGGACGTTGTTGATCTTTTCAATGATATATTCAAGGAATACAGCCCATACTACAATCTCAATATTATCCCGCATATATTTGAAAGTCCGGGATACTATATAAGCTATGCAACATCTTCCCTTGCCGCTTTCGATATATTTGAAGATATGCAGAAAAATCCGAAAAAGGCTCTGGAGCAGTACGAGAAAATCGCAAAAACTTCCTACAATTCAGGTGAATATACATTCAGAATGGCACTGAAGGAATGCGGATTCAGCGATGTACTCACAAAAAATTACATCTCTGAGCTTGCCGATGAAATAAGTAACTATGCCGATAGCTTCTGACGCTTAATATCTGCTCACAGTATAAAAATGAATTTATAACCGCATTTTTCACATAAAGTTTTATATTATATATCGGGGAAACTCTTTCCTAAGAAAGGGTTTCCCCTTATATTTTATCTCAGTTCACTCATTCTCTCCGCTATCATACGGAATATCGGTGCTGCTGCATCATTGCCGTAACCGCCGTTTTCTATGAATACCGTGACTGCAAACTTTGGCTGCCTTGCAGGAAAAAAGCCCGTTATCCATGCATGACAAAGCTCATCACCGTTTTTATCTGTCTTTCCTGTCTGTGCTGTTGAGGTTTTCGCGCCCACACTCATTTTCTTTGTCTTTGCCTTTGAATTCTCATTATCCCTGACAGCAAGTATCATCATCTTTTTAAGCTCATCTGCTGTTTCTTCACTCATGACCTGAGAATACCTTATTTTTTTCTCGTTGCCTACAGTCTCGCCGTCAGCTGTCAAACCCTTTATCAATCGCAAAACAGGCTTTCTGCCTTCATTTGCAATTGCACAGGTGAGCTGCGTTATCTGTAGAGGTGTAGCTGAAAGCTTCCCCTGTCCGAAAGCAAAATTCGCTCTTTCGGCAGATATGCTCAGTTCCTTTTCCGTAGGCAGTACACCTGCCGAACCTATAATTCCCGTACACAGGTAGTTTTCCCTGCCAAAACCCAATGTATATGCACGTTCTCTCTGCTTTTTCAGGTCAAGGCTCCTGCTCAGTTCAATAAAATAAGTATTGCAGGAATTGGTCATCGCTTCGGTCATATTCTGTATACCGTGTCCGTCAAGCTTGTGACAGTTGAATACTTTTCCGTCTACGTCTATACTGCCGCGGCAGTCATAAACTATATCACCTGACCCCTCCTCAAGTGCCTCAGCTGCCGTAACAAGCTTGAAAACCGAGCCTACGCTGTAAGAATACAGTGCACGGTTTATAAGCGGACAATCCTTGTTTTTCATTGCTTCTTCAAGCTTATCGGGTGAATAATCAGGAAAGCTCACCATAGCAAGTATATCTCCGCTTTTTATGTCCGCACAGACTATTGCTCCGGTTTTTATTCCTTTTCCGCATTCCTCGCATATCCTCTGAATGTCCTTGTCTATAGTGAGAACAACTCCGCATCTATATGAATTTGTGCGAAAAACACTCTTTCCGTTGCCAGATAATATCCGGCCGAAACCGTCTGTTTCATAGGATACGCTGTTATTGGGATAGTCTGCTCTCAGTATAGAATCATATGCATATTCAATGCCGTCAGCTCCTTCATTGTCTGAAAGATAGCCTATTATGTGCCTTGCTGTCTGATTTTCGCTGTATCGCTGAGGCACTTCAAATACTGTAAGTCCCTCTGTATCATAAGCATACTTTGTACATTCAAACTCGAATGGGAGTCCTTTATCATATTCCTCATAAAATCTATCGCGGTCAACTGCATATTCCGCAGTTGTTTCCCTGTCCGTCATATCCGGGACAGCCACAGCTTCAAGCTTAGTTTCGGCATTAGTCATCGGACGCATTTTCGTGTCGTATATAGTTCCCTGACACCGACCGATTTTGTAGGTGAATATCCTGCTCTGCTGTGCGGCAGGTACGTTTTTCTGCTCCACTGCAAGCCTGTAATAATTTGTGCCAAGGACTGAAAAGCTTATCAGGAAAAATGCTGTAAGTACTATGACTCCGTGCTCTCCGCGTTTTCTGACCATAATATCACCTCTCGGATATATTCTTGGCATTTTATTGCGGAGATATGCAAAAGGGACTTACATTTGTAAGTCCCTGAAAATCATTCAAGTATAACTGTAAACGGTCCGTCATTGAGAAGTTCGACCTTCATGTCAGCTCCGAATGAACCTGTTTCCACGTGCTTGCCCTTGCTGCGGAGATACTCCACAAAGTATTCATACAGTGCATTTGCCTTTTCAGGCTTTGCTGCCTGTATGAAATTTGGTCTGTTGCCCTTGCGGCAGTCTGCATATAAAGTAAACTGCGGAACTACAAGCAGCTCGCCGCCTACGTTTTCAAGGTCAAGGTTTATTTTGTCGTTTTCATCTGAGAATATCCTGAGTCCGCATATCTTGTCACCAAGTCTGCGGCAGTCCTCCTCGGTATCTTCGTGTCCTACTCCGAACAGAAGGAGAAATCCCGTGTTTATCTTTCCGATAACTTCTCCGTCAACTGTTACGCTTGCTCGGTTCACACGCTGCAATACTATCTTCATTTATTCCTACTTTCTGACTATATCCATATCAAATGGCTTCAGGCAGAGCTTCTCTCTGTCGCCGCCGTCTATAATGCTGTACATCGCCTTCGGAAGAGTTATGTGCACTTCCTTTTCCGTATTGTTGAAAAAGAATATATAATCATCAGCTCCGTTTGTACGTGTTGTGACTTCTACTCCGCGGGGAAGCTCCATTAATCGCGGTATGCCTGTCTGCTTCATTATATTTGCTGCAAAACTGTCGTAAAATTTATGATTACAAACTGTTCCTATGTAGTATGCTACGCCGCTGCAATAACGGTTCATTGTCACAGCTGCCGAGCCTTCATAGAAGGTGTCCTTATACTCGGCATATGCACGGGCTGTTGTTGGCTCAAGAATATCACACCATGCCGTGCAGGTAAACCTGCTTCCCGAAAAGTCCTCTATAGTCTGCTCCAAGCTGCCTATAGGATCGTATTCCGTTATCTCCGCACCGATAAGCTCTCTGTAAACCGTTGGCAAAGGCTCCATGATACAGTTGTTGTTCTGATCCTTTACGCCGCTGCGGTTGGTCATTACAACAGTGCCGCCCTTGATGACGTATCTGTATATATTCTCGGTAGCACCTTTTTCATAGATATACATTGCAGGTGCAATGACTGCCTTATATCTCGAAAGATCAGCTGTAGGAGATATTATATCAACATTTGCTCCGTATCTTGTGAATGACGAGTGGAGCAGCTTCAGCTGCTCAATATAATCAAAGCCATCGGTCTGCGGCTGTATCCCGAATGCCCAGTCATTGTCGGGTGAATACAGTATCGCTATCTCGGATACTATCTGTGTAGTCTCGATAACACTGAGCTTTGCCGCAGTACGGCAAAGGTCAGCAAATTCCTTAAACCTTCGTCCTATTATATTGCTGTGATCGAGAAGTCCGTGCCAGTACATCTCAGCTCCCGTGTTTGCTGTTCGCCAGCGGAAATGTATGACTGTATCAGCTCCGTGTGCCATTGCCTGCAAAGCATATCCCTTTATCTGTCCGGGACGAGGAGTCGGACTCATAGGCATCCAGCTTCCTGTAGGTCCGCTGAGCTGCTCCATTACCCAGAAATTACTCTGTTTTACGCCGCGCATAAGATCAAGCTGGAAGGAATGTGAATATATCTCACCTTCATCATCGGAAATAAGCACAGGCGGATAATTGTCATAGGAAACAAAGTCCAATAGGTCAAAAAGCTTGTAAAAATCAGGAGTGTTCTCACTGAACCACACATTTGTGGTAACTCTTGCATTTGGATTTGCACACTTGATTATCGTAGCCATGTCATTTATGAACTTTACTGCCATATCCGATGAAAACCTGCTGTATTCAAGGCAAAGTGCAGGATTCTGCCAAGCCTTCGGATAAGCAGTGGGCGGCTGTATCTGTGATATATCGCTGTATTCGCCGCTCCAGACGCTGTTGCCGAATGCAGCATTGATATTTTCAAGGGTGTCATGCTTGTCAAGCAGCCAGTCTCTGAACAGTCCGCGGCACACCTCGCAGGTGCAGGGATATGCCTCTATCTCGTTGTCTATCTGCCATGCAACTATTGCTCGGGTATTGGCATAACGCTTGGCAAGTATCTCCGTTATACGCTTTGCATAATACAGAAACATGGGCGCATTTATGCACCTGTGTGCTCTTATTCCTGTCTGTATCCTGTTTCCGTCCGCTCCCACACGGGCGATGTCGGGATACGTCTCATACATCCATAAAGGCGGACAGCTTGTTGGCGTACACATTATTACTCCGATATTATGGCGCGCGAATATGCTTATGACTTCGTCAAGCCATTCAAAGCAGAATTCACCGTCGCGCGGTTCGAGCCTTGACCATGCGAATTCACCCATTCGCACATATCTTACACCTGTCTTTTCCATAAGGTCTGCATCATATTTCCAAAGCTCTCTGTTCCATTGTTCGGGATAATAATCTACGCCAATTCTCATAACATCACTCCGCTCAGTTTACGTTATATTCGATAAGTCCGCAATTATCCATGAACCAGTTTGCAAACTCATCTGTTGTCATATCATTGAAATAGGTCTCTATCACACGGCAGACTCCGCCATGACTTACTATAAGCACCGTCTTGTCTCTGTAACTGCTTATTATATCGTCAAGTGCCGTATAGACCCTGTGGGAAAGCTGAAGAAGTGATTCGCCGCTCTTTCCCATTCGTACCCCAAAGTTTATTTTGTTTTCGGCAAAGCCTTCCGTAAATCGGCTTTTGCCTTCGTATTCGCCGTAATCCCATTCTCTGAGACGCTCGTCGATTACCATACCTATGCCGCATTTATCGGCAACTGCCCTTGCCGTCCTAATAGCCCGCTTCATCGGTGATACTATCATAAGGTCGATATTTCCGAGCTCCTTTATCTTCTCAGCAAGCTCCTGAGCCTGCCTTTCGCCTGTTTCATCAAGCTCGATATCCGTAGTTCCGAGAATTATCTCCTGCTTGTTGTACGCGGTCTGTCCATGCCGCGTGGAATATATCTTCAATACCTGTGCCTCCATTGATCGTGTCGTTCGTATAGCAGGTCTTTGTAATTGACTGGGCAAACCTTTCTGAGGAAAGGTTCTTCCCCGTACCGCTTTCCAAAAGGGTCTCCCTCAATAACGTACCCTTGTCATATGAACAGCACGTTATAATTCAGATGCTTTTTGTATCTCGGCGCGAGCGTTGTCAAGCATCAGTGCGCTTGGATCGTCGCCGCCCATGATACGCGCTATCTCAGATACTCTGCCGTCCATATCAAGCTGCATAACATGAGTCTCTGTACGGTCGCCTACTATCTGCTTTTCAATAAGCAGGTGATTGTCCGCCATAACTGCTATCTGAGACAGATGCGTAACGCATATTACCTGTCTGACTTTTCCTATCTCTCTCAGCTTTATGCCGATTTTCTGCGCTGCCTTGCCGCTTACGCCTGTGTCTATCTCGTCAAATATCATAGTCGGGATAGAATCCTTATCAGCAATTACACTTTTCAGTGCAAGCATTATACGTGAAAGCTCACCGCCTGATGCTATCTTGGATATGGACTTAGGCTCTTCACCCTTGTTGGCTGAAATGAGAAATTCAACCGTGTCCATGCCGTTTACTGTGAGCTTTCCCTTTTCATGGCGGACTGCTATAATCACTCCTGCCATGTTGAGAAATTCAAGTTCTGCTGTAACACGCTCCGTAAAACGCTTTGCAACTGTTTCGCGGTATTCATACAACGCCTTTGCCTGCTCCGTAACCTTATGAAGAAGCTCCTCACGCTTTGCCATAAGCTCCTTTATCTCGGTATCCGAGCTTTCGAGCTGCATTATCTCACGGCAGGCATCATCGTAAAGCTTTACGAGTCCTTCGCAGTCTGTTGCGTACTTACGCTTCAGTTTATTTATGGAATTTAGCCTTGTACCGAGATATTCAAGACGCTGACCGTCAAGCTCCACCTTGTCTGCAAGACTTTCAAGCTCTGAGGCTATATCGGCGAGCTCTATCTCTGCTGCCGAAAGTCTTTCGTAAAGGCTGTTCAGCATCTCGTTTGTATCGGTAAAACCTGCTATCTCAGTCTCTGCCGAAACTATCATATCCGATGCGGCTTCCTCGCCTGTAATAGCATTTATTGCAGTCTTTATGGCTATTATTGTCTTTTCCGAATTCTTGGCGTTTTCGTACTCCTTTTCAAGCTCCTCATCTTCGCCGTCACGGAGTTCAAGCTCGCCTATATCGTCGATTATCTCGTTAAGTTGTCGACTGCGCTCAACACGTGTCTGTTCAAGCTTTTTTAGCTCGCCAAGCTTTCGCGCAGTCTGCTGCAATTCGCGGAATGTTACCCTGTATTCGCTTAAAAGAGTATCATCGCCGCCGAAATCGTCAAGTATCTGCAAATGCTTCTCGCTGTCAAGAAGTATCTGGTTATCATGCTGACCGTGGATATTTATGAGCATCGAGCCTATCTCTTTGAGAAGTGCAGCAGGAGCTGTTCTCTGGTTTATTCTCGATACGCTTCCGCCGTCTGCACTTATCTCTCGTGTTACGGTTATCTCTTCATCATCGTGAGATATGCCCAGCTCGTCAAGCTTTTCGCAGACCTCAGGGGAAAGGTTAGTGAATAATGCGGTTATTACTGCCTTATCACAACCTGTACGCACTATGTCCTTTGTACAGCGCTGTCCCAGGACGGCGTTTATGCCGTTTATAAGTATGGACTTACCTGCACCTGTTTCACCTGTAAAAATGTTCAGCCTGCTGTCGAGTGGGATCACTGCTTCCTTGATAACAGCAAGATTTTGTATATATATCTCCTTTAACATCTGTCAGAGCTTACCTCCTCGGGAAAAGCTCACTGCGGAACTTCTTGGAAAGCTTTTTCGCATCAGCTTCGCTTCTTACAAGTATGAATATGGTATCGTCGCCTGCAATAGTTCCCACTACGCCCTGATGCTCAACCGAGTCTATAGCTGCACAGGTTCCCTGTGCCATGCCTGCACGGCATTTCAGAACTATGGTATTCATGGCGTAATCCACTGATATTACTGCTTCTTCAAACAATGATTTTTCCGCTACGGCTGCCGCAGGTACAGAATAACGGTATACTCCCCGCTCGTCTCTCTGCTTGACAAGTGAGAGCTGCTGGATATCTCTGGAAAGAGTTGCCTGTGTAGTCTTTATACCACGCTGTGCAAGGAGCTGTATAAGAAGCTCCTGTGTTGCTACGGGCTGCTCGTTTATTATCTCAAGTATTGCTTCATGTCTGCGGTTCTTCATAATATCACCGTTTTCCTTACTTTATAGGTTTGCACATTTTTTTGCAAAGTGACTCATGGAACGAATTTCCTATGAGATTTATGAAGTTTATATTGTTCCTTCCACGGCATATCTCTATGCTGTCTCCCTTGTGGAGACTAACGAACAATTCGCCGTCAACATTGATGACCATACTGTCATCACGTACAGTAACATCCTTCATACACAGCTTTCTCTGAGGTGAAAACATTGTCGCACGGGAAAACAGTGAATGAGGACATATAAGCGTCATCTCTATACATTCAAGATCGGGCTCTATTACAGGTCCGCCTGCCGAAAGAGCATACGCCGTAGAGCCTGACGGTGTACTGAAAAGAACTCCGTCAGCACGGTATCTTCCCACAAGGTAGCTTTCGGAATAGACCTCGAATTCACATATCCTGAAGCTGCCCGATCTTGCCGATACTTCGTTGAGGACAGTGGCAGTCTTATCGCCGTCCTCACCGTGGTATACCACATCAAGTGTCATTCGCGGTGAGAGCTCATACTCACCCGTTGTAAGCAGACTGAGCTTGTCAAGCTGGTCGGCTTCAAGTCCTGCCATAAATCCGAGAGTTCCTGTATTTATGCCCAGAAGCTTTGTATCACTTCCGATGAGAAGCTTCGCACAGCGCAGTATTGTTCCGTCACCGCCTATGGCAAGTACGTAATCCGCTGTCTTTGCCGCTTCTCTGATATCTTCAAATTTTACAAAGGGCTTATCAGAAAAATCATCTCTGAATCCCTCGCTGACAGATACTTCTATACCGCATCTGTCAAGCACATCGCAGACCTCGCGTGCACAGCTGAGCGCATTGGGCTTCTGAAAATTAGGGTACAACGCTGCCTTCATAAACGCACTCCTTATAGTTTATTGAAAGAGCTTTCGGTAAGCTCCCTGAAATCATGTTTTTTCTGCTCTCCTGCCGACTTCCTCAGCAGTACAAGATATTCTATATTTCCGCTTCCTCCGCGAACAGGCGAATATGTATATTTCTCCGTGACAAAGCCTATTGATACGGCAAAGCTGTCTATCTCGGAAAGTACACGGATATGCACCTTCCTGTCCTTGACTATGCCTTTTTTTCCTATATCGCTGCGTCCTGCCTCAAACTGAGGCTTGATAAGGACTGCTGCACACTCTCCGTCTTTAAGGAACTCATATACCTTCGGAAGTATCTTTGTAAGGGAGATAAAAGAGACATCTACAGATATAAAGTCTGCTTGTCCGCCTATATCCTCCGCAAAGACCTCGCGTATATCAGTTCCCTCCATATTCACCACACGGGGATCGTTCACAAGGGTATCCGCAAGCTGTCCGTGTCCTACGTCTACGGCGTAGACCTTAGCTGCTCCGTTTTGCAGCATGAAGTCGGTGAAGCCGCCTGTTGAAGCTCCTATGTCAAGACAGACCTTGCCATTCAGGTCAATACCGAACTCGGCTACAGCCTTTTCCAGCTTTAGCGCACCTCTGCCTACATATGCCTCTGTTTCGGAACATTCTATCTTATCATCTGCCGTAACTTCGTCCGAGGGCTTGCCTGCCTTTTTACCGTTTACCGTAACACTGCCCGAGCGTATCATTTCCTTTGCACGCTCACGGCTTCTTGACAGTCCTCTGGCTACAAGCTCAGCATCAAGTCTTGCCATTTAACTTCTCCTGCCGCGAATATACTCCGCCATTTTTTCACTTGTAAGTCCAAGCTTTTCAAGACATGACCTTACCGAAGCCTGCTTTACAAAGCCATTTGCAGTAACTCGGCTGTAGTCGCCGCGGTATCCAAGCTCGGCAAGTACATCTCCTATCTTTTCGGAAATACTTCCCTCGCCCATTGATTCCTCAAAAAATACGATAGTATCATATCTGCTTATCTCTTCGCCTAAATCCGACTCAAGAGGATATATCTTTGTAAGCTTCAGGATATCGCAGCTTATTCCGCTGCCTTTCAGCTCCTGCTGTGCCTTGTATGCCTCATTGTAAAGTCTGCCGTAGGTTATTATGAGTATATCGCTGCTTTCCTCACGTATATACAGATGCTCTGTGGTAAGGTGGTATTTGCTGAATGACATCTCCTCAGACCCCCGCGGATATCTTACCGCTGCAAGTCCTGTTTCGCTGTATAATGCCTTTTTCATGCACATCTTCATCTCGGAATAGCATGACGGCGAATATATTACAGTATTAGGGATAGTAGTAAGGAACGGTACGTCAAGAAGTCCCTGATGGGTCTCTCCGTCCTCACCCACTATGCCTGCACGGTCTATGCCCAGCACCATATGCAGTCCGCCTATGGCGATATCATGGACAAGCTGATCGTATGCTCGCTGCAAAAATGTGGAATATACAGCAAATACGGGTATCATGCCCATTGACGCAAGTCCGCCCGCAAATGTGACTGCGTGCTGCTCGGCTATGCCTACATCGAAAAATCTATCAGGGTATTTGAAATGGAAGAACTGCAAGCCTGTGCCATACTTCATGGCAGCTGTAATTGCACATATCTTGTCGTCTTTTTCCGCAAGACGTACAAGCTCCTTGCCGAATACTGTGGAATAGCTGTCTGCTGCCGAAACCTCAGGATTTCCCGTAGCTATGTCGAATTTCGAGATACCGTGATACTCTCCCGGATTCTGCTCGGCAGGTGCATATCCCTTGCCCTTTACTGTCTTGACATGGATAAACACAGGTTCGTGATATGACTTTGCCATGTGTATTACCTCTTCAAGCTCGGATAAGCTGTGACCGTTTACAGGTCCGAGGTATATAAATCCCATATCCTCAAACATTGTGCTCTGTTCAAGAATATTGGATTTTACAGAGTCCTTTACGTTCTTTATTCCCTTTGCCACGCTGTTTCCAACAAGGGGTATCATTCCAAGACCGCGCTCCACTGCGCGCTTTGTGTGCAGGTATTTCTCGGTATTTCTGAGTGATGTCAGATACTTTGAAAGAGCACCTACGCTCTTGGATATAGACATATTGTTATCATTGAGTATAACGATAAGATTTCTCTGGAGTCCTCGGCCGCAATTGTTCATAGCTTCGTAGAACATTCCGCCTGTCATAGCTCCGTCACCGATAACTGCCACTGCGTAGTTGTCCTTGCCCTGAAGCTCCATTGCTTCTGCAATACCGCATGCAACGGATACAGATGTACTGCTGTGTCCGCTTATGAATGTATCGTGTGGGGATTCCTCAGGCTTAGGGAAACCGGATATACCGCCCTCCTGTCGGAGTGTGGAAAATCTGTCAAGTCTGCCTGTAAGTATTTTATGTGTATATGCCTGATGACCTACGTCCCATACTATCTTGTCCTCAGGAGAATTGAAATTGCGATGTATCGCCATAGTAAGCTCTACTGCTCCCAGATTTGAGGCAAGATGTCCGCCTGTTGCGGATACTGTAGAAATAAGGATATTCCTTATCTCCTTACATAAGCCTGCACACTGGCTAAGCGAAAGCTTTTTAAGGTCCTTGGGGAGATCAAGCTCCTCCAGTGTGACCTTTTCATTCATATTTATGTTATCCTTCATTTTTACGAAATGCGGTTATCTCCGCAGCTCCTTTGTGTTAGTTCTTTCTTTTCAGAAGCATTTCCGTCAGCTCTGTGAGGAATGCGTCCTTTCCGAATACTTCAAGACAGCCAAGTGCATCTTCTGTAATGCTGTTGGCTATCTCCTGAGCCTTTTCAACTCCATAAAGTGTTACAAATGTAGTCTTGTTTTCCTCGGCATCACTGCCTACAGGCTTTCCAAGCTCTTCTGTTGTGCTTGTAACATCAAGGATATCATCTATTATCTGAAAAGCAAGTCCAAGCTTAAAGCCGTAATCTGCGGCTGCCTGTATCTTTGCTTCATCTGCTCCTGCACATATACAGCCCATTATGCATGATACAGCAATGAGCTGTCCTGTCTTGTGGCGGTACATATTGCGCAGATTTGCTTCGTCAACGTCGGTGCGCTCCTCATTTTCCATATCTATGACCTGTCCGCCTATCATACCCTCTCTGCCAACTGCCTTTGCAAGACATGAGATGATCTTTACTTTCTGCTCAGCTGTAAGGCTGCTATCGTTAGCGATTATCTCAAAGGGCTGCACCGAGAGAGCATCACCTGCAAGTATCGCCATTGCTTCACCGAATGCCTTGTGGCATGAGGGCTTTCCGCGGCGGAAATCATCATTGTCCATTGCAGGAAGATCGTCATGTATAAGCGAGAAGGTATGTATCATCTCTATTGCAGCAGCAGGTGCGGCTGCCTTTCTGTAGTCGCCGCCCAGCGCGTTGCAGAATGAATATACCAGCACAGGACGGATACGCTTTCCGCCTGCTTCAAGGGAATAATTCATTGCGTCTATGAGATTTTTCTGAGCTGACATTGTTTCCGAATGAGTATTGTACTTCCTGAGATTTTCCTCAGTAAAGCTTATATATTCGCTTAGCTTTTCTTTAAATCCTGACATATTACTTCTCTGACGGAGCTGTTCCGTCGTCCTCCGTGATCTTTATCTGTGCTTCATCAAGCTGTTTGCGGCAGGCTGCTGAAAGCTTTACGCCCTCGCCGTATAATTCCACAGCTTTTTCAAGTGGAATATCCCCTTTTTCAAGCTCGGTCACTATGTTTCCGAGCTTTGTCATATTATCTTCAAATGTAAGCTTTTCTTTCATTTTATCACCATTTATCAGTTATCTCGGCTTCAGCACCGCCGCTGCCGAATGTGAGCTTTATCCTGTCGCCCTTTTCAAGAGTTTCCGAACTGCTGAGAAGCTTTTCATCTTTATATACAAGTGAATAACCTCTTGAAAGCACTTTGAGGGGACTGAGACTGTCAAGCTTTGCTATCCTCTCCGAAAGCTGATGCTCAATACGTTCAAAATATCTCGAAAAGGCGGTTTCACGCCTTTTATCAAGTCCTGCAAGCTTTTCGGCTGTAAGCTTTAACCTGTTTTCGGGTGACTGTGCCGAAAGTCGGGCGTTAAGTGCTATAAATCTGTCGCTTGCCTTGTCAAGCTGCGCAAGTACAGACCTTTCTGCCCTGCGTTCAAGTATGGATATCTTTTCATACAGACTTGCCATGTCGGGAGCTGCAAGCTCTGCTGCTGCTGACGGCGTAGGCGCACGAAGATCAGCTGCAAGATCGGCTATGGTATAATCTGTCTCATGTCCCACTGCGGATATAACAGGGACTTTGCAGTTGTATACCGCATACGCCACCTTTTCGGTATTAAAGGCACTAAGGTCCTCGCTTGAACCGCCGCCGCGACCTACGATGATAACGTCACAGCCTGCAGCTTCTGCTTTCAATATGCCACTGCATACCGACTCTGCCGCACCTTCGCCCTGCACCTGTGCATTTACCGCGTATATCTCACATAGGGGATAGCGTCTTGAAAGTACATTTATGATATCGCGCACAGCTGCTCCGCTGAGTGAGGTGACTGCGCCTATTTTCTTAGGTATGGGAGGTATTGGACGTTTGTGTGCTGTATCAAATATGCCCTCTTTGGCAAGCTTCTTTTTCAGCTGTTCAAGAGCCGCTCCTGCTGCTCCTGCGCCTTCGGGAATGATATCATTGACATAGAGCTGATAAGCTCCGTCACGCTCGTATACTCCAATACTTCCTGAAACTATTACCGACATACCATCCTCAGGCTCAAATCTGAGACGCGATGCCGCACTTGCAAACATTACTGCTTTAAGTGAGCTTTCACTGTCTTTTAATGTGAAGTATACGTGTCCGCTGCGATAATGCTTTACATAGTCCGTTATTTCGCCGCGAACCATTACGCCCTGTATATTTCTGTCATTTTTAAGTATTGAGCCTATATATTTATTTATCTGTGTAACTGTGATTACAGGCATTTATCTCTCTCCTGTGGATTTCAGATAACCGTATATCGCCACTCCTGCCGCATTATCACATGAAAACTGCGGCTGCGCAAAGCTTGCAGTCGGAAAACGGGAAATTATCCTGTCGCGGATAATAACGTCCGACATGACTCCGCCTGCAAATACAAGTGGAAGCTCTCCGTATTCGCTGACAGCATGGGCTGTCATGGCAATAATCGTCTCGGCAATAAAGTCAAGACAGTATTTTGCTATATTCTCAGGACTTTCGCCGCCGTCAAGCATATCACCGCACTTGTTCTCAACTCCCGAAAGACAGCAACTGCCATTTTTCAGCACAGCCTTTACTTTGAAGTGCTTATTTGCGTTCATGGCAAGCTTTTCAAGCTCTGCTCCGCAGGGAAATTTAAGTCCCAGCATTACGCCTGTACGGTCTACAGCCTGTCCTGCTTTTAGGTCAAGTGATGTGCCTATCTCGGTTATTTTCAGCACTGTCTCTTCATCAGGCTCGCAGAGGAGGCAGTCGGTAGTTCCGCCGCTTACATGAAAGGCTATGAAACGCTCATTCACAAGGTCGAGCCTGTCCGCAGAATATAAGGCTGCAAGTATATGACCTATCTGATGCGAGGTAGTGAAAAGCTGTGCTCCCACTGCTGCAGCATATGAACGGGCAAAGCCCTCTCCGCAGAGAAAGCATGGCATATACGACCCCTCCATGTTTCGCGGTCTGGCTGAAGCTGTTACCACATCAGGAGCTGCAAGCTCATTCTCACCGAAAAGCTGCTCCAGCATATCGGGAAGCTGCTTTGTATGGTGGAAAACTGCGTCGCTCTGTCTGAGTCCAAGCTCTCCCTCTTTTACGGGAAGAAGCTTTTTACACTGATATACCTTGTTTTCCTCGCTGACATACACTGCCGCAGAGGTGGTATAATTACTGGTATCGACTCCGAGGAACTCAGGCATCTGCTTTTTCTTCCTTCTGCTCGTCACGGGAGAATGCTCCCAGAACGCCATTGATAAATGCTGTATCTTCCTGATATGTATACATCATGGAAAGCTTTATTGCTTCGCTTATTGCTGCATTCATAGGTGTATTGTCGTCATATATGGACTCATACATAGCTATGCGCAGGATAGCAAGATTGAGCTTGGATATTCTCGATATACTTCTTGATTTGCTGTATTTTGAGATGATACCGTCAAGCTCTTCTGCATGGGCAAGTGTGCCCTCAACTATCTTCTTGACTTCATCGTTAACAGTTATCTCGTCGATCTCCTCTGCTATCTCGTAAAGCTCATTTATATCATCATCGCGCAGAAGCTGTTCAAATACCAGCTTGAATGCGCTGTCTCTTATTTCACGCCTTGTCATTTGTACACTCCTTATTTATTATCTAAAACGCGGTACATGAATATCATTCCCTCGTTTCCTTCAAATCCGTTTTTTATGTAAAACTTCTCACTGGGATAGCCCTTGGCCGTCATCAGCGCCATTGCAATGACTCCCTCTTTTATAAGTTCGTCCTTTGCATATCCTATGACTGCTGTTCCTATACCGCTTCTGTGAAGCTCAGGCATTACGCAGAATTCATCTATAACATATTCGGGTCCGTGAAGATATGTAAGCTTTCTGCCGCATAATATCGCCTGTATACAGCCCTTATCCTCATATACATATCCTATTGACTGAGGTGAGGACATAAGCTCACTTATCCTTTTACGTGACAATCCGACGGACCATTCCTCATTCCACGGCGGTGCAGCAAAGGCTGCTGTGAATACTGCCGCAGCGCTCTCAAGGTCATCTTCCCTGTATCGACGTATCATTCAAATACTACTCCGCTTACTGTTACGTTGACTCTTGCCACAGGAACTCCAGTCATATTCTGCACGTTTTCCTTGACGGCATTCTGTACTTCCTGAGCTACATTAAAGGCTTTTTCACTGCTTTTTATAACTATCTTCATATCAATTGCAGCTACATCGCCCATCATACTTATCTTTATAGGTCCTTTTTTTCTTAGCTTGCTCATTTTGCCGATCTCGCCGCCAAGACCTGCAACTCCGTTTATATCAAGAGCTGCAAGCTTAGCTATGGATATTATTACATCTTCGGATATCTTTAATCTGCTTGATGCCGCAGGCTTCATCTCTTCAACTTCCATACTGAACCTCCGTTTGCTTATATTTAAGTGTAATTTTTAATTAAAACTGCATTTACACCTACACTATTGTATTATAACATATAATTCAAGAAATAGCAACAGACGCGGAGAAAAATTTACTTTATAATGTATTGTGATTTACTACGCTTATTTAACTTCAAATATCCTGATATTTTCGGCAGGAACTTCAGTTTCGCCAAGAATTATTTCCTTTATTGAAGCTGCCTGTGCTTTGTCAAGTCCCTCTGTCTTTACAACAACCTTTGCTGTTTCACCGTCAAGATATGCCACACAGTCCTGAAATCCTTGCGCCTTCACAAGAGACTCTATAGTACCCTCACTTTCGATCAGCTTCGATACCTCAACAGCATCAAGTGCATTTACTACCATTTCGTTTTCTGTTATGTCACCGCCTCCGATTATGGATTGCAGGGTCTGTACCGCTTCATCGCGGTCGTTCATCTTGTCAAGACGCGCCTGTGCAAAATAGTCACCTGCTGCTGTCTCAGCTGCGGCATTCACGAACTCGGTCTGACCGTAGTTTACAGTCTCGCTCTGATTTTTTATTGTCTTGTTTTTCTTGTCCGACATCAGATCAGGTGACGCTGCATAGTTTATGTAGACAGCTACTGCAAGCATAAGTGTCAGACAGGTCATTATTATCTGCTTTTTTCCAATAATAAGTGATGGTTTTTTCATTACCGTTTTCTCCTTTTATCTCAGTTTTGTTACATATATTCTCGATGTTGGCATATCAAGCGCAGCTGATACGGCTTTATATATACTTTCGCGTACCTGCGCACTTTCTCCGCCTTCACAGGCTATGACTGCTCCTGTTATCTCAGGTGCTCTTATTGTCTCTACAAGTGCATTCTTCTCGCTTCCGCCTCCTACTATAACATATTTCTCTTCCTCCTCAGTCTTGCTTTCACCACGGCTGTAACGCCCTTCAGTTGCATAAACATATCGTTCATCACTCCCCACTGTAAGATATACTCTTACTTTCCCTGCACCGTCGATGTCCGCAAGAAAGCCTTCGAGCCGTTTTTCGGTATCGGTACAGTATTTCCCTGCATCAGTTATACTGCTTTTTTTGCAGCTGTTTTCCTTTCCTTTTGTTTTATTGTCGGGCAGGAGCGAGGATATCATTATCAGCAGCAGTCCCGCTGCTCCGCATATAGTCATAAATACAGCCCATTTCCTGCTTTTTATCAGTTCTTTAAGCTTTTCAGCTATCTCCATTTATGACCTCCGTTTCTTGTCCGAGACTGCTGCGTATTATTTCGGCTGCTTTTTTATGATCCGCCGTTCTGATAATGACTCTATTAATAGATATGCTGCCATCCTGTGAAATATTAACCTCTGTTTCAATATTATCAACGGATATCCCCGCTGCACTGAGCTGTTTATACAGTATATCCGATATGTTGGACGCAGTCTGCTCAGCTACCGCATTATCGTACACATCTGTTGAAAAGCTGCACTCATCACTGTCAAAGCTGCCCAGGTCGGGAAGCTCTATATCTTTGCTTCCGTTAAAAAACAGTCCGGCAATTACTATCGCAAATATGAGCCTGTATACAAATCCAGCCTGTGAACGCAGTTTTGTGCCATCGGTAATGTAGCTTATCACACTTATGCCTGCTGCTGTGACACATACTGCTTTTACTGCTGTTGTTATATCTCCCATGTGTTCACCTCGCTGTCTGCATAAGTATTGCGGTACATAAAACAAACATCACACCATAACATATAAGAACTGTCTGAGCTATAGCAAGTCCGTTGTCAAGAGATCTCAAAACGCCGCTCATCTGCTCCTCGCCGAAAATGTCTGATGCTGCCGCACCTGCCCATATCACCGCTCTATAGACAAGAATATGCAGAACGGGCGGCAGTATCATCAGCAGCATAACCATGCAGCCCCCTGCACCAACAGTTCCGCGAACTATATCAAAGCTGCTCCTTACGGTGGCATATGCATCCGAAACTGCTCCGCCAACAACCGGTACAAGTCCCGATATCAAAAATCTGACTGTCTTACTTGCAGCACCGTCTGCCTTTGCTGCTACAGTACATTTCAGGTTAAGAAATCCCGTAAACAGCGTCATAGAGACTGTAAGTCCCCATGTGATTAGCTTTCTCATAAGCTGTACAGCTCCGCTGAAATTGCTTTTCAAGGCAGCGCCTCCTGCTACAGAAAGCATAGTCACAGCACTCAGAACAGGCATGAGCATACAGCTTACAAGCTGAACTATGAGCTCTGAGGCTGCAAGGAGAGATATATCGTATATCCCTGCACTGCCTATGTTTCCGCAGGCTGCTGTTATCCCCGAAAATACAGGAATGTATACAGCTATGAAATTTCCGCATATTTTTACGGTCTCAAGAGTCTGAGCAAAAATCAAAGCAAGAGGCTCTGCTATTACTGTTACTGCTGTAATAACACATACCATACTATACAGCTTTTCGGAGTTTCCCAGTATACCGCTTCCAAAGCTCCTGAGCAGCGATGTTATCACTACTACCATAAGTATCGTTCCAAGAAGCTTAAACGGCGCTCCCAGAGCCGATGAAGTCCTCGCGGCAATATCTCTGACCAGTCCGCTGAAGGATATACCGCTCAGTTCCTCAGGACTGTAGTCTATATCGTACTCCTGCAAAACATCGTCAAACTGTGTAAGTATTTCATTTTGCACATCAGTATCTTCTTCTGCAAAAGCCTTTACGGGCACAGCAAAAACAAAAAGCAATATAGTTACAATAATAATTATTACATTCCTTTTCATATCACACCCTTATAAGCTTGTCTATCAGACTGACAAATGAACGAATAAGCGGCAGACTAAGAACTATTACCGCCCCTCTGCCCCACAGCTCCGCCGCAGCCGCTATTGCACCCTCGCCGCTGTCGCGGCAAAGCTCCGCCGAAATATTAGTGATACAGCATATTGCGAGCACCTTGAAAACTATTGATACACAGCTTTCGGATATTCCTGCCGACTCGAATATTCTTCTTATTTCGTCTATAGGCTCTGCAAGAAACAATACAAACAATGATATTACAGACACGCTCACAGCTATGGATATCATCATGGAATGTTCGGAGCAATATTGTTTTAAAATCACAGCCAATAGTGAACCTACAATACAAAATGCTCCTACCGTGAAACAGTTTTCTACCATAAGCCGAACACCGTCTTTACCTTGTCAAAAAGATCACCTATCTCATCGACTATTACCACAAGAACTACTATAAGCCCGGCAAGTGTCGTCATCATTGCCTGTTCCTCACGTTCCGCCCGCTTCAGTACAAGATTGAGCACTGCTACGATTATGCCTGTACCTGCTATTTTAAATATCAGATCTATTTTCATAGTATTTCCTCATATTATTATTATCCCTAAAGCCGCACCTGTAAGTAACCCTATGCTTCTATAAAGCTTTCCCTTCCTGTCATATTCATTCTGTCGCATTTTATAAAGACCTTCGACCCTTGTGCGGATATCGCTGATACCTTTAAGCTGTCCCTCTGCGTCCGTAGTTCCAAGCATATTTCCAAGTGAGAGCATAATGTCAATCTCATCTTTATTTATCCAGTTAATACCGCGAAAAGCCTCACACCACTGATCACGGAAGTCAGTTTCGGGACTGTAGCACTCAGGCAGTCCATCAATGGATATATTTATTTTGAATTTCTCCTTTTTAAGTCTTCTGACTATACTGTATACATCGCTGCTGCTTGTCCTTATTTCAGATTCACATATATTCAGCAGCCTTTCAGCTTCTGTGCAGAAATCAACACCTTTTTTCAGCTTGTCTGCCATGTTGAAGCCGCAAAACATTCCGCCAAGTACAAACAGAATCCCTGCAGTGAGCTTAATCCACATTTTTCAGCCTCCTTATCTCTCTGACTTCACCGGGAGAGTCTGCCCCTTTTAAGAATACCACAGTATCAATCTTACCATGCTCCATAAGGTATCTTATCTCCTTTCTTTTCAACAGATCAGCATAATTCGTGGCATGGGCTGTTACTACAAATCCAACTCCGCAGCCGATACCGTCAACTATGGCTTCAACATCTTTTTCAGAGGCTATCTCATCACAAAAGATCACATCGGGTGACAAAGTCCTTATTGCAGACATTATGCCTGCATGCCGCAGACTTCCGCTTATCACATCTGTAAGACAGCCTACATCATTCTGCGGTATCCCACTAACAAGACATGATATCTCGTTGCGCTCATCTATAAGTGTGACCTTGCGAAAGCTGCCCGTTAATCGGCAGAGTTCACGAAGTACAGTTGTTTTTCCTGAATTAACTCCGCCGCAGATGATAGTGTTCCTGCCGTATACTTGTGAAAAAACAGCATCTGCACAGCCTTTGATACACCTTGATACTCTGAAATTTACCGATGTGAAGTCCGTGAGAAGAGCCGCATCATTTGTTGAATATGTACCAGATACTCCCACTCTTACTCCGTTTTCAATTACAAAATAGCCCTCCTTTAACTGTTTTGTACAGCTATGCATTGAATAATGACATAACCTGTCGATAACTTCACGGATAATAACTCCGCTGACAATATAAGTCCTGTCCGAAAAAATATCCATAAGCTCTCCGCTTATGCTGAGATAGCATATTCTGTCCGGATATACCAAGTATACAGCACCTCCTGCCCTGAGTCTGATTTCCATAACATCATTAAGCTTATCCTTTGTGACAGCTTTGAAAAGCTCCCTGATTTTTTCAGGCATATAGTTCATTATAATGTCTGTGCTTGTACTACCATTCATTTTCATCAGCTCCTTTTGTTACATCTTATTCACCGCTGTTTCCATTTATGCATAAAAAAAGGACGCTTTAAGCGTCCATAAAAAAACAGCACACCGAAGTGTGCTGTGATTTTTTAATTATTCCTTTACGCCGCCAAGAGCAACACCAGCGATGATGAATCTTGAAAGGAGAACGTATGCAATAATGATAGGAATAATTGAAAGTGCAATTGCAAGGTAGATAGCACCGTAGTCATTGAACTTATCTGATGACTGAAGAGCGGCAACCATCATTGGAAGTGTCTTCTTATTGAGCTTAACATTGATAAGGATCATGTTAGGTGTATAGAAGTTGTTCCAGCTTGCGATGAAAGCGAAGATAGCCTGTACAGCTATAGCCGGCTTCATCATTGGGATTGCAATTGATAAGAATGTTCTGAACTCGCTGCATCCGTCAATTCGAGCTGCTTCAACAATGTCCAGCGGGAATGACGACTTCATGTAGGATCTCATGAAGTATACGACCGCAGGTGCTGCAATAGCAGGGATAATGAGCGGCCAGTATGTATTTGTGAGATGCAGGTCAGACATGAATGATACGAAACCTGCTGATGTTACCTGCATAGGTACCATCATAACAAGGAGGATAACTGAGTAAGCAACTTCCTTGATCTTGAAATCGTATACGTGGATACCGTAAGCTGTAAGAGCTGAGAAGAAAACCGTAAGGAAAGTAGCACAAACAGTGATTATCAAGCTGTTCTTATAACCGTGAAGTGCATTATATGAAAGCTTGAAGTTCTGGTCTGTAACTATCTTATGGAAGTTTGCTTTCAGATTAGAGCCGGGTATGAATGATATTCCGTTTGCTATCTCCGAATGCTCACGAGTAGCATTGATTATAAGGATATAAATAGGAAGCAAACAGATGATGGTCAGGATAAGGAACCAGAAAAAGAGTATTCCGGACTTTAATTTGATCTTAAAGCTATAATTATCCTTAGCATTACCATAAATTGATTTCATGTTATTACTCATAAATTGATCCCTCCAAACTGCTTGCTTTCTCTCTTAGCCTGCTGAGCGATCTTTTTACGCTGCTTCTTCTTAGCGATCTCATCCTTGTCACGAGTCATATAGAACGCAATAAGTCCGAGTGCAAGAGTAATGAAGAACAGGAGAACTGATGCAGCACCTGCATAGCCCATCTTGTTATTATCAGCCTGAGCATGGAAGTACTGGAAGATCATTACAGCCATGGTTCTGAGGTGCTCCTTTGGAGTGGTCGAATTTGTGTAAAGATAAGGAATATCAAACATCTGGAGACCACCGATCATAGATGTGATCAGTGTATATGCCATGATAGGTGTCAGAAGAGGAAGAGTTATCTTTCTGAATACCTGTCCTGAGCTTGCACCGTCGATGCTTGCAGCTTCAAACAGTGAAGGGTTGATACCCTGAATACCTGACATGAGCATGATCATGGTATTACCGAACCACATCCATGTCTGGATAAACATTACAACGCCTCGTGACTGCCAAACACCGTCAATGAATTTTATGGAATCATAGTGCTCTGATACCGCGTCTCGGTGTACTATACCCATCTTGTTGAGGAGTAAGTTGAGAGCACCCGGGTTTGTATCTGACTGTCCGCAAAGCTGAAGGAAAAGTACAGCAACTGATGCAGCTGTGATAATATTTGGAAGGTACATAACGATCTTAAAGAAGCCCTTTCCCGGGATCTTTAACTGTGCTTCTGTAAACCATACAGCCAGAGAAAGTGAAAGAGCAAGCTGAGGAATAAAGTTACCAACCCAAAGAATAACTGTATTCTTCAGACACTTGAAGAAGCTCTCATGGATAACTCTGACTTTACGAGTACCGCCAAATAAAATGTCTTTGTAGTTCTGAAGTCCTACCCAATCCTGAATGGACTTACCATTGCCGTGGAAACTTACAATAAAGGTGTTAATCAACGGCCATAACTGGAAAAAGAAATAAACAAGAAAAAATGGCAATATAAAGATATAACCATACTTAGCATAGCTAATAGACTTTATACGCCTCTGCGCGCCTGACGCCATAACACACACCCTCTCGGAATAATAGTATAAATAAATATACACCTACGGAATACATAAGTATTCCGTAGGTATATTTATTACATTGTAAATAGTTCAGACTATTTTAAATTAGTCATCCCAATCGAGAGTTGTTACGTCTTCAGCAACCTTGTCCTTGAATGTCTCCATTGCATCGTCCCAAGACTTGCCGCCATCAAGGTACTGCTCTCTAACAGCTGTTACGAAGTCACCCTTAATTGTTGCATCGTAAGGTGTGATAAGTCCCTTGAAGTCGATTGACTTAGCGTTCTTAGCGAGTTCAGCGAAGTAGTTCTGACCATCCTTGAAGTTGCCGGAGATCTTCTCGTTGAATACTGTGTTGTCAGCGATAAGAGCATCCATAACCTTAGAGTTGTTTACATACTCAGGCTTTGCCTTTGCGTATGCTGTCATCTGAGCCTCGTCAGATGTAGCAGAAAGGATAAACTGCTGAGCCTCTTCACCGTTATCAGTCTTTGGATTAACAACGATCCATGTACCGCCCCAGTAGAATGACTGTGGTCCTTCACATACGTTCCACTTGCCGTACTGAGCGCCGCCTTCGCCGCCTGCAGCATCGAGGAAGAATCCGCCGAAGCCCCATGTTGATACGAAGTAACCCATTACGTTGCCGCTTACGCCGGCAGCTGTCCAAGCCTCATCAGACCACTGGTTGTTTTTTGTAACTCCGCCGCAGTCCCAAAGAGCCTTAGCTGTTTCGCCGAAGTCCTTGCAGAAGTCATCGATAACGAGCTTGTTGTCCTCAACCCAAGGTGATGTACGACCGCAAGCAAATGCCTGCCAGAGGCCACCGAGTGAGTCAGCAAGAGCAACCTTCTTACCAGACTTCTCAGATACTGTCTTAGCAGCATCTACGAAAGCATCCCAGTCCTTAACCTTCTCCTGCATCTCTTCAGGAGTCTTAGCACCGAGGTATTCCTCAGCGAGGTCAGCTCTGTAAGCGAAGCCGCCTGCTGCTGCCTGCCATGAAACGCCCTTGCGAACGCCGTCTGTTGTAAGACCGATCTGGTTTGTGTAATCATACATATTTGCGAAGTCTGCATCGGTGAGACCGAGCTTAGCAAGATCCAGAGTCTTAGTATCATCGTTGATGTACTTGAGAGCCCAGTCTGCTTCACAGAAGTAAACGTCGAGATCGCCGCCGTCGTTGAAGAGCTGATCATAACGCTCAGAAGCTTCACCGCCGCCAACACCGAAGATGATAGCGTTTATGCCGTCAACCTTGTTGTTTGCGAGATCTTCAACGATTGTGTCATATGAAAGGCCCTTCCACTGTGCGATAAGAGCAGGTACGTCATCAGCGTTCCAAGCTGCAACTGTGAATGTGTCACCGCCTGTCTTAACTGAAGCATCGATCTGGTGGTCACCAACTGGTGGCTCTGCAGAATCTGTTGTGCCCTCACCGTCAGCAGCAGTTGTTGCCTCTGTAGCAGCAGCTGTTGTTGTTTCAGAGCTGTTGTCGTCCTTCTTCTCATCGCCGCAGCTAGCAAATGCTGTAGCTGTCATAGCGAGTGTAGCTACTAAAGCTAATGTTCTCTTAAGTGTGTTCATGAGATTTTTCCTCCTTAAATATGTATATTATACATTACCGTGTATAATATTCGTGAATAATAGATTTTGCGGTATCGCATGGCGGTCAATCTTTCTGCCCGATGATTGTGCTCACCGCAAGCGTCCTGCAACCGTTATGTTTTACCTTTTCTTTTGTTCTTTGCATATAACAAGGACTGCCGTCCATGTTGTACTTGTTTTTGCTGCAATCGTCTGCATCTCAGCTGTCCGCAGGAGACATCGTTCACGGAAGTCCTCCGCTAATTTTTGCCATAAAAACCGAACGGACTCTGAATGCTTCACAGCAAGTTTTTCTGTCAGAACAATTTATTCTGAACTTTCTTTCACAATACTGTGCAACAATTGCTTTTGCATATACAAATATACCGTATCTTGCGGTTAAAGTCAATATTTTGTATCGTTCCTTAATCATTTTTGAACATCATGTATATTTTCAACACTTATTTTTTGTCAATTATAACACAAATCATACCATTAATATCAAAAAGTTACAAAACGGTAAAAGCAAAATAACACCTATTACACAAAGAACAACGCTCCAATTTATACTTATTGACTAAACCATAAAAAATATTACAGTTCTTTTGTGCGGTTTTAGTAAAGTTAATCAAACGTACATTCGCATCATTTTATGAATGAGCTGAAGTATTATCAGTCATTATTTTTGAGTAGATCTTCAGTATCTGTACTGCGTCCACAGAATTTATCATACCGTCATCGTTCATGTCAGCCATAAGCTTCTGAGCTTCGTCAAGCTCACCCTCGCTGCCCACGGATACCAGTGCATAATGCTTCAGTACCATTGAGGCATCAACTGAATCTACCTTAATGTCTCGGTTTACATCGCCCACAGGATAGAATACCACTTTTTCTCCCTGTGATGCAAAGCTGCTGTTGGTTGCAGGATACCTGACAATATACTCAGTTCCGTAATCAAGCTCATTTCCGCTTTTGAACGCTGTCGCTGTAAAGTTCTTTACATCTTTTTCCTCTACTCCCAGCTTCTGCTTCATAAGCTCAGTAAATCTTTCCGTACTGTAACCGTAATCGGAAGCAAGGGCTTCGTACATAATGTCATTCATGTACATAAGCGGAGTTTTTTCTATCTCCGCAGCACCTGTATATTTTACCACAGATGCATCGCCTGTGTCAAACATTTTTATATCAGGCTTTATGAAAGGTACCTGCGGTACTTTACATAAATAAGGCTTGCTCTCGAACATACCGTCACCGCCGTCTAATTTTATTGATATGACTTCACCCGGTATTACCGAAATATAATAGTAGCCGTCCTCGAGACTTATCCAGTCATCGCCGCTCATTTTTCTGCCCTTTGCAGAGTAATAGTTATCATTTTTATCTGCATCGACACATATTTCAATATAATCCATCATTTCCTCGGTAAAAGGTCCGAGGGCTTCGGCTGTATAGTCGATAGCTATCTGCGGCATTTCCTTTCTTTCAGGAACTTTTACATTTATCTCAGAGCCGTCCTTGATAACGCGCAGCTCCTGTCCGCTGTATTGTCCGACGTATGAATTTATTTTCAGTTCCGTGCCGTCAGGTGCATATATTTCGTCTGCAAGTGAGAAATTTATAGTCTCGGACAAATAATTGAATCCGAGTATCTTTCTGTTGATATGTACTGTTACCACATTATCTGCCGCTGCTTCACCCGAAAGCTTAAGCTTTACATCTGTATTTCCGTAACCTGCGGCTATATCCTCTATCCAGCTGTAGCCTTTATAGCTCTTTCCGCTGTATTCGGTATTGTTTGTAGTTCCGAGATAAAGACATATATGTTCTTTATCCGATGACAGGTCTATATTGTATTCACTGTCGGATACCCTTTCGGCATATTTCTGTTCGCCGTGATCTTCGGAAGATGTTGTATTATATGCAAGCCAGTTGAGAACGGCTTTTGCAGGCTCGAACCGCCTCTGTGAAACCGCATTAAGGCTCGCCTCGGATATAGTTCCGCTGTATTTTCCTGTAAGGTCTGTATATGCGGATATAGTCACGGGACTGCTGACAGTTATAGGTGAGGTATATTCCATGTACTCTCCGTTATCAGCTTTCCAGTATATCTTTCCGTCCTCAAAGCCCGATGAAAGCTCCAGCTTTTCATCTTCAGGAACATAGCCCTCGGCATGAGAAAATCTTACCTTGCCTATTGGGTCACCGTATACCTTCAGGTTTGCGTTGCCCATTCTGCTCTTTATATCACTTTCAGCAAACAGCTCTCTGAAAAACTTCTCCTTCTTTTCAGCATCGTCATAAAGGAGTCTGTCCTTCTCTTCAAGTCCGTCGTAAAGCTGTTCTATGAACGTTTCAAGCAGCCTCGCTTTTTCTTCGTCGGAGTATCCATCAATTGTATCGTATACGTCGTCCCATGCTTTTCCGTCTGAGCTTATGAAACTTTCTCCTGATCCTGTGTTTGCGGCGATCTGAGCATCTGTTGCAAATCCGCTTATATCCTGTATCTCATCTGTCTCTTTATTCTGAGCGTAGAAGCTGCTTTCAAAGGGCAGTACAAATGGAGTATCCTCGCAGTAAAGCTTTACAACTACCGAAAACTTTTCTGCGCTGTCAATAACTACAGGAGCATCAAGGTCAAGGGTCTGAAATCCCGTGAGCTGTGCCTTTCCCTTGGTAACAGCTGAAGGTGTTCCCGATGTAGGATCGGTAGCGTCATTTATATCGGTATATACTGTTATTTCGTACTCAGTGTTGGGATTAAGTATATAAGTTCCCACAGCACTTATCTGAGTCGGTCCTGTACTGTCAAATATATCCGCAAAATAAGAAGGTCCTTCCTCTTCGGCTGTATCATAGGCTGAATACGACTGTATAGGTACATATGTATCATACTGATACATTATCTCGTGTTCGTCTGCATTTTCAAGCTCAAAGGCCGCAAAATCACTAAGGCTCCTGTCATAGTAGGATATCCAGAAATATCCGCCCTCGCCGTCTTTTGTGCCCCAGCTGTTCTTACACAGCCATGCTCCGTCACCCTCAGGCTCGTTCATGAACTTTTCAGCCGAAAAGCTGTCGTCCCAACCTATGACTGCTACTCCGTGATTGGCAAATCTCGGCTTTCTCTTTGAATTGGAAGTACTGTACTCGCTGTTCCAGTTTAAGGACTTTTCAGACATATATGATATATCTACTGCCTGTCCATTGTATACAAAGTCCTTTACAAGAGCATTAACTTCTTCAAAATTGCTTCTTTCACTGTCGAAATCAAAGCTGTATGCATTTTTCAGGTGATAATCAGACTGATACTTCATAGCTACAGTCTTAGATGCATCATTGAAAACAGATGTATCGGAATATGGCATCCTGCTTTCGCTGACAGGACCTATCCACTGTGCCCAGAGATTTGTTACTATCCTCGAGCTTCCGCCTTCGGACAATATCCCCTCTGTAGTTTTCTTGTCAATTATCATCTGGTCATCGCCGTAATAGCTGTAGTATGATGTATGAAGCTCAGACAGGTCGATATATGGATCTGTTGCAAGCATACTTGTCTCGGCACTTACTATAGCAGCGTGTGTCCAGCAGGTACCAAAGCTCTTCTGATCCTTTACAGAGGTCATACTGTAGACATCACGCATATCAAACGCCTCAGGAAGCGGCTGTGATCCTGTTTCTGCCGCATATTCAGCTATAGGCGAATATGCGACCATAGGCGTAATGCTCATTTTGTCGGCAAGTGTGGTTATATGAAGCTGAGGAAGTGAAAAAATACCGCAGCGTGAAGACGGTATCTCCTGCCTGCGACTGTTTTCTGTTATTATAAGCCTGCCTGCTTCAGCATATACATCATCAGGTACTGAAACAATTGTCACTATCGCTGCCGAGATCGCAGCTGTCATTCTTTTTAATATCCGCCTCATTCTGTTCAATGCTCCTTTCGGTTTTATATAATGATTATACCACATATGAGCACGATTTGTAAAGAAAAAGCCCATGTTTTAATATAACATGGGCTTGATATTTTTATGCTGTTACGATACTATCTGCCTTATGTAGCTTCAGCTTTTCAACTGCCTGCTCTCTCATCTTGTACTTGAGTATTTTTCCTGCTGCATTCATCGGGAAACCTTCTACAAAGTCAATATATTTCGGACACTTGTGCTTTGCCATTCTTGCAAGGCAGAAGTCCTTTATTTCCTTCTCTGTAGCAGTTTCGCCGTCCTGAAGAACGATGCACGCCATTATCTCTTCACCGTAATCCTCATCTGGTACGCCGATTACCTGTACGTCCTTTACCTTTGGATATGTATAGAGGAAGTCCTCTATCTCTTTTGGATAGATGTTTTCACCGCCGCGGATTATCATGTCCTTGATACGGCCTGTTATCTTGAAATATCCATCAGAAGAACGTCTTCTTGCGAGGTCGCCTGTATGCAGCCAGCCCTCTGAGTCGATGGCTGCTGCTGTAGCCTCGGGCATCTTGTAGTAGCCCTTCATGATGTTGTATCCTCTTGCCACGAACTCGCCGTCTGTGTCATCAGGCACTTCCTGATTTGTCTCAGGGTCTACTATCTTGCACTCAACGCCGAAGATAGGTCCGCCGACTGTATTTACGCGCTGTTCGAGAGTATCTGTAGTTTTGCTCATGGTAGTTGCAGGAGAAGCCTCGGTCTGTCCGTAAGTGATGCATATCTCACTCATGTGCATCTTCTCGACAACTTCCTCCATTGTCTTGATAGGGCAAGGAGAACCAGCCATGATACCTGTTCTCATGTATGAGAAATCTGTCTTATCAAAGTCCTCATGTCCCAGCATAGCAATAAACATTGTAGGTACACCGTGGAAGCAGGTGATCTTCTCCTGATTTATGCAGTTAAGACCTTTTCTCGGCGAGAAACGCGTTATCGGTGACATAGTTGTACCGTGAGTCATTGAAGCTGTCATAGCAAGCACCATACCGAAACAGTGGAACATAGGCACCTGTATCATCATTCTGTCAGCTGTGGAAAGATCCATGCAGTCTCCGATGGCCTTACCGTTATTAACTACGTTATAGTGAGTGAGCATTACGCCCTTTGGGAAACCTGTTGTTCCCGAGGTGTACTGCATATTGGCTACATCGTGGATATCAATGGTCTTTCTTACGCGCTCAACCTCGCTGTACGGAACGTTCTTTGACTGTGCAACTGCTTCTTCCCATGTGAAACAGCCCTTGTTCTTTGAATCAACTGTGATAACGTTCTTGAGGTAAGGAAGTCTTGCGGAGTGAAGCTGACCGGGTTGGCAGTTATCCAGCTCGGGACAGAGCTCCTTGATGATATCAACGTAGTTTATGTTCTTGATACCGTCGATCATTACAAGAGTCATGGTATCAGACTGTCTCAGCAGATATTCAGTCTCGTGGATACGGTACTCGGTATTCATAGTGACAAGTACAGCACCTATCTTTGTAGTTGCCCAGAAGGTGATGTACCACTGCGGTACATTTGTTGCCCATATTGCAACATGATCGCCCTTCTTTACGCCCATTGCGAGAAGTGCACGTGCAAATGTATCAACATCGTCACGGAATTCGGGATATGTTCTTGTATAGTCAAGCTCAGTATAGCGGAATGCATACTGATTCGGGAACTGCTCACAGATACGGTCGAGTATATCAGGGAACGTATAGTTTATGATGCGCTCCTTCGGCCACGGATACTGTCCGTCACCTCTCATGTTGGTCTGGAGAGAGTGCTTGTGGGCTTTTTTGTAAGGAGCCATATACTCAGCAAACTGAGGTATAACGATACCTGCGTCACTAAGGTCTCTTGCCCAGCGTTTTACCCATTCAAGTGAGATATAGCCGTTGTAGTTGATAGTGTCAAGGGCTTCGATCATTGCTTTTACTGGAATATCACCTGTGCCCATGATGCGGTACTCAACTGTACCGTCCTCACGCATGACACTGTCCTTTACCTGTATATACTTTATGTACTCACCGAGATTCGCAACTGTAGTCTCGGGAGCTTCATTGTGATAGCGATATGGGTGGTGCATATCCCAGAGTGCAGCTACCTTGCGGCTCTTTACTCTGTCAAGTACAGCTGCAAGACGGGCTGTATCCGAATATACGCCGTTTGTTTCAACGAGGAGAGTAACATTGTACTCCTCTGCGATAGGTACAAGTTTCTGAAGAGCTTCCACGATATAATCATCGTCTATTTCATCAACAGGAGCGGGATCAAGATCCGCAAGTATTCTGATATAAGATGCATTGAGCTTCTGAGCAAGCTGCGCATATGCCTTGATCTCGTCCTCTGCTGCCTGATACTTATCCTTGAATTTAAGGCAGGCGCCTGATGAAAGGCAGGGGATCTCAAGACCTAATGATTTTAGTTTAGAAATGGTATTAGGCAGCTGTGCTTCAGTGAAAGGCTGAGCTTTTACAGAAAAGATCTCGTTGCCGAGTCCTCTGATCTCAATTCCGTCAAATCTGAAATCCTTTGCCATTGAATAAATGTCTGTCCATGACCATTCCGGACAAGCCAGGGTTGAAAATCCAATCTTCATTTTTATCATTCCTTTACGTATTTTCGCGTATTAATTCATTAACGTTGCAATTTCTGTTTACAGCATAGATGTCAGGAAATTAAAGATAGCATTTGTTCACCTTCCTTTGCCTGGAACGATAAAAACAAACCCGTCCCAAAGCGTAAAATTGCTTTGAGACGGGTATTATACAATACTCGCGGTACCACTCAAATTGCGGACATAAAAATCCGCCACCTCTTCGAAGTCTATCAACTTCTATGCACTAACGCAGCATTCACGGGAACCGTCTACTGGGTGTTTGAACCTTTGGGAGCTCCGGCTCAGAAGGGAGAAGTACAGGTTCCATGCATTACTGATTCGCACCAACCATCAGTTCTCTGAAATGCTTTCACCCTGACTATTCTTCGTCACAGCCTATGTTCAGGATTATATCATATAATAATCCGTTTGTCAATACCTTTTTTGAAAAAAATCTTTTATCACAAATTTGTTAGATTAAAAAAATGTAAATGAGCGTTGAGGTAGCTGCCCACAGTTATAGAAAAAGATAAAATGCTTGCATTTGCTAAAGAGTACGATAATTTACCGCTGCATACAGATGAGTAATATACAAAGACAACTCATTTCGGAAAACTTACTGCTCCTTGTGTTATGTCGTTCATGGCTGTATGTGCAAAGTATCTTGAAGTGGATTTTTTCGGAGGTAAATAAAACAAAATCGAATGGCATTAGTCCTTTTTCACAGAAGATGTGCTGACAGAAAAGGCAACTATTATAAATACTTATGATGTGTGTGATAGAATAAAAAAATCTATAATATGCAGGATCAAAAAGTATATATACATCGCTTACAATTATGAAACCGATTACTCCGTCAGCTGATTTCACGGCTTTGATACTTCCTTTATGGCATTCAGTTATGGATTGTGCAATAGACAGCCCGATACCAAATCCCGAATCTGCTGTTCGCGCGATATCCTCACGGTAAAAGCGGTCAAGCTTTATATTATCCACGTTCTTGCAGCTGTTTGTGACCATAAGAGTCGGGTGCTTCTTTTGATTCAGTACAGCCTTTATGCTTCCACCCTCATCGCAGGATTTAACTGCGTTGTCAAGGAGAATCGCTGTGAGCTGACGTAATTCGGACTCATCGCCATGATATTTGATATCTTTATCAATATCGGCTGTAAGATTTTTGCCGTACATTGAAGCAAGCTCGGTAAATTCCGATACTGCGCCGCTGACTGCACTCGAAAGGTCGAACTCGGTGAAGCTGCCGAAAGCCTTTTCCTCGTCCATGCGTGAGAGAGCTACAAGACGGTTTACAAGCTTGCTCATTCGCTCTCCCTCACTTCGTATATCGTCCAGCCATTCGTTCTGTCCCAGCTCTGCTTCGGCAATGTCGATATTCGTGAGTATAAGAGTCAGAGGAGTTTTCAGCTCATGGTTGGCATCGGTAACGAACTGCTTCTGCTTCTGATAGCTTTCAGCAGCAGGACGCATTGCAAACTTTGAAAGTATTATTATCAGCGCAAGAACGGCAAGGCTTCCAAGACCAAATATCCTCACCGTTAATTTCATAAACTCGTTAGAGGAGAAACGATGATTTTTTTCGCTTATAAAAACAATATGCTTAGTGCCGCCGTTTTCGGAAATAATGTCAGCAAGAAAATCAAGTCTGCGGTTCTGGCGTACGGTATTAGTAACGTATATAGCCGTCACCATTATGACTAAAACCGCTAAAAACGAAAGAGTACAGATAAGGATAAAGCGTTTGCGAAGTCGTTTTATCATGCTTATCCCTCAAGTATATAGCCTGCATTGCGGATAAACCTTATTTCTGCACCTGCTCCGATAGCATTGAGTTTCTTGCGCAGATTTGAGATATGTACCAATACAACGCTGGTATCGACCTCTGCGTCGCAGCTCTAAATTCGTGAGACCAGCTGTTCCGTGCTTATGATAGTGCCGTGATGTTCCATGAGGACTTCTGCTATCTGGAATTCATTAGCACTTAGAGCCTGTACATTGTCACCGCAGGAAAGCTCATAGGTGGAGCGGTTAAGCTGCATACCGCAGCATTGCAGCAGGTCTGGGACGTAGTTATCCTTTCGCCTCAGCATAGCACGACTCTTGCGACGAGCTCCGCTGTGGAAAATGGCTTTGCAAGGTAGTCGTTCGCACCTGCTTCAATTCCCTTAACGCGCTGATATACCTCGGTTCTTGCTGTAAGGAACATTGCAGGCGTATTTATTCCCAAACTTCTCAGATTTTTTAGGACTTCGAGACCGTCAAGCTCGGGCATCATAACTTCCAGTATGAGACCGTCATACTGATTTGTCTTTGCATATTCAAGAGCGTCAGCGCCGTTGTTAACGCCGTCTGCGGAAAAGCGGTTGTGTTCAAATACATGGATAAGTGATTTAAGGAGCTTTGTATCATCTTCGGCTAATGAACGCAGCAGCATATATGCCTGCTGAGGTATGGGCAGATGCACTGAGAAGGGTAAATATGTCTTTAAGTCTCAGGGCAATGAAAGGCGAGAAGGTTACAAACAAAAAGCTGCCGAGAATATTGCTGACAGGTTCGCCAATAGTATTTCCCAATGTTAAGATACCGCTTCTTATAGAAGAAATGGGAGGTATAGTCGCAGGCGACGAGACCTGTATGGGCGAGTGCGGTATGTGGGATCCGCCTGTGATAACAGATAACAGCTTTGACGGTATGATGAGGGCATTGGCGAATCGTTCGCTCCGTCCATGTCCGTGTCCAACATTTGCTGACAATACTCAGCGCATATATCGTTTGAAGCAGCTTATAAAAGTAAATCAGATACAGGGCGTAATATATCATGTCCTGAGAGGCTGTCTTGTATATGATTTTGAATACAAGCGTATCGAGGACGAGCTTGGAAAGCTTGATATACCTGTTATACGTCTGGAAAGTGACTATAACGAAGTTCGTATACGAATAGAAGCATTCATAGAGCTTATCAAGCTCAGACAGCCGCATGAAAAACGAAGTGAAGCTCACAGAGACATTTAAGGAGTAATTATAATGGGAAAATACTACATTGGACTTGATGGCGGCTCAACTTATCTGAAAGCCGCTCTCATTGGCAATAATCAGGTCATTGACACTATGGTGCGCAATACCGGAATAGACAATTACGGCACAGCCCGTAAGCTCGTTCATGAGCTTTGCGGCAATAACAGAATAACTCCTTCTGATATCGGCTATATAATGGCTACGGGATACAGCCGTAAGGTTCTGGAAGTTGCTGACGATGATATTTCCGAGATAACCGCTCATGCTTACGGAATCAGGCTTACCGCACCAAAGGATTACCGTCCCGGAATGATAATTGATATCGGTGGTCAGGATTCAAAAATAATTTATCTTGACGAGAATTATGCTGTCAAGAATTTCAGCATGAATGATAAATGTGCCGCAGCATCTGTTGGAATTGGCTGCGGAACCTGCTGCGGTTCGGGAATAAGTGCTGCGCTGTATGGCTATCTTACTACTCATGCAAAGAATATCAGGCAGTCTGTCAGAGCTTTTCTTGATTTCTTTTTTGGAAAATTCCTTGCGGTAGTACTGCTGTGCTGTACAGCATCGCTTGTCGGCAGCAGTATTATAGACGATTCGGGACGCTTATTCGGTGTAAAATCTGCAATAATAGTTGATGCGGTTATGCTGGCAATGGGAGTATGGTTCCTGATCGGCTGGATAAGAGAAAAAACAGGTACAGCCAGCTGTAAGGACTGTAAAGGCTGCAAAACAGAAAAGACTGAAGATATTACAGAAAAAAGTCATTATGCAGCTTTGATAGGCATGGGATTTGGCTACGGTATCTCGCCATGAGCACCACTGATACTTATAACCGGTTATACTGCAACATTGCCTGTTCCTTTTTGCAGCTGTACTCGGTTCAGTATTTGCCATTTCAAGCACAGTATCACCTGTTATTATCATAATGCTTTTGTCAGGGGGACTCGCAAAAGGCATGAATAAAGAAATACCGCAGTATCTTACATGGTTCAGACTTGGCTGTTATATTTTGATGATAGTTCTATTTTCAATAGGACTAATTAAAGAAGTAATAAAATGAATGTGTATATGATACAGTGTTATTATTTGAAAGTGAATGAAGCAATAAGTCTTTCACAGTTTAAGTACTGTTCCGTCATACACGCAGACAACACTGCTCATCTCGTAATTATCCTTGTCTGATTTCAGTTTATCGTATATGGTATCATACTGTATTTCATTCTCGATAATATTATTATCCTTGTTTTTCAGCTGTGAGAAGTAGTATATTCCGCCGCCTGCTGTTCCTGCAACAAGCACAAACGCCGCAGCAATGCCAAGGAACTTTTCCATACAGTTCTGTGATATACATCAACACCTGAAACAGCAGCCGAATGCTCTTATTCGCTGAAGGAAACAACGGACTTTTCAGTTTCAGCCACAGAGGCATAAGTTGTATAGGCTTCCTTTATAAGATTTTCGTCTATCATACTCATAGCCTTCATAAAATTATTTTTATTCATAGTCATATTCCTCCTTCTTCAGAAATGCTTTCAGTTTTTTCTCGTCCGAAAAAGATAAGAAGCGACTGTTTGTTCGTTCAGTGAAAAATATTCTGCAATCTCTGCTAACGAATTGCCGTAAGTATATCGTTGTACAAAAACTCGGCGGTGCAGTTCGTTCTGAGTGCGAAGAAAACGGCTGATGGTGTCCGCAAGTTCAGACAGGCTTATATTATCATCGGGATCGGCAGGTACACAATCGGTTATTTCATTAAGTGATACTGTGTATCTGTTGTCACGTTTTGCAGCAGAGTTGTATTCGAGCCTGTTTATTGCGACGTTTCTGACGATACGGAAAAAAGCTTTTCAGGTCGTTTGGCTGTGCATGCGGTATGCTGTTCCATAGCTCATAGCAGGCAGAATTTACACTTTCTTCGATGTCCTCGTACTGAGAAAGGACATTTCCTGTAATATATGTACATAGTCGTTTGTATTTTTGCCGAAGTTCAATGATAGCGGACTGTTCTCTGTTTTGCAGTAGTTTGATTATTGAACATCATCAATAATATAGCCTCCATTCGTGAGAAACTTTTGTCTTCTGTATATATAGTCAGATTTTAACAGAGGAATATTTCATTTGAAAAAATTTTTTCAGATTATTTTTTAGCGACTGCACACTTGTATTCCGTAAATATAGTATGATTAAATAATATCATAGATCCTGCGATTTTTCAAGGAAAGATAATATGCAGAAAGAAGCCCCGAGGCAAAGTCTCGGGGCTGAACGTCTATATGTCATCTGTTTTGTTACTAAACTTTTGCTGTTATTTGATGTCAAAATATCCGAGCAGATATTTCTGTATTGTGAGTGCGTCCATATTTGTAACGCCGTTTCCGTCAATGTCGGCACGGAGATTGCCAGCCTCTGTGATATGGTTTTCATCTGTACCGTTAATTCCGTATTTTGAAGGATTAGCCAGAGACTGCATAATGAGTACGATATCCGACATATCAACTATTCCGTCATTATTGCTGTCACCGTTTCCAACATATGCGAAATTCGACCTCTCGATGTTATAATCAAGATTTGTTTCAGTTTTACCGTTCTTGACAGAGAAATTTATAGTCTCATCACTGAAACACTTGTAATCCTTTGAGAATATGGATACAGTTGATGTATACTCTCCGTCGGGAAGTTCAAAATCACGGTCAAGAGAGAAATAGCCTACTGAATTTCCATCGCTGTCCTTTATCTCGGCAACACCTATATTATTAGAATCTTCACGTAATCCGCTGTATCTTTCATACAGTCTGAAATTAAAGGTGCCCTCGGGCTTAGGTTTTTCTTCGTTGCGTTTAAGTTCGATAGTCCATTCGGTATTATCATTTTCATTTTCAAATGTGAAGAGTTTTAAGTCGCTGAATTTGTAGCCTTCTTTGTAGCGCGTAAGACTATGTGAGTAATCTTTCGGGACTTCCTCAAAGCCTATATAATACTCTTTATCAGCATCAAAATCCGTTTCTGTAAACAATCTTTCTGAAACATCTGAAGTATCCCACATTGCAATGAGTTTGTCCGAATAAGGGGAGATGTCTTTGTTTTTTTTATCTTCTTTAAACAGTGCTGCCTTGATACCCTTTATACTTTCACCTGTATCAGCATCAACAATGGATATTTTTGCTGTAGCCCCCTCAGGTCTTTCCGAATCTACTACAGTAACGGTAAACTCACTCGGTTTTACAGAAACATTATATTCATCATAGGTATTGGATCTACGGGGGCTAAATCTAATAACATATTCGCCCGGTTTACTGTTATCGAAATCATATGCATCTACTCTTTGCAAAGACAAAGGACTGCCAAAATCGTCCCACACCCCCCAAAGTTTATCATCTAAATTACTTCCCATTGATCCACAGCCGAATGTTCTTCCGCCTGTAAGATCAAGCTCTTCACCGATCTTATATTCAAGCTTCCCGGGTATATTGAGCGTTAATGAACCTAAGGTTATATTGTAGCTATATCTTTCCAGTATCACATCATAGCTTTCATTTTCTTCGCCTTTATAGTAAATATCTCCGGTACTGTCAACAAAACAATCACCGCGAACGTTAGTTGGTTCGATGTAAAAGCCTATTTTGTATCTGTTTTCGTCTGTGAATGTATTAAAAATATCCTTTGGGAGTTCAACGCTGATACTGCTTTTATCTACTGTATCGTAATGCCCGCAGTTAATATTGATACTTTTTTCTTTTTCTTTATCATATACACCTGCATACAGATCGAATTGCAGACCTTTGTATTCCTTGTCGACTTCATTGTCTTTAATATTAAGTATAATCGTTGGATTCTTTTCTGAACTCATATCATCGGCTTCGGCGGCAAAAGCTGTAAGGACAGGATTTAATAACATTCCTGCACATATAACAGCAGCAAGATTTCGTTTCAGTATTTTTTTTACTTTCATTGTAATTCCCTCATTTCTTTGATTTTATCATGTTTTTTTAAGGTAATAAAAACCTTTCTGTAAATTAGACGTTTGAGATGATAAAAACTCTCACATAAAAATAATATTAATATGAAAAAACTGCGAGTGGAATACATGAAAAACAGTCATACCGGAATAGCTCGGTATTCAGAGCGAGTGCACCACAGCAATGTACAGATGTTTTTTGAAATTGGGAATTCCTTTTTTACAAGATAACAACTCTTGATCCTATAAAATCATGAGTATAATTTAAAAGCTCCGACCTTATGGTCGGAGCTTTGCATATGTATCATTGTTTTTAGCAAAATAGGTGCGGTCATACCTTACTCTTTTTCAGCTTCATTGAGAAGCCATTCCTGATATTCCATTTCTTTCTGAATTCTCTCTTCTTCCTCACGTTTCTGATTTGCTATTTCTTCTTTTTCAAAGTCAGACAATCCTTTATCCTTGTCACCGACATACAGAGTGATAACTTTATCAAGCTTGCCGTCCTTTACTGTGAACTTTGCCATATCTGAGCGGAATGCTGCTCCGTCAGCAAATATATCAGTCTCTTTTGCAAGCTCCTGACCAAGCTCTGAGTTAATCCAAGCACCGCGGTAAGGCTCATTATCACCGTATGATTCGGCATAGAGCATATATTCTCCGTCCTTGATACCGAACTTCTCCCCGGGCTTTATGCCTGAAAGAACAACGGAATTGCCCTGCATTACCGTGTATGTGCAATCGCCTGTGTATGGCTGCTTATCAGGCCATGTCAGAACGTCGAAAGAAAGTTCCTTATCGCCATCATAAGGCGTGAAATAGAAATCAAAGTTAGTGGAATAATTATACGCATAACCAAATCCGACTCCCTGATCTCTTGAACTCTTTATATATCCATCGGGAACGCTTTCAACCACTACTTTATAGCAGTCGTAACCTGTACGGTAGAGATCATTGAACACCTTGGTAGTACCATCAGATACCCAGCTCGTTTTCTTAGCGTAGCTGTAAGGAGCTTCAACAAGCGAAAGCTTAACGCCTTCAAGAGGCTTTCCTGTAAGGCTGTCATAGCAGTTTACATTGATGATATTGCCGGAATTCTCCATTGGACCAAAGTTCAGGAACAGTTCTCTGTCGGGCTTTCCGTTCACAACGGAAAAATCTATGCCGTTGGAAAGGTCTTCAAACTGAGCATCGGGATAGTTCTCCTTGACCATTGCAGCAAAATCACTGTCAGGCTCAACGAAAGCAACAGGATAATCAAAGAAATTGAAATCAGCGTGATAATCGCCGTCAGGAAGTGCCATTTCACCTGTATACTGTCTCTGGTAATAATAGTTGCCTTCCTTATCGGTAATAAAGAGGTTTCCGTAGCCTATATTCTCTCTGCCCTGACACCAGTCCATATGTGTGAACTTGACATTCTTTTCTGCATTATCAGCAGCCACTCTTACCACAAGCTCTTTTTCGGATGTGCCTCCTTCAATATCGAATATAACTACATGATCCCATATAGCGTATCCGCTGTCGTAACCCTTAGGCAATTCATCTACGGTAAGAAAGTACTTATAATTCTTATCATTTGGGAGGCCGTAGTAATTAACGTCTTCACCGTTGGTTGAAATGGTGTCGCCTATATCGTATAAGTAATCGCCGTTCATTTCGGAAAGTCGTATATCAGCACAATCGAGTGGTTCACCTGACATCATATCCACTACCTTTACGCTGAGCTTTGTGCCCACAGGCTTATTTTCAGCGATGAGCTGCTTTCTCAGGTATACCATGTCAAAAATGTCAATAACACCATCAGCCAAAAGGTCAGCGTTCTTGATATTCCCAACCTCGTTTATTCGTCCAAGAAGATAGCGGTTAAGCTGAACAGCGTCCGAAATACCCAAATTGCCGTCAAAGTTTACATCTCCGAAGAGAGTGAGCACCTGAGCATTCTCAACTATGTAATCCTCAGCCGAAGCAGATGAGTGATTCACAGCCGCAGGTACCGCAGCCATAACAGCTGCCGTGATAAGCGCCTTGATATGATTTTTTATGTCCATTGCCTTTTACCTCCTGTCATTTTGTAGGAGCATATAATACTTCTCCTTATATTTAATTCTATCATAATAAACAATTATTGTCAACGATTGTGACAAATAATGTGTTATAAATACACCTACCGTTGAAAAATTTAGGTGCAGAAATAAATGTTCTTGTAGATGCATCGGTTATTCTCGCGTACTACGCATATACTTTAACAGCAACAAATGAACGAAGCAATGCCGTCTTTTTTTTATTTGCATTTATAAAAAAAATATGATATAATATTTAAAATTGTTTAAAGTAATTAAAGCAGTAATAATTATAATAACAGAAGGAGCGTTGTAATGAAAAAAGCACTTTCACTTTTACTTCCGCTTACATTGTTGGTATCAACTATGTCATGTGCGGAGAAAAACAAAAACTCAGAAAAATCTGAAACTGAAACAACAAAGGTGACTACATCAGCAGCGGAGACAACAACAAATTCAGAGGTCGTATTCGACGGACTGAAATATGAGACATATGCGACCATGACTCCCGAGGAGATAGTTGCAACTCTCACCCTTGAACAGAAAGCCAGCCAGATGGTTCAACCAGCGGTCTATAACATAACCGAGGACGACATGAAATCCAACGATTACGGCAGCATTCTCTCAACAGTTGGTTGTATTGATTCTGATTCATGGTGCGAGACTGTAGACGGCTTCCAGCAGTCAGCCATCGAGTCCGAGGCAGGTATCCCGTATATCTACGGACAGGACGATGTACATGGCGTAAATTACTGCCGTGACGCAGTTTACTTCCCACACAACATCGGACAGGGAGCAGCAAATGATGAAGAGCTTGCATATCAAGTTGGACTTATAACAGCTGACGAAGCTAAGCTCTGCCATATGATGTGGAATTTCTCGCCTTGTGTTGCTCAATCCGTTGACCCTCGCTGGGGACGTACATATGAGTCATACGGCTCCGACCTCGACACAATAACCAAACTAAGCACCGCTTATACAAAAGGTCTTATCGACGGCGGACTTGTTGCCTGCACAAAACACTTCTTTGCAGACGGTAATGTATTGTACGGTACAGGTGAAGCAGGAGCGCCATTAAAGCGTATCGACCGCGGTGATGCACAGCTCACAGATGCTGAGATAGAGGAGCTACTGAAAGTATATCAGGCTCAGATAGACGCAGGAGTTCAGACCATAATGATAAGCCATTCATCGCTGAACGGCGTGAAAATGCACGAAAATAAAGAGTATATCATGAAGCTGAAAGACGAAATGGGCTTTGAGGGCTTTATCGTCAGCGACTGGGGCTCGGTAGAGCATACCTCGGGAGCTACATACAAAGATCAGGTCATAAACGGTGTAAATGCAGGCATTGATATGCTCATGGAAACTGACAGATACGACGAAGCAAAGCAGATAATCGTGGAAGCTGTGGGCAGCGGTGATATTACAGAAGAACGTGTAAATGACGCTGTTACAAGAATTATCAAGGTCAAGAAAGATATCGGACTCTTTGATGATCCGATGCTTGAAGGCATCAAGACCGAAAAGATAGCCACAGGCTCTCTCGAATACCGAAAAGTTGCAGAAAAGCTTGTTGAGGAAAGTCTTGTGCTCCTTAAAAACGAAAATGATGTGCTTCCGATTAAACAGGGCACAAAGGTCTATATCACAGGACCTGCTGCAAACAGTTGTCAGGCACAGTGCGGAGGCTGGACTATGGACTGGAACGGTTCTTCAAAAAAGGACATTCCCGGCGTTACAACAATACAGGAAGCATTCGAGAGATACGCTGAGAGCTACGGCATTGAGGTCATCACAGACAAGGAACAGGCAGATAAAGCTGATGTGGTGCTGCTTTGCTTAGGCGAGCAGAACTACGCCGAGTGGAACGGCGATACCGAGGATATGAGCCTTTTCGGTACTTTAGGACTTAAAGGAAATTCTGAGGCGCGTGCGGAAGCAAAGGCTCTTGGCAAGCCCACTGTTACCTGTATCGTTGCAGGCAGAAATGTTCTCATAAACAAGAGGCTTTACGATGATTGGGACAGCGTAGTTATGTGCTATCTCCCCGGTTCTGAGGGCAAGGGCATTTCCGATGTTCTCTGCGGCTGTGCTGACTTTACAGGCAAACTTCCGTCCCCTTGGTACAGCTCATTAGACCAGATACGCACAGACAATTGCTGGCTCGAAAGAGGCTACGGACTCAGCTACGGCGACGGCTTCAAGGCACAGCCCGAGCCTGAGACTATACTTGATCCGCCGACGGTAGTTGAACCTGATCCTGCATTGAAAGGTACTAATTATAAAGCAGGATTGTTTAAGGACGGCGTATACGTCAATGAATATGCAAATATCAAACTCAATGTTCCCGGAGAACTGAATTATTTCCCTAATGATACTGATCCCGAGGAAAAAGAAGCTTACATTGCAGAGCTTACTGATGAAGAAGAGATCAGGCGCGAAAGGGCGCAAATACTTGAAACAAGTTTTGGCAATGCTAAAGAATCCGTAATGGTATTCTTTGTAAACACAAAAATCGGATTCCCTGATTCTGCGGACGTTACCGCAGAAGATGTTATGGACTATTGTAAGGAATGGATAGATGGACAGATAACTAATGATGGCGGTAATGCTGACTGGAAAGAACGTAAAAAGGTAAAGCTTGGCAGCGAAGAATTTTCGAGAGATGTAGTTTATTATTGGGACGGCAAGGCATTCGATTGTTTCTATATGAGAAAGCTTGATGACGACCTTGTTTGCTGGATATATGTGACAACAAGTGAACAAGGTAGAACTCCCGAATACTATGAATCACTGTTCGAGGATATAAAGTGAACATCATGAAGAAACATATATCAATTATCGCAGTCGGCTGTGCATTATGCATAGCCGCTGTGGGTGCATTCACAGGCTGTTCAGAAAGCAACAGCTCAGAGCCCGTGGAAACCGTTGCCACTGATACAGTGTCAGCCGATAAAACGGAACAGGCAGAAGCTTCAACTCAGACAGAAGGTGAAGTCATGGCGCAGAGTATACCGATAACCTCGGATAATGCAAAGCTGCAAAGCAGAACTGTTGTACAGGACGGTGTTCTGTGGCTGGTGCAGAGCGGTTCGGCTGCGGAGTTTACCGTAAGCGGCAAAACTGCCTCTCTCACCATTGCAGGCAGCAGCGGTGTCAATAACGATGAGGAACATCGCCCACGCTGTGCTGTCTATATTGATGATAAACTCATATTTGACGAGATAATCGGAGATAAAGACGTAACGGTCAGCTTGTGGAAAGATGCAGATAAAACTGCGTCTGTAAAGGTAATGCTGCTTTCAGAAGCCATGTTCGGCGGTGTAGGTATACGCTCCGTCAATGTGGACAGTGATTCGGCTCAGCCTGTGATGCCTGCTGAAAAAGCAACCCTGACCATAGAATTTATAGGAGACTCCATAACCTGCGGATACGGTGTGGAGAGCAAAAGCAGCAGCGAACCTTTTATGACCTCCACTGAGAATTTCACTAAATCATATGCATATCTGACTGCAAAGGAACTTGGTGCGGACTACATGACATGCTGCTACAGCGGTTATGGTGTCGTTTCGGGCTATACAGGAGACGGAATGAAAAATGCAGATGCTCTTTTGCCTGATTGCTACGAATTGTCCAGCAGCTTTGAGGACTATGGGACAGACTGGACGTTTCCCGAGCAATGTGATGTTGTTGTGATCAATCTCGGCACAAATGACTTCAATTATGTTTCACAAGATCTTGAAGTACGCGGCAGTGAATTTGCAGACAGCTATAAGGCTTTCTTAAAAACTGTTCGTGAAAAGCGACCTGATGCTGTGATAATCTGTACTGTCGGCACTATGGGCGGCGATGATATTTACAAGCTGATAGAACGTGCGGTAGCTGAATTCGGTGATGATAAAATAACAGCGTACTTCTCACAGCCACAGTCTATGCATGACGGCATGGGAGCTAACGGTCATCCATCAAAGAAAACACAGCAGAACAGCGCAGATGTTCTGGCTGAAAAAATACGCAGTATAGTATCTATATAAAAATGAGGACGGTATAATGCCGTCCTTTAATTATATTATTTATTGAGTTCTGCCTTTAAAGTTCCATATTCAAGAGTTGCTTCAATTTCGGAGCGCCTGTCAGAAGCAAAATTATTATAATACCTGCAAATGTACAGAGGAAATCTGAAAGGAGCTCATATATGCATAAAACGTTATATGGGTTGACTTTATTACATGTTTTGTGTAAAATAAAGGTGTAATGCTTAAATAATTAACGAGTCTGATAACGTGACCGTGATGTGGTAATGGAAGTGTTAAAGACAAGGAGGTGAATGCAATAGTATCCAGCAGAAGTTTAAGAAAATGATCTTGAACAGTTTTACCATTTCAGTTATTATTAGTTTCAGCATTATAAATTTAGTAAAAGGAGTTTTATTGATGAAAAGATTCAAAAAAATATGCAGATCTGTTCTTAGCGGAACAATTGCTATGGCGATAGTTTCCTCAAATGCCTTGCTTCCGTCAGTTGTTCATGGAGCATCTGTCGAAGATACTGATGTTCAGCTTGCAACTGAGATTGAACGAACTGCCAAAGAAGGCTATGATACTGAAGGCAGTATCATTTATATTGCGAATGATATGATCGAAGCCGACAGCATTGTATTATCAACTGCCAATGCAGCAATTGCACAGACAACTACTGCAACTTCCGCGGTCAAGACAGTCAAAGCGTCTATGGCGGAAGAGAACGGATACAGATACTATATAACAGGCGGATATGCTATTATAGACAGTTATATCGGAGACGAGACAAATGTTGAGATCCCTGTGACACTTGGTGGAGCTGAGGTCACGGAAATAGGCTATGCCGCTTTTGCCGGCAATAAAAAAATCGTTAAGGTAAAGCTTCCCGAGACAATAAAGAAAATAAATCATGACGCCTTCAGTGGTTGTACCTCACTTGTAAATGCGGAACTCTCCGAAGGAATCACAAATATACAGGACGGCGCTTTTTCTGATTGCGCGAGCCTGAATGAGATATCTATTCCAGATGGCGTGTCTCGTATAGAGGACAATGTATTCAAGGGCTGCAAGGCACTTACAAACATAAAGCTGAACTCCAATATAGATTATATAGGAAAAAGTTCTTTTGCATACTGTTCTTCTCTTTCATCTGTCGAAATTCCGGAGTCGGTGACAGCTATTGGCAATATGGCATTTATGGGCAGCGGTCTTGTGAACTTTGATGTTCCGGATACAGTTACCTCAATGGGCTATGCTGTTTTTGCAGACTGCGCAGCACTTGAGGAGATACGTCTCCCTAAGGAAATAACAAAGCTTAAATCAGGCAGCAGTAAGGGTATGTTTTCTGGGTGTACATCACTTAAGAATGTAACATTCCCTGATGTACTTACCGAGATAGGCGACAGTGCATTTGCGGGCTGTTCTTCACTGGAGAGCATTTCTATCCCCGATACTGTAACAACTATCGGTACGGAGCTGTTCAGGGGCTGTGAGAAGCTTATAAATGCAGAGATACCAATGTCCGTTACCCGTATCGAAGATGGTATGTTCAGCGGCTGTGCTTCAATGCCTTCAATAGATCTGCATGACGATATAGTTTATATTGGAAACAGAGCCTTTGAGAACTGTTCGGCTCTTGATAATATGACTGTTCCCAAAAACACAGCAGTTATAGGCGAATGCTGTTTTCTTAACTGTGAAAGTCTTACAGAAATAGATATTCCTGCATCAGTGAATACCCTCGGAAAAGCTGCTCTTGCAGGATGCAGTTCTCTCAAGAAGGCAACACTTCCCGACAGTATAGAAGAGCTTTCAGGTTTCAATGGGGTGGGTCTCTTTACAAATGATATAGCTCTTAATGATGTAAAGCTGCCAGCCACGCTTAAAACCATAGGTGCTTATACATTCAGTAACTGTTTGTCACTGGAGAAGATCGACCTTCCGGATACAGTTTCCTTAATAGGCGGCAATGCTTTTGAAAGCTGTATATCACTCAAGGAAATCAGCCTTCCTAAGAGCGTTGTTACCCTGTACGATAAGACTTTCAGCGGCTGTACGACTCTGACAAAGGTTATTCTTCCAGAGAAATTCGATGAAGCTAAGAATTATGCGTTTGAAAACTGCACAAGTCTTAATGATCTTGGTAAAAAGTCAGGGTTCTTCAAGTTCGCAGAGGATACCTTCGCAGGATGCAGCTCACTAAGTGACGAAAGAGCAACTGTTTTCACAAATGATACTCCTGTAGTAAATGTTAGCTCGGCTGCTAATATTGTAGGCGGTATCGCTAATTTCAGTATTAAATACGACCTTAACGACTGGATAAGCTCAGATCTTGCCAATAATGGAAATGTAAGCTTTGAGGTGCCGATGCCTTCTGGACTTAGTCTTATAGAAAGTTCAGTGATCTCGGATTCTGATGATAATAAGGTAACATATGCAGGAAACAACAGCCTTATTATGCTTTCAAAGCCTGAGGGAACTCTGCGTTTCTCCGCAAGAATAGAGGCATATAATGAAAACGCTTATATCATAGACCCGAAGATACACTTCAATTCCCACAGCTACAACTGGACTCAGAAGATACCCAGAATGTCACTGACTGTTCCAAAGATAACTATTTCCGCACAGAGCACTGTCTCCAGTCTTGAGTGTGATGTTTTCGGAATAGCTGAGCCCGGCAGAAAGGTAAAGATATATGTTGATGGCAAGCTTGCGGCTTCTGTAACATCAAATCAGTATACAGGCAAGTATGTTGCAACAGTTTCGCTGCCTGAAAAAAAGGATTCTGAACAGTATAGTATCTCCGCTGTATGCGGTGTGGACAAGACAGATGAAATCGGCGTTGTTTACTCCAACGCAAAGCCTTCCATAAAGAAGGTAGATCTTATCTACTGCACTCATGCTCCTTCAGATATAAACGATTATATGGAAACTCTTGATATCACAGGTGTCTTCACAAAAGGTGAGCACCCTGTAATACAGTATTACCCCAAGGGCAATATGCGTTTCAGGATAGAAGCTTACAATTCTGACAGGATATCATTTATTCTCGTAAGAAGCAAGAAGGGGGCTGAATCAAAGTATCTGATCGCATCTTATGATGAAAAAGAGAAAGCGTGGATCACTCCCGAGGATCAGTATTTTGATGAAACCGATCATAACTATGTTCCCGGTTCTCTCAACTTTATTATTGTTGAGAAAACAGATGATATTATTGATGCAGAAGAGGCTGAAGAGCTGATGGAAGATCGCTATATTGAAGGTGTGACCAGAAGTTACGATGTAATTGACGATTCAAGCTGTATCTGCCGACTTGAAGATGAAGAAGGCGGTATCGGCTCTGAGTGTTACTATTATTGTTCAGAAGCTGTCAATGTAAACGGAAAGAAGCTGTCAGCTTCAGCAATTGCAGAATCGCCTGATAATTACGGATTCAAAAAGTCAGCTAAAAAGGTTCTTCGTGACGGTGTTCTATTCTCTATCTATTTAAAAACTACTTATTACGATGAGAAGAATGAAAGTACATCAGGCAGCATTGCAGCATATGACAATGCCGTACTCAAACAGGTAGATGAAGCATATAAAAAAGTCGGCAAGCTTAACTATGACATGGAAGATTACACTGTGTTCTCGCAGGTAATGGTCGCTGATGACGGAAGTACTCCTGCATATATTTATGTTACGGCAGATGCTCAGATATTTGAAGAAGAGGATTACATCATTGAATACAGCCGTGATATAAGACCGATTCAGTCAGTCACCTTGTATGAGACTGTTGTACAGCGCCTGCCCGGTATAACTATGTTATCGAATGAAAATGATGAAAACGCAGATGGTGATGAAGATGAAGAAACTATACCTGAATATCTGAAGAGAAAAGCAGGCGAATTCGCTAACAATCAGGCTAAGAAAAAAGCAGATAAAACTGTTAAAAAAATACTTAAAAATAAACCAAATGCTTTAAAGACATATGAAGGAGCAAATAAGGCTAAAAAAGTATATAAAAAAGTAAAAGATTACAAGGATGAATATGATAATGCAAAAGAAGAAGAGGAAGAGGTAAAGTCAACAGACTGGGGAAGTGAAGAATGGAACAAATACAGGGACAGTAATGCAGAGCTTGAAAAAGGTACGAAGATGTGGATGACATTTGAGAGCGATGTTACACAAAAGGTGCCTGTTTTAGGCAAATTCTACTCGGAGACATTGGGAAGGATAAAAGATCAGCTTGATGACCTTTTTGACAGAAAACGCAATTATTATAAGTCGAATTATGCTGATTTAGATGCACAAATTGCAGCCGGCGAAGAATATGATCCTGAATATGAACAGGACGGACAGTTAAAAACAGTTGTCGACCCTTCAGGTATTGTATATGAAGGAATCAAGTCTAAGACAGTCAGCGGTGCAGTAGTGACCTGCTATATGTTCAACGAGGACACTGGTGCATGGGAGGTATGGAACGCAGAGGACTACGATCAGGCAAATCCTATTCTCACCGATGAGGCAGGTTCATATGCATGGGATGTTCCTGAGGGAAGATACTATGTTACCTGCGAAAAGGAAGGCTATGACCTGATAAAGAGTGAAGAATTCGCTGTAGCTCCTCCTAAGTTCGATCTTGACTTTAATCTGCTCAATGAATCCGCACCTTCTGTAAATGGATACACTCTCAGTGAGAATACCATCACCATTGAATTTACAAAGGTAATGGATATTGCAACTTTAAACAAAGACTCTGTTGCCGTAAGCGGTATCAGCGGCGATATAACAATCGAACCGCAGTTATATTCTGACGGAGACAAGTTTACTGACAAGTTCATTATCAGCGGTGATTTCAGCAAGGCAACTAAGCTGAAGCTTTCCGTAAACAGCAAGGCTTCTGATTATACAGGTGCTGCAGTTGCTGAATATTCAGCGGATATTGATAATATCTATGCAGACCTTATACTTGAGAAGGAAAATATAAAGCTTGTTGCTGAGGATACATATCAGATCAAAGCAAACAAGGAGATCGCATCATTTACTTCTTCCGATCCAAAGATCGCAGCAGTTGACAATAAGGGCATTGTTACAGCCGGTTCCGCAGGTTCCACAAAAATAACAGCTGTTGACAGTAATGGAAAGGAAGCTGTACTGACAGTTGCTGTGGAGAAAAAGGTAGTTGTGGATGAGGCAACATCTGAAAAGCTGAAACAGCGCTCACTGAAGGACTACAGCAGCAAAACAGGTATAACTGCTGACAGTGCTGAGTGCAAGGTAGTGGATAATAAGTGCGTAGTTGAACTCAAAGATAAGGACGGCAATGTAATTGAAGTCTACACGATTGATCCGGAAACAGGCATCGGTACTGATTCCAACGGTAAGGTAGTTAATCTTCCTCAGACAGGAAATAACTCTATGATTAACTGGCTGTGGGTAATTACAGCTATAGCTTTGATCTGCAACGGTCTTTTCTTTGTAAGAAGATCCGGCGCGATCTCACGCAAGAGAAGCTGATTTAGTATGACTTCTGAACTACAACAGTTAAACAATAGTCCGACTCTGCTGTGGTTGCAGAAGACGAACAGTGAAGGACAATGCAGTAGTGTTGACGAATGATCATCATAATCTGTAAAGCGAACGGCAGGTTGCTTCAGCTAACCTGCCGTTTTTTTATACTGATTAGTGTTCTGTTTTGTTTATAAGCTTAGAAATCAGCAGCACCAGAAGTTGTACATTTCAAAGAATATCATTGCTGATACGGTTATAAGGTTTCCAGTAAAGCATGACAAACTGCGTATTTTCCCGTAGGGGAGTTTCTTTTTGGCTATGAAGGAGTAAGCAGAGGCAAGTAGTGCAAGTACGCATAGTACCATACATACGATCTGCGTAATGCCTATGACCATACCTTCGGTCTTGGTGAGACCGTCGTTGTCTCCTTTTATGCGAATGACCACAATGGATATTATTGCGGCAAGTGATACTATCTTTGCAAACTGTCCTGCGGTGATTATATGTGCAAAGGAAAGGGGAGTCGCCTTGCCTGCTTTATTGAGCTTTCGCTTTGCAAGGAGTATGAACAGCGAAGCAATTCCGCAGATCATGAAGCCTGCAAGGAGACAGAGCTTAGGTATGTAATACTTTATTTCAAGGTATTCCGAGCAGCTGTTTACAATACCTCGTCTGCCGTCCGAGTGTTCAACTATGCCAAATATAGTATCATCGTAATAATCTTCTGAATGATATTCAAGAAATACTTTATCAGCGACCTTTACAGCGTTTATATTATCAATTGAGAATGCGTCCATATATAGAATGAATTTTCCCAGACCTGCTGCATGGGTACGAGTGTCAGAATAGTATCCACTGTAGGGTGTCAGATCAAATTTTTCATAGTTTTTACCGATATATTTTTTTGCCTTCAATCTGCCGAAAACATAAGAGCATAATGAGCTTGGAAAATCATCGCGGCAGTTTGAAAGACCTACGACTCCGAACTTTGATACAGGATCAAATTCCATATTAGCAACACAGCCAAAGGTAGCACCTGTATGTCCGAATGTACGGGTATAGTTGTATTCCTTGACGTCAAAACCGTAGCTGAAGCTGGGGATATCAGTGTTTCCGTAGAATGATGAGCCTGAAAGGAGTTTCTCTTGTGTTTCGGCATTCTTGAACAGTGGGTGATCGTCGTTGACGAAAGCCTGTGCGTAGGTGGCAAGGTCACCGAGAGTACCTGTTATGGAGCCGCAGGGGTAGATCTGATCGTTGAAGAGACAGTTGCCCTTGGACTTGTATTCTTCAATTATCTCCTCCGTTATCAATCCGTCGTCACTTTCTACATATTTGTTATTCAGTTCTATTTCGTAGCAGATCGTTTTTATGCGCTGCTCTCTTACCCACGGATTATCAGTGAAGTCGGGACCTGCTGAGGTATGCTCCATACCGAGGGGCTCAAAGATATTCTTGTGTACGTAGTCAACGTAGTCCATGCCGCTGACGCGCTGAACGATAAGTCCTGCAAGAGCAGCTGCCCAGTTTGAGTAGGAAGACACCTCTCCCGGACGGTAGGTCTGAGCGGGCTCCACATTTTTGAGAGCTTCTTCAAGAGACAGCATTTCAGCCATATCCTCTGATGTGGAGTCATAGAACTTCTCGCACCAGCCGCCCTTGTGGTTCATTATATCCATAAGGGTAATAGGATCATCGTATTTAAGGTGCTCGAAAAAGTTATCGTGGAGATATGTGCGGATATCTGTTTCAAGGTCGACCTTTCCCTGTTCCCAGAGCTGCATGATGCTTACCCATACAAAGGTCTTTGATATGCTGCCCCACTCGAATACGCTGTTCTCGTCAGCGAGGGTGTGCTCCTCTATATTTGTGCAGCCGTAGTAACGTGTGTAAAGTATTTCGTCCCCGTGGAAGATAAGTTGCACATTAGCGCTGGATTTGTTGCTTCTTTCGATATTGTCGGGATATGCGTCAAATTTTTTCAGAAGGCTTATAACAGAGCTGACTGTAGCACTTGACGGACATTTAAGATCATCTTCATCGTCTGCAAAGGCTGTAAATGGCTGAGTGCAGACTGTAAGCACTGCCGCAGCAAAAAAAGCGGCGGTTTTTCGCAGTATTCTTTTCATGTATATCCACCTCCTCAAAGCTCACGGGCTTCATAGTCCACTACCGAGCATACAAGCTGATAGAGGGTGAAGCCGAAGCCGATAAATATAAGTGTGATACTTAGCAGCAGACCGTTCATGGGAGCTGCCAGTGCAAATATCATATTTACAAGTACGATAAGTGCAGGCTTCAGTATATCTATATTGAATATAAAAATAATGACAGCTGCTACGGCGTAGACCAGTGCGATTCCACCTAAGATTTTAAGAAAACTCCTAAGCAGGGAGTTTTTCTTGCTTGAAATACCGTTTTTGAAGTATCTCCTGTGCTGACCTGCCATGATCATGAGGGTAACAGCAAAAATAAACCAGAATATGGAGTTCTCCAGAGCCTTGATCTGTATACCTGTACCGAAACCATTTTTTGTTTCATAGAGATTTCTTACGTCCTTTGAGATAGCATTATTGTGGAAATCACTGAATTTTTCCATAATATGGAAAATGATAAAAATAATCACAGAAAAAACTGTATATATTACCGTAGTCAGAGTAAAGCGAGAGATGACAATGCTTTTTCTGTCAGTTGGGATAACTGTGAATATTTTTCCTGCATTATGAGTCTTTTCTGCCATTGTGATAAATGGCACGAGCAAAACTCCAAGTACAACGATGCTTAATGCCATGAAAAGTGCTTCCGAAAGCATTCCAATGACTACAAATATAGCAGTAAACGCGAGTATAAGGAAGAATATGCCTTTATTTCCGCCCTTTACCGATATGAGGTCCACTCGCATAAGGTCGATTATCTTTTTCATGTTTACCTCCTTATAGCTCTTTGTTTGATGCCTTTTTAACGGTGACTGTGCAGAAAATGTAAGCTGCTGCTAAAGTGACTGCATTTAGTATGGCAATGGACAGCCATTTTCCTGCCGTAGTAGGCGGCAGCAGTATATCCTTTAAAGCGCGAAGTTTTTCGTTGTATATCATAACAGATATGAATGTAGTTACTGCAGCAAATACAGTCACAATTATAAGGAATTCACGTATGGCAGCCTCCATATTTATTATCTCTGAGCGCATCTGCGCAAAACAGAGGACAATAGTTAAGAAAGCAAATGCCGCTGCGGCAAACAGATACATTTTCATATATTTGCTCTCAGGCAGCTCGGAATAATTGCTTGCTATACGCGAAAGGTTTTCCGGGAGCATCTTGTAAAGCGAAGAACTCCTGCCTATGAACAGGCACAGAAAAGAGAGCAGTTCACCTATAAACATAGTAACGAATATTTCCGTGAAAAGCGCTTTTATGACAGCGCTCCTGCGGACCGGCAGCATACCGTAGAGCCTTTTGCAGCTTGAATTGTTGATTCCCTGTATTGGCGCTATGATCATTACAAAGTTTACTACACAAAGAATACCAAAGGTGAGGCCGAACAGTGAGGCTATAATGCTCACTGCGACAAATATAGCTACATAAGGTACAGTGAGCCTGCTGACGGTGATAAGGTCAAACCTTATCATTTTCATCATTTCGTTCATGTCTGTCCTCCTTTGCAACATAGACCAGTATCTCGTCGATATTAGCCTTTTCGGTCTCAAGCTTGTCGGTGACTTCGCTGAGATACTCAGTGCTGAGAAGTGCGTCAAAGCCGTTTCTGTAGCCGTGGAAGCCTATGCACTTTTCACGGAGAGCAGAGGAGATGTCCTCCTCAGCACCTCTGAGGATAACGTATTTTTCATTGAGCTCGTCCTTAGTTCCCGTGAACCAAACTCTGCCATTGTGAAGTATGGTAACGTAGTCGGCGATACGCTCCACATCAGATGTGATATGTGTGGAGAAGAGGACACTTCTGTTTTCGTTCTCTATGTACTCCGCGAGTATATCAAGAAGCTCATCACGGGCAACGGGGTCAAGTCCGCTTGTAGGCTCATCGAGTATCATAAAGTCAGCTTTGTGTGACAGTGCAATTGCTATCATAAGCTTCATTTTCATGCCCTTTGAAAATTCGCCGACACGTTTGTTGTCGGGAAGCCCGAAGGATTTGAGACGGCCTGAGAATTCCTTGCTGTCCCAGTCTTTATAAAATGGCTTCAGCTGTTTTTCTATCTGTTTTGCGGTGAGATGGTCTGCAAGATACAGACTGTCAAAGACCACGCCGAGCCTTTCTTTTATGGCGATAGTGTCTGTAACGCTGTCAAGCCCGAAAACGCTGATCTTTCCGCTGTCTATATTAGCCATATTGAGTATGGAGCGGATAGTAGTGGTCTTACCAGAGCCGTTTTCACCAACAAATCCCATTATATAGCCCTTGGGCAGGGAAAAGCTGACGTCCTTGAGGGCAAAGCTGTCGTATGCCTTGTTGAGTTCTTTTATTTCCAGAATGTTCTCCATAAATCATTCCTCCATGAATTTTTTTAGTGCGGCGATGATCTCGTCATCAGAAAGTCCCGCATTTCTGCCGTTCAGGACGGCTTTCTCGAAGCCTTCTTCCATTTCGCAGAGCATACGCTCGCGGAGAAGCTCATTATTGCTTGGTGCAACGAAATATCCCTTGCCTGTGACAGAGATTATAAAGCCCTCCTCGGCAAGATCGTTGTATACTCTTGTGGTGGTGATAACGCTTATCTTCAGATCTCTTGCAAGTTGGCGGATAGACGGCAGCTGCTCGTCCTCTGCGACCTTGCCCTCGAGTATCTGAGCCTTTATCTGCTGCTCTATCTGTTCGTAGATAGGCAGTTCAGATTTGTTTTTTATAACTATCTTCATGGTGCACTCCTGTGTTATACTGTATATATCATTGTATATACAGTATAACACAACTTTATTCGATTGTCAATACTTCTGATAAAAAAATCGGAAATTTTAATGTCTTTTATTGCATTTGTATTATTGGGAAACGTGATCAGCTCTTGACACGGTAATTTTTTTATGCTATACTAATCTCAATAAATGATATTAGTGGAGGAGTTATGGAGAAACTGATAAAAATACTTACAGATCCCATATCAAACAGGATCATTCAGCTTATTCGTATAAACAAGCGTTTGACTGTCTCTGAAATACTGATCCGTATGCCTGATATACCGAGAGCAACGGTTTACCGTAAGACAGAGCGAATGTTAAAAGCCGATGTTATTGAAGTGATCGACACACATAGAATACGCGGTCAGATAGAAAATGTATACGCATTGAAGAATTATTTCATATCACCGTCACAGAACGGAACTGACGGCATGAAGATAATGACATCCACTCTTATACAGATATTTGAGCTTTGCAGCAGCTATTTCAAGCGTGATGATGCAGATGTAAACAGAGACAAGTTGTTTGTATTGAACTATGCACTTTCACTTTCAGACATTGATTTCGCTTCAATGCTCAACGAAATGTACGCTGTGGTAGATAAATATCAGGGCAGACAAATAACGGAAAAATCTCATATCCGCAATCTTTACCTTATGTCCATGCCCTCAGGAGGAGAACAAAATGAGCAGGAAAAATGAGATTCTGAATTGTTATCGTGAAAACGGAATATGCTTGTATGAGTATCCAATGATAAACGGTTTGAAGCAATATATACAGATCAGAGGTGCTGATCGTACCGCCCCTCTGATGTTGTTTATACACGGCGGTCCCGGAGGTTCTATGGCAGGACTTTGTCATGTTATGCAGACAGAATGGGAAAAGCATTTTACAGTAGTAAACTGGGATCAGCGAAACACCTGCAAAACACTTTTGGCAAACAAGGATAAAGCCGCTGAAATTGCTGAAACGGGAAGCATTTCAGACTATGTTTCAGATATTGATGCTGTGATAAAGTATCTTCATACGGTATATGAATTTGAAAAAATAATAATCACAGGTTTTTCGTGGGGAAGTATTATAGGTGCAGAATACGTTAAGCTTCGTTCTGAGAATGTTTCATGCTATATTGGTATCGGTCAACTGGTAAACTATATCGACGGATTAAAGTATTCATGTAATTGGATAAAGGAACTTGCAAAAGATGTGCCATCTGATATTTCTAAAACGGACGCCTTAATGAAGCGTATCGAAAGCGGATTTGAATTTAACAGTGATACTATGAAAGCTTTGCGAGCATTTTCAGTGCTGGGTTCAAAGTACATAGCCAAAGACAGTAAGGCATTTCCGATAAAAGCATTGCTTTGTTCGCCTTTCCTGAGTTTTCGAGAGAAATTATCTATGCTTAATTCGGATTTCAGGAATTTCAAGGGAACATACAAAACTCTTATGACATATGATTTCAGACATGATCTGAAATTTGACGTGCCTGTGCTTTTTGTAAGCGGTGATGAGGATTTTATATGCCCGAATCAGCTGTTTATGCAGTGTTTTGAGAATATTGAAGCACCTGTCAAGAAAAATGCAGTGATACAAAAAGCGTCACACACTTGCTTCTATGATCAGCCTGATAATTTTGTCAGAGCGATAACTGATTTTATTCGTAATTGAATCACATAAAAATTCTCAGGAAAGAAATTGTTTTTTTAGCTTATGAGTTTTCCGCTCATATCCACTATAAATAATTATTTTGAATTACGCCAAATTTCTTACAGCCTGATTTAAACAAAAAATATGCACCACTAAAAGCGTTAGCTTGGGTGGTGCATATTAATTTTATGATCGGATTATTTTTTAGGTATGTTTAAGGCTTGATTTTCAATTAAGAAAATTTTATATTCAGGCTCTTACTTATATTATAAATAATATTGGACATATCCGCAGAGGTTTGTTTCTCAGAACCGTTTTCATAATTTAAAACAGTGTTATAAATAAATCCATCCATTACAACTTCATGCTGACTGCTATTGTATTTTTTAATAATTGTGTCATAGTCCTGAGACATTATTTCCCGATAATCATGTTCTGATATCTCAATGACTGATGGTTCTGTATCACTATTTTCATTTTTATAATATACAAAGAATTTATCATTTTCCTGATAAACCTTCCAGATTCTGTGCACACCTGCATATCCGCCTGTTTCTGTAATACTGATTGATATAGGTATGTCTATTGAGTTGATAAGTGCCTTTCTCATATGGCAAAGATCAAATACATCTACCTTGTTATCCTCGTTGAAATCAGCCAATGACCAATCAGTGATCTTAATATCAGATGCACCTAAAAGCCACCTTTGCAGTAAAACAAGATCAGATATGCTGAATATCTTGTCATTGTTCAGATCTCCGAGAGGCGGTTTTGAGGTTTTGAAGATCATGTCCATTGCGTCGTTGTCGTAATATATTATCTCTGGCGGTTCTTCCGTAGTGATCTTAAAAAGGTCTGCCTTTTTATATGCCGCAGCAAGTGATGAAAGGTTGGGACAAAGATAGCCTTCCTGTAAAATGTTCTTATTCTTTGTCACAGTATAATTTGCAACATCTCCACTTAGACTCGAAAACAGTTCAGCCTTATAGATAATATCCGCATGGAACTTAAACGGATACGATTCAAGATATTTATCCGACATCAATTCACCTGTATCTTCATCAGTTACAGCAACTCTTGTCTGACCGTTAAGAAGGACAGCCTGTGCATCATCAAGTATAACGCAGTCTGCTGTCAGCGTATCTTTCAGGTCATCTTCAGAGAAAGGTGGTTCTAACTCCCATGTTTGATTTGGAATATACCCCCACTCTATCTTTGCATAACCGTCCTTGACAGCCTGATATACAGCAACACGATGAAGCTTGCCACCCTCAACAGGTTCTGCTGTTTCGTTGTTGCAGAATAATGATGCTTTTAGTTTGAAATTATCGGAATAGTTGTTTGACTTTTCCTGCCATGTAAAAGGAGTACCTGCATTTGAATCCATGCAGAACACAACAAAGTTATCTCTGACAGAGACCACCCCGTATTTTTCAACGTAGTCCTTGTACTCGGGCTCACAGTCGGGAAGCCAGCCGTAAATATCTGTTTCTATGGTAGTATATTTAGCTATTCCTTTGAAAGAATAATGTCCGACAGAATGTGGATGAGCGGTATCTATGCTTGAGTTTATTGCTTTGTCGATAAATTCCACTTCAAATTCAGCTGCGGGTATTGATGTAATTGCCGCAACGACATACACTGTATTATCTTCAAGATCATTCTCATTAAAGTAGTAATTTAATTTCGCTGATCCTCTGACTCCATTTGTTGCATTGAATAAAAATCTGTTTTCAAAATAATTGACATCAGGGTCAGGTGCGTCATACTCAATTTCAAAAACGACACATACAGCTCCGTCCACAATATGTGTAGCTCCGTAGTTGTTACGGAATTCACGTGCAGACTCAAAATCACTCGGTATCCAAGCCGTTTGAGACGGCTGTACACTTTGAACTTCCGCATATGCGACCGAAGTATTAAAAAAAAGTCATTCCATTCAAGGATACGGGAAAAATTGTCGTTGAAGCTGCCATAACAGCAGCTGCGAGTTTCTTTAACATTATAATATCACCTGCCATTTCTGAAATTTGCAGCATATAACTGCTTGCTTTAATTATACAACAATATATCTATAAAATCAATAGAAATATATATTATTTTGTCAAATGTGCTTTTCTCTTTAACATATACTACTTCTGAAATCAGAAAAAATGAACGTGTATTAGAATTGATTTCTGATATGTAAATCAAAAACCACCCTCTAACGGGTGGTTTTTATCAGTTTAATTGTAACATGCATAGCCGATGGTAAAGAATTAGAACAAAGCGCTTGCAATGATAACGATTTAAAAGCTTGGAGCTTACTTTAGTAGTGTTTTGATTTATGAACCTGTCCCGTTATATTTAAGTGCACCGTGCATCCATATCTTATAACTTACCCAGAAGAAGAAAGCTCCGATAAAAGGCGAGAGCCATGACAGCAGAGGGACTTCATCAGGCCGCAGTATCACAAGGCTTGGGTAGTAGGCTATAAAAGCTATCGGCATCAGGAATGTGAATATAAACTTGAAAACAGGACTGAATATCGTCACAGGATATTTAGCATAATCCTTGAAACGTGTCACAAGGTCGAGGACATAGAATGAATTCATTATCCAGAAGCAGGTAGCTGCTGCAGCGTTCTGCATCGCTATCATAACAAGTGAAGCTGTCAGCAGGAATACTGTCATTTTCAGAAGTATTAGCGGAGTAAAGCCGAGACCTATCTTTACCCATGAATATATAAGAGTACCTATTCCGAAAGCAAGCTGTCCCAGTCCCTTGATGTCAAATACTTCCGACTGATAATAGAAGAATATGTTTATTGGACGGAAGCAGTATTTTATGAAATCGCCTGAATATACAGCCATTCTGAGACTCCAGTTGTTATCAAACAGACACTGTACAGGTGTTATTGCCACAAGGGAGAAGCCGTAAAGGAACAGCATCTCATAGTAGCCCCAGCCGTTTATTGACGGAAAGCTGCGGAACAGTATCCAGAAGCTTACAAAGCCTGCGATATTTGTGAATATCATTCCGATGGTTGAAATGATGAAATCGGCACGGTAGCTCATTTTACTTTTCAGATCCTGAGCCAGTATCTTGAAGTATATTCTGAGATAAAATTTTAAACCTCTTTTTTCCATATGGTCAGCCTCCGTTCACCGTGATCTGCCGCAGTGATACCTTCCAGAACAGCTTGCTGATGATCAGCATTGCAATACACCATATCAGCTGAGTGCCAATGGTAGTTATGATCTCCTTCGGTTCGGGAGAAGCGTTCAGCAGTATGGAAAGAGGAGCGTTATATATCGACTGGAACGGCAGATAGTATGTTATCCTGCGTAGTGTTTCGGGGAAGAACGCAAGGGGGATAGTTGCTCCCGAAAGAAGCAGGACTATGACCTGTTTCATTATGTTTATTCCCCATATTGACTCTGTATAGACACAAATTGTGCCGACAATGAAGTTAATGCTATAGTTGAGTGATATGGCTATTATTACGGATATTACGAAAAACAGCAGGTTAAGTCCGAGGTGTATAGCTCCGTGAGTAACAACTGCAACAACTATGAATGTGGGCAGGAACGTAAAGAAGAAATTGGTAACAAATTGTCCTGAATACGTCCAGAACAGGTAGTTCCTGTACTCCATAGGCTTGAGAAGCTCAAGAACTATTTTTCCTGACTGTATGCCGCGTCCCATTTCCCATACTGTGTACATCTCCATAAAGTTAAAAAGCGCAGTTGCAAGCACAAGATATATGAGTGTATCCGAAAAAGTCATACCGTTGACGGTCTCGCTTCCCGAAGAAGCGTATATTGCTTTCCATAGGTAGTACACGACTATAAGATACAGAAGATTGCCGACAGCCATAACGAATGTGCCAAGTCTGAATTGCAGGGACTCCATTATTCCTGCCTTTGTAAGGGTGAGATATTTTTTCAGCTTCATACAACACCCTCCTCGTATATCTTTTTTATGACCTCCTCCGTGGATATTTCTTCCAGCTGCATATCCTTTATCTTATACGACCTCTGAAGCTGTCCGAGAACGTCTATGACCTTGGACTTTTCCTCGTCCACAAGAACTGATATCCACTCTTCATCGGCAGTTACGGAAAAGTAGGGAAGCTCCTCTTTAATGCTGTCAGCTTGAGCCGAAAGATCTCCGTCTGTACGTATTTTCAGTGTACGGTATGAGCCGAAGAAGCTTTTCAGATGCTCAATATCATTATCGTACAGCATCTTGCCCTTGTCGATAATGACTATACGCTGACACAGCGCGTCAACGTCACCCATATCGTGAGTGGTAAGTATTACGGTAGTATTTTTTTCCTTATTGAGAGCGTGGATAAGCTTTCGTATCTTTGATTTCATGGATACATCAAGACCGATTGTCGGCTCGTCGAGAAATACTATTTTAGGGTCGTGCAGGAATGCGGCAAGTATATCGCTGAGGGTTCGCTGTCCGAGAGACATCTGACGGACTGGCTTGTGCAGCAGAGGCTCTATATCCACAAGAGACTTGTAAAGCTTGATCATTCCGTTATATTTTTCGTTGCTTATCTGGTATATATCTTTCAGTATCTTGAATGACTCCACAAGAGGCAGTGCCCACCAAAGCTGAGAACGCTGTCCGAATACAACGCCTATTTCCTGTGCGTTTTTTGCACGGTTTGTATACGGGACTATCCCATTTGTAAGAATTTCGCCAGAAGTAGGCTCAAGAACTCCTGTCATCATTTTTATAGTTGTTGATTTCCCCGCACCGTTAGGACCGAGATATCCGACTATCTCTCCCTGTCCGATCGCCATTGTTATATTGTCTACAGCACGGACGGTCTTGTAATTCCTTGAAAACAGATCCTTTATACTGCCTTTAAGACCTTCGCGGCGGTTAAGTACCTTGAATTCCTTTGTTACATTTTTGATCTCTATTATATTTCCCATCTTGTTTCACCTCTGTAATGTTGACGTATGTTCTTTTGTGTGATATTATTATATTACGGTCAGTAATACCGTGTCAATCGTAATCTTGCAGATTAGTATAACAAAAAGGAAAAACAGCAGTATGAGAATAAGAAACTGGTATGATTTGGAAGTTAACAGCGACAGAAGCGAAAAGGTAAGGTACAGCTGTGCTGATGTGCCATATGGATTCTTTAAAGGACGGCACAGTGCGTATGCAAACAATTCTATGCCTGCTCACTGGCATGAGGATATAGAAATACTTGTCCCTGCTATGGGGGAAATAGTCTATAACATAAACGGAAGGCTTGTGAAGGTGGGCACAGGTGAGGGGATAATCATAAATTCACGCAGGATACATTCTTCACAGACTGAAGATTTGCGCGAATGTTATTATTACGTGCTTATATTTCACCCGATGCTGCTGTGTATTTCAAAAGAAGTGGAGCATCAGCTGGTACAGCCCTTTCTGACTTCGTCATTTGATTATATACTTTTGCAGAAGGGGATACAATGGCACGAGAATATACTTAACTGGTTCTCGATGATCGAGAGAAAACGTAATGATAGATCATCTAAATCGGCTATAGCAGGGCTTATCAATCTGATCTGGAGCGAGGTCGCGGAGAATGTTACTCCCGACGAAAAAGCACAGACCGAACGTTCTCAGCTGACAGCTATGAAAGCCATGATAGCCTATATCGACTCACACTATGCTGAAAAAATAACTCTTGAGGATATAGCAGCGGCAGGCTTTGTATCAAAACGAACCTGCGGAAATATGTTTGAGCGATTCCTGTTTACACCGCCCATGAAGTATCTCAATGAATACCGCCTGAAAAGAAGCATAGAGCTTCTTCGCGGCACAAATATGACTATCACTGATATCGGTCTTGTATGCGGCTTTTCGGGAGCAAGTTATTATGCGGAATCCTTCCGCAGAGAGCTTGGTATAAGTCCAAGCGAGTACCGCAGGAGTCTCGGCGATAAGTGCTGCGAGCAGGCTGTGCTGAAGCTTTCGGATACGCTTACTCTTCCATAAGATAAAGTAAATACGGCAGAAAAAAGAAAATTACTGCAATTAGGAATTTATGATAGTGATTCAATTAATTTTGCCGTTTTTTTGCAATATAAATAGTTGTCTTAACATACAAATAAAAGGTTTATGCTTTGTATGAAATGCCAATTATTTACCGAAATTTGTAAATTTTTATAGTTTTTTATTGAAGAAATTGTGTAAAAGTGGTAAAATTTATATAAGTTTAATGAAGTTTATTCTGAATGCGTAGTTTTTACAAACAAGGGGGGGAAGCTATGGATTTCCAGACAATTGTTGATGGCATATGCAAAGCTGCCTGTATTGTATCTGTTGAAAAGATTGATGATGACAGTTACGGAAAAATACGTATAGTAACGGGAAACCGCGCTTATATAGATACTATTGAAAAGCCTGTGGGTATGGAAATGATGACGAATAAATTCATACCTGACCGTGAATATACCAACTACGTACCGAAAGATCTGAATTTTGAGGAAGCCTGTTATGAGGCTGCTGTAAAAAAGAAGTGCGTTAATTCTTATGCGCGACCTGCAAGGTATGAAGTTTGGTTCAATATGTCGTTTATACCGTTGTCACAGGATAAAGGCAATATATGTTATTGTCTCTATATCGTTGAGGTAAACCTGAAACCCGATGCCAAAAGGATGTCCACAGTTTCGGCGGATATAGCGTCTTATGTCCTTGAGACCTGTATCAAGCTTCAGAATCCCGACGACTTCAAGGAAGTCATGAAAGAAATTTGTGCAGACGTTCGTGATCTTTGCGATTCCGAGCACTGCTGTATCCTGCTTATGGATACCGAAAAACGTAAATGCTCTGTGCTTTGTGAAGCTTTTTCAAAGGATACGGATCTTCTTCCTATGGATAAATATGTAGATGACGCCTTTTATGATATTGCTTATTCATGGCTGGACACTATCGGCGGAAGCAACTGCCTTATCGTAAAAAACGATCATGATATGGATCTGATAAAGGAACGCAATCCTATATGGCATAATTCTATTACAAGTGCAGGCGGCAGAACTATCGTATTATTTCCGCTGATGTTCAAAGATGAATTGTTAGGCTTTATGTGGGCGATTAATTTCAGCGATGATAAGGCACTTATGATAAAAGAGACCCTTGAGCTTACATCGTTTATCCTTGCGTCTGAGCTATACAGCTACAGAATGGTCGAACATCTCAAATATATGAGCTATACTGATGCATTGACCAAGCTGCCTAACCGTTTCGCAAGTTCGGATTACGTTGCAGACCTTATCAAACGTAATGAAAAGTTTACTGTAGTATCTATCGACCTTAATAATTTTAAAAGCGTAAATGATACTTTGGGTTTTAAGGCTGGAAATAAGGTGCTGATCGAAATTTCCAAGCGCTGGAAATCGGTTTCGGAAAGAGAATGTTCTGAGTGCAGGGAATATATCACCCGTATTAACGGTGACGAGTTTTTGCTTATTATTTCCGGATACAGCAATGATAACGAGCAGCGAAGTGCTGTTTCACGGTACGCAGATGTGCTCACTGATCATCTTACTGTAGACGGATGTGACCTGTACATAACTGCAAGCTTTGGATATGCAGAGTATCCCACAGATGCAGATACAGCCGACTCACTTATATCTCACGCTAATCTGGCTATGAATGAGATAAAAAAAGCAAAAAGCAGCGATCATATCATGAAGTATACTCATGATATCCGCAAGAATGAACGTACACTTGAATTAGAGAATATAATAAGAAAAGCTCTGAAAAAGGAGACGATATACTACAATTTACAGCCGCAGTATGATATGGAGCATAAACTCCGCGGCTTTGAAGCTCTTGCCCGTATGAAGGATTCAGATGGGAATTTTGTTTCTCCGGGCGAGTTTATTCCCGTAGCCGAAAAGGTGGGGCTTATTGACAAGGTTGACAGCATGGTCTTTAAAAAAGCAACAGTTTTCTTCAGCGGTCTTATCAAAAAAACTGGACTTGATCTGACTCTTAGCCTTAATGCTTCGGCAAGACATCTGATGAAAAACGGCTTTGTCGAAGAGATACATGATCTTATCGAAAACAGCGATATAACTCCTGATCAGCTGGAGATCGAAATAACAGAGTCAATACTGATCGACTCTGCGGACAAGGCGCTGCAGTGTATAAATGCGCTCAGAGATATGGGCGTAAAACTTGCTATAGATGATTTCGGTACAGGGTATTCATCACTCAGCTATCTTAATAAGATACCTGCCAATCTTCTGAAAATAGACAAGTCGTTTATAGACAAGATCAATGCGAACGAATCATCAAAGCAGTATGTTGCCGCTATTATTTCAATGGGACATATCATGGGACTTGATGTTATTTCAGAAGGTGTTGAGGAAGAGGAGCAGCTTGAAGCTCTGCGAAGTATAGGCTGCGACTATGTTCAGGGTTATATCTGGGGACGTCCGATGTCGTCAGAGGACGCAGAGAAATTGGTTACTGGAATTATATAATATGAAAAATCTTTAATGATACAAATATCTTAATAAAATTATCCCCCTTACCAGTTAATTATACTTGGTGAGGGGGACTTGTTATTCAAAGCGTGAATCAGTGATCGGCAGATTCTGCTAAACAGTTGAATTTTCACTGATATTGTGATAAAATTAATATAAATGCAGTATACAAAAAATGTCGGAATAAACGAAATACTAAGATATATTACAGCACGTTGTACAAAAATCAATGTTTTGAAATTTTTTTCAGAAAAAAGCGCGTAGTTTTTCTTTCTGATAACGTCTAATAAATGAAGGCACAGGAAATGCTTTCAGAAAGGAGTTTGTCAATGGATAACGGTGCAAGTAGCTACCGCCGTTTTCGTGACAATGGTGATGTACAAGGATTAGATGAGATAATAATAGAATACAGCGATGGTCTGATACTTTACCTGACAAGCATAGTCGGGAATGTTCAGAAAGCCGAAGAGATCACCGAAGATACTTTTGTTCTGCTTGGTACAAAAAAGCCGAAATTCAAGGGGAAAAGTTCGTTCAAGACATGGCTCTATGCTATCGGCAGAAATCTTGCGGTAGATCATATTCGCAAGGATTCAAGGAAGAACTGTATTTCTATTGAAGATACACCTGAAATGATAGATGATGAAACTGCTGTTGAAGAGGCTTATATCAAGAAAGAACAGCAGATAATGATTCATAAGGCAATGCGAAAACTCCAACCGAAATATCAGCAGGTGTTATGGCTCATTTATTTTGAGGGATTTAGTAATAAAGAAGCGGCAAAGATAATGAAAAAGAGTCTTCGCAGCTTGGAATCCATGCTATATCGTGCTCGAAAGTCACTCAGATCACAGCTTGAAACGGAGGGTTTTGAATATGTTGAAACATGAAGAGATGATCGAGAATGTACACCGCCGCATAGCTCAATATGAGGAGGAGAAAAAAATGAAACATTCTAAATTTAAAAATATTTTTTCTGCTAAAGAATCAACAGATAAAAATAATGAAGAATATACAGAGGTCGTAAGCGGTATAGAAACTGTAAACTCCTCAAATCGAATGGTTCGCATTGTAAGTACTATGGCAGCAAGTGCCATACTTATTACAGGCTTGGGTGCTACAGGCTATCTTATACACAAGAATAAGTCAAATACTTCAGGACTTCCCGAAGATATGGTTGCCGTAACTCAATCTAATGAAGCATCAGAGATAGCTGATTCCGGTGCAGTATCACCATTTGTAGATTTCAAGCAGGTATATTTCTATATATACGTTATAAACGACTATGATTTTGTTGAGTATTCAGATGCGACCTTTGACAAGCTTGCAGTATTTCTGAATAACTTTAACTGGGGCGAGGGCAGAGAAATTGCTGAGGAAGATATTCCTGATTTCGATAATTATGAAGGCAATGGTTATGATATCGTTTGGCGAAAAGGTGATCTATGGTTTTATGTTTATGTTACAGAGGAAGGAAAAGCATATTATTTAACGGAAAAATGCACTCCTGACGGAAACTGTTATGAATATCCTATCATCGCAAGTTCAGTCTTTAATATTGATTATGCGACCTTTGATAAGGGCATACAGGATATCTGGAGCAGTGATGTACCCGATACAGGTGAATATCTCTCTAAAAGAGATAAAATGTATCTCTCTCAGGGAGATTTCGAGAATGGTATGGTTGAATACCATGAGGGCTTCGATTCCGAAGAGGTAATTCCTGTGGACCACAAGTCATTCAAGGCGCTTCAGGGCTTCCTCAGAGATGATTTCCTTGATATGCTGCAAAATGAAAAGGCTATGGACTATGACAGTGATAATCTTCTCTATACTGTTGCCTGCTATTATAAGACAAGCAGCACAACTACCCGAAGACTAACATACTATATCAGCAGCAACGGTGTTGCAAACCTCTGTGAATATGAATTGACCGACTATGATGATATTCCTACAGGCTGTGAAAACTACTATATCGACATAGAAGAATTTGAGTCTGTTCTCAGCGACATTTTAAGCGGTAAGTACGATGATAAGTATTCATTCGAGGTCAAGACAACGACAACAGCTGTAACTACATCTTCAACTACGACTGAAACTCCTACAGTTACCACGACTGAACAGGAGAACGCTCCTGAGGAAGAACCGGAAGATGAACCTGTAGAAAAAGAGCCGACTGAAGAAGATATCTTCAGAGAGTATTATTATGCAGGTGTTGACGGTTGGGAAGACACCGATCGTTCTTGGAGCGCATTGGATGAAAATGGAAATATGGTCGATTACAAGGACGTAGTCAGCTTTATGTTCCATAGAGCTGATGTGTATTTTCCATCTGACAGGGTACTTGGTCCGATTGCCGACGAAGAGGATGCCATCGCAAAAGGCAGAGAGATACTTCTCAGGCTCAATGGACAGGAATACGTCGATAGCCATGATAAAGAATATACTGTATGGCATGATGGCACAAAGATAATCAGAGACAACCCTTGTTATTTAGCAACCTATAATGAGGAATATGACATTTGGGATTTCCGTCCTACGTTATTCTCAGGCACATCAGAAGATGGAAAATATCATACAGCAACGCCCGGCAGTGTCCCGCACTTCTATTTTCGCGGCAGTGACGGTAAGGTATTAGCTTGTTATCACTGAGTTACTTTGAATGATTATGTGTATGCAGAAAGTTAAGAAATAAATAATCCCCCTCATCATCAGAAGTAATACTTCGTTTGGTGAGGGGGATATTTTTGCATATGAAAGGATTTGAAAACAGATCAGATTTGTTTTAATGCTATCTTGTACCTGTATTAATGTTTTTCCTGAAATTTATATAGACAGCAAAACACAAAATGATTTGCAAGATCGTTGAACACGGAGTTGCAAGTCCAATCTTGAATAATGAACCTCCGCCGAAATGCTGCATAAGGAATGCAACAGGAATTCTGACAAGAAAAGCTCCGCATATACCCTGTATCATTACGAACTTGGTTTTCTCTATACCGTTATAGAAGCCAACGAAGCAGAAAAGGAAGCAGGTGAAAAGGCAGTCTATAGCATAGGCTTTCAGGTAATCCCACGCAGCTGCAACTGTATCAGGCTTATTAGAGAATATTCCCGAAAGCATATCTCCGTGGAAGAAAGCAATAATGAACATAACAATGCCGAATAAGAGCGATACTCCAATACCGCTTTTAAGTGCTTTTACGGCGCGGTCTTTATGACCTGCACCATAGTTCTGAGCTACAAAGGCAGCCATTGACTGCATGAATGCCGCAGGCACAAGCATGATGAAAGCGCATACCTTATTGGCAACGCCAACTCCTGCTGAGGCAGTAACACCGATCTGATTTACAATTGCAAGTATTACAAGGAATGATATGCCCACAAGAAAATCCTGCAATGCGATAGGTGTTCCGATCCTGAGGATATTTTTAGCGTAACTTTTTTCAAGTTTCAGATTGGACTTGTGAAGCTCAAATGGAAGCTTTGTTTTTCTGATAATGAATAAAGATATGATAACACTTACAAGCTGTGCTATTACAGTGGCAAGAGCAGCACCGGTTGCTCCGAGGTGAAATACTGCAACAAAAAGAAGATCACCGACAATATTAAGTATGCAGGCAATGCCGACTGCAATCAGCGGTGTTTTTGAATCGCCTAGTCCTCGGAAAATACTTCCAAGCAGATTGTAGGCGGTAATAACAAGAAAACCTCCTCCGCAGACGCGGATATAGTTTTGCGTAAGGTTAAAGGCTTCTTCCGGAGCGTGCATAATTGCTGCCAGTACGCCCGAGCCGAAAAAACATATCACAGTAAATATTATACCTGTAATGGCAAATATAATAAGACCTGTTCCTATTGTCTGAGCTGCTTCTTCGGGACGTTTCTGTCCGATACGCTGCGCAACTGCTACGGTTATGCCCATTGAAAAGCTGACTATAAGGTTAGTGAGCGTATGTAGTATCTGTGAGCCTGTAGAAACGGCAGATACATCAGCATCTTTTCCGAACTGACCTACCACAAGCAGATCAACAGCGCCGTACATAGCCTGCAAGAACATAGCAAACAGTACGGGGAGCATAAATTTAAGAAGCTTTGGAAGAATAGCTCCTTCGGTAAAGTTGTTGTTTTTCATCTGTATACCTCCACAAAAAAGCCGGATAAAACAACAGGCATTTCAGCTTGCGGTCTTATCCGGCATTACATTTCTATAAAATGTTTTGCCTTGCTTAACAGTTTCGAATTATATCATAATTCAGAAAAAATGTCAAGTTATATATGGTGAAATTCTCAAATGTGCAGGTATTGAATGTATGTATTGTATAGAGAGCGGCGTTAAATACATTGTATTTCCTCTATTATGAATTGCAGATACTAACAATTTGTAATATTATGCAAAAAAATTCACATGAAATTACAATCGTTACGGATTATGATGTAAAGCACATACATATTTAAAGAATATTATGTGCAATTAAAGTATTTTATTATTGTTATAATATTTTATTATGTTAAATGTATCGTTTTGTCCACCTTTTATTAATTTTTTGCGTTGACGAATTATTAAAAAAGCAATAAAATATAAATAGCTCCAAAATTTGGGATATTAAAATGGAGCAATTCGATTTTCAGGAGGATGTTTAATGAATCTGACAAAAAAAATCAAGACTGTTCTATCAACAGTTCTGGCGGGAGCGGTACTGGCAAGTACTTCATCAGTATTCCCGTCTTCAGCACCACTTGTAGCAGACGCAGCAAGTGCGTGTAACATCAACACCAACAAGGAATACCAGACTATCCGCGGTTTTGGTGGCATGAACCACCCGGAGTGGCAGAGCTACAACGCTCAGAACGGCGCTCCCGGAGACATGACAGAAGCACAGGTGCAGACAGCTTTCGGCAACGGTGAAAATGAGCTTGGACTTACTATCCTGCGTATCTTTGTAAGTGACGATAAGAACGCATGGAAGAATGCCATTCCGACAGCTCAGAGAGCTCAGAAGCTTGGCGCAACTGTATTTGCTACACCGTGGAATCCGCCTTCCTCAATGAGACAAAACGGAAGCGGCGGTCCGACAGGCGGACAGTACGTTCTTAAACAGGGCATGGAAGCACAGTATGCTCAGCATCTTAATGACTTCATCAAATACTGTGACAGCCAGGGCGTACACCTTAACTCTATCTCAGTTCAGAACGAGCCTGACTACTCATCAGAGTGGACATACTGGTCACCAGATCGCTGTGCTACTTTCCTTGCTAACTATGGTAAGGCAGTAACAGCAGGTACAACCACAAAGATGATGTCACCTGAAACATTCCAGTACGGAAAGAGCTATTATAATGCTATCCTTAACAATGCAAAGGCAATGGCTAACTGTGATATGTTCGGTACACATTTCTACGGTACTCAGCGCAGCCAGATGGATTTCCCCGCACTTGAAACCTGCGGAAAAGAGATCTGGATGACAGAGGTATACGTTCCGAACAGCGATAACAATTCCGCTGACCGCTGGCCTGAGGGCGTAAAGGTCGCAGAGAATATCCATAACGCTCTTGTTGTCGGAAACATGAACGCTTACGTATGGTGGTATATCCGCCGTCAGTACAGCCCTATGTGGGATACAGGCAAGATCTCAAAGAGAGGTTATGCTATGGCTCAGTTCTCAAAGTGGGTACGTCCGGGCGATGTCCGTATCGATGCTACAGAGCAGCCTGACAGCAATATCCTCGTATCAGCTTACAAGCACAGTGATACACAGATTTCTATCGTTGCTATAAATAAGGGCAGTAACGAGATCAACCAGTCTTTCAATATCAGCGGCAGAACTATCACAAATGTTGACCGCTACAGAACATCTGGAAGTGAAAATATTGCAAAGACACTTAATATGAATGCAAGCGGCTCTTCATTCAATGCTCAGCTCCCTGCAAACAGCGTTTCAACATTCGTTGTAAGCCTTGTAAGCGACGGCAAGGGCTTTGAGGGCGGCAAGGATCCTGTACCTCCTGAGCCAATTGAGCCTGATGCAAACGGTTACTACTATCATGATACATTCGAGGACGACAGCAACGGCTGGGAAGGCAGAGGCGGTGCAGCTGTTACTACAGGCGGTACAGCTTATGCAGGCAGCAAGGCTCTCACAGTATCAGGCAGAACCAGTGCATGGCACGGTGCTATGAAGTCTCTTGATTCATTGACATTCAAGGGCGGTCAGGAGTACAGCTTCAGCGTAGCAGCTTCAGGTTCGGGAAAGCTTATGCTGTCACTCCAGTATACAGACTCTTCAAACGAGACAAAGTATGATCATATCGCTGACGGTGAGTCCTCAGGCGGATATGTACAGCTCTCAAATACAAACTACAAGCTCCCTGAGGGTTCAGGATATATCCTCTATGTTGAAACAGAGGAAGGCACAGACGATTTCAGCATCGACGAAGCTATCGTTGCAAAAGCAGGCGTTCAGATAGACGGTCCTAAGCCTGTTGTTACAACTACGACTACAACTACTGTAACAACAACCACTACTACGACTACAACAGCTGCTCCTGTTGTTACACAGGATCCTAAGGCAGCACTTGAAGCAAAGGTTTCAAAGTGGGGCGACGCAAACTGTGACGGAACAATTGATATGAGCGACGTAGTTCTTATCATGCAGTCACTTGCAAATCCGGATAAATATGCACTTTCAGAAAAGGCAGCTGCAAACGCTGACGTAAACCAGGCAGGCGGCGGTATTACAACAAACGACGCTCTGACACTCCAGAAATATCTCTTAGGTCTTGTTAATACATTGCCTGAGAGCTGGGCCAGTAGTGTGACGAATTCTTCTGTAGTAACAACTACAACAAAACAGCAGACAGCAGCTGCTACCACAACGACTAACGCTCCTGCTGCAGAAAAGGTATACTTCAAGAGCGCATTCGATTCAAGCACAGACAGCTGGACTGCAAGAGGAAACGCTTCAATTGCTGCAAGCAGTGACAGCTATTACTCAGGTAAGGCACTTTACATTTCAGGCAGAACAGCTGCATGGAACGGTGCAGCTTATACTCTCGGTTCTGACTTCAAGGTCGGCGAGAAATACAGCTTCAGTGCTGCTGTACTCCAGCAGTCGGGCAAGGACGTAAAGTTCCAGCTCTCACTCCAGCAGGGTGAAGGCGACTCTGCAACTTATACTGCAATCGCATCGGAAACCTGTAAGAACGGCGAGTGGACAAAGCTCGAAAATACTGAATTTACTATCCCGAATAATTCAGGCGATATGATCCTCTATGTAGAAACTATGGATGGCTCAGGCGATACTATGGACTTCTATCTTGACGAGGTACTTGCTGCAACAGCTGGAACAAAGTCTACAGTTGTAACAGGTCAGGGGCATGTCGGTGAAGTAAAGACTCCCGAACCGGGTAAAGTAGATACTTCAAAGAAGCTCTGCGCTATCTCATTCGATGACGGTGCAGTCGGCAATGCATCAACAGATACCTCAATGAGGATACTTAACGCACTCATTAAGAACAATATGACAGCTACATTCTTCTATGTTGGCGACTGGACAACAACAAACGGCGACAACGAAGAAGTCAAGTACGCTTACAAGAACGGCATGGAAGTGGCTAATCACTCCAAGTCGCATCCTTCACTGGGCTCCCTCAGTTCATCTGAGGTACGCAGCCAGTGGGAGCAGTGCAACAGCAAGCTCAAGAGCATCATCGGCACTGAGCCCTCACATCTTATGAGACTTCCTTACCTTGACGGCGGCGGACAGGTCAAGTCTGCACTTTATGATATACCGCTTATCAGCTGTGCTATTGATACAGGCGACTGGAACAATGCTTCGAAGGATCAGATCGTAAACAAGATCAAGCAGGCTGCTCAGGACGGTTCACTTGAAGGTGCTATTGTACTTTGTCACGAGACTTATGCTACAACAGCAGCAGCTATGGAAGAGGTTCTTCCTTGGCTTGCACAGAATGGTTATCAGAATGTAAATATTTCAGATATGGCAAAGGCACACGGCAAGACACTTGCTGGCGGTCAGATCCATACACGCGCTTAAAAATTGCCAGAGGCTCCGACAGTATTGTCGGAGCTTTTCTGCATATGTAAGGCATGCTTTTGTTATCTTTTTATCAATTTCTATATTTTATCCACTTAATCCTAAAAATTGTGGGTTGAAATTGGTGAAATTACATGTTAATATAATGTTGTATATGTATCGTAACTGATTACAGATATGATCTGTAGTCACAACAAAAAAAGGGATATTAAAAAAAGGAGAATTGGAATGAGGAAGATTTTTTCAGCAATTACTGCGGCTGCATTGACAGCCGTAACTCTCTGCGCATCAGTACCTGCTGTTACGCAGGCAGAAAATCCTATCGTACAGACATCATTCACACCTGACCCTGCTCCCGTGGTATTCGGCGATGAGTTGTATGTATTTACAGGCTGTGACCGTGAGGGCAACAACGACTTCTACTACATGACAGGCTGGCAGTGCTTCTCAACAAAGGATATGAAGAACTGGACAGACCACGGCAGAATACTTGAGGATACGTCATTCTCATGGTGTAACGCAAATGACGCATGGGCTTCACAGTGTATCGAGCGCAACGGCAAGTATTATTTCTATTTCACCACCACCAATAAGGGCGGCGGCGGAAGAGCTATCGGTGTTGCAGTGGCAGATTCACCCGAAGGACCATACAGTGACCCCAACGGCAAGCCGCTTTGCGGTCCTAACTGGGATTACATCGACCCGACTGTTATAATAGATGATGACGGTCAGGCTTGGCTCATGTTCGGAAACCCGAAATGCTATTATGTAAAACTGAAAGAAGATATGGTAACTCTGGACGGTCCGATCCAGCAGTTTGACATGAACGCACAGCAGTTCGGCTCCAGCAACAAGGGCACTACCTACGGGGAAGGTCCGTGGATATACAAGCACAATAACCTTTACTATCTTGTTTGGGCATCGTTTGTTGACGGCTTCGGCGGTGAAAGCCAGTGCTATGCAACAGGTCCCTCTGTCACAGGCCCGTGGACATACCGCGGAGTTTTACAGCAGGGTTCAAACTGCTTCACCACACACGGCGGTATAATTGATTATAAAGACCACTCTTACTTCTTCTATCACAAGAGCGGAATTCCCGGCGGCGGCTCATATAACCGAAGCGCTTCCTGTGAGGAGTTTACATACAACGCAGACGGCACTATCCCCGTTATGAAGCTTACCACCACCGGTCCCGACCAGCTTGAGCCTCTTAATCCGTTTGAGAGAGTAGAGGCTGAAACTATCTGCTGGAGTGAAGGTATCAAGACCGAAAAAGACTCTTCCAACTCTGTTAATATAGGAAGCATCAAAAAAGGTGCTTATATCAAGGTCGCAGGAGTTGACTTCGGTGAAGGTGCAGATAAATTCACGGCTTGTGTTGCTTCTGCTGAAAACGGCGGAAACATCGAGCTTCACCTTGACAGCAAGACAGGTCCTATTGTGGGTAACCTTAAGGTCGGCGGTACAGGAGGCTGGCAGAACTGGGAAGAGGTGTCCTGCGATGTAGCAGGTGCTGACGGTGAGCACGACCTCTACCTTGTATTCAACGGCGGGGACGGATATCTTATGAACGTTGACTGGTGGAAGTTTGACGGAGCAGGTTCAAGCTCTACAGATACAGACCAGACATATATATTCAAGAACACCTTCGAGGGCAAGCTTGACGGATGCTCAGACAGAGGCGGTGCAACAGTTGCTTTAAGCACTGATGAAGCATATGAGGGCGATAGCTCTGTATACTGCTCAGACCGTTCAGCTTCATGGAAGGGCGTCGGAAAGAACCTTAATTACAAGTTCAAAGCAGGTGAGAACTACAGCTTCTCTGCTATTGTAAAGTATAAAGAAGGCGCTCCTACAACCAAATTCCACCTTACTCTCCAGTATACAGGCTCAGACGGTGAGACTCACTACGATAAGATTGACACTAAGGACGTTGCAAAGGGTGAGTGGGCACAGCTTGCAAATACAAGCTACAAGATACCAGAGGGTGCCAAGAGCCTTCTCATATATGTGGAGACTGAGGGCGACTCTGACGATGATACACCTGCTACAAACTTCTATGTTGATAATTTCTTTGCAGCTGTAGACGGTACAGTTATAGCTGGACCGGAGACTGTAGTCACACCTCCGACCACCGAACCTCCTGTACAGGACCTGAAGGAGATACTTAATTCAAAGGTAACAATATGGGGCGATGCTAACGCTGACGGCGATGTGGATATGGGCGACGTAGTTCTTATAATGCAGTCACTTGCTAACCCTGATAAGTACAAGCTTACAGAGCCCGGAATTTACAATGCAGACGTAAGCGAAGCAGGCGGCGGTATCACAGCAAACGATGCTCTTTCTATTCAGAAGTACCTCCTGACAATGCTTACACAGCTCCCCGAGAGCTATTCAGATAATATTAAGACAGTTACTGCACCTGCAACAACTACCACAACAAAGGTCACTACAACAACTACTACTTCAACAACGACCACAACTACTGCTTCAATAGCTTCACACCTTTCAATGAAGGATTTCACAGCTAAGGTGCAGGCAAATATAGTTGAAAAAGAGCCTGATTCGGCAAATCAGTCCAAGAATGGCGTAACCTACGGTGAGATACAGAAGAAGACGTATTATTCAAATACCTGTAAGAGAAACAAGAAGTACAATGTACTTCTGCCTCCAAACTACGATCCAAACAAGAAATACCCTGTAATGTATATACTTCACGGCTACTATGAGAATCCTGACAGAATGCTCACAACAGGCAACGCTGAGATGCATACCCGCGAGATGCTGGGCAATGCTATTGCTGAGGGTGCGGCAAAGGAAATGATCTGCGTATTCCCTGATGTATACTCAAGCGCTACTCAGGATGCAGTTACAGGTATGGATGACAATAACAACAGAGCTTACGATAACTTCATCAATCAGCTCAAGAACGATCTTATGCCTGAGATTGAGAAGAACTACAGCGTTCTGACGGGCAAGGATAATACCGCTATCACAGGCTTCTCAATGGGCGGACGCGAGTCACTCCTCATCGGAATGCAGATGTCTGATAAGATCGGCTATATCGGTGCTATATGCCCCGCTCCCGGAGTTACAGGTTCATTCAAGTGGGACAGCAGCAATGAGCCTTACTTCCTGATGATAACTGCAGGAAGCAATGACCAGACTGTTGGCGACAATCCCAGAAGCTATCACAATAGCTTTGAGAAGAACGGCGTTCCTCATATCTGGCATTATGTAAATGGCGGTTATCACGGTGATAACTGTATCAGAGCTCATCTCTACAACTTCTTCCGCATAGCTTTCCAGAACTAAATTTAAACATTAACAAATATAATATAAAGATCAACACGGCTTCTGAGTTTTGCTCAGCAGCCGTGTTATTTTTAACAATATGTAAAATAATCGTTTCAAAATATAGTAAACTAATTGTAATGATTGACACGCAGAAAAATATGTGATATAATTATATTAGTTTAAAGATGTCGATAATTTTAAGACGATTTAGACAAATGCCAATAGGGGGATGACGTAATATGCAGACAATAAATGATTTTACATTTGATCAGGCGTTAGAATACTATGGAAATTCTGTCAGCGCACTGGTCATTGCCGATGAGAAAGCCGATACATACCGTGCACTGGTTAGAAGAGGAGTCTTTCAGGACGTTCTTTCAGAAAGTGGCACTTACACAGAAATGGTGCACAGGCTATGGTTCCATCGTTATGATGACGGCAGAAAGATAACAGATACCTATAATGTGTTTATTCCGAATATGAGTAAATTCAACGGTAAATACAGCAAGCGCATAAAGCTGCTGGTGGACGATATACCTCATTCTGTTCAGATGTCTATCCTGCCTGTCGATGACAGCGGACGTTATCTTTTCCTTCTTGATGAGCTTGATGCAAGTCTGCATGAAGAGGAAGCAGAGACCGAAAATAAGGTAAGTTCTATACAGAATAATATCTATGTATTTACAATGGCTTTCGATCTGACCAGTGATACTACGAGCAGTGTAGCTTTGACCGAGATATCTGATGAACCGCTTAATTATCAGCTGAAGTATTCGGAATGGCGAAATACTATTGTTAATATGATCCCAGAGGACGAACAGAAGCTGTTCCTGAAGCGCTCCGATCCTGACTATCTGCGTTCACATTTCAAACCGGGAGATGTTGACTCGTTTGATATACAGATGGTCAATCTTGATGGTATCTATCAGTGGGTAAAGCTTATTTTCAGCCGTATGGATACTACAAACGAAAACGATTACCGTTTCGTTTACATGGTACAGAATATTCACGAAGCTACTATCAGCATGAAGGCAACGCTGAAGCATTACGAGGAGCTTGCTTCTACAGATACTCTGACGGCGGTATTCAACCACGGTCGTATCGAGACTGAGCTGCGTAATGCAATAGAGCAGCATAAGAAGGATAATTTGCCGGCAGGTCTGATGATACTCGATATAGATCATTTTAAGACTGTCAACGATCGTTACGGTCATGCTGTTGGCGATAAGACATTGTCTCATCTGGCAGAGGTCGTTAAAAATGCGCTTGCAGGCAAAAATGCTGCTGTCGGACGCTGGGGCGGCGAGGAGTTTGCGGTTGTCATCTACAGCGAGGATAAAGATTCGCTTATGAATACTGCTGAAATGCTTCGCAGCAGTATAGAAGCTGCATCATTTGATGTGGTTGGTTCTATCACATGCAGTATCGGTGCAGCTGAGCTTTGTACAGACGATCTGCCCGAGCCGTGGTTCGCACGTGCTGATAAGGCTTTGTATACTGCGAAATCCACAGGCAGAAACAAGGTATGCTACGAATAATATAAATGAAAAGCGGCGAATTTTTTCGCTGCTTTTTCTATTTCACAAATTTATCACATAAATTAACTTCAATTCCACATTTTGTGCCGGAGATTCCACTTTTACTCCATTTATCTTACAAAATACTCCTGTATAATACAGACATAGAAACAAAAATCACCCACAATCGTATTAAAAGGAGAGTTATTATGAAAAAGATATATATGTATTCATTTATGGCAGCAATGCTTGCAGCAGCAGTAACAGGCTGCGGAAGCAACAACGATACAGAGAGCAGTGTTTCGGCTGATAAAAAGGTCAGGACATCTGTTGTATCAGAAGAAAAGGATACAGCTACTGTGGAGCAGCTTTCAAACATTGAAGAGGTAACTTATACCAAGCGTGAGCTCGAACAGACAGCAGATACAAGTGAAGCCGAGAATATCAGTGTATCAGATGGCAAGACAATCGACATCACTGAAGAAGGTATATATACTATAAGCGGAACTGCCGAGAACTGCACCATAAGAGTTGAAGCAGATGAAAATGCAAAGGTTCAGCTGGTCCTTGACGGAGTGAGCATCACAAACAGCGATTTTTCTGCAATATATGTTGTCTCAGCAGACAAGGTATTCATTACAACTACAGACAGTGAGAACACACTTACAGTCAGCGGACAGTTCACATCAGACGGCGATGCAAACACAGATGCGGTGATCTACTCAAAGGACGATCTTGTACTTAACGGCACAGGTATACTCAATGTTACTTCATATTACGGCAACGGCATCACTTCAAAGGACGATATGAAGATAACAGGCGGTACATACAATGTGAAATCCGCACTGGACGCATTTGAAGCAAATGATTCTATCTCTGTAAGTGACGGAACATTCAATATTACAACCAATAAGGACGGTTTCCACTGCGAGAACGACGAAACTGAGGGGACTATCACAATATCAGGCGGCACATTCAGCATAAACGGCAAGAGTGACGGCATTCAGGCTTGCGCACTGCTCCAGATAGATGGCGGTACATTCGATATCACAGCATCTGAAGGAATTGAGGCTACATACGTTCTTATCAATGACGGTGATATCAGCATTTATGCGACTGATGATGGAATAAACGCTTCCGCAAATACAAATGCATACGAAACAGCTATCGAGATAAATGGCGGAAACATCAATGTCGAGGTAGGTCAGGGCGACACAGACGGTATTGATTCTAACGGTTCTATATACGTAAACGGCGGCACTATCAATGTTACAGCTCAGATGTCATCATTCGATTATGACAGAACAGCTGAATTCAACGGTGGTACTATAATCGTCAACGGTGAAGAAGTTTCCGAGATACCTCAGAGCATGATGGGCGGCGGTATGCACGGCGAAATGAATGGCGGCATGGGCGGCGAAATGAACGGAGGAGAAAGAGGCTTCGGCGGCGGACGCGGCGGCAGATTCTGACAGCAGCATGAACACAGGCAGTCTTACAGCAAATGAACTATAGACTAAGCATCGTTAAGGGGTGAGCGCTATGAAAAAGAAACTATCACCGATACAGATAGTAAGGGCGGTCATACAGCTTATTGCATTCGTTACTGTACCTGCTCTGTTTATAACAGTTTTCTCAGCCACAGGCAGTATAATAATTTCCATAATAGGCAGTACTTTCGTATTAACCGATTATCTCGGCAGTTTGTTACTCGTGCTCGGAGTATTTCTCGTCACCATTATATTCGGACGCTATTTCTGCGGTTTTATCTGTTCATTCGGTGCGATGCAGGACTTGCTGTATGCTTTCGGTAAATTGATACCATTCAAGGTAAAGATACCCGAAAAAGCAGATAAATACATAAAATTCCTGAAATATGCAGTGCTTGCATTTGTTGCAGTAGGCGTGTGGGGCTTCTCGGTCACTGGCAGCGTTGTCTGGAGTCCGTGGACGGTATTCGGCATATATACGTCACTAGACGCATGGAGCAGTCTTGAATATTTTCTCACTCTCGGCGGAGTGCTTCTGTTGCTCATAATCATAGGCTCACTTTTCATAGAGAGATTTTTCTGCAAATACCTTTGTCCACTTGGTGCTATCTTCTCACTTTTGTCAAGGACAAGGCTTTATCCGATAAAGCGCAGGTCAGAGGAATGCGGAAACTGCAAGCTCTGTACTTCAAAATGTTCGATGTCCATACCGCTTTACAAGTATGATGAGGTTTCATCGGGAGAATGTATCAACTGCATGAAGTGTACAGAGATTTGTCAGAAGGAAAGGATATCGGCATATACTCTTCCTGCTATATCGGGTACGCTTGCAGTTACTATAATCGCAGGTCTGTACTATGCGGGAATGTTTACCAATACCCAGTCCGATGCTGAGAGCAGCAATAAAAATGCAGCTTCGGTCACTCAGTCCGAAGAATCAGGAATTTACAAGGACGGTACTTATTCGGGAACAGGAAAAGGCTTTCGAGGCAGTACAAAGGTGACAGTCACTGTTGAAAATGGAAATATCTCGGATATTACAGTTGATTCGTTCAAGGACGATGATGAGTTTTTCAGCCGTGCCGAAAACGGTGTTATCCCGGCAGTTATCAGTTCTCAGAGTACAGATGTTGACGCTGTAAGCGGCGCAACGTTCAGCAGCAATGGCATAAAGGAAGCTGTTGCTGACGCTCTCGGTATAGAGTTTACAAATCCTAATGATACAGCAGAACAAGGTCATGGCGGAAGACACTCCCGCTGATAAAACGAAAATGCTCCTTTTTCCTTTACAAAGGAGCATTTTTAGTGTATAATATTTACAATAACAATTAGGAGGTGCTGTATGTCTAAAATACTGATAGCAGATGATGAACCTAATATAGTTACACTTATAAGCCGTTATGCTGAGCGAGAGGGATATGATGTCACAGCTGTTTCCGACGGAAGGCAGGCGATAGATGCCTGTACAAGAGATGATTTCGATATTATAGTCATGGACGTTATGATGCCTGACACGGACGGATTTACTGCCTGTAAGAAGATAAAGGAATTCAAGGATATTCCTGTGATAATGCTCTCGGCAAGAGGCACGGAGTTCGATAAACTGTTTGGTTTTGAGGTCGGTGTTGACGACTATGTTACAAAGCCGTTTTCTCCTATGGAGCTTATGGCACGTATTAAGGTCATACTGAGCCACAAAAAAACATCAATACCGTCTGACGATAAGCTCATCAGTATTGACGGCATAGTAATAGACACCCTCGGAATGACAGTTACGATTAACGGAGAAAAAGCTGATCTGACCGCAAAGGAATATTCGCTTCTGCTGCTTTTTGTAGAGAATAAAGGTGTAGTTCTCTCACGTGACAGGATACTGAATGAAGTCTGGGGATACGACAGCTTTGGAGTTGACAGGACAGTTGACTGGCAGATAAAGCTTCTTCGCAGCAAATTAGGCGAATACCGTGATTGTATCCGTACCATACGAGGGGTGGGATATAAATTTGAAACGTAAAAAAAGAACTTTTCAGCGTAAACTGCTTGGCTATTTTATGTTTTTTACTGCTGTTGTTTTCGCAGTGCTGTGGTTGTTGCAGACAGTGTTTTTGCAGCGTTTCTATAACGGTATGATAATAAAAAATACAGTTGCTGCTGCCGATAAAATAGCTTTAAAGAGCAATTCATGTGATATAACAGAGTATATAGATGATCTTTCACGGGATAATTCAGTTCTTGTTTTTATTACAAATACCGATGGAAATATTCTGTACAGCTCCGATGAGTACAAGAAGGGACATAAAAATCGTAATATTGAGACTGATATGCTCAAAGAAGAGTTTAAGGGCGGGCGCGGACATTACAGAGAGCTTCCCGAAAACTACGATGAATTTCTGAATAAGCTCACTGCCTCGGACGTCAATGAAGCTGAATTGCAGACTGATGATCTGTATGTTTACGGAAGATATATAGATTTTTACGGCAGTGATGACAAAGTTGTGCTTTATATCGGTACAACACTTAACGCGGTTGGTTCTGCTGCCAGAATAATAAGAGTGCAGCTTTTGTGGGTAACTCTTTTGTCTGTTGTCATTAGCCTTGTGCTTGCATGGTTCATGTCAAGAAACTTCTCACGGCCCGTTGCTCAGCTTACCGAAAAAGCTCACAAGCTCACAGAAATAGACAGTGATATCATTTTCCATGAAGGTTTTTGTTCAGAGCTTGATGAGCTGAACACAACTCTTGATAATACGGCGGAAAAGCTGAAAAAGTCGCAGGAGTTTCAGAACGAGCTTCTGGCGAATGTCTCACACGATCTGCGTACTCCGCTTACAATGATAAAAGGCTATGCAGAAATGATAAGGGATATTTCCCGTGAGGATGAAAAGCAGTGTGCAGAAGATGTTGCTGTCATCGTTGAGGAGTCTGACAGACTCACTGCACTTGTCAATGAGATACTTGAATATTCCGAACTTCAAATGACAAACAGCGAGCTTGAACTGAGTGATTTTGACATCAGTGAAACTGTAAATTCTGTTGTTGACAGTTTTGAGAAGCTGTATTCTAAGGAGGGCTTTTCTTTTGAACGTGATATAGCAGAGAATACATATATCAGAGGGAATGCTTCAAGACTGCAAAGGGCAGTTTATAATCTACTGGACAATGCTGTACGTCATGCAGGTGAAGATAAGTGGATAGGCATAAAGCTTAAAGCTGAGAACGGAAAGGCAGTGATCGAAATATCTGATCATGGTGAAGGAATTGCAGCCGAAGAACTTAATCGTATATGGGATAAATACTACACCAAGCGTCAGCGTCAGGGAAATGGGATTTCGGGTCTTGGACTGGCTATAGTTAAGCAGACAGTGTCAATGCACAAAGGTAAATGCGAGGCCAGATCCGAGATAGGCAAGGGCAGTGTATTCAGCATCATACTTGACGTTAAAGAGTAATATAAAAAGATGTAAGAGGTTCTGCTCTTACATCTTTTTTGTTTATAACATTGTATATCCGCTTTTTTATCTAATTGAATCATGCGGCATCTGCTCCATATCTCATTCCTGCGAACCAGTCCACTTGATCGTTGTGGATATAATTGTGTATATCAGTCAGGTGCAATATCTTGAAATTATCTGTAGACTTAGTTATGGTGTAAGTCGGCATCGCATCGTTATACTCTATCTTATGCGTGGAGGCGTGATGTACACTCTTATACGCTGCTTAATTATTTCTTTTTTCAGCGGACGGATATCGAATGCCTCGCTCTGCTTGCACCACTTATCCGCACTTTATTTTTATCAATAAGGGTATTCCTTTATCTTTTATATAATAATATATACATTGTGTCAAGCAATCAGGAATAATACAGTAAAAATCATAAATTTGCAAATTTCTAAGGACTCGATCATTTAAAAAATGAAGTTTTACAGACTATAATAGGCCATTTTTGTACATTAGAACTATATACATTTGAACTTTTGATACTGTGAGAGAAAAATTTTTTCAGAAAATGTGTTACATTTTCTGATCTTAATACGATTATTATTTATGTACGATCGATCTTATACATAACAATTATTTCAGAATTATCAGAAGGAGAATATCAAATATGAAAATGAAGAAAACTATTGCGCTTTTGTCCGGTCTTGTAATGGCGCTGCCATGCACACCATGCGCTGCTTTTGCCGCTGAAGAGAATATTGAGACAGAAACAGCCGACACAGTTGAAATAATAGATGAAGTCAACGAAGATACAGAGGTGCAGCATCTGTATCCCGCACCTGCTGCATCACAGGCTGATACCGCTGCAGCGGAGGAAAATGACGATTATGAGCTTCCGTCAAAATTTGATCTGCGCACCAATGGTCTGGTGTCATCTATAAAAAATCAGGGTGAATACGGGACCTGCTGGGCACACGCTGTGCTCGGCAGCCTCGAAACTGACAGAATGGCTGAAGACCCGCATATTGATCTTTCGGAACGTTATCTCGGTACATATATAGTATCCGAGGAGTACGGCGACGGTACGATCGAATTCGGTTCGGGAGCAAATGCAGGCGACGCACTGGGGCTGCTTACCAACTGGATAGGTGCAGTTTCCGAATCCGTTGCACCTTACGATGTGGAATATACATCTGATCTTTCAAGGAAGGAATTGCAGAAGCAATCCGAGCTTCATGTTACAGGCGCACACTGCTTTGACTTCTTTGACTATACTACTTATGAGAGAATACCCGAGAATGACCTTTTCTTTTCAAATATCAAAGAAGTAAAAAAGGCTATATGCAATGGACACGCTATTTATCTTACAATGCGTTTTGACGAGGACGATTCTTATAATTACTTCACAAACGCAATGTATAATCCGCCTTCTTCTTCCTTATCTATTAATCACGCCGTTGCGATAGTAGGATATGATGACGATTATTCGGCGGATAACTTCAACACATCTCCCGGCAAGAACGGCGCATGGCTCATAAAAAACAGCTGGGGCGCAGAAAAAGGTAATAACGGATATTACTGGGTATCATATTATGACTATTCTATCAGAGAAATGCAGTATTTTGATGAAGCTCCCATAGAAATGCACGATCATCTGTATTCATACGATGACTGCGGTGTAAGCGGTCAGTTCGGCATATCCGAGGAGGGCGATACCTGTACATATATCTCAAATGAGTATACAGCGGAAGAAAACGGATTTATCACCGACATCATGCTCAACTGCTGTGTTCCCAATGATGAATACGAGATCACTGTTTATACCGATGTTGCAGATGCCGATGTTCCCACATCAGGCGAGGCTCACAGTACAACTGTCGGTACAATGGAGCATATGGGCTATCAGACTGTAACTCTTACAGAACCCGTTCATATCAGCGAAGGCGAAACTTTTGCTGTAGTTGCAAAGATCAACGGCGAACAGGGCTACCATATAGCCTGCGAATATGCCTTCAACAATCACGGAGAACCTGTTGGCTACACCGATCATACCAATAACCTTACCGCTTCTCAGGCGCTTATCAGTGAAGCAAAGATCATGAAAACATTTGCTGAAAATCAGAGCTTCTTCAGTTCTGACGGACAGAACTGGACAGATCTTTACGAAAGCTATGATTATGACAATCTATTCATTACAGGCAATCTTTGCCTCAGAGCTATGACCTGCTATGAGGGAGCTGTACATTTCTCATCATACAGCGACGCTCTTGCTCCCGGAACCGAGATATCTCTCAGCTGTGCAGACGGAAAGGATATCTATTACTCTGTAGACAACGGCGAATACCAACTCTACACCGTACCTGTTACCTTCACAAAGGATATGACCATTTCAGCATATGCAGAAGGTGACGAGGATAAAGTCTTTTCAAAGCACTATTCAGAAAAACACGCAGAGATCGCCAATATGCTTGTGACAGCAGGATATAAAAAGTTCTATGTTGATGCTGAAGAAAATACAGATATAATCTTACCTGTCGAAGCCGATCAGGTCACACTGCTGCCTATTCTGAACGGCGTTCTTAACGACGGCGAAACTGTTACAAGCTCCTATGAAGAACGCACCTATCAGTGCGGTATGGACCCGTTCACTGTCAAACTGACAGCTGAAAAGGAAGGACTTCAGCCAACAGAGTACACATTCAGATTCAAGAAAGAATGTGCTGAATCATTCACAAACGGTATATGGGTACCAAGAAATGCAAAATCATGGTACTATTTCAGTGAGGACGGCAAGACAGGCTATCATATCGACAGAGTTACAGGCGTTAAAACCGAATTCACATACACCATTGCAGATAATAAGCTCACAATAACAAGCAAGGACTCAGTCCGCAAGGGAGCGATCTCATCAAATTATCATACTGCACAGGTACAGTGGGATAACGGAGATACAGACTTCATCGACTTATGGTATAACGATGAAGAAAGAGCTCCTTTTTATACCAACCCACAGCTTTGCGAATATGCAAAGAAGTATATGACCGAATTGACAGGCGAAGAACCTGTATCCGTCAAAGCTGATTTTAATGGCAATAATACTATTGCCATTACCGTAAAGCTCGCATCAGGTCAGGAAAGAACTTTTTACTCCAGCGGCGACAGTCTGATCTGCACAGACCAGAACGATTATATCATTGACCTTGAAAACGTTCCGCTGGACACAGGCGTCACCGCTTTCAAGCAGGGTATATGGAGCGTAAACGCAGGCGAAACCTTCTTATATTACATATATTTTGACGCAAACGGAAAAGACTGCACTATTTTCACTCCATATGACGGAAGAGTTTCAAATGTAGGATTCAGCCTTGAAAACGGTCAGTTAAAAATTGATCACGGTTACGGTGAGATCGAAAGGGCAGCCGCTACAGTCTGGGAAGACAAAGCTTCTCTGAAGTATATTTACGGGGCAACCGTTGAAATGAAATACATTTCAGATGCAACTCCCGAGAATTTCCATTACCTCAGCAATAACGAAATATCAGAGCTTATTTCCAATTATTATGAAGCTTCCTTCTGTAAGGAAAATCCATATATCGACCTTAGAACAGAAGATGACAGATATGTGACCGTATATTATGTCGACAAGCCTTATTACCTCGATCAGATGTCAGTAATTCCATTTTATCATATTGATCGTCTGACAGGTGAATGCACTAATGAAAACGGTGAAATAATAGATCTGTATCATCCTTCCGAAACTCAGCAGACTTATTTTAAGAGAGGTCTCTGGAGATGCGATGACTTCAGCGGCTGGGGCAATGACGGCTATTTCTGGTGCAGCGGCAACGACGGAACAGTAACTTATTTTGAGTCAAGAGAGGGTGCACAGACAGAATTCAAGTACAGATTTTCTGAAGATCACGGTATTGCTTATATAGGTGAAAATAAAATATATTTCAGCCTTCAGGAAATAGAAAACGATACCCTCTTGTCGTGGACAGATCAGGAAGGTATGTGGCATGAATTAAGGATCACCTACGTAAAACCAATCGAAAAGAACGAAGTAAAGTTTTATACATTCAGTCAGCTCGAAGAAATGGTTTTAAATGATTTCATTGCTAAAAACGGCGAGGGCAACTACATAGCCTTATCAGCACTCACCGATAACGGATACGTAAGGATCGGTATAAGAGATGAAGATTTACATGATTTTATAGAACTATATACTATTGATCCTTTTGACGGAACAGGCTGCACCGAAAGCGGCGATTACGTTTGTTTGGTTGAGAACAATAAAAAGACCGACTCTGTTTGTGATCTGATATTGACACTGCTCGTCAATAAACTGAAATTCTGGCTTGATTTATTTTGTAAATTTTTCTGAGCTAATATAATTATTTAAAATCAGTGACTTTGTTTTCCTGAACAAATCAAATTACAGAATACTAAATGAAAAGTGCCGTCAGTTAAAACGGCACTTTTTATATTCATTTTGTTCAGCGGTGAACACATCTTATTTGTTTATAAGTTTTCTTTTCATAATACAAAGATCGAATACATCAAGTATGTTGTCTTTATACAAATCTGCTGCTTTCCAGTATTCAAGGGGTTCGTCTGAAGGATTTATCAGCCATTTCTGAAAAGCAACAATATCTGCAATATTAAATGAATTGTCTCCGTTTACATCTCCCTCGGCAATGTTTTTGACTTTGATTGTAATGTCGGCTGAATTGTTTATGGAAGTATGATTGATTTTGAAGTCTGTCATATATCTTTCGGGGAGATATTCGTCATTGATCCATAGTCCCGGCCAGCGAATATACTCATCTATAATGGAGTAGTCATCACAAACGTAATAAGGATTATTTCCTTCGCTTTTGGTGCTTATTGTTTTTCTTTCTTGTTGGACGAGATCGGAATAGGCTACATTGGATAAATCAATAAGCTTTCCTGTGTCTTCATCGACTATGCTCACACGTACTGTTTCAGGACAAAGCTCTTCCTCGTTTTTCCATTCTTCACCTGTATTCCTGAACTCTGTTTTAGGAAGCGCTATCTGAATTATGTCCAGTCCGTATGTATTCTTTATATGTGGACCGATAACGGAAGTGAATAATATATACAGCTTATCGTCTTTATAATATATCTTATTCAGTAAAAACTCAGTAATTCTTCCCTTATATGGGTCGACATATGTGTTCAGCAGAAGAACGTTATTTTCAAAGAAGCTGTCACTGTATTTTTCTGTGAATTTATTCACAGCATTTTCAGTAAGAAAATCGGATAGAAATTTTTTTAATTCATCACATGAGCTTACAGCTGCCGAGTTTGGTGTAAATGTAACACTGCTGATGACCGAGTCTTTAAGGTTGCCGGAATCCTTGCTGAAGTTATCATACGAGAATTCGGCTTTATCGGATAGGTTATATATGCTTCGTTCTATCTGAGAAGGCTCAGGAAGTTTGATCTCCTCACCGATATCAAGATAATTTACATACAGTTCACTGTTACTTCGATAGGAATCAATACAAAGAGATACGTAATCAATGTTACCAATGTTAAAGCCTGCTTCCTCCCATGCTTTGATGTGATCCTTTATGTTTACTGTACTATTAAGATGTGTGCCTTTTCTGTCTGATATCTGATCGTCTTTGCGCAGGCTTATTATATCATGATATGCTGTGGATTCGATGATGCTGCCGCCAATGTCATAATCTGCGTGGAATACGTCGTATAATTCATAGGTACAGCCGCCTATTTCTGCTGTTGCAGCAGGCTGTTTATTACCCGACGGTTTATATCCGCTCCATGCATCAATTATGTGGAATCGAATTTTATTCTCAGTATCTTCACCGAAAACGGATAAAATGCAGTTGCCGTCAAAATATGCATCAGCGTCATAGTTTACATAATAATCGGGAATATCTGAGGCAGCTGGTTTATCTTCAAATTTTCTTCCTTTAAGGCAAAGTGCATCAGTAGTTTCATGCATTGTTGAATGAAAGCCGTTATTTTCAGTATTTTCAAATTCGAAGCTGCCGTAATCATCTTGTTTCCATGTGTCATATATATATCCGTCGATCTCTGAATAATTGGCAGCCGCTGCTGTAAGGCGGATTTTGTCGCTTAAAGTGTATGGGAATGTTCCTAAAAGACTGACGCCAACAGTAAGTGCAGCTATCAGTTTTGTAATTCGATTTTTCATATTGAACGCTCCTTTGCAATATATTTTATAGCAGTTGCTAATATACTAATATTATAAGAAAGAGAGCTGAAATACAAGTAGATTATTGCTGATTTTTGTCAGTTTACAGCTAATTATGTTATAAGTGTTGACAATGAGAAAAATACGGTGTATAATACATTTTAGGACATAAATATATAAACGTGATGATCCTTTTTTCGGGGGGAATAAGTATTAAGAAAATACTGTTGATTTTATTAAGGCTTCTGTCAATACCCTATGTGTATATGGTATTGATGATAACTCTGGTGCTTAGAAAGCCGACTTATTCTCATAACGTCAAACCGCCGTTCTGGGAAATAACGGAGCTTATAAACGGCAATGGGAAGCTTCTTTTTGATATCATAGGAAATATATTGATGCTTTTGCCTTTAGGTATCCTATTGCCTCTTTGTTTCAGAAAGGCAGATACTCCGAAGAAAATCGCTTTGATTGGCTTTATTGTTTCTTTACTGATTGAGGTAACTCAGCTTATTACTACGCGCGGCTATTTTGAAATAGACGATTTGTTCCATAATACGCTCGGAGCATTAATAGGTGCATTTATTGGCTGTTCTGCTGCAAAATGGATATACTCAGATGATAATGGGCATCAGAAACAATAAAACAGCTCCCTTTTACAAATACTCATAAAAGGAAGCTGTAATTTTTATCCTGCATTGACGCGGTTATAGTTTACATTGTAAACCATGCTTTCGTCAGGTTTTTCCATTTCTTCAAAGATATCCTTCAGCATCTCATCAATTCTTGCAAAATACTGCTCCATGAAGAAATTGATTATATTCTGCGGATCCTCAAAGCCGTTATCCTTTATAAATTCCTGTATCTCATCATCGCTTTTCAAACACGGGATTGTTATATAATCCTGATTATCAAAAATATCCTCGGGAAGAGAGGAAAGAGACAAGTAGATGGTCTTTTCCGGAAGAAATTTGCGTAGTTGAGAAATGAAGAATTTTACTTTACTGTTATCATTCATAAATATCACCTCAGAAATAAAATTGATAACCTCTGTTTGCATTAAAAAAATATAATAGAATAAGGTGTAAAAAAACGATAAGAAATTACAGTTTGGAATAATCAATGCATTGAGTAATGCTTAAAATTTATATTGATATTATACCACGGCGGTTCAGAAAAATCAATAAAAACTATTGTATTTTAATAAAAAACAGTTGATTTCACAAGAAAAGTATACGCTGATTGTCGAAATTGAATAATGAGACGAAACAAATAAATTTACAGACTGTAAATTTTTGAGCGAGCATAATTTTTTGTATTTTTTGAGTTTTGTGCGGATCAAAAAATATTTGTCAGACAACAGTGCTGAAAGAAAAACAAAAATGCATATAATTATATATATAAAAAATATATATCTTTTGGAAAAATATTTAAAGTAATAATATGGCGGACATAGAAATGACAAAATTACATGATGGATAATTTCAGAAGGAGATAAAAATATCCTGTCGAAATATGACGTAACAATTCTTGGCACTTAAACGATGTAATAGCAATATTTGGTCATCTGACCACATGATGTTTTTAACAATTTGAATACTGGAAACTTTACCTTGAGTGTAAGAATTGGATAATATTACAAATAGTGTTTTTTGCTATTGACATAGTCATATAATTATGATATAATAACACGAAAAATTACGAACAGTAACCAATCACTTTTAATGTACTATATGTTATAAAAATGCGCTTTGGCAAAAAAATCAACTAAATATGAAAGGTTCAAATATTTTTTGGGAGGAAAAAACATGAAAATTTCATTTTCTCCACCTGATATTTCATTTCTTGAGATTCATGAGGTTTGTGAAGCACTGAAATCAGGTTGGATAACAACGGGACCGATGACAAAGCGTTTTGAAGCTAACATTGCAGATATGCTCGGGGTAAACAAGGCTTGCTGCCTTAATTCCCAGACTGCCTGTGCTGAAATGGCATTAAGACTGCTCGGAGTAGGCGAAGGTGATGAGGTCATCACAACTGCTTACACATACACTGCAACTGCTGCTGTTGTATGTCATGTGGGCGCAAAGCTTGTTCTGGTCGATACAATGCCTAATAGCTTTGAGATCAATTATGATGAGGTCGAGAAAGCAATAACCGACAAAACTAAGGTGATCATTCCTGTTGATCTTGGCGGTGTACCTTGTAACTACGCAAGACTTTTCCAGATCGTTGAAAGCAAAAAGTCTTTGTTCAAGCCAAAGAATAAGATACAGGAAGCTATCGGACGTGTTGTCATAAGTGCCGATACAGCTCACGCTTTCGGTGCTAAATGGCGTAATATGTACGTCGGAAATATAGCCGATTTTTCAAGCTTCAGTTTCCATGCAGTTAAAAATCTGACTACTGCTGAGGGCGGTGCACTTACATGGCGCCCTATCGACGGTATATCTGATGAGGAGATATATCATCAGCTCCAGCTTTTCAGTCTTCACGGTCAGAGCAAAGATGCATTGGCTAAGACTCAGCTCGGTGCATGGGAATATGATGTTGTCGGAACATGGTACAAGTGTAATATGACGGATGTTGTTGCAGCTATCGGACTCAAGCAGCTCGAAAGATATCCTCGTATGCTTGAATTGAGGCATCAGATAATCAATTACTATGATGAGGCTCTCAATGAGATCGGTATCGAGACTCTTCAGCACTATACTAATGAGTACACATCTTCCGGTCACCTCTACATAACAAGAGTACCTAATATCACTTTAGAGGAAAGAAACGAGATCATTCAGCGTATGGCTGAAGAGGGTATAGCAACCAATGTTCACTATAAGCCTCTTCCAATGCATACAGCATATAAAAATCTTGGATTTGATATAAATGATTATCCAAATGCGTATAATCACTTCCAGAATGAGATAACTCTTCCGCTTCACACTTGTCTTACCGGTGAAATGGAAAACTATGTTATCAGTAATTATGTAAACATAGTAAAGGATTACCTTTGATACTGCGCCGCTGGGAAGATCTCCCTTCTTTTATGAGAACGGAAGAGGTAAGACCGTATTGGGAGATTTTATGGAAAAAGCGCAGACATCTTGCTGTTAAAAGAGCATTCGATATCATCACGGCACTTTTTCTGCTGCTTATCGCCGCAGTTCCTATGGTCGTGATCGCCGTGATGATAAAGCTTGATTCAAAGGGACCTGTACTGTATCGTCAGGAGAGAATAACTACATACGGAAAGCGCTTCCGTATACATAAATTCCGCACAATGATCGCAAATGCCGAAAAGGTGGGTACTGCTGTTACAGTAAGTAATGACAACAGGATCACCCGTGTCGGATCTTTGCTGCGCGGATTGCGTCTTGATGAGCTTCCTCAGCTTATAGATGTCCTTCAGGGAACTATGAGTTTTGTCGGTACACGTCCGGAAGCATCTAAGTATGTAAAAATGTATCGTCCCGAATTTTTTGCTACGCTGCTTATGCCTGCGGGAATAACAAGTGAAGCTTCTATCAGATATAAGGACGAATACAAGCTTTTAAGTGTTTCCGAAGATGTTGATAAAACCTATATAGAGCAGGTCCTTCCAGGGAAAATGATCTGGAATCTTAATTCTATTGAACGTTTTTCATTTTTCCGTGAGTTGCTGACTATGCTCAGAACAGTCATGGCTGTTTTAGGAAAAGAATACGATTGAGGAGTTTGTCAGACATGGTCACCATCAGAAAAATGTCGGCGTCGGAACAGGGAAAAATCAGGAAACTGTCAAGGCTTCATACTCGTGCTTTTCCTGATTTTTTCCTCACACAGCTTGGTGTGGGATTTCTTGATGCTTTGTATAAAGGATACCTGAATGATGAAAGATCGGGTATAATAGTTGCCGAGGATAACGGCAGACTTGCAGGATTTATTGCTTATTCCTATGATTACCCGAATTTCTACAAGGGACTTATAAAAAATCATCTGTTCAGATTTGCGTTCTGTTCGATGGGAGCTGCTATAAAGCATCCTTCGTTCATTAAAAGACTTCTGGGCGCTTTCAAAAAAAGCGATTCGGTCGTCAAAAGTGAAAAATATGTTGAGCTTGCATCTATTTGCGTTGACCCGAAAATGGGTAAGCAGGGTATAGGTTCAAAGCTTATAGATCACCTTAAGGGTATGGTGGATTTTAATAAATACGCATATATCAACCTTGAAACAGACGCAGTAAACAATGATGATGTAAACAGATTTTATGTAAAGAACGGTTTCAAGCTGGCAAGAAGTTATTTCTCCTCTGAGGGAAGAAAAATGAACGAGTACAGATTCGGAGGATGATATGTCAGTGAAAATGCTTTATATACTTAATCTTGCGGAAAAAGTGAATAATTTTTCATATTCCGCAATGGTTGCTGCACAGAAGCTGGGCATCGAGTTTTCAATTGCTGGAAACTGGAATTATCCCGATGATGCAGCAAGAAAAGCTGATGAAAAAAAATACGGTATAAAGATCTATCAGGTCGATTTTATTCGTGCTCCATATGATCCTCGGAACTATAAGGCTTATCGTCAGATCAAAGCCATAATGGAGCGGGAAAAATTCGACCTGATACACTGTAATACACCTATCGGCGGTATTACAGGAAGAATTGCTGCCAAGAAAACAGGGGTAAACAAGGTCATCTATCAGGCGCACGGCTTCCATTTTTATAATGGAGCACCATTTGTAAACCGAACACTTTTCTATAACATAGAAAAGCATTTTGCAAAGTGTACCGATGTTCTTGTTACCATAAATCATGAGGACTTTGAAGCTGCAAAGGCTTTCAAGCTGAAAAAAGGCGGTAAGCTTCGCTATGTTCACGGAGTTGGTATTGACCTTTCGGTATATGATCGTATAGGAGAGTACAGAGAAAAAAAGCGTGAGGAGCTTGGTCTTGCGCAAGATGATATCGCTGTTATTTCGGTTGGCGAGCTCAACAGGAATAAGAACAATATCACGATAGTACAGGCTATGGCGGATATCAAAAATATGCACCTGCACTATTATCTTTGCGGCGTAGGTCCCGAGGAAGCTGCGATAAGAAGTTATGCTTCCGAACACGGATTGACTGACAATATTCATTTTCTCGGATACAGAAACGATATCAAGGAGCTTTTATCAGCCTGTGACATCTTTGTAATGCCTTCTTTCAGAGAGGGGCTGTCTCGCTCCCTTATGGAAGCTATGGCTTGCGGACTGCCATGCGTTGTCTCTAAAATAAGAGGCAACACCGACCTTATACAAAAAGGCGGCGGACATCTTTGTTCACCTGATTCCTCAGCAGAATTTGCGGAAGGGATAAGGAATTGCCTGACATCAGACAGAAAAAAAATGGGTGCAGTAAATATGCAGTCAGTAAAGAAGTATGACCTCAGCATTGTAATAGCTGAGTGGGAAAAGATCTATAAAGATGTATTATAAGGAATTGTTGTTATGACCAGAGCGGAAAAAGATGTATCATTCAGCATATCATCGGTTTGCTTTCTGATATATTTTCTATTAAAGCCGTTTTATCTTTTTGACAGCGGTACACTTCAGCCGGGAGATTTTTTCCTGCTGGTGTCATTTGCTTTTCTTATATATGAGAGAAAAAACGGTCTGAAAAATGATGATTACATATTCGGTGCATTTCTGATATGTATTATAACTATAAATTTTATATATTTTCTGATATTTCAAGCCACTGATTTTATAAAATCCTGTCTTTACTACATATTCAATTATATTGTTATACTGTGTTTCCGGCATTTTATGTATAGTAGAAAATGGCTGAATGCACTTGGGATAGTATGTAAACTCAATCTTTTGATACAGCTTGCTATATTCCTGCTTCACAAGGGAAAATACTGGGAAGGCACTTTCAGATATATGGGAACATATACCGATCCTAACCAGCTGGGATTTGCTATAATTTCCACATTGTCAATACTCTTCCTTCTGAAGGATAAATGGAAATACCTGTTTGTTCTTGTTGCAGGATTGCTTATTGTCCAGACTTCATCAAGCGGTATGCTTATAGCACTTCTGATACTTGTATCACTTGATGGAATGATAATGCTGAAAAGATCAATGGATAACGGCGGCATAACATACACCGTATTATTCCTTATCATACTTGGAATAGGCGGAGTTATCGCTCTTATCCTTTTAGACGTTATCCATATAGACTGGGATCATTTCCGTGTTTCTGACAAGCTGAACAGCAATAAGTCAGTATTGCAGAGCTTTATAAATGACCGAGCACTCAACGTAGCTCAGGAGCATCCCGAATACTTCCTGTTCGGATACGGAGAGGGCTTCCAGTTCCCTAGATACGGACACAGTGAGGAAATGCATTCAACATGGATCTCTTTATGCTATTATTACGGAGTTCTGCCGTTCTGTGTGCTTCTTGCATGGATATACTCGAATATAAGACATATCAAGCTTGAGGTCGTTCCGATATATTGTGCGATATTCCTTGAGGCATTTACTCTTGTAAATCATCGACAGGCTTCGTTCTGGATGATAATCCTGCTTGCAAATGTCTGCTGTCAGAGTGACAGTGTTAACGAATATAATGATGAATTAGAAATTGAGGAGAAGAAAAGTGCGTGATTGTTTAGTGACGGTATTTTGTCTCGCTTATAACCATGAGAAATATATCAGAACTACTTTTGAGGGGTTTATTAAGCAAAAAACTTCGTTTAAATTCAAGGTACTTGTACATGATGATGTTTCAACAGACAGTACCAGAGATATAATCAGAGAATATGTTGAAAAATATCCTGATATTTTTGAAACTATACTTCAGGAAGAAAATCAGTACCAGAAGGGTATTGATATTGAAGATGAGTTTATTTTACCATTGATAGACAGCAAATATGTTGCCGTATGTGAGGGCGATGATTACTGGACTGATCCGAATAAGCTTCAGTTACAGGTAGATTACATGGAAAAGCACCCTAAATGTACTTTGTGTGTTCATAATACTGAAAAAATATTTGAAAACGGCAATTCTACAGGTACGGTATTCAATCCTTCCCGAAAGGAAAAGAATTATAACTTTGATGATATTATTCTTTCCGAACCTGCTGCATATTTTCATCTCAGTTCATTTTTGTGGAGAAATGATACTTTGAGGAGAAAAAATCCTGCCTTTTCAATGGACGGTATCGGTGATTATCCTATGGCACTTTATTTTGCTTCCATCGGATATGTCCACTATATACCAAAAGTCATGTCAAGCTACCGGCTAAATGCTGTTGGTTCATGGTCGTCTATGATGGATTCCGATATCAAGAAAAAGATAGGTCAGCATAAAAACATTATCGAAGGCTTTAGATCAATAGATGAATATACAAAGCATAAGAATTCTGCTTCTATCCAAAAAGCTATAAACCGTGAGAATGCAAAGATCATGGTTTTTGAGAAAAAGTATTCTTCTCTTGTGAAATCACCGAAATGTATTGCCGCACTATTCAGAACAATGACTCATAAAACAGTCAGAAGGATATATGAAAAAGTTCAGGCGGTGCATGGCAGATGAGCAGAGATACAGTAGTAAAAAATCTTTTCTGGAGACTTGGAGAGCGTTTCGGCGCAAAGATGGTACAATTCATAGTACAGATCGTCCTTGCAAAGATGCTTGCTCCAAAGCTCATGGGTACAATAGGCCTTATTCTTGTCTTTATTGAGATATTACAGATATTTATCGAAAGCGGACTCGGAAATGCTCTCATACAAAAGAAAGATGCGGACGATCTTGATTTTTCGAGCGTTTTCTACTTCAATTGTCTGATATGCGGTGTTGCGTATCTGCTGATGTTTTTTGGAGCACCTTTCATAGCGGACTTTTATGAAAAGCCCGAGCTGACACCGATAATAAGAGTAATGAGTCTTGTACTTATTGTTTCGGGCATGAAAAATGTTCAGCAGGCTTATGTCAGCAGGAACATGTTGTTCAAACGTTTTTTCTTTGCAACACTGATCGGTACTGTCGTTGCTGCTATTGTGGGGATCACAATGGCATATACAGGCTTTGGATTATGGGCTATCGTAGCACAGAACCTTGTCAACATAACGGTAGATACCATGATACTCTGGCTCACCGTAAAATGGCGTCCGAAAAAATGTTTTTCTTTTCAGCGTCTGAAGTATCTGTATTCCTACGGCTGGAAGCTCTTTGCTTCGTCACTCATGGAGGTAATTTACCTCAAGCTCAGAAACCTTATAATCGGAAAAAAATATTCTGATGAAAGTCTTGCTTTTTATACCTATGGTGAGTATTTCCCACAGTTCATAACGAGTATACTCAATTCTTCATTGGACAGTGTACTGCTGCCGTCTATGGCGAAGGTACAGGACTCCCGTGAGAATGTAAAGAGCATGACAAGACGTTCCATAAAGATAGGCACATTTTTGATGATGCCTTTCATGGCTGGCATCATGGTATGTGCAGCACCTCTTGTCAGGATCGTTCTTACAGAAGACTGGCTGCCTGTAATTCCTTACCTCAGGATACTTTGCATCTCATATGCCTTTATGCCGATACATACAGCAAATCTTAACGCTATAAAGGCTATCGGCAGAAGTGATACATATCTTAAGCTTGAGATAATAAAGAAGATAGTTGATTTTATTGCAATAATCGCAACTATGTTCATATCTGTAAAGGCTATGGTCTACGGAATGCTCGTATCTTCGGTTATAAGTCAGGTAATCAACGCATGGCCGAATAAAAAGCTGCTGAATTACAGCTATCTGGAGCAGGTTGCTGATATGATACCTCAGATAATCGCATCAGCAATCATGGGAGCTATTATATATCTTGTTAACCTTTTAGATATCTATTATATACTGATGTTGGCTATTCAGGTTCCACTGGGCGTAATAGTATATATTATCTGCTCAAAGCTTATGCATATCGACAGCTATGAATATCTGATTGATACTTTAAAAAGTCTGTTAAAGCGAAGGAAGGATAAAAAAATATGAAAAAACTTATGATACTCGGCGGATCGTCGTTTATAATCCCTGTTATAAAAAAAGCACAGGAGCTTGGCTGCTATGTTATTACCTGTGATTATCTTCCCGATAATGCAGCGCACAAGTATTCCGATGAATACTGCAATGTAAGCGTTATTGACAAGGACGCTGTACTTGAAGCAGCAAAAAAGCTTGAAATAGATGGTATAATCTCATTCGCCTGCGATCCGGGAGTTGTGTCAGCTGCTTATACAGCTGAAAAAATGGGACTTCCATTTCAGGGACCATATGAGTCGGTAAGGATACTTCAGGATAAGGGACTTTTCCGTAAATTCCTCACAGATAATGGATTCAATTGTCCTCATTCGAAGAGCTATACCGATAAAAAAGCTCCGTTCAGCGATATCGACTTTTTTGACTGGCCTGTTATCGTAAAGCCTGTTGACTCCGCCGGAAGCAAGGGCGTTACAAGAGTAGACGATCCCGAAAAGCTTTCGGAGGCGATTGAGATAGCGCTGGAGGCAGGACATAACGGTCGCTTTATTATTGAGGATTTCATTACCTTCAAGGGCTTCCACAGCGACGGAGATTTCTTTACAGTCGACGGAAAAATAGTGTTCGGACCTTTGGCAGATCAGCTTTTCGACAAGGATGCTGTTAATCCTTATACTCCTTCGATGCTGATATGGCCATGCTCTATGACAGACATCGAAAATAAGACACTCCATGATGATCTTCAGAGACTTATGGATTTACTGAATATGAAAACAGGCATATACAATATAGAAGCTTGTATCGGTTCAAACGGAAAAGCATACATAATGGAGGTTTCTCCGCGCGGCGGCGGATGCAGAATAGCTGAAATACAGAATATGGCATACGGAGAGAATTCTGATCTTATTGAAAATGAGATCAGAAAGGCTGTCGGACTCCCGCTTACAAAGATTGTGGAAGATAAGTGCGACGGTCATTGGGTACAGATAGATATACATTCAACAAGTGATCGTGAGGGGATCCTGAAGTCGCTTACCATCGATCCCGAAATAGAGAAGAAATACGTAAAATACTCTATGATAACCGCAAAGCCCGGCGATGTTGTAAAGCCTTTTACGGGTGCAAATATGACATTGGGTGATCTGTTCATGAGATTTGACAGCCGTGAAGAACTTGATGAAGTAATGTCTCATTCGGAAGAGTGGGTTAATATCGAACTTGAGGACTAAACTGTTTTTTTATTTATAAAAACAGGCGGATACATTAAATTTGAGACCTTTAATGTCAGATGTTCTGTAGCAGACGAAAATGATGTATTATATGGTATTATAAGTCTGATAAATATAGATTGGCTTAATCGGAAGTATTGAACAGCGCGGCAAAGGTAGACTTTAAGAAGAAAACAGGGAGTTAAAAGAAAATGAATGATAATATTTTAGTTACCAGATCTTCTATGCCCGATTTTGAAGAATACTGTAACGAAATAAAAGGTATGTGGGACAGTCACTGGCTCACAAATATGGGCGAAAAACATATGCAGCTGCAAAGTGAGCTTGAGGAGAAATTTGACGTTCCTCACGTTACACTTTACACCAATGGTCATCTTGCTCTTGAAAATGTGCTTGCTGCAATGAATCTTCCAAAGCACGGTGAGGTTATAACATCTCCCTTTACTTTTGCTTCAACTACTCATGCTATTGTCAGAAACGGACTTAATCCTGTTTTCTGCGATATCAATGATACTGATTATACCATAAATACTGATTTGATCGAAAGGCTCATCACAGATAATACCTGTGCGATCGTGCCTGTTCATGTGTACGGAAATATCTGCGATGTTGAGAAGATACAGAAAATAGCTGATAAATATGATCTGAAGGTCATATATGATGCAGCTCATGCCTTTGGCGTAACATACAAGGGCATAAGTGCTGTGAATTTCGGTGATGCTTCTATGCTCAGCTTCCACGCAACAAAGGTATTCAACACCATAGAGGGCGGCGCAGTATGCTTCAGTGATGACAGTCTCGTTCAGAAGCTGAACGATATGAAGAACTTTGGTATTCACGGTCCAGAAGATGTTGCGTATATCGGCGGAAATGCCAAGATGAACGAATTCCAGGCTGCTATGGGTATATGCAATCTCAGACATATTGATGACGAGATCGAAAAGAGAAGAAAAGTTGCAGAGCGTTACAGAAGTCATCTTGAAGGTATAAGCGGTATAATCCTCTGTAAGCCACAGAAGGACGTAACTCCTAATTACGGTTATTTCCCTGTTGTATTCGATGAAAAACAGTTCGGTGCAACAAGAAACGAAGTATTTAAAGCACTTGCAGATAACGGCATAAATGCAAGAAAGTACTTCTATCCTATATCAAATACCTTTGAATGCTTCCACGGTAAGTATGATGTTAATGAAACCCCTGTTGCTTTACATATAAGCAAGCGTGTGCTTACACTTCCTATGTATGCTGATCTCAGTGAAGAGATCGTTGACAGAATATGCGATATAATACTCAGCCTCAGAAAAGCTGACTGAATACCATAAAAGTAAAACCCTATTATTAGAAAGGCTTAAATCATGAAGAATGATGAAAGAAATTTGATTAATTTTAAAGAGATTTTTTCGCTGATATTCAGAAAATTATGGCTGATAGTCTTATTTGCCGTATGCGGAGGTATAATCGCTTTCTGTATATCCAAGTATCTTATATCACCTAAGTATGAATCACATATCAAGCTGTATGTTCAGGCGGACACTCCTGTTGTTACCAACGGAAACTCTAATGAGAACAGAAATGATGTAGATAACCTGAAACAGCTTACCAATACATATATAGAGGTACTCAAGGACGATCTTGTTATGCAGGAAATAGGAACAAACCTTATGACAAGATTCGGATATGATATAATAAGCAAGGTTTTCACTGTTAATGACGATAATACAATACCAGCAAGCCAGCTTCGTGATACGATAGATATTGAAAGTGTTCCGGATACACTCGTTCTCAATATGCAGGTCACGACCAAGGACCCTGAAGTTTCTGTAGCAATATGTAATTACTTTGCTTTATATTCCGATCTTTACCTTAAAAAAGCTATCGGCAACGGCTGTAAAGCACAGTATATGTCGTGGGCACAGTATAACGGTGTTCCTGTATCGCCGAATATGATGAAGAATACTGCTCTCGGTGTTGTTTCAGCAGTGCTTTTAGCTCTGCTCATTATATTCCTGATGGACTTCTTTGATGATTCTGTAAGAGATGTTAACACTCTTGCCAGCAGATATGATAAGGCAGTTATAGGTGAAGTCGGACACTTCAAGAGCAAGAAAAAAGGCGGACTGGTCAGCTTGTTTGATAAAGCCGTTCCGTTTACAGTTGTCGAAAACTATAAAGCTATTCGTACAAGTATTATTTATTCACTTTCATCTTATGAAAATAAGGTCATCTCTGTTTCGTCAGCAGAACCATTTGAAGGAAAATCCATTAATGCTGCCAATATTGCGATTACTCTCGCACAGGGCGGTAATAAGGTGCTCCTTATAGATGCAGATCTCAGAAACCCTGTTCAGCATGAGATTTTCCGTACAAGCGAAAAAAGAGGTCTTGCAAATGCCCTTTTGAATATTTCGGATCTTGATAAATATATAAAGAAGACATTTATGGATAAGCTTGATCTCCTTACAGCAGGTGATGCGGTATCTAATCCGTCTGAGCTTGTTGCGTCAGAGAATATGGATAAGGTGCTTGAAAAGCTCCATGATAAATACAATTATATTATAATTGATACGCCTGCTGTTAACTATTTCACTGACTCTGTCGAGATAGCGAAAAAAGTTTCGGGAATGATAATGGTTGTAAGAAATCATGAAACTTCAGCTGCTGATATTGATGCAGCAATAAGCAGAATAGAGTTCTTTGAAGCTAATATGTTAGGCTTTGTCCTTAATGATAAGACAAAAAATAAGAAATATAATAAGTTTATCGTGCCATCAAGAAATGTTTCGGCACAGAATAAGATGACAGATGCTCAGCTTAAAAGCCAGAACAATGTTTCATCAGAAAGAACAAGCAGCAGTAATAAAAACAGAAGTGCAAGCGCCAGCAGAGCAAGAAGATAAATACTGAGCTGTAAAGATTAATAACAGGTATTTATTTTTTCAAAGGAATATTTATCGAAAACAGTGATATACGCTTTTGAGCAAGCGGTATATCGCTGTTTTTTTATAAAAGAAAAGTATAATACATTATTGAAATAAAAGGCTTTCCATGATATAATATGCTTGACAGGCAAAAAATCAAAAAGGAGTGAAAATATGAAAAATGTGTTCAAACTAAAACAATGCTTTAAACGTACTGCTGCTGCAATATGCAGTGCAGCTATGCTTATGACCATAGTCAGCTTCGGAAAAAGCGGAACTGCTTATGCTGCTAAGGTTTCTGAATCAGTATCAGATGAAATAGGACTTGTTGGAAATCTGTTCTGCATTTCTGACGAGAACAGTGCAGACCATGCCGAGCTTCAATGGGCGACTACGTTGTCAGCTGACAGCTTTACGCTGTATCGTTCAACAGATCCCGAAAATGATTTTGTCTCTGTCTATGAGGGCAGTGGAACCTCATATGAGGACGATGATATGGTGATGGGAATGACGTATTATTATCAGCTGAAAGTCACATCAAAGGGCAAGGAGATGTATTCATCTGTTAAGTCACTTACGCCTTGTATTCTTCCGTCAGGACTTAGTACATACGATAACCAGAAGGGAAGTAATCTCGTCTATGATACAAATGGCTATAAGGTAGGGAATACCTACTATAGCTACGTGCTTAAAAAGCATAATGGCAAGGACGATATCTATCTTGCTGAAACAACGTCCAGTGACGGCAAACACTTCGGAAATGAGCGCAATGTTGCAGGCAGCTCTCAGAACTCTGCACTTGAAAGCTGCAAGATCGAGTCAGTACATATAGATTATATCCCTGAGAAGAATAAAGTGGTAGTATGGGCACACTGGGAAAAACCAAGCGGCTACAGTGACGGTAAAGCACTGGTCATCACAGGTACTCCGGGCGGACAGTTCACAGTGCACCATGTATATAATCCTCTCGGAATACAGGTGCGGGATATGGCTATATTCTTTGATGATGACGGAGCAGGATATCTTATAGCTGCCGCCAATAAAGAGGGGCAGGGCGCTAATGCGACTATGTATATATTCCGTATGAATGATGATTACAGCGATGTTACGGAAGTCGTTACAACCCTTTTTGAGGATCAGTACAGAGAATTCCCTAATCTTATTAAAAAGGACGGATACTATTTCCTGTTTACTTCTCAGGCAGCAGGCTGGTATCCCAGCAGCGGAGCTTACAGCGTGACAAAAGACCTTAAAGGCAAGTGGAGCGAGCTTCGCAGCATCGGCAATACCTCAACTTTTTCATCACAGTCTGGCTGGATAGTGAATATGCAGGACAAAAATTATCTCATGCACGCATACCGCTGGCTGAGAGCTTCATCTACAAGCGGCACTACGCTGTGTCCGCTGTATTTTGATAATGGATTTGCATTCTATGATTATTGTCCGTATTTTAAGTACAATACGTCAACAGGTGACCTTTATCCTGTACAGCAGGGCGAGCTTCTCTCTCAGGACAGACCTGCTTCATCATCTCTTGCTGCAAAAAGTGAAAATTCTCCTGCGAAAGCCTTTGACGGCTCATATCAGAGTTCGTTTACAGCTATCGGCGATTATAAGAAGTGGCCATTTTATTTGCAGGTCGATCTTGAAAGAGTATGTGAGCTGTCTAATATACAGACTTCGTGGTATATCTGCAAGGGCTCTGAGGGATATTACACTTACACTGTTGAGGGGAGTCTTGACGGTGTGAACTGGACAAAGCTTCTGGATCATACCGACAAAAACAGCGAGGTCGTAAGCAAGACATACGGCTTCAACAGTGATATGCTGTCGGGCAAGGCACGGTATGTACGTCTTAACGTACAGAATGCAACACTCCAGAATAATCCCAACAATAACTGGTATACTCCTACGGTGTATGAGGTCAAGGTATTCGGAAATCCAATAGGCTCTGCTGAAAAGCCTAAGCCATATGTGGATATTGATTTCGAGAACGGAACAGGAAATCTTTCGCTTAACGGAGGCGCTGCGGTAAAGCAGGACGCTCAGAAAGGCAATATTCTTTACTTGGACGGCAGCGATGATACATACGGCGAATTTCCAACAGGTATGCTTGACGGCTTGCGTGATTATACTGTCAGTATGGACATAAAATCTGAATCCGAAGGGAATTTCTTTACCTTTGCCGCAGGAAAAAACGATGAGAAGTATGTATTTTTCAGAGTGGCAAAGAAACTATTCCGCTTTGCAGCGACCACTGATTCATGGCGTGATGAAACAGAGCTGATTTACGATCTTAACGGTACAGAATGGCATAACTATACGCTTGTTGTAAATGGTGCAGATACTAAACTGTATCTGGACGGTAAGGAAGTTCTCCATACCACAGAAACTCATGGTCAGATAGCAGATATGGATTCAGGAACGAGCTGTTATATCGGAAAGTCGTACTATTCAGATGACAGCTGTTTCAGGGGCAGTATCGACAATATAAAAATATATAAATGCGCGCTCAGTGAGAATGAGATCAGCGGAAACGATGATGCCAGAGGAGATGTAAATGATGACGGGACTTTTTCTGTTGCCGATCTTGTGACTATGCAGCAATTCCTACTTGGAAGCGGCATACTGAAAAAATGGGAAAACGGAGATCTTTGTAAGGATAACGTAATAGATGTATTTGATCTCTGCATTATGCGTAAACTAATAATCAGCTGATTAATTGAAACCACTCGTTTTACGGGTGGTTTTTCTTTATAGAAAATAGAGAACATTTGAGCTTCTTTTCTGATTTCAGGCAAGATACAGCCAATTAAAAGCAAAAACTGAATAGAAATCCATATTTTTGCGTGATATAATAAAATAGATTTAAAAGTTTTGCTAAAACAGCCTTATTGATACTTTCAACAAAAAGTTGAATACTTAGTTGATAAAATTCAGATGTATATTTTGAACGCACTAATTCATATGGAAAAGCTCGATTTTAGGTATTTTTTTTATCAAAGCAGTGTATATATAAATGTTACCAAAATGTAAATTTCATCTGTTAGATATTGCATTTAGAGTAAAATACATATATAATACACTATAAGCCTTAACGGCTAATGATATTTAAAGGAGTAAAAAGTATGAAAATCAAAAGAATCATTGCTGCAGTAATGGCTCTCGTGCTCGTTGGGGGAGCATATCCATTTAATACAGCAAACAACACAAACATCGTCATAGCAGAAGCTGCTGATTCAACAGCATCGCAAAGCAATGTAATTGTAAGTAATGGTATCAAGTATACCATTAAAGGTGACACAGCGTCTGTTACAGGATTTACAACAGGATTTGACCAGAATGCTGTTATACCGGCTGAAGTAGACGGCTGTCCTGTAACCAAAATAAGCAGCAAGGCTTTTATCAATTCAGGTATTGAAACACTTGTATTGGGAGAAAATATTGAAAGCATAGAAAGTAATGCTTTTCAGAATTGCCCATTACTTACTGAAGTAACTCTTAATGATAACTTGAAAAGAATTGAAGGCTATGCATTTCAGGATTGCGTAACCCTTTCTAAAGTTAGTGGCGGCAGCAATATTGAATATTTTGGTTTTATGGCTTTTGAAAGCTGTGTAAAGCTGTCAGATTTTGAGCTTGGTGAGAAAGTCAGATATATCGGTGATTCAGCATTTGCAAGAACAAATATCAAAGAGCTTGTTATTCCTGAGAGCGTTAATACGCTTTATGACTGTCCTGTAGGTATCAGTCCTGCATCATCGGATCCTATGTACAATGCTAATGCAACTGTTATTATCAAGAATCCTGAATGCAAGTTGGAGATAAACAGCGTCAGCAAAAAAAGCAATTGGGATAAGTGTATGATCGTATGCGATGATGAGTCAAAGGCTCATACATTTGCTGATGAGTACAGTGTAAACTTTTGTACACCCGAGCAGTACGAGAACGGCGATTATGATAAATTTGAACTTTCAGAGCTTGATGAATTGGAATGCCTCAGAAAGTATGGAATGTCATTTGAAAAGTGCGATGGTGGTCTTGCAGTTTATTACATTACTGTTCAGAATGGCAATACAATTACTATACCTGATGAAGTTGGCGGTTTACCTGTTGTAAAGTGCGAGTTAAACACTCCTTCTGCAAAACCTCATGCAGTAACGCCTATGGCTGTTTATAGTGGAATTGAGAAAGTAGTGATCGGCAAGAATGTAAAGTTTATCGGTGATTTGTCGTTCAATTCTTATATTAATTTAAAAACTGTTGAAGGTGGAGAAGGCTTGGAGCGTATTGGCTACGGTGCATTCTGTAGCTTACAAAAGCTTGAAAGCTTTATTTTTGGCAGCGATCTTAAAACAATTGATAATATTGCCTTTGCAGGCTGTGTAAAATTAGGTTCTCTTGAATTCCCTGACAGTCTTGAATCAATTGGCGATAGTGCATTTTCAAGCTGTATAAGTGTTAATAGTGTAAAATTCGGTAAGGGTCTGAAGAATGTTGGAAGTTCAGCTTTCAGCGGATGCAATTCTGTTAAAGAAGTTAAGCTATATGAAGGTCAGAAAGAAATTGTGAGCGATGCTTTCAGCAGTGCTGTATCGTTTATAACAGAAGAAACTTCAAGTAAAAATGAGTCCAAGAT
>NZ_KI912490.1:447699-645226 GCF_000518765.1 Ruminococcus flavefaciens ATCC 19208 | reverse complement strand
ACTTCCACAACTTCAAAAACTACATCTACTACAAGCAAGACCACTACAACAACTACAAGCACAACAATTACATTAACTTCGACAACTTCTACAACATCAACTACAACAGTAACAACTTCAACAAATTACGAAACAACAACAGAAATCACAACATCAACAACTTCTGAACCTACAGAAACGATCACATCAACTTCCACATCTACAACCTCTGAAACAACTACGACCTCAACGACTTCCGAAACTACCACAACTTCGACTACTTCTACATCAACATCTACTACAATTACAGAAACAACCACTACAACAATCCCAACAACTACAACTCATGTTGATGACGAGCCCGATATCGAGCTTGGTGATGCGTCAGGCGACGGAAAGATCGATGCAGTTGATGCAAGCATTATCCTTATGATATATGCCAAGAATTCAACCTCACAGAATGTGCCGCTGACAGAAAAACAGAGGCAAGCATATGATGTTAACGGTGACGGAAGGGTAGACGCACTTGATGCTTCTTATATCCTCTGTTACTATGTATACGTTTCAATTGCTAAAGGCGATGTTATTTCTTTAAAGGAATTTATCTTCGGTGTATAACCCGAAAAAAGCCGTATTCGTAATGAATACGGCTTTCTTTTTGCAGTATCCTGAACGATGCGCTTCACCAAACCGCTGGTAATGCACTATCTCACGCTCACGCAAAAAACGGATAGGATCACGGACATCAGGATCATCTGCAAGACGAAGTATATTATCGTATGTGGTGCGGGCTTTCTGCTCAGCTGCCATATCCTCCTGGATATCGGTGATTATATCTCCCTTTGACTGGAAATACGCAGCTGTAAAGGGAGTCCCCGATGCTGCAACAGGATATATTCCCGTCGTATGGTCTACGAAATAGGTGTCAAAACCGCTTGCCTTTATCTCTTCAATTGAAAGATCCTTTGTAAGCTGGTAAAGGATAGCCGAGATCATCTCGAAGTGCGCCAGTTCCTCGGTGCCAATATCGGTCAGGAGTCCCTTGACTTCGCCATATGGCATGGCATATCTTTGATTGAGATATCTCAAAGATGCGGATAATTCCCCGTCCGGACCGCCGAGCTGTGATATTATCGCCTTTGCAAGTTTAGCGTTTGGAGTTTTTATATTTACAGGGTATTGAAGTTTATTTCCATATCAATGCTGTACATATATCAATGAACGACATAAAAAAAGCTCCCTGAACTAATTCAGGGAGTTTTTAATATTAAACAACGGTATTGACATTACTCTTTATCAGTTTTTAATGTTGTAAAACTTTTCTTAAAACTTTCATTAATGACCTTACGATAATTATCACTGAAATCTGCAAGTGACGAATAAATATTCTTCTCATCATCACTGATGCTGTTATCAAGGAATGTACTTTTATCGGGGGCAGTAGCCTGAAGATAATAACCTATAACCTGTGTGGTATCAAATTTCAGAGTAATAGACTGATCTGAGTAGTACGTATGAACGCCGGCGATATCTGAATTACCGCTTTCATCCTTTCCGCGGAAGAACAGAAAGCCACCGTTTGACTCTGCGTGTTTTTCAAATGCTTCTCTTGTCTTTTCTGTTATTTTACCGTCATATTTGAATTTAAGCTGTATATTGCTTGCAATAACCATTGAAACAGGATAGCATGGAAAAATTGTGTCCTGCATATCTTTCAGCCGAGCTTCTGTAATGCCATTATATGATTTACTTTCAGACGGAGCTATCATCGAATTGCTTAATCTGAACATATCACCTGTAAGCGAAAAAACACCGGGATTGAACCACTCGCGTACTATACCTATTTTTGCTATATTCATGCTGACCTGAACAGTGTATTTTTCGCTGCTTCCAAAAATATCCTCCAGCTTCTCCTTTTCACTGATCCTGCTGCTTCTGTGTCCGTTGAAAAGAAAGCTTTTTCCCGATGAAACAGCAGATGACGAAGTATAGTATTTCGTTTGAATATCAAGTGATTCCGCATCTGTTTCAAACTCTACCTTAGTAAATCCCTTTGGAGTTGTTGGAGAAACTATATCTTCCTGCAATGTATCATCTGATATATTTTCATGGATAGCCGATGAGATACTTAGCTGCTGATATAGCGTGTCGATCTCAGTTTTTATTTCATCAATTTCTTTTTTTAACGGCTTGATAAGCTCAATATATGTTGTTTTTTTCTTTTCTTCAACTACATTTAACAGTTTATCTGTAAGCTCGGCTGCTTCTTCAAGGTAATGGTCGTGATTATCAAGAGCATTCCTGCTAAGATTTTTGATAGTTGAAATGATCTCCTTATTTGTTTTCTGAGGTCTTTCACCCAGGAAAACATTGTTCATGAGCTTCTCCAGAGATCTTTCGTTAATATCAATTTTTGATTTTGACCTTATCTCGAGTGCAGGTATAATCACTTTAAGGAACTTTTGCGTACTGAAAAGCTTTTCAGTCATTTTTTCAACATCAGTCTTGTACTTCTGAACGCTTTCAAGTGTGCCCCTTAATTCTTTCGAGCCAAGATCATTCCCCACGAGCTTGCATATATCACATATACTTGAAAAAAGGAAGGTTCTTCTAAGTGAAAGTCTCTGTATTTTTTCAACTAATTTTTCAGGACTGTCAATAAGCTCCGCAGAAGTAAATGATGTGCCTATCATATTAAACCAGTCCTTTGGCTCAAATTCAACAGGATAGGTATATCCTCCGTTCGGAGTTATTTTTCTGTAATTATAGATATTCTGTCTTGCTTCCTGAAGCTCTGCACCTGATCCGCTGTCAAGTATTCCTTCAAGCACCTTCATGTCATTGGGCGAAAAAACAGAGAGTACCTTTGCCTTTTTCTCATTTATCTTATCAAGATAGTCCTCAGCGTTATCCTCATACCATTCAAGATATTCTCTTTCATAATCATCTTTTATGGGATACAGATCTTTAAGCTCTTCTTTTTTAGCTGAGATTACCTTTTTCCAGTCGTATATTTCCTTCATATACTCATCATAAAGCCTGAAATATACTTCCTGAAGAGTATACTCCTTCTCTTCACCGTCACCGAAATCATAAGGATAAGGAGAAATAAGAAGCTTTCTTAATCTGTTCTTATGCAAAGCAAGTCTTTTATTGATCTTCGGAGTAAGAACATCAAGAGCCATTTTATACTGATATGCAAGATTTCTGCCATTATCAGAATTAGCTATAAAACACGGATCAAACATTTTGTTTGCAAGCTTGGCTTCATTTGCTTCTATAACAGGTCCCTTGATTTCCTTCTTGAGATCATATTTATAATCATCTTCGTAAAGGATTATGCCCGGCAAAAGCAGACAAAGGAACTGATTGTAATCATTTCCGCCGATCTTAGCATCAATCTCATCGTAGATCTGTGTAGCAAAGGCTTTTTTTGATTTTGTATCTATCGGATCTTTTACTTCGGTTGCGGGAGCTTCTTCAGATTCAAACAGTTTTTTCATATCTCTAACCTTTCCTATCAGGTAAGCAAGTTTTTGAAGATCAGCTTTAGTTGATTCGGTATTACGTGCAGCATCAACAGTAAGTGCTATTTTGGGCGGCTTTTTAATGTCAGAAGTAATAGGAGCAAGATCAGTAGCAGTTATTTTTCCGGAAAGGCTGCCTTCTTTTTTGGATTTTTTGGAGATTTTTTCTTTTTCATCAGCCATTATTGCAACTCCTTCTTCGATAATCGGTAATTAAGCATACAGGGAAATAACTATGTATCTCCCTGTATGTCAAAGCTGTTGAAAAGAGATATTACTTCTTTTCAAGCTCCTTTGTCTTCTTTGCTATTACATCCTGATATGCAGTTACAAACTTTCTGATATTATCCATATCACCTGAAGCATTGTACGGATCGCTTGCATCTGCAGGTGTATTTTCAAGATAAAAACCTATTACCTGCGGAGTAGGTATCTTTATAATGATCGACATCTCATCGTTTGCCTCGTCAAATACACTCTTTGTAGATGAAGTTCTGCTTCCCGAACCTGAATTGAAGAATATATATCCCTTTGAATTTGATGACTCTGATACAGCTGTATCCACCTTATTTCCCATTGCTGATGCCTTAACAGTAACCTTTATTGTTACATCTCTTGCAATGAGCATTGCAACAGGAAAACACGGGAATATGTAATCATCGGGATTGTAATTCTTTGCATCAAATGAATTTGAAACAGGCTTTTTAGTAAGGTGATACATCTCATCAGAAAGCACGAATACTCCGGGATTGAACCATTCACGCTCAATACCTACCTTTGCAACATTCATTCCTACTTCAATTACTGAGCTTTCACTTTCACAGATTTCTTCAAAATGAGTTTCTGTAGTAGTAGTAGTTTTCTTCTTCTTGAATAACCAGAAGCCTTTTCCTGTAGTCTTTGTTGAAGTTGTGATAGTCTCTTCGCTCTCATCATGTTTTCTGTCTTTGCTGTGTCTGATATAGAATGAAGAATATCCTTCAGGTATCTTGTTTCCGTTAACATCTTCATTGTAATTCATAGCCTGAGCCAGCTGTGCTTTGGATGAAAGTTCACTTATCTCAAAGTCGATCTCCTCGATCTCAGTCTTTATCATATCACGAGCCTTTGCAAGCTGCTGATTCTGCCTGATTTTTGCGTTCTTTTCAAGTGCTTTGGTGTATGTATTCAGTTTGCTGTTAAGTCCGCTTAAAGCAGATGCTACAGCTTTTCCGCCGCTTACCATTGAATCTATCAGGCTGTCATTGCCGGTTGCATAAGGTTTAACAACTGAACTTATGATCTTATCAGTTCCTGCTTCTTCAGGTAAAAGGCATATTCCGCATACCATACCCGTAACTTTCTTGCAGAAATCTGCGAGACCTGCTGTTCCGGCATTTTCAAGGCTTGTCATAGCGGTATCCACCGCAGTTTTTGCAGCTTCAAGCTCTGATGCTGCTGCTTTAACTTCAGCTTCACTTGGTACAGCACTTGCCAGAGCCTGATATTTACTGGTAAGTGAAATTTTTCTGCTCATCAGACTGTGCAGCTTATCGTATATTACAGTCGGTGATTCAAGCAGATCAACAGGAGTAAATGAAGTATCCAGCAGCTCAAACCAGTTTGTCGGGTTAAACTTTACAGGATAAATATATCCTCCGTCAGGAGTCAGCTTGCGAAGATTTCTTAAAGTTGCTCTTGCTTCCTGCAATTCAGCTCCTGAACCGCTGTCAAGTATTCCTTCAATTATCTTCATATCATTTTCAGAGAATACTGAGAGAAGCTTTGACATCTTCTGATTGATAAAATTGAATGACGAATATGCCTCGGTTTCAAACCAAGTAAGATATTCATTATTGATCTTGATATTTACCGCTTTGATTTCTTCATCTGTATCAGCATTTTTGAGTTCAACACTGTATTTCTTTTCTATTTCAGCTCTCTTTTCATTCTGAAGTACGCTCCAGTCTTTCATAGCAGCTACATACTCATCATAAAGCTGATAAAATACTTCCTGGAAAGTATTGATCTCGGTTTCAGACATCTTATTGAATTTATATGGATACTTTGTCAAAAGCAGTTCACGGAGAGCATTTTTTGACTTTGCTATCTCAGGATTGAGCTTTGGCGTTAATGCATCAAGAGCTGATTTATACTGGTGCGGGAGCATACGTCCGTTATCAGCACCGCTTACATGGAAAGGATCGTAAAGCTTATTTGCGAGTTTAGACTCGTTTGCTTCAACAGTAGGGCCTTTTTCCGCATGATTTTTATAATCATATTCAAAATCTTCTTTGGTAAGAGCAATTCCGGGGAGGAGCAATGTCAGCATCTGATTCGGATTGTCTCCGCCAATGACATTATTTATCTCTGCATAAAACTGAGCTGTAAAATCCTGCTGCTTCTCTGATAATGTTCCCTGTTCATTTGTTAATAAGCTTTCAGCCATAATAATTTCTCCTTTAATAAATAATAATAAAAGTATTTTTATCGTGTGATCTTGCTGAAGAGATGTCTTCTCAAATAATTAATTTTCTGTTACTTGTCCCGCTCCTTTTCCACACCCTTTCTTAGTTACCTGTAACAGTATTTGTCATCTTTTTTTCTTTGACCGGCATTACTCGTCAGGCGGGTAAAACCATCTTCTTTCATTTTTCCCCATAACACTACCTCCTTAATAAACTGCATATCAAAGTATGTTAATTTAACTTTCTTTGCACCAACGCTCAAAAAATCTATCATTATTCACGTATTCAGTTCAACTTGTGATTATTTTATGTTTATTGTTGCTATATTAATTATTATATGGAATAATACTATTTTTGTAAAGATGACATTTGTCATTACATTAGTGACAAATGTCACTATAATGACATATCAATGTTACAGTTAAGAAAGAAGGCTGTATTTCGGAGATAAAAGAAAAGCAGGTTCATTATGAACCTGCTTTTCCTTTAAGTTGAATAGGAGTTGTAAATTGTCGTAAATCATTAAGCTCGTCTTATGCAAGAATTGACCGATATAAGCGTTTGAACTGCATCAAATATCTTATGTGCGATGTAGGAATTATTCATCGTATAAAGGTGTATTCCGTCAACGCCCTCTGCAATGAGCTCGGTTATCTGGTCGATAGCATAGGCAATTCCCGCATCACGGAGTGCAGTCTCATTGTGCTCGTATTTTTCAAGCACACGAACAAATTTCTTGGGAAGCTCAACGCCGCAAAGCTTTACCATTCGCTCGATCTGACGCTTGTTTGTCACAGGCATTATACCTGCCTCGATAGGAGCATTTATACCTGCAATGCAAGCCTTTTCACGGAAATCGCAGAAGTAACGGTTATCAAGGAAAAGCTGTGAGATAAGGTGATCCGCACCGCAGTCCACTTTATATCTGAGCCATTTCAGGTCATCAACTGCGCCTGTACTTTCGGGATGTACCTCAGGATAGCAGGCAGCAATTATATTGAAGTCATAATTTTCCTTGATGAACTTTATCAGATCGCTGGCGTGTTCAAAATCTCCTTTAGGAGCATTGGCATCTGTTCTGTCACCGCGGAGTGCAAGAATATTCTCGATACCGTTTTCCTGCATACTGTCAAGTATCTCCGCAGCCTGTTCCCTTTTCAGATCAATACATGGAAGATGAGCAACACTTTCAACGCCGTATCTGTTCTGTATATCCGATGCTATCTGTATGGTCTTGCAGCCGTTTTTTCCTCCGCCTGCACCGTAGGTAACGCTGATGAAATCAGGCTGTATATCTGAAAGCTCCTCAAGAGTCTGATATATGACGCTTTCGTCTGCATCAGGCTTTGGCGGAAATACTTCCAGTGAAAAAACAGTCTTTTGTTCAAATAATTCAGCAGTTTTCATTTCTTGCCTCTTTCGCTGCGTTCACGAGGTTGGTAAGACTCGGAACTGTCTCGGCATTTCCTCTTGTTTTAAGTCCGCAGTCAGGGTTCACCCAAAGCTTTTCAGCAGGGATACGCTCCTTCATTTTGCCGATAGCAGCCTTTATCTCTTCCTTTGACGGAACTCTCGGAGAATGGATATCGTAAACTCCGGGACCTACCTCTGTACGGAAATTGTTTTCTTTAAGTACGTCAAGTATAGTAAGATCTGAACGTGATGCTTCAAAGGTTATTACATCTGCGTCCATGTCGTCGATATCCTTGATGATATCAGCAAATTCGCTGTAGCACATATGTGTATGTATCTGTGTCTCAGGCTTCACACCGCTGTGAACAAATCTGAATGCAGGGATAGCCCAGTCAAGGTAATCCTCTTTCCAGTCTGACTTACGGAGAGGGAGCTTTTCACGGAGAGCAGCTTCATCTACCTGAATTATGCTTATGCCGTTTGCTTCAAGGTCGAGGACCTCTTCACGGATAGCAAGAGCTATCTGCAATGCGCTTTCCTTGAGTGATATATCCTCACGTGGGAAGGACCAGTTGAGTATAGTAACAGGACCTGTGAGCATTCCCTTCATAGGCTTCTTTGTAAGGCTCTGAGCATAAACAGACCATCTTACAGTCATTGGCTTTGCTCTGGAGATATCGCCCCATACTACAGGCGGCTTTACACAGCGTGTACCATAGGACTGTACCCATGCTTTTTCAGTGAAGATGTATCCGTCAAGACACTCACCGAAATACTCTACCATGTCGTTACGCTCAAATTCGCCGTGAACAAGAACGTCAAGACCAATCTCCTCCTGAAGTGCAACACAATCAGCTATCTTCTTTTCAATAAATGACTCGTAGTCGCTGTCGGAAATTTCGCCCTTGCGGTGCGCATTACGAGTTGATTTTACCTCGGCAGTCTGTGGGAATGAACCTATAGTTGTAGTCGGAAACAGCGGCAGTGCAAATCTTTCCTTCTGTATCTTTTCACGTTCTGCAAATTCGGGAAGTCTGGTGAAATCCTTTTCGCATAATTCTGCAAGTCTCTTTCTTACAGCTTCGTTCCGGCCTGATCTCGGCTCGCTGTGAAGAGCGGAATTATTGCGGTATTCTGCTGTTTCGGCAGGTGAGTCCGAACCGAGTATCTTCTTTATTTCTGCAAGCTCGGTGAGTTTTTCCTCTGCGTATGCAAAATGCTTTTTATAGCTTTCCTCAAGCTTTGTCTCATTTGCAAGAGTGCAAGGCACGTGAAGTAGTGAGCATGAAGTGTTCAGAACAATATCAGACGCGAACTTTTTAAGCTCAGATACTATAAGAAGAGTATTTGCATAATTATTGCGCCATATGTTCTTGCCGTTCACCACGCCTGCAAAGAGAGTCTTATCCTTCGGGAAGCCGCTGTTCTTTACAAGCTCAAGGGACTTCTTGCCCTCGATAAAATCAAGACCGATGCCGTCAAAGTCAAGATTGCAAAGTGAGTTATAGCAGTCGCGTACATCGCCGAAATATGTCTGAGCTATTACCTTGACTGAGCCCTTATTTGGCAGTATCTTATTATAAAGCTCGTTGAAAAGCTTAATATCATCAGCTGTCATGTCCTTTACAAGTGAAGGCTCATCGAACTGTACCCATTCAGCACCAAGCTCGCCGAATTTTGCAAGAATTGCCGAATATGCATCAGCTGTCTGTGCAATGAAGTCAGCAGCTGTTTTCGTGCCCTTGTATCTTGCCAGTTTAAGGAATGTATAAGCACCGATGATGACAGGCTTTGTCTTTACGCCGTTTTCAAGTGCTTCACTGAACAGATCAAAAAGCTTTGTGCCAACGAGTTTGATCTCAGTCGCATCGTCTATCTCAGGTACCATGTAATGATAGTTGGTATTGTACCATTTCTTCATTGCCAGAGCCTTTACGTCGCCCTTTTCGCCCTGATAGCCTCTTGCTGCAGCAAAATATGTATCAAGCTTTGAAAGTCCGAGAGCAGTATATCTCTCAGGTACTGCATTGAGCAGAAAGGCTGTATCAAGAACTCCGTCATAGAATGAGAAGTCATTTGACGGTATAATATCAACTCCGCTGTTTTTCTGCAATTTGAGGTTGTATAAACGTATTGTTTTTGCTGCCTCTTCAAGTTCTGAAACTTTGATCTCACCGCGGAAGTATTTCTCGCTTGCGAATTTAAGCTCGCGGAGATTTCCTATTCTTGGGTATCCTATTATAGTTGTTTTCATTTCCTATTCCTCCGATATGTTTTGGTATGCTTATATTATAGCATAATTATCGGAAATATGTTAATATCAAAAAGAAATGCTGTACCATAGCTAAAAGCTATATCAGGGAGAATAGTTTGCGATATATTCTTTCAGATGCTCAAGATATCGCTGTGTAAGCTCATTCATAGGTCTGTCGGTAGTTATTATGTAGCCTATATCCATTATCTCATCGCTTTCGAGCGGTATTGACACGATATTGCTGCCGTTGAGGTCGGAACTGAGTACACCAGATGATATGGTATAACCGTCCAGACCAATTAGCAAATTGAAAAGTGTAGCTCTGTCCGAAACTATGATATTCTTCGGGCTTTCAGCTGTGATATGCAGTTCCTCGGCAAAATAAAAGGAGTTTTTGACACCCTGATCGTATGTAAGGCGCGGAAAGCTTTTCAGGTCGTCGAGAGTTACTTTTTTCCTGCCTACCAGCGGATTGCTCCTGCTTACAAAAACATGGGGCTTTGCAGTAAAAAGCTTCTCGAACTTTAATTCCTCATTTTGCAAAATATGACGTATGACCTCGCGGTTGAACTTGCTGAGGAACAATACACCGATATCACTTCTGTGAGTCCTTACGTCTTCTATGATCTCGGCAGTTTTCAGCTCTCGGAGAGTAAATTCGTATTTATCCCGTCCGTATTCGCGGACAAGCTCAACAAAAGCATTTACCACAAAAGCATAATGCTGTGAAGAGACTGCAAATGCGCGGTTTGGCGGAGGAGCGGCTTTGTATTCGCTTTCGAGAAGCTCCGCCTGCTCAACTATCTGCCGTGCATATGACAGAAATTTAGTACCTTCCTCGGAAAGATAAACTCCCCTGTTGCTGCGGTTGAATATAGTTATGCCCATTTCCCTTTCAAGCTCCGCCACGGATTTTGAAAGACTGGGCTGTGCGATAAACAGGCGCTCGGCAGCCATAGTTATTGAGCCTGTTTCGGCTATCATTATAATGTATTTAAGCTGTTGTAAGGTCATATATTCACTCCCTTTTACATTGTATTATACCATAAAAGATAAAAAATAGCAATGATCGCAGTGTAATGATTCAAATTTGGTAATATTTTGACATTGGAAAGCTGTGGATGTTCGCTGCCTACACCATATCAAAAAAACAGAATACCGCTCTGTTTTACTACAAACAGCACAAAATGGCACAAAAAAATAACATTATTCTGCTAAAAAATATCAGCAAACACATTTTACACCTTTTTTTACATTATATCTATTGCATTTTCCGAAAAATTGGTATATAATAAATATATCTAAAAAAAGATACTTTAAAAAAATATAACGGAAATGGAGGAGAGTTATGAATTCAGAGCTCGAAATACGCTTTTACAAGCTATATGAGAAGCTTGCATCGCTGACTCAGAATATAAACGAAAACCCTGATATTCCGAGCATAGAAAAGATTCTGAATGAAATAGCTGCAATGTTCCGTCTATCAAAAGGTGTAACACATTTTTATCGTGATCCCGTCGCCGAAAAAAAGGGCGAGGGCGAGACCATGATAAGCTATGATACAGGTGAAGATGGACATCCTGTCCACACTGTACGCTGTGTTAACCGCCTTATGTCAATAACAACCATGACAGTATACATGACAGATAAAGTTGAACCGCTGACTGAAGAAGAATTGTTCAAAGTTGACCTTACCATGCGTACCGCTATTACATTTATATGCCGCAATCGTTTGCAGGTAATTGCTGAGCAGCTTGCGTTTTACGACGATATGGGCTATAAAAACATCAGAAGCTTTTTCAGATATCTTGGCTGGAACGGACATCAGGGAGATTTTAACGGCAAGGCTGCTGTAAACTACAACCTGAGACATTTTGCAACCGTAAACGAGAATTTCGGCAGAAAAGGCGGAGACACTGTCCTTAAGGGCCATTATAATCGTATAGAAAAAATGATTGGAAACGATGGAATGATCGCCAGACTCGGCGGCGATTCATTCGTCTGCATATGCAATCAGACCGACCTTCCCGATCTTCTTGACTACCTTAACGAGGCTATAGTTGTGGCTGACAAGGAGGGCAGCACTGTACGTATCTCATGCTGCGCAGGTGTATTCTGTATCCCTGACGACTACACTGTAAGAGTCCCCAATGATATAATGGGCAAGATAATGCACGCATATCAGGTCGCAAAAACAAGCGCTCAGGGTAATATCGTGTTCTTCTCGGATATGCTCATGTCTGATAAGGAAAGATCAAGACGTGTCCAGAGTATCTTCCCCGAAGCATTGAAAAAAGAGGAGTTCATTGTTTTCTATCAGCCAAAGATCAATATAAACACAGGTGAGCTGTACGGTGCAGAAGCACTCTGCCGCTGGTTCCATGACGGAAAAATAGTGCCGCCTATGGAATTTATCCCTGTTCTTGAAGAGACCAACGAGATATGCAAGCTGGATTATTATATGCTGGACAAGGTGTGCCGTGACATACGCCGCTGGCTCGATGAAGGCAGAAAAGCTGTGCGCGTATCGGTAAATCTTTCCCGCCGCCATATGATAAATCCTGATCTTCTAAAGGAAATAATCGAGATAATCGACCGTAATAATGTTCCGCACGAATACATAGAGATAGAGCTTACCGAAACCACTACAGACGTTGAATTCAGAGATCTGAAGCGCGTTGTTATGGGACTTCAGGAGCAGAATATATGTACATCGGTCGATGATTTCGGTATGGGTTATTCTTCACTTAACCTTATCAGAGTCGTTCCGTGGAATGTTATCAAAGTTGATAAAATATTCCTTCCTCTGGACGGTGAATCGCAGGACAGCACAAGAAGCGTCATGTTCAAGTATGTTGTAGCTATGGCAAATGAACTGGGACTTGAATGTATCGTTGAGGGCGTGGAAACTACTTCACAGCTTGATCTGCTGAAGCAGAATGGCTGCAGCCTTGCACAGGGATACCTGTTCGATAAGCCTCTCCCTAAGGAAGAATTCGAGAAAAGGCTTGATATCGGCAAATATGTTATATAACTCCGGTATATGAACAGTATCGGAAATATATCTTTCCGGATACATAATAAACACAGAACGCTTTCTAAACTCACATATAGTGAGCTGCGGAAAGCGTTTTATTTTTTTGCGATTAATTATACTTTTAGAGCAAAAAAAGTTGACCAATAAATAAAGCTGTGGTATAATAAAAGAGTTGGATTATCAGTTGTATTGCGGTACAGGATAGTCCACAAAAATGATATAAGGAGAAGAAAATGGAAGAATTAAAAGCACAAAACCTCGTTAAAACCTTTGTGATTTCCGAAAAGCAGCGAAAATCACTGGGAATAAGCGAGAGAACAAAAGTCGCAGTAGACGGCGTAAGCTTTACAGCAAAATCAGGAGAAGTATTCGGTCTCATCGGACCAAACGGTGCAGGCAAGACCACGACCATGCGTATGCTTGCAACTCTTATCAAGCCTGACAGCGGTGATGCGCTTTACAACAATGTCAGTGCAGTCAAGACACCCGAAAAGGTACGTTCAGAACTTGCATTCCTTACTACAGACTTAAAGCCCGATATGAAATCAACTCCGAATATTATGTTTGATTTCTTCGCAGAGCTTTATCACATTCCTAAGGATAAGGCTGAAAAGCGCAAGAAGGAGCTTTTTGACGAATTTGGTATCAACAAATTTTCCGACACCATGATATCAAAGCTTTCACAGGGACAGAGACAGAAGGTTTCACTGATAATATCTGTTATCCACGATCCTAAGTTCATAATATTTGACGAGCCTACAAACGGTCTTGATATCATCGCTGCACGTGAAGTACGCGAATTCATACTCAATATGAAAAAAGCAGGAAAATGTCTTATCATTTCTACTCACCTGTTTGATCTCGTCGAAAAGGTCTGTGACAGGGCTGCAATGATAATGGACGGAAAGATCGTTGCCAATGATACTCTCGAGAACCTCATGCAGGGACGCTCACTGGAAGATGCGTTCTATGATATTTATACAAGCCTTAACGGCGGAAAAGACGAGGTGTGACCATGAGAGATATTATTACAGTTGCAAAAAAAGAATTAAGAGCATTTTTCAGCGATAAAGCAATTCTGCTTCAGATGTTTATACTTCCTTTTGCTATAGTTTTCGGATATTGTATGCTTATGACATCTATGACCGATGCTCAGAAGGAAACAGCCGAGCAGCTTGAAAAACCTGTTGTAGCCTACAGCATAAATGCTCCCGAAGAGTTCAAGTCTGCACTTGAAGAGCTAAAAATAGTTCCTGCGCCTGATAACGACATCGACAAGTATCAGAAACAGATAAAGAACAAGGAAACAGATCTGCTTATGGTATTTCCAGATGATTTCAAAATGTCAGAGCCCGGCGGTGCTGATCTTTCAAATATCGACATCTATTATAACTCACAGAAGAACAATTCTATGGAGCTGTATTCAAAGACTACTTTAATCTTCACAACAATGCAGCCCCGTATATTCACCTTCAACGAAACAGCCGACAAGAACTACGACCTGTTTGACAGTGATGCAATGTTCAGAAAGCTCCTTGGCGGAATAATACCTCTCATGGTATTCATGGCTGTTTACATGGTTTGTATGAACCTTGCAGCTAACTCCATTGCAGGTGACAAGGAAAAAGGCTTCCTCAACACTCTCCTTGTTACACCTGTCAAACGCGGAAGTCTTGCAACAGGAAAATCCATTTCAATACTTGCTGTTGCAATAATCGCAAGCTGTTCAGCATTTATAGGTATGGCTCTGTCACTTCCCAAGCTTGGAAAATCAATGGATATGGGTGAAGCGATAAAGTATAGCATTCAGGAGTATATCATGCTGTTTGCCGCAGTAGTTACCGGTTCATTTGTCCTTGTTGCGATACTTATGATAATCTCTACTGTTGCAAAGGACGTAAAGCAGGCAACAACACTTTCACCGATCCTTCTGTTTGCAATTATGATACCTTCGATGCTCGCTACGACCGAAAACTTCTCCGAGAGCATTGAAAAGCTTGGTGAAACAAATTACGTTATCCCTGTATGGAATTCCGTAAAAATGCTTCAGGACGTAATCAGACTTGAATATACAGTACAGAATGCCTGTACAATGATAGCCGTAAATATAGCAGCTGCTGTTATCGGTATTTTCATCGTCAGCAAACTCTTCAACAGAGAAAAGATCGTAAACGGTTAATAAAAAAGTGCACGTTTTTAACGTGCACTTTTTTTATCGTCTTGCGTTGCAGAAAGGACATTTATTGTATTTAGCTGCAAATGTACTTCCGCAGTACTGGCAGGTAACTAAGCTGCCTGAACTGTCTGCGGCATTATCGTAAGTTGTCGATGTCGTCGGAAAACTTTCAAGTGACGGCATCATATTGCTTTCATCTTTACTGTTTTCGGGCATAAGCTGTTTGTACTGGTCGATAAATGCATTGAATTCTGTATCACGTGCTTTTTTATCTGCCCTGTAATCGGAAGATGTATAATTCTTGCCCGAGTTGATTATACGCTGTCTGCGTTCAGTTTGCGGGTCTAAAGGCTTATTATTTCTGTTTGCAGCAGAATAAGGCACAGAACCGTAACCGCTTCCGTATGTGTTGCTTCCGCCATAGGTATTGCCTGTACCGCCGAATATTTCTTCTGAACCGTCAAGAGGCGCAAGGGTCGCATTTCTGTATTTCACAGATCGGTATATGGTCGTAAACAAGCTTATACCGATAATTATAAATATAAATACAGGCTTTACCAGATCAGCAAGCTCGGGCTTCATGGAAATATTATTCGTGAGAAAGCTCAAAGAGGCTTTAAGAGCATCATCAAAGCTTTTCTGTTCATCATCAAGATAAAAAGTGAAATCCGTATCGAAACTGTTTGTCACAGAATAAGTGAGTACGCTGTCGGTATTATCTCCCTGCATACCTTCCCAGTACCAGTATTCACGCTTACCCTTATTTGCTTCAGGCTGTGAATATACGATCAGCCAGTGCATTTCATCGTTGAATTCTTCAAGATATCTGTTATAGGCATAATCCTCAAGCGTATAATAACCGCTCATCCATTCTTCATTGGAAATCGTAATTACCGCAGGTGTTACACCTGTTTTTTTCTGGAAAGCTTTCAGTTCCGACATTAACCCATTTTCGTCACCGATAACCTTTATCTCGTCTTTTATAACTATGCTGTGATCGCTGTACCTCGGTACGTGCGGTATTGCCTGAACAAGCATATATATCCCCATAATTATAAAAGGGATCAGTACCAGTATCTGTGAAATGCTGAATCCGGGCTTGAAATCAGGACCTGCATAGAAATATCGCGGCTGATTATTGCGGTAATAAACATACCTTCTTGAATGATGGAACGGTCTGCTGCTGGTCCTCGTTCTTGCACTGCTGCCGCGGGAACCTCCGTGAGAGCCTCCGCTGTGAGAGCCTCCGCCTGATGAATGTGGCATAAATTGTTACCCCCTATATCATAATATAATGGATATATTTTATACCATTACTCAAAAAAAGTCAAGATATTTTTATTACGTATTTATTTCGTATATTTGAACCTATATCTGCTTTGAAATATTTGTATGTGCTTTTATATATGATATTCATGCAAAATGCAATTTTTCTCGGTATTCCCCCGTAAGTCTTACAAAAATAACGCTGTAAGTGAAATATCCGAATACGTTCTGTTTTTGCACTTTTTCTTGTTTTTCCGGTAGTATATCTTACTTACGGCTGCATTAAGCAGTTTGTTTTTTTCTTCTGCATCAGAATATGCAAAATTATTGATCGCATACTTCAGTTCTATTACCGCTTCGTCCTGAATGGGCTGTGGCATTTTGTGCTCGGATTCCGTCTCCTTTATGGCTGCTTTGAGCGCTCTTATCCTGTCAGCTGCTTTCCTTGAACGCTCAATAAAAATATCTGTATCATATATCCCCTGCTCCAGCAGGTCATAAAGCCGCGAGAGCTGACGTTCTGCTTTTTCAAGCTCTGCGGCAAGAATATTTTTCCTGTCAGGAATATCATTACACACTTCTTCACTGCATCTTTTCAGCCTTTCAAGCTTGCTTATACGGTATCTTAAAGCTGACAATACCGCCTCGTCAACAGTTACAGCAGCCGAGCTTACCACCTCTCCCCTGCACTCCTTATAAACACAGAGCATATACTCACGGCTGCTGCCTGTAATATGGCGGCATTTCATCTGATGACCGCAGTTCTGACAATAAAGTACATTATGATAGTAATTCATCAGCTTATCATTCGGGTGAAGCTGTGGGGCAGGAGCAGTTTTCCTCTTGATCTGAACGGAATCAAACATTTCCTCAGTTATTACAGGTTCGTGCAGTCCTTTATAGAGCTTATTGCCGTTTGATCTGGTTTTCCAGCCGATCATTCCGCAGTACAGAGGATTTGAAAGTATCTTTCTGATGCTTGAAGGCTCCCAGAACCTGCTTTTCTGCGGACTTATACCCATGCTGTCAAGCTCATTTGCAATATATTTAGCACCGTGCCCATCAAGATAAAGCCTGTAGATAAGCCTCACGACCTCAGCCTCCTCAGGAACTATCTCAAGAGTATGCACTTTGGGCTGTGGATTTATCTTTCTGTAGCCATATGGTGCGGAGGTGCATATATAATTCCCCTCTTTCACAGCTGCAAGCCTCCCTGCCTGCATTCGGCGTTTGATGGTCTTGAACTCCCGTCTGCTCATAAACAGTGAGAACTCAAAATATTCCTCATCAAACTCATTATTGGGGTCATAGGTTTTTACAGGAGTAACTATCTTTGTCGAAGAATCCCTGAAAGCCTGTGCGACTATTCCCTGATCTATGGTATCACCTCGTGCAAGCCTCTCTATCTCGACCACAAGAACACCTGTATATTTTCTTTCGGCAACGTCAGCAAGCAGAGCCTGCATCTGCGGACGGGCTGATATACTGTCTCCGCTTACTATCTCCTTATAAGTCTTTACGATATTCAGCTCCTGTTTTTGAGCAAGCTCCATGAGCATATTCTGATGCTGCGCCAGTGTTTCACCCTCGCCGCGCATTTCAGCTTCAGCGTCTGCTCTCGACTTTCTCAGATACATACAGTATCCATTCATCATATCACTCCTTCCATTTGAAGTATATTGCCGACCGCTGAATTATATTAACAGTCAATCGGTACAAGCAGCCGTGAATAGAATTACACGAAAGGAGCTGCTGATATGAAGATGCAAAGCAATGAAAAGCCCTCGATGTGGGAGCGGACAGAGTACGATATCATAAGCGAGACCGAAACCGAAACAGAGCTTATCGGCGTGATACGTAACCGATATAACGGCGCAGAGGTGGTATGCCATATCCCGAGGCATACAAGACAGGAAGAGGAAAAGCTTGCGGCAGATATCACATATGCACTAATGCAGACAGCATATACTGGTCAGGATATCAGTCATATGAAGGAAATGGAAATACTGACAGAATGACCAATATAAAAACAAGCCTCAGGGAAATCCCTGAGGCTTTTGAATTTAAAGTAATATATCAGCCTGCTGCTTTTACAAGCACTTCATCTACTGTTTCTGAAGCAACAGTAGCTGCAGCTTCCTCAGCTGCATTCTCGGCAGCTGTAGTCATAACGATCTCTTCGTCCTTGATCTCAGCAACATCGGTTACAACAGCATCAACGATATCGGTTGTTGCAGCAACAGTTGTAGTTGTTGTTGCAGCGATCTCGGTTACAGCTTCAGTAATAACCGGTTCTGCAATTATACTGCGAACGCTCTTCTTGTTCTTGCTGTTTTCGATCTCCTTGATCTTGGCATTTACACATCTTGCATATGCCTTTGCGCCTTCCTCGTTAGGATGTACTGAATAAGAACTACCCAAGCCGCTCTGGTCAAGATCCTCAGACTGCTTGAGGAGTATGATACTATTGATCCATGCATTATCGGAATAAGCCTGATGTCCGCCGTCCTTGTCGAATTCAGCTTCTACGTCAACAAAGTGTATCTTCATGCCATTTGCTCTGCACTCATTTACAATACTCTTAATAGCATTATTGAACTTTGTTACGTTCTGATTTACAATAGTAGCTTCCTTCTCACTGATAAGAACGCCCTTGCCGTCCTTGTCAAGAAGCTTAGGATAGCCTGCTACGATAATATCAGCCTGTGTTCCTGCCTTTGCCTGTATATCAGTATATACGCCCTTGATATTTGCTCTTGTTGTATCAAATGAAGCCCAGAGGCTGTCCATCATCTTTTCGAGCTTGAGCTTGTCACTGCCGAAATGCAGGTATGTACTGCCTGTTGCACAGGTTGTGATTATATCTTCAAATTTAACGTCGTTTCCGCCGACAGTAAGAGTTACATAATCGACATCACCGCTGACCTTGTTGAAAACATCGAGCTGCTTGGGCATATTATATGTAGTCTTCAATGTTTTGAACAAAGAAAGCCTCTTATATGTTGTCTTGACCTGACGCTCCTTGCTGAAATGCCTTGTTTCCGCACCTGATACAGCTCCGAAATACCATTTGCATTTCGCGGAATTAGTCTGCTTTACGTTATAGTCTCTCAGCTTTCCGCTGACATTCGGGATCTCCAGCAGTCCCGGCCAGCTCTTTGTGGATCTGTGTGCGAGCCAGTCTTCATCATAGATTTTTTGCTCCCACGATTTGCTCTGTCCGTAGAACTCCGGGATACCCTCTCCTGATGAATAGGAATCACCAAGTGATACGACGATCATTGGATCATCGTTTACTGCGGCAGTTGCATTTAAAGGCAGTGCCGCTCCCATCATCACAGACACAAGTGCTGCTGATACTAATTTTTTGACCTGAAGTTTCTTCATTGACCAATTACCTCCTCATAAGTTAGATCGTTTAGTTTTTGATTTGTTATTTTATCCACGACCTTTAATTTGACCGCGGATTCTTTCGGAATCGTTTCGTAGAACTTATTGCCCATTTCTGTGTAGCTTGTAAGTGTTTCGGTTTCAGATACAAGCACCTGCGCATCAAGATCTGATTCAAGATTGTAGGAAGCAGGGTTTGCAGCTATTGTCTTTCCGACAATAAATACCGACCATACCGCACCGTCCTCAGCTACGAAATAAGTCATATACATCGGGTGCTTTTCGTCTGACTCGGGAGACGCCTCTGCCTCATCAGTATAAGTTCCGTCAATGGTGTAATCATATTTTAGCGGATATTCCGTAAAGCCTCTTTCCGACATGAATTTGATAGCTTCTTTTTCACTGAATACTCCGTCATTTTCTTCAACAGCTTCAACGGAAACTATCTCTTCGGAATTTTCTTCGTAATATTCTTCAACAGCTGCCTGCATATCAGGCTTGTCCATATTAAACCTCACATTTGCGGTCAGCTCATATTTTTTATCTGCAACTGACACAGACTCGCTGACCGATATAGTCTTAGTCTCGGAATCGGCGTTTGCACTTTGTCCTGTGCTTAAAGAAGCTGCTGCCGTTACACAGACCAGTATCATAATGCCCTTTTTTCCGCCTTTTGTTCTGAACAACAGAACAACTCCTCCTGCTGCAAGCAGAAGGATACCGGCTATTATGAGTGGCGTTTTAAGTCCGGAGCTATGTGTTTTTTCTTTGGCGGTGATATTTTCGGCTGTATCCTCAGGAATCTTTTCTGTATGCTTTAATTCCTGTATATCATTCTTCTCGGCAGAATCAGACTTTTCAGAGGTTTTGCTTTCAATCTTGTCGGGTATGAAAACCAGCTCAGAGCTGATAGATTTCCCCGACATTACATATGTCGACCTCATAACCGCTTCGCTCTCGTCCGATAAATGAAAGCTTTCGGGAACAACACCTTCAAGCGTGACATCTGTAATATCACTGCCGCTGTTGTTTTCAAGTGAGATGTTTGCAACTATTTTGTCATCAGCATCATAGACGGTCTTGTCCGCAGATATGACCAGTCTTATTCCGTCCTGAGTTTTTTCCGCAGCATAAGCTTTTGTTTCAGATACTCCCAAGCATAAAGCAGCTGCAAGAAATAGCGTCGATATTTTCTTAAACTTCAATTTATTCTCCTATTCACAATTTGTATTAAGTATCTAAAAAGTATAAACTTCATTTTGCTTTTTAGCATAATATAACTATATCATATTTATATACCTTTGTCAAGTTTTATCATAAAATTCAGAAAAAAATACAATTCGTATCATTATCTGTGTACAACAATGATACGATACTTTTTTCTCATACTGCCACATAGTTTATCTCCTTTCCCACGGCCACGGATCATCTATCCATGTCCAATGCTGCATATCGTTGTTTTGTTCGGGAGTTACAGGTCCGAAGCGTCTGACATACTCGTCAACAGCGTTCTGCCGAAGCGCCTTGTACTTATTGAACATAGCAAGAGCTCTCTGACAGTTAGGGTGGGTATCGAGATAGAGATTCAGCTCTTTAAGGGTAAAATCGTATTTCTTGATCTTGTTAAGAAGTATTCTCCGTTCATTCATCTTCTGTCACCGCCTCCCGAAAAAGGCAGGTCAAGCTCGGGGAAAAGAGTCCCCCTGCTCAGTGCCTTGTCATCGTCATAGATGTCTCCCCACTGCTGAAATGGCACATATGCCATAGCAAGCGGAGTATTTTTCGGAAAACGCGAAGTATCGCCGTTTCCGCTCATATCAGCTCTCATATTTTCAGAACTCATGGAAGATTCACGCTCACGGAGAATTATGCCTTCCATATCGTCAAAAAGATCGAGTTTCATAACTAAGTCCTCCTTTCCGCTGCGGAGAACCGTGCGAAGGTCCTCCGCACATTTTATAATATGAACTTTGCATCATCAGTGTTACAAAAAAGCCCGAAAGCATTTTCGGCTTTCAGGCTTTCCCACATATTCCGCATTATTTTTCAAAGGCTTTATCCAGTGCCCAGCTCTGCATTTCAAAGTACATTTTCCCCTTTATTTTCTCATATTCCACCCACTCTAACGCATGATCCGTTTCCGCAGGTTCAGCTGATTTTGATATCAGTTCACCGATATAGTAGGTCTGTATCGGGTGAAAGTATCCTATTGTATCGTGAAAGCAGTAGGTCTCAGCAGAACACAGTCTCCTGCTTACACTGACCGTATAGCCTGCTTCTTCCATACATTCTCTTTCTATGCAGGCAATATGTGACTCGTCCTTTTCCAGACCGCCTCCAAGCAGAAACCAGCCTTTGGGAGTTTTCACAACTCCGACTTTATCACCGCAGACAGGAATGATGTACGATCCTTCCCTGTCGTAATATTCAGCAGCTTCCTTTACTCCAAAAACTTTATGCATCTTATCACCTCTCTGAATTTATACAAAAAACCGCAGCAATTTTGACTTTCATCAAAATGCCGCGGCATAATTTTTAACCCTTGACTGCTGCAAATGCACCGAAACCAAGAATTGTTGCAATTGTAATTATAATAGCTGCAAGTATAACTCCGAGAGTTACAGCAAGAATTGTCTTTTTGAAGTCAACTTCGAGGAAGCTTGCTGCAAGAGTACCTGTCCATGCACCTGTACCCGGAAGAGGTATGCCAACAAAGAGAAGCAGTGCCCAGAATATACCCTTTCCTGCTTTCTCATTGAGCTTCTCACCGCCTTTATGTCCCTTTTCAAGACACCATGTGAAAAACTTGCCGATACCGGGCTTGTCCTTGCCCCATTCAAGTATTTTTCTTGCAAAGAGATAAATAAACGGCACAGGGATCATATTTCCTATCATACAGATGATAACTGCATGATACCACTTTACTCCCATACCAACGCCCAGAGGGATACCGCCTCTCAGCTCCAGAATAGGCACCATTGACAACAGAAATGTAAAAATATATTTTTTCATATCAGAACTCACTTTCTCTAAAACTCACATACAAATAATATTATCGCATATATTTCGGAAATAGTCAAGTATTTTCCAAAGATTTTTTCAAAGCGGTTGACTATCTTTATTCTTTACGATATAATATATAATGATTTGCAGGAAATGTCTGAACATTCACTGCACTGACTGCTGAAAATAAGGAATGATATAATGAATAAAAGAAAAATAGCAGCTCTTGCTGCTTCAATAGCAATGTCCGCTTCATTTGCCTCATGCTCCTCATCTTCCGTTGGACAGGCAAATATAAGCAACACCACAACTGCCGAGATAACTTCGGCTACAGAGGCTGCTTCCGCAGAAGCTACCACATCTGCCGAGAAGGCTACAGACCCAGCACCTGCTGCCACTGCCATAAAGGGAAATATCTACGACTGTAAGGGCAATCTCCTCGCTTCAACTGCTGAGGACGGCAAACGCCGCATCTACGCTGATGCATACGCTGTATCCTTTGCAAATATCCTTACTACCATGTCCGACGGATATGATACAGCCTTTGAGGACATACTCACAACACCTGCTGACGGCAATATGGGAAAGTCCATACAGCTCACACTTGACGGTGATATCCAGAACCAGATATACAGCTACATGGAAAACAATAACATAGTCGGTGCGGCAGTAGTTCTCCGTACAGACGGCTCTATAATGGCACAGGTCAGCTACCCGTCATATGATCCGCGCACTATTGACGATCAGAAGTACGACGAAGAGCTCGCATGGGGCGAAAACGGAAACAAGGCGTTCTCAAACTACGAACCGGGCTCATGCTTTAAGATAATGTCCGAAGTCATCGCCGACAAGCACGGTGTGTATTCCCTGCACGATGACGGCACATGGGATTTCGGCAACGACCACCCTATCGTAAACTGGGATCACGAGACAAACAAGTCAAGCTATCCTATGGAGCGTTCACTCAGCTCCGCATTTATAAATTCCAGTAATATATTCTTTGCAAAGGCTTTTGATACTATCGGCGAAGAAGCTGTTCTCAGCGATCTTCAGACTATTTTCCACTTCGGCAAGGACGACGCATACGATATACACTGCGATTTCGGCGACCTTAGCAACAATATTGAGATAGAAGATATCGACGACCTGCGCAGAAGTGCATTCGGTCAGTCAAAGGTGCTCACCTGTCCTATCTTCCTTGCAGCACTGGGCAGAGAAGCAATATTCGGCGATATGGTAACACCATTCGTGCTGAAAGCAACTGTTGACCCTGCCGACGGCAGAACAAAGACAGGCAACGGCTCAAAGGCATACGACGTTATAGCTTCTATCCCGCCCGAATGCCGCGACAATCTCCTCAACGGAATGAGAGGAGTTGCCTCCGATGTAGGCGTATACACAAACGGTAACTACAGCTTCTACGCAAAGACAGGCACAGCTGAGGGCTGGAGAGGCGATTACCTCTATATTACAGGCTGTGCAAAGAACAACAGCGGCACAGGCTCAGAAAACTATGACAACTATGATAATTATGGTGAAACAGGTTCCTATGTACTTGTAATGGAAGTACAGAATCCACAGGCTCACGGCTTTGAATTTGCTTCTCAGTCCGCAGGACTTTACAGCGGCATTTTAAACATAATTGCAGGAAATTAAAACAGTTTTTTATAAAAATTCCCCTTTTGCACTTGCAGAAGGGAATTTTTTTATATTATTTTTTAAAACGTATTGACGAAAACACAAAAAAAATGTATAATGAAAAAAGAGAGATTTCCACTTAATCCAAAGTGGAAAAAGCACTTAAATATACATATTTTCAAGGACGGTAATTATATGATATTCAGGGGAAAATGGCTTATTCCGCTGCTAATTTCAGCAGCTGCGGTTTTGTCGTTTCCGTCCTGTTCAGCAGAGGTAGGACAAGTTACGATCCACCGCGACTCAGATTCAGGCTCAGAGCAGCAAGAAAACATCGGGGCACAAGCCGCTACGACAACAGAGGAAACAACAACAACCACCACAACAACTACTATGGTTTATAGAGGTAATATTTACGATACCAACTATAACCTTATAACATACGGCACCTACGCCAATGAAAACGAAGATCAGCGTTTTTACGGCGAGGGCTACAGCTACTCATTCAGTAATATAATAAGTGCGGTATCAGCAGGCTTTGACGATACCTTCGGCGACCTGCTGCGCACAAACAATCCCACTCCCGTTGACGGAAAAAACAATGTGGGACAGTCGGTACGCCTGACTATAGATGCAAACGTGCAGAACGCACTTTCGGCATATATGGCAAATATGGGTATGGCAGGCTCAATAGTCGTAATGAGAACGGACGGCTCTATACTTGCTGAGGTCTCCTACCCTAACTATGATCCAGAATTGTTCGATGCAGACCCGTCATACGGCGAAAACCTTATGAGCGGAACTGTTGCAAACAAGGCTTTCCAAAACGCTTCACCCGGCTCATGCTTCAAGATAATGTCAGAGGTCATCGCCGACAAGAACGGTATAACTACACTTTACGACGATGGCACATGGGTAGACAGCGGAGCTACAATAGTCAACTGGGATCACGACACAGGATATTATCCTGTTCCCGAAAGAACTCTTACTTCCGCATTTGTAAATTCAAGCAATATATTCTTCGCAAAGGTATTTGATACACTCGGCGCAGAACAGGTGCTTGCAGACCTTAATGATATATTCCATTTCTGCGACCCTATACAGTGCGATTTCGGACCTATCGAGAATAACATCGAGATATACTGTCTCGACGATCTGCGCAGAAGCGCTTTCGGTCAGGCTTATGTCCGCACCTGCCCCATATACCTTGCAGCGCTCGGAAGAGAGGCTGTATTCGGCGATATGGTCAAGCCCTTCGTGCTGCAGCAGGTAGTAGATACCAACGACCCGTATACTGAAACGGTCAAGGGAAGCACTCCTTACGAAACGCTTGGAAGTATTCCCGAAAACTGCCGCGGCAATCTCCTTGAGGGTATGCGCGGAGTTGCAGGCAATCTCGGACTATATGTCCCCGAAAACTATGAATTCTTCGCAAAAACAGGCACTGCCGAAACAGGCGCCGGAGATTTCCTGTATATCACAGGCTGCCTGAAAAACATTTCTGACCGCACAGGTGAGAAAATAAACTATTCAAACTATGATGAATACAAAGCAAGCGGTTCATATATAATCGTTATGCAGCTGCAAAACCCTGCGGCTTTCGGATTTGATTTTGCCAGCCAGACAGGCTATCTCTATCAGGGTATAATCGACACCGTGCTTGCTTACTGATAATTAAATCTCCCTGTACATATGTGCAGGGAGATTTCTATTGTTAAAAGGTTATCCCCCACCGTTAAAAGATAATTATTTCTTTAAATAGTGAGAGCACTGTTATTTCCAAACGTCTAATAAGTGAAAAGCAAAAACGTGCAGTTTATCTGCCCTTTCCTTATTAAAGGAGGTCTTATTATGAATAAAAAGAGAGCTTTAACGTTTATAACTGCGCTGACACTGGGGCTTACCTCATTGTCGTTTACTGCCGCATATGCTGCTGAGGACAAAACCGCAGTCTCGGCATCATCGGCTTCGGACAACAAGCTTGACGCTGAAAAATTCTATGTAGTCGTAGGCACTTACGAAAACAAGTACACACAGCTCAAATATGTATATCCTAAATCAAACACTGAATATACAGGTGACAAGGTAGTATGGGAAAACGCACCTGCCGATCTTTCGTACGGAGATGTACTCGTATCTGAGGGTAACGAAAAAAAGACACTGGTTTATTCCGCGCCTGATAATCCTGTCTATGCAATGGCAAGCTACTATAAGCTCGATGACTCAGCAGTTCTGAACAAGGTCGGAAACTGCTCCGATCTTATGGACTCAAAGGAACTGACAGTAACCAGCGCAATGTATGACGGTTCGGGACACTGGAGCATTCATCTCAGTGATGCAGACGGAAAAGAGTATTATTACGGTTACAATTTTTACGCCTCTACCTTAGGTGTTGATCTCGGCAGCAGCAATAAAGGCGATAAGTATCAGTTCGCATTCAATGACGGAAAGCTCGTAGTTCCGCTGTCAAAGAAAAATGATGCTGAAACTGCTGCGACTGTAACGGATAAAACCCAGGACAATTCTTACTGGATATTCTACAAGGATATAGACACAAAAGATATCGACGAAACCGTTGCCGAAAAGGTACACGATTACACCTATTCGCTGTACGAACAGGGCTTAGGCGGTACAGAGGTCGAAAAGAAGGTTGCTGATTATTCTCAGGAAATAAGGCTTGGACTCCTCAAAGAAGCATATAAGGAAGCTTCTGCAAAGATAGTAAAGGAGCTTGGAATTGAGGGTACAGAAGTATTCTGCTCAAATTATACTGCTACGATAGTATGCAAGCTTACCGATGAGCAGTACGCAAAGGCTCAGAAGTCCGAAAACATCGGGCAGATAACAGTTTTCAGCGACTTCACTCTCGAACCTCAGACAGAACTTACCGACAAAAACAGCCTTATCGAATTCTTTACCACAGACAGCGAAGGAAAGCCCCTCTTAAGCGATGATGTAAAGATCGACGCTGTACTTAACAGCGGCAAAAACAAAGATACAGACTATCTTATCATATACGGACTTTCCGATAAGCAGGAAATATCTCCGATAGTAAAAAAGCTGAATACAGACAGCCGTTTTTCATGGGGCACACCTATTGATATTTTCAGCGGCGGCATATTCTATACTACAGCCACAAAACTGCCTGTAAAAAACAATGTACAGCTCATAGTATTTGTTGATGATACTCTCCCGGGATTTACAAGCTACGACATTGCAAGATATTCCGAGGAAGTGGGCTTTGACGCAAGACCATATATAATAAGCCGCGGCGATACCAACGGCGACTGTAGTATTGATGCAGTTGATGCTTCAAATATTCTCTCAGCTTATGCAAAAGTCCAGACATCAAACGATTATTCACTCACCGCAGCCGAGATAAAGAAAATGGACGTTAACGGAACAGGCACAATCGATGCAGTTGATGCATCTATAGTATTATCCTATTACACATACATCGCTACAGGCGGAAACAATATGCTTAAAGACTTCATTAAGGAACATTATGTTTTCTAACTCAATCCCCCCTCGGAGCTTACTCTGAGGGGAAACTTATTGCCACCGTGTAAAAAAAGCTTGTTTTTTTCTTTACAAACAGTCCGAAACGTAGTATAATAAGAAAGTAATATCTTAATTCAACGGAGGAATTCATTATGTATATAACTTGTCTTGACCTTGAAGGAGTTCTCGTTCCCGAGATATGGATCGCTTTTGCAGAAGCAAGCGGTATCCCCGAACTGAAAAAGACTACCCGTGACGAGCCCGATTACGATAAGCTCATGAACTGGCGTATCGGTGTTCTCAAGGAGCACGGTCTCGGACTCAAGGAAATTCAGGACACTATCGCTAAGATCGACCCAATGCCGGGCGCAAAGGAGTTCCTCGACTCTCTCCGCGAACTTGGACAGGTAATAATCATCAGCGATACTTTCACACAGTTTGCTGCACCTCTTATGAAGAAGCTGGGCTGGCCTACTATCTTCTGCAACAGCCTTGAAGTTGCAGATAACGGCGAGATAACAGGCTTCAAGATGCGCTGCGAGAAATCAAAGCTCACAACAGTAAAGGCTCTTCAGTCCATAGGCTATGACACTATCGCAAGCGGTGACAGCTACAACGATCTCGGCATGATAGAAGCAAGCAAGGCTGGCTTCCTGTTCAGAAGCACTGAGCAGATCAAGAAGGATCACCCCGAGCTTCCTGCTTTTGAGACATATGATGAATTACTTGCAGCTATCAAGAAGGTAATGGCTGACTGATACATACAAGGGCGGCAATTGCCGCCCATAAAACTAAAGTCTTCGGAATGATTATGGAGGTATTAAAATGAGCTACAGCTTTAATGCAGAAAAAGTGACCAATGATGTAGTACAGTGGGTACGTGACCTGTTTGAAAAGACAGCTACTCCCCAGACCAATGCTGTTATCGGCATATCAGGCGGTAAAGACAGCTCCGTTGCAGCTGCTGTCTGTGTAAAAGCTCTCGGCAAGGACAGAGTTATCGGAGTCCTCATGCCTCAGGGCGAACAGGCTGATATCGCATACAGCCGTCTGCTGGTGGATACACTTGGTATAAAGAGCTATACTATCAATATCGGCGATACTGTAAGCGCATTCATGGGCGAACTCAAAAAGCACCTTGAGCCTTCAAATCAGGCTATAGTCAATACTCCTGCACGTATAAGAATGACAACTCTTTATGCAGTTGCGGCTTGTCACAACGGCAGAGTTGTAAATACCTGCAATATGTCTGAGGACTGGGTAGGCTATTCGACTAAATTCGGCGATGCAGCAGGAGACTTCTCGCCACTTTCCGACCTGACAGTTACCGAGGTATTACAGGTTGGCGAGTATCTCGGACTCCCAGATGAGCTGGTACACAAAGTGCCTATCGACGGACTCTGCGGAAAAACAGACGAGGAGAACTTAGGCTTCACATACGCTATGCTGGACAGATATATCCGCGGACTTGACGATCTCAGCTCAGAACCTGCAATAAAGGAGAAGATAGACAGACTTCACAGAGCTAATCTCCACAAGCTCCAGCTCATGCCGAAATTTGAATTCAAGCCATGATCCATGTATAAATATAAGCCATAGTATTTCCGATTGGGAGATACTATGGCTTTTTTGTCTGTAGGGGCTGGCGTTCTCGACAGTTCGCGAGTGAGCAGTAAGTAGTTATCAATTCATAATTCATAATTGTAGGGGCGCGTTCCCCGCGCCAGTTTATGCCTTACGATGCAAATTACATGAACGCACTGTAGGGACGACCAATGGTCGTCCGCGAATTGAGAATGTAGGGGCTGACGCAGTTAACAGCTGCACGTACCCTCTGTCCTACGGACATCTCACTGCACAGCAGAGAGTCACTCAACAGCCCGAGTTTTACGCAGAGTAAGGGTGCGCCGTCACGCCGCCCGTGTCGAGTAGCAACTGCCCTTTTAATGATACACGGACGACATAAGGAGCGCTGGCTCTGCGCTCACGCGATAATGTATGCCTTTCGTTTTATTATTACTCGCGGCTAAAACTAAAGCTCTAAAAGAACCCTTACGCGGAGCAGCGGTCGAGCTGGCTCAGCTCGAAAAAAACACCCCGCCCATTATTACGGACGGGGGTGATTGTAGTGATCACTTTTATGAAGCAATTGGTTTATTAAGGCTGATTACCTTGTGACGTATCTTCTGCCACCTTTCATTGTCGAGCTCACCTTTGAGACAAAACTTGTAGACCTTGTCGCCGTGTACTACATTTACATGGTAAAGGTTCTCACAGCCCGCAAAGGCAAACTTGCCTATCTCTGTCAGTGATGAATGGATTGTGAGGTCACTGAGATTTCGGCAGCCCCTGAAAGCATACCAACCGAGATGCATCGTACTCTCAGGTATTTCGATGCTTCTGAGATTTTCACAACCGCTGAAAGCTGTATCGGAAATGACCTGAACAGTATCGGGAACAAGAATTCTCACAAGATTTGTGCAGTCGCAGAACGCCCCCTCATCGATTATCCCTACGTTATCGGGAATGAAGATCTCAGTAACGCCTTTTTCGTCCTTGTACCTTTTAAGTACGCCTCTTTTGATCTTGTAATTCATTAAATTTTCTCCTTAATTGAATCTAACAGCGATCCTATCCCCTGAACTCTCTTAGTTCGTAATTATTATAGCATAATAATGACAAAAAGTCAATATTCTGTAGTTTGGTTTTACCATATTCGTTAGAGTTATACAAAAAAACTCTCCCCTCTTTGCGGGGAGAGTAAATTTCAACCATTTGTTTAAGCAGTTTGCAAGCATGATTTAATCTGATCTACTCTACAGATTTAAGTGACTCTGCCATATTTATTTTTTCTAATTTAATCTCCATGAAAAGATCGACTATAAAGGTGAAAAGAAATGTCAGAATTATGCTGTAAATAAAGCTTTTCGGCAGTATCCGCACACTGAAATCCACCATATCCACTCTTATCTGTGCCATAACGAAACGGTGAACGAATATGCCGAGCAGAAGTCCTATTGCCGTACCGATAGCGGTAAGGGCAACATTCTCACGAAGCACATATGATGAAGTTTCGCGCCTGAAAAAGCCCAGTACCTTGATCGTAGCTATCTCGCGGACACGCTCGGTAATATTGATATTCGTCAGGTTATAGAGTACGATAAATGCCAGTCCCGCGGCACAGATTATAACGATGAGAACGATATAGTCAAGACTGCTCATCATCTTGCTGAGTCTTTCTTTCAGATCAGTAAACACAAGAACTGCCGTAACATTGCCGTTTTTAGAAAGTGCAGCAGTAGTTTTATAGGTGTCCGCACCGCTTCTGAAGTTGAGAAAAGCATAGTTTATCGGCAGTTTCTCGCCAAGCTGCTGCTCCATAGTTTTTCTGCCCATGAACACCACATTGTAAACATGATTTTCAAAGACTCCGCTTACCTTTACTTCAAGCTCACGCATATTTTCATCGCGCAGCTTCATAGTGTCACCTGTCTTGATGCCGTAACGCTCTGCGATACTGTGACTTACTATCGCCTCACCGTCGGCAGGCGGAGCAAGCTCGATTCCGTCCATGCTTCTGAATTTAAAGTATTTATCCATTCCCTCAAAGCTTTCGGCGGCATTTACGGTTACGCTCTTGACCTTTTTCCCATAGAGCAGATCCCATGTGCCTGTGTAGAGCAGAGAATAGTCTGAGGTGTTTTCCGCAAAGACATTTTCAAGCTCTTCGGGAAGCGCCTCTCCTAAATTCCTCAGTGATGCAGAAGCGTCTGCTACCTGAATATCACCATACTGCATCTCAGCAAAATCTGCAATGGAGTCCTTGAGTCCGAAGCCTGTGACAAGCAGTGCAGTACAGCCGCCGATGCCAAGTATCATCATAAAGAAACGCTTCTTATACCTGAAAATATTACGTATAGAGACCTTATGCAGGAATTTCATGCGCTTCCAGATAAAGCCCACGTATTCAAGGAATACTCGCTTTCCTGCTTTCGGAGCTTTGGGACGCATAAGTCCTGCGGCAGTTTCCGAAAGCTCCATTCGGCAGCTGAACCATGTTGTACCGACTGAGCATATAAGAGATACCGCAAGAGCGATAAATGCAAGCTTTTTGTCAAAGAGATAATGCATTGGCAGTTTCAGGTACATAAGCTCATAGGTCGTCCAGATTATCTTCGGGAAGAGATATGTTCCTGCTCCGTAGCCCAGTACACAGCCTATGAGGGCTGCAAGTCCAGAGTAGAACATGAATTTACCCATTATTGTACCCTCGGAATATCCCAGAGCCTTGAATACGCCTATCTGAGTTCGCTGTTCCTCAACCATTCGGCTCATAGTGGTCATGCACACCAGAGCTGCCACAAGTATGAAAAATACTGGAAATATCCTTGCCACCTGCGCAACTATCTCGGAGTCGTTTTCAAAGCAGGCGTAGCCGATATTGGTATTTCTGTCAAGCACGAACACCTCAGGCTTTTTCATCTTCGCAAGGTCGGTCTCGCCCTTTTGTATATCAGCCTCCGCATCGGATATCTGCTTTTCAAAATCTGCATGGGAGCTTTCGTAGTCTGCAAGTCCGCTTTCGTATTCGGCAAGACCGCTGTTGTACTGCTCCATACCCGAAGCATACTGCTCAGGCATAACATCTTTTATCTGTTCAAGCTGAGCAAGCTGTTCATCGAGCTGAGCTTTCGCGCTGTCGAGGTCGGCTTTGGCGGAGTCCAGTTTTTCACGTCCCTCTTTGCGATTTTTTTCAAGCTCACTTTTTCCGTCATTGAGCTTGCTTTCAGCTTCGGAATAAATATCGTCGTATCGCATATCCGCACGGAACTGCGCTATGCTCTCCCACTGCTTGTCCCTGCCGTCCATGAAGCTGTCGTATTCATCGGAATATATGGTATAGTCCTGATCGAAGCGGATATATGCTTCCGTGTATACATCAAGGTCAAAGGCATCTTTGGGCAGATAGATAAAAGCGTTTATCTCGCCGTTTCCGACTGATGTTGTACCTCGCTCAAAATTGATGTACATTGATGAATCCGCAGTTCCGACAACAGTAAATTTACTGCTTTTCAGAGCGTTTTTCACACTTTCCGAGTTTTCATCGGAAATAGAAAAAGAAGTACCTACAGGGAAACTATCCTTTCCGTTCTCCATTATACATTCATCGGGAGCCTGCGGCATTCTTCCTGAAATAAGCTTTATTCCGTTTATATTATCCGTCAGGGAATGCGCCCTGAAAACATACTCCCTTGCTCCTGCCGTGATTATATCAAGACTGTACGCGCCTTCAGCCGCTCTCACATCGGGACGGCTCTTAAAGTCCGCAATATCCTCCTCCTGCCAGCCAAGTGACGACAACAGGCGGTAATCGTAGAGCTGCTTTTCCTCAAGAAATCTGTTGACTGTATCCACCATTGCGGGAGTTGTTATCCTTACGCCTGTAAAGAAGCCGACTCCGAGAGCGATAATAGCCATGATGGCAAAAAATCTTCCGAAAGTTCCGCGGATTTCGCGGAGAGTTGTTTTTCTTACTGCCGAACCCATAGCGTCACCACTCTATATCTTCAATATCAACGATATTCTCGTTCATACGAACACTTGATACCGTTCCGTTCTTGACCTTTATGATACGGTCAGCCATTGGAGTAAGCGCCTGATTATGGGTAATCACCACAACAGTCATGCCGTTTTTGCGGCAGGTGTCCTGCAAAAGCTTCAGTACAGCCTTTCCTGTTTCGTAGTCGAGAGCTCCCGTAGGCTCATCACAAAGCAGGAGCTTGGGATTTTTGGCAAGAGCACGGGCAATAGCCACTCTCTGCTGCTCACCGCCCGAAAGCTGTGCAGGGAAATTAGCCTTACGCTCGGCAAGTCCCACCTGTTCAAGAACCTTTCCCGCGTCAAGAGGGTCACGGCATATCTGCGCGGCAAGCTCCACATTTTCAAGAGCAGTAAGGTTCTGCACAAGATTGTAGAACTGGAAAACAAATCCCACTTCATAGCGTCTGTAAGCGGTAAGCTTCCTTTTGTTCAGTGCAGATATTTCCGTACCGTCAAGGAATACGCTTCCCGAAGTAAGTGTATCCATACCGCCGAGGATATTGAGTATAGTAGTCTTTCCTGCACCCGATGCACCGACTATTACACAGAATTCCCCTTTATTTATCTCGAAATTTACGTCGCTGAGAGCATTTATCTCTACCTCGCCTGTCTTATAAGTCTTTCTGACATTTTTAAACTCAACGTAAGAACTCATAATTGACCTTTCTTTCCCACTGAAATAGTAAGCCGCACTGAGCCGTGCAGGGACGCTCTCGTCCGTCGGTTTCAGCTAAGCATACTGCAAAACAGTTATTTTTCGTCCTGAAACCGACAGGCGGAGTAAAGCTCCGCCTCTGCACGGCTTCACATACCGACCTGTTAATTAATGTCTGCTCAACAACTAAAAATTGACTTCATTTTGAGTTATAAAGTCAATTTTTAGTTGTCAAGGTGCAAGAAAAAATAACTATATCCATCTTTTTCTTGCACCTTGTTTTGACCTTTAGGGCAAAATGAGCTTAACATGAATAAATGTAATGCGCAAATTTCCTACTTTTAAAAAAAATTTGCGCTCCACGAACTATGTTCGTGGAAATAACCGCCTTTCGGCGGTTATTTAGTATGCATTTATTATATCACATATCACCGATTCTGTAAAGTAAACAGCTGAACACACTATTGTAAAATCAATTTACATCATATTTTCACCATATTCCTAAAAATTTGTGTTTACATTTCTAAAATAATTGTGTATAATGATAGATAACCAATACAGAAAGGGGTAAATCCATATGAAGCTATTCAAGCGGATATTCTCAACGGCTGCCGCAGCAGCTATTTTATCGACGATGATGACTGTCATGCCTGCTCAGGAAGCAGCCGCAGCCACCATAGTAAATGTTTCTCCCTACGATGTATACGACATAAACGGCGGAAAGTTCGAGGGCTGGGGCACTTCTCTCTGCTGGTGGGCAAACAGAGTCGGCTACTCCGATACTCTGGCACAGCAGGCAGCAGATACATTTTTCAGTCCTGACGGACTGGGGCTCAACATCGCACGTTTCAACATAGGCGGCGGCGATGATCCCTCCCACACTCACATAACCAGAACAGACTCGAATATGCCGGGCTATACGAAGTACAACAACGGCAATGTGACCTACGACTGGACTGCCGACTATAATCAGCGCAACGTACTTCAAAGATGCATCAAAGCCGCAGGCGATGACATGATAGTGGAGATGTTCTCCAACTCTCCGCCTTATTATATGACAAACAGCGGATGCAGCTCAGGTGCAAAGGACTCGGGCAAGAACAACCTCCGCGATGACAAGTACACAGATTTCGCAGAATACCTCGCCGAAGTAACTGCCCACTACGAAAAGGAGTGGGGCATACACGTACAGAGCATAACGCCCATGAATGAGCCGTACACCAACTACTGGGGCGCATACAGCAACAAGCAGGAGGGCTGCCACTTCGATCAGGGCAAGTCTATGGACACTATTTATCAGGAGCTTTCCAAGTCTCTGAAAAAGCGCGGGCTCAACGATATCATCATAAGCGCCAACGACGAGTCCGTAATAGATACGGCAATAAGCTCATGGAACAATATGTCCGCCGCAACAAGGGCTCTTATCGGACGTATCGACACCCACACCTACGGAGGAAGCAAACGTGCCGAGCTTAAAGAAACTGCCATAAAGGCAGGCAGAAACCTGTGGATGAGCGAGGTTGACGGCGGTTCTACAGCAGGTACAAATGCAGGCGAAATGGGTGCGGGACTATGGCTTGCAGACCGCATAACCCTTGACCTCAACGAGCTGAATTCCTCGGCATGGATACTGTGGCAGGTCATTGACAACCACATCTCCTCAGTGGGTATGAACGGCAACAAGGACAAAGGCATGGTAAATACTCAGGGCGGCTACTGGGGACTTGCTGTTGCAGACCATGACAACAACAATATTATCCTTACCAAGAAATACTACTCTATGGGGCAGTTCTCACGCTATATCCGTCCGGGTATGACAATGCTGAAATCCGGCAATAACTGCGTCACAGCCTTTGACAAGGAGAACAACAAGCTTGTTATTGTTGCCACAAACGACGGTTCATCGGACAAGCAGATAGTATTTGACCTCTCAGGCTTTGATACAGTGGGCACTAAGGCTCAGCCTATACGTACAAGCAATTCCGAGTCATGGAAGTCGCTGAATACTATCGACCTCAAGGGCAATGCTCTTGAAGTCACTCTTGCAAAGCAGTCCGTAACTACTTACATCATCGAAGGAGTTAAAGGCGGTGCCGCTCTTACCGATCAGATAGCAATATCCTCGTCTATGCTCAGCGGCTCAGACTCATGGAACAGCGACTCCTCAACAAACTTCACAAAGGCATTTGACGGCAGTACAGCAACTTACTTTGACGGTGTCAGCGACGGCTGGGTACAGGCTGATTTAGGCGAGCTATATGACATTACAGCTCTGGGATACGCTCCGAGAGGCGGCTATGAGTACCGTATGACTGACGGAAGATTTCTCGCTTCTCAGGACGGTACTAACTGGTCGGAGATATACGTTGTAAAGAACAAGCCCTCATCGGGTATGCACTACGTAACAGCTCTTTCAGGCGACACCACAGCCCGTTATATCCGCTATGAAGTCCCAACGGGAGCACCCAAGAACGAGTACAACAAGGACAGCGCGTACTGCGCAAATATCGCAGAGATAGCTCTGTTCGGAGTCCCTCACGGACAAAGCTCCACACGTCCGAAGTATGATAAGCTTGAACCCGTTTCGGGTACGGGAAGCGGCTCGTGGAAGGACACTGCTTCCGTAACATTTGAAAAGGCTTACGACGGCAATATGAATACCTATTTTGACGGACTTGAAGGCGGATATGTTCAGCTTGATCTTGGAAAAGTCTGCAATATTGGCACTATCGCATACTGTCCGAGAAGCGGCTACGAAGCACGAATGATAGGCGGATATTTCAGTGTATCCACTGACGGTACCAACTGGAAAAAGGTCTATACCATTGAAAATAAGCCTACCTTCAAGATGAATTATACAGACGAATTTGAAAATCTTTCCGCAAGATATATCCGATATGAAGTTCCCACAGGCGCACCGACCAGTCCGCTTAACAATGACGATGTGTACCTGTGCAACGTGGCTGAGATAGCAGTTTACGGACTGACCAGCACCGTGGTCAAAGGCGATGTGAACAACGATGCTTCTGTGAATGTTGCCGACCTTGTAATGCTGCAAAAATTCCTCCTCGGAGCTGAAAAGGAAATAACCGCAGACAACGCTGACATGAACCACGATTATACAGTAGATGTATTCGACCTTGTTTTACTCCGCAAGCTCCTCATAAGTCAATAAGCATAAAAAAGGCACTCAGTTGAGTGCCTTTTTATTTTACTTCTGAGCATTGTATTTTTGCTTGCTAAGATTAATCATAATTTACATTTGTAGGGAACGACGCCCTCGGCGTTCCGTTGTAGGGGACGGCGTCCTCGATGTCCCATTATAGGGACGCCTTCTCTTGCAAGGCGTCCCTCTTCCGAAAACAATTCACTGGATTGTTTTCGGAATTCACCCTTGCGATGCGCCTTCGTATTATTTCGCTGTTCTTTAAAAACTGGGAACAGCGACCAAAGGCTCTGCCTCTGGACTCTGCCAAAGGAACATAGTCCCTTTGGAATCCCATTCATACGCTCGGCAAGTTATTGCATATAATCCAGATTTAACTGCTTATAGCAACCGCAACTATCCATATTATCAGGTAATGGAGCGGATAGAAGCCGTAGAAGAACCATTTCGCCAGTGTGGGGTGCTTACCCTTTCTGCCGTTATAGAATACTGTCATGCACAGATAAGCCAGCACGAACATGAGCATCATTACTGCTATCTGAATGATAAGCCTGCCTGTCGGCACCTTGCCGAGACTGAACAGATTAGGCAGGAAATGCAGACACATAAGGATCATATAGGCTATGCATCTTGCCTTAGGCTTGTCGCGGAAGATGTGCAGGAACAGTATGAACAGCACTCCGAAAGCCATCCAGTCGGACTGTATCAGCAGTGTCATACCGTCACAGAGTATCACCAGCAGTATCCTCTGCCAGAGCTTGTATCTGCTCTCCCAAGCCATAATAGCAAGGAGTCCGAAAAACAATGTAAATATAACATTGGTATGCCACCAGCCGCTGAACTTATGGCAGCACAGCCAGTCAAAGGGCTGAGTTATACAGGCGAATATAAAAAGTCTCTTCGCGTACTTTTTTCTGTCGTGAGTGTACTTGTAGCCGTCTGCGATAAAAAAGAACATAACAGGCGGACAGATCAGCGAAGTGTATATAACTATGTACTCCCACATAGGGAGAGTATAGAATGCTTTGACATCACCGTACTTATACTGCACTGCCCAGCCTATAAGATGTCCCCAGAACATGATGAATATAGCAAGACATTTCATCATGTCGCGGTTGAATATTTTGTATTTGGGTTTTGTGTTTTCTGTCATATGAGATATTTTCCTTTATTAATTTTCCGAATAGTCCGAGAATGTTACCTTGTAATCGTAATTTATACCGTCATATACCGTATACATTGAAAAAACTTCCGAGCATCTGTCAAATCTTGTACTGCACTCGTTTCCGTTATAAGTCCATACTATACCGTCAGTACTTACGGACTTTATTTCAGCAATGACATCATAGGGATTTTTGTCACGCTGCTCCGTTACCCAGTGACCGTCACGGGTCTCGTAGAAAATATCTCCCGACTTTATGGTAAAGGTCTCGTCAAATTCGCCTTCACCGAGGGAATGTCCGTCCTCTCCCCAGCCGTCGTAATGGGAGTATACCGCCATTGTGCAGCTTGGTATCACTTTTTTATCGGGTTCTTTTGTCTTTTTGCCGCAGCCTGATGCAAATACCAGCACTGCCGCAAGAATAACAGATAGTTTTTGCTTTTTATACATATTATTAGACCTTTACATTGGGATTTGTATACTGCCCATGCTTTTTAGTCGCACCTTTCCAGAACTGTATTGCAAACTGGGGACAATGGTGCAGACAGCGGAAACACAGTGCGCATCTGTCCCTTACCCAGACGGGCTTGCCATCTCGCATCTCTATAGCGTTTACGGGACATTTCTTTGCACACAGACCGCAGCCGTTGCAGTTGTCGTCAACGGAAAGATTTTTGGTGCTTCTAACCTTTGCGAAAACCTTATCCGTAAACGGATAAATAGCATAAGGAGTCCTCAGTCTTGTGAAATTGCCCTTCTTTTTATGGAGTATCATGGCGATAGTCCTGTCGATATTGACCTCAGCCTTTTCGTTCTGCTTTGCAACCTTTTCGTGATCGGAAAGGTCAAAGGTGACAGTCCAGTTATCTGGCATTTTGATATTGTAAGCCGCACTGAGCCTTATGCCCTTTTCTCTCAGTATATGGCGTGTCTCCTCTGCACTGCAACCGGGAGTAGTTCCATAGGTGGAAGCCACGAAGATATAGTGGCTGCCTCTTCTGTGAAGCTTCAGATTTCTCAGGAAAGCCCTTACAGGTATTGGCAGTGCCCACCAGTGAGTAGGAGTTACTATGCCCAGGCACTCGTCCTCCTTCAGGGTTATATCATAGCATTTCTCTTCGATCGATACCGCCCTGTCGCCAAGTGCGTCAGCAATACGCTCTGCGGCATATTTACTGTTGCCTGTAGCCGAAAAATAAACGATCATACCCTCATTCCCCTTTTATGTCAGATATTATCAGTAATTTTCTTTTCTTACCTCGAAATAGCTCTGCGGGTGGAAGCATACAGGACATACCTCGGGAGCTTCCGTGCCGACTACGATATGTCCGCAGTTCCTGCACTCCCACATAGTTACGCCGCTCTTTTTAAACACTTCCATAGCCTCGATATTATGAAGCAGAGCACGGTATCTCTCCTCATGGTGCTTTTCGATAGCTCCTACGCCGCGGAACTGCTCGGCAAGGTCGTGGAAGCCCTCTTCGTCTGCTTCCCTTGCCATTCTCTCATACATATCCGTCCACTCGTGGTTCTCGCCGTCAGCAGCCTGATTGAGATTTTCAACTGTAGTACCTATGCCGCCCAGAGCCTTGAACCAGAGCTTAGCGTGTTCCTTTTCGTTCTCGGCAGTTTGCAGGAACAGTGCAGCTATCTGCTCATAGCCGTTCTTCTTTGCAACAGAAGCAAAGTAAGTATACTTGTTTCTTGCCTGAGACTCTCCTGCAAAAGCTTCAAGGAGATTTTTCTCGGTCTTTGTGCCTGCGTATTTATTTCCGCTGCTCTTGGCAGGTGCGGAGCTTATAAGCTCGAACTGGTCTGCACCCACACCGCATATAGGACATTCAAAGTCAGCAGGTACTTCATCGCCGATATACTCATAGCCGCATACAGTACATCTCCATACGGTCTCGCCGCTTTCGGTCTTTCCAACGGGTACTGCGTTATTCTTTGGAGCATCTTTTAACTTTTCAAAATCTGCCTTTCCGTGCTTGCAGATAGGGCAGATAAAGTCGTCGGGGACTTCATCGCCCACATATTCGTATCCGCAGATAACACATCTCCATATAGTCTGACCGTCGGCAGTAGTTCCCACAGCTTCGGGCTTTGGCTTGATATTGCTCTGGTAGTATTCATATGTAGCGGAAGGAGCATCGCTGAGGACTTCCATATCCTCAACATTTGCAATGAACATGGTATGTGTACCCAGATCTATGCTGTGCCATACGGAACAGGACAGAAATGCATTCGTGCCCTTTGTGATTATGAGAGTACCGTTTTCTGCGCGTTTGCAGTCGGAAAAATCCGCAAATTTATCCACATCTCGTCCCGACTGAAAGCCGAAATGCCTGAACAGTCCGAAATCAGCATCTTTGCTGATAACAGAGGCTGTGAATTTGCCTGTTTCAAGTATCATATCGTGAGTGTGATTGTTCTTTGCCACTGTCAGGCTTACTCTGTTCGGTATAGAAGTTATCTGAGCCAGCGTATTTGTGATGCAGCCGTTGTCTTTGCCGTACCTGTTTGCTGTCACAACGAAAAGTCCATAGCTTATTTTGTACATTGCTTTCTTGTCCATGATAGATACCTCCAATTTATTTCAAATTAAAAAATTGATATGTATTTCATACCATATATTAATTTTACCAAAGACTTTGACAATAATCAAGTATATTTTGTTAATATTTTGCCTTCTTGACTTTTTCGGTCAATGTGGTATAATATTTGTAAAAGGGAGCTTGTGAACAGGCTGAGAGGGAGTTGTAAACTCCGACCTTACCTGATTTGGATAATGCCAACGTAGGGAAATACTTATGTGATGTAGGTGTGTCTCTGTGCAGGCGCACCTTTTTTGCAGCGTGAGCGCTATAAATTGTCATATTCATTTCAAGGAACGCCGAGGGCGGCGTTCCCTACAGATTGGTTCACGTTTCATTTTGCGCATTGTACCGTTTGCGAGTACGTTTAACGATTAACGATAAAGTGAGCGAGTTTGAGAGCGACAACGTGGCAAGGGGGCAGTTTCACGCTGCGCGGGACATCGGGGGCACCACCTTGTCTCGCTATACAAAATTAATGCTGGGACGTAAAGTCCGAATATGTCAGAAGGAGCAATTATAATGAGAACAGCATTAACTATCGCAGGGAGCGATTCCTGCGGAGGCGCCGGCATTCAGGCGGACATGAAAACCATGACCATGAATGGTGTTTTTGCCATGAGCGCAATAACCGCTCTCACCGCACAGAACACGACCGGCGTAACAGGTATTATGGAGGTATCGCCTGAATTTTTAGCCATGCAGCTTGATGCTGTATTTACGGACATTCGTCCCGATGCAGTAAAGACAGGCATGGTATCCTCCGACAAGCTTATCCGCACTATCGCCGAAAAGCTCCGCGGATACAAGGCTGAGAACATAGTTGTAGACCCTGTTATGGTAGCAACAAGCGGTTCAAAGCTTATCGCTGATGAAGCTGTAGAGACTCTCAAAAACGAGCTTCTCCCCATTGCAGCAGTGGTCACTCCCAATATCCCCGAAGCGGAGATACTTGCGAATATGAAAATATCCTCGCAGGAGGATATGGTAAAGGCTGCTCGGATCATAGGTGAGAAGTACGGCTGCGCAGTGCTGTGCAAGGGCGGTCACAGTCTCAATGACGCAAACGACCTGCTGTGGAATAAGGGCAGTTCAACATGGTTCAAGGGAAAACGCATAGACAATCCCAACACTCACGGTACGGGCTGTACACTTTCAAGTGCTATCGCTTCTAATCTTGCAAAGGGCTTCACTCTCGAAAAGTCAGTGGAACGCGCTAAAGACTACATCTCGGGCGCACTGGCTGCTATGCTCGATCTCGGAAATGGCAGCGGTCCTATGAACCACGCTTTCGCTCTTACGGGTGAATTTGCAAAGGAAGCTTGATTCAAATCAAAAATTATTTATCGGAGGAAATCAAAATGAAGAATTACCACACACAGATGGAAGCGGCTAAAAAGGGCATAATCACTCCCGAAATGGAAATAGTCGCTAAGAAGGAATATATAGACCCTGAGGAGCTTCGCGCACTCGTTGCAAAGGGCGAGGTTTGTATCCCCTGCAACGTAAACCACAAGTCAATATCTCCGGAGGGTATCGGTACAAAAATGCGTACAAAGATAAACGTTAATCTCGGTATCTCAGGTGACGCAAAGAACTACGACATCGAAATGGAAAAGGTGGACATGGCTCTCAAATTCGGCGCAGAGGCTATCATGGACCTTTCCAACTACGGCAAGACAAACACTTTCCGCAAGGCTCTCATTGAAAAATCACCTGCTATGATAGGTACTGTTCCTATGTACGATGCTATCGGCTATCTTGAAAAAGATCTTCTGGAAATAACTGCCGAGGACTTTCTCAGAGTCGTTCGCGCTCACGCAGAAGAAGGCGTAGACTTCATGACTATACACGCAGGCATCAATCGCCGTGCAGTTGAGGCTTTCCGCAGAGACAAGCGTAAAATGAACATCGTTTCACGCGGCGGCTCACTTCTCTTTGCATGGATGATGATGACAGGCAACGAAAACCCATTCTATGAGCACTATGACGAGGTCCTCGATATACTCCGCGAGTATGACTGCACTATCTCTCTCGGTGACGCACTCCGTCCCGGCTGTATAGACGACGCTACAGACGCAGGTCAGATATCAGAGCTTATCGAGCTTGGCGCACTCACTGAAAGAGCTTGGGCTAAGGACGTTCAGGTAATGGTTGAGGGTCCCGGACATATGGCAATGAACGAGATAGCTGCTAATATGAAGCTCCAGAAGCGTATCTGCCATAACGCTCCTTTCTACGTACTGGGACCTCTCGTAACTGATATCTTCCCCGGCTATGACCACATCACTTCTGCTATCGGCGGTGCTATCGCTGCTGCAAGCGGAGCTGACTTCCTTTGCTATGTAACTCCTGCGGAGCACCTGAGACTCCCTGATACGAACGATGTTAAGGAAGGTATCATCGCAAGCCTTATTGCTGCTCACGCTGCTGATATCGCAAAGGGTATCCCTCATGCCACAGACCGCGACAACGCTATGGCTGAGGCACGTCACGAAGTAGACTGGGACAAGATGTTCGAGATAGCTGTTGACGGCGAGAAAGCTCGCGCATACTTCGAGAGCACTCCTCCTGCTGACAGACACACCTGCTCAATGTGCGGAAAGATGTGCGCTGTAAGAACTACAAATATGATACTCAACGGCGAAAAGGTGGAGTTCTGCACCGAAAAATAAGTCTTATAAATATTACCGAGTCTGAAATAACAGGCTCGGTTTTTTTGGCTTCGCAAGTGGTTAGTGATTAGTGAGTAGATTGTAGGGGCGAGTGACCCTCGCCCGTAAATAATCCCCGAATGATGAATAGCCATGTGTAGGGGGCGATGCCCACATCGCCCTGTTCGAGTCTCGTTGGATTTCGTCAGGCTGATGTAGGCATCAGCCCCTACAGTGTGTCATTTGGAGTTTATACGTAATTGGCGGACGCGCAATGCGCGTCCCTACAGTGCGCTCATGTAACCTGTATCGGGGGTTGACGGGCGGCGAAACGCCGCCCCTACTACTTTCTACTTTCTACTTTCTACTCACTTGCTAAGGGCTAACGGCTAACCACTATGCACTAAGAACAAATTACGCTGTTCGTTTTTGTCATATATGCACTGCTAATAGCTATGAGGCATAAAAATCGAAGTTTTTACTTGATTATTATTTTCAGATGTGGTATAATGTAATTTATAGTATCGGCTTTTTAAGTACGTTATACTTATAATAAAGGAAAAAAGCCGTTTTTCAGTGAGAGTTTCTGCAAACTTTTACGTCTAAATTATGTAGTATATTTCGGAGTATCAGTCTCCGCGGAAAGGAAATACAGGCATGAAAAAAGTAATTATCATCGGCGCAGGACCTGCAGGTCTTACAGCCGCATATGAGCTGCTTAAAGACGGCTCGGGAGAGTACGAAGTAACTGTCCTCGAAGAAACAAACGCTATCGGAGGTATCTCCAAAACCGTAAACTACAAGGGCAACCGCATGGACATGGGCGGTCACCGTTTCTTCTCAAAAATACCTGAGGTAAACGCTTGGTGGAGCAATATGCTCCCTGTTCAGGGTTCACCTTCATCTGACGATAAATACCTCAAGAGACACGTTAACGTTGAGGAAGGCGGTCCAGACCCTCAGAAGGAAAACCGCGTAATGCTCAAGAGACACAGAGTTTCACGTATCCTCTTCAATGACAAGTTCTATGATTATCCTGTATCTCTCAAGCCCGAAACTATCAAGAACTTCGGCTTCTTCACAACTCTCAAGGTAGGCTTCAGCTACCTGAAGGCTGCTATCCACAAGCGCCCTGAGACAAATCTTGAAAACTTCTACATCAACTGCTTCGGTAAGGAGCTCTACTCCATGTTCTTCGAGTACTACACCGAGAATCTCTGGGGCAGACACCCGAGCGAGATCGACGCTTCATGGGGTGCTCAGCGTACAAAGGGTCTGTCTATCGTAGGTATCATCAAGGACTTCTTCGGCAAGCTCTTCAAGGTAAAGAACCGTAAGGTAAATACCTCACTTATCGAGGAATTCAAGTATCCTAAGCTTGGTCCCGGACAGCTCTGGGAGGTTACTGCCGATGAAGTTAAGAAGCTTGGCGGTACTATCATCATGGAAGCAGGAGTAAAGAAGCTCCACAAGGACGAAAACAATAACCTTACAGGCGTTACTTACGTTAAGGACGGTCAGGAGATCACTCTTAACGGCGACTGCGTTATCTCATCTATGCCTGTCAAGGACCTTGTTGCAGGTATGAACGATGTTCCCGAAGATGCAGCTCGTATCGCAGCAGGACTTCCATACCGTGACTATATGACACTCGGTGTCCTCGTTCCGAAGCTCAAGCTCAAGAACAAGACAACTATGAAAACTGTGGGCAATATCGTGCCAGACTGCTGGGTATACGTTCAGGACAGAAGAGTTAAAATGGGACGTTTCCAGATCTACAACAACTGGTCACCTTACATGGTAAAGGATCTCGGTCACACTGTATGGGTAGGTCTTGAATACTTCGTAACAGAGGGCGACAAGTTCTGGAACATGACAGAAGAGCAGTTCTCCGATTTCTGCGTAAAGGAAATGGTAAAGCTTGGTCTTATCGACAGCGCAGACGAAGTTATCGACACACATATGGAAAAGGTAAAGAAGGCTTATCCTGCTTACTTCGACACATACGAGGAAATGGACAAGCTCATCAGCTACCTCGATACTATCCCGAACCTCTACTGTGTAGGACGTAACGGTCAGCACAGATACAACAATATCGACCACTCTATGGTAACCTCTTTCGAGGCTGTAAAGGCTATCAAGAGCGGCAGCACAGACAAGTCTGCTATCTGGAACGTCAATACAGAAAAGGAATACCACGAGGAGAAGCAGAAGTAATGGACGAGATCAAGCAGATATTCCGCGATAAACAGTTCAAAAAGCTGTTTGTCGGCGATACGGACAATACTCTGATACAGTTTTTCCGCTATCTTTTTGTGGGCGGACTGGCTTTCGTTGTAGACTTCGCATTGTCGTATATACTGTTCAGATTTGCTTTCGGAGAACAGAAGGAATTCGGCTGGGTAGCCAATTCCCTTTCCTTCATTGCAGGTCTTGCAGTAAACTATCTCATAAGCACCCTATGGATATTCAAGAATTCAAAGGTCGAGAACAAGCTTGTGGAGTTTCTGAGCTTTGCGGCTATCGGTGTTGTGGGACTTCTCATAACTATCGGCATCACCAAGCTTTTCGAGATATGGATCGGCGATAAGACAAGCCTCTTCCAGATAATAGCAAAGGTAGTTTCAACAGCAGTTTCATTCCTCTGGAATTTCTTCGCAAGAAAGATACTGCTCTATACAAAAAAAGATAATAAATAACAGTTCGGGCAGCGTTTGCTGCCCGTTCCCGTATTTTGAGGTAATATAATGGATAAAGAGATCGAGACACAACTTCACGATACAGATAATAACGAAGCTGCGGAAGCACCTTCCGACGATATCATCGACCTTACGGAAACGGCTTCCGATACCGCAGAAGAGGTCATAGACCTTACGGAAGAAGCTGCTCAGCAGAATGATGAGCTCCCCGAAGAAAAAACAGATACGGAAGCTGAAGCTCCCGACACGGACACACTGCACACAGCCGATGTCAGCGCTGAAGCATCGTGCACTGATAAACCTTCAAAGAAAAATCTCCTCGGAGATACGATCCTCTTTGCAGCCGCTTTTTTCGTATTCATATGTACTGTCGCCTCTGCGGTATATTATATCGTTTTCGCAGCAAGATATGAATTCCACGCTGACTGTACCGACACTATACTGTGGGCAAACGCCTCGGTAGTAAGCGGCAAGCTTTATGACCCTGACTTCACTTACGCCTGCTTCCTGCCGTTCAGCACAAGTACGATCATGATACCGCTGGTAAAGATATTCGGCTTGACTATGACTGCTCATGTGGGCGGTATGCTGTGCTTTTTCATTATCCTTACATTCTTTATGCTGTTTATGATAAAAGAGATCACAGGCAGCACTTCCGCAGGCTTTTTTGGTACAGCCCTTTTCATCTCAATAACTCTTGTCACGCCAAAGCTGAGAGAGATATTCTGGGGACATACTATCTACTACTCTCTGGGTATACTCTTCCTTGTCATAGGCGCATTTCTCTATTCAAGGCTTTTGTCAGTCGGAAACAGGGAAAGGAAACTGAAAAAAGAGGGCAAAAACGCAAAAGGAGCTTCTCTGCACAAGCTGGTCATTTTCCTGTGTCTGTGCGTATTCATGCTGCTTACGGGAATGGACGGCATAACAGGCTTTACTCTGTTTGCAATCCCCTTTGCAGGCGCAATATTCATTGAACAGTTCATCAACAGGAAATACAGCATTTTAAGCGGCAGGACAGCTCTTGTAACTTTCCGTGCCCTTGTATTTCTCATAATGACAATAGCCGGAACTCTCATAAACAACCTGCTCCTCGGAAATATGCAGGCTCGTTATCAGGACGCAAACTCAGAATTTTCGGAAATGAGCTCATGGATATCCCATGTTCAGAAGCTGCCTCTCGCATGGCTTCGTTTGCTGGGTGTAGAGGATATGCCCGATATCATGTTCACCGATAAAGAGGGCGTACCGAACCTGATATACATTATATCAGCTCTGATGCTGGCTGTACTTCCTATAGCTGCAACCTTCTGCTATAAAAAGTACGGAAACGACCGCAAGGGCAGAATGATGCGCATATGGGTCTGGATGCACTGGGCTGTAACAGCCGTAGTCCTTATGGGATATATCTGCGGAGTCCTTGCAGTTGCCGACTGGAGACTTACTCCTATGGTTGGAACTTCCCTTATACTGAGCATATTGTTCGTATGCTGGGCTGTCTCTGCAAAAGCAGACTGCTCAAGATTGGTATCACTGCTCATTGTCCCTGTATTTGCCGCAGGATATCTCGGCGTGTCAAATGTTATGAAAATGCCCAAGGACGGCTACAAGCAGAACACATGGTATCAGCTCTCGGGCTACCTTTACGAACACGGTCTTACAAAGGGCTATTCATCTTTCTGGAACGCAAACTCCGTTACCCTTATATCCGGCGGAAAAGTAAAGGTGAGCGATGTCTATATCGACGAAACAGGCGTTTCAAGACGAAGATATCAGTCATCAACAAAATGGTATAATGACGATCCCCTTCAGCGTCTGTACTTCCTGATACTGGAAGGACAGGAAAAAAAGGATTTCATGTCATCTGAGGATTATAAAAACGATCGTCCCATGACTACACTCACTGCCGAGATCAACTCTACCGAGTTCACGATATTGGTCTACGATCACAACATAGTATAAAAATAAAAGGACACTTGAAGTGTCCTTTTTGTTTTGGGTATTATTCCGATATTATTCAGCAAGCTTCTGATTGATAGCGTTTACGAGCTCGTCAGCGTTTACGCCGTGTACCATTGCTGCTTCCTCGATAGTCTCGCCCTGAGATGCAGGACATCCGAGACAATGCATACCAATGCTGAAAAGGATCGGTGATACGTCTGTATCGAGCTGAAGAAGTTCGCCTATCTTTGTATCCTTAGTAACCTGTGCCATATTTTTGACCTCCGTAAAATTCAGTTAAAAGGGGCTTGACAAATGTCTAATCCCTTGTTATAATATTATCATACTCTTTGACATTTGTCAAGGAGCTTCAATAAACTTTTACAAAGCGAGGTATTTTGTCAATGTATCAGGGCAGCAACAAATCAGCTTTACTCTCACAAAAGCTTATTTCCGAAGCACTTCTGAGACTTCTTGAAGAAAAGTCTTTCAATGATATAAGCGTAAGCGACCTGTGCCGTGAAGCTCAGGTATCGCGCCAGACCTTCTATTCCCTTTTCGGCACAAAGGAAAACGTAATAATATATGAGCTGAGCCATAACTGCTGTTTCCTTCCGGAAGAAAGCCTCACTTCATGCCACTCAGCTGTGTTCCGCAGCTTCTGCGAGGGCTACAGCCGTTATATTGTCGATAAACGCCATATAATATCCCTGCTTGTCAATAACGATATGATACATTTTCTCTATGATGTGCAGTACAGATCGCTTATGGAATGCAAATACTTTATCAGTGATGTTTCCGATGAAAACAGGATATTTATCGTTGACTTCATTGCCAGCGGCATGAACAGCATCGCAAAGAATTACATTCTCACAGGCGCAAAGGCAGATGTCAGCTTCCTTAAAAATCTTATGTTCAGTCTTTACGGCGGACTTTATTTCAAAAACTTCAACAGCGAAAAGCACTGACAAATACATATTCTTATGAAAAAGGGACTATGAAAGTCCCTTTTTTATTTTATCACGCTTACTCGCCGCAGTATACAACAATCGCCTTTGATACAAATTCTGCTGCTCCCCTGCCGCCTGCACTGTTGATGTTATCTCTGAACTCTCCGTCAGCTTCGTACATCTTGCCAAGTCCGCTGAGTATCTCATTTGTGCAGGTATAGAAATTCTCGGTTATAAAGCCTTGAAGCTTCTTCACCATTGCCTGTGCTTCATCACTTTCGGGACTGCCGTCTTTAAGCTTTCCGAAGTCGGCAAAAAGCTGCATAAAGTCCTCCATGACCTGCTGATTCTCCTCGTCCGAACGCTTCTTCTGTGAGAACTCCTCATAAGCCTGAGTGCTGCCCCACTTTTCCTTTGCGCGTTGTGTGTATTCGTCTATCTTTGATGTGTCAAATGCAGAAAAATCCACTGCTCTCACTCCTATCATTTTAATTCTCCGAGCAAAGCTGATAAGCTCGTCAAGTCTTTTCCTTTTCAGTTCCAGCAGCTCTATCTGCTGCTCAAGAGCCTTCTTACGGTCGAAATCGGGACTGCTCACTATGCGCACTATATCTTTGAGCGGAAACTCCAGTTCGCGAAAAAGCAATATCTGCTGAAGCCTTTCCAGTGCCGTATCGTCATACAGCCTGTATCCGCCCTCGGTATGTGACGCAGGGGGCAGCAGCCCTATCTCATCGTAATATCGCAGAGTGCGTATACTCACTCCCGTCAGCTCACTGACCTGCTTGACTGTCATCATCTTATCCACTCCTCTCGTGTGATCTCAGTATAGACCATGACGTAACGTGAGAGTCAATAGTATTTTTCATCTTTGTAGGAACTCACAAAAAAACGCTTATGATTTGTACATATCGCCTTATCTGATTTTTATATCGGCAGCCGAAAACAGCACCGCTTTTCCTGATATCTTCACCCTGTCTCCGCAGGCTGTACAGTTAAGCACTCCTGTACGCAATGATGCCTGAAATGCTGTTATAGAGTCCCTGCCGAGTCTCCTGCACCAGTAGGGGGCTATCATGCAGTGCGCCGAGCCTGTAACGGGATCCTCGGGTATACCGTATTTCGGAGCAAAAACTCTTGATACACAGTCGTATTCACTGCCCTTTGCTGTCACAGCTATACACGCACAGTCAAGCAGTGAGAGCAATTCGAGGTCAGGCTGCAAATACCGTACCTCGTCTTCATCACGCAGCACGAACATGATATCTCGGTCACGGTATGCGGCAAGCGGTATCGCCCCTAAAGCTTCTATCATGCTGTCGGTTATTTCAACGTGTTCAAGAGCGTATGCAGGAAAGTCCATTTCAATAAGCTCTCCCCTGCGGCTGACATCAATTCTGCCTTTTGCAGTCTCAAATACTATACTCTCGCTGTCCTTTTCATAAAAGCCGAACAGCACAAATGCAGCACCGAGAGTAGCATGACCGCAGAAGTCCACCTCACCCTTGGGCGCGAACCAGCGCAGCCTGTATGAGTTCCCGTCCTTTACGGCAAAGGCAGTCTCCGAGAGATTATTTTCAGAGGCTATGTCCTGCATCAGCTTATCATCGAGGAAGCTGTCCGCAACACAGACAGCCGCAGGATTACCGCCGAACAGCTTATCCGTAAAAGCGTCAACTATATACTGTTTCATTTTATCCCCTCTTCTTTATCGGGTGACGTACAACTGTTTTCAGCTTTTCGGGAGCTGTTTTTCTCGGGTCTGAAAGATATATCTCATGGTGCTTGCGGCTGTGGTCTATGTCGATATCATAGCCCATGCCGTCAGCATAGCTGTCCATTGCTTCGACTGTAGCAGGCTCGTCATCATAAGAGCCCGTATGCATACACTGAACACAGACCCCCTCTTTATATGTCATAAACTCAACCTTAGAAAAGTCCGTTTTTTTCTTCACTGCAGCCTGCTCCACCGCCCATTCAAAGTCCGCCTTTGTGACAAAATCAGGAAGTCTTATCATAGCTGTCCACTTTAGTTCACTCTTGCGGCTGTAATCGATACCGACTCTGCCCTCCTGCTCCCACAAGCCTTCAAGGGGCGGAACAACATAGTCGAAATAGCCGTCGATAATGTGGTCGGTCTTTTTGCTCATCCTGATAGTATAAGCGATACCGTACAGCAGCTCTATAGCCTGCTTGTACTCGCCGCCCTCTTCGTTGGGATCACCCTTTCCGCCGACTGCAATGAAGTTCATTGACGGTATCTCAACTATATGCGGTTTGTTCTTCGGCATATAGTATTCCCTGTATTCCTTTTTGTAATCAAAAGCCATGACTATGCTCCTCTCAGTAATGTATAATTAGTATACCACAGCTGACAGTTCTGTGTCAAACAAATGAAAAAGCATCTGCTCCGATTGACCTTTACATTTAATAATGGTATAATATCCTTATAACGAACATAAAATGCGAGGTAAAACAATGGAGCTTAAAAACGAAATAACAAGAGGGCTGCACGAGCTCACGGAGGAGGAAATGTCAGAAGCGGAATTTCTGCGTTCCGTTGAGAATAATATGATTTCCATGCAGCAGTTCTTTACATATTACAAGTGCGCAATAATGGAGATAGAGACCAAATTCCGCGTACTCAACGAGCAGTTCTCACTGAACGGCGAAAGCAATCCCATAGAGTTCATACAGTCGAGAATAAAGAGCTACGGAAGCATATTCCGAAAGCTGCTTTCAAGGCATATACCGCGGAATATCGAAGCTATTGAAAACAATGTCAGCGATATTGCAGGTATACGCGTGGTATGCTCATTCGTGCAGGATATCTACAGACTGGCAGACTGCTTTTTGCAGCAGGACGATATTACTCTTATTGAGAAAAAGGACTACATACAAAATCCCAAGGCAAACGGCTACAGAAGCCTGCATCTTATCGTAGCAGTGCCGATCTTCCTCGAAAACGAAAAGCGTCTCGTCAGAGCTGAGGTACAGCTGAGAACTATTGCTATGGACTTTTGGGCAAGTCTCGAACACAAGCTGAGATATAAGAAAAATCTCCCGCCCTTCAAGCTCAATCTCCTTGCGGACGAGCTGAAAAAATGTGCAGATCAAAGTGCAGAATGGGACTCACGTATGCAGGATATCAAAAATATAATAGAAAGTGACTGAAATACTGACCACTCTCATGATATGAGAGTGGTCTTTTTGGTAATATGCAATACAAAATAACAAAAATCGTTATATTTTACACTATTTTTTCAAAAAATCAGTTGCAATCTGCTCATTTTTGTGCTATATTATACATAATAAATGGTTATCAACACTGTAATGTTATTTATTTAAAACAATAAATCATCAGTTTGATAACTTGATAAAATGGAAAAATATATCAGGGGAATTATTAAAACAAGGAGGATCTTAATTATGAAACGACGTATTGTGTCAGCTATTGTAGCTGTCATGACAGCCGCCACATCATTCGGCTTCACAGTCCCGCAAAAAGCCGCTGCTATTTCCTTCACAGGAAAAGAATGGACGGGTCAGAACGGTGCGGAGGACGTATTTCAGGTAAACCGCGAAGCCGCATCATGCAACCCTGTGCCCTATCATTCCACAGAAGCTGCCGTAAACGCAGTATGGGACTATAACGCACGTGAGGAATCAGAGTATTTGCAGATGCTCACAGGAAAGAACGAGGACTGGGATCTGGTCGTAGTTCAGAACTCACAGCAGGCAAGTTCTCACATCAATGCAGGCTGCTTAAAACCAGACTATCATCCCTCATCTGCACAGGGCTGGAAAACAGTACAGCTCCCCAAAAGCTGGACCCGTCAGGGTTTTGACTTCTCTATCTACACCAATGTCGGTCAGCCATGGCAGTCAAAATACGACAGCTACGTACCTGCTCCACAGGCTCCCACAAACTATAATCCTGTGGGACTTTACCGCAAGAAGTTCACTGTTGACAGCGCAATGCGCAAATCTGGCAGACGAGTATACATCGAGTTTGACGGCGTAGAATCCGCATACTATGTATATGTAAACGGTACTGCTGTAGGCTACAGCGAGGACACATTCAGCCCTCACCGCTTCGATATAACCGACCTGCTCACTGACGGTGAGAACACTCTTGCAGTAGAGGTACATAAATTCTGTGACGGTACGTGGTTCGAGGATCAGGATATGATCTACGACGGCGGTATCTTCCGCGACGTTTTCCTCGTAAGTGCTCCCGATGTACAGATAAGAGACTATACCGTCCGCACAGACCTTGACGACAGCTTCACCAATGCCGAGCTTGAGATAGCAATGGATATTGCAAACCTCTCAGGCAATGCCAAGAACGGCTGGAGCGTTACTGCCGAGGCATACGACGAGGACGGAAACAATATACTCAGCGGTGCGTCCGCAAAGATAGACTCTCTCAACGGAAACAAGGGCAGCTGCACTATCAAGACCTCGGTAGCTTCACCGAAGCTTTGGTCAGCTGAAAAGCCGAATATCTATGCTCTCGTTCTGAAGCTTACTGACGGCAACGGCAATGTACAGGAGATACTGTCCACTCAGCTTGGCTTCCGCGAGATAAACTTCACCCGTGCAGAGGTCGACGGCTCATACAGACTGACCACAAAGCAGTGGCAGCCTATCACTATCAACGGCAAGCGTCTGCTCCTCAAAGGCGTAAACCGCCATGATACAGACCCGTTCTACGGCAAGGCTGTACCTCAGGAAACTATCCGCGAGGACGTTTCTCTTATGAAAAAGAACAACATCAACGCTATAAGAACATCACACTACAGCAACGATTCATACCTTTACTGGCTCTGCAATAAGTACGGTATGTACGTTATGGGCGAGACCAATATGGAGTGCCATGCGCTTCAGGACGGCAAGAACAACAACACTAAGGCTCTGTTCTACGAGCTCGCTATGGACAGAACAGAAACTGCCTACAAGCGCCTGAAAAACAATCCTGCCATAGTTGCATGGTCTATCGGAAACGAAATGGGCTATACAGGCAACGCAAGCGACGCAGGCGGTATGTTCCGCGATATGATATGGTACTTCAAGAAGAACGACTACACCCGTCCTGTACACAGTGAAGGTCAGGACAATGCAATGGGCGTTGACATGAAGAGCAATATGTATCCGGGCTCGGGCAATATAGCCTACAATGCAGGTCAGGGCAAGATGCCCTACGTTATGTGCGAGTATGACCATGCTATGGGCAACTCCGTGGGCGCTCTCAAGGAGTACTGGGACAACATCAGAAAAGCCGACAATATGATGGGCGGCTTCATCTGGGACTGGGTAGACCAGTCAAGAGCTGTCAAGGTTCCTAACGGCGGCTGGGACTATTACTCGGAATCATACGCAAAGGCTAACCTTTACAAGGACGAGGCTAAGGGTAATTACTACGGCTACGGCGGCGACTGGGGTGACCGTCCAAATGACGGAAGCTTCTGCGAGAACGGACTCATCAGCCCTGACAGAACTCCTCAGCCCGAGCTTGCCGAGGTAAAGTATCAGTATCAGAACTTCTGGTTCTCTGCTGATGCTTCACAGCTGGAAAAGAAACAGGTAGGCGTATATAACGAAAACAACTTCGTGAATCTCAGCAGCTTCGATGTTACGTGGAAGCTGCTCCAGAACGGTATCGAGATACAGAGCGGCAAGGTGGAAAATCCCGATGTTGCTCCTCTCACAAGAGGTACTATCAGCGTTCCGTATTCACTTCCAAAGAAATACCTTGCAGGCGATGAATTCTTCATCGAGATCTCAGTTGCTACAAAGAACGGCACTGAGCTCGTTCCCGAGGGCACTGAGATATCCTACGGTCAGATACCTTTACAGGGCAGCGGAACTACCGCAAGAGTGGACAAGGGCAGCGAGCCTGTCACTATTGTTGATACTCCAAGCGGCTATGTTCCTACAGGCAAGGACTTCAACTTCATCATCGACAAGTCAACAGGTCTTATGAAGACCTATGCATACAAGGGCGACGCCCTCATCGACGAGGGACCGACTCCCAACTTCTGGCGCGGCAATGTTGAAAACGACACAGGCTGGGGCGCTAACGGCTTATACGACAAAAAGTGGCGCGACGCCATGAAGGGCGCAAAGTGCAACGCTATCGACGTCAAGGACTTAGACGGCGGCGAGAAGCAGATAATCTCACACCTTTCACTTCCGAATGCAGGCGGCACTACAGTTGACATCACATACACTATCCACTGCAACGGCACAGTTGACGTTGAGTTCAACGTAAACGCAATAAACAAGGGACTGGGCAACTTTATCCGCGTGGGCTCGTTTATGAAGCTCCCCGCAGGCGCAGAGAAGCTCAGCTGGTACGGAAACGGTCCTGTCGAGACATTCAACGACCGTAAGACCAACGGCAGACAGGGCGTATGGGAATCCACAGTTTCAGAAATGTTCTATCCTTACCTCAAGGCTGACGACTGCGGAAACCTCACAGACGTCAAGTGGATAGCCGTTCAGAACGAGAGCAAGGGTTCAAGCCTTCTCATTGCCGCTGACGGAAAAGTAGAGGCAAGCGCTCTCCACTTCATGCCCGAGGATCTCCAGAATGCCGACCACCCATACAAGCTGAAGCCAAGAAGCGAGACTATCCTCAGCGTTGACTACGGCTCAATGGGTACAGGAAGCGCTACCTGCGGTCAGGGTACTCTTGAACAGTACAGACTTCCCTCAGGCAGACCTTACAGCTGGAAATACACCATTATCCCTGTAGATTCATCAAGCACAGGCAAGGATATGACCACTCTCGCAGCTAAGCTCCGCTCAGACGGCGCAGTTATTCAGGACAAGAGCAGCAATGCTTTACAGGTGCCTATTGGCTCAGGTGCTAAGCTCACAAATTCAAGCGACGGCAATTACGTATCAGGCGCTGTTACCATACCTTCATGCAGCAGGCTCGAAAGCGCACTTGAAGGCAAAAACTCCTTTACAGTTGAGACAAATTTAGTTCCTACAGGCTCGCAGCAGTACAATATGTTCGCAAGCAAGGGCGACTATTCATTCGGACTCAGAGCAGAACCTTCCGTACTCTATTTCTTCATCTATTCAGGCGGAGAATGGAACAGCGTAAGTGCGACTCTCGGTTCAGACTGGATAGGCAGGAAGCATCAGGTAGCAGGTATTTACGATGCGGAAAACAATATGCTGAGAGTATACTGCGATGGTAAGATGCTTGCCGAAAAGGCAGGAGGCTCGTCAGGAGTTGCTCACTCGGGCTATCCGCTTACTCTTGGTGCCTGCCCCGAAACAGGCAGAAATTCACAGGCTGACTTCTACGAGATGAGAGTATACAGCAAGGCTCTTACAGCATCTGAGCTCGCCTCACAGAACACCGCTTCTCCTGCTTATACAGCCGACAGCGAATATGTACAGCTCTGGCTTGACTTCGACAATATTGCAGAAGCACCGCAGGATATACCTGATGAAGATATACTCTACGGCGATGCAGACTGCGACGGCGAAGTTGCAATGAATGATATAGTTCTTATAATGCAGTCACTGGCTAATCCTAACAAATTCGGTCTGAACGGTACCGACGAGCACCATATCACCGAACAGGGTCAGCGCAATGCAGACGTTTACGAAAACGGCAAGAGCGGCATCACAAACAATGACGCTATGCAGATACAGAAGTATCTCCTCGGACTTGTAGAGTCCCTCGAACCATAACGAAATAATCACCTCTCCTATATTTACCAAGCCCGAAGCGACCTCGGAAACGCTTTCGGGCTTGGTTTATTTCACAGTATGATGAGATATGGCAACAGAGCTGCACATTTTATTACATCACCAGTTTACCATAAATCAGTGTATTTTGCTATAATTTTTTGCAGTAAAAAGTTATAATAATGCCATAAGAGAATAAACCTCTCATTTAAGGAGGAATAAACATGAAGAATTACAAGGCTTTATCATTTATCGCAGCTCTTGCAATGATCGTTTCAGCAGCAGGCTGCGGAGATAAAAACGAAAGCAATGATACTACAAAAGCACCTGAAACCACATCTGCTGCCGAGACAACTACAGAGGCTGCTGCTCCCGATGAGGCTGACGTACCTGAGATAGAGGGCTACGATCTTATCTGGAACGATGAATTCAGTGCTGATGCACTTGACGAAAGCAAGTGGAACTACGAGCCTCATGAACCCGGCTGGACTAACGAAGAGTTACAGGAATACACTACCTCGACAGATAATGTATTTATCCGTGACGGAAAGCTGGTAATCAAGGCTATCAAATCTGAAAAGGACGGAAAGGACTACTATACCTCAGGCAAGGTAACAGGTCAGAACAAGACAGATTTTACTTACGGTAAAGTAGTTGTAAGTGCTAAAGTCCCCGAAGGACAGGGCTTATGGCCTGCTATATGGATGATGCCAAAGGACGAGAGCTACTACGGACAGTGGCCTAAATGCGGCGAGATCGACATTATGGAAGTACTCGGAAACAACGTAAGCACTGCATACGGTACTCTCCATTACGGCGAACCTCACGGCGAAAAGCAGGGCACATGGAACCTTACAGGTCAGACCTATGCTGACAGCTTCCATGAATTCTCTGTAGAGTGGGAGCCGGGTGAGATACGCTGGTATATCGACGGAAACCTTTACAATACAGTAAACGACTGGTTCACGGCTGTTCAGGGCGAGGACGAAAAGCCGTATCCTGCACCTTTCGATCAGCCATTCTTCGTTCAGATGAACCTGGCAGTAGGCGGAACATGGCCCGGAAATCCTGACGAGACTACAAACTTTGACAATGCAGAGTTCGAGATAGACTATGTAAGAGTTTATCAGAAGCCCGAATACGATACAAACGTTAAGAAGCCCGAAAAGTCTTACCGTGAACCGCTGGAAGACGGCAACTACATCTACAACGGAGATTTCTCAGAGGCAGAGGATCTCACTGATGATGTAAACTGGAAGTTCCTGCTCTTCAACGGCGGTGAGGGTGCAGCTGAGATAAAGGACAATATGATCGTTATCACTTCCGAAAAGGAAGGTACAGAGGATTACTCGGTACAGCTGGTACAGCCTGATATCCCGATGATAAAGGGCAAGAAGTACAAGCTTACCTTTGATGCATATGCAGATGAGGAAAGAGAGATCATCACATGTGTATCTGCTCCCGAGGCAGGCTGGATAAGATATTTCGAGGACACAAAGCTTACTGTAACTCCAGAAAAGCAGACATTTACCTATGAATTCGAGATGAAGGAAAAGGACGATCCAAAGGGACGACTTGAATACAATCTCGGCCACAGAGGTTCAACTGCTACAGTATATATTTCAAATGTAAGGATCGAAGAGATCTCTTGACCTCTGTTAAAATCAGTCAGTACTGACTATACAAACTCTAACATAAAAAAGCTCCTGTGAAGGGAGCTTTTTTGTTATCATTCTTTTATTTCATAGCCGACATAATCGTTGAATACTTTATATATATCAGGATATTTGTTTTTAGTCCTGAGAGGTTTCATATCAAGATCGGTAAAGCAGTGTGATGAACTGCCCTCGACGCATATTTCACCTGTTTTTCGGCTTATGAGTTTATATTCAAGATACAGGGTCGTACCGTTAAACTTTATGATTTTTGGGTATACTGCAAATGGTTCATCAAAAACAAGTGGACGCTTGTATCTGCACTCCACAGAGAGCACGGGCATTAATATCCCCTGCGCTTCTATCTGTTCAAAGGGCATTCCTGCTTCGTTAAGGAAATGTATTCTTGTCTCCTCGAATATCCTTATGTAGTTTGAATGGTGCATTATCCCCATTTTATCTGTTTCATAGTAATAAACATTTCTTTCATATGGTCTGATATTATTCATGCATATCGTCCTTTCATATTTTTTATGACAGAAAATCGTGAACTATTCTGCCGCGGTCGTTGCTATTTCTTAGCATTTATGCTATAATTATTATATCATCATCAGGAGGTGGAAAATGAAGATAAAAAAGCTTCTCAGCAGTGTCCTCAGTACAAACGCTGCATTCGTTATTCTTCTCCTGCTTCAGATAGCTTTTCTTATGCTGGCTGTAGCAAGTCTCGGAACACGTTTTTACTTTGTATACTTCATTCTTATTATCCTTGATATAATCCTTGCTATATACATCACAAACAAGAATGAACCTATAGCGTACCGTTTCACATGGATAGTAATTATCAGTGCTTTCCCGCTCATGGGCGGCATATCCTATCTTTTCCTGAAGCTTTCACAGCAGTTTCCGAAATCTCTTGATATGCGGAATCAGAAGCAGACAAGAACGCTTCTTGTGCAGGATAATGATGTAATGAATGAGCTGTCTGCCATGTGTCCCGATGCACTGAATCTTGCAAGATATGTTGCGGAACACGGTATGTATCCTGTTTACAGAAATCTTAATACGGAATATTTCCCGCTGGGCGAGATCCAGTTTGAAAAGCTTTTAGAGGAAATAGATTCCGCAAAGCATTTTATCTTCCTTGAATTTTTTATAATCACCGAAGGTTATATGTTCGATACTATTTCAAAGCTTCTCATAAAAAAAGCAGCTGATGGAGTAGACATAAGGCTGATGTATGACGGCATAGGCACAGGTATGATGAACTCCGTCAAGCCGTTCCGCAAGCTTGCTGAGAATGGGATAAAGTGCAAGGTATTCAATCCGTTCCGTCCTATGATATCATCTGTACAGAACAACCGCGACCACAGAAAAATCGTGATTATTGACGGTCATACAGCCTTTAACGGCGGTACTAATCTTGCAGACGAATATATCAACCGCAGGGAACGTTTCGGTCACTGGAAGGATACGGCAGTAATGATACGCGGACAGGCTGTGTGGAATTATACGGTCATGTTTCTTCAGCTCTGGGAAAAGGCTGAAAACAGCGAGATCATCAGATTCAGACCGAAGCAGCCCCAGTATCTTTCAATGCTTGAAAATGACGGCTTTGTACAGCCCTTTTCCGACTCTCCCCTTGATGAAGAACCTGTGGGAAAGCGTGTATACCTTGAACTTATAAATAATGCCCGTGAATACGTCTGCATTACCACACCCTATCTGATACTTGATGAGGAGATGACGAATGCTCTCGGTTTTGCCGCAAAAAAGGGAGTCGATGTAAGGATAATTACTCCGCATATCCCTGACAAGTGGTATGTCCACATGATAGCGTGGAACAACTACGCTCAGCTCACGGCAATGGGAGTAAAGATATACGAATACACTCCCGGATTTATCCACGCAAAGACCTGTGTTGCAGACGGCAAGACCGCACTTGTGGGAACAATCAATTTCGATTACAGGAGCTTTTATCTGCATTTTGAATGCGGAAGTGTGCTTTACGAATGCTCCGTTATAAAAGAGATAGTGCGTGATTTCAATAAAACAGCCGAGCTTTCGCAGCTAATAACTATTGAGGACTGTGAAAAACGATCGGTTTCAAAAAAAATAGCAGGAGCTGTACTCAATATGTTCGCTCCGCTGCTTTGATAATATACGCCCCGATGTATAATCGAGGCGTTTTGTTATAATATCAGTCGTGTCTGAGGTAGCGAGAAGTACGTTTGCGTTTTTTCTCCTCATACATTATCTCATCAGCTTGTGTTATAAGATTGAAGAGTGTGGTATCGGCATTTACCTCGGTAACTATAGTACCTATACTTGCATCAAGCTCATAGGGCTTATTGATAAGTCGGTTCATTTTTTTCAGCTGAACATGAAAAACACTTTCAAGAGCGTCAATATCCTCTTCATAGGCATTTTCGCCGAAGATAATGAATTCATCACCGCCGAAACGTGCGCATATCCTGCTGCCGCGGCAGCATTCGTTTACAACGTTTGCAAACTGTCGGAGAGCAAAGTCGCCCTCTTTATGTCCGAAATTATCGTTTATTATCTTCAGACCATCCATATCTATGAAGGCAATAAGGAGCTTCTGTTTTGTCTCAAGACAGTTCTTTACCATTTTGTCAGCTTCTCTGATAAAACCGTTTCTATTGTAGATATTGCAGAGCGGGTCGATAACGTAAAGGCGGTCGAGCTCATCTATCATGCCGTTCATATGTATCAGTTTTCTGACATTTTCAATTGAGTTGCTGATGTTCAGCAAAAGCGAGTGACATAGCAGACTCTTTGTAGGGAAGCTGCTGTTCACAAAGATATAGTATCCGAGACAGTGCTCGCGGAAATGAAGCGGCATAAAGAAGCTTATATTACCGCCGTTCTTTAATGGAACAGGCTGCATATCCGAGCTTGGAAATTCCTTGACAGGAATATTTGTACCATTATCAAATATCAGAGGGGCACTCATTTTTGTAGTATAGCCCTTAGTCTGGATAGTATTGGATTTATCATTTGAGGCATTTCCTGATGCGGTTGCGTCCCAGTTTGAACAGAGGCAGATACAGAATCTTTCGCATTTTATATCGCGTATAAAGAAGGTGATCGTGCGAAGATTATCATCAAGCTCGTCTTTTTCGGCAAGCTCGGTAGTCATGCGGTTCAGGAGCGAAATGTCCCTTTTGCATTTATTGAGCAGCTTATAATAAGAAGTTTTAAATTCTATTGAATCGGTATTTTCAGGATTTTTACAGCCGCAGCTTTCATTGAACACAGGAACTGCATCAAGAGACGTATTATTGTCATACTCTTCGCCGTTTGCGATCTTTATAAGTATTTCGCAGGCTTTATATCCTGCTTCTTCAAGAGGGCGTGATACGGTGGTAAGTGCGGGCACGTGATGCTGAGCATTATAGGTATTGTCAAAGCCTGTTACTATGACATCATCGGGAACATTATATCCGAAATTGTTAAGCTCCTCTATTGCAGCAAGCGCCATTGCGTCATTGGCGCATATTATAGCCTGCGGACGGGGCATTCCAGAGCTTATGAACTGATCTACACCTTTTTTGCCGTCAGCCGCTCTGAATTCTCCCAGATAAACACGGTCATTATCTACGGGTATTGAATGAGCGTCCATAGAGTCATAGAATGCATTAAGTCTTGCAGAAGCCTCAGGGTTGGCAAGCGGCCCCGAAATGTAGTTTACAAGAGTGACCTTATGCTCTTCAAGGATATGATCCACAAGTGAACGCATAGCCTTGTAATTGTCTATACTTATGTTTATGAATTCGGGATATGTGTCGCAGTCGAGGACTGTTACGGGAAGTCCCGATTTTTTTACCTTTGAGGTTATTTTTTCTTTTTCGATAGGGTCACTGATAGTATTGGTAAGAAGTATCATTCCATCGAATTTATCGTAATTTATGAGATTGAAGATATTGTATTCGCCGATGTCGAACTTTCGGCTGGCAAGTACACCGCTAAATGAACAGAAGCACGAGATATTAGCTCTGTATCTCTTAGCACATTTTTTGATCCCGTCTAAAACAGCATTCTGGTATTCTTCGTCGATCCCCGCGACGATAACACCAATTTCTATTGGTCTATCCATTATTGCACCCCTTTTTGTAAATAAGTTGAATATTAAACTGAGATTTGTAATACTTTATTATAACATAAATATCGGAAAATATCAATATCTTACAGCAAAAATATTCATATGTTATAAAAAATGCTGTCATAAGCAGCTGACACAATGATACAGAAGTATTTATTTTTATTATTGAAAAAACATCGCGGAAAGCTTTCATAGGAGAGCTTTCCGCAATAAATTACATTATATTTCTAAAACTTTTGTCTCATTTTGAAATGAGATTTTTACGGAACTTTATAAGGTCATAGATATCTATTATCTCGTCCCTATTCAGATCAGCCGCAGCAAACTGCTGCTTATTGAATGAAGCTGCTCCAAGCAGATATTTCTGCATGAGCACAAGGTCAGCCACATTGAAAGCTCCGTCCTGATTAATGTCGCCGACTACCTCTTCAAATGGTATAGCCACTGAGATACGGTCGATAGACGGACCATTGCCGCTGGCGTTGTAAAGCTTGACAGTGTTATTGCCTGCTTTCAGAGTGACCTTGGTATCAACAGCCGCAATACCCGACCAGTCGTTCTTGTTTGCATAAAGTCCGTCCAGTCTGCCTGCGTTTGTGCCGTTTACATCTACGCTGAGGCTTCTTCTCTCGCCCGATACATAGTAGATACGGAGAGTATACTCCCCTGCCTTGTCAACATTTACGTTCTCGAATGTGACTGCATTGTTAGCTCCGCCGCCGATATAGCCTACGTATGCGCTTCCGGAGCTGTACTTGCCGTCCTTGCCAGAGGTGATTCTCGCATTGCCTGATATATTAGCCTTCTCAGCTTCGTAGAATTTGAAATTGCTGTACGGAGTCGTAAGCTTCATGCCGCTCTTGGTTATCTTCATTGCAAAACCGCCGTTTGCAAGGAGCTGCTCCTCGATAACGCTGTCCTTGGTAACGTCTCGAATTACCCTGAATTCAAGCTCGCTGCCGTCCTTGTTATCACCGAAGAGATAAGCTGTATATGTTCCGTCATCGTCAATAAGCTCGGAAAGCTTTACAGTGACCTTTCTTGCCGACAGCGTGGAAGCTCCTACGTACCAGTCGCTTCCGCTTCTTCTTGCGGTAACGTTGAACTGCATGGGATAGCCGTCAAGTACTTTCATATCGTCCCATGCAACGGGAACATCATTGAGAAACGGCAGAGCCTTGTTGCCCTGATAGGTGTATACAGAATGTGCGAAGTGCTGTATGCCGGACTCGATAGTTACAACGTCGGCAAGTGCAAAGCCTGCTGTAGCCTTTATGCCGTATATTGGTATACCGGTAGGTGTGAAGTCTGCCGAGCCGGCTACATTTCTTGTGAATGTGTAGGAGACGCGGTTAGCCAGTGCAGGAGCGTCAAACCACTTGTAGTACTCTGTTCCGTTTACAGCCTCATATGAAACTATATTAGGATATGTTCTGCTTTCGCCGCGTGGAATGGTACAGCCGTGGAAGAGCACCATGAGATGATTTTCAGCAGCTATCTTTGCGCAGAGGTTCATCTGCTTCATGGTCTCCTGAGTGTCGCTCTCGTAGTAGTCTACCTTGACTCCGCTTACTCCAAGACCTCTTATGCGCTTGAACTCACGTACTATAGTTGCTTCATCAAGGAGCGAATAATATGGATATGCAGGATTTCCCTTGCTGTCCTTATAGCCTGAATGTCCCTTGTTGTTAACGCCGTACCAGAGATAGATGCCTATACCTCGCTCTGCGCCGTACTCGCATAGTTCCTTGACCTTATCTTCACTGTCGTCCCAGAGAGCCCAGCCGAAGTCGAGACATACGAAATCCCAGCCGTTGTCTGCCGCAAAGTCGATATAGTCCTTCTGAGTGTGGTATTCAACAGGTGAATCACCGCCGCTGCTCCACCATGACCATGCAGTCTTGCCGGGACGTATCCAGCTTGTATCCTCTATGACCGAGGGCGGATTGAGGTTGAGTACAAGGTCGCTGGATGACATCTGATCAAGGCTGTCGCCGATGACTACTGCTCTCCACGGAGTATGGAAAGCGCTGCTCATCGTGATGCCGCTTACCTTGACGCCGCCCTTGAAGCGGAGACTGTGATAATTGCCGATAAACTGGAGAGAGCCTGCACAGTAGGGATTGTCCTCATTGAAAACGCTTGCCTCTGTGACAGTTACCCAGTACTTATCGTTGATAACGCCTGTATACGGGCAGGAGTAGGTAGCATTGGTCTCATTTGCCCTGTCTCTTGGGAGCTCGACCATGTCCCACTCATAAGTGGCGTTTGGCCAGTTGCCCCAGAACTTGCTCTGGCTCGGGAAGATGACCTGACTGGTCTCCTCCTTTATTGTTGCGCCGTGATCAAGGGCATATCTGAAGCCCATACCGTCGTCATAAACTCGGAAATAGACTGTCAGGGTAGAACTGCCCTTTTTCAGCGGAAATGATATTTCCTTGTAGTTGTCTCGTATTTTAGAATGCTTGCCGTATGGCATTGAGTAGGTTTCGTCATGCTCAACAGTTGCAGCCGCAGGAGCTGTCTGTGAAAAGCCCGATGACAGATCCTCGGTAGTAGTGACAAGTCCCAGCTTTGAGGGCTCGATGACTGTGCCCCATGTGCCGTGGCTCTGCTTTCTTACGGAATAGTAATAGCTGCCCTTGCTGTCTTTCCAGAATTTTGTTACCAGAGTGCCGTCAGGAGAAACAGTCTCATACTCGGGAATGCTTGTAAGAACTGTGCCGTCGCGGGCTGTGGCATTTTCCTGCTCGGGAACAGCCTCGCCCTCGGTTATTGTATCCTCCTCGAATGTGTAAAGATACAACGGATCATTTGGCAGAGCTACTGCCTGCTGCGGGGTAAGTGCATAGCCGTAAAGCGCAACATCGTCCACGCAGGCTTTTATATCATTGTCGGAATACACCGAATGTCCTATTGAATTGTAGATATAAGACGGCAGGACTCCCTCACTGAAAAGGCTGTTCATAGTGTCAGTAAGAGTATCCGCATCACTTATGCTTTGCAGCTTGCCGTCAATGTAGAATTCAGCCTTATTCTTTGAATATACAGCCGTAAGCTCATGCCATTTTCCACTGTCGGGAGCAGACTGAACATCGAATATAGCCCTGTGCTTGTCATCGTTCTCGGTAGTTGTTCCCTTGCCCACGAATATACTTGTTCTGAATGACTTCTTGTCTTTCAGGTCGATTGATATATCGGGTGAAGAATAACTGGGTGCTGCACCTGCTCCGAAGGGTACGGGCGAGAACTGAAAAAGCCTTGTATAGTTTTCAGCCCCGCTGTCCAGCTTATACTTCAATGAAAAGCTGAAACCGTTCTCACAGCCATTGCCAAACATTGCAGGGAGCTGTAACCAGCCGCTGCCGAAGGAATCTCCGTGCAGGTCGAGCACATCGGATCTCAGGGTACTGTCGTACACTACCGCCGCGCTACTGCCCTTGATAACGGCATCGCCTGCGGCTGAGCCCTTATTGGCTATGACTGCATTTGAATAGCTGATCGCTGTGTTTGCTGCGGTGGTCCGCGGTATTATCTGTACCGACGGCTGTATCAGTACACATAATGCCGCAGCTGTACTGATAGTTTTTTGGATCAAGTTTTTCCTCATTTTAATACCCTCTTTCTATAACATCATTAAATTACCACTTTATAGTATAAGTGTATAATTTTATTGTACATCCATTCTATATTTTATCTATTTTATATATTATACATCTATTTTTATCTGATTTCAACCCCGATAACACAGATAAGGTGGATATTTTGCCCAAAATACAGTCTTTACACCATTTTACAGATATGGTAAAATATCAGAGAGGTGATAAAATGGATATTTATTACATACATGAGCCTACAGACCTTCAGTGCGGTCAGGCTGTACTTGCTATGGTACTGAAAAAAACTCCCGAATACATATGCCAATACCTTGATAATGACCGCGAAACAGACCTGAAAGAGATGAAGCGCACCTTCCGCGAACACGGCGTTTACATATCCGATGAACGTAAACAGGCTGATAATAAGTCGCAGCTGCCGCCACTTTGCCTGCTGAGCCTTGAAACTCCACGCTGCTGGCACTGGTCACTGTACTGCGAAGGTACTTTTTACGACCCCGAACACGGTGTGCTTGATGACTTTCCGGAATGTAAGCGAAAATACTTCTGGAAACTGAGATGCGGCAGCATTTAACAACGTAAAACCGTTGTTTTTCATAAAAAAATGCACTTTCGACCCGTAATAATATTTATTGACAGAGTTCGTCAAAAGTGGTACAATATTTGTATATAAAATCAGGAGGCAACAACAGTGAATATAAAGAAAAACACTACTTTACTTGTCACAGCGGCTGCTCTTTCCGCATTTACAGGATGCAGCGAAACCCCAAAAGCGGTTGAACCGCCGCCGAGTCTGCTTGATGTGAATTCTGCTCCGTCTGATGTGACCTTTGACTGGCAGCAGCCTTTCAAAATGATCATCAGCAGCTTCAAAAACTCTGACAGGTACTCGGACGACTCAATGTTCGATCTTTGCGACCTTACAGGCGACGATATTCCCGAGCTTGTGCTCTCCCCCTCCTCGGGCGCTTCCTCGCAATGCGATGTATATATGCTCATCGGCGACACTGCCGACCTCATTGCCACTACGGGAGCTTACGGTACTTTCCAGTTCATACCGTCGCAAACCGCTATCGGTTTCTCATACGACGGTGAAAGCTTCTCCACAGGCGAATACCTTACCTTCAAGGAAGGAAGCTTCAATAAAGAGTTTGATTTCTACAACAATTCGGGAAGTGCTTCCTCCGGTACTACCATACGCTACGAAATAAACAGCAATGAGGTGACCCTTGCAAAGTATGAGGAGTACCTCCACCTTTACCGCGATTTCGTCACAGCACAAATTGGCAGAAAATATACTATGGGCGATAGTGCTGTTAACTATGCTCTGTACAATACCGAATGCTGGAACGCAGTTATGAAGGACGACCAAAAACAGCTGTATAAGGAAAAGCTTGATTCTATACTTGCAGAGCCGGATCTCAATGACGCTGCATTCGAAATAGTTGATCTCGATGTAAACGGAGTCCCCGAGGTGGTCGTATCCACAGGTATCCTCGATGACTCTCAGGTGCGTGTATTCTACCTTGAAGAGGACGGCATAAAAGAACTTGATACCACCTGTGATACAGACGGCGGAATACACTTTGATATAAACGCAAAGATATTCTACGCTACAAATTTTGACGGCAATGTTCAGTGCTGGTCAATTGCCGGCTCTGACATATCAGGCTTCAAGCCATCTGACAGCACAATGCTCTGCGGCAGAAAGTATCCACTCACATCGGAGAATATCGAAAAAGCCTTTTCTTAATGAGGTAAAAAATGGCTAAATCAAAATATATTTACACCTGTAATCAGTGCGGCTATGAAAGCACAAAATGGAACGGAAAATGCCCATCCTGCGGAGCTTGGAACAGCTTCGAGGAGGACATTGCGGATACAGCTCCTGCGGGTATGCGTTCATCGGCATCGGGCGGAGCTGCTCCCGACCTTTCCGACAGTATCCTTGAGCTTGAGGATATCGGTGCAGACAGCGATGTCCGCTATGATACAGGCATAGGAGAGCTTAACAGAGTCCTCGGCGGAGGTCTTGTAAAAGGCTCTCTTGTTCTTCTCGGCGGTGAACCGGGTATCGGAAAAAGCACCATACTTCTCCAGATATGCCAGTTTCTCGGCGAGGATCACTCCGTACTCTATGTTTCGGGAGAAGAGTCCGCAAGACAGATAAAACTCCGTGCACAGAGACTTGGAGTGGATACAGAAAATCTCTATATCCTTACAGCTACCGATGCTGAGTCAATAGCTCAGACTATAGCTTCAAGTGCTCCCGATATCACTATAATAGACTCCATTCAGACCATGAGCATAAGCCATATCACATCGAGTCCTGGAAGTCTTACACAGGTTAGGGAATGCACGAACCTGTTCATGCACACTGCCAAAAATCAGGAGATACCAATAATCATCGTCGGTCACGTAAACAAGGACGGTGCTATTGCAGGCCCTAAAGTAATGGAGCATATCGTTGATGCTGTGCTTTATTTTGAGGGTGAAAGGCATCAGAGCTACCGCATACTCCGCGCTGTTAAGAATCGTTTCGGCTCGACTAACGAGATAGGTGTATTCGAGATGCTGGATAAGGGACTGCGTGAGGTGTCAAATCCGTCGCAGATGCTCCTTGAAGGTCGTCCCCACAACGTATCGGGCACCTGCGTAGCCTGTGTCATGGAGGGCAGCCGACCTATACTTGCAGAGGTGCAGGCACTTGCCGCAAAGACCAGTTATTCTGCTCCGCGCCGCATGGTCACGGGATTTGACTTCAACAGGCTAAATATAATAATCGCCGTACTTGAAAAACGTCTCGGCATATTCATGGGCGGACTGGACGTTTACCTCAATATCGTCGGCGGCTTCAAGCTTGACGAGCCCGCAGGCGACCTGCCTGTAGCAATGGCTCTGTACTCAGGCATAATGGATAAGCAGATAGACGAGCAGCTCATAGCTTTCGGTGAGATAGGTCTTGGCGGAGAGATTCGCTCGGTATCACATATAGTACAGCGTATACGCGAGGCTGAACGCATGGGCTTTACCACCTGTGTAGTGCCTAAGCAGTCAATGTCAGCTATAGACCCAAAGGACTATAATATAAGTATTATCCCTGCAAGTACGCTCAAACAGGCTTTTGCCGTTATAAAATAATGCTATGAACGGAAATGATATCGTTTTTTCAGACAGCACCATTTTAGGATATTGCATAACTGCATTTATATATCTTGCTCTTCCTGTGACTTCATTCTTTATTATGAAGAAGTATAATTCCGCCAAGCTTCTGCCAATTATAACAGGCATAATCACTTATTTCCTTGCCACAAGGCTCGCTGACGGTGCTGCATATCTCATGCTTCCTGCTGCTCCACTATCTTCTGAACGGAAGCGTATGGCTCGCTTCATTCAGCGGAATACCTGTCCTGTCAAAGCTTACAGGCATTATTGTCGGTACATGCATAATCATCTATGTATTCAGACTCATAGACGGACGTTCGGTCATCGATGATATAATTTATCCCCAATCACAAACCGATACTTTTTTAGGAGGTTCTTATGAGACTTGACGGCTTCGGATTATTCGTTGAAGATATGGGAAAAATGATACGTTTTTACCGTGATGTACTTGGCTTTGAGATAAAAGAAGCCGAAGATACCTCAAATGTATTTCTAATAAAGGACGGAACTTTGTTCCTGCTCTACGGCAGAAATGATTTTGAGAAAATGACCAGCCGCAAGTACGAATACATCAAAGGGTTGAATGGTCATTCCGAGATAGCTCTGTATGTGGATACATTTGAGGAAGTGGATATAGAGTACAAAAAGGCTGTGGAAAAAGGTGCAGTGCCTATATTAGCCCCCACCACAGAGCCATGGGGACAGCGTACCTGCTATATTGCCGATCCCGAAGGCAATTTGATCGAGATAGGTTCATTCAATAAGCCATTTGAACGCTGAATATATAAAAAAACCGAAAGCAGTGCTTTCGGTTTTTTATTATCACTTGGTTGACGGTGTAAGGTCTTTTACCTTGCCGAGAAGATATTCCTGTATGCGGAGTGCATCGTTTGAAGTAATGCCCTTGCTGCTTACATCAACATCACCATTTGCTTCACCCTGTGCTGTGATGTGGTTCTTGTCTGTGCCCTTTATGCCGAACTTGTCAGGATTTGCAAGTGACTGCATAATGAGTACAACATCAGACATATCTATCTCACCGTCACAGTTTGTATCGCCGTACTTCTTAGCTGCTACAGCAGGTGTGGAAGAAGTCGTTACAGTGGTAGTTGTTACAGGCTTGGCAGTAGTTGTTGTCGTGCTTGTTGAAGGCTCTGAACTGCCCTTGTAAAGATCCTTTGGCAGCTCTGAAAGTGTGATGCAGAAATCGCTCTTGTAAAGCTCCTTGAATGTATCGGGATCCTGATACTCCTTACCGCAGAGGAAGTGAGCCTGCTCAGAATCGTACCACGGACAGAAGTACAGCCAGTAAGCGTGTTCAACCTGCATATTGTTAAGGCTCGGGCAGGAGTCGTTCTCAGGCATTGATACCATTTTATTACCGTTAACGAATTTATTAAGAGTATAGAATATACCTGCCTCAGCGTCCTCGTTAGGAGTTCCCTGCTGTTTGCCGTCGTGACGGTTGTACTGGCAGTTGTACTTATCGAAGCCTACGATATCCACCTTGTCATCGCCTGAGTACCATTTTGCAGAGCTGTCAGACCATGCATAGAGGTTCTGCTCCCAGATAAGATTGTGGAGTCCGTACTCATTGGTGAGAGTATCCTGCAAGAAGTTCCAGAGCTTGTTGTATACTACTGCGCCTTCTTTGGACCACCAGAACCATGCTCCCGAACCGTCGATAGGATCGTCGGTATGACTTGGATTTCCCTCAGCTTCATGGAATGGACGGAATATCACAGGTACGCCTGCGTCCTGAAGTTTTTTCAGCTCAGCAGCAAGATTTTTCATACAGAGCTGGAAGTAATCGTACTCCATAGTGCCCTTTACCATGCAGTTTGCAGTTACGAAATCAGTATTCTGAGTATAAGTTGTCTTTGCGAAGTCAAGAGGCTCACCGAGAGTGTAGTCAGCCTTTGTTGTCGGAACATTTACGTGCCATGAAGCTGTGCATATTCCGTTTTTCTTTGTAGCCCAGTCGATCATACGCTGTGCAACGCCGTCGTCCCATGCATAGCAGGGGCAGTAGCTTCCGAAATCAAATCCGCGTATAGCAGGCTCTTCGCCTGTAAGCTCCTTGATGTATCTTACTTCATAGTTATAATCGTTATATGTGTAGTTGCGGTTCTGAGTGCTGTAGGTATAGACCTGTCCGTCAGGACCTGTGCAGTGCCACGGGAACTTCTCGCCCTGCTCGGTCTTGTCCCAGCTCTCCTCGTCGATAACGTACTCAACGCCTTCCTGATCTACACACTTGTTTGCATTCGCGTCATAGCGGATAGTAGTTTCAACAGCGTGACCGCCGCCGTATATCTCCTGCTGTCCCGAAAGGATATGCTTACCGTAAACGCTCTTGAGATACTTCATAAGAGCCTTTGTCTCGGGAGTAGCGTTCTTATCAACCGTTGTTCCGCTTGCCTTTGAAAGATCGGGGAACTGTGCATTGTCCACCGTTACAGTATCAATAGCCATATAACCGTACTCACTGATGAATTCGATAGTGTTAACGCCCTTGTTCATACGTACCATTCCGAAATCATAGTCTATCCACTTGTCTGAATAAGCAGCCTGTGTCGTATACTTAACTCCGTTGATCTTTACAGCCTGCTGTCTGCCACCCTCATTGAGTATCTGTGCTCCGCGGACAACGATAGAATACATACCGTCATCGGGAACAGTGACCTCAAATGATGCAGGCTGAGCTGTGAGATAATAGAATCCTTCGCCTGAGTATCCCGGTATCTCTGTCTGATAGATAGATTTCCACAGGTCTGCACCTTTCATCTTTTCGCCCTCGATAGTGTAAGGGAAAGCTGTAGCAGCAGTTGCCTCACCTGCTGCGATAGCACTGAAAAGACCTGTTGAACTGCAATGTACAGCTGCCATAACTCCCGCAGCAGCCAATGCGATCGCCTTTCTTAGCTTATTTTTCATGTTTTATATCCTCCTTATATTGGAAAGCTCCAATAATTCTTTAATCTTATTATACTTTCTTTTAAGCTGAATGTCAATATTTTCAGTACGCTTTAAATGTAAAAAATCTGTTATTATTTAAGCTATTAGCTTAAATTATGAAAAAAGGAACCTGATGGGGGTGAGGTTCCTTTTTCCATTGTATCATTTATTTGGAGACCCGATCATTTTCATGATTCGGGGAGAGTGGGTATAAGATGCAGGAGATACTTCTGGATAGCCAGTGCATCACCGTTGGTTATACCATTGCCCCTGAGGTTAACGTCTGCATTATCACGGTTTTCGGGAGCTATCTGATACTTGTTCGGATTTGCAAGGCTCTGCATGATAAGTACGATATCAGACATATCTATCTCGCCGTCGCCGTTTGCATCACCTGCTACACCGTTACCCTTAGGCAGTGTAGTTGATGTTGCAATAGTCGTTGTTGTTGTAGTAGTCGTTGTTGTTGCGGAAGTTGTAGTCTGTACAGGATTAGATGTACCGTTTGCATATGGGTCGGGAGTTGCAGTCTGCTTGACACCGCTGCTCATATGATAGCCAATACTCTTGTACACGCTGCCTGATGCTGTTTCAGCAAATCCGCCTGTCTTTGGTGAGCCGTCTGCATTTCTCCATGCCTTGTGGAAATCAGTTCCCATAGCAGCAACGTTAAGTGTCATAAAGTCACTGTCCGCAGGAGTAATGATATCGCCCAGCTTTGCGCCGTTAGTCATAGCAGTATTTGACTTTGCATAGTAATACTTGCTGTTGTAGTAAACAGAATCGGACATATTTCCGACAAACTTATCATTTGATACCTTTATACCTGCCGCATTGGTCTTTGAGACTCTGCCTGTATTGATGTATGACATCATGCCATTGAATGTAGCAGATGTATCGCAGCGATATACCATGTAGTTAGCCTTGCCCTTGCCGCCGATACCGTTGTTATATGCGGTACAGTTCTTCATATCACCGAATTTCGGGTTATTATTGTCTGTAAAGCCGCAGTTGAGGTTCTCAAACGCGAGGCAGTTCTCTACGATATGGCGTGTGCCAACACCGCCGCCGCCAAGCTTGAAGCCGTTGCCGTCACAGTCTCCGTAACCCTTGCCGCTTTCTGTAAAGCCGTTGCGGAATGCGATACAGTTCTTTATCGTTACAACGCCTATAGGACCTGTAGCCTCCTTAGCGTATAAGTCCCAGCCGTCATCTGAGTTGCAGTATGAGATACAGCCGTCAAATACATTTCCCTCACCGCAGGTAAGCTTTGCAGCGAAGCCGTCTGCATTCTCCATTGTAGCATCATCGCAGTTATTGCGCGATGTACAGTTCTTCACAAGATTGTTTGTGGGCCACTGTGCAACAGTATTGTATGAGCCGTTATATCTTGATATCTGGAGACCTGTATCCTGATTTCCCTCAAATACCATCATTTCGATGATATTGTTATCGCCTGAAAGGAGCATACCGTTATCCCCTGCATTTGCAACAGTGAATCCGTAGAAGTGCCAGTATGAACCGTCAAGGACAAAACCGCGGTTTGCACCGTCAACAGCCTGTCCCGAGAAGTCGAACTTTACATCTGCATTGGGATAAGCAGCAATGGTCTTGTATGCGCCTGCCTTGCCTGAGTTGCTCTCCTCTATCATAATAGTTGAGGTATATTTATATGTACCTGCAAGGAGATAAATAGTTCCGCCTGCGGGTACTGACTTTATAGCTGTAAGAACGTCAGTAGGCGAGCTTGAAGTCTTTCCGTCTCCGCCGCCGTTTGGTGAAGCGAAGATGATATTTCCGCCTGTTACGGGAGTTACCACAGGAGCAGACGTAGTAGTCGATGAAGCTGCCTGTGAAACTGTAGTCGTGGTAGTAGTTATATCTGTAGCTACAGGCTGAGTAACAGTAGTAGTCGTTACCACAGGCGCAGGAGTATTGTCCTCCTTGAAGCCGCTTCCGATAGCTGTTACGCTGCCCTTGTATGCCACAAGTGCAGATTTCAAGCCCTGATTTACAACGTAGCTCTCGTCGTCAACGGAGTTATCGAACTGCCACTTGAAGTCGCCGCCGTCAACTCGTCCTGCCTTTGATGTGACTATTGCAGGAACATCGCTTGCATTATCGGGAGTATAGCTGTACATCACACTTGATGTATCAAAGTTATTGTAAACAGTTCCGCCGTTCTTTGCTTTTACGTTTGAGCCTATCTTCTCTGTTCTTGAAGAAGCCTCGTAAGCGTCGAAATCTGTATTATTCTGCTGATATGTGGTATAAGCCTTCTGACCTGTCATAATATTGCCGAATGACTTTATAACGCCGCCTGCTTCACTTGAAAAAGTACCGCCTGTGATATCGTCAGAGCCCTGCATCGAAATAAGCATAGGATATTTGCAGTTTCTGAAATAATTATTCTCAACGAAGCATGAAGCTCCCATTGTTACGCCTACGCCGTACTTGGCATTGCCGTCAAAATAGTTGTTGTAGCAATGTACCGAGCAGGTCCTTATTCTGGGGTGGCGTGAGTCTGAGTGGTCATACCAGTTGTGGTGGTATGTGATATAATTATCTGTAGACTCAGACTTCATACCCTGCAAGTTGCACTTGCCGTTGTCCCAGAAGTGGTTATAGGAATGAGTTATATATGTAGATGTCTTGGTATCAAGTGCACCGTCGCCCTTTACCTGATCTGCGTCGGAGCCTGCATCGCCATAGAAAAAGTCGCAGTTATGCACCCATACATGGTTATTATTCTGCTGCAAACCGCAGTTGTCTCCCTCGTTGCTGTTGCAGTTCATAAAGCCGAGGTTTCTCACCTCAACGTTTGAACAGTTCTTCATAACGAGACCGAAACCATTAAGAGTTGCATCGTTTCCTATTCCCTCAACGGTACAGCCTGCTGTGACTGTATCCATCATAAGGTCGCCTTTAGTGAGAACTGATGGATCTGTGATATTACCGATTAAGCGTATATTCAGCGGTCTGGATTCTTTTCCTTTCTTGTAGCCTGTAATGATGTTCTGAACGCCTGTAAGAATCTCTGCTCCCTTACCAGTAGCATCAATACTTGCTGTAACACTGTCCTTATTTGAGTTTGTGACATATACAACGATAGCATTGCTCTTGAGTGTACCGTCTGCATTGTATGCACCGTTAGCATTGCCGCCTACGAAAGCAAAGCCGCTTCTGTCGTGTGCATAAGCATTAGCCTTAGTCTCGGCAGCCTTTGAACTATCTTCCCTGCCGCCTATAACAGGTACTATTTTAATAGTATGACTTCCTGCCTTGAGACCTACTGCATCGGCTCTCATGTAGCCGCTGTACTGCCTTATGAGCATACTGTCTATCTGAGTGCCGTCAACATAGACATTGTAGCCCGAAGCTCCCGATACCGATGACCATGTGGCATAAACGCCCTCGCCGTAGCCTTGACTGCTGAGTATCTTAACACTGCTCTCAGCCGCATACACGGTCATTAGTTTTGCACCTGTACCAAAGTTAAAAACATTGGCAGTTGTACCTACCGCTGCTGACACTGTCATAACAGCCGCAGCCGCAACAGATGCAGCTCTTTTTTTAAGGTTAGTGTTTTTCATTGCAAATCCCTCCAGATTTTAATATCCTCTGAACAGTATGCCTATTGCATACCTTTTCTCACTGTCTATATTATATATTCCAATATCTGTATTTTCAATGACATATAATACTTATTAGATGATGTTTTGTGCTATAAGTATAAATAATCTCACACAATCCGTCAATTATCATCTCGCATGGTAATTATTTTGCTATTCATATATTATATATAGTAATAAAAGCAATATATCCATTCATAAAAAGTTCATAATATTTTTCTGAAAAAATGTGAGAGTTTATTTTTCCTGCTCCGTCTAAGTAATAGAAAGCATGAAAAATTTACAAAGGAGGTATTATTTATGCTATTCAAAAAATTATTATCAATCACACTTGCAGCTGCAATGTCAGCATCAATGATTTCTGCTGCACCTACGATCACAAGTACATCAGTAGCTGTAGCCGCTGATACAGCACAGGAAGCCTATATGGCAAAGTGTATGCTCTGTCATAAGGAAGTGCCAAAAAGCGAAATACACGTTGCTTCAAACGGCTGTGCTGCTTGCTATGACTGCTATCCTGCTGCTTCATGCTGTTTTCCGACAGTAACTTCCAGTGCAAGCGGTATTATAACTGCTATCGACAACGACTCAGTAACACTCGATAAAGCAGGCAAATACTTCTTCAACGCTCCGCTTGAATTACAGCACCTCACAAACAAGCTCGGTCACAAACCCAAAGTCGGTGAAAAACTGAATATGGAATATACATATGTAGATAATCCCGAGCACACTGACGATCATTACATCATCACCTTCAAAAGTGCAAGCACAGAAAACGATACCACTGTAACTGTGGAGGATAATGAAGTTCACGGTATCGCAGGCGTTTTCGACCATGCAGAGGACGGTTATCTCTATTTCATCAACAACGAAAAATATCCATATGGCGAATCACTTGCAGCGATCGTCAATTCGCTGAGCAAGGGCAATATAATAAATGTTACCCTTTCAGCTTCTGATACTATTATAAATATAGAAAAGACTCTTGAGGGCACAACTACAGCAACAAGCGTCCAGACATCAATAACGACAACGACCACCTGCATTAACACGACATTGCCTGTTACTACAGAATACTGGGAAAAGTATGCTCTTTCTGTAATGTCATATCCCACCAAGACCACTTATGCAATAGGCGAAGAGCTTGACCTATCAGGCAGCCGTGCATATGGAATATATGAGAACTCAAAGGGTATGCACGGTGATGTTTTCGGTGCATCATTTGATTCTGATTACTATACTGTCGATGCATCTGAATTCGACAACACAAAGCCCGGCACATATACTATCTACGTAATATACGGCAGCGGTACAGGCGCAGATAAAAAGTCATTCCAGGTAACAGTTACCGATAAGGCAGTTACTCAGCCTGTAACAACTACTACGATCACAACTACGTTAACTGCTCCGGTAACAAGTGTAAAAGAATATGACCGCACATCGTTCAGAGGTACTTTCGACAGCTATGCTGATTGTGGCAGCTATAAGGAGCTTTATCTCAGCGGCGGTATAAAATACACTTTAAGCTCTCTCCGCCTCGAAGACGGTCTTTCGGAAGAAAAAGTCACTGAAATACTAAAGAGCCTCAATAAGGGCGATAATATAATAGTAACTGCTAATCAAAGCCATATGGCTGTAAACTATCTCTATGATATTTTCAGAATTGATCTATATTCTGTTACAACTCACTATAACCCGAGCCCTACCACAACAGCTAATGTATCTTACCCTTACGGCGGTACAAATAACGATGTTCCCGACAATTCAACAACATATACAGAACCTGAACTCTGGATGTACGGTACAGGCGTTGACCACTTCAACGAGATAAAGACTATCCCAACAAAGACTATCTACGACGAGGGCGAGTCACTCGATCTGAGCGGTCTTGCTATCAGTGCTTACCACAGCGTAAACAGACATTCAAACAAGGGCAATTTTGAGGTTTTAAGGACCGATTACTTATGGGATATCACAAACATTTATCCCGAATACATCAAGATAGAGTCACTTGACGGTGATACTTCTGTTTCAGCCGATGAGTTCAACACACTCAAGGGCGGTACTTATATCGTAAAAATTGGTACAGACGGCAGCTTCAAGTGCAATGTAGAAGGTGAATCATCCGACCGCACTGTTTATGACACACAATCAGTTGAATTCTCTTTTATAGTCTACATCAATTCAGCTGATAAGTCAGCTAAGCTCGTAAAGATCAACAACGCTGAGGTTACAGACTTCACTATCGGTTCAGAAAACGGATTTGTTATAAGCAACGTTGGTGCTTACACTATAAACAGTTGCTTTGACTCAGATATCCGCAAGGGCGACATTGTTTCAGGTAATATCTATGTTTCTCCTGATACAAATACTATCATCCGCAGCGAACTTGAAGTTGAAGAATACAGCGGCGATAAGGGAGATGCCAACGGAGACGGTTCACTCGACATGGGCGACGTTGTTCTTATAATGCAGTCTCTTGCAAATCCTAACAAGTACGGCGAAAACGGTACTGACGCACAACATATCACAAAAAGAGGAATTGCACTCGGTGATATGAACGGCGATGGAATTTCAACTCTGGACGCACTTGCAATACAGCGCATACTCCTCGGTTTTGACCCAACACCTGCATCATAAGGTAACTACCGAAAGCGCAGTATAAGCTGATGACACACGCTTTTACAAAAGATTATTTAAACTGATAAAAACATGATATAGTATAAGGCTCTCCTGTATGGAGAGCCTTGTTTATGTGTGTTACAATTTTGATACAACATCATGCGCGGAAAATAAATCAGCGCATCAGTTTTACTGAAACGCGAACTTGGCTGCGGGGGCTCCCCGCATGGCGCAAAAAAGCTCCGCATAAAGCGGAGCCTTTCAATTCTTAGAAAAGATCAAAATTGCCGAATGTGTTATCGTCTATTACGTAATATACCTTGTTGATCTCAGGTCTTACATATACAACGACGCTCTTAGCAGACTTTACTCCGGCAACAGCCTTTGCCTTGTCAATGAGGTCTGTACCTGCAACTTCAGCACCGTTGTACTGAATGAATACCTTTCTCTCCTCAGCTGTTTCCTTCTTAGCAGCAGGCTTCTTAGCAGCTGGAGCCTTCTTTGCAGCAGGCTTCTTAGCAGCAGCTTTCTTCTCTGCTGGCTTCTTAGCAGCTGGAGCCTTCTTCTCAGCAGGCTTCTTTGCAGCAGCCTTTTTCTCAGCTGGCTTCTTTGCAGCAGCAGCCTTCTTCTCCTCTACAGGAGCAGCTGTCTCAACTACTTTTGTTTCTGCAGTCTTCTTCTCCGGCATGATAGTATCCTCCTTAGAATTACTTGTTTACAGCGTTCTTGAAAGCCTGACCAGCCTTGAAAGCAGGAGCCTTTGATGCTGGAGCTGTCATCATCTTCTTTGTCTGAGGGTTGATTACCTGCTTCTCCTTACGGTCACGAACTTCAAATGTTCCAAAGCCTACGATTGAAACCTTCTCCCCGCTTGCGAGAGCATCTGTAATTGTTGAGATGATAGCGTTTACAGCAGTCTCTGCATTCTTCTTTGTGAAGTCAGCCTTATCGGCAACTGCACTGATTAACTCGGTCTTTGTCATAGTTTTATCCTCCATAAATAAGATTTTACAATTGAATTATATACCCTTTGTGATGATTTGTCAAGGAATTCAAAAAAAAATGACAAATCTACCTATATTTGGCTGTATACAGCCCCATTTTTATTCAAAACCGCCATAGAATTTGCCTATTTTCCGTTGAAAGCGGTGAGACGAAGCAAATATTATTTTACTTTTTGTATATTATAGCCAAAATATTCCGAAATATACAGTGAAATCAGCCCTTTGAAGGTAAAAAAATCAACGTTTTCACGACAGATTTTCTAAACTTTTTGTGAACTCATGCAAAAAATCCCGTTTTTCAACATGATCTGTCATTTTTAAAGCTCCGACAGGCACAAAAAAGCCATAGTATCTCCACATACTGTCAGGGATACTATGGCTGAAACTTTATACATTAATCCGCAGTCAGCTTTCCATTTGCATCAAGGTCTATATCTATAATGTCACCTGCCGACAGATTGCCGCCAATTATACGCTTTGCCGCAAGAGTCTCAACATTGCGCTGAATAAATCTTCTCAGCGGTCTTGCACCGAAATTCGGATCGTAACCGCATTCAACGATGTAATTCTTAGCCGCATCGCTTACATTTATACGTATGTGCTTGTCATCAAGACGCTTTTGGAGGTCTGCAAGCATAAGATCTACGATCTTGACTATCTCCGTCTTAGCCAGCGGCTTGTAGAAGATTATCTCATCAAGACGATTAAGAAACTCAGGTCTGAACTGTGTTTTGAGGAGTCCCTCCACCTGTGAACGTGCTTCGTCCGTTATCTCGCCCTTTTCGTCAATCCCCTCAAGGATATAAGGTGAACCGAGATTTGATGTGAGTATGATTATTGTATTCTTGAAGTCAACTGTTCTGCCCTGTGAATCGGTTATACGGCCGTCATCAAGGACTTGCAGGAGTATATTGAACACATCGGGGTGAGCCTTTTCTATCTCATCAAAGAGAACTACAGAATAAGGCTTTCTGCGAACTGCTTCAGTAAGCTGACCGCCCTCATCATAACCGACATAGCCGGGAGGCGCACCAATGAGTCTGCTTACGCTGAATTTCTCCATATATTCGCTCATGTCGATACGGATAATATTTCTCTCATCATCGAAGAGTATCTCTGAAAGTGCCTTTGCAAGCTCAGTTTTGCCGACACCTGTAGGTCCGAGGAAGAGGAACGAACCGATAGGTCTGTCGGGAGCCTGTATACCTGCACGTGAACGCAGGATAGCTTCGCTGACCTTAGTTACCGCCTCGTCCTGTCCGATAACTCTCTTGTGAAGAAGTCCTTCAAGACCGAGTATCTTCTCCTTTTCGCCCTCCATGAGCTTTGATACGGGAATACCTGTCCAGCGGCATACTATCTTTGCAATCTCGTCCTCTGTAACTCTGTCACGCAGCAGTCTGCCGTTCTCCACATCATGCTCTGCCTGCTTTTCAAGCTCTTCCAGTTCCTTTTGGAGCTGCGGAAGCTTGCCGTATTTCAGCTCGGCAGCCTTGTTAAGATCGTATTCGCGCTCTGCCTTGTCTATTTCGCCGCCTGTCTTTTCGATCTCCTCACGAAGCTTCTGAACAGCGGAGATATCGTTCTTTTCGTTCTCCCACTTTGCCTTCATGCTGTTGAACTTCTCACGAAGCTCTGCAAGCTCTTTCTGTATCTCTTCAAGGTGCTCCTGAGAGATATTGTCGCTTTCCTTTTTCAGTGCAGCTTCTTCAATTTCGAGCTGAACTATCTTACGTGAGATAACATCGAGTTCGGTAGGCATAGAGTCCATTTCCGTACGTATAGTCGCGCAGGCTTCATCTATGAGGTCAATAGCCTTATCAGGCAGGAAACGGTCTGTGATATAACGATTTGAAAGCATTGCAGCTGAAATAAGTGCATTGTCGCTTATCTTAACGCCGTGGAATACCTCGTAACGCTCTTTCAGGCCACGAAGTATTGATATTGTATCCTCAACGCTTGGCTCATCAACCATAACAGGCTGAAAACGGCGCTCCAATGCCGGGTCTTTCTCGATGTACTGGCGGTACTCGTTAAGTGTAGTAGCACCGATACAGTGCAGCTCACCTCTTGCAAGCATAGGCTTCAAAAGATTGCCTGCGTCCATAGCTCCATCGGTCTTGCCTGCGCCGACGATAGTATGGAGCTCATCAATAAAGAGCAGTATCTGTCCGTTGCTGTTCTTTATCTCGTTGAGAACAGCTTTCAGACGCTCCTCAAATTCGCCGCGGTACTTCGCTCCTGCCACGAGAGCTCCCATATCAAGGGAGAACACCTTTCGGTCTTTAAGACTGTCGGGGACATCTCCTGCCACGATACGGAGGGCAAGTCCCTCAGCAATGGCAGTTTTTCCGACGCCCGGCTCACCAATGAGCACAGGGTTGTTTTTCGTCTTTCTTGAGAGGATGCGGATAACGTTTCGTATCTCGCTGTCTCTGCCGATAACTGGGTCGAGCTTATTTCTCCTCGCAAGTCCCACAAGCTCCTGACCGTATTTTGTAAGGACATCGTATGTGTCCTCGGGATTTTCACTGGTAACTCTTGTATTTCCTCTCACGGACATAAGTGCGCTGAGAAAGCTGTCACGGGCAATATTGAAAGTACCGAACAGCTGAGATACATCTCTGTCCTTGCTGTCGATAAGGGCAAGCATAAGGTGCTCAACGGACACGAATTCGTCCTTCATATTTGAAGCAATACCCTCAGCCGATGTGAGAACTCTGTCGCACTCAGCCGAGATACCGATATTGCTGCTTCTTCCGCTGCCTGTTACCTTTGGGAGTGAATTTATCTTCTTTTCTACTTCGGAATCGAAGATATCCACATCTATATTCATTTTTTTGAGGAGCTGCGGTATAAGTCCGTTTTCCTGACGAACAAGTCCTGCAAGCAGGTGAATAGGCTCGATCACCGAGTTTGACTGCATTACAGCTATACTCTGAGCCTTTCTTACGGCATCTATTGATTTCTGAGTCAATTTCTCTGCATTCATATTTATTCCTCCATTCACATTTTCTTTCTTATCATCACATTATTCTCTGAACTAAATGATATACCTGCCCAGTAGTGCCCGATAATTCTTTTCAAGTATATGAGCACTCTCGCCGAATTCCGACGGAGATGCAAAATATACCTTCACTGCATGGTCGAGGTCCTTGATGTACTCGCCTATTGCCTCGCCCACCTGCTCGCCTGACAGCGTTCCTGTATTTATAAGCCTTCTCGAAAAGCTTCCGTCACCTATCTCGCAGCTGTACTTATTTATACCGAGCTGCTGTAGATAAGAATTTTCAAGCTTTGCGCGGTACGCAAAAAAGCTGTGGAACATATCTATCAATGCAGCACTCTGCGTCCTTATATTCACTCTGAGCGTACCTATATAATCCGACGGTGAGCGTTCAAGCTCCACTTTATAATTGATCGTGGGACGATACTTGTATTCGAGAGCCGTCCGAACAGTCATAAGCGACGGTGAACGCTGCTCCTGTATACGGAAGCTGCTGCTCACAAGCTCTGCCACCTGTTCAAATATCTCCCTCATTCGCATTTCGGGAGTAACGCAGGAAAGGTGCTCGGCAAGTATCTGATTTATCAGATTTGAACGGCTCGTTCCCAGTCGGTAAGCCTGTTCGTCCACGGCTTTTATAACATCGTCCATAAGGACGAGACTGTATACACTTTTTTTCACGGGTACATCACTTCCCTTCTTCATTACATATATACTATCACTGATTATAGAATTTGTCAAGCGGATTATATAATCTTTCACGCAAGTTTCACAATGCAAAAAAAATCCGCTCAGAGGGAGCGGATATTCGACTCAAACGATTTCTCGTTTAGCACTGTGAGTCGAGCCATAGACGATAAGTTAAAACAAATTATTGAGAATAGAAAACATGAAAAAATTACAAATGAAAGGGGTTAGTTTTATTACTTGACAAAACTATTTCTATGGCGTGCAAGTGAACTAATACTCAATATCAAGCACATGAGAGGGGAGGGTACTTGATGTTGAATACCAATAATCTTCATTTGCTGTATTTATTATATTGCATTATCACGTACTTTACAATATACATTTGTCTACAAAAATACAATAAAGTGTACTTTTTCTTATTTTTTTATATTTTTTCAAGTTAATTTTATGTAAATAAGTTTTTACTTATTACATATTTACAATATATTTATATTTTTTCTTTTATTTTGTATTAAACAGATTAAGTCCGTCTTCTACAGTAAAAGTCTCGGTATTTTCACCGTTTATTACAGCATAGAATGTATTTCCTGCTGCTATTTCAGGTGCAAGCATCATAAGGCTTCTGAACTCTGTATGAGGAACAAATGTAGCCATCTGTATATCATTGAGAACCATTTCAACGGTGCTGCCGCCCTCAACAGGATCAATAAGATCCATAACGACATACGGTTTCTCGGAGTATGTCGGAACAGATACCTGATTGCCTGCCGCGAATACATATCCGCCTGTATAGCTGAATGTTCCCATAGCGTAAATTGAGCGTTTTTCCTCTTTATATCCTCCGGAGATCATAGTACAGCCGCCGTTTATATTGATAGTACCCTTTGATTTGATACCGTTTGTACCAGCTTTAATGTTTACTCTGCCGCCGTTGATCGTAAGATCATCATGTACCATGATTCCCGACTTGGCAGAAATGATATTATATGTACCGTTATCAATGATTATATCGTCGTCACAGGCGATACCATGTGCATTGTTTGCTGTTATATAAAGCTCACCGTTGCCTTTGAGTCTCAGTGTATCATTTGAGAAGATAGCACCGTCATACGCCTTGTTGTCGCCGCCGTCTGCAAGATAATTGGCAGTTCCCTCCTTGACCTTGATAGTGCACTTTTTAGCCTCGTCAATAAGTATAGCAGGACCTGTTGAGTTTGCTATATCAACGCCGTTGAGCACGATAGTTACTTTATCTGTAGGAGACTCGGTGTCCACACAGATCTGACCGTTTGGCAGACTTCCGGTAAATATATAATCGCCCTCTGAGGTAATAGTCAACACTGAACCGTTAAGCCTTATATTGCTGCCCTTAATATTTATCTGGCTGCCAAGAGTTACCTCGGCAGTATATTTCATATTGTCTTCAGGCACTTCAGCTTCTGTACTGCTGACAGGTGCAGTAGGAGCCTGTGTTGCAGGCTGGGTATTTGGCTGGGTATTTGGCTGTGTATTCTCATTGCTCTGGTTTTCTCCGCTGCTCTGATTATTTCCGCCTGTATAGCCGCTGAAACCGCCGCCGTAATAGTTGTTATTATTATTCTGAACTCCGCCCCATGTGCCGCCTGACTGTCCATAGTTCTGATTATACTGCTGTCCGCCGCTGTTTGGATTACCTGTGCCCCAGAAATTATTATTTCCGCTGCCTGACGGATAGCCGCTTCCGCCTGTTTGAGGCGCAGAATTGCCCCCCTGAGGGTTATTACCCTGCATATTGCCGTTATTTCCGTTCTGCTGAGGCATATTCTGACCGTTGTTCTGTCCGCCGTTATTCTGCTGCTGTTTTTTGGAGCTGTCGCCCCAGTCAAGCTTCTGAGTGGAATTCTTTGTAGTATTTTCGCTGTATATAGTCGGATTTTTATCTTTGTCCGACTCGGTAACTTCATCTTTTCCGCAGGATATAGTTGTTATCAGTGTTAGAAATGCAGCAGCCGCTGCAGTAAACCTTCTATATTTCATATCTGTATCTCCTTTTCCAAATATGCAAAATTTGTCAGACCTACAGTTAGAGCCTGACAAATTCGCTGGAGAGGGTTTTTGATTTTTTATATCAGCCTTCGTAGATCTTGTCGTCATACTTGAAGAATACGAGGTTGATGGTCATATTTCCATTAAGAGCACGGAGCTCATCAACGAACTTTTTCTGGTCGATGTTGTCAAGAACATCAACGCTGTAGATAAGCTCGAAAAGTGTACCGAAGTTTGTTGTCTTAACTCTTCTGAGCTTGTGGAATGTAGTGTATCTGCTGAGAACAGGCTCAAATACGCCCTGATAGTCAAGGTTCTCGGGGATAGCTATCTTAAGAGTCATATGTCTCTTCTTGCAGCCGCCGAAGTCTGTCTCGCTGAGGATAAACATTACGATGCCGAGGATAATGAAGAATACGATTGCAAATCCGATATATCCGATACCGCAGGCTGTACCTGCTGCCATTGCGAAGAAGATATATGCTATATCCTTCGGGTCACCGGCAACGCTCCTGAATCGTACAAGTGTGAATGCACCTGCAAGACTGAGTGCGCCTGCTGTTGTGTTTATAAGTAAAAGTATAAGTGAAACGATAGTCGGAAGCATTATCATTGTCAGGACATAGCTCTGAGAGTAGCCCTCTTTTCTATGAGTAACGATGTAGATAAGGCTGATAAGGAAGCCTATAACAAGTGCAGCTCCTACACAGAGGAAGAATTCTCCTGCCTTGATAGGATTAAACATTGAGTCACTGCTTGCTATAACCGAATCACTCGACTCATAATACTTTGAAAGTACATTTCCGAAAAAACCGTGTTCAAACATAAATTATACGCTCCTGTTCATAATTACGTTATTATTGACCATTGAGATGCCTGATATATAAATTCTTCTTCCCGAAGTCTGCTGAGCACCCTCGATCTGTGTCTTTACAAAATTCTGATATGCTCTGCCGTACTTTGAGAAGCTGGTCTTGAAGATGCCCAACTCTGACATCTTGCCTACCAGCCAGTCAGGAATAGCGTTTAAGACCTTGACTTCCATAAGTCTCTGGTCTGCGCCGATTATATAGTTACCGTAGCTCTCATAGTTCAATCCAAGATCATAGCGGCGCTCAGTTATCTTTCTGTCAAATGTAAGACGGAAATCGTGGTCATACTTGCCGAAGAAAGCCTCACGCTGATAGCTGATATACTGCTTTGGTGCGATGGGATAATTGTCAAGGAAAACATCAAGTTCCCTGAAAACCTGTTCTGTTATGTACTTATCGAATACAGGCTTTGTTCTGTCAGCGAAGTATGCATCTGAATCAGCAAGAGTCATTGAAACTCTTCTCTTTGTAACAATTCCGCCGATCTTCTTCTTTATCTCAAGGAAAACCTTGTCATCGGGCTTTGCAGGCGAATAGTAGCTGCGAAGTCTGATCTTTTCCTTGTAATAAGGCTTTGAAAGCGACTCTCTTATAAGATAATCGTCGGGAGTATCATAATAGATATTATAGATACCGTACTCCTTGCCGCCTATGCAGTAATCATCAGGATTCATATACTCTGATATGACCTCCATCAGTCCGTGATACTGATCCATATTAAGGAGAAACTTGATTTCTTTGCGAGCGAATGTATTGATTGCCATAACTACCTCCGAAACGGCTGTTTCCGCACGGAGTCTCACACTCCTTTCGTATCATTTGATTACATTATAGCCGCCGTTTCTTAAAATAGTCTTAAGTTTGCCATTAATTCACCAAATCTTCATCTTGATTCCACACAATGACAAGACAAGCCGATTTTCGCCTGTAATACGTTGTTTGCGTTTGCCGTATGAACTTTTTTCTTTATTGTTATAAATAATACCCCGAGACCAAATGACAATATTTTGCTATTTTTTGTTGATAAATACCATTATTTTGCCTTAGGATAATGCCTTTTTTAAGTTTTATCACCTCATTTGTACATAAAAACAGCAACAATTGAACAATAGTCCGCAATAATTGACAAAAATGCCGTTATTTCGTTGTTTGTCGCATCATTACTGTTAATAAACTTTGTTAATTGTGAACTATTTTTTAACATCACAACTGCTTTCTGTACTTTGTAGGAGTAACTCCCACATTTTTCTTGAACTGTCTCATAAAGTGCTCTTCATTGTCATAGCCGCACATTGCCGCCACCTGTGATACTGTACAGCCTGTCTCGCTGAGTATCTCCTTTGCCTTTTCTATCTTTCCGCTGATAACATCTGCAATACAGGACACGCCGAAGGTCTCGCGGTAAAGGTGCTGAAAATACGACCTTGACATATTTACATACGCTGCCATAGTATCAACATTCCACTTCATCTGAGGATTGCGGTATATCTTTTCTCTAAGCTCTATCAGAAGTCCGTAGTGTGGCTCTGTAGTCTGCACAGACATATCTCTGCGCACTGCCACGTCGCTTATCTTTATAAGGAGTATCCTCATAAGGCTGTCAAGCATTTTCAGCCTTCTCGCTCCGAGAGTGTAATACTCTTCGGAAATATTCCGCATAAGTCCGCATATGAACTCTGTATCCGCAAATCTTACGGGACTGTCGAAAACAGGCTCAAGTGACTCCATAAGCTCCTGCTCGTCTCCTGCATCAAAGCATATCCAGTCGCACATAATTGCACATTCGTCTGCCGAGCACTCTACCTCTCGCCTGCCGCTGCACAGAATGAGCGTATTTGCAGGAAGATGCATCTCTGCTCCGTCAATAAAAACGCAGCTTCTGCTCCTTATGAGCAGGAGCATATACTCACAGTCCGACTGCTTTTTCAACACAGTTCCGATTTTATATATAGAATTCCAGCCTGTACAGCGTATATCCACATTATCACTTCCCGTCAGCAATAAACCGCCATTCTATGTCCTTCCAGTAGTCACCTGCATAGTCTATGCCCACACGGGGCGCAGTCCTTATTTCAGGTCTGTAACCGTCGTCCTCAAACCATACCTCTTCATTTTCTTCGAGAATTACACCGTTGAAGCTGCCGTCTATCTTCATATTTTTTGTAAGCTTTGCAGGTCCGTCAAAACGCTCCCCTGCGCGGAGAAGTACGCCCTGAGGCTGATCCTTTTCACCTGTTATGACATTCATAAGCCAGTGCATACCATAACAGAGATACACATAAATGACACCGCTCTCACCGTAAAGCAGCTCTGTACGCTTTGTACGCCCCTTTGCTGCATGACAGCCCTTGTCCTCTTCGCCGCGGTAAGCCTCTGTCTCAGCGATACGCTCGCGCAGCTCAGTACCGTCAGCAAGCCTGTGTACCAGTATCTTTCCTACAAGGTCGGGAGCTACATCAAGTGCATCGCGGTGAAAGAACTCCGCATCAAGTTTCTTATTCATACTCATACCCTCAGACTCTGCTCAAGCTCTGCATCGGGCTTTACGAATGCGGTCTTGTAGTTGGTGAATATTACCTTACCCGGCTTTGCTCCCGCAGGCTTCTTCACGAACTTAGCCAGACAGTAGTCAACGGGAACAAGTCCCGAATTTCTGCCGCTGCTATTTACCGCAGCTATTACGGCAGCTTCTTCAATTGTCTTGTCAGGCGGAGTTTCACCGTCAGTAAGTATAAGAACGTGAGAACCTGTAATAAGCTGAGTATGCAGCCATATATCTGACTTTTCCGCAAATTTCAGACTGAGCTGGTCATTCTGCTTGTTGTTTCGTCCCACAAGTATGGTAAAGCCGTCGCTGGACTTGTACTCCACAGGGGGCAGCGCCTTTGGCGGCTTAGCTTTTCCGCCTGCATAGCGGACATAGCCCTGCTCACGCAGCTCCAGTCGAAGCTGTATGATATCATTTTCAGAAGAAGCTCTTGTAAGCGAATCGAACACGCTTTCAAGATACTGAAGCTCTTCCTCGCCCTTTTGTATCTGCACTGCCAGCTTTTCCTCGGCAGTAACGGATTTCTTGTATTCGTTGTAGTAGTGCTGAGCATTCTGTGCAGGAGTTTTCCGCACATCAAGCTCTATGGTCATCTGCGGACAGCTCTCGTCGTAGAAATTCTCTACTGTTGCACTGCTGTCGCCTTTTTGAATACGGTACATATTAGCCGAGATAAGATCGCCGCAGAGCTTTGCGTGTTCCTTGTCGGCGCAGGCATCGAGCTCCTCGCGCTGTGCGGCGATACGCCTTGAAGTACGGTCTGTAAGGTTCATCAGCAGCTTGAAAAGATCATTTGCGCGCTGTTTTGTACGCGCCGCCCTGTCACGCTCAGAGTAGAAATAGTCCAGCAGCTCCGAGGCTGTGGGTATCTCCTTTGTGTACATGAGTGTTCCGAACTGTGAAAGACGGATAAACGAGAAATCCTTCAGCTGTCCTTCCTTGTCGCTTGCAACCGAGAAGCAGCACTCGCCGTTTTCAAGCTGTCCCTTCGTGCGCTTTATGACGAAAAGAAGCCTGTCAAGCTGATCGCCATCTATGGTGTCGCTTTCGAGATGCGCTCCCCTGCCTGCGAAGAATGCCCACTCACGGGCAAGTATCGGCGATATACCCTCGAATATTCGTATAAGAGCCTTTGAAAGCTCCTTAGGCTCGGTACTCCGCAGACGCGATACTATCTCCTCGGGCTCGGCTGTCAGAAAATTCAGTCTGTCATCACGGGGCGGCATGGTGTATTTCATTCCGGGCAGCACAAGTCTCTCACGGGACATATCCTCGTCAACTCGTTTGATACTGTCGATGACCTTGCCTTCATGGCTGATAATGACAAGATTTGAACAGCGTCCCATTATCTCACAGGCGAGAGTCACCGTGACTACATCGCCAAGCTCGTTGACGCACTCGAAATCAAGAAAAAGTATTCTTTCCAGCCCGTCCTGCCTGATATCAATGAGCTTACCGCTGCCGAGACGCTTCCTGAGAAGCATACAGAACATAGGCGGAGTCTGGGGATTATCCACAGTATTTTCAGTGATATGCACCCTTGCACTTCCAGCATTTGAAGAAATATACAGCTTTTTGCTGCCGCTTCGGGTGCGTATGGAAATAATTACCTCCTCACGGGAAGGCTGATGTATCTTTTCGACTCTTCCGCCGATAAGGGGCAGTAGTTCGTTTCTGACTGCATATAAGAAAGCTCCGTCAAGAGCCATAAGATCATTCCTTTGCTATTTTTTATGTGCAGTTCCACTGCATTCAACTGACTCAGCTGCGAGCGTTGATAGTGCTTAGTATAAATTCGGCAGCATTTATTGCAGGCAGGTTCCTATCATATATTGCGATAGATAAGCAATTCAAAATCTGCTTTTGTTGTTAATTGGTGTATCTGTGACAACCTCTCCTGCTGTTCACGACCTGTTCTGTAGTAATAAGGAGTCATGGAAAACAGCGCATTTATATCCTCCTGACAGTCAAGGTGCATCTCATAAGTCACGCGCTTTTTGCTTATAAGCTCAAAGCCCTCAAGCTCATATGGCTTGACCTCATTCTTGTACGGAGTATCATATATAGCCTTTTTCAGCTCCCAGAGATGATCTGCCGAAGGTATAGCCATTATCATTATACCGTCTTTTCTGAGAACTCTCTGAAACTCCTCGCCGCAGTAGGGAGCAAATAGTGTTACCAGCATATCGCAGGAGCTGTCTGCAACAGGTATGTGAAAAACACTTGCAACTGCAAGCTCTGCCGTTTTGATACGCTTCGAGCTGTACTCAACCGCTGTTTTGGATATGTCTATACCACATATTTCTGCCATGATATTATCATTTTTCAGCCTGTCAATTATTGCTGATGTGTAATATCCTTCACCGCAGCCTGCATCAATAACGACCGAACCGCTGAGATTATCGGATACAGCATCGCACAGTGCATCACACAGTGGGGAATAGTAGCCCTTATTCAGGAAATCTCTCCTCGCCTGCACCATGAGCTTATTGTCGCCGTGTACTGTCTTGCCCATATGCTTTGAAAGCAGCAGATTTACGTAGCCGCTCCTTGCCCTGTCAAAGCTGTGTCCTTTTTCGCACACGTAGGAATTCCCTGACAGTTCGAGCTTTTTTCCGCACACTGGACATATGAATATACTCATTTTCTCACCTCAGACATATTCGCAGGGATCAATAGAATTCCCGGATATTTCGATATCCAGCTGTGGGAATTTTTCTTCCAGTACGCGGCGTAGCTCCCATAAAACGATATTTTCAGTGTGGAAGTGACCGCAGTCGAGCAGTACGATACCGCTGTTATTCGCATCTATCCACACATCGTGCTTCACATCGCCTGTTATAAGGGCATCACAGCTCTTTTCCAATGCTTCACCCAGCATAGAGCCGCCCGAACCCGAACAAAAGGCTATCCTTGATATCCTGTGTCTGCATTTGCTAATTCGGACATATTCGCAGCCGAATATCTCCCTGCAAATCTCTGCAAGCTGCTTCGGCAATACAGCATCTTCAAGAGTTATTATCCAGCCGAGATTGTTTTCGCCGCCAAGCTCCTCAAAAGGCTCAGGCTCACACTCAAAGCTGAATTTTTCTCTGAGCTTGCTCAGTATTACACCATTTGTACCGCCCTGTGCTATATCGAGATTAGTATGCATACAGATAGCTCCGATACCATCTGTTATGAGCCTGTAAACAGGATCGTTTTTCATAATTCTCTTTCTCGGATCAAAAATGACAGGGTGGTGAGAGATAATAAGGTCTGCATTCTTTTTAAACGCTTCGTCCACAACTTCATTTGTAATATCCAGCGCAAGGAGTATCCTTCTGCACTCTTCAAGGGGACACTCCACAAGATAGCCTGAATTGTCCCATTTCTCCTGAAGTCCGAAAGGGTAGAGACTATCAAGGAAAGCTGCAATATCGCTAACATTTTCAGTACCGATACCGTTTTTCAACTTTGCTGCGATAGCTTCATAATGCTGCGCATCGCTGATTTTCCCAGCATTTTTAAGACTTTCCGCAACTCTGAGACAGCGTTCTGCTTCACGGTCGAGGTATTTACGCGAAACAGGCTCTTCCTCATCAAGATGCCCCATTATGCTTTCAGTTTCTGTAAAGTCAAAGAGGATATTCGGGTCATATTCCGCTTTCATAATGTTGTAAAGCTTGTCCCCCTCCTCAACAACGATGTCGTCCCATAGGACAAAACCGCATTCATAAAGCTTTTTGCGGAGCACCTCAGGTTTTGTCATAGGCTGAAGTATCCAGCCTGTCTCTTCATTTGCTCTGCCAGACTTGGCAACGCGCTCCATTATATCAGCGATAGTCTCTCCGCCCATGCCTGCGATAATGATATCCGTAACACCTGTGAGGTCAACATTATCAAGTCCGTCAGAGAGCACCAGCTCAACGCTGTCCTTTACTCCGTATTTTTCCACTGTATTACGCGCAGCTTCAAGAGGACCTTCCTTTACATCGGAAGCGATGACGTTACTGCACTTTCCGCTCTTAACCAGTTCAGCCGCGAGGTATGCATGGTCTGTACCGACATCGACGGCGATACCTTCGCCGCTGACAAGCTCTGCAATTTTTTTCAGTCTGTTATCAAGCATTTCTGCACCTCATAAACTCAAAAATAGCGCACTGCTCGGCAGTACGCATAAACAAAACCAAGCACAGCCGTTTCCGACTGTGCTTTCGGTCTGATCAATTATGCTTCGTTCATCTTTGCAAAGCACTCGCTGCAATATACAGCTCTTCCTTCCTTTGGCTCAAAAGGAACCTTTGCTTCGCCGCCGCATGAAGCGCAAGTTGCTGTGTACATTACGCGCTCAGCCTTGCCTGCGTTCTTTCTTGCATCACGACATGATTTGCATCTCTGTGGCTCATTTACGAAGCCTTTCTCTGCATAAAATTCCTGTTCACCTGCGGAGAAAATAAACTCCTGACCGCACTCTTTGCAAACTAATGTCTTGTCTTCGTACATCTTAAATACCTCGCTTAATTTTTTCTTCGACCACGGTTGGATTTCCACCCACATCTTTGTAAAACAACGCTCTCTGGCTTGAGCTACACGGTCATATTTCAATTTGTGTCGTGCATGACAGCACGTATCTTTTTTCTTGCACGCTGCATGGCATTGTCCACAGCTTTCTCGGTCATACCGAGCTTTTCTGCTGTACTCTTATAGCTTAATCCCTGTACACAAAGTGTAAGCACATTAAGCTCAGTCAATGACAGCACCGAGCAGATGTTTTTCCAGAGCTCGGAAAAAAATTCTTTGTAAAAGTAAATGCTTTCAGGAGTTTCTTCCACAGACAGAACATCTTCTGCTTCTTCTTCATCTATGCGCTCTGCAAAAGAAGTATTTTTCACAGATCTTTTGGAAAGAGTCCTCATGCGGTTAACGATGCATACCTCTGCAAATGTGCAGAATTTTACCCCCTTATGAGGATCAAAAGCATCTATCGCTTTAAGGAGACTCATCATGCCCTCCTGATGCAGGTCGTCACTGTCGGTGTCAGAATTCGCATAAATTTCCGATTTAATGAAAACAAGCCTGGAATAGCGTGATATAAGGACAGCAGCTGCTGTTTTTTCGGTCTTTCCGAGAACGGCAAGCTCTTCGTCCGTTTTGCTGTTCAGTTCATTCAAATTGAAATCCAAATCAAGCAAGATATCCACCCAACAATCTGCATTTTCCATACAAGTTTATATTGCCGACTCCCCTCGGATCGCTCCGAAGGGAGGTCGGTAATTCGTATTATTAGTTCTCAGGATCCTTTGCAGCTTCCTCTTCGGCAGCCTTTAAAAGCTCTGCCATATCGAAGTTGAAGCTTGCGCTCTTATTGCCCTGTGCAGGCTTGTTCTGCTGCTGATTCTGAGCAGGTGTCTGTGCAGGCTTATTATTATTGTTATTGTTATTGTTGAAATTATTATTGTTATTATTCTTATTATTGTTATTATCCTTATTGAAGCCGCCTACATTAGCGAAAGGGTCGCTCTTCTTGTCACCTGTCTTTGCAGATGGAAGATCGGAGAGAGCAGCCTTCGGAGCCTTTGAAGGTGAGAATTCAGCCTTTGGAGCTTCTGCCTTCTTGATGGTATTCTCGTCAGACTTTGCAGTATCAACAGTCTTGCGGGCTTCACCGATAAGGTTCTGAGCTTCGCCCATTCTGCTTGTGCACTGACCTGTAAGGTTGTTAAGTACAGACTTGATATCAGCAAACTTGCTGTTTACGCTTTCGATCTCTGTAAGGAGCATCTCGCGTACAGTCTTGGACATTGAATTTACCTTATCAGCGTGTGCATTAGCTTCATTAATAGTATTTCTTGCCTGATCGTTAGCCTCTCTGATGCAGGTCTCAGCAGCAGCATTTGCAACTGCAACAGCCTTTTCAGCTTCGATGTTTGCATCATCGAGTATCTGAGCAGCCTTGTCATTAGCTTCCTTGGTAACGTTATCAGCATCGATCTTAGCCTGATTCTGGATCTGGTTAACGTTCTTCTGAGCCTCAGCGAACATTGCGCCCATCATAGCGATAGGATTGCTTCCCTCTTCCTTGAGCTTAGCGATCTCATCATTGAGTGACTTGATCTCAGCATCCTTCTTAGCAAGGTCAGCAAGCTTGCCGTCCTTCTCTGAAAGCTCCTTGTTCTTGCTGCTGATATCCTCTGAAAGCTTTGCGATCTCCTGCTTGAGCTTAGCGACCTCGCCCTCAGCAGCAGCGCCTGTTGCAGCAGCGGCGCCTGTAGCGGCAGCCTTCTGCTCAGCAGCCTTGAGACGGTTCCTGAGATCCTCTATTTCCTTCTTAGCAGCTTCAAGTGCAGCTGTTGTCTGAGCGTTAGCCTGTGAAGCATTTCCGCTTGCAGCAGCCTTCTGCTCGGCAGCCTTGAGCTGTCCCTTAAGTGTTTCAATTTCCTTCTTAGCAGCTTCAAGTGCAGCAACAGATGCCTGTCCGCCGCCTGCAGCCTTGAGCTCATTTATGGTTTTCTGAAGTTCTTCGTTTTCCTTCTTTGCAGTTCTGAGAGCGTTGTTGGAGGTATTGAGCTTCTCCTGAAGGTTCTCGACCTGAGCTAAAGCCTTTTTCAGCTCATCAGAATTTGTTGCAGGGCCATTCTCCTTTAAAACTTTATTTTCTTCCTCAAGACCAACTATCTTTGAATTGAGTTCGTCAAGATATGTAATAACGTCCTCTTTAACAAAACCTTTTTGACCTATTTTGGTTTCTCTTAATACTGTCGGTGTCTGATCGCTCATGGTACACTCCATTCCCCTCGCTAAATCGAGGTTAAAAATTTAAGGAACAAAAACCCGCACTCTAACACAGTGAAGCCCTTCTCATTGGTGATATTGCATATAAATAAGCCTTCACAGTATAAGAATACAGGTTCTGCTGATTTATGCCTTATATAAATTATAACATATTGACTATATTATTTCAACTATTGAAATGTAGAAATTTTGGAGTTATTTTAGTGCACTTTACTATAAAATTTATGTAAAATATACTAAGTGTTTAACTAACTGTCAACTGCTTTATCTTATTTTTAGACAATATTTATCTTTTTTACAATTTAATAACATAAATAATAAAAAGAAACTCCTGTTGCTCATATTCATTATTGTTTTAGAACAAGGAACATTTACAAAGGAGTCAAAGTCAAATTATATTTTACGATCGCTCAGTGAAAAAAAACAAATTTAATAAGTGCGATAACAGCAGCTGCTGATAAATAACACACTAAAAAAATAAGTATCTTTTTCTTTTCTGACACACGCTTTGCAGCTTCCTTTTCCTTTTCGATATCATCAAGAGTCTCTCCGTTCATAAACGCAACTACTTCACGGTAGGTCTGAACATCATTATCCCTTTTGATATTTTCTATTTTGTGGAAATCCATTATAATGATGACTGACAACACTCCCGCAAGGAACAGACCTATCATACGCCCTATCTCGCCGCCTTTATCCACAATAAGAGTTACACCGAACATAAGCGCAAGCATTTCGATAACAGCAATTACTTCAAGTCTTTTAAGCCTTTTGCCTTCTTCATTTTTGATAGTTTCTTTCATAGTATCAACATCTCCTTTGATAAGCTCGTCGAGAGAAACGCCGAAAATATCGCTTAGGATAAGAAGGCTGTGAACATCGGGATAATTCTTTTCAGTCTCCCAGTTTGAAACAGTCTGGCGGCTGACATACGCGCGTTCTGCCAGCATCTCCTGTGACCAGTTCTTTTCCGCTCTCAGTTCCTTTATTTTCTTTCCAAGCTCCATAGCGTTTCTCCTTTCCGCAGGTTTTACCTGTCTGTACTCATCATAGCAGATGCAGGACTCTATTGCAACCAAATCTGTTTTGCAGGCGGCAAAAAATTCTGCAAAAAGTATTTGACATGGCTAAATTACGTCATTTACATAAAACAAAAGCGGTCCGCAAAGGACCGCTGATAATTGTTTTTCTTAGTTGCCAAGCATCTTGAAAATGTCATCAAGATCATAATCCTGACTTGAAGAAGGCTGTGCAGGTCTCTGCTGTGGAGCACCATAACCGAAACCGTCAATAAGAGGATTGTCGATAGGAATGATCTCTTCCTCAGGGCTTTCCTCAATAGGAGCGTCTGCAACAGGAGCAGAATCATCATCGAAGCCTGCTGCGATAACTGTAATGGTCATCTCATCCTGCATATCTTCCTTGAATGCTGTACCGAAGATGAACTCAACACCCTCAGCAGCTGTATCTGTGATCATCTTTGTAGCTGCATCAACATCAGATGAAAGGATATCCTCTGACATTGCGATATTGATAAGGAGTCTCTTAGCACCTGAGATAGATGTTTCGAGAAGCGGGCTGGAGATAACTGCATTTGCTGCATCTCTTGCCTTGTCCTTGCCTGTACCGTGACCGATAGCCATGTGAGCATAGCCTGCGTCCTTCATGATCGTAGAAACGTCTGCGAAGTCGAGGTTGATGTATCCTTCCTCAACGATAAGATCAGAAATGCTCTTTACACCTGTCTTGAGAACGTCATCTGAAAGAGCAAAGCTCTGCATCATTGTAAGAGGCTTGTCAAGACCTACGAGAAGTCTCTCGTTAGGGATAACGATAAGGGAGTCAACATACTTTCTGAGCTCTGCGATACCTCTTTCAGCCTGCGCCATTTTCTGCTCTCTCTCAAAGAGGAAAGGCTTTGTAACAACAGCAACTGTAAGGATATCCATTTCCTTAGCGATCTTTGCAACAACAGGAGCAGCACCTGTACCTGTTCCGCCGCCCATACCTGCTGTAATAAAGATCATGTCAGCGCCCTTGAGGTGTGTCTCGATCTCATCGCGGTTCTCTTCAGCACTGCGCTGACCGATCTCAGGCTTGTTTCCTGCGCCTCTGCCCTTTGTGAGCTTAGCACCGATCGGTATTCTTGTTGTAGCCTTTGACTTGTTGAGAGCCTTTGCGTCTGTATTGATGGCGATATATTCTATATTATTAACGCCCGAATCTACCATGCAGTTTACAGCGTTTCCGCCGCCGCCGCCTACACCTATGACCTTTATATTAACATCGGGTTCGAGTGTTTCCTCATAATTGAAATCTGACATTTGAACTCCTCCTACTATTTATTATCCTTATAAATCATCAAATTTATATATTAACCTATAAATACACTTTATATTTTAGCATACTGAGTCTTTTTTTTCAAGAGTAAATAAAACATTTTTTATTTTCTGCGAATTTAACAATAACGAGCGGCATATTTTCAGCATTTTGTACATTTTTATTCCTTACCACTGCTGTGTACCACTGTCATAATTGCCGTAATCTCCGCCATAATCACTGTATCCGCCATCGTTCTGCCACTGACTTCCGTCATCGTAACCGCTGTTGTAGTCATAACCGTTATCTGTCCACTGGTTCTGTGCCTCGGTTTCGGGCTCGGGCTGAGTGGTTGCAGTTGTGCTGTTTATACGGTCAAAATCTGCTTCCTGCTCGGGATTTCGCTCACCGCTGCCGATATCGTCTATAGGATTGCCGTATTCATCTGTTTTAGGCTGTGTTGTGGGCTCAATGATACCCGGAGTAGATGCCGGAGAGTCGCTTGTTCTGAAGCTGCACTGGTTAGAGCCTATCATCGTAAGATAGCCTTTTTTCCCCTTTACAGTGTCGTCGTTCATAACATTCTTTGCAAGATTGAGCTTATATTCCACATCATTCCAGTTGCCCATTTTGAATATCATATCATTCTTATACTGAACGACTATGGAATGCTCGTCACTCAGGTCTACAATAGCAATATTGTCATCTCCGATGGAAACCATTGTACTGATGAGCTCTGTGAACGCCTCGTTCTTATGCTCATTTTCCGAGGATACAGGCTTTCCGAGAGTCGGTCCTGATGGGTCAAGTCCGTATATTATGGGAAGGCCCTCGGTAATGAAATCATTTTCCGCAAGTATCTTTCCCTTTTTGCTGACAATAAGAACTCCACCGTCGTATTGAACATTGAAAGCAGGTATACAGCGAGTTACCGTTATTTCCAGTGATGAAGGAAAGTCCCTTTTCACCTTTGCTGTCTCGACATATAGCAGCTCATCAAGTATCCTCTGCTCACTTTTTTTCGTATCGAGCCTAAGAAGATTATCGCCCTCGTTAATACCCGATGCAACGACTATCTCCTCAGCGGAATACATATCAGATTCGCCTGAAACACGTATCTCGCTTATATTGAAAAGGAATGTATAGCTAATGGTTATTCCTGCGGTTACTGCCAGCAGAAGCACCACAAGTCCGTAAACATTCGTCCACCTTTTTCGCCGTCTGATACGCTTTCGGCTGTTCTTTCTTTCGACACTTGTTTTCTCGACGTCCTTCATACTTTCTCCAGATCTTTCCGCCTCAGACCCGACGCATATCTCCGCCGAGAAGTCTTACGGCTTCTTCAATTCTTTCATATCCTCTGTCAATATGACATATACGGCTTATCTCAGATGTACCGTCAGCGCAAAGTGCAGATATTATCATTGCCGCTCCTCCCCGAAGGTCAGTAGCCTGCACTTTGGCTCCGTGAAGCTTTTCCACTCCCTTAACAACTGCCACCTTGCCAAGTACCTGTATATCAGCCCCCATTTTAATAAGAGCCTCTGTGTGACGATATCGGCAGTCGAAGATATTCTCCTCGAAAATGCTCGTTCCGTCAGCAACAGCAAGCGCAGCCATGAGTACCGCCTGTGCATCTGTGGGAAATCCGGGATGAGGCATTGTCCTGATCCTTTCCCTTACAGCGCGGAGGCGCGGACCGCTGCGCAGATATATTTTGTTTTCCGATGTATATATGCTGCATCCCGTCTGCTCAAGCACTGACAGGAACGGTTCTGTTTCAGGGACGCAGGCATTTGTAAGTATAAGCTCGCCATGTGCGGCTGCGACCATAGAAAGATAAGTCGCCGCTGCTATCCTGTCAGGCATTATTGTATATTCACAGCCGTGAAGCTGTTTTTTTCCTTTTATTACTATCCTGCTCTCGCCGTCGCCCTTTATATCAGCTCCGCAGCTTCTCAGAAATCCGCAGAGGTCACATATCTCAGGTTCACGGGCAGCATTGTTTATCACTGTCTCGCCGTCAGCAGTCACTGCACAGAGTATAACATTTTCTGTTGCTCCCACCGATGGGAAAACAAGTGATATCTTTGCACCCTTTGCTCTGCCGCATACAGCCTTGCAGACTATGCTGCCGCCGCTTTCCGTAATATCGACACCCATTTTTTTCAGTGCCGCAAGGTGCATATCAATAGGGCGCGGACCAAGCTCGCAGCCGCCGGGAACGCTTACAACACATTCACCTGTCCTGCCAAGCATTGCACCCATGAATATTATTGAAGAGCGCATCTCGCGCATAAGCTCCTCGGATATCTGTGTCCTGTCGACTACCTGTGAATCTATCACAGCCGTATTATCCGAGAATGTACACCGACAGCCTACGCAGTTAAGTATCCTTGAAGCTGCATAAACATCGGTAAGCTTAGGACAGCAATGCAGCGTACACTCGCCGCAGCAAAGCAGTGCAGCCGCCATTATCGGCAGCGAACTGTTTTTGCTCCCCTGCAGGGCAAGCTCGCCTCGCAGACTTTTGCCGCCCGTTATTATGAATTTCTGCATTATACCACCTCACAGCATTTTTATGTATTGTATGCCTGTGAGGGATATTTTGTTACAAATCCAAATTTAGCTCCTCTAAATTTGGATTTGTAATGCGAAATTAGGAATTCGGAATTAGGAATTATAGGTGTTCGCCATTCGGCGAACAGAATCAAAATAATCTTTAATCCGTCGGCGTAAGCCGACACATTCAATTCTGCATTCCGAATTATGAATTGCGAATTGAATTTAGAAATTTTGTGAATGTCTCCGACATTTCATCGGGTATGAAAGCATACATCATATGCCCTTTGTCGGAAAGATGTATCTCTCCGCCGCATTTTTTTGCGTAATCTATGCCTACCTGTCTCCATGAGACCTTTTTAGTCACGGTCTTCATATCACTTATGTAAAAGCAGCACGGGCATTTAAGAATGCCTGTATTTTCTGCTTTCTGTGCATTTTCTGTCATGTACATCGCTTCCTCGGAAAATTCGGTGTTAGCGATGTTTTTATAGAACATTTCCCTGTATATCTTCTTTTCTTCGTCATCAAGCTCGCTGCCGCTGAGAAGACCCGAAGCATTTTCAAGCTTGTTCCTGAAAAGCTTTGCAAGAAATCCGCCTTTTGCCACCTTCTGAAGCAGCTTCAGCTGCTTTTTTATCAAGGCGGTGCGTTTTTCCTCGCCTATTTCCTTAGCCTGCAATATCGCCATAGTCGGGATACCCATATCCATACTCAGCACTGCTTTCACTTCATCGGGATAGGTATTTGTCCAGTATACTGCCTCAAAGCCAGAATAGGAATGCGCTGCGAGAACATATGGCGGCTCAATGCCCGCTTTGATAAGAGCTTCTCTGTCCTCATTGATAAGATTTTCGATAGTTCTCGGAGTTTTCGCCCTATCGCTGAAACCGTAGCCTGCCTTTTCAATGACTGCTATGCGGTAATTCTTTGACATTCTGCGATATATCGGCTTATACTCAAGCACAGGGCAGGTAACGCCGTTTCCCGCCATAAAAACGATGGTAATATCTCCGCTTCCTTCGCTGTACACATTAAGCTTTTCACCGTTTACTTCAACTCTAATACCTGTGTTCATTTTTTATTCCTCTTTTCAATGAGCTTATCTATTACTGCAAGTATTCTGTCATTTGTATCTGCAAGGTGGAGCTTAGCTGCACTTTCTGACATAGACTTTACTTTCGCACTGTCGCCGTAAAGCTTTTCTATCTCGTCTATCATGCGCTGGTTGGTAACGTCCTTCTGCTCGATGACTACTGCCGCACCTGCGTTTCCAAGCACCATTGCATTGTGGTACTGGTGATTTCCAGCAACTATAGGTGAGGGTATAAGTATTGAAGCCTTTCCTGCTGCTTCAAGCTCGGCAAGGGTAGACGCTCCCGAACGGCAGATAACAAGATCCGCAGCAGCAAGACATACGTCCATATCGTTTATGTACTCTGTAATGCGGAGTCTGTCATTTTTGAGAGGTATACCTGCTGCCTCCATAGCCTGTGGGAAAGTATCCTTTCCCATACCGCCGTAGCCGTGGATATGGTTGATGTCAAGTCCCTTGCCCACGTGCCACTTGATGACCTCGGTCATAGTCTCGTTTATGCAGCCTGCACCGAGACTGCCGCCGAATGAAAGGATAGTGAAGCTGTCGTCCATACCCAGCTTCTTACGTGCTTCCTCGCGGCTCATGGTATTTATATTGCTTCTTACGGGAAGTCCCGTAACACTGTACTCGAATTTGCTTTTGTCCATAAACTTGAGAGCTTCCTTAACGGTGAGCATAACATAGTCCACTTCCTTGGAAAGAAGCTTGTTTGTAACGCCCGGATAAGCGTTCTGCTCATGTATTGCCGTAGGTATACCCATTCTTGCAGCCTTCCTGATAACGGGACCTGCTGCGTAGCCGCCTGTACCTAAAGCGATATCGGGCTTGAAGCCCTCTATTATCTGCTTTGCCCTCCTGCCCGATGTAACAAGATAAGCCGCAGCCTTGGCGTTCCTGCCGATATTTTCAAGGGATATTTTTCTCTGAAATCCTGCTACCTTAATAGTCTCAAGTCTGTAGCCTGCTTTCGGGACAAGCTTTGACTCCATACCCTTCGGAGTACCTGCAAAGAGGAATTCCGTATCCGGATACTTCTTCTTGATAATATCAGCTATTGCAAGTCCGGGATTTATATGACCGCCTGTTCCGCCGCAGGCAATGAGTACTCTCATGTTCATGCTCCTTTTAACTCTGCTTTTTCTTCTTTTACAGTTTTTTTCTTCTTTTTCGGTCTGGGCTTTTCATCGGGATAATACCGATGCTGTGATATATTCAGCATTATCCCCATTTCCGCCAGCTGCATTATCAGCGCGGTACCGCCGTAGCTGAAGAACGGAAGGCTGATACCTGTATTAGGTATAAGGTTGCTTACAACTGCTAAGTTAAGAACAGTCTGTATGCCTATCTGTGTAGTGATACCTACAGCAATGAGCATACCAAATCTGTCCTTGCAGCGTACTGCTATTGAGAAGCCTTCTATAATAAGAAGGAAAAATACGATTATAATGGCAAGTGCTCCCACGAAGCCAAGCTCTTCGCATACTATAGGGAAAACAAAGTCGTTTTTTGTCTCAGGGAGATAAAGATACTTCTGACGGGAGTTTCCGAGACCAAGTCCGAAAAGGCCGCCTGAGCCTATAGCGATAATAGAGTTTGCATTCTGCCATGTATCGCCGAGCTTATCAGCAAAGGGATCTTTCCATGCTCTTATTCTGACGTTTACATAGCTGTCGGGCACCTGTGCCTGCCATGAGATATAAGCTATCGCAAGTCCGAGGACTGCTGCTCCGAAAGCAAGGAAGTGCTTTTTGTTAACACCGCCGCAAAGTATCATAGCAACTGCGATGGTGCTTATAAGTATGATACCCGAGATGTGCTTTTCAGCGGCAATGAGTGCAACGTATACGCCGAGTATTATGGCATACTTGACTATTCCCGTCTTGAAATCGTTCATCTTTTCGCCGTCGCGCTCCATATTATAGGCAAAGAAGATAATAAGCGCAAGCTTTGCCACCTCTGACGGCTGCAGGTTGAGAGGGCCGATGTCGATCCATCGTTTTGCGCCCATTGAACCGCCTTCATCGTTACCGAAAATAAGTACGGCTATGAGGAGAACGATACCCACACAATACAAAAGTCCTGCTATGTTGAATTTCTTCAGTACAGGGAGCTTTAAATTCTTGAAATTGTGATAATCCATCTTCATAAAGAAGATCATTGCGACAAAGCCTACTATAGCATTCTTCGCCTGTTTTTTTGCATAGTAAAGACCATCACCGCCGTGCTCGCTGTATGCCCATGCATAGCTTGCAGAGGACATCATTACGATACCGACAACAAGCAGTATCATAACGTATGCAAAGAACGAAAGGCTCAGGTCTCCTTTTCTTCCTCCCGAAAAAACATTCGGAAGAGAAACGCGCTTTTTATTTTCAGTTTTGCTTGCTGCCATTTTTCCTCCTTATGGTATGACAAATTCTGCTCACATCACAGAGCCAGCAGTGTTATTATTCCCAATACTCCGAAAATAATGCCGAAAAGCGAAAAAGTTATGACTATCTTGTATTCGCTGAATCCGCTCATCTCGAAGTGGTGGTGGATAGGAGTCATTTTGAATATACGTCTTCCCTCGCCGTACTTCTTCTTTGTGATCTTGAAGTAGCCTACCTGTATCATTACGGAAAGTGCTTCAAGTATATACACAAGTGCAACAAGGATAAGCAGCAGGTGCTTGTGAAGGATAAGTCCCACACCTGTTACGGCTGCACCTAAGAACATTGAGCCTGTATCGCCCATAAAGCATTTTGCGGGATTGAGATTCCAGAGCAGGAATCCGAGACAGCCCCCTGCAAGTGCCATAGTGAAACAGGTCATCTCGTCTTTTTTGAGGATAGTGCAGCATACTGTGAATATGAGCATAGCTACAAATGTTACAGAGCCGCAGAGTCCGTCAACGCCGTCTGTGAGGTTTACCGCATTCGTTAGGTAAATTATCACAGCCATCATAAGTATATAATAGAATATTCCCAGTGAAGGAGATTTCCAGAACCCGAGATCTATACGTGTCTCGCCGTCACCAAAGAAGTGTATCACTGCGAGAAAACCTACAGAGAATAAAAGCTGTAAAGCAATTTTCTGCCACGGAGTAAGTCCGTCATTTTTCTTTCTGGCTACCTTTGTGTAATCGTCGATAAAACCGATGATACCGAAAGCTGCGGAAAAAAGAATACAGCCCAGCATGAGATAGAACGGATAGAAACTCTTCTTATCTGTAGTATCCAAGCCCATTTTCCATCTGTATATCCAGTAGCTTGCAATAGCGGTTATCACTGTGGATATTATGAACATAAAACCGCCCATTGTGGGAGTTCCCTGCTTTTTCGCGTGCCACTTTGGTCCGTCAACAGTTTTTATGGGCTGACCGAATTTTATCTTATGCAGGAAGGGTACAAGGAATATACCCGAAACACCTGCTATCACGAATGAAAGAAGTGATGTGACAAGATTGATTATCCAGAAAGACATTTTAATATAACAACTCCAGTTTTTTATTTATCGAGCAGTTTAAGCCCTTCGGCTACCACTTCGCGCTCGTCAAAGTGGATATGCTCCATGCCCGCAAGTATCTGATAATCCTCATGACCCTTGCCGGCAAGAACTATTATATCACCTTTCTCAGCAATTTTCAAGGCATGATATATAGCTTCCCTTCTGTCAGTGACAACATCGTAGTTCACCGTCATACCTTCGATGCCTGCGAGTATGTCCTTTATTATAGCTTCAGGCTCTTCATTTCGCGGATTATCCGATGTTATTATGAGCTTGTCGGCGTACTTTGCAGCAGCCTTTGCCATTTTCGGACGCTTTGCCGCATCGCGGTTTCCGCCGCAGCCAAACAGGCATATAAGATCGTTTTCGGTGTACTCCTTAACGCTTCTGAGTATATTCTCGATAGCATCGGGAGTATGAGCGTAATCACAGATAACTGTGAAATCACGACCCGTGGGTATTACCTCGCAGCGTCCCTTTACGCCGTTGTATTCCTCAACAGCAGAAATTATGCTGTCTATGCTGACGCCTGCTTCAAGACATACTGCAATTGCAGCTGTCAGATTGGATACATTGAAAAGTCCCGGCATTCTTGTCTTTATCAGGTGGGACTTATCACCGCAGCAGAACCAGAAGCTTGAGCCTGTTGACTTTATCTTTATACCGTCGGCATATATATCAGCATTTTCTTTTACGCTGAAGCTGAGCTTTCTGCACTTTACTTCGCCGAAAAGTCTCTTGCCGTAGTCATCGTCTGCATTGATTATAGCTGTATCACAGATATCGAAGAGCATTTTCTTTGCCTGATAATAGTCCTCCATATCCTTGTGATAGTCAAGGTGATCCTGAGTAAGATTAGTGAACACCGCAGTCTCAAAGTAAGACGAGCCTATCCTGTACTGACACAGACCGAATGAAGATACCTCCATTACAACATACTCGCAGCCTGCATCAGCCATTTTTGCAAGGAGCTGCATGAAATCGTATGCCATAGGCGTTGTATTGTCGGTATGAATGACCTCATCGCCTATCTCGTTCTGTATAGTTCCTACAAGACCTGTCTTGTGACCGTTTTTCATAAGGATATGCTTGATAACATTAGTTATGGTAGTTTTGCCGTTAGTACCCGTAACACCTATCATTTTCAGTTTGCGCTCGGGGTGTCCGAACCATGCCGAACATATCTGACCGTAAAGCTTACGGGAATTATCCGTGATTATCTGCCTGTCGCCAAGTCCGAGATCACGCTCGCACACTACAGCCGCCGCCCCCTTTTCAAGCATCTCCGCAGCCGCCGTATGTCCGTCAAAGCTTCCACCCTTTACGCAGACAAAGAGGCTTCCCTCAGTTACCTTGCGTGTATCGTCGGTCACGGAGCTTATTTCGGTATCGCCTATAGCTGTCACGGCGTTATTTTCAATAAGATCACATAATTTCATTTTGTCTGCCTCCTGTCTTTTTCTTTTGCATTTAGTCGTTGAACGACTGTGCCTGGAATTCAAGTTCTATAGTAGTACCCTTAGCTACGACTGAATAAGGATCAATATTCTGACTCTTTACCGTTGCTCCCTCCTGTGTCGCAAGAGAATTTTTAGCTACATAGTTAAGACCGAGTGCACTGAGCACTTCGTTTGCAAGCTCAGGGGTGTAATACGAAAGATCCGGAACTGTTACAGCCTCATAGGTATTGCCCTTTTCTGTATAAAGATAGATGCAGCCGTCCTTTGATATAGCTGTTCCTGTTATTGGAGACTGCTCGACTACTTCGATACCGTTGCCTATCTTTTCGTATTTTACGCCAAGACCTTCGATGGTCTTTATTGCATCATCTATAGATGCTCCCTTGAGGAGCGGTACCTTTACATTAAGGTTTTTAAGCTCAGTCTCATCATACTCAGGGCTCTTGTCAAGGTATCTGAGAACGTCTGTGAGGATATCCTGTGCGCAGGGAACTGCACATTTGCTTCCGTAATACTGCTGATTGCTCTTATCAGGCATATCAGCAAGCACAAGAAGTATCAGTTCGGGATCATCGGAAGGAGTAAAGCATACATACGAAGCACCGTATTCATTAAGGTTTTCATTTTCCTTGCCGTATTCCTGTGCAACATTCTGTCTTATAGCACTGAAACGCTGTGAAGTACCCGACTTACCGCCAATAGAAAAGCCCATTATATCAACGTTGCCGGCGGTATTGCCTATAACGACATTTCTCAGGGCATTTGCCATTGTTTTTGAGGTCTCTTCAGATATTACCTGTCTCCTTACAGTTCTTTCGTTATTCAGAACGATATTTCCGTCCTGATCCACTACCTTGTCAACAACATAGGGCTGAAGCAGGTAGCCGCCGTTTACAACTGCACTGCAAGCTGTGATAAGCTCTAAAGGTGTAACTGTTTCGCACTGACCGAAAGATGCTTCGGCAAGGTCGATATCTATCATTTTTTCAAGAGTCGGAAGATCACCGTTTGCCTCGTAAGGGAGATCAATACCTGTTGGTTCTCTGAAACCAAAAGCATCGAAGTAATACTGGAACTTTTCCATGCCGAGCGCCTGACCCATAGCCATGAAAGCAGGGTTGCATGAATCTGTAAGTGCCTTCTGGAACGACTCTGAGCCGTGTCCGCCTGTATCCTTGCTGTGACAGGCTATAGGAAGCTTACGGTCGCCGTCCTGAAAGTACTCGATACCGCTGCAAAAATGAGACCATGTATTGATGTCTATAGCCTTTTCCTCAACTACAGAGGCACCTGTGATTATCTTGAATACCGAACCAGGCTCGTAACGCTCACTGATACATTTGTTGTTCCACTGACGCTCACGGGCTTCGGGAGTACATTCCTCAATATCCTTTTCTTTAGGATCATCAATATCCTTATCATAGAATACTCTTTTGAGGAGCATATCGCTTGAAAGCTCTGTAGGATTGTTAAGATCAAAGCTTGGATATGTTGCCATACCCAGTACAGCACCTGTTTTGGGGTTCATCATTATAGCACATGATCTGTTCTTGACATCATGCTCCTCAGACATCTCTTTAAGATGCTTTTCAAGGATATACTGTATCTCTCTGTCTATAGTAAGGTATACGTCGTCGCCGTCCTTAGGCTCAAAGGTCTTGGAGTATCTGTAGGGAAGCTCCTTACCGTTAGAGTCCTTTGCAGAAACCGTTCTTCCGTCAACGCCTGACAGATACTTATTATAATATGACTCTACTCCGTATGCTATGTCTCCTCTGGTAAAGCCTATTACAGAAGCTGCAAGGTCATTCTGAGGATAATAACGCTTTGTATCCTCGACACTTCCTACAGAAACAAAGCCCATATCATAGAAATAATTCAGTATCTCATCAGCCACAGGCTTTTCTGTCTGTACCTTTATCTCTGAATATCTGCCCTCAGCGTCCATAGCTGTTTTGACTTTCTCGGCTGTTACATTCAATTTCAGTGCAACAAATGCAGCTGCCTTATCCTTGAACTCATCAGCTGACTCGGGAAGTATATTTATCTCCTTGCCTTCTTCATCATAGACAGGAGTATATGTCCCGTTTGCTTTTTCCTCATTTCTCTTGTCGATACGCTTCTGGAGAGTTTTAAGATCCTCCTTAAAAGCGGCAGGATCAATGAAGATCTTGTATACAGTCGCACTCTTTGCAAGGGTTATACCTTTTGAATCGTATATAGTACCTCTGTGAGCAGAGATGCTTATAGAACCAAAATGCTGGTCATTTGCCATATCCTGATACTTCTTGTTGTTAAGAACGGATATTTTAAAGAAGTTGGCTGCAACAGCTCCGAAAAGCAGACTGAAAGCAGCTGTCATAACTATTTTTGACCTGAACCGCATCGAATTCGACGGATTTGTATTTATCACAGCAGAATTCTTCCTTTCCGCGAAAAATCGTCTATAAATAAATAAGGCAGGGTTTTTGTGTGCCCCGCCCGTGAACATCTTTATTTCTTTTCTGGGATGTCCTTTTGTTTTGATACGACGAAGGATTTATCGCTATTCAAGCGTGGGACTGCCGCTCCCGGACTCTCTTTCTCTCTAAGAGTCCGGGAACTGCAATTCCGATATTCCGATCACCCGCTGTATCTCCGTGTTCTACATATAACCTCGGCTTTTTATATTTTTATCGCCGATAGTGCTCATTAATTATACAGGCAGTCCATGTGTTATATTTATATTGGACTTACCCTCTGAAATATTCCACGCAATTATCGAAAAAGGTTTTGATTTTCGATATCACACCTTTTTCCTGCTCCGGAATAGTAACGACATCACCTGTCTGTATCTTGATATATTTTATCTGTGTAGAATCTATCTTCTGCATTTTCAGAACATTTTCCGCATAATCTTCTATATTCTTAGCGGACATCTTGCTATCAAGTTCAGACTGGAGTCTTACGTTTTCGGCTTCGGCTTCATCAAGCTTCTCGTTCATTGCGGACACCTTGTTGTACACCGTGTTCCGCTTATCAAGCGAATAGATAACCGAGCCAAGCAGTGCGGCAGCCAGCAGCGACACAAATATTATCATAAGAACCGAACCGCTTTGTGCTTCGTTCTTTCTCATATGTATCTCAGGCTTCTGCTCAGTATCATTCTTTACTGCGTCGTCCATATCGGTTGTCTCGTCCGAGTCGGCATCGTCGTAGCTTTCGTCGTTATAATAGCGTACAGTGTTTTCAGCCATTGCTTTCCGCACTCCTTTCTATTATTCTGAGCTTTGCGCTTCTGCTTCTGTTGTTTCTTTCGAGTTCCTTTTCTTTAGCCTCTAAAGGCTTTCTGTTTACAAGTTTTCCCTGCGGCTTGTGTCCGCATACACACTGTGGGAAGTCAGGTGGGCAAATACAGCCCCTGCACCATTCCGCGAATATCTTTTTTACTATTCTGTCTTCAAGGGAATGGAAGGTTATAACTGCGAGCCGTCCGCCCGTTCTCAGGCTGTGAAAAGCGTCGTCAAGACCTTTTTCGAGGTGCTCGAATTCTCCGTTGACAGCAATTCTTATTGCCTGAAAGGTTTTTTTACAAGGGTTCTTTTCGCGTCTCGCCTTCTGAGGAACACTTTCTCTTATTATATCTGCAAGCTGTAATGTAGTCTCTATGGGAGCAGCTTCTCTTGCCCGGACTATATTCGCAGCAATCTTTCGTGAGAATTTTTCTTCTCCGTACTCGAATATTATCCTTGCAAGCTCTGACTCTGAATAGGTATTGACAACATCTGCTGCACTCATACCCTCCTTGCTCATTCGCATATCAAGCGGAGCATCAGTGTGGTAAGAGAAACCTCTGCTTCCCTCGTCCAGCTGAAATGACGAAACGCCAAGATCCATAAGGATACCATCGGCATAGTCTATATCAAGTTCGTCGAGGACCGCCCTTATCTCCGAGTAGTTCCTGTGGAACACTCTGGCATTACTGAACACCGACAGCCTTTCTGTTGCAACAGCAACTGCGTCGGGATCTCTGTCAAGAGCGATAAGTCTGCCCTTTTCATTCAGTCGGGCAGCGATTGCAGAGGAATGACCTGCACCTCCTGCGGTACCGTCTACATAGATACCATCGGGGCGGATATCAAGTCCTTCAATACATTCCTCAAGCATAACAGGTATGTGGCTGAATTCCATTAAACAAAACTCTCCTTAATCCGACAATGTTCGGAAAACGAATACAGAAACGTCCGTATCAGATAACAAGATCAGCAAGCAAGTCGTTGATCTCATCCTGAGAGATACTATTGTTGAATTCTTCCCACTTAGACTTATTCCATATCTCAGCTCTTTTGTTTGCACCGATAACAACGACCTCGTCGGTGATACCTGCATGATCTCTGAGCTGCTGTGTGATAAAGATACGTCCCTGTTTATCGGGGACCTGCTTATCAGCACCTGCAAGAAGCATACGTCTTATGTTTGCACCATTCTTGCCTGCTACGGAATTAAGCTTTTCGCAGTATTCCTGAAATGCCTCCGGTGAGTATACGGCGATATAGGCGTCATCATGTCCCTGACAGAGATAAAACTCCGGTCCGAGGATCTCACGAAGCTTTGTCGGGAAGCTCATACGGCCCTTCTGATCTATACTCGGGTAATAAGTACCGCATAACAGATCTGCCATTTGAACCTCGCCTCGCTTTCGTACAACCTCTTAGGATTCGATCACCCTAATTTGGAAAATTTCACATCCAATCACCTTTTTTCACCCTAAACCTATTTTAACATCATTTGGGTAGAAATTCAAGATGGAATATCTCACAAGTATAAACCCTAAAATCGGCTATTTTTTGTCGATTTTGTTTAAAGTTTAACTTTCGGTTGCTTTAAAACGAAACAAACGTTTCTATATTCGTTAAATATTTTGCTTTGCTTTCACCTTTTTTCACCTTTTCGGGTATTTTTAAGGATTTTTTTACCACTCGGATTCACCTTTCATCACCCAAAAAGAAAGAATAAGTCTCCGAATATAAAATGCCGTAACACTTGGTATATCCAAAGACTTATTCCTTTTGTTCTTAATCAGGCTGTTTATCGCCTTTTATCAATCATGTGTATATGTAAGATTGAATTTTGATGATTTAAGTCCCATCATCATTGAGAACGGATAACCCTTTGCAGTAGTCTGTCCGTCGATGCATACTTCTGTTACATATCCTGTCTCTTCCGAGTATACAGGCTGTATCCAGTTATCCGGATCGTCAGAGAGAGTAATGTGGTAAGCTGTTTCCAGCTTCTTCTTCACTTCTGCTGCGTCCATATATTTTACTGTACCCCAGTGCGGATCAAACGCAGCATCATACTCGCTCGGTACGCTTCTCAGGTACGGGTAGTCTGCATAGAATACTTCATAGCAGTTTGCCGAACAGCCTCCACTCGAAGCAGAGAATACTGTAAGGGCGTAATTATCATCATAATAAAGAGCTTCGCCGAGAACCTCCTCGCAGGCATCAATAACTACCTGCGGCGGATTTGGCTTACCTCTCAGGTCTCTTGAATCATCACCGTTATACTTTAAATAAGTATATACAGCAACTGCCTGAGCCTTGATAGCTTCATAAGAGAAGCTTCCGCCAACCTCGCGGTTTACTATCTCGGATACGACCTTCAGGGTATCACCTGCCGGTTCGTGAGCGATAGTAAGCTCTTCATCGTCTGTCATTCCTGTATTCATCAGGTATGTTCCGGGATAATAGTGGAACAGTATATCCTGATAAGTCCAGCCCGCATAAGCGGCATAGAAATTAGCACCGTTCTGGCTCATGCCAACACCGTGTCCCCAGCCGTATGTTACGAATGCGAACTGTCCCGGCTGAGCGTCTACTGTGGGTCCCGGCTGAGAATCGGGGATATCACCCACGAATGCTCCCGAAGTTTTTATTTCGACAGCAGTCGGAGCTTTGCTTCTGCTCTTTGCAGCGTTCTTTGACAAAGAAGGAGTACCTTTTTTCAAAGCACTCTTCTTCTTTTCCACAGCTTCCTCACGAGCCTTGCGCTCTTCCTCTGAAAGCCCTGCATAAGGGTCAGCAGCTTCACCTATCTTAGCCATTTCAGGTGTTGCAAGCTCATAGCTTATAAGCGTGAGGCTTGAGTCATATTCGCTGATATCAGCTTTTTCCCAATCCTCAGGCATCTTCTGTTTTTCCTCTGCGGTATCCGCAGCAATTTCAGAAGCTGCTTCCGTTACAGCGTCTGCTGCACTACTTACCTCTTCTGCCGCCACTGACGCATTAACATCAGTATCGGCATTTTCAAAGGTAGTCATGCTTGTTGTCCCAGAGAATACAATGATTCCCGAGGCTGCAGCTGCTGCTCGTTTAAGCATTTTCTGCATTTTCATAACAATCTCCTTTAGATTATAAAGTCAGATCACTGAGGCTTTTCCTCATTTGCGGCTTTTTCCGCTTCTTCCTTTGAAGCCTTTTCAGCTTCCTCATTCTTTTTCTTCAAATACTCCTCAGTGTGCTGTATAGTTGTCATGTCTCCTGCGACTTCTCCTTCTCTCAGTCTTCTTGCCACAACTATGAAACGCGAATTATCATAATCAGCATAGCAGGTAGAAAGAGTAAGCAGCTTGTCGCCGTACTTAACATCAACTCCTGTATCCAGAAGCTGTCCGCCACGGCAGTTGTCGATGTAAAACTTAAAATCTTCTTCTGTATCAAAATCTTCCATATCCCAGTAATGGAAGTCGGTAGCATTATAGCTTCCGCTTGTTATGAGATATGCAAAGACAACGTAATCGTATTCTTTATAGTTCGAGCTTACCTCGATAAAAGGATGCTGCTCATAGAATTCGGGATCGGGACGATACTTTCTCAATGAGCCCATCATAGTCCCGTCATACCAGTTATGTCCGTAGATCACAAGATTATCAGACTGCTGACTTTCATCGCCGCCGAAATTATCGCGGTAATCCGCAAAGAATGTTCCGCGGTCGTAATACTGTCTGAATATATCCTTTTCAAGATAATATGAATTAGGCACCCACTCATCAGGTCCGTAATACGGATCGTTTGCAGCTACCTCACCGGGGTCTCTCAAGAACGGGTAATCGACCTGAGTCCCATCGATCTTTACCCAGCCCATAATGTCCTTGTTGAGACGCATCAGTGACTTGGTTCTTTCGGTCACACCGTTAAGAGACGGTACATATTCATAATTGTCTGCCCAATCGGCTGAAAGCTTTTCGGCATTTTCTTCCGTTGTTGCTTCTGTCACAGCCGTTGTGCCATTATCCACAGTCGGAACAGATTTCTTGTCCTTGTTCAGGTATAATGCAAACGCACCAAGTCCAACAGCCGCAGCGCAGCTTACACAGGCTGTTATTGTTTTCGCGTTCTTGTTCATTGCTAATCACTTTCCTCCCTTTGGACCGTAGGGAACAAATTCGGCATTCGGATCATAGTGTTCGTCCGGATGTATCGAATAATATAATGTAGGCCACTTTATGTTAGGATTTGCTTTGCTGTCCTGAGTTCCCTTCATCGGATCTTCACCTTCTCTTACACGCCTTGCAAGAATTATAAGACGTCCTCTTTCATCAGGGAAGAAGGTGCTGCAGGTAGAAAGTGTAAGGAGCTGATCTCCGTACTCAACATCTACGTCATTTGTGCGTATAGTTCTTCTCTTTGCCTCATTTACGAAATCGTAGAATTCTTTTTCGTCAGCAAAATCAAGAACGTTCCAGCAGTCAAACTTAGTATCTGTATCGTCGTTATTATCGAGCATAAAAAATGCAAATATCTTATATTTGTATCTCTCATAATTAGAACTGAGATCAATTACGGGATGTGCTCCGTAATATGCCTCATTCCTGAGATAATACTTTAAAAAGCCAAACATCTGATCGTCCCACATATCATGTCCGTAGATGATCAGATTCTGCGAATTTTCATATCTTAAATATCCGTCCTCACCTACATCATCGAAATGATTTCTGTAGTCCATGAATATCTCTCCTGCGATATTTTCAGTGAGATCATATTTCATGTTCAGATATTTTGAATTGTCGTCCGCCTGTAAAACAGGGTTGTTGAGCGGCGTATCAGGGATACTGATAACACCTACTATATCATGGTTGATGTCCCAGAGCTTTTTAGCTCCGTCGAGCATACCGCCATATTTTTTTCTTTTATCTCCCTCGGGAGTTGTTTCTTCTTCGATCTGCGGCTCACGTTCCTTATAGATATCGTACAGATCCATTAATTCCGCTGTCTTGTGCTTGCTTGACCAGAGATCGTAATAATAATCTCCGACAAGGTATCCGCAGACGCAGATAGCGATCACTGAGCCGAGAAAAACGATCTTTCTTATGCATTCGAGCACACTGTCGCCCTTTTCCGGGAACAGTCCGCGAAGCCTCTGCTTGAAAGGCTTTTTCTTCTTCTTTTTTTTCTTCTTTTCAGGCTTGACTGTTTCGTCAGCCTTTTCCATAGGCTGAAAGCTATGCCCGTCAATATTCCTGTCGGTCATTCCAAGCTGCTGTGCCGCTTCCTCCTCAGCCCGTTTTAGAGGAGCAAGCTGGTCTTCAACAGTAGTATTCTGTCCCACAGGAGTGAACACCATTGTTTCTTCGATGTCTTCAGCTTCCGCATACGATCCTGTCTCAGCCGTTTCAGTTTCAGCCTCAGCCTCATCAGATACTTCCGTTAATTCTTCTTCCGAACTTTCAGCCGCAGTTTCGGTGAAGTCCTCAACCTCTGCTGCAATATCGGTATCAACCTCTGAAAAATCCTCGGTAATTTCATCAGCAATTTCGCTCAATTCCTCTTGTGCGGGTGTTTCAAGCTCGTTGATGATGTCCGAGATATCAGGAGAAGCATTAACAGCAGCCTTTTCAGCCTCGGCAGCCTCTTCGGCAGCCATTCTCACAGCTTCCGCCTTTTCAAAAGCTATAGCCTCGTCAAGCTCATCAAGGATATCCTCAGCTGTCGAGCTGTGTTTTTCCTTCACGTGCATGATACGTTCCGCCATAGTTTCCGAGCGTTCACTTTCTGCTGTTTTATTGTCATAGGTCGTAGGCGCAACTTCTGCTTCGCCGTGTATCGACCTTCTGATAGCTTTTATCTTCTCAGCTCTGCGCTGAGCCTCTGAGCTTTCATCGTTTAATCTATCGCTCATCAGTTTGTTACCGCCTCCATCAGTATTTTTTCAATAGTTTCAAATGCATAAGCAGCCGCACACCGTCTTATGTGCTCTCTGCTCATATCACTGAGTTTCCAAAGCTCGGGCAGCCGTACAAATTGTCTGCCGCAGATATCGAAGCCGATATACACCGTTCCCACAGGTGTTTCCGCAGTTCCGCCCGATGGACCTGCGATACCCGTTACGGAAACACACACATCTGCACCCGAACTTTCTTTAAGTCCTCTGACCATGAAAAGTGCAGTCTGCTCACTTACGACTCCGAATTTTTCTATCACCTCAGCAGGAACGTTAAGGAACTTTGTCTTTATTCTCTCCGAATAAGTACATATCCCAAGTTCAAAGACTGCCGACGCGCCCGATACTGATGTTATAAGCTCCGAAAGTAGTCCGCCCGTACAGCTCTCCGCTGTAGATATAGTCAGACCCTTTCGTTCTAATAATTTTACAACATTTGCAACGGTTTTGTCAAGTTTTTCGGGGTTACATTCAGAAAATTTACTGCTTACCACTAAATCAACACGCTCTCTTTAGTCAAGATTTCACAAAAATTAAGTGATTACTTTGTGAAAAACTTAAAAAATCAATCTCCAAAATTGAAGGTCTTCATCTCTGTATTTTCAACAGCCTTCTGTATAAGCGGTTCAAAATCGAAGCTGTTCTGAGCCTTTTCTATGTCTGAAAGCTGAGGTCTTACCTTTGGGTGACGAGGGGTGAATACAGTACAGCAGTCCTCATAGGGCTGTACAGATGTATCAAAGGTATCTATCTTACGTGCTATCTCGATTATCTCAGTCTTGTCCATTCCTACACATGGACGGAAAACAGGTATGCGGCATACCGCATCTGTGCAGACCATAGCTGCCATTGTCTGGCTTGCCACCTGTCCCACACTCTCACCTGTGATAAGTGCAAGGCAGTTGTCCTTTGCCGCGATGCGCTGAGCTATCTCCATCATAAGCCTTCTCATTATAATAGTAAAGAACTCCTCGGGACAGTGGTCCTTGATAGCTTCCTGAAGCTCTGTGAACGGTACGCAGTAGAATGCGATTCCTCCGCAGTAGTCCGTGAGCTTCTGGCAGAGCTGCTCAACTTTCAGCTGTGCTCGATCTGATGTATAAGGGGGACTTACATAGTGTATAGCTGCGATATGGATACCGCGCTTTGCCATCATATATCCCGCTACAGGACTGTCGATGCCGCCTGAAAGCAGAAGCATAGCCTTTCCGCTGCTTCCTACTGGGAGTCCGCCTGCTCCCTTGATGTTCTCGGCGTGAACGAAAGCATTCTCGTCACGTATCTCTACAGTTACCGTAACTTCGGGATTTTTAACATCAACAGTGAGATGCGGGAACTTTTCAAGCAGCTTTCCGCCCAGCTCCATGCATATCTCCGGCGACTTCATAGGGAAAGCCTTATCCGAACGCTTTGCGTTGACCTTGAATGTCTTTGCGCAGCTCAGTACATCTTCAAGATACTCATAGCTCTTGTTACAGATGTCGTCGAAGTCCTTCTCGCACACACAAGCACGGCAATAAGTTGCGATACCGAATATCTTGCCCACTCTGTCGGCAACTTCACTGAGGTCGATGTCATCATCGAGTGGAGTTATGTATGTTGTGGACTGAGCACTGGTCATCTGGAAGTGACCGAGAGGCTTCAGTCTGCGCTTTATGTTCTTTATGAGCATATCCTCAAAGGTCTTTTTGTTGAGACCTTTCAGTGCCATTTCACCGTATTTTACAAGTATTAACTCTTTCATTCAAATTCTCCTATACTATTATAATATCTGCATCAGTGGAAATACTTTACGCCTTCCTTGGCATTGAAGTAACCGAGCACGTTTTTACTGTTTTTCATCACATTTTTATTATATAACTCTACCTGTTCATCTCTGCTGTAATATCTCAGTTCATCATCTTTGATCGGACGATAGCAGCTCCACGCCTCGCAGGGTTCGCCGTCTCTGAATTTCACAGCCCAGTACAGCTTTTTATCATCGCGCAGGTAATCACTGTATGAACTCTCTGCGATCAGCTCACACGCTTCGATATTCTGTCCATTGCCTCTTACGATATATTCCTTGTCTTTCGGTATCTGTTCACCCTTTTTTTCATAAGTCTCGATAACAACTGTATTAACGGCTTTCATGCAGTATTCTGCTTTGGCGTTTTTCTCATCTATCCTATAGCCTAAAAAATACTTATTAAAGCAATAAGACATGAATTCGCAGCCAAACGCAAAAACAATCAATATTACTGCGGCTATGATCAGCCCTTTCGGGAACTTCTTCTTTTTCTGTTCCTCTTCCATATCAGCCTCTTACCTTTTCCATGCCCTCGCGGAGAGCCTCGTAGAAGATATCAAGCTGTTCCTCGGTAGTCTCGGCTGTCATGCTGATTCGCAGTGCACTGTCCGCACGTTTGTCCCTTATGCTGAACTGTCCGAGAACTCCGCTTTGCTGTCCCTTTGAACAGGCAGAACCACTGGAAACATATATCTCCTTACTTTCAAGAAAATGGAGCATTATCTCCGAACGCTTACCCACAGCCGAGATATTCACCACATAGGGCGAACCGTCCTCGGGAGAGTTTACCGTAACTCCCTCTATACCGCCGAGCTTATCCAGCAGATACGCTTTAAGTCTGCTGACTTTTTCGTAACGCTCCGATATGGTCGGAGCAAGCTTCTTCACAGCCGCACCGAATGCCGCAATAAGCGGAACACTTTCAGTGCCTGAGCGTATCCCCTTTTCCTGTTTGCCGCCTGTAACTACGGGAAGTACGCGGACTCCCTTTTTTATGTAGATCGCTCCCACACCTTTTGCGCCGTGTATCTTGTGTCCGCTGAGTGATATGAGATCGGCACTGAGTGCGTTTGCCTTAACAGGCAGCTTCATGTAAGCCTGTACGCAGTCGGTATGAGTTATTATTTCGGGAAATTTCCGCTTCACTGCGGAGAAAGTCTCCTTGACCGGCATAATATAGCCTGTTTCGTTATTGACATACATCATGCTTATGAGGCAGGTGTCGTCATCGCAGGCATTTACGAAGTCAGCGGCGTAGTATTTTCCGTCCTCACGGGGAGAAACGCGGACTATCTCGAAGCCCTTCTTTTCAAGGTCAGCGGCAGTCTCTTCCACAGAGGCGTGTTCAACTGCGGATATAACTATCTTTTTGCGCTTTCTTCCGTAAGCAGCCGAAGCTCCGCGGAGTGCGAGATTGTTGCTCTCGGTAGCTCCCGAAGTAAAAATGATACAGCCGCTTTCAACGCCTATTGAGTCGGCAATTGCCTTTCTTGCGCCGTCCATGAGGAGCTGTGCATTGAGTCCCACGCGGTGGAGCGACGACGGATTGCCGTAATTATCTGTCATAGCTTCCACAGCAGCCTCTATAGCTTCTGCGCATGGCTTTGTGGTAGCAGCATTGTCAAGGTAAACTTCCATTTTATGTTCCCTTCATTCGTTTATAGTAGCACATTACATTATAACATATAATTACAGAAATAGCAACACTCGCGGAAAGTAATATGCCGCTTTTCATTTTTGACCGCGAACATGGCGGCGCGGGCTCCGCGCTTATAACATATAATTACGGAAATAGCGACACTCGCGGAAAGTAATCTGCCGCTTTTCACTTTTTGACCGCGAACATGGCGGCGCGGGCTCCGCGCTTATAACATATAATTACGGAAATAGCGACACTCGCTGGAAGCAATCTGCCGCTTTTCACTTTTTAGCGCAAAATCGAAAATATATTCGTTTTTCTGTTGCTTTTTGCAGTATATTATGATATAATAAACTTATCTATTTGCTTATAAAGTTCTCAGACTTAAAAGTCTTAAAAATATGCTTGGAGGAATTATTATGCACTTACAGGAGAAAACTATATCAAGCGATGTAAAGTACGAAGGACCTATCTTCACTATCACACATGATACCGCAGAGCTTGAAAACGGCAAAACTGCCGCAAGAGATGTACTCCACCATCACGGCGGCGTATGCGTGATACCCATAACCGAGAACAACGAGATATTCCTTGTAAAGCAGTTCCGCTATCCTTTTAAGACCGTAACAAGAGAAGTTCCCGCAGGCAAGCTCGAAAAGGATGAGGACCACGCTGAATGCGGAAAGCGCGAGCTCCTTGAAGAAACAGGCTATACCTGCTCGGAATACATCTATCTCGGCGAGATGCTGCCTACTCCTGCTTACAACAGTGAGATAACATATATGTACCTTGCAAAGGGACTTACCTTCAGCAGTCAGAACCTTGACCCCGATGAATTCCTCGATGTTGAGCGCATACCTCTTTCGGAAGCTGTAAAGCAGGTCATGGACGGCACTATCCGCGACGGAAAGACTCAGGTAGCCATACTAAAAGCCGCAAGGATACTGAAAATATAAAAAGACCCACCTCGCGGCAGGTCTTTAAATAGTGCCATAGATCAAGCTCCTTCAGCCTCTTCAACATTTTCATTTGCTTCCTCTGCTTCAAGTATAGCAAGCTGTCTGTCATAGGCTTCAAGTATGCTTTCCTCAAACATTTTTCTTGCTGAAGGTGAGATAGGGTGAACGATATCACGGAACACTCCGTTTTCGTCCTTTCTGCTTGGCATTGCCACGAAGAGTCTTTCATCTCCCTGTACCACCTTGATATCATGCACTGCGAGCATATCGTCGATAGTTACTGAAACTACGGCTCTTAATCTGCCCTCTGACATGATCTTCCTAACCTTTACATCTGTAATTTCCATAGATTTTCCTCCTTAAAATGTCTATGAACTCATCGGTCTGACTGCTGATTTTCTTTATTTCTCCCACATTACGCAGCAGTTAGTAAACCTATAAACTATTATAGCTTATATTTTGTAAAAATGCAAGCTAATTTTTGATTATACGAGGAAAAAATCTAATTATTTCGAGTGAAAGTGATGAAAACTTTGTGAAAAGTGCGTGACAGCGTGATTTGAGCTGTTTTACAGACATCATCAGATTACAAAAATTGTTAACATTTTCTGTTTTAAACACAAGAAAATATCAGTTCATCATAAATTATGGACTGTTTATATCCCCCGATCCTGTTCGGGCATATACTATTATAATATATTAAGAAAGGTGATCATTTTGGATACCAATATTTTAAACGGTAAAAAGCACATTCATTTCATAGGCATAGGCGGTTCGGGTATGTACCCCCTCGCACAGATACTCCATTCACAGGGATACTATCTTACAGGCTCGGATAATAACGAGACCGAGACCCTTGATGCCGTAAGAAAAATGGGTATTCCCGTTTTCATAGGTCAGAGAGCTGAGAATATCGAAGGTGCTGATCTTATCGTACACACTGCCGCTATCATGGCTGACAATCCCGAGCTCGTAGCCGCAAAAGCAAGCGGAGTACCTGTACTTGAACGTGCAGACCTGCTCGGTATCGTAACAAGCTGGTACAGCAACGCTATCTGCGTTTCGGGTACTCACGGCAAGACCTCGACCACCTCAATGATAACACAGATACTTTACACAGCAGGCATAGACCTCTCTGCGTATATCGGCGGAAAGCTCCCATGCATCGGCGGAAGCGGCATTGCAGGCAAAAGCGATATAATGGTATGTGAGTCCTGCGAATTCGAGGATCACTTCCTTAAATTCTTCCCCGATATATCCGTAATACTCAACATCGACGCAGATCACCTCGATTATTTCGGCACACTTGAAAATATCATCAAATCTTTCCATAAATTCAACGAGAATACTTCAAAGTGTATCATCGTAAATGGCTCTGACGCGAATTCAATGAAGTCACTTGAAGGCATCACAGGCAAGGAGATAATCACCTTCGGCAAGGACAGCTCCTGCGACTACTATCCCGAGAACGTAAAGCACGAAAACGGTCTCCTCACAACTTACGATGCTATGTACAAGGGCGAAAAACTGGGCACTGTGACTCTCCACGTTGCAGGCATACACAATGTCCTCAACTCACTTGCTGCTGTTGCTGCTGCCCGCTATGTAGGAACGGATTTCAAGTTCATACAGAAAGGACTTGAGGACTTCCGCGGTGCTAAACGCCGTTTCGAAAAGCTTGGCTTTGAAAAGGGCATAACTGTAGTCGATGACTACGCTCACCATCCAACAGAGCTGGAAGCTACTCTCAATGCAGCTATGGAGATGAACTTCAACCACGTTTGGGCTGTGTTCCAGCCTTTCACATTCTCACGTACAAAGCTCCTGCTTGACGACTTCGCAAGAGTTTTACAGATACCCGATCACGCAGTTCTCACCGACATAATGGGAAGCCGCGAAAAGAACACATACGGTATCTTCACCCGTCACCTTGCAGAAAAGATACCCAACTGCATATGGTTCCCGCAGGACGAGACAGCTGAATGGACAGACGAAAGAAAATACGCAAACTTTGAACAGATATGCGACTATGTATGCGATCACGCTGAGGATGGCGACCTTGTCATAACTCTCGGCTGCGGTGACGCTTACAAGATCGCTAAGATGATACTGAAAAAGCTTTCGGAGGAATAATTATGCTCAAGGATAAGGAAATCGCTGTTTTCAATTATATCAAATCCCGTCTCAGCGACGGTATGTCACCTTCTGTAAGAGAGATAATGGACGCTATGGGCTTCAAGTCCACATCAACTGCTCACCGTTATATCGAGACTCTCGTCCGTGAGGGACTCATTGAGAAAACAGGCAACCTGAACCGCACCCTGCGCCTGCCAAACAGCGGTACTACTTCTGTTCCCGTTATGGGTACTGTCACAGCAGGCAAGCCTATCACAGCTGTTGAAGATATCACGGGATATATCGGCTTTGAAGCCCCCGGAGTTGATCCGCAGGAGCTTTTCGCTCTGAAGATACGCGGTGAAAGCATGATAAATGCAGGTATCCTCGACGGTGATATAGTTATCGTAAAACGCATGAACTACGCTGAAAACGGCGATATCGTAGTAGCATTCATAGACCGCGAAGAGGCTACCGTAAAGACCTTCTACAAGGAGCGCGGTCACTACCGTTTACAGCCCGAGAACGATACTATGGAGCCTATTATCGTGGACGAAGTGGAAGTTCTCGGAAAAGTCATCGGCTTGAAGCGTTATTACTAAGCCATTACCTTTAGCCGTCAGCTTGTAGGGGACGGCGTCCTCGACGTCCCTCAGACAGACGTTACTACGATAAAGCGGAATTTAGATGATAAATATTATTAAGGAAATGATATGAGTGATAAATTAAATAATACCGGTGAATCGCCTGTTCTCGAACCGCTTATGCCCGGAGAAGATCCCCAACCTGAGCCTATCTCACAAGACAGGAACCATCAGAATACCGAAGATAAAATAGCAGAAATAATGGCTCAAGCCCATATAAAGAGAGGAAAGGCGGAGCTAAGAGAAAGTATGATGCAATCTAATACTATCGTTTATTTGTTGGTATTATTGGTTTTGTTCATTCTAAGTATGGAATTTCTTCCGTCTTTTCTTGTAATACCTGTGATCATGTCTTTTTTGGTCATAAAAGTTCTGTTAGCTATGAAGAAGCAAGACCTTGATCTGAAAGGGGCTATAAAAGGTAATATTGTTTTGGTTTTACTTACAGGATTATTCGTTTTTTTGGCAATTCTAAATATTTTGGATAAATGATTGCGCTTGTAAATTCTGATTTATCTCAGACTCTCAATTCTCAACTAAAACAATTCCGAGGTGAAAAACATGACACTAAACGAAATAATGGCACTTATTGACCGTTCTTTATTTGCCGAAATTGGATACACCGACGAACAAAACAGACAGAATATTCGCAAGGTTTTCTGTGTATGGCACAAGGGCTTGGGCAGACACCTTATCTCCACGAATACAAGTTCAAGCCATGTAAATAGCCTTATAAAAAACAATCATGTCTGCCTGTACTTCTCAGATGATACAACATTTGAGGGCGTATGCCTGTACGGAAGAGCTGAGATACGCTCCGAAAGAGAGTATAAGGAGCTTCTCTGGAATGAGGGCGATGAAAAATACTATTCCAACGGCATTGATGACGAGGACTACTGCGTTCTGGAAATTATAGCCGATAGCGGCAGATCTTACCGTTTTGACGGAAAAAGCGATCTTTCAAAGGCAGAGATAGACTCCTTTGACATTGACAAGAAATACGAAAACGGGTACTCAAAGTTTAATGAAAAGAGTTGATAAAAATGCAGGATAAGCACGAAAATAACGATCTTAACGACATACTGTCAGCCTTCAAGTCCACTGCGTCCGACGACGGAAACTCCTCAGGACAGAAAATGAGTTCCGAGGAAGCTGCGGCAAAAGTCGAGGAAATGTTTGCACAGGCAAGGGCTCAGAGTGCAAGCAAAAAGAAAAAGCACGGCAGTTCATCTGACGAAGAAACACCCGATCCCTTTGAACTTCCTGATATAAATTCCGAGCCATATGAAACCGAGGAAAAGAGCACAGGGATATTTACAGGCACAAGGGAAAAGAAAGAAAGTGCAAAAACGAGAGATGAGAGATTACAGTCTGACGTAGCCGCACTTTCGTCAGAGCTGACCGATGGCAAGCTCAGTTCCGAGGAAGCTGAGAAAAAGATAACTGAAATGCTGACGCTTGCCAGTGCACATAACAATGATAAGCCGCAGAAGTCGAGATATTCCGTAAAAACTATGGAAGTCATAGTTCTCACGGTCGTTGCAGTTATCTTTTTTGCTATCACTATGGACTCCGGACTTCCCGGACCGTTATCCCCTGTTGCTATACTTCTGCCTGCTCTTTTCGGAATAGGATACAGGTATTTCAAACAGCAGTTACCTATACGCAAAGCTGTTTCGGAAAGTATTCCGCATATCATAATATCAGCTGTATTTATGATAGGTGTCATACTCGCCTTTATATAAGTTGAGAATTAAGAGTTGAGAGTTATTATTGAACCCTTAACAGCTCTATATTTTGGGAGAAATATCCTGCTCTGTAATAACGTTCACACTATCACTATGCACTAATAACTTATCACTAAAATAAAAATTTTCAAAAAACTCTTCCATTTCTTCGAGAAATAGTGTATAATGTAAGTTGGTTTAAAATACGCCACGGAAAGGACGATACTATGCTTAATGAAGTTAAGGTAATCATCTGCGGAAAGGAATACAAGATAAAGACCGCAGAAGCACCTAATTACGTATTTGCTCTTGCAAGAGCACTTGAAACAAAGATCAACGAGATTACTGCAGCAAGCGGTTCTTCACCCTATGCTGCTTCAATAATGGTCGCTATGGCTCTCCTTGACGACCTCAACAAGGCTAATCAGCGCCTTGACAGTATCCGTGACCAGACTAAGGAATATGTTGACGAGGCTGGCAGAACACGTATAGAGCGTGACGCTGCACAGAAGGAGATCGAAGTCCTCAAGTCTAAGATAGTTCAGCTTGAGAATATGGTCAAGCTCAAGCAGCTCAGCGACAGCATTTAATGAATAAAGCCGAAATACTCGCCCCCGCAGGCAGCATGGAGACTTTACAGGCTGCTCTCAGATCGGGTGCAGACGCTGTATACATAGGCGGCAAGCGTTTTTCCGCCAGAAGCAGTGCTGCCAATTTCTCTGCGGAGGAAATAGCCGAAGCCGCAAGGCTCTGCCATAAATACGGTGCAAAGCTTGATCTTGCTGTGAATACTATCATTTCCGATGAAGAAGCCGAAGAGTTCTGCGAATATATCAAAGTCGCTGCACAAAGCGGAGTTGACGCATTCATCGTTCAGGACTGGGGCTGTGCGGAGCTTATACGCCGCTGTGTTCCCGATGCCGTACTTCACGGCTCTACACAGATGTCTGTGCATACTGCCGAGGGAGCTTCCCTGCTCCGTGAGCTTGGCTATGCAAGGGTAGTCCCTGCGCGTGAACTGGACAAAGCTGCTATTTCACGCATCTGCAATGTGGGTATAGAGACCGAGATATTCGTACACGGTGCGCTGTGTATGTCAGTCTCGGGACAGTGCTATATGTCCGCCATGATAGGTTCGCGTTCAGCCAACAGAGGCTGCTGCGGACAGGCTTGCAGACTGCCGTTCTCGGCTGTGGGAAATAAAAGCAAAGCCGCATTGTCCCTGAAAGACCTTTCTCTCCTGCCCTATGCACGGGAGCTTGCCGAAATAGGCGTTGACTCATTCAAGATAGAGGGACGCATGAAGCGCCCCGAATATGCAGCTTCGGCTGTACACGAGCTAAAAGCTTCTCTTGACGGTGAAGCCCCCGATATGAAGCTCCTGCGCGGAGTTTTTTCACGGAGCGGCTTTACCGACGGCTACTATACCGCACAGAGGACTGATATGTTCGGAGTCCGTGAAAAGGACGATGTTATTTCCGCTCACGAGCTTATCCCAAAGATACACGAGCTTTACCGCTTTGAGCGCAAGGCTTTTACTGCTGATTTCCACGCAGTTATCAAAAAAGATACTCCTGTCCGCATCACTGCGACCTGCGGCGATATCTCGGCAAGTGCAGAGGGAGATATTCCTCAGCATGCTTTAAACCGCCCTACTGACATGGAAATGCTCACAAAGCAGCTTTCAAAGCTTGGTGATACTGTGTTCAGCTTCGGAAAGCTTACTGCTGATATAGATGATGGACTAATAGTCACCGCAGGCAAGCTCAACGAGCTGCGCCGCGAAGTGAGTGAAAAACTCACAGAACGCGTTATATCTGCAAATACGCCTGCTTATACCATAACGGACTATTCACCGCGTTTGCCTGAGAGCTCAGCAACGAATATCGGCGAAAAGCTTCCTGTAAGGACTTTCTGCCGAACAATAAGACAGGCTGTCATTGCAGCTTCTCTTTCAGAATATGTCATTATTCCCGAAGAGCTGATAAATGACGAGCTTCTCGGTGCCGTGGATATGGAAAAGATAATAGTTTCTCCTCCGCGCTTCATTGCACATGAGGAAAAACTCGCAGACAGGCTCACAAAGCTGAAAAGTATTGGGCTGAACAGACTTTACTGCCATACTCCCGATCATATCGCTATTGGCAGAAAGCTTGGATACAAGCTTCACGGAAGCTTCACCCTTAATGTTTTCAACTCTTTCAGTGCTGAATACCTTAACGGTCTCGGACTTGAGGACTGCGTTTTCTCCGTTGAAGCAACTTTACAGCAGATCGCTCATGTAAATACATCCCTGCCTGTTGGTGCGGCAGTTTACGGCAGACTTCCCCTTATGCTCACGCGAAACTGCCCTATAAAGAATGAAGTAGGCTGCGGAAAATGCACAAAGAAGCTCATTGACCGTACAGGACGAGAGCTCCCTGTAGCCTGTTCAAAGGACTATGTGGAGATACTCAACGCCGACAAGCTCTCCATGCTTGACAGAACAGACGAGCTGAGCAATATATCCTTCGGTGTCGCTTATCTCTCCGACGAGGAAGACGATATGATACGCTCTGTTCTCTCAGGGCGGAAGCCGCAGGGAAACATCACCCGCGGACTATACTACAGAGGTATCTGAATATGAAACTTACCTTCAAAAAACTCGATCCAAAGGCTGTTATCCCCTCACGTGCCACAGCAGGCAGCGCAGGTCTCGATCTATGTGCCTGTCTCGATGAGCCTGTGACTCTCGGTGTGGGCGAGATAAAAATGATACCGATCGGTATTACCGCACAGCCCGATTGTGACGATATCGCACTGCTTATCTACCCACGCTCGGGGCTCTCGTCAAAATTCGGAGTCTCTCTTGCCAACTGCGTAGGTGTTGTTGACAGCGATTACCGCGGAGCATGGTTCGTTCCGCTGATAAATCATGGAAAAGAACCCTTTACCGTTGAACACGGTATGCGTATCGCACAGGTGATCCCCACACGTATCTTAATGCCCGAGATAGAAGTCAGTGACGAACTCTCGGAGACTGAGCGCGGAAGCGGAGGCTTCGGCTCGTCAGGCATCTGATATATACTAAGTTTTTACAAAAGATTGGAGATATTACTATGAAAAAAACTCTATATTTTCTGCTTCTTCTTATATGCGGCTGTATACTCGGCGGTATAATCGCAAGTGCTGCTTCAGGTTCATTCGCATGGCTTGGCTGGTCAAGAGGTATCACACTTGCCCCGAGTACATTCGCTACTGACCTTATATCACTTACCTTCGGTTTTTCCATAAATATCAGCGTTGCACAGGTAATCTGTATCATCGCAGCGATATATGCGTACATAAAAACCGCTCCGAAGGTCATCTCAGGCTGATATAATCACCGCTGTTGTCCTTTTCGACAGTTTTTCATCACCTGCGGACTGTTATGTGACCGTATTACACTAATTTTGTCGGGAAATGCTTTTTCTCGCCGAAAATTCTTGTACATATGTCCCGTTGGTGATATAATATAATATGTGTATAACAAGAATTAATGCATTTTAAGGAGCTGCAAAATGTTTACAAAAGATATTGGCATTGACCTGGGAACTGCTAATACCCTTGTATATATGAGGGGAAAAGGTATAATAATAAGAGAGCCTTCAGTAGTTGCCGTAAATACCAGAACAGATAAATGCCGCTATGTCGGTAAGGAGGCAAAGGACGTCATCGGTCGTACCCCCGGTTCTATCGTTGCTGTCAGACCTCTGAAGGACGGCGTTATCGCCGATTTCGATATAGCTACCACAATGCTTCAGGAATTTATAAGAAAAGCCCTCAAGGGTACTCTTTTTACAAAAGCTAACGTTATCATATGCATTCCTTCGGGCGTTACTGCCGTTGAAAGACGTGCTGTACGTGAATCCTGCAAAAAGGCAGGCGCAAACAACGTACTCATAATTGAGGAGCCTATGGCAGCCGCTATCGGCGCAGGTCTCCCCACAAACGCTCCCGCAGGCAGCATGATAGTTGATATCGGCGGCGGTACAAGCGAAGTCGCTGTAATATCAATGGGCGGCATCGTTGCTTCACGCTCTGTAAGATGTGCAGGCGATGAGTTCGATGCAGCTATCATCAACTATATCAAGAAAAAGTATAATCTCCTCATTGGTGAAAGAACTGCCGAGAACATCAAGCTTGATATCGGCTCTGCTTTTCCAAGCGAGAAGGAGGAAGCTCAAGAGATTAAGGGAAGAAATCTTCTCAACGGTCTCCCGGAGAATATAACAGTTACTTCTGCCGAGATACGTGACGCTCTCGTTGAGCCCCTTTCAAGAGTCATCGACGCTATAAAGTCCACTCTTGAAGAAACTCCTCCCGAACTTTCGGCAGATATCATTGACCACGGCATTACCCTTGCAGGCGGCGGTGCACTTCTCCGCGGTCTGGACAAGCTCATAAACCGTGAAACAGGTATGCCTGTTTATATCGCAGAGTATCCTCTCGACTGCGTTGCTGAGGGTACAGGCAAGATACTCGAAAATATAAGCGATTATCAGGACGCTCTCACCGAAAACGTCAAGTACTATTAAGGAGGAGCTTCATGCGTGAATTCTTAAAAAGCACCAGATGTAAGATCCTGCTTGCTTTTCTCGCTTTCCTTATTGGTATAATGATCTATGCCGTCACAAGAGGCGGCTATTCCATTTCGGGAGCTTCCTTTATAAATACGATCACAAAGCCTTTTCGTGCCGCTTCAAACAGGATAAGCATGAAAATGGAGAATACTGTTGACAAGCTTTCAAACGCCGACAAGTATTACGAGGAGAACGAACGCCTCAAAAAGCAGATCGGCGAGCTGAATGCTCAGCTTACCGAATATGACGCTATAAAAGCTGAAGTCGAGGAGCTGCGCAAATTCGTCACCATAAAGGAAAAGAACGAGGATTACCAGCTCTCTCAGCCATGCGGAGTTCTCGGATACGTTACCAATGATCCGTTCAAGTCCTTCACAATCGATCGCGGCTCTGAGGACGGAATAATGGTGAACTGTCCTGTTGTTACCGCAGAGGGACTTGTGGGCATCACAGTCGAAGTATCAAAGCACGTTTCAACTGTAAGAACTATCCTTTCTCCCGACCTTTCCGTTGCAGCAGTTGCTTCATCGTCAAATGCCGATCAGGGCATAATCGAGGGCAATATACTCTCATCTGAGAACGGTCAGACCAAGCTTATACACGTTCCGAAAAAGAACAAGCTGAAGCGCGGCGACCTTATGATAACCACAGGCACAAGCGGTCTTTTCCCAAAGGATTACCCTATCGGTACTATCCTTGACATCGGTCTTGACTCAAACGGTCTCTCCGTATGTGCCGATATTCAGCCGTGTGTGGACGTTACAAGACTTACCTCTGTTATAGTTATAACCGATTTCAGCGGTAAATTCCACGATGACGAGGAAGAGGAAAAGGACGATAAATCGGACAAGGCTGATAAGGACGAGGGAAAAGCCCATGAGGATTAAAACTACCCGTCAGCAGCATATCCTGCGCATAAAAACATCTATACGCTGGCTGCTGTATTATCTGCTTATCTTCCTGAGCTTTATCATAATGACATCGGGAACGCTCTATAAGCCAATACTCCTTGTTCCACTTGCCATAGGTATCGCTATAAACAACAATATCTACGGTTCGGCTGTTACAGGAGCATTCTGCGGCTTCCTCATTGATATATGCTGCGGTAAGCTTTTCGGATATAACGCCGTTATACTTGCATTCTTCTGTATAGCTGCAAACCTTGTATTTGAGCTTTACCTGAAAAACCGCTTCATCAATTACCTGATGATAACTGCTCTGGTATCATACATACAGTGCTGGCTGGATTACAAATTCTACTATCAGATATGGGATTACGAAAACGTCGGACGCATATTCGTAAGGGTATCCCTGAGAGTCTGGGCATACACTGTTATATCTTCCTTCTTCGTATATCTTCTCATAAAGCTGGTCAACAAGCTGCTTATGCCGAAGGAGCATCTTACTATCGAAGAAGCCATAAATACAAATATACAGACAGAAAACAAAAGATGATATATTTCGGACCGCACTTAACCGTGCGGTCATAAAAATATAAAGGAGGCAGTCCATTGAAAGGATTTGCAGAAAACCTTAAATCCATAATCATTATCATGCTGGTAGTCCTGCTTGCTCTGCTGAGCTCTCTCAGACTTATGAAGATACAGGTAGTCGGCGATAAGAATATCGCCTCTCCAAACCAGTATGAGCCGGGTACTCTTACCTATACAAAAGGCGTAAAGGCTACTCGCGGAGAGATAATAGACTACGACGGCAATACCATAGTTACCAACGAATCCAGAACAGATCTGGTGCTCAGAATGGCTTTCTTCCCCACTGATCTTGAAGAGGGCAACAAAACTCTCCTCGGCATCTACCGCGCACTGGAGGAAAGAGGCTATAAATTCAAGGAAAGCATACCCGTATCCTTTACAAAACCTTATGTTTTCACCTCAAAGGAGACAGATGAGCTTATCTCAGACCTTAACCTCAACGTTTATGCCACTGCCGAAAACTGCATCGACAAGCTCATATCCGATTATGAGATCGACGATAAGTATAACGACGAGGAAAAACGTATAATTGCAGGTATGCGCTATCAGATGATAGATAAGGACTTCTCCTACAGTAACGACCTTCTCCTCGCTGAGGGCGTTGATGAAAAAACTGTAGTTGACCTTAAAGAGCTTGGCAATTTCTACCGCGGCATCGAAGCAATTGATGCTTCCGAGCGAAAAATAGTCCGCGGAGATATCCTCCCCCATGAGATTGGCACTGTAGGTCCTATCTACGCTGAGGAGTATGATGAACTTAAAAACAAGGGCTACAGCTACAATGATGTACTTGGTAAAAACGGCATCGAAGCCGCTATGGAAACCGAGCTCAGAGGTCTCAACGGTCAGGAACAGATAGCTGTCAAGGACGGTGTGGTAAGAGATGTAAAGACTATATCCGATGCCACATCAGGTGAAACTGTAAAGCTTACCGTAAACGGTGCTTATCAGCTCAAGCTCCAGAATATACTTGATAACTTCCTCAATAATACATTCCCGTCTATAAATCCGAAACCGTGGGTACTCAAGGGAAACTGCGGTGCTATATGCGTTCTTGACGCTAAGACAGGTGCTGTAAGAGGAATGGCTACCGCCCCCACTTATAATCTGAAGGATTACTCCGAAAACTATGACTACTTCTTACAGGCTAAGGATACTCCCCTTGTAAACCGCTGTACCTATGGTCTTTACCGACCGGGTTCAACCTTCAAGACCATTACTGCTACGGCTGGTCTGAATGAAGGAGTAATCACAGGCGGCACTCCGCTCAACTGCTCCCATGACTACTGGTTCTACGGAACACGATACGAGTGTACGGGATACCACGGCAATATCACTGTCCGCCCTGCTATCGAGGTATCATGTAACAGCTTCTTCTATGAAGTATCAAGAATGCTCGGTATCGACAATATCACAAAGTACGCAAAGCTCTACGGACTTGGCTCACATACAGGCATTGAAACAGGCGATGCAGAGGGCTATCTCTGTAACCCTGAGACATTTGCCGAATACGGTCAGGAATGGTATATCGGTTATGTTATACAGGCAGGTATCGGTAACCAGGACTGCGGTATGACTCCCCTGCAAATGGCTGTAGTTGCAAATACTATCGCTAACCGCGGTGTAAGATATCAGCCATATCTGGTAGACAGCTATTACAAATACGGTACAGATACACTTATCAAAAAGACTGAACCGACTATAGCTCAGCAGATAGAGCTCAATACTCCCGACCTCTATGATTATATTGTCGGCGGTATGATGGACGCTGCAAGAAATATGCCTGCAAGATACTCTCTTACAGACCTTGGTTTCGATGTGGCTATAAAGACAGGTACTCCTCAGACGGGTAAGATACTCGATGAGCAGAACTCGTTCTTCATCGGCTTTGCTCCTGCTGATAACCCCGAAGTCGCTTTTGCAGGCGTTATCGAAAGCGGTGAGTATTCAAAGTATATGATACGTGACCTTCTCCTCGCTTATCAGGAGTGCTACGGTCTTAACGGCGTCAAGCCATCAAAACAGAAGCTCCCTGAGGAAGTCCGCCCTGAGCTAACTACAACAACTTCCACTACGACTACTACCACCACAACAACCACAACTACTACAGAGCCTGCAACTATAGAGCAGTACAACGAGCCTTCGGCAGACGACCAGCAGCCTTGGACTCAGCCTGTACAGCAGCAGCCATGGACAGAATATCCTGCCGCTGTTCCTACAGAACCCACACTACCTTATGATCCTAATGCGCTTTCTTCAGATACATCGCAGGAACCTGAAAATAACTGACAAGGAGGTGGTGACATGAGAATAAAAAATCTTCTTCCAAAAATCGTTATACTTGTACTGTGTGCATTAGCAATATACTTCATTCTGAACAAGCTTAATGACGTTACAGGCGATGACCAGAAAAAGATTGACGAGGAAAACAGTGAATTTGTAAACGGTCTCGAAAATAATGCTGTTTTCATCGGAGACAATTTTAAACTTGTATTTTAAACTCAAAGGGACGATGTTATATCGTCCCCTTTTTATTTTGTCACATTTGTGGAAGGTTGTGCGCTATTGACGGACGACCATTGGTCGTCCCTACACATAAACATACCATAAGGGCGCAGGTCATGCTCACTTACTAATCACTATGTATTAATCAATAATAATTCTGATTGCCAAAGGCAGTCCCTACAGCTGCTCAAAGTTCTAAAACATAAAAAATGAATATTATACGTCAAATTGTCAATAATATGGTCGGAGGTGTTAGTATGAAGAAAAATGAACTGACCGATAAACATTACGCGAAAGGCTCTAAGGGATTTTATGCCGCTCTTGGCATAAGCGCCGTTATGATAGGTGCTGCCTGCTTTTTCGCTCACAGACAGGGCGACAGGATCACCGAAGTAAAGCCTTCTGCGGACAAGACCATCGTCCAAGAAGCTGCCGTTGACAGACGAGTTACAAACATACCGAAAGCCACTGCTCCTGCTTACAAGGTCACTACCGCAGTCGCTACCATACCCGTTTTTACGGACGCGCCCACAGTTACTATACCTGCCGCAGAGATAAGCGTTGACGCTCCGCCGCCTGCCGAACCCGTACAGGCAGAAGCTGAGGAAACAGTTGCACAGGGCATGACAGACCTCAGGCTGCCTGTCAGCGATATCAGCAATATTATCGCACCATTCAGCGGAAGTGAGCTTGTAAAAAATGAGACTACAGGCTCATGGCAGACCCATAACGGTGTTGACATTGCTGCCGAGGTAGGTACCGAGGTCTATGCCATAGCAGGCGGAGAGGTAACAGCTGTAAAGAATGACGCGTTATGGGGAGTAACTCTGCTCCTCGACCATAAAAACGGATATACTACAAAATACTGCGGACTCAATGCCGACCTCGCAGTACAGGAGGGCGACAAACTCAATTCTGGCGATGTCATAGGAACTGTTGGTGGTTCTGCCGATATCGAGAGTTCACTTGCTCCTCATATCCACATCGAAATGACTCACAACGGCAAGTATATCGACCCATTATCTTTACTGAACAGCTAAAAACTCTTTTGTAGGGGACGGCGTCCTCGACGTCCCGTTGTAGGGAACGCCTTCTCTTGCAAGGCGTTCCCTCTTTCAAAACAGTCCACCGGACTGTTTTGAAATTCACCCTTTGCGATGCGCCTTCGTATTATTTCGCTGTTCTTTAAAAACTGGGAACAGCGACCAGAGACGCCGTCTCTGGACTCTGCCAAAGGAACAAAGTCCCTTTGGAATCCCGTTCATACGCTCATCAATTAATTACGTTAACTCATAATTTATAAAAGCCATAGCCCTTAAACTTCCGTATGAATACCGCCTTTACATATTGACTTTTGAGTTATACTGTGCTATAATCTGTTTTATTATTATAAAACGGAGGTATCATTATGAACGCACTCATCATCAATTGCAGTCCCGTAAGAAACGGCGCAACAGCGGAGATAGTCCGCATAGTCACAGAGGAACTGACAAGTAAATACACTGCCGAAAGTATATGCATAGACGACTTTAATTTCAGTTTCTGCAAAGGGTGCAGGAGCTGTCATAATACGGCGGAGTGTGTTCAGCACGACGACATTGATGTAATTATGGATAAGTTCGAGAACGCAGACATCATCGTATCTGTTGCCCCTTCATACTGGGCTGACGTTCCTGCTCAGTTCAAGGCTTTCATCGACAGATGCACTCCGTGGTGCAATACACATGAACCTCATGCCAAGCTCAGCAGCGGAAAAAAGGGCTATACCATAGCACTCCGTACAGGGCCGAATATGAAGGAGTGTGAGCGTATAATAGGTACTATAGAGCACTTTTACGGTCACCTTGAAATTGAATGCTGCGGCAGTCTCGGACTCTGCTCCATAGAGTACAAGGAAGCAGTTGAACCGCGAAAAACTGAGATCATAGACTTCTGCGAGAATATATAAAAGAAAAACCTGAGAACACAAAGTCCTCAGGTTTTATATTTATGGAATTATTATGATCAAGCCTTGTTAACGCTTCCGAAGAGCTCCATCTTCTCCTTGACCTTAGCCTTGATAGCATCAACACCCGGTGCGAGAAGCTTTCTTGGGTCAAAGCCCTTGCCCTGCTTGTCCTTACCATCCTCAACATATCCTCTTGTAGCCTCAGCAAATACGAGCTGACACTCTGTATTTACGTTGATCTTAGCAACGCCGAGAGAGATAGCCTTTGTGATCATATCGTCAGGGATACCTGTACCGCCGTGGAGTACGAGAGGCATATCACCTACTGTCTTGTTGATAGCTTCGAGAGTCTCAAAGCTGAGACCTTCCCAGTTTGCAGGATATACACCGTGGATATTACCGATACCGGCTGCGAGGAAGTCAACACCGAGGTCTGCGATCATCTTGCACTCAGCAGGATCTGCGCACTCGCCCTTACCGATAACGCCGTCTTCTTCACCACCGATAGCACCAACTTCTGCTTCGATAGAAAGACCGAGATTGTGAGCAGCATTTACGAGCTCAGTTGTCTTAGCAACGTTCTCATCGATCGGGAAATGTGAACCGTCGAACATGATTGATGTAAAGCCAGCCTTGATGCACTTGTAGCAAGCACCGTATGAGCCGTGGTCGAGGTGAAGTGCAACAGGAACTGTGATTCCGAGAGACTTGTCCATAGCTGCAACCATAGCTGCAACAGTCTCAAAACCGCACATATACTTGCCTGCGCCCTCTGAAACACCGAGGATAACAGGTGAATTGCACTCCTGAGCTGTCTGAAGGATAGCCTTAGTCCACTCAAGGTTGTTGATATTGAACTGACCTACTGCGTATTTGCCTGCTCTTGCTTTCTGGAGCATTTCTGTAGCTGAAGTTAACATAGATATAATTCCTCCTGAGAATTCATTTACGGGGCTCAAGACCCCATCGTTAATATTATATCATAGGTTGCTGTGAATTGCAAGAGTTTCCATAAAATTTAGCAATAAAAGCCTATTTGGCAAGTTTTTAGCGGTTAGTGCATAGTAATCAGTTATTAGTGAGTAGGATCGTAGGGGCTGGCGTCCTCGACAGCCCGCGCCTTACGCAATAAGTAGCATGAACGCGCTGTAGGGGCGAGTTCCGCTCGCCCGTTTATAACTGTAAATGACAATATGTTTGTCGCGACGCTCATATTTACATATCATATGTGTCAACTCCACCCAAGGTGTATCTTTTTGATATTCAATGTTTTTTCGTTGAAAAAAGCCTGTTTTTTACCCTCTTATAGAAAGACATGAAAAAGGCGGATAAATATCCGCCCCTGCAATCAGTTCTTATCTTTTATTTCTGAAACGAGCTTCTTGAAAGCATCGCCGCGTTCCTCGAAGTTCTTGAAAATGCCGTAGCTTGCAGCCGCAGGCGACATAACGCAGCTCATACCCTCGGGAGTTATCTCCGCAGCAAGCTTTACTGCGTCCTCAAGGTGGTCGGCGTAATGTACGCGGTCTTTATTGTTAAAGCTGCTGCTTGCCTGTATCATATCATAAACGCGCCTGCCCGAAGCCTCCATGCAGATGACCTGAACCTCAAAATCAGCAAGGAAATCTACAAGTGAAGTATAGTCGATACCTCTGTCCATGCCGCCGATGAGGATAGTTCCAACGCTCGGAACGCTCTGCAAAGCTGAAATAGCAGTTGCGCAGGCAGTAGATATAGAGTCGTCATACCAGCGTATACCGCGGACAGTATCCACATATTCAAGGCGGTGAGAAAGAGGATCAAATGTGCGTACAGCCTTGTCGAAGTCCGCTTCGTCCACGAACTGACTGCAAACGCCAAGTGCAATAGCGATATTGTAATGATTATGAACGCCAAGAAGCTTTATATCGTCAACAGGGATATTGTACTTCCTGCCGTTTTCGTAGTTCACAACGCCGTCAGCAACGTATATATCAGCCTCGCTGTCGGAGTTTGAAACACGTATAACTTCCGTGTTATCGCAGTTCGGAGCTATTTCACTGTTTATCCAGAGAAGGTCGCCCCTCTGCTGATGAAGATAGATATTCTTCTTTGCATTGTAGTAATTCTCCATAGTACCGTAGTGGTCGAGATGCTCCTCATATAGATTGAGGAATACAGCATATCGCGGAGAAACCGTCATATATTCAAGCTGATGGCAGGAAAGCTCGCAGACAACTACAGTTCCCTGAGTCATACCCTCAGCGATATCGAATACGGGTATACCGATATTACCTGCGATACGGCAGTCAACTCCCGACTTATCCAGCACATGGTATATGATGGAAGTAACAGTGCTCTTGCCTTTTGTACCAGTTATACCGATTATCTTTTCACGGAACACCTCAAAGAATACCTGTGTTTCACAGGTTATCTGACATTTAAGCTCACTGAGGGACTTTTCGAGAACTATTCCGGGACTTTTGAACACCATATCGAAATCGTCGAGGCACTGCTGATATTCCTTGCCGCAGATAAGCTCAATACTGTCGGGTAGTCCGTTTGCCTCACGGTCTATGGGATTAAGGTCTGCAATAGCTAAAGAAGCCTGTGTGCCGTACTTTTCCAGTATCTTGTAAGTGGACTTACCCTCTCGTCCGAAGCCGAGAATGCATATCTTCTTTCCGTTTGTGTATTCTTTTATATATTCGCTGAATTTATTCACAGCAAACGCTCCATTTCCTTTGTCAGTATGTTTTTGAATTCCTCGGGCAGCAGGTTCTGCTCGTTGAATGAGCCGCAGCACTTCTCATTAAGCATATCAATACTCTCGGGGTGATAAAGTCCGCGTACCTTATATTCCTCAAACAGCATCGGGAGCTTCTCCCCCTCCTGTTCAAGTCGGCGTATCGCCAGTGAAACAGCCAAATTCACCTCGTCGATACTACCCACACACTCAAAAGGCTTGTGCTCGGACTGTCCGATAAGCTCGATGAAATATTCCTTCATTTTCTCGTCATTCAGCATATCCCTGCCGAATATATCATTGAGCTCGGAAAGACTGAGGAAGGGTGAGAGTATCAGGCATACGAAAAGGCATTTCGGGCACTCTCCGCACCATATATCGGGAGATACCTTGCTTCCAAGGTTGCAGCTCCTGAATATGGGGAGATACTTCCTGTGAGATACGAACATCTTAGCTATCTGGAACTCCGCAAGAGGACGCAGAAAACTGAAATAGTACTGTCCCGTGCGGAGATATTTCTCCTCATAGCTGTGAAAATCCTGCTCGAATTCAAAGCTCTTGGAATACTGATGATTTACGTCCTGCCCTACTACAGTGCTCTCATTGGCACTTGACTCGTTGGAGAGAACGATATATTTAAGTCCGTTAAGGTATGCTGTTATTTCAGCCGAAAAAGCAACTATTGACGAAAATGGCGTATGACCGTTGATGTAGCCCTTGTTGTTTAGCTCGATAAGTGAACGGTCAAAATGGCGCTGCGAGATTATCAGCGCATCTTCGGAAAGCCCTGCTGTAGTAACCGTATCAGTTATAGAACGGCGTTTGTTTATGGAGTAGCATCTGCACTTCATACCTGCATCAACAAGAGTCTGAAGTGTGAGTGCTGAGTCCTTTCCGCCGCCAACAGGCACAAGACAGCCTGAGGGCTGACGGTCTGTCTCTTTGAGTGAACTGTCAAAGCTACCTGTGGGAACAATCTCCACAAAGGTCTCAAAATCAGCTTTTATGCCGTTTACGAAGAAAAGCTCGCCAAGTCCGAGAAACCACAGCTTCTTCCACCACTGTATCTGCTCGCTGTCAAGCTCTCCGCACTCTACGCGGCATACAGGCGAACAGGCAGCTTTCCAGTAGCTCACGGCTTCTGCCATACCAAGCGAGAAAACAAGTCTTTCAAAAGTAAGGTCACCATTTACTGTCATATCCGCAGGCTTGCGGAAAGTCCAGCCGGGAGTGAACTTAGCTAAGCCCGGGAACTCAAATTCATAGCCGATTTCAACAGTATCGGCAGTTTCCTCTATGCTGTATGACTTGTATACGAATACGGGAGCTTCCTCCCTGAATTTTTCATATTTACCCATTAGTTCCTCCGAAAAAGGCTTATTTCTGCTCTTCGGCAAGCTTCTTATAATGCGCTTTAAGCAGCGCGAAAGTCTCGTCGGAGAGGTCGTGCTCGATCTTGCAGGCATCTTCAGCAGCCACATCACGCTTAACTCCGAGAAAAGCAAAGAAATCAGTGAGCACAGTATGGCGGTCATAGATACGCTCAGCAACTATCCTGCCGCCGTCAGTAAGTCTTATGTGATTATCATCGTCAACCGTTACAAGTCCCTCATCCTTCATCTTTTTGAGGATTATAGAGACAGTCGGACGTGAATAGCCGAGATAAGAGCAGATGTCGATAGCATGGACATCGGGCTGCTTCTGTGAAAGTATAAGTATAGTCTCAAGGTAATTTTCAACTGCTTCGGTAATAGCCATTCGTATTCTCCTCATCTATATAAATATTATGCTTATGTCGATAATATACGGTTACACTATTATAACACAAAAAATCATATAAATCAATGTTTACGGCGAAATATTTCCGCTTTTTCTGCAATCACAGCAAGGGATGGCGGTTGAAGTCGTATGAAGTCTCGAAGCTGTTCCAGTCAGAGACGCATATTTCAACGTTTTCACGGACTATACCTTCAATATCCTCATCACAAAGTTCAGACTCGGGCATCGGCAGTCTTGCTGCGTCCCCCGGATTCATATTCAGCGTAGGATTGAGTACTTTTGCAAGCTCCGAAGAAACCTTACTGTTGAGCAGTCCGAGAAGCATCAGCAGCTGATGCTCATTTTCAGGAAAGGCACTTGTCCCCGCAACGTTAAACATGAAGTTTTCATCGAAATATCTGGCTGAAAAAGCTCCGCTTGTTATCTGTGACCAGCTCACTGAGGGACGAAAATTATACTCCAGTCCCTGCGGACGAGAGCGGAGTCTGCCGTTTTCGTCGTAAAAATGCTTTATTTCGTAGCCGTCATTCTCCCAGTTTACCACGAATTCGCGGTTGCCATACCATTTTCTGTACTCTCCGCCCTTGTTTAGAAGATACCAACGCTTATTCTGACTATTCATAAAAGCTATCCTGTTTTTATCAACTTCGTACCACTTTCGCAAAAATTGGTCATTGTCTCCCGAGATAAGCCCTTCTTTTATATCAACAATACTGCCAAGAGGAGTTCCGCCGAAAGCCCTGAGCATATCATGTCCAAGCCAGTAGGCACATGGAGCGGATGGTATTCCGAGGAAATCCGAAGTATCGGCTTCAAATTTGTAATCGCAGGCTTTGGAGCCTATTGCTTCCGCAATCTTTTTTCGCTGCTGTTCCATGCCGCCCTTGAAGTCGGTAAGCCGAAGATAGACTCCCCTGCCGCTTTCAGCCGCATTTTTTATTGTAAAGGAGCATATCGGAACTGTGGCAGCTTCAAAGGCGGAATACTCAAAGTGAATGAGAGTCTGCAATGAGCAGTTTCCAAATATCCGCTTTCGCAGCTTTTCGTAAGATTGCAGGAAGAGCCATGTTGCAGGAGTCAGGAACCCCAGATATCCGTCGTGTTCTGTCATATCAAGGCATCTTGCCATGAATGCCGAAAAGAGGTCAGCTCCGTAATCCGCAAAGTTTTTCTTAACATATGCCGACAGCTTCTCGTTCATTGCAGGCTTGCCGAGGTAGGGGGGATTGGTGACAACTACGGCATATTTCTGCCCAAGAAGCCTGCCAATAATTGCTGCCTTTTCGATGCCTTTCGGAAGATCATTTTCACTGTGGAGTGAGCCAATCGTATCACTTACGCCTGTGAAATCATACACCTGAGGTACTTCATCTGCTCCATATCTACGAGCTTTTATGCGAATGGCTGTCTCTGCGGCAGCCCTTGCACGTTCATCAATTTCAAGTCCGAAGAGGTTATGTTTCAGTATTTTATTTGCAGCAATTTTTGCATCATATCCCAGTGAGATATACTGCTCCAAAAACACATCAAACGCATAAATCAGGACGTTTCCGCTGCCCATGCAGGGGTCGGTGAACCTGATATTTTCCAATTGCACTTTCTCAGCAGGACTCATTACCTTTTGTAAGAAAAGCTCCCCTGCCGACACCTTATATCCGTGTTCCGCAAGGTATCTCCCCAGCGTGTTATCCACCATATACCGCACAACCCATTTGGGAGTGAATATCTGAGTCGCTGGTGCGATCTTCTCAGTGCTCAGTCTTTTGCTCTTTTTAAGTCCGACAGATATCTCGTTCCTGTAAGGCACGTTAAAGAACTGATGACACCAGCCCAGCACATCATCTTCCGAAAAAATCTCAGCAGGCAAGCTCAGAAGCTCCGCAGCTGTTCCGCGGTCAGCTATAAGCTGCTGCGGAACGGGCAGCTCGCCGTAAAGACTAAAAATGCCGCCGTACAATCCAGCGAGCTGCCTGCACTTTTCAATGAAAAGTGCGCTGCGGAGCTTCTCAGGCTCGCCCATGATAGCTTCAACTGCACTGCGCTCTGCATAAAGCATCGCGCAAAGCCTCATAAATCCGCAATATGCCTCTTTTTCGCAAACATCTGCAAGGAGCTGTGAACGCGCCCATGCCGCTGTTTTTTTCAGTTGTAGATCGTTCACTTTATCATCTCCTCACAATTTCCAAAGGCGGACATTAAGTCCGCCTTTTGTTAATCAATATGAAGCCTTACAAAAAGTGCCTCAAATACTATTTTTCCGTTTTCACGGGAATATTGTCCCGTATACTCCTGTACGAAGCCGCATTTTTCGAGGACTCTTCCCGATGCTCCGTTATCTTTAGCGTAAAACGCTGTAAAATCATGTATTCCGAGCTCATTATATGCCCAGTCAATGAGTCCGCGGACTGCTTCGGTAGCATATCCATTTCGCCAGTAACTGCGGTTTAAATTGTAGCCTATCTCGTGCACCCTATCTTTTTCGGACCATTCAAGACTGATGTCACCGATAACTTTGTCAGTATCTTTCAGCACTATTGCGTACTTATCATTGTCCGCGATCCATTCTTTTATCCTTTGCCTTACGTCTGCCACGTTTTCATCGCAGGGATAAGGCATGAATCTGTTAACCTCAGGGTCGGAACGCCATTCAAAGGCATCTTCCGCATCGCTTTCTCTGAACGGACGTATCAGAAGTCTTTCAGTATTTATCACAGTGCTGCAAGCTTAGCGTACTGAACCTTGAGTGCAGGATATATCTCTCTGTAGAGCTGATAATACTTCTCATACTCGGGAACGTTCTCAGCCTTAGGAGCCTGTACCTTGTCGGTCTTGATGATAGCGCCGCAAGCCTCTGGAACACTGCTGTATATGCCTGCACCAACGCTTGCAAGGATAGCAACACCAAGTGCAGGACCTTCCTTAGATGCAACTGTCTTAACGTTGCAGTTGTAAAGATCAGCAAGCATACTTCTCCAGAGCGGTGATGATCCGCCGCCGCCGCAAGCCATCATGTCGCTTACATTTACGTTCATCTCGCGGAATACTTCAACGCAGTCACGGAGTGAATATGTAACGCCTTCCATTACTGCACGGAGCATATCCTTTCTTGTGTGGATAGCTGAAAGTCCGAAGAATACACCTCTTGCGTCAGGATCAAGGTGAGGAGTTCTCTCGCCCATAAGATAAGGGAGATAAAGAAGTCTGTTTGCGCCTACAGGGACTGTCTCAGCCTGCTTGTCCATGAGATAGTACTCATCAACGCCCATGAGCTTAGCTGTTTCCTTCTCTGTCATGCAGAAATTGTCTCTGAACCATTTAAGTGAGAGACCTGCGCCCTGTGTAACACCCATAACGTGCCATGTATTAGGAACAGCAGCACAACAGGTATGGACTCTGCCCTTCTTGTCGATAGATATATTTGAAGTATGTGCAAATACAACGCCCGAAGTACCGATAGTTGTGAAAGCCTTTCCGTCCTCAACAACACCTGTACCCACAGCAGCAGCGGCATTGTCTCCTGCGCCGCCTACTACTATAGTACCCTCGCAGAGACCAAGTGTCTCAGCCATTTTCTTTGTAAGAGTACCTGTTACCTCACAGCTCTCATGTACCTTGCCAAGCCAGTTCTTGTCTATCTCAAATGCGCCGAGAAGCTCGTCCGACCACTTGCGGTTCGGAACGTCAAGAAGCTGCATACCCGAAGCATCTGATACTTCTGTTGCGTACTCACCGGTAAGGATAAATCTGAGGTAGTCCTTAGGAAGAAGGATATGAGCTACCTTTGAGTATATCTCGGGCTCATTGTTCTTTACCCAGAGAATCTTAGCAGCTGTCCAGCCTGTGAGGGCAGGATTAGCTGTTATCTCAACAAGCTTGTCTCTGCCTACGATACGGTTCATTTCCTCAACCTCGGCAGCTGTTCTCTGATCGCACCAGATAATAGAACGGCGAAGCACGTTATTATCTTTGTCAAGCATTACAAGACCGTGCATCTGTCCCGAAATACCGATACCCTTAACATCTTCCTTCTTGACACCGCTCTTAGCCATTACAGCCTTGATAGTATCCACCATTGCATTTGCCCAGTCCGCAGGCTCCTGCTCAGCATAGCCGTTCTTTGGCTGATACATAGGATATTCGATGGTCTTTGAAGCGATAACGCTTCCCTTTTCGTCAAAAATAACTGTTTTTGTACCGCTTGTACCGCAGTCAACTCCGATTACGTATGCCATATATTTGCAACTCCTTTTATATATTTCAGGGACACAGCCCTGCATTATTCTATAAATTATAATATCTTATATAAGGTTCATTTTCAAGACCTTTTTTGCTCATTTTTTTACATTCTGCGCTTCTTTTGCGGACTTATAAACATAAGGCGCCGCAGGCAGCATCATATCTTAGATCATCGCCCGCAACGCCTTGATCGTTTACTGTTAATTGAAAAGCTCTACAGAGATACGTCTTGAATCAACGTCGTAGAAATCCTCAAGCTCTGCCACATAGTAGCGGAAAACTATCTTGTTCTCAGCTACGGTTATTTTCTCCGGCTCGGCTGCATCTGCATTCTCTGTATTCTCAGCTCCCTCTGCCTGCTCTTCATCTTCGTCCTTCTTTGGATTGCGGTAAACAGATATCGACATAACATCACCGCTGTCAGAAACTCCGAGAGATTTAAGCTGCTCGTCTGTAAGTGTATTCAGCATAACAGTATGGTTCTTCTTTACATTGAAAAGAGTGATACCCGTTGCAGTGTCTACCTGCTCGCGGTTGAATACTTTGAGAGCACCTGAATCCAGCTCGTTGAAATAAACTCTCTTACCGTGCTCGCCGTCTATCTCATCAAGAAGCTCGGCAGAAGGTTCCTTGATATAGTATCTTCCGTCTGCTTCTCTTCCTATACCGTAGAAATCAAGCTGTTCATCAGTAAGTGTATCCATATAAACAGGGTCAACATCAGAAGCTGTAAGACCTATTGCGAACTTTCTGCTCGCTGAAAGATTAGTGAGCTGAAGCTTATTGTCGTAAGTAAATCCGAGGCTTTCAAGCTCGGCGTCTGTAACTGTTACCTCTATCCTGTCGGAAAGCTGATTCAGATGATCTGTGATCTCCTGACGGCTCTCAGTAGACCAGTTTACCTGTATCTCATCATCTGACGGTCTGTCAAGGAATACGACACGCTCCATGTTTTTTAGGGTAAATGTTGCAAAGGAATACTTTACATCAGCCGTATTCGGCTCAACATAGATAGCTGTGCTTCCGTTTGAAGTATCGACACTGTTCACTATCCTGTATCTGTAGTCGCCTGACGGTGAAACGCCGCTGCCTACCTCTGTCTCCTTTGCAGGAGATACAAAGAATGATGTAAACAGGAAATAGCCCAGTGCACCGAAAATATACATAAGGAGTATTATAGTGGCAAGAGCGGTCTTAACGCCCTCTCCAGCGCCCGAAAGGAGCAGTATCACTATTCCCACTACTATTATGGGTATGATAAGTCCCCATTCGCCGAAATACAGCAGCACCACAGGCAGCATGGCAGGAATTATTATAAAGCTTGATATACGCGTAAGTATCTGATGCCTTGTATACAGCATTATTATAAGGGCTGCAAGCGAGACTCCCGTTATTGAAAGACACAGCGAGGTGCGGTCGTTTACGTGGATATCATAAAAGATGGAGTAATAGCAGAGCTTGCATACAAAATAAGTATATATAACACTTATGATAGCTACTACTCTCTTTGTCCAGACATTTGCGAATAGTTTTTTCATTATTGCCTCCGAATAATCATTTCTATATATGTAAAAGCTATGCGGCATAAAGTCACACACAGTATATTATACCATTTTATTTCTCAGGTTACAAGATGTTTTTTAAATTTTTTCTGAAAAACTTCTGCTTTACAAAAGTCAGCAATAATTGTATAATATATACAGTAAGAAGCGAAAGGAAAAAAATCATATGCAGGAAACAGAGAAACACAGGAATATTTGCAGGCGGATATTTATTATACTTACCTTGGCGGTAATGATAACCATATTCATTCTTTCTGCGCAGGACGCTAAAAAATCCTCAAACACCAGCAGTTTTCTTACAAAGCTCGCTGTAAAAATACTGTACAGCGATTACGACAGTGCTGCACCAGATATACAGCAGGAAATGTGGAGCAAGGCTTCTTTCATAGTCCGAAAGACCGCTCATTTTTCCATATACACTCTTCTCGGCTTCTGTGCTTCTTTTGCAGTCGGAAAAAGAAAGCTCTTCACACTGAAGAGCTTAGGAGTCATATTATTTGGCTTTGCATATGCAGCCTCAGACGAGTTTCACCAGAGATTTGTAGAAGGCCGTTCCTGCGAATTCAGGGACATGATGATAGATACAGGCGGAGTGACCGCAGGTATGGTGATATCGCTCGTAATTATTGGGATAATTGCATATATTGTCCGAAAACGCAGCACAGTGAACAGTGATTAGTTTTTTATCGGGCGTATAATATCCGCCCCTGCACAATAACTAAAAAGCCCGTAAGAAGCTAAGCTTCTTACGGGCTTTGTAATTTTACTGCATTCCGCCTCTTACATAGAAGTTATCCTGAATAATAAGAGCGCAGCCGCCGAGGAAATTGTTCTTTCCGTCCAATCTGCTGAGTACCACTCTGTCAGCGATCTCTTCACTTACAAGGCGTATCATCTCACGCTTGCAGTAGTCAAACTGCTTTTCGTTGAGCTTGAAATTATGAAGCACTATTCTCTTTGCAAAATGGCTGATAGCCAGATTGTTGATGAGGACAGTATACTTAGCGATAATGTCATCAACAAGTGCCTTTACGGGCTCTTCGCCTCTCATAAGAGCCATAAATACATTATCTGTATTTATAGCGGTCTTGTCACCCTCTGTAAGCTCGTACAGAACAGGTGTCTTATCCTTGGAATATATCTCATAGAAAGCGTTGAGCATAGCTGTTCTTGAAAGCTCAGCCTTTACAGAGCCGTTAGGATAGCCCTCATATACCTTTCCGTTAGGACAAACTATATATCTTTCGATAGTCGATGTATAAGATACATAATCTGCTGAAAGCTCATTCTTGTTGATTATAGCAAGGTTTACCTGATTTCCGTTGTGAATGAACGCCTGATTGGTCTGATAACCGTTCTGTGTTCTGAAATCATTGCTTGCAAGAGCCATAAGTCCTATAGCATTTCCGCAGTGGATCTCGAAATTGAGTCCGCCTGAGAGCTTATCAATGAAGTTAGTGAAATCAAGTACGCCGTCCTTGTAGAATATCTTCAGCTTGCCCCACATTGAAGGAACTACGCCGACACCCAGTCCGAGTATCTTGTCCTTTGTAAGGGCACTGTTCTCGACCATTTCGTTACTGGTCTTGATTATGTAGTTGATGATATCCTTACTTGTGGTCCTTTCGTCAATAACCATGCTTGCCTTGTCGAGCACCTCGGAATTAAGGTTCGTAAGACCGATGCTTACTTCCTTTTCATCTACAGTTGCACCAAGTGCAAAACGGCTGTTGACATTAATGTCGATAAGAATTTTTCTTCTGCCCTTCTGAAGCTTCTCAGTATTAACCGGAGCTTCACCTATCTCGACAAGTACGCCTTCCTCTATCATTTCATTTGTAATGATAGTTACAGCGGCTCTTGTGATCTCAAGAGCGCTTGCTACGTCTACTCTCGAAATAGGACCTGATTCCCTGATGACTCTGAGTATCTGCATTCTGTTACGTCTTTTCAGGTCAAGTTTACTGATTCCTCTTTTTTCCATACAACAACAACTCCATTTCTTAAATCGTTTCGGATACTTCTTCTCCGCAATTACAACCAACATATCCCCTTGGAATTTACTGCCGCTGTTTAATATAACTGTTGGTATAATTTTTTCTTTTTATTTTAAACTCAATCTCTTTTAACGTATTTATATTATAACACAATATTATTAAAATTCAAACCTTTTAACGCAATTATTTCTAAAATCAGCGTTTTTGACAAACTGATTATATTATTTTTGTTAAATATTCCGTAGCTTTGACAACCAGCGGCAATGTACCTACGGAAAGTATAGTTCCTGCGGTAAAAATCTCCGATGCGTATACAGAATTTTTTCCATAACGAATGGAAAGAAGTGTGCACATTGCTGCCGGTGGAGCAGCTGCTGCAACCAGTACAGTCATACGAACTTTGTCGTCAAAATTGGTAAAAATCGAAAGTGGTACTGCCAATATCAATGGCATAACAACAAGTTTTAAAAAGCAAACATAGTACACTCTGTAATTTTTTAGTAATTTCGGTACGTCCGTAGCAGCGATAGTAACGCCCGAAACTATCATTGCCATAGGTGTATTAACGTCCTTTATAAAGCCAAGTGCGCTTGATGCCGTAGCAGGAAGCCTTATCTCAAGGAAGAAGGTTATAAGTCCAAGCAGTATTGAAATGATCGTCGGCGAATAGAATACCTTGACTACCTGTTTGAAGTCCTTTTCGCCTGATACGAGTATGACACCGTGAGTCCACACGATCAGATTGAATACGGTTATGAAAGCCGTGAGATAAAAAACTCCCTCATCGCCAAAAAGAGCATTTACAAGCGGTATGCCCATAAATCCGCAGTTTGAATAGACGGACGAAAAGCGCTCTATCTCAAACTCCCTGCCCTCTTTCCTGCGAACAAGAAGATAGGACAGTATTATCATCACAGACATTGCAGCCAAAGATATAACAAATGTGAGCAGCAGATTTTTAGCAAGCTCTGCTTTATACGGCTTCTGATAAGACATGAATATGACCACGGGATTTACTACCTGAAGCACGAATCTGGAAAGTTCCTTATTTGAAGCTTCGCTTATAAGCTTTGTTTTTGCACAAAGTACACCGACACCTATGAGTATCAGCATAATGATAGTCTGATCAAGAATTGTTGATGCCATTTTATCCTCCGAAATATGCATATATTACAGCCGAATAAAACTAAAATGAAAGCTGCGTATTTCCGCTGTTTTGCATTAACCGAATTATTTTACCATATTTCTTGGAATTAGTCAATAAAAAATCCGAAGCATTTCTGCTTCGGATCTTAAATCAATATCAATTAGTCAAGAGAATCTGCTGACTTAGGGATAACCTTCCAGCCGTCGCCCTTGATCTTTACAACACAAATCTTTTCTGTGCTGTGCTTCTTGTCGCCGTCTTCGTCCTTATACTCTACCTTTACCTTAACTTCGTAGCCCTTGCTTACTTCGATATCGTCATCTGCATCAAATGCTTCGCAAAGGTCCTCGAAATATTCCTCAGCAGCCTTTATCTGTGACTTCTTGAGCTTTTCTTTTCTGAGTATCTTGTCAAACTTAGGAGCTGTTTCGTCATCCTCGAGATCGTCAAGCATATCCTCAACACCGTCATTGAAATCCTCGACCATATCGTCATATTCGTCCTCGTCCTTGAGTGCATCAATAACAGCATCAGGATAAGAAAGTGAATAGAATGTCTTTCCGCCCTTCTTATCAGAAGCAGAGTTTACATACTTTTTTACAGTTCCCTTTACTCCGCCGCCGAAAATAAGGCAAAGCAGACAAATGAGAAGAAGTAAGATAACAGCACCTGCTGCATAAACAGCATTCTTGTTGTTCTTCATTCCGCCCGGAAGCTTTTCAGATAACTCGCCTGCTAAATCGTCAACCTTTGTTGCGCCCTGCTTGAGGCTGTCGCCTACCTTATCAGCAACATCTCCGGCCTTATCTTTGAGCTCTGCTGCTGTGTCCTTAGCCTTGTCAACAGCGTTATCAGCTGCGCCCTTAGCCTTGTCAACAGCATTTTCTGCCTTTTCTTTTGCAGAATCAGCAGCATTCTCAACTGTGTTCTGTGCGTTCTCTGCTTCTTTTTCTACTGTTTCCTTGATCTCTTCTGCGCCCTGTGAAGCTGCACAGTCGCATGAGCCACCCTCAGGTATCTGCTTACCGCAGAATTTACAAAATGCCATAACAAAAACCTCCATAAACCAAAAATATTACAGAATATATTTTATCATATTTCTTCACATCATGTCAAGTGAAAGGATTTAATAATACTATACACGGTTGTTTTTCAGCACATTGCACAATGAGCAGATAATCGCTTACTTTGCGAATTAACACATACATCATTTATGGGCTTCTTTTCGACAGACCGCAAGGTACGGTATAACGACTGCCAAAGCAGGAAATACTATCGGAACAGCCATTATCGCAAGCTCCGTCCCATTCAGCACTGATGCGTGGACGCCGCTGCTTAGGATATTGTACAGCTGTAAAAACGGTGCGTTCAGAAGCTTGTGCCAGCGATAATAGTCAAAACCTCCGCCTTTTGCCGATATGCACAAAGCTATCCAGCTCAGAAGCGACGGTACGGCAGCTGCTCCGCCTGCTGCATATATTTCCGATATTTTTGCTTTTTCACCGCTTATCCGTGAGGCTTTCATATCCGCCCTCGCTTCTTTTACCGAAAAATCCGCAAGCACGGATATCATCAACGTTACTGTACATATCAGACATATCAGCCTTATCAGCGTACTGCCCGAAGCCGCAAATGTAATATCAATGAAAAGGCACAGTACCTCCGAAGCCGCCAGTCTCAGTAAAGCTTTGAGTATCTTCATATTTTTCCTTTCCGCGGCATTATAAAAATCAAATTAACGGGCATAATATCCACGGAGGTGGTACTATGCCCGAAAATAACGAAAGTGATGTTAAGATCTATATTCCGAAGAACTCAGAACATAAAAGCAGCGAGACCGTGCCTCAGTCATCATCCTTGCAGTCACCGCAGCGTCCGTAGAAAACAGTCTGGGAATAATCTATCTCAAAGCCGTGCTCTTCTTCTATATGATGAGCCAGCTCTGCAAGATGTTCACAGTCAAGATGTATGAGCCTGCCGCAGCTGAGACATTTAAGGTGGAAATGGCTGCGGCACTGTTCATTATCCTCTATATACTGATAACAGGCAGATGTCTTGCCGTCAAAGGCATATTTTCTCACAAGTCCCTGCTCAACAAGTCTGTCCAGCTGTCTGTATATAGTTGCCACACCCACAGGTGAACCCTCAGCAGTCAAAAAGGCACTTATCTCCTGCACATTTGTATGCTTTTCCTTATTGCTTATAAGATATTCCAGCAGCTTTTCCTTCTGCTTGGTATTATATCCCGACTCTCTTTTCATTTCTTCCTCCGTCAGTGTGTTATCACTTTCCAGCCTTCATCGTTTAGACTTACAACTATTACGCTCTCTTCTCCCGCAGCTTCGCCTTTATTTGCATAGCTGAACTTTATCTCGTAGCCTTCCCTGATATCAAAAGCGTCCTCTTTTATATCAGCTACATAGGGCTCGCAGAGTTCGACAAAATAAGATTTTGCGCCTTCGACCTGTTTCTCGCTGAGCTCTTTCGCTTTCTTGACTCCTGTATATGAATAATCATCGCTGCTGTCTTTCTGTATTTCAGCCTGTGTATCATTGAATGTTTTCACAAGGCTGTCGAACTCGCCGCTCTGCTTCATTGCATCCAATGCCGCATCGGGATACATATAGGAATAGAACACTTCTCCGCCGCCTTCTGAGTTCATAGCGTCAAAGCATTCCTTTACGGCACTTTCATATGAATCACTTTTCTGCTGAGCTACTTTCACACTTTTTATGTCTTTCTTTTTAGGCTCACAGCCTGTAAAAATACATGAAGCTGCTGTTAATGCAACAAGTAATGCTGCGACTTTCTTCATTTTGTTACCTCCGTTTTATCTTTTCAATATTCATACAGATTATAACACTATTTCTCTGCCTTGTCAATGTCAATGATAATAAAATCCGAACCAAATCATAATTTAGCAGCGTGACGCTGCACCCTTGCTCCGCGCTGAAATATATCTGATAAACAAATTATAGCCGCGAGAGGCAATAAATTATTAGGAAAATATCATCGCGTGATTTGCTAAATTATGAAGCCTTTAGCTTTTAACTCTTAGCCATTAGGAAGCGGCTTCGCCGCTTTATTATCGGGCGGCGAAACGCCGCCCCTACATTGGGCTAACAGCTAACGGCTCAAATCAAAATTTTGCTCCGCAAAATTTTGATTTATATATGCAATAAATGCACCAAGCCCCGAGGCTTTGCCTCGGGGCTAAACTTTTATATTAGGTACAGCTTATTTAAGTGCAACGCCTTTGGCTTCGTCTGCTTTATGACATAAACTGTCGCCTTTTTCGGCAAGCTCCACCTCAAATGCTGCAAGAGCCATCAAAAGCATCGACTGCATCAATCTGCCCTTATAATCACGGATAACTCTGCCAAAGTCGCCGCTTCTGCGCATGAGATCAGCTGCAAGCAGTACATAATCCGGCTTATCTGCAAATTCCTGTTTATGCAGGTCGAATATCTTCAGTGCAGCCCTGCGGCACTCCGCAGCCTTTTCATCATCCTTTTCATCATCGTAATACCATGCTGCATAGAGACAAGCTTTCAGGGCTTCCTCATAGACCTTGTTCTTTTCACAGACCAGAGACATTTTCATAAACTTCTCAGCAAGTCCGCTGCCGCCTGCATTCTTATACTTATCGCTTTCAAGGAATTCCTTCGTAAAACGCACGGGAATATCAATTGAGGCGTTGCAGTAGCCGCAGTGAGGGCACTCGCTAACCCAGTATTTCAGGTATGAACGGTGCTCTTCATTAGGACGCATATCAAGGTCAGGGACGCTTGTATCGGGATCGTACTCCGCTACAACTGTCTGAACAGATTCCTTACCGCAGACAGCACATTTTATTTCCTTTTCTTCTGTTCTGAAAGCCATGATATAATCTCCTTATTTCTGCTTGATACGGAAGCTGCTGTTGCGGAGCTGTGAAGCATCAAAGCCCTTAGGCTTGCGATCCTCGCGCTTTTTGTTGTTCGGTCTGCGCTCGGACTTCTGCTGCTTCTTCTCCTCCTCGTCGTTAAGGCGCATAGTAAGTGATATACGGTTTCTCTTGAGGTCAACGTCAAGAACTCTTACCTTTACGACCTCGCCCACCTTTACAGCTTCGAGAGGGTGCTTGATGTAACGGCTGCATATCTGAGAGATATGAACGAGTCCGTCCTCGTGTACGCCGATATCCACAAAACAGCCGAAATCAATGATATTGCGGACTGTACCCACAAGCTCCATACCGGGCTTCAAGTCCTTGATCTCCATGATGTCGCCGCTTCTGAGAAGAGGTGCGGGGAGCTCGTCACGAAGGTCACGTCCGGGCTTTTTAAGCTCTCCGATGATATCTGTAAGAGTAGGAACACCTATACCCAGATTCTTGCTTATATTTTCAAGACCTATGCTGTCAGCCTTTTCCGTAATACCCTCAGCTCCGCTGCCTGCGATATCCGCAAGAGTGAAGCCGCACTCACTGAGCAGTGAAGAAGCTGCCTCGTAGCTTTCAGGGTGAACAGCTGTATTGTCAAGAGGATTCTTTCCGTCACGTACTCTCAGGAAGCCTGCGCACTGCTCGAAAGCCTTTTTACCAAGCTTCGGCACTTTAAGGAGCTCCTTACGGTCAGTGAATCTGCCGTTTTCCTCACGGTACGTAACTATATTCTTTGCAACTGTGGCATTGATACCTGCGATATATGAAAGAAGTGAATGTGAAGCTGTGTTTAGGTCAACTCCCACAGAGTTAACGCAATCCTCGACAACGCCGCCGAGAGCTTCGCTCATTCTTGCCTGAGGCATATCGTGCTGATACTGTCCTACACCGATAGCCTTAGGGTCTATCTTTACAAGCTCTGCAAGAGGATCCTGCAAACGTCGTGCAATGGAGATAGCTCCTCTGATAGAAACGTCATACTCCGGGAATTCCTCTGCTGCTACCTTAGAAGCGGAGTATACGGAAGCTCCTGCTTCACTGACTACCATGTAGCTTACGTCCTGAGGTACTTCCTTTGCTATCTCGGCAGCAAAGCTCTCAGTCTCACGTGAAGCTGTACCGTTTCCGATGGAGATAACGTTTACGTTGTATTTCTGAATAAATTCCTTTACCTTCTTCTTTGCAGCCTCAACAGCTCCTGCCGAGCCGACAGGATAGATGATAGCTGTATCAAGCACCTTGCCTGTACCGTCGATAACTGCGGTCTTGCAGCCATGTGCATATCCGGGATCAAGTCCGAGGATAATACTGCTCTTGAGCGGCGGCTGGAGAAGCATCTGACGGAGATTTGCCGCGAATACCTTTATAGACTCCTCGGCAGCCTTGGCGCTCATCTCTGAACGTATCTCACGCTCGATAGACGGGAATATAAGTCTCTTGTAGCTGTCAGCAGCTGCTGCTCTCACAAGCTCTCCGCAGGCATTGTTTGCCTTGATGTACTTGCCGAAAATAACATCTGTAGCCAGAGTCTCGTCAAGAGTTACAGCTACCTTGAGGAAGCCCTCCTTCTCACCTCTGTCAAGAGCGAGGACACGGTGGTTAGCAACCTTAGGGATAGCCTCGGAATACTCATAATAATTCATGTATACGCTCTCAGCCTCAGGGTCTGAAGCCTTTGAAACCAGCTCACCCTTATCACCTGCAAGGGCACGGAGCTTCTTTCGGATATCCGCGTCGTCGGAGATATCCTCTGCAATGATGTCCATAGCTCCCTGTAAAGCGGTCTGAGCATCGGTTATCTTCTTCTCTTCGTCTATATATGCCTCTGCTTCCTTCTCCGGCTCTGTGGAGTTATCCTGTGCCATGATGAGTACAGCAAGTGGTTCAAGTCCGTTTTCACGGGCAATGCTTGCACGGGTACGGCGCTTTGGCTTGAACGGACGATAGATGTCCTCTACCTCCACAAGTGTAACAGCTGCACTGATAGCAGCCTCTATCTCAGGAGTCATCTTCTCCTGCTCCGTAATAGCATTTGTTACCTCTTCCTTACGCTTTTCAAGATTGCGGAGATACATGAGCCTGTCATACAGCTCACGGAGTATCTGGTCATCGAGAGAGCCTGTGAGCTCCTTACGGTAACGTGCTATAAAAGGTATGGTCTTATCGTCGTCGATAAGTGCGACTGTATTGTCTACCTGTTCCTGTTTAAGTCCGAATTCCTTTGCCAGTGTCTTGTTGATATCCATAATTGATCCTTTCATTTTACGATATAAGGACCGTCGGTACTGCCGCGGTCCTGTAGATCGTTATTTATTCATTTACTGTTTCTTCGTTTTCCTGCTGTGCAGAAGCTTCATCAGCAGCCATTACAGCTGCAGCTCCTGCTGCGACCTCTGCTGCTGTTTCAAAACGCTCCTCATTCCAGCGGTCAAGCCACGAAAACAGAGTTTTTGCTATATCTTTGTATACGTTAATGCTGTTCTTCTCCATGAGGACATCATGGCGCATATTATCGAACAGTCTGTGGGATATGCTGTCATATCCTGCCTTTTCAAGCTTTGATATCAGCTTCATGAATTTCTTCTCGGATACCATAGCTGTATCTTCCTTACCCGATATAAAACGTATGGGAAGCTTCGGATTTTTCACCTGCCAGCCTGTACCCGACTGGGAATTTCTCATTATCCACAGCATTTCCTGATAGCCATTGAGTGTGGGCTTGAAGTTGCACAGCTGGTCCTCATTATATGCCAGTACCACATCGGGATCGCTGCATCTCCATGAATTTATGGGATCCTCAAAGAATTTTCCCAAGCTGTCATCAATGGTATCGAATATCTTATCGCTCCTGAAACGGCTTCCGGGGTGCTTTGACGCCACGGAATTAATCACTCTTGTTACAGGCGAAAACGGGCTGTAATACAGGCTGCCGAGAAGCACGAGGCCGTCTATGCAGTCATCATATTCCTTGATGAAGCACTTTGCGCCCGAAGCTCCGAGACCGCTTGCCGCCATAAAAACAGGAACATTGGGATAAGCTGCTCTTATGCGCTTATTGATCTGTGCGATGTCGCTTACAAAGCCTTCGCCGCCTTTTCTGAACATAAAGCCGATATCGTCAGCTTCCATTATGCTGCCGCCGTGACCACGGTTATCGTGTATCACTGTTATAAATCCCTGCTCGGCAAGGTAATCCATAAATGGGTAATATCTCTCCTTGTGTTCATTCATACCGTGAACTATCTGTACAATGCCGTTTATATCTCCCGAGGGCACTGCCAGTACAGCCGAGATCACAAGCTCATCAAAATCAGAAGTAAGTTGAAATTCCTTCAGATCAGCATTAAGCATAAAGTTCCTCCTGTCAAAAAACGGAAAAATAAAATAAGACTTACAATGAATATTATAGCATAGTTGCAAAAATAAATCAATAGTCAGACTTTTCCTGCGTAAATACGTTATTTGACAGCTTTTTCACTGTCATTTGCAAACTCTTTTGCACAGCTCTTTAAGCTTGCGGCTGAGTGCAGGCGGTACTCCTCTCGGACCGCGGACAGCCATTGCTCCAAGCTCCTTCATAGCTGTCAGAGGCATATCATCTTTTCCGAAGCGGCACAGAAGCTTCAGCTTCATAGCCTTTCTGATGTGGTAATCACCGTTATCGTACTTATACGGTATATCCACCTCAACTGCCTCACATTTATACATTATTGCAGACACCGGCGCAGCCATATACATATAGATAGTATCTCCCACAATGACATTCGAGGTCTGCTTCCAGAGTATCATACCATCACACCGAAAGTCCTGCTCCACATCATACATGGCAGGCGATGCAGGTATGAGCCACTCCTTGGTATCAGTCCTCAGCCTCTTGCTGCCGCTGCTCTGCTTTATAAGCTCATAGCTCATATCAATAAGCGAGAACACCTGCTCCTCACTGACAGTGCCGTCAAGGAGCACTGTTACCCAGCTCTCCTTCTGCATATGGTATGCGGGGTGTATGCCTTTCATGGCAAGAAGTGAACCTGTCATGAGCGGACTGCACTTCACATTTACGATATCATAGCTTACGCCTTTTGCAAGTCCCAGCTTGCTGCCGTCTACGCACATTATTATACCGTACCACTTATCATTTGTCTCACAGCGCAGCACTGCGCAATCCGGAGTCTTTGCCCACAGGTATTCGGGCTTTGTACCGTAACGCTCATTTGCATACTCAATGAGCTTATCCTTCAGCTTCTTTGACGGCATTACTCTGCCTCCTGTCTGCGCATCTCATCACGCAGGCATATGTAACAGGCATTACATATCTCGCAGTCTCTTGCGGCTCTGTGAGCACCTGCTATTTCTATGCCGTAATGTGCCGCAACGGTAGTCTGACGGCGGTCGGGCAGAAGTGTCAGGACTTTCCTCGAAAATCTCAGCACATCTACAAAATCATTCTGCAAATACATCCCGTGACATCTCAGAAGATTGTCATACAGGAAGTTGATATCGAAATTAACATTATAGCCCATGAGCATATCGCTGCCTGCAAAGTTATAAAAATCAAGAATAGCCGTTTTTATGTCGGGAGCATTCTCTACCATTTTATCATCTATCCCTGTCATTCCTGTTATAAATGCGGGGATATGATGCTCAGGCTTTACAAAAGTGCTGAAAACAGCTGCTTTTTTACCGTTTCTGTAGCGTACTGCCGCTATTTCGATTATTTCACAGGATTCAGGCTCAAGCCCTGTAGTCTCTATATCGACTACACAGTAATCCTCAGGAAATTCTATACGGCTCTTGCCTTTTCTGCGTTTTATACTGCCCAAACCCAAGCTCCTTCCACATACAATATCAGTATACATTATATTATAGATTTTAAAAAAAGTCAAATCAGCAGTTACATTTGTCACTAAAAAAGTGACATTCGTCATCTTGATAATTCTCAGTCCGTGAGCTATAATGTGTATGTCATCTGATAAGAAACCACACTCCTTATTAATTAAAGACCGCTCAGCCGAACACGGTGAGCGGTCTTTGATTTTATTTACTGCTGATTTTTTTATGTTCCTTTGCATAACCGAAATAATGCTGATTTTTCTTTGCAAGACACATTCCTACGGTTATCCAGAAATAAGGCACTATATTCACGACACTGCTGTTGAAGCAAGCCTGTGCCGCATATCCTACAAGCATACCAAGAAATATCCAGTTGATATATCTTTCCTCTTTGTCATCATTGTGTATAACGTTTCTGACACCAGTAACAGCTGCATATATAAGAAGCGTAAGGTATGTGATAAGCTGAAAAACGCCCTGTGTAACAAGGTAATGGATATACTCATTATGCCCCTTTCCCTGAGTGTACTCTCCGGGAATGTAATCCGGGCTGTGGAAAAACGAATACTGATAGTTATCAAGACCTATTCCGAAAGCCCAGTGATCCGGAACCATCTTCAAACCGAATTTCCATATGTAAACTCTTGAAGTTGCAAGCTTGTCAATCTGCTTATTCTCACCGGATACATTGTTGATCTCTTCTTTCGTAAGCTCGACCTTTCCCATTATCTTGCCGCAGACTATTATAACAAATGCAACCAGAACTATCATTCCAACAATGAGCAGCAGCAAACGTCTGAATATACTGCGCAGCTTTTCCTTTTCCATTCCCTTTGATCTCATTACCAATAAGGAAACAGCCAAAAATGCCAGATATGCTGCAACACCTACCCATGCCAGTCTTGCCTCTGACGACAACAGAGTATAAAAACAAAGCATTGATATTGCATATGTTATATTTCTTATAAGCTTGCTCTGAGTAAACAGGAATATACCTGAGGTACAGGTAAACATCAGAACACTTAATCCCGCATACCAGTTTGAATGCTGTGTGAGTCCATAGCATCTTTTGAGATCCATTATAAGATCCGTATCAAGGTAACACTCTATCAAATATATTCCGCAGGTCTGAAGTGCTGCAATCACTGACTGTATCACCGTAACAAGTATGAACACATTCAGTATGCATTTTCTCATATGCTTGTCATTTATCATTGTTCCCGCAAACATAAGGCTGAAGTATGCAACAAAATTGAACATCCATTCATCATAATCGAATCCATGCCATGTTGCGAACTTATCAAGAGTAAATACTGCTGATAAAAGTGCAAAAACAAAAAGAAGCAGATACAGCAGATCAGAAAGATAATACTTTATGTTCTGATGCTTCAGAAAATGAACTATTATCACAAAAATCCCCAAATATCCTGCGATCTCTACGATGATCGGCTGACTTGCAAACGTCTGTGAATGCATTTCATCGAATATTTCCATAACAGGCAATGAGATCATCACAGTAATTATGTAGTAAAAGAAAAATTTCTCCGTGGTCAGCATCTCAAAAAAGCCCGATAGCCGCTTTTTTATTTCCTGCATTTTTTTCCTCCTAAGATATAATAAATATAGTATATATCATAATGCAAACAGTGTCAAGCGATGTCATTCCACTGTTATTTTGCATAAGCTTTTCAGCTGTTTTATACTTTTTGCGAACAAACAATAAAACCCGGAAGCATTTGATCAACACTTTTATTATACATTATGTGCGCATAATAGTCAATATATATCATCTTATCTTTTGTCTGAAAAAACATATCATAAGCCATGTAATACAAAAACACCGCCTATGCGGTGTTTTTATTATTATTCAGCGTTCTGTCACGTGAATCGTGTGTTCAAGCCTGTAGAATATTATTATATATACAATATATCCGATGCAGGTACCTATTGTATTATGCAGTATATCGTCAGACTCAAACAATCCCCTGCCGGTATAATACTGAGTTAATTCGATGAATACCGATAAAATAAATCCCGATATGGCAACAGCCTTTATACTTCTTAATTTCTCGGAAAGTATGGGGAGCATAAAACCAAGCGGAAGAAGCATCATGATATTGCCTATTATCTGTCCTGTCCAATAGGTATAATTACCGCTTCTCAGCATGGAACTTACTTCCCACAGCGGTCTGAACACATGGCGGCGCATTCCGGGTATCCTGTCAATGAGCGTTATGTTCATAACACAGTAAAGATAAAGGAGCATCGTAAATACGCACAATACCTTTATCATAAGCTCAGAAGGACTGAGCTTTTTTAGTTTAAGTATTATTTTAAACATACATTCCCCAGCCTTTCTTTTAATATCCTATATATTATTATACCACAATTATCCAAATAATGCAAGCCGAACAAAAAAACTCGGGCAAAAGCCCGAGTTGATATCACTTATTATATCCGTCAGGATTATTTTTCTGCCAGTTCCAGCTGTCGCGGCACATATCTTCAAGAGTCTTTTCTGTTTTCCAGCCAAGTACCTTGAGAGCCTTATCTGCATTTGCATAGCACTCCGCAAGATCACCTGCACGTCTTGGTCCGTAAACATGATTTACCTTGATATTGTTTACCTTCTCAAAGGTATCAACGATCTCGGTTACGCTGTAAGGTGTTCCTGTACCGAGGTTGAATATCTCAACACAGTTATGAGCAAGTATATAATCTATAGCCTTAACGTGTCCCTTAGCAAGGTCAACTACGTGGATATAGTCACGGGTACAGGTACCGTCAGCTGTTGGGTAGTCGTTGCCGAAAATAGTAAGACACTCGCGCTTGCCAACTGCTACCTGAGATACATAAGGCATGAGGTTATTCGGGATACCCTGAGGGTCCTCGCCTATCATACCCGACTCATGTGCTCCGATAGGATTGAAGTAGCGAAGAAGTATAACAGAAAGCTCCTTATCAGCCTTTGCTGCGTCCTCGAATATCTGCTCCATCATTGACTTAGTCCAGCCGTAAGGATTTGTACAAGCACCGCGGGGCATTGTTTCAAAATACGGAACAGGATTTGCCTCACCGTATACAGTTGCAGAAGAACTGAATATGATATTCTTAACGCCGAACTTCTCCATTGTTTCGAGAAGGGCAAGTGTTGTATCGATATTATTGCGATAGTACATAACAGGCTTCTGTACAGACTCTCCTACAGCTTTGAGTCCTGCAAAGTGGATAACCGCATCTATCTTATTCTCATTGAATACCTTTTCAAGCTTTGCATTATCCTTGATATCAAGCTCATAAAGCTTTACGGACTTGCCTGTTATTTTCTCAACTCTATTAATCGCCTCAGGTGAACTGTTCGAGTAATTGTCTGCAACTACGACATCGTAGCCTGCATTCAAAAGCTCAACTGCTGTATGGGAGCCTATATAGCCAGCTCCTCCTGCTAAAAGAATTGTTGACATCTCATTAATCTCCTTTCAGATCATAATTACAAATTCAGCCTCTTTACAGAGGCTGCAATTCATCAAAAAGTAAATGTATTCTCAAGTGTATCCCATTTTTTATCCTTATCGCTAAGATTAAGAACTGTACCGTCGTTAAGTGTATAGCCTTCACTGTCAGCACTTCCCTTATACTCACCAACAAGCTCGGGCCACTGAATACCGATAGCAGGGTCATTCCACGCAAGCCCGCCTTCATCATTCGCATGATAGAAGTCATCACACTTGTAACAGAATTCAGCTATATCACTGAGCACAAGGAAACCGTGAGCAAAGCCCTTTGGTATAAGAAACTGCTTTTTGTTCTCCTCTGTAAGTTCAACTCCGTACCACTTGCCGTAGGTTTTTGAATCCTTACGCAGGTCAACAGCAACATCAAATACTCTTCCCTTGATAGCGCGTACCAGCTTGGTCTGCGGGAACTGCTTCTGGAAGTGAAGTCCGCGTAGAACACCCTTTGCAGAGCATGACTGATTATCCTGAACAAATACTATATCAATTCCTGCTTCTTCCATGTCGCGCTGTGAATAAGTCTCCATGAAATAGCCTCTGTTATCACCGTGAACAGCGGGAGTAATTACGCAGAGCCCTTCAATACCGCCAACATTTTTTTCAACTGTTATCTGTCCCATATTATTGGATCTCCTTTAAGTAACGTGAAAGTGCCTCCTGCCACGCAGGGAGCGGAGTAAAACCGTTTTCGACCAGCTTTGACTTGTCAAGGCGACTGTTAAAAGGTCTTGCAGCCTTTGAAAGTCCGTACTCTGCTGTAGTAACAGGAGTTACCTTTGTTGACATTCCTGCCTGCTTATATATCTCTACTGTAAAATCGTACCATGAGATATATCCGCCTTCATTTGTAGCATGATAGTAACCGTATTTCTCAGTCTCTGCCATATCCACAAGAAGTCTTGAAAGGTCATATGTGTAAGTCGGTGTACCGATCTGATCGCATACAACTCTTACTTCATCGTGAGTCTTGCCCACGTTTATCATGGTCTTGATGAAGTTCTTGCCGTTTATGCCAAATACCCATGCGATACGCACGATAAAGTACTTATCAAGAGTATTGGATACTGCAAGTTCACCGTCAAGCTTTGACTGTCCGTAAACGTTCTGCGGAGCGTAGTCCTTGCAGTCAGGCTGCCAGGGTTCTGTTCCCTGTCCGTTGAAAACGTAGTCAGTAGAAATATATATCATTTTGCAGTCAAGCTTTTTGCAGACATTGGCGATATTCTGTGTACCGTCAACGTTTATAGCCTTGACCTTTGGCTTGTTCTCTTCATCTTCAGCAGCGTCTACTGCCGTCCATGCCGCACAGTGAATGACTACGTCGGGCTTCACTTCCGATATTGCCTTTTCTACTGCTGCCGCATCTGTTATATCAAGCTGTACATAGGGATATTTTGTGTCAATCGTCGGCAATATATCACTGCCGATACCCTCATATCCGCGCTTTGCAAGCTCGTTCATAACATCATGTCCGAGCTGTCCGCCTACGCCTGTTACGAATGCTTTCATTTATTACACCTCTGCACGGTTACCGTACATTTTCTCATAGTAATTCTGGTACTCACCGCTGATGATAGTCTCCCACCATTCACGGTTTTCAAGATACCACTTGATTGTCTTTTTGATGCCGTCCTCAAACTTTGTCTCAGGCAGCCAGCCGAGCTCATTGTGAATTTTAGTTGGGTCAATAGCATAGCGCATATCGTGTCCCTTTCTGTCCTCAACGTGTGTGATAAGGCTATCAGGCTTGCCAAGTTCCTTACAGATGAGCTTTACGATGTCGATGTTCTTCATTTCGTTGTGTCCGCCAACGTTGTATACCTCGCCTACTCTGCCCTTGTGAATGATAAGGTCGATAGCACGGCAGTGATCCTCAACATAGAGCCAGTCACGTACATTAAGTCCTTCACCATATACAGGGAGAGGCTTGTCTGCGAGTGCATTTGCTATCATAAGCGGGATAAGCTTCTCAGGGAAGTGATATGGTCCGTAGTTATTTGAACAACGTGAAATTGTTACAGGCAGACCGTATGTACGATTGTATGCCATTACAAGTAAATCAGCACCAGCCTTTGATGAGCTGTATGGGCTGCTTGTATGGATAGGTGTAGTTTCTGTGAAGAAGAGGTCAGGTCTGTCCAGCGGAAGATCGCCGTAAACCTCATCTGTAGATACCTGATGATATCTCTGGATACCGTACTTTCTGCAAGCGTCCATAAGAACCTGTGTACCGAGGATATTTGTCTGGAGGAATATCTCAGGGTTCTCGATAGAACGGTCAACGTGTGACTCTGCTGCAAAGTTTACAACGATATCAGGCTTTTCTTCCTCGAAAAGCTTGTAGATAGCTTCTCTGTCGCAGATATCTATCTTCACGAAGCGGAAGTTGGGATTCTTCATAACAGGCTCAAGTGTTGAAAGATTGCCTGCATATGTGAGCTTGTCAAGACATACTATCCTGTAGTCGGGATATGTATCCAGCATATGGAATACGAAATTTGAGCCGATAAAGCCGGCACCGCCTGTAACAAAAATTGTCATTACCTTTTTCTCCTTAATACTTTATTTTTCCTTCAGCAACTTTTTTCAGATGTGCACCGTATGGTGACTTACCGTATTTTTCAGCTGACTTCATAAGACCTTCATTGTCGATCCAGCCATTGATAAAAGCTATTTCTTCGGGAGCTGATATCTCAATTCCCTGACGATTCTGTACCATCTGAACAAAGTTAGTTGCCTCTGCAAGACTGTCCATTGTTCCTGTATCAAGCCATGCAAAGCCACGGCCGAGAAGCTGAACATCAAGAAGATTATCATGGAGATACATCTCATTGAGTGTTGTTATCTCAAGCTCTCCGCGCGCAGAAGGCTTTACCTGATTGGCTCTTGCGCTTACACCGGCAGGATAGAAATAAAGTCCTGTAACTGCGTAATTGCTCTTTGGAACAGCAGGCTTTTCCTCAATTGAAAGAGCGTGTCCGTCCTTATCAAAATCAACAACGCCAAAACGCTCGGGATCAGGAACATAATAACCGAATACTGTTGCTCTGTTGTTTTCCTCTGCATTCTTCTTTGCATTTCTGAGTATGCTTCCGAAACCGTTTCCATAGAATATATTGTCACCAAGCACCATAGCGCAAGCATCATCGCCTATAAACTCTTCGCCGAGGATAAATGCCTGTGCAAGTCCGTCAGGACTTGGCTGTACCTTATAGCTAAGGTTGATACCGTACTGTGAACCGTCTCCAAGAAGTCTCTCAAAATTAGGAAGATCAGTTGGAGTTGATATTATAAGTATATCCTTTATTCCTGCCAGCATAAGTGTTGACAGCGGATAATATACCATCGGCTTATCGTATACAGGTAATAATTGTTTGCTTGTTACCATTGTCAATGGATAAAGTCTTGTACCGGAACCTCCGGCTAAAATTATACCTTTCATCTTAAACACCTTCCTTATGTTAATTCAGTCATATTAAGTCGTTTATTAAAATCCTCAATTATACCGACAATAGCTTCTGAAGTACTCTTTGAAACATAACTTAGATTTCTATTACATTCAACTGCTTTTGCAAAAGCAACTATTTCATAGCGAATTCCTTCACCGTCAAGCTGATAGAAAAACCTTTTATTGTCCTCTTGATTTTCATATCGTATCTCAAAATAATCTGTTTTCCACCATGGTGCAGGTACATATATGTAGCCTTTGGTACCTGTTATTATCAATTCACCTTCAGCTTTTGCTCCTTTTGCAACTTTGACTGTTGCAACACCTTGAGGATATACAAAGTCAATTTTGGTAAATGCGTCAACATTCTCTTCTTTATTCTGAAATAAAGTATAGAAAACTTTATTTCGGTAATCCGTTCCAAAAACCTGAAAAATCGGCAACATTGCTGCCGGTGCCCATCCGCACATACTATTCCATTTCTTGGAAAGGTCAGTTCCTTCAATTGAAATACCATCTCTAAGACTTGTACATACCGCATCAATCGATACAACTCTACCAATTTTGCCGCTTTTTGCCATAAGAATCAAGCGTTCATAAGCTGTGGAATAAGCAGTTTTAATTGCATCCATAAGAATTAAATTCTTTTCTTCAGCAATTTGAAATAATTCTTTACTCTGCTCCCTTGTGTAAGCCATTGGCGATTCACAAAGAACATGTTTTCCTGCAATAAGAGCAGCTTTGCAATGTTTATAATGATTTTCAGGCTTTGATATGATATACACAGCATCAACTTTAGAGAGTAAATCATCATAATTATCAGTATAATAAAGGTTTATTAATTCAGGTTCAATACCTGGTGTTGTAGCATAAATACCAACAACCTCAACACCATTAACATACTTAGCTTCATTAACAAATTTCGTCCGAAAAATCGCTGTTCCCACAAGACCTATTCTCAATTTTCGCTTTTCAGCCCTTACATCTGAACTTGATACACCTTGAGTTCTTGGAAGATACACAACTTTACAATATTCATTCAGGTAATCAAAGTACCCTTCCCAATCAGAGCCAACTGTGAATATATCAACATCAAGGCGACGAATATCGTCTATCTTCTGTCCTTCATATTCCTCTATGATTATCTCATCTGCAAGCCCTGTTGCTTTTACTGCTTCAACACGCTCCATTAGGGACTGCTGAAGATTTATCTTTCCTCTTGTTTTGTCATAGTCATCAGAGGTAATACCAACTATCAAATAATCTCCAAGAGCTTTTGCACGCTCTAACAATCGAATATGTCCGTAATGGAGCATATCATATGTTCCGTATGTAATTACCTTTACCAATATATCATCTCCATTACAAGCATATTTTATCAGAGTTTTCCTTTACTCTGCATATCCTTCAGAGCATTAATAAGTGTTGTATTATCATCATGTGTCAGGTGTCCAATATGACCTACACGGAAAATAGTACTCTTCATATCTCCGCCGTTAGGACATATCCAGATGCCATAGTTATCTTTAAGATCCATGAATATCTCATAGGCATCTGCATTGAGCGGATGAACAGGTGTAACACCATTTGCAGGAGACTCAGAAACAAATTCAAATGGCAATTCTTTGATTTTATCACGGAAATCTTGTGCCTGTGCAGCAACTCTGGCAATCTCAGCATCTGCACCACCTGCTGCCTCAATTTCTTTCAATCTGGTGTTAATCTGACGCAAAATACCAACTGCCGGAGTAAACGGTGTCTGTCCGCGTTCCATATTTTTAAGTACATCTGCAAGATTAAAATACATTGACTTAACCTTTGCATTTGTAACACGCTCAACCGCTCTCGGCGCAAGAACGATCATAGATACACCGGGAGGGCAGGCAAGAACCTTCTGTGAACCTGTTATCATCACATCTGCCCCGCAATGCGCCATATCGAATGGATCAGCAAGAAATGCCGAAACACAGTCACATACATAGAACATATCGTTCTTCTTACAGAATTCTCCGATCATTTCCGAATCATAAAGAACACCTGTAGAAGTTTCATCTATATTTACAAGCAGACCAGTATAAGCTTTTCCATCATACTCATAAAGTCTCTCTTTTGTCAGCTTCTGTCCGTGATTAAGTTTCAGGACATCGTGGGGGACACCATGTATCTCGCAGAGCTCAACAAAACGCTGTCCAAAGCTTCCGCCGTTGATGACCAACACCTTGTCAGATGATGTAAAGCAGTTCATGACTGTCGCTTCCATTGACCCTGTGGAAGAATTTGTCATGAAAGCTACTCTTGAACCATTTGGTGCTTTTGAAAACTTCAGCATAAGCTGTTCATTTTCAAGCATCAGCTCGGAAAACTCAGGTGTACGAAAATAAGGCACCTGTTCTCCGCCGACAGCACATACTTCATCGCTGCACATTACAGGCCCAACTGTGAAATTAAGCATTCTAATCTTTCCTTCCTTGTATATACACTGAAATCCAAACAGAAATCGTTTTAATCAGTTGTTATTTTCTGTTATGAATGATATTAAGAGCAATACCTTCATCCGAATCGTTCACAAATACTTCCAGCAAAATGGGTTTATCCGAATCTGTAGAAAGAAATTTGTCTTTCACATCTGCGAAAGAAGATTTATCCGAGGCAGATAGATATTCAAAGCCCAAATCTTCTGCAAAGTGTTTTACTAAACAGGGGGACTTTTGACCGAAATGACCAGCAGCAGCTACATAAGGATCAACTTCTTCACCAAGCAACCGATACGCCATAGCATAGCATTTTTTGAATTCAACACCGACTCCGTTATTAACCAAAATGATTCTTATATTCTTACCAATATGTCTGTTGCCAAGGGCATTCAGATCATAGAAGAATGCCAGATCACCGGTCACACAATAGCAAAGATGTTCGGGATTGGCAAGCGCAGTACCAATCATCATTGATGTTGCACCGTCGATTCCGAACCCACCGACCGGACAAAACACCTTGACTTCATCTTGAAATTCAGAATAATTCCACGTACGAATCGTATTAAGAATACTCAATACAACAGTTGAGTGATTTGGTATATACGGAGCTATCTGACTTGCTACCCATACATTTGAGAATGGCATCCGTGCAAGCTGATCGGGCTTTTGTTCCACCAGTGCATCATATACACGCTTACATTCTTCGTAATAAGAAACATTCGAGAATTCTTTGTTCGCATAAGCCAAAAAGAAATCTTTTTCAGACATTTCAAACACAAATGACATATTGCGGAACGTATCCCTGATTTCACCGTCCGGAGAAACCCGCCAAGTTTCATTGCTTTGAATCATTCTCATTGCACCTTCTTCTGCTGATATCTCACCAATATGGACTAAAATATCGACATCATAGGCAGGTGTATTTGCCTGATTCAAAGGTGCCTGGTTGATAACAAGTGCAAATGGAATCTTGTATTTGCCGTGATAATTACTTGTATGGTCACAGAGAACCACGCCGTTATTTGCTTCACAGAAAGCTTCGATTGCCTTTGTCTGCGCCGAATCAAAGGGCTGGTGTGAACCTACAAATATTGCTGTTTTGCCTTTGATAATTTCAGGGAATGAATCTTCTGTGGTAATTCTTCGGATTATCCTCGTATCCGGTAACTCCTTACATGTAAGTGCTGTTTCCTGATTATAGCTATACGTTGTAATCAAATTCAGATGAACCGGACCGCCACCATGACGTTTTAATTCAAGCAAAACTTTATTGCCGTTGACCTCGCATTCCCATTCGTCATCACTTGTGTGAACATTCGGCATTGTCAGGCTTATTTTACAAACATCATTCGGAGGAGATGTTCGGTCTGTTACCTGTGCAAACAAATGACCAATTCTGTTGTTATCCTGTGAAGATGTTAATATAAGAATCGGCAGTTTGCTGTAAAATGCTTCTGTTGCACCTGACATATAATTGCGAGCTGCAGTGGCTCCAGTGCAGCTGAGAATAACCGGCTCGCCTTTTTCATGCGCAATTCCACAGGCTATATATGCAGCAGAGCGCTCATCAACAGACGAAAAGATTTCAAAATACGGATCATTCTGAATACTGCCTATGAAAACAGAATTGGTTGTTCCGGGTGAGGCAACAACATATTTAATATTATGAGCTTTTAACAAGGCTATCAGGATCTGATGATTGCGTTCATTTGTATAATAATGTGCCACTGATTAAAGCCCCCTTATAATTGAACAATTTCTTTCTGCACGGAAGGATCCTGTGTCAGCCTGTCCATTTCCTTTTCATATTCTGAATTTAAGGGCAAGAACACTGCATTCCCCTCTACTTTCCAATCACGCAGGAATTCCTCTAAACAGCCGGAAAGTCCCTCCTGCATACCAAGATAATCAATATGTTCGCATACAAGCTCTGCTTTCGCATTGTCAAACTGTCGGTTCCATTGGCGGTCATATATAGTATTATATCCACCTTCGTAAATCATCTCAATTGATTTCATTTCAGGTGAAGTATACAGAACAATGTCCTTGCCAGTCTGTTTCTTGATAATAGACGCATACATTTTCAGTATTTCCAACCAAGTCATATTTTCTGTAGTTGTAATATGTACGGCGTCTGCTAAAGGCTTTCCTAGAGCAATTTTGTAGATGCCGAATGATACATCTCTTCCATAAGAAAGCGTTGTCGTCTTATCTAATATGCCCTCGCTCATGATCAGAGGCTTATCATTCAATACACGGTACAGCCATTCCTCTTTTTCGTAGATACCCAATTGCAGGCGGCGGTTGCTGTATGTAATATAGGGACGAATAATCGTATAGTTATTCATTCCACTTGCACGAAGCATATCTTCTTCTCTCGCCTTACGAAGTGCATAGCGATTCGTTGAAAGGAATGCTTGATCTTTGGATGTCTCCAGCAGACGTGGGCAACTTTCGGTAATTCGTCCCTCATAATTTGCATAAACACGACTTGAAGATAGAAAGATATAGTGGTCTGTGGCAGAAAGTAATGCGCGATGGTATTCCAGGAATTCTTCGTAATTATAATTCATAAAATCAACAATTACATCATAATGAGATTTCTTTAGCAATTCACTCATAAACGCTTTCTCACGAGCATTTCCAACGATATAACTGATATTCCCATGACTGTTTCTTTCTTTACGTGATGTAACAGTTACCTGAACATCATTATTTTCAGAAAGAAAACTAATGAGATGGGTACCCATTGCACCTGTTCCACCTAGTACCAAAATATTCATTCTAATAACCTTCTTTCTTCTCTTTAATCTAATTTACTTTATCAATTCAAGTTCCATTGCAAGGAACTTAAGAGATTTTTCTCTTGCTGCTGAAATATTACCGTGAACAGCATCATAATCTATCTCGCTACGGAATGCTTCGTTTCCGTTCACCAGCATTCGATCCGACAATCCAAATAACTCAAGTAATTCCTCGATTTTTGTATCGCACTGTTCACGAGAGAATACAACAAACGGTCTGCGGTACTGCACGCTGAAAATCATGCCGTGGAAAGAATTTGTAACCACATATTCTGCGTGCTTTACAAGAGACAGGAATTCTTCCACACCAGCTTCATAGAACATCTGATGTCCACGCTCTGCATTGGTAGCACGAAGACTGATATCAACAATCTTCCAGCCGTTTTCTTTTGCGAGTTTTTCAGCATATTCAGTCATTGTTGGATTATAGCGGCGAGCATACAAAAGAAGATACTTCTCCTGAACGATTCGTTCCTCTGCAATATGGTCATAATCCTCGGAAGTCAACAGTAAAGTCGGATCGACAACCTTCTGCACTGGAACAGATGTATGCTCACTCACATAAGGAATCATTAGATTTTCACGCAGACCAAAAGCCTTGAAATTCTGGAGCCTTGCATTCAAAATCTGATAAGTCTCCTCAGTAAAATGTGGATCTCCAAAACTTGCAGCATAGGCAACTGCGAAGCCGTTTTTCATGCAGTCATAGTTTGCATAGTAACCGTCATCAAAGCCGAACTCGTCAGGACAGAAAATCGTATCACTGCCGCAGACAAAACCATCAATTCCTTCGTCTTCAATAATCTCATTGAAATTTGCCGATGTATATTTCTTCTTGGTCTTATCAAAGCGTTCATGATAGAATCGGTCAAACTTCTCATAATTGATGCGGATTGCAGGCATGGTCAATTCACACATTCTTCGGGATTCGTCGTCTTTGTCCCACATATTTTCAAATGGATTCAGCGGATCCTTGTCTGCCAGAATATCAGGACAGTAATCAGTAAGCAACGCATGATATCCTATTTTTTCGATAGCTTGTGTCAAAGCCCATGACTGCAATGCAGAACCATAATTGGTAAAGTTACAATAGATATTGTAACTTACAACACCTATATTCATTTGCGATATGTCTCCTTTTTAGATTCCTCAAAATCATTAATAATAGCATTTACAATGTTTTCTGTAGCTGATGAATTGTATGCAAAATGCTCATCAATAATCTTCTTTCGTATAGAATGAAGCGGATCATTATGTTCTGAAAGATTATTAATTAATCCTGCTAATTCTTCCCAGGTGTTAGCAATATACAAACCAGGTAAAATGGTCGAAAACAAAGAGCCATATTCAGACTCTTTTGGGCAATAAATGATTGGTTTACCTGTTAAAAAAAACATAGGGATAACGGAAGACTTATCAGATATTAGTACATCCATACTTTCAAATGTATCTTCAATACTCTTATTTGAATCGACTTGTACTTGTTGCTTTTTCCAAAGGGAAAAAATATCATCTATCTGTTTTTTTTCAATAATACCAGTTTTTACAAAATTCTCCCACATCATTGGATGAGGTCTGACTATTAATTTAGATTTTCCCCAGTCAAACTCTGCAAGTTGATGGTAATACTCCATAAAATGGCTGCCACCAGCAATAGGGTCGTAACTCCAGCGTGGAGTCCATAAAAAATTCGAGTAATTACATTGATTATTGATTTTCAAGCATTTTTCAAACGGAGGATATCCGATACTGAGAAAATGCTGGTATCCTTTGTTGCAATTCCCCTTAAATCTTGTCGTATTGATTTGAGCAGCACCTGTATCCTCCATAAAGCCCATATATATATTTCTAAAAAAGTTGACAGGGTAAATACCTGTCTTTTTTATTTCAGGTGTAGCATAAGGAATATAACAGTTTTTTGTATAGCAAACAGTACTTGAACTTCTTAGCTTCTCAGGAAGATAATGATCATAAGGTCGCTGGAAAAACAGATAATCAAAATCAGATACATTTATCTCTGCCAATTTATTTTCATTATATGCCAGCGCATATTTTCCATTCAGGCAATTGGATACGAAAAACTCTTTTTCGCTTCCGTATTCACCTATTTTTGAATTCTCAAAATCATACTTAGGAACGATTATGAGCCATGGTTCAAAATATTTGTTATCACACATATCGGCGTAAACGCTTGACTGTTTATCCCATAATTCAGGCATCTGAACAATAAAACCAACTTTTATTGTATCATGATTCTTTGCACGATGAACTTTTTTTAGATAATAGTTTGATCTAATAGCATTATAAAAATCATTTGCCTTTTTCATAGGGACTTTAATGATTCTATTTAAACTTATCTTTCCCATTAAAACATCTCTCCATGTTGTTTACGCTTTTCTTTTCAATACGCTATTTACAAAAAACATTAAATCTTTTCTCTTTATAATTCCAATAATTAAAGCCACTAAAATCACAATATATCTGATAATCATCAGTTTATATAACGTCATCACAAGAAAACATATAGAACAAAAACCTATAAAAATCACACAAAGCATCTTAATATCCAATGCTTTCAAGGAAAAACCTTTTTCCTTTGCCACTTTTTTCATTGTATAATAGTTCATAACCGCAAACAGTATATAGCTTATCATGGTTGTATATCCTGCAGCTATATAGCTTACAGTCGGGATAAGTACAGCATTCAGGATAATATTAGCTATTGCAGCTCCTACCGATGCATATACCAGACTCTTTTTCTTTTCATAATAGAACTGCACATTTATAAATAACTGCGCATAGAACAGCAGTAATAAACTTATTGCAACAGGCGGTATGATCCATATCGCCTCATGATATTTCTTTCCACCCATGATCAATATGACTTCAGGAGCCATGATAACGATACACATTATCAAGCCTGCCATCAATATTGCAATACCATTAGCAACCTTTGCGTTTTCCTCTTCTTTACCTTCCTTGATCTTCTTATAAAACCATGGAACATACGAATTATTTATGGAATTGAGAACAAATGTCAGAACCATAGCTAAGCTATATGCAACACCGTATATAGCTGCTTTTCCTTTTCCGCAGTAGTGGTCGATCATTATACGGTCACTCTGGTTGAATATCATCTGTGAAAGATAATACGCCAATAATGGGATATTGAAGCCTAAGGCGTATGTCCAGTACTGCTTTTTTATAAAGCTCTTACCTCTTATGGCATTCAGACTGAATATTATAGCACCAAAAGCTACAACAGCCACAACATGACCTATGATACGTGCCGTACCCTTCTGCTCACTTAACAAAACAAAAGCAAGAGATACAGCTGTGCTTGCAAGTGACATGATAAGAGTCAGTGCAACTACAGGCTTATACTCATAATCAAATCGTTTCTTTCCGCTCCATAGATTAATTGCGTTAACCGACAAGGTCTCAAGAACAAGAAATATTACAAACAGCGTCGGTATTTTTAGGAGTCCGTTCCAGAAACTTTGGAACGGAAGATATATAGCCAAAAAGAAGCCGCATAATACCAGCCAGATTCCCTGTATCGAGGAAATATACCTGTCTCTGTCCTTTTCAAATTTCAGCATAGCAGGCGAAAATGAACCATATGCCAGATTCAGTGTCAGAATTATTGAGAAAATAGCTGACCATGAAGTGTAAACAGTCATTTCACCATATTCATCAGTTGTCATAAGCCTGCAAAAAATAGGCATATTTATTAATGAGATACACTTCTGAACAATGCTGCAAACAGTATATGCTACTGACGCTCTTGCCTCTTGTGACATCGCACCCCATTTTTGTCTAATCTTGCCAATAGGTAAAGCCAAACAGATTTCCTCCCAGATATTTAAAGATTTATATACTTCCTGAATTCATCATAATCCCTTATATAGTCTTCAACCTTATAATAGTCAGATGCTGCCACACAGAGAACAGAATCCTTCTGCAGCCAGAGCATCTCTCTCCATGTGAGCTGATCTATAACAACTCCTATTGAAGGATCCGAGAGCTCTATTTCCTCTCTGCCGTTCTTGTTTTCAAGAATAAGCTGTATCCTTCCGTAAGGGCAGAACAGAAGCTGCTTCAGTTCCTTGTGCGCGTGGAATCCTCTTCTGACACCTTCGGGAACTTTTGATATATAGTACATTCTCTTTATTTCAAACGGAATATCCTTAGTAGTCTCGAAGAATGACAACTCTCCTGCATCTACTGTTGGGATAGTCTTGATATGTATAACTTTGCAGCCTGCTACCGAATCCCTGCTTGTGAAATCATCACCTTTAAGTACTGAATACCATTTGAGATTATTAAGATTTTCATATCTCTTCAGTACCTTTTCCGGGATATCAAGAGCTTCATGGAAATTATGCTTGTCATAAAACCTTACAGCTCTCGGATTTTCTCTTGATACACACCAATATACACATTCGAGTCCTAATTCAGCAAAAGCTTTTTCAATTATGCTTTCCATGCCAAACCATGAATATCCTTTGCCCATTGCCTCTGCTCTTACAGTAATGGCAAATTCGGCTGACCCGTCCTCAATATGTTTAAGGCTGACAGTTCCCATATATTCATCGGCATCAGACGAGACAGCAAGGTGAAGATTCTCCTTGTCCTCCCAGCTTGATTTTATAAAGTTTTCGGCATCTTCCATTGTTTTGGAAGCAAAGTTTGCCTGAAGATTTTCTGTTACACTCTTATCATGCATCCATGCAAGCATAAGCGGTGCATCTTTCAGTTCAAGTTTTCTTAAATACATCTTAACTCCTTAAAACTCGTTTACAGAATCTATAACATACTGTATCTGCTCGTCTGTCATACCATAGAACATAGGTAAACTGAGCTCAGTCGCACTGATCTCTTCAGCGATCGGAAGTGCGCCCTGCGGAATATTCAATTCCTTATAGCATTCCTGCATATGCATAGGGATAGGATAATGCTTGTTTGTTGATATACCCTTGTCAGCAAGGAATGAAGCCAGCTCGTCTCTTCTCTTGGTTCTTACTGCAAAAATGTGCCATACAGGTACAGCATAATCAGGAACAAAAGGAAGAATTATCTCAGGATTTTTTATACCTTCAAGATAGCATCTTGCAACTCTTCTTCTCTCCTCATTCATTCTGCTGAGATGTGGAAGCTTTGCTGCAAGAAATGCTGCCTGCATCTCATCAAGTCTGCTATTATTACCTTGATAGATGTGGTGATACTTATAGTCTGAACCATAATTGCCCAGTGCTCTTACCTTATCAGCAATTTCTTTATTATTTGTAACTGTTGCTCCTGCATCACCGAGAGCTCCAAGATTTTTTCCGGGATAAAAACTGAATCCTGCTGCATCGCCGAAGCTTCCTATTACCTTTCCATTATATGTTGCACCATGTGCCTGTGCACAGTCCTCAACAATATACAGATCATACTTCTTGGCAATTGCCATGATAGGCTCCATATCACATGGCTGACCGTAAAGATGTACGGGCATGATCGCTTTTGTTTTCTTTGTGATCTTTTCTTCTATTTTTTCAGGGTCAATATTATATGTCCTGATATCAGGCTCTACAAATACAGGAGTTGCACCAACATATGTTACTGCCAATGCTGTTGCAATGTATGTATTGGAAGGCACAATAACTTCATCACCTGCTCCTACACCAAGTGCCTTCAGAGCAAGCATTAATGCATCTAAGCCGTTGCCGCAGCCCACACAATACTTTGTACCACAGTAAGCTGCAAACTCTTTCTCAAAGGCTTCATCTTCCTTGCCTTCTATATACCAGCTTGCCGTATATACACGCTCAAATGCAGCTCTGATATCAGTATCAAGCTCCTTCTCCATTGGCTTAAAACTTACAAATGGTACATTCATTTTTTATTCTCCTTTTTATAACTATCTTATTTTTCGTCACAACTTATTTGACATACTTATCCATAACATCTCAAATTCACTGATCTGTTATTCATCAGCTTTTCATATTTTTTTCGATTTAATAATCCAGCTATCCAATTTATAGCTTATATTACGAAACGCCTTAAACAGCATATTCGGAATAACTACATCTATGTATCTTATATATAACAGGTATTTTTTTATTCCTTTTTTTTCAAAATGAAGTTCTTTAGAATACCGTAATATTCTCTTTGTTCTGTTATCCAGCTGCTTATAATGGTCAAACCTCTGCTTATATTTAAAATTATTAAAATCATTTGAAAAGATAGAATTAACATTATTACCGCTTGCTGAAGATACGCCGCCATCCTCATAATATATGGAGATCAGATCATAAGCCATATAGATCTTATTTTCCCATAAATACTTCTCTAAAAAAGGAGCGTCCTCCAGTAATCTGTACCCCTCATCGAATATACCATACTTTTCCAGTATTGATCTTGTATAATACATTACACTTCCCGAAGCCATATCCCATATTCTTCCTGATAAATAAAATCTATACTGCTTGGAAGCTGTATTTTTTCTTTTCAATAAACTTCTTTCAAAGTAATGTGGCTGAAGACAGCGTTTATTACCGTCTAAATCATACATTAACCTTGATGTAACGATCAGATCGGATTTAGTTTTAATGAAAATATCAACAATATCAGTAACAATATGATCATTATAAAAATAATCTCCGCACGAAAGCATGAAAACATATTTGCCTGTTGAATTCTGTACTGCATTTTTTAAATTTTTCACAGACCCCCAGTTTTCATGATGCATAATTGTTATGCTGATGTTTTCATTTTTTTTGTTTTTCTCTATATATGATCTTATATCATTCTCAGGAAAAATCTCAGATCCATCATCTGTAATTATATATTCAATATTCATATAATCCTGATCAAGAACTGATTGAATAGTTTTATAAACATTTTCAAATTTTTTGTATGTTGCCGTTATGATAGTTACAGATGGCAAATTTGTCATAAAACGATCTCCTTTCAGATTTTTCATAAATAATCATAGCAGGAAAACTGATCAGAATAAAATTTGCACCGTTAACTGTAACTATATAGCCTTTAAACAGATACAGCATAACAATAATAGCAAAAACCAAACCCATGTTTTTGATCATCGGATTTTTAGATCTATACATTTGAATATATACAGAAGCGATACCTGCTATAAGCAGAATCGTTCCAATCAGTCCAAAACGCCAAATACACTGGACATATCCAGAATCAATATAGTTATTTGTCTTATCAAAAAAGCCAAATGATTCCGGTCTTCCACCTACTCCGAATAACAATCCCAAACCATCGGGAAAAACAAAATCATTTCCAAGTATCTGACCGTAAACACCTGCATCTTTATTATCTTCGCCAATATTACTTGTCGAAGTAAAACCATCCAATATCCATTCCTGCATTCCGGTTGGCAAAGAAAGGAAAAACAAAACGAGCATTAAAGCAAAAACCAACGCCAATGCACACCATTTTGTTACTTTTTTAGAACTCAACTTTGGAAAATAGAAAAAGATGACAGTGATCATTCCAAAAGCTGACAGTATAATACCTGTTCTGGCATTTAACAATGGAATAATAAGCATCATAACTGCCATAGAAACATATTTGACTTTGTTTTCTGCTATACCTTTCAAAAAAGCTATAGATATTATAATTGAAGAGATCAATCCCATATAATCAAAGAAATATCCAGAAAAGCCATAAACTCTGAAACTCGTTTTCCGAACATTTTGTGCTGTGATATCATTCTTGGAATAATTAATTACAAAGTTATTTAAAACAGTCTGAACACTTGGAATCAGATAACTGAATACAACAAATACTAATTGTATCATTCCGACCATTATAAAAAACTTCATTAAATTTCTGCTGTCAATCTTATTATTCTCAGATAATACAATTAAAAATGCAGTTGAAACTCCAACAAAAACGATCGCCGTTGTTGTGTTGAAAAAGCTTGATAAATAAAGCCCTCTTTTGTCAGCGCCCGTTATTATTCTTGGTATCATGATCATAATAAAGTAGATCAAAAAAGGGATAAATCCACCTAAAGCATATAATAGGCTTTTTTTTATCCTGAGCTCTCCATCTTTTAGTATTCTAAGAGAAACATACCCCATCATCATCGCAATCAGAATATACGAAGTTGAAATGGGTAATGGGGGCTGAAATATACAGAAAAAAAGGAATAATGATATTAGTACTGTTTTTGTAATATTTCGTATTTTTCCATAAGATATAACAATATCACTTTTTATTTTCATTATACCTTTTTATCCTTTCATTCTTTTGATTGCATTATATCGCTCACACTAATCCCATGATCACTTTTAAGATATAATCAAATTTTCTTTCTCTTCGACCCTTGCATTTATTTGTATTTAACATCAGACTGATCCTATTGCGAAAGCTCTTTTTGTAATATGCAATTTTCTCAACATAGCATCTGTCAGGGAAATCAACTGTAGGAAATACATCAAGAATCAGCTTTGCACATTCCTGACGGATATTCCTTATATCACCCTTAAAAAATCGTTTGACACGCTGAGACAGCGTTCTCTCTTTTATTCCGACGGTATTACTTTCATGGATACGATACAGAATATAGGAGCGGCTATCATAAAATACATTTCCGAATATCAATGAAACAATAAAGACCCATGAATCATGACATCTGGAATCCAAATAACTTTTTGATGGAATTGGTGACTCGACAACTTTTTTTCCGATCGAATAATCAAAAACCATCGTACATCCATATATATCATTATTGCTAACGTGTCCAAGTAAACTGAGATCAGGTTCATCTGTAAACCTCAGACCTTCATTTTGTCCGTTTTTATATAAAAACTGATTAGAACAATACAATGCAGGCTTTTCTGACTCCTTAATCATCTCAACTGCTGAAATTAATTTTTCATCGAGCCAGATATCATCCTGATCGGCAAATGCAAAATAATCATATTCAGTTTCTGATTTTACAACTTTTTTCAAAAGGGTAAGGAAACTTAGTCCCGGACGAAGATTTTTTCCATCAACTAAAAGTTTAACATTTCCATTCTTCAAATAGCTTCGTATGATACCTACTGTATCATCTGTGGAACCGTCATCTCGAACATAAAGTGTTATATCGACGTCCTTCTGAGCCAATATACTTTCTATCTGCTCTCTGATATACTTTTCCCCGTTATATGAACTCATTAAAACAGCTATTTTGGGCTTAAGCATCTCTTTTATTCCTCTCTGAAGTACTTATTTCTGCCCGTAATAAGCATTCGGGCCATGCTTTCTCATATAGTGCTTATCAAGAATGTACTGCTGCATAGATGCAGACGGATTGATAAGGAGTGTTTTTAGATCCATTTCTGCGACCTTATCCATGACTACTGCATGGTATACAGAAGCCGCAGCATCTTTGCCCCATGAAAAAGGGCCATGATTCTTTACGACTATTCCCGGAACAGCAAGCGGCTTTATTCCGCGCTGTTTTATTGTCTCGACTATAACCTTGCCTGTATTGAGCTCATAGTCCTCTTCAACTTCAGCTTTTGTAAGCTCTCTTGTACACGGGATAGGTCCGTAAAAATAATCAGCATGGGTCGTTCCGAGAGCAGGGATATCCACACCTGCCTGTGCATAAGCAACAGCATTTACAGAATGTGTGTGTGTTATTCCGCCGATATCAGTAAACTGTCGATACAGCTCCAGATGTGTTTTTGTATCAGAAGAAGGCTTCCATTTTCCTTCAACAGTTGCACCTGTAATCAAGTCAACAACGACCATATCCTCGGGACTCATACCATCATAATCAACTCCCGAAGGCTTGATAACGACAAGTCCCTTTTCGCGGTCTATACCGCTGACATTTCCCCATGTATATATTACAACGCCTCTGGCAACAAGCTCCAGATTTGCTGCACAAACTTCTTCTTTTAATTTCTCTAACATAATATCCCTCTGTTTAATTACAACTCACGCATTATATTCAGTGTATGCCGAATACCTTCTTCAACTGTGAACTGTCCCTTCCAGCCAAGTGCTTCCAGCTTTTTACTGCTGAGCACCTGCTTTGCGATAGGAGTCATTTCAGCCTTTGCAACTTCATCAGGATCAGCAAAGATAACCTTTGTTCCTGTCTGCGCTGCAACTTCCTTTGCAAACCCAGCAATTGTTGTTCTTGAAGCAGAATTGGCGATGTTATAAGCATTTCCGCTTTCTCCGCTTGTAAGAACAGAAATGATAGCTGATGCGGAATCAGCAAGATACGTATATGAACGCATCTGATTTCCTGCACTGTTAAGAACTATATCCTCCCCTGCAAGTCCCTTGTTTACAAACTGAGCATTTGCACGGTTATCAGCCTTTGTAACAGTTGGTCCGTAGGTATGACTTGGACGTACTATAACAGTATCTATGCCGTACTGTTTGGTATACGATACACAAAGAGTTTCCGCAGTTCTCTTGCCGTTAGGGTAACATGAACGTGCAGATGTAGGATCAACATAGCCTGCATAGGTCTCCTCAAAGGATTCAAGGCTAAGATCGCCCTGACCATAGACCTCACCTGATGAGATGTAAAGCATACGCTTTGTACCGTGTTCCTTGCCATAGTCAAGAAGATACTTTGTACCAAGAATATTACTCATAACAGTTCCTACAGGATCACTGTTGAATGCAGCAGGAAAAGCAGGACTTGCTGCATGGATTATATAGTCAACTGCGAACTCAAAATCCGGCAGTTCATTTACGTTATGCTCAACAAAATGAAGCTTATCTGTATCAGCTCCGTCATATCTTGAAGCAAGTCTCTCAAGACTAAGATCCATTGCATAAACTGTAATATTTGCATTCATATGCTTATTTGCATAAAGAAGCATATCTGCCATATATGAACCTATAAGTCCGGAACCGCCTGCAATGAGCACTGAAGAATTGAAAAGCTTTTCAATTGCAACAGTTGCCTTTACAGATATTTCAATATCCCTTTTATAACTTTCACTTTTATAGAAATTCATATCTCTTAATCCTTTAACCAGTCTGATCTTTTAGCCTTGAGAAGTGCCTTGAAGATATCAATATCTTCAACTGTTGTAAGCTTGATATTCTTCTCAGAACCTGCCGAGAAGTGTACCTGCTCACCCATTTCTATCATAAGAGTACATGAAGCAACTGAATTAGTAATGCCTGCTTCAAGAGCTCTTCTGTGAAGATCGCATATCTTTCCGATAGTAAAGCCCTGTGGAGTCTGTGTTCTCTTGAGGTTGTCTCTCGGATAGCTTCCTGTTGACACTTCACCGTTTTCAGTCTGCATCATAGCTTCTGCACACGGAATAACTGTAATAGCGTTTCCATACTTTCTTGTCTTGGCAATACAGTCTGAAATTATCTCAGCTGAGACCATAGGACGTATTGCATCGTGAATAAGAACGATATCATCCTTGTCAAAATGCTTTTCAAGCTCATACACACCGTTGCGGATAGAATCCTGTCCGTTCTTACCGCCCGGAACCACATACTTGAGCTTTGTGATATTGAACTGCTTTGCATATGCCCAGAGAACCTGATCCCAGCCATCGATACATACGACTGCGATAGCATCTATCTCAGGATGATTCTGGAAAGCCTCCAGTGTGTACACGATAACAGGACGCTCATGTACAGTTAAAAACTGCTTTGGTATGTCCTGATGCATTCTGTTACCGGAGCCTCCGGCGATTAAAAGACCTATGTTTGCCATAATTATTCTCCTATTCTTTTATTAACTCAACTACAGCCTCTTCTTTAATTGCTGATTTTGAAGGAGGTTTCATGTAATCGCCATATCGCTTGGTCAAATACGCATGAGGATTTGTTGGCCCATAAAAAGAATGTCCTTCAAATGTCAGTTCCTTCGGCTTTGCAAACCATTCTTTTTTATAGGTAATTGCACTAAACAACTTAATGTCTAATCCATAATAATCAGCTATTTCAAAACTTTTGCCTTTATATCGTAATTTTTTTTCTACCCTTCTAATATCACGCTCTCTGTTCTTTTCACTAAACAAAAATAGTATTACCCCGGAAAGAACAGCTGCAAGCTTTCCATGATTCTTTGGTCCGCCACCGACAAGCATTTTATAAAGATGAGATCTTAGGATATTTAATAACAGACCAATTTTTGTAGGAGGGCAATTATAGAATGGATAAATATCCATACACAAATGATCATTTTCTATAATCTTGCCATTTTTTCTGACAATACATCTGTTTCTCTTATCAACAAGCCTCATATTTGTGCATTTATACTCAGGATCTGTACGCCAACTCGACACAAAATAGTCTTTTCCGAACTCATCTTGGTATTTTGTGAGTTTTATTGCATCTTCAATTGGCATTAACACATCAACATCATGATCCCATGGTATAAAACCTTTATGTCTCATTGCTCCAATACATGATCCGTATGCAAGATAATAATTTAAATTATGTCTTCGACATACTTCATCAAGTTTGATCAGCAAATCAAGCTGTAACTTTTGTACTTCATTCATAATTAATCACCTAAAAATTTTTCAGCTAATATACTCGCCAGCAGTAATTCTAAACGTGCTGCCTGTCATCATTGAACTTGCATCAGAAAGCATATATATAATACCTTCAAGATAGTCCGTCTTTTCGCACATTCTTCCCATAGGCAAATAAGCACCTGCGCGAGCTCTCAGCTCTGCCTCGCTCTCCCCCTGAGAATTTCTAAGTGTTACTTCTCCTTCAGTAGGAGTCCAGCCCAGTGTAAGATAATTACAGCGAATATGCTCTGTAGCATAGTTATGAGCGATATGCTCCATAAGAGTCCTGAGAACACCCTTACTGCATGCATATGCAGCTCTGTCCTTTTCGCCGCTCCATGCGTGAGCTGAACCGGTAAGTACTATAGATCCACCGCCATTCATACGCATATACTTTATTGCCTGCTGGCAACAGAAAAACGCAGAACGGAAATTGATATTCATTACATCATCAAAGGTTTTCTGGTCACATGTATCAAGCGGGGATACAGGCGTAATTCCGGCATAATTGAAGAAACCGTCAACCTTTCCAAAGGCTTTATATGCTTCATCGAAAAGATTTTTGCAGTCATCAACGCTATTAAGATCCGTCTGTACAAATATGCCATCTGAACCGCATTCACGAATTTTATTAATTGCTTCTTCAGCTGCATTTTTATCGCGTCCGCCAATTACAACCTTGGCACCTTCAATACCTGCCGCTTCAGCAAAAGCACGTCCAACACCTTTAGTACCGCCTGAGATTACGATAACCTTATCTTTTAATCGCTGTGTATCCATTAATTCAACTCCAGTGCTTCCTCTGCATTGAATCCTTTAAGAAGCATATTATTACCGTTTTCATCAAATACATGTACTTTCTGCTCATATTCATTGAGCTTATCAGCAAGCTCCTGCTTAGAATCACATACAAGATAAAGTCTTGTAAGCACCTGCTTCTCGTTACCGATCCAGTCAGGAACAACAGTATCACCTTCATGGAGTCTCTGAATATTAGCAACTACACAGCTATCCTTATCGAGATTATCAAGTCCTTCGATTTTGGCAATCTTGCCCTGCTTGAGCAAGAACCACTTTGTTGCAGCCCACTTGCCGCGCAGTCTTGTATCATCATCCTTTGTAAGATCAACGCTTCCCTCAGAGCCAGTTAAAGCAAAGCGAATAAGCATTTCTCTCTGATCAAATCCATGAATAGCTTTCATAAGGAGATGAGGAGCTTCTCCCTGAAGGCGGAAACCTGTATCATATACATAGAACTCACCATTTTCATAGAAGCCTGAAAGCATAAGAATACCGTTTTCAATGCCAATTTCCCTGAACATACGAAGTGCATTGTCATGCATATGGTTAAAGTATTCATTAAGGTGCTTTGAAGGGTAAGTACCGCCGAGGCAGACTCTGCTGAGTCCCGGCTGTTCATCTGTAGTATAACGGTCATAGATACATGATGCACTGCACACACCGTCCTTGAATGTGTAGTACATTCCCATATCTTCACACTGCATATACTTCTCAACGATAAAGCGCTTTTTATAAGAAGCATCGAGAGCCTTGGCAACGCCTTCTCTGAGCTGCTCCTCGTTGAAAGCAACCGTCATTCCGACACCGCCGCCGTTATCAACGGGCTTAACCATAACAGGATACTTGATCTTATCAAGATCCTCACGCTTCATTTCTGCGTCAAGTTTATACTCAGGAATACCATGAACGCCATAGCGCTCACAAGTTGCTTTGAATTCATCTTTGAAAGCAAAAACATCAACGATCTTCTGAGTAGCATAGCAAGGAAGATCAAGTGCTTCGCAAACTTTGCAGTACATAGGTACAAGAATGTCAGCTACTCCTACAAGAACGCCGTCGACTTTTTCATCAGTAGCTATTTTAATAACAGCATCCGCATCAAGTCCTTCAAAATCGTAAGACTTCCATGCATATGCCTTAGCAGGATCAGTATGTCTTGCAGAAGCAACTATTGTCTTTATTCCCCAATTATTTGCTATTTCAACCAGTGGAATTGTCTCCGGGTTGCCGCCTAAGATCAGAAGCTTCTTGCCTTCAAATTCTTTTTCCATTTCAACTTCTCCTTATACTCTTATAATATTATTCCTTCACCAAGGCTCATTAAGAGCACTTTATCATCAGGATAATCACTTTTCATTATTTCAAGGAACTTTCCGGGATCACCGCCATGTGTCGCAAACATACCAAAATGACATGGTATAGTAAGTTTACTGCCAAGCGCATGGGAAAAATCAGCAAATTCCTTTTCATTCATATTTCCGAATGCACCGTTTATAGGTCCGATCACTGCATCGAGCTGCCCGAAAGCCTTCAGATCATTGACTCTATCCATGCGCAGGCAGGTATCGCCTGCCATATAGATTTTTTTGCCGTCCACAGTAATAATTGCTCCGACAGCATCAGGAGCACCTTCTCCATGATCACACTCAACAAAATCAATATGGAAATCGCCGCAGTCTATGCTATCTCCGGGTTTGATATAAGATGTATTCTCTCCCGTCATCAATAAACGCTCAACTTCTGCTTTACAGTTTATTGAAGCAAAAAGTTTTGTATGATGATTACTCATCATCTGCGGTATAGCGTCCATATCAAAATGATCAAAGTGCGGATGTGTAGCTACAAGGCAATCAAATCCTAATTCAAAGGGCTCAAGGATCTTAGGTATAAGTCTTTTGAAGCCCATATGCCCTTCGACACGTTCAACGCACTCTGAAAGACATAGATCAAAGCCTAAAAGCTGTCCGTTTTTACTTTTTATTATAAATCCAGCTTGTCCGATAAAAAACAAGCTGGTCTCTCCGTTTTTGGCGGAAAGAATTCTTATTGCTGTATCATTCATATCCTTACCTTACTTACAATTCAAATAGCGTTCAAGCAATTCTTCTCTGATAGATTCTTCACAGCTTACTATAAGTATCTTATCTTTACTCATTCCATAGTCAAGCAGTCTGTTACTAATATTCTTGGCAAGTATCCTATCCACCGTTGCGACAAGAACATAATCATAATCAAGCTTTGTGATACTTTCAACCGGATCAACGTCCATACAGCAGCGCCTGTACTCCCAATAGTCGTCATCAACCCAACCAACAACATCACATCTTGAGTTCTCAAGGAAACGATTCATAAGCTGCTGGCCAAAAGTTCCAGCACTATATATCACAATCTTCTTTCCGTCGATCTTAGAACCATACGGGGTAAACTCAGTTTCTGTTACTGTTGCATCAAGAATTCCGCCTGAACGGATTATGCATATACTAAGAACATAATCTGTTATCTGCTTGATAAGATCATACTTATTATCATGCTTTTTTGCAAAATCCATAAGATAATCATACAAGTATCTCAGCTTTTTTGCCTCATTTGCAAATGATTCACTTTTTTTAAGCATCGAGTCCTCTCGCTGACGATAATGATATGCGCAATTATCAGTAATGCACACTTTTCTTGAAGCTAATAATGCAGGATAAGTCACCGCTCCATCCTCTCCGATTGAGATTCTGTCATCAACATTGAGCTGAGCTTCCATTAAAACTTCTCTTTTGAAAAGCTTGTTCCACACATATGTGGTTACTCCGGGACGATAAAACTCACCGTTAGAAATCATATTCCTGTACAGATCTTCAAGCTTAGTACCTTCATATATCCCTGAAGGCAAGCTGTTTGTAAAATGTACACTTCTGTCAAAAAGATCACGGCTCTGTCCGGCACAAACAATATCAGCATTACTTGTAACAATAGCAGTATACAATGCTTCATAAAAGCCTGCTCCTACCCAGTCGTCACCGTCTACATAGCCGATATATTCACCATTGGAAACAAGTAATCCAGCCTTACGCGCTGAAACAAGTCCGCCATTCTCTTTGTGGATAACTTTGATACGTTTATCCTTCTTAGCATACAAGTCGCATATTTCAGGGCATCTGTCAGGAGAACCGTCATCAACCAGTATAATTTCCAGATTATCGTATGTCTGATTTATAAGACTTTCAATACATATTCCTATGTATTTATCTATTTTATATATTGGAACTATAACGCTTATAAGTGAATTTTCAGTCTGCAAAAGTTACACCTCGCTTACAGTTGCTCTTTTCTCATTTACATAATCAATGAAGTCGCCCATTGTTGCCTGCCCTTCAGCAGAAATACCCTCTTTTTTGAGAACTGCCTTAACAGTATCTATTATGATCTTTACATCACCTATAAAAGTAATGTGCTTAACATATTTAAGATCATATTCAAAGCGTTCATCCCAAGTAGATGCATTTCTTCCATGTGCCTGAGCATAGCCGGTTAAGCCAGGACGAACATCATGGCGATGATGCTGTGCCTTTGAATAGTAAGGAAGATACTTCACAAGTAATGGTCGAGGTCCGATAATCGACATATCGCCGTTAAGGATATTGAATAATTCAGGTATCTCGTCAAGACTTGTACTTCTGAGCCACTTACCATAAGAAGTAAGTCTCTTTTCATCGGGAAGAAGCTTTCCGTGCTTATCCCTCTTGTTATTCATTGTACGGAACTTTACAAGCTTGAAGATCTTCTCGTTCTTACCGGGACGTTCCTGTGTAAAGAAAGGATTACCGCCCATTGCAACTGCTCCCACAACAGTGAGCAGAAAAAGGACCGGAAAAAGAACTATTATCGCACCAAGCGAAAGTATAAAGTCAAACATACGCTTAAAATACTTTGCATACATTATTCAAAACAACTCCTGATAAGTTCGATTATTATATCCTGCTGTTCAGCAGTCATCTTGTTATCACTCGGGAGACATAAGCCTCTCTCAAAGATATCTGCTCCTATATCAACAGCCTCACCGCGGTCAATATAAGCATTAGACTGTCCTCTGCCATTGCCATTTGCGGTAACAAAACCGTTCATGCGATATATAGGCTGCATATGCATAGGCTTCCATATCGGACGGCCTTCTGCGTTGTACTTTAAAAGTGTATCAAGTATCTCCGTAGGACAAGACTTTCCATGCTCGGGAATATACATCGGCTCGTTCTCACTGCGAACCTGCCTGCACATTGCTTCTTTGTTTATGAGAAGACAGCTGAGCCAGTAATTAGGCTCACTGTTTTTTTCATCAAAAGGATTCATAGTAACAGGAAGTCCCTTAAAGCCTTCTCTGTAACGCTCATATATTGCTTTCTTCTGAGCAATATGCTCATCAATATATTTTATCTGACCGCGCACAACACCTGCTATGATGTTGGACATACGGTAGTTATAGCCGATCTCCTCATGCTGATACCACGGAGCATCTTCACGGCTCTGTGTCGACCATTTACGTATCTTGTCAGCATCGTCCTTGCTGTTAGTAAGGAACATACCGCCTGATGAGCCTGTAATTATCTTATTTCCGTTGAAGCTGATAGCACAGTAATCACCAAAGCTGCCTGTTTCCCTGCCTTTATATTTAGCACCGAATGACTCCGCAGCATCTTCAACTATAAGAGCACCATGCTTATCGCAGATCTTTCTTATCTCGTCGATCTTTCCGGGAATACCGTAAAGATGAGCAACTACCACAAGCTTTACATCAGGGTATATCTCGAAAGCTTTTTCAAGTGCCTTCGGACACATATTCCATGTTTGAGGCTCTGTATCAATGAAAACAGCCTCTCCGTCTTCATATGCAACAGGATTTACGGTAGCATCAAAAGTCATATCAGAGCAAAACACCTTGTGTCCCTGAAGTGTTCCGCAGTTTGGCTTAGGCTGTCCATAGAGCTTTTCTCCTGCAAGCTTTGTAGCAAGGTGGAGAGAAGCTGTTCCGCATGAGAGTGCCACAGCATATTTTACACCTGTATACTCAGCAACAAGCCTCTCAACCTCATTGACATTTTCACCGGCTGTAGTTATCCAGTTCTTTTCAAATGCATCGTTTACCCATTTCTGTTCATCACCGTGCATTGTTGGTGATGAAAGCCATATTTTGTTTTCAAACGGTTTTATGATATTCTTTTTTACAAACATCTGTATTCCTCAAATCGTTATATTTTTGCTAATTATCCAGCAAATACCGACCCAATATACTGCCGCGAAATAAAACATATACCGACAGACTTAAATGACAGAAAGTTATTAAAATCGCCGCCTTGTTATCACCTGAAGAAATGCAGCAATATCAACTATTATCCAAGCATTCCGACTGTCAAGAATTAATTTATTAACATTTTTGATTTATAATGTCATAGCAGTACACTTTATAATTATACCGTCAGACAAAAAAAAATGCAAGTGCAAAAAATGGCATATTAGGTTACAGCCGCTTTTTTTGGCATTTTTCACAAAAATTCCATAGCTATCACTGTTAAAATAGCACTAAAAAAATTACAATTCGGACAAAACAAGATCGTATTTGATTTCTGTATATCTGCCGATAAAAAAAGACATATGAGCATATACTCCCCTATCTCTCGGCTTTGCCAAATTATTTCAGAATAATATTTTACTAATGGTATATGTCCGGAGCTTTAAAATTTAATTTCTGCAATTGCTCAAAAATTGTTAAATCCCTAAAATGCATTGTTCACATTATCATTTTTTTACACCGTTATTAAAAAAAGCCTCCTGATAGCATTGCTTCAACACAGGAGGCTTTGAACATTATCTGATTTTTACTCTAAACTTAATTTTCAGCTTAGTTCCATAAATGAATAATCTTTCAAACTATGCACAAACTATTCCCACAAACTTTATTTTTTCGGAGGTTTTATTATGAAAGCAACAGGTATCGTAAGACGTATAGATGATCTCGGAAGAGTCGTTATCCCTAAGGAAATACGGCGAACCATGCGTATCAGAGAGGGCGACCCCTTGCTGAAATCATTGACACCAGATATGGAATTCTGCAAAGCTATGGACGAGATTTGTAAAAGGGTACATACAGCAAAGAAAAATTACTCAGCCTCTTGAAAATATTGCCATAATCGTTTATGATAGTAACATAATAAACTCTCGGAAGAGGTGGAGTCATGCTGAAAATAGTTTTCGGAGATACAGATAATTCGATATATCACCCTCCGACGTATTTTGATAATACCTATGAGGACGAGTGGATCACCTATCCTCGCAGTGTAAAAATGATAAAGGATATTGACAAATCAGACGTTGCAGGTGCAAGAGTAATAGACAGTCCTGTTCTCGGCTCAATTTCAGTCAAGGAACTGTCCGGCGGAGTAAAAACGCTGATACTCATGCTTTTCGATGAATCAGGCAAGACCACCCTTGTATCGCTCATTGATACTTACGACAGACTTGGTGCGGACTCAGGTATCGAGATATCCTGTGCTAAAAGATGTCTGACCATTAACAATTCCAACTGGGAATCGGTTCTGAACAGCGTCAGCGATAGCATCATATTCATCGATGAAGAAAATACTATCGTCAAATCCGATGACTTTGCAAAAAAATACAGACGACCAATAATTATTATGTTATCATAACAAGGGAAAAACTTACTAATCTCCCCTACTCTGCTGAGGAGATATACGGTATTCATACTTCTTGAAGATACGCTGATATGCGTAAAACGTACAACACCTTCTATCAGCTTTATACTGCTGAAGGTCACAAAACAGATGCCCCTGCTGAACTGGTTATCGTTTAAGATTCAAACTCAGGATACGATTTCTTCAAAGCAGTTGTGCCTGATACTATCGACTGCGTTAGTGCAGGCGGTATAACAAAAATTAAACGCACCGTTACTGATAATGAAGGAAAAAAGCTGCTTGTTATTGCAGACGGAGGACTTTCTTGAAAGCTCGGAATATTTCAGTTGGGAACACTATTATACTAAGCTTCTGGTCTCTGAGGCAGAAGACACGTATTTGCAGTATTCCAAGCTGAAGCTGAATGATGTTTACCTGAATCCTAATGAAAAAACAGCTATCTTTAAAGCGACTGATATTATCAGTAAGATCATAGAAAACAATTGAATTCCAACCTCTACACTTGAATAGAAGATAAAGTAAAATGACAGCCAACTGTGAAATCAAATCACAGTTGGCTATTTCAGTAATTCTCAGGCTCTTATCTCAGATGAAGATTTCTGAGCAGCGAACCTTCAGTACATTGATAAAGATCATCTTTTCCAGAAAGGAAATATACGACCTTGCATTTAGGATTATCTGCATATTTTAAAAGCTGCGCAGTGTGAGCCTTTCGGTCGCAGTGTTTTTGTTCTTCATTAGTTAGCCATACTGATATAAACCTTTTATCCTGATCTGAATATATTTCCACATTATCAGCTCCTTTGGTATAACCGATAATAATGTGACCGAGAGATACCCAGTTCCCGCATCGCCTCCACAGGTCTTTTCTTTCCACAGCTAACTTCCTCAAGTACCTCAAGCCAGTTATCTGATAGCGGAGTTTCAGAACTACGCGAATGAGGCTGTTCGTAGAATGAAGCATTTTTCGGAGAAGGACGCAACTTACCTTGAAAGAGAGGCTAATAAAATATGGACATTTTAACACAAAAAGGGTCACTAATAACGGTGATGGAGCAGTATACTTCAAACATTGTATCAACTATGTATACCAAGAGAAACCGGAGATGAAGATGACTTTGGTTTTTATAGCACTGAAGACTTGTCACTCTTCAGCGACGCGGAATTTAGCTTTGAAGAATTCGACGACGATTTTTATTTTTCAAATGAGATAGATTCCAATGTTTGATCTTCTTGAGTCCGGCTTATATATAAGAAGAGCCTCCCCATGACGGGGAGACAGCAATTGAAGCTGTTAACATGCAACTGTTTTGGCGCCTTTAGGTTTATATGGTTAAAAATATCAGATTTAAATTATGTCTTTCCGAGCTGCTTTACCTCACGTTCTACAGATTTTTTGCTGCTTGTCACACAACGATAAAATCTGTAGATATACGCTGGTGGTATAAGAAGCTTGCTCTTCTTTACCCACGGTACAGATACTTCCAAAAAGCTCATAGGCGGAAAAAGGCGATACAGCATATATCCAAGTTTAGAACCTTTGCCTCGATATTTAATACTATTTTTCAAAGTATTCTCTTTATTGCCATAGGTTCCTGACATAACATAGTAGTCAAGAAGCTTTTTATCTTCAAGCGTAAGCTGCTTCAATGTGCATACTTTTATTGCAAGCTCACGGTTTTGCTTCTCATACTCTGCAATACCGAGTTTATCAAGCTCTGTATTTATGTAGTTCCAGTCCAGAGAGCATTTGAACTTACGCAGGAATATGTATGTATCCACAAGAGATCTTACACCTGTTCCATCGAGTGTAAAGTGTTTGTACTCATGCGCAAGCATAAACAAATAGAACTCTTCATTACTGAAGTGATAACCAAATTCATTATTATCGTCTTTCAGAATTCTTTCCTTGATTCCACGATAGTAGTCAGCCATAGAACCGACCTGATACTCCATGAATAGTTCTCCATGCATTTCAATGTTATATATGGGTTTTTTAAGGTATTCATCAACTACTTCTCGTTCAGCCTTTAGTTCAAATCCAAATTCTTTCATGATATTCCTGACATCGTTTCGATGGTTAATATCAAACAAAATGTCATTATCTGACATCTGTCGCATACCGAGCTTAGGATACCAGTCTTTGAGAATAGCGCCTTTCAGCGGCATATACCAAATCTTTTCGGCTTCAAGTCTGCGGAGTATATTCCCACGCTCAACGTCAAGAAGGATATTCTTACGGATAGCCTTTTCCTTTGCCTGTGTGAACTCGTTATCCTTAATGCCAACTGATTCAAGCGCATAAGCAACACAAGCTGTAAGGATATGGTTCTGGCATACCTCAAACAGCTTCGGCAGATCAAGGTTGTCAATGCGCTCCTGTCTTGGCTTTTTGTTATTTATAGCACAGGCGGTAAGATATATCATATCCGCTGCATTCTTGCGAAATTCACGCTTTTCCATTTTCTATCACTCCGTTATCGGTAAATTGCAGTATCCTGTCGCATATATCAAGTGCAGCAGGACGATGTGTAACTATTACTACAGTCTTATCTGTCATATTTTTCAGGTTTTCAAGGACTTTTCTCTCAGTAGCTTCATCAAGAGCGGAAGTTGCTTCGTCAAGGAGAAGTATAGGGCACTTCGAGTATATAGCTCTTGCAATAGCTATACGCTGCATCTGGCCCTCTGAGAGACCTGTTCCGCGCTCACCGAGAAGAGTATCAACGCCGTCATCAAGTTCATTGACGAATTCATAAGCACAGGCTATTTTCAATGCTTCGTTTATACGCTTATCGTCGTGAAGTCCGCTCTTATCGGCAAAGCAGACCACATCGCGGATAGTACCGCTCATAAGCTGATTTCCCTGCGGAACGTATGCAAACAGACGGTGAAACTTTGCTGAAAGCTTCTCGGTATTGCCGCTTTTATCGATTATGTAGCGTCTGCCGCCGTCGAGCTTGTAAATGCACATCAACAGCTTCAATACTGTTGATTTTCCGCAGCCGCTGTGACCTGTAAAAGCCACATACTGTCCCTTGCCTATTTCAACGCTGATGTCTTTCAGCACAACAGGCATCGTATCTTTGCTGAGTTGACGAACACTGTCACCTGACGGATAGTAGGCAAACTCTGCGTTATCCAGTCCCATAGCCTTGAATCTGCTGCGATAATAATCAAGAGTTTCATCAATATCCATTGGCTTAACATCACTGTCGTTCTCGAAATCCTCTATCTCCATAAGGCGTTCAGCACTGGCGGTCATAGCGTAAAACTTCGGCAGATAGCCTGTAATATTGGCAAAGGGCGACTGTATCTGCGATATGAGCTGAGTTATAGCTGTGAGAGTTCCATAGCTGATAGCTCCCGTTAAAATGCCGTAGCCGCAGTATATAATGCCGCCGACATACATTCCCTGCATTCCTGTATTGAAACCGATATTACACAGATTTGAGAAGCGTACGCGCTTCATGCGCGAACTCTTATGGTCAGACATTCTATCAAAAGCTTCGGCTTCGGTCTGTTCTTCCGCAGCAAATGAACGTATCATCATCATACTTCCGAGGCGTTCCTGCAAATATACACGGAGCTTTCCGTCCCGCTCCTGTATATTATTATGAAGCTTTTTCAGCACATTTCGGAAGCCATACGTGGCGAAAATGATGACTATTCCCAATGGCAGCAGAACAAGTGCAAAGCGGCAGTCAAGAACTATCATCATTACAATTGCGCTTACCATTTTCACTATCATTCCCGCAAGTCCGGGAAGTATCTCAACACTGTTCTGTGCGATCACGACCGTGTCATTCGTAAGGCGGTTCAGCCACTCGCCTGAATGTACTGAACTGACAGTTCCGAAATCTTTGGTAAGAATATTGTTGAACAGTCTCTGCTTGAAAAGGTTTTCGAGGGAAGAACGGGAAAACTCCTCAAGCCATCGAATTACAGCCCTCATTGCAATTTGCGCCAGTACTAGGAGAATGATGTATAGGACGTTCAGCCTGAAGCCGCTCCTGTCACCGTCAACAGCATTATCGACGATATTTCTCAGCAGAAGTGCATAAAGAACTCCGCTGCCACCGTGAAGTGCCTGCACTATCATCAGTAGGAAGATATTCCATTTTTTCTTTTCTGTGACCAAATATAGCCACTTTACTGCACTATTCTTCATTTACAGCGTATTCCCATAACGAAAATCCCTGCGGAATGAAATACATATACAATCCGTGACTCTTACATATCATTTCGCGGCGTTTTCGCACCCAGCCTTTTCTATTTTCAAGATATGCACCGCTTTGTGTGTCACACCAATAGAATAACTTTATCTTGTGTGTCAGTTTCTCTTCAAGCTGATCAATAAAACTATGAAACATTTCGGTTTCAAATGGTCTGCCTAAAAATAAAACAGTATAGTTATTATAGTCAATGTCAAAAGCATTGCCGTTTATAATATTAATTTGCGGATACTTTTCCGCCCATTTTTTTGCGTAAGCAGCAACTTCTTCATTTAATTCTATACCTGTCAAAGAACATGGATATGATTTGCTAACCATGTATGCAAGTATACGACCTTTTCCGCAGCCAACATCAATAAAAGCGTCATCTTCAGAGAATACTTCGCCCTCAAAGATCTTATCCAAAGCCCAATAACAGGTTGATTGACTGCCGGTTGCTCCCATTGACTCACGATATAAAGAAGGAACATATTTCACAAGTGAACACCCACAGATTTTTTTGTCCTTTCTTCCGTCAAAGAAATATGTTACTCTTTTGGACGTACTTATATACTTACCCTTAATTTTTCTGATCAGTGATTTCATTTTTTTCTCCATGTCATTTTCCTTTTCTATATCTGCTTATTTTACTTATTACATGAACCATCAGCGCTCTTAGGGGAAACAAGTCGCACCATAAGTGAACATACACCTTGTACTTCCAGTTATTGACGGAAACTTCCTTACCATTTCGGATAACCGCTACCAAAACGCCGATTATATGCCGGTCACGGATACCGTATTCCTTAACCCAGCGGTTATCGCCGCATATAACGTAATCGTTTTTGCGAACTTTTAGGATACGGTGAAGCACATACTGTCCGCTGTCGCGCTTATAAAGCGGAACATCATATTTTTTTAGTCTTCCTTGAACAGGCTTGATAATAAGCAGATCCCTGTCCTGCTTGATAAGCGGCATCATACTGTCGCCCTTATTCGTGTATATGAGCTTGCCGTTTTTGGCAAGCTGTTCCTCGAAAGTTGAATTAGCCATCTATAGCTCCGATTTTTCTGAGCTGAGCGATTATTTTCTTTACATCGCGTTCCATAGCCTCTTTTGGACCATCGTACTTATTCTGCATTTTTGCAACTATCTCAGCTTCTGTAGTATCCTTTTCAAGACAGGATATAATAAATCCTGCTGTTTCATTGCTGCGGACAAGTCCCGAAAACTTGCTTGCTCCTGTGGAAACAAGGAGCTTCTGATCACCGTCATCGTGTGTTAAAAATGCTTTACTGAGTTTCATAATAATTATCCTTTCATTGCATTATATGCGACTTCTGCCGCTTCAATATCCATGTTGCAGGCGAGCTTGTAGAGCTCGACGCTCGCTGCCAGCTTGTCCACAAGCTTGAGAGTTTTAGCCATTTGCAGAGGATCCTGCGGACGGTATACCTGCTGCAAAAGCATTGCATAGGCTTCTGATTTTTTTATGCGAACGATACTGTTTTTCTCGCCGCGAGTAAGTATACATATTGCTTTTAACGGTACTGACATCTTACAGCCAAGCCTGTGCTTGCCGTTATACGGCGTACCATAGGCTATAACTCCGCTGTCTGTCACTTTCAGCATAGGCTTGTCATCATTCACCATTATCGCCTTGTCGCCGAGATACTCTCGCCACAGAGCAGTATGCGTTGATTTACCTGTGCCTGATTTAGCTGTAAATAAAAAGCCATGTCCGTCTACGGCTATGACTGAACCGTGAAAAACAAAAGTATCATATTTTGGCATTTGTTCTGCGATCTTGCGGTATACTGCCGTTTCCTCCAGTACGCCCTCGGAATGATCAGGTGCAGACTTTCCCTCATAAGCATATTCACGAGCAGTCTTTTCGCGCTCAAAGACGATATCATCTGAAGTGATAGAAACAAAAAAGTCAGCCTGCTCATCTGTTTCATATTCCTTACAGTATTCATGGACTTTATCATATATAGAAGTAACCTCAATGACTGTATTTGCCATTCTATATTTCTTAGTTGTCATCTTCTGTTTCAGGTTCTCCTTTCAGCAATGTGTGCAGCGAGTACTCTGTACGCATACATTTATACTCATAGCATTCGCTTATATACAGCGGACATCTCTGCCTATAGAACGGCGTACATTGAGGAAGAAAACAGCATTTTTTGCATCTTTCATCTATTTCGGCTGAACTGTAAAGCTCATTAAACTTCGTCTGATTGGTTACGCCGTCAAAAATATTCCCCCAGACATTCTGCTCTAATAAGGAATCACAGTTATTAAGCTCTCCGTCGGGACCTATTCCTATGGTCTTATCCATAGAATCAGCCATACAGTAATTGACCTTGAATTTGCTGTCTTTATTGAAAAAACCGCCCTTTATCACCCCTATTGAAGCAAAATAGTCAGTAAGGACTGCCATTTTTTTGAATAGCTCCTCAGAAGGTCTGCACTCGTCAACGCCATACAATGGCGAAAGATACATATCAATATTCTGTATATCTCCCAGATCGGCTTTCATTTGATCTGCAAACTTTGCAAGTCCGTCAATATTATTGTTGTCTACATTACACCTCAGATTTACCTTTATTCCCTCTGACGCAAGGAAACGTATGCCGCTTATCGCTGTGTCATAGTTATACTTTTTAGTGTCGCAATAGCATTTTCTTTTTTCATAATCAGCTTTGTCGCCGTCTAATGAGACTTGTATCCTCTTCATATTCCAGAGTTCGCTTATCTCTTTTGCAAGTTTCTCTGTGACAAGGCTACAATTTGTTATCATCGTTGATTCAAATTCAATATCACTCTCTTTTAGTTTCCTACACATATATGAGATCATTTTGTGACCTAACAGCGGCTCACCGCCAAACCATTTTATCTTTATTTTGCCGCCCTGCTTAGTCTCTTTTATGAATTCTATCACTCTGTCAGCTGTTTGAGTGGTCATAGTTCTGCTTTTAAAGCCCTCCTCAAAACAGTAAATGCACCTTGCATTGCAGCTCGTTGTCGGCCAGATGATATATGAACTGTAGCCATGATTTGTCTTTGCCATGGTTTTAAGAATATAAACAACATTCTTGTACTGCTTGATATCATCATGTTCCATTTCAACGATATATCTTGATAATACAAGCTGCTGCAGTCCGTTATCGGCAATATAGTCATAGTCTGCCGGTGCATTTTTTAACTGCTGAAAAGCTGTCCATTCAGCTTCGGTCAGCTCGGCAACTTCATGTGTCAGCGTATTCTTTATAAGATATCTGCCGTTTTCGGAATATGGATATGTAAACAGTGAGATACGATACGCTGCGTTAGTGTTGATGTTTTTTTTATTTATGATCTTTGCAACTCTTTCATCGCCTTTTTTTAATATTATCATTCCATCACCTTTAGAGTTATACTGGCAAAAGGCTGTACAGCGTTTATAGCCGCACAGCCTCCACCATTAGTTCAATGAACCAAAACCTGAATAATCAAGATTACTCTGGTTCAGAATCGCCAGTACAAGAAGTAGTAATAACGTCCTCAGCATCAAATGCGATGATCTCAAGCTCAGCCTCTACATACTTTGACATTAGGAAAACACCTCCATTCATATAATAGATCGATCTATGTAATGAATCGTGTGAAATTGCACTCGATTATTACCAAATAAATTGTTAGCTCAATGATGCAGACAATTCGGCATAATTATAAATTACAGCCTCATCAGTTGCATATACAACATAGTCATTTGTACCGTCATTTACGATAGAATAGAATCTTGCATATACGCCGTTGCCGTTGTCAAGCAGACCTACCAGATAGGAATCACTAAG
>NZ_KI912490.1:302996-446896 GCF_000518765.1 Ruminococcus flavefaciens ATCC 19208 | reverse complement strand
TAGCCGCTCTTTACGGAAGCTGCTGCGTTAAATCTGATCCTGTTCTTGTTATTTGAAACATAAGTTTCAACGAAATCAATGTCAAATGTTGTTGCTGCCTTAGCTGCCGTAATAGCTTTAAACTCGATCTTGCGAACACCGCGGTAGTTGTTCTTGCCGACGATCTCAAGTGTATAAACACCTTCTGTAGCAGTGCTTTCAACTGTAAGCTCATAATCAGCTGTTGCTGCGTTGTTCTCACCGAGTTCAACAAGCTCAGTAGCCTTGCCGTCCTGATCGAGGATAGCGGTATCGTAAACCTTGATAGCACTGTCAGAAGCGAAAGTGCCGTCTGGATTGATGATAGCTGTATCGCCCTCTGTGAACTCGACCTTTATGCTGCTGTCCTTGATAGACTTAGCATTGGTTATGACATTCCAGTAGAAGTTAGAGGTATTGTAATTATTGCTGAACTGCTGAATTATACCTACTTCTTCCTGTGTTAATGTTCCGTTAAGTGTGAAAGTGAGTTTTGAAGTATCGTCAACCAATTGTGCATTCGCATTATATTTCTTTACATAGCCAAGCCCCAGCTTGCCGTCTGTGAAGAGCTTCTGGAAGTATGCCTTGTCATCATCGGTAAGACCTACGATAGCGTCAATATCAGCCTGTGTTACTGCCGGGAGCTTATCGCCGTATGTTATTGCCTTTGTTTTTGCATTTGAATCTACAGTGATGACAGCAGGACTGATATTGAATGTCTTTTCGATAGTCTTGGTTGCATAGCCGTCACAAGTGATAGTAGCAACTACCTTATAGGTGCCTGCATCCACAGGTGCGCTCTCAAGGACATTATTATTTTCATAATACTTGATATCTGTCTCTGCGTCTGCTACATAATAAGCAGAAGCTCCATCTCCGAATGAAACATTAGCAGTTACAGCCTTGCCGTCGTAAGACTTGCCATTATATTCATTGGAAGGTGTATTATCAATAAGCAGTGTTGACTCGCCAGCCTCAGCCTCAGTGATATCCCATGGAGCTGTAGTAACGCCTGTATAGTTGCCCTTACCCATGATCTGTACATTGTGTGTACCTGCGGAAGCTCTCTTTGTTGCGCCGCCTACGGTGTAGTCAGTGTCTGCGTTAAGGGTGTAGTCAGTAGAAGAATAGGTGATTTCAAGCTTGGAAATTTTCAGTCCTGTAGTTTCCAAATTGCCGCCGGCAGCTTCATAAACCGTCTTGAAGTCGACCATAGCATTTGCCTCTCCGTTCACGTAAATCGTTCCAGGCTGTTCATTATTAGGTGTATAGAACTTAATAGTCTTTACAGCTTTTCCAGTGGGAGGTGTTATCTTCAAGGAATATCCTTTGTATGTTTCATCATACTTTCCGACAAAGATATAATGAGAATTTTCATCTATAGGATAAGTTATATCGAAGGATATCTGTGATTCGTCTTCGGTTGTGAACTGCTTAGCCGTTTTCTGATCATTATTTACTATTGTATCAATAGTTTCAGTCACATCTTCGTTTGGCTTGAATACCTCAGAAACTTCTACCTGCTTAGTAGAGCCGTCATAGATGTAAGAACCGCTGTTGCCGTCAGTTGTCCAGCCATTGGTCTTGCCGTTGAGCACGATGTTCAGGTTTTCGATATTCTTGAGATTGAGTGGATCAACAGTGAATGTAGGAGCTGTGTATTCCTCGATTCCCTGTGCCTCGTCAGCCGCAATATCAATAGGAAGAACGATGTTGTAGTTTGCAAACTTATCGTCCTCGCTTACTGCGTATGTGTAGCTGCCTGCATTGTTGAGACCTGCTGTTGTGTAGTCGATATCATTATTCTCATCTGTTGCGTAAACGAACTGAACAGGAACTGCCTGTGCATCTTCCTGAACGAGCTTATCTACATAGATAGCACCTGTATTAGTTGTGACAGCATCTGAGCCCTCGCCTGTTGTCTTCTGGAACAGAGCCTTATCAGCAGCCACAACACCTGTGAGACCGTCAGCCTTTGCGTCCTCGATAGTGTATGTGAGGTCGGGCATCTCTGTGTCGCGGTATGTCATTGACAGATCTTCGTCTGGTGTCAGAGTAACATCACGCTTTGCGATAGTTACGGCTACAGAATTATCCTCGTCCTCAACAGGCTTGCCGCTATTATCAATCTTCTGCTTGAATTCAACAGTCTTGAAGTTGCTGTTGGATACTGTTACGTTAGCCTTGTGTGCACCTGCGTTCTTGATATCGTATGTTTCGTATCTGGTTTCTGTTTTCGGGACTTTCGTCAAATTAATAGTGTATTCATTTGTCTCATTGCCATATCCATGTGTTATGCTTACTATCTTGAACCACTCGTTATCATTCTTTGTAAGGATAGTGTCATCGCCGCACTTTATGTCGTTACCATCCAAAGTTAACTGAATACTATTACTTCCTGACTTTACGTATTCACCACAAGTGATCTTTACCTCAGTAAAATCACCGCCACTGCATTCGAAAGTAAGATTTCCCTTCAAAATAACATTACTATATGATCCCACAGAGTTAGCGTTAATACTTACACCACTTGAAGATATTTCACTATCATAAGTTATATCTGTAGTAACCCCATACCGTCCGCTGCTAACATTGACAAAAGTCTTAACAGGAACAGCAGGCTGTGCCTCGATGTTATTAGCAGGGTCAGCTGCTACAGCTTCCTTAGCCTTTAACTGGTCGATGAACTCGTCAACGAGCTTCTTTACAGGTGAATCTGCTGCAAGAGCTGCATATGCTTCGTTAGTCTTAACCTCGAAGTCAGTGCCGTCAAGAACTGCACCGTCATAAACAACAGCTTCGAGAGTTTCCTTATTGCCGTCTGTATCAACGTTGTTCTTAGGAGCAACTGTAATGTAATCGCTTACGTCAGCCTGTGCGATAGACCATGAAACTGTCACGCTGCCTGCGTAGTTTCCGTTTGCCTCTGCTGTGAGGTTATAGTTGTAGCTGCCTGCGTCAGTCTTTTCTGCAACAGCGTTGTTATAGTCCTTAGCAACTGCTGCTACAGGAGGAGTTGCTGTCTCATTAGCTGCAACTGCTGTATCAGCAAGCACGATAGTATTATCGCCGCCGTTCTTTACAACGATAACGGGCTTCTGAGCTGCGCTGTTGTAAACGAATGTGGACTTCTTTTCCCAAGTGAATAAAGCACTTAATGCTTCATCAGGTTCTTCCACCCTGATATATGTTTTAGAACTGTCATCTTTTAGCGTGCATACCCAGTATTCCGCAGGAACATTAACTGTGCCGTCTGATACTTCCAGCGGAACTAAGCCGTCCTCGGTCTTGAGGGCGTACTCGTTCATAGTCATAGGACGAGCCGCATAAGTGACCTGCTGCTTGAGGTATATGGTGTTGCCGCTTATGCCGTTATCAGGATCTCCGTCTGCGTCAACAGATACCTTCGCTGTAAGAAGGTAGGTCGTACCGATAACAAGAGCGTCACCTGTTACCTTGCCGCCGCTTGCGGTATTGTTTTCAAGATAGATCTCGTCAACATTAACAATGCTGCCGTAGCCGTCTGCGATAGTAACAAGCTCATCTTTTTCAAGCTGGTCGCCGTAATAGATAACACCGTCTGCATTGAGAACAGCAACGTTCTCTGTAGTAACGCCGTCCTCCTGAATGTTCATGACATTCGCCTTGCCCACTTCGGTGCTTACCTTGCCGACGTAGTTATTTGTGTGAGAGAGGATATAGCCGCCCTCGGCAGGAGTTGTGGGAACCTCTATCTCATAACGGTAGCTATATGTATTACCGCCGAAAGTCTTATTGGAGCTCTTGGAAGTCAGGTCAAGAGCTGTAGCTGCTGTACTGTCAGCGATAGACTTATTTGTATAGATGTTGTACTTCTTAGTACCTGCGAGCGTATATACGCCGTCTGTTGCCTCAAGAGCCTCAGTAGCGCCGTTTTCAACGATAACTGCGCCTGTCAGAGACGGACTGAGTGTAAGAGAGGCTGTAGCGTATTCGATAGCAGAAGTTACAAATGCAGGAGCAGTGTCGTTGTGGTTAGCGTCGCCCTTTACTCTGTAGTAAACTTTGTATTCGCCTACGTCTTTGGCTGTGGGAACAGTGGTTTTCCAGTCGATGGTTTCCAATGCCGAATTGTACGATTCAAAAACAATTGCATCACTACGGATTTCTTTCACACGAACAGCGTCACAGCCGTCTTTCAAACCGGGGTCTTCATATTGAGCTGTCATGTAGTATCTACTACCATTATATTTTAAATATGTCCAAGATGCTAAACTCGTATACTCTTTATCGTCAAGTATATACTTAGAGTAAGCAGATTTAGGGATATTTATGCCCTTATTACCAACAGGAGAATAAATATCACCTACCGAAACCGTGCCCACTGTTAGCTCTTCTGACTCAGTATTCTTAATAATATTTGCTTCTTTAGTGCCTGCTATACCATACTCCATTGTGCCAACAGGCTCACCGGTATTGCTGTCAACAGTAGTAACTGAGCCGGTATTGCCGTCTTCAAGAAGCGGAATGTCAGCAGCTGTATATTTCAGGTCGTCGCTGCCGGTGGGGGCGGTGTAGTCTGTGCCTACACTGAGATTAGCCTTGGCGATAATAACATCAACTTTCTTGATTTCTTTGTTGTAATTCACGCCGTCACCCTGATAGTAAACGGTGTAAGTGCCTGCGTCGGTTTTTTGGGGAACGTCGGTGCTCCAAGAGGAAGTGTCAGCAGCAGTATTAAAGCGTTCTTTCAGGTCATCTAAGTTTTTGCCCCTGATGTATGTGTTAATATAATCGAGAATTGCGTTGATATCATTATTTTCTGTGCTAAAATCAGTATTCACTTCGCTTATAGAAGCATTAGCTGCCGCTATACTACTATTAGCATCTTCTGGGTTACCTGCATATAAATGATTAATAGCCTGACGATAACGATCTAAGGTACGTGCAGCATTAATAAGATTCGTTTGGGTTGATGTATCAGTAGCTGAATCCGCTGCTTCTTCCATGGAATTGTAATATTCTTCAAGCATGAGCTGTTCAGCCCAAGCAGCGTCATGGTTAAAAGAATATACCGGCGCTGTCAGGCTGAACTTTGTGCCCTGTGGAGCGTCTGCAATAAGATTCTGCGCACTGCTGGTGTATGTAAGATTTGGTGCAGTGAGGGTGAGGTCAGTAGGAATAGGCACTATCTCTACCGAATTAACCTTTTTATTACTTTCATCAGCGTAATGTGTAGTCAATGCACTTGTAAATGTGACCGTACCTTCAGTAGGTTCAATATCATTAGTTGTATTATCCGAATAAGTCAGGCGCACTTTCTTTCCGGATTCGATATTTGAAATGGTAACATTACAATTACGAGACATATGATTTTCTACCTTTGTAACATCACAGCCATCGATAGTATCGCCGTATAAATTAATTTCATCAAACGATGTCACTCCGGTAAAAGCGTTACAGCGAACAAGTCCACATAAATGCCAGCCAGAGTTGTTATCATATTCAATTATGCAAAGCTGATCTGTGCTACTTTCGAGTTCAGGATAAGTAAAATTCTGCTCAACCCCATCAAGCTTGAGAGCACCGTTCTCACCACGGACAACAGTTATGGTGCGAGCCTGTGTACCAATGTCATAAGTAGATCCATCCCAAAGAATCATATTTTCGTAACCTTTTACATGAGTGGATTCAGGAATCACAAAGCTGTCGCCAACATTGAGCTTTAATCCAACATGAGTTTCTGCAGCTGTATATGCTGTTTCCGCATGAGCAACAATACCCTTGCCTCCTGTCAAAAAGCCTCCTACGTTTGCAGGTAACGCACCCGCTACAAGAGCCATAGACAGCGCACCTGCTGCCACTCTTTTAAATGTGTTGTTTTTCTTCTTTGAGTTTCTCATAAAGCTCATTTCCTCCTTATTAAGAATGTAAATTTCCCGCAGCAGCAAGTCGCTCAACCCCTAAGACTTTGCCGCTGCAAAATATAAAAAGCGCACCTATAGGCATAATTAGCCTGTCAGCACGCTTTTAGATCATTAAATTGTGAACGGGCAGAGTTATAGCATTTGTAAATATATAAAGACATAAACTTCTTAAAGTTACATACCTTTTGCATTTTAACTTCAGCCCCTAAAACATGATTTCTTCGTTCTGTATCTTGTCTCTTTATGTTCATATTTTTTCTTTCTGAACATAGTCGTATTATACCACACTGAAAAATAAATGTCACGTCCGATTCTTTGAAATTCATAATTAGTTAATATAAATTGGCAATACTCACAAACCAAGGCTGTTCGTTTAGTATAATTTTACTTTTTCCGAGTAGATGATCGAGCTTCAAACTATACAAAAAGTATGGAAAAATTGCGTTTTTACTGTGCAGGGACGTTTGTGGAACAATTGAAGTTTATGCTGTTGCCATATCGTCTGAGACACACATTAGCTTTGACAGATCAAATCAGCTTGAACAGGGAGAATTCGCCTGTATGGGAGCGTTATCAAGCAAGCACCATAGCAGGAATAAGCTTCTGAAAACAGCTATAACAGGTGTAACGTATCGCCTGCCGTATGCGAGCATCTATAACGGCGAGTAATAATTCACGGTGACTAAACCTATATTATTGGGGAATAATACTAATGAAAAGGAGGCAGGTGCGTTGGAGATATACGATAAGCGTAACAAAGGATATATCGAGGTCTGGCTGACTAATGCAGAGCAGCAATATGACCGCAAGGAACTGACGCATCAGCTCCTTGAAAAAGTTAACGTAAAGAAATGCAGGGTGGTCTATTTCCTGTCGGGCAGCGACGACCTGCTCAGCTGTATGGAAAGCCTGCTGAAAAAAAATCTGGGGTGCGCATAAAGCGCACCTCTTTGTATTATTATGGTAATTCTCATGCAGCTATTGCTTTTTCAGCAATCGTATGTTACAATGAAGATGCAATTTTATGTGCAACAATAATCAACATTGACACAAGGAGCTGACTATGGAAGATAAACTCAGGATAGCGGGTTACTGCCGAATATCGGTCGATGAGGAGCTTGACCGCGACAACACCTCTATTGAGAATCAAAAAGCGATCATCGCTGATTATGTAAGCAAGACCTTTCCCACGGCGGAGCTCAACTTCTACGAGGACCGTGACCGCAGCGGCTATACCTTTGAGCAGCGAGAGGGCTACCAGAAGCTGCGGAAGAAGATGCTCCAACACGAATATGATATCCTCATAATCAAGGATTTCTCACGTTTCAGTCGCCGCAACAGCAAGGGACTTGTTGAGCTTGAGGACCTCCGAGATGCAGGTATGCGTATAATCTCTATAGGTGACAGTATCGACTACCCGACATTCGATGACTGGACGGCGATACAGTTCCGCTTCCTTATCAATGAAATGCCTGTTACAGATACATCTAAGAAGGTACGCTCGGTTGTTAAACGCCGTCAGGAAGAGGGCAAGTGGATATGTGCAGTACCCTACGGCTACATCATGACCAACAGCAAGCTCATGCAGTTTGAGGTGGACGAGCCTGCTGCGGAAGTAGTCAGGGAGATATTCAGGCTTTACAGCGAGGGCTGGGGATATAAGCGCATTGCCAATCACCTGACCGACCGACATATTCCCACGCCTCGTATGGCTGAAAAGGAACGCCGTGAGGCTAAAGGCGAGGAATGCAAGCTCCGCGGAAAGAATGAGTGGAGCATAGTCACAGTCAGCGAGATACTCCGCAACGATTTCTATATCGGTACGCTGAGACAAGGCAAATATCGCCGCAGGAAGATAAACGGTACAGATACGAAGCTCGAAGAGACTGACCACCTCGTATTTGAGAACAACCATACTCCTATCGTAGATTACAAGCTGTTTGCAAGCGTGCAGGAACAGATGAAACGGCGCACGAACAGCAACTACCGAGGCGTGAAGAAGTACGATAACATATATTCAGGCTATCTGTTCTGCGGAGACTGCGGCAGTCCGATGTTCTCCATGAGCCGTCCCGACCTGTCCCCTGCTTATCGCTGCGGAACATATCATCAGCGCGGTATCAAGGGCTGTACTTCGCACCATACCCGTGTGGATATGCTTGACGGACTGCTCAAGTCATTCGTTGAAAAAGTTCGTGACAACTCTGCGGCTATGCTTGAACAGTTGCAGGAGTCAATTGACAAGGAACGCAGCGAGACCTCTTCAAGTAAGTCGGTTGTCGAGATGCTCGAACAGCAAATGGAAGATACCCGCACCGAAATAAAAATGCTTGCACGTCAGCACGTCAGGGACATAGCCAAGCACCCCGAGCGTGAGGAAATGCTTGAGGAGATATACACTGAGCAGATAGACGAGCTTACCCTGCGTCTGGAAGGACTACGCAATCAAATGCAGCTTGCCGCCGATAAGCATAATATGATAGTGAACGTAAACCGAACAGCAAAGACAGTAATGGAAGTATTCGACGCTATTGTCAGCAAGGAAAAGCTCACCAAGGTGGACGTTGACTTCATCATCGAAAGGATAACAGTCTATGAGGAACACGTTGATATCAAGCTCAGACCTGATATAGATACTCTGCTAAAAACAGGAGTTCTCCCCGAACACAGCAATGCGGAGACAGCCGTAAATTTTAAACAAGGCACCGGGATAACCGAAGAAGCCTCGCGATTTGCCGAAATTACGGCAAGTAACGGCAAAATTCTCAGTATCAATGTTATCAGTGAGGGCGACCCACTTGAGATATACACAAACAACGACGGCGAAGTCATATTCCGAAAGTATTCTGCGGTCAGCGAAATGAGTGAAAATGCAGGATATGTTGCGGATATCATGCATAAGATAGCTGGCTGTCCCGTAGTTATATTTGATAAGGATCACGTTGTCGCTACCGCAGGTGTACCGCGTAAGGAATTTGCCGAAAGGCGTGTAACAGGTCAGCTTGAAGAGCTTATGGAGAACCGCGGACAATTCTTCTGTCCCGACGGCAGTACAAATAACTTTTTCCCAGCTGAGGGAGTAAACAGAACTGCCATAGCCGCACTGCCTATCATTACAGCAGGTGATGTTTCGGGAGCTGTGGCATTTCTCACAAGTGAAAAGTGCAAAGAAGTCACAGATCTGCAAAAGAGCCTCATAAACGCTTCCGCACAGTTCCTTGCACGACAGATAGAAGGATAAAAAAAAGAGTATTCCCTCCATAACGGAGAGAATACTCTTATTTTATTTAAGATAGCTTTTCAGGTACTGTCCTGTATAGGACTTATCGCACTTTGCGACTTCCTCTGGAGTTCCCTGCGCAACGATCATTCCGCCGCCGTCGCCGCCCTCAGGACCTAAGTCGATGATGTGGTCAGCCACCTTTATAACATTAAGATTATGCTCGATAACAAGTACCGTATTTCCCTGATCTGTCAGCTTTTGCAGAACATCTATGAGCTTGTGGACATCGGCTGTATGAAGTCCTGTAGTAGGTTCGTCAAGGATATAGATAGTATTGCCCGTGGAACGCTTTGAAAGCTCAGTTGACAGCTTTACACGCTGAGCCTCACCGCCCGAAAGTGTGGTAGCAGGCTGACCTATCTTTATATAGCCAAGTCCCACCTCCTGCAAGGTTTTCAGCTTCTTGGCTATTTTCGGGATATGCTCGAAGAACTCAACGCCCTCGTCAACAGTCATTTCCAGCACATCGTAAATTGATTTTCCCTTATAATGTACATCAAGGGTCTCGCGGTTGTAGCGCTTACCCTTACACACCTCGCAGGGAACGTAAATATCGGGCAGGAAGTGCATCTCTATCTTGATTATACCGTCACCCTCGCAGGCTTCACAGCGTCCACCCTTGACATTGAACGAGAAGCGTCCGCTTGTATAGCCATGAGCCTTGGCATCGGGAGTTTTCGCAAAAAGATCACGGATATCGCCGAATACTCCCGTATATGTGGCAGGATTTGAACGAGGAGTCCTGCCTATAGGCGACTGGTCGATACATATTACCTTGTCAAGGTTCTCAATGCCGTCCATCTCCTTGAATTCTCCGCATCTTGTCTTTGCACGGTTCAGCTTTGCGGCAAGATGCTTGTATATTATCTCATTGACGAGAGAGGATTTTCCAGAGCCCGACACTCCCGTAACGCAGACAAGCTCTCCGAGAGGTATCTGCACATCGACATTATGCAGATTATGCTCGGAAGCTCCCTTTACTGTAAGGAATTTGCCGTTTCCGCTCCTGCGCTTCTTCGGCACTTCTATCTTCTTTTTGCCGCTGAGGTACTGTCCTGTAATGGAGTTCTTGCATTTCAGCAGCTTGTCCACAGTTCCTGCGAATACCACTTCTCCGCCGTGTATGCCTGCTCCGGGACCGATATCCACGATATAATCCGCAGACAGCATGGTATCGTCATCGTGCTCTACTACGATGAGAGTATTGCCCAAGTCACGCAGCCTTTTCAAAGTTGCGATGAGCTTATCGTTATCACGCTGATGCAGACCTATGCTCGGCTCATCAAGGATATAGAGCACTCCAACAAGTGACGAGCCAATCTGCGTTGCAAGACGGATACGCTGGCTCTCACCGCCCGAAAGAGTGCCCGAAGAACGAGAAAGTGTAAGGTATTCAAGTCCTACGCTCACGAGAAAACCGAGTCGCTCCTTTATTTCCTTGATTATCCTCTCACCTACATAGCTGTCATGCTCGGAAAGCTTCAGCTCATTGAAGAATTTAAGCCCGTCCTTTACCGAAAGATCGGTAAGCTCACTGATATTCCTATCTCCTACCGTAACTGCAAGATACTCGTCACGAAGTCTTTTTCCCTTGCAGACAGGACAGCTGACCTCGCTCATGTATTCCTCTATCTCGTTTTTTGACCACTCGCTGGAAGTCTCCTTGTATCGGCGTTCAAGGTTATTGATAACGCCCTCGAATGGTGAACGGTAGCTTCCGCCGCCAAGTGAGGCAGGACGTTTCAGCTCAAGAGTCTCGTCACCTGTACCGTACAGGAAAAGATCAAGCTGCTCCTTTTTAAGCTCCTTTACGGGAACATCGAGAGGTACACCGTACTGCTTTGATATAGCGCGGTAATACATCATTGAGATAGAAGTTTCGTCAAGACTGTTCCAGCCCGAAGCATTTATAGCTCCGTCCTCAATAGTAAGCTCCTTGTTTGGCACTACAAGATCGGGATCAATATGTCTGAAAACTCCCAGCCCTGTACATTTCGGACAAGCGCCCACAGGATTATTGAACGAGAACATAACAGGTTCAAGCTCGCCGATGCTTATATTATGCTCGGGGCAAGCGTAATTCTGGGAGAAAAGTATCTCCTCGCCGCCGATAACATCTGCAATGGCAAGTCCGCCTGTGAGGCTGAAAATAGTTTCAAGGCTGTCGGCGATACGGGACTCTATCCCCTCTTTGATAACGATACGGTCAACGATTATTTCAATATTATGCTTCTTGTTCTTGTCCAGCTTTATCTCTTCCGTAAGCTCGTACATTATACCGTCAACACGAACACGGACGTACCCCGATTTTCTCGCACTTTCCAGTTCTTTCGCGTACTGTCCCTTCCTGTTCCTTACAATAGGAGCAAGAAGCTGTAATTTTGTGCCCACAGGAAGTGCCATAAGCGTATCCACGATCTGGTCTACAGTCTGCTGTGTTATGACTCTGCCGCAGACAGGACAGTGCGGAACGCCTATCCTTGCATACAGAAGTCTGAGATAGTCGTATATCTCGGTGACAGTTCCCACAGTTGAACGGGGATTTTTCGATGTTGTTTTCTGGTCTATGGATATAGCGGGAGAAAGTCCCTCGATACTGTCAACATCGGGCTTTTCCATTTGTCCGAGAAACATTCTTGCGTATGAAGAAAGGCTCTCAACGTATCGGCGCTGACCGTCGGCATATATGGTATCAAAGGCAAGGGAGGATTTTCCCGAGCCCGAAAGCCCCGTCATAACAATAAGACGGTCACGGGGCAGCTCAAGGTCTATATTTTTAAGGTTATTGGCTCTTGCGCCCTTAATTATGATTTTATCGGTCATATATTACTCCTCAAATACTTTAAGTTGAAATAGGGAAGAAACTTTATAATACAGCCCTTAGCCGTTATCCATTAGGCATTAGCCGAAGGCGACACATTGGTTAAAAGCTAAAGACTGAATCCCTGATCCAATCATTATTACTAAAGATGTTCTTATTATGCGTACAGATAGTATTATACCACATCTATTTACAAAAATAAAGATATCGAACATATTTTCTTGTTTTAACATAATTTTTTTGCTTTTCACCTTGATTTGTTCACATTTTTACTATATAATGGGAAGTAATAAAGTAAACAGGGATATTAAAAGAGCTCCATGCGGAGCATATCATTGACAAAGGAGGTGTAGATGTGGTATACGTATGTGACGCTTGCGGCTGGGAATACGATGAGGAGAAGGGTTCTCCCGAAAACGGTATAGCTCCCGGCACAAAGTTTGAAGATCTTCCCGATGATTTTGAATGTCCTCTCTGCGGAGTAAGCAAAGAGATGTTCTCTGAACAATAAAAAATAAGCTCCCGAAATACGGGAGCTTTTATCTTATAAACCAATGTCAAGTTCGGAACGCCGTCATCGGCGTTCCCTACATTCTAAAAAGAAGCGGCCATAAGATCGCTTCTTTTTCAATTATGATTCGTATTTAGGTTCGCAGGTGAGGTTGATACCAAGTCTCTTGAAGATACGCTCGTCAACAGCCGAAAGGATAACAGTTGAATGTACCTCGCAGTTGCGGAGCTTTGATATCTGCTCCATAGCCTTCTTGGCATTTTCATCTGTATTTGCACAGATAGAAAGTGCTATGAGAGTCTCGTCCGTATGCATTCTCGGGTTGTTGTTGCCGAGGTGATTTACCTTTAAAGCCATGATAGGCTCAATAACGTGAGGAGACATAAGGAGTATATCATCATCTATCTTTGCGAAATGCTTCAGCGCATTAATGAGAAGTGCAGATACTGCACCGAGAAGATTTGAAGTACGTCCTGTAAGTATAGTACCGTCGGGAAGCTCCATAGCAGCAGCAGGTCCTTCGGTTTCCTTCTCCTTTTCAAGAGCAGCTGCAACAACTTTTCTGTCCTCAACAGTTACGCTTGCCTGCTTCATAAGAAGCTCAAGCTTCATTACCTCGTCATTTGAGATAAGTCCCTTACGGTAGTCGCACATACCTATATAATAACGGCGGATTATTTCCTGCATTGCTGCTTCGCATACAGCTTCATCGTCAACTATGCAGTTTCCTGCCATATTAACGCCCATATCCGTAGGCGACTTGTATGGAGATTCGCCGAGGATAGTCTCAAACATTGCATTGAGTACAGGGAATATCTCCACATCACGGTTGTAGTTAACGGTAGTCTTGCCGTAAGCCTCAAGGTGGAAAGGATCTATCATATTAACATCGTTAAGGTCTGCTGTTGCTGCCTCATAAGCGATATTGACAGGGTGACGGAGAGGAAGGTTCCATATGGGGAAAGTCTCGAACTTTGCATATCCTGCGTTTACGCCTCTCTTGTGCTCATGGTAGAGCTGAGAAAGGCAGGTAGCCATTTTACCACTTCCGGGTCCGGGAGCTGTGATAACAACGAGTTTGCGGCTTGTCTCGATATAATCGTTTCTGCCGTAGCCCTCATCACTGATTATATACTGAAGGTTTGAAGGATATCCCTTGATGCTGTAATGGTGGTATACCTTTACGCCAAGAGCTTCAAGCCTCTTCTGGAAAGCGTCTGCTGTAGGCTGACCCTCATAACGGGTAAGAACAACACTGCTTACATAAAGTCCGATCTTTGTGAAAACATTGAAAAGACGTATAACATCTACATCATATGTTATACCCAGGTCGCCTCTTACCTTATTTTTCTCGATATCATCAGAATTTATAACGATAACTATCTCTGCGTCCTCTTTAAGCTGAAGAAGCATCTGAAGCTTACTGTCAGGCTTAAATCCGGGAAGCACTCTCGAAGCATGGAAATCATCGAAAAGCTTTCCTCCGAACTCAAGATAAAGCTTGTCACCAAACTGTGAAATACGCTGCCTGATGTGTTCAGACTGCATTTTGAGGTATTTTTCGTTGTCAAATCCGATTTTAAAACTCATTTATTATCATTCCTCCCGCTAAAATATCATATTTTATTATATATCAAACCATTTCAAATTTCAAGTACCATTCAAAAAAAATCTTAATTTGTCAATATTCCGTGGTAAAATCATTACAAATCCAAACATTTTAGGCATATTTTGTAAATTTTCGGTTAATCGCTTGAACGAATATATATAATGTGTTATAATGAGATATGGTCTTCTAACGGGGAAGGAGGATTTTATGAATCTACAAGCTATCACAGTAACTAACTTGATAGGCGTAACGATACTTGTTGTACTAATGATCAGCAGTTACCTTGTGCGTCAGCGCAAACAGCTGAGCGACAGAGTCTTTTCTGCTATGATTTTCATTACGATAGCAGCCTGTCTCAGCGAGACTGTTGCTTTCTGGATAGACGGCAAATCTTTTACAGGTGCAAGCACCTTGTCTGCCGTCCTGAATACAGTCTTATATGCCATGAATGTATCTCTTTCGTTCATGTGGTGCGTTTACGTTGATCTCAGGCTATATAAACAGAAAAGCCGCCTGAAGAAGTATTACTCACGTCTTGCAGTACCTTCCGCAGCACTTATCATTGCGCTTATCCCAAACCTGAAATGGGGGTACCTTTTCAGGATCGACGAAAACAATGTCTACCACCGCCAGTCGCTCGGATATATCTATTTTTTCAGTGTTTTCATATATCTTGGTCTCAGCGTAGCTGTGAGATACAGATACTACAAGGGTTCGCAGAAAGCAAAGTTTTTCCCGATATGGATGTTTATTGCACCTATAATCGTGGGTTCGACCATACAGCTCCTGTTCTACGGTATATCCCTTGTGTGGTGCTCAATAGCGATAGCACTGGCAGGAACATATATGAGCCTCCAGAACGAGCTTTCCTACATTGACCCGCTCACGCAGCTTTACAACCGCAATTATCTTGACCATATCCTTGCAGATATATCAAGCAGATGCGCTCATGTAGGCGGAATAATGATAGACATTGATTTCTTCAAGAGCATCAACGATATGTACGGTCACTCAACAGGTGATAAAGCCCTTATCAATGCCGCAGAGATAATCAGGAACGCTAAGCCTTCAAAAAGCGTAGCCGTCAGATTTGCAGGCGATGAATTCATTATAATAACCGATGCCGAAAGCGAATTTGAACTGCTCAATATCGAAAAGAGCATCAGAAATCACCTGAACAAATTCAATCTTGAGGACAGAGCTGATTATCAGCTTTCCTTCTCTATCGGCATAAGCCTATTCAACGGCAAAGACACTATCGACAAGTTCCTGAGCGAGATGGACGATAATATGTATCTGGAGAAAAGGAAAAAGCACTGCCGCTCTACTGCCTGAAAATCTTGCTTTCAGCTCTTGACAAGCTAAAAAAGATGTGGTATGATATTCAAGTAAATACTGTGAACGAATAAAACCTGTACAGTGCCCGATACAGAGAGTTCCCGTTCGGTGCAAGGGAATGACGGCGTACAGAGACTTACATTCGGGAGTTGCCGCATTGAAGCTTTTCAGTAGGTGCGGACGGGCAGCCCGTTACAGCTTCTCGAGTTCCGTATATGCGGAAAAATCGGGGTGGTACCGCGAGTAACTTCGCCCCCGGACAGTTTATGCTGTTCGGGGGCTTTTATTTTTCGGAGAGGAGTAAACGCCATGAAAAAAGCAATAGGATATCTCAGCCTTTCGCTGGCAGTATTCCTCGTTTCGATTTTGTTTATGTACATTGGTTTCACAAGCCCAGCAAAAAACGGCGCTGACTCCCCTTTTATACGCATGACTGTGTGCACTGTGCTGTGTTTTTGCTTCACATCGCTGTTCACAAGGTATATACACCCGTTTTCGGGACTTGCAGGTCTTGACAGTGCAAACCTCAATCTCGGATTTACCATAGCCATACTCCTTGCAGTATTCGTGGAATTCGTCACATTTGGAAATACTACCGTTGAGCCCTACATGGACACCCTTGTGCAGAAAAACACGGGCAGCTTCGGCGAAAACTTCTACGGATACATTAAATATATATTTATGGGCGGTCAGCTCCTTGTGGCAGTCCGTACCTTCATACACTCCGCTTTCCTCGGTCTGCTCAAAGCCATAATGAAACACGCAGACTGAGCATTGTACGCGAAAGGTCGTGATATACATGAAAACGCCCGACGTTTTCATTGCTTATCTGTGTAATATTTAACAGGTAAAATATGAAAAGATTTACTATTATAGGTGGGCTCGACTGTGTTGGCAAGAGCAGCTTTACAGGAGTTCTCGTCCGTAAGACCGATGATCTCGGCTTAATAATCGACACCGACAAGCTAAATGCTGAATTTGACGGAGACCGAATCGAAGGCGGCAAAAAAGCAATAAAACTTATGGAAGAATGTCTTGAAAAGGGACTAAGCTTCACGCAGGAAACTACTCTTTCGGGAGTCAGGACACTGAAAACTATTCGCCGCGCTATAGAACTTGATTATCACATAAAACTGTATTATATAGACGTAAACAGCTGCGAAGAAAGCCTGCTGAGAATAGCAAACCGAGTACGCAAGGGCGGTCACGATATCCCTGCTGAGGACGTACACCGCAGATACGAAAAGCGTTTCAACGACCTTGCTGCTGTGCTGCCATATTGCAGTGAAGCTGAATTCTGGGATAACGAAAACGGATTCGTCAATGTGGGTGAATACAAAAACGGTAATCTCGTAATATATGGCAATGAGCCGCCTGAATGGCTCTTAAAGCTGAAAACCATACTCATTGATAATGAATAATAATATAAAGGAGAAATAAATAATGACTACTTTTGAAGAACTCAAGCGCAGAGGACTCCTCGCGCAGCTCACAGACGAAAAGGAAATAGAGGAGCTTGTCAACGCAGGCAAGGCTACCTTTTACATCGGCTTCGATCCAACAGCCGATTCACTCCACGTTGGTCACTTCATGGCACTCTGCCTTATGAAGCGTCTCCAGATGGCTGGCAATAAGCCTATCGTGCTCATCGGCGGCGGTACTGCTATGATCGGCGATCCCTCAGGCAAGACCGATATGCGTAAGATGATGACTCCCGAGACTATCCAGCACAACGTTGACTGCTTCAAGAAGCAGATGAGCCGCTTTATCGACTTCTCAGAGGATAAGGCTATCGTTGTCAACAACGCTGACTGGCTCATGAACCTCAACTACATCGAAGTTCTCCGCGAGGTAGGCGCACATTTCAGCGTAAACCGTATGCTCACAGCCGAGTGCTACAAGCAGAGACTTGAGCGCGGACTCTCATTCCTTGAATTCAACTACATGATAATGCAGAGCTACGACTTCTACCAGCTCTTCCAGAAATACGGCTGTAATATGCAGTTCGGCGGCGATGACCAGTGGAGCAATATGCTCGGCGGCACAGAGCTTATCAGAAGAAAGCTCGGCAAGGACGCTTACGCTATGACTATAACCCTTCTCCTCAACTCAGAGGGCAAGAAGATGGGCAAGACAGAAAAGGGCGCAGTATGGCTCGATCCCGAAAAGACTTCTCCTTACGACTTCTTCCAGTACTGGAGAAATGTTGACGATGCTGACGTTATCAAGTGCCTTAAAATGCTCACATTCGTCCCTGTAGAGCAGATCGAGGAAATGGAAAAGACTATGGAAGGCGCACAGTTCAACGCTGCTAAGGAACTTCTTGCTTACGAGCTCACAAAGCTGGTTCACGGCGAAGAGGAAGCTGAAAAGGCAAAGGCTGCTGCAAAGGCACTCTTCGGCGGAAGCGGTTCAAACGAGAATATGCCTGTAGCAGAGATAGACTCCGCTGACCTTACAGACGGCGCTATCGGACTTCTCAATCTCCTTGTAAAGGCTGAGCTTGCTCCTTCTGTATCTGAGGCAAGACGTCTTGTACAGCAGGGCGGTATCACAGTCAATGACGAAAAGAAATCCGATCCTAAGGAAATGATAAAGCTTGAAGGCGAAGTGATCGTCCGCAAGGGCAAGAAGGCTTTCAAGAAGGTCATAGTAAAATAATTACTCAAAAAGCACAGTAAACAATTACTGGCTGTAATAAACAAAATCGGCTATACACCGTCAGAAAATTTTCTTGAACGAACTATTGACAAGTTCAAAAAAACATCGTATAATAAGAAAAAATCATCATTATTTTGCGTTATAAGTTAGGGGGAATTTATATGGCAAAATTTAAAAGACATGGTTTTACACTTATCGAACTTATCGTTGTAATTGCGATAATCGGTGTATTGGCTGCAATACTTATACCTTCTATTATGGGGTACGTAAAGAAGTCTAAGCGTTCAGCCGATATTGCAGGTGCCAAAACAATATACGACACGGTTCTGTCTGTAATCGCTGATGATGAAGACGCTATGATATCATTTACAGAAAATAATCCATCTACTCATAATGTAACAGTAAAAAGCAACGGAACAACTCAAACATACACACTCGTCACAGTATGCACCAAGGACGGTGCTGCAAATGTGGGCGGAAATCGTTCAGTCTGGAGCGGCGGAAGTAATGAAGCAAAGCTCTTTCAGGATGCTCTGAATCAGATGAGCGGCGAAGGCAAATCTCCTATAAAATATACAGTATCTGCTACAGGAAAGCCACTCAACCGCTGGTTCATCTGTTATCGTCAGGGTAACGGTCTCGACGCTGAGATATGGGTCGGTGACGGAAGTTCAAATACACCAATGTATAGGCTTTGGCCTAATACAGATGCAGACTATCAATAACAAATAAGCATTATAATGATGAAAACCCTGTGTACTTTTAAAGTACACAGGGTATTTTTTATCATGTATAATTATAAAACAACATGAATGATGCTGAACTGTATCCGCAGTCTGCAAAGCGTTTTTCCACATTTTCTGCGGATATCGCACTTCTGACAGCGGCTGAGGTTCTTGAATAGACCTTTCTTTCATCATCTGTCATTTCACCTTTGTTTTTATTAAGGAGCAGCATATTATAATTCGTCTTTAGATCCACCATTCCGTCCGCGACAAGATATTCCGCAAGCTGTGACTTCATGTAATAGTAATCCACATCTCCGCTTTTACAGATAAAAACAATCTGTGACGGTGTATACGAATTACAGCCTGAATAACTGCCTCCGTTATAGTCGATAACCTTTTTCTTTCCCCTGAAAACCTTTACTCTTGTATTGTTTTCCGGATAATTGGTCTGCTCGCAGTAATTTACAAGATAATCCTCACCAAGACCGTTAACTATCTGATATGTATATGTGGGATAGTCCTGAACCGCACAGCCAAATAAAAAGATACACAAAAAAGGCAGAAGCAACAGATATGCTTTTTTTAGCCTCAAATCATATCACCCCAATATATTATGCATATCCTGAAAGGATATGCATAAGCTTTTTCTTTTAAGCCCTGTAATTACCTCTTACATAAGACACAGAGTACTGAAATCCTTGATAGTACCTGCCATTTCAAATCCGTAATAAAGTGCGGCAAGCACAGCAAGTCCTATACCATACTTTATAGCTGTTATTATTAACATATTGACAGGTCTGATACCGCCTGCCGTCTTTATCATAGAAGCAGGCCTGCCGCTGGTCTTATGCTTTTTCACCGAATTTACCGCAAAACGGAAGTACAGCCAGTTTGCAAATATACAGAATAACGCTCTCACTCCGATATCAGCCACAAGACAGATATCGCTCACAGCCTGTATCATATGCTTGTTGCTTGATACAAAGCTTGAAAGCTCATCAGGGAACTCCTCGATATAGAGCAGAAGATCGGCGGGAAGATTCAGCAAAACTCCGAGAATTGCCGCTAATATAGCCCAGCCCCACATTTTTCTGTTGGCAAAATACAGTGTGGGAAAAACAAGACTGAAAAAATTGAATGAAGGCTTAGTACCGTCGTCCTTCATGCGTTTGAATTTCGGAAGATAGTATATAGTGCTTGGTCCTACAAAATCGTTGACCTCCTGCATCGACGCGCCGCCCATATCCTCATTCGGATCAAATCCGAGATATTTTATGGGATCTATCATGCCCTCCATCTCGGCAGAAAACGACTCATGCAAATTATCGTCTGTATTTTCGTAAATATTCTCATTCTGCGAAACATTTGCATCATCGCTCAGTTCTTTACCGCATCTCTGACAATTGCTGTCGGCCGCCCTGTTAGGATAATTGCATACGGGACATATCCTGTAAAGAGGCTTGTTTTGTACGCTTCTCTCCCATTTTCTGCCTGTAGAATGATATTCTTCATTGGCACATTTATTTTCAGCAGCATAACATTCTCTGTGATGAGGCGTACCGCATTCAGGGCAAACTACTATATCGTCATCTGCCGTGAAGATCTCTCCGCAGACAGGACATTTTTCACCTTTATAATCCATACTCTGCCTCCTTTTTATAAATACATATATTAACTCTTTTATATTATACCACTTATCATACGCAAAAATCAAGTATTTTACCACAATATAATGTTCGTTATAACAAAATTTGAAAAAAATGAAAAATACTATGGTATTTTATTTTTAAGTGTGTTATAATATAGTGTATAGCTTTTTAGGATTGGAGTGTAAGCTTGATGATATATAAACGGTTCGAGTTGGGCAATGAGATCGAATTTACTGCTATTATTGACAATAAATTCAAGTCCAGTTCCCTCGCGGTCTATTTCATTACAGAGCTTAATGAAAAGACGGCAGCCGTAAATAACCTCGGAATAAGCATTCTTACCGTTTCCAGCAGCCAATACAGGACATACGCCTCGCTGTGTGAAAAGCTTTCGGAGCTTTACGGCGCAGGACTTGGTTCTTTAGCAAGAAAAAAGGGCGATGCACAGATACTTGGGCTGAGAGCTTCATGGCTCGATAACAAGTACGCTCTTAACGGAGAGGATATAAACGGTGAAATGCGCCGGCTGCTGCAAAGCTGTATTTTTGAGCCGAATATCAGCGGAAAGGAATTTGATCCCGATTCCTTCAATATAGTAAAAAAGGACCTTATCGACAGAATAGACGGAGAGCTCAACCAGAAGCGCAGCTACGCCATATCTCAGGCTGCAAAAACCGCCTTCAAAGGTGAGCCTGCCGAGTGTACAGGCTACGGAAGCCGCGAAGCTGCCGCAGAGGCGACTTCCGGGGACGCCCTCAGTGCCTATCATGAGCTTATGAAAACTGCACGGATAGAGGTATATTACGTCTCTCCAAATGAGGACAGCTCCTTCGCAGAAATGTTTGCCGAGGGCTTCAAGGACATAGAAAGAGCTCCCCGAAAAGCCAGTGTACGCAACCACAGTCCCCTGAAACCCGAATCTGTGACTGTTTCCGAGGAGTTTGACGTAAATCAGTGCAAAATGGTACTGGCATTCAAGACAGACTCCGATGATAAATATGCACTGAAAATGCTCAGCATCATATACGGTGAAATGCCGTTTTCAAAGCTTTTCCTCAGTGTCAGGGAAAAGCTGAGCCTTTGCTACTACTGCACGAGCACTTCTATCTCGGCAAAGGGAACCTTCTTTGTGGACAGTGGAATTGAACGCTGTAATATCGACAAAGCCCGCGATGAGATACTCGCTCAGCTCGAAGAGATAAAAAAGGGCAATATCACCGACGAGGAGATCGAAAGCTCTCTTATGGCGCTGGATAACGCAATATTACAGATAGGCGATACTCCTTCCTCTTATATAAGCTGGTTTTTCGACTGTTTCAGCGACGGGCAGTATATAACTCCCGAAGAACATTTTGAAAAATTCAAGGCAGTCACAAAAGAAAAGATCATAGAGGCTGCAAACTCCCTGAAGCTTGATACCGTATATCTTATGCTTGACAAGGAGGTACAGGAGCAATGAACAAGGAAATAATTACAAGCCCGCGCACAGGCGACAGCTGTATACACGTAAAGCATAAGAGCGGACTTGATATATATATATGCGAGATGCAGGGATTCAACAGTATAGAAGCCCTGTTCGGCACAAAATACGGTTCTGTGAATACAATGTTCAAGACTGCCGCAGATAAGGATTATACGACTGTTCCCGAGGGAATCGCTCACTTCCTTGAGCATAAGCTCTTCGAGAACGAGGACTGCGGAGTATTTGAGCTTTACGCCAAAACAGGTGCTTCCTGCAATGCCTTTACGACCTTTGACAAGACCTGCTATACATTCAGCTGTTCAAAGAACTATGAAGAAAACCTGAAAATCCTGCTGGATTTTGTCAGAAAGCCCTATTTCACCGACGAAAACGTTGACAAGGAAATGGGAATCATAGAGCAGGAAATAAAGATGACCAATGACAATCCGGAATGGCTGGTATTCTTCAATATGCTCAGCGGTATGTACCACTCACACCCTGTAAAGATCGACATTGCAGGTACTGTGGAAAGCATATCCCACATAGACGCCGATCTGCTGTACAGATGCTATAATACCTTCTATGACTTGAATAATATGGTACTTTCCATTGCAGGAAACATCAGTGCGGACAAGGTACTTGAGATATGTGACAGCTGTCTCTCTCCCTGTGCCGACAAGGGACTCGAAACGGTATTCCCTGATGAGCCCGATGATATAGTTAAGCCAGAGATACGCGAAAAACAGCCTGTAGGCGCTTCCATCTTCCATTTAGGCTATAAATGTACCGCCAAAAACGGTCTTGAACGCCTTAAGGATATTGCCGCTGCATCTACCGCATCTGCTCTGCTCTCAGACCCTGCACTGCCTATGTGCGAAAGGCTTCTCAAGGAAGAGATAATCAATTCCACATTCGGCGGTGAAGTATTCTACGGCGACAATTATTTTACAGTTATATTCTCGGGCGAGTCCGACAAGCCCGAAATAATAAGAGAAGCCCTCTTTGAAGAAATAGACCGCCTTGTAAGCGAAGGCATCAGAGAAAAGGACTTCCAGAGAATAAAGAAATCCTCATACGGCATGATGATCTTAGAGCTCAACAACGTTGAATCGGTCGCAAACATGATGCTGAATGCTCATATAGACGATGTAGGTCCATATGACGCTATCGAGGTGCTGTCAGCGCTGACCAGCGATGACGTTATTGATTATATGCGCAGAGAACTGCGCCGTGACAGGTGTGTACTGTCTATAATAGAAAAGGAGGCATAATTTTAATGTCAACAGAAACACTCTTAGAACCAAACGAAATACAATTCCCCGAGCTGGGCTGGAAATTCCACATTGATCCCACAGCCTTCAGTATCCGCGGAATACAGATACAATGGTACGGTATCCTTATCACATTGGGGCTTATCCTTGCACTTGTATATGCTCTTCCGAGAATGAAACGTTTCGGACTCGATGCCGACAGAGCTATCGACGCTGTAATCGGCGGCGTTATCGGCGGTATCATAGGCGCACGTGTGTACTATGTGCTCATGCGCTGGGACGAATACAAGGGCAAATGGGGAGACATAGTCAATACCCGAAACGGCGGACTTGCCATATACGGCGGTATCATAGGTGCACTTCTTGTAGGACTTATAATATGTAAGATACGAAAGATCAAGATGCTCCCGATGCTTGATATAACAGTTATCGGCTTCCTTATCGGACAGGGTGTCGGACGCTGGGGCAACTTCGTAAATCAGGAGGCTTTCGGAACAAATACAAGCTCATTTCTCGGCATGACAGGCGGTACTATCCAGCGCACTATCAGCGACGGTATGCAGATGGGCGGAGATATGTACAACAACGGTCTGGATATGCTCTGGGAAAAGCCTGTACACCCTTGTTTCCTGTACGAATCATTATGGTGTCTGCTTGGCTTTGTTATCTTCGCATTCTGGTCAAAGCGCAGAAAGTACGACGGACAGCTTTTCCTCATGTACCTTACATGGTACGGCGCTGAACGCTTCATAGTTGAGGGACTCCGCACCGACAGCCTTATGCTCGGAAATATCCGCGTATCACAGGCACTTTCAGCAGTAATATTCGTTGTATCGTTAATACTTCAGATAGTATTCTTTGCAAAGAGAAAGCGCGATCCCGATAGCATGGTGCTTTACGCAAATACAGAGGAATCACACCGCCTTATCGAGGAATCACGCAGAAAGAAAATGAACATAAAGGGTGATGACGCTAAAATAGGCGTTGACGATGACGATGATCTCGATATCTTCAACGACGATGATGATGATTTCGATGAAAGCGAACTCGATGATGATGACGAGGACGATGACGACGACGATGAACCCGATGACGGCACAGACGACAATGACGATGACGACATCGTGGAAATAAAAGATAACAATGAGGACGAAAAGTCCGACAGCCATAAGGAGGACAAATAAATGGCACAGTTAATTGACGGAAAGGCAGTTTCCGCAGCAGTAAAGCAGGAGGTTGCTGACGAAACAGCAAAGCTCAGAGAAGAAAAAGGACTCAAGGTAGGTCTTGCAGTAGTTATCGTTGGAAACGATCCTGCATCGAGAGTCTATGTAAACAACAAGAAAAAGGCTTGTGAAGCTGTAGGCTTCCAGTCATACGAGTATGCACTCGACGAGAACACCACTCAGGAGCAGCTCCTCGACCTTGTAAATGTACTTAACCGCGATGACAGAGTTAACGGCATACTTGTACAGCTCCCTCTGCCAAAGCATATCGACGAAAAGGCAGTTATCAACGCTATCTCACCCGATAAGGACGTTGACGCTTTCCACCCTATCAACGTAGGCAAGATAATGATAGGCGAATACTCATTCCTGCCATGTACTCCCGCAGGCGTTATGCGCCTTATCGAGAGCACAGGCACTGACATCACAGGCAAGCAGTGCGTAGTTATCGGCAGAAGCAACATCGTAGGCAAGCCGCAGGCAATGCTTCTTCTCCAGAAAAACGGCACAGTTACTATCTGCCACTCAAAGACAAAGAACCTCAAGGAGATATGCCTCGGTGCTGATATCCTCGTAGTAGCTATCGGACGCGCTAACTTCGTTACAGGCGATATGATTAAGGAAGGCGCAGTCGTTATCGACGTAGGCATGAACCGCCTCGACAACGGCAAGCTCTGCGGCGACGTTGAGTTCGAGTCAGCAGAAAAGAAGGCTTCCTTCATCACTCCCGTACCCGGCGGCGTAGGTCCTATGACTATCGCAATGCTCATGAAAAATACCCTCACAGCTGCTAAACAGCAGGCAGGAATTGAATGAGCCGTTAGCCATTAGCCGTTAGCTTGTAGGAGCTGCCTTTGGCAGTCCGCAAGTCTCAAAAAGACCTCAAATGACCATTTGTAGGGGCGAACATCGTTCGCCCGAAATAGCCGCAAAAACTAACGGGCGCACAGTGTGAGCCCCCACAGACAGAAAAAGCGCAGCAGGTATTATCCTTGCTGCGCTGTGTTTTTATTATGTCATGGAGTCCATGTCATATTCACACAAGTAATTGTCCAATCATTTTTGTTATCAAAGCTAAAAACGATGCTTCTTTCCTCGTCGGTGAAAACAGTTGATGTTTCTGTATAAAAGAATCCATTTTCACCTTCTTTGTAAGTCGGTTCGCCGCTGTTTGCGGTAAGTTCATCTGCTGTAAGATTATAAGGGAAAGCAAATTCAAAACCATTGCAGTATTCCCCGTTTTTCTTATCAAGTTTGCTGCCATCATAGCATATATAACAGAGAACACAGTCTTTCATCGGTGTTCCTTCCTCTTTAAGATTGCAGAAATATAAATCGCAATATGCTTCAGAATTTCCTAAAGGTACGGAATATTCAATTGCACAACCAGCCACGTGCGGATCACCGTAAAAGCTTTCTTTCCACACCTTATCGTAATTGTCCTTTGGCTCTAAGCCTGCATCAAGGAAATCCTGTAATGTAGATACGCCAAGCGTCATCAAATGACCGTTATACTTAAAACTCATGTTATTAAAGTCAACGTATTTGTCGCTGAGCTCTGTTGGAACAGCCGCCTCTGTTGCTGCTTCTGTGGTTATTTCAGCTGTTGTTGCAGCTTCTGTTGCCGCTTCTGTTGTTATCTCGGCTGTTGTAGCTGCACCTGTAGTCTTTTCTGTTTTATTGTCGCTCTTTTCGCTTTCGCCGCAGGCTGTAAGTCCCAGTGCTGCAATGAGCGCTGCTGCGATAAACTGTTTTTTCATGTAAATTTCTCCTTTTTCACCTGTTATCAGGCTTTATTCGTTGTCAATTATAGCACCGACCGCAGAAGCCGTCAACAAACAAAAAAAATTAATCATAAAAATCGTGCGTTTGATTAAATTTCAGAAATATCAACAGCAATATATTAGTTATAACGCTCACCGTATGTTGCTGTATGGCAAATATTGCGGCACAGAGCCTTTGACCTACGCAACACATAAAAATGATCCAATTTGTATGGGAGCCCGCCCTCGGGCTCCCGATCACTATGATATCGTTATTTCACGGACTGCCAAAGGCAGCCCCTACAAATTATCATTCTTAATTTGTCCGCGTAAGCGGACACCATAATTACGCATTACGAATTACGCATTACGAATTAACGGGAGCCCGAGGGCAGGCTCCCCTACAAGCTAACGGCTAACGGCTCGGAACGCCGAGGGTGACTCCCTGTAGTACAGGGAGATGTCCGTAGGACAGAGGGTCGCGGCGCCTGTTGGGCGGCGTTCCCTACATTAATCACTAATAACTAATCACTAAAAAGAGGCAGTTTACTGCAAATTGCTACATTATTCCAAAGCTATTGACAATTAATCGTCAAACGTGTAAAATAGTAATGTATGAGTTTAAATATTGCTATTTTTCGTAGATTATACAGCCGCGACAAACAGCAGCAGCTCTAACAAATGAATTAACTAAAGGGTGGTACATTTGGTATTCAGCAGCTTGGAATTTATTTTCATATTCCTTCCTGTTTTTATGATAGCCTACTCGGCATCTGAAAAAAAATACAGAAATCCTGTTTTATTGATATCCGCTGTTATTGTCGGAATAGTCATGTTTTATATAATGAGGCTGTTCAAGCCTCTTCCAATTCTTATTTATCTTGCATCTGTGGTCTGGATACTGTATGAATCGAAAACCGCTTCGGAAAAACGCTTCCGATGTGTTGTGCTTATCTTCGGCAGTGCGGCGGCAGCCTTTTTCCTGTTCCACACTCTCGGCTATACTAAACCGCTGCATATAATACTCTATCTGCTGGCAGTAGCTATACTGTTCAGGCAAGTCCTGATATCCTCACGGATAGAGTATCAGAATCTTGTTATATTTACAGGAAGCGTGGTATTCTACAGCTTCGGCGTAAAAAAGCCTGTTTATATACTGCTTTTCCTGCTTACCGTACTTCTCAACTTCATCGTCGGACAGTTCATCGAGCACAGCAAGCATACTAAAAAACTGTGGCTTTTATTCGGTGTCCTCTTCAACTTCTGGTGGCTCATATTCTTCAAATACTGGACCTTCGGCACTGAGAATATCAACGCCATTTTCCACCAGAGCCTTACCGTAAAGGATATTATCCTCCCTATCGGCATAAGCTTCTATACTTTCCAGAATGTATCATATATAGCCGATGTTTACCGCGGAAAGGCAAAGGCTGAGAAGAAGCTTGTAAACTACGGTGCATACATCACCATGTTCCCGCAGCTCATCGCAGGTCCTATCGTTACATACGACCATGTTGCAAAGGAGCTTCAGAAGCGAAAGCACTCGTTCCGCAAGGTGGAGGACGGTCTCAAGACCTTTACCATAGGTCTTGGCTATAAAGTCCTCATCGCCAACCAGATAGGCGGTCTCTGGAGCGATATATCAACCATTGGCTACGAGAGCATATCCTCACGCCTTGCATGGCTTGGCATATTCGCCTACTCATTCCAGCTCTATTTCGATTTCTGCGGATATTCCCTCATGGCAATAGGTCTCGGCAAGATAATGGGCTTTAATCTGCCCCGAAACTTCGACCACCCCTATCTCTCCCTCACTATGACAGAGTTCTGGAGAAGATGGCACATGACCCTCGGTACATGGTTCAAGGAATATATATATATCCCTCTCGGAGGAAACCGTAAGGGCGCAGCCGCTACCATAAGAAATACCTTTATAGTATGGCTGTTTACGGGTCTGTGGCACGGTGCAAGCTGGAACTTCATTTTATGGGGACTCGTTCTCTTTGCAATAATCATGACCGAAAAGAACTGGACAGGCAAGGTGCTGAATAAGATAAAGCCTCTCGGACATGCCTATATGTTCTTAGTGATACCGCTGACATGGCTTATCTTCGCTATTACAGACTTCCATGAGCTGGGCATTTACTTCAGGAGACTTCTTCCGTTCCTGCCTCAGAAAACCTATGCCATACTGGACAAGGACTACGCTAAATACTGGGGAATGTACTGGAAATACTTCCTTGCAGGCTTTATCTTCTCAACAACTCTTCCTCAGAAGGTATACAGAAAGATGAAGAATTCCCCCTTCACAGCCATCGTCCTTCTTGCAGTATTCTGGGCATCTGTCTACTGTATGTATAAGGGACTCGATGACCCGTTCATGTATTTCAGATTTTAAGGAGAGACTATCTTGAGCAGATTCAGACAAGGCATATATGCGATAATACTGCTTCTTACCTGCTTGTTCGCATCACCGTTCATATATAAGCAGATATGGAACAACAGTAAAACTAAATCCCCAAAGCCGGCAGTCAAACCACCTGTTGCCGCAGCACAGCCTGCATCGTCAGCAGATGACGCAAATACAGCTACTCAGCCCGCATCTGAAGGTGAAACAACTCCTGCGGACGCAGAAAAGGCAACCGAGCCTGCTCCTGCACAGACAGGAGTACAGTTCGTGGAGAGCGGCCGTGAATATTTCGATGACGCGCTCTTTATAGGCGATTCCCGTACAGAGGGCATACGCGATTACGGAACTCTGAAAAATGCACAGTATTTCTGTCACCGCGGTCTTTCATCTTATCAGATAGATAACTCACCTGTTAACGGCAAAACTATATGGGAGTTTCTCAACGGCAAAAAGTTCGGCAAAATATACGTAATGCTCGGTATAAATGAAGTCGGCAACGATATCGAATATACTGCTTCCGCTTTCAGAAAGCTCGTTGATGGTATCAAAGAGGTGCAGCCTGATGCTATCATTTACATTCAGGCAAATCTCCACGTTGCTTCCTTTGCAGAAACAGACATTATCAACAATGAGCGCATCAACGCTCTCAACAGCAAGCTGTCGGAGCTTGCAGACAACAACAAAGTATTCTTCCTCAATGCAAACGGCATCTTCGATAATGAGTACGGCGCACTTCCCGACGACTGTACAAGCGACGGAATCCACTTCTTAGCAAAGTATTATTCAAACTGGTGCGACTGGCTTTGCCAGAATACTGTACAAAAGGGCGGAAACTCCGCTCCTGCAACTACAGCCGCACAGCCATCTGCCGAAACATCTGAAAACAAGACAGAGGAACAGACCTCAGCTGCTGAACCGACAACTACAAAACTTCCTCAGAACGAGGAATTCTCAAATATGTAACAAACAGCGGTAAATTCCGCAGAAATATAAGGGATATGAAAGGAGCTAAATCATGGCAGAACTCAAAACAGGCTATAAAGGCAGAACTATTTATAATTCTACATTTACCATACTGGAATTTCTCGGCGGCGGCGGTCAGGGAAATGTCTACAGAGTAGAGTGCGGCGGCAAGGAAATGGCGCTTAAATGGTACCATAAATCCACCGTTGATAAAATGAAAAACCCTGAGGAATTCTACGAAAACCTCAAGGCAAACATAAAAAAAGGCGCTCCCACAAAGAATTTTCTCTGGCCTGAGGAGCTTTCCAACTGGATAGACGGCAGCTTCGGCTACATAATGCCCCTTCGTCCAAAGGGATATGAGGAGCTTACACGCTTTCTGCTCTGGGATCCGAAAACCCGCCGTATGAAGGCAAGCTTCGCAAATATAACTGCTCGCTGCAATGCAGCTATAAATATCATCGAAGGCTTCCGTGCCCTCCATAACGATGGCTACAGCTATCAGGACTTAAATAACGGCAACTTCTTTATTGATCCGCAGAACGGCGACGTGCTCATATGTGACAACGACAACGTTTCCGAACGCGGAGTAAACTTCGGTATCGCAGGCAAACAGCGCTATATGGCACCTGAGGTAGTCCTCGGCGGTGCTCCCGACAAGCGTTCCGACCGCTTCTCACTTGCTGTAATACTCTTCCGTATGCTCTTCATTGAGCACCCACTTGAGGGCAAGTACTCGACTCCCCCGTGTATGACTCCCGAGCTTGAAAAGAAGTTCTACGGCAGCGACCCTGTTTTCGTACTTGACCCCGAGGACGACCGCAATGCTGCAAATAATCAGCTCAACACGAATACTCTCCGTTTCTGGAAGATATACCCCGAATATATCCGCGACCTGTTCATACAGTCCTTTGGCAAGAGCTCAGTAAAGCCGCCTTATGACCGTGTTATCGAAATGACATGGCTGGACGCTTTCGTAAAGCTGAGAAGCGAGACTGTTCCCTGCCCTCACTGCGGTAAAGAGACGTTCATTACACCAAAATACTCCGTAAGCTGTATGTACTGCGGCGGTCAGCTCACCTGCACCGAAAGCATCAAGTTTAAACGCTTTGAGCTTCCTGCATTCGGCGGTGCTAAGCTCTATGAGGGTATGACAGGCGAAACTGACGGTGATTTCCACAAGATCATCGGCGAGGTAGTCCGCAACAAGAAGGACCCCAGCAAGCACGCTCTGCGCAATCTCACTCAGGAGACATGGAGCGTAAAGCTTCCCGACAATACAGTAAAAACTGTCGACCCTAACGGCATCATGCCCATAAATAAAGGCTTCGTCCTTACTATCGGCAGAAGCGAGGGTACAGTAGAATAAGAAAAGCTCCCGAAGCTGTAATTGTTTCGGGAGCTTTCATTTTATTGTGTAGGGGCTGGCGTCCTCGACAGCCCGAGCCATGAGTCGTCCGCAAGTTGAGAGTTGTTAAACAATATCCCTCTTCCTTCCTTCCTTCCTTGCTTTTTATTTAGATATGCAATGCACTTTTATGCTTTAAATCGTTCAAGAGTGGAAGGAAGGAAGGGGGAATTTTATGTGTCAAATCCAACTCCTATCTGCCCCCTGCATGATGCTGCTTTGTTCTGAGGCATTTCACTATTCCTGTGATAATCAATATAGGAGCTGCTATTATTAGCAAAAGTCCAGCTTTTTCAAGGATACTCATATTCTTGAAGATACTTTCAGAAATGAATATAGCCGTTGGACTGTCTGCGCCGCCGATAATGCCTATACTTTCGGGCTCATCAGAAGTGAGCGTCCTTATTATCCCAAGTATCACACGTATATTAACGAGCAGCCCCACTGCAAGGAAGATAATGCCTGTTAATATAAAAGCTTTTTCTTTTTTCGATTTCATGGCTCTGACCGCCTCAATTCTCTGAAAAATGCACGGACGACCAGCTCTGCATATAGCATTGCCAACCAAATCACAGATTTGGGGCACTGCTTAAATGGTCGTCCCTACAGTGTGTCATTTGAAATTTGTATGTATTTAGAGGGCGCACGGAATGCGCCCCTACAGTGCAGAACCTGCGCCCCTTACGCGTCCGTGTATCATCTGAAATTACGGACTGCCAAGACAGCACCTACAATCTTAGTTCTTAGCTCTAAGTTCTTAGTACTTAATTCTTAGTTCTATTCTTCTTCCTCGTCATCTTCATCATCGTCAACGGGAAGAACCTCGATAATTACCTTTTCTACGGTCTGCTCATTCACTTCTGCAGCTGTGATGCGGAAAATACCGCTTTCGGCAGTCTCTCCTGCTTCGGGGATATGCTCCATAACGTCTGTTACCCAGCCGCCCACAGAGGTATAATCCGTAGTTATCATATCCTCGTCAAGATCGAGCATTTCCAGCATATCGCTTATGCTCATATCTCCTGCGACCTCGTACTTATCAGGAGCAAGCATCATGATATTTGTCTCTATCTCGTCGTCCTCATCGTATATCTCGCCTACAAGCTCCTCGATGATATCCTCAAGGGTAACTATACCCTTAGTACCGCCGTACTGGTCGATAACTACCGCAAGATGCACCTTTGAACGCTGCATATCGCGCATTGCCTCGCTTATGAGCTTTGAATCCGCAATATGAGGGACTTCCTGTATTATTGACTTGATATCGTTTCCGCCCTCCACAAGCATCTTGAAGAAAGCCTTATTTGTGATGATGCCCACTACGTTATCAAGACTCTTTTCATAAACAGGAAGTCTTGAATACATTTCCCTGCTGAAAAGCTCCTTTATCTCGTCGATAGTCGCATTAAGTTCAACTCCCACGACCTTGACACGGGGAATTAGTATCTCATTCACGTTAATTTCATCGAATTCAAGGGCACTCTTTACAAGCTCGCTCTCCTGCTCCTCGATAACGCCCTGTTCTTCGATCTCGTCGATCATGTATTTAAGCTCTTCCTCGGTAACGCTGGGAGCTTTATCTTCTTTCGAGACAAGTGAAGAAAGCTTATTGAGCAGCCATACGAAGGGCTTGAACACCATAACAAGGAATGAAAGTGCGGGAGCAAATGCAAGTGCAAGCTTTTCCGCATTTTTCTTTGCATATGATTTTGGCAATACTTCGCAGAATATCAGTACCAATACAGTAATAACGATGGTGGATACTGCCGCGCCCTTGCTTCCCATAAGCTTTATAAATACGATAGTGCTGACCGATGAAGTAGCAATATTGACGATATTATTGCCTATAAGCACCGCCGTAAGGACTTCATCGAAGCGATTTGCCAGCTTCAGGGCTTTTTTAGCTTTTTTATTTCCCTGCGCCTCATAATTTTTCAGTCTGAGCTTGTTGACACTTGAAAATGCTGTTTCAGTGCCTGAAAACAGGGCTGAAAATATCATCATGGCAATGACAAGAACTATCTTCCATATATCTGAACTGTCCATAATTTTCCTTTCCTTATATATAATGTTTTTATTATATCATATATATAAGAATAATGCAAGAGCGCGGCATAAAATTATCCGATCAATTATTCTAAGCGCGAAAAGGGTGCGCAGGCTCTGCGCTCACGCGATGATACTGCACATTCGTTTACTATAACTCGCGGCGTTTTTTTCACCTTACGCAAAAGTTATCACGCGGAGCAAGGGTGCACAGGCTCTGTGCTCACGCGATGAGATATGCCTTTTGTTTATAATATCTCGCGGCTAAAATCTAACCACCAACAAAATCATCACGTGGAGTAAGGGGGCACAGGCTCTGTGCTCACGCGATGATACTGCACATTCGTTTACTATAACTCGCGGCGTTTTTTTCACCTTACGCAAAAGTTATCACGCGGAGTAAGGGTGCGCAGGCTCTGCACTCACGCGATGATATTTCCCTTTCGTCTGTTATCTCTCGCGGCTAAAAGCTAAAGTCCCAACGAAACTTTCACGCGGAGCAAGGGTGCACAGGCTCTGTGCTCACGCTGCTTACACATTAGGTTATGAATTGTGATAGAATTTACACATAAAATTCTCAAAAACAATACATTAATCGCATTTTTATTTCACATAGGCTAAATATAATATAATTAAAGCTTGAGGGAAACCTCAGAAGAATAAATGAAAAGGAAAGTGAATAATATGAGTGAGTATAATTACAATTACAATAATAACACAGAGGAGAACGGAAGCAATTACAACGGCTTCAGTACAGACGGCGGCAATAATAACAACAAGCCTCCGAAAAAGCATACAGGTCTGAAAACAGCAGCCTTTATCATGGCTATGGCTATCGTATCAGGCGGTTCTATTCAGGCTTACCGTTATTTTTCAGATGACGATATGCCCCAGACTGCTGTAGTCGATGAAGCAAAAGCAGATAACGATAATGAAGAAAAGACTTCCACAAAGACTGCTCTTGCAGCTCAGAACATAAGCATTATCGAGCCTGTAGAGTCAGACGGCAAAGCACTTTCAAACGAAGAGATCGTAAAGAAAGTCCTTCCTTCAGTAGTCGGTGTTGAGTCTACATTTGAAATGGAAATGCAGTCTCAGATGTCTATCCCCAATGACTTCTTTGATTTCGGAGGCTTTGGCGGCTTCGGCGGCTTCGACGGCTTTGGCGGTGACTACGATTACGGCGAGTCTCAGCCCCAGACAAAGGAATACAAGGGTACAGGCACAGGCGTAGTTGTATCAGAAAACGGATACATCGTTACAAACGCTCATGTTATCTATGACAGCGAATACGGCGCATGCAAAGCAAAATCTGTAAAAGTCCTGCTTGGTGACGATACATACGATGCAGATATCATCGGTTACGATGTAGACTGCGACCTTGCAGTTCTCAAAATAGACGAAACAGGTCTTACAGCTGCTGAATTCGGCAACAGCGACGAGCTCCAGCTTGGCGAATCTGTAATTGCTATCGGCAATCCTTTGGGATTTGAACTTAAAAATACTGTTACAGGCGGTATGATCTCGGGTCTTGACCGTGACATCACTATCAACGACAAGGCTATGAACCTTATCCAGACTGATGCCGCTATAAACTCAGGCAACTCAGGCGGACCGCTTATCAATAAGTACGGTCAGGTCATCGGTATCAACTCTTCAAAGATGTCCTCATCCTACGGTTCATCGGAGGCTTCTATCGAGGGTCTCGGCTTTGCTATCCCTTCAAATGCAACAGCATCTATCATTGACGATATAATGAAGTACGGTCACGTTACAGGCAAGCCCCAGCTGGGCATCAGCTGTCAGGCTATATCCGAGGCTGCTGCTGAGATGTACAATCTCCCTGTTGGCGTAATGATCAAGCAGATCAACGAGGACAGTGCCGCTGACAAGGCAGGTCTTGAGGAAGGCGACATCATCGTTGAGGCTGACGGCGAGAAGGTAACTACAACAGCAGAGCTTGTTGCAAAGAAGAACAAGCACTCCGCAGGCGAAGAGTTCGAGCTCACTATCATGAGAAACGGCGTAGAAAAGACCATTGTTGTAACTCTTGACGAGCAGGTACAGGAAACCGAAAATGAAGAGAAGAACAGCGAAAAGAACGAAAAGAACGAGGAAAAGGAAGAGAATAAGTCCAAGAAGAATGCCGAGGTAGAAGAAGAGGATGAAGATGAGGACGAGGACGAAGAGAACGAAGAAGAGACCACAACTAAGAGCAAAAAGTCAAACAAGACACAGAAGGGCTCTGCTGACGCAGAAAACTTTGATTAAGATTCTTTCATAATATTCTTCCTTCATTATATACTAAAATAAGCTCCCCTGAAAACGGGGAGCTTATTGCATTTCATATTACTTTCTGAAAGCTGCGATAGACTGCTCTATCTTAGTCATTTTTTCCTCTGCCTTTGCAAGCTTAGCCTTTTCAGCATCTATGAGCTGTGCAGGAGCCTTTGCGATAAAGCCCTGATTGTTGAGCTTTCCGCTGAGGAAGTCAATATCCTTCTGTACCTTAGCCTTTTCCTTTTCAAGTCTTGCTATCTCCTTCTCCTTGTCAACAAGCTCGTCCATAGGTATGAAGATACGAGCGGAGTCGGTAACAGCATTTGCCGAATCAGGGATATCAAACTTATCACCTGTTTCAACTGCCGAAGCGGAAGCCAGCTTCTCGAAGAATACTGCGCAAGAGTTGAACAGCTCCTTGTCGGCAGTCTCAATGAAGAGCTTAGCCTTTACCGACGGAGGTACGTTCATTTCTGTACGTGTATTTCTTATGGCCTTGATAGCTGATATTATCTTCTCGAATGCCTTTTCCTCTGCGCTAAAGTCGATAGAAGCATCGTAGGTAGGGTATGTTTCGAGGATTATCATTGACTTCTCGTTTGTGAGAACCTGCCATATCTCCTCAGTAATGAACGGCATGAATGGGTGGAGAAGCTTCAGCATACCCTGCATTGCCCATACAAGAACTGCCTGAGCCTTTGCCATTGTCTCGCCGCCTGCCTGAATTCTCGGCTTTGTGAGCTCGATATACCAGTCGCAGTAAACGTCCCAGATAAAGTCGTATATCTTCTGTGAAGCAACGCCAAGCTCGTATCTGTCAAGGTTCTCGCCAACTTCCTTGGCAAGCTGATTGAACTTGTTTACAAGCCACTTGTCCTCTAATTCAAGCTCTGTGGGAAGTCCCTTGAACTCGAAATCCTCGGGGAGATTCATCATTATGAAACGTGAAGCGTTCCAGAGCTTGTTTGCGAAGTTACGGGCAGCCTTTACCTTGTCGTCGATATAACGCATATCATTTCCGGGTGAGTTACCTGTAGCAAGCATGAATCTGAGAGCGTCAGCGCCGTACTCGTTGATAACTTCAAGAGGATCGATACCGTTGCCCAGTGACTTGGACATCTTGCGTCCCTGTGCGTCACGTACAAGACCGTGGATAAGAACTGTATCGAAAGGTACCTTGCCCATGTTCTCAAGACCGCTGAACATCATTCTGATTACCCAGAAGAAGATGATGTCGTAGCCTGTAACGAGGGTATTTGTAGGATAGAAATACTTTAAGTCCTCAGTGTTCTCAGGCCAGCCAAGTGTTGAGAAAGGCCAGAGTGCAGAGCTGAACCATGTATCGAGGGTATCGGGATCCTGTCTCATGGGCTTGCCGCACTTAGGACAAACTGCGCTGCTTTCCTTTGTTACTACCATTTCGCCGCAGGCATCACAGTAGAATGCAGGTATCTGATGTCCCCACCAGATCTGACGTGAGATACACCAGTCCTTGATATTTTCGAGCCAGTGGAAGTAGATCTTGTCGAAACGCTCGGGAACGAACTTAGTATCGCCGTTCTTAACAGCCTTTATAGCAGGCTCTGCAAGAGGCTTCATCTTAACGAACCACTGAGTTGATACCTTAGGCTCAACAGTAGTGCCGCAGCGGTAGCAGGTACCAACGTTATGGCTGTAATCCTCTATCTTAACGAGAGCGCCCTCAGCTTCAAGATCTTCAACGATCTTCTTTCTTGCCTCGTAGCGATCCATGCCTGCGTATGCAGGGTAATCGTCAACGATAGTAGCGTCATCGTTCATTACATTGATAACGGGAAGATTATGACGGAGACCTACCTCAAAGTCGTTAGGGTCGTGAGCAGGAGTTATCTTAACTACGCCTGTACCGAAGTCCATTTCAACATAGTCATCGGCAACGATAGGAATCTCCCTGTGAACCAGAGGAAGGATAACTGTCTTGCCAACCAGGTCTGTGTAACGCTCGTCCTTAGGATTTACAGCAACAGCTGTATCGCCGAGGAGAGTCTCGGGACGTGTTGTAGCAAGCTCAAGATAGCCGTCCGAGTCCTTTATCTTATAGCGAAGATGCCAGAAATGACCTGCCTGATCCTCATAAGTAACCTCAGCATCTGAAAGTGATGTGCGGCATTTAGGACACCAGTTTATGATACGTTCACCTCTGTAGATGAGACCTTTTTCGTAGTATTTGATGAATACTTCCTTTACAGCCTTTGAGCAGCCCTCGTCCATAGTGAAACGCTCTCTTGACCAGTCACATGAAGAACCCAGCTTTTTGAGCTGTTCAACGATGCGTCCGCCGTACTGCTTCTTCCACTCCCATGCGCGCTTCATAAAGCCCTCACGTCCGAGGTCTTCCTTGGTAACGCCTTCCTTGCGCATAGCTTCAACTATCTTAGCCTCTGTAGCTATGGCAGCATGGTCTGTACCCGGGAGCCACAGTGCGCTGTAGCCGCTCATTCTCTTCCAGCGGATAAGGATATCCTGTAATGTCTCATCAAGGGCGTGTCCCATGTGGAGCTGTCCTGTGATGTTCGGAGGGGGGATAACTATAGTGTAGGATGTTTTCTTCGGGTCAGCCTCTGCGCGGAAGCAGCCCTTTTCATTCCAAGCGGCATAGATACGATCCTCAAAGTCTTTTGGATTATATGCCTTAGCAAGTTCCTTTGCCATTTTTCTTCTTCCTTTCAGTCAGTTAAAATTCGGAATTCGGAGTTCGGAATTAGGAATTGCGGTGTGCCCTAAAGGGCACAGATCAAAATTTCAAATGTTCGCCGTCAGGCGACACATTAATTCCGAATTACGCATTCTTAATTACGAATTAAAAAAGCCCCGAACCACTAAGGTCCAGGGCGAACTAATGTCCGTGTTACCACCTGAATTCGGGAGCCTTCTCCCGCACTCTGCGAGGTCTGCAAACCTCTTCCCCTGTAACGTGAGGAACACGCCGCATACTACTGAGCAAAGCCGTTGGCACGCGAAGCTCCGAAGCTACTTCCGCAGGTCCGTCATACTGCCTTTCACCGCACGGCAGCTCTCTGAAAATCGGGTATCCTGAGTACTCCTCTTCATCATCGCCTTTGAATACTCTACTATTATACACGATAAATCCGAGTTTGTCAAGACGAAAAATCAAGAACTGAGAACTATGAACTAAGAATTGTAGGGGCGCATTCCGTGTGCCCGTAACAATTATGTATGCCGTAACTATGTGTAGGGGCTGGCGTCCCCGACAGCCCGTAAGTAAGAATCGTAGGGAACGCCCCTAACAGGAGCGATGACCCGTTGTCAGCTCTGCTGACATCTCCCTACACTGTAGGGAGTCACCCTCGGCGTTCCGCGGATAACGATACAAACATAATCAGCCCCTGCAATTGTTTTCATCATATTTGCCGCGTTACCTGCGGACGCGCAATGCGCGTCCCTACATCGTGTTCATGTTGTTTACATCGTAAGGCATACACGGGCGAGCGGAACTCGCCCCTACAGTCTAACGGCTCGGAACGCCGAGGCGGCATTCCCTACACTTCTACTCTCTACTTACTCGCGGACTGCCAAAGGCAGCCCCTACACTAATCACTAAGCACTAACCACTGCTCACTAAATATTTGCAAAAAACTGGCTCTCACCTCTTGCGTTCAGTCCAAAACTGTGATATAATATATGTATCTATGTTTGAAAGGAATTACAGCTATGATAATACTTGATGAACTCAGAGTCGAAATGACAGGCTACCGCGCTGAAATGAAGGAGCTTGCCGACGTACTGAATATAGAAGCTGCTAAGAAAAGAGTAGCTGAGCTTGGCGAAGAAACTGCCAAGGAAGGCTTCTGGGACGACCTCGAAAATTCTCAGAAGGTACTGAAAGAGCAGAAATCTCTTGAAAGAAAGATCGAGCATTACAATCAGCTCAACGAAAACCTTGAAGATATCATCACTCTCATCGAGCTTTCTATCGAGGCTGACGACGAGAGCGACATCGAAGAAATAAAGAAGGAGTCCGAAGCCTTCAAGACAAAGCTGGAGGACGAAAAGCTTGCAACTCTCCTCACAGGCGAGTACGACAATGCAAACGCTATCCTCACTTTCCACGCAGGTGCAGGCGGAACAGAAGCTCAGGATTGGGCAGAGATGCTCTACCGTATGTACAACCGCTGGGCTGAACGCCATGAGTTCAAGGTCGAACTGCTGGATTATCTCGACGGCGACGAAGCAGGAATGAAGTCCGCTTCTATCCTTATCGAGGGTGAAAACGCATACGGCTATATGAAGTCGGAGTCAGGCGTTCACAGACTTGTCCGTGTATCTCCTTTCGACGCACAGGGACGCAGACATACATCATTCGCAGCACTTGAAGTAATGCCCGAGCTTGACGACTCTATCGAAGTTGATATCCGTCCGGAGGATATCGAAATGGAAGTTTACCGTTCAAGCGGCGCAGGCGGTCAGAAGGTAAACAAGACCAGCTCGGCTGTACGTCTTATCCATAAGCCTACAGGTATCGTTGTATCTTGCCAGACTCAGCGAAGCCAGTACCAGAACAAGGACTACGCCATGAAGATGCTCCGTTCAAAGCTCATTGAGATCAAGGAGCGCGAGCACCTTGAAAAGATCGAGGATATCAAGGGCGTTCAGAACCAGATCGCATGGGGCTCACAGATACGTTCCTATGTATTCATGCCCTATACTCTCGTAAAGGACACACGTACAGGCTTTGAAAACGGCAATATTCAGGCAGTTATGGACGGCGATATCGACGGCTTTATCAACGCATACCTGAAGTCGCTCTCACACGGAACACTTGAAAAGTAAGCTTTTAGAGTTAGCGACTCTCCACTTTATAAATACAAATCATAATAACATTACCCCCGAAACCTTTTAGTGGGTTTCAGGGGTTTTTATCTTTTTATCCGCCGCAGGCGACACAACAACTCTCAACTTTAAACTCTCAATTCTCAACTCAGAATACACTTGTAAGAAGCGGTGTTTCACCGCTTTTCAGCATTTCAAGCATATCGCGGAGCTCTGCAAGCTCCGCTGTCATTTCGTCTTCTTCATTCTCTGCAAGGAAAACGATACGCGAACACAGACGGTCTATCTCAATGAGCCTGTCGTATTTCAGCATAACAGAAGCCTTTTCACGAAAGCTTTCCCAGTCCGCATTCATTGCCCTTGCTCTGTCAGCCGCTGCACTGATATCGCCTTTTCCCTCAAGCTCATGTATAATATCAATCTCACTCAGCATAGCATCGCAGCTGTGGTTCACCCATATACTTGAAAAAACGCTTATCCCAACAAGCATAAGCAGTATTGCCGCACTTATCTTAACTCTTGTCATTTTTCTCACCTATCATCAGAATCTTCGGAGGTCTCCCCTGCTTATCCGCAACAAAGCACTTCCCCGACTCATCAGCCGTCATAATAAAGACATTATCAGCTGAAAGCCCGTTCCTTTTCAGTAATGCCTCAACTGTGCTCCTCCCAAGTTTCAGCGACTCCATAGCCTGTGGGATATATCTTCCGTCGGATATTATAAGCACGGGAGGATCGGAGCAGTCCGCGGCTATTTTCAGGTCATTACGACTCGGAGTATCCTCGGCAGACTTTTTCATTACGGATATGCTTCCCGTAGTTTCAACAATTGCGTACTGCACCTCGCTAAGGTCAAAAATATCCTTGCTTCGCAGTGCCATGAGCAGGTCGTCCACAGAAAACCGCAGCTCACGGAGTATATCACGCTCGATGCAGCCTCCGCGAATGACTATCTTAGGACTTCCCGATATTAGCCTGCTGAGCTTAGGAGATCTAAGGTTTATACAAGATACTATGACCTCAAAGCATACAAGGGCAAGAATAGGTGTTACACCGACTATTACGGGGATATTCACATCTTCGATGGGCAGGGTTGCAATATTTGAGACAAGGATAGTGATGACCAGCTCCGATGGCTGAAGCTCCCCGAGTTGACGCTTTCCCATAAGTCTTACGGCGAAAATAACGAGTATATACAGAATCAGTGAACGAATAAGAACTACACACATGAAAACAGCTCCTTTGCAGCTATTGTGCCGCAAAAGGAGCTGTTTATTCTTTATAATTTATTCTTCTTCAAAACGTGAATTATACTCCAGATAAGCCTTAACGATTATGTCCGCACACAGCTCATCACCAAGCACCGCACTGTTGAGACAAAGCTCATACTGATCCTTGTCCTGCCATGTCTTTCCCGTATTTACATTATAGAAGGTCTCACGGCGTTTATCTGCTTTTTTCATAATATTTTCCGCTTTATTCTCACTTACGCCGTAATCCTCGATAGCACGTTTAACGCGGGACTCAGGGTCAGCGTAGATATAAACGCTGAAGCAGCCTTTTTCTTCAAGGATATAATTTCCGCATCTGCCAACAAGCACAAAGCTTTTCTCGTTTTCAGCCAGTTCATTTATGATACGGCTCTCCATAAGGAACACCTTATCCGAAAGAGGCAGATTTTCCTCCATAGTTCTTGCAGGATTAGCGGATAGAAGAAGCGAATAAAGGAAACTTGTAGGAACATTCTCCTCGGCATTTTCAAGATATTCGGTAGCGATACCGCATCTTTCAGCAGTCATTTCAAGTATCTGTCGGTTATAGCATTTGATACCAAGTTTCTCAGCAGCAAGCTTACCGATGACACTACCGCCGCTTCCGTACTGTCGTTCAATTGTAATGATAGATTTTTTCATCGGATAGTCCCCCTCATGTTCAATTATTATTAGATTGATAAAATAACTACAGATATATTATACCACATCTTGCACATATTTCAAGTTGAACATAAATAATTATTGTATATTTAGTAAAGTTCTATGTTTTAAACAATTTATTAGCCTGTTAATTGTGCAATATATTAAAATTAAAAACCTCCCGTCGGTTAGCACAACGGGAGGTATTATTCTTTACTGCTCTACTGATGAGTCACTATCAGTTTTTATTCAATCAGACGCAGCCCTGAGCCTTCATTGCCTCAGCAACCTTGAGGAAGCCTGCAATGTTAGCACCAGCCATGTAGTTGCCAGCCATGCCGTACTCCTTAGCAGCCTCATCGCAAGCCTTGAAAATAGACTTCATGATGCCGTGGAGCTTCTCGTCAACTTCTTCAAATGTCCAGCTGAGTCTCTCGCTGTTCTGGCTCATTTCGAGACCTGATGTAGCAACACCGCCAGCGTTAGCAGCCTTAGCAGGACCATAGAGGAGACCATTTGAGAGGTATGTCTCGATAGCCTCAGGAGTTGAAGGCATATTAGCACCCTCAGCTATAGCGTAGCCGCCGTTAGCAACGATAGCCTTAGCGCCGTCAGCATTGATCTCATTCTGTGTAGCGCATGGAAGAGCGATATCAAGCTTGATTCCGCCTGCATTGCACTTGAGAGTCCAAACGCTGCCCTCGTGGTACTCAGCGTTCTTGTGTGAAGTTCTGCCGATGTATTCTTTGATACGTCCGCGCTCAACCTCCTTGATCTGCTTAACGAGATCAAGATCGATTCCGTCAGGATCGTAGATATAACCGTTAGAGTCAGAAACTGTAACTACCTTTGCACCGTACTGAGTAGCCTTCTCTGTAGCGTAGATAGCAACGTTACCTGAACCTGAGATAACAACTGTCTGACCCTTGAAGCTCTTGCCGTTAGCAGCGAGCATTTCATTTGTGAAGTAGCAGAGACCGTAACCTGTAGCCTCTGTTCTTGCAAGTGAACCGCCGTATGTAAGACCCTTACCTGTGAGAACGCCAACGAATTCGTTGCGGATTCTCTTGTACTGACCGAACATGAAGCCGATCTCTCTTGCGCCTGTTCCGATATCACCTGCAGGAACGTCGCAGTCAGCGCCGATGTGCTTGCAGAGCTCTGTCATGAAGCTCTGGCAGAAACGCATGATCTCTCCGTCGCTCTTGCCCTTAGGGTCGAAGTCGGAACCGCCCTTACCGCCGCCCATAGGGAGTGTTGTAAGGCTGTTCTTGAATACCTGCTCGAAACCAAGGAACTTGATGATTCCGAGATATACTGATGGGTGAAGTCTGATACCGCCCTTGTAAGGTCCGATAGCAGAGTTGAACTGTACTCTGAAACCTCTGTTTACCTGTACCTTGCCGTTGTCGTCAACCCAAGGAACACGGAACATGATCTGTCTCTCAGGCTCTACGATTCTATCGAAAACGCCTGCATCAATAAGGTCCTGTCTCTTCTCAGCAACAGGCTGGAGAGTCTCAAGAACCTCTGTAACAGCCTGGATAAACTCAGGCTCGCCCGGATTTCTCTTCTTAACTGTTTCTAATAAATCGATAAGATACTGATTTTTTAACGCCATTGTTAAAAAACCTCCTTTTCTAAATTCTGCGGATACCGCAGTTCATATTAAATTATAGCACTATGTTACAGATTTTGCAATACTTTATTGCAGTGAATTTATAAATTCGTCTGTTTTTAGATTTATAACACGGCCGACTACAGACTCTTTGTATATTTTATACAATATATATACATTTTATTTTCTGTTTTGTCCCAGAATGGTTTAACCAATTATTTTTTTAAACGTTTAATTTACATTTCTTATTGATTTTTCGTATAATTTATTGTATAATATTCATATTGGAGCTTTTGCTTCTGATATTCTTTAACAAGGAGGACTATCCTATGCTGAAAGCTATATGTTCCTCTAAAGAACTCACTGATAACAGCTATTATGACTGTGTAAGCGATATAATCGACTGTGAGCAGCTCCGCGAGTTAAAAAATATCACACACCATGTCTCTACAACACGTTTTCAGCACTGTGTCAACGTATCCTATTATTGTTACATTGTTTGCAGGAAATTCAGGCTCAACGCCCGTTCTGCCGCAAGAGCAGGACTTCTCCACGATCTTTTCTATTATGACCGCAAGGAGTACAACTCTACAAAGCAGAAATGGCAGGCTTCTCACAGCAGGCATCATTCATTGCAGGCTTATTCCAACGCATCAGAGCTCACCGAGATCACTTCTCTCGAAAAGGACATGATCGAAAAGCATATGTGGCCTCTGACAAGACCAAAGCCAAGCTATAAAGAGACATACATAATAACTATCATCGACAAATATTGTGCTGTCCTTGAATTCTGTGTACCAAATGTACAAAGAATAATACGCAGGAAAGTGCGATAACTATATTTCAGGAGGTATCCCTACAATGAAGATCGAAACCAAATGCCTGCATGCAGGCTACACCCCGAAGAATACTGAGCCAAGAGTTGTTCCTATAGTTCAGAGCACAACTTATGTCTATGACTCAACAGACGATGTTGCCGCTGTATTCGATGACCCTACAAAGAGCCTTATCTATTCACGTTTTGAAAACCCCACAGTTATGGCTGTCGAGGAAAAAATAAACGCCCTCGAAGGCGGCGTAGGTGCTATGTGTACCTCAAGCGGTCAGGCTGCATCACTGCTCTCTCTGCTCAACATCTTAAAGGCAGGCGACAGCTTTATTTCAGCAGCTACTATCTACGGAGGAACTGTAAATCTCTTTGCATATACCCTCAAAAAGCTTGGCATCGAGTGCATTTTTGTTGACGCAGATGCTCCCGAGGACGAGATAAGAGCTGCTTTCAAGCCTAACACAAAGGCTGTATTCGGCGAAACTCTCGCAAATCCTGCTCTTGCAGTATTCGATATCGAAAAGTTTGCAAAGATAGCTCACGAAAACAACGTTCCTCTTATTATCGACAACACCTTCCCTACTCCTATCCTTTGCAGACCTTTTGAGCACGGCGCTGACATTATCGTTCACTCAACTACAAAGTACATGGACGGCCATGCTGTACAGGGCGGCGGTGTTATCGTAGATTCAGGCAATTTCGACTGGACTAACGGCAAGTTCCCTGAGTTCACAGAACCTGATGAGAGCTACCACGGCACTATCTATACAAAGGCTTACGGAAAGGCTGCATACATCATTAAAGCAAGAATGCAGCTCATGAGAGATTTCGGCTGCTATCCTTCAGCTCAGTCCGCATTCTACCTCAATCTCGGACTTGAAACTCTTCCTATCCGTATGAAGCAGTATTGCGAGAACGCTCTTACAGTTGCTCAGTTCCTTGAGAGCAATGATAAGGTGGAATCCGTTAATTACCCTGCACTCAAGAGCAACAAGTACTATGATCTCGCTCAGAAATATCTCCCTGACGGTACAAGCGGAGTTATCTCATTTGTTATAAAGGGCGGCAGAAATACCGCAGTTAAATTTATGGACTCACTTAAGCTTGCTTCAAATGAAGTTCATGTTGCCGATATCCGTACCTGTGTACTTCACCCTGCAAGTGCTACACACCGTCAGCTCACCGACGAACAGCTTGTTGCCTGCGGCATAAACGGCGGTCTTATCAGACTTTCCGTAGGCCTTGAAAACGTTGAGGATATCCTCGATGACCTCAAGCAGGCTTTTGCAGCTATCTGAGGCTCTTTGTGAGTTTTCTTAAAAGGAGTTTATATGAAAACACTGATTATTTATTCATCACAGACCGGATTTACCGAAAGATACGCAGAATGGATCGCTGATGAACTCAAAGCAGAAATGATATCCATAAAGAAAGCGATAAAAAAAGAAGACTCTTATTTCAAAGATTATGACGCTATTATATATGGCGGCTGGGTATCTGTTGAAAAGATAAACCGTGCCGATTGGTTCACAAACAGGATAGAAGGCTGGAAAGACAAGAAATTAGCTATTTTTGGTGTTGGCGCAAGCCCTGCATTTTATTCGGGCGTTGATAAGCTGCTGGACAGGGCCCTCACCGATGAACAGAAAAAGTACGCAAAGGCTTTTTATTGTCAGGGCGGACTTGATTATGAAAAAATGTCACTGGGTTCAAAAATGCTTATGAAAACCTTTTCAGCTATGCTGAAAGGCAAGAAAACAAAAGACGAGGACGAAAAAGCTATGATCGAAGCTATTTCGGAATCCCATGATTTTTCAAATCCAAAATATATCGAACCAATAGTTGCTTATATGAAAAAATAAGATCAGCTCCTTCGTTAATCCGGAGGAGCTTTTTCATTCTTCTTAACTCATATTCAAAACATACATAAAAGCATATCCTTTATTGTAAGATTTCACGATTTTTTTCCAAATTGTCATTTTTTCCCTTGCTGAAACGATTATATATATGAAAGCAATGTACAGTATAATTATTCTCATGCTCGGTATCAGGTAAAGCCTGAAAGCTGTATATTATAAATTTTGCTGCTTTTTTCATTTTTCTCTTTAAATATGTGTATTAACACAAGAAAGCGGGCGTTTTCTCGGACAGAAGAAACGCCTGCTTTCTTTTTATAAGTATTACAAACAACAAATACAATCCCATATTCCGACATGTTTTCAATCAGCAGATGAAATACAAAAAATAAAAAATTATAACTGACAAAAGCGTTGTATAATATTAATTTTAGTGTTATAATGTAATTAATGTATTAAATTAGTCCGATCGGTTCAGCTGTGATCGGAAATATTACAATAAAAACAGGGAGAATTCAAAATAGCTTACTGATTCTTTGAATGATTGATAATATGGATAAGAAAAAAAGATTAGTTATAAATGCCTTTGTAGGCTTTTTCAGTCAGTTGATTACAATAGTATTTGGTTTATGTATACCGAGAATAGTCCTTGTGAATTATGGTTCTGATACTAACGGACTTATCAGCACTATTTCACAGGTTTTTACATATCTTGCATTATTGGAAGCAGGTATAAGTTCGGCGGCAAGAAATATGCTTTACAAACCTGTTTCCACTGATGATAAAGAAAAAATATCATATTGGATGTCGGTAGCAAAAAGGTATTACAGAAAAATATCTGTTTATTATCTTTTTTGCGTCTGCATATTTGCGATCGTAATGCCATTTTTGCTAAAGACCGAAATCTCATTCGGTACTGTATTCTTTTATATAATATTTGAGGGACTTACAAGTGTAATATCATTCTATTTTATTAATACATGGACCTGCTTTTTAAATGCAAAAGGCGAAATATATGTAGTAAATATCATAAATATGATCTCGATTATTTTATGTTATGCTGTAAAGATCATACTCATACTGTCAGGGATCAATATTGCATTTATCCAGATAGGAATTTTCTTCGTTTCACTTATAAAACTATTTATATATAAAGTTTATTTAGGAAAGAAATATCAATGGATCAGATATGATGCAGCTCCCGATACCGCAACACTGCCTGATAGAACTGCCTATGTGATTTCCGAGATCACATGGACTGTTTTTTCGGCTACCGATATGTTAGTTCTGTCTATTTTTCTGTCCACTGCAGCATCAAGTGTCTATTCAGTGTATAATATGGTATTTATAGCGTTAAGCGGCTTATTGAATGCAGTTTATCAGGCAACATTTTATAATCTTGGTATTGCATACCATGAAAGTATTGAAAAGTATAAAAAAATGCACGATACCTTCAATAGCTTTTTTATGGCAAGTATAACTGTATTGATATCCGTAGCATACATTATGATAATACCGTTTGTAAAGCTATATACAAAGGACATATCCGATATTAATTATTTTCACAGATATTTACCCATATGCTTCAGTCTGATACAGCTGCTGACATGGTCGAGATATATCGGCGGAAACCTCATTGGAGTTGCAGGACGTCAGAAGCCTGCACTAAAGATCAATATAATCGAAGCAGCGGTAAACTTAGTATTATCTGTTATCCTTGTAAATATATTCGGAATAACAGGAGTAATAATAGCAACTATATGTGCATTGCCGATCAAAATAATTTATTGCAATTATATTTCTGACATCATTATAATGAAAAGAAAGCCATTTAAAACTATATCTGTTTTAGGGATCAATTATTTAATATTCGGTACTGTCGTGTTTTTTAAAGATATGATCGACCTTGATATTAACAGCTATCTTGTATTTTTTGAATATGGTGCTCTTATTACTGTCATAATTGCTGTAGGTGTATTCTTTATAAATTGTCTGGTAAACAGAGATATGTTCAAAACATTAAGAAAGGTTATAAAGAAATGAATATTAATAACACCATAGAAAAGAATACTCTTATCTTAATATCATTATTGAAACAGCATAATATCAGATACGTTATTGCATCACCCGGCGGAACTAATGTCACCTTTGTTGCTTCAGTCCAGAATGACCCGTTTTTTACAGTCTATTCTGCTGTTGATGAAAGAGCAGCAGCATATATGGCATGTGGCCTGTCAGAAGAAACAGGTGAAGCAGTAGTATTATCATGTACAGGTGCGACATCATCAAGAAATTATGTTTCAGGACTGACCGAAGCCTATAAAAAGCATTTGCCTATCCTTGCAGTAACTGCATCGCAGCATCTCGGAAATACATATCAGTTTTCTCCGCAGCAGCTTGACCGTTCTGTTCAGAGTGAAAATGTTGTGAAGCTGAGTGTGCAGGTTCCGACTGTAGTATCTGCAAATGATGAAGAAAGTACAATTACAAATATTAATAATGCAATACTTGAGCTGTGGCATAATAACAAAGGACCTGTTCACCTTAATATGGTAACTCTTTTCAGCAATGATTTTTCGGTTAAGACATTGCCGCAATATCGCGTTATTAATCGGATTCTTGTCAATGACGTTTTTCCCTCAATACCTTCAGATATTAAAATATGTGTCTTTGTCGGGGCTCACTCTGTCTTTGACAAAAAAACAGAGGACGCAATTGAAGCATTCTGCGAAATACATAATGCAATTGTTATATGTGATCAGACAAGCAATTACCGTGGTAAGCACCGCGTTCTTGCAAATCTTCTGAACGATCAGGAAAAAGAGTTCAGTTCAAAGAGATTTGATCTGGTCATTCATATCGGATATATCTCAGGTGCATATATTATTTTTGATGCCCGCGAAATCTGGCGTGTTAATCCTGACGGAATAATTCGGGATACATACAGAAAAATGACTTATGTATTTGAAATGGAAGAATACGATTTCTTTTCACACTATTCAAAAGGAAAGAAACTCAACGATTCTCTGCTCAATGATTGTCAAATGCAAAGAAATGCTTTAGCCGAAAAAATTCCTGAGCTGCCTTTTTCAAACCTTTGGATCGCAAGTCAGACTGCTTCTCTTTTCCCTGATAATTCTGTACTGCATCTGGGAATACTGAACACCCTCAGATCTTATAATTACTTTGAAACAAACAGCACTGTAAGCTGTTACAGCAATACGGGCGGTTTTGGTATAGACGGCTGTGTATCATCTCTTATCGGTGCAGCTCTGGTCAATCCCGAAAAAGAATACTATGGAATAGTAGGCGATCTGGCATTTTTCTATGATCAGAACTCTGTATTGGCAAATATCCCGTCAAATGTTCATATCATGGTCATCAATAACGGAATGGGAGCAGAGTTCAAGACATATAATCACAGATGCGTTTTCTTTGGCGAAGATGCAAATGATTTTATAGCTGCGCAAGGACATAATGGCTGCAAATCCGTAAGCCTGCTGAAAAACTATGCTTCAAATTCAGGTATACGTTATCTGACTGCAAGTTCAAAGGAAGAATACCGCAGTATCTGTGAAGAGTGGCTGTCTCATTCAGATACCCCCGTAATACTTGAGGTATTTACTTCGGACAAAGATGAATGTGAAGCTCTGCGTCTTGTCAAAACCATTGCAGCTGTTAAACATAGCCGACTTAAACAAATTATCAAGCGTTCCGTTCTTTTTAAGATCATGCGCAGTATAATCAAGAAATAGGGAGAAATATTAATATGATGACAATGGAATACTATATCTCTTCTTTTCTTGACGAACTGCTCAAAAGAGATATAAAACGAATCGTATGTACAAACAGCGTTGCCGATTCAAAATTCATTTCTATAGCTGAAGAACGTGATTTTCTTATATATAAGTATGAAGATGCACGATCTGTCGGATACATAGCCACAGGAATGAGTGCCGAAGCTTCGGAAGCAGTGGTCATATGCACAAACGGCGACAACGAATACAGAAGCTTTATGCCTGCAATGACAGAAGCATATTATCGTAACCTGCCCGTTATCGCTGTTACAATTACTTCAGATATCGCACTTGATTCAGATACCGAGTTCAACGATACTTCATACAAAAAAGCTCGTATCACCTGCTTTGATGACAATGAAGAGTTTCACAGAAAAGCTGATTCGATACTTGATATAAAAAAGGCTGCTCATATTGATTTTGACCTGAGGAAAGACTGCGAATTCATTTCGGATAAGATAGTGACTACAAAAACAGAATGTCCCAAAACGGTATGCAACGATATTATTCTCAGTCTATCCAAAGCAATTGATAAAGAATGTGCTGTTTTTATAGATCCCGAAATTTATCTTCCCGCTGATCTGCTTCCAGATGCCGTAATAATATGCGGCAGTGCAGGCGGACATGAAGGTCGTCTGGCATATGTTCTGGGGGCATCTTTAGCTAAGAAGAGAAAAAAATACATCGGTATAGTGACTGAGAAAAGTGCATTGCATGATATCAATACTCTTGGCAACCGTGAAATGAATAACAGAGTAGTATATATTATTTTGGCGGAAAAGAATGAAAAAATGTTTCGGATGCTTGCTGAGGATCTGAACTTTTCCGTAAGAACAATTGATGATATAGAAAGAATTACAGAAGAAAGTGACCGACCTGTTATGTATATATTGAAGCAATGATGGGGTGTAATTGATGTTAGGAAAAGTAAAACGAAAAATCAGGAAAGCTGTCAGCAAATGCGCTAAAACCGAATACGTAACCGTTCCTGTTTCTCAGGGAGATATACTTAAAGGCAAAACTGTACTGATCACAGGCGGCGGAAGCGGTATAGGCCTCTCAATTGCAAAAGCCTGTGCTGCCAATAAAGCAAATGTAATAATCTGCGGCAGAACAATGTCAAAATTAGAAGAAGCACGTACAGCCATAGGCGGTAATACCGAAGCATTTAATCTTGATATCAGTGATTCAGATAAGATGCGTGATGGCTTTGAGTCAATAATTAATAATACTAAATTCGGAAAAATTGATATTCTTATAAATAATGCGGGAATATCCAAAGGTGAACCGTTTCCGAATACAAACGCTGATGATCTTAAGGAAGTGATAAAGACCAATGTTATCGGAACTTATACGCTTTCTGAGGTATTTGCGAAATACCTTATTTCCAATCATATATGCGGAAATATATTGAATATTGCATCAGTATCAGGAAACAGACCTGCGATCTCGCCATATATGGTCTCAAAGTGGAGTGAAATGGGCTTTACCAAAGGCTTCGCAAAATCGCTGATAAAACATGGCATCGTTGTAAACTGTATTGCCCCAGGTCCTACGGCTTCAGGGATGCTGCTGGAAAAATCAGGCGGTGATCTGTCATACGATAAGTCGCCGTCAGGACGGTATGTTACGGCTGAAGAGATCGCAAATCTTGCAGTATTTTTAACGAGCAGCATGGGGCGAATGATCGTGGGTGAAACAATTTATATCACAGGCGGCTGCGGAACTTTAACATTTGATGATATTGAATATTAACGATGTGATATTCAATTACTCTGAATACATACCTTATAAATCATCATTCTGTATATTATGTAAGAACCGTTTCTGTATCAAATACAGAATAAAAACGAACAAAATCGTAAAGGAGAAATATAGTGAAAAAACAATATGTTTTTCTTTTGGGAGCAAAATCTCTCGGAGCCTATGGCGGATATGAAACGTTTATTGACAGGCTGACCGAATATCATCAAAACAACAGCAGTCTTGTCTATTATGTAGCCTGCAAGGCTAACGGTGAAGGAAGTATACAGCCTTCGGAAATGGAAGGTGCAAAACAGATATCGAACAATTTGTTTACTTATCATAATGCACTATGCTTCAGGATAAATGTTCCTGAAAAGCTTGGCTCTGCAAAGGCAGTTTACTATGATATAACTGCACTGAAAAAAACAATAAATATCATAAAACAAAAAAAGATCAGGAATGCAATTGTTTACATAATGGCATGCCGCATAGGTCCGTTCATAGCCCCCTATTGCAGAAAGCTTCACTCTCTCGGTGCAAGGCTGTATATCAATCCCGACGGTCACGAATGGAAGAGGGCAAAATGGAGCGCTCCTGTACGCCGCTATTGGAAACTCTCCGAAAGATTAATGGTCAAACACGCTGATCTTGTTATCTGCGATTCAACAAATATCGAATCGTATATACATAAAAACTATGACAGACACTGTGCAGGAGGCAGATCTCCCAAAACAGTTTATATCGCATACGGAGCAGATACCTCTCATTCATCACCCGAAACTGAAAAACGAGTCAGTGAATGGCTGAAGGAAAAGGATATTGAAGCTGAAGGGTATTATCTGATAGTCGGACGATTTGTCCCTGAAAACAACTACGAGATCATGCTGCGCGAATTCATGGCATCTCATACAAAAAAAGCTCTTGTTGTGATAACAAATCAAAACAACAGCTTTTATGAAGAGCTTGAAACCAAGCTTCACTTTTCATCTGACAAAAGAATACATTTTGTCGGAACAGTATATGACAAGGAGCTTCTCAAAGGAATAAGAGAAAATGCATATGCTTATCTTCACGGACATGAGGTCGGCGGAACAAATCCAAGCCTGCTTGAAGCTCTTGCAAGTACACGGCTCAATCTTTTGCTCGGAGTAAGCTTCAACCGAGAAGTCGGAAAGAATGCAGCTTTATATTGGTCAAAGAAAAGCGGTTCACTGTCATCATTGATCGACAGGGCAGATGTTTTGCCACAGTCAATACTTGACGAATTCGGTAAAAAGTCAACGTCACGTATTGAAAACAATTACAGCTGGAAATACATTTGCGACAGATATGCTGCTGTTTTTACGGAAGGAATATAACAATGGTGTGTGATAAAAAAATTGCTGTCATTCTGGCTGTATATAACGGAGGAGAGTACCTTAAACAACAGCTGGAATCTTTACTTGCGCAGACTTCAGGTGACTGGAAATGCTTTATTCATGATGATGGTTCGACCGACGGCTCATTGGAGCAGATAGATGATTATGTCAAGCGTTTCCCTGACAAATTTGCAGTTGTTGAAGGCGCTCCCAGCGGCAGTGCCTGTAAGAATTTCTGCTTTCTGTTTGATGCAGTTGAAGCAGAATACTATATGTGCTGTGATCAGGACGATGTATGGTTACCTGAAAAGGTATCTCATTCTCTGCATTGTATGAAGAAAATCGAAACTGACAAAAGTATTCCCTGTCTTGTATATACAGATCAGAAGATAGTCGATGAAAAACTTAATGTTCTATCAGAAAGCTCAGACATTTATCAGCGGCTTCATTGCCGTGACAAGCGGCTCTCCCATCTTCTGGCACATAATGTAGTCACAGGCTGCACTATGATGGTAAACAGAGCACTGAGGGATAAATTTATCCTATCAAAGAGTACCGATAAAATGGTCATGCATGATTGGTGGGCGACACTTATTGCAGCTTCTTTCGGAAAAATGTACTTTATAAGTAAGCCGACCATACTTTACAGACAGCATTCTTCAAATACACTTGGCGCAAATAAAATGTGTGCCAATATGGTCTGGAACAGAATAAACGGCAAGGGAAGAGAATTTGTACGTCACTCACTCTATGTAAGCTGGGTGCAGGCTGCTGAATTTGCCCGTATCTACAAGCTTAAAAAGAATTCCCTTATTGCAGTTTACGGCTCGCTTAAAGATAAAAACAAAATCGGAAGATTAAAGATCTATATGAAATACGGTATCCACAAAAGCTCGTGGATCAGAACTGCGGGTATGTACGTTCTGGGGTGATCTGATTCGACCATTCAATTCATATAATATAATAACGCTCAGGAGCATATTTCTCCTGAGCGTTGTTCTTTTATTCCAAAGTGCTGTCAAGAAAACTTTTCGATTCGTTTATATTGAGTTTAAGTGCTGTATTATCAGACTTTGAAAAATCAAATACCTGTACTCCGCATATATTCGTTATACTGTCATCATTCAGTCTTATTCTGCCAAGCAATGTTCCGACTCTCGAATCAGTTATATCTCCTGCACAGTAGATCTTTTTCTCAAACAGCAATGAAAATGCCGTTCCGTGGAATGAATCAGTGATTACCAAAGCTGAATTTTTGATCAGGTACAGATATTCACAAGGTCCTACATTATATAGTTGTTTTCCTTTTATAGCTTGTTTTGTTCCTGTTGGATGAACAATTATTACAGGCAATTTCATTTCTTCCGAGATACATTCTGCTTTTTTTACAGCATCTGAACTGAAGTTCAGAGCGTATATCAGGATATAGCTTCCTGCCTGAGGACGAACCCGTGACCCGCCAGCCAGCTCAGACCAGAACTGCTTATCATTTAAGAATACAGGATCCAGAACAACACTGGTTTCCTTATCAGACAGCTGCTTTATCTCATTTATGCAGCTATTTTCTCTCAAAGAAATACGATAAAAGCCTTCAAGATTTTCCTTTATGCATTTTTTCTGATACTCTGTCAGTTTCTTTTTACCTAAACTTGCTGCATATGCAATCTTTTTTATGCTTTTATCAAGCCACGGAAGATAATAAACATCTGTTTCACCTGTAAGCGCATCGTTCCATACCTGATCACTTCCTATAATTACGGCATCGGGACTGTATTCTTCAAAAGCTTTTCTATCACCTTTTATTGTTGTGCCCATTCTTTTATTTGCAAAGTTTTTGAACGCCAAAGCCTGAGGCAAACGTGCTGCAAGGATCATTAGTGTACGTTTGCATAATATTTTTATGCCTAAGGGCTTCTGAAACGGATTCAAACTATAAGGATCCTTTAGCTCCTTTGTCCTCAGGTCAGCAAAAACAACAGAGTGACCTTTGTGTTCGATATAGCTTTTTAAAGAATAAGCCTGAAGAACAGCTCCAAAGTTGTATACATTATGGAAAGTGACAATCACACATTTCATTTTAAATGCTTCCTCCGAAAATATGTATAAACAGAATATACCTTTAACAGACAACCTGACATATAGTCCGAGTATGATCTGTGAGCAGGAAAAACACTATATCGTTTTTTATCAGATCTCAACAGTTTAACAATAGCATCATTTTCTATTAAACGATCAGGCCCGTATTCTTTCTTTTTCCTGAAAGAGTTTATCTTTTCTCTGAGCCCTGATTCATCAAGCAATAATGCCGAAAGATCATTTTTATTTTCGGCAGCTGTACCGTTTCCTTTTTGTTTTACCATTGCCGCGATATTTCCGCTCAATTGATTTGTCAGTATATAGCAGTTTGCCGAATATGACTCATAAAAAGTAAAACTGTATGTTTCAGGCCATAGCGACCATAATACAGCACAATCTATTTTATTCTCCCTGAGTGCTGTGATCATCGCATTGATATCCTTTTTAAAATCAATATCACATTTTTGTACAAAATCTATTTTTTCATTGCAGCTTCCCATTTGATAATACAAATAGTTGCATCCTGCTTCATGTGATCTCTTAACAGCTTCTTTCCATTCTGCCCAGCCTTTATGCGGAGCCTGATATCCGACATACGCTATCCTCAGCGGTTCACTGTCACTGACAGGACTCATATTAGCTTTATATTCACCGCTCAGGATCTGATGAAGAATAACTGTGGTATGAAAACTCTTTTCAGGATATGCTTCTCTCCAGTTTTCAAGCGCTGACTGTGACGGAAAAATAAATAATGTCCTGTTTGAGATCTTTTTTATAAATACTGAAATATGCCTTGCGCGCTTGATAGTTGTTTCACTCAGACAACTGCAGCCGAGACATTTTTGCTCATTCGGGAATGAAACTCCGCAGAAATCATGGTAATCTCTCAGTAATCCCGATGAAGGACAAATAGTATAAAAATCATGAAGATACATATATATACGCGCATCAGTCGCTTTCAGTATCTTATACAGTTCATTCAGCGAAGTATTATTCAGATGATGAATTATAATGCCTGACAAAACTAAACCTTTTCCCTGAAGTTTATTTATCAGCTCCAGAATTTTGACAGTGTTTGTCATAGCATAATACTTACCGTCCATCAGCACGCCCCACATTTTATCAGAGTGGATTCTTTTTCCCAATATATCCGGTTTAGGGTAAATGTAAAGCATTAATTTGATTGTTTAATCATGCGTAAATTGTCTTGTATCTCCAGCATATTTGTTTTACAATTCTCGCAACAAATCGTTTTACATTTTTTTCTTAATAATTTATACAGTTTAACTTTTAAAAACATAGGAGTTGTTAAAAATAGCAACGCTTTACGAATCACTTTATAATTTCGATATTTCAACTCGCAAAGCTTACTTATATTTTTTTTATTTGCATACTCAACCGCGATTTGCTTATAACAATTATTAAAGTCATTTTTTAACATTAGCTTCCATTTTTCGGATTTACTAGTTGAAACACCATCGCCATATTCATAATAAATAAATAATCTTTTATAATAGCAAATATTCTTATCCTCAATAAGCATATAGGCAATTGTTGTGTTATCCTCAACATACTTACATACATCCAATATTTTCTCTAAATACATCTTAAATACCATATGCTCTCTAAGAAGTGCTGCACCTAAAATATAATTTCCCATAAAAAAAATAGTCTTTTTAAAAGCATTTGATTTATTGTTATATACATCAGGATATGGGGGATTATTTTGCACCTCATGGAACTTAATATTTTGATTATTCTCAACACTATAATACACAGCGTCACCAAAAACTAAATCAGCATTACACTGTTTTGCATAATTCACAAAATCATGCAAAGTCATGTCATCATACAAATAATCTCCAGGCGAAGTACAATACACATATTTTCCAGAAGAAGACATTAATGCATTGTAAATATTGCGTACAGTGCCAACGTTTGTATTATTTTTAATCAATTTATAATCTTTAAATTGTTTTTCAATGAAATACGCTTCTATTTGTGTAAAATAATCACATTCAGAGCCATCATCAGTAATAATGATTTCAAAATTGCAAGATCGTTGTCGCATAATCATATAAAGAGTATTTAAAATTTTATTCAAATCGGGATAATAAGTAGCTACCAGTACCGATACCTCATAAGTAAACTCCATATATACCTCCATGCCATGAATATTTTATTAATGTATTATCATTAGAGCTGTCATCAAAAAGCAGTATCTCATCGACTTTATGTGTCTGATCAAGTATGCTTTTAATTTGTTCCTTGATATACTTTTCTCCGTTATATGTACATATCACAACCGAATATTTCATCTTAATCCTCCATAATATTGCAATTAATCGCGGATACTGCTTGTAATACAAGCTATTGAGCCGAGCCTTTGCATACAAAATATTATCAGATATAGGCATATACTTCCTTTTGGAATCCGCCGTCAGACAAACTATTATATCTTTTCGATCTTACCTTTAATTATACCATTAAAACATTTTAAAATCAATATTCTTCTTTGATAAAATACATTGTACCCTGCAAAAAGTAATTATAACATCTTAATGCACGGAAAAAACAAAAGCTCGGAAACGACTATACACAGTCGTTCCCGAGCCTGCAAAATATCAGGGCATATAAACCACACCTCTGCCATCAATAATACAGCGCGTAGCCGTCAGCAGTTGAATTTTTCACTTCCATTATCTGTTTTCGTATAATATCAGGATCGTTTATCCACTCAAGCTCCCCTGCATCTCCTGCCCACTTGTCCTCTCTTCCAAGCTTATAGGCGGCAAGTCCGATAATAAGCGAAACTTTGCTGTCGTCCACCAGCTCCTCCCACTGTTTCAGAGTCGGCAGAAAGGGACTGTTCTCATTCTCAAAGCCGAAATAAATCTGCGGAACTATATAATCACAGTAGCCCTCTTCACTGCCCCAGCGTCTTACATCAGCGTACTGTGAATTATAATCCGCATCAATGTTCCCCTGCGGACTTATACCGAAAACCAGTCTTTCGTCCTTTCCCTTGACCGTATCATATATGGCTCTCACAAAGCGGTTCACATTTTCAATACGCCACTGCGCAAGATCGGTACTGCCGCTTTCTTCAAAGGCTTCACGGTCGAACTCAGGGTCAGTTGTGGGATAGAAATAGTCGTCGATATGTACCCCGTCAACGTCGTAATTCCTCAGTATTTCGCTTACAGAGCTTTCTATAAGCCCGACAGTCTCGGGATAAGCAGGGTCAAGATACCAGCGCCCGTTTACATTTTTCACATATGGCTCTCCTGCGTTTATCCACTTCTTAATTAAAAAACTGTCAGGGACTCTCTCCATCTGCTCTGCTGTCTGAAGCCGCAGTGGATTTATCCATGCATGGACTGATATGCCGCGTTTGTGAGCTTCTTCAAGAATTATTTCCAATGGGTCATAGTCACCGTCAAGGTACGCTCCTTTCGGGAAAAGCTCCGACATATAATAAGCATCGCCGTTAGGTCTGACATGAAAATACACCGTGTTCACGCTGTCTGCTGCTGCGTCCTCCATTATCTGCGACACACTTTTACGGAAGCTTTCCTCGCTTTTCCCTTGCATATAATCAGGGAAGCATACATACGGCAGCCACATTCCCACCTGCTCCCTGTAATTCAGCGGCTCAAATGCTGTATCTTCTGTTACAGGAGCTTTTGATTCGCTGCACTCTGTTTCGCTATGCTCATTTTTAACAATTGCCGAGCAGCCTGCTGACATAAGAAAAGCAGCTGCACAGGCAGCTGCAAAAAATTTCTTCATACATCTCACCTCACTGCATTATATGCAGTGATAGGACATGATATGCTCAATTTTTTTCGTAACCTATAATGGTCATTCTCTCATTTATCGGCTCTGTATCACCTGTCTGATGATATCCCATTTTCTCGTAAAGATAGCAGTTCCATGTCTCCTGCAAAATGGTATCAAGAGCCCAGTTATCCCTGCCGTGAAGCTCCTCAACAGCAATAATAGTCTTCTGAGCATAGCCCTTACCGCGGAATTCCTTCATAATAAACACAGGTGAGATACGCTTGCGGCTTCCGTCCTTCATATCGACAACTCTTATCGCACCCACAGTATTTTCGCCGTCCATGATGAAGTAATAATAAGTAAACGGCTGTTTCAGACGTTCCTCGACTCTGCTCACAGGCTCATTTGCAGGACTTGTTTCGTAGTCACGGTACTTTTCCAGCAGCTCCGAAAAGGCTTCCACCTGCATTTCCCAGAGATTCTCGCAATCGGATAGTTCAGCACGTTTCAGAATAATATTCATAGTATGTTCTCCAGTAAAATAATTTGTAGGGGACAAAGTCCTCGGCGTCCCGCAAATAATTATTCAACGGGCTGTTAGCTGCGCCAGCCCCTGCCTCAACTCTCAATTCTCAACTCTAAACTAAGAAAAGCTCCCGAAGAATACTCCTCGGGAGCTTTATGCTTATATCTGATTTGCAATAGGAGCTGCTGTATTGTGCTCGCCGTAGCCTTCGTTCTTAACGACTTCAACGTTTCTGTAGCACTCCATACCTGTACCTGCTGGTATGAGCTTACCGATGATAACGTTCTCCTTGAGTCCCAGGAGTCGGTCGCTCTTACCTCTGATAGCAGCATCTGTGAGAGCCTTTGTAGTCTCCTGGAATGAAGCTGCTGACATGAAGCTGTCTGAATTTGAAGAAGCCTTTGTGATACCCTGAAGAACAGGACTTGTCTTGACAAGCTGTACATCGTACTCGCCTGCGTCGATACGAGCCTGAAGCTCTTCATTGATAACGTCGATCTCCTTGCTGTCAACAAGAGTACCCGGAAGCAGATAGCTGCTGCCTGTTTCCTCTACCTTGATCTTGCGGAGCATCTGACGAACGATAACTTCGATATGCTTATCGTTGATATCAACACCCTGTAAACGGTAACCCTTCTGAACTTCATTGATGATGTAGTTCTGAACAGCCTGTGTTCCGAGGATATTAAGGATATCAGCAGGGTAGATATTACCTTCGGTAAGTCTTGTACCCTTTTCTATAGACTCGCCTTCCTGAACTCTGATCTTGAGGTTGTATGGGATCATATAGCTCTCAGACTCGCCTGTCTCGTCATTTGAAACGATGATATTTCTTGTAGTCTTGATCTCTTCGATGTGTATCTTACCTGAGATCCTTGAAAGGATAGCAGCACCCTTAGGACGTCTGCTCTCGAAAAGTTCTTCAACTCGAGGAAGACCCTGTGTGATATCTTCAGCATCGGCAGAAGCAACACCACCGGTATGGAAGGTTCTCATGGTAAGCTGTGTACCTGGCTCACCGATAGACTGAGCAGCGATAACACCAACGGCTTCACCGACTGAAACGATATTGTTGAATGCAAGGTTTGCACCATAGCACTTAGCACATACGCCTGTTCTTGACTTACAGGTGAGGACTGAACGTATCTTTATCCTCTCAACGCCAGAGTCAATGATCTTCTTAGCATCTGCGTCATTGATGAGCTTGTTGCGTGATACGATAAGCTCGCCTGTCTCGTCGCGGAGATCCTCAGCAAGGAATCTTCCAACAAGACGCTCATCAAACGGTTCAACGACTTCGTTGCCGTTCTTGATCTCGAATACCTCGATACCTTCTGTAGTTCCGCAGTCCTCTTCACGAATGATAACGTCCTGAGATACATCAACAAGACGACGTGTAAGGTAACCTGAGTCAGCGGTACGGAGAGCGGTATCAGCAAGACCCTTTCTCGCGCCTCGGGATGCGATAAAGTACTCCAAGATGTTAAGACCTTCACGGTAGTTAGCTCTGATCGGGATCTCGATAACGCCGCCTGATGTATTAGCGATAAGTCCACGCATACCTGCAAGCTGACGGATCTGTGAGATAGAACCACGGGCACCCGAGTCAGCCATCATCCAGATAGGATTGTAGCGGTCGAAGTTAGCCTTCAGAGCAGCAGTAACCTTGTCGTTTGTCTCAGTCCAGAGAGCAATTACCTTCTTGGACTTCTCCTGTGCGGAGATATAACCGTACTCGTACTCGCTTGTGATCTCAGCGACCTCTGCATCTGCCTCAGCAAGAATGGTTTTCTTCTGCGGCGGGATAGAAGCGTCACAAACAGCAACAGTAAGAGCTGCTCTTGTTGAGTACTTGTAACCGAGAGCCTTGATACGGTCAAGAACTTCGGAAGTAGTTGTTGTTCCGTGTATCTTTATGCAGCGTTCGATGATATCGGAGAGCTGCTTTTTACCAACGAGGAATGCTACCTCAAGGTCGAACTGCTTGTCAGAATTTGTTCTGTCAACATAGCCGAGGTTCTGAGGAATATTCTCATTGAAGATAAGTCTGCCGACTGTAGCGTCGATGATCTTTGATACCTTCTTGTCACCGATATCCTTTGTGATCTTTACCTTGATATTAGCGTGAAGGGATACATCATGCTCATTGTAAGCCATAAGAGCTTCGTTAACATCGCGGAATACCTTGCCCTCGCCCGGCTCACCCGGCTTATCCATTGTAAGATAGTATGAACCGAGTACCATATCCTGTGAAGGAACGGCAACAGGCTTACCGTCAGAAGGCTTGAGCAGGTTGTTAGCAGCAAGCATGAGGAAACGAGCCTCAGCCTGAGCCTCTGCTGAAAGCGGAAGATGTACAGCCATCTGGTCGCCGTCGAAGTCAGCGTTGAACGCAGAACATACAAGCGGGTGGAGCTTGATAGCACGACCCTCAACGAGGATAGGCTCGAATGCCTGGATACCGAGACGGTGAAGCGTGGGCGCACGGTTGAGCATTACAGGATGATCCTTGATAACGTCCTCAAGTGCGTCCCAAACCTTATTGTCAGCGCGCTCGATAAGCTTTCTTGCGCTCTTTATATTAGCGATAGCCTTTTTGTCAACAAGTCTCTTCAGTACGAAAGGCTTGAAGAGCTCGAGAGCCATTTCCTTAGGAAGACCGCACTGATACATTTTCAGCTCAGGTCCTACGACGATAACAGAACGTCCCGAGTAGTCAACACGCTTACCGAGAAGGTTCTGACGGAAACGTCCCTGCTTACCTTTAAGCATATCTGAAAGTGACTTGAGGGCACGGTTGCTTGGACCTGTAACAGGTCTGCCGTGTCTGCCGTTGTCGATAAGAGCATCAACAGCTTCCTGAAGCATACGCTTTTCGTTTCTTACGATAATGTCAGGAGCATCGAGCTCGAGCATTCTCTTAAGACGGTTGTTTCTGTTGATAACTCTTCTGTAGAGGTCATTAAGGTCTGATGTAGCGTATCTGCCGCCGTCCAGCATGATCATAGGACGGATATCAGGCGGGATAACAGGAACAACGCTGAGTATCATCCACTCAGGCTTGTTTCCCGAAAGGCGGAATGCCTCGATTATCTGTAATCTCTTGAGGAGCTTTACCTTCTTCTGACCGCTTGGGAGTCCCACAAGCTCAGCCTTCAGATCATCTGCAACGATCTCGAGATTGTTTCTCCAGTCGATTTCCTCCAGCTCTCTGAACTTCTGGCACTCTTCGCACTCACACTCTGTAGGCTTGTTGAAGCACTCGATCTTCTTGCCGCCGAGAGAGACCTTACCCATTTCGATAAGTCTCTGCTTGTGAGTGTCGTATCTTGCAGGGTCATACTCATTGAGGAGCTTTCTGATAGCCTCTGCACCCATTTCAGCCTTGAAGTCATCTCCGTACTTTTCGAGGTATGAGAGATATTCCTTCTCTGAGAGGAGCTGCTTCTTTATAAGCTCTGTATTACCGGGATCGGTAACGATATATTTTGTGAAGTAGAGAACTTCTTCAAGTCTCTTCTGAGATACCTCAAGCACCTGTCCTATTCTTGAAGGAGTGCCCTTGAAGTACCAGATATGAGAAACAGGAGCAGCCAGCTCGATGTGGCCCATTCTCTCTCTTCTTACTCTTGCTCTTGTGACCTCAACGCCGCAGCGGTCACAGATCTTGCCCTTAAAGCGTATCTTCTTGAACTTTCCGCAGTGACACTCCCAGTCTTTTGTAGGTCCGAATATCCTTTCACAGAAAAGACCGTCACGCTCAGGCTTCTGAGTTCTGTAATTTATAGTTTCAGGTCTCTCAACTGCACCATAAGACCAGCTTCTGATCTGTTCGGGCGAAGCAAGACCGATCTTTATTGATTCAAAAGTTGTAAATTCCATGCTACCTCCTGCAAATTTACATCGGTACGCGATAAGCGGCATACATCAGCCGCGCCGCGTATTATATTTTCGGATTTATATTAGTCCTCATCGGAAGGATCGTCGATGTCGAAGCTGTCGAAAAGATCTCCTTCCTCTTCATCGTCGCCGAAATTGAAGTCATCTTCGTCCTCGCCTTCGTCGAAGCTGAACTCATCGTCCTTATCAACGCTGTCGAAGTCGTCATCAAGATCACCGTTCTCGTCATCTTCAAAGCCGAATCCTGCGTCCTCCATATCGCTGTCTGAATAGCTTGTGCTGTCAGCAGTATCCTCATCTGAGAATGACTCGCGTGAAGGCATCGGATCGTCGTCGTCGAAGTTCTGCTTGAGGTCGATCTCTTCCTGATTGATGTCGAGTACCTTGACATCGAGACAGAGAGACTGCATTTCCTTGATAAGTACCTTGAATGACTCAGGGATACCCGGAGTAGGAACATTCTGACCCTTTACGATAGCCTCGTATGTGTTTACACGGCCGATGGTATCATCAGACTTGACAGTAAGGATCTCCTGGAGAGTATAAGCAGCACCGTAAGCTTCGAGTGCCCAAACTTCCATTTCTCCGAAACGCTGTCCGCCGAACTGAGCTTTACCGCCCAGAGGCTGCTGTGTAACCAGTGCATACGGACCGACTGAACGTGCGTGGATCTTATCATCAACGAGGTGGTGGAGCTTGAGGTAGTACATATAGCCCACAGTTACGCGGTTATCGAACTTTTCACCTGTACGTCCGTCATAGAGTGTGAATTTACAATCCTCAGTAAATTCAAGAGCATTAGGATTAATTACCTTATCCATAGCCTTGAGCTCGAACATATCGTCCTTGTGCTCCTGAGCGTGTTCATTAGCCATCTTGAAGCACTCACGGATATCATCTTCGTGTGCGCCGTCGAATACAGGAGTCATGATGTGCCAGCCCAGAGCCTTACAAGCCATACCCAGGTGGACTTCAAGTACCTGTCCGATATTCATTCGTGAAGGAACGCCGAGAGGATTGAGCACGATGTCGAGAGGTGTACCATCTGGAAGGAATGGCATATCCTCCTCAGGGAGTATACGTGAAACGACACCCTTGTTACCGTGACGGCCGGCCATCTTATCGCCGACTGTGATCTTACGCTTCTGAGCGATATAACATACAACACGCATATTTACGCCTGCTGAAAGCTCGTCGCAGTTATCACGTGTAAATACCTTAACGTCAACGATAACGCCTGATTCACCGTGAGGTACTTTAAGTGAATTGTCGCGGACTTCTCTTGCCTTCTCACCGAAGATAGCACGGAGGAGTCTTTCCTCGGCTGTAAGCTCAGTCTCACCCTTAGGTGTTACCTTGCCGACGAGGATATCGCCTGAATTTACTTCCGAACCGATGCGAATGATACCGTTCTCGTCCAGGTTTGCAAGAGCATCGTCACCAACGTTGGGGATATCTCTTGTGATCTCTTCAGGTCCGAGCTTTGTGTCACGGCACTCGATCTCGTATTCTTCTATATGAACTGATGTGAATACATCTTCTCTTACAAGTCTCTCGTTAAGGAGAACAGCGTCCTCGTAGTTGTAACCTTCCCAAGTCATGAAGCCGATGAGAGCATTCTTACCGAGTGAGATCTCTCCGTCAGCTGTAGCAGGACCGTCTGCAAGCACCTGTCCCTTCTTGACCTCCTCGCCTGCTGTGACGATAGGTCTCTGATTTACGCAGGTACCCTGGTTTGAACGCTTGAACTTGATGAGCTCATACTTGTGCTCAACACCGTCTGTATCGACCATAGTGATCTTGTCAGCGTCAACGTAGGTTACCTTGCCGTCATAATCGGATACAATGCATACGCCCGAGTCAACAGCCGCCTTGTATTCCATACCTGTACCAACGAAAGGACGCTCTGTCTTGAGGAGCGGAACAGCCTGACGCTGCATATTTGAACCCATGAGGGCACGGTTAGCGTCATCGTTTTCGAGGAACGGGATCATAGATGTAGCAACAGATACGACCATCTTAGGAGAAACGTCCATATAATCAACGTTTTCTCTCGGACACTCAAGGATCTGCTCACGGTAACGTGCATTAACACGTGGTCTTGCAAGCTTTCCGTCCTCTGTGAGAGGCTCGTTTGCCTGAGCAACAACGAAGTTATCCTCCATATCGGCAGTCATATAAACTACCTCCTTGGTAACAACGCCTGTAGCCTTGTCAACCTTTCTGTAAGGAGCTTCGATAAAGCCGTATTCGTTTATTCTTGCGAAAGTAGCCAGATAGGAGATAAGTCCGATGTTAGGACCTTCAGGAGTCTCGATAGGACACATTCTTCCGTAGTGGCTGTAGTGAACGTCACGTACCTCAAATCCGGCACGGTCTCTTGAAAGACCACCCGGTCCGAGTGCTGAAAGACGTCTCTTATGAGTAAGCTCGGCAAGAGGATTGTTCTGATCCATGAACTGTGAAAGCGGTGAAGAACAGAAGAATTCCTTCATAGCCGAAGAAATAGGTCTTATGTTGATAAGAGTCTGCGGAGTAAGGGTATTAACGTCCTGAGTCTGGAGGTTCATTCTCTCACGGATGCCGCGCTCCATTCTTGTATAACCGATGCGGAACTGGTTCTGGAGAAGCTCGCCGACGCTGCGGATACGTCTGTTTCCGAGGTGGTCGATATCGTCAACAGTACCAACGCCCTCACAAAGGTTGAGGAAGTAGCTGATAGAAGCCTTGATATCGTCAAGAGTGATATACTTAGGAGAAAGCTCGTCTGCCTTCTTCTTGATAGTCTCCTCAAGCTCGTCAGCATCAGCGGCATTGTCGATGATGTCCTTGAGGACATTGAAGGAAACCTTCTCATTGATGCCGTACTTCTCAGCATCAAAGTCAACATAGCCCTTGATGTCTACCATGCCGTTGCCGATGACCTTAACAGTCTTTTCAACCATGCGGATAGAAGTCTCTCCGCGGTCGTCGGTGTAGTATTCCTTAGCTTCAACAGTTACGAATGCACTGTATACACCAGCCTGCTCGATCTCGCAAGCCTTGTCGTAGGTAAGAGTCTCGCCTGCGTCTGCAAGGATCTCACCTGTCATCTCGTTGATGATAGGCTCAGCAAGAGTTCTGCCCGAAAGTCTTGAAGCTATGCCAAGCTTCTTGTTGTACTTATATCTACCGAAACGGCAGAGGTCATATCTCTTAGCCTCGAAGAAGAGGTTATTGAGGTGGCTTACCGCACTCTCTACTGTAGGAGGCTCGCCGGGACGGAGCTTCTTGTATACGTCGATAAGGGCATCAGAGCGGTTCTTTGTCTGATCCTTCTGAAGGATAGTCTGTCTGAGGCGCTCGTCATCGCCGAATATCTCGAATATCTCTTCATCTGTACCCTCTTCGCCGAGAGCTCTGATGAATGTAGTGAGCGGTATTTTTCTGTTTTTATCTATACGGACGTAAACAACGTCGTTTGAATCCTGTTCATACTCCAGCCACGCACCGCGGTTAGGGATTATCTGTGAGCTGAAGAGGTCCTTACCTGTCTTGTCCTTTGTGAAGGAGTAGTAAACACCCGGTGAACGGACGAGCTGTGATACGATAACACGCTCGGCACCGTTTATAACGAAGGTACCGCTGTCGGTCATAAGGGGGAAGTCACCCATATATATCTCGCTTTCGCTGACAGCACCCGTTTCCTTGTTTGCAAGTGTAGCGGTAGCTCTCATAGCGACCTGATAGGTAGCTCCTCTTGATTTACATTCTGCGAGAGAATACTTGGGAGTGTCGTCAAATCTGTAGTCCTTGAAGTTGAGGACAAGATTGCCGTTATAGTCGGTGATAGCGGTCATCTCGCGGAATACCTCGCGCAGACCCTCTTCCTTGAACCACTTATACGAGTTCTTCTGTACCTCGATAAGGTTCGGCATCTCCAGAGGCTCGGTAATCTTACCGAAGCTCATTCTGACATTCTTTCCCAGCTGCTTAGGTGTAACATTCACCATAGGCGGAACCTCCTTGTATTTTTTTACCGCCGCTCCGCAGCACACAGTGCAGAAGCGACAGAAATTATTGTTGGTTATCGTATCCTATGAAAAATTTTTCCCAAAACTATTGACAAGCCTGTGCAATATGTGCTATAATATCTTGCAAAATAGCGAGACTATTCCATATTGATACATTATTACATTATAATACAAGTTCTGCCCCATGTCAAGGGGCTGTGGAAAGATTTATCAAAACCACCTGTTTTTGAATAAAACGGGTGGTTTTTTTGTATATTTTTGTATTACATAAGATATGCTTTTGCTGACAAAAAATAAAGACCAAGGACTTGCAAAGTTCCTCAGTCTTTTTCTGCATCATGCAGCTACTCTTTCAACTGTGTAGCCTTTTTCCCTCAGGATATCGTCAACGCCTTTTTCGCCCGCAAAATGTGCGCCGCCTACCATAAAGAAGTAGTTATCGCCGTTTTTCAGATACTCCTCAGCCTTCTCAGCCATGCCCGCATTTCTGTCATAGAGCATAGTATTCATATATTCTTCCATATCATCTTCCAGCTCGGCAGGAACGTCTTCCTCTTCTTCCTCTTCATCGAGCTTGTCAATATCTCCCGATGCCCATGCGTCGTACATTTCGGCAAAGCTCTTCGTATACTCTGACATATCCTCTGCCTTGTCAATGGTTTCCGAGATCATATAGTCCGAAAGCTCATCTGAAAGCGCTGTAATAGCCTTTGCCTGAACGTCGATGGTTTCGATGCTAACGACCTTTTTTCCGTCCTCATTTGCCATAGTGATGAACCTTGAATCCACACCGTCCTGCACAAGATTATCTATGTTGAGAATACTTACGGTTTCCACCTGTGATGCCCAGAAGCCTGCCATATATGCCTCCATCATAGAATTGTACATTCCCTTTGCGGAAAGGTAATTCTTCATTTTCTCATAAGTCTCTTCCGAGATATGATCCTTGACCGTAGTGCCGTCGGTATACAGCATCTTGCCGTAGAAATCCTGAAGCTGCGACATATCACTCATTATACTGTTTATATCCAGCTCTACAGCGACACCGTCACAGTTTTTGTAAACGTCCATGATATAATCGGGAAGAGGGAAAGTATCCTCAGTTATGATATGCATAGTCCCCATCATATAAAGCTCATTTCCCGTAGCAGGATCTGTTACCTTCCACATAGCAGGAGTTGCGTCTGTTACCGAGATATAATCGTTTATATCCGTATTCTCGTCATTGTCAGCCTCTGTTGCCTGCTCCGCTGCTTCGGTCGTCTCTTCACTTACTGTAGTATTTTCTTCCGTCTGTGCAGCAGTCGTAGTCTCATTCTTATCCGAACTGTCGTTACTTTTCTTTGTGCATGAAAACGAGCCGACAGCGCATAATAACGCAGCTGCGGCTGCGATAATACGATTAAATTTCATTAAAAACATTTTTCCTTTCGCTTTTTATCAAAAGCCATTATCAATAAGGTCATAATGCGAATCAATAGCCTTCAGGCAGAATTCGGTATCACCTGTGATGATGCCCTGCACCATTTTCTCATGACATTCCTGAAGTCTGATATGCATACCCTGATCAGCAGTTACCAGAAAATCATCTATCCACCTCATATACACCTCTGATACAGCATTCATAAAGGTTATCCAGAAGCTGTTTTCAGTAGCATAAATAAGAGAATAGTGAAAATCTCTGTCAGCAATGGAATTCTCGCTTGTGCCCTCAGACTCCTTGAGTCTGTTAAGAGCTGCAACGATATTCAGCTTGTGCTCGTTGCTGCAGCCTCTTCCGATAAGGTAACTGCAAACAGTTTTTTCCATGCTTCTTCTGAAAGAACATATCTCTTCCTTTGAAGTTCTGTTCATAAGCAGCATTACGTCCATAGCCTTAGCGATAGACTCTGAGATATTATCCGTAAGATAATTTCCCGAGCCCTGCTTTCCGTTAACAATCCCAAGTATTTCAAGACCTCTGAGTGCCTCTCTGACAGTGTTTCTGCTGATCCCAAGCTTTTCTGAAATACTCCGTTCAGTTGGCAGCTTGTCCCCTACCTGCAGCATTCCGCCTCTGATAAGGTCAAGTATATAGTCGATCGTCTTGCGGTATTCACTGTTCCCCATAGCTCCTCCTTATATAAAATAAATAATAAAGGTATATAAAAATTATAGCACATCTTTTCAAGCAAGTCAACAGCATATCTTAAATATTTTCCGATACCCCTAATATCGGCACATTCACAGCAAAAGCCTATATGCATCATACCGGGGGAGTTTTCCCTGAAAAGCTCCTGCCGAGCCACAGCATATATACTTTTGATATATCCAAGAAGCCCCTGCGTTAACGGCAGGGGCGCAATTATCATTTCTTGCTCTTTTTCTTTGCCTTTTTATCAAGCTTTTCAGGCTTCTTATCACTTTTTTCCGACTTTTTGCCTGCCTTGCTGCCTTCATACTCAGCCATAGCCTCCGTGAGCACTTTCCTGCACTCGGGAAGCTTTTCCTTTTCTTCGTCAGGAAGCTCGGGATATTCAGGCTTGCAGGCATTCAGAGCGTCAAGGAGTATCTCCGTTACGAGATATCTTGTATACCATCTCTGATCGCCGGGAAGAACGTACCACGGCGACTCCTTGGTCGAAGTCTTATTTATAACATCGTTGAAGCATTTGAGATATGTGTCGTATTTATCCCTTACTTTAAGGTCATCGGCACGGAATTTCCAGTTTTTCTCGGGCAGCTCGATACGCTCGAGAAGCTGTGCGGTCTGCTCCTCCTTGGAAACATGAAGGAATATCTTCACAACGCGGTAGCTGTTCTCATAGAGATACTTCTCGAAGTTATTCACCTGCTCATATCTCTTCTCAAAGAATTCCTTCTTAGAGTCATCGAGTATCCTGTCCGACATATGATAGCCTTTCCATATATCCTCAGCCTGTACCGTAACAAGATCCTCGTAATGACTTCTGTTGAATATGGCTATCTCACCTCTGCGCGGTATATTCTGATGAATTCTCCAGAGATAGTCGTGAGCCAGCTCATCGGAAGTAGGAGCTTTGTAGTAATGCACCTTCACGCCCTGCGGATTGATACCGCTGAAGACATTCTTTATAGTAGAATCCTTTCCCGAAGCGTCCAGTGCCTGTATAACAACGATCAGACCCTCTCTTGCATCAGCGTAGAACTTATCCTGAAGAGCGGCAAGCTCAAGCTTGTTTTCCTCATACTTTTTTATGATCTCTTCCTTGTCAACATTGTCCTCTTTGCTGTTTGTGGGTAGCTTGCGTATATCCGTCTTTTTGCCTCCGATGATATACTTATCCGCCTTCATTTTAAAAACCTCCGTTCATTTATGGGATAACTGCATTATTTGTTTGTATCATATTTCGGGCACCACAGGAGCAACAGTCATCATGCTGTACACCATAAAGGAATACAGTGCTGCCTGACCTGCCGCCATCAGTACACGTTTCTTTAGTTCATCATTTATATTGGCATTTCCTGCGTAAGCAGATGTAAGGAGCATGAAGGCATGGCATACAGGCTCATCACCGTCAAATCCCGAAAGATCGAATACAGCCTTGTGCTGAGCCAGAAAGGCTTCAACATCGCTGACATCACATATTATCTCGCCGCTGTCGAAATCAGCTATTGACATAGCTGCCAGCATTGCAAGCTCATAGCGCTTTCCGTATTTTTTTCCCTTTTTGAGCATATTATCGTAAAGCTCCTTGAACTTTGCGCACTTGTCCTCGGGCTTTTCGTCGGACATAGCCAGAACATGGGATACCGACTGCATACTGTTCTTGGCATCGCTGTGCTTGAGGAGCTGATAGCTTGCTTCCATATCCTCGATGAGAGCGTCATCGGACTTCTCTGAAAATGCCAGCATAACAGCAAAAGCAATATTCTCCTTTGTGGTAAGGATACGGTGCTCTCTTTTCATTCTGTCGTATATCTGCCTTCCGCGCTTGATATACTCCTCTGCCTTATCAACAGGGACTATCTTCGTAAACAGCATTGACAGCAGAGCCAGATGCTCGGAATTGGTGAAGTATTTCCGCATTATCTCATAGCATTCAAGATACTGATTCATCTCACCTCTCGGGTCTCCGCTGACAGACAAAAGTGAAGCTATAAGCGGACGCACGGTACTGCGGAAGCTGGAAAGCATTTTAGGATTTTCCTTGATAAGTGCCAGACTGGATTTGAATTTTGCGAGGTCAAATTCCGCATCTGCCGCACAGAAAACACTTGCACAGACAGGATACAGTATATCACGCTCAAGAGGGCACAGATCGGTAAAAAGTCCCAGATTGAGCAGATACTTGTCGCAGAGTTTCTTCAGAAGCTCCTTCATGACGCACCTCCCTAACATTTTTATCTCAAAAATAATATATCAGAATATCATAAAAGTGTCAAACCACTTTTTGCGCTGATTTTACAAAACGAAACTGAACCATGTCATTTTTTGCCGTTAAAGCCAAATAGCCAAAAATGGCTTTTCATCAGCATTTTATCCTTATCATTTTGTCCATTATAAAACTTATTGGTATTTATATAAAAATATTATACCACATTTCCCAAACAATTTCAACCAAAAATTTATAAAAAAACATTTTTTTTCGTATAAAAGCTACGATGAGCGAAAAAGCTGCACCGCTAAACTGCGATACAGCATTTTTCACACAATAAATATAATATCAGCCTTTATCCCATGAAATATCCGAAATAGTTACCGTATGTGCTCCAAGTGCGGCAGCGTCATCGATATTTCCAAGCTGGAACTTGATATCAGCCTTCATATCGCTCGGGAAGACAACATCGAAGCTGTAGTGCTTCTTTTCGGGAGTTAGCGTCAGTTTTTCGTTGAGATAACGGGTATATGCGCTGTCCTCAGCCGTCAGCACCATGCTGCGCTGAGCAGTTGAGCTTATATCAAAACTGATCGTATACTTTTCACCCGCCCTGACAGACTTTCCTCTGAGCAGTCCCATAACAGCGTATTCCAAAGCGCCTGCATTTTTGATATCGACCACGGTACAGCCCTCTTTGTTGGCAACAGAAGCATCCGCGCCCTCGATGTAATTGTCCAGCGGCACAGAGCTCATTTCGGAAGGAGTGAAATCAGAACCCGTTTTTTCGTAAACTCTTACGTAATCTATATCGAAGTGCTTTTCGCCGTCCGCAAAGGTGTTAGGTTCGGCATAGATACCGTCGATGCCGTCAAAATGTCCGCCCACGGCGAAATTCAGGATAATATAGAAATTCTGATCAAAGGGCGCAGGGTAGCTGAAGCCCTCGGAATACCAGTCGTTCTGGGTACTGTACAGATTATCGTCAACATACCAGCGTATCTCGCCGCGCTCCCACTCAATACTATAAGTATGCCAGTTCTGAGTGCCGTCGCCCTCAGGGAAGTTATAATTGTTGGTAAGATAGGTATTATTCGGCCATGCACCGCCAAAATGGATAGTTCCGCATATTTTTTCGGGAGTACTTCCCCAGCCCTCCATGATATCTATTTCACCAGATGCAGCCCAGCCGCCGTAAGCGCTGTCCTCAGGCAGCATCCAGATAGCAGGCCACAGGGACTTTCCCGAATCGCATCTTGCTCTGACCTCTATTTTTCCACCGCAGGCGGAGAACTTATGGGCGGTATTGATACGTGAAGACGTGTAATCATATGCTCCCTGCACTTCATCGGCAAGGCGCTCTTTTTTTGCGGCAATAGTCAGGATACCGTCTTTAACGGTGGCATTCTTGTCAGTATAGAACTCCTGCTCGTTGTTGCCCCAGCCGTTTGTCACATAGTTGCCGTTGTCGTCCAGCTTCCAGTTACCCAGCTCATAGGACCACTTGTCCATATCCAGCGAATCTCCGCTGAATTCATCGCTCCATATGAGTTTATAGCCCTCCTCGGGAGCAGCTTCCGCACCGTTTCCCAGCAGGAAACCGCTGAGTTTTTTCAGTTCTGCCCCGGAAACACCGCTTTTTCTTGCACTTACCATATCAAATATATCAACAACGCTGTCACTATTATAGTCCATGACAGCAGAACTGTCAGCACAGACCGATATCGGTACAGCTGCCGCAGCTATCACCGCAGCCGCTAATGCTTTGATACACTTCATAAATACCGCCTCCTGTTTTTACAGATAGTGTTTTTACGCCATAATTCTATCATTTAAAACAAGCTGTGTCAAGCATTAAAGCCGTTTTTTATGTGCAAAAGGAACATTTTTTAAGGTAAGCACACTATTATTTAATAGCATTTCGGCGACTTTTCAGCATTTTACTTGAAATAAAAAAAGCGCCATGCTATAATGTACATTGATATACGTCCAAAACAAGCTTATATTCCGCTCATTTACATAGAACGGTAAAGATATAAGATAATACTACGGAGGATATTTTATGAAAAAAACAATTTCATCTATCGCAGTCTGCTCACTCGCACTTTGCGTTCTTGCTTCATGCGGAAAAGCCAAAAGCGACAGCGACAGTTCAAAGAAGTCAAAGAAAACTGCTGATATAACAGGTAAATGGTCTATCGACGGCCTCGACAACGAGAGCATACAGAACGGCGGCATAATCTTTGCTGACGGAAAAGGCTCTGTATATGCTGACAGCTCCAAGATCCTTCACTTTGATGAAGACGGCTTCAACGTAAGCGGAACTGTTCTTTCAAAGGATTACTATAAGGAAGACGGCAAGAAGTTCACATTAGACGTAATGGGTCAGGAAATGCTGGTAATGACAAAGCTCGACGACAAGGAAGGCTATGACGGAAAGTATTCACTTGACGGCGGACTCCTTTATGACGGCATTTTACAGGGATTGTCAAAGGAAGGCGAGGAGGAGATGCCTGAATCTGTAGACATCACACTTGAATTTGACGGCGATCACAGCGAAGTCATTTTCAATAATCTCTTCAATTACGAAACAAAAGACAACAAGATCACAATATCAGGCTATTCCGGAATGATGGACCTTTCAGGTGACGGCGGTACTGCTGAGTACAAGATCGAAGGCGACACCCTGACGCTCACAAGCTCAAAGAAAACACAGACATTCACAAGAGTAAAATAAAATATTCATCGAAAGCTGCCGCACAGGGCAGCTTTTCTTGATTTCACACAAAGGAGTCAAATATGGCAAATATTATCGAGATCTCAGACTTGTCCGCAGCCGAGCTTCTTCCCTACAGGAATACTGCCGAAAAAGAGCTTGAAGCAGCAGGAATCTTCGTGGCAGAAAGCCCGAATGTGATAAGAACTGCATTAAATTGTGGTTATACCCCGATTTCCATACTTTTGGAACGTAAATATATAAATATACAAGCTGCCGATATTATTGAACAGTGCGGAAATATTCCTGTATACACTGCACCATCGCAGCTTCTTACAGAGCTGACAGGCTTCAAAATGACTCAGGGCGTACTATGCGCCATGTGCCGCAGGGCTCTGCCCACACCTGCGAGCATACTCGCAGGTGCCGAGCGGATCGCGTTACTTGAAGATATAATGAATCAGACAAACATCGGCGCGATCTTCCGCTCGGCTGCGGCACTTGGCTTCGATGCAGTCCTGCTCACCCCATCGTGCAGTGACCCGCTTTTCCGCCGCTCCATACGCGTAAGTATGGGCACTGTATTCCAGCTGCCGTGGACTTATCTTGACAGTGAGCCTCCTTACTATATAAATACATTGAAGGAATACGGCTTCGCATCAGCTGCAATGGCACTGAGAAACGACACGGTAAGAATAGATGACCCTAAGCTCACCTCAGAAAAAAAGCTTGCGGTCATTCTTGGAACTGAAGGAAGCGGTCTGAAAACAGAAACGATAGCTGCCTGTGACTACACAATAAAGATACCCATGCAAAACGGTGTAGACTCCTTAAACGTCGCAGCAGCCAGTGCTGTTGCCTTCTGGCAGCTTAGCAAAAAGTGATAATCTTCACATTCTGGAAAAAAAATTGAAATAAATTGTACAAAAACTATTGAATTTTTCTATAACTTGTGGTATAATATGGTTGTAAGTTTATCGGAGAACGGTAAACGCCTCCCCGTTTTCCGTGAAAAAAGGAGGAATTCAAATGGTCTTTAAAAGGCTGCTGGCTGCGGCTGCTTCCTTCCTTTTGGTCGGAAGTTCGGTCAGATTCCCAAGCACCACTGTTATGGCGGCGGGAGGAGAAGACGAGTATCTGTGCCGGGATTACCACGACTTCTCAGGCGACCAGCACTACATGGACAAGTACAACACAGCAACATCCCAACATTTCCAGATAATCTGGGGCAATGACGATCAGACAGGTTTAATCAATGACACTTTCATCAAGCTCAACCTTGATCAACTTGAAAAATACCGCGAAATCTATACAACCGAGCTTGGCATGAAGGACTCCTCTGAATCCGTTTTTAACCCCGACGGAAATAAGTACAAGACCAATATCTATCTTACAAGAACGGGACTTCCCGACTTCGAGGAAGGCTGGGCATACATGAGCGCAGAACCCTTCACAGGATTCGCCTATATATTCTGTGATCCTGCTGCAATGCTTCAGGAGGACGGTACTGACTCAGCATCTCTCCCCCACGAATACGGACACGTTCTTACCTATCACTCAAAAGGCTGGACCGACCAGGCTATCACAGGTCCCTGGTGGGAAGCCGTAGCAAACTGGTTCAAGGAGCAGTATTTCGATACCCTCGAAACTCCTACCACACATTTTTTCCTTCCCTATCTCAGAAATATGAATCTAACTATTCCCCACGGAAGAATGTACTATGAGGCGTGGATATTCCTCCAGTATCTTTCTGAAAATCCTGATAATTTCGACGTTCTGGGCAAGGATTTCATCATGAAGCTTCAAACCGAAGCTTTGCCAGAAGAATACCCGTTTGATACTATCGAAAGACTTTCAGGCTGTGATATGAAAGAACTTATCGGCAGTTTTGCAAAGCACATGGCTACCCTTGATTTCAAGCAAAAAGAGCTGTATAACGAAGCCCTCAGCAAATCCCTCGAAGATCCCTTCGTATGGCAGCTTATCTACACTCAGCCCGAGCCTGCTCCCGACAAGGAAGGTTGTTATATCGTTCCTGAAGAAAAAGCGCCTATGCAGACAGGTCTGAATGTTATTCCCCTCAATATCGAAGGTAAACGTGTGTCCGTAACACTCCGCGGCATCTCCGACGCTGAAGAAGCTGACTGGCGTGCTTGTCTCGTTGCGGAAAAAGAAGACGGGACGACTCGTTATTCCACCCTTTTCTCAGAAGGTACAAAGACCATTGCCCTCGACGGCACAGAGACAGCTCTTTACCTTACTGTAGCAGCTACACCTGATACTATTATTCCCAATAACATATATGACAAAGCTGAGAACGGCGACGAATACTCATACACCCAAAGCGACTATAAACGCCGCTATCCCTACGAATTCGATATCAAGGGTGCTACACCGATGTACCGCGATATCAAGAAAAGTATCGAAGGTCATATCCACCCAAACGGCGGCGGCTTTGTTGCTGAAACTGTAGAGATAGATGACACTGTTTACGTCGGACAGGACGCAATGGTGCTCGGAAACTCTGTTATCAGAGACAATGTCGTCATAACAGATCACGCCGTAGTCAATAACGCCACCATTACCGATAACGCAAGAATAAGCGATTATGCCTGTGTTTACGGATTCTGGTGGGCTACACCAACTATCAGCGGAAACGCTAAGGTCGGCGAGAACGCCGTTGTTACCGCAGGAGCTTCTGTTTCGGGGAATGCCCGTATAATGGGCAATGCCTACCTCCTCGATGAATACTCCGTAACCGATGACGCTACCGTAAAGGGTACTGCTTATTGCTACGGAAAAGGAGTTGCCTCAGGTCAGGCTATACTCGACGGCGATTTCTACAACGAAAACTCTGTTTCACACGGCGCAGCCTTCGGCTGGCTCGAATCAGACGAATATAACGAAAAACTGCCGTATACTGACGGTCTCTATGCAGGATATGAGTTTGAACGTGAGAGCACTGTATTTGCCTACGATACATACGGTGCTACAAACGGCATACTCAGAAATGCGCCTCTCTGGCAGGAGAAACGCGCAACTGCAAACGGAGTAATAACCTTCAACGGCAAAAACCAGTACATAATCTGCGATAAGACCCTTGTGGACTACAAGAATATGGAGATATGTACTTCCATTCTCTGGAGAGGCGGAAGCGCCGACCAGCGAGTATTTGATTTTGGAAACGGTACTTCAATGTACTTTACGCCGTCAAATAAAAGCGGCAAACCCGAATTCGGTATCGGTGACTCAAAGATCACTTCAAAGACCACACTTGAAGAGGGCAAATGGTACATTGTCCGTGTTATAATCAATAATAATACTGCAAAGCTTCTTATAAACGGTGAAGTTATCGGAAGCGTAAAGCTTACGACTCTTCCCGAGCAGACATTCAGTCCTCTTACACGCTGCTATATAGCACGTGACCATTCGGGCAACTATTTCAACGGCTCTATGGATTATTTCCGCGTATATTTCCACGAAGCAGAAGAACCCGAATACTACTATACAGGCAAGGAGATAATACTTTCAGAGCCTACACTTTACGGCGACGCAAACTGCGACGGTATAGTCGACGAGAATGATGCAAGCCTTATAATGAAGGCAGTTGCATTCCCATCAAGCTACGGCGTGAACGGCAGCAATTCCGCACATATAACTGTACAGGGACTCTCAAACGCTGACGTTTATGAACCGGGCGGCGGACTTACCAATCAGGACGCTCGTTCAATAAGCAGATACATCGAAGGTGTTATCAAATCACTTCCCGAACAATAATAATAACAAACAGGCTGCAAGTACATTTGCAGCCTGTCTTTTTTATATTACATCTCTATCATGGCTTTGAATTTCTTATCCTTACAGCTGAGCTTCAATGCGAAGCCGTTCTGTACTGCGGCAGCCTCAGCAATTGATAGTCCCAGACCGCTGCTGCTCTTGTCGCTGCGAGCTTTATCGCCCTTTACAAAAGGCATTTTCAGCTCCTTCGTATCAATATTCTCGACAGTATCGTTCTCTATGACGAATTCCTTTTTGCTTACAGTTATTTTCACAGAACCGTCATTGCGAGTGTACTTCACTGCATTGGATATAAGATTATCAACGGCAAGCGAAAGGGAGTCCTCATCGGCATTTACCTCACCGCTGCCCTCAATAGAAATTTCAATTCCGCGCTCTTCAAAAGCGTCTTTGTATTTCTCTGCGCATTTCTCCGCAAGGGCTTTTATATCGACTTTCTTTTTGTTCGGTTTCTTTTTCTGTTCTGTTTCGCTGAGTTTCAGCGTCTTGGCGATTATATCATCGGTATAGGACACGTTGTTCATAATAGAACCGAGATATTGCAGTTCTTTTTCATCACCGCTGTCCTTGCGCATCTCCAGAAGGTTCTCGGCATATCCGCCTATTACCGCAAGCGGAGTTTTTAAGTCATGTGCAAGATTGTTCGTGAGGGCTCTCTGATAGTCCTCAAAGGCGTACTGAGCTTTGTTTTTGACATTTTTAGCCCAGCAGCGAAGGAATGTCAGAAGCATGACTATAATGAAGAATAACAACACTATTGTGCAGTAGAGCTTTTTCACCCAATCTACCCATACATTTACCTTGAACTCGACAAAAAGCGTGTATTTTTTACCGTCGATATTTACATGAGAATGTGAGATAAAATCGTTTATTGCATACTCATAATCGCTCTCATAGTTTTTTCCGTAATTACTCATTGTAAGATGTTCTGACAGTGCTTTGTCTATCTTTTCCTGCTCAACGCCCCATATTTCTTCAAAAGTACAACAAGGATATTCTCTTTTGCCTGAATTGAAATTATCAGCAGCAAATTCCATATACTCATATCCGCTGAGATCAGCTCCGTCGGTATTTATTACGATATCCTTTGTTTTGAGGTCATCGGCATTACCCTTTTGCAACTGTATTTTATACGGTATCATTTTGTGCTCTTTAAAATTAAAATAACCACCTGTGATATCAAAACAACTCCACTTGTCTTTTCCTGTATAATATGCATCGATATGGTCATCTATAAGTTTGTCAAGATCAGGCAGTTTTACTTCCTGCGGATCACAGTAAAACCACTTATTATTCGATGGTTCATCATTTTTTCTTACAACACACCACATTTTTACGGAGTTTGATAGCAATATGTTACCATTCTCGTCCACAACAGCACTTACAACTAAACTATCTCTGTCATTTGATGACGAAACGTAATTATAGTATTCAACTCTTCCGGATTGAACAGAAAACAGATCTACCATAGATGTCATATCCATTAACATTAAAGCATTGTTTTCTGCTCCGCCAAATTTGTCATTCGGGTCTTCACTAAACTGTATCGTATGTTCAGTTTTTTCAATAATACGTTCAAACTGAACCTCAGCCATGCTGCAAGCAATGCGTTCAATGCCCACATTAAGCACGGCTGCGCACATAAACGTCAGAAGTATCGGTATTATCATCGCCTTTGCAAACATCTTCCCTAATGTAGTGCGTTTGGGCTTGTGTTTGAAAAGTCCTTTTTTCATTTTGTTCACTCCTTTGTAAGCTTATACCCCCGTCCCACAAGAGTCTTTATCTGCGCACCTGCGCTGCCGAGGGCTTTTCTCAGTTTCTTTATGTGATTATCAACTACGCGGTCGCTGCCGAAATAATCATAGCCCCATATCCTGTCAAGGAGAGTATCACGTGTGACTACCCAGTTCTCATGCTCTAAAAGATAGCGTAATATAGCGAACTCCTTGGGTGGAAGCTCCACTTCATTATCATCTGCAAAGCATCGGAGAGTCCTTGTGTCGAGGCTAATACCGCCGCAGCTCAGCACCTTACCGTTGTCATTACTGCCTGCACGGCGGACAAGTGCCTCGCATTTGCTGTAAAGTGCAGAGAGCAAGAATGGTTTAACGATATAGTCATCGCAGCCCAGATCATATCCGTAAAGGATATCCTCTTCCCTTCCCCTTGCGGTTATAAAAATTATAGGGATATCGCTTCTCACTCTTAGCTGTCTGCACAGCGTAAAACCGTCCGTTTCGGGCAGCATTATATCAAGCAGTACAAGCTCATAGTCAAGCTCACTGTCCCTGATGATATCAAAGGCTTTGCCTCCGCTGTTTACCGCAGATACCTCCGTACCTTTATTATTAAAATAGTTTCTGATGACCTCACATATTTCGGTATCGTCCTCTATAAGCAGTATTTTCTTCATAAGATGTGCACTCCTTATTGCTTTAACTGTATTATAAAACCGCAGTGTGTCTTTTGTGTGTCCTTTTATTGTCTTTTATGTAGCTTCTTCTATTTCATTATATACACACCATGCAAAACTGTCAAATTCTTCTCCTCATCGTGTTCATAAAGAGCAAAAAACGATCAAAACATAACATTTCGGGCAAAAAATGTCTTGTAATAGCCATTTTTTTGTAATATAATAAGGTCAGAAAGTCAAAAAGGCTTTCTGACGCAGTTTCTTTTATCTGGCATAAAGGGGAAATTTTATGTCTTTTAAATCAGCACAGCGTTATGCAGCAGCTTTTACAGCAGCTGCGGTACTATTATCCTCTGCTTCGGTATTACCGCTGAATGTCCATGCAGCAATGGCAATACCAACACCAAGCAGGACATGGAATAAAGACGGCTATACATACAGCTACTGGCTACAGGACAATAAAGGCAAGGAATTTCACTTAATCGATGATCCTGACAGCTACTGCTGTGACTGGACTGATGTTGAAAACTACTACTTCAGAAAAGGCCACAGCATAGAAGCAGACAGCGATTACAACGACTATTATATGTCATATGACGTATCCGTGAAAATAGACTCCGAAAGCTTAAAGTCCGAAAGCTGTTCATATGTAGGCGCATATGGATTCATGAAAACAGCACAGGGCGATACAGAACTGTATGTTATCGAAAACAGCTTTAATTTCCATATTCCTGAAACAAAAACAGGATATAAAGAGCTCGGATCTTTCGAGGACAACGGGGCAATATATGATATGTATTTCTCTCAGATCCCTGTTGAAAGTATATACGGCTCTTACTGTATCAATCAGTATTTCAGCGTAAAACGACGAAAACAGATGTCGGCAGGTGAATCTTATCATTTATACGGCAGTATAGACCTGAAAAAACATTTCGAACAATGGGAGCGCGCAGGTCTTAAATTCGGCACACTTGACTGCTTATATTTTGATGTTGAAGCCTACAGATGCAATGGCTGTCTGACGGCACATAGCTGTACGTTTTCAGAAGCCCCCGACACTGAGTCACAGGAGAAAATTAATGTACAAAAAAATTCTCCTGTCAAAAAAGACGGTTATTATTACGAAGCAAAACCTTTCACAGGCTGTCATTACGATATTTGCTTTGATGATAAAAACAGCTTTGATCTTACATGGGATACAGACAGAGGCTTCAGTGAATTCCGCAAGACCAGACGGTTTGACGATTATCTCGATATCAACAGCGTCAGCAGTATAACTGCGGATTATGATATTGATTATTCAGACCTTGAAAAAGGCATGACGGAATTCAGTATACACGGATATATCGAGGACTCAAAAAACGAGGGTTGTCACGATGAATTCTTTATACCAATAGGCATGGTAAATTATGAGTATCCTGATGAATTCTATTCGTTCAGCACTGAATTTGATGAAGGCGGAAAACATTACGGATTATACAAAGGCCGTAAGTATTATCAGGAAAACCTTCTTGGCGTTTATCCTGAAAACCCGTACATCAATATGCAGTTCAGAAGCCTTGAAACAGACAGATCAGATAAAGAACAGGCTGAAAACAAATATAGAAGAGGAACTATAGATATAAAAAAGCATCTTGACGCTATGAACAAGGATTACTATAAAAAAGGTTCAGATGCGCCATTATACATATCAGAGCTTTCTCTGGTAGTCGGTTCAATGAGTTCCGACGGCAAGGCATATATCAAAAAATTCGATATCAATATCGGTGAATCTTTGGATACTGAACCGCCTGTTCTCGAAAGATGGGGCAATAACCATAAATTCAATGATGAAAACTTCATTTTTGAACCTGATGAAAACGGTGGCTGTTCAGTGAAATGGGATTTTGACGGCTCCAAAGGTATCCAGAAATACCGGAAAAGCAAAAAGCCGTTTACCCATGATGCTCAGATGTCGGTAAAGTACGACTTAGAGTTAAATAATGAAAATGCCGATAGTATCTGGGATGTCAGTATTCATGCAATTAATGAAGATGATTTTACCTCATACATCATAGTTGAAAATTACAGCAATAGCTTTGTAACAGACCCTTCCCTAAACCCTCCCTATTCCATGCTAAAAAACGCAAATATCATACAGACCGCCGAATTACAGGTAAACGGTAATACATATGATGCATACTGTACCCTTAATTCATTCGGCGATCTTGGAATCGGCGGGTTCTATTACTATCGCTATTGCATAATACGACGGGATAATGCGTCATCAGAAACGCCTGCAAAGATCTCAGGTGAAATAAATATTACTGACTTTATACAGGCAATTGATAAAACGGATCTCCCAAGTCATACAAAAGAGCTTACAGAAATAGGATTTTCATTCTCAACAGATAGTCAAAAGGGCTATGCAAACCTTAATGAATGCCTTTTATCATTGAACAAACCGCAGTCAACAGTTACAGGACATGATATAAAAGGTGATATAAATGATGATGGTATTATTGATATATTCGATATGATCTCCGAAAGGAAAGCTCTTATAAATGCAGTTGACGGAATATCAGAAAATAAGGCATCTGATATTGACGGCAACGGAAAGACCGGGATAAACGATCTCGTGCTCCTTTCCAGCTTCGTACTGGGAAAGACCTCCTCTTTCCCCTCTTAAAACACGCTTGACCCACCTCTCTGAATAATAGATAAGAAAGCCCCTATATGACCGAGGGGGCTTTCTTATTTATACAGCTCCCTGTTACGGGAGCTGTTTTGTTTAGTATAGTTTTACCCTACATACTTTATGTACATTTCGCTTGGCTGTACTTCGCTGTCAACAGTTATCACATTGACATCACTGTAGGTAGGTATGGAAACATGAGTATCTGCAAGTGATATGGTATCGCCTGCTCCGAGGAAAGAGTCCCCGAGATCAATATCCACAGTCTGTGTCTGACCTCTGCTGCTGATATTTACAGGCAGGCTGACGCTGTATTTCTCCCAAGCGGAATAACCGCTCATATTTGTTGGAGATACGTTCGTTGTGGTAAATGCTTCTGCGGCGACATCCGAGTCAACTATCATGAATCTGAAATATGGTGGATAAGCATATACAGTCGAAGTGTAATAAGCTTTGTGAAACAATCCAACTTTGGTATCATTATCGAGAGTAAACGTAAACTCTCTGTGATAATAATTCGGATATGGGGCTTCTTTTGACCTTTTACTTATTCCGTTTTCAAGAATATTAGTTTTCTGTATAGCAAAAGTATCGTCTTCTTTTATAAGAGCGAAGAATTCATTAATATCACTCTGGTCACCGTTCCAGTTGTCATCAACACAACCCGTGTAGTCCTGAAAACCTATGGTTATATTATCGGACATACGAATATTGCCCCAGATATCAATCATAAGCTTATACGTTCCTGCTTTTAAATCAGCAAAAGACTCACAGTAATCATACGTCATAGGTCTTGTATCTACCGGACACTGTCCAATAGTAACAGTACGGTAATCCGAATATGCAAGTCCGACCCATTGTTCATCATTTGCAGCAAAAGTACCGTTGTCAGGAATGCTTTTCTGTCCGGATAATGCCACAAACTGAGATGCAATAGCGCCCGGTTCACTAAGCAGATATAACGCAACTTCAAGGTTATTATAGGAACTGTTGAACACTCTCACAGAGTATGTGGTATTTGGTTTGACTCTCTGAGAATACGTTTTGCATCTTGTCTGTATAAATTCAGCGGTAGAACTGTAATTATGTGTTCCGCCTTTACCGTCATCACCTGCGTATAACAGCTGAGTTCCTGCAACAAAAGTATCATTGGTCGTCTGATAACAACCTTGCATAACACTCTCGGTAAACAGGTTTGTTTCGGCATCATAAGCTGTTGGGATTTCAGAACCTTCAACCAGCATAATATCGCCGACACCGGTCGGCAATACGCTGCCATTACCGATAATATGGAACAGCATTCCTATACGTGTCGTACCGGCGGTTGTGGTAAATGTTATTCCGTTAAGAACGTCCAGCCAAGCATCGCCGCCTGATATAAAAGTTCCAGCAGCACCGTTAGGTATTGAAGTTGTTTTCTGTTTAAGGTAGTTCTTTCCAAGCTTTCCTACTCCGCCTGCTGCTCCTGTTATGCTCCAGTCGAGCAAAGCTGCGCCGTCTGAACGGAAACGAAGCGGAAGTGCCCCTGTAAGCTCGCTTTCACCGAAATTCAGTTTCCTTGCGATCATATTTCTTCTTACATCATCAGACAAAGCTCCCTTATTTGCAAATAATATTTCATGCAGCATTTATCATTCTCCGTCCTCAGGGTCATATGCTTCACCTGTTGCTTGATTTACCCATTTTCCATCACCGCCGAAGCCGTAAATATTTCCTGTGCTTATCTCCCATGCAATAGTACCGTGTGAGATAAGTCTTCCGTTGACTCCGTCCTCTGCGGGAAGCTCAGTCTTTGTATCAACTGCAAGCTCTGCTATGACAAGTGATCTCTCACCGTTATAGCTCATAAATTTTTCCTTTAATATTGTAAGCATTATTCTTACCTCCTGAAAGATTTTTTGAAAGTACTTTCATAAAGGGGCTGAAAAACACATTTTTTCAACGAAAAAACATTGAATATCAAAAAAATTTTTTTTGGAAGCTGATCATGTATCAAGCGCAAGTTAGCAGCATATAACAAAGTTTTGCCGATTTTAAGCCTTTTTCAGTTCGTTTTAATGTTTCAGAGATGCAACAAAATATAGTCTGTTATTGATTTTATTTATAATAGGTGGTATAATTTATAGAGCAATAACAATGTAATTATATACTTTCAGGGCAGTATCTGCCTGATAAAAAAGAATGGAGTTCTGAAAATGCTTGAACTGAAAAATGTTTCCTTCAGCGCCGATGACAACGGTTCCAATATTGAAATAATCAGAAATATTTCCCATACTATCAGTGATAATAAATTCGTAGTCATAACAGGTCCTAACGGCGGCGGTAAATCCACACTCGCAAAGATCATTGCGGGAATAGTAAAAAATACAGACGGTCAGATCATTTTTGACGGTGTTGATATAACCGAAAAAAATATCACTGAACGTGCAAGGCTCGGTATCGGATTTGCTTTTCAGCAGCCTGTCCGCTTTAAGGGGCTGACTGTTATAGACCTGCTCAGAATAGCCGCAGGCAAAACGCTTTCCGTTTCAGATGCCTGCAACTATCTCTCTGAGGTCGGTCTTTGTGCAAAGGACTATATCGACCGTGAGATAAATGCTTCTCTTTCGGGCGGTGAGCTTAAACGTATCGAGATAGCTACAGTCCTTGCCCGTGATGTAAAGCTCGCTATATTTGACGAGCCTGAGGCAGGAATAGACCTCTGGAGCTTCAATAATCTTATCCGTATTTTTGAGAAAATGCGTCAGGAACGCAGCGGAAGAACTATCCTTGTTATCTCTCATCAGGAACGTATCCTCAATATTGCCGACGAGATAATAGTTATATCAGACGGTAATATATTAAAGTACGGCGAAAAGGATATTATCCTCCCCGAGATCACAGGCACTGAAAACGCAATCAATATCTGTCACAAAATGGCGTAAGGAGGCATGAATATGGATCAGATGGACGCAGTTCAGAAAAGACTCTTTCAGGAGGTAGCCGATCTTCACGGTATCCCCGAGGGTGCATATAACCTCCGCGCAAACGGCAAGGCATTAATGAGAAATACTACCGCTAATATCGACATACAGTCAAAAAAAGATGTAAGCGGTATTGATATACGCATAAAATCAGGCACTAAAAACGAAAGTATCCACATTCCTGTAGTACTCAGTCAGAGCGGCATCAAGGAGAACGTTTACAATGACTTCTTCGTTGGTGATGACTGCGATGTTCTTATCGTGGCAGGCTGCGGTATCGACAACTGCGGCTCTCAGGACTCAGAGCATGATGGTATACACCGTTTCTTCATAGGTAAGAATTCAAAGGTGCGCTACGTTGAAAAGCATTACGGCTCAGGTGACGGAAGCGGTAAGCGTATCCTCAATCCTGTAACGGAAGTCCACATGGACGAGGGCAGCACTATGGAAATGGAAATGGTGCAGATCAAGGGCGTTGACTCTACAAAGCGCACTACCATCGCAGAGCTCAAAGCAGATGCAAAGCTTTTAGTCCGCGAAAGACTTATGACTCACGGTCAGCAGCAGGCTTACAGTATATATAAGGTTGACCTTAACGGTGACGGCTCAAGCGCCGATGTAGTTTCACGTTCAGTTGCACGTGATAACTCATACCAGAAGCTCGATCTGTGCATAAACGGCAGTGCAGCTTGCAGCGGTCATACAGAGTGCGACTCGATCATCATGGACAATGGCAGAATACTTGCAGTTCCCTCTCTTGAAGCAAACAGCGTTGACGCAGCTCTCGTTCACGAGGCTGCTATCGGTAAGATCGCAGGCGAACAGCTCATAAAGCTCATGACTCTCGGTCTTACAGAGGCAGAAGCCGAGGAACAGATAATCAACGGATTCTTGAAGTAAAATAACAAGCCATAGTGAAATTGCTATGGCTTTTTCCATTACATACAATAAGCATCCCCCGGCAAAGCCGGGGGTTTTTCCTTAAACGCCCCATAGGGGCTCAGAATACAAGCCACGCCTGAAAAGGCGTAACAACACGGACGCACGCGGCTACGTTCTTCTGCGTATTTCTTACTGCTTACTCGCTATATGGATTTGTATTGTCCAGTGTTAATTGACCTGCTATTCTATCATCTTCTAATTGTTTCCTGATATAATCGGCTATTGCAGCTGTGTTCTTCCCAGCCGTATCAACATAATATCCTCGACACCAAAACGATCTGTTTCGATACTTATACTTCATATTTCCCCACTTATTGTATATCATTATACTGCTTTTCCCTTTTAGATATCCCATAAATGAAGATACTGCATTCTTTGGCGGTATTTCCACCAGCATATGTATATGGTCTGGACAAGCTTCTGCTTCAAGCAGATTTGCTCTATACCAATTACATAACTGCCTTAATATTTGTCCTATTTCATACCTCTTTTCTCCATAAAACACTTTTCTACGATATTTAGGCGCAAATACTATATGATACTTGCAATTCCATTTTGAATGTGATAAACTATACTTGTCATTCACTTTATAATGACCTCCTTTTGATTCTTCTTGCAGTTGGTAGCCGCAAGTTTATTATAATCAAAAGGAGTTTTTATTTCAAGACTTATAGCTGTAAGCTCTTTTGAACCCCCGGCCGAGCCGGGGGTTTTCTGATTACAAGAAAAAGGGCGGATATATCCGCCCTTGCTTTTTAAGTCATGCACGACATTTATGTCCCGAAGCAGCTTCAAAATTGTACTTTACTATACCAAGGTCAATTTTTGTCATCATGCCTTTTTTAGTTGTAATGACTGCTTCGTCGTTTTCAAGAGTTATAAAGAATTTCTGCTGATTAAGTGCAGTAGGTGCCATCATAGCTGCAACGAGACCGTTTCTGAACCACGGCTGCATCTCATCGCCTCTGATATCGCAGAGCTTCTCTACAGGCTTTGAACGATGCTTTGTTCCCTCATTTGCACCGTAACCGATCGCTATAACGCATACGCGCTTCTCATCGTCGGGGATCTCAGCTCTGATCTTACTCTTGCCGTATGTGCCTGCTACCCAGCAGGTATTGAGTCCCAGCTGCTGTGCTGCAAGTACGATCTTTTCGCCATAATAGCCGCAGCGTTCATCGAGGTCTTCTATTGATTTCTTTCCTGCAAGAACTATGTAATTCCGCGCATTCTCGAATTTTCCTACATGAGCAAGAAAGGTGTTAAAGCATTCAGGATCGTCATATACTATCTGAAAATCCAGCTCGCCTTCTTCGTTGCATTCTTTGATTAGTTTGTCGATTTCCTGCCTGAGATCATCTGCTATAGGTTTATTGATAAATTGTCTTACACTGTGTCGTGATTTGATTGCTTCTTTTATATCCATAATACACCTCGTTCCTGCAAAATTGCAGCTTTTTTATTATTCTACCACATTTAACTGTAAAATGCAATAGATTTTAGATAATATTACGGAAATAAATTCAAAAATTTCGCAATAAATCGCCTCAGAGCAGCTGATCTATCATATCAAGGGTATAAACGTATCTGTCATCGTCTGTATTGCAGCCCACAACTACCGATATATATTTTTCACCGCGAATTTCAAAGGCTGATATAAGACAGCTTCCTGCATTCTGAGTAGTTCCCGTCTTTACGCCTATGGCATTTTCACAGTAGTAATTACCGCTCGGGTCAAGGAGCTGATTTGAATTCTGCCATGTGAATACCTTGCCTTCCTTTGAGTAGACTGTCTTTTCGGGAATTCCGACTATTTCACGCAGTTCATCTACTGTAAGCACATAATCCGCAAGGATCAGAAGGTCTGAAACTGTAGTATACTGATCATAAGTGTCCCAGCCATCTGGAGTTAAAAAGGAGCTTTGCTCAATGCCTATTTGCTCTGCAAACTGCTTCATAAGTCCGCAGAAGCAGTTTACAGCTTCGACATCGTTAAGGTCTGCATCGGGAAAGACCTTTCTTGCCACCGAAACTGCCACCGTATGTGCTGCGTCATTTCCAGAAGCAAGGAGCATACCTGTTATCAGATCACGGAGAGTAAGGCTGTCCCCTGCCTCAAGTCCTGCAATGCTTGAATTTGCATTTACGTATGCAAGCTCAGAACCTGCTGTGAACACATCATCTGCATCTGCATATTTAAGCGCGACCGCCGCTGTAAGCAATTTTGTAAGGCTTGCGGGAGCTGTTTCTTCATATATATTATCGCTGTACAGGATCTTTCTTTTTCTCACGGAATATATAACAGCAGCCTTGCAGTACGGCAGGTCATCTGTATCAAATTCGACAGACTTGTCCGATACGGTCTGCTGTTCGTTTTCTAATGCCGATTCAGCAGGCTCTGAGACCTCCGCGATCTTCGTGACCTCTGTTACCTCAGCAGCAGCTTTGTACTCCTTTCCCGCAGTCTGCGGCTTATCGTCATTTTTCAGCGAAAAAATTACAATAAGCAGTATATCCGCAAGAAGTATCAGAACAAGCGCTATGAGGAGCTTTTTCCTGTGTTCCTTTATCCAGTCGGTTATTTTTGTCAAAAGCATCCGCCTTTCTTAATGATGATTCAATATTCACTCAATACTTTCCTAATACAATAATCGTTTTCTTGTTTTGAAAACAGACACAGCCATATGACAGTACCCGTTTATATATTTGAAATATCATCGCTGATATTTCAGTATTCCGCATAAAAGCAGACCCGAAAAAGCTTTTTGGGTCTGCTTTCTTAATATCAGCTGTGTATCCTGAAGGTCTTTGGTGCGAATTTATATACCAGCAGGCAGGCTGCCGCGATATACAATACACAGAATACTATTGTGAGAACTCCGAAAAGAAGTGCCGGGACTTTTACATATATCATCCAGTAGCATACAAGATAAGTTACCGTAGTAATGATACGGTATGTACCGTTTTTCACCTCTGTACCTGCGTTATATGGCTGGAGAAGGTAGTATATCGTAAGGTAATGCACCGAGAAGAATATGCTGAGTGCACACATGGATACGAAGATCACGCCGTATGTTACGGGATTGTCAGAACCTCCCGATATGAACAGAAGCAATGCCAGACCAATTCCGCCCACTGCTGCGGGAAGCAGGTTTACTTTTATTATCTCTCTCAGTCTTATACGGAAAAGTGTCAGTATTGACTTTGGCTGCTTATAGAAAGGATATGTTAGCAGACTGTGGTCGCAGTTTACGAAAAGTGCCTGTGTGAACTGCATTCCACGGTTAACAGCGTACATTACGAATACAAAATACGGCAGTGATCTGCTGATAAGATTGTTGAGCTCAGCCGCTTCCTTAGGCATGAAAATGCATACGGCACACATAACTGTTAGCAGCAGCGCCAGTACCACTGTTATCTTAACCGAGCTTCCCCAGAGTATCTTTTTATGACGCTTTACAAAAAGCTCGTTGAGGTATTCAAATCCGCTCTTGTCACTTGTAATACCTGTGTCAGCACTGATATTCTTCTGTGTATTCTTACGAAAATTCTGCCTTTGCGCTGCCTTGATATCCATTTGCGACACGAATTCCGCATTGAGTATCTCCTTGTTAAGTGCGCGGTAGTCTTTAAACCTTATTATATACGGCAGAGCAATGACTGCTCCGACAATGAATGCGGCAATAATGCCATAGGATACATAGAGCGGTATCATATAGCCGAATACGGCAATTGCATAAAGTCCTACGATCCCCACAACACCGAGAATAAGCGAAGCGACATTAAGCTTGACTTTTGTTGCAAGCTTCTTACCCTTTTTGAAGCGCAGCATCTCCAGAGGACAGACTGCCGTCTTTGCACAAACACCGAATACAGCGAGGAGCAGACAATGCCAAGCCTTCATGCCGTGATCCAGTCCAAACAGCAGCGCAGCAGCTGCAAAGCCGATAAAGTGCCTTAAAATACTGAAAAAGTAGTTTACAAGAGTGTATTTTTTTGCCTCCATGCCAAGCTGTATCATTGCATAGTATTTATGCTTCTCGGGAGTAAACATATAATTATTTATAAATGCTCCCAAAATGGTGAGCGGCACAAGAAGATGCATGAAAAAGCGCGGTGTATCTGCCCTGCTTATCTCAAACATACCGCACCATATAACGACACAGAAGAACAGATATGCTATTTTGAAGGCAAACATGGAGAAAAATGCCCAGAGAATTGATATCACATAGGCAAATACCTTAAAGCCAGCCATGCTGTAGACATCAGGCGGAAAAAGCTTCTTTACCAGCGGTATCTGTCTGAAAGCGTGCAGTATCGAATTTACACGGTATGTATTTTTCAGCTTGAAGGATATCCAAAGAGTTTTAAGCATTGTTATCCTCCCTGAGTGCAGCGATTATCTTTTCCTTGAATTCGTTATTGTCAAGGTCGGACTTGTATACGGGCTCAAGCACACCGTGATTGAGAAGAACTATCTCATCGCACAGGTCAAGTGCAAGGTCCATTATATGTGTGGAAAGAATTGTTATCTTATTGTCTTTAAGTGAACGAAGGAGCTGTTTCATCTCCTCGGCAACTACTACGTCAAGAGATGTGAGCGGCTCATCAAGCAGAAGTATATTCGGCTGTGCTATAAAGTTTATGAGCATCTGCATCTTATTCTTCATACCGTGAGAATAGTCCTTCAGAAGCTTGTCGCGGTCGATGCGGTCGATACCCATATAGTCGAAATAAACATCAAGGGGCTTGAGGTCATGTATCTTGTCGGAATGTATCTCGGTGAAGAATTTCAGGAATTCCCTTCCCGTAAGAAATTCGGGGACTGTAGGAGTTGAAAGCACATATCCTATATCTTCGGGAATGAGTTCCCTGCCTCCGGTATCGGTAAGAAGCGTATATTTTCCCGAATCTGCTGAAATATCACCGTTTATACAGTTAAAAAACGTAGTCTTTCCTGCTCCGTTCCTTCCGAGAAGCCCGTATATCTTGCCTGATTCAAAGGTGAATGTTATATCTCTTAGTACCTGTTTATCATCAAATTTTTTTGATAGATTTTCAATAGAAAAACGCATATTAAAGCCTCCGTATATTTATGATCTTCACAGACCCCTAACATAAATTATAGCAGTTTGTTTCACGTTAGTCAATAAGAAAAACTGATTACAAATGTCACTGAATAAATTATTTTTGTCATCTTGAAAAAATACAAGAGATAATGTAAAATATAATCAATGAAAGCCAAAGGGGAGGCATTATTATGAGAATACACTTTTATGAGGTAAAAAACTGCACATACGATATGGTTCAGGGAATACCTTCAATATTCGCTCCCGAGGGAGTTGACCCTGAGGTATTGCAGAGACATTTCTTCACACAGACCCTTGACGGAAGATGGTTCCACTATCTTACACGCGAGGAATACTATTATCTCATGTCCTTCAGCGGCAGTGATGAGGTAGTTTTCAGCTTCGACAAGCCGATTTCCAATTATTATCCGCCAAATTATATGCCATATGCGCAGAACAATGCTCAGGACGAGAACAAAGCCAATACAATGTGCGGATTATCCTTGGGACTTATAGGTCTGGGCTTTATGGGAGCTTATGTATTGCCCTTCTTAACATTTCCCTGCTGGATAGCTGCTCTTGTTCTTATGATAATAGTCCGCGTGAATTATCCGCATAATACATTCGGAAAAGTTCTTATGATAATTTACATCATATTCGGCGTACTTTTCATTATCGGAGTAATGATGGTGCTGGCAGCCTGCGGAGCCTTAACAGGAGAATTTCTGGACAGCTGCCACAATATCCCCGGATAATGCGGCATTGGAGATGATAAGGATATGACTTTACACATTGACACTGACTGGGGAAAAATTCCCCCTTATGCAATAATGATAATGCTGTCATTTGCAGCAGGTATAGGTACGATGTTCTTTCTGAACATCAGGAGCGGAGTCAAAAAGCATATGGCAGGATATCTTTCCCTGCTCGCCCCCTTTATGAGTATATTCTTCGGGCTGCTGCTCACTTATATAACTACTTTCGGAAAGGGCATGGGACTTTCCTCAATAGGCGGACTTTTCGGTATGTTTGCTGCCGTTGTGACTATAGCTCTTATAGGCAGAGACCGCCGCGAGTTCAGGACTATGCTCACAAGCTGCACTCTCGTTGTGCCGCTGATGTACAGCATATCAAAAATAGGCTGTCTGTGCGCAGGCTGCTGCCGCGGCATTGCCTATCATGGTCCTTTCTGTATCGAATATACAGGCAGGCATACGGGTAATATATGTGTTTTTCCCGTTCAGCTTACGGAAACTATCCTGTTCTTCGTTATCTTCGCTGTCGGACTGATTCTCTATTTGAAGGGAAACAAAAACACAGAGCTTTTCGTAATTATCGCATCTGTACTCGGCAAGGGCGGACTTGATTTTCTCCGCGCTTCTCACACGGATAAGATAATCACACTAAATCAGGTATTATGTATTGTTATTGCAGCCGTTGGAATTGCAGAATATAAATACTTTAAAAAGTTGAGAGTTGAGAATTGAGAATGTAAGGGAACGCCTCTGACCTAACCGGTACGTCCCCTCTGTCGCTACGCGACATCTCCCCATTTTATGGGGAGTAACCCTGCCAAAGGAACACAGTCCCTTTGGAATCCCATTCATACGATCAGCAAGTTATTTGTAGAGTCGTGAAAAAATAGCCCCGAAGCATTTCAAGTGCCTCGGGGCTTGACTTTCATATAAACACCACTCTCATAAAGGGAATTTTCATCTGCGCCTTCGCTCGGGATATTTGCCGTAATAGCGTTTTTTATCCTCGTACATTCTCTCATCTGCCGTTCTCATGGCTGCACGGATATCGCCGCCATTGTCGTCACAGTACAGACCAAGTGCAAAGCTGATATTTTCGGGATCCTCAGAGTCTTTCCTGAGCTTTTCCACACGCTCTTTAAGAACTTCTTCACCCACATCAACGGCTATAAGCATGAATTCATCTCCGCCTGCACGGTATATCTCACATTCCGGGAAAGTCTCCTTCAACAGAGCAGCCGCCCCTTTCAGGAGCTTGTCTCCCTCCACATGGCCTTCTTCATCATTTTTCTGCTTCAGTCCGTTCAGGTCTGCAAAAATGATACCGAAGCACTTAGGTGAAGGCACTCTTCCCGAAGTAATATTGAAAATACGGTTGTTCATGGCGTTACGGTTATATATACCCGTAAGAAGATCTACCGAGCTTAATATCTCAAGCTTGTTGAGAAGCTGATAATTGGCTATCTCGGAAGCTATGAAGTAAGAGGTTATCTCAAGGGTATCCTTGATCTTTGAAGTCTGTTCGGTATCAAAATTCACCGCCCATATATAACCGAGGACCTCATTATTATGTTTAAGCGGGAACAATACTACACTGTTTACCTCAGCTTCAACAAGGGAATCATACCATACAGGGTTTCTTTCCTTTAAGACCTGCATATCCTTTTCACCCTGCACTATAAGACATGAACTGCCTGCAATAGTGTTTTTCCATGATTCAACAACATCAAAAAAGCCTTCTTCGATGTAATAATTCATACGCTTTGTTCTGGTTTCGTCGAAATAAGCCTCCGCAAGTACGGAGCATTTTCTTTCTTTGAAATCAGTCAGCAGTATACAGCACTGATCTGCGCCGCAAAGCTCTCTGATATCGTTTATTATCTCATTCATAGTCTCAGGGAAGTTATCGGTGCTCCTGAGCTTTATACAGGTCTTGATAACGGCAGCCGATGTTTCTGCCGAGGTATTCGCCATCATATCTGCATCTCCCTTGAGAGTGAGCTCCTGAGAATATGAGCAGTAGCCCATATTCGGATCATCTGACGCAAGCGGCATCATTACCATATTGATCCAGAAATCATACCTCTCCGGGTGTATATATGTATGCATGATCTTCTTCTTGATAGCAGAATTATAACATGAATCCTCGAAATTCAGGTCTTTCGGGATATATTTTTCATATAGGCTGTTTGGTACGAATTTGTTGTCAAGCATTGATGAAGATGATACATGGTGCGGATCCTCTATTGACTGAATATAAGCCTTGTTGCCTGCAACTATCCTTATTTCGCCGTATCCGCCGTCTTTAAGCTTTTCTACGGAAATAATGCAGGTCATTGGCTCAAATTTTTCGACATACTCTTGAAAGTCCATAATAACTCCTTTCAAAAAAAGTCAGAATAAAATACTTCTGTGATTATGTTATATTATATCACATTTATTTCAAAATGTCCAGTGAATTTTATTTGAATATGCCAAGACAATATGTGATTCAAGTAACAGCTTAAACAATAAAACGAAGTTCACAGCACAAGACATAAAAAAATAATATATATCATCAGTATAATAATTACATAATTCCGACTATCGGAAAAGGCTGCATTTTTCATTGTAATAAATGCACAATGATATCTGAAAAAATTCGTCGTATTTACGATTGAAGGCAGCTCTTCAATGTGGTATAATTTAAGTAACATATTACAGGAAGTCAAATTCAATCTAAAGGAGGAGTGTGAAATGCAAACAATTCTTATAGTCGGAGTAGTCCTGCTCGTGCTGTTGATCCTTGTTTCGATGTTTTTCATACACAAGAGCAAGCAAAGAGCTGACGAAGCTTATTTCAGTGAGCAGATAAGAAGAAATCAGGAGCGTCAGAAACAGACCGAAGAAGCCGAACGTCAGAGACGTATGATGCAGCGTGAACGTGTAAGCAAAAACTGATGTTATATGAAAGACCGCTTTATTAAGCGGTCTTTTTCGGTATATATGCAAAAATGCCGTCCTCAGAAGAGGACGGCAAATGCTTTATTCGGCTATAATATCTGCTATTTCCTGTGCAAGATTCGGATCATCGCATGAGAACCATAAGCTCTTTGATAAGAAGTAATATGGCACCTCTTTATCGACTAAATTATAATTAAAACGGTATGTTCCATCCTCATTTCTGCTTGGTCCCATATCATTTAATTCATATCCGTATACGTCGAAATTAATAGTTGTTTTTTCGTCTCCGCTCTGCACCCGCATCTCTATAAAGTTATCAACTGTTCGGGTGGTAAACGCTGCACTTCCGTTTTGTTCGGAAGGATCTGTGTCAAAAGTGAATATCTCCCATTCCTTACTTTCAAGAAGAGCAGTTATTTTCATGATCTTATCGAATGACAAATAATTTGTGTAATAAACAAACTGAAAAACTTCGTCTGAAACTTCACCATACTGATTTTTAACTTTTTCATATAAGTCTATCTGACTATACGGAGCATCTTCATTATTGATACGGCAGCCCCAGTTTCCGTCTTTCAGGAACGAGAAACTGATAACTCCATCTTCTGTATCCTCACCTGACAGATAAGCCTTTATCTTCTTTACCAATTCTGTATCATATGCTTTATATACCTCACCTGACTTTGAAGGAATGATCTCTCCTGCTTCATTCTTATTATATTCGCAAAATTCGACTAATGTATACTCAGGAAGAGTCTGCAGGCTGACATACTGATGCATTTTAGAATCTTCACTGTAAAGAATCACGCTGTCGGAAGCATTGCTGTCATCTATATCTGAGAAATATTCATTCATGCTTTCCATTTCCCATTTGCAGGAGTTTAATATGCCATACAATGCTTCTTTGTCATTATCCGAAAGGTATATATCTGTATCGCCTTTTACCTTCCAGTTGAAGCCGGCATAATTATTTTTCATAGCTGTTTCCGAAGCAAATTCATCACCGAGTATCTCTCTTATCCTGCCTGCGATCTCATCGTAATCTATATCGTAGATCTTGATATCGTCTCTTGCATGTCCTTCATCTGTACACCTGTAATAGTAGTAATCGCCTATATTACTTCCGTTATTAATCGTTTCCACATGGAATGAATCATAGACCAGAATATTTGAATCCCTGTGGAGAGTGATATAAGCAAGTTCATCACCATTGAGGTATACAAAATCAAGTTTGTCCAATGACTGGAACTGGAACGGCATATCCTCAATAAACGGATCTCTGTCCTTCTTTTTCAGCTCCAGACTGTTAAAGAGTTCTCCGATCTGCTCACGCTTTTCTGAAGGTATTTCCTTGCCCTTAGATACATACGCAAGATAGTCTCCGTCTGTAGTTACACTAATGTTTGTATGATAATCACTTGATACAGTGATCTCACGTCCAAAGAAATCATCGAACGGTACAGTTTCCTCAATTGCCTCTGTTGTTGGCTGCTTGGTTTCAGTGCCGAGTATTCCTTCAATAGTGGACTTGAAAAGATCATAGTCTATTTTCCATGTATTTATGGAATAATCCTGTGCTGCCGCAACAAGTCTGCCGTCCTCGTCGGTATACTTACAGCAGCTGTATCGCAGTATACCCGTACCGTCTAACTCCTGTATATCTATACTTCTGATCTCGTTTCCGCTTTCATAGACAAAAGACGGTGCATTTTTAAAATCATCACTGGCAGCTTCTTCGTTATCAGCCTCTTTCAGCGACTGATTGATAGCAGATAATAAAACATCAGCGTCGGATATCTCTTCATAGTCGTAGTTATTCAGGAATCCGGCGATCTGTTCACGCTGCTCCTGGGTTATATCCATGCCTCTGTAAAAATACACCTTGCCTTCTTCATCTGTCTCATTATCAATATATATTGTCTTTGGCTCTGAATTATAATGACAAAGCTGATACTCAAGCTCCGCAAAGTCACCGAAGGGAGCTGTCTTTTTGCTGGTATCGGTCACAGCCGATCCGCCGTTACTGAACTGTCTGTATGCATATGCACCGCCGCCCAATCCGCCAACTATCAGTACAGCGGCTGCTGCGATACTGAGAAATTTCTGCCACTTGGGACGTTTATATACTTCAACGCCGCTGACAGTCTGTTCTGCTGTTTTTTCTGTCTGGTTTGATCTGTATTTGAATTTTCTTTCGCTCATACTGAACACCTTCTCCTTTTCCTTTTCATCGCGGGGAGGATATTCAGCTGTAAGCCTGTCTATTACGCTCTGTTCTGCATTTTCAAGAACATCGAGCTCGTTTCTTTCTATCATTAACTCACCTTCCCTTCACCAATATCCGAAAGCACATCTCTCAGCCTCTTCAATACACGGCTCAGCCTTTTTCTTACTGCATCTGCTTTCATTCCGACCATATCTGCTATTTCGTAAGACGATTTTCCGTAATAATACTTCTGCATGATTATGGTAGAATCAGGTTCGCCGAGAGAATTTACCGCATCAAGAACTTCGTGGGCAGTTTCAGTCCTTTCCGTGATCTCATCGACTCTCTCCGAGGACGCAAGCTGCAATGCATCGTCGCCGTCAATTGATACCGTATCCGCTTTTCTTGCATTAAGCCTGCGGAACATATCTATTGAACGCCTTTTTGATATAGTTGCAACATAGCCCTTTACGTCACCGCTGTACTCCCTGTTTGGGTCGTACTTCAAAAAAATATCCGAGAAAACATCACTGACACATTCGTCTATATCCTCCCTCGAAGCAAAGCTTCGCAGGCGGTTGAAAACTATAGTATAAACGTAATTGTAATACTCGTCAAAAATCAGTCGGTGTGCCTTGTCAGGACTGCTTTTAAGAAGCTTGCGCAAATTCTCGTCGGTCATATGATCCCTCCCCGCTTTTTGGATTTATTCTAAAAGCTGTTCAAATGCATTTGTCACGCTCTGTAATATACACTCGCAGTCTGAAAACTACTGTGACGCATTATAAAAAATTTTTTCGGTTATATTTTATCACAAAACATCGGATAAAACAACACCTGTGCTAAAAACAGCCTGTATTTTCTTATCAAAATGCACAAAAATAAAACTGACCTTATGTCATGGAATATAATACAACTTCAAATCAGTGCGTACAAGTTGATTTTTTGCAGATTTTTAGCACAAATTATTGTATGTACAGCACAATCGTGATATAATTAGTATAGTAACAATATTGGGTTACAGGAGGATATTAAAATGAAAATTGGTTTTATTGGTGCCGGTAAAGTCGGGTTCTCACTCGGAAGATACTTTACCGAAAACGGACTTACAGTGTCCGGGTATTACAGCCGTAATATCCAGTCACGAACCGAAGCTTCACGCTTCACGCAAACACACGCTTTTGACGATCTTGACTCACTTTTAAGCAGCTGTGATACGGTATTCATTACCGTTCCCGACAATGCTATCCGAGAGGTGTACGAACAAATAAGAGACCTTGGTATAGCAGGCAAGCAGATTTGCCATTGCAGCGGCGCAATGTCTGCACTTGAGGCTTTTCCCGATATCGCAAGATATGGTGCCAGCGGCTGCTCTATCCACCCGCTTTTCCCTGTCAGCAGCAAATACGACTCATACAGAGAGTTTCGCCATGCATTTTTCTGCTTAGAGGGCAGCGAAGCTCATGTTATGCAGTGGAAAAAGATATTTGAGGATATGGGCAATCCGGTAAGAGTTATCTCGAGCAGTCACAAGCATGAGTACCATGCAGCCTGTGCTGTATCAAGCAATCTCGTTTGCGCACTGGCTGAGGAGAGCATTGACCTTCTGAAAAAATGCGGCTTCAGCGAGAACGAAGCACTGGCAGCTCTACAGCCCCTTGTAATGAGCAATATCCGTCACATCTTCAAGGTAGGACCTGCGGAGGCTCTTACAGGTCCTATTGAGCGCAACGACGTTCAGACAGTCCAGAAGCATATCGAATGTCTGAACAAGGAAAACGACAAATCAATGTACAAGGCAGTTTCACGCAAGCTTGTTGAGGTGGCTCAGAAAAGGCACCCCGACAGCGACTACAGAAAGATGAACAGGGTTCTTCTCTGAACTCAAAAGCCTGAGAGCAGTTAAAACGCTCTCAGGCTTTTTTCAGTCTGTTTTTAATGTACGCACAGTCGTTCCGACTGCTACTCCCTGTGTGTTTGTTCCCACGTGACAGGCGATACTGCATGCAAGAGGACGGTATGTTACCTTGTATCCTGCAAACTCAGCCTTTACCTTGTCAAACCACTGTTTTGCAGCACGTTTGTCCTCCAGAGTGCCTGCCGCACCTATGCTGAGCTTATTCTTCGGTACGCCTGCATACTTTTCCGCAATATCCTTGTGAACGGCTTCAAGCATTTTCTGCTCTGCTCCAGCCATTCCCCTCACCTTTGCGTATGCATCAAGCTTGCCGCCCTGTATTTTAAGTATGGGCTTAAGATTGAGCACAGTTGCTATTGCCGCACCTGCCGCAGTTATTCTTCCTGTCTTTGTTATGCGCTTGAGACTGTGAAGAGTTATATATATATCATTCTGATACGCATTTTTTTCAAGTATCTCCTTTATCTCAGCTGCATTTTTACCACTGTTTGCAAGATACTTCGCATCGTAAACAGAGTCAAGGAGCGTTACGGATATACGGTGATTGTCTATTACGACCACCTTTTCGCCGTATTCCTCCGAAAGCGCCTTCGCTGTGCTGCACGAACCGCTCAAGCCGCTTGACATCGGGATATAAACAAGTTCGTCGTATCCCTCCGAAAGGATCTTATCCCACATTTCGATCAGTGCACCCGGTGAAGGCTGTGACGAAACAATATCTCTGTTCTCGTTCAGTGCCTTATAAAGTTCATCATGAGTTATCGTCACTTCCTCAAGATGATCCTTTCCGTCGATAATAACAGGCATGGGCAGAACATATATCCCGTATCTGTGTCCTTCATCAAGTGATATGCCGCTGTTAGTGTCAGTCATGACCGCAGTTTTCATTCAGTTTTCCTCGTTTCTATCAGCTTTCATACATACTCTGCAAAAAACAGAGCAAATTTCCCATAGGAGATTATATCATTATACGCTGTTTTTGTCAATAGAACAGGCTTACAGACATATAAAAAGCTTCGGACAACCGCTTTGTCCGAAGCTCTGTCACTATCATCTCACCATGAGAGCTTACTGTCCTCTATCTTTGCATCAAGAAGCTGACAGTAAATATTAACGCCTTCCTTATAATAATCGAAAGTGCCCGATACGGTTATTTCAGTATCCATTGCAGGGTAATCGTCGGGGTATTTATGATCGCCGTCAAGTACGAATTCTATTCCCTGCGAGCAGCAGGCTGTAGCATCACTTATAAGCACGGCAAAATACTCGTTTCCTGTCTGATCGTCCTTGAAGTATGAAAAAGGACCTTTCGCACGTACCTTCTGCCCCTTATAATCCTCTGGCTTTGTGACCATATCATATACCTGTGCATACACCATCTGGGAATTCAGCTGTGTCAGGTCAACGTCATATCCGCTGCTTGCAACTGCTGCTGAAGCCTTTGGTGCAGGTTCGCTCTTCTTTTCTCCGCATGAACAGATACTTGCAGTCAGAAGCAATACTGTAAATGCATATCTTTTAAAAGACATTTTTTCACTCTCCTTGTAAACTGATAATCAATTTCATATTCATTTATATTATATCACTGTAATTCCAAAAAATCAAGCGGCGGAGCAAAAAAAGTTTCAGGCACGAAAAAGGCTGCTGAGATCAGCAGCCCTTGTTATTACAGATTTTTGCTAAAGAAATCGTCAATAAGCTCCACAAGCTCGTCATTTGTGCTGTTGTACAGCTTCTTGTCTATCATATTGATAAAGCTTATGTATTCATCATCGGGAATGTCCTCGCCGTATTTCTTTTCAAGCTCATCACTCTTTGGTGTAAGGACTTCCTCCTTGTATTTCTTGTACTCGGGAGTGTAGAAATAGCTGTTATGTCCGTTTCTGCCCACTTCGTCATATACCTTATACTCCGCATTGGGATTAGTTATCTCGTCCTTATGAGCAATTACCGATGCTCCGTTATAATCTATGACATCATCGTCGTCGCCGTGCAGCACAAGCACAGGTATACCTGACTTGTTTATGCCGTCAACCGCCGATATAGAGGAATTGCTGCCGAATTCTATTTTATTGTACAGCCATACCACAGGATTGAGAGGCTTGCTCCAACCGCCAAATCTTACCTCACAAGTCTCCGAAAGCTCCTCATACGGAGTATTATAACCAGACATAGTAACGCAGGCTTTGACATCATGGTCAAAATTCAGTACAGCTGCCGCTGCATATCCGCCCCAGCTGTGTCCCAGTACAAATTTATCAAATATATTTAGACGAGCATCACTTTCCGCATATGTCAGAGCATTATCAAGGTCGATAACAGACTGTGCCAGACCTTTTGTACCGTCGCCCTCACTGTAACCGCTGCCGGTGCAGTCGTAGGCAAATACACGCCAGCCGCAGTCAACAAGCTGCGTGATAAACGAGAGATACATCTCATGTCCGCTGCCTATGCCATGAGCAAACACGATAAGTCCCTTGTCATTATCCATGCCGTATATGAAGCCTTTAAGGGTATTGTCACCCGATTTAAAGCTCACTTCTTCACGGGGATACTCATTCTCATAATGGTCGTAAAACCATGTAGCAGATTTGTTTTTGTCAGGATAATCACCGCGCCCGAAGCTCTTTGCCATTTCCTTTGACGTTATCACATATGCTATTACAAACGATACAATAAGAAAAATCAATAATATTACAATTGTTCTTTTTAAAACCTTTTTCATTATCTGTACCCCCTTACTTCTTGTTAATTATACCACTTCGCATTTCTGCTGTCAACAAAAGCTGTTTTCTGTGATAATTTCACATTGACATTATATTCCGCTTCTGCTAAAATAAATGTATCAAAATCTTTAATGGAGGTAAACTATGAAAAACACTATCGCTAAAATAACTTGTTCTGTACTCTCTTCTTCTGTACTGCTGATATCATCTGCTGCACAGGCATTTGCTGCATATACTTTCGGTGATGTCAATAACAACGGTTATGTAGATGCAGTAGACGCATCTCTGATACTGTCGGAATACGCAAACAACGCAACTCATAAGGGCGGTACCTTCACAGAAGAACAGAGAAAAGCTGCTGATGTAAACCATGACAATTATGTCGATGCAGTTGATGCTTCATATATCCTTGCATATTACGCATACACATCCACAAGCGGTACTCTTGACCTTGAGACCTTCGTAAACGGCTCATCTGCTGCTACGACCGCTCCGGTGACAACTACAACCACCACAACTACCGTCAATACTACAGTAGATTACAGCAAGGATATATTAGGCTTCTGGGAGCTCAATCAGCAAGATGAAGAAAACACAAATAATTACGGATTATTCTTTACAAAAGAAGGTACCGGCGGAATATTCGATATGACCTCTGACCTTTTCTACTTCAGCGGAAATGACTTTTATGTGACAGGTTCCGCTGTCTCCTCAGGTTCATTCAAGGAGGAAAACGGAACTATAACCGTTGATAACGGTAAGGAAAAGCTTATCGAAATGTCAAGGATAGAAAGCACTGACGGATATTTGGGAACATATCACCTCTATGGCGGTGTATTCTATAACACTATCCTTAACGGCTTCAAAAAGGACCGAAATGCAGGCGCAGATTCAGTATATTCTGTTATTGATTTCTATGAGGAAGGCAAGAGCAGGATAGTCTATAACAACTTCTTCACTTATAAACTGGATGGCAACAGGCTGACAATTACTACAAATGAAAATCTTACTCCTTTATTCAACGGAGCAGGTACTGTAACAATAATCGGAAATACCCTGACTATGGCAGGCGGTGATGAAGCCGCAGTCTTTACAAAGGTTACTCTTCCTTCTGATGAAAAAGTGCTTAAATAAAACTTGTCAAACACTGCGGAATAAATTGTTTCCGCAGTGTTTCTTTGTTCATTTAACTATCACATTTACAAAATCGAAATATATCAGCAATTTCTACAACTCTACACCCCATTTTTCTACAGCAATATAGACAACATTGCAGATTTTTTTTATTGCAGTATAACGAATAAAATTAATAAACTGTAACATTTCAAAAAAAGGGGTTTACAAATGCCCATATTCCAAGTATTATAATAACATAATTTTTATTTTATAGGGGGCTTTTTTATGAAACTTTTTTCAATGTTAGGAGCAATTTACGACGACATCACGACAGGTAACAATTCCTACATCTATGATGAGGATTATGACTGCTTATATCTGCCTGTCAGCAAAGAGTTTGTCAGCCAGATCTTAGGAAGAAAGTGTGAACAGTGCGGAGTTCTTATTTTCACTATGGACAGTAACTTCTGGTATTCGGTTGACAGCGTTCTTATTGACGAAGACGAAACACCAAGGGATCTGAGAGAAGAAATCAATGAATACGTAGATGATCTTGAATTAGAGCATCAGTATCAGGCACTCAGCTGTGCTATCTCAAACGTATTCTGCAAAATCTGACAACGTGAAGGACCGCCTTTTAAAGGCGGTCCTTTTTTATTATTTCCCCTTTCACCAATGTCAAGTTAAATATATTTATATATAGTGTGCGGATTTTTTTCAGTCAAGATAATAAAAAGAGTTACAAATGCTGTAACAATTATTGACTTTCATAAAAGCAGTGATATAATTTATAAAAAGATCGCTCCTGCCGTATATGCGGCTTCAGTGACCAACATAGCGCTCTTATGCAGAGCAAGGAAGAAGGAGATCAAATATGAAGAAAATTATTGCTGTCGGTGCAGTTATCGCAGTTATGACTGCATTTACAGGCTGCTCGGACAAGAAGTCATCAAATGATTCATCAGCTAAAGAGACAACTACAACTGCAACTACAATGACTACAGAAGCTGAGACTACAACTGAAAGCACAACAACTACAGAGCAGACAACAACCTCCGAAGCAACAACTGCTGCCGAGGAAGATACTACAGAGGCTAAGCCTGCTGCTGAAAACGAAGAGGAATACAAGAAAATTACCGTAGAGCTTATGGAGGCAATGACAGCATCAGAAATGCTGGGCAGCGGTTGTATAATTATTGATGCAAACCAGCCTCTTGCATCTGATCCAACATATTACAAGGTCACTGACGGTGAAATAGATTCATACGATTTTTCTGATCTTGACAAAATAAAGTCATTCCTTTCGGATAATTTCACAGGTGAATTCTATAAAGAGCATACCTACCTCATCGAAGGTGACGAGCCTTTCTTTACCGAAGCAGACGGTGTTCTCTATGCAAAAACCGGCGGCAGAGCATATATTTACGGCTGGGACGAATTCGATCCCGAGATCATTTCTGCAAGCGATGACGAGTTTACTGCAAGAGCTGATTACGAGCTTACAGGCGGTGTAACACAGGTAGATATACACATTGTCAAGATCGGCGACAAGTGGCTCGTTGACAGTGCGGAAAGAAAAGAACTGGACTAAAATATAATTAAAGATATTACAAAAGCCGTCCATAGGACGGTTTTTTGCTGTATATACAGGATGACAAACGGGTGACAAAACACGTTATAGTCCCAGAAAATAGTAAAATCCTGACAAGTCGTAAAACCTGTCAGGATTTCATTTTATAGCGTATTATAGCCGATTAGCTATTACTTCATAGCCTCTTCAACAGCAACTGCGCAAGCAACTGTTGCACCAACCATCGGGTTGTTGCCCATACCGATAAGACCCATCATCTCAACGTGAGCAGGAACAGATGAAGAACCTGCGAACTGAGCGTCAGAGTGCATACGTCCCATAGTATCTGTCATACCATAAGAAGCAGGGCCTGCTGCCATGTTATCCGGGTGGAGTGTACGTCCTGTACCGCCGCCTGAAGCAACTGAGAAGTACTTCTTGCCAGCGTCTGTGCGCTCCTTCTTGTATGTACCTGCAACAGGGTGCTGGAAACGTGTTGGGTTAGTTGAGTTACCTGTGATAGATACGTCAACGTTTTCCTTCCACATGATAGCAACGCCTTCTCTTACGTCGTTTGCACCGTAGCAGTTAACCTTTGCACGGAGACCGTCTGAGTAAGCCTTGCGGAATACTTCCTTAACTTCGCCTGTAGCGTAGTCCATTTCTGTCTCGATGTATGTGAAACCGTTGATACGAGCAATGATCTGTGCAGCGTCCTTACCGAGACCGTTAAGGATTACACGGAGTGGGTTCTTACGTACCTTGTTTGCCTTCTCAGCGATACCGATAGCACCTTCAGCAGCAGCGAATGACTCGTGACCTGCAAGGAATGCGAAGCACTCTGTATCTTCTTCGAGAAGCATCTTACCGAGGTTACCGTGACCAAGACCAACCTTACGCTGATCTGCAACAGAACCAGGGATACAGAAAGCCTGGAGGCCTTCACCGATAGCTGCAGCAGCGTCAGCAGCTCTTGTGCAGCCCTTCTTTATAGCGATAGCGCAGCCTACTGTGTAAGCCCACTTTGCATTTTCAAAACAAATTGGCTGGATACCCTCTACGAGCTTGTAGATATCGAGGCCCTTAGCCTTGCATACGTCAGCACACTCTTCGATAGAGCCGATGCCGTAGTTTTTAAGAACAGCGAGAATCTGCTTCTCACGTCTCTCATATGATTCAAATAAAGCCATTTTACAAGTCCTCCTTAGTCTTTTCTTGGATCAACGATCTTAACTGCGTCAGCAACTCTGCCGTACTGGCCCTGAGCCTTTTCAAAAGCAGTGTTTGCATCATCGCCGGCCTTGATGAAGTCCATCATCTTACCAAAGTTGATAAACTTATAGCCGATGATCTCGTTGTCCTCATTAAGAGCAAGACCTGTAATATATCCGTCTGTGAGTTCAAGATAGCGTGGTCCCTTCTTGAGAGTACCATATGTAGTACCGATCTGTGAACGGAGTCCCTTACCGAGATCCTCAAGACCTGCACCAACTACGAGACCGTCCTCAGAGAATGCAGACTGTGAACGTCCGTATACGATCTGAAGGAAGAGCTCTCTCATAGCTGTGTTTATAGCATCACAAACAAGGTCTGTGTTAAGAGCTTCAAGAATTGTTCTGCCAGGGAGGATCTCAGCAGCCATAGCAGCAGAGTGAGTCATACCTGAGCAGCCGATAGTCTCAACGAGAGCTTCCTGGATAACGCCTTCCTTTACGTTAAGTGTGAGCTTGCAGGTACCCTGCTGAGGTGCACACCAGCCGATACCGTGTGTAAATCCGGAAATATCCTTTATCTCCTTAGCCTTTACCCATTTTGCTTCCTCAGGTATCGGAGCTGCGCCGTGAGCAACGCCCTGTGCGATCGGGCACATTGTTTCAACTTCGTGCGAATAAATCATTATAAATACTCCTTTCGGTTTTTAGACAGCCGAATAAACTGCCCTTGCATACAGTAAACATTATACTACATTTCAGAATGTTAATCAAGAAAAAAGCTCAAAAATAAGAATCCATTTTGTTAGGACGTAATAACATTGAAGAATGTTTTTTCGCCGTCACGCGTTGATTTTACGCCGGAAAAGAGATATAATTATTCTATCGACACTTATCAAGGAGTTGTTTTTATGAAATACGATCATGCTGACAAAGCCTGTCAGCTTTTTGCAGACGGACTCAACTGTGCTCAGTCTGTCCTTGTTGCTTTCTGCGATGTTACGGGACTTGACAAAGAGCTTGCTATAAAGCTTTCCTCCTCATTCGGCGGTGGAATGGGGCGTATGCGCGAGGTCTGCGGCACCTGCTCTGCCATGTTTATGATAGCAGGCATAGTCTACGGACCGGGAGAAAGCTTCTCACATGAAGATAAATCAGAGCATTACAAGAGGATACAGTATCTCGCATCTCAGTTCAAGGAAGCCCATGATACTATTATCTGCCGCGAACTGCTGAAGGGACTGACAGTAACAAGCACTCCCGAGCCCGAAAAAAGAACAGAGGAATACTATAAAGTACGCCCCTGCGTCAGATTCGTTCGTACTGCTGCTGAAATATTAGACAGATATTTATCTGAAAGCCCACCCGCAAACGGCTGATTTTCGCAAAAATAACATATCGTGCAAGCAGTCGGAAATTGCTCTTTTATGGCAAATTTTACATAAATTGCGCTTTCACGATCAAAAGTTTTTATTCATCTTCTTATCCACCGTATAAAGCCAAAAAAGTCAAAGATATTTATTATTTTTTCATATACAGGCGTTTTTTTACAATTTATTTATTGAAATTTGTATTGATTTGATGTATACTATTGTATAATAGATTATTATGAGTAAAAACTCACCCGAAGGGAAGTGACTATTTTTATGACCTTCCGAAAAAGTTCGGAAATCCTGCGTGAGTTTATAGAAGACCATCAGCATTTATTTGACAATACACACGAAAAAGCAATTTACGTGATCGGTCTGTGCGGCTGTCTCTTTGCACATATTTCCTATTTTATCATGTTTTATATGCTGCATATAAAGGAAATGATATACTTCAATATCGGCAGCATCGCGTTTTATTTAACAACACTGATACTTATACCTGTTTTAAAAGATAATAAAGGCATTCTGGTCTATCTCTCCGATCTTGAGATCATAGCTCATGCGGCATATGCCACACATCTTATCGGCTGGAAACCCGACTTCGGTATGTTCCTGCTGCTGATAATCCCTGCAACCTTCCTTACTCAAAGCAAGCACTTCTATGTCCCTTTCATCGTCACATCCATTGCGATGGGGATATATCTTTATTTGAAGATCACAGTTACAGATGATACTGTTTTTAAATACGCCCTTGAGGACGCAGGTACTCTCAGAGCCATGCATATAACCAATGTTTTTATCGGTGCTTTTGTTATGCTGTTCGCTTCTTCAAGTTATATGCTTCAGCGTGAATATATGGAATTCAAGCTCGTACATCAGCGCGAGACTTTCAAAAATCTTGCTTCAATAGACCCTCTTACACAGCTTTACAACCGCCGCGCTATGAATGAGAATATAAGAACTATCCGCAGAGAATGCCCTACTCCTTCTACAAGCTATGTTATCGGTATAGGTGATATAGACAACTTCAAGAGGATAAACGATACCTACGGACACGATATAGGCGATAAGGTATTGGTTTATGTCGCCAATCTCTTTATAAGCCTTATACCCAAGGGTGGCTATGCCGCAAGATGGGGCGGTGAGGAATTTCTCTTCGTTATCCCCGAAGCCACTATCAAAGACGGTGTCGAATTTACGGAAAAGCTGCATAAGTCGCTGAGAGCACATATTTTTGAAATTGAGGACTGCGAATTCGGCGTTACTATGACATTCGGCGTAAACACGGGAATACAGACCGATAAAATAGACAGTGTTATCACAAAAGCCGACAAACGCCTCTACAAAGGAAAAAACAACGGGAAAAACCATACAGAGTTTACAGATTAAAAAACGGAAGGCATTAAATATTATACCTTCCGTTTTTGTTTTATTCAGATGTACTTTACACCGAGAGATGTGAGTTTATCTCTCATTTTCTTATGCTTCGCATCAGGGAAACGGCAGCCTGTGCTCTTTTCGATTATACTTACGCTGAGTCCTGCCTTGACTGCTCCCTTTGCCGTAGCTCCTACACAGCCGCACTCGTCAAGTCCGCACAGAACTACCTCTTTATAGCCCTGAGCTTTCATGTGCTCCCTGAATTTTGCGGCAGTAAAGGTATCGGGAAGATTTTTCTCAAAGTACAGGTCTGTGACCTTGTCCATTCCCTTGTAAAGCTCCGCGCCCTCCGTTCCCTTTATGGAAAAGCCTATGAACCACTTATTTGTGATTATATTCGGGAACATCTGCGCAATATAGATAACATCATCGCCGTTTGCGTGAAATTCACTGATGCTCCTGTTCACTTCCGCTGTGAGCTTTTCAGTATCATAGCTGAATTTCTTCATTCTCTTGTCCCAGAGATAATCATTCTGCATATCAATTACGATAAGTGCCTTTTTGTCCGCCATTTTCAGTTCCTCATTTCAAATTTTGTTAAAAGTATTATATCACGTAAAAGTCATATTGTCAAGCAAAAAGGACTCCATTCGGAGTCCTTTTTTATGAGAGGTATTAAAAAATAGAGATCACTTTTCGGGAAGCGAAGGAATAAGCTTGAGCAGATATCTCTGTATTGATACTGCGTCATTTGTTGTAACTCCGTCTCCTGTGTTGTAAACATCGGCATTCTTTGAGCCCTTATCTGTGATATGGCTCTTTTCTGTACCTGTAAGACCGTACTTGTTTGGATTTGCAAGGCTCTGCATAATGAGTACAGCATCTGAAAGGTCAACTGTATCGTCGCAGTTAGCGTCGCCGTACTTAACATCGGAAGGTGTACCTGATGTGGTCGCTGTTGTTGATACAGCAGTTGAAGTTGTAGTCTTAGCAGTAGTAGTTGTTGTTACTGTTGTGGTAGTTGTTGTTGTATCAGGCTTTACTGTAGGTGTTTCGCCCTGTGCATACTCATATACTACCTGTATGCTCTTGTAATCAACTGCGATAACATCTTCTACGGAAGCTTCGCTCTTTTCGGAAGCGTCCCACCACTTCTGGAGCTCTATCTTGCCGTCAGCAACAGTAGCTTTAAGCTCTTCAACTACCTTGTCAGCACCCTCGCCTGTTTCCTTGTTGAGTATGCCGTCAAACTTGACTGTAGCTGTAGAATTGCCCAGATTAAGGCTGTAGCTCTTGTATGTCCAGAAGTTCTCGCCTGCGTCTGAAACCGCATTTATACATACTGCGCAGCCTGCTGTTCCCCAGCTTGAGCCTGCACTTGAAGTAACATCACCGTTGATGATGATCTTTGAAAGGTGCTTAGCGTCCTCGATAGGTACTACAACGTAGCCCTTGTCGTTTGTAAGCTTCTTTATATCTGTGAATTCTTTTGTTACTGTCTCAGTCTTTGTCTCTTCAAAGGTCTTGAGTCCGTCAAAAGCGTCAGCCTTATCGGATACTACTACCATAGCAGCAGAGAAAGCAGGGAGTTCAACATTTACCTTGTTGTCCTTTACGTCCTTAACAATGTCAATGAGCTTTATCTGCTCGTCGTCGCCGTAAATAGCGTATACAGCTGCCGATTTATAGCTGTTGTCTGTGTTTTTAAGGTCGATAACAGCATTCTCAGCTTCCTTGAGATTTTTGTTTGTGACCATTACAGTTACCTGTGAGTCGTCCTTTGCATTTACAGCTGCATATGTGCTGGACTTTGAAACGTCCTCTGTCTTTGCAGGAACAAGAGTATCGCCGAAGCAGCCGCCCTTGCCGTCATAGTTTGTGTAAAGGTTGATACCTGAAACGATGAACGGCTCGCCGCCCCAGAGCGATGCGAAGTAAACGCCGTTATCTGCATAACAGCCAAGTGCCTCGACCTCAGCGATAGTACCCGAAGCGTCATTTCCGCCGCCGAAGTTGTACTCTGAGATACCAAGCTTTGTGCCCGGGTAGTACTTGTCGATAGAAGCCTGTATAGTCGGGAGTATCGGTACGTTCTGCATACACCACTGACCTATCCAGCTGTTCTCGGAGAAGCCTTCCTCATAGAGAGTACGTACAGACTGGAGTCTGTCCTCAATGCCGTTTCTTGCAGACTCTGAATAATAGTGGATATCAAGTACATCGAGAAGTCTTGTACCTGTCTCCTCGGAAGCCTTTTTCATCTGATCGAGGTAGCAGTCAAGATACCAGTGATAGTTATTTGCAGCCTTAACTTCCTCCCACTCGGTATGTGCATCGTCATCATCGAGGTGATCGAAGGCTGTATAGCCGTAGAGAGCAGGTCCGAATACCTCTGCATCGGGATCAAGCTTCTTTACGTTTCTTGCCATTTCTATGGACTTTTCACCAAGCTCCTTGATAGTTACGGGCTCGGGGTGCATTCTGCTGTGTGTGTCGTTCCAGAGAACAGGCTCATTGTCAAGGCTGTAGCCCTGAATACCTGTCTCAGACTTTGAATTGCCCAGCTTCTTGATGATGTAGTTCACGTACTCGTCCATGTAGACTACGCCGTCTGTAAGATCGGGTGTATCGGCAAAATCAGTTCCCTTTGTGAGAACTACCTTGTTCCAGCGCTTTGAAGGAGCTTTCTCCTCCTCCGTTACTGTACCGTCCTTGTCTGCCGAAACATAGCCTGCAAGCTGTAATGTTGTGAGCTTGTAGCCCACATTGTTCTTTGCTGCGTCCTTTGAGAGTACCTGAACGCAGTCAGCGGGATCGTCTGATTCTGAGAGATTTGTGTCCGAGCTGTGCTTCCAGTCAGAACCTGCGTTGGAAGCGTTTGTCTCCCAGTTATATGCTGTCATACGGTTGCCGCCCTGACGGACAGCATTGGTTTTCACGTCCTTGAGATTAGTGGTGTACTGGTTCACGCCATAGATAAGGGGAGATATCTCTTTTCGCTCACCCTTGAGATCGACTGTGATATTCATATCATAGCCGCCTGCTGCATTTGCGATACTGCTTGGGATACCGCTCATAGGAGCAGTAACTGCACAGCCTGATACGACACAGGCTGCAAGAAACGCTGCTGTCTTTTTCATGTTTTTTCCTCCTGTTTTTTACCCGTGCCTAAACGGTTTTTTTAACAGCTTATGCTGTTATCGCCTATAGCTCGCCTTCCTTCCACCACGGCACCTGCGGCACTATCTCGTCCTGTTCACCGTTCTCGCGCCTGAAAGCTCCGCGCTCCCATAATTCAACATTGGGATCCATGTATTTCAGGTAGTTGGTAATGGTCTTAGCCAGTACCAGTATAAGAGTAAGTGATGTATGATGTGTGTAGCCGTAGAGTATAACAGGCTGATCATTAATATCGGCAGAAACGCGCCAGACAAGTCCGAAGCGGTCGAGCCTGTCGATGATGTGCTGGACCTTTTCCGACGGTATATCCAGCTTTTCCGATATCATCGCTACCGAGAACATCTTGTTCCTTACGCTTGCTCCGAGATAGCTTATTATACTTATTGCATCATCGTCGGCAAGTGTATTGAACAGCCTTACCATATTTGTGGTGTCACCGAAGTAGGAATTAACGCCCTTTTCGGGTATCTCAAGGAAACAGAAGTACCTGAGATCGGTATTCAGCCGTGAGAGTGCTAATTCACGGTCTGTTTTAAGTCCTGCAAAGGTCTCGTGCTCAAAGCTGCTGCGCAGCCTGCCCACTGTATCTTTATTCGGGTTGCAGGCGCAAAGCGCAGTATACATCATTTTCATAAAAAGCTCTGAACGCTTTTCTTCGGGAACAGAGCGTACCTCGTCGTCTATGAGCTGTTCGATATCGCGCTCGCTGTCCATGACCTTTACACCGAAAAGAGAATCGAGTGAGATGTTTAGCTCCTTTGCAAGCCGCGGAAGAAGCTCTCCGTCGGGATAGCTGGAATTCTCCCATTTTGATACTGCCTGCGGTGAAACGTTGAGCCGTGCCGCAAGCTGCTCCTGAGTCAGCCCTAAAGCTTTTCTGCGTTTAACAAGGTTTGTACGGAAAGTGCTGTTTTTATCCATTTCACACCTCACCTTTTCGTTTCTATATTTATTCTACCACAACCTCAGGTAGAATACAAGCGAATAAAAATAGATTAAATACAACTATTGGTTGATATTTGCTGTTCGTTATACTATTTTGCAGTATTCAGAAGCAGCTTCCTGAGCTTTATCATATCAAATACATCGGTACTTCCGCTGAGATCAAGGTCTGACAGAGGATAGTCCTCATCATTTATAGTTTCTTTTCCAAGAAGATACCTGCTCATCTTCACAAGGTCGGATACTCCCAACTCGCCGTCTGTGTTAAGATCTCCGCAGCTGTACCTGCATTCGGGCATAACCTCGCTCTGAAAGCTGTGAAGAGAAGTAACCTTATATATTCCCCATTTTCCGTGAGCACCGCCTGCTTTTTTCAGCTCTGCGTCCGACTTCATGAACCAGTCGTAAGATATTTTTTCACTGTCAATATCGTCCCATGTAGTGTCGATATGGAAATAGTGACCGCCAAGCTTTACGATATTCCATGCGTGTATATCACTCTGTACAAAGCAGGTCTCTATCCCTGCTTCATGGTAAAGCAGATTGCATATCCTTGCGTATCCGTCGCAGACAGTAGTTTCATTCATAAATACAGAAGCATCATTGTGGTTTTTTCTGCTTGATCTGTCTCCCGGGTCATATTCGGTATTACTGCAAACCCAGTCATGAAGCGCCTTTACTTTTTCAACATCTGTCATATCGTCTGTAATATTTTCCTCAACTATCTTCCTGACCTGTGCCATGATGTACTGATTTATAAATCCCACATCATCAGATGAGGCAAAATTTCTGAAAATAAAATCCTTGTACTCGGGAGCGAAATCCCCTGTCTTACTGTCAAAAGCAGGCTCCGAGTTTATATAAAAAAGCTTCGGACAGCTGCTGAAAGAAGCATCGGAAGTTACATCAGCATCTGTTAGGTTTATATTCTCAAGCTCGGGGCAGTCATAAAAACTGAGGTCGTCGAGAGCTATCCTGCCGGAAAAGCTTATTTCCTTCAATGAACCGCAGCCGCTGAAAGCACGTGATCCCACCTTAGAGTCAGTTAGCTTTATGCTTTTCAGTGATCTGCAATTTGCAAAAGCGCTTCTGCCGATAACCGACGGCTTTTCAAATCCCACCTCGCCTAAATTTGTATTGAAAAAAGCATAAGATCCGACTTTAACTCTGTTGTACTCCGTGGGCATCTTTACAGTTTCCAGAGCTGTGCAGTCTTTATATGCATCGCTGGGAAATTCAAGTAAACTCATATTATCGGCAAAGCCGATGATCTTCAGCTTTGTGTTATCCTGAGAGCCTATCTCGCTTGCATCGGTAACAAATGGCAGATAAAGCTCCTCTACATTTGAATCAGAAATATAATAATTATAAAATTCGACATCCGGGTATGTTACTGATCTTACAAAGGGATAATCGCTCCATACGATATCGCATTTTTCAACTTTTAACCCGTCAATATATTCGGGTATCACTACTTTTTCCTTATTGCCATTATATCCGCGCAAAGTAACATTTTCGTCGTAATACCCGGATTTAGAAGCTTCCCATTCATCTGTTTCAACCTTTATTTCTCTGCCATATGGATAAATGGAATATATCTCTGCCGCATATCCTGAAATACTGCCCGTACTGCCAACAGTCGGTACAACCGTAAGTATCAAAGCTCCTGCGGTTATTGCTGTGTTTTTTATTTTATTCATTGCTATCCTCATTTCCAAAAAATCTATATATTAATAATAGCACAAAATGGCATAAATTTCATCATTTTTTTATGAACCGACTTTTTTCCGAAAAGCTGTCTTTACTTTTTGCGCTTTTTCTGCTATTATATAGATATATGATCTAAGGAGTGATATAAATGGCAGAAAAAACCGAAAACGCAGTCAAGTATCACAAGAGCTTCTACAGCTGTTCCGCATCTGTACTCTGTGCCTTTGCCGATGAAGCAGGAATGGACAAGGAGCAGGCAAAAACCGCAGCTGCTCCCTTTGCAGGGGGAAAAATGGGCAAATGCGGTGCTGTAATGGCGGCTGAATACGTTCTTGCAAGCAAGTACGGAAAAGATACGGACAAGATAAACGAATTTGAAACTGAATTCATCTCGCGCAACAAATCTGTCATGTGCCGCGAGTTAAAGAGCGGACTTCGCTCATGCAGGGGCTGTGTTACCGATTCAGCCGAGATACTGGAAGAAATGCTCGGCAAAGGTTAAAGCCGCAGCTGCTGATACCATTAAAGTGATATGAGCATTTTGTTATAAATCATCAGAGAGGGAGAGAAATATATGAATATGAACTTCAAATGCAAGCTTCCTATCCCAGCCGAGGTCAAAGCACAGTACCCCGTTTCGGAGAAGCTTCAAAAAGTCATAGAAGCAAGAAACAAACAGATAGCTGATGTTATCAGCGGAAATTCTGACAAGCTGCTCCTTATTATAGGACCATGCTCCGCAGATATAGAGGAAAGCGTTCTCGATTACATCTGCCGTCTGAGAAAGGTGCAGGACAAGGTCGAGGATAAGATACTCATAGTACCGCGTATCTATACCAACAAGCCAAGAACTACAGGCAAGGGCTACAAGGGAATGCTCCACCAGCCCGACCCAAGCAAGGAGCCTGATATGTACAAGGGTATAGTTGCAATACGTGAAATGCATCTCCGCGCAATTCAGGAAACAGGCTTTACCTGTGCTGATGAGATGCTCTACCCCGAAAACCACCGTTACCTCAACGACCTTCTCGGATATGTGGCTGTGGGAGCACGTTCTGTTGAAAATCAGCAGCACCGTCTTACTGCCAGCGGTCTGAATATACCTGTAGGCATGAAAAACCCTGTAAGCGGCAGTATCCCAGTGCTTATGAACTCTATTGAGGCTGCACAGTCAGGTCATACATTTCTTTACCGTGGCTGGGAGGTAAGCACAAAGGGCAATCCCCTCGCACATTCCATACTCAGAGGCTTTGAGAACAATCACGGTCAGCATATGCCTAATTATCACTATGAGGACTTACAGCTCCTCTTCGATATGTATCAGCAGAAGGGCTTTGAAAATCCTGCCGTAATAGTTGACACAAACCACTGCAACTCAGGCAAGCGCCCTCTGGAACAGCCAAGAATAGTCAAGGAAGTCATCAGCAGCTGCCGCTATAACAGCGATATCCGCAAGCTTGTGAAAGGCTTCATGGTCGAAAGCTACATCGAAGACGGCTCACAGAAGATAGATGAGCATATCTACGGAAAATCTATCACAGACCCTTGCCTCGGCTGGGAAAAGACCGAAAAGATGATACTGGATATTGCAGACAGATTATAATCGATTTAAAAGAAGAAATACCTGTAAAGCTCCACGAAAGAGGCTTTACAGGTATTTTTCATTCTTTATTGCAGCCGCTGCATTTTGTACAATCACCGCAGCAGCTTCCGCTCTTTGCATTCTTCACCGAAGCCCTTACCGCAAATACAAGAGCCGCAGCAATAAGCAGTATAAGGATAATATCAGCTATATTCATTCAGCTCACTCCTATCGCTATAAGTACCGCACGTATGATAAGTGTCATCACCCATGCTACTCCGCACTGCCATACTACCTCTGCCAGAGCCCATTTTTTTCCAAGCTCACGCTTTACAGCTGCAATAGCCGCAACACAGGGAGTATACAGCAGTGAGAACACCAGCAGGCAGCCTGCGGATAGTGAAGTCATAGCCGTCTCAACGCTGCCCGAGTACAGTATCTCAAGTGTGGATACTACGCTTTCCTTAGCCATAAATCCGCTTATAAGCGCAACAAGTATACGCCAGTCGCCAAGCCCTACAGGACTCATTACAGGTGCAAAAATGCCTGCTATGGCTGCAAGTATGCTGTCCCCTGCATCGCTTACCATGTTCATATGGGTATCAAAGCTCTGAAGGAACCATACAACTACTGTAGCAATAAGTATTACCGTAAAAGCTCGCTGCAAAAAGTCCTTTGCCTTTTCCCAGAGAAGCTGTGCAACGTTCTTTGCGGCAGGGAGTCTGTAGTTGGGAAGTTCCATTACAAAAGGAACTGCTTCGCCGCGGAATAAAGTGCCCTTGAAGAGGTAAGCAGCAAGTATTCCCGTAACTATACCGAGAAGATAAAGTCCGACCATTATAAATCCTCCCCGTTTAGGGAAGAAAGCATTCACGAAGAACGCGTATATCGGCAGCTTTGCAGTACAGCTCATAAATGGCGTGAGAAGTATGGTCATCTTTCTGTCTCGTTCACTGGGCAGTGTCCTTGTGGACATTACGGCAGGTACCGAACAGCCAAATCCTATAAGCAGCGGAACTATACTTCTTCCCGAAAGTCCCACCTTTCGCAGAAGCTTGTCCATAAAGAAGGCAACTCGTGCGATATAGCCGCTGTCCTCAAGCATTGACAGGAAGAAGAACAGCGTTACTATTACAGGCAGAAAGCTGAGGACGCTTCCCACACCTGCAAAAATACCGTTTATAATAAGGTCGTGAATGACTGAATTTACGTTTACATGATTAAGCGCCTTATCGGTAAGCTCCGTGACCTTATCAACGCCCATTTCAAAAATGTCCTGCAAAAAAGCTCCGATAACATTGAAGGTAAGGAAAAATACAAGTCCCATTATAAGGATAAACGCAGGTATCGCAGTATATTTGCCTGTAAGCACCTTGTCTATCCTTCGGCTTCGGATATGCTCCTTGCTCTCGGCAGGTTTTTTTACAGTATCATCACAGAGCCTGTGTATGAACCTGAATCTCATATCTGCAATGGCAGAGCTTCTGTCAAGACCGCGTTCCTTTTCCATCTGAGTGACTATATGCTCCATAGTCTCGATCTCATTCTGATCAAGTTCAAGCTTTTCTATTACAAGAGGATCGTCCTCTATGACCTTGCTGGTAACAAATCTAAGCGGCATTCCTATCGCCTCAACATGATCCTCTATAAGATGTGATATTCCGTGCAGGCAGCGGTGTACTGCGCCGCCGTTCTCGGTCTTGTCGCAGAAATCATATCGCAGAGGTCTTTCCTGATAATATGCAACGTGTATCGCGTGTTCCACAAGCTCCTCGATTCCTTTGTTCTTTGCCGCCGAAATAGGCACAACAGGTACTCCGAGACGCTTTTCCATCTGGTTTATGTCAATACTTCCGCCGTTTGAGGTAAGCTCATCCATCATATTCAGTGCAACAACCATTGGTATGTTCATTTCAAGGAGCTGCATGGTAAGATAGAGATTTCGCTCTATATTCGTAACATCGACGATATTTATTATAGCGTGGGGCTTCTCATTGAGTACGAAATTACGTGAAACTATCTCCTCGCTGCTGTAGGGCGACATGGAATATATTCCCGGCAGGTCGGTGATAAGAGTATCTTCATGACCTATGATAGAGCCGTCTTTGCGGTCAACTGTAACACCGGGGAAATTTCCTACGTGCTGCTTTGAACCGGTAAGGCGGTTGAAAAGTGTGGTCTTGCCGCAGTTCTGATTGCCAACAAGCGCAAAACGTATCACTGTGCCCTTTTCCAGCGGTACACCGTCACCTTTTGCATGGAAGCGTCCGCCTTCACCGAGTCCCGGGTGATCGGTCTTTGAGTGTTTTTTATTTGGCTTTACTTCTTCTGCCTTCGCAGCGACAGGACAGACCTCTATCTGCTCCGCATCTGCAAGGCGCAGGGTAAGCTCATAGCCGTGCAGCCTCAGCTCCATAGGATCACCCATAGGCGCATATTTTACGAGAGTTACCTCTGCACCCGGGATAAGTCCCATATCAAGAAAATGCTGCCTGAGCGCACCTTCGCCGCCGACCTTTTCAACTCTGACAGTCTCACCTATTTTTATACTTCTAAGCGTTTCCATAGTCTGCTCCTAAACCTGTAAAATATCAGTTTTTAAAGATACCGCAATGGGTATCTTCGATCAAAGCTCTCATTTTCCCGATAAACATTGTTAAAATAAAAAAATATATTCAGATCTGTCTGATTTATATTCGCTGATCCGATTTATACTAATGTAAGCACATTTACTGCTGTCGCAATATAAAAGCCGGTTACAGAAACCTTCCGCAGTTCACTCCCCCCATCGCTGCGGAAAATGTTTCTTTGATTTAATCATATCCTCGGAAAGCAGGTACAGATTTTTCTGTACCTGTTTTGCTTTTATACGGCATATGATGTGCTGATATATTATATTAGAGTTAGCCTTTACAAATCTATATTCGTGTTAGTCAACTCAAACCCTTTCAAATGCCTTATTATAGAGTTAGTTTTTGCTAACCCTATAATATCACTTACTTTGGCTTTTGTCAATAGCTTACAAATCCTGCAGGTGTTTTTTGTAAGCATAAACAAATAAACTTGCTTTCTCCAATTAATTTTGGGTAATATTCGTTTCATTAAGAACATTGAAATATTCGCCGATATATGGTATAATATATAAGTAATACTTTTATTCAGACAGATCGGAGTTTTTTTGGATATGAGACTTTTAAAAAAAGCTGCTGTGTCTGCTGCCGCAGTCCTTTGCTTTACGTTCCTGCCGTTTCGGGCACAGACAGCTAAAGTCGACTATTATACCGCAGTTTCTCCTTCCAGTGTTGAAAACGGCGTTCTCACACTTGCCAATGGCGAAAAATGGTATAAGGTCAACGAGCTTGAAGACGGAAATGATTATATTATAACAGTAAAAGGCTCTGACGGCAAACAGGAAATCCTGACAGCCTGCAACGACAATGTAAGCGAATACGTGTGGCATTATTACAGGAGAACTATGGTAACGAGCACTGCTCCCGAATATACCACACTCTCTTCACGTTCCTTTTATCTTGTGAGCCATGAAAATGAGCTTTATACCGTTTCAAACTGGTGGGCGGACGGTGAAAATGCATGGGACTACTGCGATGGCAGTCTTTGCTACAGAGAAAACGGCAGCACCGCTTATCTCAAATACAGCGAAGGAAGCGATGTCCCCTTTTCATGTACAAATGATCCCACAGAAGCTGCCGAAGTGAACCTGTATTCACAAAACGAATATCTTAGCCGCTGTATTGCGGAGCATCCTTCCGCCGACAGCTATGTTATCGAGGAAAGCGGATATGCTGCACCTGTATTCACAGCAAAGCTTTTGTCAGATGATATAACTGTTGACAGTATAAGATGGTTCGTTGACGGCAGAGAACAGTCCTGTGCAGAGCTTTCATTCAGGGCTGACTCCCTTACAGGGAAAAAAGCAGGAGTACACCGCGTAAACTGTCTCATAGAAGCCCATGACGCTCAGGATATACATTACCGCGAAAGATCGGCTGACGCAGCCTTTATTATCACAAAGGGCGTTATGCAGGATTCCTTTATTACTTTCTCAGATATACATGAGCAATACCCCTTTATCACTGATGCAATAGAAAAGGTAATTGAACATACAGGCGGCTATATCCCTGCACTTGTCATATGCACGGGCGACCTTGTAAATGGACCGACCGCAAGCAAGGATATCATGCTTGAACGCTATTACCCTCAGATAGTCTCATATCTGGGCGGAATTGATGCTGTATTTGTGTCAGGCAACCATGATTCGGGCGAGGCTGCTTCAATAATGTCCGACAAAGCAGGTCTTGGTGCTGAAAATGACCGCTCACCATACGGCGGACAGATATTCAAAGGCACTTCCGATGCAGCAGCTATAAACGGAAAAAGCAGCCGCTTCGCAAAGGGCATTACAGTCTACGGTCTGAATTTTGAAGCTTCCCTCGAAATAAACGGAAGTGATATAACATATTCCTACGACAGGACAATAGATAAGCTTGACAGCTTCCTGAAAAAAACTGCCGAGGATTACCACGGCGAACTGGTGGTGATATCAGCCCATTCGGGACTCCATGTACTCGGCGTCCAGCCCGAATCGGTAACGCCAAGCGGCGGTGCTATATCAAAATGGATAGGCGAAAACCAGTATAACATTGATAATTCCTTTAAGCTCGCTAAACTCATAAACAGCTATGCCGAAAAGTACAATATGGATATAATATACCTCTTCGGTCATGACCATTCAAGACAGGAAAGTGAGCTTATCATGACCGACGGCGACGAGCTCATGAGCACTATTGAATACAGCAGCAGAAGCTATGACACTCAGCCGCTGAAATTCACTTATGCACATTCGGGCTATCTTTCAACTACTATAGGCTGTGCAGATGCACATTTCAGCTTCGTATACCGCAATGGTGAAAATTACAGCTTTGACCTTATGAGTACCTACAGCGATACGTTAAGACATACGGACATCAAAGCAAAAAACATATTCAAAGAGCCCGTTGTGACTACGACCTCTGCTGTTACCACAGCAGCAACAACTGTAACTGCCAAAACCACTGCAAAAGCTACTTCAGGCAAAAAAGGCTCAGACAGTCCTTCCACAGGCGACAGATTCGATATTTTGTTCATTGCCGCACCTGCCGCAGCTCTTATGCTTATAAGCAGAAAGCGCAAAAAGAATGATAATTAAATGAAAAGCTCCCGAAAGCAGCCAATAACTGTTTTCGGGAGCTTTATTATATATTGCTTAAAGCTTTCGCGCTAATTGCAGGTCTAAGGTATCGGATATCACAAGCCTGCCGCCGTGAGCATCTATGGCTTCTTTTATGCTTGAAAAGAACTCTTCCCTCACTTCTTTTTCAATTGCGATGTGGTCTGAGTAAGTGCCGAGCAGCTGAATGTACTCATCAGCCGTAAAAACACGTTCACGGTAAAAAATATGGGACTGAATATCCCTAAAGCCATATTTGCATGCTATATTTGCAGTTTCTTCGGACTGCGCTTCCGTATACCCGACAGAAGTACCGCGCTTCTTCTCGGGATAATAGCTGTAATAGTATTTATCATATGCATCTTCTATCGCCTTTGCAAGTGCGGTATCATTTTTGCTTATGCAGGGGTGATTTGCAAAACGCGCAAATGCTCCGCCTGTTTTCAGCATGGAAAACACCTTTCGGTATCCGATCTCCTCGGGGATCCAGTGAAATGCAGTTGCAGAAAATAAAAGGTCATAGGCATTTTCGGCAAATGCCATATTCTCAAATTTTCCTGTTATAACGTTTAAATTCGGGTATCCCTTAAAGTTTTCCCTCAAAAGTTCGGACAAATTCTCACCGTATTCTACGGCTGTGAGGTCACAACCCGTATCAAGCACAGGCTTTGTAGCCTGACCGCTGCCGCTTCCTACCTCAACTGCACGGCTGTTTTTATCAATATGTACATAGTCGAATATCTTCTGATATAATTCACCGACATATCCCGGACGCATCTTATCATATGCTGATGAAACACTGTCAAAAGTACGTTTAAGATCATTCTTTTGTTCCATTGCAGATACACCTCCGTATAATGGCATAGTTTCAGGAGCGAGATAATCATTATATAACGTATCGTTAAAAAAGTCAAGCAGTTCTTCTCTTAGCTAAATATTAACAGCATAAATATTAAATACAGTAATTATTTCCACCTATATTGCATTTTGTGTAGATATGTGCTATAATTATGTTGTAAAAGGGGGTTCGGATTACGACAGGGAATCTATAAGACAGAAAAATGTTCCGGTAATATCGGGTCAATGAGGATGATTAATCTAAATTATCGGAGGAGAACATGAAAAACAGATCAAAGAAACGAACTGCTGCTGGAGTTCTGTGTCTTGGTATGCTGCTTCAATCCGCAGCATATCTCCCTGCTAACGCCGACAGCGCAGGTGCAGTGTCAATAAATGAGGTCTGCACCAAAAACACCACCTACCAGTCGGGTGACGGAAACTATTATGACTGGATAGAGCTTTACAACAGCGGAAAGTCGGAAGCAGACATCTCGGGCTGGGGACTTTCAGACAAGGAGCAGGAACCTTACAGGTATACTTTCCCGAGCGGAACACATATACCTGCAAACGGACGGCTTGTTGTATTCTGCGACACAAATGCCGCAGTGAGCGACAGTAAAACAGCTCCCTTCGGATTATCTGCTTCGGGTGAAACTCTTGTACTTACAGACTCACAGGGCAATACAGCTCAGACCCTTACAGTAGGTGTACTTGCTTCTGATACTTCATACGGACAGTATCCCGACGGAAGCGGCGAATTTTACACACTGAGCTGCACACCCAACAAGGAAAATGCTGCCCCGGAAGGCAGTGCAGCTGTACGTCAGCCTGTGTTCTCACAGGAAAGCGGTTTTTATGATAACAGCTTCTCTCTGAACCTTACCGCAGAAGAAGGCTGTACCATTTACTATACCACTGACGGCAGTGACCCGACTACAGAGTCCGAAAAGTACACAGCACCTATCACGGTCGAAGATATGTCAGATACTCAGAACCGCCTCAGCGCACGTACTGACATAACTCCGAACAAAGCGACAGCACCGCGGGACAACGTTGACAAGGCAGCTTTGATACGCGCAATATCCGTAGACAGTCAGGGGCGCGCAAGCGAACCCGTAACAAAGACATATTTTATAGGCAAAACAAATTCGGGATACTACAAACAGATGAAGGTAGTATCATTGGTCACAGACCCTGATAATCTTTTCGATTACGAAAAAGGCATCTACTGCCTCGGCAAGGTCTTTTACGGTGACAAAAATCCAAATGATCCGCAGGAGGAACAGAAGCCTGAGGATCCAAACGGGCCTGAAGGCAATAAACCTGAAGAAAACAAGCCTGAGGAACATACAGGTCCCGAGGGCGGCAGACCCGGACGCAACAGAGCTCCACAAAACGGCAATATATGGGAGATGGAAGCCAACTACACTCAGAGAGGAAAAGACTGGGAGCGTCCTGCAAACTTCACTCTCTTTGACGGCGGCGAAATGGTGCTTCAAGAAAATGTAGGCATCAGGATAAAGGGCAACTACTCAAGATGCCTTGCACAGAAGAGCTTCAATATCTACACAAGACAGGATTACGGCTGTGCTGAATTCGAATATGACTTCTTCTCGGGAAAGGCTACTAAAGCTAAAAACGGAAAGGCTATCAAGAAGTACGACGGACTGGTCCTCCGCAACGGCGGCAATGACAACGGTTCAGCATTCTTCCGCGACAGCATAAACCAGAGCCTTATAACTGACAGAGCCTTCGCTTATCAAGCAACTACTGAATGTGTATTATTTATCGACGGCGAATTCTGGGGCACATACCAGATGATGGAAAAGATCAGCGACAGCTACCTCAGCGATCACTACGGAGTTAAGAAAAGCGATATTGCTATGATAAAGAACGGCGAGCTTGAAGAGGGCAGCGACAGCGACTTAAACGACTGGAAGGCTCTTTGCAATGGTGTTGCAAACGGCAGCATATCCTACGATGAATTCTGTCAGAAGGTAGATATACAGGGCTTTATGGACTACTTTGCAGCTCAGATATACTGGGCTAATGCAGACTGGCCGAAGAGAAACTATACCGCATGGCGTTCAGATGCCATTGATGAGACTAATCCATACGCTGACGGCAAATGGAGAATGGTGCTCTTCGATACCGAATCAGGTCAGGGACTTTACGGTTCTTACGACAAGTCATTCTCGGCTGACTGCTACAGCCGCTTAAAACAGGACAGCAGCGAGCTTGCAAAAATGTTCACTGCTCTTTCGGGTAATGAACAGTTCAGAAAAGACTTTTCAAGAACTATGATGGATATGGCAAATTATAACTTCGTTCCCGAAAAAGTCAACGAAGTAATAAACTACTACAAAAACAATTACAAACAGCAGATCTCAGATACTTACGAGCGTTTCAACTCAGGCAGCTCAGGCAAATTCGAGAGCGAGCTCTCAACAGTTGCGAACTTCTACGCTCAGCGTTATTCCTATGCGGAGCGTACCACAAGATCAGCAATGAAGCTTTCTTCCGAGCCTCATAAGCTCACAGTCATCAACTCAGGCGATAAGGGCACTATTGACCTTAATACTCTCAAGCTTGGAAATATAGACCAGTGGAGCGGCAAATACCACTCAGATTACGACATAACTATCTCCGCAGATGCCAGCGGTGAAGTACCTTTTACACGCTGGAACATTAAGGGCGCGGAGATAATAAGCGGAGACAAAACTTCTGAAACTATCACGGTAAGACTCAGCTCAGATGCAACAATCGAAGCAGTTTACGGAGACTCGGAAGGTACTATTTCCGAAGAACCCGATGAAGAATACATCTTAGGCGATCTCAACAACGACGGAGTTGTGGACATATACGATCTCAGCCAGATGAGAAAGGCAGTCGTTTCAGGCAGTGCTGAACACTTTGCAGCAGCCGATATCAACGGCGATAAAGCTATCACCAGCGACGACCTTACACTTCTCAAAAAGTACATCACAGGTGAGATAAAATCCTTTACAAACTAAACTATAAAAGCAGACCGTCTGTCATATGGCAGACGGTCTGTTTACATTTTCACGCTGAGGTGATATAATAAATACAGAGGTGATCAATATGGAGTCATACAGAATTACTGCCGATCAGGCAAAAAAACAGCTTGTCAATGGCAATCAGAAATATATCGCAGCAAAAGAACTGAAAACCGATGTTTCTACCGATACTCTGCTAAAATTCAGCCATACTGGCCAGCAGCCCTACGCTATAATCATTACCTGCTCGGATTCAAGAGTAGTGCCTGAGCTTATATTCTCCGCAGGTATCGGCGATCTTTTCGTTATCAGAGTTGCAGGAAATGTCATCGACTCTCACCAGCTTGGCAGCATAGAATATGCCGCTGAACATCTCGGTACGGGACTTATCGTTGTACTCGGTCACGACCACTGCGGAGCAGTTGACGCTGCTATGAACCATGAGCCTGAGGGCTATATAAAGTACATAACAGACGAGATAACAAAGGCTATAGGCGATGAAAAGGACGAATTTCGCGCCTGCTGCCTCAATGTTGAGCACAGCTGTGATATTATCGAGCACAGTCTGCAAATACAGAAAGACGAAAAAGAATACGGCTTAAAGGTGCTGGGAGCTATCTATCACCTTGAAAGCGGCGAGGTCGAGTTCTTATGATATATCTGACAGCTATGAGGTAAGATAAATGAAAAGCATGACCATAATTGATGATGAATTCTCTTTCGGCGGATTCACCTCGGGAAATGAAGGCATATGGACAAGGAATGCTCCAACCGATGCGCCCACAGATGATTATATTTCTCTCAGTGAAAGACTCAGAGTGCCATTGACGCATATAATACGCCCATATCAGGCAAGCGGCGATAAAGTTGAGATAGTCGGTACTGAACATGGCGGCATGGGAGTCATAAAGGATAACGTTCTCAAAAAGGTGGACGGTATCGTTACTGCCGAAAAAGGCATAGCTCTCAGCGTTCTCGCGGCGGACTGCGTTCCGATATACCTTATTGACAAAAAAGCGGCAGTCATAGGACTTTTGCACTGCGGCTGGCGTTCGGCAGCAGGCTCTTTGCTCCATAATGCTGTTCAGCGCATGAAAGAGCTTGGTGCTGTTCCTGCTGAAATACAAGTGATAACGGGACCGCATATCTGCCCTGACTGCTACGAAGTTGGCGAAGATGTCCGCCAAGCTTACGCCGAAGTATTCACGGAAAAGCAGCTCGAAAAGATATTCGTTATCAGGAACCATAAGCTGTATCTCGATCTTTCGGAAGCTGTACGTTTAAAAGCTTCATCGGAAGGTATAACTGACGAAAATATCTCTGTCATAAACTGCTGCACCTGCCATGACAATTCCTTGTATTCATACAGACGCGGCGACAGAGGCAGACAGAATGCAGCGTTTATTATTATGAAAGCATAATTTAAATGTTTAAAGCGGCTTGTACCGCTTCTTTTTTTAGTTTTTTAACCTTCCGAAATCATTGACTTTCCGGAGAATTTACTATAAAATAAAACAGTAAATTGAGTATAAGACTCGGGGGTATTAAAATGAATATTATTAAAAAAACTGCTGCTTCATTTGAAGCTGCCGCAGCTATAGCTGTTTTCTCTGCACTGCCTGCATCAGCTGCTGTCAGAGGTGACCTTAACAGCGATGGCACAATCGACTCGTTCGATGTGGTATTATGCCGCAGGAATATAATCACTATGTTCTCGGGCGGACAGACTGACCTGCTTGCAGATATCGACTGCAACGGCTCAATACAGATAAACGACCTTGTACTGCTCCAGAAATACGTACTTGGTACGATAAAGGAATTCCCGCAGACCACAACTGCTTCAGCTGCAACAACTACGACTACTACATCTGCACCTATTGTAACTACAACTGTCACAACTCCAAGCGGTAACAGCTACATGAAGAAAATGGCAGCGGATATACATACTCACGAAGAGCCATCCTCAACCGAGAAAAAGTCAGGGGTAGACTACGGAACGCTCGAGAAAAAGACTTACTTCTCAAAGGACGCTCAGCGCGAAAAGAATCTCAATATACTGCTTCCGCCCGGATACGACAGCAGTCAGAAATATCCTGTAATGTATGTTTTCCACGGTATATTCGGTTCTGAGGACTCCATGACAGATGACAGCATGAAGATACAGACAATGCTCGGAAATCTCGTTGCTTCAGGTGAAGCTGAGAAAATGATAATCGTTTTCCCACAGATGTTCACCACAAAGGAAAATATCTTCCCTGCTTTCACAAATGAGTCATCACGTGCATATGACGCTATACGTGAGGATCTCGAAAACAGCATCATGCCATTTATGAGGGAGAACTATCCTGTAAAGGAAGGCAGAGAGAATACCGCTGTAACAGGCTTTTCAATGGGCGGCAGAGAGGCTCTCTATGTGGGAGTTACAAGACCTCAGCTCTACGGCTATGTGGGTGGAGTATGCCCTGCTCCGGGTATATTCCCTACTGTTGACGGCAATATGACTCATGAGGGCTGTATGTCACCGAGTGAATTCTGCTTCGGCTCAGCTCCGAGCCCATATGTTTTAATGATAACCTGCACCAGATTTGACGGTACTGTAGGAGATGCTCCCGACAGCTACCATGAGGCGCTCACTCAAAACGGCGTGGAACATATCTGGCATCAGCTCACCGACGGCGACCACGGCGCTATCTCAGTTAGGGCACATATGTATAATTTCCTAAGATACGCATTCAAAGCCAAATAAAGTCGGTACTAATATAGAAATTAAGCCACGAGGCAATGCCTCGTGGCTTATTTGTCGCTAAGAATACAGTTTATGACTTATATCAAATATAACATATTGAAAAAGAGTCCCTGTAATAACAGGGACTCTTTTGATTTGCAATCAGCCTCGATCGGCAATCGTTGCAGTAGTAGTCGTAACAGCCGCAATGTCAGGTGATGTTGTTGCTGAATTTGTTGTGGTGGTTGTGACAGGTAAGGCAGTTGTAGTGGTTGCAGGCTGCTCTGAAACTTCATTGTTTTTATCTTCAAGGAATTCCTCAATTGACTTTGGCTCATCTTCTGTTGAGCAGTAAGCATAATATCTGAGGATCAATGAAGCATCAATAGCATCTACAGAACCGTCCTTGTTTACATCAGCAGAAGTTTGCTGCGCCTCTGTGAATATACCTTCCTGATTTGTCGAAGTAAGCGCGTACTGGCGAAGAACCGCAGAAGCGTCTACTGAATCAACAATGTTGTCGTCATTTACATCACCGTAATTTACGGGAACAGTTGTTGTGGAAGCAGCAGTTGTTGCAGTAGATGTAGTTGTTGATGTTGATGTTGTAGTTGGCTTAGATGTAGTTGATGTGGTTGAAGTAGTAGTTGTTGTGGTGGTGGTAGTTGTTGTTGTTGTTGTTGAAGTAGTAGTTGTTGTGGTGGTGGTAGTGGTAGTTGTTGATGTAGTAGTGGTGGTTGTGGTTGTTGATGTAGATGATGTTGTTGTGGTTGGCTTAGATGTTGTAGTTGTTGATGTTGTTGTGGTGGTAGTAGTTGTTGTTGTTTTATTAGTAGTTGCTGTAGTTGTTGTTGTGACAATAGGACCGTTACCGCTGAGATTATACTTGTATCCGCTGAAGTCGTTTATATCGCCCTTAGCAACAAGCTTACCTCCGTCCTTGACAGTAATTTTAGCGTCCTGTGAAATAGTAACATTTACATAATCAGGTATAGCTATATCAGAATCTATTGTTATATCACCAAAGAGTGTAAGCTCTGTTGCCTTTCCTGATTTAGCAGCAGCCTCAACAGCAGTCTTTACATCGGTATATGTAGTCTTGTCGCTGAGCATTGCTACTGACTTTTCACTGATATATGTAGTGTCAATGATCTCACCGCAGATATCACAGATCTTTACTGCAAGTCCCTTATTTCCGTTCTTAGGAGCAGATACCAAAGTATATCCGCCTGTTGACTTGCACTCATGCTTTTCAACATTGCGTACCTTATACTCTTCTGTAGTACCGTCTGCATAGTCAATGATAAGAGTTCCGCTTGCACCGATCTGATCTGCGCTTATTCTTATGATAGTATCATCACTTACTTTAAGAACGCCGTCAGCGTCAGCCTTTGCGCCGTTGATATCATCTATAGCGAATTTATTTTCAGTCACTGACTTGTCAGAACCTGTTGAAGAAGGAGCTGAACGACGTACATCAGGTACTATCCTTACATTAGCAGCAACTCCATTATGCGGATGAACAACAAGATTCATAGATTCTGTCATTTCCCAGACGTTATTATCGAATTCGCTGAGATAATCATTGAAAGCAGATGTTACTTCATCAGGATCGGCAGTATTTACATTACAGATGAAATTGTCTCTGAATTCTTCAAATCTGTTCTTCGGAGCTTCACCTTCGCCGTAAGCCTTGTTGAATATATCTGCTACAAGAGTGTTTGCCGTATCTGTCATAACTCTCTTTGCAGGAACATTCTGTTTTTTGTCTGCGGGAGTTACTATAACTGTATACGGTATCGGCTCAGAATCAATAAATCCTACCTTTACCTGTTTTAATACATGTTCTACAGGCATCTCATCAAGAGCTGATGCATAAACAGCACGTATAACATCTACACCGAGAACATCAGGATCATTCTTTACCGTGCTGAGTATCATACTTGTAATTTCGTTAAACTTCTCTGCTGCAAGATACTGTTCGTATACTGATTTCCAGAGATCAAGTACATTTACATCAAGCGTAACTGCCTGACCGGGTGCAAGTTCATCGACCTTAACGCATGGACCGCCTTCCTTTTCATAGATGACCTTTTCCTTCGTTTCGGTTCTTTCTGAAATGATATTGCCTTCCTCATCAAGATCCTGATAATGTATAGTTGCCTTTGAGCCCTGCTTTACGCCGATTATCCTGTTCTCAAGGTCGTAAATAGGCTTGTCTGAAACATTTTTGAGAATTATCTTCATAGGATATTCCTGCTTATAGTAGGAATACATAGGAAGCTCGATAGTCATATGAAGTGCCTTGCTTGAGTATACATGGAGATTATCCTTTGACTTGAATTTAAGCTCGAAAGGTTCACCGTCATTATTGCCCTTGAATGAGGCTGTAAGCGAATAGTCACCCTCCTTGTCACCGCGCAGGTACCAGTTGGTAGTCTTTACTTCGTTAGGAGCAAGGTCGCCCATGTCCTGAGTTGCCTCTCCCTTTGCAAGTGTAAGTCCGTCAGGTACAGCAAGTGAAGATGTACAGTTTTTAAGAGTACCGTCTCCCTTATTAACTATCATGAGCTGTACGTCATAAAATTCCTTGAGCCACTTGCATTCGCCGTAAATAATAAGATACATTTCTTCATCTACTGTTTCTGTATGCATAATGTGTGCGCCAAGTCCTTCTACCCATACAAATTCACCATCAGGAAGATTAACGGAACCATCACCAAAATCAAATGTTACATCATCTACTGAATTTCCATTGCCGTTAACCACTCTGTTGATAGTTGCTGTTTCTATACCGAATTTGAGTTCGATGGAATACTTTACACAGTTGTAGTTTGCAGGATCACTCAGATCAATACCTGCTGCAATGATCTCTTCCTTTGTCATTGGCTTAAATGTAAGCTCGCCTGCTACATTAAGTTTAGGATGACTGATATTATTGTATGTTGTTGTAGTTGTTGATGTTGTCAAAGCAGTTGTAGTCGTAGATGTTGAAGTTGATTTGCTTGTTGTAGTAGTCTTTGATGTTGTAGGTGTAGTCGTTTTGCTTGTTGTAGTAGTCTTTGATGTTGTTGGTGTTGTTGTTGTCTTGCTTGTTGTAGTTGTTGTTTTGCTTGTTGTAGTAGTCTTTGATGTTGTAGGTGTAGTCGTTTTGCTTGTTGTAGTAGTCTTTGATGTTGTAGGTGTAGTCGTTTTGCTTGTTGTAGTAGTCTTTGATGTTGTAGGTGTTGTTGTCTTGCTTGTTGTAGTTGTCTTTGACGTTGTAGATGTTGTAGTTGTCTTGCTTGTTGTAGTTCCTTTATTTGTTGTTGTGGTGGTTGTAACACCCGATGCATTGTAAACTACCTCTCCCTTGCTGTCAGTAGTCAATGTACCGCCCTTTACAGCAGAGAAGAATACTGAAGGATCCGTATCCTTATGGTAATTAGCATAAGAAGATGTGATCGTACCTGTAAACGGAGCTTCAAGCCTTACCTTACCGCCTGTGATCTCACCTGCGATATAAACAGAACGTTGTTTACTTGCGTAAATATCTGCTTCCGCACCCTTTATATTGAGATTACCGGACAATGTTACAGCGGAATCATAGATAGCATAGTTCTCTTTACTTGTTATTGTTCCGCCTGATATCTTTAATGAAGCAACTGTAACGCCGTATCCCTTGCCTGCCTTTACAGAAGCACCTTCGAGAATTACATTATTGTAATTTGTTTTGTCTCCGTATATAGCAGCCTGATCTGAGCTTACGCCCTTGTCATTCTTGCTTTCTGTGTCAAGAGTACCGCTTATAAGCTTTGCAACTCCATATTTTCCATCAAAGGAAAGTGCAGGACCGTAATGAGAGATAACTGTTGCTCCGTCAAGGGTAAAATCAGCAATTCCGCTATTATTACCAGATATGTTGTTTACAACAACAGTTGCACGATTATTTCCAAGCTCATTTCCTACGAATGTACCGCCTAAAAGTCTGAGTCCCCTATTTACAAGGAACAGCTCGTCTTTACCCGATGTACATACATAACCTGTCTTATCCTTGCTGCTGTCTCTTATTGTCATAGGAGTATCATTTGACGCCGTAACTATTATTCTGCCGACAGTGAGCTTATGACCGTTAAGGTCGATATCAAGAACTTCAGATACAGTTACATCTCCTTCAACAGTAACATCGCAGTTAAGCTTATACACACCTGTTTCAGGCAGACTGTCCTTCTTGTCCCATTCCTTTACCTCAGCCTCAACAAACTTTAATCGTAAAGATTCAGCATATTTTTCTGCAGCTGTATCCTTATAGCCGATAATAGTATCTATCTTAGTGCCGCCGAATGCATAGGAACCGATAGATATAACATTACTTTTGATAAAAATCGATGATGGTAATGAAGTACAGCCGTTGAATGCATAGGAACCGATAGTCCTTAGTTTCTCAGGCAGTTCAATAGATTTCAGTGATGTGCAGCCAATGAATGCATTTTCGCCGATAGATGTAAGTCCATCAGGCATTTTTACTGATTCAAGTGCTGTACAGCCATTAAATGCTCCGTTGCCAATAGATGTCATTTTCTCAGGCAGTTCTACTGTCTTTAATGATGTACAGTTATTGAACCAGTTTTCTCCGATTCTCGTTAAAGTATCAGAAAGAACTACTGTTTCAAGGTTTATACAGTCTTTGAACAGGTATGAACCGTAGCTTTTAGCATCTCCAAGTATTGTAACCTTTTTCAGACCTGATTTGCTGAAAGCATTATTTTCTATCTTCTCTAAGGAAGCAGGTATCTCAAGCTCTGTAAGAGCATCGTCACTAAAGAATACATTAGAACCGATCGTTTTTAAAGTATCAGGGAGATTTATTTCGGAAAGCAGCGGACAATTACTGAAAGCATTGCTTCCGATACTCTCAATTCCTGATGAAAGCTTAACGGTTTTGAGTTCTGAAGAAACGTAAAACGCATAATCACCGATCGTCTTTACACTTGCAGGAATTTCAACCGATTCAAGCTTTGTATCTACAAAGCAGCGCTTTCCGATCTCTTCTGTACTTGATGAAAGCTTCAGTGATGTTAATGCAGAACAACCCTCAAAAGCACATTGTCCAAGACTTGTTACCGAATCAGGAAGCTCAACGCTCTTGAGAGAACTACAAGAGGAAAATGCTTTCAGAGCGATAGATTTTAAAGTCTCAGGAAATTCAATACTTTCAAGTGAACTACAGTTCACAAATGCATAACCTGAAATAGTTTCAAGCTTTGAAGGAAGCTTTACGGACTTCAGAGAAGTTGCACCGTTAAATACATTTCTACCGATATCAGTCATAGAATCTGGAAGCTCGACCTTTTCAACCGCTGATTTGCAGAATGTATATTCCTCAAGCTTCTCTACTCCGTCAGGTATTTTTATTTCCTTTAATACGCTTTCATAGAAAGCATATGATTCTATATTCTTTACAGTATTCGGTATATCAAGACTTACAAGAGAAGAACAGCCTGAGAAAGCACTATTTCCGAGGCTCTCTACACTGCTCGGTATTTCAAGACCTGCAAGAGCTGAACAGCCACTGAAAGCATTTGCAGGGATAGCTGTAAGCTTTGAAGGAAGCTTTACAGACTTCATCTTTGCAGCACCTGCATAGGCGTTTCTCGGAAGCTCTGTACGTGAATCCGAATATGTGATAGTCTCAAGATTTGAAGCATAGAACGCACCGTTGATCTCATTAACAGAATCAGGGATCGTTAATGCTTTGATACCTGACTGAGCAAAAACAGAAGCACCCAGATACTCTAATTTCTCGGGAAGATCAATAGCGGTAAGCCCCTCGCATAAACCGAAAGCCTGCTGTCCTATTCTTGTAACAGAATTCGGCAATTTTATACTTGTGAGAGATTTACAGAAATAGAAAGCATAATCATCTATTCTTTCAACACTATCAGGTATATTTATACTTGCCAGTGATGAACAGTTATAAAACGCAGAATTAGGGATAGCTGTAATCTTTGAAGGGAGCTTTACCTTCACAAGAGCAGCTGCACCCATAAATGCTTTTTCACCGATCTCTGTAACAGAATCAGGTATCTCTATGGATTTAATACCCGAACCATTGAACGCATTGGTATTTATAGCTTCCAATCCCGCAGGAAGTGATATACTTTCAAGTGCTGAACAGCCGCCGAATATATTATCAGGAAGTACCTTGAGATTTGAAGGAAGCTTAACTGATGTAAGCATTTTAGCGTTATTGAATAACGATTTAGGAAGCTCTGTGAACTTATCATCTAATTCAACAGATTCAATATTTGAATTTGCAAATATGTATGGATTTAAGTTCTCAACAGTTGAAGGGATCTTTACTTCCTTTACTCCGCTTCCATAGAAAGCGTACTCACCGATGCTTGTTATACTGCTTGGGATAACAAATTCAGTAAGTCCCTTACAACCATTAAAACAGTAAGCAGGAATAGCTGTGAGCTTTGAAGGGAACTTTACAGATGTCATATTTTCAGCACCCGAATAAGCATTCGCTGGGAGCTCTGTAAGAGAATCAGAATATGTTATGGTCTCAATGCTTGAACCTGTGAATGCACCGCCATCAACCTTATTTACAGTCTCAGGCATTTTCAGTTCCTTTATGCCTGTACCGTAAAATGCATATGAGCCTATTTGCTCGAGCTTTTCAGGAAGTTCAAGAGCTGTTAATTTAGCACATCCATAAAATGCTCGTGAATTTATTCTCGTTAATGAATCCGGTAATTTGATCTCTGAAATTGCCTTGCAATTTAAGAAAGCATCACTGCCTATTGATGTTACACCGTCAGGGATAACAACGTCTGTAAGCTCATAGCAGTTTGTGAAAGCATCATAAGGGATATAAGTTAAGCTTGCAGGAAGCTTTACTGATTTGAGTGTAGATACATTATAGAACAGCTTTGAAGGAAGAGTGGTAAAACCGTCGCCAAATTCAACCTTCTCAATGGCAGAATCTGTAAATGCATTTTCCTTTATAGTTGTTATAGTATCAGGAATTATTAATTCCTTTATGCTGCTTTTACTGAACGCATTTGCATATATGTTTGCTACTGTTGAAGGCAGATCAACGCTTGTCAGTGAAGTACAGCCTTCAAACATATACGGCGTCATTGACTTCAGCTGTGAAGGCAGCTTTACGGATTTCATTTTTGAAGCACCGCTGTAAGCATATGACGGCAAAGATGTGCGTGTATCAGAGTATATGATTGTTTCGATATTTGAACCGGAAAATGCCTGACTGGATACTGATCTCACTGAATCAGGTATTGTTATCTCTGTTATGCCGCTTTCTGCGAATACACTGTTTTTAATGCTGATTACAGACTCAGGGATATCAAGCTTTTTAAGAGCTGTACAGCCGGAGAATGCATAACTTGGTATATCTGTGATCTTATCGCCAAGATCAACAGAGGCAAGCTTGCTGCAATTTAAGAATGCGCCGTTATTAATGATTGTTACTTGCTCAGGCACCTTGAAGCTCTCGATATTAGTACCGGCAAGAGCATAAGATGAAAGTACAGTCACTGACTTAGGGATATTTATTTCCTTTATGCCTGATCCGTAAAATGCATACTCTCCTATAGATGAAACAGTATCAGGAAGTGTGACCTTTTCAAGTGCAGTACAGCCTCTGAAAGCAGATGCACTGATTCCCAGCAGATCATCAGGGAATATTACTTTCGTAAGCTTAGTACAATCCTCAAAAACACTCGCAGCACATTTTACTGATGCCGCAGGATATTCAAGCGTTTCAAACATTGAGTTCTTGAAAGCATAGTTTCCGATGTTAGTCAATGCCTTAGGGTAATTTACCTTTTTAAGACCTGTATCGGCAAACGCTGATGAATTTATTACCGAAACCGAATCAGGAAGCTCAATGCTTTCAAGTGAAGAACAGCCTGTGAAACATCTTATAGGCAAAGATGTCAGAGCAGAAGGAAGCTTTACAGAGCTGAGCTTCTTACAGTTATAGAATGCAGCTTCACCGATATCAGTAACAGTGTCAGGTATCTCTATTGAGCCAAGACCTGTACCATAAAATGCACTTTTTCCAATACTCGTTATCCCGTCCGGAAGGCTGGTCTTTTCAAGACTTGAACAGCCTGAACACATATAATCAGGTATAGCTGTTATTTTGCTTGAAAGCTTCAATTCTTTCAATGACGTACAATCGCCAAATGCCATGTTTCCAATTGATACAACGCTTTCAGGAACCGTTACTGATCCAAGCGAAGCACAATATGAAAATGCACCACTGGGGATACTTTCCAATTTACCTGAAAGCTTTACTGATTTGAGTGAACGGCTTTTACTGAAAACATACTCACCCATTGTTTCAACGCTGTCAGGAATCTCAACAGAAGCAAGAGATGTGTTGCTGAAAGCATAGCTGCCTATACTTTTAACTGTATCAGGAATAACAACTGATTCGATCTTTGCATTCTCAAAAGCGTTATCTGCAATAGCGGTTACCTTCTGACCATTTACCTCTGATGCGATCACTGCCTTATCAACTTCAAAGCTACCGTAAGCTACTTCTGCATGATCCTTGTATACATTATAATATATAAGATCCTTCAGAACAACTTCGTGATCACTGTCAACCGTAATCCCTGATGACTCAGACTCAGGATCAATAAGGATATATCCGTCAAACGGAGTACCCTTGAGATACTTGTCATCATCTGTACTTGCAGTCGTGCAGGCTCTTTGATCACAATTGGTCTTGATCTTTGAATTTGAATAGGTGAAATAATGAGTGCAAGAGTTATTTGTACAGATATTGAAGTAATAGATATCGCCTGGCGTTGCATCACGCGGAACCGTAATATTCATAGTTGCAAATGTACCGTTCTTGCCATTTGCAGAACCGCCTTTAACATTTATGATGTAATTCTGTCGTGAACGGTTCGTACTGCTTCTTCCAAGCTCCGCATTCATTCCTGAGGTTCCGTCCTTAGTACCTGCATTTACGCTGCTCAGTTTAAGACGGCTGTCGAAATCTATACAAACCGCTGCATTGCTGTAATATGCCTCGTTATTGAAATTATCTTCATTGATGAAGATACTTACAGGTACTGTGGTACCTGCTTTTGAAGCCGGTATTACAGTCTTGCTGCATGATAATACCGGATTCGGCTGTATCTTGCCTGTATTTGATGCTGTTGATGTAGTAGTTGAACTTATTATTGCATTAGTTGTGGTAGATGTTGTCGAAGTGCCTGTTGCAGCCTTTGCTGTAGTTGTCGCAGAAGCAACAGCCTTTGCAGTTGTAGTTGTAGTTGCTGCATTTGCTGTTGTAGTTACTGTGCCTGTTTCCATGATTTTATCAGGCGTTATATTAATAACATTTGAAGCGGTCATGGAGCCGACAATTGCTTTTCGTCCGTTGTCAGTGTTTGCTGCATTTGCTGAAAGATTTGTCGGAATCTGCGTGGTTATCATAGCAGATGCGGCAAGCACGGACACAAACCTTTTGGTGAACTTTCCTGGGTATTTATGTCCCATTTCAATTACCTCCCTTATCAAAAATCAATGAATAAAATCCATCTCAATAATTATACCATTATGAAGCGAAACCTTCAATAGTAACCTAAATTTTTAAGGGGATTTTTGGTGAAATAACTAACTTGCAGCAATGATAAATACTAAAAATTCTATAAGCAACAACCGAGACAGAACGCATTTGTTAAAAATATCAATTCAAAATATAACAAATATATCTGATTAACTTATATGTCACAATTCAGTCGTTTGTATCACATTAATGCTGAAATAGACAAACAAAACTAAAAAGCAGGAGAACACTGAAGCTCTCCTGCTTTATTTTTATATATTATTTTTCGCAAACCAGAGTCGGAAGCATTTCAAGGAAAACGATGTCACTGCGCTTCCCGGAATTGCTTTCTGCAAATACAGCAACATTTGCCGCAGGAATACCTCCTGTACTTTCAACGATAGCTTCCAGATCCTTCAGAGACTCGGCTGTGCTTATAACATTATCAACAATAAGCACACGCTTTCCCTTCATAGCCTCTGCATCCTCTTTGGCAAGATAAAATTTCTTCTTCTTTTCAGTCATTATGGACTTCACAGCCACTTCATACGTATCGTTCATATAAAGCTTGACCGACTTATGAGCTATGATACAGCTCTTGCCGCTCTGTCTTGATATTTCATAAGCAAGCGGAGTACCTTTTGTCTCGGCACTGAATATGATATCGAATTCAGGCAGCTTTTCCAGAAGTCTCCTTGCGCTTTCCACGATTATCTCTACTTCGCCGTAAAGTATGGAAGATGCAATGTCGAGCATATCAGCGGCAGCACATTTTTTCAGCTGTTCATTTAGCTCTGCCACCTTCAGCTCATAATACTCGGAAACAGCATTATTCTTGAAAGCAAGGTTTCTCCTGCGGATAATCTTTGCTTCTCTAATAGGTTTAGGCTCCTGTTCGAGATACTCATATCCGTTTGCCTCAACGATCCTCATGATATCGCGTTCTATTTTGATCGGGATACCAAGTTCAAGACACTTGTCTATTATATCCTTTATCCACTCAAACTGTAGAGGAGCAGCGCCATCGCCGATCTCGCCGCCGATAATTACCCATGAATGATCTTTGCCATAGGTCTTTACAAGCTCATCAAGATGGACAGGCTCTATGTATTCAAGCACAGGCTGGTATACAACGCAGGCTGTGATTTTATGAGCCTTTGTCTTTTCGATAAGCTGAACAATGCGGTCTGTACATTCATTTTTGTCAACAGTACAGGAAATAACAACATTCCTCATATCAGTATCCACAGGGATAGGACTGAGGTCAATACCCTTGGGACATTTTGTAACGAGCTGGAACGTATCAACATACCTGCCGTCTCTTCGCTTAATATTGGTTGCAGCGATTATCTGCTGAAGAACATTTTCCTGCCACTCAGGCTTCCAACAGCCAAAATCCGACATATATGTCAGGAACCAGTCAATAGGACTTTCAGTCTCTATATTGAAGAGCTCAGGAATATCATTTCCATCTTCGTCCTTTTTCATTTTAAAGGGACCGCGGAATACCTGCTTCTTGTAATCCTCGGTAATACCAAAATGATCTACTACCCTTTTGGTAAAGCAGTACTTACAGCCTATAGGACAGCCTATTACGGGAGAATAGACCTTTGTATTGAGGTGTGTATCATAGTTGATATCTTTAAGTATACGCTTCAATGCAAGCTGATGACCGTCATAGTAAACATAAAGCTTCTGTATCTGGCTGAGATACATCTGATTCAGATTGCTGAACTCTTCCAGCTCTTCCTGTACGGAATGCATACTTATCTTTAACTTCATAAAGTCAAAGCCTCTGAAATTACAGATAAGAGTATTCAGAAGTCTGTTTACAACTTCAGGTCTTTCGAGCATTGTAATGATACCCGCTGACGGTGCGTCAGTATAGTAGTCTTCTATTCTCAGCATAAAACATCTTGCCCTTCAATATTTATTTCTTTTCTACGTTTTTTTGTACAGAAGCAGCTTTGGGAAAAGCCGCATTCATAGCTTGGATATTAATTGTTTTTTTTTATTATGCTGCGCTGGTGTCTTCAATGCCGAAAATCATAATAAAGAAGATACGTTATTACTGAGGCAGACAATATAAAAACGATCTGCCATCAAATAGAGTAAATACGCTCCTGTGATAATAGCTGCTTGTCGAAGTACGGCACATTTAGTTTAAACGCATACAACAAGAAACCGACATAAACCGGAAGTTTATGCAGCCTCGCTCTGTCTGAAAGAAGATATCATAGCTTAATTCTTATCATAAGCTGCTGTAAAAAGTAAAAAATACTGAAAATATAAAAGACGATTATTAAATATGCTCCTGCTGAGTTACTGACGATAAAAGTATAAAACCAGCGGGAAATGTAACAAAAAATAGTACAATGGTAAAATAAAAACAAAATAAAAATTATAGCAAATCAGAATAATAATTAAGCTTACTGAAGGTGCTCCCAATTCAGGATACACTATTTATATTATATACTATAGGTGCAATTTCGTCAAGTGGCTTTTCGTTCAATATTTGTTAACAATGAGAAATATTTGTGGCATTTTAGCAATTTTCTAACATTTATACCTTAGAGTTATAAAATAAATATACCAATAAAAAATAATAATTATCATTTATTACATAATAATTAAACTACCGATGATTTACTATCTAAAATGTATTGACTTTTGAATGATTTAATGTTAAAATTTGGTCGAGGTCGCAAATCAATTATAGCATATAAAACATCAATTTTTTAAATAGAGGTGTTAAGCTGATGATTAAAACAGTTATTGCAATAGACTCTTTCAAAGGAAGTCTGACTTCAATTGAAGCAGGCAAAGCTGCTGCCGAGGGTATATGCCGTGTTTTTCCAGAAACAGACGCTGTTATCAGACCTGTTGCAGACGGCGGCGAGGGTACTGTGGAGGCTCTTGTATCAGGGCTTAATGGGCAATTCGTCGATGCCGATGTCCGTGATCCGCTTGGGCGGCGTATTACCGCTAAATACGGTATCCTCCCCGACAATACTGCCGTTATAGAAATGGCAGCTGCTTCGGGGCTGCCGCTGCTTTCAGGGCTTGAGCGTGATCCCATGCATACAACTACCTACGGTACTGGTGAAATGATACTTGACGCTGTCAGACGGGGCTGCCGCAATTTCATTATAGGTATAGGCGGAAGCGCCACAAATGACGGCGGTATCGGCTGCTTGCAGGCTTTGGGATTTGGTATGCTGAACAAAGACGGTCATCAGGTGGAGTACGGTGCAAACGGTCTTTCACAGCTTACACGCATCACCGACAACAATGCAGTAAAGGAACTGAAAGAATGCGCTTTTCATGTTGCCTGTGATGTTACAAATCCGCTCTGCGGCGCTAACGGTTGCAGCGAAGTTTTTGCTCCGCAGAAGGGCGCTGACAAGTCTGCTGTCAGCCTTATGGACGGATATATGCAAAGCTACGCGGAACTTACGAAAAGCTGCTGTCCTTCCGCTTCTCCCGATACAGCAGGAGCAGGCGCAGCAGGCGGTCTTGGTTTTGCACTGATGTATTATCTGAATGCAGAGCTGCAATCGGGCGTTGATCTTGTTATACGAGAGACAAGGCTCGAAGAAGCCATAGCAGAAGCGGACATAATCATCACAGGAGAGGGCTGTCTCGACAGTCAGACCGCTATGGGCAAAGCTCCCATAGGTATTGCAAGGTTAGCTAAAAAATACGGCAAGCCTGTCATCGCATTCTGCGGCTCGGTACGCGAAGGGGCTGATCTGTGCAACGCAAGCGGCATCGACGCATACTTCCCTGTTCTGCGAAGGATATGTACTCTCGAACAGGCTATAGACAAAGAAACTGCCTATAAAAATCTTGCAGACACGGCAGAACAGGTATTCAGGACTATAAAGCTTTTCCGCTGACAATATTCCGAAACAAAAACAGTCACAAGATCAATTACGATCCTGTGACTGTTTTATTTTTATGATTTATAAGATCAGGCTTAACATTGATCTTACTTTACAAGTGCCATTACCTTCTCATAAGCCGGCTTAGGCTGATAGCCGTTTGAGAAGAGAAGCGGATTCTGGTCTCTTCTCCAGCTTACGCTGTCCTGAGTACCCCAGATAGTAACTGCCGGGATCTTAGAAGAATTCTGCATAGCGAGCTTGAATATCTTCTCATAGAGATTAGCCTGTTCCTGAGTATTTGTACAAGTGATGTCAAGCTCAGTGATCTGAACTTCAAGACCTGTGCTGAGGAACTTCTTGAGAGCTGTCTCATAAGTATTAGCGTCAGGATAATTTGTAGCAAGATGTGACTGCATACCGATACCGTCGATATAGCCGAGCCCCTTGAGCTTCATAGCCATGTTGTAGATATCGTTTGTCTTTGCAGGGATATACTCGTTATAGTCGTTGAGGTAGAGCTTGCAGCCTGCAGGAGCATACTGTCTTGCATACTTGAATGCGTTGATAACGAAGCTGTCATCACCGTAAACTCTTACCCAGTTAGAGTTGCTTGCAGGTCTCATTCCGCCGCCGTCGTTGAGGAAGAGCTCGTTACATACGTCGTATGAGTAAACCTCAAGATTCGGATACTGCTGCTTGAGAGCTGCGAATGTGTTCTTGATCATGCTCTCAAGACGCTGGTTCATAATATCCTTTGATACGTATGCACCATTCTGTGAGAAGTTCTCACGGAAGAACCAGTCAGGAGTCTGGCTGTACCATACGAATGTATGACCGCGGAGTGCGATACCGTTCTGCTCACAGAACTTCAGAGTCTGAGCAGCTCTGTTGAGGCTGATCTGAGTATTTACATTGTTGCCTCTCTGCTGACAAGCTGACTGATCGAGAATGCTGTCAGGCTTGAGCTCGTTCTCGGGAGTAATAGAATTGTAGTGCTTCTTGATGAAGTCAGCACCGCTGTTAAGCTCGTTAGGGCTTACAGATGTACCGATCTTGAAGTAGTTTGCAAATGCTCCCTTGAGGCTGTCCTTTGAACCTGCATTGTTGTTCTGCTGCTGGTTGTTATTATTGTTGTTATTATTCTGGTTCCACTGATTGTTGTTCTGGTTGTTCCAGTCGTTGTTCTGGTTCCAGTTATTATTGTTCCAGTCATTGTTTACAACGCCGTTCCACTGGTTGTTGTTCTGGTTGTTCCAGTCCCAGTTATTGTTCTGGTTCCAGTTGTTCTGGTTGTTCCAGTCCCAGTTATTATTCTGGTTCCAGTTATTCTGATTGTTCCAGTCCCAGTTATTGTTCTGGTTGTTCCAATCATTGTTTACAACGCCGTTCCACTGATTGTTATTCTGGTTATTCCAGTCCCAAGTGTTGTTCTGGTTCTGATTATTCCAGTTGTTCCAGTCGTTATTCTGATTCCACTGGTTGTTGTTATTCCAGTTATTATTCTG
>NZ_KI912490.1:0-302711 GCF_000518765.1 Ruminococcus flavefaciens ATCC 19208 | reverse complement strand
CCCCAGTTATTCCAGTCGTTGTTCTGGTTCTGCTGTCCCCAGTTATTCCAGTCGTTGTTCTGGTTCTGCTGCTGGTTATTGTTCTGGTTCCAGTCATTATTCTGCTGACCGCCACCGCCGCCTGCACCTTCTGTAACAGTTACGCTCTTTACATTAGCAGAACCGTTTGATCTGTAACCTTCGATATTGAGTGATACTTCGTAGAGAGTACCTGACATATCAAGACCTGCTTTTTCCCAAGCCTCAAAATGCTTTGATACGTCAATAGTGCCCTTCATGTAGTTAGTCTGGTTGTTTGCTGAACCGCTCTGTGTACGAACACTCCAGTACTGTGGGAATGTAGCTGTACCATCAAGTGATGGCTGATTGTAACGCATTGACTTGCGTATATCGTATGTATTTCCGTTAAGAGTTACAGTACCCTTGTTTTCACCGTCATTTCCGGGTGGTCTCCAGTCGCCCCAGCCTTCAACGATATAGTACTCCATGAGAGGATTTCTTGTCCATCCGTAAACGCACATATAAGAATTTCCTCTTGGTGTGTACTCAACATCGTATGTAAGAACGATATTTCCGAAAGCCTTGTAATTTTTCTTCTGGCTGTCGTAGTTTTTACCCATACGTGCAAGGAAGTTTTCAATGTTGCTCCATGAGCAGGTAAAAGAGCCTGCGCCCGGATTCATTGATGCCTGACCCTGACCGTTCTGGTTCCACATTTCGTAGTCGTATCCGCCGATATTGCCTCTTGTCTGCTGGTCAGCAGCTGAAGCAACAGCAGGGATAGCAGCTGCGAGCATCATTGTTGATGCGCCGGCGCCGATGATCTTTTTGATCTTGTTAAGCTTCAAATAAATCACTCCTTTTAAAGTAAGAAATTGGATTTTGTAATACTCCCAGTATATTTTGCTGTTTTTATTTCTAACTTAATTATAGATAAATGGCACCCCGGTCACAAGTCATTTATTGCTGTAGTTTTGTTGCTCTGACCAAATATTGCGCTCATATAAAAAGTATATTTCCCTAAAAATAGCCATAAAGCATCGTCTGCCTGTACAATGGCCGCAATTTATGTGTTTTTTCAGTATGCAAAAATTGTTATGCGAATATTGCACATTGTGATATATATAAAACGAATAATGTTATGTATTGTTTGTAATATCACTGCCATTTCAGCTTAAAAAAAAGGAAAATATCATTCTTCCTGCGGAGCCGTAACAGACTTCTCGGGAATAGTCATAAGTGCTCCGATAAACAAAGGGATACGTGTTTCTCTGTCAAAGATACAGTAAATGAAAGGTCTTGTAAGATATACCTCTTTAGGCGGCATTCCGCCTCCTGCAAGTCCTCCGACAACGGTAGCAGCTGTAGCCTTTGTTCCCCTTTCGTTTACATCAAGTGTTGTCTTGTGCTTGACGTAGCGAAGCCATGTAGGTACACCTGCCGACGTAAAACCTGTGAAATCAGCTTTTTCATCAAACGCATCTTCCATTCCCATTGCTTTCAGCTCGTCGGTGAGGTCGTTATCGTATTCCAGACTGAATTTCGGCATTGATGTCATTGCAGTCTCATCATTCTTATCCTGCGCAAGCAGTCCGTCAAGCTTCTCAGGTGTCAGGCTCTTGATATAATCATGTATATTTATATCCTCATGTGGAAGCAGCGCTGCATATGCGATATTCTCGTCCTTGTAGTATTTTATAAATCCGTCCGTATCATCATCACCAATGTAGTCAGCATAATCCGACATAAATTTACAGGTCTGCTCCTCTCCCGAAATATTAGTAAACTGCCAGTCACGTACCTGATATCCAAGGTATCTGCTTTGCCATTCAGCATCAAGAACTACGGCATTGATGATATAGAATACATCATCAGGCTTTATTTCATCAATTATCTCGGGGATATAATGCTTTGTCTTATTATCTACCCATTTATTTACATCTTTGAGCGTATCGTCGTTAAAGGGTGACAGATAATAATCAGCATCATAATAATTCAGGTTTGTCTGTATGAATTCGGGAACAGGCATGATCAGATACGGATCATCTTTTACCCATACGGAATTTGCTGTTTCTATCACTGACTGACCGCTCGAACCCACCTTTTGTCTGAACAGATACAGGTATTCATTCAGTTCTTCAACAGGGACTCCGCCGAGCACCTGCTCCATTTGTTCAAGAGTTTCACCTCCTGCACCGTTTGTCGTCATGGCAAGAGACTGCATTATCGAATAAGGTGATACAAATATATTTTCATCTTTATCAGCGTCGATCGCCTTCAGCAGCTCAGTTGCGAACTTGCGCTGTCCTGCTGCAAATTTATCATCAGCCGCCATTCCAGCGACCTTTGATTTGGCTATTCCAGAGCAAAGATTTCGTGAAACAGACGAAGTGTCCTTAGGCATCCCTTTTATGAGCATTTTTCTCATCTGACACAGATCAAAGATATCCAGTGAGCCGTCTCCGTTTATATCGCCATTATCAGCATTGGTGATCTCGCCCTTTCCGCTCAGCCAGCGCTGAAGCATTACAATATCGGAAATATTGAAAGCACTGTCATCATTCACATCTCCGCTGACTGCCGCACTCTGCGCTGAAACGCTTGCTGATGCAAACGCAGGAACTGTCATTCCCAGCGCAAGCATTGCCGCCATTAACCTTCTGAATTTCATAAATACATCCTCCATTATATTCTATTTCACCCTTATACGGGGCATATTATATGCAAAAGCTCTTCTGCCATAAATACAGAAGAGCTTTCAGCAGTTGCATTACTTTTCTTCAAGCTGTGTAGCTGCACCGATAAACAATGGTACATTGTTCTTATCAACTATCATGTAAACAAAAGGTCTGTCAAGAGTGATATAAACCTTCTTCTTTTCGATAGGAGCAGCAGCACCAAGTCCCATTATTACAGCTGTTGCCGCAGCAGCCTTTGTACCCTTTTCGGTAACTTCGATCTTTGTCTTATGAAGAACATTATCAATGTATAACGGAAGAGCTCCTTCAACACTGAGATCGTTTATCTTCGAGAAATCAGCCTTTGAAGGCTCAAATGCTGTTTCCATTCCAAGCTTCGGAAGTACCTCCTTCAGCTTCGTTTCATAATTATATTTGAACTTAGGTATCATTACATAAAGATCAATAGTAGAAGGATCTGCATATTCCTTTAAGCCTTCGGCAAGAGCTTCACCGTCAAGATTTTCAACATAGCTTTCAAAATCAACGTCCTCGTGAGGAAGTATTCCTACGAAGCTGTAATCTCCGTTCTGATAAGGCTTCTTGAAAGCATCAGCGTTGCCGAGATCGTAATAATAGCCTTCCATACTGTTCATTTCCTTGATAGGGTGCTTGTCGCCGTTCAGGTCAGTGAATTCGCCGTCTTCTGTACTGAGATACGGACTCATCCATTCTGCTTCAAAATACAGAGTATTTAGCAGCATCATTGCTGTATTATCCTTTATATCGTCTCTTTTGATAAGATTCGGGATCATGCCCTTTGTATTCTTGTTTACCCAACCGTTGATGTCCTTGACTATATTATCCTCATTTCCTTTAAACTTGCACTTATACATCTCTGAGTTATAGTACTTACTGTTTGTTTCAAGGAATTCATCATAGACCTTGAATGTTGGATCGTCCTTGAACCAAATCGAGTTTGCAAGGTATACCTTTTCCTTCTCCTTATCAGGCAAATTCCTGAGATAATACGCCATGTAAGAGTTTATATCATTGAGGGAAAGATCATTTCCGATGACCTTTTCCATTTCCTTTTTGGTTTCGCCGTCAGCTCCGTTTGCAGTCATTGCAAGAGCTGTCGAAATGGATAGCGGAGACAAAAGAAGATTTTTGCTGTCATTCTCGGGATCAAAGCACTTCTTCAGAAGATCAACGCCGAATTTCATTTCCGCAGCTGCAAACTTTTCATCAGTCTTTACGCCCTCAGCAGCCTCTACGCTTACAGTATTGTCAAGGCGTACACTTCCGATATTTGAAGCTCCGTTGAATTCCTTTGCATTTCCGAGAACGAAGTCCATGACCTGTCTCAGATCGTCTTCGGTTATCTCTGTATCCATGTCTATATCAGCATTAAGGAACTGAGCCTCGCTGAGCTTATAGGAAAGATTGCCTGCGATATACTTCTTATACGTTACAATGTCAAAGGAATCTATAACTCCGTCATCGTTTATATCGCCGTAAATGTGCTCATTTGGATCCTTTATGGATACTATCTGACTTACATAGTATTCATTTTCTCTTCCCCATCCCCATGAACTGTATCCGTCTGTACCTACCAGATCATCATATTCTTTCATTGCAGCGAATTTTATGTTGACTCTGTCCTCACGTTTGAGCGTACTTGCCAGTTCATAGTTCTCAGGCTCATAAAACCTTGCTGACTCTTCAAAATAAATACTGTCCAGCACTATCTCTTTATGATATTCATAATTATACCAGTTGCCTCCCCTTGAAGGTATAAGGTCAATTTTTATAAGTCCTTCATAATTTCTTACATCATAAATGTATGCATCGAGAAACTCATATTCATACATTTGAGTTTCCTCGTTGTAGCTAACGCTGGAGTAGCTGCCTTCCGCGTGTACAGCCGGCGGCGGCGGGAATGTTCCTCCCGAATAGCTGAAAAACAGTGCAGCTCCAACAATGCCTGCTGCTGCCTGTTTCATTTTCTTAAATCTGCCCATAATTAACACTCCTCTCATGTCATACGGATATAACTATCCATGTCACAATTATAACATTATATAACTCAAATGTCAACAAAAAATGTATATTTTGCAGCGCTTTTAATGCACAAAAACAGACCTGCGTACAGAGCTTTCGTTCCGTATCCGCAGGTCTGTTCTATACCTACTATATCATACTTTCTATTGCTGACTTACTCAAGTCCGAGAAGCTCTTTCTGCACCTGAAGAGCGTCGTTTACGGTTATTCCGCTGCCTGTTTCGTAAAGATCAGCATTAAACTTTCCTTTGTCTGTAAGTTCATATTTATCAGGGTTTGCCTGTGACTGCATTATAAGCACAACGTCGCCCATATCCATGCCGCCGTCGAGGTTTGCGTCACCGTTTCTTTCAATATCAATATCGTTGAGAAGTGCAAAGCTGCTTGTATATTCCTCTGAGATATTAAATTCTTCATTGGCATTTGTGTTGAAGATATCATCGTTTTCGAGGAGCATATAGCACTCCATCAGAAGCATATCATACGTATCGCCGTACTTGCCGTCGCCGTTGACATCACACTTAGTCCTGAAGTACTCATACTGTCTCTCTCTTAATTCATTTTCTTCATCATTAAATATGCCTTCTGTATCATGCCAGTCAGGGAGGAATGTACATCTTACTCTCCACATTGCAATGTCATAATCGAATGCGTCAAGCTTTCCGTCAAAGTTGAGGTCAGGTACGTCCATCTTGCCGTCCTCGATATCCTTACAGTATTTCTTGAAGTCATTACTGAACTTGGTCTTGTCAAAGTCGCCGAAGTATTCGATGTTTTCGCCTGTTCTTGCAGCAAATACAAATGCAGCATTTATATCATAATTTGAAGCACCCTCATAGAACTGTTCATAGTAATCGGTCAGGAAGTATTCAGTGTCAAGAGGATTGTCAAGGAGGTAGCTGTAAGCCATGTAGCGTCCGCTGAACTGTCCGCCGTAAGGTCCGAGCTTGCTGAATACCTCAGCACATCTCTTTACAGTTGCCTCAGGGAGATCAATGATATCGAAAGTACACGGTGTCCAGCTTTCGCCGCCCTGTATAGTTGGATTGCTTGCATAGAACTCGCCTTCATCACCTTCTTTCCAGTTGATAACGCCGTCTACCAGATTCTGGTATTTTGCGTAAAGCGCAGTATCATTATAGAGCAGGTTTTCAAGGAATATCTCATAGTCAACACAGTCCTTAATATCAAATACGCCGTCACCGTTGACATCAGGCGAGATATCACCGTCCCTGACCATATCAGCAAAGAAACCGTAGCCCGTTCCGTAGTATCTCATGTATGTCTTAAGATTCATTGTAAAATAATATGAATTCGGGTGGACCTCATAGCCATCTGCTATCGTTTGTTCATGGATTTTCTGAATCTCCTCAGTAGGCGGAAGCTCTTCATAGATGTCCATATTGAATATAGAAGTATCCAGAGGCTTTGTCATCAAATAATACTTTAACATGAGAAGTGCATCGCCGTACCATGTTACAGAGCCGTCATGGTCATAATCAGCATAACGATCTATTCTTTCCTTTGTAGCATCATCTACAATAAATCCGTCTGTATAAGCAAACAGCTTATAGCAGTCATCTATATCGAATTTACCGTTTCCGTTCAGGTCGGTCTCGCCCTGTGCTACCTGAGCGATGATCTCCTTATCAAATGAGTTCTGTGAATACAGTCTGTAATTATCGTTAGCAGAAACTTCCATAGGCATAGCTGATAGTGCAGTAATAAACGATATTGCAAATGCAGATATTTTTTTCATTTCAAAGCTCCTTTCGTCTTCGGGTGCGATATTTGAGGCATCCGTATTGGCAGACGTTTGTGATGTGCCGCTGTTAATCAAAGGATCCTTTACTATGCTTGAAGAAGCATTAACATTGGCAGATGAATTCGGTGGAGCTGCGGTAACAGTTACCCGGGTACTGTCATTTGCAGCAGTATATGTTGTTTTTGCTTCTGTCTTTGATGACGAAGCTTTAACATGGGTCGAACTTGTATGCATTGCAGTATTCTCTTCAACGGGCTGAGTTGTAGTGACCTGCTGAGATGTATCGGTTTCTGTCACTATGATCTCGTCATCATTCGGAATGATCTGATGATTATTAGCCATAAGGTTATGAACCGCAAATACTCCGACTACAGCGGCTGCACATATGCCTGAAACAGTACATGATATGTTTTTGATGCGACGAGCCCGTTTTCTTTTGCTTTCAATTATTGCATCGCCTTTTTCAAAGACACTTGCAATAGTTTCTTCATAGCTTTTCATACACAAAGCCCTCCTTGATAAGTTCTGCTTTCAGGGTCTTTCTGGCATGATAAAGAATATCACGGACCTGTTTTTCTGTCTTTTTCATTATGCTTGCCGTTTCTCTGTTTGAAAAGTCCTCAAAGTATGTCAGATACAATGCCTGCTCATACTCGGGTTTCAGTTTTCGTATAGCCCTGTGTAAAACGCGCTTCTCCTCATTTTTGATAATACTGCCCTCGAGGTTTTCCTCACTGACTTTAGACTCAGCATCATCGAGAGAAGTCTGCAATATATACGAATGCTTTCTTATGTAATCAACTGCCGTAAATCTGGCAATGGAATAAAGCCATGTCTTGAATGAGCTTTTTCCTTTGAATTTGGGCTTATTTACGTATAGTTTTACAAAAGTTTCTTCCATAAGTTCTTCAGCAATATTTATGTTACATACAAGGCTTGACAGGTACAGGACAAGACCGTCACGGTATATGATCATCACTTCTGCGAGACCGTTCTTGTCACCTGAAAGAAAACGGCGGTAGCTACTTTCACCGTTATCCATATATACCTCCTTTCGGATAGTTCGTTGCCCATCTACTTATTAGTCGTAACTCGGATATGAAATGTCGAAGTAATTTTTCAAAAAAATTTTCCGAATTTATTTTATCTGTATGACTCAGCGAAAATACAATCTTAAAGGCAGCCTTTATTCAGGCTGCCTTTTCATTAAGTATTTTCTGCTTTTCTTCTTCCGTGGAATATCTCCTTCTGAACATATAACTGCTCATCAGCCTGTGCAATAAGCTGGGTTGCGGTAATTGCCCCCGACTTACACTCCGCACAGCCTGTGCAGACTGTGATAGCAGGGATAAGATCGGCACATTTCTGACGCAGTGCATTAATTTCATTCTGTATAGCCTCTTTGATCTCTGCATCATCGTTGACTATAAGTACAAATTCGTCGCCGCCGTATCTTGCGCAGAAGCCGTGCAGCTTATCCGAAACATTATGAAGCGCATCTGCTACGAGCTGGAGCGTCTTGTCTCCCACTATATGTCCGAATTTATCATTAACAAGCTTGAAATCGTTTACATCTATCATATGTATCCAAAAAGAATTGCTTTCATCGGCATTATGTATCATGTCCTGAAGGAATATCTCCATACGCCTGCGGTTGTTAAGTCCTGTCAGCGCATCAGAATATATCTCGCTGTTCTGTATCTCAAGGAAGGAATAATGTATCGGAAGGAATATTCCCAGCGGCACGATCGGTGTAAGCGGAAGGATCTCCTCCAGTACAGCTGTAGCCGACGGAATGATTATAAAAAACAGGGGCAGACGGTATTCCTTTTTGAGCTTGACCTGCTGATTTGAAAAGCTTTTCCAGAAGGAATATATCCCGCTGCCAAAAAGCTGTATGAAGATAATTATAATATGAACGATATATCCGTCCGCAAACTGAAATTTATCATTTTTGTCGATATAGAAATAAAAGCCTGTGAAAACAGATGATATCGTAATGATAATATCAACTATCGTTATAGCGTAATGTATTATTCTCAATATCACAGTTTGTCTTGAGTTGTTCTGATCTATACGGAAGATAACGAATATACACCACCCAAGAGTCAGCAATGCTACTGCCGCCAGTCCCGTTGCATTCAATACCTTATTGAGAGTATTGTTAAACGGGATCATTTTGCCCTGTCCGAGAGCCCACCAGATATCGCTTACAAGATAAACTATAAAAAACAGAGCCATTCCTCTGAAATGCCCCATCTGAAGCTGTGTGCCGACATTTTTGTTAGCCTTTACAATAATTCCTATCGAAAAGAATATGCAAAAGATCTCAGTTATTATATATGAAATATAAATTGCCGAATTATCCATATGATCGTCCCCCTAAGAATAATAAGCAATAAAATAATGTTATTTGTTCAGATATTATGATTCTCTGATTTTATAATAACATATTTAGTCATTAAATATATTATTTTTTTGTTAATACTTCCCCTTGAAATAAATCTTTGTTACAATAAACAACGCTGAACACTGCGTTTTGTAAAAAATGCTCAATATAAAAAGCAGGCTCTTTAAGACCCTGCTTTTATTCTTATTATTTCATTTGATCCGATCTGTTTAAAAGCCTTCCTTCCAGCGGCGTATATCCTGCTTCCCAAACTCAAAAGTTCCGATGACGAAAGACTCCTGTTCAAGCTGTTCCTGAGTAAACCACGGTGAATATTCCTTGCCATCAGTCCTTGTCAGCACATGGAAGCATACGGCAGGGATAAAGCTCTGTCCTATAAGATAGCATTTCTCACCTTTTTCGTTTACAGCCTCATCAACTATCATAACAACATGAGTATCATTGCAGATAATATCGCCTACTCTCAGTTCATCAGGAGATATGACCTCCGATTCCTTTTGCAGCGACAGCGTACCTGCATAGCGCATTACCTCTTTCAGATAATTCTTGTACTGCTGCTCACTTTTATCAGGAAGTGCCGCAGGAATTTCAAATGAGAAATTTGCAACAACAAGCATTCTTTTTCCTTTTCGCCAGCTATTATAGTCACAGACATCGCCGTTTGAAAACTGGAAAGATATCTTGTCATACTGTTTTGTATCATAAAAATAATCGCTGTAAAGTCTTATTACGCTGTCAGCACACTGCTGATAGCCTTCATCGCCGAGGCTTATATCAAAAATAGCAGCAGCATCTGAGGAATCATACGTTGTTCCGTCATATACAGGGATTTTTATATCATCAGGAAGCAGAGGATATTTTCTCAGGTATGCACTAAAGCTGCCTTCATTTGCAGGAACCCTGCTGTAGCCGTCGGGAGGAAGTATTCGTGTTTCAAGGGTCATACCCTTGGGATCCAAAGACTGTATCTCAAAATGTCTGTTTGCAGGTTCAATCGTCAGCTTTGCGGCTTCCCACTCAGGATTGACTCGGATATAAATAAAAACTGATAATACTGCAAGAATTATTATCAGAACCGCAATACGAACAGCTCTCTTTTTTTCTTTTTTATTCTCATTGACTTTTTGATTTGCACCCATTGTTGTCCTCACTTTCAGCACATCACATTAACTCGGGATTTCTCCTATCTGCCGCAGCTGCGCAGGTACACCTGTTAATTCAAACAATTAACGTAACTTTATTATATCATGCCTCTGTCCATAAGTCAACAGCTTAATACTGCGTTTCCATTTACAAATCAAGCCTTATACCTGCACTCATAGCATAAAAAACCGTTTGAATATCGGCGTTCAACTGATATCCAAACGGTTTATGTTTTTATCGTTTTATTTTAATCTGAACTGTCAGCCGGCAATAAACCTGCTGTTCTGTATTTTGACGAGAATCGCAAAACGCCATATATTACACAGAACAAAAGCTGCTTATTCAAATACCTTTTCGTAAATTGCTTTTCTGTTGTTTCTTGCCTCTTTAAACGAATCCATAATTTCATTAATGCCCTTTTTGAAGTTTTCCCTGTTATCATAAGCTTCTTTTACTGCATTTCTTAATACATCAGGTGTTATTTCGATTTCATTCTTATTCAGGAATATGCCTGCATTTAATCTCTTAACTGTTCTTGAAACGTCAAACTGGTCATATTTCTGCGGAACTAAAACCATAGGAACGCCATTTGCCAGACCTTCTGATGTCGAATTAAAGCCTGCATGAGTAATGAAAACATCTACTTCGGGTAAAAGCTGAGTCTGAGGTACATAATTATATATACTGAAGTTCTTTGGTATCTCAGTGAAGTACTGCTTGATATTAACAAATTTTCCCACAGATACGATGACCTGATATTCTTCAGAATCCTTAAATGCTTCGATACAATGATGATAGAATGCAAGATCCTTGCCAAAAACTGTTCCTAAAGAAATATACAGTAATTTTTTATTCTCGTCTTTCTTAAAATCAAAGCTGTTATCCACAACTCTCTTTTCGATATGAGGACCTATGAAATAGCATGTATCATCTGTATCTTCAGGTCTTAAATGGAAGAATTTTGAAGTCAGGATAAGTTTTTTGAATTTATTCGGAGTAACATGAAGTCCAACAAAATCATGTAAATTAATGTTATATTTTTTATTGGTTTCCTGTAAGCCCATTAATCTGCCCTTCATAATATCCAGAAGGTTTTCATCTGTCAGAATGAAAGAAGTACAGATCTTAACAAATTTTGAAGGGTCGATATTTAATACCTTATTCATTTCTTCAATATCAAAGAACGAATCAAAAACATAATAATCATAATCTGTCTTATCTTTAAGCAATAATGTGATAAGTACATCTATTGCCTTTCCGAACATAAAAGAATTAATTGCAAAAGGCGGAGCTGTTGGCGGTAATCTTTTTGCAATTTCACTGACATCAGCTGAATACACAACCTTTTTTACAGGAACATCATCTAATCTGGCTGCAAATTCGTCCATAACATAACAGGTCACATCATGTCCCATTGAAGCCAGTTCCCTGACGATCTCAACACTTCCTGTAAAATGGCCATGTAAAATACCATTTACGACTAAAATTTTCTTTGATTTCTTCTCCATAAGCGTTTCGCTCATTATATTTCCTCCCCGATATAAAAAGATACTAAGTACAAGCTGTTTTTCGCTGTACTGTACTCCGTTGGCATTTGATATCAAAGCAGCTTAAACGCTGCCCTCAGCAGAGTAAGCCCCGAAACTTCAAAAAGGTTCATTCAATGTGTTCTCTCTGATAATTTATACGGGTCACGCAATTGTATCCGTATTATCTTTTTATCCAGAGCTTCACATTATAGGACTTTTCCGCAGTGCAACCTTGCGAAAACACACCCCCAGACTTTTCACGTCCATATTAATACTGAATTATTCATAAATATACAAGTAGTCACATATCAGGCAAAAAACTGATTCTGTTTCAAATATCATATCCACCCTGAAAATGAAAAAGCACAGAAAAAGAGCTTCAGATTTGTTATAATGAAATCGCATAAAACAAATGTGAAGCTCTTATTATCAATATTAGAAACTGTCAGGTGTTATCAGTATAATCAATCGCTATGTCAATGAAAAGTAAAGTCCGGCAAACCGTAAAAACATAATACAAGCGTAATGCTGTGCATAGATTTTATCAAAATTAATCAGGCTGCGGCAATATAGACCTGCCGTTCCATAACCATACACAGTTCTGCGCTGAATGAACTTACCTACAGCAAGCTCAAGCAATTAATAGGATTTGCCATGAGTAAAAATCTCGCAGGATGCAAAAGGGATAAATACAGGATAAGTATATCATAAAGTGATGATATATATTGCTGATCAAAGAAAAAATGATTTCAAATCGAAGAGTTTATAAATTCAAACGCTGGTTTCTCAAACGGATATGTTTGTGAATAACTCAGTTACATATTATATCACACTCCTCAAAAAAAATCAAGACCTTTTTCTAATATTTATTGAAAAAATAAAGAACTGACATTCACCGTCAAACCTTTTTACAACATATCACGCAACTTTACAGCATAATGCGCATCGAAAGCTCGTCCGCTGTCTATCCGCCTGAATTAAATGTGACTTTGTCACAGATAAAAAATACCTCCTGTTGTATACTATAACACAGGAGGCGATGATATGAAACGAAAAGCAATAGTTGATACAAGTATGTGCGCAGCCTGCGGCTGCTGTGTGAAGGTCTGTCCGATGGGAGCTATAAGCGTTCCTCATGGCGTAAATGCTGTCATTGACGAAACACTTTGCATAGGCTGCGGAAAATGTGCCAAAGAGTGCCCTGCAAGCATTATCACACTTGAGGAGGCAAACCATGAAAGCTAAGAAAAAATGGTACGATTACCTGTGGATTTTCTCACTGACTTACCTTATACTCGGATTTGTGAATATACTATTTGCATTGCTGGGTATGATATGCTTTATCGCACCGCTCGTCATTTCTATCGGTTGGGGAAACAAAGCATACTGCAATAAATTCTGCGGACGCGGACAGCTTTTCTCCATGCTCGGCGGACATTTCGGACTTTCACGTAAAAAAGATATGCCGAAATGGATGAAATCCAAATACTTCCGATATGGATTTCTCATATTCTTCTTTACCATGTTTTTCATAATGCTCTGGAACACATATCTTGTATTCGCAGGTCAGCGTCCTCTCGGACAGAAAATAAAGCTGCTGTGGACATTCAAAGTGCCGTGGCAGTGGGCTTATCACGGAACAATATTCTCGGACGGTGTGGCACAGTTTGCATTCGGATTTTACAGCATCATGCTCACTTCGACCATACTCGGCTTTTTGACTATGATTCTTTTCAAGCCTCGTTCATGGTGCGTATACTGTCCTATGGGCACTATGACTCAGCTCATATGCAAAGCAAAACACGTGACAAAGTCACAGACTGACGCTAAATAATCGTATATAATGAATGAAAAAGCATTCATTATAATTGATTTAAAAGCCCTTGCAGATACGCAAATTAAAGATTTGCTCCCTGCATATCGGGCAATTATATCATAACGCTTCGCTTTTATGATATAATAAAGATACAATAAAATTAGAAAGGAAGTATTGATATGACAGTTTTAAATGTTACAAAGGAAAATTTCGCAGAGGTAAGAGCAAGTGAAAAGCCTGTTCTTCTGGACTTTTACGCAGACTGGTGCGGACCGTGCAGAATGGTATCGCCTCTTGTTGACGAGATAGCTGAAGAGCACAGTGAATTTACAGTAGGCAAGGTCAACGTTGACGATCAGCCCGAGCTTGCCGAAGCATTCGGAGTTTCAAGCATCCCCATGCTTGCAGTTATGAAAAGCGGAACGGTTACGGCACGTGCGGTCGGAGCTCGTCCGAAGTCAGCTATTCTCGATATGTTAAAGGGTTAAGCCGCGCAGACGCTTCTTGTCAAGTATTTTGATACCCTTGCGAGATACCTCAACTATGCCCTCGTTAGCGAAGTATTTCAGCATTCGTGAAACCACTTCACGGGCAGAGCCGATGTACTTCGCTATCTGCTCCTGTGTGAGCCGGATATTGTCTGATCCGATGCGCAGAGCTTCATCATGGAGGAATATTGCAAGGCGCTTGTCAAGACTCATGAACATAATCTGCTGCATTACCCACATAACATCGGAGAAGCGCGAAACGGCTGTTTCAAGGGAAAATATCCTTATCTCGGGATTGCGCTCCGAGACCTGCTTGAAAGCGTGACCGCTGATTATGCAGCATTCGCTGTCCTCCTCAGCGTCTATAACAACTTCAAATGTTATGGACTGCAAAACACAGGAAGCCGACAGCATACACATATCACCCTTGTGCAGGCGGTACAGAGTCACATCCTTGCCGTCCTCTGACATTATATACACACGGAGACTTCCGCTGCGAACGAATATAACTCCCGAGCATTCGCTGCCGTTGTGGAGGTTAGTACCTTTTTCGTATTTATGTACCGCAGAGCTATCACAGATATACTTGCGGTCATCAGCTGATATTTTTTCCCAGAACGGGAATAATTCACTGTAGATCTCTTCAAACATAATTTTTCCTTTCGGAGGTAGAAAAATGAAAACTATTATCGTAGGCGGTGTTGCAGGAGGAGCTTCCGCAGCCGCAAGACTGAGACGTTTAAATGAAAAAGATGAGATAATCATTCTCGAACGAGGAGACTATATCTCCTTTGCCAACTGCGGCCTGCCGTATTTTATCGGCGGAGAGATAACCGACAGGAATATGCTTACTTTGCAGACTCCCGAGAGCTTCCGCAAACGTTTCAATATTGATGTGCGTATAAAAAGCGAAGCTGTTAAGATATTTCCTGAAGCTCATACAGTAACCGTGCGCAATGCCGATACAGGTGAAGAGTACGATGAGACCTTCGACAAGCTCATACTCTCACCGGGAGCTGAACCAATTCGCCCGAATATCAGCGGCATTGAACTGCCTCATGTATTCACGCTGCGAAATATCCCCGACACTATGAAGATAAAAGGCTTTGTTGACAACAATAAGCCGAAAAAAGCTGTAGTTGTGGGCGGCGGATATATCGGAGCTGAAATGGCAGAAAATCTTGCAAACGCAGGTCTTGAAGTATCAATAGTTGAGCTTTCCGACCACCTTATTGCACCTCTTGATGCCGACATAGCAGCCGATGTTCACCGCTATATCAGAAGCAAAGGAATAAGGCTGTTCCTGAACAACGGTGTCACGGAGATGACCGATAATAAAGTCATTCTGCAAAAGGACAGTATCGAAGCCGATTTGGTCATAATGTCCGTGGGAGTCCGTCCCGAGACTTCACTTGCTAAGGAATGCGGTATTTCTCTAAACTCAAGGAGCAGCATAATAGTGAACAGCCATATGCAGACAAACTATCCTGATATTTACGCTGTGGGTGACGCTGTTGAGGTAAAGGACTTCGTAACGGGCTCAGCTGCGTTCATACCGCTTGCAGGTCCTGCAAACAAACAGGGACGAATTGCTGCCGATAATATATCAGGTATTCCTTCGGAGTACAAGGGCACCCAGGGCTCGGCTGTTCTGAAGCTGTTCGATATGACAGTTGCCACAACTGGACTTAACGAAAAACGTGCCTCAGCTGAGGGTATCGACTATGACAAGACCTACACATATTCTGCTTCTCACGCATCATATTATCCCAATGCGACAAATATGTCAGTAAAGGTGCTGTGGGACAAGAATACAAAGAAGCTTCTCGGTGCTCAGATAGTGGGCTTTGACGGCGTGGACAAGCGTATGGACGTGCTTGCGGCAGCTATCCGTTTCGGTGCAGAAGTTACCGACCTGAAAGAGCTTGAACTCTGCTATGCTCCGCCTTTCGGAAGTGCAAAGGATCCCGTGAATATGGCTGGATTTGTTGCCGAGAACGTCATAAACGGTACGATAAAGCAGTTCTTCTGGCAGGATATTGAAAAGCTTCCGCGAGACGAAAGTATTACTCTTCTTGATGTGCGTACAAAGACAGAAATTGCCCGCGGAATGATAGACGGCTTTATTAATATTCCACTTGACACCCTGCGCGACAATCTTGATAAGCTGCCTAAGGACAAGCCTGTATACGTTCATTGCCACAGTGGTTTAAGAAGCTATATAGCCTGCCGAATACTCAGCGGAAACGGCTATGACTGCTATAATCTTGCAGGCGGCTGGAGGCTGTATGAATCCGTTATCAACGACCGTACAGTTCCCGAATATATATGTACAGAATGCAAATAAAACTTAAAGCAGTGCCTCCTTTCGGAGGCACTTTTCAATTATAGCAATAAGCATATCAACGATAACAGTATTAATATAATTCTGCAAGTCTCAGATATGTTCCTTCGATCAAATTCTTTATCTCGCATTCAACATCAAGATGCATGAGATAAACGTGAACACCGCTGTCCGAAAGCTTTATGAACTCGGGCAGCATTTCTTTCAGATATAGATGAACTTCGCTTTTATAGTACGCCGCTTCGGTATAAAGGAATGAACCTCTTTTCAACAGAGGCTTAAAGGGCTCAAGCGTTGCGGTATCACCTGTGTAAACTACGTTATTTCCGTGAATATTCAGATGATAGCCATAACACTTTCCCTCAAGCGGCTTAACGTGAGTGGTCGGCACGGCTTCAGCGAACCACTTCCTGTTCAGTTCATCAGCTGTAACAATATTGAACCACTCAGCTTCGCAGCCCTCAATTCTCATAAGCAGCAGAAGCAGGTCGTCTCTGACCTCAGCTGACGGAGCAACGATAGTCACTTTTTTCTTCATATGGCTTGCAAACCATACATATTGCAGCATTGTTCCTACGCCGCCGCTGTGGTCACCGTGAGTGTGAGTGACAAGGATATAGATGTTGTCGTACTGCTCCAAGTTCATTTTCTTGACCTTCTGATAGGAAGTTGCAGGACAGTCTATAAGAACAAGCTCATTGTCCTCAACAAAGAATGCTGAATTATGTTCATCGGCAAACGCAGAACCTCTGCCTAAAAACAGCAGCAGACGATCATTATTTATCTGAGTAAGCAGCTCTGAAATATGCTCACCAATATCCTCGATAGTGCTGTGGCTGCCGTGAACTCCTATAACCTGCTCCGAAAGTTTTTGGCAGTTTTTATAGTTGTCGGGAAGAACGGTATCACCGTCACTGCACAAGGTATATGCCCGTTCATTTTGAGTGCTGACAGACATATCTCTATACTGCTCCAAAAACTCCACAGGTATGCCTGAAGCTGCTATAAGCTCCAGTTCATGGGGATAATAGCATGGATTTGTAAGTATACACGGACGCCTGAACTTTCTGCTCAGCTTGTCTGCATACCAGCCGCCAAGACTCTGTCCCACAAATATAAAGTCATCGGAATCCAACATATCCGAAAGCTGTTCGAGAAGCTCAGTCGGGGAAGTTTCCATATATTTAAGCTGTGGAGATATTATATCATCAGGTGAGATAATTTCACATAATGCCTTGTAATTCTTGTTATCAGCTTCACCCATGAAGCCATGTAAATTCAGTATTTTCATAATAATCACTTAATATCGAACTATCTGTTAATATTTCAGTTAAGGTTTAATTTTATTTATCTCATCCTGTATTGCTTTCATGGTATCATCCCAGCTTTGTCCGATATCAATATATGAGTCCTTAATTGCCTCTATAATATCGGATTTAATGGTTTCATCATAAGATGAATAACTTTTCATATCAATTTTTCTTGCACTTTGATCGAAAATAGCATAATAATTCTCTGCATTTAGTATATCTATCATTTTCGTATCATGCCACAGGTTATCTTTTGCAAGCTGCGCATTGGCAGACATATTGTTTGGCATATTATCAAAATAAGCAAGCCGCTTCATATTTTCAGAATTGAAAGCAGAAGAAAGGATAAAGCTCCTTACATCATCGCCGTTATCTGTAGACGGGTTGACAATTATATCGTTACCTCCCCAGCAGTATGCCTGCGGACCTACGCATATACTCCAGTTTCCGGGCTGTTTTGACGTTGCTTCACACACAAAGCTGTCATTGTAAAAAAATGCCCATGAAGGTACAAAATAGCCCATACAAAGACTTTTCTGACCTGCTTGTTGCCATTCATCAGTCCACTGAGCGTTCCTTGCAACACCGCCGACGTTCCAAAGCCCCTTAGCCATATCAGCAAAGTACTTGACATCATTACTCAGATCTGATATATTTCCGCTTGCAGTGAAATCAAATCTTCCACAGGAAAAAGCTTCCCACATACCTCCGAGAGAATCGGCAAGAGCCACTTTTCCTTCCGATTTTTCAGCGATAGTTTTTGCCGAACCCGAAAACTTATCCCAGTCTCCTATAGCTGCCTGCATTTCTTCGGAAGTCTTGACTCCGAGATACTCCTCGGCAAGGTCTGAACGGTATACAAAAGCTCCCGGAGCAATATTATAAGGAACAGATTTTAATACACCGTTGCTGTTTTTTGCAAGTTTCTTTGTATAAGGATACCATTCGCTCATATCATCTTCCGTTATGCCTATATCTGAAAGAGGTGCAGAGAGTTTATCATTATCCATATAATTCAAAGCCCAGTATGGTTCGACAAAGTATACATCCACATCATCGCCCTGATTGAATATCTCGTCATAGTATTCCGAAGCATAGCTGCCTGCTGAATTTACGTTGATGAAGTTTATTTTTGCACCTGAAGGTGCTGTTATGTCATAATCCGTCGGAGAATTGAAATATTTAATTATATCTCCTTCATAAATGCCTCTCCAGCTTGAAATAAGATTTGGTATATCAGTATCGCTCCATGAAAGAATAGTAAAAGTTTCTCCCCCTGTTTTGAGACTTATTTTTTTATCCGTAGTTGAAGGTTCGGTCGTATCAGTATTCTTTTTCATGAACTCTTCCAAAGCAGTGGGAGTACCTTCACAAGTTGACGCATAGGAATAATATTTAAGTATAATAGAAGCATCGACAGCATCAATATAGCCGTCAGAGTTTATATCGCCGAATTTTGCAGCAGCATTTGCGGTATTATCGTTGTTATTTAACGATGAAACTGCGGTTAATGAAAGAGCACCAATAATTCCAAGAGCAGAAATACCTGCGATATTACGTTTTAGGCTCATAATTAATACCTCCTGTAATTGGCTATTTTATATATGCCGATATATTTTTATTATACCATATCAAAAACTTTTATACAAGTATTCTCGTAAAAAAACAGGTAATGGTTATGAGAAAACCGTATTCAAAAGACTTTTCCGGAAAGATACTGTGCTGCAAATAAAGCACCTATTCCAAAAGCAACGCTGAGTATTACATAAGCGGCAGCTGTGATATACGCACCATTTTCCATGAGCCCGCCTGTTTCAAGAGCAAACGATGAAAAAGTCGTAAAACCGCCGCAGATACCGACTTTCAGGAACATTACAAGTCTCGGAGAATCCGCAAATTGCTTCAGTGCCAGTGCAGCTATAAGTCCTATCAAAAAGCAGCCTATTATATTGACGATAAAAGTTTTTATAGGGAATCCGTCATTACTGCCTATGGGAAGCTTTCCTATAAGAAATCTGCATACTGCTCCTATTGCGCCGCCTGCCGCAACTGCTAAACAATCCATCATAAAATCACCACTTTCAAGTATTATCAAAATTAGTGTATACTAATTATAGCACAACGAAAGTCCATTTACAATTCCTAAAATGAAAGGACGGCATATGCCGTCCTTTCCCTTAGTTTCAGTTATTTGAAGCAGCTACCGATGAGGCAACAACAGCAGCATAAATTGCAGCCTCCTGTGCTGCGATAACAGCAAGTGCAGAAGCAGATACAGCTGCCTGAGCATTATCGGTATCTTCATAGAGATCAGCAGTAAGCATAGCGGCGTGCATAAGTCTTGTTTTCTTGTCAAGGCTCAATGCGCCGTAGCCCTTCTGACCGCTGAGCACTTCATCTATCCCGATAACAGTATCAACAAGCTCCTTTTCATCTGCTTCGATAACAGATATTGCTGCAAGCATGGGAAGCTCATAGTGCTTGCCGTATTTCCTTCCTGCTGCGGCAAACATATCGAACATTCCGATCATTCTGCCGACCTTTTCCTCGGGAGCACCGTCTGTCATTGCAAGTATATGTGATACTGTCTGGACAACGTTCTTGTCAGAAAACTTCTTTTTCAGAAGGTCATAGCACTTCTCAGCATCATCTATGAGCTGATCATCGCTCTTATCCGAAAATGCCATAAAACCTGCCATTATGTTGTCCTCACTTGATGTGAGTATGGGGTGTTCTTTCTTCATCATATTGTAAAGAACACGACCTCTTGCAGCTATCCTGTCAGCTTCTTCTGATGTGGTCCTCTCGGCAAGGAGAGTTGCAAGCAGAGCAAGATACTCCGATCTGCTGAAATGTTTTTTGAGTATGCCGTACATATCCATTACTTTTTCAAACTGAGCTTCAGGATCAGCAGCCACGCAAAGCTTAGCAGCAAATGGTGTCATCACAACGCCCTTGAGATAAGACGCAAAGCCTGCATTCTTCTTGATGAGCTTCTTGCACTCTGCAAGCTTGTCTGCGTCAGCTTTAACACCTGCCGCGCAGAATATATTTGCTGCAACAGGATAGATGTATGAACTTTCAAATTTGACAACTTTTTTGATAATATCCCTGTTCTCGATAAAATCCATTGTGATCTGTTTTGTATTTTCTTTCATGGTAAAAACTCCTTTTGTAAATAAGATGTTTACTTCTGTGATCATAGTATATCATATCACAATGCTGTTGTCCGTCTTTTAATATTACCGTATATTACAATTCTGAAATGTTTATCGTATCAGCTGCTCACTGAAACTTTTTGCCTGCGCTTCTGACAGCGGCAACGCTTTCACCGACTTTTCTGTAGCACTTTGTGGCTGTATCATATATAACAAGTCCTGCTTTACTGTAATCTACCTTACCGTCGGTAAGTACATTATCATCAGCTTTAAGACCTACTACCTCGGCAACTACTCTGGTCTCGCCGAATTCCTCCTGTATATCTATTACCTTACACTCGATAGTTACAGGGAGCTGATCTATGACAGGGGCATTGACCTTGTCTGACTTTGTAACGGTAAAACCGCATTTTTCCAGCTTGTTCTCCTCATTGTTTCCAGATACGATTCCAACATAGTCACAGGCAGCGACCTGTTCTGCCGTCGCATAAGCAACTGTGAATTCCTTGTTAAGCTTGATATTTTCAGTAGTTTTGTGTGAGCCTGAAAGGCTGACAGATATCTGGCTCATGCCTACCTGACCACCCCATGCTGCGTTCATTGCATTTGGAGTGCCGTTTGCATTGTATGTGCCGATGATAAGCACAGGAAGCGGTGCGAAGAAGCCTTTTTCAAATGATTGTTTCATATTAGATTACCTCCAAAATATTATGTTGTTTTATACACATTAATTATACATCACATAAGCAGAAAAAGCAACCAAAGTGTTTAAAATGTGATGAGCGTACTGCCAAAACCACCTTATTTCTTCACACAGTTTTTATATATGTGAAAATATTGACACTTAAATTCCCAGTAGATTCTACATTCATTGCAAATTTATTTCACACAGAGGAAATATAATATAATCACAGCAACGGGAAAGGCTCCCGAAAAAAACGAATATAAAAATTCTGAAAGGAATAGTGAATATTATGAAAAATGAGTACAATTACACAGTATACGGCAAAAACGAAAACAGTGAGGCAAACGGCATGGATAATAAATACCCTGAATATACAGGCTTCTCTACAGACAGTAATGTAGCAAAGAAAGCCAACAGGCGCATGACCGCTAAGATAGCAGCTTCGATCATGGCAATGGCTCTTGTATCAGCAGGTTCTATCGGTGTCTACCATTACGCATTCGGAACAGACAACACCCTGTCAACGGTAATTATTGAAGATACAGAGGACGAAACAGTTGAAACGACTGCCGGATCTGATGTTACTATAAAAAACGTAAGCAATATCACTACCGCAGTAAAAAACAGCGATGAGCTTACCACAGAGCAAGTGGTTGAAAAGGTCCTTCCTTCAGTTGTTGGTATCGAGTCCACATTCACAATGACTTCACAGAGCAGCGGTTACTTCAACTTTGGCGGATTCGGTCAGAGTCAGCAGCCTCAGACTTCCTCGGCAACTGCTACAGGTACAGGTGTTGCCATCACAACTGACGGCTATATAGTAACAAATGCCCACGTTATCTATGATACAGAATATAACGCAGGTCTGGCAGCAAGTATAACTGTTATCGTAAATGAAGAGGACCGCTATGATGCAGAGGTCATCGGATATGATACAGATTATGACCTTGCAGTTCTTAAAATAAACGCAGAAGATCTTGTTGCAGCCGAGTTCGGCAACAGCGATGAGCTCAATCTCGGTCAGGACGTTATTGCGATAGGAAATCCTCTCGGCTTTGACCTTATGAACACTGTTACAAGCGGTATCGTATCGGGACTTAACCGCCAGATCACCATAAACGAAAAGTCAATGACTCTTATCCAGACCGATGCGGCTATAAACTCAGGCAACTCAGGCGGACCTCTCATCAACAAGAACGGTCAGGTAATAGGCATCAACTCCTCTAAGATGTCAGCATCGTATTCTGAGGCAAGTATCGAAGGAATCGGCTTTGCTATCCCTTCAAACGAGGCTGCAAGAATAGTCAGGGATATAATGGAATACGGATATGTAACAGGCAAGCCACAGTTAGGTATCAGCTGTCAGGATATTACCGAAAACATCTCAAGAATGTATAACCTCCCTGTCGGTGTATACATTGCAGCAGTAGCAGAGAACAGCGCAGCTGAAAAAGCAGGTTTACAGGTTGGCGACATCATTACCAAGATCAATGACGAGAACGTAACCTCATATGATGAACTTACCGCCAAGAAAAACGAGCATAAGGCAGGCGAGACAATCGAGCTTACCTACGTAAGAAACGGTGCTGAAGACAAGGTCACAGTAACCCTTGACGAGGCTGTAGCCGCTCAGAATTAAGTTAACCAATCCACTCTCTATATACTGCCGCAGCCCTGTGCTGCGGTATTTTTTTGTACAAAGCAATGGATATTGAACTCAGAAGAACAATAAACTCCGCTGCATCTGATATACAGCGGAGTTTATTTATAGGATAGTTCAAATAATAATATTATGCAATATCAAGAGAAGTAACCTTATTGAGAAGGAACTCCTGTATGCGGAGAGCGTCATTTGCTGTTATGCCCTCGCTTGACTTGTCAACATCACCGTTTGCAAGTCCCTTTTCAGTGATATGCTTGTCGTCTGTACCGTTCAGACCGTACTTGTTCGGATTTGCAAGGTACTGCATTATGAGCACAACGTCCGACATATCAATGTCGCCGTCGCAGTTTACATCGCCATACTTATCTGCCTTTACAACTGTAACAGTAGTAGTTGTTGTCACAGTCTCTGTAACTGTCGTTGTTGATGTGGTTGAAGTTGAAGTAGTAGTTGAAGTTGTAGTCGTTGTTGATGTTGTAGTTGTAGAAGTAGATGTTGTTGTCTGCTGTGAGCCGTTTGATGAAATGATAAATGCCTTTATACTCTCAGCACCTGAAGCAGGAGGTGTTATCTCCTTGCCTGACTTGTCGGAAGCATACCAAGCCTGTAAAAGTGCAGACTTTTCTTTCTTTATCATCTCGATAAGCTGCTTCTTTACGTCAGCATCTGTAACAGCCTCGGCAGGGTCAGTGGATACGTCCATTACCTGCTTTGGATTGTTCATATCAAGAGTGATAGTGCCTGACTTCTTAGCCTCCCAGACGTATGATACCCAGTAGCTCTTACCGTTGAGCTGAGGTGAGAAGCCCAGACAGCCATTCATAAAGTTTGTATTGCCTGAGAACTGAACGTCTACAAATGCAGTTTCACCAATGCTTGTACCGAAGTTTACTGTGCCGCTGCCATTGTCTGTACCATATATCTTATCGCTGTCGGAAACATTTACAGATGTAGTTGTAGTTACTATCTCATTTGGATTTGTAACGGAAGTAACGATAGTAGACTCAGCATCTCCTCTTGCGTACTTGTTGATAGCAGCAACTATCTCGGGACGCTTCCATGTGCAGTTTGATCTGTCGAGGAGCATGAAGCTTATATCGTCCCACCAGCAGCAGGTAACGCCTACAGATGAAGCATATGCTGTGAAGTATGCAGCACAGTCAACTCTGTCCTGAACGTTGTTGCCCTTTTCTCTTGCGCCGTACTCACCAACGTAAACAGGGATACCCTTTGATGTGTACTTCTGGTAAACCTTGTCGAAAGCCTGATTTATCTCGCCTGTATCTGTATTGATGTTGAAATTGCGTACGCTCTGAGAATCGCTTTCCTCAGCAAGAGCGAAACCGTATGGCAAGTATGCGTGAACAGCTACGATAAGTCTGTTCTGAACGCTGTCGTTAGGTATCTGGAAATTCTCATTTGTAGCACCGTCGACCGAGCAGTCATAGCCGGGAACTGCAACATATCTTGTGCCGTTGTTGCCGCCTGACTTACGGATAGTATCAAGACAGTCCTGATTGAGCTTGTTGATAGTCTTTATAGCGTCGATACAGTCAGCGTTTGAAGGATTTATCCACCATTCGTTCTGATGACCGATAAGACGTGGTTCGTTCATGGTCTCGAAAATGAGCTTGTTGTCGTATTCCTTGAAGCGGTCTGCTATCTGTGACCATACAGTGGTCATGTACTTCTTTGACTGGTTATAATGAGCAGTATCAGGGTACATATACTTAGCGTCATTATCATGGTGAACATTGAGGATAACGTACATACCGTCGTCGATAGCATAGTCAACTATCTCCTGAACTCTGTCCATCCACTGCTTTGTGATCTGGTAATTGCTGTCAACGTGATTGTGCCATGAAACAGGGATACGTACAGTTCTGAAGCCTGCTGCCTTAACAGTGTCTATCATCTTCTTGGAGGTCTTGTAGCCGCCGTTCCAGCAGGTCTCGATACCCATTTCACTGCCTACCCAGCCTGTATCGTCGATAGCGTCCATAGTATTTCCGAGGTTCCAGCCGAGGCGCATATCTTTTACGAACTTGATGCCCTCAGTCTCGGGAACCGACTTTGCAGGGATATTGAGATCAGGGATATTGTAGCTTGAAGCTCCTACTTTATTGCTTGTAAGAAGCGGTACAGAGAACTCACCGATATCTGTTACACTGATATCTGAGTTCAATGCCTCAGCAGGGATACTGTACACGCTGTCGGAGCTTTCACCTGCAAACTGCTGAATACTCGAGCTGACAGCCGAGGCGGTGAAAACAGTGCTTCCCATAGCCGAGGAAACAAGGGTAGCTGCTGCAAGAGCAGCGGAACAGCCTTTTTTGAAGAAACTATTCATGTTAAAAACTTCCTTTCTTAAATCATAATCTATGTTTGTAGGGGACGCCGCCCTCGGCGTCCCGTTTAGGGAACGCCCTCCCTTGCAGGGCGTTCCCTCTTCAAAAACAATCCACCGGATTGTTTTTGAATTCACCCTTTGCGGAGCGCTTCGTAACTGCGGGGCTTTGCCCCACCCCCCACAAGGGCTGTCCGCCCTTGACCTGACCAGAGGCGCTGCCTCTGGACTCTGCCAAAGGAACACAGTCCCTTTGGAATCCCGTTCGTGGGCTCGGCAAGTTATTAAGTCAAAATATGATTTATCACATTAACTACATTATAGAATATACAAATGTAAATTTCAATGAGATATTCAACTCGATTTATGCACTTTTCAGCTTTTTGCTGTTGATTTATGTCGATGTCTATGCTATAATCAGATAAAAGAGGTGAATGTCCATGAGAAAAAGAATAGCTTTCATAACCGTAAATGTGGAAAAGCTCTACCAGACCAGCCTTATTGAAGCAATGTGGCGTCAGTCTGCCGCCCTCGGCTATGACTTTATAGTACTGACCCATTTCGTAAATTTCGACAACGAGACTGAACACCTTAAAGGTGACGAAAATATCTACACTCTCATCAAGCAGCTCAGCTTCGACGGCGCAGTCATAGATCTGGGCTCATTCTACAGCCGCTCCCTGTCAAAAAAGCTGGAGGATATGCTCTGTGAAAAGAGCATACCTGTGATCGCTCTCGATTATGTCAGCGACCGCTTTGAAAGCTGTATTCAGAACAACAGAGAATATTTCCGACAACTCACCGAGCATTTTATAAAAGTCCACGGCTTCCGAAATATATACTGTCTCAGCGGTCCCGAGAATGTAATACATACTACCGAGCGTATAGAGGGCTACAAGGACGCTCTCGCCGAAAACGGCATACCTTTCAGACAGGATCATGTATTCTACGGCGACTTCTGGGTAAACTACGCCAAGAGATTTGCGGCAAGCATCGCAAAGGGCGAAATAGAACGTCCGCAGGCTATTGTATGCGGAAACGATTTCATGGCTTTGCAGCTCTGCCTTTCACTTGCTGAAAACGGCATAAACGTCCCGGACGATATCGCTGTAGGCGGCTATGACGGCAATCCTGATGTCAGCAGCTACCACCCGTCACTTACCACCTTCGGCAGCGGCTACAGAAAAAACGGTGTAGAAGCTGTATGCCGCCTGCATAAACTAATAAGCGGCGAGAGCCCCAGTGACAACACAACGGTGCAGCCTGCTGTAAAAACAGGAGCAAGCTGCGGCTGCAAGGCTGATACCTCGGGAGACGCAGTTATCAGCGAAAAGATGTTCGCAAGGGATATGACTATGAGCATATTCATGCACAGCAACTATTCCTCCATGATGAACAACGTCAAGAACATGGACGAGTGCACAATAGTCCTTGCACAGAACGCCTATCTTCTCTACCCGAAAAGCGACTTCTTTCTCTGTCTTTGCAGCGGCAGTGAGGAGGACTCCGGCAGCGGCTACACAGAAAAAATGGTCTGCCGTATGAAGTACTGCAACGGCAGGTGCGACATATCTCAACAGGAGTTTGCACTGGATACCATGATACCTCAGCTGGATCTGTCAGATCAGCCTGCTGCATATATATTCACACCTCTGCACTACCTCGACAGGAACTTCGGCTACTGCGTACGAAGGTATTCGGACAGTATAGTATTTGAGCAGTACTACGGTGAATTCTGTCAGGTCGCCGCAAATACCATAGAACGCATACGTATGCTTGACTACGAAAAATACCTCAACGACAAGATACAGCGGCTCTCTGAACGTGATATCCTCACGGGCCTTTTCAGCCGAAAGGGACTTATCTCGCGGACCGACTCACTCAGCCACGACCGCCGATACTATGGAGTTCTCTATTGTATCGAGAGAACAGAACAGTTCCGTGAGCAATACGGCAATGAGTACGTCCGCCAGTTAATAGTCTCATTTTCACAGGCGGTCAACCTTTCATGTGCAAGGGGCGAGCTTGCTGCAAGAACAGGCAGTAAGGAGTTTATAATGATAGGCGAATGCGACGGTTCCGACTTTCCGGAGCAGCTCTTCATAAACTCACTGAAATCCAATCTGAAAATGATAGAGATGCAGCAGGGCGTTAGCATATCCCCAATGCTCTCACATCTGTCCGCCATGACAGACAGCGAGACCTCTCCCACGAAAATGATAACAAAACTCGAGAAAAAGCTTGAGGATATGCGCAGTTCCTCCGCAGACAGCAGCAGCGCCTTTCTTGGAAAGCTGCGTGAGCTGCAATACAACGTCTACGAGGAGCCGCAGCTTGAATGGACGGCTGAAAAAGCTTCCTCCAAAATTGGCGTAAGCATCTCCTACTTCCAGCACCTCTACCGCCAGTTTCTTAATATAAGCTTTAACGCAGATGTTATCTCCGCTCGTCTTGCCCTTGCGGAAAGGCTTCTTGTAAACACAGCTCTAAACGTCAGCGAGATAGCCGAGAAATGCGGTTACCCGGACGCTTCACATTTTATGAAGCTCTTCCGAAAGAAAAAAGGCATGACTGCCTCGGAGTACAGGAAATCCATGACAGGCAATTGAGCATAATCGCTGTAAAATGTGTATTTCTGATCAAATGTGCCGTACTTTTAAGCTGTATCAGCCATTTACCTTCATCTGACAGGATAATATTTACAATAATTATTATATACAAAGCAAAAGGCAGCCCAATGGGCTGCCGCTTCATTTTATGTTTAGTTATATGACGGCATAATAATTTCATCACTCAATTATTTATATATCATATGCCCATAAAATAATACACTACTTAATTAATAATTAGATTTTTTGTCTGAAAACTATTTTTCAATTCGTATATATTTATATACAGCACATAAATATAAGAAAACTCAAACTCCAACTACCTCGCTGCGGTTATTGAATACTCACTGATTAAAATCCGATTTATAACAACATCAAAAATGTAACATTCAGTATTCCTGTTACGATTATAATTAATAAAAGGGATATCGACAAAATATATATTTATCATTTTAATCGGTACATCCTTTTATCATTATAAAAAACATATCATAAAAAGGAGGTTATTATGAAAAAAATCACTATTCATAACATTTTTTGAAGTATGCTGCTTTATCGCATCATGTTCCCCCTACCACACAAAACGTCTAAAAACTCACATACTAAACAAGACCTAATGAAAAGAGGATTATAATGAATAATAAAAAAATTACAAGCCTAATCACGGCTTTGACAACCTGCTTTACGGCAATATCAATTAATCCCTGCTGTATTAAAGCTGAAACAGCAAATATGAAATATGAGTACGGAGTATTTCTTGGTGCAGATCCAGAGGATATCTCCTATATGAACAATTACAAGAAGATCGTGATCGATGCACAGTATTTTGAGAACGATGAGATCAGCAAGCTGAAAGAATCAGGCCACACTGTTTACAGCTATATCAATCTCGGATCTGTTGAAAAATTCCGTCCTTATTACAAGAAATACAAAAAATATTCTCTTGGTACATATGAGAACTGGACAGATGAGAAGTGGATTGATGTCTCACAGAAGGAATGGCAGAATTTCGTTGTTGGCGAGCTTGCAAAGGAAATTCTTGACAAGGGCGTTGATGGACTTTGGGTCGATAACTGCGACGTATATTACAATTTTCAAAATGACAAGATATATAACGGTGTAACCGATATTCTGATGGGATTAAAAGCATATGACACATACGTTATCATCAACGGAGGTGATACATATGTTTCAAAATATGCTGAAGAAAACAAAAGCTTGAATGCTGTTATGGATGCTGTAAATCAAGAGACTGTTTTCAGTGCTATAGATTGGGATAACGATTTATTTACAGAAAATGATGATGATACAAGAGAGTATTTCCAGGATTACTGTAAACTTGTAAGTGATTACGGAAAAGATGTTTATCTGCTTGAATATACTGAAAACAGCGATATCATTGATAAAGTTAAAAACTATTGCAATGAGAACGGGTATACATACTATGCATCAGATACTCTTGATCTTTTGACACCCGGACAGGAAAAGGGGTCTCAGCCATTAACAGAATTGACTCCTGAAGATGAAACCTTTATCGACCCGGATACCTTAGCAGAACTCGGGCCTCATGGTACGGGTGAAAAAGTCAGCACATTTAAACCCGGATTCTGGGAAGTGCGTTATAATGGCACAGCACTTTCAGAGTACATATATTTTGATCCGAACGGAAAAGACTTCATATCGTTCTCTGCTGAGTGCGGCTTGAAAGAAAATGGTGAGTACAGTCTCGAAAACAATCTGTGCACAAAGACTTTTGCTACAGGTGATGTTGTAAAAACAAGTGCTTCAGTTTGGGAAGACAGAGCAACTCTGAACTATCCCAACGGAAGAATAGATGTAATGAACTACATCTCCGCCGTTTCTCCTGATGATTTTGATTATCTCTGCAATGCTGAGATAAGAGAACTCCTGATTAATTACTATGAGAAAAAAACAGGTATATTATTAAATCCTGACTGCATTATGATCAAAGACGGATTCACAACAGCAGATGTCTATTTTACAGAGGACATTTATTGTAATGAAGACTCAGTTTTTCAATGTTATAACATTGACCGTTTCACAGGCAAATGTGTTGATGATAACGGCAAGGAAATAAAGCTTGATAATACTCTGAATAAAGGAACATATTTCGCCAAAGGATTGTGGAAATGCAAGGACCTGACCAATGATCTTGAAGGAGATTACTACTGGTTCAGCGGAAACGAAGAAGATTCAGTATCCTATGATACAGTGAATAAAGACCAGTGTGATTTTAACTATCATATTTCAAACGGACGTGGTATTGCATATATGAATGATGATGTATGGTTCTTTACCTGCAATGAAACTGATGACAGTTTAATAATTACATGGTATGATTCAGAAGGTGCTTTCTGCACAGAAAAACTAACCTTTATCGGTACTGCTGAAAAGAATGAGGTTGTATGGAACAACGGTGATCTTATTATTTCAGAAGCTGAATCAGAATCATATACAGCAGAAGATGTTCAGCTCCTTAAAAACTTCCTTTTAGGAAACTACTGCAACCTTGGCAATAAAAACTACGACTTCAACAATGACGGAATATTGAACATTTTTGATCTTATCGAACTTAGAAAAATCGTTTCAAAATAAAGAAAACGATTCTAAGATGTTTTTTAATGAAAAAATATGCAGGATTTGATTTTCAAGTGTATGAATAAAAAACTATAAAACAGACGAAAAGCCGTTATGAATTATATCATAGCGGCTTTTGTTAGCCCCTGCCCCACAGCAAAGCTCTGGAGACATAAGCCAATTAAAGGAACTGTATTTTGCAATATAATACCGCTGTCATAATTGATATGGCAGCGGTAATCTGTTTTATTAGGCATTATATATAAGCAGACTGAAACCGAACCTCATCTGCTCAGTGCACGAAACGGCTGACCGCTCCGAACACAAGGTTTTCAGAACAGGCAGGGCATATTTGTATCATCGGCTGTGTATTTCAACAGTCATAAATTAAACCTTGACTTATAACAAATAACAATTTTAATAATAACCTATGATAATAGAGTGCTTTACAATAAACCTCACTCCGCTGTTATCTGAAAACTGCCTGATCTCGGAAAAAATTTATATCTCTACCTCAAATTCCACTGTTGTATTTGCCAGATCAAGCGCCATCTGAGCTTCAGCAAGCAGTGCGGAAGTCTCGGCAAGATCTTTTTTTGCAGCATCTACATCATAGTTGCTGTGAATATATTCAATGAAGTTTGAAGAATGAGAAAAACTGCTGTTTACTCTCTCTTTCGGCAGACGAGCCGCCATTCTTTCAAGTTTTTTCTTTCTTGCTGTCAGCTGAGGGATATACACAAGCATCTGATCTATTGTCATATCAAATCCCGGGATCACATAGGACAGATTGAATTGGTTGATACAGTGCTTCAGGCTGATAATTTGTTTCTCAATGCTCTGAAGCTCTGTCTGCATATCACTATATGAGTATTCAGGGCGTGCTAACTCAATATCTTCCTGGATAGCAGCTGTAAACACAGCTGACTTCTGCTCTTTTTCAATCAGTGAAGTATGTAATTCATTCAGTCTTTTCAGCTCTTTTGCAGCCTGTGCAGATGTCATTTTTTTCATTTTTATATTCCTCCTATTTCATTTTGATTATTTGCAGTAATATGTTTCTTAAGCAATCCGGCAGCCTCTTGGGGTTCGTATTTCTCTGCAAGATCGAATATAGGCTCAGGAGAGGCGTGTATATTTCCGGTTATATACATCATAATATCTCACCTGGATTTTGATATTAATTATTATACCACATATATACATGTTTGTCACTAAATTTTCTGTTAAAAATCAAAACCACCATTTCAGTGGTGGTTTGCACAGCCCCTAAAAGGGGCAAATACAGGCAACCCAATAAAGTGGGCACTGAAGTTCTGACATTGCACTCTTCAGAACAGATCCAGCATACTGTCAAGATAGATCTCTTCACGGACAGTAATCCGGTATTCCGTTTTTATGAGATAATAAAGCAGAAATTCAAGATTGACAGCACTTCCAAGTCCTCTGCCTTCTATTTTGAAATTAGAAAAACCGAGAGGCAGATAGATGTTGATGATGTCATCTATACTGATAAATCCCGGATTTTTCATTGCCTTTGAAAAACGGTATCCTTCCCCTGCATCAGGCGCGGTACAGATGTGATCGGGACAGTTTTCTCCGAGATTTTTCATGCTTACATTTTCATAGCACGCTTTTCTGTCTTTACAGTTAAACGAGCAGCATTCATTGCAAAGGAATTCCACTTTATCTTTCTGGACCTGCGAAAGTGTATCGAGTTTACCGAACATCTTATTCAGCCTGAAATCAGGAACAACATATTTAAAATCGCCACGGTCTGTTTCTTTTAAAAACTCATCAAAATCAGTCTGAACCTTTGTTGTCGAGGAAACGAAATAAAGGCCGGGATAATTGTTTTTAATGTGTTCAAGCAGAAGATCTGAGTGAATTATCACACCGTTCTGAACACCTTTTCTTTCGGCAAAAAGCTCACACAGGGCATTGCATTTCCTGTCTGTGAGATGTTCAGGTTTTAAAAGCGAATTGCTGAAAGTGAGCCTTGAAGAAATGCCGTATTCATTCATAAGTGCGAGCACTTTTTCAGCTTCATATTCGCCGAATCCGACTCGTCCTCCGCCCCAGATACAGTCGGCAGGAGCACCATAGACAGATGCTATTTCACACCAGTCGTAAAAATATTCCCGATGCTCACGATACAGCGGCAGAAACACACTGTACAGGTCATAGAACTCAAAAAGCCCCGGAAGATGAAAATAAGCTTTATTTCTTTCAGTATTTCCCATACGTGATCTTACCATTTCCTTTATTTTCAGACATAGTCTCCTTGCTCCCAACTGTATCCATTTTGCTTTTAGTATCAATGATATTATTTATCTCTCAAAAAAAATTTAACAATATTATTAACATATTTTGAAAGCCATTTTTCCTCGATCCAGGCATATCCCCAGAAAAACAAGAAAGAAATCAATACTGCCGCAAATACACGTTCAAAAATATGATATAGTATAATCGCTGTAACAAATGTAATTATGATGGTAATTAATACATTGCATACACAACACACATTTGCGTAACTATTATTCTTCATTTCAGATTTATATCTCCTGTTATTTGGTATAAACTCTGCTACAAATATACTTCACAGGTACTTCCTCGGTACACCAAACCTCATTCTCGGTAACTCCGAACTTATATCCTTCTTTGTGCATCTCTGAAGCTGCTATGCTGGTTAACTCCAATTATTAGCTGTTCAACAGATGCCCAACCATGCTCGTCAATGTAAAGCTCCGCTTTTTCAGGCTGATGTCTGAGGAGTAAACAAAGATATTTAGACAATTCGTTCATATTACCGCCTCGCTTCTTGTTATTTCATTTATTATATACTAAGTATACCATAAAAACCACTTAAAATCAATATAGGTCTTATATTATAAGTAACTCCCTGTGTTATTCACACAGGGAGTTTCGTTACTTTATAAACTTATTGAAAGCATTCTGAGCTGACGCCATTTCTCTGGACGTAAAAGCGCAAAGCTTTACCTCTATCTCATATCCGGGATAGTCGGATGTGAACTTTTTATACGCTCGACAGCACTGCTTGGCAGATTCCCCAGCAGGATCCGGTAAATCTCCTCCAAAGATACCTGCGCTTATAAGTGGAAATGATATGCTGTGAAGCCCATTTTCCTTTAATACGCACAGAGAATTATAGTACGCATTGAATAATTCCTCAAAAGCAGTAGGAGTATATGAGAAATCAGGCCCTACAGCATGGATTATATGCTTAACGTTTGTCATGTTGAATGCAGGGGTTATAACAGCATCGCCGTCGTTCAACGGAGTCTTATACGCAGAGCAAGCCTCTGTAAGCTCCTTTGAGCCTGCTTTCTGAAATATAACACCGCATATTCCTCCGCCAGCCCATAATCCGCTGTTTGCTGCATTTACAACCGCATCTACTGTCTGGTCCGCACATGAAGCGTTCAATAGCTCTATTTTACTCATAATAATCAACCTTTCTTACAGCACTTCAATGCCATGAAACAGTAAGTGCAGCTTATCTATTCATATATCAGACCTTCTTTGATAATTAGTATAAAAAGGGGAAATATATTGTATATAATCTATCCCCTTCGCCAAAGGTTATATTTTCAGAAAATGTTTATTTGTTTTTATTATACTGCTATATTATTATTGTATCACATTCTGTATAATCGCGTCAAGGCTATATCAACAAAATAATGTAAATAATATAAAATCTTTTGTGCATTGTTTGTTGATTATTATTCTAATAATACAAATAGGATAATAACGAACGGATTAAATATTTATCAATATAACGTTGGACGATAAGAAAATCATCGTCTTTTTTGATGAATGACATTATCTCAGCTCTGATGCTACTTTTGCCTAAAGCATGACACCAATATAATAACATAAAGCGTATTCGGCATGACTGCCTGACAGTATTGAAAATAAAAGAAATCTGCACAATTAGCACAGATTGCTTTTGGTAATCTAATAGAATTTTTTGTTATTTCGACTGTCTACTTAACAGGGAGGACAGGTCACGAATACGTTACTTTTGTATTATAAATAAACAATATCATTTATAGAGAAGAGAGACGGTTATTGAAAATTTTCAGTTGTCAAGATTGATTTTTGGATTTTATGATGATATAATTATACATATATTCTGCTAATGACATACTGAAAGGACAATGTTTATGAAAACTAATAACAAAACTTCTGAAAGAGGAGGCTTTGGTTCCAGGATAGGCTTTATACTTGCTGCGGCAGGTTCGGCAGTCGGTCTTGGAAACATCTGGCGTTTCCCTTATCTTGCCGCTAAATACGGCGGCGGTATATTTCTGCTGGTATACCTCATATTTGCCATAACATTCGGATTCGCACTCATGCTCACTGAAATAGCTATTGGCAGGAAAACAGGAAAAAGCGTTATCGGCGCATATAAGGCTGTAGATAAGCGTTTCTCCCCTCTCGGACTGCTTGCTGCCGTGATACCTGCTCTCATTCTGCCGTATTACTGCGTTATCGGCGGTTGGGTGCTGAAATATATGTCTGTATTCATTACAGAATCGGGAGAAAGCATACCTTTCTTCAGCAACTTTATCAGCCATTTCACTCAGCCGACGATATTTTTCATAATATTCCTGCTGCTCACATCTGTTGCAGTATTCCTCGGTGTTGAAAAGGGCATCGAAAAGGTCAGCGAATTCTTAATGCCTGTCCTTCTCCTGCTTATCGTGGCAATGTCTGTATACACCCTTACTCTTGACGGCGCAGGCGAAGGACTCAAGTATTATCTGCTCCCAAACCTTAATGATTTCACCCCTGCTAAATTTTTACAGACAATTGCAGCAGCCTGCGGACAGCTTTTCTACTCAATGTCCATTGCAATGGGCATAATGGTGACCTATGGCTCTTACATGCGCAAGGAAGACTCACTTGAAGGCTCAGTTCGACAGATAGAGATATTCGACACAGCCGTGGCTATACTTGCAGGTATGATAATCGTTCCTGCGGTATTTATCTTCTCAAACGGCGACAGTACTTCAATAAACGCAGGTCCCGGACTTATGTTCAATACCCTTCCGAAGGTATTTGCAACAATGCCGGCAGGACAATTCATCGGCACAGCATTCTTCATTCTGGTAACTCTTGCCGCACTTACTTCCTCTATATCACTTATGGAGACAGTTACAGCTGTTGTCATTGAGAAATTCGGTTTCAGCCGCACAAAGAGCTGTATTATAGTCATTTTTGTAACATTCATACTCGGTATGCTCTCCGTACTCGGATACAGCGCATGGTCCGATATAAAGCTGTTCGGAATGCAGATACTTGATTTCTTCGATTTCATCACAAACAACATAATGATGCCTGTGCTTGCATTCCTTACCTGTATACTCATAGGCTATGTTGTAAAGATAAAATACATAGAAGAAGAGGTAATGCTTGGTGAAAAGCGTTTTCGCTCAAAGCTTCTTTACAATGTAATGATAAAATTCATTTGCCCTGTATGTATGCTGATGATACTCATAACACCTTTTGTCACAGACATTTGATTTATAGGCTCACTGATTTCAGTGAGCCTTTTTGCGTTGTAAGAATTTATACAAGTAAAAAAAAGATACTCAATATGATATACTCTATTAATGTGATATTGACAAGGAGCATAAACGCTCCATAACCGCAGATAATTACTGCTTTGATATAAAAGGAAGGTTGTTTTGATATATAACAACGACATTACCTGAAAAACTACAAAGCCAACGGCTATAATGCTGTTGGCTCTGTAGTTTATGCTGTATTTCAAGGATTTGTCTATAAAAGACTTTTCTGATACTCTTGAATATCACACTCCGAAAAGGAGCTTATCGTATGCAGGGAACGGCCAGTAAGATTCAGCCGTTAATGTCTCTGCCTTGTCAGCAGCTGCACGGAACTTATCCATTGCAGGGAGCATAGTGTCACGGACAAATTCGGAAGCCTTTATGATAACGTCCTGTTTTTTGAAGTCAGTCACTACCTTTTCAAGCTTAGTTGTTGCCGAATCCATTTCATCTATGAGTTCCGAAAGCTCCGTAACAAGACTGCTCTCGTACTTGCAGGCTGCCTTTGATACACTCTTCTTAATTGATACGGCATAAGCTGTATCAGCAGCAAATTTTGCAACAGCAGGGATTATCTCCTTGCGTGCCATATCTATCATAGTAATAGCTTCGATATTAACTGTCTTGATATAGTTTTCAAGCATAATATCGCATCTCGAATATATCTCGGCTTCGGTGAACACACCGTGAGAAGTGAGCATATCAACGTTCTTTTTATCACAAATCTTCGGCATAGCGTCAGCAGTTGTCTTCAGATTCATAAGACCGCGCTTCTCAGCCTCCTTTATCCATGAATCATCGTATCCGTTGCCGTTGAAAATGATACGCTTGTGATCCTTGATAGTCTTCTTGATGAGCTCGTGGAGAGCCTTGTTGAAGTCCTTTGCGCCCTCCAGCTTGTCTGCAAACTGCTTCAGCTCCTCGGCAACTGCTGCATTGAGGTGGATATTAGCGCATGATATACTGTTGGAGGAACCAAGCATACGGAACTCAAATTTGTTGCCTGTAAATGCAAATGGGGAAGTTCTGTTACGGTCAGTGGAATCCTTACTGAACTTCGGAAGAACATCAACACCAAGCTGCATTTTTTCTTTCTTTGTTCCGCCGTATGGCTTATCCTTTTCGATAGCGTCCAGAACTGCTGTAAGCTCATCACCAAGGAATATTGATATCACAGCAGGCGGAGCTTCATTTGCGCCAAGACGGTGGTCGTTGCCTGCGGTAGCAACTGAAAGTCTAAGCAGATCCTGATAGTCGTCAACAGCCTTTATTACAGCTGCAAGGAAGAGCAGGAACTGCGCATTTTCAGCAGGAGTTTCCCCCGGTGAGAGAAGGTTCTCGCCCTGATCAGTCGAAATAGACCAGTTGTTGTGTTTACCTGAGCCGTTTACGCCTGCAAATGGCTTCTCATGGAGCAGACAAACAAGTCCGTGACGAAGTGCGACCTTCTGCATTACTTCCATTGTCAACTGGTTGTGGTCAGCGGCGATATTTGTTGTATCGTAAATAGGAGCAAGCTCGTGCTGAGCAGGAGCAACTTCATTGTGCTTGGTCTTTGCAAGAATGCCCAGCTTCCACAGTTCCTTGTCAAGATCAGCCATATACTCGGCAACTCTCGGTTTGATAGAGCCAAAGTAGTGGTCGTCCATTTCCTGTCCCTTTGGAGGCATTGCACCGAAGAGGGTACGACCTGTCATGATCAGGTCTTTTCTCTTTTTCCACATCTCACGGTCTACAAGGAAGTATTCCTGCTCGGGACCAACAGAAGTCTTTACGCTCTTAACCTTGTCATTGCCAAAGAGTTTAAGTATACGGATAGCCTGCTTGTTGAGAGCTTCCATTGAACGCAGAAGAGGTACTTTTTTGTCAAGAGCTTCACCTGTGTATGAGCAGAATGCAGTAGGAATGTAAAGTGTGCCGTCCTTGATGAATGCATAAGAAGTTGGATCCCATGCTGTATAACCTCTTGCTTCAAATGTTGCACGAAGTCCGCCCGATGGGAATGAAGAAGCGTCAGGCTCACCCTTTACAAGCTCCTTGCCTGAGAACTCCATAATAACTCTTCCGTCGGGTGCAGGAGAGATGAAACTGTCGTGCTTCTCGGCTGTAACGCCCGTCATCGGCTGGAACCAGTGGGTGTAGTGAGTAGCGCCCTTTTCAACTGCCCATTCTTTCATAGCAGCCGCAACTGCGTTTGCAACGGATATGTCAAGGGGAGTTCCCTTGTCAATAGTCCTTTTCAGTGATCTGTATACTTTATCTGAAAGCGTTGCTTTCATTATTCTGTCATCGAATACCATTGAACCAAAATAATCAGTTATCTTTTCCATTGTAATTACCTCCAAATCATATTTTTGTGAGGCAGACTGCAAGTTAACCGTCACTTGCAGTCTGCTCATGAGATTTTAAGCTTTTTCCCATTCAGCAGAGTCGTGGAGTGCGTTGTAGCCTTCCTCGCCTGTACGTATCTTGATAACGTTCTCGATGTCGTAAATGAACATCTTGCCGTCACCGTAGTTGCCTGTGTAGAGTGCAGCCTTTGCTGCCGCAACTACCTTTTCAACAGGAACCGCACATACTGCGATCTCAGCCTTTACCTTAGGAAGCAGGTTCATCTCAACAGCTGCGCCACGGTAGTAGTTTGTCTGTCCGTTCTGCATTCCGCAGCCAAGAACGTTTGTTACTGTGATTCCCTTGACATCAATATGTTCCATAGCTTCGATGAACTGCTGTAATTTCTGCTGTTTGAATATTACTACGATGTTTGTGAGCTTTGTTGCGCCGTCAGGTGAAGGAACTGAGTAGTTCTCAACTTCAACTGCCTTGTCAACTGGAACAGCAGGAGCTTCGGGAGTACCTACTACCTGTACACTCTTTGCATCTTCCTTAGTATAGCCGAACATTCCTGCATCTGTAAGTGCGGGTGCGAAGTCAGCGTAAGATGAGATAAGACCGTGCTCTGTGATATCGAGACCGATGATCTCTTCCTGCTCTGAAGCACGAAGTCCGATAGTGTGCTTGATAAGCTGGAAAACGATTATCATTGAAACTACTGTGAAGCAAGCGATAGCTGCGAATCCGCCAAGCTGTCTGCCCAGGAGTCCGAAGCCGCCGCCGTAGAAGAGACCTGCAAGCTGATCGCCGTTCTGGTCAACCAGTGAGTAGCCGGGAACCTCAGGGTTAGCAAAGAGACCAACTGCAATTGTGCCCCAGATACCGTTCATCATGTGAACTGCTACTGCACCGACAGGATCGTCGATGTGGAGCTTGTAATCAAGGAACCATACGCCGAAGCATACGAGTAGACCTGAAACTATACCAACTATTGTAGCGCCGAGGCAGTCTGTAACATCACAGGGAGCTGTGATACCTACAAGACCTGCAAGTGAAGCGTTAAGACACATTGAAACATCTGGCTTTCCGTATTTTACCCATGTGAATATCATGCAGGTTACTGTTGCGATTGCAGGAGCAACTGTTGTTGTAAGGAATACTGAACCGAGCTGATCTATTGAAATACAAGCTGCACCGTTGAATCCGTACCAGCCGAACCAGAGAATAAAGCAGCCAAGTGCGCCGATTGTAAGGTTATGACCCGGGATAGCGTTTACCTTGATCTCGCCGTCCTTTGTCTTGTGGAATTTACCGATTCTCGGTCCGAGGATTGCTGCACCTACGAGAGCTGCGATACCGCCAACCATGTGGATATGTGCTGAACCTGCGAAATCGTGGAAGCCCCACTGACTGAGCCAGCCGCCGCCCCAGCCCCAGTGAGCTTCGATAGGATAAACGACTGCACTGATGATAGCTGAGTAAACGCAGTATGAAAGGAACTTAGTTCTTTCAGCCATTGCACCTGAAACGATAGTAGCTGTTGTTGCGCAGAATACAAGGTTGAAAACGAAGTTTGACCAGTCGAATGAGCCGTAGGAAGTGAAGATATCAAATCCGGGCTGTCCGATTATACCAACGAGGTCTTCACCGAATAAAAGACCGAAGCCTATGAGAATGAAAACAACTGTACCGATACAGAAGTCCATTAAGTTTTTCATGATGATATTGCCTGCATTCTTTGCACGGGTGAAGCCTGTCTCCACCATTGCGAAGCCTGCCTGCATAAAGAATACAAGAGCAGCGCCTATTAAAAACCATACGCCAAAGACCAGACCGCCTGTCTCATCCATGGCTTGTTGTAAAATTGTCTGAGAGTCCATAGAAATTCCTCCTAAAAAGATACAGCATAAAAATCAAAAGGGTGCAGAAGTCCTCAGACTTCATACACCCCTTCGTGTATGGAATTAGCGCTATAAACCAAAAAAGAGAGCTACGGATTCCATATCCGCAGCTCCCTTGCTGTTTACAATGCCATTATAGCCCCTTGTGAGCGATTTGTCAATAGCTTTTCTGAAATTTGACGTATCTCATATTTTTACACTGGTGTTAGTTAAGAATAACTGTATAAATTTCACGAAAGCGTTCAAATGCCAGATTTACCTATTGACATTTCCGCTTTAACGTGATAAGATATTGACAGGAACAAGGACGTTTTAGCAGGCTATTTGTCTGCTGAAACGTCTTTTTTATTATAATCCGATCAATGGCGCTCGGATTATTGAAAGGTTAGTGAATGATATGGATAACTTTAGAGAGGAAGCTCCTTACCAGCAGCAGGGACTTTACAGTCCGCGATTTGAGCATGATAACTGCGGTATCGGAGCAGTAGTTAACATTAATGGTAAGCAGTCACGATATGTTGTGGAAAATGCTCTCACTATCGTTGAAAAACTGGAGCATCGTGCAGGCAAGGACGCTGAGGGCAAGACAGGCGACGGTGTCGGAATACTTGTACAGATGCCATACAGCTTCTTTATAGAAGAGGTCAAAAAGCTTGGCAAAGACATCGGAGAGGAAGGAGACTTCGGTGTCGGTATGTTCTTCTTCCCGCAGAACGAGCTCAGACGCGACCGCGCAAAGAAGCTCTTTGAAAAGATAGCCGACAATAATGGCATGGAGTTCATATGCTGGCGTGAAGTACCGACTTCACCTTCTATACTCGGTCACAAGGCTCTTGACAGTATGCCATGCATCATGCAGGCTTTTGTAAAGCGACCCGACAGCTGCAAAAAAGGTCTTGACTTTGACCGTAAGCTCTTTATTGCAAGACGCGAATTTGAGCAGTCCAACGAGGACACATATGTATGCTCACTTTCGAGCCGTACAATAGTATATAAAGGTATGTTTCTCGTTGATGAGCTGAGAAGATTTTACACCGATCTTCAGAGCGAGAGCTTCACAGCAGCTATAGCAATGGTACATTCGCGTTTCTCCACAAATACCAATCCAAGCTGGCAGAAGGCTCATCCAAACCGCTTCATCGTGCACAACGGCGAGATAAACACTATCACAGGCAATGCCGACAAGATGCTTGCTCGTGAGGAGACTATGACCTGTGAGACATTTAAAAACGATATGCACAGGATACTTCCAGCTATAAATGTAAACGGTTCTGACTCCGCAAGACTTGACAACGCTCTTGAATTCATGGTAATGTCGGGTATGCCCCTTCCGCTGGCAGTTATGATAACAATTCCCGAGCCTTGGAAAAATGACAAGACTATCTCAAAGGCAAAGTATGATTTTTACCAGTATTACGCTACAATGATGGAGCCGTGGGACGGTCCTGCATCTATACTTTTCTCTGACGGCGACGTTATGGGAGCAGTCCTCGACAGAAACGGTCTCCGTCCTTCAAGATACTGCATAACAAATGACGGCTTCCTCATTCTTTCATCTGAGACTGGCTGTATAGATATCGCCCCCGAGAAGATAGTGAAGAAAGATCGTCTCCGTCCGGGTAAGATGCTCCTTGCAGATACAAAGCAGGGACGTATCATCGAGGACGATGAAGTAAAGTCCATGTATGCTTCACGCCAGCCCTACGGCGAATGGCTGGACGCAAACCTTGTTCGTCTCCATGACCTGCATATCCCCAACAAGGGCGTGCAGACATATTCAAAGGACGAGCTTTCAAGACTTCACAAGGCATTCGGCTACTCTTATGAGGATATCCATACATCTGTCCTGCCAATGGCTGAGAAAGGTGCTGAGCCTATCGCTTCCATGGGAAGTGATATCCCGCTCCCGCCTCTTGACAAGCAGGCGCCTCCGCTTTTCAACTATTTCCGCCAGCTTTTCGCACAGGTAACAAATCCGCCATTTGACGCTATCCGTGAGGAAGTCGTTACAGATACAAGCGTTTACATCGGCAAGGACGGAAATATTCTTGAAGAGCGTCCCGAGAACTGCCATGTTCTGAAAATTGAAAATCCTATCCTTACCGAGACAGATATGCTCAAGATAAAAGCCCTTAATCAGAAGGGACTGAAAAGTGCAGTTATCCCGATAACATACTACATCGGAACATCGCTTGACAAGGCTATCGAGAGACTTTTCATCGAGGCAGACAAGGCTTACCGTGACGGTGCTTCAATCCTTATCCTTTCCGACCGCGGTGTTGACGAGTACCACTGTCCGATACCTTCTCTCCTTGCAGTTTCTGCACTCCAGCAGCATCTCGTTTCAACAAAGAAGCGCACAGCAGTTGCTATGATACTTGAAAGTGCAGAGCCCAGAGAGGTACACCACTTTGCAGCACTCTTAGGCTACGGTGCCTGTGCTGTTAATCCATACCTTGCACATGAAACTATTCGTTCACTCATTGAGGACGGCTCTCTCGACAAGGACTTCTACGCTGCCGAGGACGACTACAATAGCGCTATCCTCCACGGTATCGTAAAGATAGCTTCAAAAATGGGAATTTCCACTATCCAGTCCTATCAGGGCAGCAAGCTTTTTGAGGCTGTGGGTATTTCTCAGGAGCTTATCGAAAGATATTTTGCAGGTACTGTCAGCCGCATCGGCGGTATAGGACTTGCTGATATCAGCCGTCGTACAGAGTCTCTCCACACAGCAGCTTACGATCCTCTCGGACTTCATGTTGTCAGCGATGTAAAGAGCGCAGGCAGCCATAAGCTCCGCAGCGGAAAAAGTGAGCATCTTTACACTCCCGAGACAATACATCTGCTCCAGCAGGCTGCATGGACGGGCAGCTACGATACATTTAAAAAGTATTCCGAAGCTCTTACACGTGAGGACAATGAGCTGACGCTGAGAAGTCTCCTTGACTTCAATTTCGACAGTGCATCTGAGATATCTATTGACGAGGTAGAGTCGGTCGAGAGCATCTGCAAGCGTTTCAAGACAGGCGCTATGTCATACGGTTCTATTTCTCAGGAAGCACATGAATGTATGGCAATGGCTATGAACAGCATCGGCGGAAAGTCCAACAGCGGTGAGGGCGGAGAAAGCCCCGAGCGTCTTAAATCCGATAAATGTTCAGCTATCAAGCAGGTAGCTTCGGGACGTTTCGGCGTTACATCTGAATACCTCGTTTCTGCTCAGGAAATACAGATAAAAATGGCACAGGGCGCTAAGCCCGGTGAGGGCGGACATCTTCCGTCAGGAAAGGTATATCCGTGGATCGCTAAGACCCGTCACTCAACAGCAGGCGTGGGACTTATCTCACCTCCGCCTCATCACGATATATACTCTATCGAGGATTTGGCACAGCTTATTTACGACCTTAAAAATGCAAATGACAAGGCTCGCATTTCCGTAAAGCTGGTATCCGAAGCAGGCGTAGGAACTGTTGCAGCAGGCGTTGCAAAGGCAGGCGCACAGGTTATCCTTATCTCAGGATATGACGGCGGTACAGGTGCAGCTCCGAAGAGCTCCATCTACAACGCAGGACTTCCGTGGGAGCTGGGACTTGCCGAAGCTCACCAGACACTTATGCTCAACGGTCTCCGTTCAAGAGTCCGCATAGAGACAGACGGAAAGCTTATGACAGGACGCGACGTACTTGTTGCTGCACTTCTCGGTGCTGAGGAATTCGGCTTTGCAACAGCTCCACTGGTAACAATGGGCTGCGTTATGATGAGAGTCTGTAACCTTGATACCTGTCCTATGGGTATAGCTACACAGAATCCCGAGCTGAGAAAACGTTTCCGCGGCAAGCCAGAATACATCGTGAACTTCATGCACTTTGTAGCACAGGAACTCCGCGAGTATATGGCAAAGCTTGGCATACGCACAGTTGACGAGCTTGTAGGACGTACAGACCTTCTCCGTATCAAGGACAGTGCAGCCGAAAAGAACATCGACTTTGCAAATATTCTCGCAAACAGCACAGTTGACGGCAAAAAGCATTTCGATGCAGATGATATTTACGATTTTGAACTTGACAATACCATAGACCGCCGTGTTATAATAAAGAAGCTGGGAAGTGCGCTGAAAAACGGAACTTCCAAGTCTATTTCCATCGACGTTGTGAATACAGACCGTTCTGTGGGCACTCTCACAGGTGCGGAGATAACACGTATCCACGGTGAAAACGTACTTGCTGACGACACATTCACAGTTAAATGTACAGGCAGCGGCGGACAGTCCTTCGGTGCTTTCATACCAAAGGGACTCACTCTTGAGCTCAGCGGCGACAGCAACGATTACTTCGGCAAGGGACTTTCAGGCGGCAAGCTTGTGCTCAGTCCGCCAAAGGCTTCCACATTCAAGGCTGATGAGAATATCATTGTCGGAAACGTTGCACTTTACGGAGCAACTTCGGGCAAGGCATTTATCAGCGGCGTTGCAGGCGAGCGCTTCTGCGTAAGAAATTCGGGAGCTATAGCAGTCTGCGAGGGCGTTGGCGACCACGGCTGCGAGTATATGACAGGCGGCTGCGCTGTTATCCTTGGACGTACAGGCAAGAACTTCGCCGCAGGTATGTCGGGCGGTATAGCATATGTTCTCGACGAGGAGCATGACCTCTACACCCGTCTCAACAAGGCTCTTGTTTCACTTGAAACAGTTGCCGAAGAAGAGGACATAGAGAAGCTGAAGACTATCATCACAGAACACGCAGAGGCTACGGGCTCTGAAAAGGCTAAGCAGATACTTGCAGACTTTGAGCGTTATCTGCCATGCTTCAAGAAGGTAATACCTCACGATTATGCGAAGATACAAAAGACAGTAACAAAACTTGAAAAATCAGGCGTGAGCAGCGAGCAGGCTATGATAGAAGCCTTCGAGCTCATCAGAAAGGAGGCGTGAGTCATGGGAAAGGCAACAGGATTTCTTGAATATACAAGAACTGAAACAACTGCAAAAGAACCTCTTGAGCGTATAAAGGACTTTAACGAGTTCCATGTACCGCTCAGTGAAGAACACCGCCGTGAGCAGGCTTCACGCTGTATGGACTGCGGAGTGCCATTCTGCCAGAACGGTAAAATGCTCTGCGGCATGATATCGGGCTGTCCGCTGAACAATCTTATTCCCGAGTGGAATGACCTTCTTTACCACGGTCAGAAGGAGCAGGCGCTGAGCCGTCTGCTTATGACCAACAACTTCCCCGAATTCACATCAAGAGTATGTCCCGCACTCTGCGAAAAGGCTTGTATCTGCGGTGTGAACGATTCGCCTGTAACTACTAAGGAAAATGAGAATTCAATAATCGAATTCGGCTTTGCAAACGGACTTATGCAGCCGCAGATACCTACAGTAAGAAGCGGCAAGCGTATAGCAGTGATCGGCTCAGGTCCTTCGGGACTTGCAGCAGCTGATACTCTCAACAAGCGCGGTCACAATGTTACAGTGTTCGAGCGCTCCGACCGTGTGGGAGGACTGCTTATGTACGGTATCCCGAATATGAAGCTTGAAAAGCACATTATTGAACGCCGCACAGAGCTTATGAAGGCTGAGGGCGTTGAGTTCAGGACTAATTCCAATGTAGGCGAAAATGTTTCCGCTGATGAGATACTGGATAGCTTCGATGCTGTCGTACTTGCCTGCGGTTCGTCAAATCCCCGTGACATCAAAGCCGAGGGACGCGACGCAGAGGGAATATACTTCGCAGTTGATTTCCTCAAAGCTACAACAAAGAGCCTGCTTGACTCAGAGCTGAAAGACGGCAAGTATATCTCCGCAAAAGATAAAAACGTTGTAATAATCGGCGGTGGTGATACAGGCAATGACTGTGTTGGAACTTCTGTCCGTCACGGCTGCAAGTCTGTTGTTCAGCTTGAAATGATGCCTAAGCTCCCCGACGAGAGAGCCGAGAACAATCCGTTCCCCGAGTGGCCGAGAGTATGCAAGACCGACTACGGTCAGGAGGAAGCAATCGCAGTATTCGGTCACGACCCGAGAATCTACTGCACAACGGTAAAGGAATTCATCAAGGATGAAAGCAGCAAGCTGTCGGCAATAAAGACTGTAAAGCTCCAGTTTGGTACAGACCCCGAAACAGGCAGGCGTACCATGAATGAAATAGAGGGCAGCGAGGAGATCATTCCCTGCGAGTTATGTCTTATTGCAGCAGGCTTCCTCGGCTGTCAGCAGTATATCGCCGATGCATTCGGCGTATCACTGGATCAGCGCACAAATGTAAAAACAGCACCCGGCAAACATTCCACAGATATTGATAAGGTATTCACCGCAGGCGATATGCACATCGGACAGTCCCTTGTAGTACGTGCTATCCGTGAGGGACGTGACGCAGCGGCAGAGGTCGACGAATACCTTATGGGCTACACCAATCTATGATACGGAGGCTAAAATGATCTATTCAGAAAATGAGATATTGCAGTATATCGAGGAAAACGATGTTAAATTCGTCAAGCTGACATTCTGCGATCTGAAAGGCAGACTGAAAAATATCTCTGTACTTTCATCGGAACTGGCAGTTACCTTTGAGCGCGGAGTGCGTATCACAGCAAAGAAAATAGCAGGCTTTGAGGCAGCAAACGGTAAGGATTTGTTCCTCTTTCCAGATGCTCAGACCATGACTGTTCTCCCGTGGAGACCTCAGCAGGGCAGAGTTATAAGAATGTTCTGCTATATCCGTTATGCAGACGGCACTCCCTTTGAAGGGGACGGCAGATACTTCCTTAAAAAGGCAATGAAAACAGCTGTCAATGCAGGCTACTGCTTCCGCTTCGGTACTTCCTGCGAGTTTACTCTCTTCCGCAAGGACGCAAACGGTAAGCCTACAAAGACTCCACATGATTATGCAGGCTATTGTGATGTTGCTCCCGATGATAAGGGCGAAAATATCCGCCGCGATGTATGTCTCACTCTTGAACAGATGGGTATTCACCCTATATCCTCACGCCACGAGAGCGGCTGCGGTCAGCATGAGATAGACTTCAACGCATCGTCTGCGCTGAAAGCGGCCGATACCTTCCTCAGCTTCAAATCAGCTGTAAAATCTGTTGCTGAGACCCATGATGTACACGCAAGCTTCATGCCGAAGCCCCTTCGCAATGACTGCGGAAACGGTATGCATATCAGCTTTAATGTTTTCCCTGACAACGATATGCTTGAGGAGACAAATCAGGTTGGCAATGAGCTTTTGAAATATGCGGCGGCAGGCATAATGAAGCGTATCCGCGAGTTTACTCTTTTCACCAATTCAACTGTGAATTCCTACGAAAGACTGGGTGAGTTCACAGCTCCCCGTGATATCATATGGTCGGACGAGGAAGGCTCACAGCTTATCCGTATGAATCCCGACAGCGATAACGCCTGTGTTGAGCTTCGCGCTGCGGACTGTGTCAGCGACCCGTATTTTGTTCTTGGTCTGATGATATATTCGGCACTTGAAGGCATAGAGGAAAAGCTTTCTCTTCACGAAAAGAACAGCGGTTCGGAGCGTCTGCCGTCTACACTTGATGAGGCAGTTACCTGCACCGAGAGTTCTGAATTTGTGAAGAAGTACGTGCCTGCAAATATACTTGAGGTGCTGCTGAAATTCAGCCGTGACGAATGGGCTGAATATTCTTCCGCATACAATAAGGAAGCATTCGAGGAAAAACAATATTTTTACAGTCTCTGACGGAGGTAAGCTTTGGAAAAAATTCTTGTAGTTTCAAGTAATAAGACCGCCTCTGAAGCTCTTGTGAATTTCCTCCGCGATTCGTTCAGATGTACGCCCAAACTCGTTGAATCAGCCTATCAGGCAAAGACTGTTTTCGATGTTGACCCGTCCGTGGAGCTTGCTGTGATAAACTCTCCGCTCATGGACGAATCGGGCTTTGAGCTTGCGGAATACATCATTGAGAATACTACTGCCAACTGCATATTTATGATAAAGGAGGAGCAGACCGAAAAGATCGAGGGACGTGCCGAAAAGACAGGTATAATCATTGTCGGAAAGCCCTTCAGCCGAACGCTGCTTTATCAGTTGGTAAAGACCCTTGACATTGCCGTTAACCGCTCCCTTAAATTATATGAGGAGAACCGCAGGCTCGAATCAAAAATAGAGGAGATACAGGCAATTGACAAGGCAAAGTTCATGCTCATGCAGTACAAGGGCATGACTGAGGAGGAAGCACACGCTTATCTTGAGCAGTACGCTATGAACAAGCGCAAGAAGAAAAGTCTTGCGGCATTGGCAATAATAGATAAGCTTAGTGAGCAATACTTATAAGCGAGGCGTAATAAATGTTTGACAGTATCCACGAAGAATGCGGAGTTTTCGGTATATACGAAAACAAGACCTCTGACGTTGCCGCATCGGTATATTTCGGGTTGTATGCACTCCAGCACAGAGGTCAGGAGAGCTGCGGCATAACTGTCTGTGATGATGGTATATTCAGGCATAAACGTGCGGACGGACTGGTTTCGGAGGTGTTCAGCAGAGAAGAGCTGGACAAGCTTGGCAGCGGTAATATGGCTGTGGGACACGTTCGCTACTCCACAACAGGAGGACATAATCACAACAATATACAGCCCCTTGTAATACGTCATATCAAGGGCAATATGGCTCTCGTTCATAACGGAAATCTGGTTAATGCGGCAGAGCTGCGGCGCTCCTTTGAGATGTCGGGAGCTATCTTCCACGGCACATCAGATACTGAGGCAATAGCCTATTCCATAGTCCGTGAGCGACTGACAAGCAGCTCCACCGAGCAGGCTGTTGAAAGGGCGATGCCTTTTATAAAGGGTGCATATTCCTGTATACTTATGACAGCAACAAAGCTCATAGCTTTCCGTGATCCTGACGGCTTACGTCCGCTGTGTATCGGCATAACTCATGACGGGGCATACGTTGTTGCTTCTGAGTCCTGCGCCCTTGAAACAGTGGGAGCTGAGTTCCTGCGCGATGTAGACGCAGGTGAGATAGTCGTCATAGGAAAGGAAGGCTTGCAGTCAATACGCACCAATTGTACGAATAAGCGTAATATCTGCATTTTTGAGTATATTTACTTTGCCCGTCCAGATTCTGTTATCGAGGGGATCTCAGTTCATCATGCAAGGCTGAAAGCAGGAGAGCTGCTTGCCAAGAGCAGTCCTGTTGATGCAGATATAGTTATAGGAGTTCCCGATTCGGGACTTGATGCGGCTCTCGGATATGCAAATGCAAGCGGAATACCTTACGGCATCGGCTTCATCAAAAACAAGTACATCGGCAGAAGCTTCATTCAGCCCGAGCAGCATCAGCGCGAGAACGCTGTCAAGATAAAGCTGAACGCAGTACGTGAGAGCGTAGCAGGCAAGAGGGTAATAATGATAGATGATTCAATAGTCCGCGGTACAACAAGTGCGAGAATAGTAAAGCTGCTGCGTGAAGCAGGGGCAAAGGAAGTCCATGTGCGCATTTCGTCGCCGCCTTTCCTGCACACCTGTCATTTCGGTACGGATATCGACTCTGAGGAGAACCTCATTGCAGGCAAGTGTCATTCAACTGAAGAAATTGCGCAGTATATAGGTGCGGACAGTCTTGCATACCTGCCTGTAGATTGCCTCGGTAAGCTTGTGGACGATCGTTTCGGCTACTGCAAGGGCTGCTTTACAGGCAATTATCCTGTTGACATTTCAGGCGCAGGGAGCAAGAATAAATTCGACGAGAAAATACACGGATAAACAAATGGAAAAAGCAGTATATAAATGGACTGAACCGACAAACGAGGACTTTCACCGTTTTTACCTGACAACAGAGGCTTATTACGACAGTCTTGTCGGCGGAAAAAGCAACCGTGTCGGATTTGTACCGTACAATATATCAGAAAGCATTCAGGATGTGCTTATTGCTTACATAAATGATAAGGCAGTCGCTTGTGCAGGGCTAAAAAAATACAATGAAAGCGACGCTGAGATAAAGCGCGTCTGGGTAGAGCCTGAATACCGCGGAAACCGCATAGCTTCGGCTATGATGGATATGATAGAGGATAAAGCCTCACATACGGGTTTCAAAAGGGCGATACTACAGACAAGAGAAGTAATGAAAGATGCGTTAAACTTGTACATAAACCGCGGATATTATCGGATAAATAATTATCCGCCATATGACAAGCTTGAAGGAGCAGTTTGCCTTGCAAAAGATCTTTCCTGAGATCTGTTTATAAACGCTGTACATCAATGGCGATGTACGAGCGTGTTCAATTACAATATACCTATTATTCGGAGGGATTTACTATGTGTACGATAATGGCATACTGCGGTATGGACGGTATGGAAAAGGTAACGGAGGGACTAAAAGCAACAGTCTCACGAGGACCTGACGACCAGAGGATACAGGAGGTCGCTGGCGGAGTTCTGGGCTTTCAGAGACTGTCCATAATGGGACTTACTCCCGAGGGAATGCAGCCATTTGAGCTGGACGGCAGCTCAGTTGTCTGCAACGGCGAGATATACGGCTTCAGAAAGCTCCGCGATGAGCTTATTGCAAAGGGCTACAGCTTTAAAAGCGACAGCGACTGCGAGATACTTCTGCCACTGTATAAGGAATACGGTACTGATATGTTCGCAAAGCTTGACGCAGAGTATGCCTGCGTGATATATGGCGGCAAAACAGGAGAATTCATAGCTGCCCGTGATCCGATAGGCATACGTCCGCTGTATTACGGTAAATCTGCTGACGGAGCAATGGTGTTTGCCAGTGAAGCAAAGAACCTCGTTAAGCTCTGCAAAAAGGTAATGCCTTTCCCACCCGGACACTATTACAAGGACGGAAAGTTCCATTGCTACTGCGATATAACAGCCGTTGATAAAGTCATTCACGATGATATTGAGACTGTATGCAGTAATATCCACGATAAGCTTGTTGCAGGAGTAAAAAAGCGCCTTGATGCGGACGCAAAGGTTGGATTTCTGCTTTCGGGCGGACTTGATTCTTCACTTGTCTGTGCTATTGCTCAGCGCGAGAGCGACAAGCCTATCCGTACATTCGCTATCGGTATGAACACCGATGCTATCGACCTTAAATACGCAAAGCAGGTGGCTGACTATATAGGCAGTGACCACACGGAAGTTATAATAACCAAGGACGATGTTATTGCAGCCCTTGATGATGTTATACATCTCCTCGGAACTTACGATATAACCACTATCCGCGCAAGTATGGGTATGTATCTGCTCTGCAAGGTTATACATGAACAGACCGATATCCGCGTACTCCTTACAGGCGAGATATCCGACGAGCTTTTCGGCTACAAGTATACGGACTTCGCTCCCTCAGCAGAAGCTTTCCAGCAGGAGTCTGTGAAGCGTGTACACGAGCTTCATATGTATGATGTACTTCGCGCAGACCGTTGTATTTCTGTAAATTCTCTGGAAGCCCGTGTGCCCTTCGGCGACCTTGATTTCGTGAAATATGTTATGGCAGTAGACCCCGAAATGAAGCTCAACAAATACAATAAGGGAAAATATCTGCTCCGTCACGCTTTCGAGGGAGACTATCTGCCTCATGATATCCTCTACCGTGAAAAGGCTGCTTTCTCAGACGCTGTTGGACATTCAATGGTTGACTACCTCAAGGAATACGCAAACAACTATTATTCTGACGAGGAATTTGAGCTTGACTGCACGAAATATTCTCATGCAAAGCCGTTCACTAAGGAGTCTCTCCTTTACCGTGAGATATTTGAGAAATACTATCGCGGCAACAGTGATATGATTGTGGATTTCTGGATGCCTAACAAAGAATGGGAAGGCTGCAACGTAAACGACCCGTCTGCACGAGTGCTTTCAAACTATGGTGCAAGCGGAGAATAATACAGAACAGAGATTGTATGCTGGTCTGAAACTTGAATAAGCCGTATTCTTAAAAAAACTCCCCCCTTTCTATATAAAAATTATCTTTGATATGATTGTTCATAAAAAGTTTACGATTTAAGCCGCACATTCCATAGTTTATTCCGTTAAACAATAAAATGACATTTTATGCCATTTAAAGTAACTGATATGGTGAACGTTATGTGATGTGCGTTAAAGCAGCTCAATTAAATGCAGTTTATGCAATAAAATATTGCAGCTTACCCGCTAAAAAACGCAACTTACCTCAATTCCATTGACACGTTCAGCATTATCGTTATATAATCAGAATAGGCAGTTATATGCTGAAAAAATCAAAGAATGAGGGTGAAGTTAAGATGTTAAAAAAGATCACAGCTGCTGTCATAGCAGCAACCACAGCAATTATTCCATTTTCCGCAGATTATTTGAATGCACTGATTCCTATGAGTGTTTATGCAGAGGATAAAGCCTATGCATATTCAATTCCTGACTGGATACCGCAGAGCTTTGACGCTGCCCTTACTTTCCGCAATACTTACGGTGCAACTCATATAGGAGATGAGAACGAAAGTGACTTGCTTTGTGTGGTATTTGAAGAGCCTTCTTACAGTACAAAGAAATACAGCATAAAAAACACAGCAGCACTTCCTGCGGAATATTACCATAATGTATTCGTTAACGAAAATACCGATACTGCCTATGAAGTAATGGCATATAAAAACGCAGCGACGTCCAAGCCTGATTTCAAAATGCAGTTGATCTGCGACTCGGAAGTGCAGAAGGAATATACTTTTACAAGTATCGGTACACAGGTGTTTGAGACTGATATATACAGCTGGCTGCCCGATTGTGCAGAAGAATACCGTATGTATGATATTACGCACTTTAATGTATCTGTCAAGGACAATTATGTTGTGTTCCTGCTGCCTCATAATGCAGGTACGGCTTATGACTGGACTCTCAAAGATAAAGGAGAAGATTGCTTTGAGCTTGCGGCGGTCAGCGATTGCAGCACTATATCCGCTGTTCCTCTTGACGGAGGGGAGATCAATACTATCTGTGCATACAGGGCTGTTAAGGACGGCTGTGACAAGATATCCTATGATTTCGGAGCAGTATATACAGGCGGTAAGGTTGAAGAGACCAGAACTGCAAACTGCGCAGTCTTTGATGACGCACAAACAGTTCTTTTATCTGGTGATATGAGAGTTACTCTCCTCGACTATGACACGGGCAAGCTAATTGAATTAGGTGAAAATAATCACCCCATGCTCTGGACAAATGTGGAGTTCCACTCACCGGAAGGCACAATGTCTACAGGACCTATTCTTGATGTAGAAGCAAATCCTTCCGTTGTAGATCATAGTATCAGTGGCTTTTTCAATGCAGATGTTTTTTCATTTGGAATGTGGGAGGCACCTTACGACTATGAACTGCCAGGTAACAGAAGAGATTCAGGCTACTACAGCGGCACGATCACTTGTGAAGATCAGATGACTGTTACAAGATTTGACAACGGCTCGGCTGATGTGGTGTTCAGACTGAAAAAGAAAGAGAATATCCCCGAAAAAGACACTATCCGCTTTAAGCTTATTGATTCGGATAATGGTAAAGCTATCAACATCAGCGATTATGATAAAGCATTTGTTATGATAGCTTCTATGGATTTTTATAATGAAAAAACAGACAGTGTGGATAATTGCCACAGAGAGGTTATTATTGAGCCAAATCCTTTAAGTATGGATATGAGCAATGAAGCAGCAAAAGGCCTTAAAATGAGCAATATCGGCAGCTTTAATATTAATTTATATGAAGTTCCGAAAGGATTTAAGGTAAACTACAATGGTATTGAGAGAAATGTATATTCCAATAATTCAATGGAAGTTATCGTTCCGCTGAAATATACTCCTACAGGTGATGTGAATTCTGATGGTGACTTCACAGTATCGGATATCTTGCTGTTACAGAAATGGCTGCTTGGTGCTTCCAATAGTATTCTTGCCGACTGGCAGGCGGCTGACTTCTTCAATGATGACGATCTGGATATTTTCGATCTTATACTGATGAAAAAAGCTCTTATAGCTAAAAGTACCCCAAACTATGTTGAGCCTGATGAGTACATCGAATATGCTCCATATTTAACTGTTAAGGAAGACGGACTGAAATTATATCTGGGACCTGATGAAAGCTATGAATATATAGCTGAGATACCTCAGCTGTCACGCATCAGAGAGTACGGATATCAGAAAAATAATGATAATTGGTTATTTACCGAATACAACGGACAGTATGGCTGGATAAGAACATTCAAAGAGGACGGCATAACTCCTACCATATATTTTGAAGCAGTTGCAAAGAAACCTGTAATATACCTTTATCCCGAAGAAGAGACCGATGTTCATGTAGAACTGGAGCTTACAGAAGCAGAGCTTTCCACAACTTATCCTAAGTATAATAACGGTTGGGACGTAACAGCATATCCTGACGGTACTCTGACGAACAAGGCAGACGGCACACATCATAAGTACCTTTTCTGGGACGCTGTGAATTGCCGTACAAGATATGATTTCTCCAAGGGATTCTGTGTAGCGGGCAGCGATACCGAGAGTTTCCTCAAGGAAAAGCTCACCTATATGGGACTTACCGAGGAGGAGATGAACGAATTCATCGTATACTGGCTTCCTTTAATGGAGCATAATGAGTATAACCTTATTGCTTTCCAAGGTAATGCTTATACGGATTCCGCAAAGCTTAACATCTCACCTGCACCTGACAGTATGCTCCGTGTATTTATGGCGTACGTGCCGCTTGATAACGCAGTAGACATTGAACCTCAGCAGCTTGAGACCTTTGAGAGAAATGGCTTTACAGTTGTTGAATGGGGCGGCAGTGAGATAAGATAATAAAGCATATCTTAAATCAAAATATAAAACAGATATTTTTCAACACATTTATCCTTTCATTCACTTCTGGAATTTAATAGAAAAAAGCTCCTGTTTAATCAGGAGCTTTTATTTTATCAATGATAGTAAGAGTCGATACCGAAGTATTCTTCCAGTGTGAGTCCGCTAGCATGGATAGGATAGGACATATCTGTTCCTACATAGCGGATATGCCATGATTCATACTGATAGCCCGTGATGCCCTGCTTGCCCTGTGGGTAGCGGAGTATAAAGCCGTATTCGTGGCAGTGGTTCTCAAGCCATATTGCTTCGGGAGTGCCTGCGAAGCTGTCGTCTATCTGGTTTACGTCTATGGCAAGTCCTGTCTGATGTTCGGAATAGCCTGCTCGTGCAGAATAGGTATCTGCAGCAGCCTGTCCGTCACGTGCAACATAATTGTTGTATATCTGAGCCTGATAGTCGTATGAACGGAAGCCTGATGAGAGCCATATATTCAGTCCCTGCTGTGCAGCTGCATTCTGGAGCTTATAGAACTGGTTCTGGCAGGTCGCATCAAGTCCCGGATTGAAGTCGGAAGGGAGACTGTAGCTCTTGTTTGCTATGAGTACGCCCTGTATATAGGTCAGACCGTCATAATTATACTGTGCAGGAGCAGGTCCGTAATTGTAATCGTTAGGAGTCGGGGCAGTATCGCTTGATACAGCGTTTGACTGCTGAGGTGCAGACTGATTTGAGGTCTGGTCTCCGCCGCCTGCGGGTACTGCCTGCTGCTGAGCGGCTTCTGTTGCAGCTTCCGAGTATGTATTCTGAGCAGCCTCTGTTGTCTGTGCTTCGGCAGCTTCCTTGCTTTCGTCATTAGCAGCAGTTGTTGTAGCAATCTGTGCTTCTGTAGTTGTAACAGCGGTTGTGGAAGCAGTCACGGCAGACTTTGTTGTTGTAATTGTGTTGGCGCTTGGCTGTCCTTCAACCACCTTTCCGCATGATGCCAGTGAAAGCAACGCTGCAAATGTCATGATAGCTAATATTCTCTTTTTCATTTTTACTTCTCCTTTTAAGAACTTTTTTGCTCGATCTGAGCGTTTCTGTTATAATAATCGAAGTACAATTACATTTTGCTACACAAAAATATATATTTTTTTATTTTAACTTAAATTTTGATCTTTATACTATTATATCACTTTTGTGTCTGATTTGCAAGCTGTTGAAAAAAGAACTTTTTTGTGGTATACTTTTTTAAAGGAGTGAACGGATATGAAATACGATATATCAATAAATACGCTTTGTGCAGAGGATTTTATAAGGCTTTTCGACTCGGCAGGCTGGGGAAAGCCAGAACGCGAGCTTGTGGAAACTTCGCTGAAAAACAGCTATGTTACATTTGCTGTGAAGAACGGCGAAGAGGTCATCGCTATGGCAAGACTTATCGGTGACGGTGGTATGGCATTCTTTCTCAAAGACCTTATTGTTGCTCCCGAATATCAGGGAGAGGGCATAGGAAAGGCACTTCTGGAATATATCGAGGACTATATCCGCAGTCAGCTTAAAGATGGCTGGTGGTCATATTTTCAGCTTATGAGTGCAAAGAATAAAGACGAGTTTTATCTGAAATGCGGCTTTAAGTCACACCCCCATGAGCGCAGCGGACATGGCTTTACTAAAATAATAAAGAAATGAGGCTATTATGGCGAAGTATGAAAACGCTGATTCATCTGCTCAGTGTGAAGCAGAAATGTTCCTTTTTAATGAATTTAGGAAAGAATTGCAGTTAGATAACTTATCATATAATGCTATTGTTACTCTTGATTCAGAAGTTACTATAAAACCTGATGTGTATTCTGGAGACCATAAAATTATAGGCGAGATACACTCTCATTTAGGTAAATTAAAGCCTGCGCAGAAGCACAAAGTAGCGGCGGATATACTGAAAATGCTGCTTAATGATAAAGTAAAAGGAAAAGAGTTCAAAAAATATATTATTGTTTGCAGTGAGGAAGAGCAGAAACAGCTTTTAAATGAAAAATCACATCTTGGATTTACAAGAAAGAAATTCGGAATAGAGGTAAGGTATTATCCACTTACACCTGAATTAAAAGAGAAACTTAAAAATACAATGAAAAAACAAGATATGTACGGAAAAGGAAACGAGAATGGCTAAAGTTATAATGACCTGCGGCAGGATATGCAGCGGTAAAAGTACTTACGCTCAGATGCTCAGAGTCGAGCTCGGCGGCGTGATACTCTCCATCGACGAGCTTATGCTTGATATCCTCGGCGGAGAAACAGGCGATAAACATGATGAATTTGTCAGGCGTACTCAGAACTATTTGTATAAAAAGTCGGTGGAGATAGCTTCGGCAGGCACTGATGTTATACTTGACTGGGGCTTCTGGAGCAAGTCCGAACGTGAGTACGCACGTGAGTTTTACCGTGCACATGGTATTAGCTGTGAATTCCACTATATCAGTGTCGATGAGGCTGAGTGGAAAAAACGTATAGAAAAGCGTAATGCAGAAGTTATGAACGGACGCAGTGACGCTTATTTCATCGACGAAGGGCTTGCGGCTAAATTTGAAAGTTTGTTTGAAGTCCCCGACAGAAGTGAAATGGATATGTGGATATAAAAAAGCGGATCATATGATCCGCTTTTTCAGTTCTTTTCTATGCAGTAGCATACTTCACCTTCGGGTTTGAGACCCTGTTGACGGAAACGTTCAACATTTTCTGTGATATGCATTGACGATTTTTCAAGTACACGTCCTGATTTTGTATTTTCAGCGCGGTGATAGGCTTCAAGCTTTTTGAAATCCGTCCTTTTGAATATGTTTTCTATGACTGAGGAAAGAGCCTCGCCTGCATAGCCGTTGCCCTGAAATGCAGTTCCTATGCAATACTCTATCTCAGCGGTGCGAAGCTCCTCATATACGCGGCAGAATGCTATCTGACCGATATTTTCACCGCTTGCTTTTTCGATTATAGCCCAGCGGTAAAAGCTTTCGGACTCATATCCGCTTATATATTTGTCAAGAAGTACCTTTGCTTCTTCTTTCGTCTTGTAAACAGGCTCTCCGTATTCTATCTGCACTGAGGGCTCAGATGCCCAGTTTCGGTGCATAGCTTCAAGGTCATGCGGTTCAAATCTGCGGAGCAGAAGCCGCGGAGTTTCTATTGTAAATGTTCCTGAATGCAGCATTTTTTCTTTTCCTTTTTATATATTATTTGTTTTCAGCAGTGTTGAAAGTGCGGCCTCAAAGGCTTTATTCTGCTCGACTGTACGCTTTGGCAGTCCCTTTGTGCGTCCGCCGCTCCTTCGTATCTTTGCTGATACAGCGCGGAACGAGAGGAGTCCGGAAATATTTTCCTCGGTATACTGTTTGCCGTCCTGATTGATGACTATGGCTTTTTTGCTGAGGCACATTGCGGCAAGTCCGTAGTCTTGAGTTATGGCGATATCGCCATTGGTCACAAGGTTTACAAGGCGGAAATCAGCACTGTCCGCGCCTTTGTCAACGACAATTGTCTCAGCGCCGTCACGGTATATTGAGTGAGCTGTATCACATATGACAGTGCAGGGGACAGAGTGCTTTACTGCAAGTCTTATGGCGATATCCGTTACGGGACATCCGTCTGCATCTATGAATATCTTCATTATTTCTCCTTTTTTATGCGGACAAAGTAAGATTCGTCATCTTCGTGATGTATATATCCGCCGTTTTTCTGCATTACTTTAAGCGATGAGGGATTGCTTTTTCTCACGCGGAGGTATATCACGTCCTCGGGAACGATTTTTTCTGCTTCTTCGATAATCAGCCTAAGCCCCTCTGTGGCGAAGCCATTTCCTCGGTACTCGGGTGCGATATAGTAGCCTATATGTCCTGCACCATTTATAAGAGAATCGCAGAGATGCTGCCGCAGCTGGAATTCTCCAACGATATCATCATCATGCCACAAAAAATATGTCGTTGCAGGTACATAGCCCTCAGGAAGTTTCTCGCCGCGGGAATTTGCTATGAGAGTATCAAGTGCGTCATCAAAGTCAGCACGTTCTATATTGGGATAATCGTTGATAAATCCGTTTTCATCGGCAGGAATGCTGCGTACAAAGATATACTCTTTTTCTATATCCTTTTTATTTGCGGTTTTCAGGTAAAGCATTGCGTTTCTCCTTTTTTCTTAAATTATACTACATTCGGTCAGGATTTTCAATGCCTGCATATTTTTTATCATTCTTGACATAAACTTATCTGAATTATTGACAAAACATATATAAAGTGGTATAATAAATTTGTATGTATCACACTGTTTGTTTAAAATATCAGGTGCTCATATGTTTTGATTTTATAAAATGTTTTATGTGCGTATCAGACGCGCTTTATTTCACTTAGGGGTGAGGAAATGGCCGGAATAACTACCAAGCTTCTATATCAGAGCTGCGATACGTTTTTGCAGGCAGGTCTGAAAAAGAAGGATCAGATAAACGAAGATCAGCTCAAGCTCGTAAATGAGAATGCAGAAAAGGGGCTTCTCAGTGTGAGATGGGAAAAAACTGCAACAAGAAATGTACTGAAATACAACGTTACAAATATGACTGCCCTTTCGGAATATGTCAAGCAGACAATGACGCAGGAGAAATATTTCGGGATAATAAGCCAGTTCCAGAAGATACTGGAGCATTGTGCTTCTCTTGGACTTCCTATGGATAATTTTTTGCTCAACGACCCGAAAAATGTTTTTTACAGCGTGGAGAAGCAGAAGCTGTATCTGGCTTATCTTCCGCTGACAAATAATCAGTATAAATGTACGAATACTGCCAAGTTCCTTATGAAGGTCAACAAGAACGCGAACTTTACAGTGTCAAACGGTGCTGTTATGCAGAAATACGGCTTCTTTCTTGAGGAATACGTAAATAATCCGAAAAACAAGAGCGGATTTATCTCTCCTACACAGCTTTACAAGATGCTCCATGAAGTGCTCATGCTGCCTGATGTAAGTGAAGAGGAAAAACCTCAGCCTGCTGCTGAGAAAGCGGCTACTGCGGCTGCTGACGACGATGGAGATCATACTATCCTTGTGAGCCGCAAGCGTGTTTCGGATTGTCCTGCTTTCCTCAAAGACGAGAACAACAGGGAAATACCTATCGAACATTTTCCGTTTACTATAGGACGCCGTGCAGGCAATGACCTTGCGCTGACAGACAAGGGCACAGTATCAAAAGTACACGCTGTCATCAGCTATGAAAACGGTACTTTCTATGTTGAGGACAAGGATTCTGCAAACGGCACTTTCCTCAACAGCTACGCCGAAAACGGTGAGCGTATCATCAAGGAAAAGATAAGCAGCGGAGATGTTATATACATCTGCGATATACCGTTCGTTTTCAATGTGAACGATACGGATTCTGCTACGGTATTAGTGGGCGATAAGGGAGCAGATGCGAAAAAAGCTTCGCAGCAGAAGACTAATGCCAAAAAGCTCGCATATATCATTAACTCATCAAGCAAAGAGAGGATACCTGTTTTTGTCTATCCTTTCACCTGTGCGGAATTGTCGGGCATGATTGTCGGACGCGATAACACCAAGAACAGACACAGTATTTTTATAGAGAATATCTCCTGCCCGTCCCTTAGTGTTGAGGGTGATGAGGTAGCTGTAGGTGACAGGATAAGCGTATTTTCAGGCTGTAATTTTCTGTATCACGGTGTAGGCTACACATTTTTTGAAGAAAGCTGACGGTGAGGCAGCATGGAATACTTTTTCTCTTATGTGACTACCGAGGGTGCTGTAAGAAAGGTAAATCAGGATTCGCTTTTTATCTCGGAAGCTGAATACGACGGCGAGAAGATATTCTTCGGAGCTGTCTGCGATGGTGTCGGAGGGCTTTCGGCAGGTGAAAAGGCGAGCGGTTACGTATGCAAGCGTATAAACGAATGGTTTGCAGATGATTTTGCCGAGCTTATGAGAAATTCGGCTTCTGTCCTGAAAATAAGGGAGTCTCTTGACGACAGGCTCCATGATTTGAATGAACGTATAAACGACTATGCGGACAGGCATTCCTCGGATATGGCAACTACCTTTACGGGACTGCTCATACTCCCGAAATTCGGGAATATGCTCATTGCCCATGTGGGTGATACCCGTCTTTACAGGATAACCAACGATGAGATAGAGGTGCTTACTTCCGACCATTCCGTAGTGGCTCAGGAGGTAAGGGACGGTATCATTACTCAGGAAATGGCTGAGAAAGACCCGAGACAGAACCAGCTTACCAACTGTATCGGTGCAGGTCTCGATGATACCTCCTATGATTACAGCATATTTCCTTACAGCGAGGGCGATGTGTATATGCTATGCTCTGACGGCTTCAGGAAGAAAGTATCATCGGAGGAGCTGCAAAAAGCACTTTGTCCCTCTGCAAACAAAGATGAGAAGGCTATGAAATCAAATCTCGAAAAGCTGAAGGATCAGGTCATTCAGCGCGGCGAAAAAGACAACATCACCGCCCTTATGGTAAAACTCTGCTGAAAGCGAGGAGATCTATTTGCTAAATAAAGGCTTTGTCCTTGAAAACAGATACAAGATCGTCAATGTTGCAGGCAAAGGCGGTACTTCGGTGGTTTACCGTGCTGTCGATCTCAAGGCAAATAACGCCCAGCGTGCTGTGAAAGAGGTAATGAAGACCAACGGCACTGACGCTTATAATGCAAGGCAGGAGTCCCTGCTTATCAAGGAATTCTATGAAAAGGACGCCAAGAACTCTTTTTTTCCGAATATAATCGAGATAATCGACAATGATCCCGATGCGCTTTATATCGTGCAGGACTATATCAACGGCGTTTCTATGGAAAAGCTCCTTGCATACGGTCCTTTCCGACATAAGACCATGCTCAGGTATTCAAAGGATATCTGCCGCGTTATGTCCTTTATCCACAAGTGCGGTCTTATACACAGCGATATGAAGCCCGATAATATCATGGTCGTAAGAAATGAGGAGGACTTTGAGAACTCCCGCAGACCTGATAAGTTCGGACGGCTGAAATTTATAGATTTCGGTTCTGTTATCGAAAGGCGAAGCGGTGCGTTTGCCTATACTCCTGCTTATGCTTCACCTGAACAGTTCTATGAGCAGGAACTTGATGAACAGACCGATATATTCAATATAGGTGCTACCATGTACCATATGCTCACAGGAAAAAAGCCAAAAAATGTTTCGGCAAACGGCGAGTTTGTAAGTTCTGCGGAACGCTTTGTGTTCGCTAAAGGAACAAATGCAGGTCTTGTGAGGATAATCCGAAAGTGCGTGAACGAGGATAAGTCCAAGAGATACCGTTCATGCGATGAGCTTTATGAAGAGCTTGAAAGGACGGACAATCACACATATCTGAGAGCTACAAGCATCGTTGCGGGATTTGCCGTGCTTTGTCTCGGTATATCCATGTTTGCAAATATAATGGCTAACAAGAGCAGGAGCGAGGATTTCAACAAGCTTGTGGAAAAAGCCGAGAATACGAGTGAGTATGCTGCAAGATCGGAAGCATTTGAAGATGTTATCCGTGCTGACGGTTCATATGCGGACGCTTATTTAAAGCTTATCGAGCTGTATAAAAGTGACATGGTATTTGATGCGAAGGAAACAGAACAGATACTCGCTCTTATAAATGAGAATATCAATCAGCTCAGGGAAGCTCCGAAATATGAGGAGATAGCATATGAGCTCGGAATACTGTACTGGTATTACTATTTTTACGGAAATAACGGAGATAGCTCTGAACAGAACGGAAGTATTTCGGGAAAGATAGCCTCCGTAAAATGGTTCAGAGAGGCTCAGACTGCGGATTTCAAGCGCAGTGAGCCCGACAAATACGAGATAGCTCAGGTATACTGCACTATAGGCGATTTCTATTCCCAGACCCAGAAAAAGGAGAATGAGCTTCTGAAGAAGAACTACTCCGAGGATCTCTGGAAGAGCATGAATGAACTGAACAAACTGGTAGAGGAGGCTAATGCAGGCTCTGAGATAATCATTCTCGAAACCTACAAGACTCTGATAAATCTCGAAAATTCAAATATGAGCGACTTCGCTAAGTCAGGAATAACATTCAGGGAGCAAAAGGCTTTTCTTGACGATATCAAAACAAAGACCGAAAAACTCAATGCCGCCGATGACTCAGCTGCTGAAGCTAAAGAGTATATCCTTAATTTCTATGACAGAGTAGTCGAGAGCATAAACGGTTCTGAATGAGCGGAGGTAGGATATGAATTCTTTTCAATGGCAGATAATCTCACAGATATTTCTGGGGATAGGCATTGTACTAATGCTGACAGCTGTTATGCTGGCGGCAAGATTCAAGGTCATCTCAAATACGGTATCTGAGATAAGATCAAGAAAAAGCTCGACAGAGCCTGCGGAAAAAGTTCATTCTGCGGCAATGAGCATACGTACCTTTGAGAATGAAGATGATCCCGCGGCGGGCGATGATGAGGCGGACAGCGGCATGATAACTGTCGTTGTCGGGAAGAAGAAAAAGGAAGATATCAGCGATACCTTAGTTGTGGGAAATAATAAGGATAAGAAAAACGATTTCAGAATAATCAGAAATATAATCGTCATTAACGCCGATCCTGATGTTATTGACGATAACAGGAGAACTAAATGAAGCTTGTAAACTCTATCATAAGTCTTGCTGCGGCTGTGGCTGTACTGCCTTCGTGTGTATGCTTGTATGCGGAAGCAGATTATGAAGCTCCGTCGGATATCGAGGTGAGCGTTGGAAGCTGCGAGATAGACAGGTCTCAGCTTGGCAGCGATACCATTGTGGAAGTACCTGTCTGTATCAATAATAACTGCGGTTTCATTTCATTGAATATGCTTTTTGAGCTCGACAGCAGACTGAGCTTTGCAGGTGATTATGAAGTCGGAACAAGAGCTAAAAAGCTTTCGGGAGTAAATATATACAGGTGCTCGGATTCGGGAAATACGGTCTCTGCCTGTTTTGAGGTTTCAGGCAGGAGCAGATTTACTGACAACGGCGAGGTTGGATTCCTGAGAGTAAATGTACCTGCAAATACCCCTGCTGGTGAATATGGCATATCAATGCCTGACAGCGCAGGAGATTTTGAGATAATGATCTTTACTTACAACAGCAATGACGCTATGTTCGGCAGAGAGTGCTTTTCAGCCCTTAACGGAGGAAGCATAACTGTTACGGATAGCAGCGCTGAAAGAGCAGCTGAGCAGCCTGACAGCGGAAATAATGATGAAGCTAACAATGCTCAGCAGCCTGCGGCAGAGACAGATGATACGGGAGATAAAGCTCCTGCTGTGACTACCGCGGAGAGTACGGCAGCAACGACGGCTTCAACAAGCACTGCTGCCAAAACTACATCTACAGTCAGGTCAGCAAGCAGTACAGATACGTCAGAGACTCTGACAACTGCTTCGGTCACTTCGGTTACGGAGATCATGACTTCGGACGAGGTGGAAAATGATCTGAAAAAGGGAAAAAACAGAAATATGCTGGCTCCGATACTTGCGGCTTCACTGCTTGTCATGGGAGCAGCTGTGGCTTTTGTTGTTAAAAAGGGAGGGAAGTCAAAGTGAATAACAGTATCTTTGATTTTAAAAAGAAAATAGCTTTTACGGCGGCTCTCGTTTTCGTTGCCCATTCTTTTGGCACTTTGCCTGCTTCGGCAGCCTCTTCAGCTGTCGGTACCGTGAATACCGATACTGTTACTCTGCCTGATAACGGAAATAATGCGGAAGAGAATGAGGTCGGCAATGATGATGAGAATACCGAAGATGTAACTACTTCAACAACAACTGCGACAACAACAACTACTACTTCTACTACTACTTCGACTACTACTACTACCTCAACTACTACTCAGCAGCTCACAACTACATATAATGTTGTTGTTAACGGAGGTATTTCCGAGCAGGATTTCATTCTCCTTGTAGTATCGGTGTTCAGCGGAACTGAACCTGCATACGGTTACAACGGTGAGAACGGCGGTACCGTAACAGTCAACCGTGGTTTTGTGCCTTCGGGTGAAAAAGTAAACATTGGAGGTACAGAGTACAGAAGGAAAAGCACTTCGGGAACTTCTCTTGTTTATGATACCTATTACAAGGCTGAGGTCTCTGATGAGGTCAAAAATGTTACTGTTTCGGGTATTCCCGCGGACGGTTTCTGTAAATACGGCTCGGAGATAACTTTAAAGCCTGACGATGAGTACACTCTTATCGGAAGTGCTGAGGAAAAGACCGTGACCGTGGATCGTCCTCTCAACTTCAGATACGAGAGCATCGGAAATGATGAATACAGGCTCTATTTTGAGGGGGCAAGCTATATTGTCTCGCCGAGAATGTTCAGTATCACTGCTTCCGAGAACTATAAGGTGTTCAGAAAAGGCAATGAGACAGGGGACAGGACGTTCCGCTGGAAGGATATCAATGACCTCAGGATCGAAGCAAAGGACAAGCAGGCTCTGTCTATAAACGACGGCTCTATATCACAGGCTTTCAAGGTAGAGGATGACTTCTTCAATATGAGTGATCTCCTTAACTTTGAGCAGTTCAGATACAGCAGCAATGCTGACTTTGTTATCACGGGCGTAAACTGGAATGTCAGCGTAAAAAGCAAGTTCGAAGGTGACGAAGGCAGGGAAAGTATCCGTTCCTTCCATGTTGAAAAGGAAGGCGAGAATAAATACTTCTTCAGAGTACCGTATTTTGAACTCGGCAACTATTACCTTGACGGATATACATACGGCTTTTATAAGGGCGCAGACCTTAGCAGAATGTTCGCGGATATCAGCGACAAAGCTAAGCCGATAGGCTATTGCAAGATACCGTATGTACCCGATATGAACAATATCGAGCTCAATTACAAGAAATTCACAAAGTTCGGAAGCTATACCTTTGCACCTTCTCAGGATATGTCCCTCAGAACCGAAAATTGCTTCTCTATGGACAGCAGTGCACCGCATAAGGAACTTATGACTTTTCCTGCTTCATTTGACAGCTGTGTTATCAGTTATGATTCCTTCGCAGGAAATGACGCTTCGGGTCTGCGTACTATGAATGCGTTTATACAGCCTTCTGAAAGAAAATTCAGTGTCAATACGACTGTTTTGAAGGATCCTGTATTTATCCTCGTAAAGAATATCATCAAGGACGCTGACGGATTGTCCAGCGGTCTTGATGACAGTATCTGCTTCTATAACGATAAGAATGCACCTACCGTTACCGATACCGAGGAACAGGATGAGAATAAATGGTATGGCAAGGAAGGTGCGGTATACACTCTTGATATACATGACAGAGAGGAATGTCCGATACCTGAGAATGATACGGTCTACTATGAAGAAAAAGAAATACGTGATGTTTATGAGAAATTTATAAATGCTCCTACCGAAAACAAGCAGGAAATAGCTTCGGTTATAGTAGGAGACTACAGATTTGACAGACCCGAGGGCGGCTGGAGCAATATCTCTGCAATAAAGGGATATCTTGAAAACAGCGCAGTCAGAAATGCTGAAAAGGCTCTTGTCGAGGCTCTGAGAAGTACGGAGCTTTCAGAGGTCAATGCGTCAAAATACGCAGATCAGGGCGATAGCTACAACTACTATAAAAAGCTCATCAGGAGCGGTGTCTGCGATGAACTGAGAGCATACTATTCTTCTAAGATCACCGAGCTTGAAAAATATGGGGACAGGGCTGAGGAGGCTGAGGAAGTCCGTGAGGCTGCTGTTCAGTTTGAAAAATTTGTTCAGGCTTATGAAAAGGCTTTATCTGAAGTAAAGAACACTCACAAGACTGTTCCGACACTTACTTTCGATACCGAGTCTCAGACCTTCAAGGTAACTCTGAAGCCTGCCGATGCATATAAAAATACTGTAATACTTGAAAAGGTAGAAGTTTACGCTGTGGATAACAGCGGAAATTCGGGAGCAGGCACGGAAAAGGCATATACTGTCAATGTACGCATGGACTGCGCTCCTCCTGTTATTGACGGCAATTTACTGGAGCTTGTCGGCGCTGTACCTGTAAGGGGAGCAGACGGCACTACCGATTATGTCTTGACAGAAGGAACAATTATCAATGCCGCTGTGAACGATATCCTTAACGGCGTGGAGGGTTCAGGTGTAAAGGAGGCTGAATTCTTCATCGGTGATGACAGCGGTTCTGCTAAGAAGATGTGGCGCAACAGAGATGAAAAGAGCTTCGGAACTGTCATAAACGAGCAGGATTTAAGAGGCAAAAATCTCAAGACCTATATCAGTATCAGGGCAACTGATAATGTGGATAACACTGCTTCCGTAAGGACTGATACTACAGAAAAGAAGATCAATATCATCGTCGATACTGCAAGACCTAAGAGCAGCGTTGTTGATAATTCCGACGCATCAAAGGTATATCGTCAGGAGATAAGAAACGGCGAGGATACTATCGTAAAGAAGTGGTACAGCAGTTACGGCGATATAAAGCTGAGCTTATTTGCAGCCGACGTTAATCCCGATAAGTGTTCGGGCATAAGTCAGATAACGGTGGAGATCAACGGTGAAGGCCGTTCTTTGCCGATCTCGGAATACAATATCAAAGCCGATCTTCTTAAAGACGGAAAGTATTACCTTGCCTTTGAAGAAAGTTCGGAGCAGGACTGCTTTGATGCATACCTCAGATGTACCGCAGACAGCGAATACAAAGTTAAGGTGTGCGGCAATATTCACAGACTCTGCAGGAACGATGACGGAAGATATGATAACAGCATTGAGAGCGGAAGTATTGATGTAAGACTGACTTCAACTGATGCCGCAGGTCTCATAAGCGATATCTCGGAGGAAAGAGTATACCTTGATCTCGATGCTCCTGTTATTGCAGGTGCGGATATAAACGGTACGGATATACTTCGCGGAGAGAACGGATTCAGATTTGAAGCCTTTTCTGACGGAGAAGCTGTAATAAGAGTAAGAGTCGATGACGGAACACCGACCTCAGGTATAGCAGGTGTAAAGGCAAAGCTCTTTGACAAGGACGGAAACCGTGTCGGTGACGATATAACTGCTCAGCGTGCAGGAGATGAATGGGAGCTTAGAGTACCTGTCAATTTCAAGGGCTATGTAAAGCTCACTGCTGAGGATAATGTCGGAAAGGGTTCTGTCGAAGCAGAAACTCAGGGTATTGTTACAGAAAACAGCGATAAGCATTCCGAGGAGGAGCATGTATCCATAGTCCTTCCGAAAACAAGCTATACCGACAGGGATGGACTGCCGCTCTACAATTCCGAAGTCCGCGCTCAGCTTACGGTTCGGGATTCGTTCTCGGGAATTGCCGATGTATTTACCGCCGTTTCGGGAGCTGATGAAACAAGACTCGGCATAAACACAGACGGCGGCAAGGAGGACAGCGATGCAGAGCTGTGGAGCATAAGTGAGGATAAGTCCGAAAACAACCTTGTTACAGAGGTTACAAGAGAGCTTGTGGTTTCGCAGAATTCAAACGGAAACAGCATCGCTCTGCGAATGAATGACAGAGCAGGAAATCCAAATTATGACGATACGGCTTGGGAGTCGTTCAGTATAGACACGGTAAAGCCTGTTATCAACGTTTCGTTTACTGACGGAAACGGTTCGGCTGACAGTGAAAACAAGAATATCTTCAGGTCGGGCAGAAAGGCAGTAATAACCGTTACCGAGCGTAACTTCGATGCTTCTCTTGTGGACGTTATGCTTAACAATGAGAAACAGCAGCCCACATGGACTCTCGCAGGCGGTACCGAGGGAACGGATACAGCACAGTATCGTGCGGAAGTGTCCATAGATAAGGACGGTACTTACAAGCTTACTGTAAATTGCAGTGATATGGGTGATCTCAAGGCTGAACCATATGATTCGGGAGAATTCATTATTGACGGCACAGCGCCGACTCTGAGAGTAAGCTTTGACAAGGGCGTTTCAAATCAGCGCTATTATAATGATACTGTTACTGCTACACTGAGAATAGCAGATGCAAACTTCGACCCCAACAGGATCAATATATACGGTACATATAATAACAGGTCTGATGGGTTCCCAAAGGCTTCAAGCTGGGTCAAGAACGGTAATTATTACGTTTCTACAATTAAATTCGATAAGAACGGCGATTATGATATGACTGTATCAGGAAGCGACAAGGCGGGAAATCAACTCGAAACATACAATGGAAGCTTCTCTGTGGATACACAGAAGCCTACCGTAAGCTTCAGCAGTATCAGCAAGTCAAATAACAGCAAGGAAATACGCCCGAGTATACGTTTTGATGATACCAATATCAATAAGGATACCATAAAGGTCGAGCTTCAGGGCGTAAACAGAGGCAAGGTAGTGGATATCCACGGTGAGCTTACCGAGAAGAACGGCGGCTACGAATATGTTTTCGACAATATCCCGAATAAGCCCGAATATGATGATATTTACACCATCAAGGCTACTGCTGAGGATAATGCTGCAAATAAGATAGAAAAGAAATTCAGATTTTCTGTCAACAGATTCGGTTCTACATTTACTCTCAGCAAGGATACAGCTGCTATCAACGGCGGATATATTTCAAGTCCAAAGGATGTTATCATTACTGAATATAACGCGGATAAACACGCAAAGCAGCACAGCGTTTTCATTACTAAGGATTCAGAAATGACTGAGCTTAAAGAAGGTGTGGATTATATCGTTGATGTTCAGGGCGGAATTGATGAATGGTCAAAATATATCTATACTATTTTCTCGCGTAATTTCGATAACGATGCAAGATACACAGTCTCTATCCATTCGTATGATGAAGCAGGAAATCTGAATGTCAGCGATTCGGATAAAAAGAATGCAGAGGTAGCATTCTGCGTCGATAAGACAAAGCCGCTTTGTATACCGCTCAATATAGAAAACAACAGAACTTACAGAGGCGAGAGCTATACTGCAAGGCTTTCTGTTTCGGATAATATCGTATTGAAGAATATCCGCGTGTATGTTGACGGTCTGCCTGTAAATACAAGGCTGAACGATGATGAATGCTCATTCAATATCTCGAATTCAAGCAGTGCACGTGAGGTATGTGTCGTTCTTACGGATATGGCAGGAAATGAGGAGGAGTATCGCTATAAGAACATACTCGTAACTACAAATATTTTCAGGCTCCTTTTCCGTAAGACATGGTTCAAGATAACATCAGGAGTAGCATTACTGCTTGCAGGTGCAGCTGCTGTGTTTATCAGAAAACGTAAGAAGAGACTTCTTTAACACCAATAAAACGGTCCTTGATGTTACATCAGGACCGTTTTTTATGTGTGAAGTGTTTTTTTAGCTTGACATATTCGGTTACAGATGATATAATATGAAACGGAGTATTTCCCGACAGTTCGTTTGCGCCATCCTGTCGTTAAATAAAACCAGGGCATCTGTGAGTGCGGGGGAGACTGCGCTCTTTCTATGAAACAGGTGCGTCTGCTCATGGCAGACGCTTTTTATATGTTAAGAGGCGTAATTACGCGCCGAACATGTCCACGAGGTGATGATATGTACAGACTGAGAACTTCTGCGGAATTTGACAGTGCTCATTTTCTTGCCGGATATAATGGGAAATGTGCCAATATTCACGGCCACCGCTGGAAAATAGAGGTAGTTGTTAAAAGCAGCGAGCTTGCTCCGAGCGGCGAAAAACGCGGTATGGTAGTTGATTTCGGCGATTTAAAAAAAGCAGTGCGCGATCTTGCAAAGAGCTTTGACCATGCACTAATTTACGAAAAAGGTTCGCTGAAGGCTGCGACTCTTGCGGCTCTGAATGACGAGAATTTTCACCTTATTGAAGTGGATTTTCGCCCCACAGCCGAGAATCTGGCTAAGCATTTCTACGGACTCCTCAAAGCTGAGGGGCTTCCGGCAGAGAGCGTTGCTGTATACGAAACACCCGAGAACTGTGCGTGTTATGAGGAGGAAAACTGATGCTTTCTGTAGTTGAAAAATTTATAAGTATTAACGGTGAGGGGGCTCACGCAGGTGAGCTTGCTGCTTTTATCCGTTTCAGAGGCTGTAATCTCTGCTGCTCTTACTGCGATACAAGCTGGGCAAACTGCGAGTCTGCTCCTGCTGAGTATGAGACTCCCGAAGAAATAGCAGAATGGGTAGCCGAAAACGGCATTGTCAATGTTACGCTTACAGGCGGAGAACCGCTTTTGCAAAAGGAATGTATGCCGGTGGCAGAGCTGCTTATAAAGCAGGGCTGCCGGGTTGAAATAGAAACAAACGGCAGTATATACCTTGAAAAATTCGCTGCGGCAGAGCGCCGCCCAATATTTACTATGGACTACAAGCTTCCGTCGAGCGGTATGGAAGAATTTATGTGCAGGGATAATTTCAGACTCCTCGGCGAGCATGATACTGTGAAATTCGTATCGGGAAGTATGGAAGACCTTGAAAGGGCTGCGGAGATAATAGAGGATTACGGACTTGTGGGACGCTGCCATGTGTATATCAGCCCGGTTTTCGGTGAGATAGACCCTGCGGATATAGTCACATTTATGGAGGAGCATAAAATGAACGGTGTAAGGCTTCAGCTCCAGCTGCATAAGTTTATCTGGGAACCTTCAAGGAGGGGAGTATAATGGACAGAGAAGCAATAGAATATCATGTTCTCGGAATACTCAAAGCTATAGGGGAGGATCCTGAGCGTGAGGGACTTAAAGAAACTCCTGCCCGTGTTGCACGTATGCTTGAGGAGGTCCTTGAGGGAACTGCCTATACAAATCATCAGATAGCAGAAATGTTCGGAAAGACCTTTGAAGCTGATTACAATGCCGATATGGACAGTGCTGTTGTTATGAAGGATATAACTGTTTTCAGTTACTGTGAGCATCATATCGCTCTCATGTATGATATGAGCGTGAATGTTGCGTATGTTCCCCATGGTAAAGTCCTCGGACTCAGCAAGATAGCACGTATCTGCGATATGGCTGCCAAGCGTCTGCAATTGCAGGAAAGACTGGGCAGGGATATTGCCGAGATAATATCTGAGGCAGCAGGTACTCCCGATGTGGGAGTAATGATACGCGGAAGCCACAGCTGCATGACTGCAAGAGGTATCCGAAATCCTAATGCCAAAACAGTAACCGGTACTTTTATGGGAGCATTCCGCGACAGTGCGGAGCTTAAAGAGCTTGTAAAATTCGACTGAGGAGGATATTATGAAAGCTTTGGTCTTATTCAGCGGCGGCGTTGACAGCACGACCTGTCTCGCTATCGCAGTTGATAAATACGGTGCCGATAATGTGCTGGCGCTTTCTCTTTATTACGGTCAGAAGCACAGCCGCGAGCTTGAAGCTGCTCGTAAGATAGCTTCTCATTACGGCGTAAAGCATAAGGAGCTTGACCTTGCGCTTATCTTTGCGGACAGCGACTGTACGCTGCTTAAAGGTTCAAGCGGAGATATCCCTAAGGAGAGCTATGCCAAGCAGCTCGAAAAGACTGACGGCAAGCCTGTTTCCACCTATGTTCCGTTCAGAAACGGACTTTTCCTCGCATCTGCGGCAAGTATCGCTCTTTCAAACGGCTGTACGGAGATATACTACGGCGCTCACAGTGATGATGCGGCAGGCAATGCCTATCCTGATTGCAGCAGCGATTTCAACGACGCTATAAACCGCGCTATTTACCTCGGAAGCGGCTGCGAGCTGAAAGTTGTCGCTCCGTTTATCGGCATAAATAAGGCACAGGTAGTGGCTAAGGGACTGAAACTCGGTGTACCCTATGAGCTTACATGGAGCTGCTATGAGGGCGGCGACAAGCCGTGCGGAGTATGCGGCACCTGTCGTGATAGGATAGCTGCATTTGAGGCAAACGGTGTACATGACCCTGCAATGAAAGGAGAATAATATGAGCGGAAGAAGCGAGAACGAAAAGGGAAGCATAACTCTTCTCGGAAACAATAATACAAAATATTCCTCGGACTACGACCCTTCCGTGCTTGAGACATTCCCCAATAAGCACCCCGATAACGATTATTTCGTAAAGTTCAACTGCCCTGAGTTCACGAGCCTTTGTCCTATTACAGGACAGCCTGATTTTGCGGCAATATATATTTCTTACATTCCCGATAAGGTAATGGTGGAGAGCAAGTCGCTGAAGCTGTATCTTTTCAGCTTCCGCAATCACGGAGACTTCCATGAGGACTGCGTAAATATAATCATGAAGGACCTCATAAAGCTTATGTCTCCGAAATATATCGAGGTATGGGGAAAATTCCTGCCCCGCGGCGGTATTTCCATAGACCCGTACTGCAATTACGGCAAGCCGGGTACAAAATGGGAGGAGCTTGCGTGGGACAGACTCTCTCATCACGATCTTTATCCAGAGAGCATCAATAACAGATAATACACAAACAGCCGTCCATTGGTCATATGGACGGCTGTTCGCTATATTTTGGAGGTGGAGGAATTGTTTCGGCGGATGAAATCGAGAAAATCATCGACAGGCAGCGGCTTTGAGAAGTAATAGCCCTGTATATAGTCTATTCCCAGATCGGAAAGCTGCTTGAGCTGATGCTGTTCCTCGACTCCTTCGGCAACGATATGCATACCCATGCGCTTTATCATTTCCGTTACCGATTCAAGCATTATTTTTGCCTTTTCGTTTGAAAAATATGAACGTATCATAGTACGGTCGAATTTGATTATGTCAACAGGCATATTTACGACATAATTCAGATTGGATTCTCCTGTGCCGAAATCATCAAGCGAGAAGGTACAGCCGAATTTGCGGAGATACTCCATATTATCAAGGAGCACATCATTCTGTTTTATTGCGCCCGATTCGGTAATCTCAAGGTTGAGTTTATCGGCATTGATGTCGTATTTATGCATTATTTTCAGGAACTTATGAGCAAGTTCGGGATTTTCACATTGTACTACCGAAAGATTTACCTCGATATATTGCAGTCCTATAGCTGAAATGTCATTGCTGTGTATCAGCCTGCAAACAAGCTCGAAAACTCTTTCTCCTAACTGTTCTATCTGTCCTGAACTCTCTGCGATAGGAATGAAACGGTTTGGCATTATAATATTGCCGTCTTTGCCTCGCAGACGCACAAGAGCTTCTGCGGATACAAAGCTCTGCTCCTGAACGGAGTATATAGGCTGAAGGAATATCTCGAACCTGTCCTCACTCAGTGCTGATTTGATCTCGTTCTGCATTGTACGGTATTCTTCCATATTATTTATAGCATCGTTATCGAAAACAAAGCATTCCTCGTGATTGTCGCTTACGATGTTTGAATAATAGCGATATGCTGAAAAAAATTCAGATTCGTTCTTGAACAGCTTTAATGAGGGGACAGAAATGAAATGCGGATTTATAAACTGATTATCCGACCAACCTGCTTCAAATCTTTTCTTTATTTGTACCAGTTCCTGATCCAGTCCGCCGTCATCGGGAACAGCGATAACAAGGTCATTGGCTATTCCTCGGAATACCTTGTCGCTGATAGATTTCTTCAGATAGTTCGATACTTCAAGCAGCAGATCTTCCGAGAGAGAAGTTTTTTCCGTACTTTCATTTGTGATAATGATCAGCGAGTAATTCTTCTTGTTATTGTCGAAAAGCTGTTTTAAGTATTCATAAAGCATCTGGATACGATATATTCCCAGATTTCGGTCTATACCTGAGTCGGGATTTTCCATTTTTGCAAAAAGAATTGTCACGCCCAGTGCCATTGAGAAGCTTACAAGAAGTATCTGGCGGTTGAACAGCTGTATCATAGCTCCCGTAGTTTCAAGCAGCATCCATAGCATAGCGGCGTGGCTGCGGTATGGATTCATCAGCTTGTTGAAAAACAGTATCATCAGTATCGAGCCAATTATGTATATAGGTGCAACTATGAACGTGTACGTTACGGCAGGTCCGTAGCTGTATATTTCGCCGGGTACATTATTGCAGTGTATGGGAAGTGCAAACGGTATTATACTTAATATGAATGTAAATATAAAGAAATAACGCCGCAGTTTCTTTTTGTGCCGCAGCTTTACAATATCATAGCATACATAATTAAATGACAGGAAACTTGTCCATATTACCAGAAACAGGTATATTCTGCAATATATTGCGGCTTGTGATTCGGGAGCATATAATATAGCGTCTATTGAGCATATATCTGCCATTACGCATAGAGTAGTCACAACAACGAGCTGGCGGTATATCCACATACTTTCAAGAATAACGCTCTGCCTTTTGAAAGAATAGTAGCATATAAGCAGCAAAAAGATCAAAGCACAGAATTGTATTTGAATACTTTGATTCATCATATCACCCCCACATATAGCAAAAACATTTGCTATATATGTATATTATATCACAAATACACTATTATTTTTGTTTGTTTATAATAATATTTTGTTAACGTTGTGTTATATAGTATTTATGATTAAATAAAAGCAGCATAAACGCCGTTTTAACAACGTTTATGCTGCTTAGGGATCATTCTTCGTGTTCTGTATTCATTTCAAGAAGCTTTTCAAGCTCTACAGGGCGTGAATAATAATATCCCTGCAAGCTGTGAACGTGATAATTCAGAAGTATATGCCGCATGCCCGCGGTCTCTATTCCTTCAACACAGACTTTTGCACCGTATGTAGAGGATACCTCTGCAAATGTCTTTATAAATGTGCGTTCCTTCATATCTTCTTCTATCTTCATAACGAAGCTTCTGTCGATCTTTATGACATCGAACGGCAGCTCTTTTACAATTTCCATAGATGAGAAGCCTGTTCCGAAATCATCAAGTGCTATCCTTATACCCCGTCCTCTCAGATTTACGATAATGTTTTTCAGCATATCCATATTGAGAAGTCTGCATCTTTCCGTGATCTCAAGGCATAGATGCTCGGGAGGAAAGTCTGTATCCTCAAGGGTATTGAATACCATATCAAGGAAGTTTGTCTTTTCAAGCTGAGTATATGAAAGGTTGACGTTTATTACAAAGTCGGGATACTTTTTCATAAGCTCCTTTGCGCCGAGTATAGCTGTTTTCAGTATCCACTGACCGAGCTTGAAGAAAAGAGGGTCCTTTTCGAGAATAGGAATGAAATGATTCGGCGGTACTATACCGTATTCGTCATTCTTCCATCTCAGAAGTGCTTCCGCGCCGATTATCTGTTCCGTTTCAGCGTCTACAACGGGCTGATACAGCAGATAGAATCCCTGATAATTCTGCATTATGGAAGCTCTTATTACATGGAGCTTTTCTATCCTGTGCTTGTTTTCATCGTTGAGATCGTTGTAGAATTCGACAAGATCGCCCTGTCTGCGGATCTTTGATTCGCCGTATGCGAAGTTCAGGCAGGCATATACCGTCTGTACGTCTATAAGGAAGTTATCGACAGTTATCAGACCTGCGTTAAGATCAAGGATAATGAACTTGTCATCAACGAAAAAGCCCTGTCTGAAATGTGCGCGGAGCTTATCATACCGCTCCTTCATCTCGTCAACTTCTCTTGACGTTGTGAGAACTGCAAATTTTGTACCGTCAAGCCGGTAGATAGTTTCCGATTTATCCACGTTTTCAAACATATATCTTCCGAATTTCTGAAGCACCATATTTCCGAAGTGATAGCCGTATATCTCATTGATCTCGGAAAACTTTCCTATACCTACCATGCATATGCGCATCTGAATGTTTTTGACCATATTTGATTCGATGTCTTCAAAGAAACCGTACTGATTTCTCAGACCTGTAAGAGGGTCGATCTGTCCGTGAATACCGTGGTTTCGGATAGAGCCGCAGAAGAATTCGGGAATCTCGTTTGGGTCTCTGATAACTACTCCTCGGCAGGTGCAAAGAACATATTCTCCGTTGAGTTTTTTTGCTCTGTACTGCATATCATGTCCGATAGCGGTTCCCGAAAAGATATTTGAGATACCTGCATGATAGATCTCAACATCTTCGGAGTGGATATGCTTTTCCCAGATACTGCCTGCGCCAAGCATATATTCAGACGGCAGACCAAAGCATTTTACAGCTTCTTTTGACCAGCGTGAATAATCGTGCTTCATGTCGCATACATAGACATATGTTCCGTCAGCCACTACATCAAAGGCATCAAAAAGCGCATCGAGCTTCTTTTTCCTTTCAAGCGGTATCGGAGCCTCGAGGCTGTCAGGACCGTGCATATGTCTGCGGACATTGCCGTCCTTCAGCCATTTTTTATTTTCGTACATCATAGTATCGGCACGCTCGAAAACATCGGTAAAATGACTGTCGTGATTCTGATCGTAAACTGCCATGCCGCTTGCTACAATGGGACCGTCCTTTTTCTTCTGATTTTCGATGACCTGATTTTGCAGCTGTTCAATAAGTGAGCTGCGGTTTTCGTAGTCAGAGCTTTTGAGAAATACGACAAATTCGTCGCCGCCTACTCTGAAAACAGGGCTGTGAGTAAATATATCGCAGATAAGCTTGCATGAAGCTTTGATATACTCGTCGCCTTCCTTATGACCATAGCGATCGTTTATATGTTTAAGATCGTTGATGTCGCATACAACTATGGCAAATGGCAGATAGTCAAGACCATTGTCGATATTGCTCTGTACAGTCTTTTCAAGCTCATAGAAAGCATTCTTGTTCTTTATTCCTGTAAGCTCATCGCGCCGTGCTATTTCATTGGCTATTTTCAGAGCTTCCAGCTGTTCCTGTTCTTTTTTGAGCTGTTCTTCGATATTCTCGATACCGATTATAAAGTGAGAGTGATCGCTTGACCACATAGCTGTGAGCCTTGTGTGTATAGGCTCACCGTTTGATACTATACGGGATTCGATAATATACTGTTTTTTATCCTGAAGCTCGTTCTTGAGATTTTCTTGTGTCAGTGTCCTGATAATATTTTTCTGGTCAAGGCGGTAGAAATTATTGCTAATCATTACCGTCATGGACTCAAAGAAATTACTGCCTTCATTTGTGACGCATATAGTTCCTGTTTTCTTGTCAAATGAAAGCTCCGAAAAACTGCCTGTTTCCGAGTCTATATATAAAAGCACATCATAATAGGCAGCAAGTGATTCGGATATGCGCGAATATAACTCACGTTCGTTTTCTGCCTGACGCAGTCTTTCGCGTTCACGCACTCTCTCGTCTATATTTATGACGCCAAGAATAAAATAATCCTCATCATCGCTTACACCGCGTATGAGTCTGAGGGTATGATATACAGGCTTGTCGTCTATCATAAGACGGTATTCTATGCTTTGCATAGTATCCGCCTTTATATCAGACAGGAGCTTTTCCTTTTGGAAGCCTTCCGTGAAGATATGCTTGTCCTCTTCATAAACTACTTTATCCGCATCACGTATTATATTTTTAAAGAAATCCTTGCCGCCCTGTTCTATATGCAGAGAATGGAACTCGGGATCTACAGAATACCACTGATACTCATTGGTCACGGCATTGACATAGTAAACGCTCGAATAGTCCACAAGGAGAGCTTCAGCTATTTTATTGAATATCTTATCATTGCTGAACATACAAATCCCCCCTGAAATTGTATATTTAGTTAAATAAAATCAAATATATTAAATATTATTGTATCATATCTCCTATATTATAACATTTTTATCATATATAGTCAATGATAATGTGTGAATAATTTATAAATTGTGCATTCAATAAAATGCCCTCACGGCATTGCTGCGAGGGCTGAGGTCATATTGTTATTGTGAATATAAGCTTTCCGTTTTGGTAGGATGCTGTTATGCTTCCGCCAATTTCGTTTAACAGGTAACGTGCGATATGGAGTCCGAGACCTGTTGAGCCTCTTGCTGTCTCAACAGTGTAAAAACGGTCGAAAAGCTGTTCTGCCTGTATGGGAGTTATTTCATCGGCAGTATTTGAAAATGTTATAATACCTGTGTCGTCAAGGTGTATTTCAAGGTCACCCTTGCTGTATTTGACGGCATTGTGGAGTATATTCGAGAATACACGTGACATAGACTCCTTATTGACACGGCGTATTATTTTCTCATCGGTAATATCAATCACAGGAGTAATATTATTTTGTGTCAGTACAGGATAGAAGCTGCTGATGCTCTCTGCAAGGAGCTGATTTATATAGACATCTTCAAGCTCGGGGACTTCGTCCTTTGATACTATCATGGAGTAGCAGAAAAGCTCTTCTGTGAGCTTCTGAATTGCTTCTGTGCGCTCTGAGATTATATCCATATATCGGTGCAGCTTCTGTGTATCATCTGTCTTTTTTGCTATATCAAGGTATCCGCGTATAGTTGTAAGGGGAGTGCGCAGGTCGTGAGATATGTTTGTGATCGAGTTTTTCAGCTCGTTGTTGCCGTTGATGTATGACAGCTGCTCATTACGGAGTATGGCAAGTTGAGTATTTATGCTGTCGGCAAGCTGTTTTATGTCCTTGTCGCTGCTGGAAACACAAACAGGGGTGTTGGTATCTTTTTTCAGTCTGTCAGCAAACTGCTCGTATATTTCCCGTGCTGACTTTTTCAGCATATATATCTTTGCGATGAGAAGTATAATAACAACTGGGGCGCATAACAGACATAATACCATTTTTTTCCTCCTGTTTTGTTATTTGAGATCTGCCCTGCGGAATATTGCCATTCCGCCAAGTATAAATACTATGGTTATCAATACTGAATAGAGTATGTGGACAGCCGGCTCTTTGTCGGGCATCATAAGAACTGCAAGCTGACTGAGCGGGATTATATCATTGACTATTTCCAGCCACTTCGATTCTCCGAATTCCTGTGATAAAACAGAGAATATCATTGTCGGATACATAAGGATCAGAGTCAGTACTCCGCCAGCATTGCTTTTTACAGTCATTGCTACAAATGTGGTTATGGCTGATGTAGCGATATGTGCGAACAGATATACTGTAACATTTTTGGTAAAGGCAGATATATCAAGAGTCTTTGTACCTATGAAACAAATATTGCATATCACCGATGTTATGATGTAAATTATCACTGGCAGGCAGAATATAAGTATGTCTGTTATTTGGTTGGCGAGGTAGATATCGTTCCTTTTGTGACCTACGGTAAGCTTGTTGCGTATGGTATTGTTTGTGTAATCACGGCTTATGAAGAGGCCGCCTATTGCTGACAGCAGCATTATCATCATTATTCCCATTTCAAACATATCGAACCATGTAAGATTATCGTTTAGCTTTCCCAAAACAGGATAGATAATACCGAGAACAACACTCATTACCATACAGCATTTGACATCAAATCTGTATTTCATCAGGCTAAAATTTACTTTCAGGAGGTTATTCATTGCTGCCACCTCCTACAAGTGATATAAAGAAGCTTTCAAGGCTTTCGTCATGCTCGGATACATAGAGTATCTCGCATTTTTCCTCCCAGAGTTTGAAAGCAAGCTTGGTTATATTCGGAGAAGCAAAGACATCGGCTGACTCGTTGTCGATTATCTTATATTCTATTCCCATTCCGTCAAGAATCCTTGCGAGGACAGAAGTATCGGTGACTTTCATGCGCACACACTTGCGGCATTCGTTTTCAAGCTCCTCTGCACTCATTTCGCGGACAATATGACCGTCGTTGATGAAGCCGTAGTGAGTAGCTATCTTTGAAAGCTCATCAAGGATATGGCTGGATATGAGTATGGTTATGTTTTTTTCGCGGTTCAGCTTCAGTATTAGCTCACGCACCTCGATTATTCCCTGTGGGTCAAGACCGTTTATAGGCTCATCAAGTACAAGGAAGTCGGGGCTTCCGCAGAGTGCAACGGCTATTCCGAGACGCTGACGCATACCCAGTGAAAAGTCCTTTGCCTTTTTCTTTCCTGTATCTTTAAGCCCTACAAGCTCAAGAAGAGCGTCTGTATTTTTTTTACTTGGGATCCCCATTATCTCATGCTGTATCTCAAGATTTTGTTTTGCTGTAAGATATGGGTAAATAGATGGAGTCTCTACAACTGCACCCATTCTTTTTCTTGTGTCGGAAATGGCGCTGTCTGTATTTTTTACTCCGTAAAGCTCGAATGTGCCGTCAGTCGGCGGCTGAAGTCCGCATACCGTGCGTATGAGCGTAGTTTTTCCTGCGCCGTTTCTGCCAACAAATCCGTATATAGAACCCTTTGGCACGTTCATGGTAAGTCCGTCAAGTGCTTTGAAGTCCTTGTACTTTTTTGTTATGGCATTGGTTTTTAGTACATAGTCCATATAAGAACCTCCTTTTTTCTTTCTGAGACCATTATAGCATCAAATGGTTAAGAAAACGGTTAAGGAATGAGTTAAGATATGGTTAACATTTCAGCATGAAGCCTATGCCCCATACTGCGGATATGTAATCTGTGTCCGATACGGCTTTTAGTTTCCTGCGGAGGTTATGAACGTGTATTTTAAGTGAGTCCTCGGTGCAGTCGGGAGTATCATTGCTTATTCTATCAAGTATGGTAAGCTTTGCGACAACCTGTCCTTCGTTCTGCATGAGATGCTTCAGGATAGCGTATTCGGTTCTGGTGAGCTTTATATCCTTGCCTGCAAAGCTGACATTGTGAGAATCTGTATCGAGCTGCAATTCGCCGCATTTTATCACGCCATCGGATAAACTGCGGCTTTTGCGGAGCTGTACGGTTATTCTTGCAAGAAGCTCGTTAATATCAAAGGGCTTGGTCATATAGTCGGCAGCACCGCTGAGGAGCAGTCCGACTTTATCTGAAGTGGCTGTTTTTGCACTAACCACTATCACAGGGATATCCTTTATGCTTTTTATCAGTTCTTCGCCGCTGAGTCCCGGGAGCATAAGGTCGAGAAGTATCAGATCGGGCTTTCTGACGGAAAGCAGCATAAGTGCTTCTGTTCCCGAATATGCCTTGGATACAGTATATCCCTCGCCCAGCAGAACTTCGCATAGCATATCGCTTATATGAGTATCATCGTCAATTATCATTATTTCTGCCATTGTGTTGTCCGCCTTTTATCATTTCACTTTTTCCTGCACCTTATTTTGCTTATTAAGGCGAAGTGAGTACACATTTATTATAACATCTGCTGCTGACTATTTCAAGTAGCTGTAAGACATGGGTATATTGCATAAATGAAAAAGATGATCTCGTGAGATATTCAAAAGTAAATTCTTATTTATATGGTAAGGTATTTTGTGCATGGATAGATTTTTAAGTAAATAAAAAAATTATAAAATAGTTGTCCGTTTGTGAAGAGATGCTACGTTTATACTATATAGAAAGACAAAATACACATAATGGATTACCATTTGTATAAAACGCGCGATTTTTATATAACTGTAACACAAAAGAATGAATCGTTGAAGGGCTGATTGTCATTATGCATATAAAATGTGGAGCGATGTTATTCAATCCGCCAAAATGCTGATATAACAATTGACACTTTAACGAAAAGAGAGTAAAATATTTTATGACGGTTATCGTTATAATTTAAAGTAAGGCAACAATTTTTTAACAAGTATTTTTTTACAATTAAGGAGGAATCTTCAATGAAAATGAAAAAGTTTCTTGCAGCTGTAAGCTCACTGGTGATGTTAGGCGCATTCACTGCCTGCGGAAGCAGCTCATCCGACGACAGCAGCACTAACAGCAACAACAGTAACAACGCAGATACTACAACAAAGGCAGCTGATGCTGCAACCGAAAGCGATGCTGGCAATGAAAACACAAGTTCAGGCGGCAAGACAGTCGGCATAGCAATGCCTACAAAGTCTCTTGAGCGTTGGAACCGTGACGGTGAGTACCTCAAGTCACAGTTTGAAGAAGCAGGTTATAATGTTGAGCTGAAGTATTCTGATAATGATACAAACCAGCAGAACAACGATATCCAGAGCATGATCGCTGATAAGGTAGACCTTCTCCTTATCGCTGCTATCGACGGAAGCACACTTTCTCAGACACTTGCTGATGCTAAGGATGCAGGTATCTCAGTTATCGCTTACGACCGTCTTATCATGAATACAGACGCAGTTTCATACTACGTTTCATTTGATAACTACACAGTTGGTAAGCTTCAGGGCGAGTACGTTGTTGATGCACTTGATCTGAAGAACAGCGACGGTCCTTTCAATATCGAATTCACAGCAGGCGATCCTGCTGATAATAACGCAGGCTTCTTCTTCAACGGTGCATACGACGCTGTTAAGGAGTACATCGACGCAGGCAAGCTCAAGATCCCGTCGGGCAAGAAGAAGTTTGAGCAGGTAGCTACAGATTCATGGTCTACAGATAAGGCTCTTGAGAATATGCAGAATACTCTCGCTTCATACTATTCAGACGGCACACAGCTTGATGTTGCTCTCTGTTCAAATGACTCAACAGCTCTTGGTGTAGCTCAGGCTATCTCTACTGACTATAATGGCGGTAATTCACCTATCGTTACAGGTCAGGACGGCGATATCGCTAACCTCAAGAATATCGTTGACGGAAAGCAGTCAATGACTGTATATAAGAACGTAAGCGATGAGGCTGGTGTTACTCTCGAAGTATCAAAGGCTATCCTTTCAGGTCAGACACCTGATGCAAGCCTTGTAGACTCACTTTCTGCTGAGGCATCATATGATACAGAGTCATATGACAACGGCGTAAAGAAGGTTCCTTCATATCTCCTCGTTCCTTATGTAATTACTAAGGATAATCTGGACGTTCTTGTAGACACAGGTCTCTACAAGTGGGACAGCAGTAACAAGTATCTTGAGTCAACAGCTTCTACGACCTGATAAACGAATAATGTAATAATATCTTAGGGGGCGGGCTGTGCCCGTCCCTTTTTATAAACTTTCGGGTCGGATGCGAACGGTAAATAGCCGTTTCCGCAGTATAAAGGAGGGATATACTTGGCAGAATTTATACTTGAAATGAAAAAAATCACAAAGGAGTTTCCGGGTGTAAAAGCGCTGGATAATGTTAATCTTCAGGTCAGACCTGGAGAGATACACGCTCTTGTCGGTGAGAACGGTGCAGGTAAATCCACGCTTATGAACGTTCTCAGCGGTACATATCCCTATGGTACATATTCAGGAGATATCGTCTATAACGGCGAGGAATGCCAGTTCAAAACACTGCATGACAGTGAGGAAAAGGGCATTGTTATCATACATCAGGAGCTTGCTCTTATTCCTGAGCTTTCTATAGGCGAGAATATGTTTCTGGGAAATGAGCGCAAGGGACGCTTTGGCATCGACTGGGACAGGACTTATCATGAGGCAGGAGAGCATATGCGTCAGGTAGGTCTGAAGGAAGAGGCTACTACTCTTATAAAGGATATAGGTACAGGTAAACAGCAGCTTGTTGAGATAGCAAAGGCTCTCAGCAAGAACGTTAAGCTGCTCATACTTGACGAGCCTACTTCATCACTTAATGAAGAAGATTCAAAAATGCTTCTTGATCTTTTGTTAGGCTTCAAGAAAGAGGGCATGACTTCTATTATTATTTCCCATAAGCTCAATGAGATCTCTTATGTTGCAGATAAGATAACCGTACTTCGTGACGGTTCTACTATCGAAACTATCGACAATGCAGACCATAATATCGACGAAGCGCGTATTATCCGCGGAATGGTAGGACGTGAGCTCAGCGACCGCTATCCTTCACGCGAGCATAATGTAAGCGATAAGGTCGGTCTTGAGGTAAGCGGCTGGACTGTACATCATCCGATATATACCGAGAAGAAGGTCGTTGACAACGTATCATTCAATGTCCGCCGCGGCGAGATCGTTGGATTTTCGGGATTGCAGGGTGCAGGACGTACTGAGCTTGCAATGTCTATTTTCGGAAGATCATACGGCACGGGCGTTAGCGGTAAACTGAAGATCGACGGCAAGGAAACGGAGCTGAAAAGTGTTCGCAGCGCTATTGAAGCAGGTCTTGCATATGTTACTGAGGACAGAAAGGGCAATGGTCTGATCCTTTCCGAGAGCATTGCGAAGAATACCACCATGTCACGCCTTGAGAAGGTGTGCAGCAAGGGTATCATAAACTTCGACAAGGAAAATGCAGTTGCAAATGACTATAAGGAAAAGCTTAAAACCAAAACTCCTTCTGTACAGCAGGCAGTAGGAAACCTTTCAGGCGGAAATCAGCAGAAGGTGCTGCTGGCAAAATGGATGTTTGCAGATCCTGAGGTGCTTATCCTTGATGAGCCTACAAGAGGTATCGACGTTGGTGCGAAGTATGAGATATACTGCATCATGAACGATCTCGTTGCACAGGGCAAATCTGTTGTAATGATATCTTCGGAAATGCCTGAGCTGCTTGGAATGTGTGATCGTATATACGTTATGAACGAGGGCAAGATGGTTGCAGAGATGCCTGCTTCTGAGGCAACGCAGGAAAAGATCATGTCTGCTATCCTCCAGTCCGATAAAAAATGATGATCAAAGGAGTGTAACATGAACGTTAAAACCTTCATAAAGAAATACACCATGGTCATAGCCTTGGTCGTGGTATTTATATTCTTTGCTATATGGACAGATCAGAAGCTTCTGCTTGCGCAGAACCTTTCAAATCTTCTTATTCAGAATTCATACGTACTTGTGCTTGCCTGCGGTATGCTTATGTGTATCCTCACAGGCGGTAACATCGACCTTTCAGTAGGTTCAACGGTTTGTCTCATCGGCGCAGTAGCTGCACAGATGCTGACAAAGCATAACATGAATCCTATTGCCGTTATATGCCTCTGTCTCTTGTTTTCCGTTCTCATCGGAATGTGGCAGGGCTTCTGGATCGGATATATACATATCCCTCCGTTTATCTGTACTCTTGCAGGAATGTTCCTGTTCAGAGGCTTCGGACGTGCGATACTTGAATCAAAGACTATCGCTATCACTCAGTCAGAGGGCAGCGTAGGTAAAAAGTTCCTTGATATTTTTGCTTCGTATATTGATGTTCCGGGGCTTGATCATTCATGGACCATCAAGGCTGAAGACAGAACTGTTGAGGTAAAATTATCAGCATTTATCTTAGGTATCGTTATAGCTGTTGCTCTTATCGCTATTACTATCCTTAACCGTGCAAAGAAGGCTAAGAAGGGCTATAAGCAGGAGCCTGCTATATCACAGTTTGGAAAGATACTCGTTATTGATGCTCTTGTACTTGCTTACACATGGAAGCTTGCTCTTTATAAGGGTATCCCTGTAATGGCTATATGGGTACTTGCGGTTGTATGTATCTATGCTTTCATCACTTCAAAGACTGCCTTCGGACGCTATTTCTATGCAGTCGGCGGAAACGAAAAGGCTACAAAGCTTTCAGGTATCAACACCAACAAGGTCTACTTTATGGCATATACATCTATGTCATTGCTGGCAGGTCTTTCAGGTCTCCTCGTTGCAGCACGTGTTGGTTCTGTAAACGGTGATACAGGTAACTCATTCGAGATGGACGCTATCGGTTCATGCTTCATCGGCGGTGCTTCTGCATATGGCGGAAGCGGTACAGTCGGCGGAGTTATGGTCGGTGCTATACTCCTCGGTGTAATCAATCAGGGTATGTCTATCAAGGGCCTTGACAACAACTGGCAGTATGTCGTAAAGGGCGGCGTTCTTCTTATCGCTGTTATCTTTGACGTTGTTTCAAACAAAAAGACAGGCAAGGCAGGTTAATGACAATAATACGGCTCGGAGCAGTCATGGGGAGCTCCGGGCCGTAATCTGCATTAATGTGAAAGGAAATAATTATGAACGAAGTAAAATTTGACATGGGAAAGCGTTCAAGGGCTTATAAGTCCTGCGGACTGAGAATGATAGTAGCCTTATATATATGTTACCTTGCTTTCAAGATATCATCGGCTGAGGATACTTCCATGAGCAAGACACTGTGCTGGATAATAGGCGGTGTTTTTATGGTAGCTTCTGTAGCGTTTATTATCTATTCGAGAAAACGTTTCCTTGTTGATCTTGATGCAGCAAAGATCAAAGATGATAATACAGCTGATGATGAAACTGTCGAGGCAGAAGCAGCTGAAGAAGAGGATAGTACAGAGAGTGATGCATCTGAAAGTGAAACTGTCTGAAAGGGGGGGTTCTATGGGGCTTGCTGAGATGAAGAAGATTTATGGCGAGTATATCGCTCAGGTAAAAAAGCTTGAAAGCGAAAAGAAGATAGGCGTCGGATTGTTTGGTATGGGAAAGAAGATATCTGACGATCCCTGTCACGAAGCTTTCGCTGACAGGCTGAAGGAAGAACTGAAAAGCTTCGGTGACATGGCTCCGTCTTCAGCTGAGGTGCGTGAGGTACTCGGATATATATATCATGCACAAGCAGAGATGAACGAATCGCTGAGTACATACTGGATGATGAACGCCGTTCACGGACTTACTTTAGACCTGATAAGAAAGCTTGATCCTGACGATGCTCAGTCTCTTATTCAGCTTTATAATGATGATGTCCCGAAAAGAAGGCGTTTTCCTGTACAGAAGCAGGTGTTTTCAGTATTGAAAAAAGCCGCCCAAAAATGAAGTCTCCGTAAAGGAGACTTTTTTCATGTAAACTCGATCATTACAAGTAAAAGCGCTTATGGTGCAATTTATAAAGACAGTGTTTTTTCGTCGCGCTATGATAGGCGGGCTTCTTTTATATCATTATACTGACTTATGCCGTGCGTATTCTGTCCGTTTTTTTTGAAGCAAAAAAATTCATGAACATTCCGGGGCAGGGAAAATCAGTTATTTCAATTTGACATAGTTTATTGTTTGATTCTTGGGAAGTTAATAATTTTGTCTTACTTTAATAGATTTATAAGCGAACAGCAATTATTACTTGACATTTTTTATTGTTAATGATAAAATATAAATAATGAAAATTATTTTGCTTAGTATGCGATTTTAGTTAATCATTACTAATATATTTATTATCGACTAAACGCTAAATTTAAAACAATCTCAAGACGCTTATAGTTATTTTGTAATACATTAGGCCGTTAAAGATTAGTTTGTTTAAAATAAAATTCATTTTTGCTTAGTGTTACATCAGTATAAAATGTGTCATTTTAAATCTGACGATTTTATATTGAAGTATTCATTATTTCCATGTATCAAAAGGGAAATTTATTTTACTATTATGACTACATAGTTACCCTTTTGAATATATTTATCCCTTTATAATTTCTTGAGCTTTTCAAGATAAACTGTAATTATATTTCAATTATTTAAAGAAATGTTATACTTTAGTCTTACTAAACCCCATAGCATCATTTAATAAATTTGATTTGAATTATATTCAGAAAGGGAAATTTTAAGGAAAGGAAATTATAGAATCATGATGGAACCAAAGTTTGAGACAACTGAGATCGCTGGATGCATCGGTTGTCAGGCATTAGTTGCAACTACAATTTCAATGGCTTACTATCCATGTGGCGCAACAATCGTTGGCGTTATCGCATAATTTTAAGTAAGTCGATATAAACATATAATAATGGGGTAGCAAGTTTGTAGTCTATTAATGAAAAAGCGATTTCTGATCATTAATACTTGTTGCCCCTTTATTATTTTTTAGGAGGAAAAAAATGTATCCAGTATTAAAAAGAAAGTATAATTTACTCAAGCAGTATGGAAGTTCTGTGATATATCCGTTGATTGCCGATGAAGAAGCACTTTTAGCTTCAAATGAATATAAATATGAAAAAATCAACAAAACCGCATGTGAAATACTTGAATTATGTGACGGTACTAATTCTGTGGACAGTATTGCAGATATTCTTTCAAAAAGATATAATGAGCAATATGAAAAAGCAAGGTCTTTAGTTTCTGGTTTTGTAAACGAAGGCATTAAAAAGGATTATCTCTATGTTTCGGATAAATATGAAGCCGTGGAAATAAACGTGACAGGCAACTACGAAACTATTTTTCCGTTTAATGTTCAGTTTGAGATTACTAAAGCCTGTCCTTTGAAGTGTGCACACTGTTTTAATAATTCCGGTGAAGTCAGATGTAAGGAACTTACAACAGATGAGATCGGGATAGTAATGGATAAACTTCAGGATATGGGCGTAAAGAAAGTAATGCTTACAGGCGGTGAAGTATCTACAAGACGTGATTTCATTAAAGTAGTTGAAATGGCATCAGAAAGATTCTTGGGTGTATCTATAGCTACAAACGGCTATTTTATTGATGATGAAAGAGCAAAGGAACTGGCAAGGTTCAAGAGAAACATTGTTGTACAGGTCAGCATTGATGGTGCTCAGGAAAATCATAATACGATACGTGGAGTGAATGACTCATTTCAGAAAGCTACAGCAGCGATAAAATCAATGGCAGAAAATGGTATATTCGTCATTGTTGCTTCAACGTTCAATGAATTGAACTTTGAAGATATGGAAGAAATAACTAAGCTTGCAAAAGAGTTAGGTGCAAAGCAAATCAGCTACGCTATGACTTGTGATATAGGAAGAGCAAAGGAGAACGAAAATGTTATCGGATGTCTTGATCCTAAGCTGATAATTCAGAAAGGAAAAGAATTACACGATAAGTATTCTGACGGTACTTTCTTTGTAAATAATGATGAGGTTGATGATGAGGTAAGAATCAACAAGGTAAAATCTTGCGGACGTGGCTGTTCTCAGATATGTGTAAGAGAAAACGGTGATGTTGCACCATGTCTTCAGTTTAATCTTAGCTACGGAAACCTTAAGGATCAGAGCGTAAATGATATATTTGATTACAAACGCATTACGCCTATTATTAATTTCAAAGAGCCGGATATATCTACCTGTAAGGACTGTGAGGAAGCAAGAAGCTGCGGAGGCTGTGTTGCATTGGCATGGGATATACCCGAAAGCATCTGTAAATGGAAAAGAGAGAATCCTGAGGTCGTTAGAGCCTTTAATAATCTGAAAGTATAATATGGAGACTGTTAAAGTGAAATCTATTCTTGAATTTGATAACGTATCAAAAAGTTTTGATAACTACGGTGTGTTGAATTCACTTTCTTTTACTATACCTGAAAATAAAATAGTCGGTTTAGTAGGTGCAAATGGTGCGGGAAAAACAACGAGCATACGCCATATGATAAGATATCTGACACCTGACAGCGGGAAAATATTATACAAGGGAAATGATATCTACAGCATAAATGATGCTGATTTCCCAATATCTTTTATTCCCGATGTGCCTATATACTATGAAGAGCTGTCTGTTATGGAACATCTTGCTTTCGTCAGTGCTATGTATAATACACAGTCGAAAGTAAAGAGCCTTATTGACAGACTTGAAATGGGCAAGCATCTTGACAAGGTTCCATACCAGCTTTCAAAAGGTACAAGGCAGAAGCTCTCGATCATGTGTGCATCTCTCAGACAATATGAACTGCTTATAGCAGATGAACCTTTTTCAGGTCTTGATCCTCAACAGATAAGCAATCTGAAGGATATATTCAAAGAAAACAAAGATGAAGGAAAAACAGTGTTACTATCGACTCATCTTCTTGATATGGTACAAAGTCTTTGTGATTATTATATTCTTATTGATAATGGAGTTCTTATGGCTCAGGGAACATTAGATGAATTGACAGCCAATAGCCGATGGTCTACCATTGAAGAATTGTACCTTTATCTCAGAAACAAAAATAATGATCAGACTTCTCCTGATGAGTCGGAGAATCAGGAGGAATAATGTTCAGATTTCTGTTTGTTGAGCAGTTAAGAGGATGGAAGGCACTTATAAAGAATTCTTATCTTATAATAATCGGTATAATAATATCATTTGTTATAGTTGTGTCATTTGTTGGAAATAAACTTCTTAGCATAAGGACAGCGGTCAATGACCATTTTGTATTTGTATATGCTGCATTAATTTTCCTAAGCCTTCTGAATATATTCTTTAAGGATAGCCCCGGTGTTACAATAAAGCCGGCACTGTTTCATTACATGTTTAACTCCGTTGAATTCAAAAAAGTCAAGCGGTATATGGTTTTTAAAGCTCTTTTGAAAGATATTATCATAGCCATGATAATAGGCTTTTTATTTGGGGGCTTTTCTATCTGTACCTTAAAAAAGATAGCATTTTTTATAGTATTTTTTGTATCCTGTTCAGCAATAAAATGGCTTCAGTATAATCGTTTTGATATTATAAAGAGCATTTTATTGTTTACTGCGGCGAGTACAGTTCTATATTTATCGGAAAGTATTGTATTACTGCCTGTAGGAATGATTTTGTGCTGTTTCATCTGTTATCTTGCGATAAAGATAAAGCCTGACTGGGGAAAATACAATGATAGTATAATATTATCCGAAAGGATAGATGCAGCCGGTCGTCACATGAGGCTCGCTGAAATGACTCAGATAAGCACTGAAAAAGCTGCTAAAGGAAAAAATTATTTTAAGCTCACCTCGCTCAGTATGAATAAAAAGAATGCTGTAATATGCAAAGCAAGTATCGGCTCATTACGTGCGTTTAAAAAGTTAGTACTGTTCTGGGGAATAATGGCGGCAGTTAGTATTCTGATTGTCAAAGTACCGTATATAACCGAAAACATTTTTTACGGTCATAAAAACATTTCTTTTTTGATTTCGGCGTATATTTTAAGCGGATTATATATTGGTGTTATCAGATCAATTAATGACCAGTTCAGAAGTTTTGTGGATAAGCATAAAAACGGCTTTTTTGTTCCGTATTCCCATAAAAAAATAATGACGGATTATTTAAAGGTGTGTATTGCTTTAATGACTGTCATATCTGTTATAATAGGTGCAGTATTGTCTTTAGGTGTTGTAAAGATACTGCTTTCGGCTGTTCTCGTTGATGCAGCATCACTATTACTTTTTTACATTATGGAGAATAAAAAAATAAGTAAATGCCGTAATATCATCGTAATTGTCATGAACTTTATAGTTGCTTTCTTTTTGTATAAACTATTTTGAAATGAGGAATAAACATGGTCAAAGAAGAAAGAAAAAAAGTTACGGTTATTAATCTTGTTAATGGTCAGAAAAACATTACAAGTTTTTTTGAAGATGGAACTGTCAGAAGGTGTATCAATAACAATGATGTGGAATACTATGCAGATAACAGCATAGACAGCAGTATTTTTACTATGGATGCTGATGATTATATCGATGACATTCAATGGCATGATATTGATGCACTTATTAAGGAACACAGTTTAGGTACGGTACTGTGTACTTCAGTTGTAATAAGAAGTGAAAGACGTATGCTTCATGTGACAGCAGACGATAATATCACAAAGGATGATACTTTATATACAATAATCGAACTGACACTATCTTTCGGAAATCTTTATTCACCTATTACTTCTAAGAGAAATCTTTATGTAAACGGTAAATTAAACAGGAAGAATATACTTGATACATTAAATAAAGAGCTTTTTAAAATAGAAAAACAATATTCAGAACATACTTCATCAGAGCTTATATCAGTTGATCCTGAAGAATATGAAATAATACTGCCTGCCGGAATCGGCGGTATATTTGTTCATGAAGCAATTGGTCATTGCCTTGAAGGTGATCTGTTTTTTGAAAAGGATAATGTTCTTAATAAAAAGCTTGGAAAGCGAATAACTTTAAACGATATTTCAATCTCTGACAGATGCAGCAGAGAAGATATGATTTATTATAATATTTCAGATGATGGCATTATTCCTGAAAATGTTGATCTGATAAAGAACGGATTTCTTGAAGGAATAATGACAAATTCTATGATTTCAGAATATTATAAAATTAAAGATACCGGAAATGGCAGGGCAATGGATTGCTTCAATATCCCAATTCCAAGAATGAGAAATACATATTTGCATAATGGCAGTGAGTCATGTGAGAGTATATTGAGAAATACTAAAAAAGGCATCATCGCTGCTGATATAATCGGTGGAAATGTAATTACTGCAAATGGTGATTTTGTTTTCAATGTTAATCATGGTCTTATTGTTGAAAACGGCAGCATTATCGGTGTGACAAAACCATTTCTGTTTTCAAGCAATATTGCCGATGCTCTTAATCAGATAAATGCCATTGGAAACGACCTTGAATTTTACCCTTCCAAATGCGCCAAACAAGGTCAGCTTATAGATGTATCCTTTGGTATGCCTACTGTAAAAATCGCAAAGAGAGGTATATGTTTATGATAAATATTTATAATGAATTATACCTGAACAAAAATTTGATGAAAGGATATCCGGATTCAGAAGTTTTTTCATCAATATACAGTACATCGGTTAATGAATACACAAATTCAGGGACAGTAAAATATAATTCACTTATAAGAGGTACTTCATTGCGCATTTTCAACCCCAAAAATCATACCGGAAAAATGCTTCTTCAAAACGGAGCTGTTTCTTCAGGATTCCGTAGTAATGATACTCAGACTATAGAGGTACCTTTTGCATATTTGCCGAAAATAAAAATAACTTCTTCTGATACAGAATTTCCGGATTTATTCAAAGAAAATCATGAAGATCTCTTTTTGAAACTAAGCAGGATTGCTTTAGAACATGGTATCAGACTAAAAAAATTGTCATCAAATCAATTTGTATCCTTATATAAGCTTGCTAATTCTTACGGTGTAGAAGGACATGGCTACAAGCTTTTGAATTGTGCGAATATATCATTAACAGACAAAAACGATTCATTTAAAGAATACTCAAAAATATTCATCAATAGCACTTTTTATGATACAGTAATAAATATGTTTTCTGAAATATCAACAGAGATTAATGATACAGAAATTAATATCAATGTTGATGAATTGCTTATTTCGTGCCATGCTGTCTCTGAAGTAATATATCTTTTACTTATGTTTCTTAATGAGCAATCACCTTTGGCCGGAAATTGTTTTATTTCTCAAAACAAAGATAAGATTGATGAAATATTCAATTTAAGTCCTTTGATTAATATTGTAGAGCATTCAAATGAAAACAAAATATCAGGCGGAAACATTGACGGAGAAGGTTCAGTGACAAAGCCTGTATATATTGTAAAGAACGGAAAACTTAAGCAATTAATATCATGTTATAGTCATAACGCTGATATAAATAATACTGCCTCATCATATCGTATGGAGTATCGTTCATTGCCACAGTGTAAACCAATTAATATCGGAATGTCAAATGGCGAAAGAACAGTCAGAGAAATAATAAATGAAAAAGAAACTATTGCAGTTATAAGTACTTTTCAAGGTATGTATGAAAGTATTAATCCAGTGACACTTGAATTTAGTTCCGTTGCAAGATTAAAAATATATAAATATGGAAGATATATCGGTAATAAAGTGATTACGTTAAAAACAGATTTGCTGAAATTACTTTCAAGCATTACAGAGATCGCAAAAGATACTGAATATATCGGTGATGGAAGTATTTTAGTCCCTGCAATGGTATGTGATCTGAAAAGAATATAGAAAAGTCTGCTCCATGAAGTTTGCAATTTCATATCATTGAATAAACTATACAATTCAGCCCTTTTCTGTTTGTTGATATTGACGAAAATATTTTTAGGCCGCACAATAACCTTTTTTTATGTGTGTTATATATGGAGATTGAAATTCTCCGGAATATAATAAAAAAAGGAATGATTAAAATGAAAAACGTGATCAAAAAAACAGTGTCGGCTATTGCATCTATTGTACTTGGATGTAGTATGATAACAACATCACAAGTATTTGCAGATAATAGCAGCTACATGAAAGATTTTGAAGAAAGGATGATAGCGGCACAACAAGCAGACAGCGACTTGTTAACTATTGTTGATAGCAAAGAAAAATCAACATGTATGCAAGGCATGGCAACAGATGGAACTTATATTTATGTTGCTAAAATAAAAACAGATGATAGTAATGTGAGAATTATTAGATACAACACAGAGGGTAGATATCCAACAGTTTTAAAAAATAAAGATAAAAAAGATTACATTGGTAGTGGACATGCTGGTGATATGACGGCAGTACGATATGATGGTAAGACATATTTATTAATATTAAATAAATATAATGGATATTCCATTATTGAAAAATTTTTTATTGATCAGAATAATGAAACTATGGAAAAACGTGGAACATATAAGGTTAATAAAGAATTAGGTGGAATAGCTGCTGAAGCTTTTCAGAACAGAAATTTAAGTGTAGATAGATATTGCAATTTCTATTTAAAAACCGGAGGCAAAGTTTACAGTGCGGTATTAGATATGGAAGCAAATAAAAATAACTATCCTATTAATTTAACAGACGCCAATGTAATAGTAGGTGATTGGAAACGTGTATTTAATTGTAGACGGGTATGGAATGGTACTGATATAGAATTAGATCAAAAGGCTAAAAGGCTTAACGATTGCAAGTCTCAAGGAATCGGATTTTATGGATCTAATTCATGTAAAATACTCTACATGGTGTATTCTGATAAAAAAGGAGAAAATTTTATTATCGAATATGATTTAAACAGTAAAGATAAAGTGAATAGGGTATTTAATGCACATGAAGTAACTATCACCAATAAAAAATGCAAAGACAGATTTGAAATGGAAAGCTGTGTAGTTATCGGAACAAGCACATATTATAATACAAATTGCCAAAAAGATGGGAAAAATTACGATGGTATATATAGATATCATTATTAATTCTTGAGTATTTATGGACGGTGACGGCATTACAGTAGGCGATGCTCAGCTATACAGAAAAAATGCTCGGCTCGGAGTAAAGTTTGATAATTTGTAATTCAACATATAATAAAAAGCAGCCTGTAGAAATTCAGGCTGCTTTATAGTTTTCAGGCTCTTATTTCCCTTCCAGATAGGCCACTGCCCAGTCAAGCTCGTAGTCCTGCTTATCGCGGAAGATCTTCATCGCGGCATCATAATCAAGCGGAATGCGAACCTCCACCGGATTGCGGCTGATGCGGTCGGCGCGGGTATCCACATTCGGAACGGAATTCTCGTCAAGGATAAGTCCGACAGGATAGCCGATGATGATTGTGCCGCCGGACAAGACAATGCTGCCGCCAGTCTCCTGATTGCAGCCACAGGGGTCAGTGATGCCGGCAAGGGGCACATTCGGGAGCTTCGAGAGATACAGCGCGGTGCCGTCTCCTGCACTCACGCATTCATAATTTTTCAGCGCAACGACCTTAAGATCGGCAAATTCGCCGTCCACGTGGATGCCGTGCTCGGAAACGATCTTATATTGCGCGTTTTTGCGGATACCGAGATTCTGTCTGGTATATTCCTGATCCGTCAACAAGTCGCAGAGCGCACAGCCAATCTCGTCAAGACCGCCCTCGTTGTTGCGCAGGTCGATGACCAGATACTCCATCTGTATCAGCTTGAAGTTTCGGATTTCTCGACTGCGTACTGCAAGGGTAAGTCCCTACTTGATAACGTCTCTCCGCATATTGGAAAGGAATGTGTTCTTAAGATTGATATATCACACTTCTTTGACAGTATTAATGATGATATGGTCTATCTTGTGATGAAGTGTCTCGGTTTATCGATTCCTGCAACTACGCTGCTGACACATCTCTGCACATACAAAGCAAGATTGCCGCAGGGAGCTCCGAATTCGTCTTACATAGCCAATCTGGTAATGAAACAGTTTGACGAAAAATTAGGACATTTGTGCTGCGCACACAACATAACGTATACTCGATACTGCGATGATATGACATTCTCGGGCAATAAGGCTGATATACGCAGTGCTAATGTCGTTGGCAAAGTCAGGCGTATGCTGTACCGTATGGGATTTAAGCTTAACGATAAGAAGACTGTGTTTATCAGCTAATCGCAGCAGCAGAGAGTTACGGGCATAGTTGTCAATGAAAAGCCAACGCTGTCCCGAAGTCAAAAACGCACGCTGCGTCAGGAAGTCTATTATTGCCAGAAGTATGGAGTTGCTGATATCATCAACCGCAAGGGACTTGATATATCTCCCGACAAATACCTGCACTCGCTCCTCGGACGTATAGCGTTTGCGCTGCAAATCGAGCCTGACAACTCTGAGATGAAGGGATACTTTGAAACAGTCAAAAGTCTAATGAATACTTGAGCCGCCAGTGATGGCGGCGATTTTATTATATGAATATAAAATGAAGTGTCCTAAAAAGTTTACTTTATTGCACACCTAGAAATTGACCAAAAAAGTGTACATAAAAGTACCATTTGGACTTTATGGACGTCCACAAAGTAACAACCACATTTTTGGACAAATTGGAGGTAATATGGACAACAGAATCTACGGTTATGCCCGGGTATCTACCCGGGAACAGAATGAAGATTGACAGATTGAAGCTCTCACCAAGTTTGGCGTACCTGAGCAGAACATTATCATCGACAAGGCTTCCGGTAAGGATACCGAACGTGAGGGTTACCAGTATCTAAAACGTCAGATACTTCGCAAGGGAGATACGCTCGTTATCAAGGAACTGGACAGGCTCAGTCGTAACAAAGCTGATATAAAGCGAGAATTAGAAGAGTTCAAGGGTATGGGAATCCGTGTAAAGATACTGGATATCCCTACAACGCTCACTGACTTTCCGCCGGAGCAGGCATGGGTACTTGAAATGATCAATGCTATACTCATAGAGGTACTTGGAGCAATAGCCGAGAATGAGCGTAATAAGATACGCGCTCGTCAACGTGAAGGCATTGAAGCTGCCAAAAAGAAAAACGTCCGCTTCGGGCGACCTTCAACGCCTCTGCCTGATAACTGGCATGAGGTGCTGACAGAAGTCCGATACGGAAATAAAAAGCCTGTTGAGGCTATGAGGGAATTAGGTATATCCCGTTCGTGCTACTATAGGCTTTGTAATAAAATATCATAATATAGCTTGTTCAAAATATGGCAAGCTTAAAGAAGAATATCAGCTCCCGCAAGGGAGCTGACTTCTTTTATTATCGTTATACTGCCTTTTAGTCGTGTGCATTTCACCTGTTTTTTATGCACACGGAGCTGCAAAATTGCATTTCAAACTGCTTTATGTAGGTAACAGAAAAGCCTGTATTTCGGTGCTTTTCTCGAAATACAGGCTTTTTAATTCTGGCGGACAGAGAGGGATTCGAACATTCATTACATTCATAATATTCTCATATTCAATTACTATTCCTTTTTATGTTCACTCTCATAAGACTTGATACCTGCTTCTGTATCGGGATTGAGAATACAGTGCTTGAACAGCCAGTTACCGCGCAGGATGTCTTCGCCATAAAAACGGATTTCCTTATGCATTTTCTTAGGCTGAATATCGACCTCTGCACCTATTATTTCGGGAATATCCGTATTTATCGGTACAGATTCTTGTGCATATATCCTGCTCATACCATTCATTCTGAAACCGTATTTCTTCATCATTGCGCCCATTTTTCCAGGCATATATTCAAGTTTACCTGTACTGTTCACGTAGACAACAGGGACTCCGAATGCCTCAACATAAGCCATACAGCGCTTGTCGTTTTCACTGCGTTCTTTATCTGGTTTATTCGGGTCCGCAGGGGAACCATGCGGAAACAGTATCAGTGAAAGCTCCTCATTACTGACGTTATCGTAGAAGTGCTTGCGGCGTGAATCGTAACAGATACCAACACCAACGTTTCCAAATGGAGTATGAATAATACTGCCGAAGTTTCCGCGTTTGAATACTGCCGATTCACCCTCAGACTTAGTAACAGTACCACATACTCCGTCAGGACCTGAGATCATATAGCGGTTATAGTAGTCACCGTTCTCTTTATCAAGATAGCCTGCTCCAATGTAGATATTGTACTTTTGGGCGATGTTGACAGTCCATTCACTTGTGCCACTACCGCAGTCATCTGCAAGCTCCCATATCTTCTGACTTGCCATATAACTGCATATAGCAAGCTCTGGCATAACTACTATATCAGGCTTGGGAAGCTTTTTAATAAGCCCCTCAATATAAGCCTTTCTTGGTTCGATACCTTTAATATCATTATCAAGCTCCAATGCAAATATACGCATAATATCACTCCACGGGAAGGTCGATGAATGTTGGCTCATGCTTAGCTGCTCGGACATATTTGAGCATATCCTCTCGGAGCAGGCGAACAGTTGAAGTATTGATGCCCGGATGTCCACAGATGTATTCATCGCTCATAAGGTCATTATCAATGACGAGCTGAATGTTGTTATCAGTATCAAATATCAGCTCAAGTGCTGAAACAGAGCCGGGGATAGTATGCAGAAATTTCTGCATTTTATCGGCTTCCGCAAATGAAAGGCGCGCACAGTTAAGCTGCGAGGTCAGAAACTTTGTCTTGAACGGCTTGTCTCCAGGCATAAGCAGCATATAGAAACTTGTCTTCTGACGGTTGCAGAGAAACAGATTCTTGCAGACCTTAGCCCCAAGCACAGATTCTATCAGCAGGCAGTCCTCCATAGTATCAGCGTGGTCATGATCTGCTCTCTTGTACTCGATGCCAAGAGAGTCAAGTTTATCATATATTGCTACTTCGGGCTCGGAACGATTATTTGTTGGTCGTCCGCTGTAAAGAGTATTATCTATATTCATAATCTTACTCCTTTGATTATTATCTCTTCTATTGCTTCAAATGTCGCTTCGAGTATAGAATGTGCTTCGACCGCTGCCATGCTTTAAGAGAAGTCCCTGTTCAACAAGCTGCTTGATAGAGTTCTCAACAGAAGCCTTGCTAATTGTCGGGCAAAGCTCCATGACTTCACTCTTTGTAAATTTACCTATCTTATTATAAACAGCACGACGTACCATTTCTATTGCCGGCAGTTTTTCATCGACCAACGCCACACGTTCCTCAAAGTTACGATACGCAGCAAGAATAGTCTGCAACAAATACTTTATAAACGGAGCAGGATCTTCTTCGCCTTCGTTCCATCCTTTTTGGCAATGTTCCAGTGCATCGGAGTAAAGGTTCTTGTTCTTGGCTATCTTGCTTTCGAGGGAGATATATCTGCCGATTACATAACCTGAACGATACAACAGCAAAGTTGTGAGCAGACGGCTCATTCTGCCGTTGCCGTCATTGAAGGGGTGTATACAGAGAAAGTCGTGGATAAACACAGGTATCAGAAGCAGTGCGTCGATATCCTGCGAGGCGATTATGCGATTATAGCTGTCACATATAGTTTCGATAGCCACCGGAGTTTCATATGGCGGCAGAGGAGTGAATAATACGAATTCACGTCCGTTAGCATCTGTCGCACTTATATAATTCTGAGAGTTCTTGAATGTGCCACCGATGCTTTTATGAGAATACTTATATAGGTCACGGTGGAGCTGGAGAATGTAGTTCGATGTAATAGGTATATACTCGAAGTTTTCGTGAATGGTATTCAGCACATCACGGTAGCCCATGATCTCTTCCTCATCACGATTTCGGGGAGTTGTCTTGTCCTTGACAAGCTGTAACAGACGAGTATTAGTAGTCCGAATACCTTCAATCTCATTGGAAGCCTCTGTACTCTGGACCTTTGCAATCTCGATAAGGCGGTCAAGCTCGGCAGGTTTCTGTCTAAGGTAAAGCTCCTGCCTGCCTTTATATTCGTGGATCTGGGCTACAAGACCGATGATCTCGCTGTCCCATGAACGTTTTGCAAGTTCGCTGTAATCAAAGTTTCTCATAAGCTCACGCTCCTTTCTCATAATTATAGCCGCTTTTAGGAGAAAAGTCAAGAGATTAGGCAAAAATAACTCCTAAATGTTATTATGTGTTGGGCGATAACCGTTATTCATTTCTATAACACAATAGATATATTATGATACTCAGTTTACGCTTACTGACAGCTGCAATTATGGATACTCATATATAGAAACGCAGCTCCCGCGAGGGAGCTGGCTTCTTCAATAGCTTTGTACCACCATTATATTTCGTGTGATTTTGTGTGCATTTCACCTGATTTTTATGCACACGGAGCTGCAAAAATGCAGTTCAACCTGGTTCGAATAGGTAAGAGAAAAGCCTGTATTTCGGTGTTTTTCTCGAAATACAGGCTTTCATGATCTGGCAGGGGCAGAAGGACTTGAACCCTCGGCACGCGGTTTTGGAGACCGCTGCTCTACCAACTGAGCTATACCCCTATTTTTGCTGCTCATCAACTGCAACATAATAATTATATCAGAAAATGAATAAAATGTCAACAGTTTTATGAAAAATTTATTTTTTAACTTTATGTTTACTGTAATTCATATAATAATGATGATTCACCCCCTCGTTATGAGGGGGTGAATCAATTATCATCAGAACTTTAATGCTGAACGGATTATCTGGAAACGAGCGATGAGGAAGTCAATAACGGAAGTGTTGTTATTGAACATTCCGCCGCCACCGCCGCCGAATCCGCCAAAGCCGCCGAAGCCGCCTCCGCCGAATCCGCCAAAGCCGCCTTCAAATGCCCAGCTTTCTTCTGTGTTTACAGTATTTTCGGGTTCATCAGAGTTGAACTGGAAGCCCCAGTTGCCCTGCTGGCCCCACTGTTGGTTATTGCCCTGCTGGCCTTGCTGACCCCACTGTTGGTTGTTGCCCTGCTGACCCCACTGTTGGTTGTTACCCTGCTGGCCCCACTGCTGGTTGTTGCCTTGCTGGCCCCACTGCTGATTATTGCCCTGCTGGCCGCCGCTTGTCTGGAGGCCGTTAGCACTTTTAGTTGTATTTGCGTTGAACTGATCAACTGTGAATGCTGAAAGCGGATCTGCCTGAATGTGAGGACGGATCATGTCAGCGATCTTAGTAACAAATGACTCAGGGTCGCTGTAGTAGTTAAGGATATCCTTTACATAGCCTACATACATATCGTAGTATTCAGGTATCTGGAGAAGTCTTGCGAAAGGTCTGTACTCGAGAGTAGCCTGATAGAGGCTTGTTGTGATATCAGAGTTTACGGCATCAGTACCGCCCATAAAGTTACCTAAACAGAGGTTGTAGTCCCAGCCTACAAAGTAATGCTTGCCGCCGGTATAGATAAGGTAGTAGTTATGTGCGAGTGAACCGTTATAGCTGTCGTAGTTGCACATTACAGCATTAACTGCAAAGCCCTTGAGGAAGCTTGGAACGTCCATGATATCCTCGATGAACTTGTAGTTTGAAGAAGTCATCTTGTTGATAGCTGTCTTGAGCTCTTCAAGGTGAGTGAGCTGCTCGTCGTTGCCGAATTTAAGGTCGAGGTTGTTTACAGGCATATTCTGGGTGAATGTGCTGTAGCTGTCGCCTCCGCCCATTCCGCCCCACATACCGCCGCCGCCGGCCTGGTTGCTTCTTTCGGTAGCCTTGTAGAGGTTTGAATCATCATCTATAGCATAACGCTCTGCGAGAGTTGTGCCCGGCTGCTCAGCGATCATGTAGAAGCTGTAGAGCTTGCCGTTGAGGTACATATCGGAGTAACCTGCCTTAGGAGCAACACCGTCTATTTCGTACATAGCGTCATAGCAGATGATATCTCTCATGCATGAAGGATCTGAGTAGAAATTATTTACACAGAACTCTGTGAGTCCGTGGTAGTTGTTGAACTTTTCGTACTTATCGAGCTTGAAGCGGAAGCTGTACTTGCCGTTCTGTACCATCATTCTTGAGCTGTTGCCCTTTGTTCTGATACCAACGTTCTTGATCTCCTCGCCGTCAATAACTACGTCACAAGGAGCCCATTCTTCCTGCTGAGCTACCTTCATGAAGTTATTCCAGTCATTTTCTGACATCTTAACTTCAACCTTATGAACTGATGACTGATCGAAGAGCTCGCCGTAGAGCTGCTCAGCATCGTCCATATCGTTGTTTACGTCCTTGAATGAAGCAGGCTTGCCTGGCTTGAAGGTATTGCCTGTGCTGTGCTTCTGCTTGATACCGCCTGCAAATACCTTGTAGCTTGCGCTGTCTGAAAGATCGGGAGAAGAAATAAGAGCAAACTTGTATTTCTTGAGAGTATTTACTTCAAGAAGTATCTTGTTTGAAGAATCAGTAACAGCTATAGGATTGTTCTTTGACCATTCCTTTGCAAAGTCAAGGAGCATAGCTGACTGAGCTGTAGAAGTAAGGTTCTCTATCTGGCAGTCTGTAGAAGTAGCAACGATAGTACCGCCTGTAAGGTTGATATTGCCTGTACTTGTAAGGCTCTTGTCGCCGTTTGCACTGATATCGCCGCCTGAGATATTGATATCTGTTTCAGCCTGGATAGCATCGCTGCCGCTCTTTATGCTGATCTTACCGCCTTCGATATCAACGTTGCCCTTTGAGGACTTGATACCGTCGCCTTCAGCCTTTATGCTAACAGTACCGTTCTTGATAACAACGGACTTCTTACCCTTTATAGCGTCGTTTCCGTCAGTTTGGTTGAGAGTATCAACGTTGATAACACCGCCGGTGATCTTGATATCGTTGTTACATACGATAGCAGGCTGAACATTAGCGGTTATAGTGATAACACCTGTACCTGCATCGCCGCCCTTGATAGTGAGATCGTCCTTAGCTTCGATAACAGCACTTTCAAGGAAGTCGCCTGTGTAAGCAGCCTCTGTATCTGTAATAGTATTCTCTGTACCATCGGCAATTGTGATAGAGGTCTTGTCTGCATTCTTTATAAGAATAGCAGGAGCGCTCTTGCCTGTGATCTTAGCGCCGCTGAGTACCAGCTTGACGGTATCCGGATCAGCCTTGTCATCAGGAACTTCAACGTAGATCTGACCGTCGTTGAGAGTACCGTCGATAGTATAAGTACCCGAATGTGAGATCGTAACCTTTGATCCGCTTGCTTCAGCATATTTGCCGTCAACGGTTATTGAGTTTCCGTTGAGGTGGATCTTTGTATTTACGTCCTCCTTGGGGACTGTAACTACAGGTTCGGTCGTGGTGGTTGCTGTAGTTGTGGTAGCAACAGCAGTAGTAGTGGTTGTCTGACCGCCGTTGTCCTTATAAGACTCGGGGAGCACGCTTATAGCGTTGAGAAGATAACGCTGTATTGAAAGGGCATCGCTTGAGGTAAGACCTGAACCTCTTTCAAATACATCGGCTCTGTCTGCGCCTTCCTGAGTGATATGGCCTTCTGCTGAGCCTGTTACTCCGTACTTGCTTGGATTTGCGAGTGACTGCATTACAAGTACTGCATCGGACATATCAACGATTCCGTCGCCGTTTGCATCGCCGTAAACGATAGTATCTGCTGCTGAAGCTGCGGTCAGCGTTACAGCCGCAGAGCTGATAATACAAGCAGACATCAAGCCTGCAAGCATGGTTTTCTTTTTCATGTGTACCATCCTCCTAACATACCTCTTGAAAGATATTATTAATAGATGATTACATAATAATGAATATATCTTAAAATAATCTTAAATCAACCTTAAAAAACGGCATTTTTACTGTAAATTATAAAAAAATAGCGGGAATATACTTATTATAATTATAAAATATTATCAATTTATAAAAATATTTTGAAAGTAATATATTATGATATTGCTTTTTTGCTTAAATTATATCACTTAAACATGAGATAAAAACAGCCATAGTATACGAACATAAGCCGTGATACTATGGCTGTTATCAGATAAACATATCTGTATCTTCTTTTAATGCTTCCAAAGCCATTCTTTGAGCTGTATGAGACATTGACTGTATGACAAAAAGGAATCTGTCGCCTTCTTCTACGGTGGTCAGGATTATCCTGATATCTTTTATCAGAAACTTTCCGTCCTGATTTCTGATATGGAAGGGCTGCTGAAGAATGGAATTTTCGGATTTTTCGATATGCTTCTTCACAAAGTCGAAATCTGTGAACTTGATAAATCTTTCGCGCTCGCTTTCGATCACTTCGTTTTCTGCAAAAAGAAGCCTTGCCTTATCCAGCGGCATAGTGAGATATTCGTTTTTGAAGCCTATTTTTGAGTAGAGTCTTGTAATGATGCGGTTGTTATCGTGGTCGATAACGGTTATGTGGTCGTATGTGTCGATGAGGATACGGCTGTATTTTTCAAACATCTGCTCACGGTTGGCATTGCGGGAAGGATCGAAAGTCTTTATACTTGCAGCCAGCATATATTTATTGCCGGTCTTGGCTATGCACTTGGTTGAGTATGTGAAATATATATCGTTTGCGTAGTGATCTTTCTTTATGAGCTTGCCTGTCTTGAGGGAAAGCTCTATCTGCTCGTTGATGTTCTTGAAATAGACTATTGGCATATTGGCTATAGCTGACTCCATTTCATCTGTGTTTTTGTAGCCAAGCTTTTTTATCTCGTCTATATACGCCTTGTTTGAGTACTGGAATTTCACCTTTTTCCCATCTATCTCAATGAGTGCAAGCGATGTGGGACTTTCGCGCAGTACCGAAGTATCGTCGATAGGGAAGTCATCAGAAGATATCTCGTTGAATGGGTCGGGACTCAGGAAATTCACCTTGCCGATAGTATCCCAGTAGTCGCTTTCGCTGCGGGCTTCAACGATTATATCTGAGGTCGTGAGGTACTCAATATACATTTCGCTGCTCATGGGCTTTGAGTAATAGTATCCTTGCAGCATCTCGCAGCCGATAGTGCGCAGGAAAGTTATCTGTTCCTTTGTTTCAACACCTTCGGCAAGAGTGTGTATGCCTATAGCTTTAGCCATATTTACAACTGACGAGAGTATCTTCTTGGAGCGTATACCGATATCGCTGAGGAAGCGCATATCAATTTTCAGAACGTCAAAGCTGTAGTCCTTGAGTACGTTCAGCGAGGAATAGCCGCTTCCGAAGTCGTCCATGAATATAGCGAAGCCTGCCTCGTGGAAACTGTCGAATATCCTGCGGAAATAAGCGGTATTGTCCAGCATAACGCTCTCGGTTATCTCGATATGTATAGCAGTAGCAGGTACGTTATACTTCTCTAAGATATCGGAAATAGCCTTCAGCATATCCATTTCGTTGAAGTCGAGACGGGATAGGTTTATGGAGAACGGGTGCAGCGGCAGACCTTTCTCGCGCAGCTCATTATAAGTATAGCAGATATTTTCGAGTATCATCATGTCGAGCTTATGGATAAGCCGATTTTTTTCGAGAACGCTGATAAAAAGGTAAGGGGAGAGGAGTCCCATTTCGGGGTCCTGCCAGCGGGCAAGAGCCTCAACGCTGCATATCTGTTCGGTAAGAGTACGGATAACAGGCTGATAATAGGCTTTTATATAACCTTTTTCCAGAGCAGAATCGAAATTTTCGATAATATATTGTTCATCAATATGCTGCATAACAACTCTCCTTTATAAAGAATTATTATTATAAAGTTATATCAGTTCATATTCATAATATATTATAGCATATAAAATGCAGTAAATCAATGAAAAATGAAAAAATTTATGGTAAATTCAAAATTACGCGGCAGAAAAAGGACGAAACAAGGACTTTACTGCTGAATTTGAGGCGTTTTTGCAAAATATCACAAAAATGCTGTTTACAACAGTTTAACTCGAAAAAATAATATACTCGAAGTATTTAAAAAACGGGTTAAAAAGCACAACAAAATGCTCCTGATTGTACAATATAACAAAAATAATCTAAATATAATAAAAATTTAGGAAAGTTATTGACAAAACAACTTGCATGGTGTATAATGTGATTGTAAACAAAAAGTATAAACCACAAAACCTTAAGGGGTATGAGGCAGCCGAGCCGTTAATTCGGTAAATATATTATGAAAGGAAAATGACCTATGATGAAAAAAGAAAATATGAAAAAGAAAAGCACAGCGAGAAAGCTATTACCGGCTGCCGGAATGCTGGCTATATCAGCTTCAATGCTTGCAACTTCAACCTACGCGTGGTTTACCATGAATAAGGAAGTTACTGTAACGGGTATGGAAGTTAGAACCCAGGTTGGTGACAACCTTCTTGTTGCACAGGATGAATTGGGAAGCACAGCTAAGAAAGCTGATAACCTGTTCAAGACTTCCGATATTGATGTTATGAACGCGCTTCTTGAACCAGTATCAACTGTAAATGGAACATCTTTCTGGTACACAGATACTTATAATGTAGGTGGTAGTGGTGATGCTTTAACAGATGCTTACACTGCTTATAATGAATCAATTGAGTTGGCTAATAATCTTGGTGGAAGAGTGAATTTCAAAACCAATTATGATGCTGGGTTCCAATCCAATTATGGAATAACAGGATCAATAACAACAGCTAATGTTGCTTATGGTTATATTGATTATGTATTTCAAATTAAGGCAAATAACACGACTAATTCAGCTAAGGACATTGTTGTTAAAGATATTAGCTTAACTTCTGGTAAGCCTGGTACTACAGACACACTTCATGCTTTCAGAGCAGCTATCTTCGCTGAAGATATAACATCAGATGCACCTGCTGGAACAGTAGGAACTCTTAAAACAATCCTTAGTAGTGAGACTGGTAACACAGGTTCTTACTATTTTTCAGACGGTAAGGCTATAAGTGGTAATACTGCTCCAACGGAGATTTCCAATTACAATTCATCTGCTACTATCGGCTCAGCAACTGCAAGCACTACATCTTATTTCAAGGTTGTTGTAAGACTGTGGCTTGAGGGCGAAGATGAAAATTGTAACAACACTGTGTTTAATACAGTAACAGATAACTGGGCTCTTAGCCTTGATATTGTAATGGACGGAACAACAACGGCTGTAACAAAGCTTACTACTTCTGCTCCTACAGCTAAGGCAAATCTCGCATCTGCAACTGTATCTACAGCAACTGCTGATACTGTTACTATTGACGGTATAGCTTATTACAAGATTAGCGTTCAGCTTGATGGCGCTGATATCTATACTCCAGATACTACTATCACTTCAAATTCAAAGATTTATAAGGTTGTTAATACCAACCACAATGTGATAGATGTAACTAATCAGTGTACACTTCCATCTGGTTCTTAATCACTAACCAATAAAAACTAATTCCTAACAATTAATTGCTAAGAGCTCCTCCCTAAGCTCTACATAAAAAAGCTTTCATGATCATTCCTCCATATAAGGTTTTTTAAGCCTACTCGAATACTTTTCCCCGACAGGCAACAGTCTGGCGGGCGGTTAACAAGAAAGATTCATCATAGGCTCATAAATACCTCTATAACGTAACGAACCCCTCTGAGCACGGAGGGGTTCGTTATTTGCATTCGCAAATATACGACTTGTAATAAAAGACGCTTGTTATACATTTTTGTATGCACATTTATTACAAATAGTAAACGCTATTATTAGCCATTATGCACATTGAAATAGGATATATAAAAATGATATAATAAAGTAGAGCTACTGTGCACTAATGCCATAGCTATGCCCTTTTGTAAATATAACACACACGGAGGTGAAGCGGATGAATGAGAACGATCTTAATATGAAAATAGGTGAATTGCCTCAGTCTGCTTCACATAGCCCTCCGCAGAACGATAGACAGAAGGAGCTCGAGAAAAATCGGAAAAAATCATTGCTTAAGTTTATAATTATCGGAATTTTTCTGCTGATCGTCATTATTATAGGTTCGCTGGGCTGGTTTACTCAAAATCGGAATGTAGCGGGCTCGGGTATGAATGTAGTCGTCGGAACAGACAGGTACGAAATATCTGTAAAATCTCAGTCTGAGGGCGGAAGCCCGGGAATATACAGCGATCAGCTGCAAATAGTTCGTGAGCAGACCAATTCTTCTGCAATCGTCTGGAATATGACATCTACGGCAAAAATGGATAATTTCAGCGAACCCGATGCAGGTATAAAGCCGGGATCGTACGGAATGATAACCTTCTATGTCACTCCTAAGGTTGCAACTATTTATCTGAAATTTAAATTTGAAGTAATAGGATATATTTATTCTGAAAGCGGAGGGACAGCTACAATGACCTCTCTTGCTGACAGTCCGGAGAATGCAGATCTTGAAAAATATCTGAATGGACATATTCTTTTATTTGGAAACCGATCGGGCACATCTCCGAATTATATCTACAGCGATCCTATTCTTTCAGATGACGATATGCTTAGACTTACAGGCAATAAGAGATTTGACGGCGCGGGGACGCGGACAGCTGTAACTATCTATTGGGTCTGGCCAAAGACTCTGAGTACACTTGTTGACGCAAGCAGCTGCAGCGATGTTTCTATAACTCCTTTTACAAGCAAGGTGGCTTCGGGTCAGGAGACATTGTCCGATTATCAGAAGATCGTAAATAATATTATTGCTTTCCCTGATTATTACCTTAAAGGTGTCAGCCGTTCGACTGTGCTGAACGAGACTATGATTGTGAATGATTACAGTAACTATGGTGACTGTTATGATCAGGCGGACAATGATATCGGTATTCGTTTGAACTATATTCTCCTGAAGCTTTCCGTTTCGGAAGATAATACAGGTGGGGGGTGATGTAAGTGAAAAAGCTGTCTAAATTCATTAAGGAACTGACAATAATTCAGTGGATAGAAATAGTGCTTGCATCTGTCCTTACGGTTTCGCTTTTCCTCGGAACTCCTGTATTTGCATGGTTCAGAAGCGCAAACGAGCTTGAGACCATGACAATGATAAAACAGCCTGACAATCTTGATATCAGAGCAGGTAATTATGATCAGATCATAAACTTTGATCTGAGCGATATTGATATTGAGAAGATGGTAGAGAATGAGGATGATCCGACAAAGTGTTATGTGTTTAGTGTCAATGCAGGAGATTATAAGATACCGTATAAATTGCAGCTTGCTCATACTACGAATATTCCTTTTACATATTCTCTTTATCGTGCAACCAAAGTTAGTGCTGCCGGTGACGGAATAGTGGAATATCATCCGTTGGACGATCCGAATGACAAGACATATTATCAGAAAAGCGGTACGGCTTTGACGCTTACAACTCTGAATGCCAATGCTGCAAGCACTTCTGCTTACGGAAGAGTTCTTGCAAGCATGACGGATACTCATTACAGCAATACCTATAATGATACCGGCGCAACTCCCGATACTCCCGAGATGTACGCAGTTCCGCTGTACTTGCAGACTGCGGACCCTATCACTCCTTCGAATGATCCTAACAATGATCACGATTATTTTATTCTGGAATTAGGCTGGGACGAAACAGAAGGTACAAGTTTTGAGAACTGGAATAAAGCGGAAAACAATAAAGAGACAGATATTATATATATAACAGCAAGCAGAACTACTGTATAATGAAAAGAGGTGAAGGTCATGAATAAAATACTTGCCGGTCTGAAGAAAAACTGGACTCGGATATGGTTTATCAGCGTCCTGTTATTATCGACTGCATCTTATGTGACCTACGCCGTGTATAAGGAAGTTTCTTCTGTAAAGCGTGTTGTATCGACTACTTCTGCACCGGGAGAGCTTTTCTCGTCAAACTGTATGAGAAAGGATATTTCAAGCCGTGCACTGTCATCAACAAATACATTTGAAATTACAGTGTGTAATTACGATCAGGAAAAATCACTGTCGTATAATCCTTCGCAAATAACATATGCTCTGTTTGCTGAACTACAGGTCAAGTATTCAGACGGTGAATACTATAACATGAATGGTCTTAAAGAAAAGATCGACGAAAAATACGCTGACGATGAAGAAAAAACAGAAGAAGAAAAAGAAGCAGCAGCGGCAGCGGAATATGCGGAATATACTTCAAAGGTAAATAATCAGTATTTCATCAGAAAATCCGAAGATGATGGAACAGGTGTACTGAGCGGCGGTGAAATGTATTTTACTTCTTCTGCGAATGCTGAAAATAATTATATCGTTAGTTTTTCAGGAGAGACCCTCGCAGCAGGTGTATCATCGACCGACAGATATATTGTTTCAGTTTCTTCTTCTGATCTTGAGAAGGACCAGCCTGATTTTTACGTTCGTGTATGGGCAGAACCCAATACTCCTCTGAGCAAGATTTATACAAGGATTTTCGGAGCTAAAAGCTCTGAGGCAAGTTCATCGTGGATAGGCTCATTAGTGGAATCAAACTGCGCATCGGTTGATTATGATTTTTATAATTATGTAATATCGGGAAGCGGCGCAGGTAAGGTTGATATCCTTTGGGATTCCGATGTTTTTGAGATCAATCCGTTCTTCTTTTCAGATTTGTCAGGAAACAGTTTTGATAATTCCACGCCTGTTTCAATCGCAGGAACGGCTTATGCAATTACAGACGGTACTCCTGAGGCTGTGACTGCATATAATAACAGATGGAAAATGGTTACTTTGCAGGTCGATTCTCTGAATAAGATCAATGACAAGGATATTAAAAACAGATATGAGCTTCAGTTATATAAGAAAGATCCTGCTCGACATTTAACAGGTGATAGTAAAGCATCAGATTTTATCAGATGTGAATATCGGGTATCATGATATCGCATCTTCATATTAATCAGAAATTACAGAGTGTGGTGATAATATGAAACAGAATAAAAACAGAAAAATCTGGCATAGGGTCATAAGTGTCATTACAACTATAGCAATTATGACTAATATATTACCTGTGGGCGAATTGTCGAAACTTATAAGTGATCTCGTTACGATAAATACTGTTGCAGAGGGCGAAGTTCCCGGATATACTCCTACATATACAGAGTTTTCCAACGGCAGCGTAGACTTTGAGACTGTCACAAAATTTATTGATTACTGCTATTACTACAGTACAAGTGACAGTTTTGCCAACACACATAAGAATGATGATCTGATCTTGTCTTTTACAAATGATGAGGGAAGAACTCTGAATGAGAATTTCAAAGGACTCGGAAATTCAACTTATCCGTTTAACGGTTCTGTTCAGTTTCCTGGATCTGCAACGTTCACCTTAGAAATGCACAGACCGTTTTTCAGTTATGTTACTGATTCGGTTGCTATAAAGAATAATACAGGTTTGACGAATATTGTTTTTGAAATAAAGCGTATATCGGGCGTTGGTGAAGGCGAAAGCTCACCGTTGCTGGCTGAGCATGTTTATCAGGGTACGGGAGCAAATGCAGGCACAGCTTCATGGCAAGTAAAGGCTGCTGCTCCGACAGATACAGGTTTCACATATTCAGGTGTGATCGGAACTCTTGAAAGTAACGCACATCTTGGACTTAGTTTTAATAATGAATCAACAGCTGCCATAGAATCAAAATCTGCATCTGATAATAAAGATGTTGGCGCGCTTTGCGGAAAAATGGCAACAGGTTCTGTACTGACTGTTTCTGCTTATACAGGAACAGCAGATTGTTCCATAACATCTGCAAGCGGAAATGCAGGCGGCTATGTCGGCACTATGGAAGGAACTGCATCTCTCAGCATAACATCTGTTCCTTCGAACTATGCACCTGCTGTAACATCAGACGGCGGAAATGCAGGCGGTATCATCGGTGAACTAACATCTGATGCAATTGTTACTCTGCCTGCCGCTACAGTTGTTGCAGGTAACGTGAAAGCTACAAACGGAGCAGGCGGTCTGTTCGGTTATTACCTGAATAAAAATACAACTGTCGGCTTTGATGTTTCAACTTATTATAACGGAATAACCGCACGTGCAACAGGCACTTACAGCGGTGGTTTATTTGGCGTGTTCAAAAATGATACCAATGAAACCGCATATACCGTAACATTTACCGGAACGAATACCTCTGATGCACACAAATCGGGTACAGACGGAAGTACATCAGGCTGTTACGGCGGACTTATAGGAAAATACGAAGCAAGTAAGCTTACGGATAAGCTTTTGCTCTGCGCCCTCACATTCAAGTCAGAGTCAGCGCAGTTATTTGCATCTTACGGAGGTGCTGTAGGAATCGTTGATTCTGCCGCGTATATTGAGGTTAGCAATGTAACTGTCACAGCAGCAGGTTCATCTCAGAGAAATACAGGTAATGCTTATTTCGGCGGACTTATCGGTGAGACATCTGCTGAAAGCGGCGTGTTTGTTGATCTCGGTAGTTTTAAGCTTACATCAAATGACTTCTGCGGCGGAGGCGTAGTCGGAAAGTTCAATAACGGCGTACTGCGCCTTAGCGGAACGACAGATATGAGTGCAGCAAAGCCGTATGGCGGTCATTCATCAACCAACAGCAGCTATGGACAGCTTGTTGGTGACAATGATAATGTACTTGTATATGCACTGGGCAGCGGTAATGACACTAACTGGACGTTCAAGCGTTCAAACGGTGCGGTCGCAGATGACCTCGGCACATGGGGCGAAGTCGTAAGAATGTTCGGCAGCAGCAATGCAGAAGCAGCAGGTATTATTGACAGCACAAACCTTAGCAGCGGTCATTATATCACAGTTGCGGCTGCGCAGACCTCTATTGGTTCTGCTGCTGATTTCGCCAAAACTGCTCTGAATATAATGCTTAATCAGGGCACTGATTACGGATGTCTTAAATTTACATCAGGTGATGCTAATAAACGCGCCAACCTTCTTTCAGGTATGTTGACTCTGACAGCTGATATTGCACTTTCGGGTACAGGTATCAACGGATTTATGCGTGACGGAGCATCAGGTATTTCTGCATCGAATACAGGCAGCGTCGGTGAATTTACAGGAACACTCAGCGGCGGAAATAAAACTGTTACTTTTGCAGCAGGTGAAAGCTATGGCTTGAAATCCGACGGGTCATCTCCTAATGTAACGAGCGATGAGGGTGTAGGTCAGATATATCGTCATCAGTATACAGGTCTGTTTGCTGTTATCGGCAATGGAAATCCTGAAGGCGAGACAGCTACAGTATCAGATCTTGAGCTTGCAGGAAATATCTATGTCCGCAATGCAGGAGCAAACGGAATGAGCATAGGCGGTATTGCTGCACGTACTCATGGCAGCACTGCGCTTGATGGAATTACTGCAAATCAGACAGTTAACTATTATGAAGACAGAGATACAAGCGGTTCTGCTGCTTTCGGAAAGCATCTTGGCGGACTGATCGGCTTTGCTGATAATAATACAGATAATGGCACGATCGAGATCAAGGGAACTACTGTATTAAATACTCAGTTCAGATTCAGCGGAAAGCTGAAGAATTACCTTATGTGCGGCAGCGCCATAGGTAATGTTTCATCAAGTAAGGTCAATATCAGATTTGCAGACAACTCAGGCGATACCTGTAAAGTTACGATGGATATTGACAGGACAGGTGTTGCGGCAGGAGCTTCCAACACAGATAATGTACTCTATATCGGCGGTCTTATCGGATATATCAGTTCAAACGGAACTTATACCAATAAAAACATTATTATAAATAATACATATATTGGTGTTGCTGCGGCTTCAGGCGTTTCAGCAGATCCATGCACGATCGTTAATCCTGCTACAAGTAAGGCAGGCGGTATCCTCGGACATTCATGGTATAATGCAAATGTTACGGTTTCAGGACTTACCGTTAATAACTGTACAATGACGCTTGCGGCCTCGGACGTTGGCGTTATGGCGTATGATGCAACGGGCAAATGGGAAGTGGATTCGCTTACTGTGAATGATATTTCCATGTCGTCAGGCGGAAGTGCTTCTCTCGGTATGCTTGTAAACAAAGCTTATTCAGGCACTGACGGTTTGTATCTTGATGTGCTTAATAAAGGATATACGCTGACAGACTGGAACAGTACCACGAGCAAGGGTATTCAGCTGCCTTCTTCAATAGGTATTTATGATGAACTGGCAGTTTACTCAGCGGAAAATGTATTAACAGGCGGCGCAGGTGTTATTTCAATAAATATGAATAGCAGCAGAACCGTAGCTAATGCAAGAGTTTCATCGGGAACTGTTAATGGTCAGTCTGTTACAGGCTCTGGCACATATCAGAATAAGCTTACAAGCGCTTCGTCGGCTGCACTTGTAAATACAAAGTATGCTAATAAATTTGCAAGATATTATTATAATCTTGACAAATGCGGCACTACAGACGCAGGAGAGAATTTGCTTCTCTGGAGCGTTTACAATTATGCTGCTTCAAATATCCGTGATGCGTTCAATAGAACAACATTTAAAGGCAGTGCTGTAATAAGCGGTAATGCAGATATGACAGGTCTGTCATTCTATCCTCTTGCAACAGGAGATAATTGTACTATAGGTGCACTCACGCTTAAACTTGATTACAGCGGCTTCCTGTCATCAGGAGAAGCTATTTTCACTAACAGTACCACTGACAGTTATGTACGTGATCCCGGTGACACTACCTCGGGATCAGATGATACAACTCCGCAAAATCAGCATTATCTTATGAATTCAGGCCTGTTCATTGATCTTCCGAAGGGTAAGACAATAAGCATTACGGGAGAACTCAAATTTGCAGGAACTCTTCTTGAGCTTGACGGCACATCAGGAGATACGACAAATGCAAGCCTCGGATACAGCGGTGCTCTGATAAGCAGAACAATGAAGGGAAGCTTGAAATGTACAGGCAGCGGAGGTATCAAGCTTGCTGGCCTCATGCCTGAAACGACCGGCGGTACAGCTTATAACAGCGGTTATCTTCTCATCAATAATATCAAGAGAGATTCAGAGCTTGATCCTTCCGTTGAACTGATAGTACAGAATCTGTCCACTGAAAACTACGTTACAGATGCAATTGCAGCAAGGAGCTTATTCGGTGCTGCAAGCGGAAAAGATCTGTCTTTAAAGTTTTCGGAAATAAAGCTCGATTCAAGAACTGCGGCTCTTGCAAACAGTACTGCTAACAGTGCTCTTACAACAGCATACGGAACAAGCCGTTCCATATTCAGCAATGCCATATTCTTTGAATCTATCCATACCAATCAGACAGCCACACTGGAATACTATTTCACATGGGCTCAGGACTGGAACAAAGGAAGAAATGTTACATATGGTCAGGAGATAAAGAATTCAACAGAATATGAGGATAAAGAGCAAAGGTATTCAGGTGAAACAAGATATTATGTAAACCCTGAGAGCAATGAGAACCGAGGCAGTGTTTATGATTTTTCATCAGGCTTTGTCAGATATGTCGGACAGGCTTATGATAGCACTCAGGACGCTAACAACTGCTATTACAGAGAGATCAAGGTAAACGTTATTGCGGCAGATTTTATTGAGGGCTGCGGTACATATAATGACCCTTATCTGATAAAAAAGGGCGAACAGCTTGAAGCTCTTTCAAGTTTTCTCATATCAGCAGACACGAAGGAACTGGGATTGATCAATCTTCCTAAGAACAGCAGTGATTTTGATACGCTCAGTGAGAATACCACAGGAAACCGCTGGTGTACAGATAAAAGCGGCACGGGGTATCATGCTGAATATAAAGAAAGTGGCAGTACCTCTTTTGGAACAACATCTACAGTAGCAGGTGCTTCAAACTGGAAGAATACTGCTGTTCAGCAATACCTTGCAAATGCCTATTACAAGATAAGCGGTAACATCACACTGGGAAGCAACAGCTTCCTGGGACTTGGCGGTATAACGAATGGTAAAGGTACTGCTTTCAGAGGCGTTATTGTAGGCGAAAAAGAGGGCGGTGTGCCCAAATACACCATTACCAACCAAAGTGCAAATCCGCTTGTAAAAGTATCCAACGGCTGTGTTATCAAGGATATAAACATGATCGTTGATATAAGCGAGATACAGCTCGATCAGGCTACGAATACATATGATAAAGCATATTTCGGATATGAGGCAAAATGTAAGTATTACGGCGGCTTTATCGGCGAGATAATGGGCGGCGACAATATCATTGACAACAGCTATGTATCCTACGGCGACTCTGCGGTAAAGCTTACAGGAACATACGGTACTATCGTGCCTGTTGGCGGCTATGTCGGAGTTATCGTATTCGGCGGACTTATCTTCAAGAACATGACTGCAACCGAAACAGTTGACGGCAATACTGTTCTCCGCGCGAACAATACGGGTCTGAAAGTTTATAACGGCAGCGATACTGCAACTAACCTTGCACTCGATTCATCGAAGGCGGATATTTATGCAAATCCGCTGGTGGGACGCGTTATCAACGGCTATGCAGTCAACGAGTCGACGCAGTTCTCGGTGACAGAAGACGGCACATACCATGATGATGCAGGCAGTGCAAGAACTGCTTCTGACGGTTCGGCACTCACTCAGCATACGCTGAAAAACGGCAAAAAGCATTATTCTGTTGCGGATATCAACAAGAACGATACGAATAAGCTCGATGTTACGGCTGTAGCAGCAAGCGGAACAGACGGCAATATCAATGTTCCTAATGCACAGGCAATGTTTATTCTGTCGCTTATTACGCAGTCATGTGCAGGAACGGCTGCATCGGCAGAGCTTGGAGCTTATAATAATTCACTGTCCTATGGTACATATAGCAGTACGGTTTACGGTATGAGCCATATTGCAAGTTATGGTGATGTAGGTACAGGCGAAGCATCAAGTGATGATTTCAGCTCATATGCGAGCAAGGATACAGCAGCAAATACTGCAATACCTTATATCATCAAGTACTATACCGAATGTGAACCTAAAATTCAATCTGCTGTTTTTACATCGGTTGTGACGGAAGTTAAATCTTCAACTGTTACAACTATCATATATTCAACAGCGACTTCAGTTGTGACATCGGAAGTATATAGTTATTCTGTTACAAAATTCACTGGCGCAACAATTCCAAGCGGCTCATATTTTATAATAGGTGAACAGAGAGATAATGTAGATTATCTGACCAACGAACGTTGGGATAATACTAACAAACGTAATTATGTTCTTCGTACTACAAAAAAGTATACTACAGCTGAGGATGGTTTAACTTTAGGTGAAACAAAGATAAAGAATGCGATAGAAGTATGTTTTGAAAAACATCCTACTGCTTCCACCTACTGTATCTATTATACCTATAAAGACAGTAACAATGCAGAAAAAAGGAAGTACTTAACAATTACGAATATTTACAAAGATGCCCAGAATCCAAATATAGATACAGGTATGGCACGTGGTAATCTTGGTTTTGTTGATAGTGAGACACCTATTTATTTAAATGTTGGACCGGTAAGCAAAGATGGTATAACTGGTTGGGGTATCAGTGATAGTAGTAATAGATATATTAACTGTGCTAATACTAAAGATAATTTCTGCGCTTGGAAGACAATAGATGTGGGTACTCCACTTGCATTATTTGAAAGAAATGAAACACCATCAGGACAAACAGTGACATCAATAGTAACAAATACAGTAACATCTGTGTCGACATACGTAACAACATATACGGAAACATCTGTAACAACATATACAACGACCGGAGTTGTTGATAATTACGGTGCACGCTGCGTAGTAAAAACAGAAGGCTATTACGATATCAATCTGACAGGCAGCGATGAGTATGTCCTTCCTGACAGCTACCGCGGTCTGGGCTGTGTAGGTATCTATGATACGGTAACAGGCGTTACAAATCCGTACAGCATAAAACTTAACGAATTTGACGGAAACGGTAAAACTATCAATGCAGATATCTACCTTAATAAGTTCAAAACTGACAACTACTTTAACATGCTTCATAGCGGCGCAAGTCAGGCAGTGAACGGCGGTACAGCATATGCCATTGATACTACGACCGCCGAGCACGGCATCGGTCTGTTTGACAGCGTTATAATGAAGAGCGGCGGAAAATTCTATAATTTTACTCTGACAGGCTCGGTCAAGACTGCTATCTATGAAAATGGAAGTGAGTTCTTAAGTGCGCCTACAAGCGGTGCGATAATCTGGCATAGTACGGGAGGAGTTTGCGGCTGGAGCAGAGGAACGCAGGCAGTTAATTTTGAAAAGATCATTCTAAAAGATATAACCTTGAACGGCTCGAATTATGTTGGCGGACTTCTTGCTCATTCTGGAAATCAATCAGATTCAGTCAATGTTACTATTACAGAATGCAGTGCAGATAATATCTCTGTCAAAATGGCAGCTTCACAGTCTAACGCCAACCCAAGAAATGCAATGGGTGCTTTTGTCGGAAAGGTCAAGGAGGGAAAGGTAGTTGTTCGCGGACGATCGACCACAAATACAGATACAACAAAGATATCGACCGTAAAGATCAATACCTTCTCTTTCGGAAACGATACAGATAATTTCTGTGTATCTGTGGGCGGATTAGTCGGCTATTCAGGTCACGGCTTTGATGCTTACGATATGAAAGTAGAAGCTAAAAATTCCGCAGGAACTACTCTCGGCAATGATAAAACCGGAATTTGCGGCGGTATTGTCGGAGTTATGCAGCCGGCAGCACAGGATAGTAACACGGGTTATGCGATGCTTCAAAACTGTACTGTTGAAAATATTTCCATAAAAGGCAATTTTGCAGGTGGAATATACGGCGGAAAATGGGACAATGATAAACATACAGCGTGGGTGCCGTACCGTATGGAGTTTAATAATTGCCATGTTATTGGTGTAGCTGCAAACAGCAGCAGCATAAACGGCGGCGATTCAGCAGGCGGTCTGGTAGGTGAAGGTTATGTACGTACCAGAAACGGAAATGATGCAAATATTATTATAAATGGCTGTAAAGTCGAAAACTACGCTATTAATGCCAAAGTTAATAAGTATGCAGGAGGATTTGTTGGCTATTGCAATTCGCAGCAGGAAAGCATTACCTGTTATATCCATGACAGCTCAGTTGAAGACTGTGTTATAGGACAATCAGGCAATGTGGATTATGCGGGCGGTGTTATCGGCGGCATAGCAAAGAAACCTGATAACAAGATACTTGGTTACAATATCAAGCTCGATAATGTTACAAGCCCGAGTACAGGCACTAATAAAAAGGGCGCATGGATTGGTTTTGCTGAGGATACAAGTACCACTGATGCAAATAAAACCATTATCCAGTTCGCAGGTATGGCGGTTTACGGCGGAAACTTTACTCAAAACGTTGGTAATATTGCTTCATTCTCTGATGCTTCGTTCGTCTTTGCCGACTATACGGAAAAAAGTCAGGGAACAACTGTAAACGGTGTACCGACCTATCCCGATGATGTATCAAACTATAATAATACGGGTAATGTTAGCTCAATGCCTGCATATCCTTATGTAAATATCAATCCACAGTCGGGAATGGGTACAGGACAGATAATTTCGGGAGACGGAGCTGTGCTGAACAGCGAAAATGCAAGCTATACTGAAAACGGAGCGACAAAGTATTTCTCACCCGATGGCGGAAACAGTGCGCATTATCCTTCTTCCATGACTATGGCGGCAAAGATATATGCCGACATAAAGACAGGCACTGCTTCGGGAATGTATACGACATTCAGTGATACAACGATATACAACTCTAATAATATAGAAGATTATCTGATGCGCGGTACCGATTATGACGGAGACCGTATCTCAAATTATCAGACAGAGCGCGGACTTCCGCAGGATGCGGCAAATCTGGATAATTTCGCAGTAGTTGTTATCGCAAACAATAATACTGACGAAACTACCAATCTTATCAATCGTTATATCCAGCTTGTTACGAATACATCTACAGACTATACGGATTACAGTCCATATTATAATATTGTCGTAACACCGTACAAATATAATGCAGGTGCTTTTTCTGAAGAAACAGGCGGCACTTCGGGACTTACATGGACTCCTCCTGTTACATCAGAGGAAAACGGACAGACTGCAAAGGGAACATTTGCTTTGAATGGTTCTCATGCAGACTCAAAGAATACCGACAGCTATACATTCTCTCTTGTTGATGTACAGTTCAAGGATCCGTTTAATACAAATTATATTGCATATCATCTCTATGTTCCTGTCTACACTATAAGACAGATAGAAGTTGAATTCAATGCTGTAGCCATATCAGGTGCAAATTCTGTAAAGGATAACAATTATAAGAATACAACAGATTCTCAGTATGAGGCTTTATTCAGAGATACGAGCAATACTATCCATTTTGACAGCCTGAACACATGGATAACACAGTATATTCGTTTCACCTACAAAAGAGAAGATATCAATGGATTGCTGGAAAGCGGTAATGTAAAATGGAATCACGAAAAAACATTTACATTTGATACCTTTTCAGATGATGTTGATTTAAGACTACCTGCTAATACATATATGGTGCTTGTTGATCCTAACGGTGATTCTGATGATATGTATTATGTTGATGATATGAGTGTATTTGAAACTGAAACAGACCCCAACACTAATGGGACTGTTACAAATACCTATATGTCAAACGGAAAAGCAGGCTGGAAGATCGCTCTTAACAAGTTTACCGACGGAACCAATAATTTTGAAGTAAAAGATCTTGCAGACATTCTTGCAGCTAAAATAGAGGCAGTGGATACTGTGGGAGGCCGCTATACAACAATAGATGCTACATCAAGCAATTATGATGCATACAGGATCACTGAAGCTAAAGATGCTTCGGGAAATATAACGCTCACAAAGACTTACTACAGATATGTAGGAAACGGAAACGGCGGCTGTAATTTGGTTTTACCTGAAGGAACAGATCTGTATGAAGATTACTATCTTAGTATGTATGTTCCGCATAACAATGATTATAATAACGAACTATACTACTACACCATAAAAAATGTAGGTACGTTTGATAAGCCTGCAAATAAAGCAGGAGCAAGCTCGGCGAAGGTCAGCTGTGCAAGAGCAAACGCTGAAGGATATATCATGTTTATTGCGGATCTTTATACTCAGGACACAACCGCTGCATTAAAGACATCATCTGATGAACAGATGAGTGAATCAAACAAGAAGATCACAGTTGAAGCAACTACCAGAATATCCATTAATAACCCCGGAATTATCATGCATCTCAGCAGTGCTGATTTATATCATTCATTTAAACTTTCGCTTACGCGTTATGAAAGTAACGGAGCTGTTTCAAACAATATTGTCGGACTTCATGATATAGATGATGAACATGATAATGCAAGCATTACAGCAAAGTACAGCTTCGGAGAAGGTGTAGCTGCAAGTATTGATGCGGCAGGAATAGATATTGAGAATGACTATCTTAATATCCGTACTTCAGGTAGTTCTATAATGTCTGCTCTCAGGACAAATCAAAGCCAGGATCCGCCTGTACCGTTGGTTATTAATGCAAAGGTGGAGATGGACTTTGATACAGCGGCACTTGATGATGAGTTCCCGATAGGAACGAGCAATTCGCAAATCGGTGTAAATGTAGGTGCTTCGTCAAATCTGTCATATGTCAATGACAGTGACAGTCTTGCTTTCTCAAGTATGACATCTTCATATCCGCGCAGCAGTCATTACTATTACAGAGAATCGGTGGATACTGCTCACTTGTATTATTCTGTTACAAACGATCTTGACATTTTCGACTATGACGGTGATGATGAGATGAGTCAGAATCACTCGAGACTGGGTATAAATGCACTGCGTTCAAGTCGTCCTGAGGGGATGAAGATAATCACAGCTGCAAAGTACAATCCTACATCTCTCAGCGGATACGCAAACGCAGATCATATCAGACTGACATTCTCGCTTAGCAAAAAGACAGATATTAAGGCTGCGGGCGTGATAACAGGTGTTGAATATCAACCTGTAAACCTTGATGAAAAACTTTCGGGAGATATCGTATTCAAATCAGGAACCTGTACGAAAACAATACCTCTCAGTCCGAGCGTGGGAACATTCACATCACAGACGATATCGGGTGTTACCATTGCATCAGACAGAAAAACAGTAACTGTTGATATGCCTTCAAGTCTTTGTGAAAAGGAAGATGGTATTTATACTGTCAATATTGAATTTGATGCGATAACGGGCAGTGAAGACAACAGTTTTACAGATTATGCAAATTACAGGGTAGATCTTACAACGGAGCTATATAAAGCTGCTGAAAATACAGATGTTAATAAATACCCTAACAGCGGCGTAAGTGACTGGCTCATTTACACGAATGCAAAAGTGATCACAAGCTTTATCAAGTAAAATGCATATTCGGACATTACCAAAACGGCTCAGTATGAGGCAACTTGTACTGGGCTGTTTTTTTATTGGTGTGATATTGAAGCAGGAGCAGAAAGGCTGTTGATCGGCAAATTAGGCGGCTGCTGCGGAAATATATATGTTTGTAGGGATTCCTTTGCTGCCAAACCTGTCAATGCAGGCTCGGAATATGATCATATTTTTGTTGATTATGGCATAATCAGCAAAAAAAATCAGCGATTTTTGACTGTTTTTTTGTTGTAATTAATAGTTATTTCATTGACATTGCGCAGTAATTATGGTATAATAAAACAAATATAAAAATTATATATCTTCAGAAAGAGGGTGGAGAAATGGCGGAAAAGGGAATACAGACCACCGTTGACGGTCTTAGGGCTGTAGAGCTTTATTATCGTCCTGTAAGGGAGATATCAAGTGGAAGTACGGCTTTTTATCAGTCTCAGACGCGGCTCAATTCTCCTAAGCTGGGAGTTCTTTCACCCGATAAGTATCGTGATGTATGCGAAATGACAAGTCAGGCTGAAAAGCTCTTTCAGCTGGAAATGCTCCAGGCACTGGAAGCGTGCAGAAGTTTTAACGAACGCGAACTGAATTATGGCTGGATATCGGTATATATGCCTGTGCGTTATCTGAAAAGCGAGCATGCTGCAAAGGCTGTTGTTGAGATATGTCATAAAAGGGATATACCGACTAACCGTATATGCTTTGAGCTTTCTGAGAATCTTCTTGCTGAGGACGACGGAAAAGCGTCTGAGTCGATACAGGCTATGAGAAATTTTGGCTTTCATTTTATGCTGACGGGCTTTGGCGGAAGCTACTGCCCTATGATGAGACTGTCAAAGTTCTCTGTTGATTACGTTATGCTCAGTCCCGAGGTCGCAAATTATATAGGCAGGGGCGAAAGATCGGACAATGCGGTGAAGTCTATAATATCATTCGTTAACGACATAGGTTCAGAACCTGTTGCTGACGGAGTTTTCAATAGCCGTCAGGCTGAAATGCTGTACTCGTTTGAATGCTCATACTGTGCAGGCAGCCTGTCGGGAAAATATGTGACAGAAAGATATGTCAAAAGGAGAACAGATGATTGAAAAAAGGTATTTATACCGATAATTTCTCAGGAAATGATATTGAATTTCAGGAAATGGAGAGTTCGCTGTGGATGATAAGATAATTGATGTCCTTGAACTCAGAAGAACCGCCAAAGAGGTAAAACGCCATGTGATCCTGATGAGGATACTTGCTCTGCTTGTAATAATCCTTATACTGATAATTGCCGTAGCATATGCAATATCGTATTTTTATGATAAATTCGGCAGCTTTACGGTAAAGGTAAGCAAGTATGATATGGTACATCAGGGACTTACCCTGTCAGAGACACCTGAATATGACAAGGCGACAGCAGTGCTTAATGCTAATATCGTTTACGATATGACGAATATAAGCGGAAATGACATTCCCGATAATATTGACAAGATAAACGGAAGCCATAATGGTACAAATTATATAGCTTATACGTTTTATCTCATAAATTCGGGTGATGACACACTCTCTTATACAGGTGAGATGTCAATAGAGAATGTGACGAAAAATGTCGACGAAGCTATCCGTGTCGCAGTTTACAAAAACGGTGAAAAGACTGTATACGGTAAGACAAAATCAAACGGCGGCGGAAAAGAAAGCGACTGTGACAGTGAGTTTCTTTCTTCGTCACTGGTAATGCGCACCTCTACCGAAGGCTTTGAGGCTGATAATAAGGACAAATATACTGTGGTCATATGGCTCGAGGGAAACGATCCCGACTGTCTTGATAATATAATAGGTGGTACATTAAAGCTTAGTATGAACTTCAAGATAACAGAGTCTACATAATCAATCCAAAAGGAGATTTTTTAATATGAAAAAGGCGCTGAGAATAGCAGTAAATGTTTTTGCATGGTTAATACTTATATTGGCATTTCTTGTAACGCTGATAGTATTTTCTTCCGATAAAAACAACGGTGTGGCAAATTTATTTGGATATATGCCGATGACTGTAGAATCTGACTCAATGGTACCTACATTCAATAAGGGTGATCTTATTATCTGTAAGGATATAGACGACATAAATGCCCTGAAAGCAGGCGATGTTATCACCTTCTGGACTATCATAGACGGTAAAAGAGTAAAGAATACCCATAGGATCGTTGGTATCAATGATACTGACGGTGTAAGGAGCTTCATTACACGAGGCGACAACAACCCTATAGACGATACACTGCCTGCATACTCAAGTGATATCATAGGAAAGTGGACAGAGACAAAGATAGCAAAGGTAGGCAAGGCAATGAATTTCCTTCGTACCAAAAAAGGATTTTTCATATGCATACTCATACCTATGGCAATATTCTTCCTGTTTGAGCTTTATAAGTTCATTGTCGCACTTATTGAGACAAAGCGTTCAGATGCTCCCGAAATAGATGAAGAGGAGATCAAAAGACGCGCAATAGAGGAGTATCTTGCAAGCAAGGGCGAAACTGCTGAAAAAGCTGCCGAGGCTGTTAAGGATACAGCAGAAAAGGCTGTCGAAGCTGTTGATGATACAGTCGAAAAGGCTGAGGAGGCTGTGAAGGAAAAGGCTGAAACCACTGCCGAAGCAGCAGCTGAAAAGGTCGAAGAAGCAGCAGAGAAAGCAGAAGAAGCTGTTGATGATACAGTCGAAAAGGCTGAGGAGGCTGTTGAAAAGGCGGCAGAAGAGATCGCAGGAGACTCCGCCGAATAATTGACATGAGATATGCGGAAGCATAGATCTTCAGGAGTTTATTATGAATGAATTTCTAAAATGGTTTTTTGAATTTATTTCGGAAATGCTGAAAGGCTATTCGGAAATAGTCCGCGGCATAGGTCATGGAATAAAACAGATCTTCAATATAAAGAACTATATCGAAATATTCAAGCAGCATTCCACAAATTACGGTGCGCTGAGCTGGGTGCTTTCCATAATCGCCATAATCATAGTCATAGCTGTATATGTACTGCTGATACTTATGATAATACTCGGCATAAGAAAGTATGTAAGGTTCCGTCATTCCATAGTAAGCAATGAGGATCTGCTTGAAGAGATATCAGAGCTTCAGCGAAAGGTACTGAAAATGACCAAGGAGAAGGACGAGATAATGGCTATGAAGGTCTCACAGATGGGACTTCCCGCGGGCTCATCGGCTCTTTCTCTTGCGGACGGAAGCATGGCTGCCGGTGGTGAGGGCGGCGAGGCTGCACCTGCTGTTGTTGAGAGCGGTGTTGTACAGACTACAGAGCAGAGATTTTCAAAGCTCATCGAAGTCGATGCTTTTTACAAGGAATATACTCCGCCTGAGTATGACAATGATATAGACCTTGCAGGCATATGCGACAATTTCCGCAATTTCGCCTGCTCGAGAATGCATCTTTATTATGAGCCAAAGGTAATATGGCTCTTCCTTGCGGGTATGGCTTCTACGAAGCTTATTATCCTTCAGGGTATATCAGGTACAGGTAAAACATCACTTCCGTACTCCTTCGGTAAGTTCTTACAGGTGGATACCACTATCGCTTCCGTACAGCCTTCATGGCGTGACAGAACGGAGCTTTTCGGTTACTTCAACGAATTCACCAAGAACTTCAACGAAACGGAAGTCCTCAAGAGAATATATTCATCGGGCTATAACAACGATGTAAACCTTATCCTTCTCGATGAGATGAACATCGCCCGTGTCGAGTATTACTTCGCAGAGATGCTCTCAATCCTCGAAATGCCTAACGCTGACGAGTGGGAGCTGGATATCGTACCAAATGTATGGAGCACCGACCCTGTAAATCTTGACAAGGGCAAGATACGTATCCCTCAGAATATCTGGTACATAGGTACAGCGAATAACGATGACTCTACATTCGCTATATCGGATAAGGTTTACGACCGTGCTCAGCCTATAAATCTTGACTCGAAGGGCGTTGCATTTGACGCACCCGATACGCCGCCTATGAATCTGGGCTTTGATCATCTTGACAAGCTGTTCAGGGAAGCCTTTGACAAGTATCCCATATCACAGGAAAACCTCAAGAAGATACAGCAGCTTGACCTCTGGGTAATCGAAAAGCTGAGAGTTGCTTTCGGTAACCGTATCCTCAAGCAGATGAACCTTTTTGTTCCTGTGTATGTTGCCTGCGGCGGTGACGAGCTTGACGGCATAGACTACATTCTTGCTACAAAGATATTCAGAAAATTTGAATCTCTCAACCTTGCGATGCTGAGAGAGGAACTGCGCGAATTATGCGTATATATGACAAAAACCTTCGGTAAAAATAAAATGAACGAATCTATAGCTTATCTCGAAAGACTACAGAAGCTGTTCTGATACGGAAGAGCAGGTGAGAGCAAGTGAACGGCTTATACAGCAACTGGTACCATGAGTTTGAAGAGATCATGGAACTGTTCGGCAGCGATGAGTTATATGGTACACTTGGTTCTCTCCTCGAAGCGAGCCGTAACAATTTTGCCTTCAACAAGAAGATAATGGAAAAGGCGATAGATGTTTCGTGGGTAGAGGCTATTGAAAATGGTCTTGTTCATCTTGACAATTTTCTCAGAAATCCCCGGCGTACCATAGAGGACGTTGAGGAGATAGTACCCATAGCACTGTCGCGTAAGACGACCATAGAATCTGTCAAGCATCTTGCACAGCATACAGACCTGATACAGAGCGTTGACAGAAAAACGGGAAAGATAACTCCCTCAAAGATACTCAATGTGCATAAGGAAGAAAGCCTTATGACATATGAGAACAGGTTCATCAATACCCTTGTGGACAGGCTTTACATCTTCATATCAAGAAGATACGAAAAGCTTGCCGAGGTATCAAAGGACGAAGAGGTTTTCACACTCGGATATGATACAGTCATTGATGATGCCAAAGGCAGTAGAATGAAGATAGACGTAAAGATAGAGACGGTTGACAGTCTTGATTCTTATGATGCCAACGGCTATACCGTATGGCAGAGAGTTGAAAAGCTTAAAACAGCTATCGAGGGCTATAAAGGCTCGGAGCTTTGCAGGACTCTCGGAAACAGCTTCATAAGACCGCCTGTAATGCGTACAAACGCCATTATGAAAAATGTCGACCTGAAAGCCTGCCTTACACTTTGGCAGTACATAGAGAGCTATGACAAGGTCGGCTATGAGATAAACATACAGAATAAGGCTGTAGCACCTCAGAAGGAATACGTTGATGATTTCTACAAGCTCATAGTGCTTAACCTGCTGTTGTTCCGTTCGTACATGAACAACGACAACGAGGCAAAGCTAAAGGAGCTGAGAACACAGACCTCAAAGCCTATAGCTCCGAAATTTTTGAAGAAATTCGATAAGGAGCTGGCTGCGGATTACAGTGTTTCGTCAGAGACTGTTGCAGGATATATCGCCTCAGATGCCGAATTCCGAATGGAGAAGAGGCTGCCTCCCGACCTTAATCTCATGTTTGAGCAGATAACGGAATGTATCAACATCGAGACTGCGTATATGGCAGAGCTTGAAAAGCTCAGGCAGGAAGAGGAGAAACGCCGTCAGGAGGAAGAAGAACGGCTCAGAGAACAGCAGCGCATCGAGGAAGCAAGACGCGCAGAGCTGGAGCGTATCCGCCTCGAAAAGGAAGAAGAGGAACGAAAGCTTCAGGAAATGCTGGCAAAGAAACGTGCCGAGCAGGAAGCCGAGGAACGGGAACGTCAGCGGCTTGAAGAGGAAAGACTTGCCCGTCTGGAAGAGATGCGTAAAAGGGAAGAAGAAGCGCGTCTCAAACGAGAGGAAGAAGAACGTATTGCTGCCGAGCGTGAGCGCATCAGGCAGAATAAGGAAATGGCACGTGCCGAGCTGGGAGAGGCTGAGGGACTTGATGAAGAGGCTCTCAATAATGCTCCCGATGAAGCCGAGCTTGAAAAACAGGCGTACAACGAAGTCACCGAAGATGAGGTCGAAGAGGTCAAGGCTGAAATGGTCGAGTCTGAGGAGCAGGGTGAATTTGAAGACCCGAGAGCCGTTGCAGCCCGTAAGAAACTTGAACAGCAGAGGCTTGAAAAGGAACGAGCCGAGGCAGAGCGTGCACAGCGTCTCAAGGCTGAAAGACAGCACTTTGAAAGCAAGCCTTTCAGGGAGATATACCGCGAATATTCGTGGAATCCCATATATGTTATCATACGCCTCATAAGGCATATACTGGCTGTGGTATTCGGAATCATACCCGAGGATACCGATAATCCGCGCTATAAACAGCTCCTTGCGGAAAAGGAGCAGAAGAAACAGCAAAAGGAGCAGGAAAAGCAGGAACGTCAGCAGATGGAAGTGTACTACAAAAAGTACGGTCAGGATTTCAAGTACCGTTTCAGACGCTTTATCGCTGATGTGAAGTTCAAGCGGAAAAAAGCTCGCGAAATGAAGAACAAGCCTCGTCCTGCATATACTCCGCCTGTAAGGACTCCCGAGGAGCAGAAGGCTATCGACATGGAAATGAAGCGTCTCTACAAGGAGTACCGCGTAAGTCTTGTCGAGAAAGTCCGCAGGTCACTTGCATATCGCAAAAATGAGAAGGCAGAGCTGGAAAAAGCTATCCGCGAGAGCGAAGCAAGCATTGATGCTTCGGAGATCACTGAAGCCAAGACCGAGGATAATTCCTCAAAGATCGCAAATATCATAGTTACGGTCATTACTGCTATAGCCCTTGTTTTCGTTATATACGTAATGATATGCTCGGCTCACGGAAAAGCTGTGAATGTATTCGGTAAAAGTGTGCTGAAGGTCGTTACCGGAAGCATGGAACCCTCTATCCGCGTGGGAGATTATATCATCGTTGAAAAGACGGATACCGACGCTCTTGAGGAGGGAGATATAATCACCTTCTATTCCGATCAGGACGATGTAAGGGATAAGCTTGTAACTCACAGAATAATCGGTAAAAATACCGACGGCAGCTATATCACAAAAGGCGACGCAAATCCAACAGAGGACAGAGTCCCCGCAAGACAGGAGCGTATAGTCGGAAAATATACCCGTAAGTCAAGATTTTTCATATGGGTGAATTCCTTTGTGAATCTGAAAAAGCTTCTGCTTATTCTGGTCGTTATCCCTATGACATGGATAGCACTTTATGAAGTTCGGTCATTGATGAAATTGGGAAGAGAGGCTGCCGAAAACAACAGAGAGGAAGCCGACAGAAAGCGTCAGGCTGCCATAAGAGAAGCTATTGAAAGAGAAAAACGCCGTCTCGAAGAGACCGGATATGATCCCGAAAACGAGGTGAAGCTGAGTGAACCAAGAGAAACTGATGAAGAGGAGAATGATTAGAGCGATCATACTTTTCATTATCACTTTTATAGCTCTTCTCGTGTTCATAGCTTTGTATATTGATGAGACAAAGCGCGTTCAGGAGACTTACCGCAAGCAGTATAAAGTAAATCTCACAAAGGTCATTGAGGATATAGACTCTTACAAGAATGGCGAGGGGGATCACGAGCTGAGATATATGCGTATAGTAAGCGATATGAGTGGTGCAAATTCCTTTGCTTTTCTCATTGAGGGCTTTGATGACAAACAGATAATCATAAACGAGCTTACGACCTGCACTATGAAGTATCCCGAACAGATGAAAGAGACACTTGACGATATGAGACAGGCTCTCAGTGATATCGTTGACGATATGGACAAGGGATATGAAGAAGCAGAGGCAGTAGTAAACTCCATAGACAAGAAAGGCTATTGATGCAGGGAGGTTTCAGCATGGGCGAGAAAAGAAAGCTAAAAAAAGAGATAAAGCTCTGCATGAGTACGATCAAGGAGATCGAAAGAAAGCGTTCGCGTTCTCAGTCGGCACTTGTACAGGCTATCCTGCTTCAGGAGCAGCCTGACGAAACAGATGTAGAGTGGTTCAATAAGTATACAGGAGAGATAACAGCTTGTCGTAATCATATGATAGAGCTGCAAAAGAAGCTCAAGTCTCTCGGTTAAGTAAAAAATAACGGACATTATCCTTGTGTGATAGTGTCCGTTTTTTAGCTGCAATTGTTATATGATTAGACGCGTAATATAAAAATAATCGTCAAATTAGGTTGACAAATATACCATAAAATGTTATAATTTATATGAGTTTTCCGCTTAACTCAATATTTCAGGAGGAGAAAATGAAAAACATTCTTACTAAAACAAACAAGACTATATTAAGCATCTTTTTTGCACTTATCGTAATGGTCGGAATATTCACAGTAATGCCTGACAGAGCATTAAAAGCAAAAGCATACTCTTCAAGTACATATACATGCTCATGCGAAGGCGGAACATATTATGTATCACAGTATGATGCAACAAGTTACAGTGGTTATTATTCATGGATCACTGTTTCCAAGGTAGTAAACGGCTATTACAAAGTTACTGTAAAGCCTGATACTACTGTAAAAACATACAACACATTCAGAACAGGTTATATTTACTTCAAGAACAGTAAGGGAAACATTGTTCATTCCTTATACGTTAAACAGTATCAGCCGTATATTGGTACAAATTCAACATATCTTTACCTTTCAAAGGCTGCAACTTCATATGCAAACTTTACTGTTTATTCCACATGTGCATACACAATTGAGTATCCATCAAATCTTATTGTAAAGACATTATCAGGTGCATTAGTTCGTTCAGGATCAACTCTTGGCAATAACAGCACTAACGGATTACAAAAGTATGATTACTTAAAGGTATATCCAGCCAAAGCAAATAACGGAAAGACTAACCTGAACTATACGATCAAACTGAAAAAAGCAGGTAGTTATATAGTTGCAAAGACAATCAACGTAACACACAGATACTATTGATTGATAAACTGTTCAATTAAACAATAACATAATTACTGGGGCGGAATTCTCGTAAGACATAAATATTATTTAATCCAAAAGTAAGTTTATATCTTTAATAAAAGGCTGTTTTTTACAGCCTTTTATTTTTTATGGAAATACAGTTTTCAATGTTTGAAATTCCCTGCAATTGAACTTCTGTGATCCGAGGCAGTCCCGAGATATTAGTGCATAGTTAGTAGAGAGTAGTGAGTAGTAGGGACGAGTTCCGCTCACCTGTGTATGCCTTACGATGCAAATAACATGAACGTACTGTTGGGACGCGCATTGCGCGCCCGCAAACATACACATCAATCCGACACGGACGATCAAAGTAGTGCATGTTCTGCGTACCGCGCAAAAAATAAAAACGCCTCACAAAAGTGAGACGCAATAAAGGCTGCGCGGCAGTATCACAGTACCGGAAAGACTGCCGTAAGCGAAAGCAGAATTGAAATTCTGAAAGAAAAGAGCGAGCTTGCGAGCGCCAACGTGGCAGCGGTCAAGCTGGCTCAGCTTGTGGTGGAGGCGAGGGGAATTGAAAAAGTAGAAGCACTTTTAGTGGCTTTTGCTAAATTGCGAAAATGGCTGTATTTCGCGGTATTTTACGATTTCGCTTTTAGCAGCTTCAAGTGTTTTTTGGCAGCTTTTGGTACAAATAAGTGGTAAACAAGTGGTTGGAATGCGTTTTTTCCTGAAAAAACGAATCCGAATTGACACAATTATCTTCAAATTATTGTATGCCAAAACTGACTTTTTGTCACGAAAATCTATCTGCGAACATTACGATTATTTATAATACTCAGCATACCACTGAGCGAATTTTTTCAGTCCTTCACGGATACCGATCATAGGACGGAAACCGTAGTCATCTTCCAGAGCTTTGCTGTCAGCATAAGTCACAGGAACATCTCCTGGCTGCATTCCCACAAGCTCTCTGTGTTCTTCGAAGTCGTAGTCGGATGGAAGAACACCTGCGTTCACAAGCTCCTCCTGCAATGTGCTTATGTAGTCAAGCAGGTTCTCGGGAGTACCGCCGCCGATGTTATACACTGCATAAGGCGGAAGGGGAAGACCGTCCTTGCCGTTCTGCTTCTCCGGAGCTCCTTGCATTACACGATAAACTCCTTCAACAATATCATCAATATAGGTGAAATCACGTTTGCAGTTACCATAGTTGAAGATCTTGATAGTTCCGTCTTTGGCTAATGTGTTAGTAGCGGAATAATAGAACATATCGGGTCTGCCCGCCGGACCGTATACTGTGAAGAAACGCAGACCAGTAGACGGTATGTTGTAGAGCTTTGAATAAGCATGAGCAATAAGCTCGTCCGACTTCTTTGTTGCTGCATAGAGCGATACAGGATTGTCGACCTTATCGTCTACACTGAACGGCACTTTCTTATTGCCACCGTAAACAGAAGAACTACTTGCGTAGATTAAATGCTTTACAGGGTGACGGCGACAGCATTCAAGGATATTGTAAAAGCCTATGATGTTTGACTCAATGTACACATCAGGGTGGTCGATAGAGTAGCGAACACCTGCCTGTGCAGCTAAGTTGACCACAACGTCAAAGTGATATTCAGCAAACAGCTTCTCTATCAGTGCCTTATCGCCAATTGAGCCTTGAACGAATATGTGTCTGACAGAGGAGACCTCTGCTGCTTTTTCAATCAGCGAAAGACGATATTCCTTCAGTGCCGGATCATAGTAATCGTTCATGTTATCAAGGCTCACAACTGTGCCGGAGGACATTTCTTTCAGCAGTCTCAGCACAAGGTTTGCACCGATAAATCCGGGAGAACCGGTCACAAGTATCGTCTTGCCGCTCAAGTCAATTCTTTCTTTGCTCATATCTTAATCCCTTCTGAACAGATCTCTTGTATATACCTTTTCTTCAACATCATCGAGAACAGAATCGTAGCGGTTAGCAACGATGCAGCCGCACTTCTTCTTGAACTTCTTCAGATCATTCACAACGAGTGAACCGAAGAAGGTGCTGCCGTTTTCAAGTGTCGGCTCATAGATAATAACTGTAGCGCCCTTTGCTTTGATACGCTTCATGACGCCCTGAATAGAGGACTGACGGAAGTTGTCGGAATTTGATTTCATTGTGAGTCTGTACACGCCCACAACAACTTCCTTCTGCTTGCTTTCCTGCTCTGCAGAGTAATCAGCACTGTTGCCGTAAGTACCTGCGATCTCCATGATACGGTCAGCGATGAAGTCCTTTCTGGTTCTATTGGACTCAACAATAGCAGACATCATGTTCTGAGGAACATTCTGATAGTTGGCAAGCAGCTGCTTTGTATCCTTTGGCAGGCAGTAGCCGCCGTAGCCGAAGGACGGGTTGTTATAATAGTCGCCGATACGGGGATCAAGACAGATACCTCTGATGATGTTTGCAGTTTTAAGTCCCTTGACCTCTGCATAGGTATCCAGCTCATTGAAGTAGCTGACACGAAGTGCAAGATATGTATTGGCGAACAGCTTAACTGCTTCTGCCTCTGTAGTTGCCATGAAGAGGGTATCAATATTGGGCTTGATAGCACCTTGCTGTAAAAGTGCAGCGAACTCCTCGGCAGCCTTCATGTTGGCTTCATCAGAACCAACGATGATACGGCTCGGATAGAGATTGTCGTAGAGAGCCTTGGATTCACGAAGAAACTCAGGGCTGAAAATGATATTGTCCATGCCCATCTTCTCACGAACCTGAGCTGTGTATCCAACAGGGATAGTGGACTTGATGACAATCGTAGGCTTATTCTTCTTTTTAACGGTTACATTCTTTATGAGGGAAAGAACTGCTTCAACAGCGGAGCAGTCAAAGAAGTTGGTCTTGGGATCATAGTTCGTAGGTGCAGCAACGATGATGAAATCAGCGCCCTTGTAGGCGGATTCGCCGTCTGTTGTAGCTTTGAGGGAAAGCTGGCGCTTTTCATGCTCTGCAAGGTACTGCTCGATGAAGTCATCCTGAATCGGAGACTGCCAGTTATTCAGTTTCTCGACCTTCTCCGGCACAATGTCAACTGCGGTAACATCGTTGTGCTGAGAAAGCAGAACTGCGAGGGAAAGTCCTACATAACCTGTTCCTGCGACAGCTATCTTCTTGCGTTCAACAAGAGCAGCATCAACTACATCATCTTCAAGAACATCAGCATTGTTAAAACCAAGGACAGTGCTGAGTGCAAGGAGCTGATCCACAGACGGTGTGTAGTCCTCGCTTTCCAGTCTGGAAATAATCGAACGGTTTATGCCTGTTTTTTCAGACAGTACGACTTGTGACATCTTGATTGCCTTTCTTCTGCTTATAACAGTTTCGGCAAGCAGCTTCAATGATAAGTGCTTCATAATTACCTCCTATAGCAAATGTTGCTATTGGCAACATAAATGTTTTGAATATGATAATATTATTATAACAGGTGTTATAGCAGATGTCAATATCGATGTTGCTGAATATAAACTCATAAAATCAAACTCACTTGTGTATTGTGCTATTGATGTTGCTGATAGTAACACCTGTTAAATTGAACACTAATCTTCAGCCGAATCTCTTCGGCAGTCATTACATATAAAGGTTATCATATTGTCATTTCATATTTATAATCTGATGCGCAATTATTGGTGAATTCTAATTATCTGGGCTGAGTAGCTGCTCAGCTGACTATGATTTTACTATGGATTTTTTATGTTGCTGATCTATTATTTCTCTTTTGTAGTTTTGAACAACAAATCCAGTTTTTATATCATGGATAATATGTGATTATATAAATTTTGTCTAAAAATTAATTGCTAAAAATAATTTATGATTTACATAATGTAATAATTGGAACTGGTAATACAAATAATAAAAAATCTTAAAAATAATATATAAATCGCGGAAAATTTTAAGCTTTCATTTGTTAATAGCAACAATATTGACTTCCATATATTGACATAATGTATAAGAATATGATATAATCCTACATATTAAAAAACATGATATATTTGTTACAACCAGTTGACTTTCGGTCAGATAATAATGCGCAAAAAGCGCCTATTCTTCTGTGCAAAGAAAAAATTGAAATTGAATGCTTTAGTAAATCAGGATACCATAAAACCAACCAGTTTTCAATGAACTAATTTATGGAGTGCCAATCCGTGGGCATGGGGCTGTCAACGGAAAAATTGGCATCTTGCGTTCGTAAACAAATTTTATCAATGTTTTATAAAGGGTGTTTATATGAGTAGTATGCTTTTTTCAGGAGTAGGTCATAATGGAGTAACTTTATCGGAAAATATAGTAAAAGGCTTTGAACACCGGGAGAATTCTGCTTATGCGTGCAAGTTCTATTTTTAAGCCGGATTGTAATTAAATGCAGGCTATTTTGCCTGTTTTTGCTTTTTATACGATGTTTTTGACTAAAACACCTGGCTGGTTGATATAAACTGCTATATTGATGGCAGCTGATATGAGCTTGCTAAGAATCACGGTATGTAAGGGGCATACTGTTGATTATTAAAACCTCTTTATAAAGTATTTCAAAGACCAAATATTTTTTGGTTTTTATAAGTCATATTATTAATCTACTTTAAATCTTTATAATCTTTTTAGGGGGAGTGTTTATGAAAAACTTACTAATCATTGGTGCCGGACAGTATGGTATGGTCGCCAGAGAAATCGCTGAATCCATGAAGTGCTTTGAGCGTATTGATTATGTCGATGATGTATATCCGTCTGCTGTCGGAAAGATATGTGATATTGATAAGCTGATTCATGAATACGATTCAGCGGTCGTTGCTATTGGTAATTCGGAACTTCGGGTGAACCTGATAAAAAGATTATGCAATATCGGATATGAAGTACCTACTCTTATTCATGAGAAGGCATATGTCAGTCCTTCAGCAAAAATTGGCAAGGGCTGCTTTATTGAGCCTATGGCTGTTATTCATACTGCAGTTGATGTCGAGACGGGATGTATAATATCCGCAGGATTTATATTGAATCACAACAGTGTTGTTCATTATGGATGCCATATCAACTGCGGCTCTGTTGTAAAGGCAAGAGCTGAGATCAAGGCAGGTACAAGGACTGGCTACAATGAAGTATGTGATACCGAGAAGGTTGAACATGTTAAACAGCATGAGAAATTACCTGTTGCCGTATAAAAAGCAGTCAGTGTAATATGTGTAGGACATGGTAATGATATAGCAAGGCTACTGAATCAAAAATACTTAGGGTGAGGTAAGAGATTGTGAAAGAACAGACTAAGAAAAATCTGAAAACAGCAGCTACGGTAACCGGTTTGGCTTTAGGTGCTACATATCTTGTTATGCGTCATATCGCTAAGAAGCAGTATCCCGATTCTGTATATGCTAATCAGCCGGAAGAACAAAATCCTGTAGAAGGTAAAAAAGTAGTATTCGTTGAGGACATCAACGATCCTATGAACGCTGACGGAAAGCAGGGACATCTTGAAGCTGTGGAGGACATCACACATATCCCGACTTTCTATGAGGGTTATATCAAGCGAGGAATTGATATTGCCCTTTCGTTCTGCGGACTTGTAGTCCTCTCCCCCGTGTATGCAGCTACTGCCCTGGCTATCAAAAAAGACGATCCGGGTCCGGTATTCTTTAAGCAGAAGCGAGTAGCTCAGAACAAAGGCTATTTTGAACTTGTGAAATTCAGGAGCATGAGCGTGAATACACCGAAGGATGTACCGACGCATATGCTTCAGAACGGTGGTATCACCAAGGTAGGAGCATTTATCAGAAAGACCAGCATCGATGAGCTTCCTCAGCTCTGGAATATATTCCGAGGAAATATGAGCATTATCGGTCCAAGGCCTGCTCTCTGGAATCAGGACTACCTGACAGCCGAGAGAGACAAGTATGGCGCTAACGATGTTAAGCCTGGACTTACAGGACTTGCTCAAATCAGTGGTAGAGATGAGTTGGAGATACCAGAAAAGGCTAAACTTGATGGAGTTTATGCGAAGGCGTTAAAAAGTGGAAGTGTTTCTGGCTTTCTTATGGATGTTAAGATGTTCTTTGGATCAATCACGTCAGTGCTTAAGAGTAAAGGTGTAGTTGAAGGCGGAACAGGTACTATAGCAAAAGAAATTGAAAAGGCTAATAACATAAGTGGTATGGTTGATGAGGATATAAAAGCTGAATTATGAAGAAGATTTTAATCACAGGTGCTGGTAGTTACATCGGCACCTCGTTTGAAGAATATATGAAGCAGTGGCCTGAGAAATATCAGATAGACACTTTGGATATGATAGGTGATGGCTGGATGAAGTATGACTTCTCTGGCTATGATACTGTTTATCATGTGGCTGGTATTGCCCATTCAGATAATGGCAAAATCAGTAAGGAGAAAGCAAAACTTTATTATGAGGTAAACACAAAGCTGACCATCAGAACAGCTATGAAGGCGAAGAAATCTGGTGTAAAGCAGTTTATTTTCATGTCATCGGCTATAGTTTACGGTGACAGTGCCCCTATCGGCAAAATGAAAATGATAACCAAGGAAACTCCGGTCAAGCCTGCCAACTGCTATGGTGATAGTAAGGTTAGGGCTGAAAGAGGTCTCAAGAAGCTTGAAGACGAGAACTTCAAGGTCGTTATCCTTCGCCCTCCGATGATTTACGGCAAGGGCAGCAAGGGCAACTATCCGCTGATGTCTAGGCTTGCCCAGAAGATGCCTATATTCCCTTATGTCGATAACTGCCGTTCCATGCTATATATTGAGAATCTCATGGAATTTGTGAGACTCATGATTGAGAATGAGGAACGAGGTACGTTCTGGCCACAAAATGCTGAGTTCAGCAATACTAGTGAGCTTGTTAAGATGATTGCTGCGGAACATTGCAATAGGATTATTTTAGTCAAGGGCTGTACTTTCCTACTGAAGGTTGCTGGTATGGCTACTGGACTCGTTGATAAGGCGTTCGGTAATTTGGCCTATGATCAGTCTTTAAGTGAATATAAAGAAAACTACAGAGTTGTGAATTTGAGACGCTCTATCATGTTAACAGAGGATGTGGCTAAATAAATGAGTAATAGAAAGAAAAGAGTGTTGTTTCTTGTTAATCATGAAGTAGTAATCTATAATTTTCGATTGGAAATCGTAGAACGCTTATTAAATGATGGTCATGAAGTGCATATTTCGTCTACATACGGTGAGCGGATAGACGAACTCGTTGCGTTAGGTGCGAAGTTCCATGAAATTGTGATCAGCAGACATGGCATGAATCCAGTGTCTGAGATTAATCTTTTAAGAGACTATAAGAAACTTCTTAAAGAGGTTAAGCCTGATATTGTCCTTGGTTTCACGATCAAGCCTAATATCTATGGTGCTATGGCTGCAAAACAGCTCGGCATCCCGTTTGTAGCAAATATTACTGGCCTTGGAACAGCGGTTGAGAATGGTGGCTGGAAGCAGAAGGTATTCCTAACTCTTTACAGAAATGCTTTTTCAGATATTCAGTGCGTATTTTTCCAGAATACTGAGAACAGACAATTGTTTATCGATAATAAGATTGCTATGGGCAAACACAAGATGCTCCCTGGCTCAGGTGTAAATCTTGATAGATTTCCCGTTAGAGAGTATCCTTCTGATGAGGATGGCATTGTTAGATTCGCATTTATTAGTCGTATTATGAAAGAAAAAGGTGTTGATTACTATCTTGCGGCTGCCAAAGCTGTTAAGAAAAAGTATCCGAATTCTGAGTTCCATGTATGTGGTTTTTGCGAAGCCGAGTACGAAGGAAAACTGAATGAATATAACGAAAACGGAACAGTTATCTATCACGGAATGATTCATGATGTGGCTGATTTCTTAGAGAATATTCACTGTGTTATCCATCCTACATATTATCCTGAAGGATTAAGTAATGTTCTTTTGGAAGCCAGCGCTTCTGGCAGACCAATTATCACTACGGACAGATCTGGTTGTCGAGAAGTTATTGATGATGGCGTCAATGGATATATGATACCATGTCGTAACGGTAAAAAGCTAATTGAAGTAATTGATAAATTTATGAAACTTTCTAATGATGAGAGAAAAAAGATGGGATTAGCTGGAAGAGATAAGGTTCAGAGGGAATTTGACCGGCAGATTGTCGTTCAAAAATATGTTGATGAGGTTGAGAAGGTTTGAATAAATATGTAAGAGCAGCGGTTTGTGTGCCCTGTGGAATGATGAAAATAATATGGACTAAAATATGCCACCCATCTTCGTTCTCAGGTCCAATTATCAGCTTAATATCGCCTTTGACAGAGATTACTATGGACAGAGGCGCAAAGTTAAAGATTGGCAAGAGATTTAAGATGCGAGATGGTGCAAAAATAAGAGTTCGTAAGGGCGCTATTTGCATTATTGGTAATAATAGTTCCATCAATTGCAATAATATGATTGCTTGTCGAGAACGAGTTGAGATTGGTAATGATGTGATGTTAAGTCCAAATGTTCAGATATATGACCACGATCATGATTTTAGAGCCACTGACGGATTGAAGTCTGGTAAATATAAAACTACGCCTGTTAAGATTGGTAATAATGTTTGGATTGGAGCCAATACAGTAATATTAAGAGGAACAGAGATTGGCGATAATTGTGTTATAGGTGCCGGTTGCATTGTGAAAGGTAAGTATAAAGAAGGCTCTGTTATTATTCAGAAGAGAAATGAAGAAGTAAAATGAAATGAGATGATTATTTGTGTCTAAAACAATTGTTTATATAGGTGGATTTGAATTGCCTGATAAAAATGCGGCTGCACATAGAGTTTTAAGTAACGGCAAAGCATTTAGGAAATTAGGGTACAATGTAGTTTATATTGATGCAAGTAAAGAGAAGAACATATCTAATAATATTCTCAAAACTAAAAAAAATTATTTCGGATTTGATACATATTCTGTTCCATATCCTAATGGAGCAAAAGCATGGCTACACTATTTAACAGACATAAAATCTTTTGTAAAAGTAATTGAAAAACAACATGAAGTTTGCATGGTGATTCTGTATAATTTTCAAGCCATTGCAATGAGAAGGATGATGAGTTATTGTAAGCGTAACAGAATAAAGTGTTGTGCAGATGTAACTGAATGGAGATCGGCAAAGGGAGAAAGACTGGTTTATAGAATTCTTAAGGATAGCGATACTTGGTATCGAATGAAAATGCTGCATAAGAAGCTTGATGGGCTAATTGTTATAAGCACATATTTGAAGAAGTATTACTCAAATAAACAAAATGTTGTGCTCGTACCAACGCTTGTTGATTCATCTGAAGAAAAGTGGAATAATCCGCACAAAAAAACGAAAGATACACTTAGGCTTGTTTATGCTGGCAATCCTGGATTAAAGGATCGACTAGATATTTTAATTTCAGCTTTGTCAAAAGTTGATAGATCTTATGTTTTGGACATCGTTGGTGTAACAAAAGAACAGTTTTTACATTATTTTCCAGATTATAAAAATACTATAAATAGAAAAAAGAATATTATTTTTCATGGAAGAGTATCTCATCAAGAGGCTTTGGAGTATGTGAAAAAGGCAAATTATAGTTGCTTTTTCAGAGAAAACGACAGAGTGAGCAATTCAGGTTTCCCTACTAAGCTTGCAGAAGCGTTGACATGTGGAACGCCTGTGCTTACAAATGATACTAGCGATATAGCTAAATATATTAATGATAGTAATGGAGTTTTGGTAGCAAATTGTTCTATACATAGTCTGACTGAAGCTATTGAAACAATGCCTTTTTTTAAAAATGTTGAATTAGAGATGTTTGATTATCACAAATATCTAACTACAATAGAATCTTTTTTAAGATTGAATACTTAAAATATGGAATGTTTGCGTTTGGCGTAGTTAAATATATTAATTTTTGCTTGTTCTAATTTAACGAAATCATATATTGAATAAATAATATAGAAAGGTCTTATTATGGGTAATTCATTTAGCGAAAACAAAGTATCTATAATAGTGCCGATTTATAATGTCGGCGAATATCTTACAGCATGTATTGAAAGTATTCTTTCCCAAGACTATATAAACACAGAAGTAATATTAGTAGATGATGGTTCTTCTGACAATAGCTCTGAAATATGTGATAATTATGCGGCATTACATTCAAATATTGTCGTAATTCACAAGATGAATGGTGGGGTATCATCAGCGCGGAATATGGGGCTTGATAACGCAACAGGTGATTATATTACATTTGTTGACGGAGATGACACCATTTCAAAAAATGCTATCAGTATAATGATAAAAGAAATTGAAACACATAGAGCGGATATATGCGTGTTTCCTAAAATTAGAATTGGTAATAAAATAGTTACAGCTTGGAATATTAATAAAGGACTTTACTCAAATTACGAATGTATAGATTTTTTAGCAAATCAGAATTTTCCAACTTCATTGTGGTGTTGTATATACAAAAAGAGTATTATTAATAATCAGAGATTAAGTATCTCAATACATCATCTTGAAGATTTAGAGTTTCAATTTAGATTATTATGTAAAGCAAAAAATGTATATGTTAGTGACAGTGTTGTTAATAATTACGTACAACGTCCAGGTAGTGCAAACACAAGCGGTATTACGGATAAACTAATGTCATGCTTAAAAGTTGAGAAAACGATAAAATCGTATGTGGCAAAAGATAGAAGACTAAAGTCGGAATATGTTGGGCTTATAAGGTTTAGATTAGTAATGACTATATGTTCAAAGTATATTCAGAGTAACGGTAGTGATAAAAAATTAGAAAAGTTTTTTATAAAAACAGCACGTTCGTCATTTTGGGATGTGATAAAATGCCGTAATAAAAAAATAAAAATACAATGTATTCTGGTTTCTGCTTTGTTTAAACCATATGTACATATGTATAGAATGAAACATCATTTTGGGAGTGTGTAAAGTGTTATACTATGTTGGAACATATTATTCTGATTTAATTGAAGAACGAAAGCCAATGGGATCGAGAGCTGAGAATTATAAAATGGAATATATAATATCAGCAATAAAAAAAGCAGGTTTGTCCCTTAAAGTTATTTCTGCAATAGGGTATCAAAAAAATGGCTTTTTTGGAAATAAAAAATGTATCATTGATAAAAAAGAAGAACATATATATCTAGGTAATTTTTCTTCTCAAAAAAGAGGGTTAAGTAAGTTTGGTGTAATAACTAGACTTGTAGTTCTGTTTTTTTATTTACTATTTAATGCTGGCAGCAATGATACTGTTTTAATATATAATACACCTATATTTTCCTTACCTATAAGGATTGCAAAAAGAATAAAAAAATTTGAAGCAATTGTTCAAATAGAAGAATTATTCTATTATGAAAAGAATAATAAAAGATCTGTTAAATTTGAAAAGGCAGAGAAAAAGTTGATAAAAATGGCTTCAAAATATATTGTTGCAAATGATATTATTCATAAAAAATTATGTAATAATGGCAAAAAGGGAATAATTGCGTATGGGCCTTATTTTGTTCCAATAAAACGAACAGATCGATTTGAAGATGGCCGTTATCATATAGTTTATGGTGGTGGTTATGATTACTTAAGAAGAGTAGACTTAGCTGTTAAGGCCATGGATTATTTAGATGATTCATATTATTTAGATATATTTGCTTTTGGAGATTCTAAAGCAATGTGTCAATTAAAAGAATTAGTTGATATTACGAATAAGAAATATAAATCAAATAGGATAACTATGCACGATCCGCTATCTGGAGATGATTATACTACTTTTTTACAAAAGTGCCATATAGGTTTGAATTTACAGGAAGCTGGTAGTGATTTTGATGAAATGGCTTTTCCATCAAAAATTTCAACGTATCTTGGCTGTGGACTGAATGTTGTATCAAGTAGTTTAAAAAGTATCCGTAGTTCTCGCTTAGATTCGATAATAACATATTATGATCATACTGATGAGGTATCCATTGCTGAGGCTATAAGAAAATGTACTATCAAAGATTACGATGATATCGTCTCAATTATGCATGATCTTGATAAGAAATTTGTTAAGTCATTAATGTGTTTGCTTGACAGCAATAGTAATTGATTGAAAGTAACGTATCATGATATTTTATTTTTTGAAAACAATGCTATTGAAAAATTATTGCTGTCTCAATTAAATTTTAAATCGCTTTTATACCTAATTCATTATAATATCAATTTTCATTGTTTTTGATTTTTCCTGTGAAAATGGATTCAATATTAATGATATGGGAGATGATGAAATTAACTATGTCTATTGCTTTGTTCAATGTTATATGTTTGTTTTTTATTGTATTTATTTCAAAAGCTGTTGAAGAAAAAAATTTAAAGAGCAGTTTAAATGTTTGTAAAGAAAATAATTTAATTACTCAAGAAGGGAACGACTCAAAAATTCTAATAATATGTTTTGGAATCATTTTATTTGTTGAAATGGCTTTTAGAGGAGATTCAACAGTTGATACTATTCAAAATTTTGATAGTTTTCATAATTATTTTTATTTCGAAAGTGATCTCCTTGTGAATCTACAGGAATATTGGAATAATGAATTTGGGTTTCGTTATATTGGATATTTAGTTAAAAAATATTTTAACAATTATCTGCTTTTTTCAAGCATAACATCATTTATTATTGCGTCTTCTTATTCAATATTTATAAAGAAGTATTCAAAGTGTAAATGGATGTCTATGTTAGTTTTACTATGTAGTGGGAGTTTTTACGCGGGATTTAATTTGCATAAGCAAATAATAGCGGCTGGATTGTTTGCTCTGTGCTTTAGTTTAATTATAAAGGGAAAGTTTAAGACTTATTTATTATGTGTATTAGGAATTTCATTATTTCACTTTTCAGCAATTGTGCTTTTGCCAGTTTATTTCTTTTTACGATTAAGAATTCGTAATAAAACTAATCTATTAGTGAGTGTTACTATATTTCTTATATTGATTTTTTTGTTTACCCCAATTATTAACTCATTTGTTGGAAGCGTTTTGTTTCCTGAATACATGGAAGAGGGGGCATACCGAATGAATGAAGGTGCACCATTATTTACATTAATTAAATTGATAGTATTACCTCTTTATGTACTCTTGAATCTAAATACAATTGACTTCAATGATGATAAAGATAGAATATGTGTTAATGGATGTATCGCTTGTTTAGTAGTAGCTATTGCTTCATCTCGTATTTATATGTTACAAAGATATACTAATTATTTTATTCCATACATAATGATTAGTTATGCTACAATACTGTCTAAGTACAAAGGAAAAATAAGAAGGACAAAAGCAGTTGAAATGTGTTTCTTATTAATTCTATCAAATATCAATCCCATTATTCATTATGATTATTACTTTTTTTGGAATAATCAATTTAGGGACTTTATTGGGTCTTAAAGCTTTATAGATACCAATGATTTAGAGGAAAACAAGAATAATTAGGAGTTATATTATGAAAAAAAAAATAATAGTTGAAGTGAATCTGGGAAATTATGGAAGCACGGGAAATATTATGAAAGGCATTTCTGATGAAGCTGAAAAAAAAGGATATGTAGTGTATCAGGCTTATCCTCAAAATGCTCAAAACTTACCAGCCCAAAAGCAAGATATAGTAATTTGCCCATCTTGGTATTTAAAAATAACGAGATCATTGGCGATGTATACAGGATATAACGGATGCTTTTCTATATTAGCTACCCTTCTTTTTTTGAGAAAAGTAAAAAAAGTAAATCCTTCGGCGTTTCATTTTCATAATTTACATGATAGTTATATCAACCTCCCATTACTTTTCCGATATATTAAAAAGCATAAAATACCAGTTATATGGACTCTTCATGATTGTTGGGCTTTTACTGGACGTTGTCCGCATTTTGTGTCTATTCCTTGTTACAAATGGAAAGGAGCTGGATGCAGTAGCTGCCCACAACTAAATACTTATCCCATTACTAAAAGAGATAGGTCGAAATATTTATGGGAACACAAAAAGCATTGGTTTACTAAAATTGATAATTTACAGATAATAACACCATCCCAATGGCTTGCAGATTTTGTGAAACAATCATTTTTGAAGGATTATCCGATATCGGTTATCAATAATGGAATAGATTTAAATATATTTAGACCAACAAAAAGTGACTTTAGGCAAAACAATTCACTAGAATCAAAATATATTATTCTTGGTGTGGCCTATGGATGGGGGAAAAAAAAGGGGCTTGATGTTTTTATTGAATTATCTAAAAGATTAGATAATAGATTTCAAATAGTACTGGTTGGTACAAATAAAGAAATCGATAAAATTATTCCAAATGATATTATTTCGATTCATAATACACATGATCAGCACGAACTTGCAGAATTATACTCTGTGGCTGATTTGTTTGTTAATCCTTCAAGAGAAGAAAATTATCCAACTGTAAATATGGAAGCAATTGCATGTGGCACGCCAGTATTAACGTTTAGGACTGGTGGAAGTCCTGAGATAGTTGATGATAAAACAGGATATGTAGTAGATATTGATGATATTGATGAAATGGAAAAACAAATTGTTCGTATTTGTACAAATAAAACATTTACATTAGAGGATTGTTTGAAGCGTTCAAAAGCATTTGATAAGTATCTTAAATATCAAGAGTATATTGATCTATATGAATAATAAGGAGTTAATATGAACCATTTTTTGAGAATTGCAAAAATTTCCCCTTTTATTTCAACTGCAAATGCTGGGGATTATATAATTAACGATTATTGTGATAAAATCTTGATTGATTTATTTGGAGATTATCAAGGAATTTGCCTCCCCTCAAGAGAGAAAGTATCACAAGTTGGGGGACAAGCGATTTTATCATCGGATTATACTTTTGTTTGTGGTACCAATTTACTTTCTTCGAATATGCTTCGTTATAAGCAATGGGAAGTCGATTTGAGAACGCCTTATAGAATCGCTTTTTCTAATATTCCAAAGCGAAAACTTTATGATTTAAAAAAAATCACTAATAACTTGTCAAAGATTAACATTATTCTTCTTGGAGTTGGATGGTGGAGTTATCAAAGTCGTCCTACATTATATACACAATTAGTGTTAAGGCAATTATTAGATAAAAAATTTATTCATTCTGTTAGAGATTCATATACCGAACGCAAACTCAAGGAGATTGGTATTAATAATGTAATTAACACTGCATGTCCAACAATGTGGAGGTTAACTCCTGATTTTTGTTTGGATATACCCTCAAAAAGGTCTAATAATGTTGTTACTACAATAACTGATTATCGTAAGAATCGAGAAAGAGATAAAAAGTTCCTTGAAATTCTATTATCTTCATATGATAATGTATATTTATGGCTTCAATCATATGAAGATATTTCATATCTTGAAAGTCTTGGCTATTATAATCGTGTCAAAATAATTGCACCGTCTTTAAAATCTTATGATGAATTTTTGACGACACATGATACAGATTATATTGGTACAAGATTGCATGGCGGAATAAGAGCGTTGAACTTTAAAAAACGTTCATGTATCATTGAGGTTGATAATCGTGCCTTAGAAATAGCTAAAGATACAAATTTACCCATCATACATTCCAATAATATTGAGTTGGAATTAAAAAAATGGATTAATTCTGAACAACCTACTTCCATTACAATTCCATTAAATAATATAGAAAAATGGAAATCTCAGTTTAGAGGTAACAATAATGGCCGAGAGTAGAACAAAAAAAGCTTCAAGAAATGTTTTGGTAGGTGTATTAAGCAAACTTATAGTAATGCTTTTGGCTTTTATTACTAAAACAATTTTTATCAGGCAACTAGGTGTTGAATATAACGGTGTAAATGGCTTATATAGCAATATTTTAGCAGTATTAGCTTTATCTGAACTTGGAGTTGGCAATGTATTAAATTATTCACTATACTCTGCATTGCGAAATAACAATACGGAGAAGGTAAAATCTTTGGTTGTATATTTTAAAAAAATATACTATGGAATAGCATTTGCTATTAGTGTGATAGGACTGGCGCTAGTTCCGTTTCTTAAATATATAATCAATAGTGAATTACCATTAGACAAACTGATACTCTATTATTTGCTGTTTCTTACAAATTCTGTGGTATCTTATTTTGTGATCTATAAAACTACTGTTATAAATGCTGACCAAAACAATTATATTAGTAGTATTTGTGATATAGTGACCACTATTTGTGTGTATTCAACAGAAATTATCTATTTATTAGTATGTAAGGAATTCATAGGCTACTTGATAATCCAAGTTGTATTTACGATATTAAGGAATATCATGATGAATTGTATTACAAATCGGAAATATCCATATTTAAAGCATCTTAAGTCTAATACAGTTAGTTTGGAAAGTGATGATAAGAGAAAAATAGTCGATAATATCAAATCTACTTTTCTATATAAAATAGCGGCTGTAATTCTTAATAATACTGATAATATACTTATTTCTATTCTTGTTGGAACAGTATTTGTAGGATATTATTCAAACTATTATCTGATAGTTACTTATATAATGAATTTTGTGAATATTTTTATTATAGGTATCACCGCAAGTTTAGGAAGTTTGAACTCAGAAAAAGATATGGAAGCTTCTTATAAAATGTTTAATATATTATGCTTGATTTTCACCTTTTTTGGTACTGTGTTCGTTTGCTGTCTAATTAATTGTTTTCAGCCATTTATAACAATTTGGATTGGGCAAGAACATGTTATGAATTATAGTTGGGTTATTGTTATAACATTAAACATGTTTCTTGCGACTATTATGAATCCCGTTTGGTTGTTTAGAGAAACAATGGGTTTGTTTAAACAGGTTAGATTTATTTTATTGATTACTGCGGGGCTTAATATCGTTTTTTCAATTATTCTTGGTAAACTATTTGGTGTGCCGGGTATATTAGCGGCAACATTTATTGCTAAACTTGTCAGTCAGTATTGGTATGAACCTAAAATATTGTTCTCAAAATTTCAAAAACCTGTTTACTTATTTTATACTAATCAAATAAAACAGGTTGTGGTAATGATAGTTGCTGCTGGTGTTTCTATGTTTATATGCAAATTTATAGGAGATAGTTTAATATGTGTTATATTACGCGCAATTGTATCTGCTTTTATAGGTTTCCTATTTGTACTACTTTTTAATTATAAAAGTGATTCTATGAATCAATTAACAAATAAGTACTTTAGACCGATGACAAGAAAAATTACAAGTAAATTGAAAGGAGTAAGATAACAATGTCATTATTCAAAAATGCAACCTTAATGATTACAGGAGGTACAGGAAGCTTTGGTAATGCTGTCCTAAATCGTTTTTTAAAAACTGATATCGGAGAAATTCGAATTTTCTCTCGTGATGAGAAGAAACAAGATGATATGCGTCATCACTTTCAGGCGACAATGCCGGAAGTAGCTGACAAGATCAAGTTCTACATTGGCGACGTCAGATCTCTGGAATCCGTTCGAGGAGCTATGGTAGGTGTAGACTACATATTCCATGCTGCCGCACTCAAGCAGGTTCCTTCATGTGAATTCTTCCCGATGGAAGCCGTTAGAACTAATGTTATTGGCACTGATAATGTCTTGACAGCTGCTATTGAAGCTGGAGTAAAGTCTGTTATTTGTCTTTCTACTGATAAAGCCGCCTATCCTATTAATGCAATGGGTATTTCCAAGGCGCTTGAAGAAAAGGTTGCGATTGCAAAGTCAAGAACTTCTGGCAAGACCAAGATCTGCTGCACCAGATACGGTAATGTCATGTGTAGTCGAGGCTCTGTTATCCCACTGTGGATTGATCAGATTCAAAATGGACAGCCCATCACACTTACAGAGCCGACTATGACTCGCTTTATAATGTCACTGGAAGAAGCGGTTGACCTTGTTCTCTTTGCATTTGAGCATGGTGAGAATGGTGATTTGCTTATTCAGAAAGCGCCGGCTTGTACGATTCAGACTCAGGCTGAGGCTGTTTGTGAACTGTTCGGCGGTAAGAAGGAGGATATCAAAGTGATCGGCATTCGTCACGGCGAGAAGATGTTTGAGACGCTGCTCACGAACGAGGAATGTGCCAAGGCAATCGATATGGGTGATTTCTACCGTGTGCCTGCTGATAATCGTGGATTGAATTATGATAAGTATTTTAAGGAAGGCGATAGTAAGCGTGTAACTCTTACAGAGTTTAATTCAAACAATACTAAACTTCTGAATGTTGAAGAAACTAAAGAAAAGATTGCTTCACTTACATATATTCAAGAAAGACTTGAAGAAATGAGGAACAAGTAAAATGGCACAGTGGAAAGAAAACGGAAAACTCAAACTGATGATCATCGTAGGCACTCGCCCGGAGATCATCCGTCTTGCTGCGGTAATAAAGAAGTGTCGCAAATACTTTGATACCATCCTCGTTCACACAGGTCAGAACTATGACTACAACCTGAACGGTGTATTCTTCAAGGATCTCGGCCTTGATGATCCTGAGCTGTATCTTGATGCAGTAGGCAACGATCTCGGCGAGACTATGGGTAACATCATTGCTGCTTCTTACAAGGCAATGGCGGAGCTGAAGCCTGATGCCGTTCTTGTTCTCGGAGACACTAATTCCTGTCTGTCAGTTATAGGCGCAAAGCGTCTGCATATACCGATCTTCCATATGGAAGCAGGTAACCGCTGCAAGGATGAATGCCTGCCGGAAGAGACTAACCGCCGTATCGTTGACATTATTTCCGATGTCAATATGGCTTATTCCGAGCACGCAAGAAGATATCTTGCAGACTGCGGACTGCCTAAGGAGCGTACCTATGTTACAGGTTCTCCTATGGCTGAGGTTCTCACTGAAAACCTTGAAGCTATTAAGGCATCTGATGTTCACTCTCGTCTCGGACTTGAAAAGGGTAAGTATATCCTTCTCTCAGCTCACCGTGAGGAGAATATCGACACTGAGAAGAACTTCACAAGCCTGTTTACTGCTATCAATCAGATGGCAGAGAAGTATGATATGCCCATACTCTACAGCTGCCATCCACGTTCTAAGAAGCGTCTTGAAGCATCCGGTTTCAAGCTTGACAGCCGTGTAATCCAGCATGAACCGCTTGGTTTCCATGACTATAACTGCTTACAGATGAACGCTTTTGCTGTTGTATCGGACAGTGGTACACTCCCCGAGGAGAGCAGTTTCTTTACATCCATCGGACATCCTATCCCTGCAATATGTATAAGAACATCGACTGAGCGCCCTGAGGCGCTCGATAAAGCTTGCTTTATTCTTTCCGGTATTGATACCAAGGGACTGCTTCAGGCTGTAGATACAGCCGTTGAAATGGTCAAGGAAGAAAAGAACGGCGGAGCTATCCCCGTTCCCGATTACACTGATATCAATGTATCTGATAAGGTTGTAAAGATTATTCAGTCATACGTGGGCGTTGTCGATAAGATGGTTTGGAGGAAAGAATCACGTGATAAATAAAAAGGTAGAAGGTGAAATACAAAGAAACTATCAAATTGATAATATCAGGGCTATTGCTATCCTTTTAGTTGTAATTGGTCACAGTATTATTATTTATTCATCTTCTTGGGGATTATATAAGAGTAGTAATAGTTTTGTATTTTTTGATTATCTTAAAGATTTTATAAACATTATTCAGATGCCAATATTCTTTGCAGTTTCTGGTTTTTTGTTTGCATTTTCAGTGGATAAGAAGAGATTCTTTGAGATTGTCAAAGATAAAGCGTACAGATTATTGATTCCATATATATTTTTTGCGTTTCTCTGGTTGCTTCCTATTAGATTGGTGGTGAATTATCCCGGTTATTCTGGCAAATCATTAGTGACTATTATAGTTAAGTGCCTATTATATGGCAGCGATAATGGCCATTTGTGGTATCTAATAGCATTGTTTTGGATTTTTATATTTGCATCAATAATAATTCGCTTTAGCAACAAGCACATAAGCGATACTATGCTGATTTTGAATTTCAAGCACAATGAATATACTATAGGTCGCTTTCTCTTTTTGGTGTTTAGCATACTCCTTCTATGCGTTGGAAAAATTGTGGATCTATATTATTTTAATTCAGTATCACAATATATGATTTGTTTTGCACTTGGCTTAGTAATACATGATTTCTATAGCAAGCTAAGCAAAGTGAGATTTGTAAACAAAATAGGTATTTTTACTGTTTCATTATTGTTGTCAATCATTTGTCTTTGCAAAAGAAATGGTGTAATACACTTTGTATTAAGTATTATCACTGCTTTTCTGTTGATTATTTTTCTATTTATCATTGTGCCCAATAAAAAGATTAATACCTTGTCTTATTTATCATCAGTAAGTTTTGGTGTATATCTCTTCCATTCCCCTTTAGTATATATCAGCTATACTTATTTTCCAGATATTCATCCTCTATTTATGTTCTTTGTTAATTTTGCTTTGTTTGGGTTGGTTTCTTTAGTTCTTACACAACTTTTTAAGAAATGCAAATTAAAATTTGCGATTGGCGAATATCGATAAAAGGAGTAGTTCAAATGAATATATTAATTACCGGAGCGAAAGGCTTTGCGGGAAGAAATCTTGTCGAGAATCTGAAAAACATCCGTGATGGGAAGAATAAGACCAGACCCAATATAACAGTCGAAGAAATATACGAGTATGATTTAGATTCTACACCTGAGCAGCTGGATGAGTACTGCTCTAAAGCTGACTTTGTATTCAATCTTGCAGGTGTTAACCGTCCTACTGACCCTGCTGATTTCAAGAAGGGTAACCGTGATTTTGCGGAGACACTTTTGGAGACACTCAAGAAGTATAACAGCAAGGCACCTGTTATGGTATCATCATCCATTCAGGCTACACTTGCAGGCCGTTTCGGCACTTCTGAGTATGGCCTGAGCAAGAAGGCAGGCGAAGAACTGTTTTTTGCCTATGGCGAAGAAACAGGCAACAGAGTGATGGTTTACCGTTTCCCGAATCTTGTGGGAAAGTGGGTAAAACCAAACTACAATTCCGCTGTTGGCACATTCTGCAATAACATTGCAAATGATCTTCCTATTACAGTAAATGATCCGAGCGTTGAGCTTGAGATGCTGTTTATTGATGATCTGGTCGAGGAGATGTTCGATGCTATCGAAGGCAAGGAGCATCACTGTGAGTTTGACGGTGTAAACGCTATAATTCAGGATAACGGCAGATACTGCTATGCACCTGTAACACATAAGGCTACCCTTGGAAGAATAGTTGAGCTCCTCAACATATTCCATGATCAGCCTAAGACTCTGGTTATGCCTGAGATCCCGAACGGCAGCTTTGAGAAGAAGCTGTATTCAATGTATCTGTCGTATCTCCCTAAGGAGAAGACCATCTTTGATCTGAAGATGAACTGCGATGACAGAGGAAGCTTTACCGAGCTTCTGAAAACTGCTAACTGTGGTCAGTTCTCCGTGAATATCAGCAAGCCTGGTATTACTAAGGGACAGCACTGGCATAACAGCAAGTGGGAATTCTTTATTGTTGTTGCAGGTCATGGCCTTATTCAGGAGCGTAAAATTGGTACAGATGAGGTTATTGAGTTTGAAGTAAGCGGAGATAAGATCCAGGCAGTTCATATGCTTCCTGGCTATACACACAACATAATCAATCTCTCTGATACAGAGAATCTTGTAACTGTTATGTGGGCAAATGAGCAGTTTGATCCTAATCATCCGGATACATTTTTTGAGAAGGTGTAAATTAAAAATCATACGGAAGGAATACAATCACTTATGTGCGGAATAGTAGGATTTACAGGAAAAATACAGGCAGCACCGATATTGCTTGATGGACTTTCAAAACTTGAATACAGAGGATATGACTCTGCCGGTATTGCGGTACGAGATGGTGAATCTAAGACTGAGATAATCAAAGAAAAAGGAAAGCTTAAAGTCCTTGCTGATAAAACAGATAATGGAAGAGCAGTAAAAGGTTGTTGTGGTATTGGTCATACAAGATGGGCGACGCACGGTGAGCCCTCTGCTGCAAATGCACATCCCCATTCTTCTGATGATGGAAATGTCGTAAGCCAGTACATCAGGCATAGGTGTTTAGATGACAATAGCTTCGACGATACACATGAAAAGGCTGCAGAATAAAAATAATCCCCAGTATGATGCGAAATGATATAATCCCCTTAGAGTAGACACACGAAAAACAAAAACGTGTGAAAGCTTTAAGGGGGTTATTTTATGTCAAAAAGAAATAAGCTAACAGATGAAGAGTAGTAAGGTAAGCGTCAAATAAACCGCGTCCCATAAGATATAAAAATATCCTCGCCGATGGCGAGGAAAAACTTTATCAATTATTTCATGGCAGAAGTATCGTTGGAATTGTCAAGAAATGTGCAGTCGGAGAATACCCAAAATCTTGGATAGGCAGGAGTCAGGCGGCATGATGAGCCGACTTGGTTGAAGTTCTTAATGTCACAGGTGGGAGACCGCCTGCATTGAAGCTGTTGATCCTTTGTGTGTTGTAATAGCCGAAGATATATCTGAAGATGACAGTTTTGACCTCTTCACGCTTCATTCGGTATGTAGGTATCTGATACAGCTTTTCTTTTTTCAGTGTGGCAAAGAAGCTCTCCATGCGAGCGTTGTCATAGCAGTCGAAAAAATAATGCCACTGAGTGGTGCGTAACACTCAGTGGCAAAACTTCTATATAGGCATCAGCTCATCGGCTCGGTGATTAATAATTCATATGGTTTATCAACGAAACAAACATAAGTAGCCGTTTATCCAATACTTGATCTCGCTGTCCCAGACATACTCATACAGCTTTTCAAGAGCCTTGGCTATCTTCTTTTGAGCGGCATTTCTCGTGATCATAAGCATATCGGCAATATCAGCAACAGACATCTTCTCATAGCCGAATATTCCTAAGTAGCAGCCGAGAATGTGCTGCTGTTCTGCTTTCAGTTTGGCATACTTCTGTCTCAGCAATGGATATACGGCTCGCTGTATAGCTTTCTTGCGGACATTATCACCGATTGGAGCAATGCGTGGATTCTGGTCTTCATCGGGATCGTCATCATATGAGACCATGAGCTGTTCATAGTGAAAAGTGAAGTTCAGACAGTCTACGACCAACTTCTCCTTTATATTCAGTTCCTTGGCTATATCCTCAATACTTAGTCCGTCACCATGCAGCTTCTTGCACTTGCGTATCTGTGTCATAGTGCCGTGAGGGATATTGATGAGTCCGTAGTATTCCTCTATATACCGCCACATCTTTCCGAAAATGAATGGATAAAGATATGTTTGTAGCTTACTGATTGCAGGATCAAACTTCTTTTCGCGGATACGCTCCACGAATTCCAATGCGCCGACCTGTTCCAGGTCCTGCTGCATATCCTCGGACAGCTTCAATCCGCTGCGCTTGGAAATGTCGGTAACGATATTATGGATATAGTTCGTATTCTGTCTGTACAGCTTGTCAAGAGCTGTATCATCGCCGCTATAATACTGCTTAATCAGTTCATCCGTTTTCATTTTTCACCGCCTTTGGACGTCCACGCTTTGGTGGTTCAATACCGCACAGCTTGTACAGGTTATCAGAGGACATTTGCTTCTCGAATTCCTGATCACTGTACTTTAGTGATGTGGCAGCTGTGTGATATATGGCTTCTGCTTTGTTCAATAATGTGTCGCGGACTTCTACCGTAATAGCTCCGCGCTGACAGCTTCGCATGATTCGGTGTACCGCTTTCCTGTATGTTTGATACTTTGGATTGTTGACATTACTATCCTTAACATGTGTCTTCCTGTATGCTATCTGCTTACAAGTAAACTTAGGATCTTTAAGAGAAGGCTTGTCGCAGAAGCGGGTTCTGTATGCGTTGGTTGAAAGGTAGAACCGTTTGCAGTGCTCGCACCTGCGGATACAGTGACCTGTCATAAGCCCCTTCATATAGTCGATTTTCAGTAAGGATTGCAGTGAAGATGTGTGATAATACTCAGCAATAATGTATTCACCGCTGCCCTCGGATTTTTCTCTCGGCACAAGAGTGAACGAGGTGAGCGTATCGTGATATTTGTATATGCCTTCGCTATGCTGTATCGGATTTATAATGTACTTGTACGCTGAAGGTGAGGAGACAAAATCATAATATGCAGCCGCATAGTTCCATGGTTCGCATTTTCCGAGGTTCATTATCCAGTTTTTAATAAAGACAAAGATAGTCTGATTAAAACTGTAAATATCTGAAATTATATCACCATATTTTAAAACCAGCGGAAGAAATGCAATTGTTTTTTCAAGGATGTCATCGCTGCTTACTAATGAACGAATTGTTTTGACAGATGCACCTATTACTTGAAAGATCTTATGTCTTCGCAGCAGACTGTCAATTTCGAAAAGTTTATCTATCCATAAATCAAGGTCCTTTTCATCAAGGTTCTCATTAAGCTTTTCGGGGACTATCATATCCTTTAGTTTTTTATGTTTATCTTTCAGCTCATGGTATTCATCGGGAGTAATATTCAGGCAGGACTCTGTAAGCTCACCGAGAAGAAAGTCCTGTCCGTCGACTTCAATTGTCTTTCCTTTGACGTAAAAACAAATATCAGAAAACATATGTTCTATCACCTCCGATTATAGTATATCACATCCAAAATCAAATTGCAAGTAAAATTGTCGTTTTTAATAAAAATTAATTGTTACCTGATTTTATGCAAAATCAAAAAATCGTACCATAATATATTTAGAGGGCAAAACGCTTCGCATTTCGCGGAGCGTTTTTTGCTGTCAAAATAAAGGGGGGATAGTTATAGGAAACGAATTAACGATCTACAACAGCGAGTACATTATGACAACTCCGCTGGAAAAGCAGGAGTACATCATCTACAAAATGATGTATCCCGGACTGTATATCCTTGCAGGCGCACCGAAGATAGGTAAGTCGTGGTTAGCACTTGACTTGTGTTTGTCAGTCGCTAACGGTGAGCAGTTCCTCAAGCACGATACTAATATTGGTCAGGTATTGTATCTGAGTCTTGAGGACAACCTCCTTCGTTTGCAGAACAGGATATATGAACTCACAGATGAACCCTGTGAGAACTTGAACTTCGCAATAGAAGCACAGTCAATAGGCAACGGTTTGGAGGAAGAACTTGAAAGAGGTAAACAGAAGCTCCCTGATTTGAAAGTGATTGTTATCGACACATTGCAGAAAGTCAGGTGCAGCACTGATGTCAACTATGGTTCAGATTACAAAGAACTTTCTGTACTGAAAGCGCTTGCGGACAAGCTGAAAGTAGCAATACTTGTTGTACATCATACGCGCAAGTGTTATGACAGCGATCCGTTCAATATGGTGTCAGGTTCGACTGGTATCATCGGAAGCGTTGACGGTATCATGGTTATGATCGAAGAACGTCGCGGCAGCAAAAAAGCTAAAATATACTGCGCAGGTCGTGACATCGAACACCTTGAATTGAACTTGGAGTTTGCAAATCACAGGTGGAATGTTGCTGATGTTGTTCCTGAGCGCAAGCCTGATCTTTTCTCTTTCGCAATACATGATCTCATGGCCGATGAAAAACGCTTCACAGGTTCCGCAACTGAACTCTGCAAACTGATGTACAAACGATTCAGTCGTGAGTATGCTCCTAACTGGATGACGCGCAATCTTGTTCAGCACACGGACGAATTAAAAGTGTACGGAGTGCAATTCAGTATGCGAAGAAGTCACGGCTCACGAATACTTGAACTTGTTTATGACCAGTCGGGTGACAGTAAAAACGGGAGCCTGCTGTGGGTAGAAATTGCTGACCATACCGACACCCGAAGTTCAGAAAATGTCTATTTACCTTTGTTTGAGTCGGGTGACGGTAAAACTGAGGGTGACGGTATTTGTGGTTCAGGGTGACGGTATAACGCACTAGGGTGACAGTAAAACAGCGCACAAAAACGCCCGTTTTTGCCGCCGATACAGAAATCGGATAGTTATCCCACCTGCACCCACAAAAGCGATTGTCGCGCAACGTGGAGCGAGTGTGGCGATACCGCACAGATACTATCGGCAGAGGAGAAAAGCGGCGGTGATATCATCACCGTGAAAGGAGTGGTCAGAGTGGAAAAATACCTGAAAATCGGGCAGTGACTGTCTGTTGCAGGATAAAGTTTCGGGGTCGCAGCCCCCGAAACGGTCACAGCGGAACGGCAAAGCCGACCGCAAAATAGCAGAAAAAGAGGGTTCCGCCAAAAGGAGTCGTAACTTCGCTGAGTGTTACGGTTCAGGAGTCGGAAATGAAAGAATCAGCGAAACATAGGACAATAAACGGTGTCGGAGAGTAATAATGGAGGGTTTTATGGAGAAAAAGGAAAAACAGGCGGTTTGGCTCTACCCCAGGACAAAAGAGCTGATGGTTGAGCATTTGAAGGCGGCAAATGCTACATCTCAGAGTGACTTCATTGAGAAAGCGATAAGGTTTTATTCAGGCTACCTCGACTGCAATTCAGATACAGCAACGGAATATCTCGCGCACGTTCTGACTTCAATTATCGATGGAATAGTCAAAGGCTCGGAGTACAGAATTAACCGTGGGCTCTTCAAGTTGGCGGTGGAGTCGGCTATGCAGTCTCACTTCCTCGCGGCGGTCAACGATATAGATGATGAAGTTATGGAAGACCTTAGGGGAATGTGCGTGGACGAAGTTGCTCACATCAACGGCGTGATAAACTTTGAGCGAGCCTACGATTATCAGAAAGGGGATGATGACGATGAGTGAAAAAGTGAGAACAGGGATATATATTTCCGAGGACTTGCTCCGCGAGTGCGACGAGTATCTTTCCAAGAACGACGGTAGCCGCTCGGAGCTTATCGAGTCTGCACTGAGATTATATCTCGCAACGAGGAAGATAAAAGTCAAGTCGGAAGTGCTTGTCCCTGAGCTTGCGGAGTGCATAGCCGCGGCAAGTGACGAAGGCATAACGAAAATATCTAAGGGACTTTTCCGTTACGCAGTTGAGGTTGAAATGCTCATTGCACTGCTGGCGGAGACCTTCGAAGTCAGCAAGAATCACCTCAAAGATGTACGCCGTGAGGCTGTCAACAACGTCCGCAGAACGAGGGGAAAGGTCAACCTCGATGACCTTATCATGCGTAATGAGTGTGAGGGGATTGTCGACAATGATGACTCCCCGATACAGGAACTCGACTAACTCAGGGGTAAAATACCCGTGAGTTATTATTCGAAGCTCGACTACCGTAGCGGTACTTGAAGTCCCAAAACAGGACCGCACTCAGTCCTACCTCGGGAGCGAGTTCCCAAAATGGGAATTCGGCATGGTGGGATGAAACATCCCGTCATGACGATGAGGTGGTGAATCGCCACCTCGCCACCTGAGTCGTCGAATCGCAGACCCAGCAAAGGGGTGTCCAAAATGGACTGTGCTTATCAGGTGTTGCCGAAACGGCAGCACCTTCAAATCATCCATATCGGAATGTATGAACTGACAGAACGATTTGTTCGGTCAGTAGACGAAGTAACAAAACGTGACGGCGTCTCTATGAACAAAGGGGTGTCACGAAACGTGACATCCTTGCAATAACTGTATCGTAAAAAACTATACCTTTAACACTCATCAAGGGTACGGTAATTCACCGTACCCTTTAATTCTAAGTAAAGGAATGATGAAAATGAACAATTCAAATCACACAGGAAACGAGATAAAGACAATGAGAAGGAGTATGATCGAATGGCTGAAAACAAAACAGAGACTAAAATCGTAATGCTTACAATAAAACAGGCGGCAGCTCTTGTGGAAGGGCTGACCGAGTACAGAGTCCGCCAGATGTGCCTGAGCGGTCAGGTGCCGCACATCATGGCAGGCAACAAGTATCTTATCAACAAGGAATTATTCCTGAAATATCTGCGCGGGGAGACTGCGTAAAAAAATAGTGGAAATGGCGCGTTTTTTCTGGACTTCCGCACCGAGTTGTGGTATGATGTCGTTGGCAAAACGCGCCATATTTATGAAGGAGGGAAAATATATGGCGACTATAAGAAAAAGACCGAATGGTTCATTCGAGATAAAGGTATCATGCGGTTACGATATATACGGAAGGCAGCATAATCAGTACAAAAGCTACTATCCTGAACCCGGCATGACTCCTCGTCAGATCGATAAAGAGGTAAACAAACAGGCGGTGCTGTTCGAGGAGGAGTGCAAGAAAGGTCAGATAACATCGGCGGTCAAGTTTGAGACATTTGCCGAGCAGTGGTTTGATGAGTATGCAAAGGTCAACCTGAGACCGACCACATTCTCCAAAATGCGTCAGGTCACCAAGCGTATCTACGCTGCAATCGGACACAAGCGTATGGACAAGATAACGTCCAGAGACATACAAATGTTCATCACCGACCTTATCGTGAACGGCAGGCACATGGTCACAGGCAAGCCGCTGTCTCGAAAGACGGCTATACATCACCTGAGCTTCATCAGCGACATTTTCAGCTACGCTATCCGTATGGGAATGCTGACAGACAATCCGTGCAGCAGAGTTGTGATACCCAAACTGGAGCAGAAGGAAAAGGAAATCTACACCCTTGACGAAGTGAAGAAGCTGTTTGAAGATCTGGGCTATGAGCCAATGTGGTTTCAGGTCTACATAACTCTGGCGATATACAGCGGCTTCCGAAGAAGCGAAATGCTGGGACTGGAGTGGAAGGACATCGACTTCGACTACAACACCATAAGAGTCCGCAGAACTTCCCATTACACACCTGCAAAGGGTATCTACACTGATACTACAAAAACGAAGAAGTCTCAGCGAGTGGCAAAGTTCCCCGAGGACGTTATGGATATGCTGAAGAAATACCGCAAGGAGCAGAGAAAAGAAGCCCGTCGGCTGGGAACGAAGTGGGAGGATAACGACAGGCTGTTCACCAAGTGGAACGGTTCACCCATGTATCCCGAAATGCCGTACAAGTATCTGAAAAGCTACTGCGAGAAGATTGACATACCCTTCCGTGGCATACATTCACTGCGGCACCTTCACGCATCGCTCCTCATCTACGAGGGAATAGACGTAGTAGCTGTGTCAGCCGACATGGGACACAGCATCGTAGGAACGACTCTGAACCTGTACTCCCATATGTTCCAGGAGGCGAGAGCGAGAAACTGCGATGCCATAACAAATGCACTGAGATTTACCCGAGAGGGAAATAACACTAAACCTAAGTCTGCAAAGGAGGCCGAACCCGACATTGACGAATATGAGGACGAGCTTGAAGAAGAAACTATGAAGCAGACTATGGCATAAAAATACTCCGCAGAGACAAAACTCTGCGGAGCATCTGATATTGTTAAATAAAAAAATAAGTGGTCAATAAGTGGTTGAGAGCACTTTTAAAAAAGAACGAGCTCGCAAAATGGCTATTCTAAGCCGTTTGCGAGCCTTGCTTCTGGTGGAGCAATCAGTGTTAAAAACAAACTCTGATTGACTTTCAATATCGGACAGTAGCTTATCATCAACAGTTACTTCCTTATCGCCTGTATTGAAAATAATAGTCAATTTATCGTCATACAGGTATATACGATTGATGAATGTGTTTATTAGAGCTTTTCGGTACATAATATCATTTGCATTGCCGTTCTTCATTTGAGTAAGGAAAAATCTGATCTCATTTTCGGATATTGACACGGTTTGACTTTTCTCGATAGCGAGCTGCTTTGTGAGGTTGTCAGTTTCTTCATTCAGCCTTGATATTTCTCCATATAAGCTGTTTCTGACGCTCTCTATGCCACATTCAGCAACAGCGGCGATAAGATTATGCTGTTTTCTTTCAACGTCTCTGAGAGCTTTTTCAAGCCTTTTGATATTAGTATTGTCCTTTTCTCGCTCACAGAGATTAACGATTTCCTTAGTGATAGTATCAATATTTTCTTTAGTCAGGAGCTTTCGACATTCTTCAATAACAAGGTTCTCGATATAGTCTTTATGTACAGCTTTCTTATCACAAAGTTTCTTCTTTGCATGGTTGCATTTGTAATAATAGTAGGTGATGCCGCTTTTTCCTGTTCCTTTTATACCTGTCATCATGTTTCGGCATTTACCACAGAATAGTTTAGTTGTTAATATGTATTCAGCTTTCGCCTTTCTATGGGCGGGAGCTGTTTTGTTTTTATCAAGAATATCTTGGACTTTATAGAATAGATCATCTGATATTATTCTTGGCATACCGTCAATGATTTCCTTGTCCTTGTAAGTGTATATTCCTATATAACGCTTATTACGTAAGATTTTCCATAATGAATTCTTATTGAAAGAAACTCCTCGAGATGTTTTATATCCTTGTTGATTTAATGTGGTGCATATCTCAGTAACAGTTTTACCACTCGCATACATTTCAAATATCATAGTGATAATAGGAGCGGCTTCTGTATCAATTTCAAACTTTTTCTCACTATTGACTTTATATCCGAGAGCAACATTGCCGCCTGTACAAAGGCACTGTTCGGCATTATAGTCCATACCTCTACGGATTTTTTGTCCGAGTTCTGCGGAATAGTATTCAGCCATTGCTTCAAGCAAGCCTTCAACGAGTATACCGCTTGCATCGTCAGTGATATTTTCACGGGCTGAGAGAACACGAACATTGTTTTTCTTCAACTTAGCCTTATAAATAGCACTGTCATATCGATTACGGGCGAAGCGGTCCAGCTGATATACAATAACATATTCAAAGTGTTTATTTGCACTGTCGGAGATCATTCTCAAGAAGTCGGGGCGACTGTCAGTAGTTCCCGAAATAGCTCTGTCGATGTATTCGCCTATAACAGTATATCCATTTCTTTCAGCAAAAGCATAGCACTCCTTAAGTTGCTGTTCAATGCTTTCTTCTCTTTGGTTATGACTTGAAAAACGTGCATATATAACGGCAGTCATTTTAACCAACCTTTCTGTTTTTCTGTTTCTCTTAAAAATGAATGATACGCTTCAAGATTTTCAGCGGCTTCATAAGGTATATATGATATATAGTCATTGCATTTCTTTTGAAACTCTTCAACATATTTATTGTATGCACCTTTATTTTTGCCGCTTCTTTGGCTTTTACTTGAATATGCCTTTGTTTCAATCCTGTTTTTTACTCTCGTGCATTCTTGTTTCATACTTTTTGCGGCTTCTTTGCATAGTAAATGAGAATATCTTTCAACAGTCGTTTTCCTATTGCAGTATTTAGTCTTAAATGAAGTAGTAACAAACCAACGTCCGCAATGCTCGCAGCGCTTTAGTTTTAAGTGCTCATAAGCATAGTAGTAAAGGATACCATAAAAAACGTCATATATGGTTTTTATCTCAAAAAAGCGCATTCCTTTTGTATTTTTATAATCGCCATGTTCAATAGGTTGTTGCTCAACATGAACTTTATTTTGTATTCTAAACATGTTTATTTCGTCTAATGAAGGTTTGTATTCATCTTTTCCTTTGGTAATGGTATAGATGAACTCATAAATTGAGTTAATTGTGCCTAATAGAGTGCATTTCATTGAAGCAATCGGCTTTAGAACTTCTATACAAGTGTCATTTAAAATGATTTCCAATATAACATCTTTAGAGCCAAAGTTGTCATGTATAAAAGAACCATACCTTTTATATTCGGGGGTGTTTTCAAAAGAATTATATAATAGATTTCCGAATGCGCAATCAATAGTACCTAATGCAAGCACTTTGTATGTTTCATCATTTGTTTTTTGCAAATATACGCAGTTTTGTTCCTTGTCAATTACTAATTCTAAAATATTTTTTCGTAAGGAATTAACAAGCTTGAGTTCCATTTACTTCTCCTTTCAAAATGTTTCAATTCAATAATATTATATCACAACATTTTTAATAAGTCAACAAGAATTATTCTTGATACAATGTAAATAGAAAAGGGCGCCCCTTTCATTTTATTTATGAAAGGACTTTTTAAAATGAAAAATGTTGAAATCAGGAGTTTGATAAAACAGAATAGGTTGTTTTATTATGAAGTTGCTGAAAAAATCGGCATAGCAGAAGCAACTTTTTGCAAGTGGCTACGCAAAGAACTTACCGCAGACCAGAAGCAGAAAGTATTGTTTGCTATCAATGAACTTTCAGGTAGACAATATGGAAGTTGTAACTAATAATAACAATTATATAATCAGTCACAAACAAGCTCAATATTTTGCTATTCAGGTATTTACTGGTATGAAGAAGTACATAGAGGAGCATAGAGCTGAGTATGAAAAATGGCTGACAGAACATGAAAAAACTAAGGATATTAACAATACAAACAAATAAATAAATTAATACTTCATAGGAGGATACTATGGAAGTTAAAATTATCAGGACTGAAACTCTTGCAAAGATACGTGATGTTATCCCGGTAGGAAAACAGAACGCTATTCCTTGTAAGGATATACAGGTTGCATTTGGATTTGAGACACCTCGAGATGTAAAAAGAGCTATCGCATTACTGCGTGATAGTGGCGAACCTATATGTGCAGATTTATCGTCAACAGGCGGTTATTTTATACCAGAGACAGTTGACGAAGCACAGGAGTATCTCTCAATTAAGCGAAAACAGTTAAAATCAGAGCAGCGAGCCCTTGAACCCGTCATAAAATTTTGCCGCTATAACGGTGCAGGCGGTGAGGATAGATGACCATATTTGATGAGGTAAAAGAGCGCACTGATATGCGTTCTATTGCTGAATATTACGGCTTTACACCTAACAGGGGTAATTATATATGCTGTCCGTTTCATAGTGAAAAAACGCCATCTATGCGTTTATACGAACATGATTATCATTGTTACGGCTGCGGAGAACATGGGGACGGTGTGTCATTTGTAATGAAGCTCTATAATCTGCCTGCGAAAGAAGCGGCACAGAAGATCAATGCAGATTTCGCTCTCGGTCTGGATATAGGCAGGAGCAGAGAGCCGCAGAAGAAAACGGTCACAGCTTCACAGCTGCTTAGTTACTATCAGCAGTGGGAGAAATGGGCTTTTCTTATGCTGAACGGATATTATAAACTGTTGAAGATGTGGTTTGAGGAGTTTGCTCCGAAAACTCCCGATGATGAGCCATATCCTCTGTGGGTGAGAGCCTGCAATGAGCTGCCGAAGGTGAAGTGGTTCTGCATGATACTGATACAGGGCAGTGACGAGGAGCGCAGAAGCTTCTTTATAAATCACAGAGGGGAGGTCGAAGGAATTGCAGCTGAATACCATAAATATATCGGAGAATGAAAAGGCATTTCTGGCGGCACTGTCTGAGGATATGAAGCAGAATGAACCTAAGGTTGAAACAAGTCCGGCAGATCAGAAGCTTGCAATGATTTCATTACTTAATCCCCTTGAATATGGTTACAATGACAGAGGCACTTCTGAGCTGTTTTCTGAGCTGTACCGAAACGAACTGAGATATAACACTACTGCAAAGGAGTGGTATCACTACAATGGAAGGGTATGGGTTAAGGACGTTGGGGGAATGAAGGCACACAGCCTTGCAAAGGAATTCTTTGATCTCCTCATTCGGTACAGTGTCAGTATTAACGATGAAGAAAAAAGACAGCAGTTTTATGCGTACTATGTCAAATACGGCAACAAAAACAAGCGTGATACACTGATAAAGGACAGTATGGATTGTCTTTGTATCTCGGGTGAGAATTTTGACAAGGACAACAGACTTTTCAACTGTATCAACGGCACTCTTGAATTGCCCTCACTGACATTTCGTGAACATAGAGCCGATGATCTTATAACCAAGATGAGCAATGTGGTCTATGACAGCACAGTGGCTTCGGAGATGTGGGATAAATTCTTATCTGAGGTAATGCCGAATGACAGGGAAAAACAACGCTTCCTGCAAAAGGCTCTCGGATATAGTCTGACGGGAGAAGCAAACCTTGAAAGGCTGTTCATTCTTTATGGAGCAACTACACGAAACGGCAAATCAACGCTGCTTTCCACTATTGGACACGCTCTCGGGGACTATGCAGCCAATGCCCTGCCTGAAACACTTGCATTGAAGAAAAAGGATAGCAGGAACGCTTCTGAGGATATAGCAAGACTTGCAGGAATACGCTTTCTGAATGTCAGTGAACCGCCTCAGAGTATGGCGTTTGATGTAGCTCTGGTGAAGTCACTCACAGGCGGCGATATTATAACAGCACGGCGGCTCTTTGAGAATTCATTTGAATTCAAGCCGCAGTTTACAATATTCATAAATACGAATTATCTCCCGAAGGTAGTTGATGATACACTGTTCACGTCTAACAGAGTGAATGTTATTACCTTTGACAAACATTTTTCAACAACTGAGCAAGATCCTGCACTGAAACAAAAACTCATAACTCAGACGAATATCTCAGGAATATTCAACTGGCTTCTGGAAGGTCTGGCGCTATACCGAAAAGAGGGATTGAAACTGCCCTTCTCTGTCATAGCTGCTACAAGGGAATATGCAGTGAGTTCTGATAAGCTCCAGTTATTTCTCGATGATTGTCTCGAGCCTGAGACAGACGGTGCTGTAACAGCTAAAGAAACATATAATTGCTATCGTGAATGGTGTAGCTCAAACGGATATTTTGCTGAGGCTAAAGGTAAATTTATGGATATGCTAAGGAAAAAAAATCTGTTATCTGCGACAGCGACTGTGAACGGCAAAACCGCCTTTAATGTCATAAATGGCTATATTCTGGGAGATTTTTGAAACCTGTAGAAAATGTAGAAAATTGGTGTAAGGTTTTAAACTTCTTAGGCTTCGCGAGAAGGTCACACCGAAAATCTACATTTTCTATAACACAGGTAAAAAAGGAAAGAAGGTAATTCAATGCAGATGCTTGATAGAGATGAATTTGAGCATATAATTGCAGTCATTACACAAGAGAACGTGAAGATATGGGAGCAACTTTATAAAAAAAAGCAAGCAGATCGACGGACTGTTGGAATATAAGGAACGGCTGAAAAATTTGTTACGGCAGAACACGATGATGGATATTGACAAGCTGACCGAAAAAGAAGAACTACTGGATTATTCAGAGTATGGGAGTATTATCCCATATGAAGGCGAAAGTGTACCATTTTAATTGACAGGGGGCGAAACAATATGAATACATCTATTCAGTATCATTCAAACGGCGCATACAAGGTTATTGATGCACTTATGCAGCTCACAGAGGATAAACAAAAGCTCCGTGATGTGAGCCACATACTCGGACAGAAGGACTTAGAAGTAAATATCGAGCATTTACGGCGATATGTGGCGGCATTGGAGACAGCTTCAATGCAAGACAGGACTATCCTGTGAGGTATGTTATGTATGTAGTTTATTATTGCGAAAGCAGAGACAGATACAGCGTTTCACGGCTTGACAGTGCAAAGCGGTGCGGACTGAATATAATCAGCAAACATGAGACATACCGAAAGGCAGAAAAGGCGGCGGCAGAACTTGCACGGAAAAAGGGCAATCTCAATATAGAGTGGGCTAAGAATAAGAAATAAATCATAATGGCGCTGTGTGGCTTGCTCAGAGAGCCACACAAACGCCATATAAACCGCATTACAAGGGGGGTGGTATCCTATGGCTTATAATGCGTTAGCACGGCTTAAAAGGCTAAATAAGCTGCTTATGAAGAAACAGCTTGAAAGTGATAATCGAGTTACTCCAGAGCAGATAGAAGAAGTCAGAAACCTTATAGAAGCTATTATACACGGTGAAGGACCACAAATCACCGAAGAAGAAGCAAGAGAAATATTTGATACCTTACAGAAAAACTGCGGTGATGCTGTATATATGGCTTTGAACGCTACGGCGGCTTTGGACTGGAAGGAATAATCAGCAGAAAGAAGGTGAGCATTTATGGCAAAAAATATCCCTGATGAAGTAATCGTGGCTGAATTGCTTAACTCGGTATCAATCAGAGCAGCAGCAAAGAAGCTCGAACTGCAAGAACGAACCATATATGACAGAATGAAAAAGCCCGAATTCAAGAAGCTGTATGCTGATGCAAGGGCGGACGTAGTATCACAGGCAACAGCACGGCTTCAAAACTTTGCAAATCAGGCTGTAAGCTGTCTGGCTCTTGTTATGTCAAAACAAGAATACGCTCCTCAGGTCCGTATCAATGCAGCTGATGCAATACTCCGATACTGCCTTAAATTCAGTGAAAAGGCTGATATAGCAGACAAACTCGATCAGCTTGAAGCGGCTCTTGATCCTCTTAGTGAGTCACTATATGAAACCATGAAAAAGAGGGCGGCTGAGTTGGAGAGTGATCCTGTACAATGATTAAGCCATTATTTCCAGTATGGCGGCGAGAATTTTTTCTCGATGCGTTAACCAACAAGAAACGGTATATCCCCCGTCCTGCGTGGCGTGAAGAATACTATCTGGCAAAGCTTGCAGGCTTAGATGTACCTGTTCCAAAGGCTGTTACTCTCCGTGAAGCTTATTATGAAACAATGCTCGGTGTCAGGGAGACAGCTCCGAAATATAAGCCCGAATATCCGAAAATATACGCATTTTTGGCAAGGGCGGCAGGGCAAGACATACAGCTCCCGAGAGCTGAAACAAGAGAACAGCGTTACTGGCTGGAATATATCCGGCAGAAAGGACTTTAAAAAAATGAGAGTTGAATTAAAATCATATTTAGAGCGTGTCGATAAACGCTTCACAGAGGAAAGAAAAGCCTATACAGAGCGATTTGAGTTTATCGCAGATACAAACCGAAAGCTTACAGAGCTCGAAAAAAACAAAGCTGATTACTCTCCTGAGGGCTATCAGAAGAAAAAAATTGCTTTGAACGCTGAGAAGAAAAAGGACAGTGATGCACTGGCTGCGATCTGTCAGCGCTTCAATCATTCAGCTGCAAAGCTCCGTGATGCCTGCAAAGATGAGTTCATGCTTGCTTACGGCATTACTCCAAAGGCTATTGATGCGGCAGCACTTGAACTGATAAAATTAGGCGTTCTGTCAGGCGCGGAGCTTCTTGAACTGGCTCAGAGAGATTATAGCAACAACGCGACAATGTTACGAATTATCGGCAACGAGCTCCAGAAGTCAGAAGATGTGGCATTACAGCAGAAGGGGATTGCGTTAGATCTCAGAAGCAAGGACAGCCCACATCTTGCATTATTCGATGAACTTGTGCAGCTCTGCAATGCGTGTATGCGTCCAGAGTATTACGGCGAGGACGGCAGACTTGTTTCTGTTGATGATGCTTATGCGCTCTCAAAAGCGACAGCGAATAATTATGAAGGTGCATACAAGGTTATTCTTGATAAGGCTAAACAGTACAGCACAGAGAGCTCAGATTGACGTATACGGCGTTATATAAAGTATGTAGGTATAATTATACTAATGCGGCGAGGGCGTAAAAAAAACGCCCTTAAGCCACATTAAAAATCAAATTCAGTAAAAATTATAGACACATTCGACAGCGTATTCCTTGCATATTCTGCGAGGGGCGCTAATGGAAGGAGTGAAGATGATTGAACGTTTATAAACTTGAAGCCGCTATCGGCTTAAACACTACGGAGTATCTAAAAGGGCTTAAATCTGCAGGCGAAAGTATGTCTACAATGGGTGACAAGATAAAGGCAGGCGCTGCGGCTATATCAAAGGCAGCTGTTGCGTCCTTCGGTGCCATTGCAGGAGCAGCCACAGCAACAACAGCGGCTGTTCTTAAAGGCGTTGATGCTTATACAACATTTGGAGATAACATTGATAAAATGTCTCAGAAAATGGGACTTTCAGCGCAGGCGTATCAAGAGTGGTCTGCTATCATGGAGCATAGCGGAACTTCAATAGACAGTATGCAGGCAAGCATGAAAACTCTTGCGAGTGCGGCTGAGACTGGCAATGATGCATTTGAAAAGCTTGGACTTACACAAGAAGCAATTGCAAATATGTCACAAGAGCAGTTGTTCTCGGCTACGATCAAGGCATTACAGAACGTAGACAGCGAGACAGAGCGCACATATTTGGCAGGTCAGCTGCTTGGACGTGGAGCAACTGAGCTCGGAGCATTGCTTAATACATCGGCAGAAGAAACCGAAAGAATGAAGCAGCGAGTGCATGAGCTTGGCGGCGTTATGAGTGATGAAGCTGTCAAGGCTTCTGCGAGGTACAAAGACAGCATACAGGACATGAAAACAGCGTTTAAGGGCATGGGCAGAGACTTAATATCAGACTTTGTACCTGCATTAACGACTGTTTCTGACGGTCTTGCAGCTATATTCTCAGGCGATGAAAACGGAGCTAATATATTTGCAAAGGGCTTTGATGCTGCTATCGGTAATATTGGCAAGTCAGCAGCCAAAATAAAGCCAATTGCACGAAAAATAGGCTCTGTTGCTGTCAAGGCACTTCCTGAGATATTAAGCACAGTCGGCAAAGGGCTTGTAAATGCATTACCGAGTATAGCAAGCTCAGTCGGCAACCTTATCGGCAGTATGTTTGATAAGTTCCAGGAAATGGATTTAGGCGCGTTTAACTGGCTCAGAGATGATATATCAGATATAGTTGGCTCGGTTAGGCGTTTATTTGGCAAGATAGATTTTGAAGGATTAAAAACCAAACTGTCGAACGTAGGCGGTGCAATAAGCGGTATATTTGACAGAGTGGGCGATGCTGCAACATGGGTATTTGATAACGCTTTAAGTCCGCTGATAGAATGGGCTACAAATAGCAACTTCCTTGACGGTATAGCGGCAGGCTTTAACCTTATTGGTGATGCTGTTGACTTCCTTAAAACGCCTGCAATAGCTGTATGGGAAGGATTTTTACAGCCTATATTATCAACAACGGCTGATGTATGGGACGTAGCGGCAGGCGGCTTAAAGAAGCTTGCAAACGGCTTAAACGGTATTGATTGGGAAGGCTATTGGATAGATATGTTTGACGGTCATTTCGGTGAGGACTGGAAGCTTGGTTGGCAGTCTATCTATGATGCGTTTGCTCAGGGCGGAGAGGCTATTGATGATTTCTTCTCAGTTAACAAGTATGCACAAGGCTGGAATGAATTCTGGCAGGGTGTTGGTGAGCATGTATTTAATGTTAAGACTGGCATTGTTAATGCTATGAAAGAAATTGAAGATGCTATGGCTCGTATCTTTGGCGATCCTGAGAAGGAAGCAGCCAAAGAGTGGAACGTTGGCGATACAATTACCGATGATAAAGGCAGAGAGTTCCTTATGTATAATGCTGACGGTACAAGAACAGCAGCATATAACGCCTATATCAGACAGCAGGCTGAAAATCAGTTTGAAACATGGAAAAGCTTTGATATTGAGGAATACCGAAAAGCTAACGGAATTCCAGCCTATGCTGAGGGCGGTAGAGTTACTCGCCCAACATTTGCACTTATCGGCGAAAAAGAACCTGAAACGATTATCCCGGATAGCAAGCGCAGCGAGTTTGGCAATATAACCAACATTGAAAAGATCGAAGTCGTTGTAAATGGCGCAGAAAAGAACGGCTCAGAGATAGCAGAAGAGTTCATAGAGCAGCTTTCACGTAAATTTAGCGAGTTATCAGTAAAACAGCAAAGAGCTGTCGGCGGTGTTGGGTGGTAATATATGGGAATATCAATAACAACGCTGTTTGATGATTTCTTCAAATATCAGCCAATAGACTTACAGAATATAGCTGTATGTTTCAAAAAAAATAAATTTGATTTTGTTGACACAACAGCATTTCTTTGTGTTTGCTTCAATGCAGATACACAAGGGATAATGTATGAATTCATAAAGGCTCTGGCTTACAAAATATGCGTTATTAATGGCACTCTGAAAAAAGCAAGGTAAACATACTGCCTAAGGCTCAGAAGCCCGAAAAACGCTTGACAAATCGCTCTGAGAGCATTATAATTATAAAAAAGCTTATTGCTGACATATCAAGAGAGAGCTGCACGGCGTGGGTGCGGCTCTTTTCTTTTGTCCTGATAGAATAACAGTCGCGTTTCACGACGGTAAAACCACTACCCTAATTCAGGGCACAGGTTCAAACAACAGCTTATGGAAAAATTTCCACAAGCTGAAAAAGGAACTTGCAAATAAACATAGAAGTCACAGCGCAATTTTGCGCTACTGAACCAAAGATTGATGAAAAAACCACCGTCATTTCAAATGAGGGTAGGCAAAGGAACTTGCAAAGCCGTGTCATATTCGTGTCTAATTTTATATGACACGAAAATAATGCACAAACGGTAAATAGCCACTTTTCAATTAAGGTATTACCAATATATAAAATAATATCTATCAGGGGTAAAAATAAGCCTGCAATATATCAAAATTTATATTTGATTTTGGGCACATCATGGTATATAATGTAATTAAGGTAATACCAAAAATAAAGACCTTGAAAGGCGGTGAACGATGAATACCAGAGGGAGACCGAAAAAGGGTGATGAAGGTAATAACAAAGTTATTTCCTTCAAGATCTCCGAAAAGCTCAACTCAGAGCTTGACACCTTCTGCAAAGGGCAGAAAAAAACAAAAGGCTCGGTGATACGTTCAGCAATTGAAACGTACATCAAGCCACAAAAGAAATAACGGCAGCTCTCACCGACCAAAGCGAAGCCACCGTTATACACAACAAACCCGAAAAGAGTTGTTAAATCTATTATAACATTTTCTTTCGGGTATGTCAATTACGAAAGGAAGTATTGTTATGATTGAAAAGAAGAACACTCCAATAATGATAGTGCCTGAAGAAATAGTCAGCATCTGTGATCGAGCAGGCACTATTGATAGCATTAATATGGCTCGTTTAATTGAACAGGCATTCATGGAGCTTGAAAGCACAAAAACTTGTCACGATCAGACATGGAATTATTATAGGCTGATATCAACGATCTACGATGCAGGGCGCATACAGGGCATCAGAGAAGAGAGAGCACACCGAAGAGGTGCAACCATAAGTAAAAAGAAGGAACTAACCAGAGAAGAACAAACTCAGCGTATCATGTACCTTTATGACCAGATGAACGATGAAAATAAGCTTAAATTTCAAAGAATTGTATTTGAATGTTGGAAAGAGCAGGGGCAGAGTTATGAGAACAGTAAACTATGAGGATATAAAGGCTGAAATACATTCAAAGGGGCTGACTGTAAAGCTTGTAGCGGCTTATATGCGCATATCTCCTGCAACATTAAGGAAGAAGTTTAACGGAGAAGTCGACTCGGACGATATTCAACACTTGAATGATTGTATCAAAATGGCGCTTATCGATAAGCCCCGAAATCATTGACAAATAGTCAAATACATGGTATAATAAACTTAATTCATAAGCTATATATAACTTGATATGCGAAAAGAGAGAGCAGAAGGTCAGGCTGCTCTCTCTTTTTTATGCGGTTGATCATGGTAGTCAACCGCTTTTTCTTATTTTTGGTATCAAAGCAAAATAGTAACGGCAAATCCACCGTTAAAGAAGAATAGTTTGTTTAATACCACATTGGTGGAGGCGAGGGGAATTGAACCCCTGTCCGAAAGCCCATTCATGCAACTTTCTACGAGCGTATTTTACCTATTATGATTCCCTGAGTCTGCCGCCGATAAACGGGCTGTAGTCACAGGTAGTCCGTATACAACTGACGGACACGGACACTTCCGACAGTCGTTCACCGCTCATCGATGCCCAAGCGAGAGCCGCGGTACTCCCTCGGTGGACAGAAGCTGACTTAAGCAGCTACCAGTTCGCTATTTCTAGAAACTGTAATGTTATTTCTTGCGTTTATATTTAAACGTGGCGCAGGTTATGGAGATCACGCCATTCTCCGCTCGCTTATCACACTTCAAGACCCCCGTCGAAACCTTTACGCCCCCATATGAATGAGGGTACAGGTTGGGGAGCTTTAAGTGCTCCTTTAATATTATACTTTGTTTCTGCTGATTTGTCAACAGTGAATATTGTCACGGATTGTCATTTTTGATTGCAATTTATACACGACTTTGCGGAACGCCGAGTGGCTCCCTGCTGTGCAGGGAAATGTCCGCAGGACAGAGGGGACGTGCAGCTGTTAGCTGCCGCATTCCCTACAAAAGTGATTTGTCAACAGCAAACGGTGTCGTTATTTGTTACAGCAGGGTAATTTCCTGCTTGTTCGCGTCAACATGAGCCATAGCATCATAGGGCAGTACAGTTCTCGGAGCCGAGTGACCGAAGTTAACATTATACAGTATGGGCAGCTCTGCATTATTTACAGCTTCGCGCCATACAACCTTGTATTCCTCGTAGTATTTCTCGTTCATTGGCTTGCCTATGATGATACCGTTTATATTCTCAAAAACTCCCTCATTTTTCAGTGCGTTGAGGTATTCTCCCAACATTTTGGGAGTTGGCATTACTTCGCTTGTTTCGGCAAAGAGTATCTTTCCGCGCCATTCCTCGGCAGTGGGGAAGATATTGTATTTTCTTGTTATTTCGATCTGGTTTATGAAGTCCTCTCTGAGCTGCGGACATTTCTCGAATTCATCTGAGAGCATATCGCCGAACCTGTCAATATTTCCTGCCATGAGCATCTCGCCCATACTGTCGATGCAGCCGCCGAGAAGCTCGCCCCCGAATACGGGACTGCCCTGTAAAAGCTCATAGCCGTGCTCCTCCCTGTGGGATACGGGAGCAGTACCAACGGCAGCAGATGAGAAGTCAGTCCTCTCCTCATACCACAGATCCGAGGGAGTTATCTTCCTGCCGTGATATGGTGCAAAACAGCTCTCGAACTGAGCCTTTGAGTATGGGAGCATATCTCCCGAAAGCTCTGCCAAGTCGCACATTAAAGCCTGACCGTAAAAGGTTTGCAAGCCCAGCCTGTGAAGCATGAAGTGATTATTTGTAGTGTCGGAAAAACCAAGGAAGAACTTAGGATGCTGCCGAACCGCGTTTATGAATTCCTCATCTTCCATGAGATAGGGGAAGGTGCGGAATGTCTCGATACCGCCGATAGCACAGATGATGCCATTTATTGAGTCATCGAGGAAAGCTGCTTTAAGGTCTGCGGCACGGGCTTCGGGGTGCTTCATTATGAAGTCTGTACCCATAAGAGCGTGTTCTGTAAAAACAGGTTCGAGACCGAATTCACGGAGCATTTTGACTCCCAGTTTCTTTTCGTGAGCGCAGTAAGGCTCACCGAGTATACCGCTCGAAAGACTTATAACAGCGACCTTATCGCCTTTTTTCAGAGGCTGTGTAAAAATCATATGAAAGCTCCTTCGTTAGCAGAAAATACTGATAGATCTTATGTTGTTGCCGTTAAATCCGAATACTATCTGTTTGTTTTCATTTTCACCGTAAATAAATGATTCTTCTGTTCGATCATTCGGTTCGCCGAAGGCTTGAATAATGTCATCTTTACTTGATCCGTAGCCAATACCGCAAATAGTAAAATCAGTATTTGGGACATCATTATCTATGAACAAGCCGCGTACATCATTATCCTTTGTCAGATCGATAAAACCTATATTTTTATCTTTATAGTACAGTGTATATGTTGACATATCATAGCTCTCATATTTTATAGGGTTAACTGCGGTGTAATCATCACTGAAACTGTCAAATGATGAAGGAAAAGATACTTTTTCATTGTATAGGATAACATTATCCAGCATTTTCAGAACAATATCCTGTGTACCGGAAGAAGTTGTCACTATTGTTTCAGATGTAGTATCAATAATGCTGTCATTGCCGGACGGTTTTACATCATGTCCGCAGCCGGCTAATATCGTGATCGTTATAAGAAATGCCGGAAGAATACGTTTTTTCATAAAACTCCTATTGATTGCGTGCTTTCATATTGCGGTCGATCTCGCGGTTAGCATCGCGCTTTGCGATATCGGCACGTTTGTCGTAGAGCTTTTTACCTTTGCAAAGTCCCACCTGCATTTTCACTCTTGAGTCCTTGAAATAAAGGCTCAGAGGGATAAGCGACAGGCCTTCCTGTTTGAGAGTACCGTAGAGTTTATTTATCTCGCGCTTATGCATGAGGAGCTTTCTCACTCTCATGGGATCGCGGTTAAAGATGTTGCCTTTCTCATATGGAGATATGTGCATACCGCGGACGAAAAGCTCGCCCTTGTCGATAGAGCACCACGAGTCTTTAAGGTTAACGCCGCCCTGACGGATAGACTTTACCTCAGTACCTACAAGCTCAATGCCTGCTTCGTAGGATTCGAGTACAAAATAATCGTGACGGGCTTTGCGGTTTTCAGCAATGGTTTTAGTGCCTTTTGAGCGCATTTTATCATCTCCTGTTCATGTTAAAATTATACACTATGCCGCATAAATTGTCAACTGTCTGCCGCGGCATAAGATAAAGAAATATATTGCATTTCCGTGAAAAATGTGGTATAATAGTTGTACAGATCAATGGGGCGGTCTGAATGATATAGTAAACGAAAGGGGCAGTACTATGAGAAGAGGTTATGGAAGAGGCTACGGATTGTTTGATCTCCTTTTTGACGGAGTGAATGCAGCTGCAAGATACATAGCTGACGAAAGGCGTGAAGCCCGCGGCGAGGCGCAGCAGAATACCGAATATCTGGGAGATATAAGCGGCAGCGGCGGACTTGAGTTTGCAGAGCTGCTTCGTGCGGACATGGAACGTGAAAAGGAAATGCGTGAAAGTACCGAAAGACAGCAGCGGGAGAAATACAATTTCAGCGACAGAAGTGCTGCAATGGACGATCTTTTCATTGGAAGCGGCGGCAGTAAAGATAAGGGCGGCGGCAATAACAACGGCGGCTTCGGTAACGGAGAATACTAATAAATACATGAGAGCAGACGATTTGTCTGCTCTTTTTTTATGCACAGATTTATGACGTACATACAAATATGTCAAAATAATGATGATTTTAATAAAATTCAAACATTAATCGTGATATATTACAATAATTGATGTGTTTTGTCCACCTAATATGTATTATTTGGGTTGCGGATTTTGTTACAAAGTGATAAGATTAGTATGAACAATGCTATAAAAATCGTCAAATGTTATATATAGGCAATATAACGCACCGACGACCATAGAGATAGTATTTCGGAAACGTTAATCAGGGGAAATTAAATAAGGAGGAATTAAAAATGAGACATTTTAATCCGAAGAAGGCTGCATTATCAGTGATACTCGCAGCGTCTATTGTTGCGCCCACAGTTACCTCATCTGTAAGTATGATGGCTACTGCGGCTGCTACAGTATCAAACCCTATCATCTGGGCAGATGTTCCCGATGATGATATCATCAGAGTAGGGGATACATATTATATGGTAAGTACTACCATGTTCTTCAGCCCCGTTGCTCCAATAATGAAATCAAAAGACCTCGCCAACTGGGAGATATGCAACTATGTATGCACTACCTACGCTAACGGCGATGTTCAGAACCTTACAAACGGCAAGAACGACTATGCTCACGGACAGTGGGCAACGAGCCTTCGCTACAACGAGAAGACTAAAAAGTTTTATGCTTTCTTCGGCAGCTATGGTTCAAACAAGTCATATATCTGCTCTACTGACGATATCGAGCACGGTGAGTGGTCGAGAGTAGAGCTTAACGGTATGTACCACGATGCATCTATCCTCTTTGATAGTGACGGAAGAAACTATCTCGTATACGGTGCAGGCGGTACCTGTAACATCAAGGAGTTTAACTCCGATATGACAGGCTGGAAGTCGGGCGGACTTGAAAAGCAGCTTTTCAAGACAAACTTCAACAACCTTGCAGGTGAGGGCTGGCACATACACAAGATAAACGGCTACTATTATATACTCGGTATCGCATGGCCGTCAGGTCATGGCAGACTTGAATTCTGCTACCGTTCAAAGAGCCTCACAGGCAGCTGGGAGAACAAGACCCTTCTCGATTCGAGCTTAGGCTCATACGGTGCAGGCGTTGCACAGGGCGGTATCGTTGATACTCCCGACGGAAAATGGTACGGACTTATGTTCCAGGATCACGGCTCTGTAGGTCGTATACCTGTACTTGTACCTGTAACATGGCAGAACGACTGGCCGATGATGGGCGTTAACGGAAAAGCTCCAATCACTATTGACCTCGGCACAAGCAAGGGCACAGACCTTGCAGGCGATGACAGCTTTGACTACTCCACAAACGATCTCGCTCTCGAATGGCAGTGGAACCATAATCCAGACAACAGCGCATGGTCTGTTACAGAGCGTGAGGGCTGGCTCCGTCTGAAGAACAAGACTATTGCTTCACATCTTCTCAACGCAAGAAATACTCTTACTATGCGTACAGAGGGTCCTGCATGCAGCAGCTACATAAAACTTGATGCATCACATATGAAGGCAGGCGACTATGCAGGTCTTTCAGCATTCCAGCTCAAGTACGGCTGTATCGGTGTCTATGTTACAGACAGCGGTCAGAAGAAAGTATATATGTCAATAAACAACGGCAATGAAGTCGGAAACAGCTCCAACAAGATAGTAGCAGAGCAGAATATGAACGGCGATGAGATATACCTCAAGGTTGACTTCAAATTCGCAACTGTAAATTCCGACGGAAGCTCGTCAAACAATATAGACAAGGCTAACTTCTACTATTCATACGACGGTCAGAACTGGACTAAGCTCGGTCAGGAACTGTCTATGAGCTATGATCTCAAGCTCTTTACAGGCTACCGCAGCGGTATCTACAGCTATCCTACAAAGTCAACAGGCGGCTATGCAGATATCGACTTTTTCGAGTATGACCGTACAACATGGAACGGCTGCAACGGCAGCAAGGTGCTCAGCGGCAATCCTGTTGTTATTGAGCCTGATGAGAACGGTTATTACTTCCACAATACATTTGATACAGGTGCTGATTCATGGACAGGCAGAGGCTCTGCAAAGGTAGCAAATGATACATCAGAGCATTATGCAGGTTCTGGCTCTATTGCCTGCACAGGCAGAGAAGCAAGCTGGAATGGCGCTGTACGTACACTTTCCTCATCTGTATTCAAGGCGGGTCAGGAATACAGCTTCAGCACAGTTGTAAAATATACTGAAGGTCCTGCTTCACAGAAATTCTATCTTACTCTCCAGTACAATGACGGTACTGAGGTACAGTATGACAAGATAGCTATCGTTGATGCTGTACCAAAGGGTGAGTGGGTACAGCTTGCAAATACCAATTACAAGATACCTGAGGGCGCTTCTGATCTCCAGATGTATGTTGAGACAGATACAGACGAGTACAGCTTCTATGTTGATGAGGCTATCGGTGCGCAGGCAGGCGTAAAGGTGGACGGTCCTCAGGCAGTTATCACCACAACTACTACAGCACCTCCTGTTGTTACAACTACAACAGCTCCCGTACCCGTACAGGATCTCAAGGATATACTTAATGCAAAGGTATCAAAGTGGGGCGACGCAAACGGTGACAGCGGTGTAGATATGGGCGACGTTGTTCTTATCATGCAGTCTCTTGCAAATCCGAACAAGTACGCTCTTACAGAGCCGGGTATCTTCAATGCGGACGTAAGCGAAGCAGGCGGCGGAATCACCGCAAACGATGCTCTTGCTATACAGAAGTACCTCTTAGGTTCGATCAGTCAGTTCCCTGAGAGCTATGCTGACAATATCAAGACAGTTTCCGCACCTGCTACAACTACTACAACAACTACGACTACAACGACTACTACAACTACAACAACGACAGTGCCTAAGTCAAACTTCAACTATAATCCTAATCTCCAGTACCGTGCAAATGACCAGTACCTGAACCAGTGCTCACAGGCTGGTAAGATCGTCAAGGAAAACTATACAGGCATCAACGGAAACAAGTCAATGAATGTATACCTTCCATACGGCTATGACGAAAGCAAGAAGTACAACGTGTTCTATCTCATGCACGGCGGCGGAGAGAACGAGAATACAATATTCAGCAACGATGTCAAGATGCAGAATATCCTCGACAATATGATAAAGAACGGTGAGCTCGAACCAATGATCGTTGTAACTCCTACGTTCAACGGCTGTCCTTCAAATGACGGAAATATGGGCGCAGGCACAGTGTGGAACGAAATGCGTCAGAGCATTATTCCATATGTTGAAGGCAAGTATTCAACATACGCTGAGAAGAATACCTCACTCGACAACCTCAAGGCTACAAGATATCACCGTGCATACGGCGGATTCTCAATGGGCGGCGGTTCTACATGGAATATGCTCATAAACAACCTTGATATCTGTGCATACTATATGCCGCTGTCAGGTCACTGCTGGGGCGGTGTACAGGGCGTTCAGAACGCTATTGACAAGTCAGGCTTCAGCCAGAGAGAGTACTTCGTACTTGCTGCTACAGGCGACAAGGATCTTGCATACAACAATATGCTTGGACTTATCAATCCTCTCAAGCAGGATACAAAGCGCTTCACCTACACATCTGACTTCTCAAAGGGCAACTTCTACTTCCTCGTTGCAAGCAGTAACGACGGTATCGAAAAGACTCACTGGTGGGGCTATGTAAGATGGTACATCTATGATGCACTTCCTTACTTCTTCCACGAGGGACAGTAAATAATACGCGTATATCCGCTCCTTTTCAAAGGGCGGATATGGCGGCGATAATATGACCGTGCACACATTACAGCTTTGTTAGTGCATAATTCAAAGCCTGATTCTATTCATTCGATACAACAATTTCCTCAGAAAAAGAAACACCGCAGCTTCTGCCCTCGAAGCGGCGGCGTTTCGCTATGTATTCAAATGTCGTCAACGATATTGTTTATCCATATATTGCTGCGCACCATGAAATAACCGATGAAAACCTTGACTATCTCTGACAGGGTAACTACAGCAAATACGATGCGTATGTCAAATGAAGTAAAATAAGAAAGAACTGCGGCGAGGGGGATCATAAGGAACCATGTGAAGCCAAAGTCGAAAAGGAAGGTGATACCTGTTTTTCCGCCGCTTCTCAGAGTGAAGTAGCAGGCGTTCGTGTAACCCCACATGGGCATTGTAAGTGCCTGTATGATTATCATGTATGAGGCAAGTGAACGCACGGAAGCCTCAGTATTGTACAGCTTGGGGAAAAGTCCTGCAAGCGGCATCATACATACGGCAACAACAGCGGCTGCGGCAACTGCAAAGAAAAGCAGCTTGTTGTCAAGGTCACGGGCTTCCTTCAGCTTGTTCGCACCGAGCTTTGCTCCCACGAGTATAGCGATACAAGCACCCATTTGCAGATATACAGAGCTGAAAAGATTAGTCATGGTGCTTGATATATTTCTTGCGGCTACGACCTCGGTGCTGCGGACGGAATAGCACTGTGCAACTACAGACATTCCCAGCGACCAGAGAAACTCGTTTATGAATAATGGAGTGCCTCGTTTGATTATATCTGCGGTAAGTCGGCGCGGTATGCGGAAGCCGCGGAAAGCTCCCACGATGTATTTATTGCGCTGAGGGTGAGTGTGTGCCCAGATTACCACTACAAGGGCTTCCACTGTTTTAGCGATAACAGTCGCTATTGCTGCACCCTTTACGCCCATTGTAGGCATACCAAGCTTGCCGAAGATGAGACCGTAGTCAAGCAGTACATTTATACCTACGGCGGACATAGCTCCCACCATAGGGACACGTGTTTCTCCGCACTCGCGGACTATACTTGAATAAGCCTGACCGATGGCAAATGGGATAAGGCTGAATACCATTATTCTCAGATAATCCATACCGTATCCCAGTATCTCCTCAGCCTGCTGAGGTGCGCTCTCCTTGCTGATGAACAGCTTTATCAGGGGCGAGCCGAAAATCTCGAATACAGCTGCTGCGGCAATTATGATAGCAGTGCAAATTAGGAGTCTGAAACGGAAGGTATATTTCTGACCCTCATGGTCGCTCTTTCCGAAAAACTGCGCTCCGAATATGCTTGGACCTGCAACTGCTCCGAATACGGTAACGTTGAAAACGAATATGAACTGGTTGACTATGGATACACCGCTCATAGGCTCTGTACCCATACTGCCTACCATGATATTGTCTATGAGACTTACGAAGTTGGTGACAAGATTTTGCAGTATCATGGGAATTACCATGCTGAGAACTATCTTGTAGAACGTTCTGTCACCAATGAATTTCTTTCTGAATTGCGAAAACATAATTACCTCCTGCTGAATAGCAAATATTATATCATAAGGAGGCTGAAAAATCAAGGGGGAGATATATTACCAAAAAAGAAATAATAGTTGTATTATTATGCGGTATGTTGTATTATAATTAAGATGTTAGATATAAATATAGCTATCATGCACAAAACAGGTGAAGTGATAGTATAGAATGGGATATTAAAATTTAATAAGGAGGAATACTATGATCCTGAAACGAATGTCAGCAGTCGCTGTCAGTCTGGCAGCAGTCATGTCAGCCGTTAATGTGGGCGGTTTATCGGTTGCTTCAAAAGCCGCAGGTATGCAGGCAGTATTTTTTGTTTCACCTGATGGAAGCGACAGCGGAGACGGTACTATCGAAGCACCTTTTGCCACACTTGAAAAGGCAAGGGACGAGGTGCGCAAGATCAACGGTGATATGACAGGAGATATCGTTGTGTATCTCCGCGGCGGTGATTACCGTCTTACACAGCCTGTTGAATTTGATACCCGTGATTCGGGTACAGGCGGATTTACTGTAAGATATGAGGCGTATGACAAGGAAGTCCCTGTTATCAACGGTGCTCAGCAGGTAACAGGCTGGACTAAGTACAACGATAAGCTCTGGTCGGCACCTCTTGACAGAGACATCAAGCTGAGAAACCTTTATGTCAACGATAAACGTGCTAATATGGGCAGTGTGCAGGTGCAGGCAAAGGGCGGCTACGGAGATTACTACGTTACTGCAGGTCAGGCTGACTGGGCGTGGAACTCAGGCAAGAAGAGTGACGGCATCGTTTACGACGCAGGCTCTATGCCGCGTATCACTTCAAACTTTGATGATCTTGAGGTAGTGAACGGTACTACATGGAACGAGAATATCGTCTGCTCACGTGATATCAAGTACGACGGCGGAAGCATGATACTTCTCATGCAGCAGCCATACGGTGCTATAGCTCAGACTCCGGGCTGGGGAGCAGGCTTCTCCACAGGCGGCACTCATACCATATACAATGCCTTTTCGTTCGTTGACAGCGAGGGCGAGTTCTTCTTTGACAAGACTCAGAAGGTTCTGTACTATTATCCGCGCAGCGGTGAGGATATGACAAGTGCGGACGTTGAAGCTCCTGTTGCTGACGGACTTATCAAGATAGCAGGAAAGTCCACAAGTGACCGTGTACAGAATATAAGCTTCAGCGGCATAACCTTTGCAAATACGGACTATCAGCTCACAGAGGTTGCAGGCTCACACGGTAAGACTACCTGTCAGGCAGCTCAGAGCTATACTGCTTTTGCTGATTCAAACTGGCATTCAAAGAAGTATGAAATGGTCGATACTCTCCCTGCTGCTATACATATTACCAACAGCGACAACATCAGGCTTACAGGCAATGTTGTAAAGCATACGGGTGCAGATGGTATCTCAATGACCAATGATGTTATCAATTCCGAGGTAAGCGGAAACTTCATTACAGATATCACTTCCAGCGGTATCACAGTTGGTCACCCACAGCATATCTATATAGGTGATGCTGCATGGAACAATCATGAGAAGTTCCCGAAGGAGGTCGAGGGAATATGCAAGAACGACCTCATAACTCAGAATTTACTTTACGATATAAGCGTAGTACACGGCTTCGGCGGCTGTGCAGCTATTACGGCTTACTTCGTTGAGTCTGTGAAGATACTCAGCAATACTATCGAAAAGACGGCATACAACGGCATACATCTTGGCTGGGGCTGGTGCAACTTCAAGGACAGCACAACCTGCCACGATAATATGATATGCTATAACAGAGTCATCAATTCGCTGAACAGACTCCATGACAGCGGCGGTATCTATACTATCGGTCAGATGCCGGGAACTGTTATCAACGAGAACTACATACAGGGCATACCCGCAGGCGGTCCCGGAGCTCCTACCTACGGACTCCATAACGATGAGGGTACTACCTACATCGAGGAGAATGACAACGTTCTCGAAATAAGTCCTAACGTAACTTATACTATTAACTGTGAGGAGTACGGCGACAAGCACCACCTCACAATAAAGCGCACTTATGCTACAGTAAACAAAATGGGTAAGAACCCACCGTACAGCGACATTGATACTCCTATAGTGGTATCTGACAACGTATGGCCTTTTGCTCAGTACAAGGTGTGTGTAAATTCGGGTATATCCGACGAATACCGCAGCCTTATGCCTTCATGGCTGAAATCCGCAGCTGATTATGCTTTCCCTGCAAGCTGTGCAACTACAGGCGGCAGCAAGCTCCCTGTGAGAAAGGTGGACGGCAATGTTTGGATAGCTCCCGACGGCACAACAAGCTTCAAGGCAGGAGCTGATATGACAAGAGCAGGCGGCAGTACAGGCAGCATAAGAACTCCTTCAGAGGAAGGCGAGTACCGTATCTACGTGCTTGACAGAGAAGGAAAGGTGCTCAGCAAGTCCAGCCATATTCTCCGTATAAAGGGAATGGGCAGCAGCGAAAGCAATGTTATCGAAGCTGAGAATTACGATTACAAGTCAGGCATAGACATCGAGAGCTGCTCAGAGGGCGGAAGCGACGTAGGCTATATCGAGGACGGCGACTACATAGGCTTCAAGGATATAGACCTTACAGGTGCGGATAAGATCGACTTCCGTGTAGCTTCAAACGGCTCGGACGCTGTTCTGGAAGTACGTCTTGACTCTCCCGACGGAAAGATCATCGGAAGCACTGAAGTAACAAACACAGGCGGCTGGCAGGAATGGGTGACAAAGACCTGTAACATCGAAGCCACAAGCGGCAAGCATGACGTATATCTTGTATTCACAGGCGGAGAGAGCTATCTTTTCAATATCAACTGGTGGAAGCCTAACACTCCTGCTGAGGAATACATACCCGGCGACCTTAACGGTGACGGCATCGTTGATGTTTTCGACCTTTGCAGTATGCGAAATGCAGCTGTAGACGGCGATACAGAAAGGTTCGAGGCAGCAGATATCAACGGCGATAGTGTGATCAACGAGGACGACCTTGTTCTGCTGAAAAAGTTCTTATCAGGTGAGATAATGGCATTTGTCTGATAATGGTATAAAAGTGAAGTCCGAAGGCAGTCTTGATGACTGCTTTCGGACTTTTCTTATCTGTATTCAACGACCTCATCAAAGCTTTTGCGCGGTCTTGGGTATGGAGCTTCATCTGCGTAGCCGAGAGCAACTGCGCCTATCAGCTGTGCAGTAGTTCCGATATAGCTCACAAGCTCGTTGTACGCAAAAGAGGTATTGGCTATCCATAGTGTACCGAGTCCCAGTTCTGTAGCTTTCAGGAGCATATTTTCTATAGCTGCACCGATTGACAGGCTGTCACATATCTCGGTGATACGTGCAAAATGGTCTATATCCGTAAACGGAGAGCTGCCGTTGGTATTCAGGACAATTATTACCGTCGGAGCTTCCTTCATTATTTTCAGTGTGTTGAAAGCGTCTGACAGCATATATTCCGAGTTTGGCATATGCGCAAGCTCTTCCTTTGTTTTTGTGAGTCCCTTTTCCATTGCGGTAAGAAGTTCATTTTTTGAGCTGCCGCTGTAAACGATGAACTTCCACGGCTGTCTGTTCTTGGCTGACGGTGCAAGTATTGCAGCACTGAGTATTTCGTCTGTAAGCTTTTTGTCAACGGGACGTGAGCTGTATTTTCTGATGCTTCTTCTGTCTTTTATCTGATCCATTATTACATCTCCCGAAAAGTTTTATTTGTATAGTTACCATTATACAATGAGTTGTTCTCTGTGTCAATATGCCGTGTCTCAGCGCATTAAAAATAAACGTTTTTCGTGTTGACGCTGGGCGAAAAAAGTGGTATAATAATTGGCGCAGTAATGCGAAAGGAAGATAATATGGAAAAGAATGTAACTATTCGTGAGCTTACGGCTGACGATAAAGCCGAAGTTATGGCAATGATGAGGGAATTTTACGACTCTCCAGCGGTCATACACAAGTCATCGGACAGCGTGCTCGAAAAGGACTTTGACGACTGTATCAGCGATATGCCGTTTCTGCGCGGATTTATGCTCGAACTGAACGGCGAGGCGGCAGGCTACGCCATGACTGCACTGGGCTACACCACTGAATACGGCGGTATATGCGTATGGCTGGAGGATCTGTACATAAAGCCCGAATACCGCAGATTTGGCATTGGCAGTGCGCTTTTGAAGTTTATTGAAAAGGAATTCCCACAGGCTGTTCGCTTCAAGCTTGAGATAGAAGAGGAAAACGAAGCGGCTTTTTCATGCTATTTCAGCAGGGGCTACAGGCTCTCGCACTACGGTCTTATGACCAAGGAGACAGTATGACGGGAATACGAAAATTTATAAAGGCACAGCCTGTACTTGTTATATCACTTCTTCTCGCCATAGCAACTATGTTCATAATACCGCCCGATAAGGAGTACATCGGTTACTGCAACAGTACAGTCCTCATTGAGCTTTTCGCACTTATGGCGGCTGTAGCAGGACTGCGCAGCATAGGCATATTCGATAAGCTGACACGTATCATACTCAGCAAAACGGGAACAGTCCGCAGACTTGGTGCAGTTCTTACGCTGATATGCTTTTTCAGTGCAATGCTTGTTACAAATGATGTTGCACTCATAACCTTTGTACCGCTGACACTGCTTATCTATAGCAGTATCAATGACAGCAAAAGCCTTATACTTACGGTAGTTCTCGAAACAGCGGCGGCAAACCTCGGAAGTATGATGACTCCTGTAGGAAATCCGCAGAACCTGTTCCTGTATGATAAGTACGGACTTACAGCAATGACTTTCCTGAAAACCATGCTCCCTGTTGGAGCAGTTGGACTTGCGGCTGTAATGGGACTTACGCTGCTTCTGCCGAAGGATAAATGCAAAGCTCCCGAAAGTAAGGATACTGAGATACCAAAGTTAAAAGCGGCGGTATATACGGGACTTTTTCTTGTGTGCATTGCAGCGGTGTTCAGACTTATCCCTGACTGGGTGTGCCTTATAGCTGCACTTGCTGCGGCATTGGTATGCGATATCAAGCTGCTGGGCAAGGTGGACTATGCACTGCTTGCAACATTTGTGGGCTTTTTTGTATTTGTGGGAAATATTGCAAGAATAGAAGCTGTAAGCGACTTCTTTTCGCGTATCCTCACAGGCAGAGAGCTTATCTCAGCAGCACTTCTTTCACAGGTCATAAGCAATGTTCCTGCGGCAGTAATGCTTGCGGAGTTCACGGATAACGGTACACAGCTTCTTCTCGGAGTTGATATAGGCGGCTTCGGAACACTTATTGCATCTCTGGCAAGTCTTATTTCATTCCAGCTCTACCGCAAGGACGAGAAGGCTCAGACAGGCAGATATTTTGCAGTTTTTTCAGTTATAAACTTTGCACTTCTCGGACTTCTTTTGGGAGTTCAGTATTTAATAAGCTAAGATGTAGGACGGATATTATCCGTCCTTTTTTATATGCTTGTGTCTGCAAGTGTCTTTTTATAATATGGCTGAAAAAGAACAAAAATCAATGGGAAACCGTTGATTATCAGAAAATAATTTTTGTAATTCTGCTATATGCACAAAAACGGTCGGCAGGATTTGTACGGAAAGTCTAACCGATGCTGAGTGATTTAAAACTAAAAGACAGAGCGTATTTGTTTTTTATGTAATATAATGGTATCATGCTATTTTTATATGTCATTATTTTGCATATAAGCACATTTGTGGGGTAAAATCGCAGAAAAAAGAGACAATAAATCATTGCCAAATCGTGAATAAAATAGTATAATAGTATTGACGCGGGACATTATGTCCAAAAAATATAAATCATTGGGGGAATAATCAATGAATTTTAAATTAAAGAAAATTGCAGCCGCTGCTGCCTCTCTGGCAGTGGCTGTAAGCTCGAACCTTAGTATCGGCACACCTCTCAAAGCTGATGCAGCCTACGGAAACGGCGGAAACGGTTCGGCTATCATGGAGTACCTTGACCGCGGCATCTACGCTATAAAATCGGGCAACGGTATGTTCATAAGCTGGCGTTTTAATGCCAACGATAATGACAATGCAGAGTTCCGGCTCTTCCGTGATGATACTCTCATCTACACAAGCAAGGCAGGCGATCCTACCAACTACTGGGACGCAAGCGGAAATTCAAGCTCGAAGTACCGTGTTGACACTCTCGTGAACGGCAATGTGGTCAATTCCGAGGACTGCCGCTTCACATCGGGCAGCAATTACTTCGATATACCTCTTGATGTTCCGAGAGGCGGAACTATCAACGGTGAAGCCTACACCTATTCGCCCAATGACTGCTGTGCAGGCGACGTTGACGGTGACGGTCAGTATGAGATATTTGTAAAGTGGGATCCTTCAAACTCAAAGGATAACTCCCAGACGCACAATCCCGACAAGGGCATACAGGGCTTTACCGGAAATGTGTATATCGACTGCTATACCCTTACGGGCAAGAAGCTGTGGCGTATAGACATGGGAAAGAATATCCGTGCAGGTCAGCACTATACACAGATGGCTGTTGCTGACTTTGACTGCGACGGCAAGGCAGAGCTCATCACAAAGACCTGCGACGGTACTGTTGACGGCAAGGGCAAGGTAATAGGCAACGCAAATGCCAATTATGTAAACAGCTCGGGTACTATCCTTACAGGTCCCGAGTATATGACCCTCTTTGAAGGCGCAACAGGTGCAGCTCTCGATACTATCGATTTTCCTGTACCGAGAGGTGATGCTACAAGCAATACCGCCAAGTCCACATGGGGCGACAACTACGGAAACCGCTGCGAGCGTTACAACTGCGCTATTGCTTATCTTGACGGAGTTCACCCCTCTGTCATCTACGGCAGAGGCTACTATACAAGACTTACCCTTTCGGCTGTTGACGTTGTAAACGGCAAACTGTCAAAGAAGTGGGTATTTGATACGGGATTCAATACAAGCGATCCTGCTTACGGCTGCGGAAACCACAACGTAATGGTCGCAGACTTCGATAACGACGGCAGACAGGAGGTCTGCATGGGCGCCTGCTGTATCGACGACAACGGAAAGCTGCTCTGGTCTACCAAGCAGAAGCACGGTGACGCTATGCACGTAGGCGACCTTGACCCCAATCATGAGGGAATAGAGGTTTTCATCTGCCATGAGGACGGCAATTACGGTATCTCACTTGTTGACGGCAGAAACGGTCAGATAATCTGGCACTACGACGGCGATAAGGATACAGGACGCTGCTGCGCTGACAATATCGTTGCAGGCAACAGCGGCGCTGAGTTCTGGGGCTCAAGACCTGCTAATGCAGTATATGATGTGTCAGGCAAGCAGATAGGCAACAAATGGCCTGCCACAAACTTCCTTATCCACTGGGATGGCGACTTAGAGCGTGAGCTTCTTGACGATATCACCATTACCGATGGTGCGGCAATAAACAACTATCCTGCAATATTTACAGCTAATGGCTGTGCTTCAAATAACGGCACAAAGGCAGTTCCTTGTCTTACAGCAGACCTCTTCGGCGACTGGCGTGAGGAGCTTATCCTGAGAACTGAGGATAATACAAAGCTCCGCGTATGGTGTACAAATACCGAGACAAAGTACCGCATAACAACTCTCATGCACGATATGCAGTACCGTATGCAGTGCGGCTGTCAGCAGTCATCATACAATCAGCCTCCGCACACAAGTTTCTATCTTGGCACAGAGGCTCCGCTCCCTGCAAGACCTAACGTCAAGCTGAATAATACTCCTCCCGAGCCTGTAAACGGCAAGCTTGTGAAGAATTTCCTCGTTAAGGACAGTGCTAACTCGGGCGCATGGAAGCTTATGGAGTCTAATACCACAGGCGGTGTTATCTACGGTGACAGAGACTTTACTTATACTTCACTTGCATCACAGTTCCAGAACAGTGAGTACATAATGACAGCCTGCAATTCAAAGAATACAGATGCTGACCTTGCTGAGTTCACAACAGGTGACAAGTGTGAAGTATACGTCCTTGTTGATACCCGTGAGGAAGAGGCAAACCTCGTCCCTTCATGGCTCAGCGGCTATACAAGGACAGACCTTACTGCAAGCTCAAGCAACGGAGTTAATTTCGTGGCTTACAAAAAGGAGGTTGAAGCAGGTCAGAAGGTAGTCCTCGGCACAAACGGAATGACAGGAAACGTTATAAACTACACTGTTTTCGTAAAGGAGCCTGAGGTAGTTACAACAACTACTACAACCACTACTACCACTACCACGACTACAACGACCACCACAGAGACAACTACTTCAACCACAACAACGACTGTTACAACTACAGAGCCTGTGACTACAACTACAAACGGCGGTGTTACTGTAACTGTATGGGGCGATGCAAACTGCGACGGCGATGTAGATATGTCCGATATCGTTCTAATCATGCAGAGCCTCGCAAATCCTAACAAGTACAGTGAAGGCGGTACAGAGGCATCAGCTATCACAGCTCAGGGTAAAGCTAATGCTGATGTGGATATAAGCAGCAAGGGAATAACCTCAAACGATGCGCTGAGGATACAGGAATTCCTGCTCAATAAGATTTCTTCACTTGATCCTATGGTACAATAATACTAAATGAGCTGCATGACTTTTCATGCAGCTTTTTTTGAATATGGCTATGTACTTGACAAATCGTAAGAAAACTGGTATTATAAAGTTTAATAGATAACAGGGGGTATACTTCTCATAATGGGAATAAGCTGAGGTTTGCTGACCGCATGATATGTTTGTACTGTGATCTATGATGAGATTTTTGTAGTTGTAACAGCTTCAGGTTTCAGATATAAAAGGAGATAGCATTATGGAGATAAAGAATAAAGAGATCGACGGCGGAAAGGCATTCGACTTTGGTAAAACATCAAAAGGATATGCCAAATACCGCGACATTTATCCAAAGGAATTTTATAAAAAGCTCGTTGACTGCGGCATTGGCGTAAGCGGACAGAAATGCCTTGACCTCGGTACAGGAACGGGCGTTATACCGCGTAATATGTATCAGTACGGAGCTGAATGGACGGGCACTGATATCTCGGAAAACCAGATAGCTCAGGCAAGGCTTCTTGCAAGTGCCAATAAGATGGATATTGATTTTCAGGTAGTATCTGCTGAGGAAAATGATTTTCCTGATGAAAGCTTTGATATTATAACTGCTTGTCAGTGCTTCTGGTATTTTGACACAAAGGAGCTTGCACCAAGGCTTGCAAAAATGCTGAAAAAAGACGGCAGACTTGTGGTGATGCAGATGGCATGGCTCCCTAACGAGGACAGGATAGCAGGGCTGAGTGAAAAGCTCGTTCTGGAGTATAACCCTGGTTGGACAGGAGGAGGCTGGGAGCGTGAACCTGTTCATATATCCGATGAGATGCTTGAGTCCTTTGACGTAGTTTACAGAGCAGGCTTTGACCTTAATGTGCATTTTACACGGGAGAGCTGGAACGGAAGAATGAAGACCTGCCGCGGTATCGGCGCTTCACTTCCCGAGGCTGAGATAGCTGCGTGGGAGCGCGAACACAGAGCGCTTCTTGCACTTACAGCTCCCGAAGAGTTTGATGTGCTGCATTATGCTGCGATAGCTATATTGAAAAAGAAGTAAGATCCGAGGGGAAAGGGATCACTTATTCCTGTAATAATATATAAGGATCAGGAAAGATAAGAATGAAAAGATTATTTGCAGGAATAGCAGCTGTACTTATAATGGGTATGGCTTTGGCAGGCTGCGGTGAAAAAAAGACTGCTGATATTTTAACATCAGAAGCTTCCGAGGAGGAAGAGGATATCGTTATAAGCTCGGAGGAAACTGCGGAATATGCAGCTAAAGGTACGGAGCTTAACGGATTCGAGAAGTATGAAGATGCTGTCGGCTGTTTTGTAAAGGCTGTAAAAGAGCGGGATATTTCGCAGCTCAAAGATGTTTTCTTTATAAGAGATGAATTGCAGTATATCATGCCCATAGATCAGGGAATATTCGGCTTGGTCTACAAACAGGCAGTATCCCTTATGGATACTGCTGATTATGAAACAGACTATGAAAAAGAGACAGGCGGATATACTGAGGAAGAGCTGCAATATGCCGATGAAATGGCAAATATGTATTATGTTTACGGCGGTATAAATAAAGAAGTTACAGGCGGTAACAAAGCGCTTTCAGACGATGAAAGAGCTGTTGTAACACAGACGATACAGGCTTTTGATTTCGATTTTGAAAATGTTGAGAAGCCTGTCAGCGTTACTGAGGGAAAGCACTACGAAGTCGGGCTGAAAAAGGGCGATGATATTATTACTATGTGTTTTTCACTTTATAAGGTCAACGATGAAAAATGGCTGATACAGGACGTTGAATGTAACAGAAAAGCTGAATAAACGAAAAAGCGATCCGATTTATCGGACCGCTTTGCTTTTAGTCGATATTAAAAATTCTGTCAGGCAGACGCTCGGGAACGGGCTCGGGTGGAACATCAGGTATTCCCAGTGCAAGATGACCAATGCCGATATAATCGCCTTTGAGACCTACTTTATTAAGTATCTCCTTGCCAAGATCACCTTCCATTTCTTCTTTTGCACGGTGTATCCAGCAGCTTCCAAGACCGAGCTCCTGAGCCTTTAGCATCATATTTCCGATACTGAGACTTCCGTCATATACCGCAGTAGGGATATCCTTTGGAGCAATTACGAGAATTATTATAGGTGCGCCGTAAAATGGGTCAAATCCTGATTCCCAGCCGCCGATCTTTCTGTTTTCCTCTGCAATAGTATCACGAAGCTCCTGATTTGTGATCGAGATCAATACAGGTGCCTGTTTGCCTCTGCCTGAAGCAGCGTAAATACCTGCTTCCAATACCTCGTCAATTAAGTTCTTTGACGGGAGCAATGATGAAAATTTGCGAACGCTTCGGCGTTCCTTGATTATTTTTGTAAGCTTGCTCATTATACGCTCCTCCTAAGCATTTCAAGATACATATATTATATCATATACCTCTGGAAAAATCAACATTTTTTATGATTTTTTTGTCATAATTTTATAATTTCTATAAAGATAGTGCAATTTTGAGCTTAGCCTGTTTATTATATTGCATTGACAGTACGGCTCATTCTGGCTATGATCGTTAAATGAAGGGAAGTGTGAAGAATGGATATATATAAAGCTGAAAGGTCAGATCTTGAAACGGTAAAGAAAATATCTCATTCAGCAATAAATGCTGTATATCCGCATTATTATCCTGTGGGAGCAGTTGAGTTCTTCCTTGCGCATCACTGTGATGAGAATATTTTAAGGGATATCAACAAGGGCAGGGTTTACCTGCTGAGAAACGATGAAGGCTGCGATGTGGGAACAGTTACAGTTGCCGATAACGAAATGACAAGACTGTTCGTGCTGCCCGAGTATCAGGGAAAAGGTTATGGAGGTGTACTTATCGGATTTGCAGAGGAGAAGATAGCCGAGAAGTATGATACGATAAGGCTTGATGCGTCATTTCCTGCGAAGGCAATATATCTCAGAAAAGGGTACAGCTTCGTAAGCTACCACAGCATAGAGTGCAGAAACGGTGATAAGCTATGCTACGATGAGATGATAAAGAGGATAAAGTAAAAGCCGTTAGCCTATTGTAGAGGCGGCGTTCCCTGCAATTTATATAAGCAATAAAACAATCAAGCCCCGAGACAAAGCCTCGGGGCTAAATTTGTATACACATACCGCAGTTATGCATCAGCGGCTGTATTTATTTCGTATCAGTCAAGCTTTGTGAATCGCCTGACATCACCTGCTTTACCGATGAACATCGACTTTGGACGCGCCCATACTTCGCCGTCCTTGAGGGACTTGTATATAACGAGCTCTTCCATAGTTTCGGTGTGACGGGCAACTGCAAGGAGCTCATATTCATTGCCCTTGAAGTGGCGGTATTTAGCGCCTATCTCGATCTCTGTGTCTTTATCTACAGGTACTTCTTCATGCTTTGGCTCGTTATTGACGATGTCGTCTGCAACGATTATCATTGAAGAATACGGAGCCATACGCACATGGGCGTTTGAGTTCTCAACGCTTATGGGAGAAGCTGTGAAAACATCTACCAGTCCCGAAAGATGAGTCTGGAAATTCAGGTCGTACTCATGGTCGGCGAGGTTGAGAGCGATATATACTGTCTGATCTCCCAACACCTTCTTGAATAGAAGCTGCTGATTTGTTATGACCATACGCTCATAGCTGCCGTTTCTTACAGCAGGATAAGCGCGGTAGATACGTCCCAGCTTCACGATATGATTATAAAGTGAAACATTTCCGTGCTCTGCCATGTCGTTGAGGTGCAGACACGGACGGAGATTATCATCGGAGTTGTTTTCTTTTCTGCCTTCTATGCCGTATTCGCTGCCGTAGTAAATTGACGGTATACCCGGCATGGTGTACATAAGAGTGTATACCAGCGGCAGGTGAGCGTTATTGCTGAGAGTGCTTGCAAGACGGTTAACATCATGGTTATCAACGAAGTTGTAAAGGTCGATATTGCGGTATATACCGCCGTTAGCACCTGACTGTCTGTTGATAGAATAGTCTATCTCGAAATAGTTCTTATCGTTATGTGATGACCAGAGTCCCTTATAGCACTCATAGTTCGTAACAGTGTCAAGCATCTCAGGATTAGCCCAGCGGTTGTAGTCACCGTGGATTATTTCGCCCATGAGCCAGAAATCGGGTTTTTTGCCCTTGCAGAAGCTTCGTACTCTCTTGATGAACTCAAAGTCAAGGCAGTCGGCAGCGTCAAAGCGGATACCGTCAATGCCGAATGACTCTATCCAGTAATTGATAGCGTCGATTATATGATCGCAAACGCCGACATTGCGGAGATTGAGCTTTACGAGGTTGTAATGGCCGTTCCATCCCTCATACCAGAACGGATCGCCGCAGGGACTTGGACCGCCGAAGTTAAGGTTCTGGAACCAGTCACAGTACTGTGAAGCCTGTCCTTTTTCCTGTATATCAACGAACTGCGGGAACTTTCTGCCTACATGATTGAAAACGCCGTCGAGGATAACTCTGATACCGTTTTCGTGAAGTCTGTCGCATATAAAGCGGAAGGAATTGTTGTCGCCGAGACGTCTGTCTATTTTTTTGTAGTCAATGGTGTCATAACCATGCTCGACGGACTCAAAAACAGGTCCGAAGTAGACTGCGTCAACGTTCATCTCCTTTAAATGTGGTATCCATTCCAGCACCTTGTCAAGACGATAGACAACATCCTCACTGCCGTCGTTGAACTTAGGCGCACCACAGAATCCGAGAGGATAAATGTGGTAGATTATGGCGTTATCATACCAGTTCATAATCAAAACTCCTTACATTTATTTATTTGAGCCTTCCATGTAATAAGAGGCTTCCATATCAGCCACGTTCAGTGCCAGAGCGAGCGGGTACATTTCAAGTGCCCTGCCGATAGTGCCTCTTTCCTCGGTCCCCCCGAATGAAAAGCCCATGTGGTAGCGTATTGCAAAAGCTTCCTCACGGGTAAGACGGTTTTCACCGTAGAAAAAACCCGAGAGTATGTATACCGATTTTTCGCCGTGACCATATGGGAGAGTGTCATTGATGGCGTAAAACGGTACTTTTTCCCATTGACCTGTTTCATCGTTCTTTTTATTTCTCATCTCAACTGTGTAGAAATTTACCTTGCATACATCGTGGAGCAGAGCAACAAGAGCGATAGTCTCTTCGGAATAGTCCATGCCGTAAAGCTCTTTTGTTCGCGGACGCGAAAGGTAATCCCTAAGGCAGTGATAAACATTGAGGCTGTGCTGAACAAGACCGCCCTCATAGGAACCGTGAAAGCGTGTACTGCTGGGAGCAGTAAAAAAGTCGCTTTTTTCAAGGTATTCCAGAAGCTTATCAGCTCCCTCGCGTTTTATGTTTTCTTTATATATAGAGATAAATTCTTCTTTAGGTGTCATATATGATACTCCTTACACTACTATATAAATATTATACCACAAATTGCAAGTAAATTCAATAGGCGTATATAATTTTTTTATTAATTATTACTATAATTGCCGCAGCAGCTTTATATTCGGTGAAAAAACAGCAGGAAAGGCTTGAAATTTTCTTTGAAATATGGCATAATTAAAACATGGTTTTATGCTATGCATAAAGTTGAGAGTTGAGAATTGAGAGTTGAAAGTTGATGTGTTCGCTTCACTCATGTTATTTAAATAAGTTGCTTTTATAACTTTATAACTGATAACTCTAAACTCTCAACTCTTAACTGTATCAAACTTTTGCTATGCGAAAGTTTGATACGTAAATACGGTGTCCGCTGCCGTAAAGCGGAGGTTAAGGAGGAAAAATATGTCTAACCAGCTTTGTATCGTTCTTGATTTCGGCGGTCAGTACAATCAGCTCATCGCACGAAGAGTACGTGAGTGCGGTGTATACTGCGAGATAAAACGATTTGATACTCCTATAAGTGAGATAAAGGCTATGAAGCCTGCCGCTATCATCTTCACAGGCGGCCCCAACAGTGTGTATGATCCTGCATCTCCCCATATATCAAAGGAGATATTTGAGATAGGTGTGCCTATCCTCGGAATTTGCTATGGCTGCCAGTTAATGGCTTATACTTTAGGCGGCAAGGTCGAAAGCTGCGAAAAGAGCGAATACGGCAAGATAGAAATAAATCAGGGTACAGACAGTCTTATATTCAGAGACGTTCCCGAAAAAAGCGTTGTATGGATGAGCCATACTGATTTTGTAAGTCAGCTCCCCGAGGGCTTCAGTGTAACTGCAAAGTCTGCGGACTGTCCATGTGCAGCTTTTGAAGCTCCCGAGAGAAAGCTCTACGCTGTACAGTTCCACCCTGAGGTAACTCACAGTGAGTACGGAAAGCAGATACTCCATAACTTCCTCTACAATGTCTGCGGCTGCACAGGTGACTGGGTAATGGACGACTTCATCGAGAATACAGTCAAGAAGCTCCGCGAGCAGATAGGTGATAAAAAGGTAATTCTCGGACTTTCGGGCGGTGTTGATTCATCGGTCGCAGCAGGACTTCTCAGCCGTGCAGTGGGCAAGCAGCTCACCTGCGTTTTCGTAGATCAGGGACTTATGCGCAAGGACGAGGGAGACTTCGTTGAAGAGACCTTCACAAAGCTTTTTGATATGAATTTCGTCCGCGTAAACTGCAAGGACCAGTTCCTTGCTGCACTCAAGGGCGTTACAGACCCTGAGCAGAAGCGTAAGATAATCGGTACTGAGTTCTACAATGTATTCTGGGATAAGATAAGAGAGCAGGGAACAGACGGCTTCTTTGCACAGGGTACTATCTATCCAGATCGTATCGAGTCAGGCAGAGGAAATCAGGCAGGTCATGGCAGTACAGCCGTTATAAAGACTCACCACAACATGGTAAAAATGCCTGATGACATAAAGTTCGCAGGTACTATCGAGCCTCTTGCAGATCTCTTCAAGGACGAGGTAAGAGCTGTAGGTGAAAAGCTCGGAATCCCACACGACCTCGTATGGAGACAGCCGTTCCCGGGTCCCGGACTTGGAGTTCGTATAATCGGTGAGATCACAGAGGAAAAGATAAAGGTATTACAGGAAGCAGACGCTGTATTCCGTGATGAGATACGCAAGAGCGGCATCGAGGAACAGCTGAAGCAGTTCTTTGCAGTTCTTCCCGATGTCCGCACAGTAGGCGTTATGGGCGACCACCGTACTTACGACCACCTTATCGCTATCCGTGCAGTAACTACCGATGACTTCATGACTGCTGACTGGGCAAGAATTCCGTATGATGTACTTGCTAAGGTGTCAAACCGTCTCTGCAATGAAGTCGAGCACGTTAACAGAGTAGTGTACGATATCACTTCAAAGCCTCCGGGAACTGTGGAGTGGGAATAATGCAAACGCTTGCTGAAACGGCGTAAATACGTTGTTTCTGCTGTTGTTTTGATAACAGTGGCAACGATTTGGCAACACTTCTCAATTATCGCCACAGTAATTAAATTTCTGTCAGAAAAGATAAGAGCTATCTGATTCATTTAAAATCGGATAGCTCTTTTTAATTCAGTTTATAGGTTTATTGAGATACTGTATATCCATATCCACATCGCCGTTTATACCCGGGATATGACCGTATGCACTTGCCTGCCAGATAGCGTATTCGCCGTCGTAGTCGGTCTTGTCAACGAAATGTGCCAGCCATACAGGAGTTGAACTCTTTGTCCTTTCACTCCAGATATTATTGAGGAAGTTCTTGCTGCTGTAGAGCATGGGCTTGTAGCCGTTTTTAGTTACTTCATCAGCAAATGCGGCATAGATATCGTTTATGTCGTGTATGCTCATGCCGTATTTCTGGAAGTTTGTGAACTCCTCCCAGTCGAAAACAATAGGCATTTCAAGACTCTGGCCGTCAAGCTGTTCGATTATCCAGCGGACGTGCTCGCGGACTCCTTCCTCGGTGTTGTCGGTGGTGTAGAAATATACTCCCACATCGAGACCTGCGGCTTTGGCGTTTTCAAGATTCTGACGGAAATAATCGTCAAGGGTTATCTGGCTGTAGTAATAGCCCACGCGGATAATTACAAAGCTGCATCCTGCATCGCGGACTGCGTTGAAGTCAACATCGCTCTGCCATACGGAAACATCTATGCCGAAACGTACATCATCGGTATTGTAGGTATTGATAAAATCGCTGTAATTCACACGGGGATTATTGTCAGCAGGCTTTGGTACTTCGTTGAGCACGTTTATGTTAAGGTCCCACGAAACGGAGTTTCCTGAGCTGTCCGTAACGGTAGCGGTGATCGGATATGAACCTACAGCATTCGGGTCGACCTCTCCCTCATAGGTGAGAACGGGATTCTTGTCAAAATTATCGGCAAATCCGACGTAATTATTGAGGTCAAAATCAGTGCCGACCTTGTGATTCGGAGTCCAGCCTGCATTTATTATCAGGGGCTCAGTGGTATCAATAACACTGTACTGTAGCTTCTGACTGAATTCAGCACCGTTGTAAATATATGGCACTTCCACCTCAAAAACGCCTGTGTCCGAGGTATTGAGCAATACGGAACCGTCTTTCAGATCGACGTTCTTTTCGGTTATGAAGTCCTCAAGCTTTATATCCTCGTATACTTCAACAGTATCGCGGCATTTCATAACGAGGTCTTTGGGTGGATCGACCTTTGCGGTGGTTGTGACTGTGGTCGTAGTTTTTTTAGCTGTGGTCGTAGTCTTTGCAGTTGTTGAAGAAACAGTCGAGGTTGTAACGGCGGAGTCTTTTTTTGTATCAGTATCGCTGTTGTTTGCTTTTTTATCGCCGCAGCCTGTAAGCAGGCAGGCTGCAAATACAGCAGGTAATATATATTTTAATTTCATATTGTTCCTTTCAGATATATTTTTATAATTAATGTTTTCATTATAACATATATATTTTGAAATATCAACAACCGGGGCGTAATAGTTAATACTCAGTGATATTTTGACGCGAAAAAGGGTGCAGCGTCACGCTGCTTATAGCATATAAGTTTGAAAATAGCAACAACAGCAGCATGAAAAACAAGATTCATAATCCATATACTCTTTCGGCATTTACGTGCATGAAAAGTTCACGTTCTTCATCGGTTATATCAAGACTCTCCGCAAAGCTTAAATGTATACTTTGTGAGCAGCTTCCGAAATCAGACCCGAATATAAAACGCTCAGGCATTTCATGTATCGCTTTTTCAAGTGCTGACTTTATCTGCGGCAGCAGCTTTTCATTATCTGCCACCGATGAGGTATCAAAATAAACATTAGGACAATTCCTGAGTTCTTCAAAGCACTCCTCAAGCCTCGGATAATAACAGTGACAATACACAAAAGTATTGGAGGGACAGCTGACTGCAAGCTTTTTTATCAGCTTCGGTGCGGCATAATGAGTATTGTCCCAGCCACTGTGAAAAAGTACGGGCACATGGTACTCAGCTGCAAGATCATAAACAGGTTTGAGACATAAGGCTGTACAGTAAAAATCCTCGTGACCTGTATACACTTTAAGTCCGACTATGCGCTTGCTTTCCAGCAGTTTGCGGCAGTAATCAAGCTGTGGAGCATATTCATAATTCGGACTTATGCCTGCGATAACGCTTATAATACCGCTTCCCTCAAAAAGCTCTGCGCAGTCTCTTACCGAACCGATAACGCTTTCAAGTTCCGAGTCTGCAATAACTATACCGCGGTCAACTCCGTTCTTTTTCAGTTCATCGAGAAGTGCTTCTCCCTTTGACTTAAAATCAGGAAAATCAACGGGAAGATGTAAATGTGAATCAATTATCATAGTAATACTCCTTTCATCAACAAGGCGTGAAATAATAAAAACCGCAGATTACTCTGCGGTACATTCACGTTTATTTGCAGAGCGATCAGTTTGCATAACGAACCAGACCGCTTCCGCAGCCTGTGATGCATTAACTTTTGATCGTCCGCACTTTCCGACACATACGCTTACTGCTCATGCAGCAGCCATAACTTCGGGAGTATCACTTCCTCTTCAGTATTATCGCCTTGTTTGCATTTTTATCATAGCACAATGCGCATATAAAGTCAAGTTTATTGCTGCTATTTCATTTTTCGCGTCAAAATATTGCTGAACATGAACTGTTATGCTGCGTCTCTTGCTTTTGTATTTTTTATATGTTATAATACAATATTGAAAAAACTTTACGGGAGGCGAAAATAGTGTCGCCTGATGAAAAATACGATGTGTTCATGTGCTGTCGGCTGACAGATGAAAATAATTGTACAGCTCCCGATAAGGAGTATGCCGACGAGATATACGATCAGCTGACTATAGAGGGAGTCAGAGTGTATTATGCGCCTGTCAGCGAAGCAAATGCAGAAGCTGCAATATCACAAGCAAAGGTATACCTTGTTATAGCCTCTGACAAGGAAAGCTTCAGTGCAGAACCGTTCAGGAAAGAATGGATCAGCTGTGCTGAAGAAGTGCGCAGAAATGATGATAAAAAGCTTATTACCTGCGTAAAGGGCATAGGCTCTCAGCAGATACCGCAGGAGCTTCTTGACAATATGGTAAGAGATATATCAAGGATAGATTTCCTCACAGAGCTTATCAGAAGTATAAAGAAGCTGACAGAGAGCAGTGATGAGGTAGGTCTGAGTACACCGCCGGAGAATTTGCTGAAAAGAATAGAGGATTTTCTGGAGGCTGAGGATTTTGAGGCTGCTGCGGAATACTGCCGCCTTATAAAGGAAGCTTCGCCTCAAAACTGGCAGGCGTATTATTATTCCTTCCTTGCTGACAGAGGGCTGCGCGATGAGAACGACCTGCTTCTTGAAGAGGTCATTGACGGATTTGCCTGTGAATATGCAGAAAGCTTCGGAGCTGATGTTTCTGATGACGAGTTCTTTCGCAGAACTATTGCAGATATGCTCGGAAACGATATGCGGAGAGCCTTGGAATATTCATCAGGTGATGACAGGTTAAGACTTGCGACTGTGTATGAAAGGTTCGTCAGCGGAGTGCAGGACGCGGTCTTTGCTATCGAGCAGCAGGAAATAGATGGAGAAGAAAAAAAGGAGTTTGAAAAGCTACGTATAATACATGAACGTGAACAGTCGGAAAGAGCAGCTGCAAAGCTAAAAAAGCAGCGTATACGTACACGATTTCTGACCTATATGTCGGTAATACTGATAGTTCTTACCGTGCTTGCAGTAAAATACGGTTTTGTATGGGCGATAATCCTCATTGTTATCGTATTCGCCATAACCGTACTCGGTATCGCCGGACTTGAAAAGTAAAAGCCTTAATGGAGCATCTTAAAGATGCTCCATTAAGGCGAATTTATTTTTCTTCTGTTTGTCTGAACTGAAGGGGAGTCACTCCATAAAAGCTTCCGAAGAGCTTTACGAAGTATGAAGTATTTCCGTACCCCACATTCATACCAACAGCCTTGACGGGCAGATCAGTAGTTTTCAGAAGCACTGCGGCTTTGTTCAGTCTGCTGGTTATAACGTCCTTGTTGACGCTTACGCCAAAGGTCTCGGTATAAAGATGCTGGAAACGCGAGCGGCTGAGTGAAAGCTCCTTAGCCATATCATCAATGGAGTAATCTCTGCCCGGCCAGCGGTAGATAGACTGTCTTATCCAGAGAAGCTTTTCGGAGTATATTCCCTCGGGACGGTCGTGATTTGCCGCCTTCTGGATAAGCTTTTCCGATATCTTATATATGAGCAGTCTGAAGTAAAGATCAATGGATTTTTCCCTGTACGGATCAGAGGAATAATGTTCAAAACACATACTGCGCATCATTGCCGACATATCTGTTATATCAGCTATATCAACAGGATGGTCAAGAGTGATATTGAGCTCACTGAGCATTTTTTGTTCCTCCTCATCGGGAGTGAAATGCATCCAGTCATCGAAATATTCATTGCTTGCAGGAAAATAATATTGAGGAGTATTTGGTGTGTATATTATAAACGAGTGTGCGGAAGTCCTTATATCTTTTCTTCCTATTCTGAAATGTGCGGGTGTTTTTACAATCAGCAGCAGCCAACTTTCTGTTCCATTGGGTCTGTCTATGCAGAAGCTGCGATCGTGCCTGTGATTGTAGCCGATCTCAACCATTTTCAAGGTGTTCATCCTCCAAAACTAAAATCATACTAATATTATAGCATAGTATAAAGCAAGGTGTCAATAAAAAGCAGCACGAAAGTGATATATAAATATATGATTTCCCGATAGTTGATATTAGATACATAATATGACATATCTAAGAGGAATTGTTATTTTTGAAGCAATAAAACAATGTTAAATTTTTGTTAATAATATGTCGGAATTGGATATATTTATTGCAAAATGGAGAGATATATGGTATAATAATAACAGATGTTTCTGAGCCAAAGAGCATGGATTCAAAGTAAGTAAGGGGGATTATATATGGATTTTCAGCCTTTTGTTGACAGTATACCTACAGCAGCCTGTATTGTTTCGGTAGACAAGTTTGAAAACGGAAGCTACGGCAATATACGTATCGTTACTGGAAACCGTCCTTATCTGGACAGTATCGAACGTCCTGCTGAGAATGTGGAACTTCTTACACGCAAGTTCGTTCCGAACAGTGAATATACTAATTATCTGAACCGTGACCTTAATTTTGAGGATTCGGTTTACAGAGCAGCAGTTTTGAAGAAATGTATTCATGCATATGCACACCCTGCGCGTTTTGATGTATGGTTCAATATGTCTTTCCTGCCGCTTTCTCCTGACAATGGCAGTACCTGTTATTGTGCGTACATAATGGAGATCAATTTCAAGCCCGATGCAAAGCGTATGTCAAATATATCATCTGAGATCGCTACTGCGGTCCTTGAGACCTGTATCAAGCTCAGGAGCGTTGAGGATTTTCAGGAGACTATGGACTCTATTTGTAAGGATATCCGTGATCTCTGTGATTCCGAGCATTGCTGTATCCTGATGATGGATACCGAAAAGCGGAAATGCTCTGTGCTTTGCGAGGCTTTATCGAATGATACAAAGCTTGTTTCCATGAATGCGTACTTGGAGGACTTCTACGATATTGCAGAAACATGGAAAGATACTATCGCAGGCAGCAATTGTCTTATCGTAAAGAATGAACATGATATGGAGGTCGTCAAAGAACGAAATCCTGTATGGTATGAGTCCATTACAAGTGCAGGCGGTAAGACTATCGTTCTTTTTCCGCTTGAATTCAAAGGTGAACTGCTTGGCTATATATGGGCAATTAATTTCAGTGCAGATGTAGCTGATACAATAAAGGAGACCCTTGAGCTTACATCATTTATTCTTGCTTCCGAGTTGTACAGCTATCGTATGATGGACAAGCTTCATATACTGAGTTCGACCGATATGCTGACAGGCGTAATGAACCGCAATGAGATGAATAACTATATTGACGCTTTGACAGCAAGGAAATCAGAGAAAACAGTTGGAGTTATTTTTGCTGATCTGAACGGTCTTAAAAGTGTAAATGATGATATCGGACACGAAGCCGGTGACGCTCTCCTGAAAAATGCTGCAAACGCATTGCGCGACGTTTTTGCTGTTCATGAAATATTCAGAGCAGGCGGCGATGAGTTTACGGTGATACTGACAGATGTTACGGAGGACGAGCTTAACAGAAAAGCAGAAAAGCTTAGAGAAGTGTCAAAGAAATACAAGGATCTTGTGTTTGCTGTTGGCGCAGCTTACGAAAGCAGCGTGAATAATGTCCGCACTGCCCTGCAAAAAGCAGATATGCTTATGTATGAGGATAAGAAGCGCTATTATGAGCTTCACCCTGAAAAGAAGCGCGGTGTAATTGATAAAAGAAACGGATAATGTAAAGCTGAAGGCTACTGCATTTTGAGCAGTAGCCTTTTTGTGATATGTATATTATTACAGTTCAGATATTATTTCAAACGCGGAAAAAATTCGCGCTCCACAAGAAGTAAAGCGCGAACTTGCCTGCGGGGGCTCCCCGCTGGTGCCGGTGGCGGGACTTGAACCCGCACGGTATTGCTACCAACGGATTTTGAGTCCGTCACGTCTGCCAATTCCATCACACCGGCACATTAGTCATAATTATAACATATGATAAAAACTTTGTCAATAGTTTTTTATAAATTCAGGCTGCCGATTTTGGGGCAGCCTGATCATTTATTATATACATAATTTCCTTCAAGTCTTGTCTCAAATTCTTCAACGGGCATAGGTTTGTCAAAATAGAAGCCCTGAGCAAGATCACAACTATTTTCCGCGAGAAACTGTACTTGTTCTTTGGTCTCAACACCCTCGGAAATACATTCAAGTCCCATTTCCTGAGCCATAGCAACGATATACTTGAACATGACATTTTTCTGTCTCGGGTTTTCATCATCTTCCGTAGTGAGAAGACTCCTGTCAAGCTTCAATACGTCCCACGGTATCTCCTTAATGAGATTAAGGGAAGAATAGCCTACTCCGAAATCGTCAACAGATGCGGAGATACCTGTTTTCTGCAGACCTCCGATAGTACGCTTCAAATCGTTGAATTCCACATCGGTCGTAGTTTCGGTAAGCTCTATTTCGATATATTCATGGGGAACATTGTTCCTGTCAACGATTTCGACGATATGGTCCAGAAGATCCATGTCGGAAAGGTGACGGCGTGAAAGGTTAACAGATATGCGTACTACGTTCTTGCCGCTGTCGAGCCACCTGCGGATATCCTTGCATACAGCATCCAGCATATAGAAATCCAGCTTGCAGATATCGCGTCCCTGTTCGAGAACAGGAATGAATTCACCCGGCGATACAAGCTTTCCGTTATGCATCCAGCGGCAAAGCGCTTCTGCACCTGCGAGTTTTCTGCCGCTAATTGCCACTTTGGGCTGATAGTAAACAAGAAATTCTCTTTCCTCAAGGGCTTTCGGGAAGCTTACAGTGATATCATTGTTCCTTTTGCTTCTTGCCAGAAGCATATCATCGAAGTATGCAACGTCGACCTTTGCAGAGTTTTTGGCAATACTGTATGCCATGCTCACTCTGTCCATAATATCTGTCGGCAGTATTACACTGTCGTTGTTCTGCATAACATAAACACCTGCTGTAGCGGATATATTTATACGCTCGTTGCGTTTTTCGTCATATACAATGCCTGTACCGTTAAGTATTTTAAGAACGTTCTGGAGCTTGTAGCTCTTGATAAGTGTAATGAAGTTATCTCCGCCTATCCTGCATACGGTTTCGTTTTCATCGTCAAGAAGCTCTGCGATACAGCCTATGAATTTTTTCATTACAATATTACCGCTTTCACGTCCTATATGCTGATTGACAACAGAAAAGCGTTTCAGATTGAAGCGGACAGCTGTATAATTGGCTATCATGCCGCTTTTACAAAGCTTTCTGCCGCATTTCATGAATTTCTTGAGATTATGCATATTCAGCTCACCGTCAAAGAAAGTAAGATGCTGAGTGAGCTTCAGAAGTCTGAATTTACCGCAGAATGTACTGAAAAGAGCAATAAAGATGTCTATTCTTCTGCGTTCTTCATCTGTCCATTCGGGTTCATTGTCCTTGATAAAAATGTTATATACTGCGATATTTTCATCTACGGTAACGATACGATTGCTGATGCAGTCGCTGTTTTGGAAATTACCGCAGTCATAAAAGCACTGGGTCTCGGGCAAGCCCAGATGCTCAGAAGCTTCGTTCTCATAGGAAATAACTTCGATCTTGCCTATTTTAAGGACACAGCAAAGCTCAGCCACTGCTTCTGAAATCTGTACGGGTGTTGCAAAAGAGAGCCGATGTAAACTGCATATCAATTTTTCAAGTGCTGTCAGATATTCATTTGTATTCATTCATATCCCCTCCGAATACAGAAAACATTCTGTATCAGATTTGCATTATTATACAGATTTATTATAACACACGATAGACGGAAAATAATGAATATATTATTAATATAATGTAAATTACGCAAGATGTTCAAAGAATTTTATGTATGTTGCTAAGAAAATGCGCTTGAAAAGAATTTTGCGTCGTGTTATATCTGATGAAAGATCAATTCATCGAATAAAAGTTTTACAGCGGAAAAGTGTTGACAGTAAGAGCGGTGTATGGTATAATTTTTATGGAACATTATGCCGTTGAAAACGGCAGTTATTATAGATCTGGAGGAATTTGAATATGAAAAAAATAAATGTCAGAACAAGTCATCCGTACGAAGTTTTGATCGAGCGCGGTGCACTTGATGACTGTGGAAAATATATCGCAAACGTAACAAAATCGCGCAGGGCAGCCGTTATTACCGATGATATCGTTGAAAAGCTGCATTTGCAGACAGCACTTGATTCCCTGAAAAAAGAGGGCTTTGAGTGCAGTGTGTACGCTTTCCCAAACGGTGAAGAGGCGAAATGTCTTGAAAATCTCGGAAATATATACGATTTTCTCTGTAAGAGCAATATTACAAGAAGTGATATCATAATTGCTCTCGGAGGAGGCGTTGTAGGCGATATTACAGGATTTGCCGCAGCTTCTTATCTCAGGGGCGTAGAGTTTGTGCAGATACCTACTACTCTTCTTGCACAGGTGGATTCGTCCGTGGGCGGAAAGACAGCTATAAACATTTCAGGCGGCAAAAACCTTGTAGGTGCTTTCAAGCAGCCTGCACTTGTTATATGCGACAGTGACATACTTAAAACTCTGCCCGAGGAGACTCTTGCAGAGGGCATGGGCGAGTGCATAAAATACGGTATGATACGCGATGAAAAGCTCTTTGAGCTTATAGAGTCCCGCGATCTCGGTACAGTTGACGAGATAATGGACGAAATGGTATATGCCTGCGTTGATATAAAACGTGTCATAGTTGAACACGATGAATGTGACAGGGGAGAGCGTATGGTGCTGAATTTCGGTCATACTCTCGGTCATGCCATAGAGGGTTGGCACAACTATAAAGGCATTTTCCACGGCGAGGGAGTTGCAGCAGGTATGTGCATGATAACTGACCGCCTTGCACCTCAGCTTTCCGACAGACTTAAAAAGGTATGTGCAGCTTATAAGCTGCCTACAGGAAGTGATATCCCAATGAAGGAGCTTCTTCCTTTCTGTTCAAAGGACAAGAAAAATGAAGCAAAGGATATCAACTATATCATCTGCAAAGAGATAGGCAAGGGCGAGATAGTGAAAGTGCCTTTCACTGAATTCTGCCGACTTATGGAGGGCTGAGAATGGATATACGCATAACTCCTTCAAAGCTTAAGGGCAGTCTCAGCGTTCCTGCTTCAAAGAGCTGTGCTCACCGCTCGATAATTTGTGCTTCACTTGCTGACGGAGTTTCATATCTCAGCGGAGTTACCATGTCAAAGGATATCGAAGCTACAATAGGAGCTATGACTGCTCTGGGGGCTGAGTTTGAAGTGAACGGCGAGGATATCACCGTTAAGGGAAACGGAGGCAGACCTGCTGATAGATGCATCGTTGACTGCAATGAGAGCGGTTCCACACTTCGTTTCATTATACCGATTGCCGCCGCTGTAGGCACAGAGACTGAATTCCGCGGCAGAGGCAGACTTCCTCAGCGTCCTATCGACATCTTCACAAGAGAGCTCGGAAAAAACGGCGTGAAATTCGATTATCACAACACTATGCCTTTTACCGTTTCAGGCGGACTTAAAAGCGGCAGATTTGAGATAGAGGGCGATGTTTCTTCGCAGTTCATCACGGGACTCCTCTTTGCGCTCCCACTTCTTGACGGGGATTCGGAGATAATCCTCACATCGCATCTTGAATCCCGTCCCTATGTGGACATTACCATAGATACTCTGCGCCGTTTCGGTGTAGAAGCTGAGGAAACTGCTGGAGGCTTCCGTGTAAAAGGCGGACAGACATACAAGCCTCATGACGAAAAGATCGAGGGAGATTACTCTCAGGCAGCTTTTTTCTGCGTTGCAAATGCTCTTGGCTCACAGGTAGAGCTTCATAACCTTAATGAAAACAGTGTTCAGGGCGATAAGAAAATTCTTGAAATTATACATGATATATGTTATAATAATACTATTGGCAATTATAATGCCGATTGTTCCGATATTCCCGACCTTGTTCCCATACTGGCGGTGCTTGGAGCTTTCGGCAGCGGAAGATCAGTAATATACAACGCTAAACGACTTAAAATAAAAGAAAGCGACCGCCTTGAAACTACTGCGGCTCTCATAAATTCTCTGGGAGGCTGCGTTACAGTTACCGATGACGGACTCATCATTGAACCTACAGGAGCAATGCACGGAGGTACAGTTGACAGCTTCGGCGACCACAGAATAGTTATGGCGGCAGCCATAGCAGCTACCTGTACCGACGGAGAAGTAATTATCAAGGGCGCTGAGGCTGCCGAAAAGTCCTATCCTGCTTTCTTTGACGACTACAAAATGCTCGGAGGTAAAGCTAATGTCATCATTCTGGAATAATCGGATATCTGTCTCCATGTTCGGTGAAGCTCACGGACCTGCAATAGGCGTTACCGTGGATAATCTTCCATCGGGAGAATACATAAATGCTGAGGAGCTTGCGCGCTTCATGGCAAGAAGATATTCCTGCGGCGGTCAGACTGCCGTAAATTCCATGCCTCATATAATGTCAGGTATTTTCAACGAGCGTACAACGGGTACTCCTCTTTGTGCATTCCTGCAAAATACCGATACATCTGCACCTCAGCATGAAGAGACAGACAATCTTGTTCGTCCCGGTCATGCGGACTATACAGGTGCAATGAGATACAGAGGCTTCAATGATGTCAGAGGCGGCGGACATTTCTCGGACAGGCTCACAGCTCCGCTGTGCTTTGCTGGTGCGGTCTGCGCTCAGATACTTGAAAGACGCGGCATCTATACAGGTGCCCATATATTACAGATACACAATGTAAAGGACAACCCCTACGATCCTGTGAATATCACAAGGGACGGCGTTCTCAGCGTCAGAATGAAGGATTTTCCTGTTATCAATGACCGCAAGGGCTGGCAGATGATAGAGGATATCAATAAGGCTTATGAGGGCGGAGAGTCTCTCGGCGGCGTTATCGAGTGTGCTTCTGTGAATGTTCCTGCGGGAATAGGATCGCCTATATTTGACGGTCTTGAGAATACTATCGCTCAGCTCATATTCGGTATCCCAAACGTTACGGGACTTGAGTTCGGAGCAGGCTTCCTTTCGGCAAAAATGGTTGGAAGCCAGAACAATGACGAGTTTTATGTCAACGACCACGGTCACGTGCTCACAAAGACCAATAATCATGGCGGCATCATCGGTGGTATATCTTCGGGTATGCCTGTTACTCTGAGAGTTGCTTTCAAGCCCTCGGAGTATATCCCTCAGACTCAGAATGCCGTTAATTACCGTGATATGACCAGTGAGACAGCTGAAAGCGAAAAGCATATCCCATGCGCTGTACCTTCGGCTGTTCCGTGTGTTGAAGCAGCTGTGAATATCGCGCTTCTTTCACATATGATGGATTATCCAAATTTCTGTTAAGGTGACTTTTATGCAGGACGAAAACATAATGAAAATGGCAGAACGCGCCGATATCGAAATAAAAGACGTACCGACGCTGAATATTCTGCTGTGTTATCTGCTTTATAAAATAGACAGACCCGTAAGTCCAGACCAGCTTTATGATATTGCTATCGGTACGGGAGTAGTGAATTACTTCTATTATCAGGACTCTATTGGCTATCTGCTGAAAAACGGACATATAACCTCCGAAAAGGACAACAGCGGCAATGAATGCTACATTTTGCAGCCAAAGGGCAGAGAATGCGCAAAACAGCTAAAAAACTATGCTCCAAAGTCCTACAGGGACAAGCTTGTGCTTGCGGCACTTAGGTATTTTGCCCGTGTTCAGTACGAAAAGGAATTGAAAATAGAGTATGAGCCTGTTGGAAACGGCTATTATACTCATGTAAGATGCGTAGATGTGAATTTTGATCTTATGGACTTAAAGCTCTATGCTCCCGACCTTGCTCAGGCAAAGCTCATAGGCGAGAAGATAATGCTAAATCCTGCCGGTTTTTACGGAAAAGTAATAGAAGTTGCGCTCTCAAATGAAGAACCGCCATACGACCTGAGCGACAATTGACGACATAAGGAGCTGTTTTGGCAGCTCCTTTCTTAATAAGTTATCAGTTAACAGTGATAAATGCATAGATTTGGGTTAACCGACCACTAACCACTTATCACAGAATATGGAGAAATAAATGAAATACTGCATAATACCGTTATCCGAAACAGAATATCCGGTACTGGCTGATTTTCTCTATGAAGCAATATTTATTCCTGAGGGGGCAGCTCCGCCGCCAAGGGATATAATTATACAAGCCCGAATTGCAGGTCTATATCATGGATTTCGGACAGAGAAAAGGCGATATAGCTCTTGCCGCAGAAGCAGACGGCAATATCGTCGGAGCTGTATGGGGACGTATAATGAACGATTACGGTCATATAGATGACGATACTCCTTCACTTGCCATATCCCTGTATAAGGACTACAGAGGCAAAGGCATAGGTACTGCACTTATGCGAGCAATAATAGCGGCTTATGCTGAAAAAGGCTGTAAAAGGCTCTCGCTGGCAGTTCAAAAGGCTAATTATGCCGTAAAGATGTATGAAAAGGTCGGATTTAAAACAGTTTTTGAAAATGATGAAGAATACATAATGACAGTGAACATTGATTAGTGTAGGGGCGGATATTATCCGTCCGAGTCGAAGCTATCAATGATCTTAATAAACACTGAAAGGAAGCATGAAATGAAATACGGACTTGTTCTTGAGGGGGGAGCTATGCGCGGACTTTTTACCGCAGGAGTTCTTGATATCCTCATGGAAAACGATATAAAATTAGACGTAGCTGTGGGAGTTTCCGCAGGAGCAGCATTCGGCTGCAACTATAAGTCGGGACAAATACGCAGGGCTATACGCTATAATACAAGATTCTGCAAGGATAAACGCTATTGCAGTATGCTTTCATACATAAAGACAGGCGATCTTTTCGGCTCTGAATTCTGCTATCATGAGATACCTGATAAGCTTGATATATTCGATACGGAAGCCTTCAATGCATCACCTATGGATTTCTGGGTGGTATGCACTGACATAAACACAGGCAGGGCAGTATACCATAAATGCGGAAATATTGACTATACCGAGCTTGAATGGATACGCGCATCAGCCTCTATGCCCATAGCGGCAAGGATAGTGGAGATAGGAGAGCATCGTCTGCTTGACGGCGGTATTTCCGACTCTATCCCGCTAAAATTCATGGAGAGCCGCGGCTGTGAAAAAAATGTTGTCATACTTACTCAGCCACGAGATTACATAAAGAAGCCGGCAGGCGGAATGAGACTTATGAAGGTCAAATACCGAAAATACCCCGAGCTTGTCAAGGCAGCTGCAAATCGTCATAAGATGTACAACAGCGAGCTGAAATATATTCGCAGTGCGGAAGAAGAGGGAAGAGCCTTTGTTATTGCTCCCCCCGAAAAGCTGCCTGTAGGTCATGTGGAGCATGACCCTGATGTTATGCTTGAGGTCTACCGTATAGGCAGACGTACTGCAAGCCGATACCTTGAGGATTTGCTTGCTTTTCTTGAAAAATAAAAGACCTGTCCTATATCGGACAGGTCACTCGATATTATATAAGATGATGTTTTTTTACACGGTCTGTGATTATAAGAGCAAGGACAAGCTTTATAATGTCGAATGGTATGAATGGCGTTACGCAAAGCTTCAAAGCCTTTGAAAGCGGCATTGAATTTCCGTCTTTTGAGAACACGTATATGAACCATACTGTTCCGAAAGCGTAGCAGACTGCAAGACCTGCAAGCATGAGCACTATCTGCACGACAAGCTTTTTGCCGAAGAGCTTTTCGCCTGCCATATATATAAGTGCCATGAAAATAAATCCCAGTATATAGCCTCCGGTTGGACCTGTAAGCACTCCTATACCGCCTTTGAAGCCTGAAAAAACAGGCAGTCCTATAGCTCCGAGAAGTATGAATACCAATATGGAGAAGAGACCGTTTCTTCCGCCGAGAATACCGAGTACGCAGAAAATTGCGAATGTCTGCAATGTAATGGCGATAGTGCCTATTGGAATGGATATCCATGAGCATACAACTATTATAGCTGCGAACATGGCTGTAAGCACCATTTCTTTTGTAGAAAAGCTGAGCTTTTTTCCATTTGCTGTATTATTGACCATTGAATACAACTCCTTACGTGATATAAACGCGCATATCGTCTGTGATGGATCATGCGTATTGTTGTTTTTATAAGATCTTACATATGAATTATAGCACAGATATTATTCTTTGTCAACCTATTTTGTCTAAAATGGTTGACAATAAAATTCTGAATAATGATTGAAATTGTTAAAGAAATATGTTACAATTAAAATAGTATTTATTTGCGAGGTGTTTATTGAAATAATGAAAATTAGCGAATTTAATGATATAATTGTCCCCGACAGAGTAAAGGCGGATTTCAATGAAGGACTTACATCTGCACAGGTAAAGGAGAGGGCAGAAGCAGGACAGGACAACAAGCCTGTTGAGTCGCCTTCAAAAACAGTAAAGGAGATAGTAGCCGATAACGTACTCACGTACTTTAACCTTATATTTGTTATCCTTTCTGTATTGCTTGTAGTTGTAGGCTCTTACCGTGACCTTACGTTTATGCCTATAATCGTAGCCAATGCTCTTATCGGTATAATACAGGAGATGCGTTCAAAGTCCGTACTGGACAAGATAAAGGTGCTTAATGCCCCTGTTACAACGGTAGTCCGTGACGGAGAGATAAAGACAGTTCCGTCAAAGGATCTTGTAATAGATGATATAGTAATATTCAAGGCAGGAAATCAGATAAGTGCTGACGCTATAGTTGTGGACGGAAACGTTTCCGTAAACGAATCACTCCTTACAGGTGAATCCGATGAAATAAGCAAAAAGCCGGGAGATACTCTCATGTCGGGAAGCTATATAGTTTCGGGCACATGCCGTGCAAGACTTGAAAGAGTAGGAAGAGAATCATATATCTCAAAGCTTACTATACAGGCAAAGAAATCACGAAAGGGTGAGCAGTCCGAGATGATCCGCTCACTAAACAGGATAGTAAAGTTTGCAGGCGTTGCTATTATACCGATAGGAAGCATACTTTTCTATCAGGCGTACTATATAAACCACGACACCATACGTGCAAGTGTACAGTCGATGGTCGCTGCTGTAATAGGCATGATACCTGAGGGACTTTTCCTTCTTGCGAGTGTTACGCTTGTTATCAGTGCCATGAGGCTTGCTCTCAGCAAGGTACTTGTTCACGATATGAAATGTATTGAGACACTTGCGCGAGTTGATGTGCTCTGCGTTGATAAAACAGGTACTATCACAGAGAATGAGATGTCAGTAACAGCAGTAGTTCCTGCGACCGACGAATACGATATAGACTCTGTACAGGGACTTATCAGTGATTTTGCTGCTGCTCAGGATTCGGATAACCAGACTATGGCGGCTATAAAGAATCACTTCCATCGTCCTGCGGGAAGAGCTGCCGTGTCTATAACAGGCTTCTCATCTGAATTCAAGTACAGCAGTGTTACATTTGAACGTGAGTCATTTGTACTCGGTGCTCCTGAATTTGTCCTCAAGGAAAAGATAGACCAATATAAGGAGAAGATAGAGGAATATAACCGCAAGGGCTACAGAGTCCTTGTTTTTGGAAAGTACAGAGGTGTTCCCGACGGAAAGGCGCTTACAGCTTCTGTAGAACCCATGTGCTTTATAATGATGTCAAATCCCATACGTGAAAATGCTCCCGAAACATTCAAGTATTTTGCTGAGCAGGGCGTAGAGATAAAGGTCATTTCGGGTGATAATCCCGTTACGGTATCCGAAGTCGCAAAGCAGGCAGGCATAAAACATGCATCAGACTATGTTGACGCTACTACTCTCACAACAGAAAGTGCTATAAGGGACGCTGTTACACGCTATACTGTATTCGGACGAGTTACTCCCGAACAGAAGCGCAAGTTTGTAAGAGCTCTAAAAAAAGCAGGCAAGACAGTTGCAATGACGGGTGACGGTGTAAACGACGTTCTCGCACTTAAAGATGCAGACTGCTCTGTAGCTATGGCTTCGGGAAGTGACGCAGCCGCACAGGCTTCACAGCTTGTTCTTCTTGAATCCGACTTCTCAAAGATGCCTGATGTTGTTGCAGAGGGACGAAAGGTCGTAAATAACCTTGAGCGCTCGGGAAGTCTCTTTATTGTAAAGAATATCTTCTCATTAATAATATCAGTATTATTCATCTTCTTCGGACTTGCTTATCCGATGAAGCCTGCACAGATATCTCTTATAAGTATATTCACCATAGGTTTACCTGCTTTCTTCCTGTCGCAGATGCCTAACCGCGATCTTATCAAGGGTAAGTTCATTACGAATATACTTCTGAAAGCTCTTCCTGCGGCACTTACAGACGTACTTGTGGTATGTGCTATGGTATATTTCGGAAACATCTTCAATGTTGCATCTACAGATATAGCTACGGCTTCAACGATACTCATGAGTATCGTCGGAATGATGATTGTATTCCAGATATGCAAGCCTATGGATATGTACAAGATGTGGATGTGGATACTCTGTGGAGTGGGACTTGCCTGCTGTATGATATTCATCAGCAAGATGTTCGACATAACAAATATGTCTAACCGCTGTATCCTTCTCTGCGTAAACTTCTCAATTATCGCAGAGCCATGTCTGCGCTATATGACACTGATAACAAAAAAAATACAGTCATTCTTTATAAATGATGGCAATAACTAAAAACAAACAGGCAGATACTTGAAGTATCTGCCTGTTTTGTGTATAAGAGAGGTATTGGAATCATCTTTTGAATTTTATTGCAACTCCCAGACCAAGCAGGAGAACAAGTGCAGATACGCCAAGCAGTATATATGCTTTGGTATTGCTGCTTTCGCTGCCGCCGCTCATGGGTGAAAAGCTTCCCATATCGGGTCTTTCGCCGCCTTTTGATCTGCCTTCGTTTTCGGGAGCATTGCCCTTATCGTTGTTTGGCATAGTTGCTTCTGATTCAGTATCAGAAGTTATTTCAGTTTCAGAAGCTTTTTCGTCATCATCAGCCTCTGTTGCAGCTTCCTTTGAATTGTCAGAAGACTTGAAGCCGCCCTGCATACCGTCGGGAATATTACCCGGGTCGAAGCCGTCAGGCATTTCTCCGCCGGAATCGGGCATATTGCTTGGGTCAAAGCCCTCGGGCATTTCTCCACCGAAATCAGGCAAATTGCTTGGATCAAAGTCATCAGGCATCTCACCGTTAAATCCCTGTGGTGGCTGACCGCTGCCAAAGCTTGGTTTTCCGCTCTTGGAACCCTTGGAAGAATCGCTGCTGTCTGATTTGCTGTCGTTGCTTGGAGCCTGCATATTGCTCAGGTTCGTAACAGATAAGGACGCTGTATTTGGCATACTCTTTCTTGCGACCTTTTCAGCCTTGTCATTTTCAGCAGTTTCGTCAGTCTTTTGAGTATCGTTTGACTTGTTGAAGGAATTACCCTTCTGACCGCCGCCAAATCCGCCGAAGCCGCCTTTTCCGCCGCCCATAGAGCCCATATCAGAAGTGTTCAGACCTGAGGCATCTATAAGAGCTGAGCTGTCTGCGCTCTGTCCGTCAGATGTAGAAGGGATAGTGCCGTCAAGCTGTCCGCGAACGCTTTCTGCACGAAGAGTACAGAATTTAGTCATAGCTTCAACGCCTGTTTTGAACTCTTCATATGTGCAGAACTTAGTAGGATCTTTTTCAACGTACTTGTCGATGAGAGTTGCTGTATCGGAGATAAGCTTCTCGAAATCAACGCTGTCAAGGAATTCACTCATCAGCTGGTGATACTGTTCTGTGTATTCTTCGTTATCGAATATCCATGATACCATCGGACGGTCGCTCATATCGCCTGATACAGGGGTATCAATTGGGTCATTTACGGAAGATGAAGCGTTTCCACCCATGAATGAGCCGTAAGCGAGATTGTAGTCCCACGGTATCATTGAGAGCTGTCCGTCCTCTTCATAGAGGTAGTAGTTGTGTATCATCTGACCTGTATAGCTGTCGCCGTTAACAAGGAAATTATGTACTGTAAAGTAGCGGATAACTTCCTCAACGTCAACTGTGCTTTCAAGATCTGACTGCTCCTGAAGAGCTTTCAGCGAGCTTATAAGACGGTTCTTGTCTGCTTTTGTAACAGCAGTTTTTGCATTGTTGAAGATATTTGAATAGCTGTCGATATCGTCATCGGTATATTTAAGCTTTACATCGTCGCTTCCCATACCGAATCCACCTCCGAAGCCGCCCTTGCCGCCGCCGAAGTCAGGTGCTTCGCCGTTCTCTCCGCCGAACATCTTTGAAGGATCAAAGTCGCCGAAGTCGAAGTCCTCGGGCATATTATCAGGATCAAACTGAGGCATATCTCCATCGAAATCAGGCATACCGCCGCCGAAATTTCCCGGATCAAACTGGTTTTTATCGCTGTCGGAGCTGTTTTTATCTTCGCTCTTGCTATCGTTAAAATTCCCCATACTAAAGTCTTTGCCGTTTCCTCTTCCGCCGCCGAAGCTCATTGCATCAGGCTTATAGAGGTCGCCGTAGTTGCTGCCGTAGTTTCTTTCAAGGAAAGATTCTTCTATAGCTTCCACAGCAAGATACAGTCCCCAGTCCTCACCGTTGACTGTGATGTATGTGTAGCTGCAAAGAGGAGCATCAACGCCGAAATCATGCATAAGCGTATAAGCAAGATAATCCTTCATGTAAGTATTATCCTGAATGATATTGTTAAGACAGAGCTTGTCAAGTCCGTAATAGGTCTTTCCGTTTTCATACTGATCGAACTCTATCTTGAAGCTGTAGCGGCTGCTGTCCATATTCTTTACGGAGCTGAGGGAAGTGTTGCCTTTTGCTCTTATGCCGACATTTTTAACTGCTTCACCGTCTATGATCAGATTGCAGGCTGTGTATTCCTCATTTTCGCAGGTCTCGATAAAGCCGTCCCAGTCGTTGATAACGATGTCAAGAGTATGTACCTTTGACTGATCGAAGAGGCGGTTTTCATAGCCTATGGCATGAGCGGTCATTTCTATGCCCAATGCCTGACCGTTGCAAAATATGACCGATATAATAAGTGTGACCGCAATAACGACCATACATATTTTATCAATGTTCTTATGTGCTGACATTCTATCACACCCTTATCCCATGTAGTCGCCGTTGTAGCTTACGAGAACAGCACTGCTCACACCTTCCATATCAGCAAGGGTATTGATGAAATCTGTATTGTCGTCCTTGAGTCTGATTTCCATATTGAGCTCAACAGAGCCCTTCTGAGCAGTCTTGCTCTTGACAACACATCTCTCTGTCTTTCCGTCAAGGAAAGTCTTTGCCTTTGTTTCGCTGTCGTGATCGTCGCAGCGAACTACAACGATATATGGATTTTTGCAAGCCTTGCGGTTAACGAATACGAGAAGGATAACACCGATGATAACGCTGCCGACAACTGCAAGAGGGATCATGCCTGCTGCAAGAACGATACCCACTGCGATGGACCAGAACAGGAATGCGATATCCAGCGGTTCTTTAATGGCTGTACGGAAACGGACGATAGAAAGTGCGCCGACCATACCGAGTGAAAGAACGACATTGCTTGTGACTGCCAAGATAACAACCGTAGTTATCATTGTGAGTGCAATGAGTGTAGTACCGAAGCTTGCTGAGTACATTACTCCCGAGTAGGTCTTTTTGTAAACGAGGAATATGAACATTCCCAGACCGAATGCAAGTACAAGTGCGATCGCCATATCAAGAATGCTGACACTGGTCACATTCTCTATAAAATTTGATTTGAAAATATCATTTAAGCTCATTGTAAAAACTCCTTTTTTAACCGTAAATTCGACAGGCTGCATATTTTGAGAAAGCTCCCTCGCGCCTGTCTGCAAGGGCAACTGCGTCTCTGATTATATCAGGCAGAAATCCGTCCCATTTTACTTCAAGTATGATAGAGTCCGAAACGGGAACGGTAACACAATCGGGATCAAGAAAATCCGTGCATCTCATACCGCTTCTTACATTGTAATCAAGTGTTACGCGGACATTGCCTGCGGGATATATGAAAGGCTCTCTTGTGTAATCAACAATAGTTTTCGGAGCAATTCCCTGATTTTTCATTTTCGAGTACAGCTCACGTATGAGCATATGCTCCGACTCAAGCATCCATTCGATGTCGCCGTCAACGATCTTTTGTGCCTGCTGCGCTGTAAGCGGTGCACTTTGTTTATTTCCAAGATGATCGATCTTGCTTTTCTTTTCCAGATGGATAACAGAAGTATCACCATTGTAGTAACGAATACGGAATTTTTCTCTTCGGCTCATTCCGTTAACTTTTTCCATAAGAGCTTTGTCTGCAAGATTATCGAAGTAAAGGCTTCGGATAAAATATTTTCCGTTTATTGTATGCGAATCGGGATATGCAACTGTGCTGAGTCTGTGGCGTATCGTTATCAAGTCGGAATAGTTGATCTCATGCTTTATCTCGTGTCTGAAATCCATAGTCTCACCTCTTTTCTTTGATATAGGACACACACAGACCAATGGGCGAATTATTTTTAAGTCTGTGTGCGTTTATCCTATGCTTTAATTATACATAGTTTTGCTGAATTGATGCTGAAAACGGGTGTAAGGGCTGTTAAGCAAAAGTGAAAGTTAAGTGAAAAATTATCAATATATTGCTTTTTTCAGCTTGAATTCAGTTGTATAATGTATTATAATATTATAAAGAGAAATGTGCATTATGCTGCTCAGGGTTTAATGCTGTTCGGATATGCTTTTTTGAAAAGGGGGAACACATATGAAAATACTTATTATAGAAGATGAAAAGGTGTTAGCGGATTCGCTGAAGCTGATGCTGGAGTCAAAGGGCTTTGAAGCAGAAGCAGTCTATGACGGAGAAAGCGGCGAGCAGTATGCTATGCTTGATATCTATGACCTTATTATACTTGATATCATGCTGCCTAAGAAGAATGGCTATCAGGTGGCAAAGGCTGTCCGCGAAAAGCGTAATGCAACGCCTATACTTATGCTGACGGCAAGATCGGACGTTGAGGATAAGGTCGAGGGACTCAATGCAGGAGCTGACTATTACCTCACCAAGCCGTTTGATGCAAGAGAGCTTCTTGCCTGTGTGAACGCACTTCTGCGCAGACAGGGTTCTCAGGTGAACGAGCTTGCTTTCGGAAATACAAGACTTGATATCGAGTCGGCTTCCCTTGTATGCGGAGAAAACAGCGTCAGACTCTCAGCAAGAGAGTTTGAAGTAATGCGTATCCTTATGACCTCGGGGACTAACCACATATCAAAGGAGACTTTGCTGACAAAGGTATGGGGATATGATTCAAATGCAGTTGAGAACCATGTGGAAGCATATGTGAGCTTTCTGCGGAAAAAGCTGCTCAGCATCGGCTCAGATGTGCGCATCGAAGCCATGCGGCGGTTAGGCTATCATCTGGAGTGTGACACAAAATGCTGAAACGTCTTAGGATAAAGTTCATTGCTGTAATAATGAGCATCGTAACCGTGCTTTTTATCTTTATATTCGGACTTGTACTGCATTTTACAAAGCAGAATATAGCGAGAGAGAGCATACAGATGATGCGTACTCAGGCGTTTCGTCCGCCTGCTGCTGCATCTATGCACAAGCCTGATAATATGCCCGATAATATACGTCTGCCGTTTTTTACGGTACATATTGCCGAGAACGGTGAACTGACTGCTTTTGGCGGAGGCTATTACGACCTTACTGATAAGGCGCTGCTTCAAAAGCTTGTGGACGCTGCGGAGGCAAGTTCAAAGGATACGGGCATACTTCCTGACTATGACCTGAGATATATGAAGAACGAAAACGGTCCTATGAAAGCAATAGTTTTTGCAGATGTATCCAGTGAAAAAGCCATGATAAGAGGACTTATAAGGAATTCGCTCATAATAGGTCTGATAGGCTATATAGTATTTTTCATAATAAGTCTGCTTCTTGCAAAATGGGTCACAAAGCCTGTCGAAAAAACATGGAACGAGCAGAAGCAGTTCATAGCAGACGCTTCTCATGAGCTGAAAACTCCGCTTACAGTAATTATGACGAACGCGGAGATGATGACTGATAAGAGCTATACGGAAGGTGACAGGGACAACTTTACAAAAAATATCCTCTCAACGTCAAGGCGCATGAGAGGATTGATAGAAAGTCTACTTGAGCTTGCAAGGCTGGATAATAACAGTAACAGAGCGCCGCAGAAATTCAGCACAGTTGATTTCAGTAAGCTCATAAATGACAGTATACTGCCCTTTGAGCCGCTGTTTTATGAGAATGAAATGGAACTTTCCACAGATATTGATGAGAATATCAATGTGGAAGGCGACAAGGAAAAGCTCAGGCAGGTTATAAATATTCTTCTTGACAATGCGCTTAAATACAGTGATCCTGCTGAGAAAGTAACGGTGAAGCTGAAGCAACAGTCATCAAACTGTTTATTGTCTGTTTCTGGGCTGGGAACTCCGCTTACAAAGGAGGAATGTGAGAATATTTTCAAGCGTTTTTACCGTGTGGATCAGTCAAGAAACGACGGACAGAGCTATGGTCTGGGACTATCAATAGCCGACAGTATCATAAGCGAGCACACCGGAAAGATATGGGCGGAAAGCGAGAACGGATATAATATATTCTATGTATCCCTTCCATTATGAGATAGCAAAAAAGAGAGATGTCTAAAGACATCTCTCTTTTATCTGCGGAATAAACCTTTTTTCTCATACGGCTCTGAAGTTATGCCCAGCACTTTATATCCTGATTTCTCAACGGTTTCTTTCAGCAAAGCTTTATCGAGCTCTTCTTCAGAGATTATTTCAGTTTCACCTTTGCTGTGAGAGGAATTGACCTTTTTTGCATTTACAGCAGCACGGACAGCATCACTTACATGAGCTTCGCACATTCCGCACATCATGCCTTCAACCTTGATTATTGTTTTGACCATGTATCTCATCTCCTTTGGTTAGTTAATACTGACAATATTATTTTAAAACAAATTTGTGCAGTTGTCAAGCAGCAATAAATATTATTGCCAAAAAGAACGCTGATACATTATTTTATGTACTTTAAACTGTCATAACAGTATTAAAGTGAGCTTCATTATTCGTTCGGAACGTATTGTAAATGTTGTATTTTTATGTGCTCTTTGGTGAAAAATTACGATTTTGGATTGACTTTTTGCGGAAAATATGGTAATATATGTATTGTCATATTATTTTTTTACTGCAAAAGGAGAAAATATCATGAAGAATTTTATCAGGAGAGCGGCAGCTGTCCTATTATCTATAACAATGATCTTTACTGTTTCTATGTTTGTTCCGACATTGAATGCAAAGGCTGCTGTATATGCAGTATGGCCCACAGAAGCAAAGTATAAGAATATAACAACCTATTTTGATCCTGCAAGAAATACCTATGATAATTCAGAGCATCATAATGCTATTGATATCGAGGCAGCAGGAGGCAGCAATATCTATGCGGCTTACGGTGGAGAGGTCATCTCGGCTGACTGGAAGGACGCTTACGGATATATGGTAATTCTTTACCATTCTGATCTTGGAGTATATACCTTCTACGCTCATGCTTCACAGCTGAATGTATCGGCAGGGGCTAAGGTTAAGCAGGGCGATGTTATTGCAAAGGTAGGAAGTACGGGACAGTCCTCGGGCAATCATCTCCACTTCGGAGTATGTGACAAGCTGCTCGGTTCTTTCCCTTCACGTACATATTATGATCCAATGACTTATTTTGTATATTCGGACAATGCAGGCGGTGAGCAGACAAGCAATAATACACCTGCTGCCGAGTGCAGCTGTTCTGAGGATTATGCAGGACTGTACACAACCAAGAATGTAGTTACTTACCTTAATATCCGTTCAGGACACGGTACGAATACATCTGTTATAGGACAGATACCTGCAAATGCTGAGTTCACAGTAACTAAGGGCAACGGACAGTGGGCACACGTTGAGTATAACGGAGTCAAGGGTTATGCTTCTATGGACTATATGCAGCGCAATGAAGAGATAAAGTCGGGTATGAAGATCGAAAACCAGACAACTCCCGAGGGAACTATCGAGGTCGGAAAGCCATTTTCGATCAAGGGCGTTATTACTTCCAACCTTAACATAACCAAGGTAAGCGGCGGTGTATATTTCCGTGACGGTGAAGCAACGAGCCAGTGCGCGGAGGCTGTTCCGAATGCGCTGACATACGATCTTTCCACTTATTTTGATAAGAATATCATATTCAACGCTCTTTATGAGGGTGAGTACACATATAAGATAGTCGCTGAGGATAAAAGCGGACAGGCATATACGCTGGTATCAAGTGATTTTGTGATAAGCAGCGATGTTTACAGCGGCGTTATGGGCGACCTCAGCGGTGACGGCGAGCTGAATGTGTCAGATGTAGTATTGCTACAGAGCTATATTCTCAACAAGGCTGACGAGTTTACAAAGAAGCAGTACCTTGCTTCTGATATGAACAAGGACGGAACGGTCGATGTGTTTGACCTTGTTGAGCTTAAAAAAGCTGTAATTGCAGTAAGTGAATGATCAATATGGAAGTATCGCTTCGGTGGTACTTCCGTTTTTTTAAGGAGTAATTTATGAGCGCAGAAACTATAGTAAAAGAGATAAGAAAAAAGTATAAAAATGGCAGCACATTATTAGTCGGTATCGACGGTCTGGGCGGTGCAGGCAAGAGCACCGTTGCATATGAGGTCAGCAGACTTCTTGATGCAGAGGGGATAAATACCTCGGTATTTCACATAGACGATTTTATTCACCCTAAGGCTGTCAGATACAATGACGACTATCCTCAGTGGGAGCAGTATTATTATTTGCAGTGGCGGTATGACTATTTTCTGAGTGCTGTTGCAAAGCCTGTACGCGATGGCAGGGAAGTGCCGCCAATAGAGCTTTATAACAAGGAAAACGACAGCTATATCACAGATATGAGGAGCATACCAAAGGGAAGCATCGTCATTACCGAAGGAGTATTTTTGCAGCGAGAAGAGCTTGAAGGTGCATTTGACTTTATGATATATGTTGATGCTGCCGAAGAAGAAAGACTGAGACGTGTACTGTGCAGGGACGGATATATCGGAGATGAAGCTGATATCCGCCGAAAGTATAATGAGCGTTATTTTCCTGCGGAGCATTTCTACGCGAAAAAATACTGCCCAGCCAAAAATGCAGACCTTGTAATATAAAAAACAGCACTTTTGCAGAAGCTTTTATGCTGATCATTAAGAGCCCCCCTTTTTCAAAAGGGGGGCTCTCGATATTAATATGAGTACCGCGGTTAGTTTGCATATACCTTCGTAGTTGTAGAAGGCTGTTCTGCTGTTGCAGCTCCGACAGTAGTAGGTTCAGGTGCGGTTGTACCAGATAGTGTAGTAGTTGCTATAGTTGTAGTTTTACTTGTTTCGCTTGCAGTAACTTCGGTAGAAGCAGTTGTGCTTTCTGTGGTTTCTGTAGAAGTAACTGTAGTAGTAGTAGTAGTAGTAGTAGTTGTTGTTGTTGTTGTTGTTGCAGCAGTTGTTATGACTGGCTTGGCAAATTCCTTTTCTTTTCCGGTAAGATATCTCTGGAGCAGAACAAGGTCAGCGACAGTTACCTCGCTGTCACCGTTAAGGTTCGCATTAACAGGTGGCTGAGTGTCGCCTGTTAATATGTCGATAAGGACTTTTCTCATTGCAGGAAGATCAAACAGGTCGACATTGCCGTCGTTATTGATATCGCCCTGAATGATAATATTTTTCCATGTGTCAGCAAGATCGGCGGCTAAAGGCTGTGTTTTATCAACTCCTATATAGAAATCGTCAAGATAGAAGTCCTCGGAATTGTTCGGAACTTCAAAATAAAGTACGGGATCATAGGCGTAATCAGGCAAAGTATAAGATCTGTTTGAAAGATCTACCCACTCATTTGAGCTGCCGCTGTTTGAAGCAATAACATCATACTGAGTCACACCGTCAGCGTCCTTATACTGTAAAAGCAGGCGATAGTCTGAGTTTTCAACATACTGCTGCATTAATGCAGCTCCGATGCTGTATGTATTACCGGGCTTGAAGGTATATGTATCAAGGGGATATAAAGCATTGATCTCTGTATTTACTCGATTGCATACGCAGAGAGAATATCCTCTTTTAGTACCGTAATTGGTTACAGAATATGCAGAGTATCCTTTTTGGAGCCAGTTTGTAGATTTTGCACTTTCAAACTTATCCTTGATATAATAGCCGTTGCTGTCGGGCTTAATAGCATTGGGAGTCGGCGGCGGGGGATAAATGCTGAGTTTTTTGACATTTGCAGAACCTGATGATCTGAATCCTTCAACATCGAAAACAACATTATAAAGTGTTCCGGATACGTCAAGTCCCAATCTGTCCCATGCGTCAAAATGATCTGATACATTTATCGTACCGCGTACCTTATTAGTTGTATTATCCTTGCAGGAATTTGTCTGACGAACGCTCCAATAAGTAGGAAATGAACTTGTACCCCAGATACATGGCTGATTATAGCGCATTGTTTTATATACATCATAGATATTGCCGTTGAGTGTGAAAACACCTTTTTTGTTATCACTTGATCCGGGTGGTCTCCAGCTGCCCCAGCCTTCAATTATATAGTATTCGGCAAGAGGCGTTTCCATCCAGCCGTATACTCCGAAGAAAGCATTTCCCTTTGGGCTGAATTCAATATCATAGTCGACAGTTATGTCATAGTTGAGCTTTTTATAATTCTTTTTCTTCACATTATAATAATATCCCATATCGAAAACACAGTTTTCTACATCGTCCCACGAGCATTCAAAGCTTTTGTCATGGGGCTCAATATTGGCAGTACCGGCACAAGACTGATTCCAGATTTCCCATTTATAGCCATTTATAGTGCCAATTTCCTGCTGGTCGGCAGCAACGGTGATGAAGGGGACAGAAGCAGCTGATATGATAACAGCCATGCCTGCACTTAAAAATTTTTTGAGTTTCCTTAATTTCACTTAAATCACTCCTCAAAACAAGTTAAAAAATAATAATTTCAGTAAATGATGTTTGAAACAACATTACCCGTATTTTACTTCTGGATTAATTATAGTTTTCAATTTACAAAAAATCAAGTCGTTTATTGCTGATGTTATCAATAATTACTAAATATTGCCACGCAAGTGGATAGTTTTTTAAGATATATGAAAGTTTATAAAACCTTATTATACTTTATTTCAAGAAAGATAGCAACCTAATATTTAAAGATAAGGTGGAAATTATACTGAAAGATTTTAAAATCGAATGTTAAATAACTAAATTATGATATTGTTAACAGAAAAGTAATATTTGATGTAGAAATATTACCATTTTTATCATAATTTTGGTATAAGATGATACCATGTATCATTATAATTTAAGTGATATAAAAAAGAGAAGCGCATTTTGTATCGTTTTTATTCAAAATGCACACAAGAAGGGTAATTAAAAGTAAAAACTTAATACTGGGGGCAGACTTATGAAAAAAATGATCCTCTCATTCGTAACCTCTGCGGCTCTTGCTATCCCCGCTGCGGCTGTTTTGCCGCAACTTGAGGCAAAAGCGGACAATCCTTGTATCCAGACCATTTACAGTACCGATCCCGCACCTATGGTGTATGATGATACGGTTTACTTGTACACAGGCCGTGACAAGGATAATTCCGACTTTTATTACATGCCTGACTGGCATTGTTACTCGTCGCAGGATATGCAGAACTGGACGGATCATGGCATGATCCTGTCATGGGACAGCTTTACGTGGGGCAAGGAAGATACTGCGTGGGCTGCACAGTGCATCGAGAGAAATGGTAAGTTCTATTACTATGTGACACTTGAGCACAAAAACGGCGGCGGACGTGCGATAGGTGTTGCAGTAGCCGACTCACCTACAGGACCTTTCAAGGACGCTTTAGGCAAGCCTCTTGTTGGTCCGAACTGGGATTATATTGATCCTACTGTATTTATCGATGATGACGGACAGGCATGGCTCATGTTCGGCAATCCGAGCTGCTACTATGTCAGACTCAACGAGGACATGGTGAGCTATTCGGGTTCTGTGGGAAAATTTGATATGAACGCTCAGACCTTCGGACCGTCGAGCAAGGCTTCTTCTTACGGAGAAGGTCCGTGGTTCTACAAGCGAAATGATAAGTATTATCTTGTATTTGCTGCATTCTACGGCAATGACGGAAGCGAGAGCTTAGGCTATTCAACTGCGCCATCGCCTACAGGTCCGTGGACTTACGGCGGTCAGGTCATGAAGTCACATAACTGCTTCACGAACCACCCGGGAGTTATCGACTTCAAGGGGCATTCCTACTTATTCTATCATGATGCCAGCCTTCCGGGCGGCGGAAGCTTTGACAGAAGCGTATGCATAGATGAGTTTATTTATGGCTCTGACGGTTCTATACCGACGATATCTCCTACGAAAAGCGGTCCTGACCAGTTGCAGGCTCTTGATCCGTACAAGCGCGTAGAGGCTGAGACTATCTGTTTCTCGAATGGCGTAAAGACCGAAAAATGCTCCGAGGGCGGAATGAATATAGGCAATATCCGGAACGGAAGCTATATCAAGGTAAAGGGAGTTGACTTCGGCAGCGGTACAAATAAATTTACGGCAAGTGTATCCTCCGACAGTGAGGGCGGAGATATCGAAATATATCTTGACAGTCTTACAGGAAAAAAGATCGGGACCTGTAAGGCGTCCAACACAGGAGGCTGGCAGTCGTGGAAGGAAGTTTCATGTGATATCAGCGGCGCAAGCGGCGAGCATGATCTTTACTTCAAGTTTACAGGCGGCAGCAATTATCTGCTGAATATGGACTGGTGGCGCTTCGGCGACGGCGAGAATACTTCTGTTGTTACAACAACTGCAGCTGCGACAAGGCAGGAATCGTCGGTAACTACGACAGTTACTACAGTTGATGTTACGCCTGATAACGGTGATTATCTTCTGAATTGCTCATTTGAGAGCGGTGCTGACGACTTTGACGGCAGAGCAGGTGCAAAGGTAGCTGCTTCTTCAAGCAAGTCTTTCAGCGGAAACGGTTCGCTTTACTGCTCAGACAGATCTGAGGCGTATCAGGGTGCAGTTATAGAGCTGGGAAGCAAATTCAAGGCAGGAGAGAGCTATAGCTTCAGTGCCAATGTTATGTATGACACAGGCAGAGACTATGATACTTTTCACTTCACCATGCAGTATGAGCTTGACGGTGATGTAAATTATGCGAAGATCGACACTGTTCAGGCACTGAAAGGCAAGTGGGTACAGCTTTCAAATGAAAACTTCAAAATTCCTGTGGGTGCTGAGAATATCTCGATTTACGTTGAGACAGATAAGAGCACAGGTGATTTCTATATTGATGATATCAAGGCAGCGAAGTCAGGTACGGTCATCGAAGGAGCTGTAGGCGGATTTTATATGCTTGGTGATATAAATATGGACGGCTGTGTAAACTCACTTGATCTTGTACGTGCAAGAAAAATACTTATCAGCTCCGACAGCGATCATTCAAATATCAATGGAGATGTTGACAAGAGCAAAGCATTTGAGCTCAATGATCTTGTTCTTCTTCAGAGATACCTGATTGGCAGGATAGCTGAATTCCCTGATAATACTCCCGAAACACCTACAAGGGACTTCGATTATAATGCTGATCTGCAATTTAAGGAAGCTCCTGGAAACTACCTTAACCCGTGCTCGCAGGCGGGAAAGATAGTTAAGGAGAGCTATAACGGAATAAACGGACAGAACAGTCTTAATGTATATCTCCCTTACGGCTATGATCCGAGCAAGAAGTACAATATCTTCTATCTCATGCATGGCGGCGGAGAAAATGAGAATACTATATTCAGCGACGATGTAAAGCTGAATTATATCCTCGACAATATGATAATGAACGGTGAGCTTGAGCCGATGATCGTAGTAACGCCTACTTTCAACAAGACAGAGGCAGCCAAGTTCTACGACGAGTTCCGCAGGAGCGTTGTACCGTTCGTTGAAAAGAAATATTCCACATATGCCGAGGGCGATGTGTCGGAAGAAAATCTCAGAGCAACAAGAATGCACCGTGCTTACGGAGGCTTCTCAATGGGCGGTCTCTCAACATGGTGTGTAGCAGATCATGATATGGACATCGTTGGCTACTTTATGCCGCTTTCAGGTAATAACTGGGAGGGTATGAACACTCTTACCAAGGAGATCGACAGCCTTGGACTTGAAAAGAATCAGTATTACATCTTTGCAGCTACGGGATCTGATGATATTGCTTACAGCAATATGAAGCCCGAAATGGAAGATCTCAAGATTCGTTCCAACTACTTTACTTACACATCAGATTTCTCACAGGGCAACTTATATTGGCTGGTTGCTCAAGGCAAAACGCATTGGTGGGGCTATGTAAGGCATTATGTATATGACGCACTGCCTTACTTCTTCCACGAAACAGGTGAATGATCGACCTCTTTTCTGATACGAGTCCGCTGTGCACAAAATGTATAGCGGACTCGATTTAGGACATATAAAGATGTTGAATAATTCATAAATAAATGGTATAATAAGGTAAAGTAATTAATATGAGAGGTGAAATACATGAGTGATTATACCGAAAAGTACATTTCCTCCCATCTCTTCCTAAAACGCGAAGAAGGCTTTGAACACGCCCCGTTTGACAGGGAGATAGCCTGCTATGAAAGCATTTGCTCAGGTAATATCGAGCTTGTAAAGGTCTTTGCGACACCGCTTTGCAGCGAAGGCTACGGAATATTGAGCAAGGATCCGCTCAGAAATCTGAAATATCATTTCAGCATTTCGGCTGCGCTTATTGCACGTTTCTGCATAAACAGCGGAATGACGCTCGAAGAAGCTTACAATCTCAGTGATATTTATATTATGAAGGCTGATGAATGCCGTACCGAGGCGGAGGTTCATCAGGTGCATCAGGAAATGATCGAAGGTTATACGCGGCATATGAGAAGAGTCCGCAACAGCGGTATCTACTCCAAGCAGATAGTACGTGCGCTGGACTATATAAGCGATCATCTGCACGGAAAGATAATGATCGAAGATGCAGCCGATTACCTCAAGATCAGCCCTGCATATCTTTCAAGACTTTTTAAGGCAGAGACAGGTATTGCATTCAGCAATTATGTAAGCAAGACTAAGGCTGAGGAAGCAGCAAATCTATTGACCTTCTCGGAGTATACAGACTCTGAGATAAGTAATCTTCTGGGATTCAGTTCGCAGAGCTACTTCATAAAGATATTCAAGAAATATCTGGGAGTTACTCCAAAGGAGTACAAAAAGCGATATAAATTCCCTGATTTTACTAAAGAAAATCATTAAAACGGCTTATCCCCTGCATTTGCGGGGGATAACATTTTATGCAGATATCATAAAATTGCCAAATATGACACTAAAATAATATAATTTGAGGCTTGAAAATGTTATAATCAGCACAATGAATATATTTTTTCTTGATTTTTCAATGTGGATTTGTCATTAAAACGTTATATTAATAAGAATGGAGAATGTGCAATGATCATTAACAATGTTGGCTTCGACCACTGCCATGATGCGGACTTTTTTATTGACAGACCCGACGGAAGCGGTGATTACCTGCTTCTCCTTGTACGTACACCTGCTGTTTTTGAGATCAACGGCAAAGAGATCACCACCCCCGCAGGTTCGGTATTTATCTATCCCAAGGGCAGGCCTCAGCGTTACCGCTGTGTGCTGCTGAATGTTTTCGAGAACGACTGGGTACACTTTGATTTCGATGATGCAGGAGAGGAAGAAGAGTTCCTGAAAATGGGCATACCGCTTGAGACAGCTATAACTATGCCTCTTGAATTTCTCAGCTATTGCGTTAAGTCTATAGCTTATGAGAGATATTCCGACAATATTTGCAGAAGCGAATCATCAGAATTGTTTATGCGCCTGATGTTTATAAAGATACGTGAAAAAACACTAAACAGTATATCAGGCAGAAGAAGTACACAGTTTGAGCTTATCTCAACTGTGCGCAATAAGATATATAGCAGACCCTATGAACAGCGCAGCGTAGACAGCACAGCACATGAAGTGCGCATGAGCCGTTCGGCATTTCAGCACGCCTACAAAAAACACTTTGGCATGACATTCATTGAAGATCTTGTAAAGAGCAGAGTAAGCTATGCTAAGATGCTTCTCTCCACTACCAATATGAATATAACCGACATTTCAACGAGCAGCGGATACCACAGCTATGTTCACTTTGCAAGGCAGTTCAAGGAGCAGACAGGATTTACTCCGTCTGAGTACCGTAAAAAAACACAAAATGTTACATAATGTGTTTTATAAGTTATTGCGCATGCTTGCATATTTTGTTACAATTAGTGTATAAATGTGACTAATGTCACGGAATGAGAGGGAATGTAATGAAAAAGCACAATTTCAAACGATGTGCAGCAGTTATAGCTGTCTGCACCATCATGGCATCAGCTCTTCCTGTTGTTTCCGCACCGGTTGCGGCAGCAGGGAACATCATCAAGAACTCGACATTTGAAACAGGGACATCAGGCTGGGGAACATACAAAGAGAGCGGCGGTAAGTGCTCGCTTACCACAGAGGACGGAAAGCTTGCACTGAAAATAACTTCTGTCGGCAAGCTCAATTATGCTGTTCAGCTCAACTATGATATCATTCCGCTTTACAAGAACGGTGTTTATCGTTTTAAATACGATATTTCAAGTACCGTTGACCGTTACGTAGAGGGTATGATCCAGCAGAACGGCGGCAAGTATCAGGCGTATACATGGAAGGGTATCCAGGTCACATCTACACCTCAGACAATAGATTATGAGTTTACCATGAAGGAAGACACCGATATCATGGCTAAGATGTGCTTCAACTGCGGCTTGCAGGAGAAGGATCCCGAGCTTGGTGAGCACACTATCTACCTTGACAACGTTTCTCTTGAGCTCGTTGATGACAGCAACGTTGATTATTCAGCTGACAAGGCTTATGAGCCCGACATAAACATCAATCAGGTAGGATACAGAACTAATGCTCAGAAAGTAGCTGTATTCAGAAATGTTTCAAATGCCGCATCGTTTGAAGTTGTAAATGCGGATACGAATGTAAGTGTTTACACAGGAACACTTGAAGGTCCTGTAAGCAATACAGGCGCAAACGAGACAAACTACAAGGGCGATTTCTCAAAGGTTACTGCTGCCGGTAATTATTACATCAAGTGCAGCGGTCTTGACAATTCATATACCTTCACTATCGGCGACAATGTTTACGGAAATCTTCTTGATGATTCCGTAAAGATGCTTTACTTACAGCGCTGCGGCGTTGCTGTAGAGGGCGGCAAGTTCAGCCATGCTGCTTGTCATACATCGATGGCAACAGTTTACGGAACAAGCGACAAGATCGACGTTTCGGGCGGCTGGCACGATGCAGGTGACTACGGCAGATATGTAGTTCCTGCTGCAAAGGCTGTAGCTGACCTGCTTTACGCATACGGTGCTGCACCTTCACTTTACAGCGACAGCATCGGTATCCCCGAGAGCGGAAACGGCGTTGCAGATATACTCGACGAAGCACGTTTCGAGCTTGAGTGGATGAAGAAGATGCAGAGAAGCGACGGCGGTGTTTACCACAAGGTAAGCTGCGCTAACTTCCCGGGATTTGTAATGCCTGAAAAGGAAACAGGTGAGCTTATAGTAACTCCTGTTTCTTCAACAGCAACTGCTGATTTCTGTGCATCTATGGCTCTGGCATACGAGTTCTACAAGGACGTTGACAGCACATTCGCTGCTGACTGCCTCAGCCGTGCAAAGAAGGCTTGGGACTATCTCCAGCAGAATCCCGATTTCAACTTCAAGAACCCTATAGATATAGTTACAGGCGACTACGGCGACAAGACCGACAGGGACGAGCGTTACTGGGCTGCTATACAGATGTATCGTGCAACAGGTGACAGCAGTTACATCAGCGGCGTAAGCGGTGCTATGAGCGGACTTGACTGGTCAACAGTAGGCGATTATGGCAATATCGCAATCCTCACAATGAAGGATCCCGATGTTAATTCGGCTGTATACAGAAATGCTAAGGAGGAGATACTCTCTCAGGCTGACAGCTTTGTAAAAATTGCCAAGAATTCAGGCTACGGTGTAGCACTTTCAAAGTTCAACTGGGGCAGCAACATGACAGTTGCAAATGCAGGTATCGTTCTCGGTCTTGCATATCAGCTCACAGGAGACGCTGCATACCTTAACGCTGCCAACGGACAGCTTGATTACCTCCTCGGTACAAATCCGCTGGGAACAAGCTTTATGACAGGCTACGGCACAGTATCACCTCAGAATCCTCACCACAGACCTTCTGTTGCAGCAGGCGAGGCTATGAAGGGTATGCTTGTCGGCGGCGTAAACTCTGCACTTGAGGACAGTGCTGCAAAGGCATATTGTGCAGATGCACCTGCTTACAAGTGCTATATCGACAACAGTGAAAGCTACTCAACAAACGAGATAACCATTTACTGGAATTCTCCTCTTACATATCTGCTCACACTTACAGACGGTGCAGCAGCTTCACAGCAGATCGTAGTAACACCTCCGACTCCTTCGGGCGTAACAAAATGGGGTGATGCTAACTGCGACGGCGATGTTGATATGTCTGACGTTGTACTGGTAATGCAGTCTCTTGCTAATCCTAATAAGTACGGCGTTAACGGTTCAAGCAATGACCATATAACAGCACAGGGCGTTGCAAATGCAGACGTTTACGAGAACGGCACAAATCTTACAGGAAATGATGCTGTTTCTATCCAGAAGTACCTTCTCGGTCTTGTAAGTCTTCCTGAGTCATATGCTGCTCAGCCTGTAGTTACGACTACAACTCAGCCTGCTGCAACTACAACTACCACTACAACAACTACAAAAAAGACGACCACAACGACTACAACGACCAGCACTACAACAACTACCACAACTACAACTTCTCCGAGCGTAAATCTTCCGTTCCCTGACAAGGGCACACCTATGAATACCAAGGCAACTATGGTATCTGATTTCCGCACAGGAAAGGGCGGCGACTTCTTCGCATCTAACGGCTGGACAAACGGCAAGCCGTTCGACTGCTGGTGGTATGAGAGAAATGCTGTTATCAAGAACGGACTTCTTGAACTGAGCGTTGACCAGAAGTGGACGAACGACAGCAATCCTGACTGGAATCCACGCTATTCGGGCGGTGAGTTCCGTACAAACAATTTCTATCACTACGGCTACTATGAGACTTCTATGCAGGCTATAAAGAATGACGGCGTTGTATCTTCGTTCTTCACCTACACAGGCGAGTCTGACAAGAATCCGTGGGACGAGATAGATATCGAGATCCTCGGTAAGGATACAACTAAGGTTCAGCTCAATTATTACACAAACGGACAGGGCAACCACGAGAAGATGATCGATCTCGGATTTGATGCATCACAGGAATTCCACACTTACGGATTTGACTGGCAGCCTGACCACATTACATGGTATATCGACGGAAAGCCTGTACACACAGCTACACAGAATATACCGCGTACAGCAGGCAAGATCATGATGAATGCATGGCCCGGTCTTACAGTTGATGACTGGCTCAAGCCTTTCAACGGCAGAACCCCTCTTGTTGCACGTTATCAGTGGGTAACATACAACAAGCAATAATAAGTTTGTAACATTCTTCCATTATACATTAGTCAAGGGCGGTACTAAGTACCGCCCTTTGGCTGTATATAACATAATATGGTGATTCGCCACGTGGTGAATGAACTATATTCTTTGCTTTGACATTGATCAGTAAATACAAAAAATCCCGAAAGTGGTATAAAGCTGCTTTCGGGATTTGCTTTTTTAATTTATAAGATTTTTTTTTCAAATCATTTTTGGTCAGTTGTGATCGGAGATCTTATACAGGGTCTTGAACTCTGTGGGAGTGCAGTTTTTGGCTTTTTTGAAAGCTCGGTTGAAGGTAGTCAGACTTGCAAAGCCTGCCCTCATGGCTACCTCGGTTACAGACAGGTTAGGGTCGATAAGCAGGCGCTCGGCGGCCTTTATCCTCTTGCTGTTGATGTACTGTATATACGAAACATGATTGTATTTTTTGAATATACGTGAAAAATGATATTTGCTGTAGCCTGCTATGGAAGCTATCTTTTCAAGCGGTATCTCATACATATAATTCTGGTTGATGTACTTCATGACCATGCCGAATTTTCTCGTATCATCGCGTCCTGCGGGGTCGCTTGCAAAGATATCGGCAGCCTGTGTGAGCTGATATTCTCTGACAGCAGTGAGCATTTTGATGAGATAGATATAAATTTTTACATCGGCAAGAGTGGATTTTGAATAGTATTCCGAGTATATATCAAGTATGCTTTTGCGCGAAAGTATGTAAAGCTCTTTGCTTACTTCGGGAGTTATATGGAATGCTGATGAAAAGACGGGAACGATAGCTTCAAGAGCAGGTACGTCACTAAGTATGCTGTTATTGCATTGGAAGATTATTCTTCGTCCTTCCTGTGCAGGCATTGAATGCAGCTCGCCGGGCGGGATTATGATGATCTCCTTTTCGTTAAGATTATAGTCCACACCGCCGGATGTCACGGTGAACCCGTTATGCAAGGGGATGATGATTTCTACGGCATTATGCCAGTGAGTTGGATATTCCTCGATTTCATCATTGTCATAAAGCATTACAAAACGTTGGTTTTCGTACTCAACAGTCTCATAATCTCCCGATAGATTCTTAATCATGATTAGCCTCCTTGACCAAAAATTGTTGTGAAATTTATGTCAATGTTCATAATTTCCTGTTGTTTCTATAGCAATTATACACCATTACGATAATATTTGTAAAGGGGATTTAAAGAATTTGTGCAATCTTAGCAATTCTTGATTAAACAGCCGCAATAATTGATTAGTATAAATTGACGAAGTGTTATATAATAGCAATAGAGCAAACGAAAGGTGATGTGTAATGTCAATAAAATGCTATGAGACTGATTATAAAAACTATGGAAAATGCCTTTGCCTTGATAACGGCAAAATTAAGCTCATCACTACAATTGATGTAGGACCGAGGATAGTTTTTTTTGGCTTCTCGGACGGTGAAAATGTCCTTTTTGAGGACGTTGACAGGAATTTCTATGAGATAAACAACGGCTACGGCGTATGGTACGCTTATGGCGGACACAGAATATGGACAGCCCCCGAGGTCATGCCCGAGACTTATCTCCCTGATAATTCAAACGTCGAAGCAATATTTGATAATGGCACACTCACTCTTACGCCTCCAAAAACTAAATTTGGCAAGCAGTTTCAAATGGTCATAAAAATGGACGATAACAATTCGGTAACCATTGAAAACAAGATCACTAATTGCTCTGATAAGCCTGCGGAGTTCGCAACGTGGTCCGTAACAGGACTTGCGGCAGGCGGAACCGAGATCGTTCCTCTTTGCAGAGAGGACAAAGGTTTCCTGCCTAACAGAACTATGTCGCTGTGGAGCTATTCAGATGTAAAAGACGAAAGATTCACACTAACCGATAAGTACGTTCTGCTGAGACAGGATCCCAAGATCAAGAAAGCCTTTAAGGCAGGCTTTAATGTTACAGGGAAGCAGATACTTTATATTAATGGCAAGAACATTTTCAGAATGTGCTTCGATGAATATAAAAAGACAGAATATCCTGATTTTTGCTGTAACTATGAAACTTACACAAACGACCTTTTTCTTGAATGCGAGCTTCTTGGTGAGCTGAGGGAATATCAGCCCGGCGAGACAGCTTCTGTTAAAGAAAAGTGGGAGCTTACTACTACCGACTGGGCTACAGATAAGGTTATAGAAGAATTTGTAAGTAAAATTTGATTGAAAGGGGAATGCTTATGGAAAAGTACAGAGACGAAGCATTGTCCGCACTTGAGAGAGCCGAAGATCTTACAGACAGATTGTCAGTAGAGGAACAGGCAGAGCAGCTCAAGTATGACGCTCCAAGCGTGGAGAGACTGGGGATACCTGCTTATAACTGGTGGAGTGAAGGACTTCACGGTGTAGCAAGAGCAGGAACAGCTACTATGTTCCCACAGACTATAGGTCTTGCGGCAATGTTTGATGATGAAGCTGTACAGAAAGCCGGAGAAATAACTTCTGTTGAAGCAAGGGCAAAGTACAATGAATATTCAGCTCACGGTGATCGTGACATATATAAAGGACTCACACTCTGGTCGCCTAATATTAACATATTCCGCGATCCGAGATGGGGAAGAGGTCAGGAGACCTACGGTGAAGATCCGTTCCTGACAACTCGTCTGGGAGTTGCTTATACAAAGGGACTTCAGGGTGACGGAAAGGTGCTCAGAGTAGCTGCCTGTGCAAAGCATTTTGCAGTACACAGCGGACCTGAGGCTACAAGACATGAGTTTGACGCAAAGTCAAACATGAAGGACATGACAGAAACTTATACAGCAGCTTTTGAAGCCCTCGTAAAAGAGGCTAAGGTAGAAAGTGTCATGGGTGCTTACAACCGTGTAAACGGTGAGCCTGCCTGTGCAAGCAAGTTCCTTATGAGCAAGCTTGACGAATGGGGCTTTGACGGACACTTTGTATCAGACTGCTGGGCAATAAGAGATTTCCACACAAATCACGGTGTGACAAAGACCGCTCCCGAGTCTGCTGCACTGGCTTTAAAGACAGGCTGCAATCTCAACTGCGGAAATACATATCTCCACCTTCTCAGTGCTTTCAATGAGGGGCTCATAAACGAGAAAGATCTCAGAGATTCCTGTGTAAAGCTTATGAGAACAAGAGTAAGACTTGGTATGTTTGACAAGTCTACAGAATACGATGATCTTGATTATGATATCGTATCCTGCGACGAGCACAAGGCGTTCTCACTTAAATGTTCGGAACGTTCTATGGTGCTCCTGAAAAACAACGGTATCCTGCCGCTTGACGGCAGCAAATACAAGACTATCGGAGTTATCGGACCTAATGCCGACAGCGTTCCCGCACTTGAGGGCAACTACAACGGCAGAGCTGATGAATACATTACATTCCTTGACGGAATCCGTGAAGCATTCGACGGCAGAGTTCTTTTCTCCGAGGGAAGCCACCTCTACAAGGACAGATGCATGGCTCTCGCTCTCCCCGACGACAGACTCGCCGAGGCTGAGATAATCGCAGAGCACTCAGATGTAGTAGTTCTTTGCGTAGGCCTTGATGCAACTATCGAAGGTGAAGAAGGAGATACAGGTAACGAATTCTCCTCAGGTGACAAGATCGACCTCAGACTTCCCGAGTCACAGAGAAAGCTTGTTAAGACGGTAATGGCTACAGGCAAGCCCGTCATCATAGTAACTGCCGCAGGAAGTGCAATAAATGTGGAAGCAGACTGCGACGCGCTCATTCAGGCGTGGTATCCCGGTCAGCTTGGAGGAAGAGCACTTGCGAATATACTTTTCGGCAAGGTATCACCTTCGGGAAAGCTCCCCGTAACATTCTATGAGGACGCTTCAAAGCTGCCCGATTTCTCGGATTACAGCATGAAGGATCGTACTTACAGATATGCCAAGGGAAATATACTTTACCCCTTCGGCTTCGGACTTACATACTCTGAGACAGAATGCTCGGAGCTGTCCTTTGAAAACGGTGTTGCTTCTGTAAAGATAACAAATACAGGCAGCCGCGCAACTGAGGACGTAGTCCAGTTTTATATCAAAGGTTATTCGGAGAACGCAGTTCCCAACCACAGCCTCTGCGGCTTCAAGAGAGTCGCACTTGACGCAGGTGAGAGCAAGATCGTACAGATCACTCTTCCTGAAAGAGCTACAATGGCAGTCAACGAAAAGGGCGAGTGGGTCAAGGAAGGCAGTGAGTTCACCCTCTATGCAGGAACATCGCAGCCCGACCAGCTAAGTGAAAAACTTAACGGAAAGAAATGCACTACTCTGAAAATAAATGTCTAATGGAGGATAAAAATGGAATTTTTCAAGAATATCGGTAAGATCGAGTATAAGGGCAAGGACAGCACAGATCCACTCTCATTCAAGTACTACAATCCCGATGAGATCATCAATGGCAAGAAGATGCGTGACCACCTCAAGTTTGCTCTTTCATGGTGGCACACAATGGGCGGCGACGGAACAGATATGTTCGGCTGCGGCACAACAGACAAGACATGGGGTCAGACTGATCCTGCTTCAAGAGCTAAGGCTAAGGTAGACGCAGCTAAGGAGATCATGGATAAGCTTTCCATTGATTACTACTGCTTCCACGATCGTGACCTTTCTCCTGAGTACGGCAGCTTAAAGGAGACAAATGCTCAGCTCGACATCGTAACAGATTATATGAAGTCTGTTATGGGCGACAAGAAGTGTCTCTGGGGTACAGCTAAGTGCTTCGATCACCCAAGATTCATGCACGGTGCAGGTACTTCACCATCAGCTGATGTATTCGCATTCTCAGCAGCACAGATAAAGAAGGCTATCGAGTCAACAGTAAAGCTCGGCGGTAACGGATATGTATTCTGGGGCGGCCGTGAAGGTTATGAGACTCTTCTCAATACAAATATGGGTCTTGAGCTCGACAATATGGCTCGTCTCATGAAGATGGCAGTTGAGTATGGACGTTCAATCGGCTTCACAGGTGATTTCTACATCGAGCCAAAGCCAAAGGAGCCTACAAAGCACCAGTATGACTTTGATACAGCTACTGTTCTGGGCTTCCTCAGAAAGTACGGTCTCGACAAGGACTTCAAGATGAACATCGAAGCTAACCACGCTACACTTGCTCAGCACACATTCCAGCATGAGCTCCGTGTATCAAGAGACAACGGTGTATTCGGTTCTATCGACGCTAACCAGGGTGATCCGCTTCTCGGATGGGATACAGACCAGTTCCCGACAAACATCTATGATACAACAATGTGTATGTACGAAGTTATCAAGGCAGGCGGCTTCACAAACGGCGGTCTCAACTTTGACGCTAAGGCAAGAAGAGGCAGCTTCACACCTGAGGATATCTTCTACAGCTACATCGCAGGTATGGACGCATTCGCACTCGGCTTCAGAGCAGCTCTCAAGCTCATCGAAGACGGTCGTATCGACAAGTTCACTGAGGACAGATATTCTTCATGGACAAGTGGAATCGGCGCTGACATCATCGCAGGCAAGGCTGATTTCGCATCACTTGAAAAGTATGCTCTTGAAAAGGGTGAGGTTACTGCTTCACTTTCAAGCGGCAGACAGGAAATGCTCGAGTCAATCGTAAATAACGTTCTTTTCAGTCTGTAAGGACTGAACAATATAAACATTTTTTTATTTGGAGGTCAAGAAAATGAAAAAAGCAAGATTATTATCGGTCATCTCAGCGTTAGCCCTTCTCGCTACAACAGCTATGACAGGCTGCGGAAGCAAGAGTGAAGAAGGCTCAGACGGCTCCAGCGGTGGTGGAGCAACAACCAAGGAGGGCAAGACAGTCCTCAAGCTTATGACTTTCACTAAGGAAGTTAAGCAGATGTGTGAGAAGTACTTTGAAACACATCCTGATTTCGCAGAAAAGTACGAATTAAAGGTTACAGAAATCCCTACAACAGACGGACAGTTCCAGCCGGCTCTTGACCAGGCTCTCGCAGGCGGCGGAGAAGATGCTCCTGACTTCTACTGTGCAGAGGCAGCTTTCGTTCTTAAGTATACAAAGGGCGATGCTTCAAGCTTTGCTTGCCCATATGAGGAACTCGGCATTGATGTTGAGAACAAGATCAACGAAGCTGAGATCGCTCCTTACTCAGTAGAGATCGGCAGAAACAATGACGGTAAGGTAGTAGGTCTTGGATATCAGGCTACAGGTGGTGCATTCATCTACAGACGTTCTGTAGCTGAGGCTGCATTCGGTACAGACGATGTTGCTGAAGTTGAGAAGCAGATCGGTGCAGGTTCAGGCGACTGGGATCAGTTCTTCAAGTGCGCTGACGACCTTAAGAAGAAGAATATCGCTATCATCTCAGGTGACGGTGATCTCTGGCATGCAGTTGAGAACAGCTCAGATACAGGTTGGGTTGTTAACGGCGAGCTCAATATCGATCCTAAGCGTGAAGCTTTCCTCGATCTTTCTAAGGAGCTCAAGGATAACGGATACCACAACGATACTCAGGACTGGACAGACGGCTGGTTCGCTGATATGAAGGGCGAGGGTGAGAAGCCTGTTCTCGGTTTCTTCGGTCCTGCTTGGCTCATCAACTACTCACTCAAGGATAACTGCGGCGGTACAAAGATCGGCGAAGGAACATACGGCGACTGGGCAGTTTGCCAGTCACCTGTAGGCTTCTTCTGGGGCGGTACTTGGGTAATCGCTAACAAGAATTCCAAGAACAAGGAAGCTGTTGGTAAGATCATCGAGTGGATCACACTTGATACATCTGAGAGCGGTCTCCAGTATATGTGGGCTAACGGAACATTCGATCCTTCTAACCCGACTAAGGACTGCGTAGCTTCAAATGTTGTTATGTCCAAGTCAGACGGAAAGGTTGACATCCTCGGCGGACAGAATATGTTCGATGTATTCCAGAAGGCTAACGAGTTTGCTAAGGGCGATAACCTCACTCAGTTCGATGAGGGTATCAACAGCCAGTGGCGTGATCAGGTTCGTCAGTACACAGGCGGCGCTAAGTCAAGAGATGCAGCTATCAAGGACTTCAAGCAGGCTATCGGCGATACATTTGACATTAAAGTAAACTAATATTTCCCCTATAAGCAGTACCGCTCTGCGGCGGTACTGCTTATAAATAAAAAGGAGGTTTGCGGCTTTGAAAACGAAGCTCAAGGGTATTAGTTATTCAAAATACGGATATCTCTTTAGTATTCCTTTTGTTGTTGCATTTTTGATTTTTACGCTGTATCCTACCATATTTACAGCGACCCTCGGTTTTACTGATCGTAAAGGTCTTATTCAGGAAAATTACCATTTCCTCAAGGAAGATATCTTCCAGAACTTTAAATCAGTATTAGAGAATGAATCCTTTAAAACATCTCTAAAAAATACAATCATGATCTGGGTAATGAACTTTATCCCGCAGATCACAATCGCACTCCTGCTGACTGCATGGTTTACCTCGCACAGCAATGAGATAAAAGGAAAAGGCTTTTTTAAAGTAGTTTTCTACATGCCGAACATCATTACAGCTGCAACAGTTGCGATTCTGTTTAAGGCTATCTTCAGCTACCCAAAGGGACCTGTCAACGATATTCTCGTATCATCAGGCCTTCTGGATTCTGAATATTTCTTCACTAACAGCCGTACCGCATCAAGACTTATTGTTGCATTTATCCAGTTCTGGACTTGGTACGGAAATACTATGATCGTACTTGTTTCGGGCGTACTCGGTATAAGCCCCGACATTTACGAAGCAGCAGAGATCGACGGAGCGAACGGTGTTCAGACCTTCTTCCGTATTACGATACCTAACTTAAAGACAGTTTTACTGTATACACTTGTTACAAGCCTTGTAGGTGGTTTGAATATGTACGATATACCTAAGGTATTCCTTAACGGTGGTCCTGACAGTGCAACCCTTACAACGAGTGTATTCATTTATAACCAGGCATTTGCAGGAAGTTATATCTATAACAGAGCGGCTGCTGCAAGTATGATCATGTGGCTTGTAATTGTTATCTGCTCGGCAGTATTGTTCTATCTGATGCGTGATAAGGACGAGATCAAGCTCAACAAGCAGGTTAAGAAAGCAAAGAAAGAGGCCAGAATGGTTGCGAAGGGAGGAGTAAACGAATGGCGTCTGTAACACGTACAAATCCCAAGTCAATTGCGTTTAAGGCTTCAGCTTACACATTCTGTGCACTCCTTACTGTACTCAGCCTTTTGCCCTTTATCATAATGATAGTTAACGCTACCAGAAGCACTCCGCAGATCCAGAGCCACGCTTTGTCACTGATACCTTCAAAGTATCTGATGAAGAACTATGCGTGCTTTGCGGGCAGAGACTTCAAGCCGTTCCTTGGCTTCAAAAACTCGCTCATAATCTCATGTGGTGCTACATTATGTAATATCTATTTCTCAACAATGACAGCATTTGCACTTGTTGCATATGACTGGAGACTCAGAAAACCGTTCTTTACAGTTATCATGGCAGTACTTATGATACCTGCACAGGTAACATCTATCGGTTTCTATCAGTTCATGCACAGCGCAGGCTGGCTCAATAGCTATCTCCCACTGATACTTCCTTCTATTGCAGCACCTACCACAGTGTTCTTTATGAGGCAGTACATGATCCCTTCACTTCCTATGGAAATTCTTCAGTCAGCAAGAATTGACGGCGCAGGTGAATTCAGGATCTTCAACCAGATAGTTCTTCCGATGATGAAGCCTGCTATGGCTACACAGGCTATATTTACCTTCGTTGGTACATGGAACCAGCTGTTCCTGCCACAGGTACTTCTCACGGATAAGGAAAAGTATACAATGCCTATGATGGTAAGTCTCCTTAACGGTGACTCATATAAGACAGAAATGGGTGCTGTATATCTTGGACTTCTTCTCACAGTAATCCCTCTCCTCGTTGTATACTTTGCACTTTCAAAGCATATCATCGCAGGTGTTGCACTTGGCGGTGTAAAGGGATAATAGTATTCTTAAAGTTATCACATTTTTCTTTCTTAAATCTTAGAGGGCTGTTCCGCAAGGTTCAGTCCTCTTTGTTTTTGCTGATAATATTTGCTCAGACCTTGCAATTGATGAAAAAACGTGGTATAATAAAACTATTAATACAATGACACGGAGGAACACTATAATGTTATCTGATATCGAAATCGCTCAGAGTGCTGATATGAAGCGTATCACAGAGATCGCAGCTGAACTCGGCATTGCTGAAGAGGACATCGAGCCCTACGGACATTACAAAGCTAAGCTATCAGAGTCTCTTTATTCCAAGCTTGCTGATGAAGAGGACGGAAAGCTCATACTTGTTACAGCTATAAATCCAACTCCCGCAGGTGAGGGAAAAACGACAATAAGTACAGGACTTGCTGACGCAATGCGCAGGATAGGAAAAAAATCAGTGCTTGCACTGAGAGAGCCTTCTCTCGGCCCTGTTTTCGGTATGAAGGGCGGCGCAGCAGGCGGCGGCTATGCACAGGTAGTTCCTATGGAGGACATAAACCTACATTTTACAGGTGATATGCATGCTATAACAGCAGCAAATAATCTTCTCTGCGCAATGATCGACAATCATCTCCAGCAGGGAAATGTATTACAGATAGACCAGCGCAGGATAATGTTCAAGCGCTGTATGGATATGAACGACCGTGCGCTGAGAAATATACTCATCGGACTTGGCGGCAAGGCTAACGGTATCCCCCGTGAGGACGGCTTCAACATAACAGTTGCATCTGAGGTAATGGCTATACTCTGCCTTGCTTCCGATATCGCTGACTTAAAGGAAAGACTTGGAAATATCCTTGTTGCATATAATCTCAGCGGTGAGCCTGTTTACGCGAAGGATTTGGGCTGCACAGGTGCTATGACTGCTCTTCTCAAGGACGCTCTCAAGCCAAACCTTGTACAGACTCTTGAAAATACACCTGCATTTATCCACGGCGGTCCTTTCGCTAATATCGCTCACGGCTGCAACTCACTGAGAGCTACAAAGCTTGCGCTGAAGCTTGGCGACTATGTTGTAACAGAGGCAGGCTTCGGTTCAGATCTCGGAGCTGAGAAGTTCCTGGATATCAAGTGCCGTATAGGCGGACTTGCTCCTTCATGCGTGGTTATCGTTGCTACAATAAAGGCTCTGAAGTACAACGGCGGAGTTCAGAAGCAGGATCTTGCAAAGGAAAATATGTGGGCACTTGAAAAGGGTATCGAGAACCTGAGAACTCACATCGAAAATATGCATAAATACCATGTGCCTGTAGTTGTTGCTATAAACAGATTTGCTACAGATACAGACGAAGAAGTTAAATTCGTACAGAGCTTCTGCGCTGATATGGGCGTTGAAGTTTCAATGTGCGAGGTATTCGCAAAGGGCGGCGAAGGCGGAAAGGATCTTGCTCAGAAGGTATGCGAGACTATCGACCTTGTAAGCGATAACGAATTTAAGCCTATTTACGATACTCACGCTACTATTAAAGATAAGGTAGAGAAGATAGCTAAGGAGATATACCGCGCTGAGGGAGTAGTATTCACTCCTCAGGCTGAAAAGGCTATCAAGGAGATCGAGAGCATCGGCTTCTGGGATCTTCCTATATGTGTTGCAAAGACACAGTATTCACTTTCCGATAATCCAAATCTTCTCGGAAAGCCTAAGAACTTCAAGATAACAGTCCGCGATGCACGCCTTTCATCAGGTGCGGGATTTGTTGTGATTTACACAGGTGATATCCTTACAATGCCGGGACTTCCAAAGGCTCCTGCTGCACTGAATATCGACTGCGACAACAACGGCTGTATCACAGGACTTTTCTGATATGAAGATAATAACTCATTCACCTGCGGAGACCATTGAAGCCGCGCAGAAGCTGGGCGGTCTCCTTAAAGCAGGAGATATGATAGCATATAAGGGCGGACTCGGCGCAGGAAAAACTACCTTTACCCGAGGTCTTGCCATTGGCATGGGACTGGGCGACAGCGTGACTTCGCCTACCTTTGCCCTTGTAAATGAGTACCGCGGCGAGAATATCACGCTTTATCACTTCGATATGTACCGCATAAATACCGAGGACGACCTTGAGTCTACGGGATTTTACGATTATCCTTTCGAGGAAAACGTTGCGGCAGTTGAATGGTCGGAGAATATCGCTGATTTTCTCCCTAAGGATACTATTTACGTTACAATAAACAGCATTGGCGAAAACGACAGAGAAATTATAATTGAGGACGGTGGAAGATTTGCTGCTGCTTGGGATTGATACATCGGGAAAGACAGCTTCCGCCGCACTTTTCGATTCTGAGACTGAGCTTTTCCTTGCTCAGAGCACGGTATATACCCAAAAGACACATTCGCAGGTCATAATGCCTATGGTCAGGGACGTTCTTGCACAGGCAGGAAAGGAGCTTTCCGACCTTGACGGCATAGCTGCTGCAAACGGGCCCGGTTCCTATACGGGGCTACGTATCGGCGTTGCAGCCGTAAAAGCGCTCAGCTTCGGCCTTAGAGTAAAATGCTGCGGCGTATCTACTCTTCTGGGACTTGCCTGCAATAATCTTGCCTACAAGGGGCATATATGTGCCATTATGAAAGCAAGAGGCGAGCTTGTCTACACCTGTACCTACAAGAGTGACGGCTACTGCGTTGAGCAGGTCACTGAGGAGCAGATAATATCCCGTGACGAGCTTGCGGAGTATCTTGCATTCAATGTCAAGGAAGCACTGCTCTGCGGTGACGGAGCTGCTGAATTCTATAATACATATAATTCTCCTGCATTCATCATAGCACCGCCTCAGGGCAGGTTACAGAGTGCTGTGGGAGTATGTCTCGCAGGAGTTTCAAGAAAGCTTGCAGAGCCCGAATACCTTGAGGTATCCTATTTGCAGAAGGTAAAGGCTGAAAAGGATCTGGAAGCAAAAAATAAATAATAACAATGGAGATGTTTAAGATGATAGCTATCGGCTGTGACCACGCTGGTGTGGAAATGAAAAAGGCAGTTATCGAAGCTCTTTCAGAAAAGGGCTTTGAATTCAAGGACATGGGTACTGACGGAGAACCATGCGATTACCCTGTAATGGCAGAAAAGGTATGCAACGAAGTACTTGCAGGAAACTGTGAAAAGGGCATACTTATCTGCGGAACAGGTATCGGTATGTCTATTGCCGCAAACAAGATAAACGGCATCAGAGCTGCACTGTGCGCTGATTCATTCTCAACACGCTTCACACGCCTGCATAACAATACAAATGTTATGTGCATGGGTGCAAGAACTCTCGGACAGGGACTTGCCTGCGAGCTTGCTGAAATATTCCTTACTACGGGATTTGAGGGCGGCCGTCATCAGAGACGTATCGACCTTATAACCGAGATAGAAAAGAAAAACTGAAAGGGGCTGTTAAATATGGCAGAATTACACATCATAGACCACCCGCTGGTACAGCATAAGATATCTCTTCTGAGAGATAAGAACACAGGTACAAAGGAATTTCGTGAACTGGTATCCGAGATTGCAATGTTCATATGCTATGAGGCAACAAGAGACCTTCCGCTGAAGGAAATAGAGCTTGAAACTCCTCTTGCTGTTGCAAAGACTAAGATAATCTCGGGAAGAAAGCTTGCTTTCATTCCGATACTCCGTGCAGGACTTGGTATGGTAGACGGTGTTACAACACTTGTTCCTGCTGCTAAGATAGGTCATATAGGACTTTTCCGCGACCCTGATACAAAGGTGCCTGTAAAGTATTACTCAAAGCTTCCTGACGATATCGAGGAGCGTGATGCTATCATCGTTGACCCGATGCTGGCTACAGGAAATTCAGCAGTTGCAGCTATTACAGAGCTGAAAAATCTGGGCGTAAAGCATATCAAGTTCATGTGTATCATCTGCTCGCCTGAGGGAGTAAAGGCAGTACAGACTGCTCACCCTGATGTTGAGATATACGCAGGTGTAATGGACGAGAGACTCAACGAGGATAAGTACATAGTTCCCGGCGTTGGTGACGCAGGAGACCGTATCTTCGGTACAAAATAAGTTTTTAGAGAGAGCCGCAGGCACGACAGAGAATGTCTTCGGCTCTCTTTTTATAAAAAACGGTGAATGATATTATGGCAGATATAATTGATATAACTCCCGAAAACAAGGGCGAAACGGAGATATTCACGGCACTTTCCGAGCCTCAGCTCCTGCACTATTTCGAGCCTGATGGCGGACTCTTCGTTGCGGAAAGTCCCAAGGTCATAGAACGTGCGCTTAACGGCGGATATGAGCCCTATGCCATGCTCATGGAGCACAGAGATATTGGCGGACAGATGAAGGATATACTTGCACGATGCGGCGATGTACCTGTTTATACGGGAGAGTTTGACGAGATAACCGAGCTTACGGGCTTTAAGCTTATACGCGGTGCGCTTTGTGCTTTCAGACGCAGAGAGCTTCCCACAGTCAGCCATATATGCGGAAATGCAAGGAGAGTAGCTGTGCTGGAGAACGTTGTAAATCCTACAAATGTGGGAGCTATTTTCCGCTCCGCAGCAGCTCTTAATATGGACGCTGTGCTGCTTACTCCTGCCTGCTCAGACCCACTGTACAGGCGTTCATCAAGGGTAAGCATGGGAACGGTCTTTCAGATACCGTGGACTTACCTTGACAGCGACAGGGATTATCCACAGCAGCTCCGTGAGCTTGGCTTTAAAACGGCTGCAATGGCACTCAGCGATGACTCGGTGAGTATTGATGCTCCCCAGCTTGCGGCTGAGAAAAAGCTTGCAATAGTCCTCGGAACTGAGGGCGAGGGACTTGCGGACAAGACCGTGGCAGACTGCGACTATACGGTGAAGATACCCATGTCACATGAGGTAGACTCACTTAATGTAGCGGCAGCAAGCGCAGTTGCTTTCTGGCAGCTTGGAAGATGAGACAGCTTTGATATGACATCGTAAACGGCAGAACAAACAATATGATCCAAATAGCCGAGGAGGTCAATATGAAAAAGTATAAATGGGGCATTATCGGTACAGGTAAGATAGCCCACACATTCGCTACAGCACTTAAACATGACGAAAATGCGCAGCTCTGCGGAGTCGCTTCGAGAACGGCTGAAAAGGCAGAAGCATTTGCAAATGAGTTCGGTTTTGAGAAGAGCTACGGCAGCTATAAGGACTTTGCCGAAAACAGCGATGCAGAGATAGTATATATAGCTACGCCCATGTCATCGCACTTTGACGATGCAGTCCTATGCCTTGAGAACGGCAAGAATGTGCTTTGTGAGAAGTCCCTTACCGTACACGCAGAGGAAACAAAGAAGCTTCTTGCTTTTGCTGAGAAAAAGGGTCTTTTCTTCATGGAAGCCATGTGGATGAAGTGCAGACCTGTGTACAGGAAGATGAAGGAATGGATAGCTTCGGGTAAGATAGGCGATATCGAGTACATAAAGGCTGATTTCAGCAACTATATCCCGTATGATGCCAATGACAGGCTTTTCCGCGAGGACTGCGGAGGCGGCTGTCTGCTTGATTTAGGAGTATACCCCCTTACCCTTGCACATGACCTGCTTGGTATGCCCGATGAGATAGTATACGATGCCCATATGCGTTACGGAGTGGATATAAGCAACTCCATAAGACTCCGCTATAAAAACGGTGCATTTGTTTCTGCTGATAACGGCTTTGAGGTACAGCTCAGCAACAATGCAGTAATATCGGGAAGCAAGGGCTATATTATTCTCGGGAACTGGTTCCACTGCACCTGCGAGGGAACGCTTTACAGCAAGGACGGAAAAGAGATAGAAAGGTTCGTACACCACGATGCGATAAACGGCTATGAGTACGAAGTGGAGGAAGTACACAGCTGTCTCGAAAAGGGACTGATTGAAAGTCCCCTCATACCTCACAGCGACACTATTGCCGTTATGGAATTAATGGACAGGCTTAGAAAGCAGCCCTTAGCCCTTAGCCGTTAGCCTGTAGGGGCTGCCAGCTCTGCATATAGCATTGCCAGCCAAATCACAGATTTGGGGCACTGCTTATTTGACAGTCCGCAAGTGAGTAGTGAGTAGTGATTAGTGAGTAGTGAGTAGATTTGTAGGGGCTGCCAGCTCTGCATATAGCATTGCCAGCCAAATCACAGATTTGGGGCACTGCTTATGTGGCAGTCCGCGCCTTACGCTGCAAATATCAAGAACGCACTCACGCGATGATATTTCCCTTTCGTTTATTGCCCCTCGCGGATATTATCTGCAATTCGCGTTGACTATATCGCGGAGCAAGGGGGCGCAGGCTCTGCGCTGTAGGGGCGCATGACCTGCGCCCGTCAATCACGCATAAACTCTTGCTTGGTTGCTTGGTTGGTTGCTTGGTTGGTTGCTTCCTTGACATTTATTCTATGCAATGTACTTTAGCGATTTAAACCATTCAAGATTGCAAGGAAGCAAGCATTCATCATTTTTTCAGTTGCCAAAACCAATAGTTATCTTTCTTCATTGCTTTAGCCCCAAGTTCATTTTTTGCTCTTGTTAAACTACTATAGCTCAACCCCATTTTCTCCGCCTTATCCACAAGCACCTGAACGGCTTTCATTTCGCCGCCGCCCGGCTCAGCCATGAGGTACTCGTTGCTGCTCACGAAAAACTAACCACTGATAACTGACCACTTTTATCATCTGATTGATTTATTAAACGGAATGTGGTATAATAATATCAACTAATAATGAGGAGATATTCTTATGGCTGTAAATGATATAAACAGAATGAAAGAGCTTAACGAGCTGTTGGCGAAGGCTGCCGACGCATACTACAATACAGGCGTGGAGATAATGTCCGACAAGCAGTACGACGATCTTTACGACGAGCTTGAAGCACTTGAAAAAAAGACGGGAGTAGTTCTCAGCGGAAGCCGTACACAGCAGGTAGGCTATGAGGTATCATCAGCACTGAAAAAGATACGCCACCCCTCGAAGATGCTCTCACTTGACAAGACCAAGAGCGTTGACGAGCTTAAAAGCTGGCTGGGCAGTCATAAGGGCTTTCTCAGCTGGAAGCTTGACGGACTCACCCTTGTACTGACCTATGAGAACGGCGAGCTTGTACAGGCTGTAACACGCGGCAACGGCGAGATAGGCGAGGATATAACCGCCAATGCAAGGCACATCAAGGGCATACCTGCACGTATACCCTTCAGCGGACGTATGGTAGTCCGCGGCGAGTCACTTATGAAGTACAAGGACTTTGAGAAAGTAAACTCCGAGATAGACGAGGGAGCAAAGTACAAGAATCCCCGTAACCTCTGTGTTGGAACAGTACGCAACCTTGACTCCCGTGTGACTGCGGAGAGAAATATCAACTTCTTTGCGTTCAATCTTGTATCAGCCGATGGCTATGAGGAGAACTCATTCTCACAGAGACTCAGCTACCTCGAGGAGCTTGGTTTTCAGCGCGTTTACGGCGTAGAGGTCGATGCTGACAGCATTGAGAAAGCAGTTGCTGACTTTGAAAAAGCCATTACCGAAAACGAATTCCCATCTGACGGACTTGTGCTCATGTATGACGATGTAGCATACGGTCTGAGCCTCGGCGAGACCTCTCATGCTCCGCGAAACGGCATTGCCTTCAAGTGGCGTGACGAGACTGCGGACACAGTTCTCCGCGAGGTTGAATGGTCAGCAAGCCGCACGGGTCTGCTGAATCCTGTAGCAATATTCGACCCTGTGGAGCTTGAAGGAACTACGGTCTCACGTGCTTCTGTTCATAATCTGAGCATTGTCAGGCAGCTGAGGCTCGGCATAGGCGATACACTTACCATATTCAAGGCGAATATGATAATACCGCAGGTGCTGAAGAACGAGACAGCTTCGGGAAGTCTTGAGATACCTGCTGTATGTCCTGTCTGCGGAGCAGCAACGGAAGTCCGTACCTCGGACGATGACGTTGAGACTCTGGTCTGTCCCAATAAGGACTGCGCAGCCAAGCATATAGGCAAATTCGAGCATTTCGTACAGCGTGATGCCATGAATATAGTCGGAATGTCAACGGCTACCATAGAGACACTTGTCTCAGAGGGATTTGTACGTGAGTTCCGCGACTTCTACCACCTTGACGACTATAAGGCAAAGATAGTGACGCTGGAGGGCTTCGGTGAAAAGTCCTATCAGAAGCTTAAAGACGCAGTGGAAGCTTCAAGAAAAACAGAGCTGAGCCGTGTGCTTTATTCACTGGGCATACCAAATATAGGCAGACAGGCTTCAAGACTTATCTGCGGCACTTACACAACAGCCGAAGAGATAGAAAAGCTGTCAACAGCCGAGCTTACAGCCATTGACGGCATAGGCGATGTGCTCGCAAACGACTACGTAAGCTTTTTCAGAGACAGTAAAAACCTTGATGAGTTCCATAATTTGCTTGCGGAGCTCGATATAACAGAAGCAGAAGCCGTTAACGGCGAGTCTGCCATAGCAGGCAAGACCTTTGTAATAACGGGTTCAGTCCATATCTGGAAGAACAGGAACGAGCTGAAAGCCTTTATAGAGCAGAATGGGGGAAAGGCAGCAGGCTCGGTATCTTCCAAGACTGATTACCTTATAAATAACGACTCGACATCAAATTCATCAAAAAACAAAACTGCAAAGGAGCTCGGAGTACCTATAATCACAGAAGAGGAATTTCAGGCGCTTATGCAGAGCTGACGTATTATTTTCGGAGGAGATATGAACACTGAGTTATTGCTGAAAACTGCAATGTTCGTGAACTTTTCAAGAGAAGAGCTGGAAACGGCTCTTACAGAAATGCAGCTCAGGGTAAGGAGCTACAGTAAGGGAGCGAATATTCTCAGCGCAGGAAAGATGACTGATTACCTTTGCATAGTGGCTGACGGCAGCGTTGCGGCTGAGAGCTGCGATATATGGGGGAATCGTATGTGCCTCGGCATCATAGAGAAAGGACAGGTATTTTCGGAGGAATACGCTTTTCTTGCCGATGAACCGCTTATGGCGGATTACTGTGCAAACGAGGATTGCAGTATATTGCTGCTTGACATGAGCAGGCTTACGGGAAGAAATGAAAGCTGGGCAGTAAAGCTGAAAGATAATCTGCTGAGAGTCAGCCTTGAAAAAGCTCTCAGGCTGTCGGAGCGAAGCTGCCACACAGCGTCAAAGAGTGCACGTGGACGGATAATGTCCTACCTGAGCACTGTTTCACTTCAGACGGGAAAGAATGAGTTCGATATTCCGTTCGATCGTCAGCAAATGGCGGATTACCTCAATCTGGAGCGCACAGCACTGTCGAAGGAGCTTAGCCGTATGAAGGACGACGGCTTGATAGACTATCACAAGAACCATTTCGTTATGAATACAGCCTGACGCGGCGGATTTAATTCATAATTATATAGGCGCAGGCTTTGCGCTGTAGGGGCTGGCGTCCTCGACAGCCCGTCAATTAACGATAAAAACAACATAAACGCGCTGCTATATAGTAATGTTTTGTTCAATGATAACTATTAAAAAGGGGGTGATGACTTGATAGACCTCACGAAAATAGAGAAATACAAGGAAAATAACCGTATCGAAGCCAAAAAAGCTATCGGCGGACTGCCAATGAGTCTGTGGGAGACCTATTCTGCCTTTGCGAATACTCTTGGCGGTATAATCCTTCTGGGAGTAGAAGAGCGTGAGGACAAGTCCCTGCACCCCATAGACCTGCCTGACCCTGAGTGGCTCATCAGCGACTTCTGGGAGATAATCAACGATAAGAGAAAAGTCAGCAGGAATATCCTTACGGAGAGAGATGTGAGGATAGTCGAGACCGAGGGCAGGCATATAATCGTTATAAACGTGCCGCGTATAAAAAAGGGCGAGGAGCCAATATATATCGGCGGAAGTATCTACACAGGCACATATAAGCGAAGCGGCGACGGCGACTATAAATGCTCAGTCGAGGAAGTAGCAAAAATGCTCACCCATAGCTCTAAGAGCTAAGAGCTAAGAGATAAGAGAGTAGGGGCGAGTTCCGCTCGCCCGTGCCTTACGATGCAAATAACATGAACTACTGTAGGGGCTGCCTTTGGCAGTCCGCGCCTTACGCCATAAATAACAAGATACGATGTGTAGGGGCGAACAGTGTTCGCCCGTATGCCCCGAATATAAATGAATAACAAAAAGGGACTGCAAAATAAGCAGTCCCGATTTTTATATAATTACGTTCAATACACTCTCAACATACTAATCACTATGCACTAACCACGCGGGCTGTCGAGGACGCCAGCCCCTACAAGCTAAGGGCTAAAGGCTAACGGCTAAAAAAATGGTCAGAAAACAACAGGTCAAAGCGAGTGTAATAGGTGAATGCATTCAAAGGGGTGAAATGATGACAGACAAAGAGCTGCATCGCATAATGGAGCAGTCTCCCGAAGAGGGCAGACGGGCTTTGTTTGATGAATACTGCGGATATGTGTATGCTATCTGCGCAAATAAGCTTAAAGGCTGCGGCACAAGTGAGGATACAGATGAATGTCTCAGTGATACATTTGCTGCGGTATTCCGCTATCTTGACAGCCATACAGGGGCGGACGGAGAGCTTAAAGGCGTAATCGGCACAATAGCAAAGCGTACTGCCATAAGCTATTTCAGACGGCTGTCTGTGAAAAGTGATACTACTGTATCTATAGACTCCGACAGCTTCGGCGAGCTTTCATCTGATGCGGGAGTTGAAGAAGCGGCGGAACAAACAGTACTTCGTGAGACTGTATTTGACTGTGTGAAAAGCTTGGGCGAACCCGATGCGACTATCATCATTTACTTCTATTACTACGGTATGAAAACAAAACAAATAGCTTCACTTGTGGGACTGAGCGATACTGCTGTACAGAAAAGGCTTAGCAGAGGAAGAAAGAAGCTTATGGAGCTGCTGAGTGAAGCAGGTATCTCGGAGGAGGGATATAAATGAGATTTGATGATCTATTCAATGATATTGACAACAATACGGCAGACAGGCTCTCTAAGGAGTATCCCGTCCTCAAAGACGAAAAGAGAGAGAGGTTATACGCCATGAGTAAAAGAAAGTACAATATAAATGAAATGCATGAGAATAACGCTGCTGAGGTATCGGGAGTTGAGAAATACCGCAGACCTAAGTGGTACAAGGGAGCGAGCATTGCAGCTGCGGCTGTGCTTCTTGTAGCAGGAATAGGCGGAAGTATGGCATTTATCAGCCGTAACGGTCAGACTCCTGCAGCAGAGGTAGAAAGCAGTATTATCGAGACAGCGACAGAAGTTACCACAGATTCCGAAGATACTATCAATCTGAGCAGTGATGAGGACGTAACTGATGCAAACGCTATCGCTAAGTTGCTTACCGACGATTGGCTTGCCTGCTTGTATGACATTCACGGAAGAACACTTGAAGTCGATAAGTCATCTGTTGTTACCAAGACAATAACTTCTTACGGCGGCGATGAGATGACGAGGGACTTCTATCGTGTTACCGATAAGAGATATCCAACATGGGAAGACCTTGAAAAACGCTGCTATGAGGTATGCGATGCAGAGCTTGGAAAGATCGTTATTGATAACTGTTCCTGTGCAAAGGAAGAGGATATTGACTATGCGACTCTGATATATACTACAGCTGACGGATACTACGTTAATACAGAGACTTGCGATACCAGTGACAGGCTGTACAAATGGTTAGATGACGATGTAAAGGGCGAATTCGACGAGAACGGAAATATAATCACGACCAGAAGGCATATTGATTTAGATGTTGACCCTGATCATGTTTATGAAACAAAGTTTACTATCGTGAATACCGAAAACGGTTGGCGAATAAGCAAGGCTGAAGAAAAGAATTATGAACAGTCTTCTGAGGGCAGTCAAGACGCCAACGCTGACGCTATAGCAAAGAACCTTATAGACTCTTACAGGGAGTTTATGTGTGCACTTCACGCAGGAGACCTTGAAGTTGACAAGTCTGATACCATTACAAAGACAATGAAAACAGAGGACGGTCAGTATGAGTATCAGTTAGAGTTCTATCGTGTTACCGACCCGAGATATCCTACATGGGCTGATATCGAAAAGCGCTGTTTAGAAATACTGGATAATGAATTGGGACATAAAGTACTTGAAATGTGTTCTGATATTGATGAAGATACTAAAAAGCATACATTCGTGTGCACCACGGATAATGGATACTATATCGAAAAAGGTATCCACGATATCGGTGTAGAAACATTAAAATGGGAAGGATACGATTTAAATAGTGAGTTTGACGAGAATGGCAATATAATTGCAGCTATAAGACATACGCATCAAATCGAGTCACAAGATTTTACTCTTGAGACCACATTTACTATCGTGAACACCGAAAACGGCTGGCGCATAAGTGATGTTACGGAAAAGCCTGTCGATGAAAGCGAAAGCGATCAATAAACAAAAATGGGACTGCAACATAAGCCGTTAGCTTGTAGGGGACGCCGCCCTCGGCGTCCCGCGCCTTACGATGCAAACAACAAATACCATTCCTACGAAATAAAACAAAAAGGGACTGCAAAAAACGCAGTCCCGATTTTTTATAATTACGCATTAATGATCAATGTTTCGCATTTAGAGTTCACGCGATGATATACATCTTTCGTTTATTGTCACTCGCGGATATAATCAGCCATACGTATTGACTATATCGCGGAGCAAGGGTGCAGCGTCACGCACTCACGCGATGAGAGTATAGCGCGGTTTATTATCCCTCGCGGCTATAATTATACGTGCATAAGAATAATTACGCGGAGAAAGGGGGCGCAGGCTCTGCGCTCACGCGATGAGAGTATAGCGCGGTTTATTATCCCTCGCGGCTATAATTATACGTGCATAAGAATAATTACGCGGAGATAGGGGGCGCAGGCTCTGCGCTTAAGCCATACCAGCTGTGATGATAGCCATTTTGTAAACTTCGTCAGCGTTGCAGCCTCTTGAAAGGTCGTTGATAGGAGCGTTAAGTCCCTGAAGGATAGGACCGTAAGCCTCATAGCCGCCGAGTCTCTGAGCTATCTTGTAACCGATGTTACCAGCCTCGATAAGTGGGAAGATGAAAGTATTAGCCTGTCCTGCAACCTTTGAGTCAGGGCACTTTGTCTTAGCGACCTCTGCTGAAACAGCAGCGTCGAACTGGAACTCACCGTCGATAACGAGGTCAGGGTTTATCTTTCTTGCTTCGATAACAGCATCGTGGCTGAGCTGAACTGTGCCGCCCTTGCCTGAGCCGTATGTAGAGAAGCTGAGAACAGCAACCTTAGGATCAATGCCGAAGAAATCAGCTGTCTTTGCAGTCTCAACAGCTACCTCAGCAAGCTTTCTTGCACCTGTGAGAACTACATTGCCTTCCTTGTCAACTGTGTCCTCATAGCTGAGGTTGATAGCGCAGTCGCCCATAGCTATCTTTTCTTCCTTGCCGTCCTTTTCACGGAAGAGAATGAATGAAGAGCTTACCAGGTTAGAACCCTTCTTTGTCTTGATGATCTGGAGAGCAGGTCTAACTGTATCAGCTGTAGAATATGTAGCACCGCCGAGGAGAGCGTCTGCCTTTCCGGCCTTAACGAGCATAGTACCGAAGTAGTTGGACTTAGCCAGAGCTGCGCGGCACTCGTCCTCTGTCATCTTGCCCTTTCTGAGCTCGAACATCTGAGCAACGAGAGCGTCCATTTCAGGATATGTAGCAGGGTCAACTATCTCTGCACCGTCGATATTGAAGCCGCCGTTCTTAGCAGCAGCCTTTACTTCCTGAGCGTTGCCGCAGAGGATAACGCCCATAAGGTTTTCCTTGATAAGTCTGTCAGCTGCTGAGAGGATACGCGGATCGCTTCCCTCAGTGAAGACAATAGTTTTCTTGCTGGATTTAAGGTTTGCTATAAGCTTGTCAAACATTCCCATTTTAGGATACCTCCATTGGATTTAAATTTTACCTTACTATTATATCACAGTTGCCCCGTAAAGTCAATCAGTTATTAGAGGTTAGTTGTTAATGATTAGTAGAGAGTAGAAAGTAGATTGTAGGGGAGTCGCCCTCGGGCTCCCGTATATCCCTTACGATGTAAATAACAAGATACCATGTGTAGGGGCGAGTTTCGCTCGCCCGTTAATCCCGATAATACTTCCCGCGTCGAGAAGCGACTGCCCTTTTGATGATATGCGGACGAGCAAGGGGGCGCAGGCTCTGCGCTGTAGGGGCGGCGTCACGCTGCAAAAAAACCTTTCCGTTCAGGGAAAGGTTTAAGTGTTATTAGCTGAACCACCAATAAGAATAAAGAGCTCTTCTGCAAGAACCGCAGTGTACTGTGTATAAATATGAATTACCTGAACCGGTTTTTGTAGTGTAAGTAAACCAACAGGTTAATATATTGTGACAGTTTCTGCATTCAGCGTGTGCTATGAGTGTATTGTCTGACTTTGGTGATACGTATTTTGTTATAGCTGTACCTGTGCCGAGAATAGTGAATGCCATTGCAATTGCTGAGATTTTTTTGACGATTTTCTTCATTTGTATTACTTCCTTTATTAAATATTTAAGGTAAACCTTATTTTAATTATATACTATATTATTATGAATGTCAATATTTGTAACTTAAAACAGCAATAAATGTAATATAAGTATTGATTAAGAAAGCAGTGTATACTCGGTGGGGAAGTCCATCAGACTGTAAAAACGGAAAATAGAAAAGCTCCCCGTTATGGAGAGCTTTCTTTTATAGATATGTATCGGAAGATCAGTGACAATCATCACAGCCATCTAAACATAAACCTGCTGCATGAAAAGTCTTGGGACCAAATATTCCGTCAACTGCTAAAAGTTCTATTCCTGCTTCTTCTAAAAGTTTTATTCTTCCTTCTTTTTTATATTTTTTATATACATCGTTTACATAGTTCTGAAGGTCCTTAACTCGCTGTTTAGTCTTTGAACCGTATATGCCGTCAACCTTCAAAGGCTCTCCCAAGTACCAGTTAAATTCAGAAATATAGTTTAATGCAGCCTGTATCCACTTTACTTTATCGCCTCTGCTTCCATAGCCTATACAGTCATCAGAGTCAGGCATAGTGTAATTCCAGACGTCCCAGTTAATATCTGCTGCCATTGCAACTAAGGTTGTGTCAGAGTCAGGTGAGAATGCTTTTGTAATGAATGTACCTGTGCCGAGAATAGTGAATGCCATTGCGAATGCTGAGATTTTTTTGACGATTTTCTTCATTTGTATTACTTCCTTTGTTAAATATTTAAGGTGTGAACACCTTATGCAAAGAATTATACATCACATTTTGCTAATTGTCAATAATTATTGTAAAAAACAGCAATAATTGTAATATAGCTCTAAGATCTAAGAACTAAGTAGTGGCGGATAATATCCGCCGCTACACATCGTATCTTGTTGTTTGTAGCGTAAGGTTCGGACTGCCAAAGGCACCACCTCCACTAATCACTATGCACTAACCACTAATCACTAAAAGCTTACACTCCGTATTTCACCTTTATTCGCTGCAGCTTCTCGCCGAAGGGCTTGGCAAGGAGATACAGGAACAGCACATTTGACACTGCATATGACGCAGTATAGGGGATAGCAGTCACAAGTGCCGCAAGGTAGAGCTTAACATCGAAGCCCTGATTGTACCACAGGACAGTCCATATATCCATGATGAAGGAGTAAGCAAGACCTGCCGCAGCACCGTATATGAGCAGGAGCGCACGGCTTTTTAGGAGCTTATCAGCAAGGAGTCCTGCGAAGAAGCCGATTAGTCCCCATGCAAGCATCTGAAAGGCAGTCCACGGACCCTGTCCGAAGTAGAAATTCGAGAGTATAGCCGTCAGCGAACCAACGAGGAAGCCTGCTTCACCGCCCAGATACAGGGCAGTGATTATAGTCAGTGCAGCTATGGGTTTAAGAAAGGGTATAAAGCGTCCTGCGAAGCAAAGTGCCGCCATTACCGCAACTATTACCATTCGGCGCGTTCCCGTGGACTTTTTCTCAAAGCCTGCCGCGAAGAGGAGAAGTGCCGATACTGCAACTGCAAGGGATATGATGATGTGTTTTTTCTCGTCAAAGGCGACAGCTCCCGCAATTGTAATAACAGGAACTGCGATCAATGGTACGGCGAACCTTATGAAGTCCCTGAGACTTTTATTTTTTATCAGGAGCATCGTAAAACTCCTTTCTGCCGTTGATACGGCATATTTCGGCAGCATCGTCCACGGTGATGATATTGTCGAAGTAACCGCGGGTCATTCTGCTTACAGCCGTTGTGTAGAAGTTGCTCTGCGAGAAAAACTCCTTTGGCGTACCTATTGAAACTATCTTCCCTCCGAAGAACATGGCGCACCTGTCAGCGCATACAGCAGCGAGCTCTACATCATGAGTGACAGTTACAATGGTCGCGCCTTTTTCTTTCAGTGACTGCATGACTGATATCATATTCAGCTTTGCGGCAGCGTCCAGACCCTTTGTAGGCTCGTCAAGGAGAAGTATCTTCGGCTTTGCGGCAAGGACTTTAGCCAGTGCAGCAAGCTGCTGCTCGCCGCCTGAAAGGTCATAGGGGTGTTTGTCAAGAAGATGAGAGATATCATATGGCAGTTTAGACAGCTCCGCGCCGCATTCTTCCAGTTCCTCGCGGACAGTATTTTTCAGGAACACGGTCTGAACGTCCTGAGGCAGCATAGCAAGGCATTCCCTGTACAGTGAGCGGTTCTTGTAGTCCTTAAGCTTTTTGCCGAGCACTGTTATCCTGCCGCTGTATGCTCTGAGAAGTCCTGCTGCTGCGGACAGAGCCGTAGTCTTTCCCGAACCGTTGCCGCCCAGTATACAGAATATCTCACCGCTGTACACCTTGAAGCTTAGGCCGTCAAGAATGTCCCTGCCGTCACGTGTGTAGCGGAAATAAACGTCCCTGAATTCAAGTGCAGCTGTGTCCGAATGCACGTATGATGCCTGCGCAAATCCGCGAGTAGTATTCCCGTAATTGCTTTCGATGAAAGACCTGCCCTCGCGGACTGTCAGCGGACAGCTTTCGCTGCCGCTGAGCTTCGCGTACAGGCGCGAAGCCGCAGGCATACCGCAGAGGATATCGGGACGGCTTTTCAGTGTATTTACGGCATCTGAGGGAGGAGAGTCAGCGATGAGACTGCCATTTTCCATAACAATGAGCCTGTCACATATGGGGACAACGTCCTCGAGGCGATGTTCAGCCATGATTATAGTAAGACCGAAGTCCTGATTGAGACGTTTCAGTGTAGCGATGAAGTCCGCAGCGGCAATTGGGTCAAGCTGTGCAGTAGGTTCATCGAGGATAAGGAGCTGCGGCTGCATAACGAGTACGGAAGCAAGATTGAGGAGCTGCTTCTGACCGCCCGAAAGCTCCGCAGTATCTCTGTCGAACCAGTCCCCGATACCGAAATAGCTTGCCATTTCCGCAATGCGTCGGTATATCTCATCGGACTTTACGCCCAGATTTTCCAGTCCGAAGGCAAGCTCGTGCCACACCTTATCCGTGACTATCTGCTGTTCGGGACGCTGCATCACAAAGCCTATGGACGCTGTGGAAGTCCTGCCATCGAGGGCAGATAATTCCTTTCCGCAGAAAATAACTTTTCCGCTGACATCTCCGAGAGGAGTAAGCTCACGTTTCAGCGTACGCAGCAGAGTGGACTTGCCGCTGCCCGTAGCTCCGCAGAGTACAGTGAATTCGCCGCTGTTAAGGTGAAAACTTATATTATTGAGGGCAGGAGAGCTGCACAGCGGGTAAGTAAAGGTCAGATCGTTGACCGCAAGTATTTCCATTTTAATCTGACCTCCGTTTCGATGATAAGGGGCAGCAGTATAAGTGCGCCGTATGAGAGTATACCGGATATGCCGAGGATATCGGGAGCTTTTATATTTATTTCGGGATAAAAGTCGATGCTGAGCGAGTCCGTACCCACAGCCGCTGCGGTAACTCCGAGAAGCAGCAGCGTTACGATGAGCAGGACTATATCACCCGCACGGAAGCCGAAGTGCCTCAGCTGAGTGCGTCTGCCTGTGCCGAAGCCTCTTGCCTCCATGCTGTCGGCAGTAATTATGCCGTTTTCAAGTGCCCATGTGACCATGACCGAGAAAACTCTCGAACGCCCTTTTATATCGTCAATGATGTTGTCGTCCTTGTAAAGTCCCATAGCGGTCTGAGCGTTGTTTATCTTCTCGGACTGTCTTCCGAACAGGGGAACGAATCTGAGTGCCATTGAAAGTACCAGAGACAGCTTCGGCGATAGCGCTCCTGTGAGATACAGCAGCTTCTCGCTTGTCATTATCTGAGTGAACGACCTGAACCAGTACAGTACTCCGATTATCATAGCTGCCGAATTCACGCCGTAAAGCAGAGCTTCAAGAGTTACGGGATTATGGTTCATAACGAACAGCACAGTCTTTCCGTTGTGTGAAATAAGCGGATTTGCAAGAGCCAGCACGGCAAAGAGCACCCAGAAGAAAAGATGCTCCCTGCCGTGGGAAAGACCGTTCCTGACTGTGAAGAAGAGAACCGCTCCCACAAGGGATATAGCCATAAGTATGGGATAGTTGCAGAACATTGCGACTCCCGTAACGCTGAAAAACCATACAGCAACGACTATGGGATTGTATTCAGAGAATTTCCTCATTTTTCGTATACCTCATCAAGGTCGTGACCAAGCTCGCAGGTGTACAGCCACTGTATCTTATCGCCATCACTGAGGACATATTCACCGCAGTTGCGAGAGGGAGTGATGCCGTTTACGTGGTACACCCAGCCTGACAGGTCGCCAAAGTCGAATTCGTAGATATAGTTTATGCCCGCGATATAGACCATGCCGTGTGAACCGCCAGAGCTGCCTGTATTCTCCACCTGTATGCCGTAGGTTTGAGCAGCTTCCGTAAGGATATCGAATACAGTATCACCTGCCTCAATGTCAAAGGCTGTAGGAGCAAGAATAACTCCGTCCTCGGGGATATGTTCAGCCCTGCCTGCTATAGTGCCGCAGTTTATTTCCATAGTGACAGTGCCGACAGCATTTTCCTTGTGCTTCTTCTCACCGCTGTAGTATTCCTCGGGCGAGGATATATCCGTAACAAGGACTATTACAACAGCAGCTCCTGCGACGATTGCAAGGAAGATAAAGTTCTTGTAATTGCGCTTGCCTGTGATAAAAAGTATAAGAGCTATCACCGCAGCTGCCACAAGGATTATGAGTATGACAGTGGGCTTATAGCTGCCATGCTTGTCCGTGCTCGGAGCAATAGTCGTTACAGTGATCTGAGTGTGTGAAGCCTTGACCGTTACAGTAGTTGTAACTACAGTTACCGAAGTCGCAGAAGCTTTCGTTACGGTCTTTGATGTCGTACCATTTGCAGCTGTGGTATGAGCAGTAGTCTTTGCAGAATTGCCGCTTTTTGCAGAAGTAGTCTGAGCATTGTTATTGGGCTTATCTGTACTGTTATCGCTGCTGTCCCCATGTCCGTCGCTGTGGTTATCTTCGTGAGTATCGGGCTGAGTCTGCCTGTGGAGACTGCAATTGTCAAGCACAAGCAGGGGAGAGCGTCCCTCGGTCATTCTCTTGAACGAGATAAGGGAGTATAGTGCCTGTACTGTTGCTGTCTCGTTGGACTCTCCGCCCATAGCGTGACAGAAGCTTCCGTCACCCAGCTGATAAGCCGTTATTCCGTCTATGACGTTATTTCCGTCCTTAATGAACCTGTCATCGTACCTGCAATCTATCCCCAAAGCCGACAGTGCAGTAAGCACTTGAGCTGCACTTTCGGGATTGGGAGTTCCGAAGCTCTGATAACCGCCGTTGTTCTCCTGACGGCGTGACATGAAGTCAAGAGCCCTGTCTACAGCCTCCGAGACATCGCTCCTGCCGCAGCTTGGAGCAAGAGCCTGAACTGTCATAGCCGTAACGTCTATATCACCGTAGCTGCCGAAAAGAGCCCAGCCGCCGTCATCGTACTGCATGGAAAGGATAGTGTCAACCACAGAGTCGGCGGTGAAGTTATGGCAGGTGTAGCCGTTATTGAGCACATGAAGTCCGTATATCCAGCTCATCATGCCCTGTTCGCCTATGGAGCTGTCAAGTATATCGGAGATGTAGCTGTCTGAGCTTCCTGCCGCACACAGAGCAAGTGCGTACTTTTCACGGGAGGTTGCCGAAGCAACGTTATTATTTGCAAGATAGCTTCTCAGGGAGCTTTCATACGCCGAAAGATCGGTATATCCGTCCTGACTCAGTGCGATAGCGTACCAGTCGGAAGTCCTGCCTGCACCCTCTGCTGCTTCACCGCGCAGCCATTCCTGTACGCTGCCCGAGCCTGTCTGTCTTAGCTTATAATCAACGATACCGCCGATGACGGAATCAACATCATCGGCGGTATATTCGTAACATTCAGCCTTTAACGGAACAAGACTGAGAGCAAGCATCAAAGTGATGACAGAGCACAGGATACCCGAAAGTATCTTATTCCTCATCTTTGCGTCTTAAAGCGAAAGCAACTGTGGCAGCTGCACCGAGAGCGAAAACAGTTACGCCTGCACCTTTATCGCCTGTCTTTGGCGAGTTGTTCTTTGCAGTAGTTGCCTTTGCTGTAGTTTTAGCAGTTGTCTTTGCAGTAGTTTTTGCTGTTGTTTCTGTAGTAGTTGTTACGGTAGTTGTAGTAGTTTCAGTAGTAGTTGTTGAAGTTGTAGTAGTTGATGCAGCCTCACCGTTGATATTTACAACAAATGAAGGGGGAGCGATGTTTACTGTATCCGAAACAGCGCTTACAACATTTTTGCCCGGTTCTGTAAGAGTGACCTTGAAACCGCCGTTTTCGTCAGTAACTACGCCTGTATCCTTGCCGTTTACAGTTATCTTTGCGCCTGCAATGGGCTTGTTGACAGGTGCCCAGTTCTCATCGAAATCAACGTAAGAAAGGCTGTTCTCCAGTTCATAGCCTGCATTCTGATCAGCATTGTTTCTGAGGCTGAAGAAGCTGTAGTGATAATCAAGATTTTTCGGATCAGGGAATGTGTAAGCGTCTATCATTGCGCCGTTTGCCACGATATCAGCTAATCCAGAAGCCATGTTATGGTTTACATAATAGCCGTAGCTGCCGCCGTTCTCTACTCCCCAGAGCTTGTCGAGACCGAGACCCCACTGAGTTACAGATGACTTATAGCCAGCTGCTGCACCGCCCTCATAGAATTTTTCGTGAGCGATATAGAGTGCGTCATTGATAGTGAGCTTGCCGTCACTGTCGATATCTGTGACTTCAATAGGCTCTTCTGTAAGAACGAGCTTGCTGTTATTGTCAGAGATAGTAACATATACTGTTGTTACATCTTCTGCACCTGCTGTCATGCCGATAGCAGAGAAGGATATGAGCAGAGAAGCTGCCATAGCGATTGATTTTTTCATATAGACCGACTCCTTTAAATTTAATAGGGCAACAAAAAAGCCTTTCCGCAGGGCAGAAAAGCGCAGCTGGGCAGTTTCGCATCACAGCGAAGAAAAGGCGGCATACGTTTTTCATTGTCCAAAAACGGTAAATACCTGCAATGTCCGACGAGCGATCCGACTGTACGGCAGTGACTGCTGCGACGGGATTTCACCGTGCTTCCCTCAGCTTCGGACTGCAAAATATTCATTTATAACGTAATTATAGCACTTGACTTTAACACTGTCAAGCAAAGATAAAAGGTATAATACTGAAAGTTTTTTATATTTGTTATATATGCAAACAAAATAATGAATAACTCAAGAATTATAGATAACAATTTGTAGTGACGACCAATGGTCGTCCGTGCCGGATTGATGTGCATGTTTGCGGACGCGCACTGCGCGTCCCTATAGGCTAAGGGCTAACAACTTGTTTTCCCCTGCCTGATATAAAACACACCGCAGCTGTTAAACTGCGGTGTTATGATGACGTTTATTCCGTACATTCTTCAAGCATATGGAGCTCTTTGGTATTGAATTCCTCGGGAGTGATGAATGTAGGCACCATTTTGTGAAGAGCCTTTATAGCGATAGCCTCATCGTTCTTGAGTGCAGCGTCGCGGAGCTTTTTAAGACTTGCAGCGAAGCATTCCTCGTCGATATCTATCTGCTTGCCGATGAAGATGAGCTTGTTTGAAGTCTTTTTCAGACCCTCCTCGTTCATGAGAAGCTCTTCCTTTATCTTTTCGCCGGGTCTGAGACCTGTAAACACGATAGGTACATCTTTATAAGGTACTTTTCCGTACATACGAATGAGGTTTTCGGCAAGTGTAACTATCTTTACAGGCTGTCCCATGTCAAGTACGAATATCTCGCCGCCGTGAGCAATGGCAGCAGCCTCCATAACAAGGCTTACAGCCTCGGGTATAGTCATAAAGTAGCGTATGATATCCTCATGTGTGACCGTTACGGGCTTGCCCTGCTCGATCTGCTTCTTGAAAAGCGGGATAACAGAGCCGTTTGAGCCGAGAACGTTGCCGAAACGTGTTGTAACGAATTCGGTCTTGCCCTCATGCTGCTGAGAGAGGTACTGTACTATCATTTCGCAGCATCTCTTTGAAGCACCCATAGCATTTGTAGGATTAACAGCCTTATCGGTGGATATCATGACAAATTTCTCTGCATTGTGGAACTGAGCAAGTGTAGCTACGTTAAATGTACCTACAACGTTGTTCTTTATAGCCTCCATAGGAGAAACTTCCATGAGAGGAACGTGCTTGTGAGCAGCTGCATGGAAAACTATCTGAGGCTTGTATCTTTCAAATATCTGATTTATACGGTAATAATCACGTACAGAAGCTATGAGGGTAACGAGGTTAAGGTCGCTGCCGTATTCCATAACGAGCTCCTGCTGTATCTCATAAGCGTTGTTTTCGTATATATCAACAATGATTATCTGCTGTGGGTGATATTTTGCTATCTGACGTACAAGCTCCGAGCCAATGCTTCCGCCGCCGCCTGTTACCATACATATCTTGCCGTTGATGAAAGCCTTTATGTCCTTGTTGTCGAATTTGATAGGATCGCGTCCGAGAAGCTCCTCTACCTTGATATCACGGACCTGTCCGAGCAAAGTAGCGGAATCATCGAGGATAAGAGTTCCGATAAAGGGAACTATCTTCAGTGGAAGCTTTGTATCATTGCATATATCAATAATGCCCTTGCGTTCATCAGATGTAAGAGAAGGTATGGCAAGGATAAGCTGTTCGATATCGTATTCCTTTACGAAACGAGGTATTTCTTCCGAACGTCCTACGATCTTTACACCGAGAACATCGGTACCCAGCTTAGCAGGATCGTTGTCGATTATGCACAGTGGATTGAACTGTGCGGAATACTTATCACCTGTGTATGGGGATTTCTGAGCATTGAATATCTCCCTGAGGAGCATTTTGCAAGCAGAACCACCGCCGATTATCAGGGTTCTTTTTGCGCTGTCGCTGATTTTTACTTTCGATTCCACAATAAACCTCCCAAAACTCCGCTTCATTTGCGGGAAATTACTTCAAAACGTCTTTATCATTTATATATCTTTTTATTTCCGAAAAGCATTCTTCTTCATCGCCGCTGTTGTCAAATCTGAAAGTGATACCTGCCTCAATCAGTTTTTCTTCCGAAAAGTCCCTGCTGTCGGCAATAAAGCGTCGGCATAGCTCTGTATATTTCGGTGCGGACTGTGTGCGCTCGCGCTCAATGGCACGAATGAGCCTTATGTCGTCCCTTACCTCAATGTACAGCGGTATGACAGTATCGCCGCAAAAATGCTCTTTTATTTTTAAGTATGATTCAAGAGTGCCGATGCCTATACAGCTTCCGCTGCTGAGAGATATGCTGTCAGCTGCTGTGAAATAAGTCCATTTGCCATAGACGGTATCATAAGTGCGCTCTTCGATGACTTTGCCGTTTTTCATCATATCATCGAAGGTGTCCCTGCTGACAAAATGGTATTCTCTTCCGTCCTTTTCGTTGTCTCTTATGGGACGGGTAGTGTACAGGACTATCGGGGTAAGACCCAGCTCGGAAACAGCGCGTCTGAAAAACGTATCCTTTCCCGATGAGCTTTTACCCATGATATAAAAAATGTGGTTCATTTCCAAGCTCCGAAAATAAAATCATTTTTTTTGCAGATTACTCCACGATATTCAATTATATCATAATATACGGAATAAATCAAGTAGACTGATGTTCAAAATTTGCGCTTTTTTGTTGGAATAATCACAAATAGGCTAAATAAACGAAATCTCATCGACAACGATGTTTTTTCTGGGCAAATGTACTGTTTTAAAAGGCGAATTTGTAAATTTTCCGTTTCATGGCTTTACATCGGGTAAAAAAAGTATTAAAGTATTATTTGGAAAACGGAAACATGAACGGAGGTTTATGAATGAAAAAAAGAAAAAAACTGACTTACAGGGCATTTTCGGCAATGGCAGCAGCTGTTATAGCAGGCAGCTCTTTCCTTCAGGCGGGGACAGAGCTTATTCCTTTTACCGCAAATGCAGGACAGCAGCTTGGACAGACAGATTTTGAGGATGGTGTGGGACTCCCGTGGCATATAGTGGAGTCAGCCCCCGGAGAAATGGACTTTGAGATAGACAACGGAGTTTATACAGTTGAGATAGTTAACCCCGGCGGAGCTTCACGAGGCGGTGAGGATCGCTGGGACTGCCAGTTCAGACACAGAGGACTGAAGATAGTGTCAGGACACAAGTATAAGGTGTCCTATGAGATAACTCCATCGGAGAGCGGAAAATACTACACCAAGATAGGCAACCTTGACGGCGATGTTGAGATATGGCACAACATGATGGCTGATAACGGTCCGGATTTCAATTCTACATGGGACTGCATACAGATAGGCAAGAACGAGACAAAAAAAGTGGAATTAACATTTACTGCCGATAAGTCCCTTGACGTTGCAGAGTGGGCATTCCATTTAGGCGGCGACGGACAGTACACCAACGGTGACTGCTTCCCTGTGGGCACAAAGATAAAGTTTGATAATATGTCCCTTATCGACCTTACAAGCGATGAGAACGATTATCCCGAGAATGTGAAGTATGAACGTGCAAGCATACTCACAAATCAGGTTGGCTACTTCAAGGACAGAGCCAAGAGGGCAACTCTCCTCAGCGATTCGGATAAGCCTGTTGCTTTCACTATCAAAGACGACTCAGACAAAAAAGTATACGAGGGAAAATCAGTGCCATTCGGACACGACAGCGACTCCGACGATGAGGTACATATCATTGATTTTTCTGACTTCAAAAAGACAGGTACATATTACATCGAGGACGAGGACGGCAATAAAAGCCATGAATTCAAGATAGATGGCTCAGAGGACTATTCCTCACTGCTTTACGACTCTCTGAACTACTTCTATCAGAATCGCAGCGGCATCGAGATAGAGAGCGACTTCATTTCGTCAGGGGATACCGCAGAGCTTGCACGTGCAGCAGGTCACCCGAAGGATATGGCTGAGATAGAGCAGACATGGGGCTACAGCGGAAGCAGCGGCTCTATCGACGTTACAGGCGGCTGGTACGATGCAGGCGACCACGGCAAGTACGTAGTAAACGGCGGTTTCTCACTCTGGCTCATGCAGAACCAGTACGAAACAGCACTGAAATACGGCTTTGAAAAGGCTTATGCCGACGGTACTATGCTCATTCCCGAAAACAACAACGGTACTCCCGACCTTCTCGACGAGGCCCGCTGGGAAATGGAATGGATGCTGAAAATGATAGTGGACAAGGGCGAATACAAGGATATGGCTTACCACAAGGCTCACGATGAGAAGTGGACAGCTCTTGGCATCGCTCCTGCCGATGATGATATGAAGCGTATCGTAAAGCCTCCTACAACAGCGGCTACACTTAATCTTGCTGCTTGTGCCGCACAGGCTGCAAGACTCTGGAAGGACTACGACAAGGATTTTGCCGACGAGTGCCTCGAAGCTGCGGAAAATGCATATGCAGCCGCAAAGAAGCACCCTGCTATGTATGCACCTCTTGACGAATCTGTAGGCGGCGGAGCTTACGGCGACGATGATGTTGAGGACGAGTTCTGCTGGGCAGCTCTTGAACTTTTCATCACAACAGGCAATGAGGACTATTACGATGACGCAGCAGAGAATAAATTCTTCCTCAGTGTACCGAAGTCGCTTGGCGGCGGAGAAAGCGTTGATACTGTGGGAAGCTTCGACTGGGGCAACACAGGTGCGCTGGCAACTCTCAGCACAGCACTCAATTCCGAGAATTTTGACAAGGGCGACGCTGAGATAGTTAAGGAAGCTATAATCGCTGCTGCAGACGAGTATATCGCACTTGAGGAAAATCAGGGCTACGGACTGCCCTACGGTCAAAGCACACTCAGCTACAACGACAGCGATAAGGGTTATATATGGGGCTCTAATTCATTCGTTGCGGATAATGCCATTGTTATGTCCTATGCGTATCTCCTCACTGACGAGGATCAGTATCTTGACGGAGCTATAGGCGGCATGGATTATCTCCTGGGCAGAAATGCTATGGACTACTCCTATGTTACAGGCTACGGCTCACACGCTATAGAGTACCCTCACCACCGTTTCTGGGCAAAGCAGATAGACGATACATTCCCGAAAGCACCCAATGGCGTAATGTGCGGCGGACCGAACTCGGGTATGCAGGATCCGTGGGTACAGGGTTCAGGCTGGAAGAAAGGCGAGATACCGCCTCAGAAGTGCTATCTTGACAACATCGAGGCATGGTCTGTAAATGAGTGTACTATCAACTGGAACGCTTCACTTGCATGGCTTACAGCCTTTACTGCTCAGGAAGCAAGCGACGAGGGTATTGCCATAAGTCACCACAGCAACGGCAAAAAGCCCGAGAAAGAGAAGGAGACTGAGGCAACTACCAAAAAATCAAAGTCTGACACTACAGCAGCAAAGACTGATAAAGCAGACAGCAGTGACACAAAGAAGGAAAAAGACGATAAGTCAGGCGGTCTGGGCAAGTTAGCACTTCTCTGCGGTGCAGCAGTTGTCGGTCTTATCTCACTGGAGCTTTTCGTTTATAAAATGGCAAAGCTGAAAAAGAACAGTAAATAAAATCAAGCCGCAGCGGTTCTGCTGCGGTAATTTTTTCCCGATATGCGAAAAAAGCCTTGTAAATAGCTGAATTTTCATTTTGCTATCACAAACGCAGACAAACTCAGGCTTGACTTTTTCTGAAATACGTAGTATAATATTCTATATTTATTAAATAGGAGCGTGTTTTGTACATGAGTAAAGGAAACGGAATTTTCAGTAATCTGAAAAAATCCACAAAGATAACTCTCATATCTTGTGGCTGTTTCATTGCACTTTCAGCAGCTATACTCTTTTTCTTCGTTATGTTTCCAATAACACCTTCGGAAAAGGTAATATCTGCATTCGGACGCGAAAGCATCTACAAAAATGATACTACGGTAACAACAGTTGCTTCCACAGCAGTATCAACTTCAAATAACGATATCGTGGTTGCGACCACTACAAAGACTAAAACCACTACTGCCCGCAGAACTACAGGAACTGATATTCCTAAGGTAACTCAGGGTTCGGGGTTCTATACAGGACAGAAGATACCTTCAGGCGGAACACCCGGTGAGAATTATTTCACACCTACATTCCAGACTACAACAACATCTGCTGTAGGAGGATACACAGGCGGCGGTTCATCTATCACGAGCACACCTAACGGCGGCACCGGCGGATATACAGGCGGCGGTACAGGCACAGGCGGTGAAACTCAAACACCTGTAGAAGGCGGCGGTACAGGCACCGGCGGCGAAACTCAGACACCTGTAGAAGGCGGCGGAGCAACAGGCGGCGAAACTGCTGCACCTGTAGAGGGCGGCGGAGCAACAGGCGGCGGAGCTGCTGCACCTGTAGAAGGCGGCGGAGCTGCTACAGCGGAATAATACAAAGAAAGGCTTCCAATTGATCTGGAAGCCTTATTTTTTAGCACTTAGAAATTAGTAAGTAGTGAGTAGTAGGGACGACCATTGGTCGTCCGCACCTCACGATATAAACAACAAGATACGATGTGTAGGGGCTGCCAGCTCTGCATATAGCATTGCTGACCAAATCAAAGATTTGGAGCACTGCTTATTTGGCAGTCCGCAGCATTAAATACAGGGACGCCTTGCAAGAGAAGGCGTCCCTTATATCATTTTTTAACGAAGATTAATCAGAATACAGCTTTTTTTATCATATCCAGCTCCTTGAGGGAGATGCAGTTCGGGATATCTTCGTATTTCATTACCGAGAGAAGCTCGTCTATTTCAGCCCAGCCTACCTCCGAGACCTCTGAGGACTGTAATGTGAGCTCTTCTATCTCGATAGGCTCGCGGCATATGTATACAGCTACAAGCTCGTTATCGTGAATACTGCCGTTTGAGTATTCAGCTTTTTTCAGTCCTATGAATTCAAGCTGGCTGCGGTTGATATCGAGACCAAGCTCTTCATGGACTTCTTTCAGAGCAGTATGACGGAATTCCTCACCCTGTGTAACATGACCTGCTGCCGAAACGTCATAGCAATCCGGGTGGATATCCTTTTCGTGGGCACGTTTTTGCAGAAGTGCAAAGATGCCTCCGTCACGGCGTTTTATCATCCATATATGTACAGTCGGGTGGAGATCACCGTCTCTGTGAACAAGTGTACGCGGTTTGCTGTCGGCAGTTATCCTTGCCTTATCGTCGATGAGGTTGAGAAATTCATCAACTATGAATTCAACCTTTATTTCGGGATTTTCCTCGGCAGCCTCTGCGAATACCGCTTTTATCTCGTCAACGGCTTTGTTTTCCGTATTTTCGTTTGACACATAGACCTTATATGAAGCTGGTGAACCTATTTTTGCAATAGCTCCGGCCAGTGTGAACTTGTCGTTTATATCGGGATCATCAAGTTTTTTTGCAGTCTCGGCATAGAGCTTTTCCATAGTAGCCAGTCTGCTCAGAAAAATTTCAACATCTTCCATAATTATCTCCATCTCAGCATTAGCTTGCATTAATGTTTCAGCGGTTTACATTATATACCCATGAGTGAAAAATGTCAAGTCATTTTTCGTGAATAATAAAAAACAGCTCCCCGTTTTTCAGCGAGGAGCTTTTCAGCGTCCCAAAGAGGAGTCGAACCTCCGGCCTACTGCTTAGGAGGCAGTCGCTCTATCCTACTGAGCTATTGGGACACATTATGTATATTATTTTATCACATATTTCCGCTCATTGCAAGCTCTGGAAAATAATTTTATATTTTTACTTAAATATGCTGCGGATTTGAGCATTTTGACAATGGCTTTTATATTGACGTTTTTAGCAAAATCTGTTATAATAATTATAAGTATACATTAATAATATTAAAGCAGCTCTGCAAAACAGAGCTCTGCTCTTTACGGAGATGATAAAATGACAGAGCAGACAACTATGGGAGAATCAGTTACCGAAGCTGCAACAAATGAAGTTATAGGGACGATACAGGAATCAGTTGAAAAGACATCGGGATTTTTCGCTGAAGCGGCAGCCTATCTGAAAAAGGCACTGCCTTTGATAATTGTTGCAATGCTTATACTTGTTCTGGGCATACTTATCTCAAAGCTCATAGCAAAGATAGTGGAAAAGGCTGTATCAAAGTCAAATGTAAACGGTGCAGCAAAAAGCTTTCTTGTGTCGCTGATAAAAATAATACTGTATATCGCAGTTATCATCATGGCATTGTCCGTACTAAAGGTGCCTATGTCCTCAATAATAACCATACTCGGTGCAGCAGGACTTGCTATCAGCCTTGCGCTGCAAAGCTGTCTTTCAAATCTGTGCGGCGGATTTATTATCTTGTTTACCAAGCCGTTTACAACTGGAGATATAATAGAGCTTGACAGTTCTGTTGGAACAGTTCGTGACATAGGTATATTCTATACGAAAATGCTTACCTTTGACGGAAAGACCGTGTTCATACCAAACGGCAAGGTGACCGATGCAAAGATAGTGAATTATACCGAAACTCCGACGAGACGTATAGATCTGAGCTTTGATATCAGCTACAGCTCTGACTTTGAAAAGGCTCGGCAGGTGATACTTGATGTTATCGCAAATGAAAAGCTGATACTGAAAGAGCCTGCCCCAATAGTGAGAATGAGCTCACATAACAATAGCTCGGTATCTGTAGCGGTACTTGTGTGGGTGAATAACAGTAACTTCCTTGAAGAGAGCTACAGTATGACAGAAGCAGTCAAGGCTGCATTTGAAGAAAACGGCATAGAGATACCGTTTGATCAGTTAGATATACACATAAAGGATAAGGTTTAATGAGCGGAAAAAAAGAGGCAAAACAGAGCGAAGTACCTAAGAAAGAGACAAAAAAGAAAAAGTCACATATATGGCTGTGGATAGTGATATTGTTTATTATATGGTGGTTCAATAATTATACACTTGCTGTAAATAACGTCAGCATGGAGTCCTCAAAGGTCAGCAGTAAAATGCGTTTCGCCATAATAGGTGACCTTCACGCCACCAAACATGGCATAAAAAATCAGAAGATATTTGAAAACGTTGATAAGGAAAAGCCTGATGCGATACTTTTTCTCGGTGATATGTACACAAGTGAAAGCGACAGCGAGCTTATGAAAATACCTGTGGAGCTTGCTGAGAAATTCACCACTGCGGGATATCCTGTCTATGCAGTCACAGGCGAGCACGATACCGATTCGGAGTATATAAAGGAACTTGAAGCTGTTGGTGCTGATGTATTGGAGTATGAAAGCGAATACATCGGCGTAAACGGCAATCGTGTTCAGATCATGGGCATAGACAATGTTTATTACAGTCCCACATTTGACCTGAGAAATGAGTTTTCAAATGATCCTGACTGCTTCAATCTTCTGCTTGCACATATACCGAACTACGAGAAATTTGCAGCCTTCGGAGCAGATCTTACAATATGTGCGGACACTCACGGCGATATGGTACAGCTTCCGTTTATAGGACCGCTTTACCATACGGAAACAAAAACATGGCTTCCAAAGCTCTCGGATAAGGAGCTTGAAATATACGATAAAGGCTTTTTTGATTATGACGGGGGGAAAATGTTCATAACATCGGGAGTAGGAGTATATCCCGTACCTGTGAGATTTTACAATCGTCCCGAAATAGTCATATTAGACGTTGAACCAAAGAGGTGAAAAGTATGAGCAAGGAAAAAATCACAGATATAGCTATAATCGGAGGCGGTGCTTCGGGACTTGCAGCAGCAATAGAAGCAAAGACCATAATGCCGAATGCAAAGGTAGTCATACTTGAAAAGCTTGACAGAGTAGGCAAGAAGCTGCTTGCAACAGGCAACGGACGCTGCAATCTCAGTAATACCGACCTCAGCGAAGGACATTATCACGGCAGCGTCAGGAACGCAAAGAGGATAATGCAGGCAACTCCCTCGGCAAAGGAGTTTTTCGGCAGTCTCGGAGTGCTCTGTACAGCCGATTCCAAGGGCAGGATATATCCTCGCAGCAATAATGCGGCAACTGTGCTCAATGCACTGAGAATGAGGGCAGAGGAGCTTGGTGTCATCGAAAGATGCGGCTTTGAAGCCAATTTCATAGAGAGCGGTGACAACTACTTCAGGATATCTACTGCTTCAGGTGAGAAGTATCCGTGCAGACGCATAATAGTTGCGGCAGGAGGCTATGCTGCACCGCAGTTCGGAACCGACGGAAGTGTTATAAGGCTTCTCCGCAGCAAGGGCTGCCATACCACAAAGATATGCCCTGCCGTAGCACCTCTGAGAGTACGTCCCGAGCTTCTGAAAGGACTTAAAGGAGTCCGTGCAAAGGGCAGAGTTACAGCCTATTCGGGAGGACGTTTTCTCAAGGACGAAACGGGCGAGATACAGTTTACCGAGAATTCGCTTTCGGGAATTTGCGTATTTAATATGGCTCATCTTATTTCAAGGTTCGATGGCAAGCTCACACTCAGGCTCGATCTTGCGGCAGATATGGAAAATGAACAGCTCATGGGCTATCTCCGCATCATACACTTTCAGCGCGGAAAGCATACCACGGACGAGCTGCTCACAGGACTTTTCCAGCGTAATCTTGCGGCATACATAACCAAAAGAGCTTTGGGCAAGCCCCTCACGGACAAGATAGCTTCACTTACTGATACTGACCTCAGAAAGATAGCTCAGCTCATAAAGAACATGGATTTTGACATTCTTGGAAGTGCCCCGTGGAAGGACGCACAGGTAACATCAGGCGGCATCAGCGGCGAGTGCGTTGATGACAGATTGCAGCTGAGAAGCGAAAAGGGTATCTTTCTCTGCGGAGAGATACTTGATATCGACGGTGACTGCGGAGGCTATAATCTGCAATGGGCATGGTCATCGGGAATATTCGCAGGACGAAACTGTGCGGAGTCGCTGAGAGGAGCGTCACTATGATAAGAGCAGGCGGCATAAGAGTGTCACTTGATACCGACCTCAGCGACCTTGCAGGGATATGTGAGAAAAAACTGCATATAAACCGTGACAGGATAATCAGTGTAAAGCTTGCGAAAAAGTCGGTGGACGCACGAAAGAAGTCCGATGTTCATTTCCTTATTTCCCTTGACATAGATGCAAAGGGCGAGGAAAAGCTGCTGAAAACTCTGAAAAATGCTTCAAAAGCCGAAAAGACAGACTACAGAGTACCCAAGCTGAATAATCCGTCTTATCGCCCTGTAGTGGTAGGCTTCGGACCTGCGGGAATGTTCGCTGCACTTGTACTTGCAATGGCAGGAGCAAAGCCCATAGTCCTCGAAAGAGGCGGCGATGTGGACTCCCGTGTAAAGGCGGTTGAGGAATTTCAGAGCGGCGGAAAGCTTGACCCCGAATGCAACGTGCAGTTCGGCGAGGGCGGAGCAGGTACTTTTTCCGACGGCAAGCTGACCACAGGCATAAAAGACAGACGTATCGGCTGGATACTGGAAAGGCTTGTGGAATTCGGTGCGCCCGATGAGATACTCTATCTTGCGAAGCCACATATCGGCACGGACAAGCTCCGCGGAGCTGTAAAGTCTCTCCGTGAGAGAGTCATATCTCTGGGCGGAGAAGTCAGATTTAACACAAAATTCTGCGGATTTGAAGCTGAAAACGGCAGCCTTTCCGCAGTCAGATACGTACAGAACGGTCAGGAGCATAGTCTTGAAACACAGAGCCTGATACTTGCCACAGGTCACAGTGCAAGGGACGTATTTGAACTGCTCTATAATGAAAAAATAACTCTTTCACAGAAGAATTTCTCTGTGGGAGTTCGTGCGGAGCATCTCAGAAAAGACATTGACAGAGCAATGTACGGAGATTTTGCAGGACACTCTGCACTTAAAGCCGCCGATTACAAGCTTGCGGTACATCTCCCCAACGGACGTACACTGTATACCTTCTGTATGTGCCCCGGAGGACACGTTGTTGCAGCTTCATCTGAGAAAGGCAGACTTGCGGTCAACGGAATGAGCTACTTCTCCCGTGACGCAGAGAACTCCAACAGCGCATTGCTTGTAAATATAAATACCGATGACTACGGCAGCGATCACCCTCTTGCAGGAATGTATTTCCAGCGTGAGCTTGAAGAAAAGGCTTTCATTGCAGGTGGCAGCGATTATCATGCACCTGTGGCAGTCCTCGGTGATTTCATGGAAGGGCGAGTCAGCGAAAAGCTTGGCAGAGTCAAGCCCTCGTATCGTCCCGATATAAGATTTGCAGCTCCCGAGGAATATCTTCCCGACTATGTGTGCGAGTCCCTGAGACTTGGCATAAAGGAAATGGGCAAGAAGATAAAGGGCTTTGATGATAATGACACTCTCCTTACGGGCATAGAGAGCAGGAGCAGCTCACCTGTAAGGATAAACAGAGGCGACGACCTGCAATCCGTATCGCTGAAAGGATTCTATCCCTGCGGTGAGGGAGCAGGCTATGCAGGCGGTATAGTTTCGGCAGCAGTTGACGGCATGAAGTGTGCTGAAGCAGTTATTGAAGCCCTGAACAGTTAAACTGTAGGGACGACCATTGGTCGTCCGCGATAAAATATGCAAAAACAGCGGGACGCCGACTTCGGTGTTTCGCGTATAGAATTATAATTTAAAATCGAAACGGAGGCTTAGTTATGAAGATCAATGTTATCGGCGGAGAAATGGACAGACGCGAGATAGACGAGTACATAAAGTATGTAGGACAGAAATATGTCGGCAGACAGATAGGTGAGCTTGATATTACCATAGACGGAGAATATGTAGATCTGAAGGTCCATTTTAAGGACATGGATTTTCAGAGAGCGTACCGTTCTGCCGACTATCTGGTAAATACAATGGAGAAGCTCAATGATGCTAAGCAGAAGGAGTTTTCCGAAAAGGAAAGGCACAAGGTTTAAGGAGCATATCGAATGAATTTAACTAACATCGGCACAGTCAAGGAGATACTTTCCCGTCACGGGTTCAGCTTCTCAAAGGGACTGGGACAGAACTTTATCATAAATCCCGATATCTGTCCTAAAATAGCAGAAAACGGCAATGCCTGCGAGGGCTTCGGAGTTCTTGAGATAGGCACGGGTATAGGCGTTCTCACGGCAGAGCTTGCAAAGCGTGCGGATAAGGTGACAGCAGTTGAGATAGACACTCGTCTGCTGCCCATATTGGCTGAGACCCTTGAAGAATTTGACAACGTGAAGATAATCAACGAGGACGTAATGAAGTGCGACCTGCACAAGCTCATAAAAGAGGAGTTCGACGGACTTAAAGTGGCTGTGTGTGCAAATCTTCCGTACTATATCACATCGCCTATTATTATGATGCTCCTTGAAAACAGGCTGCCTATAGAGTCCATAACGGTAATGGTACAGAAGGAAGCCGCACAGCGTCTTTGCGCAAAGGTAGGCAGCCGTGACGCAGGAGCTATAACAGTGGGTGTAAACTACTACGGCGAAGTTAAGAAGCTCTTTGACGTTTCCCGCGGCAGCTTTATGCCTGCACCAAATGTTGACTCGGCTGTAATAAGGATAGACCTTAACAGCGAGCACCGCCTTGACGAAGAAAGCGAGCGATTTTTCTTCAAGGTGGTAAAGGCAGGCTTTGAACAGCGCAGAAAGACCCTTGCCAATTCACTTGCGTCCATAATGGGCATACCAAAGGATAAGGTTTATGCTTCACTGAAGGATATGGGACTTTCCGAAACCGCACGTATTGAGCAGCTTGATATGGAACAGCTCATCGACTTTTCTGCAAGGCTGATGAAGGACTGATATGGGTAAGCTTTACGGAGTCAGCGTGGGAGCAGGCGACCCTCAGCTCATGACTGTCAAAGCGGTGAATATACTTGAAAGCTGCAAAGTCTGGGCAGTACCACGCACAAATGGTGAAAATACTCTTGCATTTTCCATAGCTGAGCAGGCAGTTGACATTAAAGACAAGCAGATAATATATCTTGATTTCCCTATGATAAGGGATAAGCAGATACTCAGTGAAAACTATGACAGGATAGCGCAGTTTCTTTGCAGCGAGCTGAAAGAAAACGATGTTGCAGTACCTGTTCTCGGGGATATTTCCGTGTATTCCACGTTCAGCTATATTGCGGAGCGAGTTGAAGCAAATGACTATGAGACGGAGATATGCGCAGGAGTTACAAGCTTCTGTGGGGCAGCAGCGGAACTTAAACTGCCACTTTGTCTCGGGAATGAGCCGCTGCATATTATCCCATACGGCTGCAAGGACTTTGATAAGCTCCTTGATATCCGCGGCACAAAGGTGATAATGAAAACAGGCAGACATTCAGCAGAGCTTGCAGACTTACTTCACAGGAAAGGTCTTTCTGAGTACACGTCAGCAGTTGAAAACTGCGGACTGCCTGATGAAAAAATATATCACAGTCTTGACGAAGTTAATGAAGAGCTTGGCTATTTTACGGTATTTATAGTAAATGATAAGGAGAAGCGTGATGAAGCTTGAGGAGTATATTTACAAGGGCTCACAGAAAATGAGATGCGGATATACTACCGGCTCATGCGCAGCTGCGGCAGCAAAGGCAGCAGCGGAGATGCTCCTTACGGGAAGAGTACTGACTGCTGCGGAGATACTTACGCCAAAGGGCATAGTTATCCGTCCAGACATTATCGAGCCTGTTATAACCGAAAGCATGGCATCGTGTGCGGTCGAAAAGGACAGCGGCGATGACCCCGATGTAACTAACGGAGTAAAGGTATTTGCAGCTGTTGCTTTTGCGCAGAAAGGCGTGAAAATAAAAGGCGGAGTCGGCATAGGCAGAGTCACAAAGGCTGGACTTGACCAGCCCGTAGGCGAAGCTGCAATAAATTCCGTGCCCCGTAAAATGATAACATCAGCAGTAATGGGAATAGCCGAAAAGTACGGCTATTCAGGCGGATTTGAGGTAACAGTATCAGTACCTGATGGTGTGGAGCTTGCAGCAAAGACCTACAATCCCCGAATGGGAATAGAAGGAGGCATCTCCATAATCGGTACAAGCGGCATCGTTGAGCCAATGAGCAATACCGCACTTATAGAAACTATACGTACAGAAGCAAATATGCGCCGTGCCGAGGGACAGAAGAATATGCTGCTGACTATCGGCAATTACAGTGAGAGCTTCGTGCAGGACGAAATGCCTTTTTCACTGGAAAGAAGCGTTACTTGCAGCAACTTTATCGGTGATGCGATCGATATTGGTATCGAGCTTGGTTTCAGTTCAATACTCATAGTGGGACATATCGGTAAGCTGGTAAAGCTTGGAGCAGGCATAATGAACACCCATTCCTCATGGGCAGACGGAAGAATGGAAGTGCTCGTCACCTGCGGACTCCTTGCGGGAGCTGATACGGATACGCTGAAAAAGCTCCCCGACTGTGCAACGGCTGATGCGGCAATGGATATACTTGCAGATGCAGGATATCTTGATAAAACACTTGATATACTCAGTCAGCGCATGGACTATTATCTCCGCGGACGAGTAAAGAACGAGATAAAAATAGCTGCACTGGCTTTTTCGTATAAACGTGTGATAAATGTAAAAACTGCATTTGCAGATGAACTTATAAAGGCAATAACGGAGGAAGAAAATGGTTGATTTCGTTGGAGCAGGCTGCGGCGCACCTGACCTTATAACACTGCGCGGACAAAGACTTCTCAGCAATGCAGATGTGATAATATATGCAGGCTCTCTGGTAAATCCTCAGCTTCTCAGCTACGCTCGTAAGGACTGTGAGATATACAACAGTGCTCTCATGCACCTTGATGAGATAATAGAGGTCATGAAAAAGGCTGAGTCTGAAGGAAAGAATACAGTTCGCCTGCATACGGGTGATTCCTCGGTTTACGGAGCTATACGTGAGCAGATGGACAGACTTGACGAGCTTGGTATTGCATATAATGTAACTCCGGGAGTAAGCTCGTTCTGCGGAGCAGCTGCCGCACTTAAAGCCGAGTACACACTTCCCGACGTATCACAGACAGTTATACTTACACGTATGGCAGGCAGGACTCCCGTACCCGAAAAGGAGAGCATCGAAGGCCTTGCAGCGCACAGAGCTTCAATGGTCATATTCCTCAGTACAGGTATGCTTGATGAGCTTTCATCGCGGCTGATTGCAGGCGGCTACAGCAGCGACACTCCTGCGGCAATAGTATACAAGGCTACATGGGACGATGAAAAGGTGATACGCTGTACAGTGGGTGAACTGCCTGAGTCCGCAAAGAAAAACGGCATCACAAAGACAGCACTCATAACCGTTGGAGATTTTCTCGGAGACTATCATCAGCTTTCAAAGCTCTACGATAAGGAGTTTGAAACTGAATTCAGAAAGGCTGATAAGACATGAATATATCAATATTTTCTGTTACCGAAAACGGCAGGCAGCTCTCGCAGCGCGTTGCCGCAAAGCTGAGAGGTGAGCACTTCGTCAGCAGGTATTGCTTTCACAAGCATGCTGATGAGGATTCGGCTGTATTCTGGAATTTAGGAAGCATGGTAGGCAGACTTTTCGAGCGTTCCGACGCTTTTATTTTTATATGTGCCTGCGGTATAGCAGTAAGGGCGGTAGCTCCTTATCTCGGTACAAAAGCTGACGATCCTGCTGTCATAGTTATGGACGATCACGGAAAATTCGCTATTCCCGTACTTTCGGGACATATAGGCGGAGCAAACTGCCTTGCGGAGATAATAGCCGAGTCCGTAGGCGGAACAGCTGTTATAACTACTGCCACAGATGTGGGCGGAAAGTTTTCCCCCGACAGCTTTGCAGTTGCAAACGACCTTATAATAACCGATTTTAAAGCCGCAAAGGAGATAGCTGCGGCAGTTATTGACGATGAGAAAATAGGTTTTTCCTCGGATTATCCTCACAGCAGCCTGCCCGATGAGCTCACCGCTTTCGGTATATGCCGCACGGGGATTTACGTCGGAAATGATATAAGTGCAAAGCCCTTTGATGTAACTTTAAGGCTTCTGCCTAAAAATATAGTTCTTGGAATCGGCTGCAAAAAAGGTACTTCCGAAGAGGCTATAGAAAAAGCAGTTCTTGATACTCTTGCACAGTATCGTTTTGATATCAGTATGATATCGGAAATAGCTACGATTGATATAAAAAAGAATGAGGAAGGTCTTTGCGCCTTTGCGGAGAAGTATGCACTGCCCATAAAGACTTATACCGCCGAGGAGCTTATGAGCGTAGGCGGAAAATTTGACAGCTCGGATTTTGTACTTGAAACTACAGGTGCAGATAATGTCTGCGAGAGAAGCGCAGTGCTTTGCAGCGGAGGTAAGCTTGTGATACACAAGACACCTGTTGACGGAGTTACTGTAGCGGCTGCGGAAAGGGCAGTATATCTTGATTTTGAGAGGAAAATATTATGAAGCTCTATGTAGTTGGAATTGGCTGCGGAAGCAGGAACGGTCTTACTCTTGAAGCCGAGCAGGTGATACTGAGCAGTTCTGTCGTAGTCGGATATACGGTTTATATCGAGCAGATAAAGCAGTTTTATCCCGAAAAGGAATGTCTTTCCACAGGTATGCGTCAGGAAAAGGACAGAGTTGAGCTCGCACTGAAAAAGGCTTCAAACGGGGAAACAGTTTCGCTTGTTTGCAGCGGCGACAGTCAGCTTTACGGCATGGCAGGGCTTGCAATAGAACTTTCGGAAGGCTATCCCGATGTGGAAGTTGAGGTAGTCCCCGGAGTTACGGCTGCACTCAGCGGCGGCGCTGTACTTGGTTCGCCTATGACTCATGATATGGCGATAATAAGCCTTTCAGATCTGCTTACGCCTATGGAGAAAATAGTTAAACGGCTGAGATGTGCGGCTGAGGGGGATTTCGTCATGGCGATATATAACCCTTCGTCAAAGAAGCGAGCTGACTATCTCTGTAATGCCTGTGATATTATCCTTGAATACCGCCCGTCGGATACGGTATGCGGCTATGTGCGCAACATAGGCAGGGACGGTCAGGAGAGCCGTGTGCTGACTCTCGGAGAGCTTCGTGATACGCAGGTGGATATGTTCACTACCGTATTTATAGGCAATTCAGAAACCAAGGTGATAGGCGGAAAAATGGTTACACCGAGAGGCTACCGTAATGTGTGAGCTGCTTATTTTCGGCGGTACTACAGAGGGCAGAGAGCTTGCGGAATTCTGCTGCCAAAAGCATATTTTTTCTGCTGTATGTGTGGCTACGGAGTACGGTGCAGAGCTGCTGCCGAATAGTGTGTACCTGCGAATAATAACAGGCAGACTTGACAGCAGCGGCATGGAGATGCTTATATCGGAGCTTCAATGTAAGCGCATAGTCGATGCAACTCACCCCTACGCTACGGAGGTGACCGCAAATATAAAAAAAGCCTGCGAAGCTGTAAATATGCAGTATTACAGGCTTTTGCGAAGCAGTTCGGAAACTGCGGACTGCAAAAAAGTCAAAGATATGGAGCAGCTTCTGGAATTGCTGAACAGTACAGATAAAACGGTTCTGAGTACCCTCGGAAGCAAGGAGATACCTAAGCTTACAGCTATGAAAAAATATGCTGAAAGACTGTGGGTAAGGGTGCTTCCAAATGAGGATATAATCAGACAGTGCGAGGAGCTCGGTATCACACAAGAGCATGTTATAGCAGAAAAAGGTCCGTTCAGCATTGAGCGGAATATGGAGCATCTGAGGCTCAGCGGAGCTGAGATACTGGTGACAAAGGAGAGCGGTGCCGCAGGTGGTTTCCCTGAAAAAATCGAGGCGGCAAGGCTGTGCGGAGTCGAGGTGATCACCCTTGAAAGACCTGCCGAAAAGGGCTGTACACTGGGCGAAATAAAAAAGATAATATCAGATGAGGTGAGCAGGTGAAGGTATATATAATTGGTATAGGAATGGGCAATGAGAAAAACATGACCGCAGAAGCGATTGAAGCTGTGAAAAATGCGGACGTTCTTATCGGCGCAAAGCGAATGATCGAGCCGTTCAAGGGACTGGAAAAGCCTGTTTTCGAGGAGTACAGAAGTGCCGAAATAGTTCGGTATATCAAGGAAAGTGAATGTGAGCGCATTGCTGTGCTCATGTCAGGAGACTGCGGATTTTTCAGCGGAGCGAAGAAGCTGGCTGAACTTTTGCCTGATACGGAGACAGAATTTATTTGCGGTATATCTTCACCTGTTTATTTTATGTCAAAACTAAAAAAAGATTGGTCGGACTGCCATTTTGTAAGTCTCCACGGCAAGAGTGGAAACGTGGTCAGAAGTGTTTGCGCACATGAGAAAACATTCTTTCTGCTTGGCGGAGATGTGACAGCGACTGATATATGCAAGAAGCTTTGCAACTTCGGGAAAAGCGATATTTCCGTATTTATCGGCGAAAACCTCGGCTATGATGACGAGAGGATAACCGTCGGAAGTGCGTGTGAACTTACGGAGTACAGTGCAGGCGGATTGAGCGTGATGCTTGCTGAAAATCCGGATTTTGAGAGGTTTGTTCCAAGAGGTATCAGCGATGAGGAATTTGTCAGAGGTAAGGTGCCGATGACAAAGAAGGAGATACGTGAAAATGTCGTCGCAGGGCTTGAAATAGGGAAAGACAATGTGTGCTGGGACATCGGCTGCGGAACGGGTTCGGTGTCTGTGGAAATGGCTTTTTGCTGCGAAAACGGAAAAGTCTGCGCAATTGACAAAAATCCCGAGGCTATTGGACTGACAGCAGAAAACAGCCGAAAATTCGGCTGCGACAATATTGAAGTGTATGAAGGTGACGCAGCTGAGAAAGTTAAGGAGCTTCCAGCGCCCGACTGCGTTTTTGTCGGCGGTTCAGGCGGAAAAATGGATAGTATAATACAAACAGCTCTTGAAAAAAATCGCAATATAAGACTGACTATAACTGCGGTTTCGCTTGAAACATTGTCAGAGTGTATCAAGATTTTTGATAAGTTTGGTATTGAGCCTGAAATTACTCAGATAGCTGTAACCAGAACCCGAAAAATCTGCGGATATACTATGATGTCGGCTGAAAATCCAATATTCATTATAAAAAGGAAATTTACATGAAAAGAGTAATGATTGCCGGGACTCACAGTGGCTGCGGTAAAACGACAGTTACCTGTGCAATTCTTGCGGCATTAAAGCATCGCGGTATGAATGTTTCGTCGTTTAAATGTGGTCCGGACTACATTGATCCTATGTTTCACCAGAAGGTGATCGGAGTTCCTTCACATAACCTTGACAGCTTTTTCTGCGACGATGAAACACTGAAATATCTGATGAATGAAAACGGTGCAAAAGCAGATATTTCGGTTGTTGAGGGAGTTATGGGATACTACGACGGAGTTGAAGGAAAAGGCTCTGCTCATTCGGTTTCGACTGTTACCGGTACCCCTGTTATAGTTGTGATCGACTGCAAGGGGGCGAGTGAGTCCATTGGCGCGATTATGAAAGGCTTCCTTGAATATAAGCAGCCCAACATGATAAAAGGGTTCATTTTTAACAGACTTCCCGAAAGACTTGTGCCGCGTATGAAAGAGCTGTGCATTGAACTTGAAACAATATTTTTTGGCTATATGCCGACAAACAGCTTTACGTTCGAGAGCCGAAGGCTCGGGCTTGTGACTGCTGATGAGATAGATGATATCAAAGAAAAACTATCGGAGCTTAGCTTGCTTGCGGAGAAGAATATCATGCTCGATGAAATAATTAAAGTGTCAGATGTGCCTTATCCAGTGTATTCAGAGCCAGGATTGCACATTATAGAACGTAAAATAAACCCGATTATTGCGGTGGCAAAAGATGAAGCGTTCTGTTTTATCTATTCGGATAATATTGCTTTTCTGGAAAGGCTTGGCTGCAAAATTAAATACTTCTCTCCGATGCGAGATGAAAAGCTTCCTGATAACTGCTGCGGACTTATCCTAAGCGGTGGATATCCTGAACTTTACGCAGAAAAGCTGTCTCAAAATCATCATATGACGGAAACTATAAAATCCGCTATTGAAAGCGGTATGCCAACGATTGCTGAGTGTGGCGGATTCATGTATCTGCATGAAAGAATGATACTTTCAGATGATAGAAGTTATGAAATGGTTGGAGCAATAAAAGGAAATGTTTTCTCAACTTCTAAGCTTCAGCGTTTTGGTTATGTAACTCTTGAAGCCAAAAAAGCCTGCCTTATATGTGATAAATCGGATAAAATTGCTGCACATGAGTTTCACTACTGGGATAGTACCGACTGTGGTTCTGACTTTATAGCAAGGAAAAATGACGGCAGGAACTGGGAGTGCATTCATTCTGATAAATCGCTGTATGCAGGCTTTCCACACTTGTATTTTTACGCCAATGTGAAAATTGCAGAGCGCTTTGTTGCTGCCTGCGCAGAATACGGAGAAAGATATGGACAGGGTCAATAAAATACTTCCGACTGAAAAAAAATATGCACTTTTAGCGCAGGAGCACTGGGACAGCGTTGCTAAACCTTTGCGGAGCTTTGGTGTTCTCGAGGATTTCTGGAACAAAATTGCTGCGGTTCAGCAAACTGCAACTCCTGATATTTCTTCAAGAGCAGTTGTTGTAATGTGTGCGGATAACGGTGTAGTTGATGAAGGGGTAACGCAGACTGACCGATCAGTTACAAGAATATGTGCGGAGGCTATAGCTTGCGGAAAATCTAATATCAATGCTCTTGCGCAGATCTATAAAGCAAAGGTTATAGCTGTTGATATCGGTATCGCTGAAGATTTACAGTGTGAAAATCTTATCAACCGAAAAAATGCTTATAGTTCGGACAATATTGCTATAGGTACTGCTATGTCCCGTGAAAACGCTGTAAGAGCTGTTGAAGTCGGTATGGATATTGTCAGAGACCTTGCTGAACAGCGGGTGAAGCTCATAGTTACTGGAGAAATGGGCATTGGAAATACGACTCCAACATCTGCTCTTTCCTCGGTTCTTCTCGGACTTTCTCCCGAAGTAGTTACGGGGCGCGGTGCAGGCCTTTCAAGCGAGATGCTTGATCATAAGATAGATGTTGTAAAGCGTGCGATCGCTGTTAATTCGCCGTTTTCAGATGATCCGACAGAGCTTATTTCAAAACTTGGCAGCTACGAGATCGCAGGTATGACCGGACTTTTCCTCGGCGGTGCAGTCTATGGAGTTACTGTGGTCATAGACGGCGTGATATCAGCGGTTTCTGCGGTCCTTGCATCTATGTACTCTGATGACTGCAAGGATTATATGCTTGCAAGCCATGTTTCTGCCGAGCCGGCGGGAAAGGGACTTCTCGAAAAGCTTGGACTGAAAGCTATAATCAACGGCGGTCTGAGGCTTGGTGAAGGTACTGGCGGAATCCTTCTCCTGCCGCTTCTTGACGGCGCTGCGTCTATTTACTACAATTCTCATAAATTTGAAAATTCGGGTATAGAAAGGTATACTGAACTGAAATGATAACCCTTGTTACTGGCGGATCAAAGTGCGGAAAATCGCGCTATGCCGAAAAAGTTCTCAATATGTTCGGCGGTGAAAAATACTATATCGCAACTATGTCTCCTGTGGGGAGCGATGCTGAGGAAATAATCCTGCGCCACAGAAAAATGCGCGAGGGAAAGGGCTATATTACTGTCGAATGTCAGCGAGATATCTGCAATGCTGATGTTTCGGTAAACAGCGGTGTTCTAATTGAATGTATGGGCAATCTCTGTGCAAATGAGATGTTCGTGGGTAGTGATATTATTAAGCCTGCGGAAAAAATCATTTCTGATATAAAAGCTCTTTCGGAGAAAGTTTCTGAGCTTATCATCGTTACAAATGAAGTTGGCTGTGACGGCATTAATTACTCCGCAGAAACTCTTCTCTACATAAGTCAGCTTGCGGAGATAAACCGAAAAATAGCCGGATTTGCTGATAATGTCGTAGAGTGTGTTTTCGGGATACCCATACCGCGGAAAGGGGAGGTTGTTTGTTAAAGTCGTTTATTTCGGCATTCCAGATGTACTCCCGAATCCCAATGCCGAAGGTAGAATGGAATGAAAAAAACAGGCGTTATTCTTTATGCTTTTTCCCTGTTATCGGTGCAGTTATTGGTGTACTGACGGTGCTGTGGCAGTTGCTTTGCGAGAGACTGTGCTTCGGCAGTTTTATGTTCGGAGCAGTTGTTATGCTGATTAATATTCTCGTTACAGGCGGTATTCATCTGGACGGCTTCTGCGATACCTGCGATGCAAGGGCTTCATGGGGCGATAAGGAGAAAAAGCTTGCCATACTCAAGGACTCACATATTGGTGCATTTGCAGCTATAAAGCTTGGTGTATATCTTATCGTTTCTACAGCCGCTTTGTCGGAGCTTTTTTCCTTTGAGGGAGCTGTGATAACAGGTCTCGGATATGTGCTTTCACGTTCACTCAGCGGACTAACTGCCGTGACCTTCCGCGGGGCAAAAAAAGAGGGAACGCTGCAAAGCTTCACAGAACCTGCACATAAAAAAATAACATTAATTGTACTTTCGGCTATGGCAGTCTTGTCATGCACAGCCATGATGCTTGTCAGTCTGAGTGCGGGTGCGGCGGTGACTGCGGCTGTGCTTCTTGCCGTACTGTATTACCGTTGCATTTCATACAGGGAATTTGGCGGTATAACAGGTGATCTTGCAGGCTGGTTCCTGCAAATGTGTGAGCTTGTTATCGCACTGACAGCTGCCATAGTTTTAAGGCTTACGGAGGTGATCTGAACATGAGATTTATCACAGGAGGGGCTTATCAGGACAAGAAGGAGACTGCCTGCAGACTCTTTGGAATAAAGGCTGATGAGATAATAAACGGTTCGGATTGCAGTATAGAAGAATCTTTCTCGGCAGCTTGTATAACTGACTATCACAGGCTTGTTTCAAGGCTTATGGATATGGGAGATGATCCCGTGGAGTTTACGCAGCGTCTTTGCCGTGAGAACAGTCAGTGTATCATCATTATGGACGAGATAGGTTGTGGGATAGTTCCTATGGAAAAGAGGGAGCGTGTATACCGTGAAAATGTGGGACGCAGCGGCTGTATCATAGCTGCCGAAAGCGATACAGTAGTGCGCGTTATATGCGGAATAGCTGAGTTCCTGAAAGGAGAAGTATAAGTGAGAATAGACCTTATTCGTCACGGTAAAACAGCAGGAAATACCGAGCTGAGATACATTGGAAGAACTGACGAGCCGCTGGCTTTTTCGGGAATTGCGGAGCTGATGAAAATAGATTATCCTCAGTGCGGAAAGCTGTTTTGCAGTCCCATGAAACGCTGTATACAGACTGCGGAGCTTATATTTCCGTCAGGTGAAATGACGATCTGCGATGAACTGAGAGAGTGTGATTTCGGCGACTTTGAGGGTAAGAATTACATCGAGCTCTCTATGGACAGCCGTTATCAGCGCTGGATAGACAGCGGCGGCGAGGCTGCTTTCCCCAACGGTGAAGCTCCTGCGGAATTCAAGAAAAGATGCATTGAGGGATTTATGAAGTGCCTTGAAAATGCCGACAAGGACGACCACCTTACATTTGTAGTCCACGGCGGAACTATCATGGCGATACTTGAGCATTTTGCAGTTCCGCATAAGAGCTACTACGACTGGCATATTACCAACGGACACGGCTATATCACGGAATTTGACGGAAAAAACATTACTGTAACGGAGAAAATATGAATTACATTATTGCGGCTATGCCGCTTGTTATTGCAGCGCTGCTGGACTGTATCCTCGGTGACCCTTACAGCCTGCCGCACCCTATAAGGCTCATCGGCAGGCTCATATCACGCCTTGAAGCTTTTATACGCAGAAAAATGAGCAATGATCTGCGAAAGGGCGGAGTATTTCTTGCCCTGACAGTGATACTTGTTTCGGTATCGGTGTCCCTTGTTATACTCATTGCTCTGTACTCTGTATCTCTGTGGCTGGGAGCTGCTGCGGAGGGCATAATGTGCTACTATCTTGTGGCGGCAAAATGCCTCAGAGATGAGAGCATTAAGGTGTATCATGCAGCTGAAAAAGATGACATCGAGGGGGCACGAAAGGCGGTCTCCATGATAGTGGGACGCGACACAGCAGTCCTCGACAAAGATGGTATCATCAAGGCTGCTGTGGAGACTGTAGCTGAGAATACTTCCGACGGCGTTACAGCTCCGATCATGTATATGTCTCTGGGAGGTGCAGTCCTCGGAGCGTTCTATAAATGCGTAAATACAATGGATTCCATGATAGGCTACACAAATGAGAAGTACGCCGATATAGGGCGATTTGCTGCAAAGCTCGATGACGTTCTCAACTATTTTCCCTCACGCCTGACAGCTCTTGCAATGGTGCTTACCGCGCCTTTTATAGGACTCAGCGGCAGGGACGCTTACCGTATATGGATACGAGACGGACGCAAACACGCAAGTCCTAATTCTGCGCAGACAGAAGCTGCCTGTGCAGGTGCTCTCGGAGTTCAGCTCGCAGGCGATGCATATTACTTCGGAGAGCTCCACAAAAAGGAGTTCATCGGGGACAGGAAACGCCCCATCGAGTATGAGGATATACGTCGTGCGAACAGGCTCATGTATGCAAGCTCTGCACTTGTATTCGCAGCTGCTCTTGCAGTCAGATGTGTGATTGTGGGAGGTATATTATGCTGAACGGAAAACACGGCGGCAACGATCTTTCACTGGATATACAGCATGACTTCTCTGCAAATCTTTCTCCTCTCGGAATGCCTGAAAGAGTTCGTCAGGCTGCTGTGGATTCAGTTGTTTATTCTGACAGATATCCTGATCCGATGTGTGGGGAGCTTCGTGAAAAACTGTCGGAAAAGTATGGCATTTCGGCTGATAATATAGTTTGCGGAAACGGTGCTGACGATCTTATCTACCGTACTGTTTCTGCACTTAAACCTAATACCACACTTATAGTTTCGCCTGCATTCAGCGAGTATAAAAAAGCTCTTGCCGAAAACGGCTGCAAGGTACATGAATACACTCTTTCCGAAGAAAATGGATTTGAAGTCACGGAAGATATTATTTCACATATCAGCGGTAATGATATGGTGTTTCTGTGTACTCCCAACAATCCAACAGGCAGAGTTATCGCGTCTGACGTCCTCGGAAAAATATCCTGTGAATGCCAAAATGCAGGAGCACTATTGTTCTGCGATGAAAGCTTTATTGGGTTTACAGACAGTGCTGAAAAGCTTTCAGCTATGAACTGCATGAACGATAAAACTATAATTCTCAGGTCTTTCACAAAGCTTTATGCAATGGCAGGTCTGCGGCTTGGATACGTTATTTGCGGAGATAAGTACATAGCAGAAAAGATCGCTTGTACAGGGCAGTACTGGAGCGTTTCCGCACCTGCACAGGGGGCAGGTATAGCTGCCTTAGATGAAGAAGGATATGTTCGCAAAGCGGCTGAGCTTGTGAAGAATGAAAGAGAATATCTGCAAAAAGAACTGCATGATCTCGGGATAAAATATTATAATTCAGATGCGAATTTTATTCTTTTCAAGTCAGATGAAAAACTCGGAGAGAGTATGCTGAAAGAGAAGATACTCCTGCGCTGCTGCGATGATTACAGCGGACTCGACGGCAGCTTTTATCGTATCGCTGTTAAGACACATGAAGAAAATGAAGTATTTATTTCTGCACTCGGGAGGTGTTTGAATGGCTAAGGCTATAATGATTCAAGGGACGATGTCCAACTCGGGAAAGAGCTTTTTTGCGGCTGCTCTCTGCCGCATTTTCAAGCAGGACGGTTATTCCTGCGCCCCCTTCAAATCTCAGAATATGGCACTTAATTCCTACATAACTTCTGATGGCTGCGAGATAGGCAGGGCTCAGGCTATGCAGGCGGAAGCAGCAGGAGTTATTCCGTCGGTTCTGATGAATCCCGTGCTTTTAAAGCCTACCACTGATGTTGGATCACAGGTCATAGTCAACGGCAAAGCCGTAGGAAATATGACAGCTGCCGAATACTTCAAACGAAAAAAAGAGCTTGTACCGCAGATAATGGAGTCCTATGCCAAGCTTTCGGCTATGAATGATATTATAGTTATCGAGGGTGCAGGCAGTCCCGTGGAGCTTAATCTTAAATCAGACGATATCGTGAATATGGGTATGGCGGAGCTTGCGAAAGCTCCCGTACTTCTGGTGGGAGATATAGACAGGGGCGGCATTTTTGCGCAGCTTCTCGGTACTCTCGGTCTCTTTGAAAAGCATGAGCTTGATATGGTAAAGGGGCTTGTGGTGAATAAGTTCAGAGGGGATATATCTCTGTTTGACAGCGGCAGAGATATACTTGAGCAGCGAGGCGGAAAGCCTGTTCTTGGAGTTGTTCCGTATCTCGGCTGCGACATTGAGGACGAGGACAGCCTTTCACACAAGCTTGACAGCAAAAGCAGTAAAGGCATTATTGATATCGCTGTTATTAGTTTGCCGAGAATGTCAAATTTTACCGACTTTGATGTGTTTGCTCAGTATGACGGTGTAGGCGTAAGATATGTAAAGAAATACGATGAGCTTGGAACTCCCGACATGATAATAATTCCCGGTACAAAGAGTACCATTGCGGACATGAAATGGCTGCGTGAGAGCGGCATGGAACTGGCTGTGGGACGGTGCGCTGCAAAAGGTGTTCCGGTGTTCGGTATATGCGGCGGTTTTCAGATGCTTGGTGAAAGCATTTCAGACCCGCTTTGCTGTGAAGGCGGCGGAAGTATAAAAGGCATGGGACTGATGAAATGCAGGACCGTATTCGGTGTGGAAAAGGTACAGACTCAGTCAGAGGGCAATTTTTCCGATATCGACGGATTTTGGAGTTTTCTGAGCGGTGCGGAGTTCAGAGGCTACGAGATACATATGGGAACTACGGAAAGCGACAGCCCTGAGCTTCTGGACTGCGGCGGTGCTTATGAGGGCAATGTCTGCGGCTGTTACATACACGGAATTTTTGACAGTCAGTACGTGTCTGAAAGACTTGTCAGACATTTGTATGAACGCAAAGGCATCGCTTACCGAGGCGGTAATGTTAACAGGGAAGAATACAAGCAGTCACAGTTCGATATGCTTGCTGACGGAGTACGCAGAAGTATTGATACGGATATGCTTTACAGGATAATCGAGGAGGGAATATAATGGAGCTTGAATATGTCCTTCCGCAGGATATCGAACGAAGAAGCTTTGAAATAATAGAGTCTGAGCTTGGAGACAGAAAGCTTCCCGAGGATATACGTCCCATAGTTATGAGGGCGATACATACTACAGCGGATTTTGATTACTATGTCAATATGTACTTCTCTGAGGGGGCTGTTCAGAAGGCGCTTGCTGCACTTTCAGAGGGAGCTGTCATAGTTACCGATACCAATATGGCTAAGTCGGGAGTGAACAAAAAAGCTCTCGGTAAGCTTGGCTGTACAGTTGAATGTTTCATGGCTGACAGTGACGTAGCAGAGACTGCAACTGCAAACGGTACTACCCGAGCCGTTGCATCTGTGGACAAGGCTGCAAGGCTTGGCAAGCCTGTTATATATGCAGTTGGGAATGCACCTACTGCACTTATCAGACTGCGCGAGCATATTGATGCAGGCAGCTTTGTGCCGAGGCTGATAATCGGTGTTCCTGTTGGATTTGTGAACGTGGTGCAGTCAAAGGAACTCATAATCGAAAGCGGTATACCTTGCATTGTTGCAAGAGGCAGAAAGGGCGGCAGCAATGTAGCTGCGGCTATATGCAATGCCCTGCTTTACATGGCAGCAGGCAGAGAATAATAATGACATTTTAACAATGTGGTGAACAATGTGCTTCTGTAAAAGGGGGAAAAAATGTAAAAAATCAATGGGAAACCATTGAATATCAGAAAAGAAATTTTTGATTTCTCTGTTTTGCATAAAATCAATATATGTTTTTGTTCTTATCAAACAAAAGAAAAATTCATTCGGCTGTGCATTTGCACAGCTTTTTCTTTTGTGCCAGAACCTGAGAGAAACAGTGCATTTCCGACAGCGGACTTCGACATATCACACGCAAAAATTATGGTATAATCATTGGTATATTTTGCGAGGTGATGTGCAATGATAAATATAAAAAAACTAAGGGAATGGCAGTATTCGCCTTTTGTATTTTCCTTTGCAGCCTGTGTACTGGCAGGCTTTATGCTGTCGGGGGCAAAGGTGGGAGGAGTTTCTTCTTTTGCGGATATTTCTATAGCAGGAGCAGTGGGACTTCCATATTCTGCGGCGGTATTTGCAGGGAGCATGGTCCGCAGTATCATAAATGATGCTGTAGGAAGGAATATCGTCAAGCTTTCGTCTATAGCATTTGTGGTCATCATAAAAATGTTTCTTGAGCCTAAAAACGATGAGAAGATATGCGGCATTAATACAGGTGTAAGCGTACTTATATCCGGAGCGGCTGTTTCGGCAGTAATAGGCGAGCTGCCGCAGAAGCTGATGTTCTATGTTTTTTACGGCGGACTTGCAGGTTTTGCAGCTTATTCGGCTGCAAGGTTTATTATGGATCTGAAGCATAAAAAGGTCATAGACATTTCGGGCAGCGGAGGACTGTCATGTGCTGTTGTTTACATAGTTGCAGTATCTTCACTGTGCAGTGCTGAGATACCTATAGTGAATGCAGGGATAGTTCTCGGTGCAGCCGTTACACTTATGGGCTCATATTTTTACGGTCAGACAGGCGGAGTCATCTGCGGTGCGCTCACAGTTTGCGGAGCATTTTTATCTTCAACAGATTCAGGCATTGGCGTAGTTCTTCTGCCTGCCGCAGGATTTCTGACAGGATATATGCGAAGGCAGAAGACCATGACTGCGGCAGTCTTTTTCGTGGGGATATGTTTTATTTTTACGGTGCTCACAGGACTGTCCGGTGGTAATGTGGGAGACATGATAGATATTATATGCGCCGTTGCTGTTTTTATTCCTGCTGCATCGGTATTTTCAGATAAATGGGTAAGGACGGATATTAAAGACAGTTCGCTGTCAGATATGATAAATACACGAATGGGCTTTCTTTCCGAGACTGTGGGAGAGCTGAGAAGAGAGTCGGAAAAGGTATCGCAGATGCTCTCGAAAAGCTGTGATACGGAAGATGAGATCGAAGCAAATTCGGCAGAGGTCTGCTCTCTTTGCTATCGCAGACCCTTCTGCTGGAAGTCTGATAAGGGCAATACCTACCGCGGATTTGCTAAGCTTGCGGAAATGGGCGAGTTCGCACAGGAAAGCTTTCCTCAGGAACTTGCGGACTGTCTGCACAAGGAGAAGATATCGGAAGTATTTGTGAAAAGTGCAAGAGAAAAGGCAGCTGCAAAGCTTATGGAAATGCGTTTCTCCGAGAGCCGTCAGCTTCTGCATGAACAGATGCTCATAACCGAGGAGCTGATAAGATCAACTGGCGAAAAGCTTGATATACGCTGCTCGGAAACAGCAGGGAGAAGTATCAGGCTGAAGCTTGAAAAATTCGGCTATATCCCGTCATCAGTAATAGCTTACTACAACAGCCGCAGCAGGCTTATTGCAGAGGTGTATTTTTCATCTGAAAATGCTCCCGAAAACGGTACAAGGATATGTGATCTTATAGCAGATGAGTTTCATTTGCAGATGTCATGCACGGAGCTGATCCGCTCGGGAAATGAGCTGCGTATCAGAGTGTATGAATGCCCTCATTACAGCATGGAGGTGTATGCTTCATCATCATGTGCTGATAATTCCGCTGCAAACGGTGATACTTATACTGTGTTTACTGACGGTGCAGGAATGGGATATGTTGTGCTGTCCGACGGCATGGGTACAGGCAAGAATGCTGCCGTGGAATCACGAATGGTAGCAGGACTTTTCCGAAGACTTGTCAGCGGCGGAGTAAGCGTAGCTTCGGCAGTAAAGCTGATAAATTCGTTCATGGTCACAAAGTCCCGTGAGGAGAGCTTTGCTACACTTGATGCACTTTGCATCGACCTTGACGACAGCAGTCTTACGGTGATAAAATCAGGAGCTGCGGCAACGCTCATACGTCACGGCGGCAATGTACTGAAAGTAACTGCACCCACGTTCCCCATAGGAATATACGAGCATTCCGAGCTGTTCACAAGAGAGTGCGAATTTGAAGCAGGCGACATAGCAATAATGTTTTCCGACGGCATATCAGAGAACGCTTATCCCTTCATCAAGGAGCTGCTGATGGGAGGTGATGACATAAAGCATATCGTAGACGAAATTTGCACAAAAGCTGATGTTTTCAATCAGACACTTCATTCCGATGATGTTACAGTAATTGCCTTCAGAGTAAGGGAGTAAAGGATTTTGTTAACAAAATATTAACTCAAATGTCATACAGCATAAGCAAAAGTAGGTCGATAGCTGTGCATTTTGACAAGAGTGCAGGAGAAAACTTCAAAACAAATATGTCAAATTGCACTAATTAGATATGGCAATATTAGCATAACCTATAAAATTTATGTGCGATTTTCAAAAAAGCTTGAATAATTCTGCTGATTCTGATAAAATGTATTATAGCAAAGGAGGCTGAATTATGTCTGTTAATAAAAATAACAATCTTAACGATTTTCCTCTGTACCTTTTTTATCAGGGAAAAAATTATGAAGCATATAAATTTTTTGGCGTTCATTCTAAGAAAAAAGGAAGAAGCAAGGTTTTCACTTTCAGAGTTTGGGCTCCTAATGCTGTAAGCGTATCTGTTGTAGGCGATTTCAACGACTGGGACAGAACGCAAAACCCTATGTCGCTTATTTCAGATGGTATCTGGGAGGCTGAGATCGCAGGACTTAAACAGTATGATACTTACAAGTTCAGCATCGAGGCTCAGGACGGCAGGATACTTATGAAAGCCGATCCTTATGCTCATCATTATGAGACCCGTCCGGGCACGGCTTCAAAGATATATGAGAGCGACTACAAATGGGAAGATACAAAATGGTTTGAAAACAAGAGCAATGTGAGCATTTACAAAAGCCCTATGAATGTCTATGAGGTACATCTAAGCTCGTGGAAGAATTACGGCGAAGAGGTATTCCTCGATTATGTGACATTCGCAAAGGAAATAATCCCGTATCTCAAGAAAATGTCATACACTCATGTGGAGTTCATGCCCCTTACTGAGTACCCCTATGATGGTTCATGGGGATATCAGGTAACAGGCTATTTTGCGCCTACTTCGCGCTACGGTACTCCCGATGATATGAGAAAGATGATAGATATGTTCCATGCCGCAGGGATAGGCGTTATCCTTGACTGGGTGCCCGCCCATTTCCCTAAGGACGAAGCAGGTCTTTACGAGTTCGACGGCAGCTGCTGCTACGAGTATACAGATGACCGCAAAAAGGAGCATAAGGCATGGGGAACGAGAGTTTTCGATTACGGCAAGGCTGAGGTATGCTCATTCCTTATTTCAAGCGCAAATTACTGGTTTGATGAATTCCATGTTGATGGTCTCAGAGTTGATGCCGTAGCTTCAATGCTCTATCTCGACTATGACAGACGTGAGGGCGAGTGGGCTGCAAATATCTACGGCGGCAACGAAAACCTTGAAGCTGTGGAGTTCCTCAAGCATCTTAACGAAGCTGTTTTTCTCAAGCACCCCGACGCACTTATGATAGCCGAGGAATCTACGGCATGGCCGCTGGTCACAAAGCCTACAGATTTAGGCGGACTCGGCTTCAACTTCAAGTGGAACATGGGCTGGATGAACGATATGCTGAGCTATATGTCGCTCGACCCTATATATCGTGCGTTTAACCACGATAAGCTCACATTCTCGTTCTTCTATGCGTTCTCTGAGAACTATATCCTGCCTATCTCTCATGATGAGGTAGTACACGGAAAATGTTCGATGATAAATAAAATGCCCGGGGAATATGAGCAGAAATTTGCTTCGTACCGTGCATTCCTTGCGTATATGATGGCGCATCCCGGAAAGAAGCTTCTGTTTATGGGACAGGAATTCGGTCAGATGAAGGAGTGGGATTATAAAGCACAGCTCGACTGGCATCTGATGGACTTGGATTCGCACAAGAATTTGATAAAGTTCTCGGAAAAACTGAATAAATTCTATGTTGACAATCCGCCCCTCTGGCAGAATGATGACTCATGGAACGGCTTCAGCTGGATATCGAATGACGATTACAAGCAGAGCATTATTTCCTTCAGGCGTACCGATGATAACGGTGATGAGATAATAGCGGTATGCAATTTCGTTCCCGTTGAACGCCGCGATTACAGGATCGGCGTTCCGCAGAAGGGAAGATACAAGCTCATATTCAATACCGATGCTGCCGATTTCGGCGGTTCGGGTATTACCGAAAACTCGTTCAAGTCGGATAGTGTGCCGATGCATGGACATGATAACAGTATCTCAATGACCCTCGCGCCTCTCTCGGTGATATATCTTAAATATTCACCTGTGAAAAAGCGAGAGCCAAAGGCTGAAAATGCCGAAGCAAAGAAAGCTCCCGTAAGGAAGCGCACTGCCTCGGCAGTCAAAACTTCTGCAAAGTCGGCAAAGGCGACTGATAATGCAGAAAAGCCAAAGACCTCAGCAAAGAAAAAGATCTCTGCCAAGGCAAAATAAATTCCATTATGTTTTTTAATATCCAGGAGGAAGAATATGTATACTAAAAAAAGAGTCGTTGCAATGCTCCTTGCAGGCGGTCAGGGCAGCAGACTATATGCACTGACCAAAAATGTTGCAAAACCCGCAGTACCATACGGCGGTAAATATCGTCTGATAGATTTCCCTCTCTCAAACTGCACAAATTCGGGTATTGATACAGTGGGTGTCCTTACTCAGTATCAGCCCCTTGTACTGAATGAATATATCGGAAGCGGTCAGCCGTGGGACCTTGATAAGATGAACGGAGGCGTACACGTTCTCCCGCCTTACGAGACTCAGGCAGGTGCTTCATGGTATGAAGGTACTGCTAATGCTATCTACCAGAATATGCGCTTTATCGAGCGTTATGATCCTGAGTATGTAGTCGTACTCGGGGGAGATCACATATACAAGATGGATTATTCAAAAATGGTGGATTTCCATGTTGAAAATGATGCGGACTGTACTATCTCCGTAATTGATGTTCCAAAGGCTGAGGCTTCACGTTTCGGTATAATGATCTGTGACGAAAAGAAGCAGGTCACAGATTTCGTTGAAAAGCCCAAGGTGCCAAAGTCCACACTGGCTTCAATGGGTATCTATGTGTTCACATGGGAGAAGCTCCGCAAATACCTTATCGAAAACGAAAACGAAGCTAACGCAAAACGCGAAAAGAGTGAGCCGTGGTCAAAGGACTTCGGAAAGGATATCATCACATCTATGCTCCGCGATAAGCAGAGACTTTTCGCATATGAATTCGAGGGCTACTGGAAGGACGTAGGAACTCTCGATTCACTCTGGGAAGCAAATATGGATCTTCTCAGCCCGAATGTTCCTCTTGATCTTTACGATCCCAACTGGAAGATATATTCACGCAACAGCAATATGCCTCCGCAGTATGTTGGCGACAATGCCTGCATTGAAAACTCAATGATATCAGAGGGAAGCACTATCGACGGAACAGTCGATTTCTCAATACTTTTCTCAGGCGTTACCATCGAGGCAGGCGCAACTGTAAACTACAGTATCGTTATGCCCGGAACTGTTATAAAATCGGGCGCTGTTGTTGAGTATGCGATAATCGGAAGCGACAGCGTTATCGAAAACCGTGCTCATGTCGGATCAAGTCCCGAAAGTGTTGAGGACAAGGATAAATGGGGCATTGCCGTTGTCGGTAATAACGTGACTGTTTCGGCAGAAAAGGTCGTTGAGCCAAAACAGATCATCGGCGAAAATATCTGACGGAGGGAATGTTACTATGAGTGTTAATTATAATGTTTTGGGACTTATCTTTGCAAGTATGCATGATTCTTATGTCAGTGAACTGACTAAGAGAAGAACTATGGGTTCTATCCCGTTCGGCGGACGTTACAGACTGATAGATTTTCCGCTTTCAAACTTCGTTCATTCGGGAGTTTCAGAGGTGGGCGTAATCACAAAGTCGAATTACGGTTCGCTCCTCGATCATCTCGGCTCAGGACGTGAATGGGACCTTTCACGTAAAAAGGGCGGACTTCATCTTCTGCCGCCGTACAGCCAGACAGGCGGTATCTATAACGGCAGACTGGACGCGCTGAATAATATATGGGGATATGTTGAGCATTCAAATGCCAAATATGTCATTATGGCAAGCTGTGATGTAGTTACTACCCTTAACTTCAATCCTGTGCTCAAGCAGCATATGGATACAGAGGCTGATATTACCCTTGTGTACAGCAGAGGGCTTTATAACTGTGAGAAGGATAACTGCACAACTGTTCTTGAATTCGATGACGAGAACAGATTAAAGGACGTTCTTGTTGATCCGCAGATAACAGGCGAGTGCAATATCTGGCTGGAAATGTGTATCGTTACAAAGGACTTCTTAAAGAAGATCGTTTCCGATGCGGCAAGCCGCAATCAGTACAGCTTTACCCGTGAGATACTCCAGCGCAAGAAGGACGAATTCAAGATAATGGGCTATAAGCATGAAGGCTTCTTCACAAGGATAGACAGCATACAGGAATACTATGCGGCTAACAGGCTTCTTCTTGATCCTGCAAAGAAAGACGCACTTTTCCCGAAGAATATGCCTGTTCTTACAAAGATAGGTGATAACGGACCTGTAAAATACGGTCTTGAGTCAAATATAAAGGATTCGCTTATTGCAGACGGCTGCGTCATTGAAGGTACAGTTATCAATTCTATACTTTTCAGAGGCGTTAAAGTCGGAAAGGATACAGTGGTCAAGGACTGCGTGCTCCTGCAGGGAACAAAGGTGGGAGAGAATTGCAGCATCGCATCGGTAATAACCGATAAAAACGTTGAGATAAGCAATGAAAAGGTGCTTACAGGCTCCGAGACATACCCGCTATATATAGGAAAAGGCGGTAAGATCTGACGGCGGTGATAAAATATGAAAATACTATTTGCTGCCAGTGAAGCTGTACCTTTTGCAGCTTCGGGCGGACTTGCAGACGTAGTAGGTTCACTTCCAAAGGCTATAAAGTCAAAAAGGCATGACTGTAGAGTGGTAATACCTCTGTATAAATCAGTTGCGCCTGAATTCCGCGATAAGATGGTATTTCTCACAAATATCACAGTAGATGTTTCGTGGAGGAAGCAGTACTGCGGCATATTCATGGCAATAAAAGATGGTGTGACCTATTATTTCATTGATAATGAGTATTATTTTTCAAGAGACGGACTTTACGGATTTTACGACGACTGTGAAAGATTTGTATTCTTTGACAGGGCTGTTCTTGAAATGCTGAAGTATATTGATTTTACTCCGGATATCATCAACTGCAATGACTGGCAGACTGCGCTGATACCTGTTTACTATAATGTTTACTACAAGTATCAGCAGGGATATGATGGTATCAAGACTGTTTATACCATACACAATATAGAGTATCAGGGCAAATACGGAAAAGAAGTTCTCAGCGAACTCATGGGTATCCCTATGTACAATGCAGGACTTATCGAGTACGACGGCTCTGTCAATATGATGAAGGGGGCTATCGAGACAAGTGACATGATAACAACGGTCAGCCCAAGCTATGCGTGGGAGATACTTGACCCGTGGTATGCTCACGGCCTCGACAGGATACTCGTTACCAAGCAGTATAAGCTGCGCGGTATAATGAACGGTATTGATACAAAGCTGTATGATCCTGATAAGGATAAAATGATAGCAGAAAATTACTCTTCAAAAAAGCTCGAAGGCAAGGCAAAATGCAAGGAAGCTCTCCTTGCAGAGCTCGGTCTTGCTCCCGGTGATGAGCCTGTTATAGGCATAGTTACGCGCTTTGTAAAGCATAAAGGCATTGATCTGATAAGATGTGTATTTGAAGAGATCGTGCGCAGCGGCGTTAAATTTGCGGTGCTTGGCAGCGGTGAGAAGATATATGAGGATTTCTTCCTCGAAATGGCTGCAAGGTATCCCGATAAGGTGTCGGTGACAGTGGGATTTATTCCCGAGCTTTCGCATAAGATATATGCGGGCTCGGATATGTTCCTTATGCCGTCTCAGAGCGAGCCGTGCGGACTTGCGCAGATGATTGCCATGAGATACGGAACAATTCCTATAGTCCGAGAAACAGGCGGATTAAGAGATTCTGTACGTGATAACGGCGGCGAGAACGGAAACGGTTTCACATTCAAGACATACAATGCTAATGATATGCTTGATGCTGTTAAGCGTGCACGCCGTGACTATGAAGATAAGCAGGTTTGGGAAGAACTTGTTGAACGCGCTATGGAGTGCGATCACAGCTGGTCGTCATCGGCTGAGCTCTATATTGATACGTATAAGCAGCTTCTTGCAGCAGAGTAATATTGACAGCACCTCAGCAATGGGGTGCTGTTGTTTATAAGTTGTGATTTTATATAAAAAAGTTCTTGAAAAATTCATAAAATTTGATTTGACAAAACTCAAAAAGGGTGCTATAATATAATCACTGTCCGACAGGGAGCTGGAAAAAAACAGCAAGTCGAGAGAAAATTTTTTCAAAGAAATTTTGAAAAAGCACTTGACAACTCTGAAAGAAAGTGATATAATATTAAAGCTGTCTCGGAAGGGGCAGTAAACAGCATCTTGAAAATTGAACAATGCGAATAAGAAAAAGTAACGACCCTTGAGATTCCTTTTTAAAGAAGGAAAGTCAAGAAAAGACTAAA
>NZ_KI912489.1:636502-711801 GCF_000518765.1 Ruminococcus flavefaciens ATCC 19208 | reverse complement strand
TTTTTCAAAATTTCTTTTGGAAATTTTTCTTTTCCTTAACTTCCTCTGTAAGACAGCTTTAATATTATATCACAACTCATTTCCTTTGTCAATACCTTTTCGGAAATTTTTGCGATTTCTTTTTTGTCACCCGCTCCGTCTTTTCGCCTCCAATGCTGCTCCGGCAGTCTTACTTTTCAGCGTCTTTCCCTCGCGGCGACTTATTTATTATAGCAGGTTTCGGCGCAATTGTCAACTAAAAGAATATGAAGCATTTTCTTCATATTTTAGTCATATTTTACAATCACGTACCGAGCTTGCCCAGCCAGCACCATCTGACAACAAAAAGTACAGCCATTACGATCAGTGCCCCTATTATTATCAGGTTCTTTTTTAACTGCTCGACGAAGTCGAAATTCTGCGGATTTTTCGGGTCATAGATTATGGTATGCTTCGAGCCGACCTTGAAGGGCTCAGAAAATCCTGCCTTGTCCTCAAATTCATAGACTTTATCACCGCTGCCGTAGCGCATTTTATGTATATAGCAGTTCTGCCGCTTCTCGCGCACAGATATGACTTCGGCTTCGGTCTCTATGCCATTCTTTTTCAGCAGCAGGAGCTTCCCCAGATAGATAAGTCCTGCTATGGCGATGATGATTCCTATGCCTGCCCATATTATATATTTCATGCTTCACCTCGTTTTTTGAGACATCATTTTCTAAAAACAAGGGCGGATAATATCCGCCCCTATATTATGTATTTTCTTGCGGACTGCCAAGCTCCTTCCTACAGCGCAGAGCCTGCGTTCACGCGATGATATACGCCTTTCGTTTATTGTTTCCCGCGGATATTATCTGCCATTCGAGTTAACTCTCTCACGGAGAAAGGGTGCAGCGTCACGCTGCCGCCCCGTATTATGTATTTATTTATGGGATGTCGAGGACGCCGTCCCCTACAAGCTAATGGCTAACGACTTACTGAGCCATGAGCTTTACCATTACTGCCTTCTGAGCGTGGAGACGGTTCTCAGCTTCCTCAAAGATCTCGTTTGCATGAGCCTCGAATACCTTCTCTGTGATCTCCTCCTCGCGGTGTGCAGGGAGACAGTGAAGAACCATTGCCTCTGCATTTGCCTGTGCCATGAGCTCATCGTTTATCTGATAGCCTGCGAAAGCCTTCTTACGCTTCTCAGCTTCGCCCTCCTGACCCATAGAAGCCCATACGTCAGTGATAAGTACATCTGATCCCTTTGCAGCCTGCATAGGTGAATTTGTCATCTCAAACTTGTCGCCGTATGTCTTTGCAAAGTCAAGTATCTCCTTTGGCGGCTGATAATCGTCAGGGCAAGCGATAGATACGCTCATACCTACCTTCAGGCAGCCCACGATAAGTGAGTTTGCCATATTGTTTCCATCACCGATAAAGCACATTTTAAGTCCGTCAAAGCTGCCCTTGAACTCGCGGATAGTCATAAGATCGGCAAGCACCTGACAAGGGTGACAGAAGTCTGTGAGACCGTTGATTATCGGAATAGAGCCGTACTGTGCAAGGTCCTCTACTTCCTTCTGCTCAAATGTACGGATCATTATACCGTCAAGGTAACGCGAGAGAACTCTTGCTGTATCCTGTACAGGCTCTCCGCGTCCGATCTGGAGATCATTTGATGAGAGGAACAGCGGATAGCCGCCGAGCTGATACATACCTGTCTCGAATGATACTCTTGTACGTGTTGAAGCCTTCTGGAATATCATGCCAAGAGTCTTGCCCTTGAGGTGTGGGTGCGGGATACCGTGCTTGAGCTCATACTTGAGCTGATCTGCAAGGTTGAGTATTTCTATGATCTCCTCTGTGCTGAGATCGAGCATTTTAAGTAAATGTTTCATAATTCTATCCTTTCCTGTCTTTTGTCAAGACTTGTTCATTTCGCCAAACGCCTTGTCTATAGCCACCGCAAACAAGGGTATATAATCATCAAAGGCGGTATTTTCGATATTTATGTGATACTGAAGCTCTCCTGTTACTCCCACAAGGGTCTGTATGCCTCCGACGTTTTTTCCGTCAAGGATTATATCAAAATTCTTTCTGTCCTTGCTTGCGACTTCAAAACGCATCTGCTTGTGCTTTATTTTCAGAGTCGGGTCAAGGAACAAAGACGTACACTCCATTGTCATGAAAACGTTATCATTCAGGATTATGGTAAAAGTCGGCCTTTTTGAATCACCTGTCTGAACGAGAGTATAGAGGTTGTAATTGCTTGTATCCATAAGGTTATAGCGCGAGCTGAAGCTTTTCTTCTTTATAGTATAGAGAAGCTTGCCTTTTTTGTCTTCGACGGTATATTTAGTACCATTGCCAACTACCTGCAACTCCATAATCATTCCTCCAGTATCTCTATCAGAATTTTCAGTCCGTCCTTCAGCTCATCGTAAGATATTGTAAGCGGTGGAAGAAGTCTTACCTTTTCCTTGGCTGTGAGCACAAGAAGTCCCTTTTCCAAAGCCTTCTGCGCAACGTCATGTGCGTCCTTGTTTTTCAGTGTGATGCCCACCATGAGACCGATTCCGCTGAGTGCCGCAACTTCGCTGCATTTCTTCAATTCTTCCCTTATGAAATTGCCTTTTGCTGTAACTTCATCAAGGAAACCGCTGCTCTCTAACCTGTCAAGCACCGCAAGACCGCCTGCACAGGCAATAGGATTACCGCCGAAAGTAGAGCCGTGAGTACCTGCTGTCAGGACTCCGCTGCACTTTTCGTTGACGAGGCAGGCACCCATAGGTACGCCACCTGCGATACCCTTTGCAAGAGTTGTGATATCAGCTTTTTTGCCGTAGTGGTCGCCTGCAAGGAACTTGCCTGTACGTCCTACGCCTGTCTGCACTTCATCAGCGATAACGAGGATATCCTTCGGAGCACAAAGCTCGTATACAGCGTCAACGAACTCCTTGTCAAGAGCCATTACGCCGCCCTCGCCCTGTATATATTCCATCATTACTGCGCAGACAGTTTTATCCTCAAGCTTTGCCTTGAGGTCGCTTATATCATTTGCTGTAACATTTACGAAGCCTTCAACGAACGGAAAGAAGTAGTTATGGAAAACATCCTGTCCTGTAGCGGAAAGTGTTGCGATCGTTCTGCCGTGGAAGGAATTAACAAGGGTGATGATAGTATGCCTGCCCTTGCCGTATTTATCAAAGCTGTACTTCCTTGCCACCTTTATGGCACACTCATTTGCCTCTGCGCCGCTGTTGCAGAAGAATACTGAATTATAGCCTGATATACCGCAAAGCTTTTCTGCGAAATCAGCCTGTACCTTTGTATAGTAATAGTTTGAGCTGTGCTGTAAAGTCCTTACCTGTGCGCATACCGCGTCAGCCCACTTTTCATCACAATAGCCCAATGAATTCGTACCTATGCCGCTTCCGAAATCAATGTATTCCATACCGTTTTCGTCCTTGCAGCGTCTGCCGTTACCCTTATCCATAACAAGCGGATAACGTCCGTAGGATTGTATAACGTAGGAATTAAATTTATCTATGGTATTCATAATATCCTCCTTGGTGCAGACTGCCTCGGACAAAGTTCATAAATTTTCCGACACACTTCTATTATAACGCTGAAAGGCAGTCAAAATCAATCTTTCCACAAGTAATATAAGTAAACTTTTTGTATACAAGTAAATTATTTTACGAGAAGAAGCCTTATCATGTGAACTGAGTGCCTATTCCTTCATTTGAAAGTATCTCAATGAGGATAGAGTGAGGTACTCTTCCGTCGATGATAACGGTCTTTTTTACGCCGCGTCTGACAGCTTCAACGCAGCAGTCTATCTTAGGTATCATACCGCCTGAGATAATGCCCTGTCTCTTGAGAAAAGGAACCTCGCTTACATTTACCTCGGGGATAAGAGTTGTGGGGTCGTCCTTATCGCGGAGAAGTCCTGCAATATCTGTCATAAGTATAAGATTTTCCGCACCGAGCTCGGCAGCTATTCTTGCTGCGGCTGTATCTGCGTTTATATTATATGTATTACCCTCCTCGTCTGTTGCAACAGTTGCGATTACGGGGATATTTCCGTTTGCCAGAGCGTCTGTGATAGGTTTTGTGTTTACCTTTGTGATCTCGCCTACCCAGCCTAAATCCTGACCGTCATCGGTCTTTTTCTTTTCAGCCATGAGCATCTCGCCGTCGATACCGCAAAGACCTACTGCGCTGCCCTTGTGCTGTGCCAGAAGCTGTACAAGCTCCTTGTTTACCTTGCCCGAGAGCACCATTTTTACAACGTCAACTGTTGCGTCATCGGTGTATCTCAGACCGTTTACGAAACGGCTCTCGATGTTGAGCTTTTTCAGCATATCGCTTATCTCAGGACCGCCGCCGTGTACCAGCACTACCTTTACGCCGACCAGTGAAAGGAGCACGATATCTGTCATTACAGCGTCTTTGAGGTCCTTGTTGGTCATAGCGTTTCCGCCGTACTTAATAACAAGTATCTTGTTATTGTACTTCTGAATATAAGGCAGCGCATCTATAAGCACCTGCGACTTGTCGTTATTTGAGATCTTTTCCATTTTTCCTTACTTCCTTTTATTTAAACTTAAAATTGTTTTGCAAAATACTCTTCTATTGCCTTGTCGAGCAAATACTTGACACGATAAGGATCGTCTACGCCCCACATGAAGATATCTTTGCTTGCTTCCTGTACTTTGATATCGATCCTTCCCTTTTTCCCTCTTTTCAGAGTTACGCTCGTTTCAACAATATCATCAAATTTCGCCTCTATCCATTGACCATATCCAAAGACAACTACTCTTCTGTCCGTTATAGCAAAGTTCATAGCTTTTTTACCTGATGTTAAAGCCCAGATTATAAAGCCCACCGCTATTAATATCATGATTATCGGTAAATACGAAGTAATCAGTAAAACAGGTAAAAAAATCAGAAAGCCCAAAAATCTTGTTCCATTTGATTTACCAAAAATCATGATCAAAACACCTAAAATCACAATAGCCAGAATTGCTTTTGAAAGAATATCATATTTATTCAGTAAACTCTTTCCCTTTTTGCTTTCAAGAGGATTTTCCTTATTGCCTTTTCCTCCGCCCATACACCATAATATCTGTTCATCTTCTTCAAGAAAAGGCTGAAAAATACTTTTCACATAGTCGGGGTCTGTAAACAGCTTAGTCTGAGCTTCCTCCTCCGACTCTCCGACGTTATTGCCGATATATCCCCAATCCTCGTCTTTTTTCTTCCAAAGCATATTCACACCTGCCTGCAATTATTTATTCATCAGAGCACCGTGGATAGCGTCGTTAAGTATCCTTTCAACTCTTTTCGCATCGCTGATATTATACATACCAATGATGTTACTGCTCCTGCTGCTGCCGCCCCGCATTGGCTTTGTCAGATACATTGTTATATAGCCCTTGCCGTTGGCACCTGCAACAGAGCTTACCCTCGTTATATCTTCAAGCGGGATAAAGGTCTGTCCCGAGTTGTTTATCATTATGAGTCGTTTATCAGTTATGCCGTAAAGTCCTGCTGTAGAGCCTGACAGCATCATTATGCTCACCACAAGCATTATAATTCCCACAACAGCCAGTACAACGGTACACATAAAGATAATTGACAGTATCAGCATTGCGCTTCCTGCTTTTGAACTGCTGTTCTTCTGATTGAGATTATCCTTTCCGCCTGCCCACAGAAGATGCTCATTGGGCATGAGGAGCTTTTCAAAGCGACTTTCAAGGCTGACATAATTATCGTAGAGACGCTGTTCACGATCGACATCATTGTAGGTCTGCTCATGGTCGTGGTCACATTCTTTAACGTCCGTGATGTCGTCATAGGTCTGTTCGTGGCTGTGGTCACACTCTCTGACATCGGTTATGTCATCATAGGTCTGCTCGTGGCTGTGTTCGCACTCGCTTCGGTATTCCTCTGACGGTGCTATATAGTCATCGTCGTACTTTGAGGAATACTTTTCGTTGTATGCGTCATAGTCCTCATCTCGTCTTCTGCCGAACATCTCCTCACCCCCTATATGATCTTATGTTTATCAGAAGCCCTGCATACGCTCGGCTTCTCTTGCCTTATCATATGCATCAGGCAGATCCTTCTGTGTTTTTATGATATCTGCGACTCTTTCGCAGTCAGGAATATCATATAGACTTATCCAGCTTACTCTGTATTCGCCTCGGCTATTAGGGCTGTCACTTAAATGAGTAAAACAGATTTTAACAGTTCCGATATCGCTGTTTTTATTCTTATGCACTGTTACAAAAGATATATGATAATACGATATCTCCTTGACCGTCATATTTTTGATAATGAGTATCCTTTTATCGGTCAGCAGATATACTGCGGAACGCTCTATAAACGTAAATATACAAAGCAAGCCAACGATAATAAAGATAAGGGAATAATAATCATGCTCATTAAGCAGTACATACAGACCTGCGATCAAAAACACCGCTCCCAAAACGATCGGAATTATGCCGCTGTGCAAATGTAACTTTCTCTTTTCAGGTATCTGGCTCCAGAGAATATGCTCGCCGTCTTTAAGGTAATTCTCAAATTCGATATCAGACATATTTTGCTCCTAAAGGGAAAGCGCTGTATATCAGCTTCTGTAGTCTCCGTTTATCTTTACGTAATCGTAAGTAAGGTCGCAGCCCCATGCGATAGCCTTGCCCTGACCTTCACCGAGGGAGATGAGTATCTTTATCTCCTCTTCCTGAAGTATCTTCTTTGCAAGAACTTCCGAGAACTCTATAACGTTGCCCTTGCGTCCGAGAGGGATAACTCCGCCTGCGGAAGCCATTTCAATATCAACCTTTCTGATATCGAAATCTGCATCTGCATAGCCCAGAGCGCAGAAAATTCTTCCTGCGTTTGCGTCCTCACCGAATATCATAGCCTTGATAAGGCTGGAACCGATAACGGACTTTGCTACCTTTTCGGCTATATCGTCATTCTCTGCACCTCTTACAGCGCACTCCACAAGCTTTGTAGCGCCTTCGCCGTCACGAGCCATCATTCTTGCAAGGTTCATCATAATAGCGTAGAGAGCATGCTTGAATTTTTCATAATTCTCGTCCTCTGTAGTTACAGGAGTATTTCCTGCCTCGCCGGATGCCATTATGCATACCATATCATTTGTGGAAGTATCGCCGTCAACGCTTGCTCTGTTAAGAGTTACCTTTACGATATCGCTGAGGGCGCGCTGTATCATCTCTGCTGAGATGTCAGCGTCTGTAGTAAGGAAAGTAAGGGTAGTTGCCATGTTAGGGTGTATCATGCCGCTGCCCTTGAGCATACCGCCCATAGTGCAGTTCTTTCCGCCCATTTCAAATGTTACGGCAATTTCCTTTTCCTGTGTATCGGTAGTCATTATAGCTTCGAGAGCGCGCTTGTTGCCGTCATATGTAAGACCGCCTTTAAGCTCGTCCATAGCGTTTGCGATAGGCTCGATAGGGAGCACCTGTCCGATAACGCCTGTAGAAGCTACGATAACATCATTTTCATCTATTCCGAGAGCCTCGGCTGCAAGCTGACACATCTTTGTTGCCTTCTCTACGCCGTCGGGATTACAGGTATTGGCATTTACCGAGTTTACGATAACGGCTCTTGCCTTTCCGTCCTTGATATGCTCCTTTGTTACAATGATAGGAGCCCCCTTGACTTTATTTGTCGTATATACGGCAGCTGCCTGACACTCCTTATCAGCAACGATAAGTGCAAGGTCATTTTTCTTCTTGGCTGCGGGGATAGCATTGTTTGCAGCAGCATTTGCTTCGTCCATTTCACCGAGCGGCTTGTGGGCAAGACCGCACTGGACACCGTTTGCCCTGAAGCCCTTTGCAGCGCATACTCCGCCCTCTACAAATGTAACTCCCTGTAATTCTACCAGCTTCATGTGGTTGCCTCCTTGATCTTCTGTGCAAATTTTGAAATTACGTTCATATACTCGTCCTTTTCCTCTTTGGAGCCGAACTTGTGGCACTTAGCCATAAGACCTGCCTTTTCCAGTACGGGTCCCATCTGAGTATAGAACAATTTCAGATATTTTTCTTTACCCTTGTAAAGATTGAACATAAGCTGTCCTTCAAACATTTCCCCTGTAAACGGATCATCGCTCAGCATTTCTATAGCTCTCTTTATTGCTATGCGTGAGCATATCTTCTGTCTGAGCATACGGCTTACATCTGCTACGCTCAGCTGATCCTTTGTCTTTTCCATAATTGTGTTGAACCACTCATCAACTGTATAGTCGATGCCGTCGTCCTCTATGAGGTCATACTCATAGATCTCTTTCAGTGTTTTGCTCATTATTTCATTCCCCCCGAAATGATTTGATTCATGGTTTGTCATATTAATCCTGTCGTCTCCTCAATGTCCATCATTATGTTAAGGCACTGTACCGCAGCTCCGCTTGCTCCCTTTCCGAGATTATCAAGGCGTGAGCAAAGGAGTATCTGTTCGTCATTGCCAAACACAAACACCTGTAACTTGTTCTGTCCGCTGAGAGTATTCGATGCAAGGAAAAATGCTTTCTGCTCGTCAGCCGACATAAGAGGCATTACCTCTACCATTTTTGCACCCTCATAGTGCTTTGCATACATCTCATGTACCTGCTGCGCTGTGACCTTTTTATCCAGCATTCTTGTCTGTATAGGCACGCTTACTACCATGCCGCTGAAATAGTCACATACCATAGGATTAAACATAGGAGTGTATGTAAGTCCCGATACTGCTTTCATCTCGGGCAGGTGCTTATGCTGCTGAGAAAGAGCGTACTGACGGGGACTATTGAACTCAAAGGGCTTATCCTCGCCCTCGTATACTGCGATAGCCTTTTTGCCTGCTCCGCTGTAGCCCGAAGTTGCATATGCAAAAACAGGGAAATCAGCAGGTATTATCCCGTTATTTACAAGAGGATAAACTATGGAAGCAAATCCGCTTGCGTAACAGCCGGGAACTGCGACTCTGTTGGAGGTACGTATCTTTTCTCTATGAGCAGGTGAAAGCTCGGGGAAACCGTAAGCCCAGTCGGGATTTGTACGGTGCGCTGTTGAAGCGTCGATAATACGTACATGGTCGTTATCCTTGTCGATGAAGGATACAGCCTCTATTGAAGCCGCATCAGGCAGACAAAGGAAAACATAGTCCGCACTGTTGATAAGACGGGCACGTTCGGCAGGGTCTTTTCTCAGCTCCTCGCTGATCTTCATTATCTCAAGATCGTTCCTGTCCTTGAAACGCTCCTGTATTTTAAGACCTGTCGTACCTTCCTGACCGTCTATATAGATTTTTACTGACATTGTTTATACCTCCGTTACAGGCGCATAGCCTGCATTACTTGCGGACGACCAATGGTCGTCCCTACACATGGTTTCAGCATAATTGGATTGTAAGGCACGGGACGTCGAGGACTCCCAACAGGAGCCGCGCCCCTCTGTCAGCTTTGCTGACATCTCCCTACACTGTAGGGAGTCACCGTCCCCTACATTCTCAATTTGCGGACTGCCAAATAAGCAGTGCTCCAAATCTTTGATTTGGTCAGCAATGCTATATGCAGAGCTGGCAGCCCCTCCAGTGGGTCGTTTATAGTTTATGCGTGATTTGCGGAACGCCGAGGGCGGCGTTCCCTACATATTCTTAGATCTAAGATCTTAGCTCTTAGTTCTTATTTCTGCGCTTGTTTACTTTGCGCTCATACTTAGCGCGTTTGGGGTCCTCATAGTCTGACCTGTCCTCCATGAAAGAATGCCATATGCTTATTGCAAGTGTTATGGCAACTATGACTGCGAACCAGATTATATGGGTTCTCGGCAGGACTGCTATCCACAGTCCCATAACAAGCTCGCCTATGATCCATATAACACCCATAAGGATAGTCAGTCCTATGATAAAGGTTATATCCTTTTTCTTCATATCAGAGATCCAGAGCCTTTTCTGCAAGCTTTATCTGCTCTCTTACAGCATCAGGCGAAGGACCGCCCTCGGACTTTCTCTCGCGGACACAGGTCTCAAGGCTTATTGCCTCGTATACGTCATTGTCGAAGAGATCGGTCATCTTCTTGTATTCCTCTATAGGAAGTGTTTCAAGTGTAAGTCCGTCCTCGATGCAGTGCGCAACGAGAGTACCTGTTATCTTGTATGCATCACGGAAAGGCATTCCCTTCTTAACGAGGTAGTCAGCGCAGTCCGTAGCGTTTATAAATCCTCTTGCAGCTGCGTTTCTCATATTATCCTTGAGTACGCGCATAGTTGCAAGCATAGGAGTAAAGGTCTTTACGCAGAGCTTTACGTTGTCAACGGCATCGAATATAGCTTCCTTATCCTCCTGCATATCCTTGTTGTAAGCAAGGGGTATGCCCTTCATCATAGTGAGGAGAGTTACGAGGTCGCCGTTTACTCTGCCTGTCTTACCGCGGATAAGCTCGGTAACATCAGGGTTCTTCTTCTGAGGCATGATAGATGAGCCGGTAGCAAAAGCGTCATCAAGCTCGACGAATTTGAATTCCCATGAGCACCAGAGGATTATTTCCTCGGAAAATCTTGAAAGATGTGTCATAAGTATGGAGAGTGCAGAACAGAGCTCGATGCAGTAGTCACGGTCGGAAACACCGTCAAGGCTGTTTGGCATAGGAGCTGTAAAGCCGAGGAGATCAGAGGTCTGCTTGCGGTTTGTCTTGTAAGTAGTACCTGCAAGTGCGCCGCTTCCGAGAGGACAATAGTTCATTCTCTTGCTTGTATCCTGCAATCTTTCCATATCACGGAGAAGCATCCATACATAGGCTAAAAGATGATGTGCGAATGTTATAGGCTGTGCTCTCTGGAGGTGAGTATATCCCGGCATTATAGTCTCGGTATGCTCTCTTGCCATATTGAGAAGCGTAACGGCAAGCTCCTTTACCAGCGAATATATATCAGCTATCTCATCGCGGAGATAAAGTCTCAGGTCAACTGCTACCTGATCGTTTCTTGAACGGCTTGTGTGAAGTCTCTTTCCCACGTCGCCGAGACGCTTTGTAAGCTCGGCTTCGATGAACATATGGATATCCTCGGCATTTGGATCAAGCTCCACCACGCCGTCTGCTATATCATTGCTTATCTTGCACAGCTCGCCTACTATGAGCTTGCTGTCTGCCTTCGGGATTATACCGCAGTCGCCAAGCATAGTTGCATGAGCTATGCTTCCGCGTATATCCTGTTCATACATACGTCCGTCAAACGAAATGGAAGAATTGAAAGCGTTAACTCCCTCGTCGACCTGCTTTGAAAATCTTCCTGCCCACATCATATCTGCCATAATTATCTCTCCTGTAATACAAATTTCATATCCGAATCATAATATATCACTTAACGCTGTTTTTTACAAATTCAGCTGTATCGTCCAATACCTGCTTGTTAAGATGTCCGTCCTCATCACTGAAGAAGTGTCCGAGACCTTCGTAAAGCTTGTATGTGCAGTTGTCCTTTCCTTCAAGGTACTCCTTCCACAGCGGGAAGTCCTTGTCGGCATATACCTGTTCATCGGAATCGCCCTGCAGGAACAGCATGGGGATATCGAGGCTCTTTGCAGTCTCGCCTATATTCAGCTCCCTGAGGGAATTATAGTAGTTATAACCCCAGCCAAGAAGAGTTGCGTCTTTGTCATTGCCTTCCTTCATTACAGCTGCATCATCGAGCAGTTCCTGTATAGAATCCTTTTGTGCGCCCACTTCCGCAGCGTCCCTCTGTGCGGTCAGCTGATCTATGACAACCTCTGCAAGGTCTCTCGGAGTACCAGCAAGCGAGATTATACCCTGTACATCGCTGTTTGCCTGTGCGATAGAAGGTGCAACGCAGCCGCCGAGACTGTGTCCCATTACGAATATTCCGCTTACCTTGCCCTCGTCCATATAAGACTTCGCAAGCTTTACAGCAGCAGCCGCATCGTCAAGTATCTCTTCTTCTACAGTGTAGTTTCCGTCGCCTGCAAGATCGGGATACTGGAAAAATCTCTTGTTGTACCTTATGGTAGCAATGCCTCTTTCGGCAAGTCCGTGTGCCAGCTCGTTGAATGTAGCAAGCTCGCCGCTGCCCTCGTTCATATTGTGCTGACCCGAACCCTGTATGAGTATCACTACAGGGGGCTTTTCGGCATTCTTAGGCATAGTGAGCATACCGTCCAGCTCTTTTTCGCCTACCTTTATGCAGGTCTCTGCAAATGTGGCAGTCACCTGAGGAGTTATCTCCTCGTCCTGCGCATACGTGAACATTATGCCTTCGATCTCGCCCTTGTCATTGTAAGCAAGCATGAACTCAAAATCTTTCTTATCGAAATCCATAACTGTAGTTACAACGGTCATGCCCTGCTGAACTTGTGTCTTTGACTCCTTTACGGCAATGAAATTGCCGCCCTCTTCTTTTAGGCCCTTCCAGCCCTCCAGAAGCATCTCTTCGGTGAGCTGTGCCTTGCAGTTTTCTGAGAACAGCTCCATAGCAGGCTTGAAATCGTCATTCAGGATATCATCAATGAGCTTTCTCGAAAGCTCGGTATAATCTGTATAACTTAAAGCTGAGGTAGTATCCTCTGTTGCAGCTTCGGTAGTAACTGCTGTAGTAGTTGCTGCTTCTGTTGTGTTATTATCATCGGAAGTCTTTTTCTCTCCGCAGCCTGCCATAAATGCCATAGCTGCTATAACCGCAAGAACACTTCTGATCTTTCTCATATCCGCCATTATTTTTTCTCCTGTTTTTTACAAGTTCTTACAATTGCATAAGCATTTTCGGCAACAGCTACACAGATACCGACCAGAGTCAGCAGAAATATCATACCGTCGTTACCGCTGCTTTTAAGTGAAAAAACTATTGCAACAAGAATTATTGCTATTCCTAAATTACCGCTTTTCATAGTAGTTCTCCTTATAATGGTGTGATGTTATGTGAGATCGTTTGTCAGTAGCTCTTTTTGTCATTTATAGCACGATATTCCTCGAATACCTCAAGGCACTCCTTACGGTCAAGCTCCTCGGATATATCCACGGGTGACTCGTAGAAAACCTTGTCCCTGAAGCCGATACTTTCTGTATCAGCTATATTACAGCCGAAATACACCTTTCTGATATTCGACCACATTATAGCTCCGCGGCACATTGGGCAGGGCTCTGCGGTAGTGTAAAGCTCACAGCCTGAAAGGTCGTATGTACCGAGGTTCTTGCAGGCATCACGTATAGCCGTTACTTCTCCGTGGCAGGTAGGATCGTTCTGCTTTATTACTTCGTTATGACCTCTGCCGACCACCTTGCCGTCTCTGACGATGACGCAGCCGAAAGGTCCGCCATGACCTGCGATAATGCCAGTCCGAGCCTCTTCAATGGCTATCTTCATGAATTTATCCATATTATTTTACGTACTTGTTGCGATATACAAGGTCGGGTCTTGTGGTGAAGCCTATGTGCTCCCAGAAGCCGTTACCCAGATCGTTATGTTCAAAAACAACGAGAGCTGTTTTCTGTATGCCTTCCTTTTCGAGAGCCTCCATAGCGTGGTTCACCAAGTCCTCACCGATACCGCGGTTCCTGTATTCGGGAGCAACTACTACATGGTGAAAGAAGCCTCTTCGTCCGTCATGACCTGCCAGTATCGTACCGATCATCTTGTCGCCGTCCATAGCAACAAAGCTGGTGGTGGGATTGCGTTTCAGGTATCTTGTGAAGCCTTCCTCGCAGTCGTCAACAGGGTTTGTGCCTTCATGGTCTTTCCAGACCTGCTCAACGCCTTTCCAGTCGTTGATAGTCATGAGCCTAATCTCTACCATAGTAATTCTCCCTTCGCAATAAAATTCAGTTGAGAATTGAGAATTGAGAGTTGAGAGTTAATGTGTTCGCTGCGCTCACATCATTCAAATATTCTGCCGAAGGCAGCTCCTTAACTTTCAACTCTAAACTCTAAACTTTATAAAGAAATCGTAACAGGCAGGAGAAGGCTCCCCTGCCTGAAACTTATACATATTTTTCAAGTTTTTCTGCTTATTCGCTGACCGCATTTGCTATTCCGAAGAACATGAATGCGCCGACTATAAACAGTATGACATAATAGCCTACAGCCCATTTTATACCGTTTACCGCAGACTGCTTCTCGCTGCCGTCAGCAAGGAGAGCGCGTCCCGAATCAAGGCTGTCATAGTACAGCTTTACGGTATCGCCTGCTTTCAGCCGCTGATGTACGTCTATCAGCTTTGCTTCCTTTGTGAATGCAACTCCGTCAGCTACATATTTCAGTGTGACGTAGTTTATCTTCTCGGAGACCTGCGGCGAAGCGCTCTTTACGGTCGAAAAATAAGTAAGAGTATTTTCCGCCACCACTGCATCGACTTCAACAGGCTGTCCTTCAAAGCTGTCGGGAGTGCTTTTTTTAAGGGCGATGATATTCATAACGAGATACACCGTTATGCCGATAAAAAATACCGAAATCAAAAGCCAGTAAAACACCCACAGAAAGCTTTCCATGATTACTTGTTATTGCGCTTCTTGTCAAGCTGTGCTCTGACCTTTATCGGGAGACCGAAGAGGTTGATGAAGCCTGCTGCATCAGCCTGATTGTAAACCTCGTCCTCATCGAATGTAGCAACTTCTTCATCATAGAGTGTGTATGGTGAAGTAACGCCTGCATTGATGATGTTGCCCTTGTAGAGCTTGAGCTTAACATCGCCTGTAACTCTCTCCTGTGTCTTGTCAACGAAAGCTGTGAGAGCTTCGCGGAGAGGTGTGTACCACTGACCGTTGTATACGATATCAGCGAACTTGATGCCGAGGTACTGCTTGATACGTGCAGTTTCCTTGTCAAGTGTGATAGTTTCAAGAACTTCGTGAGCGTGGTAAAGGATAGCACCGCCGGGAGTCTCATATACGCCTCTTGACTTCATGCCAACAAGACGGTTCTCAACGAGATCTGCAAGACCGATACCGTTCTCGCCGCCGAGCTTGTTAAGAGCAGATACCATCTCAACACCGTTGAGTGTCTTGCCGTCGAGCTGTGTAGGAACGCCCTTATCGAAGTGGATAGTGATGTATGTTGGCTTGTCGGGAGCGTCGATAGGAGATACGCCCATTTCAAGGAAGCCCTTCTTCTCATACTGCGGCTCGTTTGCAGGATCCTCAAGATCGAGACCTTCGTGTGAAAGGTGCCAGATGTTCTTGTCCTTTGAGTAGTTTGTCTCTCTGTTTATCTTGAGCGGGATATTGTGAGCTTCAGCGTAGTCGATCTCTTCGTCACGGCTCTTGATGTCCCATTCTCTCCAAGGAGCGATTATAGCCATTTCAGGAGCAAATGCCTTGATAGCGAGCTCGAATCTTACCTGATCGTTGCCCTTTCCTGTACAGCCGTGGCAGATAGCATCAGCACCCTCTGCAAGAGCGATCTCAGCGATGCGCTTAGCAATGATAGGACGTGCAAATGATGTACCGAGCATATATCTGTTCTCGTAGATCGCACCAGCCTGTACTGTAGGATAAACGTAGTCCTGAATGAACTCTTCCTTGAGGTCGGCGATGATGAGCTTGGAAGCACCTGTCTTGATAGCCTTTTCCTCAAGTCCGTCAAGCTCTGTGCCCTGTCCTACGTCACCTGAAACTGCGATAACTTCACAGTTATTGTAGTTTTCCTTGAGCCACGGAATGATGATAGATGTATCAAGTCCGCCCGAATATGCAAGAACTACCTTTTTGATATCCTTTTTGTTAGCCATTGTAATTACCTCCTGAATGTAAACGCATAAGTTATGCGTGGATTGCGATATAAATCTATTATACTACATAGTAAAATAATGTCAAGTATATTTGCATAAATATTCATTATTTTCAAAAATATTCGTTAATATCCGCATATTATTCATTTGCAAACCATTGTTTTCAATTGGTCGGGCTAATCTTCGCCTATTATCCGCAGAGTGAAAAAAGCTTTGTTAAATGTTATCGCCTTTTGTATGAATTTACGATTTTTGCATGAAAGCCTCTTTTTTGCTTGATATTTTTTACCTTTATGTTTATAATGATAAGTACATATCGCTCTGCAAAGTGGTAAAGAAACGGCAGAGCCTACCGAGATTTATGGAGGTTAACATAATGGCTGAAAAAAACGGTACAAAGATAACTATACTTGGCGCAGGCAATGTCGGCGCATCTGTTGCTTATACATTCGCAGTAGCAGGAACCTGCTCCGATATCGTTCTTGTTGATATCAATAAGGCTAAGGCAAAGGGCGAGGCTATGGATATCCGTCAGGGTGTTTCATTCGGTGAGAACGTTGAAGTATTCGACGGCGGATACGAGGACGCTAAGGACTCTGACATCGTTGTTGTTACACTTGGTCTTGCAAGAAAGCCCGGTCAGACTCGTCTCGACCTTGCTCAGACCAACGTAAACATCATCAAGGAAGTAATGCCTCAGGTGGCTAAATACGCTCCCGATGCTATCTATGTAGTTGTCAGCAATCCTGTTGATATCCTTACATATACTATTCTGAAGTGTACAGACCTCAAGCCCAATCAGGTAATCGGTTCGGGTACAGCTCTCGACACTTCAAGACTTCGTTCCATCATCGCTGACCACGTAGGTCTCAGCCCTAACAGCATTCACGCTTACGTATTCGGCGAGCACGGCGATTCCTCATTTATCCCATGGTCTATCATGAACATCGCAGGCGTTCCTGTTGACGAGTACTGCGCAGACCAGGATCACGCAGACCTTGACGAGGACGAGATCATCGACGAAGTCCGCAAGGCAGGCGCAGAGGTCATCAAGAGAAAGGGTGCTACATTCTATGCTATCGCAATGAGCGTTAACAAGATCTGTGACACTGTTCTCCGTGACTCAAAGAACATATTAACGGTTTCCACTATGATAAACGACAGATACGGCATCAACGACGTATGCCTCAGTCTCCCTTGTGTTATCGGAAGCAACGGTATCGAAAGAGAAGTCTCACCAAAACTCAGCGATAAGGAGATAGAAAAGCTCCAGACAAGTGCAAAGGCTCTGAGAAGCGTTCTTGACCAGATCCAGTTCTGAGAAACCGCAAATAAGCATTTTCGCGGAGAACTCTTTGTTCTCCGCTTTTTTGAAATAATAACTGAAAGGACATATAAACCATGAATTATGCAGAAGAATCACTTAAAAAGCACTATGAGTGGCAGGGCAAGATCGAAGTCATCTGCCGTGCTCCCCTCGTAACAAGAGATGACCTCTCCCTCGCTTATACTCCCGGCGTTGCTCAGCCATGCCTCGAGATACAGAAGGACGTTGACAAAAGCTATGAGCTTACACGCCGTTCAAACCTCGTTGCCGTAGTTACAGACGGTACAGCTGTTCTCGGTCTCGGTGACATCGGCCCTGAGGCAGGTATGCCTGTTATGGAGGGCAAGTGCGCACTCTTCAAGGCTTTCGGCGACGTTGACGCAGTTCCGCTCTGCGTTCGTTCAAAAGAAGTTGACGATATCGTTAATACAGTTCGTCTCCTTGCAGGCTCATTCGGCGGCGTAAACCTCGAGGACATCTCTGCTCCCCGCTGCTTCGAGATAGAGAAGAAGCTCAAGGAGTGCTGTGATATCCCGATATTCCACGATGACCAGCACGGTACAGCTGTTGTTACTCTCGCTGCTATGCTCAACGCTCTCAAGGTAGTAGGCAAGAAGCTTGACGAGATCAGAGTAGTTACAAGCGGTGCAGGCGCAGCAGGTATCGCTATCATCAAGCTCCTCATCTCTATGGGACTCAAGGACGTTGTTCTCTGCGACAGAAACGGTGCTATCTACAAGGGCAGACCTGAGGGCATGAATCCTATGAAGGACGAAATGGCTGAGATCACAAACCAGCAGATGAGAAAGGGCAGCCTTGAAGAAGTTATCAAGGGCGCAGACGTATTCATCGGCGTTTCAGCTCCCGGCTGCGTAACTCCCGAAATGGTAAAGTCTATGGCTGACAAGCCTATCCTCTTCCCGATGGCTAACCCGACTCCCGAGATCATGCCCGACCTCGCTAAGGAAGCAGGCGCAGCTGTTGTTGGTACGGGCAGAAGCGACTTCCCGAACCAGATAAACAATGTTCTCGCATTCCCGGGTATCTTCCGCGGTGCACTCGATGTTCGCGCAAGCGATATCAACGACGCTATGAAGATAGCTGCTGCTAAGGCTATCGCTTCATTCGTTACAGACGATAAGCTCAGCGCAGATTACATTATCCCAAGTGCACTGGACAAGACTGTTGCTCAGGCTGTTGCAAAGGCTGTTGCTCAGGCTGCAAGAGATACAGGCGTTGCTCGTATATAAGCGCAGAGCCTGTGTTCACGCGATGATATCCGCATTTCGTTAATTGTTCCTCGCGGATATTATCTGCCATTAGAGTTAACTATATCGCGGAGAAAGGGTGCAGCGTCACGCTGCCGCCCCCTCATTTTAGAAGATGCACAAAAATTTTCTCACAAATGTTGATTTTTTGTTAGGAATATGTTATAATGGAGCCGTACAGTTTTTACTTTACGGCTCTTTTTATTTCAGAGTACGGAAATGTGAGCTGAAAGCTATAAAAACTTTAACCGTTAGTTTACAATACAAAACTCAAATTTAACAAGTAAAGGAGAAAAGCACTATGAAAAACACTATGAAAAAAACATCAAAAGTACATTTTATCAGTCTGATCGGAGCTGTCATCAGCTTTTTAATACTTATTATCTCACTCATTACCCAAAGCTTCCTGATGGCACAGATAGTTCTGGGTATAGTTTGCGTATTCTGCCTCGCAGCAGGTCTGACAGCAAAAAGAAGTGAATAATAGATCCAAGACCTGCATTATGTCATTTATCGGCAATATCACAAAATTCGGACAGTTGAACGCCGTCCACGCTAAACTAACGGCTAAGGACTAAAGGCTCGGGCTTGCAGAAGCGAAAAAAATATGATATACTAAAGCCGTGGGGCACTTCGCTCCGCGGCTTTTATTATTTCACTAATGAATGGAGAACAAACTATGAAATGCCCTGAATGTGGAAAAGAATGTCGCAAAGGAACTATCGAAGCCAAAGACAGCGGAAGCATAACTCAGCTGTTTACATCTCTGCTCTGGTGTCCCGAAGATGAAAACGGCAAAAAGCTCAGAAAAGAAACTATAGATCTCAAGCTCCGCGGCGAAGGCTGGTACTGCGATGAATGTATGAAAGTCATAGGCGTTTTTGATGAAAAATAAAATGTAGGGGCGAACAGCGTTCGCCCGCAAAATAACACCAATTATCACGGACGCCCCTACAGCGCAGAGCCTGCGCACTCTTGCTCGTCCCCATATCATCAAAAGAGCAGTTGCTTCTCGACACGGGCAGCTTCATCGAAAACGACAATAATTACATATTAACGGGCTCTGTTCAAGCGCCCATACAGAGGAATGATAAATATGAGTTTAAACGATACACCCTCCTCGGAGAGAGTCCACATAGGCTTCTTCGGTCGGAGAAACGCAGGAAAATCCAGCGTGGTAAACGCTGTTACAGGTCAGGAGCTGTCCGTAGTCTCCGACGTAAAGGGCACTACTACAGACCCCGTCACAAAGGCTATGGAGCTTCTCCCTCTCGGTCCTGTGGTGATAATAGACACTCCCGGATTTGACGACGAGGGCACTCTCGGGGAGCTGAGAGTACGCAAAACAAAACAGATACTCAACCGCACAGACCTTGCTGTGCTCATAGTTGACGGCACTGTAGGTCTAACCGACACAGAGCGACAGCTCATCGACATTTTTGAGGAAAAGGATATCCCCTTTCTCACTGTGTACAACAAGTCCGATATCTCAGAGAAGCGGGTCTGTCATGACAACGAGATAGAAGTCAGTGCACTTAAATGCGAAAACATCTATGAACTGAAGGAGCGCATTGCTGCTCTTGCAAAGCTGCCCTCAGAGGAAAAGCATATAGTCGGAGACCTGCTCAGTCCCGAAGATATGGTTGTACTCGTTACACCTATCGACGCGGCTGCACCAAAGGGACGAATGATACTGCCGCAGGTGCAGACTCTACGCGATGTACTTGACGCAGACGCAATGGCGGTATTCACAAAGGAATTCCAGCTTGCGGAAACCCTCGAAAAGCTGAGCACTCCCCCGAAAATGGTCATCACCGACAGTCAGGCATTTGCTGTAGTCAGCAAAATAGTTCCAGAGGACATTCCGCTGACCTCGTTTTCGATACTCATGGCAAGATACAAGGGCTTCCTTGAGACCTCCGTAAAAGGGGCAGCTGCCATAAAAGAGCTGAAAGACGGCGATACTGTCCTCATATCCGAGGGCTGTACTCATCATCGCCAGTGCGGAGACATCGGCAGTGTGAAGCTGCCTGCCCTGCTGAAAAAGGCTACGGAAAAGACTCTGAATATAGAGCTGAGCTCGGGACGCGAGTTCCCCGAGGACTTGTCAAAATACAGTCTCGTTATACACTGCGGCGGCTGTATGCTCGGTGAGCGCGAAATGACCTATCGCCGCAAATCAGCAGAAGATCAGAACGTACCGTTCACCAACTATGGCATAGCCCTCGCACTTATGAACGGCATACTCAAACGCAGTCTCGGTGTATTCCCCGACCTTGCAGGTGAGATAGAATGAAAGCCCGTCTGCCCTATATAATAGGCTTTGTACTGCTTGTAGCTGTGGAAGTGTGCATAGGCGTATTCTACTTCAATTACTTCATACGCGCATACATAGGCGATGTCATCATAGTATGGGTGCTGTACTGCCTGTTCCGCTCGTTTGTACCGAAGAAGTTCAGCTCCTACGGCATCGCAGTTGGTATACTCATATTCTCGTTTGCGGTGGAATTCCTGCAAAAGGCGCATATCGCGGACATACTCGGTGTCGAGAACAAGCTCCTGCGAATAATCATAGGCACAAGCTATGCCACCGAGGACTTATGGTGCTATGTGGCAGGAACTGCCGTGACGCTTCTCCAGATATTCCTGTACCAACAACTGAAAAAGAGGAAAACAAATGACTAAAAAAAACAACGCTCCAAAGAAAATCCACCTTGGCGCCATTGACGGAATGAAGGGCATAGGCGCCTGTATAATCGCATTTTTCTGGCACTATCAGCACTTCAAGCCCCAGGACGGCTCCCCTTTCTTTTCAGCCTTTCCCATGTCATACAAATACGGCTCCTTCATGGTGGAGCTGTTCTTCATGCTGTCGGGTTTCGGAATGATGCTTGGATATTCCGAAAGAGTGCTGGAACACCGCATAAGCTTCCGCGACTTCATAGTAAAACGTCTGAGAAAGATATATCCGCCATTTATATTCTTTACTCTTGTCACTATAATAACGGAGCTGGCTTACTATCACAAATGCGGCACCACCTTTGTATACGGCAATTTCGACATTCAGCATCTGATATACAATCTTCTGCTCATGCAGGACGGCTTCTTCGGCAAGGACTGGTCATTCGACGCTCCCTCATGGTGCATAAGCATATGCATGCTTTGCTATCTGCTGTTCTACTTCATACTCTATCGCGTAAAGAACCGGCGTCACGCCTGCTACGCATTTTTCGCGGCAGTCCTTGCAGGAACTACCATTACTCTCTCAGGTGTGAACTACCCTGTATGGAACGAGCTTGTGGGACGGGGCATAGCCTGCTTTTTCATTGGAGCCATACTCTTCACGGTCTATGATAACAGGGAGCGTTTCAGGTCACAGCGGCTCGGATATGTATGCCTCGCAGCAGTTGTCCTCAGCTACCTTGTGCTCCGTTTCAAGCCTGAATTCATGGGCGACTTCCGCATGGCATTCATGCTTGGCATAGCTCCCGCGCTGATAATAGCAGTGCTGTTCATACCATGGCTGCGGACTGTGCTGGGTATACATCCCCTTACATATCTGGGAAGCCTTTCCATAGTAATATACCTTGTGCATTTCCCTGTGCAGTGCGTAATAAAGACCATTGACGAATATGCAGGGCTGGGACTGAGCTACTCCACCAAGGCGGTTTGGCTCTGCTACGCAGCGGCAGTTCTCATTGCAGCGGCAGTCTACAGACACCTGCTGGCAGACCTTACCGAAAAGGCATTGTTCGGATTTTTCAGAAAAAAGAACAGCTCTCACGCAAAAACTTCATAAGCATAAGTTTCTCCAACGGCATATAATGAATTGAAGCTGCATAAACTCAGCCGTTAAGGCAATAATACAGACAGCGATCAACATTCATTATATATCGGGAGTAATTTTTATGTCAGTCAAACGAGGAGAAATATACTACGCCGACCTGAGTCCTGTTGTAGGTTCTGAGCAGGGCGGCATAAGGCCTGTACTTATAGTCCAGAACGATGTGGGAAATAAACACAGTCCCACGGTCATAGCCGCTGCCATAACCAGTCAGCGCGACAAGAGTCACCTTCCCACACATATTGAAGTGCAGGCGGATAAATGCGGACTCGCAAAGGATAGTATCGTCCTGCTGGAACAGATACGGACTATCGACAAACGTCGTCTTAAAGACAAAATGGGCGAGCTTGACCTCAATTCAATGAATAAGGTGGATACTGCCCTTTCTATAAGCTTCGGCTTGGAAATATAAGCCTTTAGCCGTTAGCATTTAGCCATTATCCTGTAGGCGCTGCCAGCTCTGCATATAGCATTGCTGACCAAATCAAAGATTTGTAGCACTGCTTAAATGGTCGTCCCTACAGTGCGACATTTTAAATTGGCACGTAATTGACGGGCGCGTGTCACGCGCCCCTACAGCGCAGAGCCTGCGCACCCTTGCTCGTTCGTATATCTTCAAAAGGGCTGTCGCTTCTCGACACGGGGAGTATCATCAAAATCAACGGGCGAGGGTCACTCGCCCCTACAATATGTCATTCATAATCCGTCCGCACAGGCGGACACAATAATTATGAATTATGCATTAAATTCGCCAGCACGGGTACTGCAAGGCTGAAGCCCAATGCTGTAAGGAGCTGCACCATATCGGGAGTTACCGTGCTGAACACCACCTGTAGCTGCGGTATCATAACTGCTGCTGCAAGAACTGCCACCGACAGAAGAACTGCTCCCACAAGCTTAATATTGCCGAAAGGATTCATGCGGAATACCGAACGTCTCTCGCTTCGGCATTCAAATACGTGTATGAGCTGCGATGCTACCAGTGTGATAAGCGCGGCGGTTCGGCAGGCTTCAAGAGAGCCCCCCAGACGCATTACCGTTGTGAAGCTTGCAAGAGTGGAAAGTCCGATAAATATACCTCGTATTACTATCTTCCACATAAGCCCTCCTGCAAAGAAGCCCTCTCCCGAACGTCTCGGCGGACGGCTCATTATATCGCTCTCGGGCGGCTCCATACCCAGTGCCACAGCAGGGAGTCCGTCAGTGACAAGATTCACAAGGAGTATCTGCACAGGCAGAAGCACCACAGGCATTCCCATGACTATACCGAGGAACATAGTCAGAACTTCTCCTATATTGCAGGACAAAAGATACCGCACGAACTTCCGTATATTGGAATAAACGCACCGTCCCTGCTCCACTGCATTCACGAGAGTTGCAAGGTTGTCGTCCATGAGTATCACATCTGCCGCCTGCTTGGTCACGTCAGTTCCCGTAACGCCCATAGCTACACCAACATCGGCTTCCTTTACCGCAGGAGCGTCATTCACGCCGTCACCTGTCATAGTTACTATTTCGCCCCGCCGCTTGAAGCTCTTTACAATACGCAGCTTATGTACAGGCTCAACACGGGCAAATACCGTATATTTTCCGATATCACGGTCGAGCTCCTCATCTGTGAGCTTATCAAGCTCCGCACCTGTTATTGCCTTTCCGCCTTTGAGCAGTCCTGCTTTTTTTGCAACTGCCACGGCGGTATTTTTATGGTCTCCCGTTATCATGACAGTCTTTACGGAGGCAGAAGCACATTTGCGTATGGCTATTTTTGCTTCCTCACGTGGAGGGTCTGTCATGCCTGCAAAGCCCAAGAATACAAGGTTTCCGCGGTCAGGGTCGAAGCTGTCGGAAGTAAATACCGCCAGTGCAAGGACTCTCAGTGCTTTGTCTGACATTTCCGCAGCCTTTTCCTCAAGCTCTCTGCGGACTGCCGCCGTCATATAGGATGCTTTGCCATTTTCGTCCATATACTGCGTACATCTCGGCAGCATAACTTCCTCCGCACCCTTGAAGTAGATACGCTTTTCACTTCCCCATTGACAATGCACAGCCATGAAGCGCGTCTCGCTGTCAAAGGGGTATTCCTCAATAACACGGCAGCTGCCCGACAGCGACTCCCTTGTGATGCCTGCCTTTGCAGCAGCAATAAGCAGTGCGGCTTCTGTAGGGTCGCCTGTTACCTTCCATTCTCCCTTGCCTGCAAGCGTGCCTCTGTTGCGGCTTTTGGGAGTCTCCTGCGTACTTATCTCAGCCGTAGAGCATACAACTCCGCACCGCAGAGCTTCCGTGAGAGCCTTTTCGGTCATTGGATTTACGGCGATATTATCACCTTTGGTAACTGCTCCGCTGACTCTGTAGCCCATACCGCTGAAACTATAAGTCTCCGATACTGTGGAAAGCTCAGTAACCGTCATTTTGTTCTCGGTGATAGTACCTGTCTTGTCTGAGCATATCACCGATGTGCAGCCGAGAGTCTCTACGCTGTGGAGCTTATTCACAAGGGCTTTCTGTTTGAGCATACGGCTCACCGCCAGCGCAAGGGCAATAGTCACCGTTGCGGGCAGTCCCTCAGGAATTGCAGCTATAGCTATGGTTATGCCCGTCATGAGCATATCGAATACATTTTCGCCCCTGAGCACTCCTGCTCCGAAAACCGCTGCGCATACCACAAGGCATATTATTGCCACCACTTTTCCAAGCTCTGCAAGCCGCTTTTGCAGGGGAGTCGCTTCGCTGTCGATATCTGTCAGCATCTCCGATATCCTGCCCATCTGGGTATTCTTTCCCGTTGCTATTACCTCTGCACGGCAGGTACCCTTCACAGCTGAAGCTCCGCAGTAGACTATATTCGGCTTGTTCAGTGAGTTGTCCCTGTCGGCGGTATCGCCTGCGGTCTTGCCGACTGCCGTGGATTCTCCCGTGAGTATGGACTCATCGGTGAAAAAGCCTGCTGCTTTCAGTACAACTCCGTCCGCAGGTATGCGGTCGCCTGCTTCAAGCTCGATGATATCTCCCGTTACAAGCTTTGCCGCATCAATTTCCGTAAGCTTACCATCACGCCAGCATTTAGCCGTTGGAGAAGTCATGGAGCGCAGGGCTTCAAGTGTATGCTCCGTGCGGTACTCCTGAACGAAGCCCAGTATCGCGTTGAGCAGCACTATGAGTATTATGGTGACCGCGTCGGATATCTCCCCAAGCAGTACGGATACCACCGTTGCCGCAAGCAGTATCATCACCATTACGTCCTTGAACTGCCCCAGAAATATCTTCGCAGGAACTGCTTTCCTGCTGTCTCCGAATACGTTTTCACCTTCGGTCTTTAGCCTTTCGGCTGCTTCCTTTTCAGTAAGTCCCATACCTTCACCCTTTCGCGTAGCTTTGTCCTTACATCATATGCCGCCCCCCACTCTGTTATGACTGATTAGTGCAGGAGCGGCTGTATTAATTAATAATCCATAATGCATAATTCATAATTGTAAGGGAGAGTTCTGCTCGCCCGTGTGTCACGAACCATTATGTATATCATAACTATGTGTAGGGGCTGGCGTTCCCTACATTCTCTATTCTCAATTCACGGACGGATAATATCCGCCCCTACTAATCACTTGCGGAACGCCGAGGGCGGCGTTCCCTACACTATGCACTAATCACTAACCACTAACAACTAAACCGCTTGCACCGGTAAAAAAAATATGCTATAATCAAGTTGTAAATAACATAAGGTAGTGATATTTTTGTTCCTGAAAAATCTTTCATTCAGTCTCAATGCCACTGTGCCCGTATTCTTGATGATGGTATTCGGCTGGTTCGTACACAGGGTGAAGCTCCTTGACGACCATTCAACGGCGCAGATAAACAAATTCGTATTCCGCACACTTCTCCCTGCGCTCCTGTTCATGGATCTTTCTACTGCGGATTTCCGCTCGGTATGGGACGGCAGATTCGTACTCTTCTGTATGTGTGCAACTCTCCTCAGCGTAGGCATAGCAGTGCTTTACTCGCTGCTGACAAAAGACCGCTCGGAAAGGGGCGAAGTGATACAGGCATCTTACCGAAGCAGTGCCGCTATACTCGGCATAGCCTTCGTTAACAATATCTACGGTCATTCCACTATGGCGGCTCTTATGATAGTGGGAACTGTTCCGCTTTACAACATCATAGCTGTGACTACTCTTGCTGTGACATCTCCCGAAAAGGACAAGAGCAAGGGCAGGAAGGCTCTTGCTTTAAGCACATTCAAAAGCATTGCCACAAATCCAATTATCCTCGGCATAATCGTCGGTATCACATGGTCGCTGCTGAAAATACCGCAGCCCGTCATACTCAGCAAATCCGTTACATATCTGGGCAATATGGCTACTCCCCTTTCGCTCATAGCTCTGGGAGCTTCTGTGAAATTCGGCGAAGCAAAGGGAAAGCTGCCTGTTACCGCAGGCATAGCCTTCATCAAGCTGGTGCTATTCTGCTCACTGTTCCTGCCTGTGGCTATAAAACTGGGATTCCGCGGCGAAAAGCTCATTGCTATACTGGTAATGCTCGGCAGTGCGACTACGGGAAGCTGCTTCGTAATGGCCAAAAACCTCGGTCACAAGGGCACTGTCACCGCATTTGCCGTCATGCTTACGACTCTGTGCAGTGCCTTCACGCTGACGAGCTGGCTGTTCATACTGAAAACACTTGATTATATCTAAAGGAGTGATACCATGCCATATTGCACACAATGCGGCAGACATCTCAATGACGGAGAAAAATGCAGCTGCACATCATCTGCGCCTGCGCAGGACTACAGTAATGCTCAGCAGCCCTACTCTAACGGCTATCCGCAGCAATTCGGCTATTCCCCGTACAAAGCTCCGGTGTATCCGCAGCCGTACTCCCCTCAGCCTTATCAGTACATATCCTATCCGCCTGCCAAAAAGAGCAATGCGTGGATATGGGCGATCATCATACCCGTTGCTATATTCGTAGCCATAACTCTCGCTATCTTATTGCCTGCTATCAGACATACAAGAGAGAAAATGCGATACATGGACGCATATAACTGCGCACGTGATATCAACGATGCAGGCGGCAATGTGATCTCCGACCTGAAGCAAGAAGAAAAGAACGTCAAGGGGCTCTATATCATCAGCTCCGATCCCGAGTCAAATGTGGCAGTCCCTTTCGATGCGGAAGATTTTTACGAGGGTATGAAAAAATACTTCAGCGACGCAGATGAATGTGAATACTTCATCATCGTCAGAAACGGAAAGGTGGAATATACCGCCGCTTCCAAGAGCTGGACAAACAGCTCCGATGCCGTGGCAAGTATTCCAAACGGTCAGAATACCGCAAAACGTTACGTTCTTGACGGATTCAGCACTAAGGAAAGGAAATCCGATACCCTCGATATCCTGTACTGGGACGCATACGATCAGATATTCTCAGTGGCAAGTGATTAGTGATTAGAATTGTACGGGCGCACAGTGTGCGCCCGTAACTTTACAATGCAATTATGCTTAAACCATGTGTAGGGGCTGCCTGTGGCAGCCCGTTTTTTATAATTACGCCATTATCCATGTAGGGGCGAATTCCGTTCGCCCGTTTTGTTTTACTTCATAAGTAACATGAAACAATTTGTAGGGACGCGCATTGCGCGTCCGCCAATAAAAATGTTAATTGCAACCCATTCATGCTATTTATTATGTAAGGTATACGCGGACGACCAGCTCTGCATATAGCATTGCTAACCAAATCAAAGATTTGGAGCACTGCTTAAATGGTCGTCCCTACATTATGTCATTTTAGGTTTATGCGTAATTGGTGGGCGGATAATATCCGCCCCTACTATGCACTGATCACTAACCACTAATTGACTTTTTTGTATATTTGCATTTTTTTGTCACATAATAACTCCGAAACGGAGGTATTATCATGGCTAAACGAATCGGCAGGGGAGTTTTTCAGCTTGAGACTCCCGTAAAAATAAAAAGCTATGCTGCTGTTGTGGGGGAAAAAGAGGGGCAGGGTCCTCTCGGCAGCTGCTTCGATGAAGTGGTCAGTGACAGTCACTTCGGCAAAGCTACATGGGAACAGGCAGAAAGCCGCTTTCAGCTCGAAGCTATGGGACTCGCTCTGCGAAAGGCTCAGCTCATGGGCGATGACATTGACGTTATATGCGCAGGCGACCTCATCAACCAGTGCACAGGCTCGGCTTACAGCATGAGAGAGCTTGCAATACCGTTCCTCGGGCTCTACGGCGCCTGTTCCACTATGGCTGAGGGACTCCTCATAGCTTCAATACTCACCGAATGTGGTCTCGCAGAATATGCGGCTGCTGTTACTTCTTCCCACTTCTCAACGGCTGAGAGACAGTTCCGATTCCCCCTTTCCTACGGCGGTCAGCGTACTCCCACAGCTCAGTGGACATGTACCGCTTCGGGAGCTGTCATACTCTCACGTGAAGAAGGCTCTGCCGCTATAGTCGGCGGCTGCATCGGCAGAATAGCCGACCTTGATATATGCGACATAAACAATATGGGCAGCGCTATGGCTCCTGCTGCCGCTGATACTGTCTCCCGTTACCTCTCGGCAACGGGTACTTCACCTACGGACTACGATATCATAGTCACAGGCGACTTAGGACTTGTGGGCAGTCAGCTCCTTCTCGATATCCTTATGAAGCAGGGCATCGACATCTCGGCTCAGCACCGCGACTGCGGCGCAATGATATTCGATGCTGATACTCAGGACACTCACTGCGGAGGCTCGGGCTGCGGCTGCGGAGCAAGTGTGCTTTGCGGCAACTTCCTGCCTATGCTCGAACGTGGCGAGGCACACGATATACTCTTTGCAGCCACAGGTGCGCTAATGTCGCCCATGTCCATGCAGCAGGGCGAAAGTATCCCTGCTATCTCACATTTAGTCCATATAAGAAAGGAACGATAATATGCTCTGGGATATCATTAAGGCTTTCCTTGTGGGCGGTGCTGTGTGCGCCGTGGGACAGCTCCTCATAGACTTCACCAAACTCACACCTGCACGTATACTCACGGGCTTCGTTGTCACGGGTGTAATTCTCTCCGCCCTCGGACTCTATAAACCCTTTGCAGACTTCGCAGGCGCAGGAGCTACAGTGCCCCTTACAGGCTTCGGTCATCTCCTTGCCGAGGGCATAAGAAAAGCCATCGAAAACGATGGCTTTCTCGGTATATTCACAGGCGGTCTTACCGCAGCAGCAGGCGGTGTCACCGCTGCACTTCTCTTCGGTCTGACTGCTTCATTCCTGTTCAGGCAAAAGGACAAGTCCTGAACAGCTACTTTATCAGAGTGCCGTGATAGTGACATTCATATATCACTTCCCCCTTATACGCTATCACTTCATATCCCTGAAACCATGAGAAATCCCCCTTGACCGTGCTTTTGTAGGTGTAATCTCCGCTCCTGTACTCATCAGGTCCGCGGAACGGCTTATCCGCAGGGACGCGCAGGAGTGCTTCTTTCAGAAAATCGCCGCTGAAGGGCTCTCCTGTCACCTGTCCTGCGTAATTCATGCTCCAGTAGGGCTTTCCGCTTATCCATACAGCTTCCTCACCTGCGAACTGAGCTCCGCCCAGATATGTGTCGAGGTACATAAGTTCACCCTCTTTGTACTCCAAGTCGTGAGACTCGGGACGCGAGGAGACTGTCTCCGCACCCTTTCCTGCATATGTCGCCTTTTTCGCACGTATAAGAAACGCCGTAATTTCATCTGTTCCCATTATTCTTCCTCCCAAATCAAATAAATCTATTACATTGATTTTATCATATATCAATTGCGTTGTCAATCGGACTGTTGTAAATTGTGCTCCCTAAAAATATAAGCAGAGCCGCTATTTTGTGCAAGTCTACAAAACAATTATTTTTTTCGCGTTTATGCTTGACTTTTTTCTTATTCTGTAATATAATAATTTAGTCGCAGGTGACGGCAATATATTAATGGCGGCATAGCTCAGTTGGCTAGAGTACTCGGTTCATACCCGATTGGTCGTTGGTTCGAATCCTACTGCCGCTACCATTATGGCCCGTTGGTCAAGAGGTTAAGACATCGCCCTTTCACGGCGGAATCATGGGTTCAATTCCCGTACGGGTCACCATTATTGGTTTACTGCAAATGGCTTTAAATAGCCATTTGCAGTTTTTTATTATTTTAATCAACTACCCGCAACCACTTATCAACCACTTATTGCCACTTTTAACTATTTTCAGGTGTGCCGCAGAATTTTCGCTCTGCGGTCATTTTTATGTCCCGAACTGCTCACCGCCGCGGTTCTGAACGTCATATTTCACGCACTCCGCAGGCTGATGAGCGAACTTCAGAGCGTTGGTGATAGCCTCGCAGTTGCGAGCCCTCGCCTCCTGGAACATATGGGAATACAGGTTCAGAGTTGTTCCTACGACGCTGTGGCCCATATCAGCCGAGACCGCAACCACGTCCACTCCCTCGAATATAAGCAGACTCGCGTGCAGGTGTCGCAGGGAGTGTATGTTTTTGAAGGGCACTCCCACACGTCCGCAGTAGCCCTTCAGCCACTCGAAGGGTGTCTGCGGATTCATAGGCTCGCCGTTCCACTTCGTGAACAGCCTGTCGTTCTCCACCCACTTTGTCCCGAGCCGTCGTGCCTCGATAGTCTGCTCCGTTCTGAACCGCCTCAGCAGGTCCATTATTATCTCGGGCATCTTCGATACACGCTTGGAGCTCCGCGTCTTGGTGGTGTCAGTGTAGATCCCCTTCTCCGCGGTGTACTGCGAGGTTCGTCTGACGTGGATGAGGTCATTTTCAAAGTCGATGTCCTTCCACTCCAGTCCCAGCATCTCGCTGCGACGGAATCCGCTGTATATCGCAAGCATGAGGTAGAGCTGATACTTCATCGGCTCGTTGTCCAGATTAGCGAACAGCGTCCTCACCTCGTCCAGTTTGAATATCTCCTTTTCAAGCTGCTCCTGCTTCGGCACGAACACTCGTCTGCAAGGATTGTCGCTGAGCATACCCATTCGTATCGCGTATGTAAACACGTCGCTGATGAAGCTCAGGTGGTGGACCGCTGTCTTGCGCGAGAGCGGTTTGCCTGTGGTCTCGTTTCTGCCGTTTATCATCATGTCGGTGATGAAACGCTGAATGTCGCGCGCAGTCAACTTGTCCATACGCTTGTGTCCCAGTGCAGGATATACACGCTTAGTGAGCTGTTTCATTCGGGCGTAGGAAGTCGGTCTGAGGTTGATCTTCGCGTACTCATCGAACCACTGCTCCGCAAATCGCTGGAACTTTATCGCCGAGGTTACCTGTCCCCTCATACACTCTTCCTCGAACAGCACCGCCATTTTGTTGACTTCTCTCTCAATCTGCCGCGGAGTCATTCCGGGCTCGGGATAATAGCTCCTGTACTGATTGTGCTGCTTGCCGTCGACTCCGTAACCGCAGGAGACTCTTATTTCATACGAACCGTTTTTTCTTTTTCTGATAGCCGCCATATATAAAACCTCCGTTCAATAATACGGCGCGTTTCTACCAAGGACATCATACCACAACGCGGCAGAAAAGTCCAGCAGAAACGCGCCTTTTCGCACTATTTATTTACGCAGTCTCCCCACGCAGATACCTGAGGAACAAGTCCTTGTTGATGAGATATTTCTTGCCTGCCATGATGTGCGGCACCTGGTCGTTTATGCACATCTGACGCACACGGTACTCGGTCAGTCCCTCCACAAGAGCTGCCGCCTCCTTTATGGTCAGCATAACTATTCTTTCCTCGTTGTTTTCACCCATTCTATTCTCCTTTCGCCGAACGTTAGTTGTTCTCACGAATGAATGCTGCGGTCATTTTTATCACTCCCTTCAAAGGTCAAATGGGCACGGCGACAACCGTACCCACGCCATTGCTATAATGCTATTTCAGGTTCTCGCTGCTGCCGAACATCACGTCTATAATAAGTTCGGCACAGTCACGAAAACCCTGTATGTAGCTTTCCGCTACCATTGTCTCGGACAGCATTCCCTGCATATCCGTTATTTCGTTCAGCAGTTTCTTATCGTCAGCCGACAGTCGTTTCCCCAGTGTGTCGCACATTTCAAGCAGCTCCAGACTTTGCTTTGCATAGTCGGAGTCCTTTCTCACATCATGCTGACACGGTATGACGTTTCCGTAATACAGATCCTGCAACTTCATCGCCGCGATCACCTCCTGACCAACAATCATACCATATCGCTCTGTCGAAATCCATTCACCAGACTGGACGAATGTTGGCTGTTGATACCGAGCAGAAGCACTACACAATAATCAGCTTTTATTCTTCCTCACTTCGCTGATATCTGACAGCACTCTCAAAGTTTATGATACCGTTGATGCGGCACACCTCGTCTGTGACCATTTCGCGAAGCTTGAAAAGTGTGCTTTCTTCGATATCATTTATCGCCGCAAGTATATGCGTCTGCGCACCGACTTCAACTGCAAGCTTGAATATCGCACGAGACACCCTCTGCTCAGTCCCCATGATATATCCCTCAACGATATGCGCTATCTGCGGCGCAAGGTACTCGATGAGCTCAGGCTTGTTCTGCATAAGGTGTGCGCAGTAGAAGCGGATAGCTTTCTCCATGAACTCAGTTTTGGTGCTGCAATTATCCGACTTGTAGAGACTTTCAACGGTCTTCATAGTCTCAGGATAAACGTACAGCGGAAAGCGTTTTTTCAGAGCGTAGACTCCATCATAATTTGCCGAAACATCGGCACTTTTCTTACTTTTTGCATTTTTTGGCATCAGCATTTTCCTCCCTTTTTGATTTTGACTCCAATTCGGTAAACTCACAACCTGCGGAATATCGGCGGGCACTGCCCGTCCGATGTGGAACGGCGGGCGCTTTGACGCCAGCCTTTATCCTGCAACCCAAAAATCTCAGCGATTTCCGCTGTTTTTGGCTTCTTCCATATCAGGGAACATCTTCGACTTATCCAGCACTGCAACGCTCATCTGACGGTCATCGGTAACGCGGACAGTAGTGGTGTTGCGTTTACCTTTCACGACCATTATGCCGTCATCGACCAGCTGCTGTATCAAACTGTTTTTGCCAATGGAAAAACTTTCTCCCATTTCCTTCGACAGCTTCACCACTTCCGACAGCGCCGCATTCATGATGAGGTAGTAGAAGTTGTCGTCATCGAAGCCGATGAAGCCTTTTCGGTTCATATCGCAGTCGTTTCCGATGAAATTGACACTGCACCTGCCGCTGTCGAGCAGACTTTTCAGCTTGTCGCAGAATTGATACGAATAGTTTTCGTTCTCGACAATGGAATTGTTTCTGACTGAACTTGTGACGATTATGTTTCGGAATGACTGTTTGTAGTTCTCCATATCCTGCACACCTATTTCTTCTTTTGCATTCAAAAACGAAAACAGAAAGTCAAAACCTATCATCATGTGCGCGAGGGTATCGGGAACTCTTGTGTGGAAGTTATCACACCTTGCAGACAGCTCCTCTGTTACTTCGGTGCGATACTTTTTGAATGTATCTGACAAGCCTTGCACAAAAGTATTTTCATCGCAGAGATATGTTGTGCGCAGCCAGTCAACGTAGCTGTGCATTATCGACGCAAGCACTCCGTCCGCCGCGAGCTGCTGATACTCAGTCATCAGCGCGAGATCTATGTCGTCCGCTTTCATCTCGATGATAAAGTAGCGCGCGAGACCGCTCTGCGATATCTCGGGAACGTACTCCGCAGTGACAAGACACATACCTGTCGGCGGACGCGACGGCTGCAATTCTATCTTGCTATTCAATCTTGCGCGACCAATGCGGTCGCCGTAGAAACGCGCAAGGTTCTGCGCAGTGCTTTTCATTTCAGAGTCGCCGTACACTCCATTCGGGTGCAGGTCATCGACGCAAGTCAGCACGTCCTTCAGCGAATAAATATTGCTGAGGATACTGTTCGCCGTATCGTGAAACGACATAGGCAGAGTGCTTGCAGTGAAGCTGCCGAAGAATGAACACATCAGCGCCGCAGTCGTTGATTTGCGCGTACCTGTTTTACCAACAAGAGCAGTTATGAACTTCTGTTCGCAACTCGCCGCTTTCAGAAAATGTTCCAGCGGAGACAGGAATGTTACTGCAAGCAACGGCAGCATTACTCTCTGCGGAAGTAAACCGTTTTCAAGCAGCGCTGTGAGATAGAACAGCTTGTCCGCACTTGCACTTCCACTCCAATGGTAAGCGTTCAGCTTGCCTTGCAGCTCCACTGTGAACTGACTATCCGCAGACGGCATCAGGAACTCGTACCGATTATCTATTTGCCGCCAGCCTGTCTGACTGTACACCGTCCTGAATTCCACATCAGCTTTGGTGCTCATAATTGCATGACGTATCTTGCCGAGAGTATTGTTCGCCGGCGAATACGAACCCAGCGAGCCCCACTTTTCGATGAGCCATTTCATACTGCTCATCTCGTCTGCGGTGACAGTTACCGTCGGCATTGTCGTTCCGTTGGAATGTACTGCTCCGACCTCGAACGCTTTGCGGCACTCACTTCCGTCATCGAATGTTATCTCAGATTTCAGCACGGGGACGTAATCGCACAGCCTGACCATTGTGACCTTTCCTTTCCGCTCGACCTTTTCGTAAAGGCAGCCGTCTTTGACGCAATACGGCTCGTTGTAAATGTTGTTGTCGTAGTTTTCGGTCATCCTATCATCCTTTCTTTTCAAACTCGCTTTATTTGCCCTCAGAACCGCTCCGAGAGCTCGTGTGGTGTAGTTATCCCTCCTTCCATCGCAGGACGGCACAAACCGCGCACAAACGCGCGACACGCCGACCTGCCACTCTGATTTTACTAACAAACTACCAAACACTGTCAAAGCACCTGATACAGAGCTTTTCCGGCGTTAGCAATTTACTATCGCAGAACTAACAACTACCGATTTTGCTATCGGCAGAAGTAAAGATATATCGGCGCTAGGACCTGCCCGTTAGCAAGTTAGCAATTGTTTTGTGTGGGACCTTGCGCAGTACCGTTCCTTTCATTCCGTCTTGCGTGACGAGAGAGAAGTAGTTCACAGCTCGATGCGCTAAGCCCCTCCAAGCCATTGCGGCGCACTTAACTGCTGTGTTATCACTCCTGCGCAGGATATTTAATTTTCAAGATACTATGCCCTCTAATTATAGAGAACTGGGAGAGGCGTTTTGATAACCCTTTCCGGCAAATTTTTCAGAAAAATCTCCATTTCTGAAAATTGCCCTCTACTTATAGGGGAATGGGAAGGGCGTTTTGCACAGTCTTTTTGTAAAACTTTGTAGGACTGCACAAGCACCGAATTATTTGTCCCTCTACTTATAGGGGAATGGGAAAGCACATTTTACCACCCATTTCATATTATTTTGTAGAGGTGCATAATCGCCGGCTTATGAATGTTCCCATTTTTATCGCCTCATATAGTAGCCGTTGGGAAGGGCTGTTTTGAACGACTTTTTTCAAACTTTGTATGATTGCACAAGTTCGATCACTTATTTTGCTGCCGCTTTTGTGTCCTTCATATAGTAGCCGCTGGGAGAGGCTCTTTTGGGCCATGATTTTGAAACTTTGTAGGCTTGCACAGAATCATGTTTGCCACTTCGTATATTCTGCCAATTAAAAAACTAACAACTATCAACTTTGCTATCAGCGAAAATGAAGATATATCGCCGCCTAAGCCAATTTGGTAGCAAGTTAGCAATTATTTTACAGGAGCCCTTGCGCAGTACCATTCCTTTCATTCCGCCTTGCGTGACGAGAGAGAAGTATTTCACAGCTCGATGCGCTAAGCCCCTCCATGCTATTGCGGCGCACTTAACTGCTGTGTATCACTCCTGCGCAGGATATTTAATTTTCAAGATTCTATGCCCTCTACTTATAGAGAACTGGGAAAGCCATTTTGCACAGTCATTTCTCAAATCTTTGGATAAACGCACAAAAACCAGCACCTGCAATTGTGTATGTTGCAGGTGCTGTAAAAGTATCATTTGTCAATTTGGACTAACTGCCATTTTTATTACGAATAATGGGAGGAAAGCGCTTGTTATTGAGAAAAAAATCAGAAATATTGATTTTGTTCCTTCCGTATGCTACAATAGCAAATATTTTGTAGGAGGTGCCACATGAGTGTTAATGCAAACGAGGAAGTATTCGACCTATTGGAGCTGTTCGGAAAAACAGTTCTTTTCATCTGTATGAGAGTTAAGAGGAATACAGTCCCTGACAACTTGTACGTTTATGACGTCCGCCACGACGATGACTGCAGCGGCAGGATTGTCGAGGTCAGACCGCACATTTTGGTCAATCACTGGGGAACTGTTATCTGTAAAGAACCTATTGAAATGACCGACATCGGCTGTAAATTTGTCGAGGAAGATGATTACAGGTACACAGGCGAGACGTGTAAATTAACTGAATATATGTAAATGCAAAGGCGTTCTGTGAAAATCCACAGGATGCCTTTCTTTATTTCGTAAGGTGCACCAAAATAATCAAAATATATTGCAAGTTGCAGCAAAATATGTTATAATATTACAAATAGCTGCTGCTCGTTTAACTAATATTAGCAATCACTACGGAGGTGCCCCTATGCTCAGACCAGGACTGTACGAACAAGTTATCAACAAAGACCTGTCAGGCGAGCTTGACGAGAGCCGTCAGCTTATCGACAAACGCAATATCGACAAAGCGGAAGCTCCGCAGGTGCTGGCAGGGTATCTCTCTGAGGTCATTGAGAAGGGACTCTCACGGCTTGCAGGTGATGATATCGAAGGTCAGCTAGGACTTGCCAACAGGATAGTTTCGGCAGTCACAGAGCTCACAGGTGACGAGGAATTCGATGGTCTGAGCGTAGATGAACGTGCGGAACAGCTCCTTGCAGTTGCAAATATGCAGAACAATGCTGACGCTATGAAGCGCCGTATAACTATGACACGCCCCGAAACTTCCCTTGCATCAAGCTCATTGTTCACAGGTGCAGGTCACGAACCGCAGATGATGACTGAGCTGAAAAAGGAAATAGTTTCCGCTGACATGATTGATATGCTTGTATCTTTCATCAAGTGGAGCGGATTGGTGCTTATCATCGACGAATTGCAGGAGTTCACGGCTCACGGCGGTCAGCTTCGTGTTATCACAACTTCTTATATGGGCGCTACCGACGTGAAAGCAGTGGAGGAACTGAGCAAGCTGCCCCACACCGAGATAAAGGTCTCCTACGACACCGAGCGCACAAGGCTTCATGCGAAGTCCTATGTTTTCTACCGTGACACTGGCTTTACTACGGCTTACGTTGGCTCGTCGAATATGTCCAACGCTGCCATGACAAGCGGCCTTGAATGGAACCTGAAAATCACCGCACACGACCAGCCTCACACTATCCGCAAGATAAATGCGACATTTGAGAACTACTGGAACAGCACCGATTTTTCCATGTATTCTCCCGATGACAAAGTGCATCTGATGCAGGCTCTGAAGGCCGAGAAATACCACGGCGACCAGAGCGATTACAGCTTTGATATACGTCCCTTCTCCTATCAGCAGGAGATTCTGGACAAGCTGACTGCCGAGCGTGAGATACGTCATCACTGGAAGAACCTTGTTGTCGCCGCAACGGGTACAGGCAAGACTGTCATTTCCGCATTTGACTATAAGCGCTTTCGTCAGGCAAACGGACGTGCAAGGCTTCTCTTTGTGGCGCACAGAAAAGAGATATTGAAGCAGAGTATAAAATGCTTCCGCGGTGTGCTCCACGATGCGAATTTCGGCGACCTGTGCGTTGGCGGAATCGTTCCTGAAAGCCTTGAAAACCTGTTCATTTCCATTGAGTCTTTCAACTCTCAGTCACTTGATAAGATAACCTCTCCCGACTACTACGATTTCATCATCGTGGACGAATTTCACCACGCTCCCGCAAAATCATATCAGCCTTTGCTTGAATACTACAAACCGAAGATACTTCTCGGTCTGACCGCAACTCCTGAGCGTATGGACGGCAAGAGCATACTGCCGTATTTCGATGACAGGATAGCTGCGGAGATACGTCTGCCCGAGGCCATAGACAGGAAGCTGCTGTGTCCTTTCCATTATTTCGGAGTGTCCGATGATGTTGACCTGCACGATATAAAATGGTCTCGTGGAGGTTATGACAGGACTGCGCTCTCAAACATCTACACGGGCAACGATATGCGTGTTATGCTTATCCTGAAAGAGCTTAACAAGTACGTTGCGGACATGGACAAGGTCAAGGGACTGGGCTTCTGTGTGTCGAAAGAACACGCAGACTATATGGCTCAGCGTTTCAATCAGAACAATATACCGTCCATCGCTCTGACCGCCGACAGCAAAAAGGACGAGCGTGATTCGGCACAGCGTAATCTGGCGAACGGTGTGGTAAAGTTCATCTTCACCGTTGACCTGTACAACGAGGGCGTGGATATTCCCGAGGTCAACACGGTAATGTTCCTGCGTCCTACCGAAAGCCTGACTGTGTTCCTGCAACAGCTTGGACGTGGACTGCGTCTCAGCGATGGCAAGGACTGCCTGACAGTACTGGATTTCATCGGTCAGGCTCACATGAAGTATAATTTCGAGAGCAAATTTTCGGCACTTCTCGGCAACACTCAGCGCAGTGTCAAGGACGAGATTGAGAACGGCTTTCCACTGCTGCCGAAGGGCTGTTATATCAAACTTGAAAAGCAGGCGCAGAAGTACATTCTCGACAATATCAGTCAGGCTGTTGGCAACAAGAGCGCCATTGTAAAGCGTCTTGCGAATTTCACCGAGGACAGCGGAAAAGCGCTTACTCTTGCGAATTTTCTTGACTACTACAATCTTGATATCAGTGCTATATACGGCACTAAAAACAGCTTTGCAAGACTGTGTGTGCAGGCTGAGGTAAAAGAAAATTTCACCGAAGATATTGAAGAAGTCATTACAAAAGCACTGCCCCGACTTTCATACATCGACTCACATCGCCTTATAGAACTTGTGATAGATTATCTCCCAAAGATTGGCAATTACAGCATTGACGATTTCGACGGTGTTCAGCAGAGAATGTGGCAGATGTTACAGTTCACAATATGGCAGAAGTCCTACGAGGACTGCGGTTTCAGCGACCTGCTTGAGGGCTTCCGCAAGATATCAAAGTCGCCTGTGATGCTCGCTGAGATACTTGAGCTGATGTACTACAAGTACGACAAGATAGACTTCATCGACGAGCCTGTGCAGGTGGACTATGACTGTCCACTGGACGTGCATTGCAGTTACACGAGGGACCAGATACTCGTTGCGCTGGACTTCATGAAGCCTGATACCGTCCGTGAGGGCGTGAAGTATCTGGAGGATAAAAAGACTGACCTGCTGTTCGTAACGCTCAACAAGTCGGACAAGGACTATTCACCCACTACGATGTACAACGATTATTCCATCAACAGCGAGCTGTTCCACTGGCAGAGCCAGAGCACAACAACTCCTGAAAGCAAGACAGGTCAGCGCTACATACATCATCGTGACATGGGCACAAACGTGATGATATTTGTCCGTGAGTTCAAGAGCAATAAGCTGGGTGCTGCGCCTTATACCTTCCTCGGACTGGCGGACTATGTGAAGTCGGAGGGCTCGAAGCCTATGAATGTTGTGTGGAAGCTCCGCAAGCCTATCCCTGCGAAGTATCTCAGGAAAACTAATCAGTTGACGGTGGGATAATATGAAAACGATAAAAGTTGTCGCAGCTGTGATATGCGATTCACTTCAAGCAAAGACACGCATATTTGCAACTGCAAGAGGATATGGCGAATTCAAAGGTATGTGGGAATTTCCCGGCGGTAAAATCGAACCCGGTGAAACTCCTCAGCAAGCGCTTGTGAGAGAAATCCGTGAGGAGCTTGCAACTGAAATAAAAGTGGGCAACCTTATTGACACGGTAGAATATGATTATCCTGCCTTTCATCTGTCGATGGACTGCTTCTGGTGTGAGGTGGTCAGTGGTGATTTGGTTCTGCTTGAAGCTCAGGAGGCACGGTGGCTTACCAAAGATGAGCTTGACAGTGTGAAGTGGCTGCCGGCGGATATGGGACTGGTGGAGAGGATACGTAGAGAAATGATGTGAAAATTATAGCAATAAAGAGGAGTGCATTTATGCAAGAACTTATTAAAGCAGTAAAGAAACGAATGAGCGAGCTTTCTAATTTAGGTGAAGAAAATATTAAGAATCATGTTGTAGTACATGTTTTTCTCAAGGAACTTGGATATGACCCTGATAATTGGGACTATGAAGAGGCTATTTATGAAGGTAGAGCAGACATCGTTTACAAGATAAAGAATGAACCATTGTTTATTGTTGAGACAAAGGGACAGAAAAAAGGTAGTCAAACCACTAATATTGATTTGGCAGAAAAAGATGTGAAACAACTTTCTGATTATCTTAATTCTCATAAACCTGTAATTGATTGGGGCTTGCTCACAAATGGAACAAGATATATTCTTTTGAATAATAGTATCGAAGGCGAAATCCCTGATAGAATAGTGTTTGATATCTCTATTGATAATACACACGATAAAGCCTATATGAAATATTATTCTTATGAAAATCTGTTTGTTAATAGAACAACGCAGTATTTTGCTGATATAGCTCAATATAAAAGCTATGCAAAAATGGATGGAACATTAAATATGAAAAATTGGGCTGTTTATAAAAGTACACTTTTCCGTTTTTTTAATTATTATGCTAAACAAAATGATTATAAGATAATAAGTAAATCTCCACATGAAGTTTTGTCAAGGATACACCCTGAAGATCTTATGGGATTTGTAAATGATAATTCCCAAAATCGAAATTCAGGAAGACGTGTTACATCAAAAGAAACAATGAAAAACTATTATTCTTATTTATCATCCTTTTTCAAAACTCTATCAGAACATTCTTATGTTAATAATCAAAATTTTTCACAGGGTAGAGATTTTTCGCTGTCTGGAATAAAAGAGACTGCTAAAATAAAATCCGAAAACTATCTTAATGAAGAAAGATTTACAGAAGCATTAGCTTATTTATATTCTTCAAAAACTAATTACAGAGATATTGCGGTTTTTTTGCTTTGTGCATATTATGGATTAGAACGAAACACCGTTCATAATCTAAAGTGGGATGATATTGATATTAATAAGAAGAGCATGATTGTTAATGGTAGACAATGTGAAATGAATGATTTATTGGTATTATGCTTTGATAATATAACGAAACAGAATAAAGCTAATAAGAATAAATCTGAATATGTTTTTACATCATGTATTGGTGGTAAGTATAAAAAAGTCAACGAGGCTACATTAAATGATATTTTTAATAAGTTAAAGAACGTCAATATTAGCGAAGAATTATGGACGTTCTTTTCGCCACAATATGTGCGCAATTGTTTAATATATAGATTGTTTGAGACTGGTTTTTCATTAGAACAGATTATTTACTATACCGGAGTAGATATTAAGAAAATCTCAAACTATATTTCAAGTGATATAATAATTGAAGAAGGTAAGAAAAGATATAATAACGGTATGAAACATAACGCAATTCATCCATTCAAAAGTGTTGTTGATGAATTCTATAAATCTATAACATCAAAATGATTATAGTATACCCACGGTTTACTTGCTTTTTCCAAAAAGCTATGCTATAATACAAGTGAAATCAGAACAGAAACGCTCGAAAGCGACCTCTGTAAAAAGAATTATTACGAAAGGAGTTACCCGAAATGAGACAGTTTACTATGATCTATCTGTATAGCGAACACTATGAAGAAAGTTTCTATCACGAGAGTGAAGAGGCTCTATTTGTGCTGCATACAGATAAACGTAGTGGATAGTCATTTCGGAGAGCACTTTCTTTGTGTTGTGATCCATACAAATGATAAACACCGTCTGTATGTAAGCAGGCGGTGTTTTTGTTTTTATCATAATACAGAGAAAGGAGTTGCTCACGATGCCGGTGATCGACGTAAAGGCAACAGGAAATAATATCAAGAATATCATCAGATCCAAAGGCTTCAAAATATCCGATGTACAGGCAAGATGCGGTTTCAATACTCCACAGGCGATATTCAAGTGGATGCGTGGGGACGCCGTTCCTACTATTGATAACCTGATAATACTTGCGGATATGTTTGATGTGCCGATAGATAAGATAATAATCGTCACCAGAATATGAGTGACGATATATGGGTAAGTGCGCCGAATTGGTGAAGGCAGCGGACTGTAAATCCGTGACATAGAAACGCTGTAGGTTCGAGTCCTACCTTGCCCACCAGCAGGGAGCCCCTGCGGGCTTTTCACGTTGACGCTCGCTGGCTCGCTTACTCCGTACAAATGCGATAGTCTGCTTTCGCTTACGGAGAATATTATAAATTTATGGTGGTCGTCGTCTAATGGAAGGACGTCAGATTGTGGCTCTGAAAATGAGAGTTCGATTCTCTTCGATTACCCCACATGGGCAAGTATGCATAGTGGCGATTGCAGCGGACTGTAAATCCGTGACGTAGAAACACCGTAGGTTCAACTCCTACCTTGCCCACCAATAATAATCTCCGCCAGTTTCTGAGCGGAGACACATGGCGGATTCGTCTAATCGGTCAGGACGAGAGGCTCTCAACCTCTAAATGCCGGGTTCGAGCCCCGCATCCGTCACCAGCGGGGAGCCCCCGCTGGCAGTTTCGCGGTTCAGCTTTTATGAGCCACTAAAATCTTCCGCGCATTTAGCCTTGCGGAAAGTCAAGATCTATACAAGGTCGCATAAGCCTAACTGGTAAGGCAGCAGTTTGCTAAACTGTGAGTAATCGGGATATTCCGATGTCTGAGTTCAAGTCTCAGTACGACCGCCAAAAGCAAAGCGCAGAAAATGCACATTACTATGTGTTGTTGTATTATTTGCAACAACTGAAAAATGAACCGTTGCAAAAAACGCAACAGTTCCTGCTAAAATGAGTTGTCGCATATTTTGCGATAACTGACAACAGCTCCCGTCCAGATAGAGACAGGAGCTGTTTTTTATTGAAAAACTCCCCCGAATATGATATAATTATGGAAACTATCAGAAAGGAGCCGCGGCTACTATGATAATACTGATAACAGGCGCTTCGCATACAGGGAAAACGCTTCTCGCGCAGAAACTGCTTGAAAAATACAAGTACCCTTACCTGTCTATCGACCACCTGAAAATGGGGCTTATAAGAAGCGGTCAGACCGAGCTCACTCCCTATGACGACGACAAGCTGACGGCATACCTCTGGAATATCCTGAAAGAGATGATAAAGACTGCCATTGAAAACGAACAGGATCTCATAATCGAGGGCTGTTATATTCCCTTTGACTGGAAGAACAGCTTTGACGCCGACTATCTGTCGCAGATAAAATACATCTGCCTTGTTATGAGTGAAAGCTACATAACCAGCCATTTCAGTGACATTGTCAGCTTCGGGAACGCTATCGAGAAAAGGCTCTCCAATGACATCAGTATTGAGGATATAATACAGGAAAATCAGGAATATCTCCGCGGCTGTCTCAGTTACGGACTTAACTATTTTCTGATAAATGACGAATACGATTTGGAAAGGTGCTGTATATGAGCAACCCATGGGAAGAAATAAGTCTTGACGACTACGAAAAGCACATGAGCCTTGATTCTGTGCGGCAGCTTCAGGCACTCGATTCCATAATGAAGGAGCAGTTCGCCGCCTATCCTGTGGAGACTGCGGCAGTTCTGGGAGTTGCAGGCGGAAACGGACTTGAACATATCGGCACCGACAAGTTCCGCACAGTCTACGGTGTGGACATCAATGCGGACTACCTCAGCGCGGTATCTCAGCGATTTACTCAGCTCTCGGGAGTTCTGGAGTGCCTGCATATCGACCTTATAAACGAGGCAGAGAAGCTCCCACAGGCACAGCTTCTGATAGCGAATCTGCTTATTGAGTACATCGGCTACGGAGCGTTCCAGCGAGCCGTTTTGCAGACCGCTCCCTGGTACGTTTCCTGCGTGATACAGATAAACACCGACGTGGAGCAGTGGGTGTCGGAGTCGCCGTACCTGCGAGCTTTCGACAGGCTTGACGAGGTTCATCACCAAATGGAGGAAAAGGCACTCACGGCTGCCATGAAGGAAATAGGCTACTCGCTGATATTGCAGAAGTCCGAACCGCTCCCCAACGGCAAGGCACTTGTGAGGCTGGATTTTAAGAAAAACGAGGTGTAATATGTCATTTTTATCGAAATTATTCGGCAGTAAAAAGCCTGAAAGAGAGCTCAAAGTCATTCACGACAAATACTGTGATTTTACCGATGCAGACGACGTTTCAGAGTACAAAGGCACAGTGAAATGGGACAATTATGATTGTGACATTTTGCTTGATATTGATGAATACCCAAGCGAGAACCCAACCATTGAAAAATCACTCGCCGTGTTCCATATGCTTTACGAAAATATGGAGGAATGGGACAGAAAGGTCAAGGAGTGTGCCGCGGCTGAATTTATGGACGAAAACGGTATGGTCGAGATATGGGGCGACGGCAAAGAGGACAATGTTCCGCCAATGCCAAAAGAAAAATTCATAAAAGAGATTGCTGTTTTTGAAATACTCATTACAAACAATGGCGAGATAACATTCAGGATACCTGCTGACGGCTTGTTCACTGACCATGAGATCGTGATTGAAGCCAAAAGCACCGGTGAGATACTGTCCTGTTCACTTGCGGGATAAACCACTATAAATCCGCCTGACACCAAAAGCCACAAAATATCAGGACAGCAAACTCCCACGATGTTATAATGAAATCACACTAAAGGAGGGAAAACCAATGAACTTAGCCACAGGTATTCAGAAAGCTATCGACTACATCGAAGTGCACATCACCGACGAGCTTGACATGGCGGAGGTCGCAAGGCAGGCGGCTTGCTCGCCCTACTATTTCCAGAAGATATTCGGTATACTGTGCGGTATCACCGTAGGCGAATACATCCGTAACAGGCGGCTCACACTTGCCGGCAGTGAGCTTATGAAAACGGACGTAAAGGTCATCGACACGGCGCTGAAATACGGCTATGAGTCTCCCGAGAGCTTCACAAGAGCGTTCACACGCTTCCACGGCGTAACGCCTACTGAGGCAAAGCGTGAGGGAGGTAGGCTTCGTTCATTTTCCCGTTTCAAGGTGCAGATCATTTTGAAAGGCGGTAATTCCATGAATTATAACATCGTTAAAAAGGACGCATTCACAGTGCTTGAAAAGGTTGAGCAGCACACAGTTGTTGGTGAACAGAACAAGAACACTATCCCCGAATTCTGGGGCAGAGCCAAGTCCGACGGCACTATCACAACTCTGCTTGAACACGCATCGGACAGCACTTTTATCTACGGTACCTGCTACGGCAACGGTCACTCCAATGCCGAGACCTTCGACTACGGTATCGCCGTGGAATGTGCTCCCGATACTGTTGCTCCCGAGGGCTTCCGTGTGAACACTATCCCTGCAAGAACGTGGGTAGTGGCAGAGTGTACAGGTCCCATGCCCGAGGCTATACAACAGCTCTGGCACGAGCTTTGTGCGGAGTTCTTCCCCACATCGGACTACACTCCCACCTACGAAATGGACATCGAGGCTTATCCCGACGGAGATATGCTGTCCCCCGACTACAAAAGCCAGATATGGATTCCTGTTGTAAGTGAATAAAACGCACGTACAGTTTTGCCCCTGAACGTTTCAATTAACGCTCAGGGGCATTGTGTTTTATTCTGCTGTTAATATCTGCTTTTCCAGAACGAACCGAGCAAGCTCAACATTACCGTCTGTTTCGGTGGATACTATACGGAATCCGCATTTTTCGGTATAGAACTTAACATTTTCTTTCTTGTCCACAGGTGTTACTAAAGTTATCTTCTCCCAATCCTCATAAAGAGTCTTTACGAACCTAACCGCTTGTGTACCTATTCCTTTTCCCTGATACTCAGGAACAATGCACAGGCAAGTGATCTCATACACTCTCATTTCCTGCATTTTACAGGAAACGCACCCAACAGGTTTATTATCGCATAGTATGATATATTTCGGATTATCTCTTATTGAAGCTTCCATCATTTCTATCGTTTTACCATAACCGGGACAAGCACCAAATCTCCTGTAATCGCTGTAAAATGATGCGTTATAGATATTTACCAGCATTTCCGCATCTTCTGTTTCAGCTTTTCTGTATTCTATCTTCACAGTTTATCAGCTCCTTGATCTCCGATTTGTATTAGTAAATTATAGCATCACTGCCGTGTCAATAAAACACCGCTGTGCGGAGTTCTTCCCCTGAACGTTTCAATTAACGCTCAGGGGCATTGTATTTGTTTATGCTGCGGAGATAAATCAGTATTTATGTGAGAACCTAAATTAAATGAAGTTCACTTTCTCGTCTTCCTGTAAAAAACAAAACCGTCCTCTTCTTTTATGATCTGATACCCTAATTTTTCGTAAAAAGCGTTTGTCCGTACATTCCAGCTTGGAGTGTCAAGATCAAACTCCGCGGCAAATGGATAGTTCTTTTCTATGCACTCCATTAAACGAATTCCATAACCTTTTCTATGATAGACGCTGTCGATGAAAATTCTGCCAATGTACACACTGTTTTTTGTTTCATCCGGGAATATGACGGCTGCTCCCACAATATCTTTTCCTATCATTGCTTGATACAAATGCCCCTCTTGAGCCATCTGTTTATGCCATTCTACCGAATCATATCCGGGCGGACAGTCACCTTTTGCACCGCCGACATTTACGTCTGTTTCAAATGCTCTGACAGATATATCTACAATTGTTTTTATCTGGTTTTCTTCTGCTGTAACAATATACATTCTACTTCCTCAATCGTCTTACAAATCTCGATTTATATTAGTAAACATTATACCATAGCATCACTGCCGTGTCAATAAAAGCTCTATAATACACAGGTTTTATATGAACATCGAGAAATTGCTTGCTATTCCCGATAATATGTGTTATAATTGGAAAAATAATTTCCACAGGGAGGTCTCACCATGCTTGATTTCATAACCATAAACGAACACAGCAGTATCCGCGTTGACGAAGGAAAGATCATTTACTCCGATCCGTATAACATCAACTGCGCACCGCACGATGCTGACATTATCCTCATCACACACAGCCACTTCGACCACTACTCCCCTGATGATATCCGCAAGGTGATGAAGTCCGACACTATCATCGTCTGTCCGGACACTGTAAACGAGTCGAAGGAACTTGGTCTGACTGTGAAACAGGTCTCCGCAGGCGAGAAGTTTGAGGTCCTCGGTATCAGATTTGAGGCTGTTCCTGCGTACAACATAGGCAAGCCCTTCCACCCCAAGTCCAACGGCTGGCTGGGATACATCATCGACAGTCCCGACCACGGACGCATTTACATTGCAGGCGATACGGACATCACTCCCGACAACAAACAAGTGAAGTGTGACATTGCTCTTATTCCTGCGGGAGGAACTTACACTACCGATGCTTTACAGGCTGCGGAGCTCGCTAACACTATCCGTCCGAAGTACGCGATACCTATCCACTACGGAACAGTCGTAGGAAGTCCTGCTGACGGTGAGAAATTCCGCAAGGCTGTTGACAGCGGCATAGAGGTAGTTATAAAAATCTGATGATAAATATCGTGAACAGTAAGAAGGCAGCCATTGCGGCTGCCTTTTTCATTATATTTCGTACTTCTCAAGTTTCAGAAGGGCTGTCTTTTTATCCAAACCGCCTGCATAGCCTGTCAGATTGCCGTCCGCTCCGACAACTCTGTGACAGGGAATTATTATCGAGATAGGGTTATGTCCCACAGCGCTGCCGACTGCCTGAGCCGACATATGCTCAGCACCTTGCTGATTTGCGATGATATTTGCTATCTCGCCATAGGTCATTGTCTGTCCGTAAGGTATCGTAAGAAGTATGTCGTACACTACCTTTCGGAACGGCGTTGTGTGCAGACTTATAGGCGGAGTGAAGCCCGGCTCTTTTCCGCCAAAATAAATATCGAGCCAGTTGCAGGTCTGCGTAAATATCGGCAGCTCTGCTTCGGTGCTTTCCGATATGAGCTTATGGGGAAAGTATTTCTGCCCGTCGAACCATAAGCCTGTCAGTGTTTCACTGTCACTGGAGAGGGTGATACCACCGAAGGGAGAGGTATAGTGAAATGTGTTACTCATGCTTTCATCACTCCTGATATCTGATCTGAAAATAATCAAGATAAGCCTTGAAACGGTCCTGTGCAGTCAGCACTGTATCCGTCAGCCAGCCACGTTCCTGTTCCCAGTTCTTTAGTCCGCGATAATAGAACATCTTCAGATCGTCGGATATGATAAATGGAACTATATCGTGACTCAGGCACTCCTTCAGCATTATAAGCCTGCCGACTCTGCCGTTGCCGTCCTGAAATGGATGTATGGATTCAAACTGATAGTGGAAGTCAATTATATCTTCAAGTGTGATCTCTTTCAGGTCGTTGTACTGTGATACGAGCTTTTTCATTTGTGCAGGCACTTCATCGGGAGCAGCAGTCATTTCGCCGCCGACTTCATTAGCGAACTTCTTATACTTGCCAACTGCAAACCATTCCTTTCTGCTGTCGGAGGTACCTGTTTTCAGCATCTTGTGAAGCTCCTTGATAAACGCCTCTGTTAAAGGCTTTTCTGCGTTCTCAATAACATAGTCGATACAGCGGAAGTGGTTGACCGTCTCGACGATATCGTCAACGTTGACAGCTTCATTTTCAAAGCCTAAGGTGTTGGTCTCGAATATATATCGCGTCTGGTCATGGGTGAGCTTGCTTCCCTCAATATGGTTGGAATTATAGGTCAGCTCGATCTGTAACTTGTGATAGATACCGCCGTGCTGATTGCTGCTTTTCTGCTCTCTGAGAACCTCAAGCAGTGTCTCTGGACGTTTCAGTTTTCGGCGTCCCGGTCTGACAGCATCGGCAGGGATTTTCCATGTTTTGCCGATAAGGACAGCGCCTTCGATGCGTCTTTCCGCACAGTAGTTGCGGACTGTACGCTCGGATATCCCCCATAATTCAGCCATTTCAGCTACGCTTCTGTATTCCACGGTATCACCTCCATAGTTCTATTATATCATATTATCGGCAAGAAATCAATGATAATGCATAGAAATTCTTGCCGATAAAAACTATACCACAGGTTTACTTGACATTTCCGTAATGCCGTGATATAATGATGTCAACACAAGGGAAAAGCTCCCGGAATTCTTACTAACGAAAGGGTGAAAACAATGAAAGCTATCATGAACAACGCTATGTCTGCATACATTTGTGCTTTTGATTTCCAGCAGTCAAGCTATTTCTTCCAGCAGGAGGATAATGGCTCAGTTTTGCTGCGCACAGGACAGAAAAGTGCTTGTTCGGTCATCCCAAAAAGGTGAGCAGAGATAGTGTTGCATTGTAAACCATCTTCTGATAGAACATAGCCGTCTGTGTGCAGTATCAACTCACACAGGCGGTTTTTATTATTCTATTCAGAAAGGTGGTTATTTTTATGCCTATAGCAGCTCCGACTATCGATATGATAGCAACAGGCGCAAACATCAGAGCTTTGATAAAAGGCAAAGGACTCAAGGTGTCCGATGTACAAACAGTATTCGGCTTCAACACACCGCAAGCGATATTCAAGTGGATGAGAGGAGACGCTATGCCCTCTATCGACAACATAGTCATACTGGCACATATACTTGATGTGCCTATTGACGAGATAATTATAACTAATTAGACACTCCCGCCCATGTCGGGCGGGGTGAGATAATTCCGCTTCGTCTAATGGTAGGACATCTGCTTCTGACGCAGAAGATGTAAGTTCGATTCTTTCAGCGGGAACCAACGCAGAGCGGGCGCGCGTAGTTTCGCGGTTCATTTTTTCTGATTCGCAAATTATTTCCGCACATTAAGCCATATCTGATTTGCAACATATACACAACGATGACTGTGTAGCCAAGTGGAAAGGCAATGGACTGCAACTCCATGAGCGCAGGTTCAAATCCTGTCACAGTCTCCATTATTGCCTCCGTAGCTCAGCCGGTAGAGCGCAGGTCTGAAGAACCTGGCGTCGCAAGTTCGACTCTTGCCGGAGGCACCATTCCGTTTCGTCTAACAGGCAGGACATCGGTCTTTGACTCCGATAATGGAAGTTCGAGCCTTCCAACGGGAACCACAAAAAACTATGAAAGGAATGATTATTATGAGCAGAAAATTAGCAAGCATACAGCGTATCTGGAAAATAGAATCGATTGAAGGCGCTGACAGGATAGAGCTGGCTTATGTTCTTGGCTGGCAGTGCGTAGTAAACAAGGGACAGTTCAAGCCTATGGACTTAGCCGTATATTTTGAGATAGACAGCTTTCTTCCAATACGCCCCGAATATGAATTCATGAGAGCGTCCAGCTACAAGAACACCGACATTATGGGCGAAGGATTTCGTCTTAAAACGCAGAAATTCCGTGGACAGGTATCTCAGGGACTTTTGCTGCCTATAAGTATATTCCCCGAAATACCGACTGATATTGAGCTTGGAGCAGATGTTACCGAGATACTCGGAGTCCGCAAGTGGGAGATAGAGGAGCGTGCTGCCTCCGGCGGAACCATCATCGGAAACCTGCCGAGAAGTATTCCTCATACCGATGAGACAAGAGTGCAGGCTGCACCTGAGCTCATAAAGGAGTTCACAGAACTTGAGTACTACATCAGCACCAAAATGGACGGCAGTTCCCACTCTATCAGCATAGATGAAGACGGTTTCCATGTTACAGGTCATAACTACGAGTACAAGGATGATGGCAACAGCGATTTCTACAAGCTTGTCAACGATCGCGGCTACAAGGAAAAACTCGAAGTATTTATGGGAAAAGAAGGACTTACTTCTATCACCGTACAAGGGGAGCTTTGCGCTCCGGGTATACAGCAGAACCGTCTGAAGCTCAAAAGACCTGAGTGGTATGTTTTCACTGTAATGGAGAACGGCAAGCGTGTAGGACTTGAAAGAATGCTTGAAATATGCAAGGAACTGGAGTTAACAACTGTTCCGATAGAAGAGGTCGGTACAGACCTGCCTGCTAAATACCCAACCGTTGAAGCTCTGCTTGAACGAGCAGACGGCAATTATCCCAACGGCGGTAAAAAAGAGGGCATCGTCATACGTCCGACTGAGCCTGTATTCAGCAGCAATATCGGCGCTGAACTGAGTATGAAGGTGGTAAGCAACAGGTATCTGCTGAAAAATGATGACTGAAATCCAATTCAACCATTTATTGGTATTCTGAAAATTTCAATAATATTTCATGATTCTCTTGATTTTTGCTTCGAAATTGTGAAGAATACAATTTCGAGGCGATAATCGTGATTTTTACATCAACTCAATTTGATAAAAAACACAGCAGCTCCGTTCGGGATTTGCCCGTATAATCAGAGCTGCTTTGGTCATTTTTTTCGGTAGAGACGCGCCGATTCAACCACTTATTTACCACTTATTGGCACTGAAAATCGCTTAAAATCACTTGAAGATGCTAAAAGTGAAGCCTCAAAAATCGCCGAAATACAGCCATTTTCGCATTTTACTAAAAGCTGCCGAAAGGCTCGGGATTTTTTCAATTCCCGTACGGGTCACTTCACATAAGGCTCCTAAATGACGATATATCGTTGTTTGGGAGTTCTTTTTTTACCCTGATAGGCTTGAAGTCCTTTATTTGTCCTTTATACAGCTTTTGATTGTCCTTTGCCGTCATCGTGCTTTTTGAAGGCAAGAACCGAAGCTATAGCTTCACTTGCCCTTGCCTGAGCCTGATTAAATACATGACAATATAGCAGTATCACGAACGGAATATTCAGGATCGGTTTTGGAATAGAAAAAAATGATATAGACAAATTTAAAATTTTGGACACAGTATTTGGCTATGAAGAATCAGATAATAATACAGATGGATTCAATTTTTCAGACGATTAAAATTTTGATGATTAATTTGTATAGGCTGGGAATATTCATGGAAATTACCTGCATATTTTATAAATAGAATTTTTAGGATATTTTAGCTGCCTGTGTTAAAAATGAATAATATTTTCAAAGCCTTGACTTCTTCGCGGCTGTATGATAGAATAAAGTTAACATAAAATGAAGGGAGTGACTGTCTGAGCTTGAATGAATATTGGTACGTTTTTTAGGGGCGTACTATGTCCATTCGACTCAGGCAGCCGCTTTTTGTTATATCTGAGACTTTTCCACTCAGGTCTGCGGGTCACAGAGAGATGCTGCTTATCATAAGTATCGGAAATAAGGAATATTATTCCGCACGGCTGTACCCTCACATCACAGAGGGAGATAGGAGAAGTTTTATGGATAACAAAAACGAGATCACAGGCAGAAACATTATTGTCAGCGACTTCGAGGTTGCTCCGTATGACCCTGACGAGTATGAGTATATGGGTGATCAGAAGTGCCATGGTCAGCTCATAGTTAACAAACAGGAGAAAACTATTACCTTCAGGCATATATCAGGCACTTTTCCGATTTTTTATGTTATTCTGACTGCTATGTCAATCAATAAGAACTGGTTCAGAATCGGTGATGCAGAAGAATGTGAAAAGAAATATGAGGACTATATGATTCTGATTAGGGACATACCTGCTGCATATTACATTGCTCGCACCGGTGAAAACGGACTGCCTGTTATTGAAAAAGAAATTGAGAATGTGCCCTATTTGAATGACGCGAAAGAACTGACCCTGACTGAAAAGGAATATTATCTTCTTGCAAGTGTGCATTTTATGCTTCATTTTACTTCAAGCGAGCTTAATAGGGCAAAGAAGCGTTTTATAAAAGAATGGGAGTTCAGATTTATCAAATAATGCCAACTTGCGCATCTAATAAAAGACTGTAAAGATCAAAGCTCGTCCGATTGGACGAGCTTCTGTTATATCAGATACGTTTTAAAAATAATTCTTCTCTAAAAACTATTTTACACTATTTTTTTCTTTTTCATTTTGTGCATCTTTAAATTTCTTTTTTGCGGCTTTAAGATAAAGGATCATCAATATCAAATATAACCATCCATATTTTGATTATAAATAATAAAATTGCCAATCCAACAAATCCTAATGTTACATACCATAAGATTTTATATAGCATTTCAAATTCTTCAAACAAGCCTCTTGCAAAAAATATAATGAAGGCTGTTATTAAACTTCCGAATGCACATTTTAACATAAAATCACGCACCTCTATCCTGATTCATTTATACTCTTTTTCCGTTATTTCTCCAACAATCAAAGCAACTATTTTTACATTATTTGGCTTTCTAATTACCATCAGTCATCGTCCTTGAAGCAACCTAATCGTCCCTTTGGGTCACACATTGGGTAACCCATGCCGAGTGATCTCTCAAACTTCCTTTCTTCTTCCCTTGCTTCCCAACCGGCTGCGTATTCTATACTATCCTCAAGCTTGATTTTTTTGATCAGATCATCATAATCTGACTTAATTTCATTAGCATCGTATCCGAGTAATGATATCAGCGCTTCAGCTTTTTTATTGTCATTTAAACTCTTTTTGAGCGCTTTAATAAGTCTTTTGTAATCACCGTTTTCTATATTCTTTTTTCTTCCAAACATAATAATACCTCCATAAAACTTGCAACAGAGTATTAATCATCAAATCTGCCATTTGCAGCCAACAAGCAAAATCTCATTTTTGTAAAATGAATACGGGCACGGTCAAATGATATTATGAAGTTCTGCTGCGTGAGCTCTTTAACATTCTTGTGTTTTCTCTTAATTTTCGATTTGTACTTTACTCATGTTATTCACCGCCTAATACTTAATTTCAGTTTGTACCTGAGGCGGAGGCACAGCTTTTCCTTGTTCAATGCAGTTCTGACACGGACTTATTATTGTACCGCTTTTCTGCTTTTGGTTTTTTACAGGACATTTTTTGCATTCCTTGAATAAATACTGTGAACCAAAAATACTCTTCATACATCTCACCCCTATATTTGATATCGCAATATTTTTTTGAGATTTAGTACACGTATCAGTTGGATAGTTTGCTTTGCCTGATTTATATTGACATCTCATGCACTTCTTATATACTATTTTAACATGATTTAACAACAAAATATACGTTATTTTGTTAACATTGCGGTGAAACACTGCTTTTGTAACCTTGTACAATCAGGAGAAGTTTTCTTTGTATATTATTTGAGGGCAACAGGCTATAAATCGTCATATTCTATTTGTTTTATACTTGCCGGATATATCCACACCGACTACTCACCCTGACTGATACCTGCCTATCAAAAATTTTTGGTATTCTCTGACAATGCATATACATTCCATTGTTTATATTATACAAAAAGTTTAAATCACTATTGACAAATAATGTGATTGATGCTATAATCAACTTATACAAACAGTTTGTTTTGGTGAATTGTAGGAGGCGATAGTATGGCTAATGATTTAATAATTAGTGGCAAAGGCACTGTAATTTCAGGATCATATAATTCTGTCAAAATTTCCGGAAAAAGTGACGGATGCGGCGATATTTCAGCTATAGATTACCAGGCAAGCGGTAAGACCTGTATAGACGGATCTTTGAATATAGAAAAGAAAGCTTCATTATCCGGAAAAAACGAGTATAATAATATTACATGCTGCGATCTTGACGGAAGCGGTAAATTAAAAGTATTAAGCAACATTCTTTGTAAAGATACCATGTTTTTTTCAGGTGCTTTATCGGTTACAGAAATAACCGCTAAAAGCTTTGAGTTTTGTATCGGCTCTCATTCTAAAGTTGCAAACATAAAGGCTGATACAATAAAAATCACAAAAGGCGAGAATAATTTAAAAAAATTCGCAAAAGACAGACCGGGAATAATTGATCTGAATATTTTTGGCTTCAAATTCAAACATGAATTTGATTTGGATAAAATGAGCGATAACGCAGATGAAAATGCTGTATTAGAATCAAAAAGCATTATGGGTAAAGATATTAATATTTCATGTACAAATGCAGATGAAGTAAATGGTGATAATGTAATAATAGGCTCGGGTTGCCACATTAAAAAAGTTTTTTATCGGGGAAAATATTCATGCGACAGTTCATCTTCAGTTGAGGTTGTAGAGAAGATATGAAATATTCATTTTATAACAGCATAATAATAGTTAATGAAAAAAAATATCTTTATAATTCTTTTTCAGGTGCATTAATCGGTTTAGATGATAAAACAAGTGAAAAATTAAGAAATGCTGATACTAATGAAAAATTCGATGAATCGTGTTTTTTAGATGATGAATTATATACATTAAAAAAATGTTCTGTAATTGTTCCCGACGAATTGAATGAAATAGAAAAATATCTGGAAATAAAAAAAGCAAAAATCGAAAATGACAAAATTTTCAGATTAACAATAGCCCCAACTTTGAATTGTAATTTCAGATGTCATTATTGTTTTGAAGAGCATCAGAATAAAAAAATGTCAGCTGAAGTTCAGGATACCCTTTGTAAATGGATCAAACAGGAATTAACAGATAATAATTATTCAGCTTTATCTGTTACATGGTTTGGCGGCGAACCATTAATGTGTACTGATACGATCATTGACCTCTCTGCCAGATTTCTCAGGATATGTGATCAATTAAGAATTAATTATTTTTCTTCAATTATCACAAATGGCTATTTATTGAATAGTATTGATGCTAAAGATTTTATTGCAAAATGTAAAATCAATACAATGCAAATAACTATAGATGGAACTGAAGAGATCCATAATAAACGAAGAATCCTTTATAAAAGCAATATTGGAACATATAATGAGATTATTAAAGGAATTAATTCTATATCCTCCTGCGATTGCAAGATCAAAATAAGAATCAATCTTGATAAAGCTAATAATCACATTATAAAGGAAACCTGTAATCAATTAAAAGAAAATATCGTTGATAAGCATAATGTTTATCCGTATCTCGCTAAGCTTTTTTGCATGGACGATCTGAATGCAGGACTTGAGGACAAACTCCTGCATAATGAAGAATACATTCAAGCAGCTATTGGTTTTTCAAATTTTGCCAAAGAAGCCGGATTTAATGTTAGTGAAAAAGTTTTTATCCCCAAATTAAAAATCTGGTTTTGTCCTGCACCATACGGACATTCAAAAGTAATTGATCCTGACGGATATATTTATTATTGCTGGAACGACATTGGCATAAAAGAATATAGCGCAGGCTCGATTTTTATGGAAGAAAATGAAGAATTTAAAAAGCAAGCTGCGCTATGGAAAAAATATGCTTATGAATTCCATGAAGATTGTATAAAATGCAAGTCATTTGTAACTTGTGCAGGTGGATGTGCAAGAGAAAAGGTAAGGGCAGACAAAAATTATTCCTGCGATGACTATTCTATTTGTTCTGATATGCTTGTAAAGAACTATATTGCTTCGATTGAGCCTTAAAAATAGGGAGTGATCATTTATGGAAGTATTAATTGAAGGCAAAATGTTGTATACCGGATCAGAAGGTATATGTGTAATTGATGGCTGCGGAATAGACGGATGTGGAATAGATATATGCTCAGCTGACGGGTGTAATCCAGACTTTGGTGTAGAAATTCCGGACGGTTGTTGCTTTGACAGCTGTTGTATAGATCATTAAAACATATTTAACAGCTGTACAATTAAATATTGGATAAGTTTATAATTTCATAAAAGGAGGTAAATGATGTATATTATTATTCAACCGATAATAGACAATAACACTTTAAATGACGCATACAGTATTGACAGCTGTGTTATTGACGGTTGCGGCTTCGACGGCTGCGGAATAGATATCGGAAGAAACTAATGGATAAGTTTATAATTTCAAAGGAGGTAAATTATGAATATTATTATTCAACCTATAACAGACAATAACATTTTAAATGACACATACAGTATTGATAGCTGCGGCATCGACGGTTGTGGTTTTGATGGCTGCGGAATTGATATTGGATGAAACTAACGAATAAGTTTATAAACCCATAAAAGGAGGTAAATTATGAATATTATTATTCAACCTATAACAGACAATAACATTTTAAATGACACATACAGTATTGATAGCTGCGGCATCGACGGCTGTGGCTTTGACGGCTGCGGAATCAACATATAAGTCTGCTTCCGGTATTACTTATGTAAAGGTATGTTATTTTAAAATAATGTATTTACAGTAATGTGCTGTTTTCCTGAAGTTCAGGGAGTCATCGGACATTGACTAAAACAGCCAAACTTCAAGGTCTCATTTCAATTCTGTACCGGCTGCTTCGCGCCAAGCTCCTAAATAACGATATATCGTTGTTTAGGAGTTCTTCTTTTGCCATGATTAAATACATGACAACAGACAGAGCATTGCAGAATTTTCTATTTCATATAATGTTGCACTCAGTATTCCTTTTCTGAAAAATCAAGTAAAACACAGGTATATCATATCATTTAATTGAAAAACCTCTCCGAATATGGTATAATTGACAACAAGAACAGCGAACAGAGGTGACCCCTATGCCAAATCCATGGAAAGAAATAAGTCTTGACGACTACGAAAAGCACATGAGCCTTGATTCTGTGCGGTAGCTTCAAGCGCTTGATTCCATAATGAAGGAGCAGTTCGCGGCGCATCCTGTCGATACGGCAACGGTGCTCGGTATCGCAGGTGGGAACGGGCTTGAACACGTCAGTCCCGACAAGTACCGCAGGGTCTGCGGTGTGGACATAAACGCGGACTATCTCCGCGCAGTCTCTCAGCGATATACAGAGCTTTCAGGCGTACTGGAGTGCCTGCAAATAGACCTTATAAACGGGGCGGAAAAGCTCCCGCAGGCACAGCTACTGATAGCGAATCTGCTTATCGAGTACATAGGCTACGGAGCGTTCCAGCGAGCCGTTTTGCAGACCGCTCCCCAGTATGTCTCCTGCGTGATACAGATAAACACAAACGCAGAGCAGTGGGTGTCGGAGTCACCCTACCTCCACGCATTCGACAGGTTGGATGAGGTACATCACCAAATGGACGAAGCGGCGCTAACGGCTGCCATGAACGAGATAGGCTGGTCGCTGATATTGCAGGAGTCCTGTCCCCTGCCTAACGGCAAGGCACTGGTGAGGTTGGATTTTAAGAAGAATGAGGGGTAAAAATGCTTGAACCGAACGAATTATATCTCACAGGGCTGAAAGTCAAATGGGACAAAATAGAACGATTCAGCTATCTGCGTAAAATAGCGGCTATCAGGGAGCTTGACGAGCTGTCCTTCAATACGCCTGTCACGTTTTTTGTGGGTGAAAACGGCAGCGGCAAGTCCACGCTTTTAGAGGCAATCGCTGTTGCATACGGATTCAATCCCGAGGGCGGAACTCTCAATTACAGCTTTTCCACCTATGATTCACACTCCGAGCTGCACGATGCTATGCGACTGGTGCGCAGCTTCAATAAAGCCAAGTGGGGATATTTCCTCAGAGCAGAAAGCTTCTACAATGTGGCTACTGCCGAGGACTATTATTCAAAGATTCCGGGCTGTAAAAAGCCACCGCAGGAATTCCACAAAAAGTCCCACGGTGAAAGCTTCCTCAAAGTTGTTCAGGATAGTTTCTATCCGAATGGTCTGTACATCCTCGACGAGCCCGAAGCAGCACTGTCTCCGCAGAGACAGCTGACGCTGCTGCTTGAAATGTCCAAATGCGTGAAGAACGATTCGCAGTTCATCATAGTTACACATTCGCCTATACTGCTTGGCTATCCGAACGCAGATATTCTCAGCTTTGACGAGGGGACGATTCAGCCCATAAACTATGAGGACACTCAGAGCTACCAGATAACAAAAATGTTCATCAACGACCGCAAGCAGATACTGAGACATCTTTTTGAGGAATGAAACCTGACACCAAAAGCCACAAAATATCAGGACACCGTGCCTTTCAAATGCTATAATAGAATTACACCAAGAGACTGGTTAGTATCTGTTTGTATGCAGATTTTCGAGCATGATTTTGGTGAGGACAAGGCAAAATCGCGCAGGAATGCTGTCGCATTTCAAGTGATTTTAACGCAGTCATCGACAAAATCTGCCGAAAAGCTGTGTGCCGACAGATGCTAAACAGTCTCTAAGGAGGGAAAACCAATGAACTTAGCCACAGGTATTCAGAAAGCTATCGACTACATCGAAGCGCACATCACCGACGAGCTTGATATGGCGGAGGTCGCAAAACAGGCGGCTTGCTCGCCCTACTATTTCCAGAAGATATTCGGCATACTGTATGGTATCACCGTAGGCGAATATATCCGCAGCAGGCGGCTCACACTTGCCGGCAGTGAGCTGATGAAAACGGACGCAAAGGTCATCGACACGGCTCTGAAATACGGCTATGAGTCGCCTGAGAGCTTCACAAGAGCGTTCACACGCTTCCACGGCGTAACGCCTACGGAGGCTAAGCGTGAGGGCGGCAGGCTCCGTTCATTTTCCCGTTTCAAGGTGCAGATCATTTTGAAAGGCGGTAATTCTATGAATTATAACATCGTTACTAAAGAGGCATTCACAGTTCTCGAAAAGGTTGAGCAGCACACCGTTGTGGGCGAACAGAATCTGAATTCTATCCCCGAATTCTGGGGCAGAGCTCACTCCGACGGCACTATCACTACCCTGCTTGAACACGCATCGGACAGCACTTTTATTTACGGTACCTGCTACGGCAACGGTCTCACAGACGCCGAGACCTTCGACTACGGTATCGCCGTGGAGTGCACTCCCGATACGGTTGCTCCCGAGGGCTTCCGCGTGAACACTATCCCTGCGAGAAAGTGGGTAGTCGCAGAGTGTACAGGTGCAATGCCCGACGCTATTCAGCAGCTCTGGCACGAGCTCTGTTCGGAGTTCTTCCCCACATCGGACTACACTCCCACCTACGAAATGGACATCGAGGCTTACCCCGACGGAGATATGCTGTCTCCCGACTACAAGAGCCAGATATGGATACCTGTTGTGAGTGAATGAACATCGGGCTCGCCTGAGCTTGATATCGTTGTTACGAAAGCATAAAAACAGGAGCGGCTTATACAGTCGCTCCTGTTGTGTTTTATTCAGCTTTACTTTGTTATCCTTTCGCAATAGACAAGATATCTCTGACTATTTATGCCGTAAGGATGACAAGTATAAAGCGTGAGCATATCCTTGCCGTTCTGAATAAAGATCGGCTTTACTTCATCGGGTTCGATTATCCTGTAACTTACTACCTTATACTCCAGCGTATACCAGAAATTCTCTATTCTGACTATATCCCCCGTTTGGAGCTTTTCCACGTAGCGAAGGAAGTCCGAGCCTCCGAGTCCGCGGTGAACAGCTATAACGCAGTTAGTATTCTTTCCGCCGATAGGATAGGAGGTATTGGTCAGATGTCCGCATCCTGCCACCATATTATCGTCGTTTGCGCCGAGGAATATCGAAAGCTTCAATCCGAGCTTGTCTATCTCGAGAGTGCCTATACTTCCCGAATTAATACCGTAATCCTTCAGGTTTATCTCGGGCTGCATATACGATGCCGAGCTGTTGAGAGACCTCTGATTGGTATCAAAAAGCTCTTTATTGCGCCTTAGCATATACTGATACAGCTTATCGAGATAGGGCTGTTCTTCTTTAGGCTCGGGGTCGCTCATTATCATCTTGTACGGAGCGGGCTTGCCATCGTCATCAACCGGCATATTGTCCGCAGATGGGAGCTTACCGTCGTTGATAGCTTCTTCGATGAACTTGTCTCTCTCGTCCTCGAAAACTTTGATATTATCCTCGACCTTTTTATTTATCACCACTTTACTGATGATGGGGTAAAGGAAAATTCCCAGACCTGCCAGAAACAGCAGAAGCAGAAGCAATATAAGTATACGTCTTCGTTTCTTTTTCTTGTTTTTGTTCTTTTTCAATGTTGAGATCACCCCTAATGGGAAATGCCGCTGTAAAAGCGGCACTCCCCTTTGAATAAACCCCGGAGGTATCTAAAAAGCATCAGAGAGGGTGGTTAATGCTTTAATGATCTCTCACATCAGTTGTTTTCCTGCTCTTCGTCGTCATCGTCTCTCTTCTTGAGGATTATGATGAAGAATAATGTACCTGCCATAAGTATGAGACCTGTAACTGTAAATATGATAGTAGCTGTTGTACCTGTGAATGGGAGGCTGAATTTATTGCTTATAGGCTCGTTATAGAACTTGACCTGATTAGCTACATCGTCAGCTGTATCAACTGTACCCTTATCATTTATAATCTGATTTGCTGCGGTACATGCTGCATCTGAATAGATATTTCCGTCCTTGCCAACATATATATCTATCGGAACCTGATTTAAAAGATGACCTGAATCAACGGCTGTCTGATAAATTTTATAATGACCGGGAGCAAGATTTGAAACTACTGCAATCTTAGGATTTGTAGCAGCAGCATCATCATTATCTGGTTTAGTTACCACTACTGTAGATCCATCAGCTTTTCTTACTTCATATGTTGCTCCGCCAAGTTCATCCTCACCATTTACGTTAGAGATAGTGAATGTACCCGGTGTTACCTGATCGGTATAAGGATCTTCTGGGTCAGGACTGCCGCCTGGTGTCGGGAAATCTTTAGGTGTTGGATTTTCTGAATTTCCCGGATCATTTGGATCAGGATCAGGAATATTAGCGTCATCTATTATATCGTCCTTATCAGGATCAGGATCAGTATCAGTAGTAGGATCATAAGCATATGCATAGTTTATAGAAGCACTGTTGGTAGCAGCTGTTGCACTTGCTGCTAATTTTGTACTAACATTAATATCAAATGATGTTCCTGTAAGCTGTCCTATTCCTGTTGATGTAAGAGCAATAACAATAGTACCTGCGGTTGACTTATCTACTGTATAATCAGTACCTGCTGTCATGCCTGCGATAGATACGGTAATATCAGCCGCTGTGGAGGAAAGACCACTATATGTATCGGTTATAGTATAGCTCAAAAGATTTTCAGGCTTTGAAGGAACGTCGGCTGTGATCACCCAGTTGTAAACTGTTCCTGCACCGTCATTTGCAATGGTTTTCTGAACTGTAAGATCCTTGTCGTTGACTGGACTTACCGTTGCAGCTGTTGCACCGTCAATTGTAAATGCAATTGGCTCCTGATCAAGCAGATATCCTGTTGGAGCTGACTGCTCAACAAAGTAATATTTGCCCAAAGGTAAACCTGTAACAGTTATAACACCGTTTTCGTTGGTAGTATAGGTTGCTGAACCTGCTACCCATTTACCGGCAGCATCTTTATAGTATAATTTATATATTGCTCCCGGAACAGCAACAGGTGTACTTGAATTATCTGTCTTGGTAAGGGTTACATTATGTTTATCACCGCTTGTAGGTGTTTCCTGACCTGGGGTTTCAGTATTATCATTATCATTGTTGTCCGTAAATTTAGGATAGATATGAACGTCTCTGTTTACGCTGCCGCTGTCAGGAACAGGTATCTGAATGATAAATGATTCTGCGTCTTTAAATCTTGCATCGGTGTCTGTTTTATTAGCAGGTGTAATCTTATAATATCCGTCAGGAAGATCTGTTGCTGATCTTACACCTATTAAATTGTGTGAAGTATCGCTATGAGCTGCTCCTGTATCTGTAACACGAGTAATGTTAAACGTCATCGTTGTATCTTCAGCAGTAGCGATGCCAAGAGTTGTTGAAATATTTGTTTCATCAGCTGTTTTACCTGTTGGAACATATGAAGATGCTTTTGCATTATCATAATCAGTCTGATTCAATACATATGGGTGGATAGTCAGATCACAGGTAGTTGTCGTGTAAGCCACCGCTGAGAATGGAATGTACTGTGCAGCCATAAAAGCTGAGATAGCTAAAGCTGACGTCCTTTTAATCATTTTTTTCATAAATTCAACCTCCTAAAGTTTATTCGTTTTCTTTTTCTTCTGCTTCTTTGTTGACATATAAGTACAACAGGAAAGCAGCAAGTAACATTGTTGATACACCGCATATTGTATATCCCCTAAGCGGTGCGCCGCCTGCCATAGGCAGCTGGAATTGTGATTTATCAAGGAAGATGTAATATACATCTTCGTTTGAACTATTATCTGGCGTAAATGCAATAATCGGTATTGATTTACTGCCATAGCCGCTTGGCGGATCAATACACTTTACTGTGTATGAATCTCCTTCAACCAGCTTGACTTTGATACTGCTCCATGATACAGAGCCGTCTTCATTGTACTGAGCTTCACCTATCGGATTGCCGCTTCCGTCATACAGCCTGAACGTTCCGCCTATGAGCTTTTTCGCACCTGTTACAGGTTTACCGTCGCTTCCTTCGTAGGAACTGCTGTATACTTCAACCCTTATTTTCTTCTCAGGTTCAGCGGCAGTAGGATCGCCGTCCTTGTAGTAAACCGTTTCCGTCTTACTCTCCCGTGCTTCGCCTTCTACAAACTCAGGATCAGGTGAGTAGCCTGTTAATGGCGGTGATTCAACTTTATAGACCATACCGTATGCTTTAATGAGAGTTTTAGGATTATCGTCAATTCCAAGGCTTGCCTTTGGTACTTGTTCGCCTTGTAAATCTCCGTCATTAACATTATAAGCATATCGGTAATCAATAGTTATAGTCACCTGCAATGGCTGCCAGTGTGCATACAATTCGATCGGGTCAATACCGCTCGGAACTATCGTTGTTTCATCTACGGGATTGCCATTTTCATCGTACCAGCCGGCAAATTTCCAGCCGCTGCTGATCCAGTCGGCTCCACTTGACCTGCATTCAGGTGTCGGAAGTCCGACATATTGGTTCTTGTCGGGATCGTAGCCGTATTCTCTTTCGGGAACTACATTTCTGCTGGACGTTCCGATCGTAACATCGGCTTTATCAGGTCTGTTTTCAGCAGCAACATTGTCTTCATCGACTTCATTGAATCGAACTGTTACCGTAGGTGGTTTTGGTCTGTATCTGACATAGAATACAGCCTTTTCACCTGATGCAAGCTTGCCGCTTATGGATTCAACATCGACTTCTTCATCGTCTGCGAGTCTTGTCATATTGATGATCTCATATTCATCATCATCACCAAGTGCATCGACCCAACTACTTATTTCAGATGTCTTATCGAAAACTACCCCTTCGGTTACTAAGTAGCTTTGAACTGTAGTGTTACTGCCATCAAGAGGAATACCATACTCGTCACATTTTATAAGGTTAACTATAACATTATCATCAACTTTACTTGAATCAATAGCAATATAGTGAACATTTTTTGTTATACCGTCCTGATAAGTCGTTTCACTAACGTCATCGGGAATGTCAAATACTACCTCTGCCTGATCGGGATAATACCCGTCTATCTCAGGTGACGGCACCATGTAGGTTTCACCGGCAACAGCATACCAATAGTACTTGCCATTCATGTATACTGTTGTATTGTAACCGGCCATTGGTGCGCTATACTGAGCCGGAGGGGGTGTTGCGTCGCCGTCGGGCATTACATAATTAATGTACAACGGTATATTTCTCTTAACGAACTTACCTGTTACGTACAGGTCGCCGTCAACTATCGTGTGAGTGCCGCTTGTAACTTCGTCTGACCACTCCCAGTAGTAGTTTGCATATCCGCCCCACGGAGGATATTCGCCCTCATCAGGAGTAAAATCACCTGTCTTGTTGACAATAGTTCCCGAAACGTAATAAGGTCCTGTATCTTCAAAATGTGCTGTCTGAATCGCATTCGGAACTTCGGAGTCGTAGTACTCATAGTAGTAATGAACGTGATATTCCTTTTTAGCAGCGCCCGTAGCTGTTATCGTGATGTTGTTTGTGAAGGAGCTCCGCGGTATCGTTACTGTGATGACACCATTGCTCTTTGTCACATTAGCATCAACATCTTTACCGTCCGAATACCTTACAGTCACTGCCGATGCTTCAGGGAGCTCATGTGAGCTGTCTGCCACAAGGTAAAGCACATAAGCATCATCTATCTTAGTAAGAGTGAGCTTATCAACATTATTGTTTGTGCCCGTGTCAAGAATAGCCTCATTTACATCAGAAACGATATCATATGTCTCGCCGTCAGTGCTGCTGATATACTGTACCGAACCTTGCTGCTCGATATCTGTCAAGTTCTTCGTAACCGAATACCTTACCTTTATATCTGCCTCAGCGTGCTTGCTTACAGCTTCTACAGAAGGTATCTTCACAGCCTTTGTCGCCGCCTTCGGTTTTATAGTGCCGATAACTGTGAGTTTGCAATCCTCGGTGACTGCTCCGCTCGGAGCTATATCACTTTCAGTATCGACAAAGTAATACCCATTAGGATAGCCTGCAAATGTAACCGCGCTGCTGAGGTCAGGCGTTTCACCTCCGCAATCAATGATTATCGGGGTTGCGGGAGATGATACCGACAGGACACTTCCGTCAATAGCCACATTAGCGTAATCGGTAGCGTCATTTTCTCGCAGATACAATACATCGTCAGGATCTGGAGGAGATTCCGTAGTTATACCGCTGTGCTCTACCTTTACCGCTGTCGTACCATTATCGGGTGAAGGTTCATTGATCGTCTTATCAAGCAGCGGTATATCACAGCCGCCGACGAGGTTGGATTTGCGCCTGAGCTTGAATGTTACCGAATCAGAACCTTTCAAGCCGTAAGTATAGGTATCTATATCTACACTATAACCTGCAAAAGTGGTGGTATCAGTTGAGCTGCTGTTAGAAACCTCGTAAACATCATCACTGTCAAAGTCAAAGTTATACGTATAAGTTCCTGTATACTTTCCGTTTGCGTCGGATGTTATATTATACGCTGTGCCGTTAGCTATAAGTTCAAAGTATTCTGAGAAATTACTTGTAACTGTAAATGGATCAACTTCAGCCACATAATCAGTTCTGATCTGACCAACAACGGTATTTTTATTAGCAGTTTTAGTAACACCAATGTTGTTAACACGTGTATCACCATAATCATAACCGCTGCAAACGCCGAGTCTTGTTATTCTTACTGCGCCTGCTTTCTGAGTCTTAATTTGCTGACCTGTTTTGGTTGTTCCTTTGTAATATGATTTTCGCTTGAAATTATCATCTTTACTATAGTAATCTGTCTCATATGGAGTATAACCAGCAGCACTTGCACTGCTACTCTTATTTGCCCATTGGCTAATATAATATTTGTTAGTGCCAAGGCCAAATATTAAAGCTTCGTCATAAAACCAATATACATATTCATAATATCCAAGATCAACATTAACAACGCGTTCAGGTTTAAATAACTCTGAAAGTGAAATGTTTTCGCTTCCAGTATTAATAAATAGTTTACCAGCATTCGCACCAGTCAATTGTGCTGAAACACCATCGCCTATTTTACTATATCCTCCTTTAGCAAAATACTTTGCAGCATTATTATTGTCAAATGTTTCGTCAAAATAGCTGCTTGCTTGTCTACCGAGCAATGTATATGTCGCTTTTACAGTCTTGCCATCGGCTCCATCATATTTATCTTCGTCGTAATCTACTCCTGAAGTTAGCGGACGGTCTTCAGTATAATCAGAATCACTCGGTATTCCGCGATAAACTGAAACTCCGTCTACTCTGTAGCCGTCATTTCCAGAATATCCCATATGATCTGATCCATCTTGACTACCGTAATTCAGATAATTAGAACCGCCGCCTCCGCCGCCAGCAATAAACGTCATTTTATCCTGCGTTGTACCTATATCAACATAGGTTGCTTTTCCGCCTTTGCCGCTACCAGTATCTGAACTACTATCAGCGCCTTTAGTACCTAAGGTTATATTAATACTTTTTTCAGAATCCAAAGAAACAAATCCGCTGATATAGCCTCCTTTGCCGCCATATCCACCATATTTACCGCTGCCCGGATTTGTGTTAGGATCTGATGGTGGCGTATTACTATTATTAGATCCACCACCACTTCCGCCGTCGCCGCCCCATGCCTCAATATAATAGATACCTGGTTGAAGCGTTCCTGAATAAGCAATATTAGAACCGCTGTTTTGGGTTAAAGATATATAAGGATTTGACGTACCATTACCGCCTATATTAAGATCAAGAACCTTTACACTCGGGATAGCCTGATTGATACTGAATGATTTATTGAGGCTGCTCTGACTTTCAACGTCAAAATCAACAGTAAAATCGTAGGTATCGTCTGATAAACTGTCCGTTGGACCGTTGTTGTATACAAGCGACTTGCTCGCCTTAACGGTAAAGCCGTCAAGAGTCTCGCCCTCAATTATCTCGATAACAGACCGCGCTCTGATGTATGTAGGATTTGGATTAGCCGTTCCCACATAGTCAGCGCCGTCATATTTCGGGACTACCTCCACAACAACATCAAATTTATGCAGACCCTTGGTATTGTAATCAGCAACTGTAAAATCTGTTATCTTAGATATTTGGTTGACCTCAGCAACATACGGGTATGATACCGATTCGGCAAAGTTTGCATCTAATGTGTTGGTCACTGTGCTGTCTATGATATCACTTTCGCCATATGGCGTATCCTTGCTAATGGTCTTCGACTTTGCCCCTGCTTTATACTTGAACGGGATATTTACATACCTTACGTTGTCGTCATATGTAAAATCACACGTTTGAGTAAATGTAGGCACTTGTGTTACACAATCGAAAGTACCTGTTTTAAATATCGGGACTTTATTGCCGCCCATGAAGTTTGTTATCGGTCTCAATACAAGCTTCAGCGTCAGAGAATCGTCTGCCTGTCCCTTTGCAATGCCTGATGCAACAGGCTTTACAGAACCTGTGAAGTCTATTTTTCTGTTATCCGTACCTGACTGATTTACAGTAATGGCACCTCCGCCTTTATCCGTACAGGTTGCGGATACTATATCAAAATAATCGGATACCGTACCGCTTATCTTAACGTTGTTAAGATAGTTGTAATCAGCATCATCGGGGAGATACCTGATAACTACCGCTCCGCCCACATCTGCATTGGTATTGCCGTCGGGCTGAACGAAGTATGGTTCCTGATTAGCAGTGAGTGTAGCATACGGTTTGAACGTATCACTTTCAGGCGCTGTGTATGAGGAGCCGCCGCCTCCGCCGCCGACGTTGTTAGCGTCCAGCATAGCGTTCTGCAAGCCGCCGCTTCCGCCTGCAAATCCTGCTCCGCCGCCTGCACCTCTGAGGTTTCCTGCGCTTCCTGCGCCGCGGTCGCCGTCTTCAATGTAAAGACGCTGCCAGTCGTTAGGATTTTCTCCCTTTATAATATTAAGAGCATCTCGGGTAGCAGCGCCCGGCTTGTCTGTTCCGCCATGTCCGACGTACTTTGTATTACCGCCTGCGCTGGTGCCTTCTCCGCCTGAATAATATTTACCTGTGTCGAAATCTCCTATATTCGGAGTTGCAATTATATTACTTCCTTCTTTTGAACCGCCGTCGCCGCCGTCACCTTTGGCTTTAAGGAAAAGCTCGTAGAAGTGAACACCGTTTCCTCCTGCGGCACCGCCTCCGCCGCCGCCTGCTATCATCAGAACATTGGAAGGATAATCTCTGAGGTTAGGTTTCCGATCGGCAGGATCAAGCTCTTCGTCGCTGTTAAGCAGATATACTGCCGAGTAGCCGCCGCCTGCGCCTATGGATATGAAGGTTATCTGTCCTGCGCCGCCGCCGACACCGCCTGTACCGCCGCCGTCCAGCTGGAAGGTACTGCTTTCGCCCTTACTTCCTATCTCGTAAACGAGCTTCTTGCCGAGGAGTTCATTTTCTTCGCTTACGTCAAGGATTCCGTATACGAATCCGCCCTTACCGCCGACGCCGTTTCTTCCTGTTAAGAATGATCTTGAACCGTCGCCGCCGTCACCGCCCCAGACTTCTATAAGATATTTTCCTGCCTTATCGAGTATATATTCGCCGTCTTTACTTTTAAGTCGGCTTTCACTGTAGTCTGAGTAGGAATAATCGGAAGTTATTTTTGATGTAAAGGTGAATGTTCCATCTCCGTTGTCTACAAGAGTATCATCGTGATTCAGCTTTGCTGACTGCGCTGAACTGGCGACAGCAGGAAAGTCGACCTTGCCGCTGTTTGTCGCACTTGCTACTGATTCAGCATAGGCTGTTGTAAAGCTCATCAACGGTATAGAATTAAGGCTTATGATCGCTGCTGAAAGAAAAGAAAACAACCTGTTTCTTATAGCAATCGTTTTTTTCAAGGAACATCACCTCACTTTCTGTCTATAATATATGTAATATTATTACCTTATATATTTTTGGAACACAAATATTGTGTTTTTATTGCATAATTTATTATAACTGCAAACGTCGTTTTTGTCAATATATACCCCTATATAAAAATACATAAGAGGAAACTTTTTATAAGATACGCCAAAATGCAACAGATTTTATTGTTATTTTTTACAACTTAATGTGAACATTTTGTTTCTTGTTTTTTAAGATTTTATTATTCCGTGCTGTATAACTTGTACTGCCAGAGAAACATCTGAGGCGCTCTTTTAATACATATAGTATATTCTGGCAGCTGCAATACATTTTTGAATATTGAAATTGAAAAAGCCCCTGAAGCAGCTTTTTTCCTGTACTGCTTCAGAGGCTTTATTATTTCACTATTAATTTACTCAGCTTTCAGATTACCGTCTGAAATATATATGATACGCTGGCATTTTTTTGCTACGTTTTCATCGTGAGTGACAATTATTATCGTTTTTCCTAATTTATTCAACTCAATAATAGTATCCATTATCAACTCAGCATTTTTACTGTCAAGAGCGCCCGTCGGTTCGTCGGCAATAATATACTTAGGATCATTAATAAGTGCACGTGCAATAGCTGTACGCTGCTTTTCGCCTCCTGACAAAAGACTTGCTTTTGTATCAAGAAGCTTTTTTATTCCTAAGGTCTTAGCTATTTTTTCACAGTCATATTTCTTCTTATTCTTGGAAAAATATGTCGGGAGCATGATATTATGCTTTACCGTCTCATCTTCAATAAGAGCAAAATCCTGCATAATAAACCCGAATTTCTCATTTCGTATCGTTGATAACTCGGAATTGCTCATTTCATTAATGTTTTTACCGTCAAGCAAGTATTCTCCTTCGTCCGAATTATCCAGACAGCCGATAATGTTCAAAAGAGTTGATTTTCCTGCACCTGAACGTCCCATGATCGCTACAAGCTCATTATCATTGATATCAAGAGATATTTTATTTAGTACAGTATTCTTTGCTTTATTATTTACAAAGGATTTTTTTATATTTTTCAGTTGGATAGACATATGGTATACTCCTTTCAATCCTGATTCTTATAACGTTCAATAAGGCTGCCCTTGCCTAAATCTATAACGTATTTCATAGAGACAAAACAGCATATCAAAAGCAGAAATACCAATGCTAAAATGAAATTCAAAGGACTTATTATCATTTCAGATGAATACAGGAAATTCCTTACAGATTCAAATGTATACAAGATCACAGCTGTAATGAATCCCAGTGCAACTACGAAAAGTGATCTTAAAAGCTCAGTCAATGCACATTGTTTCTGATTCATTCCAAGAATATAATATACTATATAGTTACGTCTGTCCAGTCTGCTCTGAAGTCCGTTTATGCCTCCTATGCCTGTTGCGGTAAGTATTGCAAAAACAGCTAAAATAATACCGTTTATAAGGATATTAAACTTGATATCCTTTTTATAATTGGTAATCATCAGCTTTATGTCAGCCACAGATCCGTATTTATCAAATTCTTTTTCAATAGCTTCCGCATCTTCTTTACTGTCATAAGTGATTATTTTTCCCAATGTCATTTTGGGCATACCCATTTCCACAAACATATCATACTGCTCTGACAATGAAGAATATATCTCACTGTTATACGGCGCTATAAAATATGAGTAAGGCTTGGAAACAAAAAATTCAGCGGATATTATTGACTTACTTGCTGATCTGTTGAACCCGAGCACATACCCGTCTTTGTCAATGGTTCCTATTACGACTGCATCGTGGCTTTCTCCAGCTCTGTCCTTTATTGTAATATGATCATTTAATTTATATTGATCGGTAGTTGAAATAAGCGGAATAACGTTTTTATCCACACTGTCATTAAACCATTTTCCACTTGCAATTTCCAGATTGGCATATTCAAGAAGTGTGTCATTATATCCAACGATCGGAAGAAGCTGATCATCACAGTTTATCATCATATAATCTGCCTCTCCAACACTTTTGACGTTTAAGTTATTTTGCTTTATTACATCTTCCGTTTTAAATTCGCTGTCCAAAAAGGTGAAGGGGTAATAATATATTACGTTATCTTTATTAAAAGTATTCGCAACATCTTTAGTAGACCGAATATATTGGACTTTTCCTATAAATCCGACAAAAATCATAACGGTTACTGCAATCTGGATTATAAGTACTATACTATGCTTAAAATGCTTTTTTATCAGATCAGCAGTACATATAAGTATGCCTTTCATATATTACTCCTTTGTTCTGAATGATATTTCCTGTGTTTTTGCAATCTTTAATCCGAAATAAACTGACATTAATAATAGCAGCAGTATTGTAAGTATCAGTATCAAAACGTAATTTGTAACACTTTCGGCATAGACAATTGTTAGCTTTCCAAGCTTTTTATATACGGAAAGGAATGTAATAAATCCCAATACAGTTCCGAATAAGGAAATAAAGAATACCTGTCCCGATACTATGAAAAACTTTTTTATGGCATTGCAGCCATAAATATAATACACCTTAAATGTCTGCTTCATCTTTATAGCCCAGAATGAAAACATTATAAGTATATTAATAAAGGAGAGTGCAAAAACAGCAACTACTATAAATAAGCAAAACAGGAATTCAGGAGATTTGAAAGGAGAATTATTTTTCGTAATCTCATACTGATAGCCTTCTTTTTCCAAATTCTTTTTCAAACCTGATGACACTATCGCTTCAAATTCAGCGTGTAGGTATTTTGCATTATAGTTTTCTGCATAAAAATAAGGCGAAACACAAAAATCAAACATACCGTTGTTTATTCCCGATACGCTATAATCTACCGAATTATAATTGATTTTTTCGCCTGTAATATTTCTATTGAACCCCAGTTGCTCCACAGCACGTTCAGAAAGAATAACATATGGCTGCTCTTCGTTATATTGATATCCTTCTCCGTAAAAAAGGCGTTTATTGAAATCGGTTTCATATAATCCTATGATATACGGTGAATTCGGATCTCTTTCCGAATCATCGGTTATTACTATTCTGGAAAGCTTTTTTTCTTTTGTGATCTTGTCGATCAATGATTTCAGATCATCTGCATCTTTATCAGCACCAATATTTATATCAAGTTCACATGAGTAATTTGAATCATAATAGTTGTAAATAAAGTAGCCCGAATAAAAGAAAATACCAAAGCTTGCAAAAATAATACCTGCTAATAGGAATAAAAGCACTGATCGGCTTTCTTTAAAAAGTTTGTAAATATTCAAAAAAATTAGTTTTAAAATCTTCATAGTTATTAAATATCAATTGGAAATGTAGGTTTGTAATTAATATATTAAAAGCGGAGAATATATTTTAGTTATTTTTAAAGTTTATTATTTTTTATATTATATCTTAGTTATCTTAGTTTGACCAAGATGAATATTTTGTCTGAGAGCCGTAACCTGATGAACCACCACTGTGAGTTCCGTTAGCACTCTGTATATTACGTATCTTTGCTACAGCATCATCCCAGCCCTCTAAAGCAGCAGCACCTGTGCTGTAGCAGCTTGCTGATGTAGAATCGTTCTTGCTGTATGCATTTATATAAGTGCTGGTCCAGAGTATATCTGTGTTCCAGCCTGAGCGATCACAACCGTAGTTAGTATAAGTATAACCACTTGCTGTATCCTTTAAAGCAGGTATATAGTGCTTGCTAACAGAAAGTCTACCCTCTGTGCTGCAAGTATATGCATTAGCAAGTAAAGCTCCTGTTGATATCATTGTTACGATTGCGCTTACAGCAACTATTGCTTTTTTTATTTTTAACATAGTAATTCCTCCCAATATTCTCCGCTTCTAACATAAGATGTTAGAATATATCATTCATAACAACCTTTTTAATTATACTCTTTTTATTAAAAGATGTCAATGAAATTGTACGAACTATATACAAAAAATTGCCAACTACCAAGCAGCTGACAACCAATATCCCTTATTATTTTTTTATTATATCCAAATCCAACAAAATTTACAGTAATAAAATCAAATAAAAACAGGGCTATTGTTCTGATAAATAGTATATTAAAAGCGGAGAATATATTTTAGTTATTTTTAAAGTTTATTATTTTTTATATTATATCTTAGTTATCTTAGTTTGACCAAGATGAATATTTTGTCTGAGATCCAACGCCTGTTGAACCACCCTTGTGAGTACCGTTAGCGCTCTTTATATTACGGATTTTTGCATCAGCATCATCCCAGCCCTCTAAAGCAGCAGGACCTGAGCTTGAGCAAGATGCAGATGTAGAATCGTTCTTGCTGTATGCAGTTACATAAGTACTGGTCCAGAGCTTATCTGTGTTCCAGCCTGTTTCCTTATATCCATAGTTAGTATAAGTATAACCACTTGCTGTATCCTTTAAAGCAGGTATATAGTGCTTGCTAACAGAAAGTCTACCCTCTGTGCTGCAAGTATATGCATTAGCAAGTAAAGCTCCTGTTGATATCATTGTTACGATTGCGCTTACAGCAACTATTGCTTTTTTTATTTTTAACATAGTAATTCCTCCCAATATTCTCCGCTTCTAACATAAGATGTTAGAATATATCATTCATAACAACCTTTTTAATTATACTCTTTTTATTAAAAAATGTCAATGCAATTGTACGAACTATATACAAAAAAATTGCCAGCTGATCAGCAGCTGACAATCAATATCCCTTATTATTTTTTATATCCAAATCTGCCCAAATTAATCGTAATAAAACTGAAGCAGTACTACAATTCTGATAAGTAGTGTATTAAAAGCGGAGAATGTATTGTAGTTTATTATATGATTATATTATGATTATTCAGATGTTATTATTCATACCATTCATCGTATGCATAACAAGTTGGCAGCCATGAATTTGTTATATTAGCTGAAAAATATGCATTAGCATATGTAATATTACGCAGCTTTACTGTTGGAGAATACCAACCTTCAAATGCATAATTATCAGTATAATAATTGGAATTTGTTTTATAGTCGTCCTTGTTCCATGCATTTATTGTTCTTCTAAGCCAAAGTCTGCTTATATCACCGTTAGCTACATCTAAGCCGTAATTGGTGCAGCCATCTGCCATTGCTGTATCATTAGTAAACGGTATCCAGCTCTCATTTACTCTGCATGTAGCCTGTATTCCGCCTCTGTCCCAAGCAGCGTTAGCTAATAATGCGCCTGTTGTAGCAAGAGTTGCTAAAGCACTTACAGTAATTATTGCTTTTTTGATTTTTAACATAGTAATTCCTCCTGATATTCCCCGCTTCTAACACCCCATGTTAGAATATATCATTCATAACGTTTTTATTATAGCATATATGTTAAAAAATGTCAATACAAATCAAAAATATTATATCATTATGTACATGCTGTTCGCAAAAATATTTTTAATTATACTGTCATCAACGCAGTATTTATTCTAAAAAAATCAGCCATGCCGAACACACTTATAACATGCCCGGCATGGCTGTCCTGAAATATTAATTTACGGTTTGCAATTGGAAAAAAGAATGTAAACCTATCACTTGTACATGATCAGAAATCGATCTCTTCAATATCCTGTGTTTCTTGTACGGAGTTATCTTCTTTGATCTTGTTACACAGCATCTCGATATTAATATACTGGAACAGATCCTGAACCCCATAGCTTGTACCGAACTGTTCATTTATCATATTGATAAGTATGATGCTCTTTATCGAATCTCCTCCGACTTCAAAGAACGAATCCGTTATTCCGACCTCATCTATATCCAGAACCTTTTTCCAAAGCTCTGCCATAGCT
>NZ_KI912489.1:4651-636492 GCF_000518765.1 Ruminococcus flavefaciens ATCC 19208 | reverse complement strand
TAAGTAAACTCAAATTATCTCCGTTCGACTTGCATGTGTTAAGCGTGCCGCCAGCGTTCGTCCTGAGCCAGGATCAAACTCTTTATTAAAGTTGTATATTTAAATCTTTCGATTTAGATATCTGATCCAGTTCATAACGCTTGCGTTATTACTCGTTAAAAGTGTTTTTTAGTCTTTTCTTGACTTTCCTTCTTTAAAAAGGAATCTCAAGGGTCGTTACTTTTTCTTATTCGCATTGTTCAATTTTCAAGATGCTGTTTACCGCCCCTTCCGAGACAGCTTTAATATTATATCACTTTCCTTCAGAGTTGTCAAGTAGTTTTTCAAAATTTCTTTGAAAAAATTTTCTCTCGACTTGCTGTTTTTTCCAGCTCCCTGTCGGACAGTGATTATATTATAGCACCCTTTTTGATTTTTGTCAAGGAGAGAGTTTTCAACAATCTTAACACTATACTGTTAAATTCACGCAGTCAGCAGTATTAAGGTATAAAAAAACAGCTGCAAATGCAGCTGTTTATAATCATTACTTTGTAACGACCAATTTCTTTAATGTTTCATCATTTATGGAATTCATAGAGGTATTTCTGAGCTTATCCAAAAGGTCGTTGTCAAGCTCATTCGTCCCCTTTGGATATGTTCCCTTATAATTTCCATTTACGTAGGCTGTATAAACTACCGACTGAACATTATAGTTCTTGACATAGATCTTATAAAATCCTTCGCCACCGGTAATATTATTTATAGCCCTGCTCAAATCACCATTTTTCTTGGAATTTGCAGCTTCATTATCAACAGAGCCATTACTCTTTATTTTTACACCCTTAGAGCCGTTCCAATAAAAATAGAACTCACCATCGCCCATATAAATCTGCTTTCCGATTTCATCCTTGACATCAGTTGCAACTGTCGGATCATTATATTTATTCAGTAAGCTTCTCTCGTTATCACATATACGTGTAACAGCAGTCTGAGCAGCATTAAATACTATCTTAGCTTTTGAATTCGCATCTCTTTCGCGGGCTCTTCTCAAAAAATATCCCCAAGAAGGAATGATAATTGCCATAAGTATACCCATAATAGCAATTACAATAATGAGCTCCATTAAGGTAAAACCTTTTCTGGTCTTTTTCGCCTTCATTAGATATGCACCTCCCAATACAATCTTCACATATATTATATCAAAAAGTTCACATTTTGTCAATAAAGAATCAGACATTCTCTGCAACAATTTTTTTGCACATTTATTGTGCAATTTCGCCGAGAAAATCCCCCTCGATTCTTTGTAAAAAAATGCTCCTCCCAATTGGAAGGAGCATTATTTTTAATTCAAGTATCTAATCGCTTAGATTATGATGCCTTCTTCTTAGCGCCTGCGAGAGCATCGCCGAGCTTGCCTGTGCCGCTGTACTTCTCGTAGTTATCAACTGTAACTACACCAGCAGGTGATGTACCTGTGTAAGTATCGTCAACGCTTACTGCAACAGCCTTGCATACGCCGCCTTCAATGTATGACTGCCATGCGAGCTTGCCAGCCTTCTCCATGTAGTTCATGATCTTCTTTGTTACATCAGCAGCAGAAGCTGTTGTTGTACCTGTGATTGTAGCATCACCTGAACGACCTGCACGGTTGATAGCTGTGATACCAGCTGCATCCTGTGACTCCTCATCGATTTCAACGAGTGATGTGTTGATAGCCTTGAGAAGTGAGTTTGCTGCTGAGTTAGCTGAAGAAACCTTTGACTTCTTTACATAACCGAGCATTGAAGGAACGAGGATTGCTGCGAGAACACCGATGATAGCGATAACAACGATGAGCTCAATAAGTGTAAAACCTTTCTTTGTAGTTTTCATAAGAAAACCCTACTTAAATAATATAGTTTTGTGAAAGCTTTTTGCTTCCACTTCATTTTTGGGTTCGGGGTTTTTTTAACTCCCTTTCCCTTCCCTGTGATTATAGTATACCACCTTATTCACATAATGTCAACAGATTTTGAAAAAAAAATCCATATATCAAGGCACTTTTTACATTGGAACGGTAAATCGGCATATTTTTTTTAGCGTTTCCGTCAAAATGCACAAGTTTCTGTGAATATGTAAAATCAATTATCTTGTTTTTGTTATATTCACAGCTGATTATACGTTTTGTAAACGGATATTTTGACTTCCATATGAACATTTCATTTCCTTTTTTTATGTCTTTTCTGAATATTTCTTTATAATCTTCCTTCAAAAAAACAATTATTTCTGTAATATTGCGTTAATATATTACGAGGTGTAATAAATAAGGCCCATTATTTAAGTAGCAATGTTTTAAGCTGATTTAAGTGATGAGCAGTACACAAAGTCGTTTTTTATAACATTCCGAAGCATATTTCCTCTGCAAAATCCTCTTTGTTGTATTGTATAATAACAATTCAGAGCTTCTTCAGACAGATTCTACTTACTACTCTCCATTCACTAACCGCTTAGACTGTCTATTTTGATTTGGTTTGCAATGCTATGTGCAGAGCTGTCAGCCCCTACGTTCTCAATTCTCAAAACTACTTATTATAATATAAAAGACCGTCGGAAAAATCCGACGGTCTGTGTTATACAGTCATCAACCCTGGAGTGAGCTTCTTGGAGCTCCGCCCATCTGTGAAAGGAAACGATAGAATTCCTGCTTGTCGAGGCACTTTTCGAGAGCATCGACTTCGCCGATAACGTTCTTGGATACAAGTCTTGCAAGCTCCATATCCAGAGACATCATGCCCTGCTGCTTACCTGTCTGGATAGCAGACTGAACAAGGTGGATCTTGTTATCACGGATCATAGCCGAAATAGCATCGGTTACGTTGAGGATTTCCATACAAGCGATACGTCCTGTACCGTCCTTCTTAGGAATAAGTGTCTGTGAGATAACAGCTACCAGGTTATTAGCGAGCTGAGTTCTGATCTGCTGCTGCTGATGCTCAGGGTAAACGTCGATGATACGGTTGATAGTATCAGCGGCAGATGTTGTATGAAGTGTTGACATAACGAGATGTCCTGTTTCAGCGGCGGTTACAGCAGCCTGGATAGTCTCGAAGTCACGCATTTCTCCTACGAGGATTACATCCGGGTCCTCACGGAGAGCAGCTCTCAGAGCAAGAGCGAATGACGGAACGTCGTCGCCGATCTCTCTCTGGTTTACCATACATCTCTTATGCTCGTGAACGTACTCGATAGGATCCTCTACAGTTATAACGTGAGCACTTCTGTTAAGGTTAACGAAGTCGATCATAGCTGCGAGGGTTGTTGATTTACCTGAACCGGTAGGACCTGTTACGAGAACGAGTCCACGGGGACGCATTGCGAAATCTGCAAGGATCGGAGGAAGTCCGAGATCCTCAAGTGTAGGAATATCGTTTCTGAGAAGACGGATAGCGATAGCAGGCTTGCCCTTCTGGAAGTATACGTTTACACGGTGACGGTAACCGCTTCTTGTTGTGAACGAGAAGTCAGTATCGTGGTGATTGTTAACGCTTGTCTGCTGTGCATCGTTTGTCATCTGGTGAACGATGTTGAGTATTTCTTCCTCGTCCATTTCAGGATACTGTGAACGCATAGTTCTGAGTGTACCGTTAAGACGAACAACAGGAGCTATTCTGTCTGTGAAGTGAAGGTCAGAACAACCGAGGAGTCTTACCTCGTCAAGTATTCTATGAATTTCAATTGCCATGTTATTTTCCTCCCTATATAGATAAAGCTATTATACTGTGTATGTAGCTCTTACAAGCTCATCTATAGATGTTTCTCCTGCCATTACGAGTTCAGCAGCGTTGTCACGAAGCAGCTTTGTACCGTTTGCCTTTGCAGCTTTTTCGATATCTTCCTTAGTACCGCCTGCTGCGATGATAGAAGAAACAGTTGTTGTACAGTGAATGATCTCGTGGATAGCAGTTCTTCCTCTGTAGCCTGTGTTGTTGCATACAGGGCAGCCGCCTGCCTCAAAGATCTGTATTGAATGATCCAATCCCATGAGGTCATTTTCTTCGGGAGTTGACATTCTTGGCTTCTTACACTCAGGACAAAGTACCTTTACAAGTCGCTGAGCGATAACACCGATAAGTGAAGTTGCAACCATGTAAGGAGCAACACCCATATCAACAAGACGAACAACTGTCGAAGCAGCGTCGTTTGTATGAAGTGTGGAAAGAACCAAGTGTCCTGTGATAGCGGCACGGATACCGATATCTGCTGTCTCGGTATCACGCATCTCACCGATCATTACTACGTCAGGGTCCTGACGGAGGATAGAACGAAGAGCAGCGGCGAATGTCATACCAGCCTTCGTGTTAACCTGACACTGGTTGATACCATCGATAGCCTTTTCGACAGGGTCCTCAACAGTTACGACGTTTACGTTTGGCTTAGCGATCTCACCAAGAGCAGCGTAAAGTGTAGTTGTTTTACCTGAACCGGTAGGTCCTGTTACGAGGATAACGCCGTGAGGAACTCTCAGCATTGACTCGAACAGTGTATAGTTATAATCAGACATACCCAGATCGGTGATCTTACGAAGAGCGATCTGTCCTGTTGAAAGAATTCGGATAACGATCTTTTCACCGTGTACCATTGGAAGTGAGGATACACGGACATCAAGTGTTGTTCCGTCAACGACCTGTGTGAAACGGCCGTCCTGCGGGATTCTCTTTTCAGCGATGTTCATACCGCTGATGAGCTTGAAACGTGTTGTCAGCGCACTGTGAACTGCACTTGAGATGTTCATGAGTTCAACGAGGTCGCCGTTTACACGGATACGGATTCTTGTATACTTGTCAAATGGCTCGATATGAATATCGGTAGCGTCTGCTCTGTATGAGTTTTCAACGATAGTAGTTGCAAGCTTAACGATAGGTGCGCTTTCAACTCTGTCCTTAGACTCGATATCAGCCTCGGACATTTCACCGAGGTCGCCGCCCATACTTGAAACACCTTCCAGAACGCTGTCAACGTTCTGCATTGAGTAGCACTTACCGATAGCCTTGTTGATAGCCGATGTTGTTGCAAGAACAGGAACGGTATCCATACCTGTAGAAACCTTGATGTCCTCGAGGACGATAAAGTTTACAGGGTCATTAGTTGCAACTGTAAGACGCTTACCTTGTACATTGATAGCGATTACAGTGTGCTTTCTTGCAAGTGCCTCAGGAACCATCTGTACAGCATCGCTATTGATCTCGATATTGTCGAGGTCTACATACTGAACTCTCAGGTTTCCAGCCAGTGCCTTTGCGAAGTTAACTTCTGACATGAATCCCAGCTCAACAACAACGTCACCAAATTTCTTTGAACCGTTTGATGCTTTCTGAGCTTCAAGTACCTGCTGAAGCTGTTCGCTTGTGATAAGCCCTTGATTGACTAAGTAGTCACCAATTCTCTCGTTTCTCATAAAAAACCTCCGCTTATTTTCTGAACATCAGACATATCCGTCATACGCCTGATATTCTAAAATTGTACTTGAATTTTCCATAATTTATGTTATAATAAGATTATGTACTTTATAATATGAAGGAGGGGTAAAATCATGTTTGAATTTGAAAATATGCTCCACGATGAATTTACCGAGCTACCTTTCAAGATCATGTTTTACGTCATCATTTTCCTTTTCGGCATCTGTATCGGAAGCTTCCTCAACGTTGTCATTTTAAGACTTCCCGCAGGCGAGTCGGTACTCGGAATTGGAAAAACAAAAGAGGACAAAGAAAAAGCTTCACACTGTATGACCTGCGGTGCCAAGATCAGACCCATTGATCTGATCCCCGTTTTCAGCTGGCTGATGCTGAGGGGAAAATGTCACAGCTGCGGTCAGAAGATCTCACCGCGCTACCCTATCGTAGAGTCACTGAACGGATTCCTCTACGTTCTGACGTTTTTTGCTTTGGATATTAATGTTAAATCCATAATAACCTGCGTTTTAATGTCGCTCCTTATCTGTATAGGATTTATCGACTGGGATACAAAGGATATTTACGTCAGCATGGTTGCCGTTATTCTTATCCTTGCGATCCCACTGCATCTTTTCTACTCACGCGAGTATCATGATGTAAGTCTCAAGAGCCGCATAATCGGTGCATTCATAATCAGTGTACCCTTCTTTCTTATCGGTGAGATCAGCCGACCGATCATCAGGAAGAAGTTCGGTGAAGACTTCAGAGCGATAGAACTTGGTGATACATATCTCATGTTTGCAGCAGGTGCGTTTCTTGGAACGCGGGCTGTTATCGCTTCAACATTTGTTGGAATCATGACCGCCGCTATCGGAGGCCTCATAGTCAAGAAACTTACTAATGATTCAAAGTTTGCATTTGGTCCGTTTCTTGCAATCGGAATTGCTATCGGAAGCTTATGCGGAAATCAGATCGCTCAATGGTATCTGAATTTACTTCCTACCGAGTAAAAACAGTAAAAAATAAGTACAGGCAGCAGCATTAACTGCTGCCTGTTTTTTTACTTATTAATACATTTCATCTGTATATGCGTATACAAAATAGATGTCGTTCTGGAAATCGAATGTAGAGCTTGCATACTTATCACAGCTTACTGCATAACCTACAGCGCCATCACCCTGAAGCTTTACAGGATCGCCTTCTGCCTCCATCATAGGTCTTTTAACACCCTTTGGAGAAGAACTGTGATTTTCTCTTATTGCAATATTTGTAAGAGGAAGATTAGCGATCTGTACCGATACAGGACTTGCAAAAGCTCTGCATGCCTTCTGAGATCCAAAGGCCGGAATGTCAATTGATCCGGTGTCCTTCTTGTCAAGAACTATTGATACTGCAAGTGTTGTTGCAGAGATACCTGTCGGGCTGTCCTCGATATCCTTATCAAGTGCCCTGTAAACAACATCTCTGTCGATCTTTGCCTTTGCAGCATCATCAAGATCAGAATCAGGCGGCATTTTTACAACCTTGAGGTTTGAAGAACCCAATGCATAATTGTAATTATACACTGAATCCACAGCATCGAAGAAAGCTTTGTTGAGGTCTGCTGTCTCAGTATAAGCTGATGTTGACGATATTGGAATATTGGATGTAAATCCGTATACTCTGTGGATTATCTGACCTCTTGGAACCTCTTCTCCGCTTTTCAGCTTTGTATCGCTGTTGCAAAGCTTGATAACATGAATGTTACCCTTCATATAATTAGCTTTATTGCCATCATATGTTACTGTATTTTCAAAGTGTTCCTTACGGAATGTTTCTACAAGCTTTGCAATGTCTTCGTCGTCTACACCGTTGACACCGTTAAAGTCCAGCTTATCGGTTGTGCCGACATATACATCTTCTGCATACTCCAGCTTACCCTGAAGGTAAAGCTGGATATTATTTGCATAAGAATATGTTTTTTCTGCAAGGGCTGTCTTCTGGAACAGCCTTTGCACAGGACCTGTAAGAGCCATAACTGCAACCATAAGGATAGAGAATATTGCCATTACAACTATAAGCTCAACGAGAGTAAAGCCCTTTTTAATACGTTTTTTCATAGACTTACCCCCTTGATTACTCTGTTTCTTCCGGCTCTTCAGCAGGTTTTATATCGAAGAAATCAAGATTAAGCTTACCGTTTGCTTTCTTTCTCATATCATCGATCTCCTCAGCAGTCATTCCGGCTGTTATAAGCTCTTCTGTAGAATACTTATCAGCCTTCATGTCTACCTGTACCGAACCGCTTTCACCATACGGATGTTCAACATATGTTTTAGTCTTCTCGTCATATGTCCAATATGTACCGCTGGCATTGATCTTGACAGATATATCCATCTCTTCACTGTGCAGTTTCTTTTCTTTTCCATCCTCATCTGTACCAACTACAGAGTAATGATTAGCTGCATACGGCGACTCGACAACTACCTTGTTTTTAAGGTTATTAGCTGCTTTTGAGGTTGCATCAATATGTGTTCCCACAAGTATGAGCAAGCCGCCCATTATTGCGAATATGAAGATCGAAATGATCATTTCGATCAGAGTCATGCCCTTCAGCTTCTTTTTGCTTTTTTTCATAAGAACATTCCTCCTTTACGCACCTGTGAAATATGAAACTTCAAATACACCAAGTGCTGTACTAACGCTCTTCTTATCCTTTGATGCTCCGCCGCCGCCGGAGTTAAGAACTGCAAAGCTGTTCTGTGCTTCCTTTACATTTTTAAAGAGAGCACTTCCGACAATAGGAGCACTGATCTCTATAGCATCGCTTTCACTTGCTGTATATACGCTCTGGTATTTACACTTATACTTACCTGCTACGTAAGAAGCAAATGAAGTCTCAGGACACATAAATGTTCCTACCAGTGTGCTTCCGCCTGCATTTGTAAGTTCGACAGACGAATCAACTGCACCATAGTATTCAATACCCCACTGCATATCAGGAGTAATAAGCTTACCGTCTGTGCCGTTATCATTCAGATATGATGATGCGCCGCCGCCTGTTACTACAGGAATTATTGCAGAGCTGCTCAGCTTAACTGTTCCGTCTATAAGGAAACATACCTTACCTACAGATGTATCGCATCTGATATCTATTCCTGCATCAGCTGATGCAATATTGATATTTCTGAGGACGATCCATCTTCCGTCGGTAGTACCTGTAATATTAATATTGCCCTTTGGAGGTGTAAATGCTCCACCGTCAGCTCTACCTATAATACAGTTCTGAGTAATTGAATTACCGTCGCTGCTCCACGGACTCTTGTTATAAATATCCGTATCCTCCATATACTCATCTTTATCTTCCTGTGAATTCTTATCACCGAGATTCTTATGACCGTTTGGAAGGAATGCGTATGGAAGCTTATTTACTGTTGTATCTGATTCATCAGCTGCATTCAGACACTCGCTCTTCGGTACATGATCGAAGTATACATCTTTCTTATACTCACCATTTTCATCCATGTTAAGATCTTCTCTTACTTCAAAGATATTCTTGATGAGCTTTGTATCATTATTTACATGGAATTCGCCTGATAAATCATAATAACCGTAAATAGCCTCACGAGTCATGCTTGCAGGATATGCAGGTTCTTTACCGCTGCCTGTATAAGGAGTTGAAGAACCTACTGTTACATTTTCGTAAGCCTCATCCTTGCTGACAATTGCACCGCTCGGATCTGTATAATATGTACGAACAGCTTCTGACTTGTCTACAACATCACCTAACTTACCATCATCAGTGAGCTTATAATATGTAGCTTCATCTTCAGTTGGTTCATTGAGAATTACACTTGTATCGTCAGGATCTACCTTATAGATTGATCTTGGATTCTCAACTATAGTATCATAATCAATAAGACCGTCATATTTTGTAGCATAATATGGCTTTGATTCAAACCACTTGTCGCCGATTACATAGATACCGTAATCTGCATTTCCTCTTGGATCATTCCAATCCTTGAATACAGTTACTTCATCATCGCCCGGATACAGAATGCCCCAATGCCAGCCGTTACCGTCATCATCTTTATAGTTTCCGTCCTGCTTTGCTTTTCTGAATTCATATGAAGCCTCAGGAACAGCCTCGTTTTCATATATAGCATTAGGAACTTCTGCATAATAACCGGTTACCAGTTCATCAATATGCTCATTATAGCCTGACTTGAGCTGATTTTTGTTCGTTGTACCGGCAATACCTGATACACTATCACAGTATATTGTGCCGTTAACGCTTGTAACATCTCCGCCGCTGAAGGTAAGTGAGCCCTTAACTATAAGGTCACCGTGGATTGTAACGCCATTCTTTACTGTACAGTCTCCGTTAACTCTTACGTCGCCGAATATTTCAGCATTCTGAAGAGTAAGGTTACCCATTGAGTAAATGTTACCGCCTGATGACTTATGGAGTGTATCTGTCATATTAACTATTGAAGATGTCCAGTCATACAGTAAGCTCTTACCCTTAGCTGTACCAAAGAAGTTGTTACCCTTCTGGATACCCTTTATATCCTTAGCTTTATCAGCGGCATCTCTCTTATCCGCAGGGATTGGATTGCCGTCTTCATCAAGCTTGAGTGTTCCGTCTTCATTTGTCTCATAGAATGTCTCTTCAAGAGCGTAGTTTCTGTCAGCATACATTACTGTATACTTTTCAGAAGGATTATACTCATCCATCAGGTAAAGGTCTGAACCGCCTAAACCAAATACGAATCCGTTATCATCACCCTTTGTACAGTCAAGAGTACCGATGAATACATTGTAAGGTGATGCTTTACTTGCCTGTTTATTGCTCTTACTGTCTACTACAAGATTTACACTTGAAGCATTTGCGCCGATTGTTCCGTCAATATAGAGATATGGGATATCCTTCTGAGTGAAGTTGCCTTCCATTTTGTAATCATTGAATACCAATGTACCTGCATCTCTTACGAAAACATTTCCCATTACTACTGTCTGAGAATATGGTCTCTGCTTCTTAGCATCTGCATCCTGTGGAGTCTTTACCCAGATCTCAAAGTTTGATGTACCTGCAACGATACTTCCGTTGATGAAAGAAAGCTTTGTCTGGATATTTGTCTGGTTATGTGCAGGGAAAAGACCGGAAGCGTCCTTGGAAATACCTAATCCGAAACCGCCGGTAATAGTACCGCCGTTAGGGAATGCATTAGCTCCGACTTCCTGAAGTCCGTCAAGACCTCCGGGATTTACCTCTGAATGAGAAGATGCTGACTTCTGAATATAAGCAGAAACAGTTTCCTCTTCCTTACCTACCCTACAAGTTGCTGTAACCTTTACAGCTGTTACCTTTACCCATGAATCCGGTTTTCCGTCTCCGGTGGTATCACCGAAAACATATCCCTCTGCGTCGGGAACATTTTCAACAGTGATCTCATTTTCTTTCCATACATGATTCTTATCATAATGGCCTACTACACCGAGAGTCTTATCAGGGATTTTTATCTCAACTGTAAGCTCATCAGTTGTCATGTCCTGTATTGCAGCAGGGATTCCGGGATCACGTTCCATTGAACGCACGAATGTATCGATTGCAGCTCTCGCTGTGTAACTTGCCTGTGATGATGCATATGACTTATGCGCTCTGTTGCTCGATGCAGATGCAAGAGCAAGAGTACCTGTCAGAAAGATTATCAACAAGGCCATTACACAAACTACTGTAAACAGTACGGAGCCGCGTAATGTTTTCTTGTTCTCTGTTTTCATTTTTCTAACCGCCTTTCAAGTTATATAACTTAATAACTATAGCGTATGATGTAGAAAGCCTGCATCTTAATTAGAAGAAACGTCTTCAACATTCGGTTTTGCCATTTCGTATACTGAGAAAAGTGTTACAATTATCTTAACGTCTGTAGCGTTTGATATCTTCTTACCTTCGCCAGCCTCTACAATTGTTTCCTCATCGGCATCCTTTGAATCAGGAAGAGAAACATTTAATGCTTCTGCCTCGTTCTTACCGAAGCTTCCGTCAGTCATAGTAACAGTATTTACTGTAAGGGTCTTGTCAAACTTCTCAAGAGCTGCAAGATAAGCCCATACGCACTTCTGTGTACCGTGAATGCTGATAGCGTACTGTGTCTGCATTACAGACTCTTTAGCTCTCTGTGATACAGCTGTGCTTTCAGCAACCTTTTCTGAATATGCCTTTGAAAGACTTCCGTCAACATCGGCAGCCTTACGCATATCACCAAAGTTATCGGCTACTGCATTATAATAGTATTCAATAGGTGTAAGCTTAGCTTCCTTAAGCTCTACGCTGAGAAGCTTAACCTTTGCTTCATCTGCAAACTTCTGCATATACTTATCGATATATACCTGATCCTGTACGTCAGCGATCGGAACGAAGTTAGCTGTGATAACTGATGTATCCTCATAAAGCTTTAAGATACTATTCTTAAGATCAGGGATCTCAGCGATCTGAGCCTTGATCTCTGCTTCTGTCTTCTGTACTTCTTTAAGATTCTTCTGATGTGTCTGTATGTCCTTATACTTTGGCTTAATAAGCGCAAAGTATCCTACTAAAAATATAGTGATAGCTATAAGAATAGCAGCAATGATCTTATCTCTGTAATTAAGTTTCATTATTAATTAGCCTCCTCTTCTCATTCTGCCTTATCATCTTTTTTAGCACTATCATCGGGATGATAAGCACTCTTGAAGCCTACAAGCTTTGCACTTGAATTGAAGGTAATCTTCTGAACAGGTTCCTTACCCTCTTCTTCAATTGTCGTTACACGGTATCCACCGTAGCTTGAGCCGCAGAATTTAGAATCTGCCAGAATATTGTTTACAAAATCTGAAGGAAGCTTCTGTGCATATTCCTCCTTTTTAGCATCACATTCTACAGAGAATGTAATTGTGCCGTCCTGATAACGTGGTGTGATTACCTTAAAGTGCTCGAGTCCTTCCTTCTTACAGCTTTCTTCGAGTACCTTAACGACCTCATCAAATGATCCGCCGTTAACAACAGGCTTTGAAAGATATGCATCATATGCATTATTTACCTTTGTATAATATGCATTTACAGAATTCTTCATTGCAATAAGACGTTCACGATGCTCGAGCTTCTTAGCTGTATCAGCTGAATTGATGAAGTCCTCACAGTCCTGAATGTCACTCTTAATGCTCTTGTCCTTAATAGCCATACCTGCGTATATACCGCCTGCGATAACAACAGAACCAATAAGTGCAGCTATCATAGCAACATTGCCTGAGCTTTCGTTTCTGATCTTGTTCTTAACAGCAGTACCGAGGTCTGTTTCAAGAAGATTGATCTTTTCGATCTCTCTGTTTCTCTTGAACATAGCACCGATAGCGTTAGCGTACAGCGAGAATTCCAGATTTTCATGACCGTGGATCTGAGGAGGAACATTGATAAGGCTTGTTTTAAGATCAAGCTTTTCAAGTTCATCAGTAAGTCTTACATACTCGTGAGTATCACCGTAGAAGATTACGTTCTCGATTGACTCACCTGTGTTACGGCTTCTGTGGAACTGGAGCATACGGAAGATATTCTCGTTAACTGCCTCAAATACATAGTCATCAGAATATCCGTAGTCAGCTGCGTCGATAGAAGCGAAACGTGAGAATGAAAGCTGTCCCTGCTCATAAAGGTTGAGAGAGATGAAGTTGTTGTCGATCTGTACAGCAAGAAGCGGCATCTTTGATCTGATCTTTGTATCTGCGAGAAGTACTCTTGTGATACAGTTACAGCCGACCATAACCGATCTCAGTGAGATACCAAGAAGCTTGAATGCTTCTCTGTAGCTGTTTACGATCTCGTAAGGACAAGCTGTAGCGAGGATCTTGTATGAAGGCTCGCTTACTTCGCTGCTGTCTGCGTCACCAACTATGATGTATGAAACACTGTATGAATCATCGAGATTGAGCTCTGCCTGCATCTGGAGCTTAACTGTCTTCTGAAGGTCCTGACCTCTGCCCTTTGCAACTGTCATTTCCTTGAAGATCGTAAGGTTGGACGAGATCGAAACGATCGCTTCCTTATCAGGCATTCTGTGCATTTTAATAACGTTGTTTATAAGTGTTGCAACTGCGGGAACGTCCTTAACGTGTCCGTTAACGATAAGTCCCTCTTCAACGTTTACTGTAGCAGCAGAACTGATCTTGATCTTTCCGCCGCCCTCAACGCCTTTTACTACTCGTATGTTTCTATCTGTAATATCAAATGAAAGCATTTATCTTTCCTCCTTATTAACTGTTTTCGATGCTCTCTAATGAACCGTAAAGTGCAGGATAAATTCCGCACACAACCATTCCTATGATAAGACCCATGAATATAAGAAGGATAGGCTCCAGCATACCAACAAGACGCTGAACTGCTGCATCTGATTCTTCTTCGTAGTAATCCGAAGTCTTTTCAAGGATAGTATCAAGAGCACCCGACTCTTCACCAACATAGATTACAGAGCAGAACATAGGCTCAAATATCTCTGTACGTGTTATTGCCGACGAAAGCGGTTCACCCTGTTTAACCTCATCAATAACTGTCTCGAACTTTTCATCTACATATGAATTACCGAGAATTGCTGAAGCTCTCTGCAGGCATTCAACCATTGGAATACCGCTTGAGTAGAGTGAAGAAAGGGTTCTTGAAAATCTACCTGTATAGATCTTCGTTACAAGAGGACCAAATCCAGGTCCCTTTATAAGCATTCTGTCGAATTTCTTTCTGAGATTAGGCATCTTCATTGCATATCTGAATCCGAATACCAGAGCTGCAACTATTATGATCAGTACATACCACTTTGTCTTTAAGAAGTCACTGATAGCTGCCAGTATCTTTGTAAGAAGAGGCATCTTGCTCTTATCCTCAAACATGTCGATAAATGTAGGCATGATAACAGTAAAGAGGAAGATAACTATTACAATACAGAGGGTGAGAAGAATGATCGGGTAGACCATTGCGCCTCTGATCGTGTTCTTGAGTTTGTTTTCCTTTGCGTAGTGATCAGACATACGAGTCATAATGATATCCAGCGAACCGCTGCTCTCGCCCGCGCCGACCATGGAAATAAGAAAGTCAGGGAATGAACCCGAGTGCATCTCGAGAGTTGACGAGAAAGACTCACCTTTCTGTACATTCTCGTAGATATCCTGCCATATTGCTCTCGCTTTTTCGTTCTCCTGCTCCTTGGTTAGGATATCGATGGCTTTTACAAGTGTCAGACCCGAAGTAAGCATAGCACTTAGCTGTCTGCAGCAGAAGTTAAGTTCCTTCGTGTTGAACTTGTACATTGATTTTGCGTCACCTGAATCGCTTTCCTTATAATCCTTGACATACAAGCCCTTTTCTTTGGCCTTCTGTAAGAATTCCTGCTCATTTTCCGCATTCATGACTCCCTTGACCTGTCTGCTTCTTGCGTCCTGAGCTACATAGGAAAAACTCTTCATGAAACCACCTCCATAATTAATTACTTGTGATGAACGTTTCTCACTGCCTTAATAATAACAATTATAACATTTTAATAGTTACTTTTCAATCGCTTTTTTGACATAAATAATCAACCGTTTTTTATCAATATTAACCAAGAAATATACTATCTGTAATACTGACTGTTATAAACGGCTCACTTTTTACAAAAACACAACATCAAAGGCAGCCCAATATATGGTATATGCACACGTATACCAAACATTGTTAAACTTCCACAATAATTATAACACACTCACTTTTAAATTGCAACATAAAAGCTCATTTTTTCTGCTAATTTTTACAGAATTGTAAACTGCGGCAATTTGCTTATTGCTAATTTAGTTATTTTGACTGTTATTGCATAAAAACGTCGTTTTACTGCTCGAAAAACCGAAGGGCTTTCTGTGGACAAGTTTATATTTTTTACTAAAACTGCCCCGAAATCGTGTTTGCTTCTTACGTATACTATTATAATATAAGCATTTCTATTACAATATTCCTGCCGTGCCGATCAGAGCTCCTGTATAGTTTTCCAGAGCTCTTTTGCTATATCCATATTCACTCCTGCTACAGCCGCAAGCTCCTCCGGAGATGCACCGCGAAGATTGGTTATGGTCTTATACTTCATGAACAGCTTCGCCGCCTTCTTTTCGCCTATTCCACGCACATTCAGAAGCTCTGAGCTGTAGGTCTTTTTCTTATGGCGCGTATGCATGAAGCTTACGGAATAGCGGTGCACTTCGTCCTGTATCCTCGTCACAAGGTCGAATACCGATTTAAGATTGTTTATCTGTATCTCTCTTCCCCCCGTCGCAATGGCACGGGTGCGGTGCTTATCGTCCTTGACCATGCCGAAAAGAGGTATATCCAGACCTAATTCACGCAATACAGGCGCAACTGCGTTCACATGACCCTTTCCGCCGTCAAGAAGTATCAGGTCGGGTTTTCGCGTGAAATACTCGTCACCCTCCCCTGTTACGATATGCATGAGCCGCCTTTTTAGCACCTCGTGCATACTTCCGTAGTCGTTCTGGAACTGCTGCTCCTTTACAGTAAAGCGTTTGTATGCCTTTTTCAGGGGTCTGCCGTCCTCAAATACTACCATTCCCGCAACCATTGACTCCGAGGATAAATTGGATATATCATAGGCTTCGATGTAGCGCGGCGGCTTTGAAAGCCCCAGACTCTGCCCAAGCTGCTCAAGTGCAATGACCTCTTTTCCTGTTCGGTCATTCTTGATAGCGGCATACTCCGCGCTGTTATTTTTTGCAAGCTTCAGAAGCTCAAGCTGTCTGCCCTTCTGAGGCACATGGAGCTTGACCTTGTGCTGTGCCTGTTCCTCAAGCATTTCCGTCAGCAATTCACTGTCCTCCGGGATATGGTCAACTATGACCGAACGCGGTATATCAGGCTTTTTATAGTAAAATTGCAGCATGAAGCCGCTGAGTATATCCTCGTCCTTGTCGGGCAGCGGAAGCTCAAATACAGCCTTATCGAAGAGCCTGTCCTCGCGGTACATGAGTACGGAAATGTACAGTCCGTCGTAAAATTCTGCAATACCGATAACATCTGCCGACTCCACTCCGCTGTTGATTATTTTCTGCTTTTCCGAAGCCTTTTTCACTGCTGCTATCCTGTCGCGGAGCATTGCTGCTTTCTCGAACTGAAGCTCCTCGGCTGCTTTGTTCATCTCCTCTTCCATGCGCTCTACCGACTCGGCACTGCCGCTTTTTATAAACTCGACCGCCTGCTCGACTGCACTGCGGTAATCCTCAGCACTTATCCTGCCTCTGCAAACTCCCATGCACTGCTTTATATGGTAATTGAGACAGGGACGACTTTTTCCGAAATCCTGCGGGAATTTTTTCTTGCAGGTAGGCAGCATGAACACTCGGTTAGCCTCGTTTACAGCTTCCTTTGTGATAGCCCCGCTGGTATACGGTCCGAGATATCTGCCGCTCTGCTTAGTATTTTTTTCGTTGGTGATACGTGGGTACTCTTCGTCTGAAATACGAATATAATGATATCCCTTATCGTCCTTGAGAAGTATATTATACTTGGGTTTGTGCTGTTTTATAAGGCTGCATTCCAGCAGAAGTGCCTCGAATTCGCTGTCAGTTACAATGAAGTCATAATCGTATACATTCGATACCATAGCCGCCACTTTCGGCGTATGATCGGGATTTTCGCGGAAGTAGCTGCTGACGCGGTTATGCAGGTTCTTAGCCTTGCCTATATATATTATAGAGCTGTCCTTGCGGCGCATTATATAAACGCCGGGAGAGGTTGTCAGCTTTGAAGTCTTTTCACGGAGATATGGTAATCTCGTATTCATTTCATCTCACCTCTGTTCTTAAAATGCAGAGGACGCCATCAGGCGTCCTTTTCAAATCTTACTTCATCTTTCTGACCTGCCTGCGGATATAGCGGAACACCTCGTCCTCACCCTTGTCACGAAGCATAGTCAGAAGAAACTCCAGCTTTGCTGCTGTAGTCTTTTCGATTATGCGTCGAGGCTTCGCCCTGAGGAAATACTCAAGCGGCATGGACTCGTTGTAATTTTCTTTGTTGTATATCTTTGAAGCCGCCACACGGTCGCAGAACATCTCAAAAATAAAGATATCAGGCATTTTTACAGGTTCCATTTTCTTGGTTTCGGGGCTGTAGTCAGTCCAGTATTCAAAGTGATGACGGTTTCTGCCCTTGTGGTGCATCCACGCCTTCGAGCTGCCGTCAACTTCCCTCTCCCTCTCGTTGGGACTGCGGTTGCCCTGATAATACAGAACTCCCGGAATGAACTCCGTAGGCGAGAATTTCGACAGATCGTGAACAAGTCCGCGCCACGGTATACCTGCTTTAAGACAGTGTATGAATACCTGATGTCTGTGCTGCTGAACAGTTCTTAAATGACCTAAAAAATTATTGATAATCATTCGGTCACTCCTTGTTATAGCCGCTGTTGATGTCAAGCACACTCTCTTTTTCAATAAGCTTTCCGCTTATGATGCGTCTGCCCTCGGTATATGTAGGGTCAGTAAGCTTCTTAGCCATTATGCCAACGGAGACCTCAGCCATTTTCGCAAGGTCTACCTCAACGGTTGTTATAGTAGGTATGCAGATGCTTGAAACAGTATAGTTGTCGTAACCGACTACGCTTATATCATCAGGAACACGAACGCCCTTTGTTTTTAAAGCCGATATTACGCGGAAAGCAGTCTCATCGCAGTTGCACACGAAAGCGGTCGGCATATCAGCAGGAAAATCTATTTTTTCGTTGAGTATTCCCTTTTCGTTTCTGTCACCGATGACCCATTCTATGCGGAATTCCAGCTCATTTTCCATGATGCACTTCAGGTATCCGAGGTATCTGTCGTTGATACTGCTTGTAGCGTTCAGAGTACCGAAAAAGCCTATCCTGCGGTGTCCCTTTGATACAAGATAGTCCGTGAGCATATATCCGCCGTTGAAGCTGTCGGAAATTACAGAATCAACGTGATATCTGTTATCGTAGAAGTCCACGAATATAAGCGGAATAGTCAGTTTGCTCAATATCTCTATGTAGCTTCTGTGTACCTGTCCGATAACTATAACACCGTCAACCTTGCCGTCAACGATCATATTCGGCAGTATACCGTCCTTTTCGTTGTCAGCAGATATACATTCGTATACTGTGCAGACATTTATCTGCGAAAGCTGGTTAGAGATGCTCGCTGTAAGCTCCCAATAAAATGTACCTCTCGCACCGACGAAACGCTCAGACGTAAGAATACCCACATTTTTGCTCACCTTGGGTATGGACATACGTCTTTTCTCGCTCTTGGTATTTGAAGGCTTATAGCCCATTTTTTCGGCTGTCTCACAGATCCTCTTTCGCATCTGCTCACTTACGCCGTCACGGCCCGCAAGTGCATTTGAGACAGTTACAACACTGACACCGAGTTTTGTGGCAATATCGAGCATTTTTACTCCGTTTTTCATAAAATTCCCCCGATCTTTTAAGCTGTCCGAAAGCTTTCTGAGGCATAATAACTTATTGCATTAAAAGCCACGAATTAAATTAACATTGTATATTATACCATGCTTTAAGTAATAAATAAAGCAGTTTTGCAAATTTTGGAACATATGTCAATTTTTAGTTGCTTTGATTGTGCACAATAGCAAAACTGCGGAGAAATTCTCCGCAGTGTCACTGTTTTTCTTCTTTATTTCCGCCATATTCGGGCAGATAAGGATATACCTCATCATAAGAGCTCCGCTCAGCACCGTCCTCAGCGGCAAAATGAATCAGCCCCGTCATATCGCCCCACGAAGCCGAAGGACAGATATACTTCTCTTTTTCAGGTTCGGGAACAGGTATCTTTTTCTTGCTCATTTCATCATCTCCCGCAGATATTATCTGCGGAAATGAGACGATTATACATTAAAAGGCACTTCCATAACGGAAGTGCCCTTATATTACTCTTCAGGTGAATTATTCACCGACTGTGTTATATTCGGCTTTTCGGCTGTTTCTTCATCAGTTCCCGGAGGTGTAATACGTGCATCGGGTTCATATTTAAGGATAACCTTCTTGATCTCTTCGTCACGTGTGAGATTATAGGTAAGCTTCAATGCTTTAAGAGCATTGGGGATATCCTTATCCATGAGGTAACTTGCCGAAAGCTTTGCAGCAACGGAAACAACGTCCTCGTTTGGTCCGTATGGTATCTCATACTTTTTCATAGCCTCGTTTATATCATTCTGAGTAGGAGGCATTATAGGACTTCCCTTGCGCTCAGCAACATCTCTGAGTTCATACGGAATGGCAGGGTGCGGAGCAAATATAAGACTTGCCGACAGGAATGCAACTGCGTCATCGTATTCGCCCATATCAGTAAGTGCATAGCCCACATTCGCATAGCATCTTGCTATTGCAACAGGCGAAGCTGCGACCTCAAGAGTCTCCTTTGTGGTCTCTATCAGCATTCTCTTGTTTTTCAGGAGCTTATACACTTCCGCAAGCTCAAATCTCGGATTAACGTCAAGCGGATTGTATTCAACAGCCGTTTCTAGTACAGGGATAGCGTCAAGAGGAGAACCGGTTTCCACAAGAAGATACGCATATGTAGTGATATATGTCGGAAAATCAAATGGTGTACGGTTAAGCGTCCTTTTCTCCTGATTGTATTTCAGCTGATACAGATTATCCTCAAAGGGATTTCTTAGCGAAACAAATTTCGCATTATCACTGTCTCTGTAGTCAACAGTTATTTTCTTATAAAGACGCTCGGCAAGAGCTTTAGCCTCGGTCATATTCTTCTCATTAATGAGCTTTACGATCTTTTCCTGCATTTCATCAAGACGCATACCGTCAAGATGAGTAAGTCTCTCGACCTCTTGTTTCTGCTCCTCAGGCATAATTTCCACAAGAAGCATTGTAGCGGCTTTTACGCCCTCAGTGTTACTCTCCTTTGCAAAGCGCTCTGCTTCGCTGCGGAGAAATTTATTGTCTTCCTCGGCAGAGCCTGTAAGCTTTGCTCTCAGCTCTTCAAGGATCTTGTTTTCTGCCATTGGTTTTCCTCATTTCATCGTGAGATCTTTATAATAAGCCTCAGGGCAACTGTTTTATCAGAAGCCTCTCTTAGACATTTCCTTCTTGAACTTAGCGTCGATCTTATCCTGCTTCTTCTTAGCCTTGAGCTCTGCCTTTGTCATATAACGCGCATCGTTCATCATTGAAGAGGATGACTGCTGTCTCGGAGCGGAGCTTCCGCCTCTGTAGCTGTTCTTCTGAGGTGCCTTGTACTCCTCGAATACAGGAACATTCTGCTGTGCCTGAGCCTTTGCCTGAAGCTGTCTCTTTGCAGTCTCATCGCCCATTGTTGAAAGAACGTCCTCGACAGATGTAAGAACAGGGCTGTTAGCCTTGAGTCCCTGTGTCTCGATAAGGTTCTTGTCAGCATAGTCCTTTGAGCTTGCGATAGCATTGATGAATGCCTGTGAAGTTGACTTGCTGTGCGGATTTACAGCGATCTTTGAAATATTTGCTGAAGGGATACCGCCCTGCTGTACATACTTCTTCGGAACAGGTGACTTTACAGGAGCCTGCTGTACAGGAGCTACGGGTCTCTGTGCCTGAACGCCCTGCTGTACAGGAGCAACTGGTCTCTGACCCTGAACGCCCTGCTGAGCAGGAGCTGCGGCTGCTCTCTGAGCCTGTGCTGCTGTCTGCTGTGCAGGAGCTGCCGGTCTCTGAGCCTGACCTGCCTGAGGTGCTCCGACAGGAACATATACAGGCTGACCGTTCTGGTCGCGGCCTACAAGCTTCATCTGAATATACTTGTATACAGGCTGATTATTTGCATCATATCCTGCAAGCTGCGGAACCTTGATTATCTGAGACTGCTGTGCCTGCTGATTAGGCTGTTCTGCCTCGGCTGTATTTCTCTCAGCACCTGCGCCGGGTGCTACATAATTATAATCACTCATATTGGTATCATACTCCTCTTCTGCCATTGCTGGCTCATTAAATGTTTGTGCGGAAATATCCTCGATCATTGATGAAGCTGCATCGCCAAGTACAGGCATATCATCAATCATCGGTGCCGTCAGATCTTCTGCTGCCGAAATATCATCGAATATAGGTGCAGATGTATGATCCGCTGCTGGTATTTCATCAAATGCAGGGACTGCAATATCTTCTACCGCAGGTATCTCATCAAGAACAGCAGCCGCTGTTGCCTGAGGCGTTGAAATATCGTCGATCACCGCTGAATTGATATCCTCAACGGCAGGGATCCCGTCAGGAACAGGTGCTCCGATATTTGGGAAGGAAGGTATTGCTTCTGGAACTGGTGCTGATATATCTTCTATAGCAGGGATATCAAGCTCATCCATTTCCTTAGGCATATTCTCATCATACTGAGGATAAACGGGAGCTGATACAGGGACACCCTGCTGGATAGTCTCATCATATCCGTATATCTGATTCGGATCATAGAATCCTGCGTCCTGGAAATTATCGGCAGGAACTGTCATATCAGGCTGGATATATTGTGCATCGGGCTGTATATACTGCTGAGAAGGATCTATGTACGGCTGAACTATCTGACCGTCTCCTGTGTAGTATACAGGCTGGTCACCGCCGTAGACCGGCTGATTGTAAACTGGCTGACCGTATACAGGTTCCTGAGCATTATTGTCTATAGAGAACATCTGCATAACGTCCTCTTCACTCTGTACCTGCATAGGCTGTTCAGGCTGACCGTAAACAGGAGCAGGCTGTACAGGCTGCGTACCGTAATTATTATTGAAGTCAAGTCCGTCCATTTCCTCAGGTTCTGTACCGTAATTCACAGGTGCAGGCTCTCCGCCGGGGATAGCCGACTGCTGAGGTGTAGGTATTGCGAACTGAGCGAGGAAATCGTCCTCGGGAACGACTGTATTGTTCTGGACCGGTGCTGCCTCTGCATCCGGCTTCTGTATAGCGAACTGAGCAAGAAAATCATCCTCCTGCGATGCAGCAGGCTGAGCCTCTTCTTCACTTGGTACATTTATTGCAAACTGTGAAAGACTTTCGTCCATAGGTATGCCTGTTCCGGGGATCGTATTTACAGGAGCCTCGGGCTGCGCCTGAGCAGCATTCGGAGAAGGAGTATTGTAATACTCGAGCGCTTCTCTTGTAGCCTCCTCTTCAGCCTTCTTTTTAGCCTCTGCGGCAGCTCTTGCTTCTTCTGCTGCCTTTCTTCTTGCTTCCTCTTCTTTTCTTCTCGCATCAGGATCCTTTGTGATCTTTGCGGTGGTATTTCCGAGCGGTACTATGCCCTCATCGCCCATACCCATTTTTTCACGCTTCTTCTCTTCCTTGAGAAGGAGTGCCATTTCTTTTTTATCAGCTTTTATAAGCTTTTTGGCAAGGCTTGCCTTACATTTCTCACAGGTGATCTCTTTAAGATCGGTCATTCTTGAAGTCCTGTGGAAACGTGTTACATTTTCCGGCTTAAGAAGGTTTATGCCGCAGCCGGTCTTCTTATCATTATCGGTACCGTGAACGACCTTATCATATGAAGAAGTTACCAATGTTATATCCATAGTCCTCTCCCAACCGCAGAAAACTGCAGCCTCCGCTTTACGGCAGCGGACCGCCGATTTCCCAGATCGCCGCAGACTTTCCGCGCAAAACCGAGAAACAGCCGCGGAGCCTGCATAATGCGAATAACTATACAAGTATATTATACATGATATTTCAAAAAAAATCAACACTTTCTAAAAAAATGGCACAGCAAATTATACCCAATTTAAAATTTTCGGTGAAAATAACAAATCGTTATTGATTTTTTTGTCAAAATTCTCCTACACTGTTTATGTTAAATTAGGTAATGGGAATAATTTACATTTTATAAAAATTTGATGCCGTTTATTTCCCGTTATATCGTTTTCCTATCAGATAGACCAAAATAATAACCCTTACCGGCTATTATTTTACATAGACGTAAAAAATTATGAAATCATTCAATTTGCTATTGCATTATCAATGATTTTGTTGTATTATTAATAGTGTATTGGCAGATAAAAAATACTCTTTTTTATGAGCCGATGAAGCTTCTTTGAAGGAGGAAAAAACGTGAAGCTCGTTTCAGTAGTAGTTCCGTGCTATAACGAACAGGAGGTTCTCCCCATGTTTTATGAGGAGATAACAAAGGTAACAGGACAGATGTCAAAGGATCATCCTGAGCTTTCATTTGAATACCTGTTTATAAATGACGGTTCTAAAGATACAACTCTTGATATATTACGTTCCCTCGCAGACAGGGACAAGCGTGTAAGATACATTTCATTTTCACGTAATTTCGGTAAGGAATCAGGTATGTATGCAGGTCTGAAAAACGCCAAGGGCGACTATGTTGTCGTTATGGACGCAGACCTTCAGCATCCGCCGTCATTCCTGCCTCAGATGTACGATTATGTAAGGAACGGCGAGTACGACTGTGCTACCACACGCCGTGTAAGCAGACAGGGCGAATCAAAGGTACGCTCATGGTTCGCAAGACTTTTCTACAGGATAATGAACAAGATCTCTCAGACCGAGATCGTTGACGGTGCTCAGGACTTCCGCTTCATGACAAGACAGATGGTGGACGCTATCCTTGATATGTCTGAGTACAACCGTTTTTCAAAAGGCATATTCAGCTGGGTAGGCTTCAATACCCGATATATAGAGTACGAAAACGTTGAGCGCCCCGCAGGTACTTCCTCATGGTCGTTCTGGGGACTGTTCAAATACTCCCTCGAAGGAATCATGGCTTTCTCAACAGCTCCTCTGGCTATCGCCTCACTGCTGGGAATAATCACCTGTTTCTTCGCGTTCATACTCATCGTTATCACTATTATCCGCTCAATATTTGGCTGGCTGGACGCTCCCGACGGATATCCCACGATGCTCTGCCTTATATTCCTTTTCAGCGGATTACAGCTCTTCTGTGTCGGCATACTCGGACAGTATCTCTCCAAGACCTACCTTGAAACCAAGAACCGTCCGATATACATAACAAAAGAGACAGAGGACATTTACAGACAGCGCAAGGCAGCAGCTCAGCAGAACAGCGAGCAGAAGCCAGAGTCCTCTGAAAATGAGAGCAAATGATCCCGAGGAGGTGCGGAGACATTGACTAAGCATATGAGACTTGTAGTCTCCGTACTGTTTATCGTTATCATAGCCCTTGCCGTGGCTATCACACGTTTCTACTCAAATACGAGCCAGAGCACCGAATTGAGCGGTACTCAGCCCGCTATTGAAAAGAAGCTGGACTCCGACTCTTCGGGCAACCATATCTTTATGGACAGCGCAGGTCTTTACGGTATCGTTGACAGCAACGACCGTGTGATCGTTTATCCCGAATGGCAGCAGATCGAATTTACAGGCAGCGACCTGTGCATAGCTTCAAAGCAGATACGCGAAAAAAAGCTTTTCGGCTGTATCGACTATGAGAGCAATATCGCAGTACCCTTCATTTATTCTGAAATAACGCCGCTGAAGCTTTCCGAGCGCGTATTATATGCTGCAAGATCGGCTGACGACCGCAGTTATGTGATATACGACCAGAACTTCTGCCCGTGCTTTTCGGAAGCATGGACTTCCTGCAAGGAAGACGGCAATGAGCTTATCCTCGGAACAAAGCAGGGTATTTACAGATATACTGTCACAGCAAACGATATCGTTTTCAGAAATGCCGCCGTAAAAGGCAGTACAATGAATAAATCCTATGATATTGAAGTAACAAACAAAAATCTGCTTTCAGATCTGAGCGTTTCTTCACTTGAAAAAATGAGCAAGGCTGCGGGCAGATATATAGAATACGCCTTTGAAGGCGACAGCCATCTGCTTTCGGATATCGATGCCGAACAGTCAGCTGTCTTTCTCACTCTTTTCCCCGAAGATCACGCTGTTACGTCAAAAAAGCTCATGGGACTGTCCGATGCAATAGTTTATTCTGCAATATCAGATGACGGCTATAAACACTACAAAGTGTACATAACCGCAAATATCTATGCAGGCTATAAGGACTCAGACGCAAAAACAAAGTATACACGAGGAGACTACAAGGCTCTCCTTGAATTCAAATACATTCCCGAAAAAGGACTCAGGGTCATATCTGGCGATTTTGTTCCTAATAAGCTTTCTTACCCTATTACATCAGCCGAAAACAAACAGCCTTCCGATGCAGACGATAACACTGATCAGCAGCAGGCTCACTGACGGAGGTAATTCATGAAGAAAAAAACTGCTTTCCTGTGTGCATTTATAATGCTTCTGACAGCAGGCTGCGGAAAATTAGACATTGGCAGTGAAGCCGATGAAGAGACCTCCGCTGCTTCCACGGAAGCTGAAACTACAGAATCTGCTTCGGAAGCGGAAAAAAACGAAGTATCCGAAAAATTCGGTACAGAGTTTGAGCTTTTCCCTGATATAGAGCTTGGAATGACAGAAGCCGAAGTACAGGCTGTCATCGGTGATAATTATGAGCGCAGCGTCGAGAAATACCTCGACATCAGCCCTGATATCGTATATTATACCGTCCCCATCGACAGCTGTCCGTTCCTCGGTATAGATATGGAGGGCTATGAGCTTTTCACATTCATTCCCGACGGCGAGCTTATCAGCATGAGCTGTCATTTCGGAGTCATCGACAGGGACAATAACACCTCGAAGGAACACTCAGAAGAAGAGATGAAAGCCGTTTACGACAAGCTCTTCGATCAGATACATGAATACTACGGTGATTACTACACCTCTACAGATGTGGGGCCACCTTCACTTGGCAATCTCAGTTGGGACAACACCTACGGTTATCTTACCCTTTGGGGTACATACTACGATGACACCAAAGAAGGAAATGTTTCTTTATCTCTGATGGCTGATGACTTCGCTCAGAAGATACTCGATTATTCAAAAGAAAAAACCGATTCACAGCCGCAGAATAACGGACAGAACATCTTGGATCAGCTTAAAACAGGAATGTCTGAGGAAGATGTTTTCGCTGTTATCGGCAAAGATTACGACTATAAATACAGCGCAGGCTACAAGCCGTCTGTAGAATACGACTACAGCTTTGCAGCCGACGAAGTTTGGGGGACAGGGCTCCGCGGATATATGTTCGTGGAATTTGATGAAAAGACCGATGAACTCACCTGCTTCGGCTACCATATCGGAGCTGTTGGTCATGTAGAGGATTGCAGTTATCCATATTCGGAATGTGAGCTTGAAGAAGCTTTCAATAAACTGCTGCCTACCCTTGAAGAAGAATACGGTAAAGCCGATGAGCCTTCGGCTTTTTCAGGCGAAGGTGTCAAAGCCGAATACTCATGGTCAATGGGTACAGATCAGCTCTGGGCTATATGGGGCACAGACCTGTGGAGCGCATCAAGCGGCGTAAACGAAATAATCGTTTCACGCTCCATTGACAGATAATATAAAGGAGAAAAATTATGTCTAAAAAAGTTGCAGTTATCATGGGAAGCGACAGTGACTTCCCTGTTGTTAAATCAGCTCTCACAGAGCTCAAAAAGTACGGCGTTGAATTTGAATGCCGCGTTATGAGTGCGCACAGAACTCCCTCAGAGGCTGCTGAATTTGCTTCAAACGCAAAGGCAAACGGCTTCGGAGCTATCATATGCGCAGCAGGTATGGCTGCTCACCTTGCAGGTGTAGTTGCAGGCCATACAACACTCCCTGTTATCGGCATACCCATGAAGTCAAAGGCACTCGAGGGCGTTGATGCACTTCTCGCTACAGTTATGATGCCTCCCGGAGTACCTGTTGCAACAGTAGGCATAGACGGCGCAAAAAATGCAGCTGTCCTTGCTGTACAGATGCTGGCTATCGCTGATGACGAGCTTGCTGCAAAGCTTGCTGCCGAGAAGAAGGCAATGGCTGACGGCGTTATCGCCAAGGACAAGGCTCTTCAGGAGCAGATCGCAGCTCTTTGATATTAACCAAGACCACTTTCACCCAAAGGAGGTAAACCATGACACCTTCAGAAAGAAAAGAAAGCTCAGAAAAGATATTAAGGGAAAAGGGAATCGGTATAAACCCAAATCTTCCTCTTATTGAGGACGCTTCACAGGTAAAGCTCAGAAGCCTTGATGATATCTGCAAAAGAGCAATTGCTGCTCTGCTGTCAACTCAGATAGGTATCGAGCTCAGCGAAAACAACACAGACCAAATCGGTGGTTTCACAAATCTTATGCAGCATTTCGGCGTTGCAGACTGCCTTAACGCAAAGGAGCAGAGGCTCGTAAGCGGAAAGAGCTCTCAGCAGGATACTATAGATGTTGTATGGGAGTATGAATGCTACTGGTCACTGTTATGGGCACTGGGCATCGTTGAGGATATCACCGATGCAAACGCTATCTGCGACTGTACTGCTGCTATACGCGCTGTGTCACAGTGTGAGGGCTTCGATGACTTCAAGAGCAGATGCACTCTCAGAAGCACAGACGAGATACTGGATATGCTCGACCTTTATTACCGCTATCACTGGGCAGTGGTCCAGAATGAACATATCGACAAAAGCTGTCCTGTCGGCGACCTCAACGGCGATGTAGTGTTCGAGCGCAGACGCGGTCTCGAATGGCTCATCTCCGATAAGGACGACTGGCACGATATAGAATTGCATACATGATAGATAATTATGATACTCTTTTATTCGACCTTGACGGCACTCTCACAGACTCCACTGAAGGCATAGTAAAATGTATAGAATATGCTCTCACCAAAATGGGCTATGAGATGCCCGAGGATACGAATAAATTTCTCGGACCGCCGCTGTATCAGTCCTTTGCCGAGTTCTGCGGCATGAACGAGGAGCAGGTAAACGAGGCTGTAAGGATATTCCGCGAAAGATACTCCACTGTGGGACTTTTCGAGAACCGCGTTTACGACGGTATTCCCGAAATGCTTGACAGGCTCAAAAAAGGCGGCAAAAGGATAATGGTCGCCACAAGCAAGCCCGAGGTGTACGCAGTGCGCATATTCGAGAAATTCGGACTTTCTCAGTACTTTGAGATAGTGGGCGGAGCGAATATAAACGGCACACGCAACTACAAGGACGAAGTTATCGAGTACGTTCTCGCAAAGGCGGATATCACCGACAGAAGCCGCGTACTTATGATAGGCGACCGTAAGCAGGACGCAGACGGCGCACATAAAACAGGGCTGAAATGCATGGGTATCCTCTGGGGCTTCGGCTCTATAGAGGAGCTTACCGAAGCAGGAGCGGATTACATCGCTGAAACACCCGAAGAAGCAGCAGATATGCTTTTATAGTTATTAGCCGTTAGCCATCAGCCGTCAGCGAAAAGATGTCTGCTCCGCAGACTGATTTAAAATTTCCGCCGAAGGCGGCACAACAAGCTAAGGGCTAAGGGCTGAACAAATGAATACAATTTCCGTAATGATGCGGAATTGCATATATAATCATTTATATAATTCTCAAGGAGGAATTTTAAAATGTCAAACATCGAAAAGAAGGAACAGCTCTATGAGGGCAAGGCAAAAAAGGTTTACGCTACAAACGATCCTGATCTCGTTATCGTAGATTACAAGGACGACGCAACAGCTTTCAACGGCGAAAAGAAGGGCACTATCTCAGGCAAGGGCGTTATCAACAACAAGATGACAAACTATATGTTCAAGATGCTCGAAAAAGAAGGCGTACCTACTCACCTTGTTGAGGAGATCAGTGACCGCGAAACTATCGTTAAGAAGGTTTCTATCGTTCCCCTTGAGGTAATCATCAGAAACGTTGCAGCAGGCAGCTTTTCAAAGAGAATGGGCGTTGAAGAAGGCAAGAAGCTCCTCTGCCCTATCCTTGAATTCAGCTACAAGAACGACGATCTCGGCGATCCGTTCATCAATGATTACTATGCACTGGCTCTCGGTATCGCTACAAAGGAAGATATCGACACTATCTCTAAGTATGCTTTCAAGGTAAATGAGTTCATGGTAAAGTTCTTCAAGGGACTCAATATCGACCTCATCGACTTCAAGATCGAGTTTGGTAAAACTTCCGACGGCACAATTATCCTCGCTGATGAGATCTCACCTGATACCTGCCGTTTCTGGGATTCTACAACACACGAAAAGCTCGACAAGGACCGTTTCCGCAGAGATATGGGCGGCGTTGAAGAAGCTTATCAGGAAATCATGAAGAGACTTATGGGAGAATAAGCATATGGGCGGTTTTTTTGGTGCAGCCTCTAAAAATGACTGCGTTACCGACGTATTTTTCGGAACCGACTATCATTCACACCTCGGTACAAGAAGAGGCGGTATGACATCATGGTCGGAGGAAAACGGTTTTCAGAGAAATATCCATAGTATCGAAAACTCCCCTTTCCGTACCAAATTTGAGAATGATGTTGTGAATATGAGAGGCAAGCTCTGTATCGGCTGTATCAGCGATACAGACCCACAGCCTATCCTCGTCCGCTCAAAGCTTGGTATCTATGCTATATGCTCGGTCGGTATCATTCGCAACGCCGACGCTCTCGTTAACGAGCTCCTTGAACAGGGCTGCGCTAACTTTGAGTCTATGAGCAGCGGAAATATCAACTCAGGAGACCTTATCGGCGCTCTTATCGCACAGAAGAACAGCTTCGTTGAGGGTATCCGCTATGCACAGGAAAAGATCGAGGGTACTATGTCACTCATTATCCTCACTAAAAACAGCATAATCGCAGCAAGAGACAAATTCGGCAGACTTCCTATCATCATAGGAAAGAGAAGCGACGGCTTCTGCCTTTCAACAGAATCATTCGCTTTCCAGAAGCTGGGCTATACTACATACAAGGAGCTTGTTGCAGGTGAGATCGTAGAGCTTACTTCCGACGAATGTAAGACACTTGCAGAGGGCGATCCTTCAAAGATGAAGATATGCACCTTCCTCTGGACTTACTACGGCTATCCGAACGCTGTTTATGAGGGCGTAAACGTTGAAGTTATGCGTACAAGAAACGGCGAGATTATGGCTGAAAACGATATCAAGAACGGCAGACTTCCTGACGTTGACTATATCTGCGGCGTACCTGATTCGGGTACTCCTCATGCTATCGGCTATGCAAACAGAAGCGGTATACCTTTCGCAAGACCGTTCATCAAATATACTCCTACATGGCCAAGAAGCTTCATGCCTACAAACCAGAGCATGAGAAATCAGGTAGCAAAGATGAAGCTTATCCCCGTTCATGATCTTATCAACGGCAAGAAGCTCCTCTTTGTTGATGACAGTATCGTAAGAGGCACACAGATGAGAGAGACCGTTGAGTTTCTCTATGAGCATGGTGCTAAAGAAGTTCATATGCGCTCTGCCTGTCCTCCTATCATGTACGGCTGCAAGTACCTCAACTTCTCACGCAGCACTTCCGAAATGGAGCTTATCGCACGTCAGATAATCGACGAGTTTGAAGGTCCTGTGGGCGTAAAACATATCGAGGAATACAGCAACTCCTCTACAGACAGAGGCCGCAGACTCAGAGATGAGATATGCAAGAGACTTCGTCTTACTTCACTTGAATTCCAGACACTTGAGGGTACTGAAAAGGCTGTAGGCCTTGACTCATGCGGACTCTGCACATATTGCTGGAACGGCAAAGAATAACTGCTGAAAAATACGGCTTTGATCACAATATACTTTTTTGATCTCGTGAGGTATACAACATGAAAAAGATCGCAATCATCTTATGCGCTCTGGTACTGTTCATTACAGGAGGATTTATATTCTTCAGAGTACGGGGAAAAATAATAAACGGCAACCGCTACGGTACTATGGCTCTTGTCAACGGCGAATTATACTATTATGCCAACCATTATGTGTATAAATATTCATCGGGCAAAAGCAAAAAGGTCGAATGGGCTGACAACTGCTATTTTTCCATCAGCACATCTGGCGGAGATGTGGAATTCAATTACACTGATGAAGCTCCTGCCCATACCTCAGAGAATCCCTACAAGGATCTCCTGCCGTCAGCAGTCGATTATGCCTCGGTTTATGATAATAAATACGTTTATGTAAGATATCCCGAAGGTGACGCAAAAATAGTCGTATACAAAATAAACGCTCCATCTGCCGATAAAGGCAGTCTGGAAAAAATAGACGAGATCACTTTTTGATCTGAACTTATTGTAGGGGCTGGCGTCCTCGACAGCCCGTAAATTTCATAAGCTTTGCGGGACGTCGAGGACGCCGTCCCCTACATTTATTCATGGAGGTAAATTAATGAACAACAGTTTTTCCGAAAGCTACAAAAAAGCAGGCGTTGACGTTACCGCAGGCTACAAGTCAGTCGAGCTTATGAAGGAGCATATCGCCCGCACTATGATAAAGGGCGCACTGTCGGGCATAGGCGGATTCGGCGGACTTTTCGAGCTTGATATGACAGGTATCAGCAAGCCTGTACTCGTTTCCGGTACAGACGGCGTAGGTACAAAGATAAAGCTTGCTTTCATCATGGATAAGCATGATACTGTAGGTATCGACTGCGTTGCAATGTGCGTAAACGATATCATCTGCTGCGGTGCAAAGCCACAGTTCTTCCTTGATTATATCGCTTGCGGCAAGAATTTTCCCGAAAAGATAGCAACTATCGTTTCAGGTGTTGCTGAGGGCTGCGTTCAGGCACAGTGTGCTCTTATCGGCGGCGAGACAGCCGAGCACCCCGGTCTTATGCCTGAGGACGAATACGATCTCGCAGGCTTCTCAGTAGGTGTTGTTGACAAGGACAAGATCCTCCGGCCCGATACTCAGAAGGCAGGCGATGTTCTCATCGCTATCAAGTCAAGCGGTGTTCACTCAAACGGCTTCTCTCTCGTAAGAAGAGTTTTCGATGTAAATGAGCAGAACCTCAATATGCACTTCAACGATCTCGGAACAACTCTCGGCGAATGCCTCCTCACTCCTACACGTATCTATGTAAAGGCTGTTATGAGCCTTCTTGATGCTGTTAAGGTAAAGTCTATCTCACATATCACAGGCGGCGGCTTCTATGAGAATATCCCGCGTTCTCTCCCCAAGAACCTTGCTGCAAAGATCGAAAGAAACTCTGTACAGGTACTTCCTGTATTTGAGCTTATCCAGAGAACAGGCGATATCCCTGAGAGAGATATGTTCAATACCTTCAATATGGGCGTAGGTATGATAGTATCAGTTGACAAAAATGACGCTGACAAGGCTATCGCAGCTATCAAGGCAGCAGGCGAGGACGCTTATGTACTCGGCGAGCTCGTTGAGTCTGAGGAAGGCGTTATCATCTGCTGATAAAGCGCTTATCTTATCATAATTCATAACATTAGCCGCAAAATTATCCGAATTCATTATTTTTGACTGTTTAAAGCAAAAAACACTGAAACCGACACATGGGGTATGGGATTTGGAAATTTTAAAAGGTCGTGATGTTTATGAAAAAACGTATTTTACCAGCTGCATTGCTGTTTTCAGCGGTATTGGCAGCAACTCCTCTGTGCAGCAGCGCAGTCGGACAAATAGACATGGACTATAACTCCGACGGCATCGTTGACGTCTTTGATATGATAACCGCAAGACAAAACGGCGAGATATCAAGGGCGGAGCTGAATGCTATACAGAAGTTCCTGCTGGGCGTAAACGGTAAAACTCCCACAGAGTTTGAAGTACAGAACAATCCTATAGACGAGGAATGTATCCTTGAACCAAAGGGCACTGTACATACAGGCGAGGGCACTTTCTACGGCGGCGGATATACAGGCGGTCACGCTATGCTTGATCCTGTTTCCCACGATTACTGGATAGTTGCCATGAACCATTATGATTATAACGAAGCTCAGCTTGCAGGCGCATACCTTGAAGTTACAGGCGAGCTTGGCACTATAAAAATGCTTGTTACAGACGAGCTCCCCGAAGGTAAAAAGGGTGACCTCGACCTCTATACGGACGCTTTCCCGCTCATCGCTCCTGTTGAGAAAGGAAGAGTTCCCGTTAGCTGGAAGATAATCCCCCTTGATACTGCGGAGAACGCTCCTATCTCATTCAAATACAAAGAGGGCAGCACGGAATTCTGGTGCGGCGTTCAGGTGCGCAACCACCGCTACCCTATAACAAAACTTGAATATCTTAACGCTGACGGCGAATTCGTTGAGATACCGCGCCGCCCGTACAATTATTTCGAGTCCCGAGACATGGGAAAGGGTCCTTTCACCTTCCGCATAACCGATATCTACGGTCAGGTTGTCATCGACAAGGATATCCCCCTTTCCTATGACGATACGAAAATAATACAGGGACACGTTCAGTTCCCCGAATAATTTTTACTCTTGCAATAAAATAATAGGAGAAAAAACTCATGAAAAATATAGTTGTTCTCGTTTCAGGCGGCGGCACTAATCTACAGGCTCTTATCGACGCCGAAAAATCGGGTATCATCAAGGGTGGAAAAATAACCTGTGTCATCTCCTCAAAGGAAGGCGCATACGCTCTTGAACGTGCAAAAAACAACGATATATCTACAAGAGTGATCCCAAGAAAGGAATACTCTGACAGCGTGACCTACAGTCAGGCTATACTCAATGCACTTAATGAAGAAAAAGCCGACCTTGTGGTACTTGCAGGATTTATGACCATACTCGATGAGTGCGTGACAAAGGCTTACGCATACAAGATAATCAATGTTCACCCTGCACTTATCCCGTCATTCTGCGGTGAGGGCTATTACGGACTCAAAGTCCACGAAGCTGCTCTCGCTTACGGTGTAAAGGTCAGCGGAGCTACAATACATTTCGTAAACGAAGAAGCTGATGCAGGTGCTATAATCCTACAGGGAGTTGTAAACGTTGAAAAGGACGATACTCCCGAGATACTCCAGCGCAGGATCATGGAAAACGTTGAATGGAAGCTTCTTCCTCAGGCTGTATCTCTCTTCTGTCAGGACAGGATAGAGATAGTTGACGGAAAGGCTTATGTAAAATAAAACTATGAAAAAGATCAAGGAATTATTGGAAAAACAAACTATCCAGAAGCTTTTTCTGTGCTTCTGGATGTATGCTGTACTCGGCTGGCTTTACGAGGTGTTCCTCGAAGTAGTCGTATACAAATGGGGTTTCACAAATCTTGGAATAATGTTCGGACCATACTGCCCGATCTACGCCGTGGGAGCAATGCTGTTCCTGCTGTTCTTCAGTAAATTCATGAAGAAGGAAGGCGGCATCGGCTTGCAGATAGCCCGTCCGTTCATAATATTCTTCGGCTGTATGACAGTTGCCACTACAGTTGAACTTTTAGGTACATATGTCCTTGAATACTTCACAGGCTCATGGCCGTGGCAGACCTATGCGGACTATGAGATCAACTTTCAGGCAAGAATAGCCCTCTCCCCTGCTCTTAGATTCGGCATGGGCGGACTGCTGTTCATGTACTTCGTGCAGCCCTTCTATGATTGGTTTCTCGCAAAACCCAAACGCAAAACACTCAATATCATCACACTTATCGTACTTGTGGGAGTTGTCACAGACTTCGTTCTCACACTTATAATAAGATACTGATAAACCATTATCCGAAAGGAGTTATTACTATTATGAAAAAGCTTGATTTAGCACAGGAACTCAGTTCAAACGCTTACCCCGGAAGAGGTATCGTAATCGGTAAGTCCGACTGCGGAAAATACGCTGTTACTGCATACTTCATCATGGGCAGAAGCGAAAACAGCCGCAACCGCGTATTCATCGAGGACGGCAAGGGTATCCGCACAGAGGCTTTCGATCCTTCAAAGCTCACTGATCCACACCTTATCATCTACGCTCCTGTAAGAGTTCTCGGCAATAAGCTCATCGTTACAAACGGCGATCAGACCGATACTATCTATGAGCTCATGGACAAGCAGCAGACTTTCGAGCAGTCCCTCCGCACACGCGAATTCGAGGACGATGCTCCTAACTATACACCTCGTATCTCAGGAATACTCCACTTCGAGGACAAGGGCTTCAACTACGCAATGTCTATCCTCAAGAGCGCAAACGGCAACCCTGAGTCATGTCAGAGATACACATTCACATACACAAATCCCCTTGCAGGTGAGGGACACTTCATTCATACATATATGGGTGACGGCAATCCGCTCCCGAGCTTTGAGGGTGAGCCTAAGCTTGTTGGTATCAGCGGCAGTATCGATCAGTTCACAGATATGCTCTGGAACAACCTCAACGCTGACAACAAGGTATCTCTCTTTGTCCGTTATGTAAATCTTGAAGATAATACTGAGGAGACACGTATCGTAAACAAGAACAAGTAATGCTCGGTAAATGAAAAAATTCAGTATTCTGCTTGCAGCGGCATTGCTTCTTCCGCTTTCGGGCTGTAACTTTCCTTCGCTTTCAGGCAGTAAAAAAGAAATACCTGAGAATTTCTTGGCAATGCCCGATATCCTTTCTGATGACGAATTGAACATTGCTGAGAACGAACCATCTTACAAATGCATCGAATCACATTATAAAAATGGCGAACTCGAAGAAAAAAAAGAAAGGCTCTACGATGAGCATGACCATATTATATCAAAAGACAACCTTGATATAGTATCAGGCGAGCCGAAACCTGCTATGTACGGAAAAAGCGTCAATGAGTATGACTCGGACGGCAATTTGGTAAAGAGTATATGGTATTATTCGGACGAAAAAACTGTCGACAGAATTTTTATCAATACCTATGATGAAAACGGCAACAATACAAGTATAACTGTGTATTACAACGATGACGGTCAAATCAAAAAGCACCTCTACTTTGAAATGAAGTATGACGAGCACGGCAATGAGACCGAGTGGTTTGAAGTCAAAGCTAATAACAGCATCGGCACTGTCTGCAAGTATTCGTATGAGTTTGACGACAAGGGCAACATCACCAGAAAGACAACGGATTATTCATCGTCAAAACATGAGACAGAAGAGTATACATATACCTATGACGATGACGGAAATATGCTTACAGAAAACCGCAAAAGATATTCAAAAAAAGAAACTCTTTTTGAAATCAGCCGCAAATGCGATTACGACAGCCGCGGCAATCTTATCAGGGAAGAGTCAAGCTTCAGCGACGGCAGAGCAGATAAGGTCATATCCTATGAATATGATGCTCAGGACCGCAAAATACGCGAAACTGACGGTTATTCCGAGACCGTATACGAATATGAAGACCTTAAACAGGCTGATTGATATATTATGAAGATATCATTTGATCTTGACGAGACTCTTTTCGTAAATCCTGCGGAAGTCCCCACAGAGCCCGAACTGAAATTCCCGTATAACAAGATATACAAGGACAAGCTCAGGAAAGGTGCTGTGGAGCTTCTAAAATGGATAAACGACTTTGATACAGAGCTGTGGATATACACCACCTCAAACAGGACAGACAGGTATATCCGCGGTATTTTCAGGCACTACGGCATAAGGATAGACAGTATAGTCAACGCCGTCCGTCACGAAAAGGAAGTTGCACGAGGAAGAGCAAACTTCCCTTCAAAATATCCCTCTGTTTACCGTATTGACCTTCATGTGGACGATGAAAAGTCCGTCTATGAAAATGGTATAGCATACGGATTCAGAGTGTATCACATCACCAACGATGATACTGACTGGGCAGACAATATCCGCAAAGAGCTTGAAAGAATAAAAAGAAATCAGGACAGGTAACTGAGCCGTATAGCGGCTATATTAGGGGAAAGTGATAAAATGAACATAGTTACTATTGACTGCCCTCACTGCGGTGCGGCAGTTGAACGTAAAAAAGATGAATACTTCGGAGTCTGCCCTTACTGCGGCTGCGAGGTATGCTTCGATGAAGCAAAGGCTGAGGCTGAGGTATCGGGCTTGCGGGATAAAGTAAGCGACCTTGACAAGCATCTGAATGCCGAGAAGCAGTACAAGCAGCAGCTTGCAGCATGGGAGAAAAAACGCAATAGGCTGTACCTTATCACAGGTGTAATGTCCTTTGTGGGTTTCTTATGTGCGGTACTCAGCAGTGACTCTGAGGACGGCTACATAGCTATTGGGGTTACGCTTATACTGGGTGCACTGTTCGGTCTGCTTACCGTTTCTCTTCTCAGGTGTGCGGACTGCCCCAAGCCTGTTGACGCAGATACTCCAAAAAAAGGCAGCTTCCTGAAGGTATTCGGTACAGGATTTATTATCCTCTGCGGAACAGCTTTCATTTCAGCTATCATATACGCTATATTCACTGCCTGATTTTTTCTATGTCTATATAAAGCCTTTCAGCGGCTGAATAATTATGCATAAAGCATTATTAATTATGAATTAATATAAGGAGGACATTAACCATGTCAAATGAAATGCAGTTAAAATACGGCTGTAACCCAAATCAGAAGCCATCAAGAGTTTATATGGCAGACGGCAGCGAGCTCCCTATCGAGGTGCTCTGCGGCAAGCCCGGCTATATCAATCTTCTTGACGCTTTCAACGGCTGGCAGCTCGTTAAGGAGCTCAAGGCTGCTACAGGTATGTGTGCAGCAACTTCATTCAAGCACGTATCTCCGGCAGGTGCTGCTATCGGCAGACCTCTCAGCGATGATCTGAAGAAGATCTACTGGGTAGAAGATCTCGGCGAGCTCACTCCCCTTGCAAGTGCTTACGCAAGAGCAAGAGGTGCTGACAGAATGTCCTCTTACGGCGATTTCATCGCACTTTCCGACAAGGTTGACGTATGCACAGCAAAGATGATACAGCGTGAGGTATCAGACGGCGTTATCGCTCCTGACTATGATCCCGAGGCACTTGAGATACTCAAGTCAAAGAGAAAGGGTACATACTGCATACTCAAAATGGACGAGAGCTACAAGCCTGCTCCTATTGAAACAAAGCAGGTATACGGCGTATCCTTCGAGCAGGGACGCAACGAGCTCGATATCAACCGCGAGCTCCTCGCTAACGTAGTTACCGAGAATAAGGATATCCCCGACGACAAGAAGGACGATCTCCTTATCTCTCTCATCACACTTAAATACACACAGTCAAACTCTGTTTGCTACGTAAAGGACGGACAGGCAATCGGTATCGGTGCAGGTCAGCAGTCACGTATCCACTGCACAAGACTTGCAGGTCAGAAGGCTGACAACTGGTGGCTGAGACAGTCTCCACAGGTAATGGGACTCCAGTTCGTTGATGATATCCGCCGTGCAGACCGTGACAACGCTATCGACGTTTACATCGGCGACGAGTACGAGGACGTTCTCCGTGAGGGCGAGTGGCAGCGTATCTTCAAGGTAAAGCCTGCTGTATTCACACGCGAAGAAAAGAAGGCTTGGCTTGCCAAGAACACAGGCGTTTGCCTCGGTTCAGACGCTTTCTTCCCATTCGGCGACAACATCGAAAGAGCTAAGAAATCAGGTGTTGAATATATCGCAGAGCCGGGCGGTTCTATCCGTGATGATAACGTTATCGAGACCTGTAACAAGTACAATATCGCTATGGCATTCACAGGAATACGTCTTTTCCACCACTGATAAAAATGTTCAGGCTGCGGTCAAAAAACGACCGCAGCCTTGTATTATGGAGATATACATATGAAAAAACTTCATTTCACAGCTGTTATTGCAGCTGCTTTGATGTCGGTATCACTTTTCAGCTGCCTTGAAAAAAAGGAAGATACCTCCAATAAGCCTGCTTCTTCCGCTTCCGAAGCATCGACCGAAGGAACTACATCTGCTCCGCCTGTTCCTGTATCGCCGCTGACTGAAAAGATCGAGTACAAAAGCGGCAATTACATAAGTGAATCGTTCTCGTTGTATGCTGAACCTAATATATGGCAGTATGACGACTCCGCATCTGTTAAAGACGGGGGAGCTTTGCCCTGCGACCTGAAAATGGTCACCGACAGGGACTTTACCACCTGCGGTCTGAAGGTTTATGTATCCGAAAATAAAAGCGGCATTTCCGCACAGGAAACAATAAACGCCGAAGACAGCACCGCTATAGTTTTTACGGGTTCACTGGCAACAGGAAAAAATACCTTCTATTACTGCGAATGGGCATCAAATGACAATATGCATTGCAGGTCTTATCTCGCAGACTTCGGAGACAAATACCTGTGCGCATATGCAGAAAGCTCAAATTTCGGTTATGTTGAAGGTAAAATAGCTGATGTGCTTCAAAGTATAAAAAGCAAGTAAAATACGGCTTCTCGGCTGTCGCTTTTTTTCGCCGATAACACGTATAAATATCACAACATTCGGATTATTCACGAAAAAATATTTTAGCATTAGTTTTTTCGCTTCATTTCTTGCTTTTTCAGTGATTATATGTTATAATGATTTATGTATCATATATTGCGAAAATACCGCAATAGTATTTATTTTCTATTATATCTGGGGGGGCAATTTTATGAGCAGCAGTTACAATTCTATCTCACTAAAAAAGCTTTACATAACCGCCGCCGCTTTCACTGTTTTATACATAATACTCTCAGTGATCGCTTATCTTGTTTCCGGATCAGTTTTCAATGCACTTTTAAGCGATTCGATAAAAGATAATCACCCCGAAATAGCAATGTCAGGCAATTGCAAGACATTGCTCTGCGCAGTCCGGATAGTATGGCTGCCGTTTCTGATATATATATTCAGCTGTGTAGGCTGGGCTTTTTCAGCAAAACGCTGCAAACGCACACTGAAAGCTGCACCTGCACTATGGCTTTTCGGATTTATTGCCGAACACGTTCTGGCTTTATTTATATCCCATACCTCAATGGCTGAAAAACATATTTCCGAGCGCTGGCTAATTCAGCGTACAGAATACACAACATTCTTTTTCAGTATACTTCTTGTAGGCGCACTGGTACTTGTATGTACAGCCGCCGCCCTCGGTATAGATGAAGACCGCCACGTAAAGCATTTAAAATATAAATAAGGAGCATAAAAATGCAGAAATCAAACACACTAAAGATCACATTACTAATTTCATCACTCTTCTGTATCGTTAAACTTGCACTTGACATATTCTTTATAATGCATGATCACCTTTCGATATATACCGCTATGTTCGGTGACAACTTCAAAAGCGAAGTCCTGCCTACAAATGTGAAATTCGGACTTATAATCGAGGCTGTCATCGTTTCGGTTCCTATATGCATACTCGCATCTGTCAACTACGCATACAAGGATCTGAATAAAAAAAGAGGCATAACCACAATATTTCTTGCGGTAATACTGTTCATAACCGACTATGGCTGCTCAATGCTTCTCAACCGTATAATATGCAATGATATCATGAAAAAATACGGCGAAAACATAGTGGCGATAGTTACTCAGGTAAACTCTTTAAGAGTTTTTTCGGGCTTTCTTGTCTGTGCTGCATTCGTTATGGTATGCTGCTGTGCCTCTATAGAGATATACGGAGGAAGTCTTGCAGAAAACATGGAATTAGGGAAAAAAAGCGCCTAAACGCGAAATTTTCGGCGTTTTTACTATAAAATAAGCTTTTAGCGAATGAGCAGAAGGGGTTCTGTGCCGTTCGTTATAATATAATGATATAAGGAAAAAAACAAAAGGGGAAATTTAACTATGAAAAAAATTCTAATAATCATCTTATCTATCGCTGTGCTCGCAGCAGCAGGTTCTATAGGATATACATACTATATGACTCACCCTTCTGTGGAATACACAACTGAAAATTTCAGCTTTAAAGTACCGAAAGGCTTTAAGCTTTTAGATGATGACGGAGCAGGACTATACGATATGGTGTTCAGCGGTCCTTTTCACAGCAGGATATATTTCGATGACTGTACCTATAACTGTACAGTAAAAGCTTACACAGAAGGTTCTGAAGACAAAGCAAAGGCTTTTGATATTGGTTCCGGGCTTGAATGTTATGCAGAGCATACCACAAATACCAAGTCAGAGCCGCTGATACAATACGTTGCAGGAACTGATACCCGCTTTTTAGATGTAAAGACCAGCTGTTCTTCCGTAAAAGCTTTCCTTTCAGAAAAGGCTATAAAGAATATCATGAGGACAGTAAAGTACACTTCGGATTTCAGACTTTCTGATCTTCCCGAAGAATACGACTATCCCTACTTCACCATAAAGACAGGTCATAAATATTTCGTCTCGGATAATGAGATAAACAATGATAAATCTCTGATTGATATCAAGATAAGATATACCGAGGGAGATGATTATTTCAACACTTCCTACCCAGCAGTATTTTTGTCTGTGTCTGAGTCGGATAAAGTGTCTTCTCCGTCCGAATATCTTGATAGCCGATATGAAAAATTTAAAAGCGGCAGTGAGTATTTTTTTGATCCTGTACGCGATCAAAAAGAGATTTTCGGAATTAAATGTGAGTATCTCTGCTTCAAACAAAATTTTGGTGAAGATGGAGATATAATAAAGTACGAGCAATATGGCTTTGTCAAAGGCGATAAGAATTACCTTATCACCGCAGAAGGCACAATAGGCACAGATGAAACTGATATAAAAGAAATGCTTGACGGCATTACAATAAAATAAAACTCGGAGGGGAAATGAGAAAAAACCTTTTTATGACTGCATTATTCTGCTCAGCTCTTATGCTTTGCAGCTGCGGACCTTCATCTCTTATCGAAGAGAAGGATACAGAAACGGACACCACCGTAAATACAACTGAAGCTGTAAATACAACAGAAGCATCTGCTGCGGATAATGAAGATACGAAAGAAAATATAACTGAAAACAGTGATTTTGAATATGTCCCAATGTCAGAACCCGACCTGAATATCAGTCTCAACGAAGATGAATTCCGCATCTCTTATTTCAGTATGAAGCTCCCTGTCGATAAAATGCGTATGCTCGACGAAGAAGAAAAAAGCAATGTAGACCCACGTGACACATACAGTTCTATATTCATTCCCGACGGCGAATACGCAGAAGCTGACGGCAATGCTCTTGCAGCTGTCGAATGTTCGGGAAAACAGCTGCATATTCATTCATCTGACCTGTTTGAAGGCGATCTCGAGAGTATGAAGTTCACGGCATCTGACGCAAACGGCAGTATTATCACCGTAAACGGTCTCGACGCCTATGAGATAACAGGCATCAGCAAAAATGACAGCTCTGTAGAGTTTGTAAATTACAAAATAAGCAGTCCTGATGGCTGTTTCATAAATATAATGTTACAGGCTTCAAACGAAAAAGGCAGAGAATGGCTGGAAATAGTCAAGGAAAGTATTCTCGGAAGCATTGCCGCTGACGAATCTCCTTATGAGTCCAAGACCTTTTCGTGCCCATATTTCAGAATATCCGAAAGTGGGAACTGGTATATCGGTTCTGAAATTGCGCCTGACGACAGAGGACTTTACTGGGTAAGCTTCTACAATAAAGATACTCTTGCAAGCGGAACATCTTATACCGCATTTGATGCAAATATATCTGATACTACCATAAAAAAAGAAGTCAAAGAAGTACTTGAAGACATAGAAAAAGAAGATATTCTCGCAAACGAAGAAACCGAATTCAGAGGTCATAAGGCAAGGTATGTAAAGGTAAATAATCCTGCCACATACTTTGAATATGTATTCTATGAACTTGATGACTGTATTGCCTGTATCTTCACCAATCTGTCAAAGTATAACTACGATCAGCTCAAAGCGGAGTCTGATGAGCTTGTTGAGCAGTTAATTTTAAATGAATAAATATCCCCAAGGAGGAATTTTCCAATGAAGAACGTATTAGTAGTAGGCGGCGGCGGACGCGAGCACGCTATTATAATGAAACTGGCTGAAAGCCCTAAGGTAGGCAAGCTCTACTGCACTCCGGGAAACGGCGGTATATCCAAGTATGCTGAGTGCTTCAACGTAGGTGCAACAGATGTTGACGGAGTAGTTGCTCTTGCAAAACAGCTAAAACCAGACATGGTAGTAGTTGCTCCTGATGATCCCCTTGTACTGGGTATGGTAGACGCTTTGCAGGCAGAGGGCTTCATGACATTCGGTCCTAAGGCTAATGCCGCTATTATAGAGGGCTCTAAGGTATTCTCAAAGGAGCTTATGAAGAAATACAATATCCCTACAGCTTTTTACGAGGTATTCACAGAGTCCGATAAGGCTATCGCTTATCTCAAGGAGCAGAACAGCTACCCTGCTGTTATAAAGGCTGACGGTCTTGCACTTGGCAAGGGCGTTATAATCGCTCAGAACGAGGAAGAAGCTGTTGCGGCTGTACATGAGATGATAGACGAGCTCAAATTCGGAAAGAGCTCCTCACGTATTGTTATCGAGGAATTCCTCACAGGACCTGAGGTATCTGTTCTCAGCTTCACTGACGGAAAGACTTTAGTTCCTATGATATCCTCTATGGATCACAAACGCGCTCTTGACGGAGATCAGGGTCTCAACACAGGCGGTATGGGTACTGTTTCACCTAACCCATGCTACACCGAGGCTATCGCTAAGGAATGTATGGAAAAGATATTCATTCCAACAATGAATGCTATGAATTCCGAGGGACGCACTTTTGAGGGCTGTCTCTACTTCGGACTTATGATAACTCCTAAGGGACCAAAGGTAATCGAATACAACTGCCGTTTCGGCGATCCCGAAACTCAGGTGGTACTTCCTATGCTTGACGCTGACCTCTATGAGATATTCGAGGCTATATACAACCACGAACTGGACAAGGTGGATATCAAGTGGCATAAGGGAAGCTGTGCCTGTGTAGTAATGGCAAGCGGCGGATACCCTGAAAGCTATCCTAAGGGAATCGTTATGAACGGCTTTGACGATAAGGGGCAGGTTGATGGCTGCTTCGTTTACCATGCAGGTACAAAGCTTGGCGAAAACGGTGAATTTCTCACAAACGGCGGTCGTGTTATCGGCGTTACCGCAAAGGGCGATACTCTTCAGGCTGCACTTGATAAGGCTTATGAAGGAGTATCAAAGATAAGCTTTGAAGGTGCTCATTTCAGAAAAGACATAGGACAGAGAGCACTCAAGGCACTCGGCTAAGGAGCAGTTTATGCATGAACGTTTAAATAACGGTATAAAATACTGTTTCATCGCAAATATTCTATTCTTTGCATTCGGCATTATATGCCTTTTCTATTACAACACCTACGACTCAGAATCATTGTTTTCAAAGGCACTTGAAATTATTGCTTATATATCAGAGATCTGCGGATTCTGCCTTTTCCTTTGGGGAGACTGGCTTATGTCTACGGCTATGAGATTCAGGAGAATGATGAAAATATGCATTACGATATATATTTTCATAGAAGTTTTAATGATGATACTGGAACTCAATTCCTACAGACTTGAATTCTATAAACCATATTCTCTCCTGCTCGCTATGGTACATTCAGCTTTCTCGGGGCTTACCTGCCTGACTTTTTTACAGCTTGATCCTGATAAAAAGAAGCTGGAGTTATTCACCATTATAAGCATAGCTATTATGTTCTGCGGAATGCTTGGAAATATCATCGGACTTCGTATTTATTTCAGTATCATAGTAAATTCTGTTGCATTCGCTCTGATGTTCTTCTCAGTGCGCAGACTTATAGAGCGTGAGGATATCGAGGTGGACTGCCACGGCGATAAAGCACGAGTTGCGGAATTCACAAGTAAAATTGTCGATGATTGAGAACACCTTTCATATATACTACGAAAAAGGGTAGAATTCAATGCAATATCATTGAATTTCAGAAAAATAATTTTTGAGTTCTATATTTCATACAAAAACAAACGCCTGCATTTGTGAGCTTTCACAATGCAGGCATTTTTAGTAGTTAATGATTAGTTTAGGGGCGGATAATATCCGCCCCTAAACAAAAAAGGCGAACCTATCGGTTCGCCTTTAATTATGAAATATGCATTATAATTACGAATCAGATCAATACATTCCGCCTGCTGGCATTGCAGGAGCTGCGGGAGTGTCCTCCTTGATATCAGCAACAAGGCTCTCTGTTGTAAGAACCATTGAAGCTACTGATGCAGCGTTCTGGAGTGCGCTTCTTGTAACCTTAGTAGGATCAACGATACCAGCAGGTATCATATCTGTGTATACCTCATTGTAAGCATCGAAGCCGTAGCCAACCTTACGTGAACGTACTATCTTGTCGATGATTACGCTGCCCTCAAGACCTGCGTTCTCAGCGATCTGACGTACAGGAGCTTCAAGTGCCTTGAGGATTATCTTAGCACCTGTCTTTTCATCGCCGTCAAGTGTCGGGATAAGCTTGTTTACAGCAGGCATAGCATTTACGAATGCTGTACCGCCGCCTGCTACGATACCCTCTTCAACAGCTGCCTTTGTAGCTGCAAGAGCGTCCTCGATACGAAGCTTCTTTTCCTTCATCTCGATCTCTGTAGCAGCACCTACCTTGATAACTGCAACACCGCCTGCAAGCTTAGCAAGTCTTTCCTGAAGCTTCTCACGGTCAAAATCGGAAGTTGTAGTCTCGATAGCTGCACGGATCTGGTGAACTCTTGACTCGATAGCCTTCTTGTCGCCAGCGCCGTCAACGATGATAGTGTTCTCCTTCTGGATAACTACCTGCTTAGCCTGACCGAGCTGCTGGATAGTTGTCTCGCTGAGTTCGAGACCAAGCTCGGAAGAAATTACCTCGCCGCCTGTGAGAACTGCGATATCCTTGAGCATTTCCTTACGTCTGTCACCAAAGCCCGGAGCCTTAACAGCTGCAACCTTGAATGTGCCGCGGAGATTGTTGAGGATAATTGTTGTAAGAGCTTCGCCCTCAACGTCCTCAGCAATGATAACGAGCTTCTTGCCCATTTTTACGATCTGCTCGAGAAGTGGGAGTATCTCCTGGATAGAAGATATCTTCTTGTCTGTGATAAGAACGAAAGCGTCATCGTAAACAGCTTCCATCTTGTCTGCATCTGTTACCATATATGGTGAGATGTAACCTCTGTCGAACTGCATACCTTCAACAACTTCGCTGTATGTCTCAGCTGTCTTGCTCTCTTCAAGAGTGATAACGCCGTCAGCAGTTACCTTCTCCATAGCCTCAGCAATGAGCTTACCTACTGCCTCGTCAGCAGAAGAAACTGTACCTACTCTTGCAATATCCTCACTGCCCTGTACAGCCTTTGAATTGTCAACGATAGCCTTTACAGCAACGTCTACAGCCTTAGCGATACCCTTCTTGAGTACCATTGGGTTTGCACCTGCTGCGATATTCTTCATACCCTCACGAACAATAGTCTGTGCGAGAAGTGTAGCAGTTGTTGTACCGTCACCAGCTGCATCGTTTGTCTTTGTAGCAACTTCCTTAACGAGCTGTGCGCCCATGTTCTCGAAAGCGTCCTCAAGCTCGATATCCTTAGCGATAGTAACACCGTCATTTGTGATGAGCGGAGCACCGAACTTCTTGTCGAGAACTACGTTTCTGCCCTTAGGTCCCATTGTTATTCTTACAGTATCAGCAAGCTTGTCGATACCTGCCTGAAGAGCCTTTCTTGCGTCTTCGCCGTACTTTATATCCTTAGCCATAGTTATCTACTCCTTAAAACTTAATTCTTTATTGAGCTATCAGCCTTTCGCCTTTAGCCCTTAGCCTGTGGTGTCCCTTCGGGACATATTCAAATATTATCGCGTCAGCGATACCAATAGCTAACAGCTAATGGCTCATGGCTAACGGCTTTATTTTACTGTTGCGAGGATATCTTCCATCTTTACTATGATGTACTCTTCGCCCTCGAGCTTTACATTAGTGCCTGAATACTTGGAAATGAGCACCTTGTCGCCCTTTTTAACTTCCATTTTAACATCAGAAGTACCGGGACCTACTTCAACGACCTCGGCTACCTCAGGCTTTTCCTTTGCTGAACCTGAAAGAATGATACCGCTCTTTGTGGTCTCCTCAGCTTCGACCATTTTTACGACAACTCTGTCCTGTAAAGGTTTGATAGTCATGATATATACCTCCTGAAAAATTAATAAGCAATTCAAGTTTAGCACTCTTTCTCTTTGAGTGCTAATTATATTTTACCACCTTTTTACAATAAATCAAGCCTTTTCTGCAAGCTTTCACAATTTTTGGCACTGTACACAAATCGAGCTCTGTAAAGTGAATTTTTATGTGCTTTCAGCTGGCTTTTTACTGCTCTTTCGGTTCATTTCACACATAAGCATCACTGTCATCAGCACCAGCATTACAGATGAAACAGGCGAACCGCCGCTGTTTCCGCTCACTTTTACCGAAGATACCTCTACCGTTTCGTACTCCATAAAATAAGGCAGTAATAGTCTGCAAATCCAGAAGCTTATAACGGCTGCGGCAATACGCATCAGTATCAGCGGTCTCAGCGATATCCTGCCTGATGTTATCGCCGAGAGTTGAAACATTACACATACTCCGCCAAAGGAAACCAGCGCACTTATGTAAGGCAGCAGCAGCCAGTCGCCGCAGGGCAATGCCGAAACATTGGTTATATCAAGGAATGCGGCGACTAAAGCCTCGCCGCTTCTGCGGTCGAGGCAGGTGAGCTTCGCAAGAAGCTCACCGACTGCTGCTGCCGCTCCGATGCGTATAAGAAGTGAATTCACTACTGAAAAAGCAGCAATCATAATACATATATCCGCCATAGCCCTACCGCCACGGACAACGGAATCGGTAAGCATATCCGATGACAGACGGAATTTTCTCGATTTGCAGTTCTCGCCGCAGTTTTTCCTGAGAAAAAATGACATTATCAGCGCAAGAATAATGTTTGCCGATATATTTGATATTAGTATTACTTTGCCTGCATTATCGGAGCTGTAGAGCTGATGCGATATGCAACCGAAAGTGAACGCAGGACCTGCTCCGAAGCAAAGTCCAGACAGCAGCTCTGCACGTTTTTTTGACAGTCTACCTGCACTGTATTCATCACACAGCATTTTTACTCCAACGGGATAGCCTGCGAACATTCCGAAAGTAAAAACAGGAAAAATACTCTCCTCCATGCCGAATATTGTTCGGCTTATGCGTCCGCACCACCTCGGCATGACTGTAAGTGCTCCGCTCCTTACAATAAGTGAAGAAACTATCATCATGGCAAACAGTGAAGGTATCACCACATTCAGGCAGCGCATTATACTGATATATACCGCTCCAGCGGCAGTGGCAGTATCCAAAGTGCAAAATAATACAGCTGCCGCAAGTACTGCCGGCTTCACCAGCCTGCAAGCTTTCTCAGCAAATTTCCTCATAAATATCACCCCTTCTATCATATTATTGAAAGTGAAAAAATATACAGGAGTGAAGCTTATGTTTGACTGGCTCACGGAGCTTACCCGTGAAACCCTCTATCTCGATTCAGGGATACACATTTCGGGAAATAAAGAGCTGATTATAGATAACTGCCGCAGGATAGAGGAATATAACGAAGTCTATATGAGACTTGTGGCAGGAGGACTTTATATAAGTATACACGGGAGTGATCTTAGAGCTTACGACTTCCGTACAGGCGGACTTGTTATCCGCGGATATATCGAAAAGATAGAATTTACAGAAAGGAACAAGCATAATGAGTCTGAAAATACGAGGTCTGGTGAAAATAAACGCACAGGGGAAGAAGCTTTATAAATTCATCAATCTCATGCACGAAAACCGTATCGAATGCAGAGAACAATACTGCCGCGGCGAAGTATTCCGCGGTAATGTATTTCGCAGGGATATGAAAAAAGTAAGCGAGCTTGCAAATGAATGCAGCATTGAACTGAAAACTGCCGAATATGACAGTCTTTCCGCAAGACTTTACCGCTATCGTAAACGGATAGGACTGTTTATGGGACTTATCCTTGCAGCCGTAACGATGCTTTTCTTCTCTCAGACTATCGTCACTATAGAGATCGAAGGAAATACTTCGATAAGTGATGATATTATCCTCTCTGCACTTGCAGAGCTTGACGTAAAAGCAGGTACTCCCCTCTACCGCCTTGACCTGCGTGAATGTCAGAACAGGCTCAAAACAATGGTAGACGGCATCGCATGGGCAGGTATAAGACACACAGGCAGCCGTATTGTTGTACAGATACGCGAAGTCGAACCAAAACCTGATATGTCTCTTGAACGTGTCCCCTGCAATATCGTTGCAAGCCGCGACGCAGTTATATCCTCAGTACTTGTACAGAGCGGCGAGCTTAAACATATAGTCGGTGACTACGTCCCGAAAGGTACTCTGCTCATAAGCGGAGTCTCCGACGGTCAGAACGGCAAAACCTTCATTTATCACGCTATGGGCGATGTCCGCGGTACTTATGAGGAAAATGTAAGCTTCTCAGCGCCCTTTGATTCTCAGGAGCTTATCCCTACAGGCAAAAGAAAAAAACTTCGCAGGCTAAGACTTTTCAGCCTTGATATACCGCTCTCTTTCGGACATAATAATTACGAGCACAGCAATGCATCGACCACTCAAAAGCGTCTTGAATTCTTCGGGAAAGAGCTTCCCATAGGCATCAACAAGACTGATATCACCGAGCTTTCATTTGTCGGAAGAACATTCACAGAGGAAGAACTGTCACAGCAGCTCATGGAAAGAGTCTACCTTTATGAAAACAACTTTCTCGACGAAGATACACGTATAATCTCACGGACTATTGATATCTCCAAAAACGAAGATACTCTGACTCTGAACGTAACATACACTCTTGAAAGCAGTATCGCTGAGCAAAAGGATATATTTATAAAATAAAAGCCGTCATTTTTTACAAAAAAATATTGACAAAGTTCTCTTTTCAATGTAAAATAGTAAGCAGGGGATCATTTTCGCCTTGAAAGGAGAGACTTTCCATGATATCTATCAAAAGTGATGACTTCAGTGACAACTATGAGCTTTTCGTAAAATTGTGTTCTATCACTTCCGAACCTATGAAGCTCGTAAATGATAACTGTCAGGATATGATCGTCATGACTGCCGAAGCTTTCGAGCGCAGAAAGAAAATGCTCGATCTCCGTGAAAAACTCCTCGGCATCGACACAGAACAGTGTCTCAGCTCAAAAAATACCGACTTTCAACAACTCGGACAATATATTAATGAACTGGAAAAAAACGGGGAATAAATTGGTAATAATGCGTTCACACATAAGCCCTGTAAATGAAAATCAGATGAAATCGTCTCACTTTTTCTTGACAACCGCAGGATAATACAATATAATATTCTTGTGGTACAAGGGGTGTACCTAAAACACATTGTTACATGAAACAGGAGGATTATAAAATGGGTGTATTCAGAAGATTAAGCGACCTTCTCAAGGCTAACGTAAACGATCTTATCGACAGAGCAGAAGATCCTGAGAAGATGGTAAAGCAGATCATCATTGATATGCAGACAGAGCTTACAAAGGCTACTCAGAACTACGGCAAGGCTAAGGCAAGCGAACGCCTCGCTGAAAAGAAGTACCTTGATGCTCAGAAGATATCATCTGACTGGGAAGCTAAGGCTAAGGCTGCTCTCGCTAAGGGAGATCAGGATCTTGCTAAGCAGGCTCTTGCAAGAAAAGTCAAGGCTGACGAGGACGTTGCAAACTATAAGGAAATGTTCGATTCCATCTCTTCACAGACAGATGCTATCGGCGATCAGGTAGAGGTACTCAAGGCTAAGCTTGAAGAGGCTAAGAGCCGTCAGGCTATGCTCATCGCTCGCTCACAGATGGCTGATACTCAGAAGAGCCTTGCTAAGGCAGCAGGTACTTTCGATCCTAACTCCTCTTTTGAGAAGTTCCAGAGAATGGAAGACAAGGTCGTTCGCAAGGAAGCTGAGGCTGCTGCTTTCACTGAGATCGCAGGCGACGCACTCGGCGGCGGTTCAGGTGACGAGCTGAAGGATACTTTCAATCAGCTTGCTTCTGATGCTAAGGTCGATGCAGAGCTTGAGAGACTTATGGCTGAAATGAACGGCGGAGCTCCAAAGGACGCTGAGTAATAAACAAAAAAAGCAAAGGATTTTTATTATGAGCCGCAAAAAAGAAAATGTATATTCCGCAAAAAAAATGTTAGGAGATTCAATGCCTATACTTGGTGCACTATTTCTTTTAATAGTCTCAGTTGCATATATTCTCTTCCGCAGCTGGAGCAACAAGCTCTACTATGAGAAGTGGAAGGAATACGAGGATTGCGGTATCTGAAAAAGTCAAAGCTCCGAAGCTTAGTGCTTCGGAGCTTTTTTATTTTGTATTTCATTGTTTTACAGACAGATAAAAAGCTCCCCGATTTATTCGGAGAGCTTTTAAATTTTCTATTACTTTGTTGGATCAAGGCTTGCTATCTTATTGAGCAGGAACTCCTGTATGCGAAGTGCGTCATTCGATGTAACGCCCTTGCTTGAAGTATCAACGTCTGCATTTGCAGAACCCTGTTCTGTAAGATGATGATCGTCTGTACCTTTAAGTCCGTACTTGTTCGGATTTGCAAGGCTCTGCATGATAAGAACTATATCAGACATATCAACTTCGCCGTCACAGTTAGCATCGCCGTACTTAGTTACCTTAGGATCGTTTGAAGCATCATCTGTAGTTGTCGGAGTTGATACCATTATGCTGGTTGTTGTATAAACAGAAGTAACAGTAGAAGTAGTAGTTGATGTTGTTGATGTTGGTGAAGTAGTTGCTGTAGTTGTTGTGGTGGTTGTTGTCTCCTTAGGCTTTGTAGTAGTTGATGTAGTTACCTTTGGAGTATCACTGCCTGTACCGCCGAGTCCGTCAGCCTTTGTGCCGTCAGGCTCTTCGCCATAGTAAAGCTTGCCGTTTACATATACAGGTACGTAAGGTGTCATAACACCTACAGTTGAACCGTCTGCACCTGTTGCTGTTTTGCCGAGTCCCTTAGCTGAGAAGTCGTTTGAAGAATCCCAGCCGCTGCCGTAATCAGGCATTACAAGTGCAAGGAGTATCTCGCACTGCTGCTGTCCTTCGGAAATAGGAAGAACTACTCGTCCGTCAGGGAGATTAACTTCGATATAGTAGATATTGCCGCTGTACTGGATAGGCTTTGATATCTCAGCTGTCTTGTAGCCCTTTGCAGAGTACATAGCAGACTGGTCACGGTCGCAGCGAATTACGAGGTCCTCAGGCTTCTTGCCCTGAGCGATAACTTCGCTGAGATCCATATAGTATCTGAATGAGATATTGTCCTGTACTCTTGCAGGCCATGCGGAGTGGTTTGTTACCTTGAAGCTTATAGTCTGTCCGCTTGAGTCGCCGCCCTTTGAAAGAACTTCAACATAGAACTCAGGACTGTCGTGAACTTCCTTTGCAGGGAAGCTTGGATCCTTTGTTCCGCCGTATTTGTCTACCATCTTGCAGAGCATAGCTGTGAAGCCTGCATTATAGTCTGTAGCAACCTCGTTGTTGATGAAGTCCTGGCGGTCATCGTTGTAAGAACCGTCCTCATTAGGACCGCCTACGAGAGCACCGTAAAGGATATGTCGAGCGTGTGAAGGTATCTTCAAATCGTTCTTCCATGAACCGTGTGATGTACGGTGATGTGGGTTCTGAGGATACTTGTCGCCGAAGCCTACAACGTAGCTCTGCTTGTTCGGGTTATCACCGAGAGCATAGTTTACCTGAGTTTCAGCAAATTCTGTATAAGTATCAGCCTCTGACTTGAGGATAGTATCACTTGCAACTGTTGCAATGAAAGCAGCTGTATTTGCGTATCTCAGACAGCCCCAGTTGCTGAGCCAGCGAAGTCCGCCGGGTATCTTCTTTGCTTCAGTACCGTTTACCCAACGGTCGCAGTGCTTCTTAACGTGTGCGATAGCACTTGAGTCATTTGTATTTATAGCGTAGAGCAGCATAGCACCCTGCATATTGTCGTCCCAGCAGTGTGCCCAGCCGTAAGCAAGAGTATCTCCCTCGCCGAGCATCTTACCAAGATTAGGAATGAAGCCCTTTGCATCAGCAAGATAGCTATCGTCCTTTGTAGCTACATACAGCCAGTTTGCTGCATAGAAAAGCTCGTCGTAGAAGTGGCTTGACTGATAGAATCCCTGTGCATCGCTCTTATTATATACATCATCACTTGGTGATGTCTTTGCTATCTTGTAGATATTCTCAGCGTGCTTGATATAGTTTGCCTTCTTTGAAGCATCTATATCACCGTCAAGTGCTGCAGCACCTGCTGCGAGAGCTGCTGCCATTTCACCGAATACAGCAGAGCATCCCTTTGAGGATTTAAGTGCTGCACGGCATTCGGAAATACTGTGTGAGTTGTCCTCCATACCGTATTCAAGGAGTTCAACGGGTCCCCACCATGTATGGTCGTCCTTACCGATGCCTACCTGATATATTACCTCTGTGCCCTTATCGCACTCTGCGAGATAATCAAGAACGAATTCAAGGTTGTTAACGTATGTGGTTTTAAGCCCTGCCTTTTCAACTCCATCAGGGTACTGATAAAGTCCCCAAGCCAGCATTGATGCTGAATAAGCCATAGGCAGATTGAATTTTACGTGGTCGCCTGCATCGTACCAGCCGCCCAGTACAGGGTCCTGCATAGTGGAATCTGCTCTCCACTCAACTCTGTTCCATTCGGGAAGCGGTCCTGCCTGCTGTACCTCATAGAAGTACAGAGACTTATCAAGTGCGTCAACGTAATTGAACTTTCCGTCAGCAGCTGTTGCTGTATTAATAACAGTAAACGGCGCTGAGGACATTACTGACGCTCCAAGGACTACAGCAGAAAGCAATCCGCTTGTGAATCTTTTAAGCATAGTAAAACTCTCCTCTCATTTTTAATTGCCGCATAAAATACGGCTTCCTCACGAGTATACCATAGCTATACGTAATAAATTATGCCATATTATCAGAGAATTGTCAAGGGTATAGACTACAGAAAAAGGCGGTATAACGACAAAAGTCACAATATTTTATCACAATAGCCAATTTCATAACTGCTATTTTGTGAAAGCTGACAAAGAGCATAAGGCTGCCACTTTGCAATGAAAAATACAATCGGCAGCAACTTTTTTACTGCGTCTGTTGATTTATTGAAACCCATATGATATAATATTATTATCATATGGTATAGGGGGATATCTGTCAATGAAAAAATTCTTAAAGTCTCTTCCGTTTGTCCTGATGTTACTTGGTCTTGTCATCATACCGCTGGGGTCTCGTGCGGATTTTGGTGATTTCTCAGGCGATTCGGATTATGACAGCGGCTGGGACAGCGATTACGACAGCGACTGGGACAGCGATTACGACAGCGACTGGGACAGCGGCAACAGCTACAGCTGGGACGATGATGATGACTATTCAGGCTCACATAGCAGTTCAGGCAGCAGCGGCGATTCAACTGCTTTTGCATTTGCTGTTGGAGCAATAGCTGTATTTACTGTCATGGGTATGTCAACAAACAGCAAGAAAAAGAAAACCGAACATCATACATATACTCTCAAACCAGAGAATGATCTGCGCAACATTTATGATTATCTGGACGTTGATCCTGATTTCTCAACACCTGATTTCATCGAAAAGGTATCAAATCTCTATGTACGTTTCCAGAATGAGTGGCAGAATAAGAATATAGAACCTCTCAGACCTTACATGACAAGTGCTATGTTCGCTCAGATGGACAGACAGCTTGACAAGTACCGCCAGAACAATCAGACCAACCATGTTGACCGCATAGCTGTGCTTGATACATTTATTCTCGGCTGGAAACAGGAGAGCGGTCTTGATATCATCGTTATCCAGCTCGATACACGTATCGTTGATTACGTAACAGATGACAATACAGGCGAAATTGTACGCGGCGACAATACTCATGAGAAGTTCATGACATACGAATGGACTTTCGTCCGTACATCAGGAATGAAAACATCAAAGTCTACAGGAACGACTTCACAGACCTGTCCGTACTGCGGTGCTCATATCGACATAAATCAGAACGCAGTCTGCGAATACTGCGGCTCTGTTCTTACAACGGATACATTTGACTGGGCTGTAAGCAATATCAAGGGTATCTCACAGCACACTAAGAAATAAAGCTTTTATATTAATCGGGGGGATAATATGAAAAGGCTGAAAATATTCATATTGCTGATCCTCTCATCATTCTGTCTGCTGACGATGCCTGTTGAAGCGAAGGCTCTGGACTTCGGCAATTATGCAGGTGAAGTGGATTTCAGCTATGACAGCAACTGGCAGGTGGAGGATACTACCGCACAGTATGCAGCAGCTGCTTCAGACAGCAGTGACGACAGCGACAGCTGGAGCAGCTGCGCAAGGACGGTCAGACCAATGTGATACGCCGTCCCACAGTTCTCGGAAATACACTTTTGGGCTGGCGTCAGGACAGCGGCAAGGATATCATCATAGCAAGGCTTCAGACAAGACTTGTCAATTACATCAAGGAAGATGCTACAGGAGCTATCGTCAGCGGCAGTGACATAAAAGAGATATTCATGACATACGAATGGACTCTTACACGAACTACAGGTGTAAAGACTGCTGCGTCCACAGGTATAACTGTTCAGACCTGTCCCCACTGCGGTGCACAGCTGAATATAAATCAGACTGCTGAATGCCCTTACTGCGGCTGTATTATAACAACGGACACATTCGATTGGGCGATCAGCAATATAACAGCTCTGTCTCAGAATACAAAGTGAAAACAGACAGGCTCACGATAAGATACTGAGCCGCTGTTCGGAGGAAAAATGAAGGGGAATTTACTTATCTGCGACGATTCTCCGAGTCTCGGAAAGCTCATCTCACGCCGTTTTATGAATATGGGTATCCCGTCGGAATACTGTAAAAGCTCTATGGCAAGCATAAGAAACAAGGTCTCTGACGGCAAAATATACGGCATCATCTTATTTGCTTTCCGACCTGATGAAAAGCTGCTTGACTTTATCAGACAGCTCTCAGAAAACGGTATATTGGTATTTGCAGGACTTTACACAACATCTGCTCCCGTGCATAACAGCTTTCGCAGGGCAGGCGCTGCAAGATGCTTTACAATGCCATATCCCACAGGCAGTCTCTGCCGAACGGTCATACGGTATACAGAATGTGACGGAAGTCTTATCTCACATCTTGAGCTGCTTCTCGAAGAGCTTGGATTCCCGCGCAGACTCAGCGGATTTTACTATCTTGCAAAAGCAGCGGAAATAGCGATAAATGCTCCCGAAAGGCTATGGGGAGGCATGAACGGCATCTATGAGGAGATAGCAAATGCATATTCATCAAAGGCTTCTCTTGTGGAAAGAGCTATGCGAAATCTCGCCGATCACGCCTTTAAAAACGGTGCTTCGGCACGGCTCACCGAACATAGACTTATCGAAAAGCCTACAAATACTGAGCTTATATGCGCCTTGTGCGATATGTTCAGCCGCCTGTGACCTATTTGCTGCTTTTTGCAATGATGTATACCAAAAACAACTCACATATTCAAAAATCAGCAATTTTTGATTGACATTTTCACCGATCTGAGTTATAATTATCTTAATAAAATGTTTAATACGGAAGGAAGGTATTAACAAAATGGCTAACGAAAAAAATCCAAAAGTTCTTATAGTTGACGATGACAAGAACATCTGCGATCTTCTCAGACTTTATCTTGAAAAAGACGGATACAGCGTTCTTCTCTGCCACGACGGAGATGATGCTGTTGTTAAATTCAAGGCTCTCAGTCCCGATATGGTACTGCTTGATATAATGCTGCCCGGCAAGGACGGCTGGCAGGTATGCCGCGAGATCAGAAAGATCTCTAACGTACCGATCATTATGATAACCGCTAAAGGAGAGACTATCGACAAGGTAATCGGTCTCGAGCTTGGTGCTGACGATTATATCGTAAAGCCATTTGACGCTAAGGAAGTCATTGCCCGTATCAACGCTGTAACACGCCGCGTGGGAACAGGCATGGCTGAGCCCGAGTCAAAGGAAGTACATTACGACAAGCTCTCTGTAAATATGGACAGCTATGAGCTTAAAGTAAACGGAAAGAATATAGATACTCCTCCTAAGGAGCTGGAGCTTCTTTATTACCTTGCTTCCAACCCCAACAGAGTATATACCCGTGACCAGCTTCTTGACGAAGTATGGGGCTTTGAATACTACGGCGATTCACGTACCATCGACGTACATATAAAGCGTCTGCGTGAAAAGCTTGAGGGCATATCCGATAAGTGGGCTCTCAAGACTGTATGGGGCGTAGGCTATAAATTCGAGGCTGACGAAGAGGAATAATTCCTCATGCACTTAACGGCAAAACTATCATAGTCCTGATATTACTGATACGCATGGAGTGAGCGTATTTACGAGGAATAAAGATAATAAAAAACATCAAGGGGACCGTTTGTCCCCTTATTTTGTATAGAGGTGATCCTGCTTGAAAACCAAAAAAAGCTCTTATGACAAGCTTTTTATATTTCTGATATTTATAGTGCTGTCAGTAAATATCGTTATCAGCATTATCATTATAACTATAAGCTCTTGGATATATAAATCTTCAAAGCTTGAAGAGCTTCAGTCTATCGGTGATCTGTTCATAAGCTGTATGCAGGACAACTACGCCGAGACACGCGATACACGTTCTGAGCTTACAAAAACGCTTCATAAGAAGTTTTCAAGCAAATACCACCTGATGATATACATTTATGATGAAAACGGAAACTGCGTCCTCTCAGACGCTGATTATAAGGAAACACCGAAAAAGGTAGTCAAAAACAGCGAGAAGATATCTGCTGCCGAAATGACAAAGCTGGACGCAAATGATTTTCTTGATCTTGAAACAAAGAATATCTCGGCAAATGAACCGTATATGCTTTACGGAAGCTGCTTCTTCCTGAAGGGAAACGGCGACATTGTGCCGATGCGTATGTATGCAAAGATATACAGCAAGTCGGATAATATCAATTCCTTTGCCCTGAAAATAGCGTTATTCTATACACTTATATGTGCTCTCAGCATATCAATACAGCTTTTCCTCATAAAGAGAAGATTCAACAAGCTTGACGAATACGAAAGAATATTCCGCAGGATATCAGAACAGTATGCAAGACGCGACTTCTCGGAGTCTATCCCTACAAATGTTCCGTATACTACCTCTGAGATAGCTGATTACGTCAACGCAGTAGCTGCTGACGTTGCAAAGAGTGAAGAGACCAGTAAGACATTTATCGCCAACGTATCTCATGAGCTTAGGACCCCTATCACTACCATAGGCGGATTTGTTGACGGTATCCTTGACGGTACTATATCAAAGGGCAGACAGAACGAATACCTCGTGCTTGTATCAAAGGAGATAAAGCGACTCCGCATACTCATCTCATCAATGCTCAATATGTCAAGATTTGAGACAGGTACTCTAAGGCCTAATTTCCGCGACGTAAATCTCACTGAAATAGTTATACAGACTGTTCTCATGTTTGAAAAAAAGATAGAAGATAAAAACCTTGAGGTAGAAGGCCTCGGAAGCGACAGAATGACCTGTGAAGTCGATGCAGACCTCTTACAGCAGGTAATATACAATCTCGTCGAGAACGCCGTAAAATTCATAAATACAGGCGGTACGCTCTCATTCCGCTTTGAGCGTTCTGTAAACGGTAATTGCACCATAGGCATAAAAAATACAGGTGAAGGACTGAAAAACGACGAGATAACTCAGGTATTTGACCGTTTCTACAAGACGGATTCGTCACGAGGCAAGGATACTACAGGTCTTGGTCTCGGACTTGCGATATCACGTAAGATAGTTCATCTCCACCACGGTCATATCGTAGTCAAGAGCGTGTACGGAGAATATACAGAGTTTCTTATTCAGCTGCCTGAAAAGCAGCCAAAAGCGAAAGGATAAATAATGGACGAAAGAGATATTTTCAACCCGGATCCGTCTGAAAATAACGATCAGCAGCCGTATTCACCTCAGCATGAAAGAGCTGCCGATAACAACGTATCAAACGGCACCCATAATATGGAGCAGCACAGCGCTTATACAAACAGCACTCCCCCGCCGCCTCCACCCCCTTACAATCAGCCAAACGGCTATCAGAACGGTTACGGACAGCAGCAACAGGGCTTTTACGGTCAGCAGCCTTACGGTCAGCCTCAAAGACCTGTGTATGATAAGTTCATGTACGAACCTATCGGCTTTGAAGAGCTTGAACGCAGTCAGAACAGCAGCAATTCAGGAAGCTCTGAAAATGAGCCCCGCCGTCCGAAGGGACAGTCGGCTGTACTAATAATGTTCGTTATCCTTATCATTATTTCGGCATTAATGGCAGTATTCGGCATAGTCTATGATATAATCAACAGTGACAAGGTCATTGAAAAAATAGGCTCTCCCAAGCCTGTGATACTGTATAAGGAAGAAAAGCCAAATGGTGCCAACGACGCTGAGAAATATAAGGACGAAAACGGCAAATATACTCCCGAAGGAGCAGCTGCTCTTGTAAAGCCTTCCATAGTAAAGATATACACCTACAAGAATTACTCAAACTTTAACGCAAAGATTCCGGTAGGTACAGGCTCGGGCATAGTCCTCAACGAGGACGGCTATATTGCTACAAATGCCCATGTTCTCGAAGCTGAGGGCTATCACGTAGTTGAGACTGTTGACGGCGAGACCTACTCTGCTGCAGTCATCGGCAGAGACTCAAAAACAGATATCGCAGTTGTAAAAATAGACGCTGACGGACTTACCCCAGCTATACTCGGTAATTCAGATGAAGCTGTCGTAGGCGAACAGGTAATTGCTATCGGTAATCCTGCTAACCTTGCAAGCACAGTCACAGACGGCATCGTCTCTGCTGTAAACCGAAAAATAAGCAGTGATACAGGCGGCTTTGAAATGGACTGCATACAGACAAACGCCGATATAAGCCCCGGTAACTCCGGCGGTGCGCTGGTAAATATGTACGGTCAGGTCATCGGTATCACATCTTCAAAATACGTAAGTGCTGAATTTGAGGGACTTGGCTTTGCTATTACCATAAACGAAGCTACTCCCGTTATCGAAGAGCTTATCAAAAACGGCTATGTGGGCGGACGCTTCAAGATAGGCATACAGCTTTACGATATGAGCTCTGAAGGCAACATCAAGAAGATACAGGAAGAGCTTGGCTTTGATCTCCCGAAGGATTTCAAGGGAGTATACATCATCAGGATCGAAAAGGATTATGATATCGCCAACACAGACCTCAAGGAAGGCGATTTCATCACAGCTATAAACGGCAATGCCGTAAGCACCTATCACGAGCTTTACGACACCATAAAAAGCCAGTACAAGGCAGGCGACAAAGTTCCCGCAACCTGCGCTCACATTGATAAAGACGGCGAAATATCCTATTATGACATTGAATTCAAGCTTGCAGAGGATACCTCGGGAAATTATTGATCCCAGAGCTTCTTCGGACGCTTTGAATTTACACCTGCAACTCCTCCTGCTGCACCGAAAAAGGTCAGCAGAAGGAGTTTTTTTATGCCTGACCATTCTCCAAGTATTACGATCGCCAGAATGTTTATAACAGTGCACATCAGCACTCCGCATACTGTACCGCTGACAAGACCTTTTCTGCGTCTGTATTTACCGCAGATAAACGCTGCTATATAAGCTCCTGCTGCAATAGAGGCTCCCGCAAAGGCTCTTATCATTGTCATATCCTTCATGACAAAATATACTATCGCAGATGTAATAACTGCACCAGCCGCAGTACATAAGGCTCCTGCAAGTACAGATACAAGTATACTGAATATACGGCTTGACCACAAGCTTTTCCGTTGTCGGCGCATAAAAAACCTCCGCTGTAGAATTATTAATAATTCTATGCGGAGGTATTATCATTTATTCTTCGTCATTCTTCTTTTTCTTTGACTTTTTATCATCGTCGTCGTCAACTACCGCAGCAGCCTCAACTGTTGATGAACCCTTTGCACCTGCTTTTGCTTCTCTGAAGCGCTCAGCAGCTGAAACATTCTCAGTGATAGCCCAGTTCTTTATTCTGAGCTTATGCTTGGCACCGCCTGTTTCGATAACAACTGTATCATCGCCCACGCTTACAACAATACCTACGATACCGCCGCCTGTAACAACTTCATCGCCTACCTGAAGGCTCTGCTGCATTTCCTTGAGCTCCTTGTCGCGCTTTTTCTGAGGTCTGATAGCAAAAAAATAGAGCAGAACGAACATCAGGATAAGCATGATAGGCATTGAAAGAAGATTACCCATACTTGCCTGCTGCTGATTAGCTGTAGTTGCCTGCTCGGAATCCTCAGCAAATGCATTCAGAGCTGTAGCACTTGCTATCACGGCTGTTGAAGCAGCTGCTGTAACAGAAGCGATTAACTTATTGATCTTCATATACTAATTCTCCAATCGTTTTGATTTGTAATTCATACGATGTATATTATATCATATCCCCGATATTTTTGCAAGTACTTTAAGGCGATTTTTCGTATTTTTTTATTGTCTGTATACAGAAAAGCCGCTCCCTTAACGGGAACGGCTCTTGTAATTAGATATCTGCGATCAAACGAGCTTGATGATAGCCATTTCAGCAGCGTCACCACGGCGAGGACCGATCTTTACGATCTGTGTGTAACCACCGTTCTTATCAGCATACTTTGGAGCGATCTCGTCGAAAACCTTCTTTGCAACGGACTCCTTAGTGATGTATGAATATACCTGACGCTTGGAGTGCAGATCATCATTTTTACCGATAGTGATCATTTTTTCTGCAACTGCACGTACTTCCTTAGCTCTTGTTACGGTAGTTTCGATCTGACCGTTCTCAAGCAGGAAAGTTACCATGCCTCTGAGCATAGCCTTTCTATGATCAGATGTTCTGCCCAGCTTTCTTGTACCCGGCATTGTATTCACTCCTTTTTATAGTTGTGCGCTTTACGCACGTTTTAAGATTTATTCCTCTTCTGATGAGAGATCAAAGCCCAGTGACTGGAGCTTTTCCTTAACCTCATCGAAGGATTTCTTTCCAAGGTTTCTAACCTTCATCATTTCTTCCTCTGACTTATTGATCAAGTCATCCACGGTATTGATTCCTGCACGCTTCAGACAATTGAATGAACGTACAGATAAGTCAAGATCCTCAATGGTCATCTCAAGGATTTTTTCCTTACCCTTCTCGTCCTTTTCAACAAGGACCTCAGCAAGTCCAGCCTCTTCTGAGAGGTCGATGAACAGCTTCAGATGCTCGTTGAGGAGATTGGCTGCCTGTGATAAAGCTTCCTTAGCAGAGATAGTACCATCGGTCCATACCTCCATTGTAAGCTTATCATAGTCTGTGACCTGACCGAGTCGTGTATCCTCTACGGTATAATTAACCTTAAGAACAGGAGTATAGATGCTGTCTACAGCGATAACATCAACTGGGAGGTTGATCTGCTTCTTGTTTCTTTCTGCCGAAACATAGCCTCTGCCTCTGTCGATAGTGATCTCCATATAGAGCTTGGCATCCTTGCCAAGTGTTGCGATATGCATACCCGGATCCAGAATATTTACCTCTGAATCTGTCTTTATATCGCCGGCAGTGATCTCACATTCGCCCTCTGCCTCTATATATACTGTCTTAGGACCTTCTCCGTAAAGTTTTGCCGTCAGTCCTTTAATACTGAGGATTATTTCCGTAACGTCTTCTTTTACGCCCGGAATAGTTGACAACTCATGGTGAACTGTACCATCCTTGCCCGAAAGCTTTACAGATGTTACAGCCACACCAGGAAGTGAGGAGAGCAGCACACGCCTGAGGCTGTTTCCAAGTGTAATACCGTACCCACGCTCCAGCGGTGCTAAAACGAATTTGCCGTATTTGCCGTCACTTTTAAGCTCGACAATATCAATATCAGGCTTATTAATTTTTTCCAGCATAAAAACCCTCCTATTTCGCAATTAATGTTGATTTCGTAATCTGTCTCTTCAAGCAGATCCCTTTTCGGATTACTTTGAGTACAGCTCGACGATGAGGTGAGTAGCTACCTCGTAGTCAATATCCTCAGCTGAGGGGAGACGATTTACTGTAGCAGAGAAATCATCCTTGTTAGCTGTGAGCCATACAGGAACGAGTCTGTCCTTGGTTTCCTCTACAGTAGCCTTGAACTTTTCAGATGTTCTGTCGTTCTCCTTGAGAGCGATCACATCGCCAACCTTAACTCTATAGGAAGGAATGTTTACCTTCTTGCCGTTTACTGTATAGTGGCTGTGTACAACGAGCTGTCTTGCTTCTCTTCTTGTAAGAGCGAGACCCATTCTGTATACAACACTATCAAGTCTGGATTCGAGAACAGTGATAAGGTTATCACCTGCTTTACCCTCCATCTTTTCAGCGATTGAGAAGTAATGTCTGAAAGGCTTCTCAAGTACGCCGTAGATAAACTTCAACTTCTGCTTTTCCTTGAGCTGAAGTCCGTATTCAGAGATCTTCTTTCTGTTGTTAGCGTTCTTGAAACGGATCGACTCCTTCTTTGAAACGCCCATTACAGCAGGGCTGATGCCCAGATATCTGCACTTTTTAAGAATTGGTTCTTTCTGTACTGCCATTTTAATACACCTCCAATTTGATCAGACACGACGTCTCTTAGGCGGACGGCAGCCATTGTGCGGGATAGGTGTTACGTCCTTGATCATTCTTACCTCAAGGCCTACTGTCTGAAGTGCTCTGATAGCTGCTTCACGACCTGCACCGGGTCCCTTTACGTATACTTCTACATTCTTGAGTCCGTGCTCCATAGCAGCCTTTGCAGCTGTTTCAGCAGCTGTCTGTGCTGCGAAAGGAGTTGACTTCTTTGAGCCTCTGAAACCGAGCTCGCCTGCGCTTGCCCATGAAATTGCGTTTCCGGCTGTATCTGTAATAGTTACGATCGTATTATTGAAAGTGGACTGAATATGAACTGCGCCGCTTTCGATATTCTTACGTTCTCTACGTCTTCTGATAGTAGTAACTTTTTTACCTTTCTGCTGTGCCAAAGCTCATAACCTCCTTACTTCTTCTTGTTTGCGATAGTCTTTACAGGACCCTTACGAGTTCTTGCGTTTGTCTTTGTTCTCTGTCCTCTTACAGGGAGACCCTTACGATGACGAACGCCTCTGTAGCAGCCTATTTCAACAAGTCTCTTGATGTTAAGAGCAACTTCACGGCGGAGGTCACCCTCAACTGTGTAATGCTCATCTATATAGTCACGAAGCTTAGCTACATCCTCTTCTGCGAGATCCTTAACTCTTACGTCAGGATCAACGCCTGTTGCTGCGAGGATATTTGTTGCAGTCTGACGACCGATTCCGTAGATATAAGTGAGACCGATTTCGATTCTCTTATTCTTTGGAAGGTCAACACCGGCTATTCTTGCCATATTATAATTGCACCTCCATTAATGCGCCCGGGGCATTAACCCTGACGCTGCTTATGCTTTGGGTTTTCGCAGATCACCATGATTCTGCCTTTACGTTTGATAACCTTGCACTTTTCGCAAATAGGTTTTACTGAAGGTCTGACTTTCATTGAAAATACCTCCTTTAGCGGATAACGGATATACTTGATATCCTGTATTATTACTTAACGCGCCAGGTGATACGACCCTTTGAAAGATCATAGGGTGACATTTCAAGCTTTACCTTGTCGCCTGGAACTATTCTGATATAATTCATTCTGAGCTTTCCCGATACATGAGATAATACCTCATGTCCGTTCTCAAGCTGAACCTTGAACATTGCATTTGGCAGAGCGTCTGTTACAACGCCTTCAACCTCGATTACATCTTCTTTTGACACTTGCATAACCTCCTTTACTCAGCCTCACTGAATTGCTTCAGTATGTTTCTGAGTTTTTTATCAGTTATATCGTTTAGATCGATCATACTGTCTGTAATGCGGATATGTTTTATATTCTTCCGCTTCGGCTTGTCGAGCTTTCTGCTCTTGCCGTCCGCGATGAAGCAATACTTTTCATCATAGTCTGTAACTGCGAAGTATCCTCCGCCGTCACGTCCTGCCTCCGCTCTTACAACAGAGCCTTTAAGCAGCTTCACTGTTATTCCCTCCGTCAGGGCTGTGTCAGAATGACGGGACCGTCAGGAGTTATTGCGATCATATGCTCAAAGTGAGCTGAAAGTGAACCACTTTTTGTAACGACTGTCCAGTTGTCTTTCATAACTTTGACATCGTCGCCCTTGACATTTATCATGGGCTCTATGCAGAAAGTCATTCCCGCTACCAGTCTGGGTCCGTGACCTGCCTTGCCCCAGTTCGGTATCTCGGGTGATTCGTGAACTTCTCTGCCGATACCGTGGCCGCAGTAATTTCTTACGATTCCGTAGCCTCGTGAAGCACAATACTCTTCTACAGCATGAGAAATATCTCCGACCCTTGCGCCAACCTGAGCCTTAGCGATACCTTCATACAGGCTCGCCTCTGTAACCTCAAGCAATGCCTTAGCTTCATCAGAAATTTTACCCACAGGGAAGGTCCAGCAGCTGTCTCCGTTGAAGCCCTTGTACGCAGCTCCCGTGTCGATGCTTACTATATCGCCTTCTTTTAATCTGTGGCTTGCCTTTGGGATACCGTGGATAATCTCCTCATTTACTGAGATACAAGCGTTTCCGGGGAATCCGTAAAGACCTTTAAAGCAGGATTTGCTGTCGTGGCGGGCAAAATACTCACCAACCAGCTTATCAACATCGAGTGTTGACATTCCCGGCTTTAATCTTTCGCCCGCATACCATATTGCGCCGCAGGTAATCCTACCTGCTTCACGCATTATGGCGAGTTCGGACTTTGATTTTATTGTTATGCTCATTACTTCTCTACCCCTACTGCTGCCAGTGTGAGCTTTGAAGTTTCAGCGACCTCTTCCTGACCGATAACAGTAACAAGCTTGCCCTGCTTCTCGTAATAGTCCTTGAGAGGAGCTGTTTTCTCGTGATAAGTTGCGAGTCTGTCGAGAACGACTTCCGGCTGATCGTCCTTACGAACGATAGTCTTATCGCCGCACTTATCGCAAACACCCTCGACCTTAGTAGGCTTGTATTCAACGTGGTAAGAAGCTCCGCAGCCCTGGCAGACTCTTCTGCCTGAAACTCTCTGCTTGATAGTCTCATCGGGAACATGGATCTCGATTACCTTGTCGATCTGGATGTTCATTTTATCAAGAGCTTCTGCCTGAGGTACCGTTCTCGGGAAACCGTCGAGGATGAAACCGTTTTTACAGTCGTCCTCTGCTATTCTCTCCTTCAGTATACCTATTACGATATCATCTGATACGAGAGCACCGGCATCCATTGCAGCCTTAGCTTTGAGACCATACTCAGTGCCGTTCTTAGCAGCTTCACGAAGTATATTACCTGTAGATATCTGTGGGATATTCAGTGCATCTGAAACTACCTCAGCCTGAGTACCCTTGCCTGCGCCGGGAGCGCCTAAAAAGATAAGGTTCATATAGTCGGTCCTCCTTTACTGTAAGAAGCCCTTATGATGACGCATCATAAGATGTGATTCAAGTGTTCTTGTTGTTTCAAGCGCAACGCTTACTGCGATAAGGATCGTAGTACCGCCCATTGACAGTGTCTTGAGCTGTTCGTCTGCCATCGAAATGAAGATCGGGATAACAGCGATTATACCGAGGAAGATAGCACCAACGAGTGAGATCTTGTTGAGCACCCTCTGGATATAGTCAGATGTTGGCTTACCTGGTCTGATACCGGGGATACCGCCGTTTGACTGACGAAGGTTATTAGCGATCTCAACAGGATTATACTGGATCGATACGTAGAAGTAGTTGAACGCAATGATGAGCAGGAAGTAGATTATAGCGTAGCTCCAGCTTCTTGTGCTGAAGAAATCACAGAACTTGCTGTAGAAGCTGCCGTCATGCTTGTTCGGCTTAATGATCTGGATCGCTGATGGAAGAGACATAAATGACATAGCGAAGATGATCGGCATAACACCGCTCATGATTACCTTTATCGGGATATGTGTCTTCTGTCCGCCGTACTGCTTTCTGCCGACTACGCGCTTAGCGTACTGGATCGGGATACGTCTTTCTGCTTCGTTCATATAAACGATGAAAGCGATCTCTGCGATGATAAAGAGATAGTATGCAATAGTTACCCAGAGGTATTTACCGTTCTGATTATTATTGATACTGTTCTTTGTAAGTTTTATAAGGAGAGCAGCGTCGGTAGGGAATCTTGCTGCGATACCGGCAAAGAGTAAGATTGATATACCGTTACCGATACCCTTGTCGCTGACTCTGTTACCCATCCATACAACGATGAGTGCGCCTGCTACGAAACAAGTGATTATAACAAACGCTGCGAAAACGCCTTCTCCGCCGCTCATATATTTAAGAGCGTTGCCGATAACATTTCCGTCCTTGTCCTCAACATTTGTCATACGTTTTAATGTAAGATAATATGCGTAAGACATAAATACTGCAAGAACCATAGCAACTACAGCTGTGATCTTGTCGATCTTTTTTCTTCCCTCTTCGCCCTCGTCGCGCATACGCTCAAGAGGAGGCAGTGCATAAGTCAGCAGCTGCATGATGATGGAAGCATTGATGAACGGTGTTATCGAAAGTGAGAAAACGGTAGCTTGTGACATAGCGCCACCGGTGATCGTATTCATGTAATCGAGGAAGCCGCCGTCCTTAGCGTTTGTCTCCATCCATGCCTTTACGATATCAGGATTGAGGAAAGGAACGGTTACTGCGCTTCCGAATCTGAACAGAATGATCATGAGTAATGTGTATAAGATCTTTGTGCGTATCTCGGGGACACCCCACGCCTTTTTCAGCGTCTGAAACACATTACATCACCTCAGTCTTTCCGCCTGCCTTTTCTATCTTCTCGACAGCACTCTGTGAGAATTTTGCAGCTTTAACTGTCAGCTTAGCGGTAAGCTCTCCATTGCCGAGGATCTTTACTCCGTCATTTACCTTCTTAACAAGACCTGATGCTACGAGGAGCTCTGTATCAACTACTGTACCATCCTTGAACTTATTAAGATCAGAAACATTGACGATAGCATACTTTGTAGCGAAAATATTGTTGAAGCCTCTCTTAGGGATTCTTCTTGCGAGTGGCATCTGACCGCCTTCAAAGCCGATTCTTACGCCGCCGCCGCTACGAGCGTTCTGACCCTTGTGACCCTTACCTGCTGTCTTGCCGTTACCCGAGCCGTGGCCTCTGCCGATACGCTTTACAGCCTTGTTGGAATCGAGTGCAGGTGTTAATTCATGAATTTTCATTTGGTTGCACCTCCTTGTTTACGCTTCTGTAACCTCAACGAGGTGTGAGATCTTCTTTATTTTACCGTTTGTCTGCTCGTTGTCGGGCTGTGTTGTAACATCTCCGACCTTCTTGAGGCCAAGTGACTGAGCAGTAGCGATCTGGTCCTGCTTTCTACCAATGAGGCTCTTTACGAGCTTGATATTCTTTGCCATTTCTTACTGCCTCCTTAACCTAAAATTTCCTTAACAGACTTGCCTCTCTTAGCAGCAACATCCTTTGCAGATGTGCAGTTTACGAGGCCGTCGATTGTAGCTCTTACTACGTTGCATGGATTGTTAGAACGAAGTGACTTTGTTCTGATATCCTTTATACCTGCAACTTCGATAACGGCACGAACAGGACCGCCTGCGATAACACCGGTACCAGGTGCAGCCGGCTTCATAAGAACTCTGCCTGCGCCGAATGCGCCAACGATTTCGTGAGGGATTGTTGTTCCCTTGAGAGCAACCTTTACAAGGTTCTTCTTTGCGTCCTCGATACCCTTACGGATAGCATCGGGAACTTCTCCTGACTTTCCAAGTCCGAAGCCGACTGTACCATTTCCGTCGCCTACAACAACGAGTGCTGAGAACTTCATGATACGACCGCCCTTAACTGTCTTTGATACACGGTTGATTGCAACAACCTTCTCAACGAACTCAGGAGCCTGTGTTTCAATATTAGCCATTGTTTTACCTCCCTCTTAGAACTTTAATCCGTTTTCACGTGCGCCCTCTGCGAGTTCCTTGACTCTGCCGTGGTAGAGGTAGCCGCCTCTGTCGAAAACTACTTCGCTGATACCCTTATCAGCTGCGTTCTTAGCGATCATCTCGCCAACCTTGCGAGCACCCTCAACGTTGCCGCCGTTGCCCTCAAAGCCCTTATCCATGCTTGATGCAGAAGCAAGAGTAACACCGTTTACATCATCAATGAGCTGAGCATAGATGTGCTTTGTTGAACGGAACACATTGAGACGGGGACGCTCGGGAGTTCCTGAGATCTTTGCACGAACTCTGCGGTGTCTCTTTAATCTTGCCTTATTGCTGTCAAATTTCTTAATCATAGCAATTTGCTCCTTTTAATTACTTCTTGCCCTTACCAGCTTTACCTTCCTTGCGGATGATATGCTCGCCTTCGTATCTGATACCCTTGCCCTTGTATGGCTCAGGTGGACGCTTTTCGCGTATTTCAGCTGCAAACTGACCTACAGCCTGCTTGTCGATACCGCTTACGATGATCTTGTTCGGCTGAGGAACTTCAAGCTTGATTGCATCTGTTTCCTCAAGTACAACAGGATGTGAGAAGCCAAGGTTAAGATTTACCTTGTTGCCGCTCTTAGCAGCACGGTAGCCGACACCCTCGATCTCGAGAGTCTTTGAATATCCGTTTGTAACACCCTCAACCATGTTAGCGATGAGTGTTCTTGTAAGACCGTGAAGTGAACGGTGACGCTTGTCATCGCTTGGTCTTGTAACTGTTATAGTGCCGTTCTCGACCTCAATGCCGAGCTCTGCATTAAACTGTCTTGAAAGCTGACCCTTAGGTCCCTTTACAGTGAGAAGATTGTTCTCATTCTTAACCTCTACACCTGCAGGAACGCTGATGGGCATTTTACCGATTCTTGACATGATCAGTATCCTCCTTACCAGATGTATGCAAGGACTTCGCCGCCGACATTGAGCTCTCTTGCCTTCTTGTCTGTTACGATTCCCTTTGAAGTTGAAACGATTGCGATACCAAGGCCTTTTCTTACCTTAGGCATATCTGCGCAGCTTGAATAGATACGCAGACCTGGCTTAGAAACTCTTCTAAGGCCTGTTATAACGGGAGACTTGTTGTCGCCGTATTTAAGCGTGATTCTGATAACACCCTGCTTTCCGTCTTCGATGAGCTGGAAGCCCTTTACATATCCTTCATCTACGAGGATCTGTGTGATGTCCTTCTTTACTCTTGAAGCGGGAACGTCAACAGTGGCGTGCTTAGCAGTATTCGCATTGCGAATTCTTGTTAAAAGATCAGCGATTGTATCAGTTATCTGCATGCCGAATGACCTCCTTCTTGTATTTTACCAGCTTGCCTTTTTAACGCCGGGGATCTGACCATCGTGTGCAAGCTCTCTGAAACAGATACGGCAGATGCCGAACTTTCTGAGATATGCGTGCGGTCTGCCACAGATCTTACATCTGTTGTAAGCTCTTGTGGAATACTTGGGAGTTCTCTGCTGCTTATTGATCATTGCCTTCTTAGCCATTTTATTTCCTCCCTGATTACTTGATGAATGGAGCACCCATAAGTGAAAGGAGCTCTCTTGCCTCTTCATCAGTCTGTGCTGTTGTGATGAAGTTTATATCCATACCTCTTACCTTATCGATCTTATCGTACTCGATCTCAGGGAAGATGAGCTGTTCCTTGATACCTGTGGAGTAGTTGCCCTTGCCGTCGAATGAATTTGCGCTGATGCCTCTGAAGTCACGAACACGTGGGAACGCAACGTTGAAGAGCTTGTTTACAAATTCATACATTCTGTCGCCTCTGAGAGTTACTTTAACGCCGATAGGCATACCCTCACGAAGCTTGAAGTTAGCTACTGACTTCTTAGCTCTGCACACTACAGGCTTCTGACCTGTGATTGCTGCAAGATCAGTCATGATAGCATCTATAACCTTTGCGTTGTCCTTTGCTTCACCTGCGCCGACGTTGATCACAACCTTGTCGAGCTTCGGGATCTGCATAACACTCTTGTAGTTGAACTTCTTCATAAGTGCAGGAGCAACGTCGCTAACATAAAAATCCTTTAAACTTGCCATGTCGTTTCTCCTTTACTATTATTCAAAAGACTTGCCGCACTTCTTGCAAACGCGGAGCTTCTTGCCGTCCTCTACAACGTGACCTACTCTTGTAGGCTTGCCGCACTTAGGGCAAACGAGCTGTACCTTGCAAGCGTAAACAGGAGCCTCAGTATTGATGATGCCGCCCTTTTCGCCCATTCTTGTAGGCTTTACGTGCTTTGTGATCATGTTGATTCCCTCAACGATGACCTTGTCTTCCTTAGGGCTTACTTCTACGACCTTACCGGTCTTTCTGTCGCCCTTGCTGTCGAATTTATCCTCATACTTGCCGGTGAGAAGGATTACAGTGTCACCGGTTTTTACGTGTACTTTACTCATAATCGAATGACACCTCCATTAAAGAACTTCTGGGGCAAGGCTCAGGATCTTTGTATACTCCTTTTCACGGAGCTCCTTAGCAACAGGTCCGAAAATACGGGTACCCTTTGGGTTCTTGTCTTCCTTAATAATAACAGCAGCGTTCTCATCGAAACGGATGTAAGTACCGTCCTCTCTTCTGAGACCCTTTGCTGAACGAACGATAACTGCCTTTACAACATCGCCCTTCTTTACAACGCCTCCGGGTGTTGCTTTCTTAACTGAAGCAACTACTACATCGCCGATATTTGCATATCTTCTGCGTGTACCTCCCAGAACTCTGATACACATAAGCTCCTTTGCGCCTGTGTTATCAGCGACTTTAAGATAAGTCTGCATCTGTATCACAGCGAGTTCCTCCTTTCAAGCTTTAAGCTTCTATCAAAATTACTTAGCCTTTTCAATGATATTTGTTACACGCCATCTCTTATCCTTTGAAAGCGGACGTGTTTCCATAACCTCAACGCGGTCACCGATTCTGCACTCATTGTTTTCATCGTGAGCCTTAAGCTTAACGGTACGCTTGATGATCTTCTTATAAAGCGGGTGTTTAACGTTATCAACGATAGCAACTACGACGGTCTTATCCATCTTATCGCTTACAACCTTACCTACTCTTGTTTTTCTAAGGTTTCTCTCAGTAGACATTAGCTAAATCCTCCCTTTCTTACTGCTGCGCAGCAAGCTCTGCCTCACGCAGAGATGTCTTGATGCGTGCAATATCCTTTTTTACAGCCTTGAGTCTTGCTGTATTATCCAGCTGATTGATAGCGTGCTGGAAACGGAGAGCAAAAAGCTCTTCCTTAAGGCTTGTGAGCTTTTCGTTGAGCTCATCAACTGACATTTCTCTGATTTCTGATGCCTTCATTACTGCTCAACCTCCTGCTCTGCTTTAGTTACGAACTTACACTTGATAGGAAGCTTGTGCATAGCAAGACGCATAGCTTCTCTTGCAGTTTCCTCAGCAACGCCCTTGATCTCAAAAAGAACACGGCCTGGCTTAACTACTGCTACCCAGTATTCCGGTGAACCCTTACCTGAACCCATTCGTGTTTCAGCGGGCTTTTCTGTGATAGGCTTGTCAGGGAATATCTTGATCCAAACCTGACCGCCTCTCTTGATGTAACGAGTCATAGCAATACGGGCAGACTCGATCTGGTTGGATGTGATCCAAGCAGGCTCAAGTGCCTGAAGACCGAAATCACCGTAAGTTACCTTATTTCCTCTGTATGCCTTACCCTTAAGACGTCCTCTGTGGACTCTGCGGTACTTAACTCTCTTTGGAAGAAGCATTACTGATTACCTCCTTCTCTTTTAGCGTCACGATTGAAATTTCTGTTTCCGCCGCGTCTGTTGTTGTTTCCGTCACGCTTATCGTCACGGCGACGGCGGTCATTATTTCTTGTATCGTTCTTTCTCTCGAGCTTTTCTCTCTGAGCAGCAGCCTTTGCAGCATCGCCCTTGAGAACTTCGCCCTTGTAGATCCAAACCTTAACGCCAAGCTTACCGTATGTTGTATCAGCCTCAGCGAAACCGTAGTCGATATCAGCACGGATAGTCTGGAGCGGGATTGTACCCTCGTGGTAGCTCTCGCTTCTTGCGATTTCAGCACCGGCAAGTCTGCCTGATACCTTAACCTTGATACCCTTTGCGCCAAGACGCATTGTTCTGCCGATAGACTGCTTCATAGCTCTTCTGAAAGATACTCTGTTCTCAAGATCAAGAGCGATCTTTTCAGCAACGAGCTGGCTGTCCATATCAGGCTGCTTAACTTCAATGATATTGATGAAAACCTGCTTGTTCATCATCTTCTCGAGCTGTGCTCTGAGCTTCTCGATCTCTGCGCCGCCTCTGCCGATAACGATACCCGGCTTAGCGCAGTGGATGTGGATTCTGACCTTATCAGCAAAACGCTCGATCTCTATTCTTGGAACACCTGCTGCATACAGGCTCTTCTTGATGAAGTTACGAACGTTGTAATCCTCAACGAGGGCATTGCCGAAGTCAGACTTATTTGCATACCAACGAGAATCCCAATCTTTTATAACGCCGACACGAAGACCGTGTGGATTAACTTTCTGGCCCATTCTTCAAACCTCCTTGGGATTAGTCTTTTTCTTTAAGAACAACTGTGATATGTGATGTTCTCTTTAAAATTCTATATGCTCTGCCCTGTGCTCTTGGCATGATTCTCTTCATTATAGGACCGGGTGTTACGAAGCACTCGGAAACCACGAGATTATCCTTATCCATGCTGAAGTTGTTTTCAGCGTTTGCCTGAGCGGACTTTACAAGCTTTGCAACGATAGGACTTGCAGCCTTAGGAGTAAGATCTAAAGTAGCTAAAGCGAGATCAACAGGCTTGTTTCTGATAAGATCCAGAACAATCTGCACCTTTCTTGGTGATATACGAGCATTTCTTAAATAAGCTCTTGCTTCCATCTCTGAGCTCCTCCTTCCGCTTATTTCTTACCGTTGTTAGATGTCTTTGAGCCTGCGTGGCCCTTGTAAGTTCTTGTAGGAGCAAACTCACCGAGCTTGTGACCTACCATATCCTCTGTAACGTATACCGGAACGTGCTTGCGACCGTCGTGTACAGCGAATGTATGACCTACGAAATCAGGGAATATTGTTGAAGAACGGCTCCATGTCTTGAGAACCTTCTTTTCACCTGCTTCGTTCATTGCAACGACCCTCTTCAGGAGAACTTCCTGGACATAAGGACCCTTCTTGATACTTCTGCTCATTTAATAGTTCCTCCTTTCAGATTATTTGCCGTTGCGGCGCTTTACGATGAACTTATCAGTTCTGTGATGCTTCTTACGTGTCTTATAGCCGAGTGCTGGCTTACCCCATGGGGTTACAGGGCCCGGACGTCCGACAGGTGATTTACCTTCACCACCACCGTGCGGGTGATCGCATGGGTTCATGACAGAACCACGTACAGTAGGTCTCCAGCCCATATTGCGGACTCTACCAGCCTTACCGTAGTTAACGTTCTCGTGATCAATGTTTGAAACCTGACCGATAGCAGCCTTGCAGTCGATCGGAACTTTTCTCATTTCGCCTGAAGGAAGTCTGACAAGTGCATACTTGTCTTCTTTACCCATGAGCTGTGCCTGGTTACCTGCACTTCTTACGAGCTGTGCGCCCTTACCGGGGTAAAGCTCGATAGCGTGGATAAATGTACCAACAGGGATATCAGCGAGCTTGAGTGCGTTACCCGGCTTGATATCAGCCTCAGCACCTGACTCTACCTTGTCGCCTACCTTTAAGCCGTTAGGAGCAAGGATATATCTCTTCTCGCCGTCCTCGTACTCAACGAGTGCGATGAATGCGCTTCTGTTTGGATCGTATTCAAGAGTCTTAACAACTGCGATTACATCGTCCTTGTCTCTCTTGAAATCTATTACACGGTACTTTCTTCTGTTACCGCCGCCTCTGTGGCGAACTGTTATACGGCCGTAGCTGTTTCTTCCCGACTTCTTCTTCATTGGTTCGAGAAGGCTCTTCTCCGGCTCAACCTTTGACAGAACCGAGTAGTCAGTTACAGTCATCTGACGTCTCGAAGGTGTCGTAGGCTTATAAGTCTTTATAGCCATTTTAACTTTTCTCCTTTAATGCATTTTTTGCGGGAGCATTACTCCCATAACTCTCTTACTTATTTAATAGTGGGATCAAACCATACCCTCGAAGAATTCGATTGCCTTTGAACCCTCTGTAAGAGTGATGATAGCCTTCTTCCAATCAGGAGTCTTGCCAAAGAATCTTCCGACTCTCTTAGCGCGACCGTTGCAGTTGATTGTATTTACCTTAGCAACCTTAACGTCGAAGAGCTCTTCAACAGCCTTCTTGATCTCGGACTTGTTAGCGTCCTTAGCTACCTTAAAGGTGTACTTTCCTGTCTGAAGATCATCCATTGACTTCTCAGTGATTACAGGCTTAAGAATGATATCCTGAGCTGTTTTCATTATGCGTACACCTCCTCGATCTTTCCTACTGCATTCTTAACAACGATGAACTTGTCATAGTTGAGAATGTCATAAACATTAAGTGTATTTACAGCAGCAGTCTTAACACCGGGGATGTTAGCTGCGCTCTTGATAACCTTTGCATCAGCCTCTGCTGTTACGATGAGAGCCTTGCCCTCAACGCCGAGAGCCTTGAGCATTTCAACAACTGTCTTTGTCTTGTAGCTGTCAAGTGTGAGAGCATCAAGAACGATCATGTTGTTGTCGATAACCTTAGTAGAAAGCGCAGACTTCATAGCGAGTCTCTTTACCTTCTTGTTAAGCTCGTATCTGTAATCTCTTGGCTTAGGTCCAAGTGCGATTCCGCCATGTACCCACTGAGGAGCACGAGTTGAACCCTGTCTTGCGTGACCTGTACCCTTCTGTCTCCAAGGCTTTCTTCCGCCGCCGCTTACTTCTGTTCTTGTAAGTGTTGACTGTGTGCCCTGTCTCTGGTTTGCGAGGTAATTAACAACTGCAGCGTGCATAACACCTTCGTTGGGAGTGATTCCGAATACTGAATCATTAAGCTCTGTCTCGGAAACCTGCTTACCTGTCATATCAAAAACTGAAATTGTAGACATTTACGCTTCCTCCTTCCTTAAGCCTTTACGCTGTCAACGATATAAACGATACCGCCCTTAGGTCCGGGAACCGCACCCTTGATAGCGATAAGATTGTTTTCAACGTCTATTTTAACGATCTCGAGATTCTGAACTGTTACCTGCTCAGCACCCATGTGACCTGCCATACCCTTGCCCTTGTAGATTCTTGAAGGAGATGAACAAGCACCCATTGATCCAGCCTGTCTGTGTACAGGGCCTGTACCGTGAGTTTCCTTGAGTCTGTGCTGGTTGTGTCTCTTGATAGCACCAGCGAATCCCTTACCTTTGCTTGTGCCGACAACGTCGATTGCGTCGCCTACAGCAAATGTATCAGCCTTGATGATGTCGCCTACGTTAAGTGAATCGCAGTCTGCAAGTCTGAACTCCTTGAGTGTCTTCTTGCAAGCAACGTCTGCCTTATCGAAGTGACCCTTCATTGGCTTGTTAACTCTCTGTACCTTTACGTCGCCATAGCCCAGCTGAAGAGCTGCATAGCCGTCGTTCTCTACAGTTTTCTTCTGTACAACGACACATGGGCCGGCTTCAATTACTGTTACAGGAACAACTTTTCCTGCTTCGTCGAAGATCTGAGTCATACCGATCTTCTTGCCGATAATGCCTTTCTGCATTTTCTTTTCCTCCTGTTAGGTTATTGGTTGATGATTTACACATCAACTTGACCGACGGATCACCGTCATTCCGCTTCCCGAGCGGTAGTTTCAAGCGTGATAGCGGTTAATTACTTAACCTCCATTACTACGTCTACGCCTGCGGGGATCTCAAGCTTATCAAGAGCAGCAGTTGTCTTTTCTGTAGGACGGATAACGTCTACGAGTCTCTTGTGAGTTCTCATCTCGAACTGCTCACGGCTGTCCTTGTACTTGTGTACAGCACGAAGGATAGTAACAACTTCCTTATCTGTAGGGAGCGGGATAGGTCCTGAAACTCTTGCACCGCTTCTCTTAGCTGCCTCAACGATCTTAGCTGCTGCAATATCAACTGTAGCATGATCGTAACCCTTGATCTTGAATCTGATTTTTTCGTTGACTGCCATTATTTTCGCCTCCTTGAAATTGATTACGGGGACGCAGATATGAGATATTCACACGTTTCCGTGTGTTTCATGCCTTATCTGACAAAAAAGCTCGAAAAACCATTGTTTTCCGAGCAGTCTTAGCAATATTTGAGCACAAAAAGAGCATAATTCACGCATACGCAAGCTGCGTGAAGAATAACCACAAACTGTGTTCGATATCCCAATCGCCCGGTTTAAAATCGGACATACTCCACGGAAATTACCTGTCATACCGACAGCAACCTTCCGCTTCAACGCATATCTTCTGCAGTCAGTGCGCACATCAGCGCACTCAACGTAATCAATTATATCATATATAAGGGGAGAAATCAAGGATTTACAGGAATTGCATTTGTAAATTTTTAATGAACAATAATCTTATTTTAACTATTATTTATTCTTTGAAAATACAACAGTTCCCGAAAGCAGAAGTGCCATCGGGAACCGGTAAAATTATTCTTCTCTTGCAGCCTTTTCCGCCTTTATGGCTTCGATTCCCTGCTTAACAAGAAATGCTGCACCGTCATACAGTTTGTGTATAATGATAGCGCACACAAGCGAGCACAGGAACACCTTTGGTACTATCTCATACCAATGTGCAAGACGCTCGCCGACTTCCAGATACTTCTCGCAGAAGCCCTGATGACGAACGCTTGTATCGTTCATCTGCCAGCCGCCGTAGAACATATTGTCAAATATGTAAGAAATCATATAAAGGGAAAGTGTAACGCCGGAGATCTGTCTGAGAACAAATTTCACGCCCTTGTTTGTAGTCGTGATGTCAAAGAGCAGCAGGAATACACAGGTTGCCATTACATATACGGGATATGTACCATAGTCGTTGAAATGCCATGAAACAAAGTGGTGATCGTTTACCTCGTCAGCAAGAGACTGCTTGTAGGTGCTGTATGTAATGAACCATGTTGCAAGACAAAGCACGGCAAAGATTATAGTCTTATTGCGTATGCATCTCTTAGGCGGACAATCACGTACAAATGCGCCTGTGAAGTAATATGCAAGAGGCCATGCACCGCTGAGATAATCAGGAAGTGCTCTGACCTGATCATTCTGCTCAAATCCGAGATAGAAACTTCTTGCAACTATAGTCAGCATAGTAACTGTAAAAACAAGTGCAAATTTCTGCTTATTGGTCTTGCAGCCGTTGAATGCAAGATTAAGGAACGGGATACAGAGGAAGATAGCAATGTAATAATTGATATACCAGCCGTACTGAGCATTGGTATACGTATCTATATATCCCTTAAGCAGCTTCCAACTGTCAAATTCTTCATGGAAGTGATGTTCCTTGAATTTGATACAAAGTATACTTATAAAGATATAGATAACGATTATCTTTATAAGTCCCGTATAGTATTTCGCGCTGAATGTCTTGTTCTTCATCAGATATCCCGTTGCTATCATAAACAGCGGAACACATATATAAGCCAGCCAGCGGAAGGCTATAGGTCCAAGCGCTGAGGAATTTGTAAGGGGTTCATAATAGAAACCGTTATACAGGAAGAAGTGTACGCTTACTACAAGGAATACCGCAAGTATCTTCACTATATCTATTCCCGCAAAATACGGTTTTACCGGAGCTGCTGCCACTGCCGCAGCCGTATCCGTGCCGTTTTCTGTCTTTTTCGTTTTCTCCTTGCCGCTGATCTTGTCACCGGCAGCTTTGCTTACCTTCTCCGCCGATTTCTCTTTTTCGGTGGTTTCAGTACTTTTTTTACTGCCCATTTTGTCGGACCTCCTTAGTTATTCTGAATAATGCAAAAATAAACTCACTGTTACATTATATCCTATAATACATATTATGTCAATCAAAAATTACGTCTGCACACTTATTAGACGTACAACTCTGCGAAAACTCTCAGCTTCCGAAAATATATTTCAGCACGGTCAGTACAGTATCACCGACCTTTTTCGAGTCAACTACTTCGAGTGCCTTGTCGGGACGGTTCGTGATGATATTGTCCACGCCCAGAGCCATCATCTGCTGAACATCTTTCTGTCGGTCGACCGTCCAGACAAATATGCGCTTTCCGTTATGATGAGCGGAATTGACAACACTCTGATTCACAAAGAGGTAATTCATGCTGACTGCATCTATATAAGGCAGACGGGAGTATGATGTAGCCGTGGAAAGATTAGCTATAAAGCCCGTCTTTATCTTTGAATTGAGCTGCTTGACCTTCTTGAGAGCAGGATAAGAAAACGAAGTGATATAGCAGGAATTGACTATGCCATACTCCTCTATCAGCCTGACTACGTGTTCTGCCGTCTTTTTAGGATCGCCGGAGCGTTTTATCTCTATATTCAGCATTATATCGTCGCTTACAAGGTCAAGCACTTCTGTAAGGAGCGGTATCTTCACATCATCGAATTCGCCGTCCTTGCTGAACCATGAGCCTGCCGAGAACTGCTGAAGCTGTTCATAGGTATAGTTCTTCAGCATTCCCTTTCCGTCGGTAGTACGGTCTATACGGTCATCATGGAATACTACGAGCTGATCGTCTGCCGTAAGCTGCACATCGAGCTCGATATAGTCTGCTCCGCAGTCAACAGCTGCCTGAAATGCAGGAATGGTATTTTCGGGAGCAATACGCGAAAAGCCTCTGTGCGCACTTACCTGTGTACGGTTAAGGACTCCCACATTAACGTTTACGTTGCCCTGATACAGAGCCTTGAAGTAGGAAAGGTTCATCACAATGGCTGCTGAAATAAGTACGACAACGATGATTATACTGTGCCTGAGGCGCATTTTGTACTCTCTCTTATTAGGGAGATCAAAATTCTCACCTGCATTGTCGCTCATAAATTTATGAGTGAGCCAGCACATTACCATAGGTGCAGAGACAAATGCTGATATGGCTGTAAATACGTTCCACGCATAGCGCAGTATCCTCAGCGAAGTTCCGAAAGCGGCATTTGCCTTCAGTCCCTTGACAGCGTATACGATAATGAAGCTTATTCCGAATGTGGCTATAGCGATGAGCGCTACAACAGCAAGGCTGAAACCAAGCAGCATCAATATCATCTTGAAACGCTGACCTTTCATCTTAGCCCTGCTCTTTTTCAGGCATTCATTGAATGAAGAACCTGTAAGCACAAGATAGTGTATGCTGTAGCAGCCGCTTATGATAAACATTATGAACAGCAGCTGTATCAGTATATAAGCCACCACAGCCCCGATACCGCTGACAGAGGAGAATATCCTTTTCAGCACAGGCATGAGAGGCGCCATGAACATACCTGACGACAGTGAGAACTGTGCCAGCGGCATTACAGCCATATATCCGAGGAACGAGAGTATCCCCGCTCCCTTGAAAGCCTTTACGAAGGACTTGATACCCGTGCGGAACATTCCGCCCGTAAAGATACGCTGTTTTTTCTCAAAGCAGGAGAAACACGCCGCCAGTGCGGACAGCTCCACAAAAGAGAAAAAGGCATAAAAGAAAAGCATGACGATTATAACGGTTATCGTCGCAGGATGCTTTAAGTAAATAAGTAAGTTTTCGTCATTAAGGTAGTTTATTCCCGAAAGCTTCATCGTTAGCTTGAGAAGGAGCGTAAGCACAGGCGTTCCTATGCCAAGCAGCATGAGCTTGAATATAAGTTCAAATACAAGAAAATGAGGAACAGCTCTCAGAAAAACACCCGCAGGTCTGAATATTTTTTTCATAGGTTTGCTCCGAACAAATAATATACTTCAATTATACGCTGTTTTTCGCCCGATGTCAATAAAAAAATCCGTCTTTCATGACCTTATTTTCACATAAAAGGTCACGAAAGGCGGATATCATTCAGCCAACTATGCCCGAGCGCTCAATACCCTCGGTGAAGTGCTTTTGCAGAAACACGTACATAAGCAGTACGGGAGCTATTGAAAGCAGGCAGCCTGCTTCCTTCCATACTATCTGTTCACGGAGACTTATCTGCACCGATGGATCGTTGAACAGCTTCATTTTCAGCTGGCTGTCCAGATTCGTAAGCATAAGCGCAACTGTTTTCGGAGCGGTAAAGAATGTGTTGCTCACATAATAGTCGTTCCAGTACCATACAACAGAGAACAGGAACACAGTAAGGAACGCAGGTATGGCATTGGGAGCCATTACTCTCACGAAGGTCATAAAAGGTCCGCAGCCGTCTATATAAGCTGCATCCTCAAGCTCACGGGGAAGCCCCTTAAAGAACTGTCTGAAAATGAGTATCATAAGTCCTGCGCGTATGCCGTTTGCAGTCATGGCAGGCAGATACATGGTCAGTCTGCTGTCAATGAGATTTACCGAAAACAGCCCCTTAATGCCGAAGTATCTGAACTGGGTATACAGCGGCAGGGATATTACCTGAGTCGGCACAAGTATCATCATTATAACAACACCGAAAAGGAGCTTCTTGCCCCTGAACTTAAATCTTGCAAAGCCGTAGCCTGTAACGGCACATGAGACCACCTGCACCAGTGAGCAGCCTATATTCAGCAGCAAGGTGTTTTTCAGCGTGTCCCAGTAGTCCATTACATCTATAGTTTCTCTGATGATATCGAGAGTGTAATGCCTCGGTATCCACATTACCGTTGGGTCGCTCATGTCTCCCCTCTCTCTGAAAGCGCAGCTTATCATATAAATAAGGGGATACAGTATAACAAAGCTGAGTCCAACAAGGATAACGAATCTGAAAAGAGGCCAAATCCTGTCCTTTACAGCCTTGCGTCTGAGGTAGGCTCTCTCCGCCGCCGACATATTCTCCATACGGAGCTTACGCTTTTTTCCGCGGCTGAGGCTTTTTTCAGGCTCTTCATTTCTGACAGCGGCAGTAACATCGTCCATTTATATCCCTCCTCAGTCGTTTTCGTAATATATCATATGTCTCACCATACCTGCAATAACAGATATAACCGCAAGAACTATGATAAAGTATATCCACGCCATTGCCGAAGCCGCACCGAATTCCCACTGATTCTTCATTGAAACGATACGGTTCATAACGCTGTTCATAGGGTTGGTGAAGGAATCTATTATTGTAAAGATAAGATTTGCGAGTATGAACGGGCTTACATAGGGAAAGGTTATCTTCCAGAAATACTCCCATGCAGTAGCTCCCTCAAGCTGTGCAGCCTCTCTTGCAGATGAAGGGATATTCTGCAAAGCCGCAAGAAAGAGCAGTATCTGTATGCCTGAGCTCCAGACGATACCGAAGATATTATCCGCAACAGCCGAGATGATATTGCTCATTCTGTCGCTGATGCCGTATATGCCGAGAAACTGCATAAGCTCCCCTACAAGATCTACCGAGAACATTGTCGAGAACTGCTGTGCACCCGAATTGCCTGTAGAATCCATATCTCCGCTGATTATTTTGAAAACAGGACCTGTAGCGATTATTACAGGCAGAAAGAAAACCGCTCTTGCAAGTGTCCTGCCCTTGAATTTCTGATTCAGTATCACTGCGATAAACAGTGAAAAAATAAGTATCAGCGGCGTTTTCCATAATGTCTCGATGAGAGTATCGCCAAGATATTCCGTATAATAAGGATCCTCGGCAAGAACGCTGAAATAGTTCCCCAGACCTGTAAATCTTGTTTTCAGCGAGCCCGGGTCTACCGTAACATCACTGAATGAGTACCACAGGGATTTTCCAAGAGGGATAAGGAAGAATATAACAGTTCCCACCAGCCACAGACTTATGAATCCATAGCCGTACAGCGACTTTTTTCGCTCATATGACATTCTGCGGTGCTTTTTATCCGCAGAAACTTCTGCTTTCACGCTCATCAGTAACTGTCCCCCCCTTCCTCTGAAAGCTCTATATGCATGGCTCCGCAGTCGATAGTGCGATTTTTCATATCCACCTTTATGACTGTGCCGTTTTCGTATTTACTTGTTATTATATCTCCGTCAACGCTGTAATCCTCGATGAAGCTGTCCGATACCTTTCTCAGCACAGGCTCTATAAGGCTGTAATACTTTGCGGCAGTATCCGTCCAGTATCTGTGATCTGCGTAATAAAGCCAGTCATACTCGGTATCTTTAAGGAGACTTGCCTCCTCGTATATCATATCAAAACTGAGATCACTTCCCGCAGCAACCGCCCTGAGCATGAGCTTTTCGGGATCAGGGTCGCCGTTCACGGCTTTTGTGGAATAGGGTATAAGTCCGTGGAGCACCAGCTGATAGAAGGGTATATCCTCATCGAACATATCAAATCTGCTCGAGCTGTCGGGAACATCGGTTATACAGCTGACATAGGGCAGCGCATAAGCATTTGCACCGTCTGCAAGTATGCCGCCGCTGAGTTTATCGTCTATCTTTTTATAGCTGTCCGTAAGCATTTTTTCGGCTTTGGCGCGTGAGATGTTCTTCTTGCCGTAGTCACCGTAAAGCGAAGTCGTGAGACTTGCAAGAGATACTCCGTCAAGGTCAGCCTTTGAGTAGCTTTCAGCCATATCGCCGAAAACCTTGCTGAAATAGCCGGGTGAAAGCAATGACATATTCTTCCTGAAGCCGTCAGGTATGCCGTAAGCCCTGTCGTAGCTGACTATCTGGGAATACGCTCCCGAGACCCTCACAGCTGTATCCGTAAAGGAGTAATATCCGTTGCCCGAGAGAAAATCCCTGTTGTCAGAGACAGGATAAAGAGTGTATCCGTTTTTGTCTATAAGGTCGGTGAGCTTTTTGAAATCGCTTTTGCCGCCCAGCTTTCCCGACGGGTCTGCATCAGTGTCCACCTTGTTCTTCATGCCGTCATTGGTCCAGTTGCTGTAGGATATGACCATATCCTCAACGCCATCGCCGCTGAGCTTGCCGATAATATCAGCTGACTGAGCATAATCGGTTACGGAGGTCTTCATATCAACGGGTATACCGAGGATATTCTTCTTTTTCATAGTACCGCCGTACAGTCCCAGATACAGGGCAGAGCTGTCGGCAGTACACTTCTTTGTGACTCCCTGCTCCTCCATGAGGTACTGTCTGTAGCGAGCGGCTACATCAGTATAGTCCGCACCTTTCTTCGAGATAGGATAGTACAGCATCTCTATATCGTCCGACTTTATGGTCCCCTTTTCAAAGACGGTATATCGCTCATTGCTGCTGCCCGACATATAGAAGCTGTCCATTGCGCGGAGAATAAAGGTAAATCTGCATATATTATAGCTGCTGTTGGACTGCTTTGACACATTTGCGGTGATATAGGCATTTGAGTCGCCTTTAGCCGCAACTGCAAGCAGTGCGTTATCCTCCTTGACTATGCCGTAAACGGGCAGGTATATCTGCTCGGTAACAGCTCCTTTAGTCTGAGGTACGGCAGTAACATCGTTACCGTAGACTCTCTGTTGATATATATTTGTCTGGGTAGAGCGGTTGTTGTTGAACCTTACCAGCGCGCCGCTTCCGTCAGGAATAACAAAATAGCCCTCCTCCTTATCGGAAGCTGCTCCGAAACAGCCAAGCACAGTCATTTCCGTAGCGATATTGGCGCTTTTGCTCTCCTCTATTTCAGATACCTTGACGCTTGCCTTTAAATGGTCGTCCTCAAGAGTATACTCCACAGGGAACTTAAAGCCTGCCTTTTCGTAGTTATAGACCACACGTATGCCGTCTTTGATATCGCTGACCTCAAACTTGCAGTCGCTCTCGCTGCCAGACCTGAGCATATTATTTCCAGAGCGGCTCAGGGGGACACCGTACCTCAGCATATTCGACGACCTGAGTTCATCTGCAAGAAGAGATGTGGCAGTCTTGTCCTGTGCAGCTTCAAGAGGCGACGACCACCATATATAGCCTGTTTCCTTATTTTCAATACCGAATATGGCACTTCTGTCGTCAACTATCATTCGGAATTTGTCATTTTCCGCACCGTATCTGAAAACGCCGAGAAAATGGCTGCCGTCAGCAGTTAGCCACGCAAATTCCCCGCTTTCAGCTTTATAGACCTTTTTGCCGTCCTCTTTCACGCTGTATGATAGGGTGATATCAGGCTTTTTCAGGTCTTTTTGCAGAAGCTCCAGCGTTTTCCCGTCAGTTGAAAGGAATGCGTATCTGCTGTCAAGGGAAGAGATTATTTTTCTGACTCTTACGACCTTTGCAGCATCTTCATCGGTGATAACGAAAAATCTGCCTGCGTCGCTTACCCACAGCTTTCCCTCATCGCATTTGCTGCCGCTTTTGAACGAAGCTGCTGCCTTGCCTGATTGTGTGTCAATTGCAACAAGCTCCCCAAGCTTTTTAAGCTCGTCTATCTTATCCGCAATGAGCTGCTGTTCGTCTGTGTAGTCCTTTTTGCTTTTGGGCTTTCCGCCGACTGCCTCCCACAGCTTATCATCGAAGTCCTTATCCTTGCGGTATATGTCATAGCCGTCGGAAGAACCTATCTTTTCCAGATACTTCTCGGCGTCCTCTGCGGACAGCTCTGCTTTCTCCACTGTTTCCGAACGTTTAGCCTTTTCCGCCTCGACGCTGTCCGTCTCGGCGGTCTCCGCAGACAGTTCCATATTGTCATCAGCGGCAAATGTCCTGCCTGATATAGTTACAGAGGATACAGCAAGAAGGCACAGCAAAAGCTTTCTTATATTGCCCATAATGCCGCCTCCTCAGACTCTTGCCCTATAGGACAGCTCGGTGTAGATAGTGGATATGAATATGTATACCTGCTGTATCAGCGACATAAAGAGCACAAGCAGGAAAAGCATTATGAGCATTGCGGCAATTGTAAGAACTACCGCAAAAACGGTCTTGCCGAGTGAATACTGATGCACCGACTTCACAGCCGAAAACATAAGCAGCACCGTCCAGCCCGTGCCTATTATCTCCGCAAGCTGCATGAAAATGTATTCGTCACGTATGAGTATATGCGAAAGCCCCACATTTATGTAAAGCTGCACCACGTACGGTATAAGCGCATAGGCACTGTAAATACATATGTTTTTAAGAGTGCCCTCGCCGTCAAGGAGAGTACACACCGCCCAGTTACCGATGACCCATGCACCGAAGAGCACGAAGCTCCGCACGATATACGGAATAATATTGAAGGTCTTGTCATTGCTTATGAAAAACTGTGCGCCGTAAAGTCTGCCGCAGGCTATCTGTCCGAAAAATAGCAGAACTATGATACACATGGCTATCTTCACTGAGCCTGACTTTTTCCAGCGCATATCCTCAAAACCCTCGAAGGGGTGAGTTACTGCATACTTTACCCACTGCTTCTGAGTAAGATCCATCATGCCTGCTTCTCCTCCTTTTCCGATATATTGTCAGCAGCCGTACTTGCCCTGCGCTTTTTTCTGAATTTGCCGTAAGTTACAGATCCTGCTATAAGTATAACAAGTCCTGCGGCTATAGCTGTGAAATGCTCTCTCAGGAACTCTCTGCGGTAGCCCTCGAAAGCCTTATTGTATATGTCTCCTGCATCGGAGAGCTTTGCATACTTCATCGCACCCTTGTAGTCGCCCTTGCGGAGAAGTGCCGAAGCTATGCCAACATAAGCTCTGTAATAATTACCGTCACGTTTAAGAACGTCCTGCCACGGCTCAAGAGCTTCCTCGTAATATCCCGCATTATAAAGTGCAGCTGCTTTGTGAACTGCCTTGCCGAATGAAGTTTCCCTGAATATAGTAACTGTATCCTTTGAGGAGTCAAGTACATAGAGGTCATTGTCGAGGGACTCGATAGCCGCTGCATGGTCAAAGCCTCCTGTCTGCTTTGCAGCAGCACCTGTGATGAACAGCAGGTTACAGTCCTCGTCGTACTGAAAAACTCTGCCCGTCGTAAGATCAAGGCAGTTTATACAGCCGTCCTCGGCCACATCTATATCCACTATAGCAGGCGAAAGCACCTTGTTCTGGGAAGTATCGTAAACAGGCTTATAGTCGCCGAAAGACAGTTCAAGATCAGCGAAAATGTTCTTTCCTGCGGCGTTGAGCTTCTTAACGGTATCGGTAGTCTGTGTAGACGAAGAGGTACAGGTAAAAATAAAGTCACCGTCGATATCAAAGCTGGTAATACCTGTGGGAACTGTTCTTTTCCTGTTTGCCTTTTTCTCATCTGACATGAATATGCTTCTTATGTAGTTGCTGACTATCTTTGCAGTAGGCTCAACTCGGTTAGCTCCGTAAAAGCCCATAAAGCTGCCGTCAGGAGCGAACATAGCCGCACCTGTGGTTATATTGCTGAGAACTACGTAGACATTTCCTGCCTTGTCAGCGATCACCCTCTGCGGGAGAAATGTCCTTTTTCGGTCATATACCTCGGAATCCGGCTTCGTTATCATTCCCTGCACATTCCCGTCCTTATCAGAAATGAGTACACGGGCGTTGTCGCTGTCCGCAATATACATCAGGTCATTTTCAGCCGAAACATACACGCCCATAGGCTTATTCATGGGAGTTTCCGAGCCGTCGGGCATGGTGAAGCTGTCGTACACCTTTACAACGCTTTCAAAATCGGAGTTAACAGCTACTATACGGTTATTTCCTGTATCAGCGATATAGAAGATATGCTCATGATCGCAGAATATATCACTTGGGCTGTCAAAAGCACCCACACCGAGGTCATAGCCCGATACGGAACACTCCGCGGTAAAGCCTGCCTGCGAAGGCACAGCCTCGCCCCAGCGGTCGTAGTTATATGAGTCATAGGGCTCACCTGCGGCTGCTGAGACAGCTCCGAGAGAAGCAAGTGCAGCAAATGCAGCTGTTGCTGTGATACATCTTTTCAGTTTTGACTTCATTTGCTTCACTTCCTTCTGTAGGGACGCTCAATGGGCGTCCGCTGCGGTATTTTGATAATTCGGACGACCAATGGTCGTCCCTACAATTTTCAAATGTATTTCATACGGGCGCACACTGTGCGCCCCTACATACTGCTGTTTGTTATTTGCGGGCGAGCGGAACTCGCCCCTACAGTACAGCACCTGCAAATCTTATAATCATTATGGGCTAAAGGTTAAGGGCTTACTCCTTAATGCCCGAATGAGCCATAGTTTCGATGACTTGTCTCTGCGCAAGCATAAATATAATTATAGGCGGTATCAGCAGGAACACGGCTGCTGCCATTGCAACTCCTGCCCTTGCAAGTCCCGAAGCCGCCGCCTGACCAACTACAGTCGGCAGGGTCTTGTATTCTTCTTTAAACACTATAGAGCCTGTCTGGATATTCCATGCTCCCTGAAATGCGAATATGATAAGAGTCATAAGTGCAGGCTTCTGATTTGGCATTACCACCTGCCAGCATATACGGAAAAGTCCTGCTCCGTCCACCTTTGCCGCTTCTATCATGGAATCGGGCACCTGACTTATAGACTGGCGCATGAGAAAAAGTCCCATAGGCGAGGCTATAGCAGGGAAAATAAGTGCCATATAGGTATCTATCATGTGCATTTTAGCCATTACGATATACTGCATTATGTAGATAACGTTGCTCTGGTAGAGAAGTGCAACCACGATTATTCCGTTTATTATCTTTCCGCCGGGAAATTTGCACTTTGCCAGTACAAATGCTGCCATAGACGAGAAAAAGCATTGCAGCACTGTTACCGCAGCGGTAACAAAAACGCTGTTAAACACGTACCTCGAAAAAGGTACGCGGTTCTGATGCAGTACCCTGAACATATCCCTGAAATTGTCAAGGGTAGGACGAGCTGCATAAAGCTTAGGCGGGAACACAAAAAGCTCCTCTATGGGCTTTATGGACATAACGATCGTAAGATATATAGGCAGAGCCATAAAAAGTCCGAGTATAGCCAGAAGCAGGAATATAGCCACACTTCCCCATTTACGCCTGCCTGCCTGTCTGTTGGAAGCGTGAAGCTTCGCAGTATTTACCTGTGCCACAGCTTCGCCTCCTCAGTCCATATACTTGCCCAGCACTTTGTTTATGAGCTTGTTGCAGGCAAACATGGCAACAAAAAGCACCATGCATATCGCCGAGGCATAGCCCATTTCAAAACGCTGCCAGCCGTAATCAAATGCGTGTGTCATTATCGTATGAGCCTTGTAGTCCGTACTCGGGAAGCCTACAAGATTTTGCGCAACTGTACCTGCTGTGAAAGAGCTTACTATCTGCATCACAGCCGCAAACATGAGCTGAGGTCCCATTGAGGGTATGACTATGTATATGAGCTCCTGCCAGCGTGTGCGTATACCCTCGATAGCACCTGCTTCATACATGGAGCGGTCGATATTCTGAAAGCCTGCGCGGAGCGCAAGGAAGCCTGCTCCGAGAGATATCCACAGCTGTACAACTATAGTTACTCCGAGGACGTATCTTCCGTCCGTGAGCCACTGTACAGGCGAATTGATAATGCCGAGATTTATGAGGAAAGAGTTCACATAGCCGTTCATGTCCCCGCTGAATATTAGCTGCCAAACCGTATAGACATTAGCCATAGACGGAGCATAGAATATGAGCGTGAAAACTGTTTTCAGCTTCGGGTGCATCTCGTTTATGAGCCATGCCAGCAAAAAACACAGCACATAGCTTACAGGTCCCGTGAGCAGTGCGAAAACCAGTGTAACTCTTATGGACTTCATGAATATCTTGTCCGAAAGGAAGAGTGTGGTGAAATTTGAAAGTCCTACAAATTTCGGCGGCTGTACCATATTGAAATCAGTAAAGCCCATAGGAAGGGACATAACTACGGGGATTATGGTAAATACGATAAAGAATACCATAAACGGAGCTATCATGCCATAGCAGCCCTTATTTTTCTTTATTTCACGCCAAAGCTCGCCTTTGCCGCGCTTTTTTGATCCGACAGCCATTTTTCACACTCCCTTCTGTTTAGCCGTTAGCCATTAGCCGTTAGCTCATTGTAGGGACGCCCATCGGGCATCCATTTGAAACAAACGATATTCACAGCGGACGACCACTGGTCGTCCCTACATATTTTTTCGGAACGCCGAGGGCGGCGTTCCCTACAAATTAATCTAAACCCAGATTTTTGCGCTTTCGTGTTATTTCCTCGTTGATATCCCTGTTGTACCATATAAGCGTATCACGGGGATTTGCCTTTTCGTTGATAGTCTCTCTGAAAGCGTTCATAATATTTCGCGTAACAGCGTAGGACGCAGGTATTATCGGTATCTCCTCAAGCTCCTGCTGCTGTGCGCGGAGTCTTGCAAGCTCGTCCTCAGACCATGAGAGCTGTCCCAGTGCCTCAACGTTTGCTGTATCAAAACGTCCCATAGTACCGAGAAGTCCCTCTATCTGCGATGCATATTGCACCTGTGTATCAGTATCGGTGAACCACTTGATGAATTTCCATGCGTTTTCCTTGTTCTTTACCTTTTTGAATATAACAGCTCCTGCGCCGTTGGAATTAGCCGCATGAGAAACAGTTCCGTCTGCCCTTACGGTTGCAGGTACGGGACAGAAGTCCCAAAGCCCGCTTATTTCGGGAGATGCTGCCGTAAGCTGATTGAAAAAGGTGTAATTCGCAATAACTATGGGATACTCGCCTGTTCTGAACCTGCTGAAAGCATCATAGGTCTGCTCGAAGCTGTATTTTGTATAGAAATCCGTCCACTCCTCAAAGGACTGTACAGCCTCAATGGAATTGAACGTAGAAGCTGTCTGCTCCTCATTATAATAGTTAACGCCCTTTTGCAGCATCAGCATCGCAAAGGTATGCCCCGTTTCCGTTGCAGGAGATATGTTATTCGGCGGAAGAACAAGTCCAACCGACATATAATTTCTTTGCAGCGCAGGCAGCATATCTATGAGCTTTTCCCATGTCTCGGGAGGCGAAGTATATCCAAGCTCCGTGAGCACATCTTTCCTGTAGAACATCATGGGGAAGCTCTGACTTATAGGCAGTCCGTAGCAGCCGCCGTTGAAGCTGTACTGCGTCATAGCATTTCTCTGGAAACGCTGCTTTACGTCCTCATAGTCGTCAAACTGCGATATATCAACAAGTAAGTCTCTTGCGGCAAGGTTGACGGGGAACTCTCCCCCGAGGAATAATGCCACATCAGGACCTTTTCCTGCGAGTGAAGCCTCTACAACGCCGCCTGTCACAAGATTTACCGAGACAGGTATGCCTGTTTCCTGAGTAAACTGATTTTCCGTCATTTCCTTGACCACCTGAGCCTGATCGCGTCCCAGCGATACCCAAACTTCTATCGCGTCCTCTCCCGTAACATCGGAAAGAGTGGTATAGTCCTCAAAGAATGAGCCGATAAAGGCATCAAAGCCGAATTTCAGTGACTTGCCAAGCTTTTCCCTACAGCTTGTAAAATCGCGGTCAGCTGTTGCGAATTCGATATAGTCCACTTCAAGGGGCTGGTCACGGTTATCCCTGAGCCATGCGGAAAGTGATGTTATGCTGTCCTTTATCTGCGAAAGATAAGACGGTATCTTCAGCGGCTTGTCAACGCATTTATCCAGTATTACCGCCATATTTTCCAGTGCAGCAGCCTCAGAGCCGCTTGAATCCGAAAGTCTTTCTATGCCTTTCTGCACGTCTTTCAGCTCCGCGGAGATGCTCCTGAATTTATCCACTAATTCGGGTATCTTCTCATGTACGTAATAGTCCGTATACTTATCGGGAGAAGGACCCGTTATCATCAGTACCTTTCTGTAATAGGTATTGAGCTCGGATACATAGTCCTCAAGTCTGCGCAGATACTCGCTGATATCGCTTGGCACAGTCTCAAGGGTGATAGTGTGGTCTTTGCCGCCCTCAAGCCATATATATACATTATCACCGCCGCTTTTCGGACTTACCACAGACCAGTCTGTATCATAATGGAATTTCACGCTGTCAAGCTCGCTGCACGGTACTTCGCCGTCGATATATATGCGCCTTGCCGAACAGAAACCGCGTATCTGATCCTGTCGTGCCTTTATGCCTATCTTATACCAGCCGCCGCTGCCTACCTTGTCGGCAGGTATGTCCCATGTTGCCGACTGAAGCGCCTTGCGCCAGCTGCCGCTGCCTATGGTATTGTATACCACCTTGCAGGAATCTGAGGGTGATGCAAGGTAGCTCGTATTGTCATATGTTGGATAAAGAGTCGGATCAGACTTGTATACAGCCTTTTCTCCCTCTATCTTAAAGCTTGCGGAAGCTGTCTGTTCGGGAGCTGCGCTTGCTCCCACAGAAGCCTTATACTCACTGTATGACGGCAGTTTTTCGGGATTTCTGAAGCAAAGGCTCTCAATTGCAAGCTGTGCACGTTCTGAGCTGAGTTTAAGAGTATGCTTTCCCTTTTCAAGCGAGAAAAACAGCGGTTCGCTGAAAAGTCCGTCTCTGTCGCCGAAAAAGCATTTCTGCCACATCTCGGTCTGCACCTGCGTGGGTCTTACCTGATTTCCGCGGCTGTCGGTATATATATCCTTCTCGTTCACCCAGACTCTGCCGAGATAAAGCCTCGAAGCCGTATCATACGGTATCTCGCCGTCAAGCTCCATTTCAAGCTCTATTGAGGAGCTGCCGGAAATCATGGGGCAGTAGCTCACTTCAAGGGAATATGCCCCTGCCTCGGCAACTTCAAATTCATAAGTCACTTCGCCTGACGAGCTGTTCCACAGCAATACGCCGTTTCGGCTGTCACCGTCGCTGTCTGTATAGCTGCCCGATGAGAAATCCCCGTTTTCAACGGAAACAAAGCTGCTTCCTTTTATAAATATCTCATCATCGGGACGGATATCAGCTGAATGAAGGTCGTAATACTCGCTGAAAGTGGTCATATTCATGTCCGACTCATCTATATGATAGTAGTCATCGGCCATTGCCGCAGCAGTAGCTGCTGACGGCTCGCCAGCCTCCGCAGCCGCTTTAAGCACGCCTACAGAGCTTCCCGTAATAAAAATACAGGTCAGAAAAGCCGCTGCCGCAGCTCTGAAAGCCCTTTTCATTCAGTTTTCACCGCCTTTCATACGCTGAGTGACAAATAAAAAAGCGCAATCTCCCTGCGTTGGGAATTATGCGCACGGACAGCCGTTAAAGAGTTTGCCAAAACTGCATATATCCTTCAAAATCAGTATATCAAATTTATCGTTTATTGTCAAGAAATTCAATATTTCTGTATAATAAATAATATTTTTTACCATGCGTATTTTAGCTAAATTATCAATATTTTCAATAAGATTCAACAATTAGCATACTCATAAACTGTAAGTTATAACAAGAACTTTTACCTCATTGTTTTAATTTAATTCCCGAATTTCACGATTATTAAAAAACTGTAAAATCTTATCTACATTCTACTTTTTGTATTGACATTTGGCTCTATTTGTGCTATTATACAAGTGTAGAAAGAAGTAACAGTTTCACTACTCAACTCCATTTAATAAGGAGAGATATTCTTGGCAAATGTTCTTGAAGTAAAAGGACTGTCAAAGCAGTACACAAAAGTCCTCGCTGTTGATAAGATATCTTTTGAAATAGGTGAAGGAGAGATATTCGCTCTCATCGGTCCCAACGGCGCAGGCAAAACAACTACTATCAGAATGATATCAACACTGCTGAAGCCTACCGACGGTGACGCCATCGTGGCAGGTCACAGCGTTATAAAAGCTCCTGAAAAGGTCAGGGAATGTATCACTTACCTCCCCGACGAAGCAGGTGCATATAAACAGATGACAGGTATAAAGTACCTGAGATTCATGGCAGGTCTTTTCACGAGCGACATCGACGGGATAAACTCCTGTGTGGAACGTGCAAAGAATATCTGCGGACTCGGCGACAGGCTTAATGATAAGATCGGAAGCTACAGCCGCGGAATGATACGCAAGCTTCTCCTTGCAAGGGCTGTAATGACAAAGCCCAAGCTTGCAATTCTCGACGAGCCTACAAGCGGTCTTGACGTACTCAATGCTATCGAGATACGCAAGATGATAAAAAAGCTCGCGGAAGAAGAAGGAATGTCCTTCCTTCTCTCATCACACAATATGCTTGAGATAGAATTCGTTTCCGACCGCGTGGGTATAGTCTCAAAAGGACATCTCATGGTAACAGGCCGTACAGACGAGCTCAAGGAACGCTATAACGCGCCTAATCTCGAGGAAGTATTTGAAAGGGTGGTGAATGAGAATGAAGTTCATTAACCTCCTGAAAAAAGAACTTTCCGAGCTTATAAACGCTCAGATGGTATTCTCATTGTTATTTTCACTGGCAATATTTATTATAATGGGTAACGTTATGCAGTCTGTAACAGCTGAGATCAGCGAAGAGGCTTCTCACCCGAAAATAAATATCTGCGACCTTGATAATACCGACTTCACCAACGCTATGCTGGATTCATTCATAACAGAAGGCTCAAATGTCAAGATAGTATCTGTTAAAAATGATGATTACGCAGCACCGTTCAGCGGAAGCAATATGAAAAGCTACGTTGTTATCCCCAAGGGGTTTACCGATGAAATAAAAAACGGCAAAAAACCTGAGGTCATCTCCGTTAGCAAAATAAAATCAGCTTCCACATTAAGCGGATTCACAGGCGGTACAGACGGTACGACTTCTCTTATAAATTCGTATATATCCTATGAGCTTGCAGAACAGCAGGGCGTTTCGGAAGATAACCTGAAGATCATCGAAGCTCCTCTGAAAATATCAGAGCAGACCGTTGTAGCCGATAAAACAGCAAAAGTATCGAGCACCACTATACTGGGTAAGATATCAACACAGAATATGATACTTCCTATCATCGTTCTTGTGCTCCTGATGCTTACTTCTCAGTCGCTCATTGCTTCAATATCAAATGAAAAGATAGACAAGACCCTCGAAACTCTCCTTTCCACCCCTGTAACACGAGGATCTGTTATAACAGCCAAAATGCTTGCAGCAGCAATAGTTGCTCTCATAAACGCAGGCGTAATGATGATCGGCTTCTCAGTATACACCAAAGGAATGACAAGCGCTGTCACAAGCGATCTCGGGATAACAGAAACAGTTACCAAATCGTTATCCGCCGATGACGCTTTCAGACAGTTAGGTCTCAACCTTTCCGCTGTAGATTATGCACTGGTAGGAGTTCAGCTCTTCCTTACAATTATGATATGCCTTGCGATATCAATTATCCTCGGCGCACTTGTCAATGACTCAAAGTCAGCACAGACAATGCTCCTGCCGATAATGATGATGGTAATGATACCGTGGCTCATATCAGTATTCACAGATGTGAATACACTTCCTACAGCAGCAAGGCTTATCGTGTATGCGATACCTTTTACTCACACATTTACCGCGATACCAAACCTTATGTTCGGAAATATGACAGAATTCTGGATAGGTTTAGGATATCAGTTCGTAATATTCATTATCGTGATGTTCTTTGCATTAAAGCTTTTCAAGTCAGACAAGATACTCACGATATCTCTGAACTTCGGTCAGAAGTCCAGATTCAAAAAATCAAGAAAAACCACTGAGGATTGAGCCTCTTCCCTTTCCCCATGAAAAGACGCAGCAGTTTCGTTAGCACCGAAGCCGCTGCGTTTTTTGTTATATATGCAATATCCTCATAAAAAGTAAAAAGCTATGCACGAAGCATAGCCAAGAAAAATGAAATGAATAAATATAGAAGGGGAATTGGGGGATTACTTAATCCACTAATAATATACCAATCCAACCTTAAAATAATCTTAAAGTTATCTTAAATTTTCCTAAAATTATTTCATTGTATAAGCTGTCTCAAGAGCTATCTCCATCATGTCACGGAAGGTGGTCTGTCTCTCCTCAGCAGTTGTGGAAAGTCCTTTCAGCGGACAGTCTGATACCGTAAGTATACACAGCGCATTCTTCCCTGCCCTTGCAGCGTTCATATAAAGCGCAGCTGCCTCCATTTCTATGGCAAGCACATTCATCTTCTGCCAGTCTGCAAGGCTGTCTGCGTCATCATAGAAGGTATCGCTTGAAAGTATATTTCCCACATGGAAGCTGCTTCCCTTAGCCTCAGCTGCCTTTACAGCAGCCGAAAGCAGGCTCCATGAAGCTGTTGGTGCATAAGTCCCCGGTAGTCTGTACTGTGAAGCATAAGCAGAATTGGTGCTTGCACTCATTCCTATAACTACATCTCGAAGCTGTACGCTGTCCGCAACAGCTCCTGCGGTACCTACTCTGATAATATTCTCAACGCCGTACTCATTGAAAAGCTCCCATGAATATATACCTATAGAAGGCATACCCATGCCGCTGCCCTGTACGGATACGGGAACGCCCCTGTAAGTACCCGTATATCCGAGCATACCTCTTACCTCGTTATAGCATACGGTGTTTTCAAGGTAATTCTCGGCAATGAATTTGGCTCTCAGCGGATCTCCGGGCATGAGAACTGTTTTAGCGATATCGCCTTTTTTGGCATTGTTGTGTGGTGTCGGCATATTTAGCCCTCCTTTTATTTTGTGATATGAGTTAACGGTATATCAGCTTCTCTTGAGAAGCTTATTTACCGTAATAAGAAGCGACTTGTAATTCATAGCAGTTACAGCTGCTGCAAAAACAAGCGCACCGAATATATAGTACTTGACCTCTGTCATCATTACAGCACACATCAGAAGCAGCAGTGCTGTATTCAAAAGGTTCTTGCCTCCGTTAAAACGGAACGGTACATAATATCTTGCATCTATGATACGTGCCCAGAAGCAGATAAGATAACTGAGCAGAGTTGCTAATGCTGCTCCGTTTATGCCCCATATCGGTATGAGGAAATAGTTCATGGGGATATTTACGAGGCAGGCTGCAAGAGCCGTATAGCATGAGTTTTTAGGGTGCTTTGTAGCCGAATAGATACTGCCGAGAAACTGATTTAAGCTCATGAACAGTACAGCAACTATCAGTATAGGAGTATAGAGGTATACGGTCGAGTATTCCGAATATGTGCTCGACACCATAAATATTGAGGTAACAGGCTTTATAAGGAGAAGAAGTCCTGCTGACGCAATGAACAGCATTGCTTCATATGCGGAATATACCTTTTCGTAAAACTTGTTTCTGTCCGCTGATGAATTTTCATTTATGGCAGACATACTCCATGCCTGATAGAATATAGTCGATACCATTGAGATAAGATTTGGTATTACGTTTGCACAGTCGTAGATACCGACAGCGGATTTTCCAAGCTCATGGTAATCACTGTGCATCTTATTGATGAAAAGTCTGTCGGAAAGGCTTGTTATGGTCCACATTACTATTGTTGGAATAAACGGTCCTGCAAACCTTAACATCTCTCCTGCAAGCTCTTTATTGAAATAACGTATGCCTGTGTATCTCTTCAGCTTTGCGGCAGAAAAAAGGAACACTATCGAGCACAGGTCTGAGAATATAGTCGCAAGCATGAAGCCCTTTACGCCCCAGTGCAGTACGGATATAAATATGACATTGAATATCAGCAATGTAAGGACTGCAAAGATACCGTCTATGGAGAAAAGCTTGACCTTATCAAGTGCGCGGACGAACTGCTGACACAGCATACGGAAAGACGATGTTATAACGTATACTATAAGCAGCAGCGAATACCCCTTTACAAAGTCCAGCGCGGGAACAGCGGCAAGAAGCGGCATTACTATCGCCATAAGCAGCATTCCCGCTGTAGTCATTACAGCAGATGTATTGAACACCTGTCGCTTGTCATATTCCTTATCAAGTCCGAAACGGATAAGATACTCCTGCAAAGCGAAAGTGAAAATTGGCTGCAAAAACAGAGCCATTGTGACGAGGAGTCCCTTTATTCCGAGATTATGAGAGCTTAAATTGGCTGTATAAAGTCGATTGAGCAGTAAAACAAGTATTTTTGAGCCAAAAGTTCCAATGGCAAAAATGCCCGTATTAAAGACCAGTTTTTTATATTTATTCATTTTTAACACTCCGAAAAATATTATACGCTATTATTATATCATATTAATTTTAAAATAGCAACAATCGCGGAATAATAGTTCAAGTTTTTCATTAATTTTACGCGAAAAAGGGTGCAGCGTCACGCTGCTTATATCATATTAATTTTAAAATAGCAACAATCGCGGCATAATAGTTCAAGTTTTTCATTAGTCAAACAAAAAAGCTCCCTTCTCAGGAAGCTTAAAGAGGCGGTGCAAGTACATTAAAGAAATTCCTTACAATAAAGAAAACAAGAAACATTCCCAATACAGTCCACCATAGCCACTTTTTCCGCGGAAAAAGCTTTACCCTGTCGTTCCATATGCCTATGACTGTCTCAGCATACAGCAGAAGAGCCATAAACCCAAGAAAAGGTATGGTCGGATTGTATCTTACCGCACGCCACAGCTGACCGTGCAGAAGCGCATTAACGCTTCTTGTATTGCCGCAGCCCGTACACCATAATCCCGTAAGCTTATGTATAGAACATTCGGGCAGCAGATGTGATGCTTCTGTTACTGAATCCCTGAATATATATATCATTGCAGCTGCACACGGAAACAAAATCGCTGCCATTATCCTTACACGTTTGCTCATATTTCACCCTTGTAATTCTTAATTGATAAGACAAGTATATCATTCCTGCTTTTTATTGTCAACACTCAGAAAAGGAAAAGGCTCTGCCAAAAAAGGCAGAGCCAAAAATTAAGGAGGTTGTATTTATATACGAAAATATCTGTATATCATTTATTATGTGCCGCCAAAGCTCTGTCAGCTCTGCTCACTTACAAGAAGTGATATACGGCTCTGTAAAAGCTCGATGACCTCGTCTGCTTTCTTCTCACCCTTGAGGTAAGCCATGAGCTCTTCTTCAAGTATCATTCCTACATCAGGATCAATAGACTCGCTTACCTGTGTTGTGTTCTTGATATAATCTACGATAAAGTCTTTTTCCTCAACTGTAAGAGGATCTATCTTTACTTCCTTACCGTCCGCTCCGTGATAAGTGAGATCCTGCTCAACTTCCTTGCCGTTCTCGTCCTTGTAAGTAGGCTTCTTCAAGCTCTTTTCAGCCATCTTATCAAATGCAGACTTGAGTGAAGGGAAACCGTAAATTGCTACGCCGTTTTCTTCATCAACAGAATCGTTAAAGCAGCTCTTTATAAGCTCCCAGCATTCGTCCTTGTTTTCGGAATTTGAAAGAATGGCAAAGCTCTGACTAAATCCTAATACACTACCCTTACCGGTTGAAGAAGGGAAACCTACAAATGAAATGTCTCCTTCAAATTCGCCCTTGAGTTGTTCTGTATAATCCGTAAAGTTGTTTATATACATATCCTGAAGAAGCACTTTATTCTCCTTGATGTTGTTGCCGCCGAAGAAGTCCTGCATTGCTGTCTCGTCCTCCCAGTCAATAACATCATCCTGTGAAGGGAACTGATCTATGAAAGCAATGAGCTTTCTGAAATCAGGAGTATCGAAATTGCAGGTGCCCTTTTCGTAGTCTATAACGTCTCCAAGTGCTGAGAGAACCATCATAAGCATTGATTCCTTACAATCAAGTGAAGTAAATCTCATACCATCAGGGAGATTATTGTATGCGTCTATCATCTCGTCAACTGTCCAGTTTTCCTTATCACAGTTTGACTTCTTTGCAGCCAGTGTCTCTATATAGAATGAAGGTGTGATAGAATAGAGCTTTCCGCCAGCCTCACAAGCAGCCAGTACGTTAGGCATGATATCTTCCTTGCTGATATCGGGATCCTTATCCAGCATATTATAAAGGTCCTCAAAGAGTCCCTTCTTATAGAGGCTGTCGATAATTCCGCGGTTATTCGCAACGATCATATCAGGAGCCTTTCCTGAAACGATGTCCTTCTTGAGCTGTCCTTCACCTGTATTGTTGTACTTCTCTGCATCACTATCATAATCGTCATACTTGCTGTAATCTTCGATCTTGAATCTTACGCCGTCATGTGATTTATTGAATGAGGATACCTTGCCCTTGATCTGCCAGTCATCATAAAGTACACCGATAGTGATGATCTTTGTATTTTCAAGCTCTGAAGCATCACGCTTTGTAAGTCTGTAAAGACCGCTTTCGCTTTCATTTGAATAATCACTGTACCAGATTATGAACTCGCCGTTCTCAACAGGTATGAATGAGTTGACATATCCTTCACCCATATCAGAGTCTACCCAGTTAATGAGCTCGGTTGACTTTCCGTCCTTGTCTATACCAACGATACCCTTGCCTGTTGATGCAAAGAACTTATAATCATCATTGCCTGGGAACAGGCTGTTTATACCTGTGTTTCCAACATCATCAAGCTTTAATGAATCGCCTGTTTCACTTAATGTTTCCATGTCAAGGAACTTTATTGCCTCACCGTCGCTTGCATATCCAATAACAGCAAGTGTGCCGTCACCCATAGCAGACATATTGTTTATCCAGTTCATATCATTGACCTTGACCTCATCGCCTAAAGTACCGTCAGCGTTTATTACAACATACTGATCGCTGCTTGTACCGTAAACCGAAAGAATTGCTTTACCGCCGCCGCATGGGTAGAAATTACCTATGTTTAATCTGCTTTCGTCATCTTCATATTTGTCAAGGCCCTTGATCTCATTCTCGGAAGTAACCTTTCCGTCAAGATCAACAGTATATATCTTGTATGTCTGCTTAACATTTTTATAGAATTCTTCAAAATCGAAACTCTGATAATCAAAATCAGGATCCTCAAAATCAGGCTTTTCCTGATCGCCGTAATCAGAAAATGTTGCCATTACCATTATGTCGCCGTCAGGTGTATATACAGAATTCAAATTGACTTCTTCATCTTCCTTGATGCCAAGATCGACCTTTATCTCATCGAAAGATGTCATAGCAGAATCTGCAATATAGAATGACGGTGATGAGCTTCCATAGCTTGCTGCACTGATAAAGATACGTCCGTCATCAAGCTTTTTCATATCTGAGACATCATTTAATTCAACATCTGTGTCGATGCTTACTGCGCGGTAAGAAGCAGCCATAAGCTCCTGAGCTGTTTTTTTCTCGCCCTTGCTGCTGTCCTCCTTCTTACCGCAGGAAGCTGCTGAACCTGCTATTACGGCAAGTGCTGCGGTCAATGCTGTAATACGTTTTGAAAAACTTTTTTCCATAATATTCCCTCATTTCAGATTTTTATAAATACTTTCTTTTGTTTGCCTCTGCTTTTTTGCTTCAGCTTTCTTTTTCTGTGGTCTGTAATACAGTCTTTGCTTTTTTGCTTGTCAGTTTGCTCCACTTTACCGAAACATAATCAGCAAAAGCTTTTTTCAGACCGGCTTTTTTTCTATTATATAACTTGAATGCCTTTATTAACAGGACAGCCAATGTTATAATCGGGATAAGCAGGAGGAGCCTTCGCCCTCCATAGATAAATGAAAGCCTGATATCGGTTATTCTCGAAGCGTTCTCCCAGTAGGGATAAACAACACTTCCTTTTCCGACAACAAGATCTTCTATATTTTTCAGAGCCTTGACCCTTGTTTTGGGCTCAAAGCGGGTTTTGTTATTTACTATGCTCAACTCGCCGTCATATTTTTTTTCAAAATGTTTCTTAACTACCGTATATGTGAAATTTTCAACGGGATCGGGCGATATGAACTCACAGCAGGTGACTCTGGTAAGTTTAGAACTGCCGCCTTCACCGCTGTTTTCGCCGAATATGAGCTCGGCTGCATCATAGGTTATATATGCTTTAGGAGTCTTTCCTATGCATTTTTCTTCGGCTTTTGTATCAGGAAGATCTATTACTCCCATAACAAAAAGCTTAACGTTATTTACATATATATTCTTTCCTATTATATCGTCAGAGCCGTAAAGGTTCCACGCTACCTGACGGTCAATAACAGCACCGTTCTTCATAAGATCATCATCCTTGAAGAAAGCTCCTTTGCGCAGTCTGAACTGTCTGAACAGGAAGAAGTCTCCTCCAACAGCTGTTATGTCTGTCTCTGAAATTCCTGATCTGTCGCAGCTCAGGGTAGCGCTGCCGACAAGGGTACTGTAAGCAAAAGCTACAAGCTTCTGATTATCTTCACGAGTTATGGAAGCTTTTGCAAGCTGGTTATAGAAGTCTATGTTAATCTCTTCTACGCCCTTAGTGGTAAAGCCTGCTTCCTTGCTGAAATAACAGCTTACCTGTCCGTAATTGCTTTTGCTTCCGTTTCTCCAGCGCTCTGACGCGTAATTGTATCTCTGAGCCTTTGCAGCAGAGCTGCCCACTGCGGTGAGTATTATTGCTCCTGCTACAGCAACTGCATTGACTGCCGCTATGATCTTATGTCTCAGCTTTATTTTTGGTATCATAAGGTCCACCACCTTATTTATCCTTCATACGGACCTGATCACCCGGATCGAAAGGCTTGCTTGACGCTGTTATAATGTAATCGCCTCTGGAAATTCCGCCTGAAACTGCATAAGATGAAGTATCCTGTGCCTCTATGTTTACATTGACCTTCTCAGCATAGTAACGGTTGCCGAGAGGAGTATTCTTTGAACGGACTGTATAAACGACGTGACTGTCGCCAAGATCGTAAACAGCGCCTCTCGGAACTATAGCGTCATATGTTCCGCTGCCAAGAGGTATTGCAAGATCAAGGCTTTCACCGGTTTCAACATCTCCTGTGACTGAGAATACAAGCTCCTTCATTTTCGGATTTGATGCATCGTTCTTTATCTCTGTAAGAACAGCCTCAACATCGCCGCCATAGTGGTTAACGACCTCAGCCTCCATCCCCTTCTTGATCTTCTTTATATTTTCATTCTCAACTGATACCTTTACGGTAAAGCCGTCATCAACAAGATCGATAACTGCAAGCGGTTCACCATCTGTAGTCGTTGCATCGGGCTGAACATTTATTGAACTTACAACACCTGAATACTTTGACTTAACTTCGGTAGTCTTGGCTTCCTTCTTCAACTTGTCAACCTTTTCCTGCTGCTTGTCAATAGCCTTTTTCTTCGACTCAAGATCAAGTGTGTTCTTTTTGTCGGTAATGGTTGCCTTCTGCTTAGTTTTGTTGAGAGTTATGATAAGCCCTTCAAGGGTGTTCTGCTTCTGAAGCACTGCATCAGCGAGCGAATCATAGCTTTCCAAACCTTCCTTGCCGGATGATGCTTCATAATCTGCTACCTTGTTGGTAAGATCATTTATAGGATCTTCAAGCTCTGAAAGCTGTGAATTCACATCTTCACGTATTTTATCCTTTTCCTCATTGTAAGCTTTTTCTGCCTCTTCTCTTGCAGCCTGCTTTGCTTCACGCTCTTCCTTTAAAGGCTCAGCGTCTGCACCCGGAGTTCCGAGAGCTGTCTGATATGCCTCAGATGCACTCTTGTACTCAGCGTCGGCAAACTGAAAAGCATTTAATAAATTCGGAAGCTCACCCAGATATTCATAAGGCGCCTCATCAAAGCTATCCGTGCGTAAAGCCTTGACAACTGAATCAAGCTTTGACTGCTGTGCTGTAAGCTTTGCAAGCTCAGCCTTGTTTGAGACGTATTCCGATTTTGCATAAGAAGCATTTGCTTCTCTGACCTTTGCTGCATCACGCTTTGCAATGGCTGCATTGAGATCGTCGCGAGCCTCTTTTATTTTCTGATTTTCCTCTGAATAATCCACAGGATCTTGAAGAAGAGCTGTTTCATAATCAAGCTTTGCCTTGTCAAGATCAGCTTCTGCTGCTTCAAGCTTTTCATTGGATACTGCATTTATAGTAAAGAGAACATCGTCCTTTTTGACTTCCTGTCCCTTTTTAATATGTATCTTCTCAACTACTCTGTTGCCTTCAACGGTAACATTGTAAGCCTGATTAGCCTCTACCGTGCCTCTTTTTTCAAGACGCTCGGTAAGCTTTCCCGATGCAACTGTCTCTGTTGTTATCTCAGGGAGAGCTCTGTTCATTATTGTATTTGAGAAGAATGTAAGCAGCAGCATTATCACAAGGAAGATGATAATGAGCGTCTTTATCAGATCTCTTCTTTTTTCAGGCGACATTTTTTCTTTTTCTTCGCCCGCAAGCTTTATATCCTTAACTTCTTTTGTCTCATTCATATATTAATTACTCCTTCTGAGAGAATAGCTCTGACAACTGTTCTTATATGATATTGGATTTTTTTCAACTTTTCATCAACTCAGCCCTTGATACCTCCCGAATAGGTTATACCCTCAACGAGGTAATCCTCTCCGTAAAGGAACATGAGCACAGTAGGTATCATATACACTGTTCCTACAGCAAAGGCAAGTCCTATATCTCCTGTATTTATTTGTGACAGGAATACCGAAAGCGGATGAAGTGTGTTTTCCTTCATAAGTACAAGAGGCTGTTCGACCATGTTCCAGTAATCAATGAATACCAGCATAGCTATAGAGGCTATTGCGCCTTTGCAAAGAGGTACATATATCTTGGTGAGTATCCTGAACTCTCCTGCACCGTCAAGCTTTGCAGCCTCAACATATGAAACAGGTATACGCCTCATTACCTTTGTGAGCAGGAATATACTGAACGGCGAGAATATGGCAGGAAGTATGATAGCCTTTCTCGTGTCGAGCATATTGAATTTATCCGCTACGAGGAAATTAGGTACAAGAGTTACCTGATAAGGCATTATCATAAGTATAATGTATGCAAAAAAGATAATGCTCTTGAATTTGTTCGGGTATCTCGAAAAGCCATATGACGTAAGTATTGCAACGAGCATCTGAAAAACCGTTATCGGTACTGTAAGCATTACCGAATTCCAGAATTTAAGAAGATAATCCGAATTCTGTATCAGTACTGCTTTATACTGATCGAAGGTGACCTTGTCGGGAATAAACTTAAGATTGACATTATTTGATATGAATGTCTTTTTATTCTCAGTCATATTCGAGAACATCGCACCGTAATTGGCAGATATCTCGTTTGAAGTCATAAACGAATTTGCTATGGTGAGAATTGTCGGGAACAGGAACAATACCGCAACAAGCAGAATAAATACAAATACTATGATATCAAATATCTTTCTGCGCGCCTTTATCCCCGGTGTAGGTACTTTGAAGCTCATCAGTTCTCCACATCCTTTCCGAAGATATTCTCAACGATGAGGAGTATAGCCATTATGACTATCATAACAAGCGCAAAGAGTACAGCCGCTGCCGAAAGCTTCTGATAATCCAGACTGTTGAAGGTATTGTTCATAAAGTGCTGGAGCATATAAAGCTTATCCTGCGGATAATTGCCTGTAAGCAGGTATACCTCTCTGAATATCTTGAATGAGTTTATCATCGAAAGTATAAGCACGAAAAGTATCGTAGGCGAAAGGTACCTGAGCTTGATATGTACGAATTTGTAAAAGCCGCTTGCGCCCTCAAGGTCGGCTACCTCGATTATATCACGGGGTATGGCGCAAAGTGCCGACATGAACAGTATCATGTTATATCCCAGATTTTTCCAAAGGAACATACATATTATAATTATCTGTCCGTATGGAGATTTTATCCAGTCAACTCCGTGTCCGCCGCAGGACTCTATTATCTGATTTATGGTTCCGTGATTATGGAAAAGCACCTGCCACACAAGAACTACCGATGCAGTCGGAACCATGAGCGGACTCAGGAAAAATGTTCTGAATATACTTTTTCCCGGTATATTTCTCTCAAGAAGCATCGCAAGTCCAAGAGAAAGTATTACCGAAAGCGGCACCGAAACAAGTGAGAAGAACGCTGTATTCTTTACTGCCTTTGTAAACGCCGCATTACTGAAGAGCTTTGTATAATTTTCAAGCCCCACAAACTCTTTCAGTACAGGGTTGTTGATTAGAGAATAGTATATTACTATGCAGAACGGAACAAGAAAGAACATCATTACGCCCAGAAAGCTCGGCATTATACAGACATTGCTGAAAATGCGCTCGCCTCTTCTTCCGCACTGATCTTTTGGATTTTTTTTCATTTGAATACAACCTCACAAAAAATCTTTTGTCCTGAAAACATCTTCCCCTCTTCTTATCGGGTCTGTATATATTAGTGTATTAAATGCCCCAAAAAGACGACAGAAAGATATATTATTTTATTTTAACTCGATCAAGCCTGCACCTGACCGCACATTACCCCCTCCATTTCATGAAAAATACCCCAAGTATGCTCCCTATTATCATACTCCGCATTTTCAGCCCTTATGTCTGCACGAATATCTGCTACTGCACATTATAAAACAACTGAAGCAGTATTTTTTATGCACAGATATAAAAAAATTTAAGCAGTCATCAAAACCGAAACAATATCTCTCAGTTATTTATAATATAACATTGACAAAGGTTTGTCAAGTTAATATCACTAATTTTTTATTTTCTTAATGAAATCTTAATCTTTTTCAAGACATTGCAGCTTATGTAAATAATTTTTGTATCATATTCTAATACTTCATTTCTGTTTTTCAAAGTATGATGCTATTATACAACCTCTGCATGACATTAACGTGACTTTTAAATTACAAATTCGTCACTTTTCTGTCAATTTAAATTTCTCTATAATATAAGACGCAATTTTTTGCCGTTTTGTGACATATTTTTTTACTTCACAGCATTTAATCAGCATTTTGTCTCCTGAATCACTGTGCCGGACAAAAAAATTAGTCAATATGACTTTTTTTCAATTATGCTATTGACATTCAGCTTAGAATGTGATAGAATATTTTCTGTTGAAACGCCGTGCGGGTGTAGTTCAATGGTAGAATGTCAGCCTTCCAAGCTGAACACGTGGGTTCGATTCCCATCACCCGCTCCATTTATTTAGCAGCTATGGCTGCTAATCTTTTCTGTGCGCCTTTAACTCAGCTGGATAGAGTAACTGCCTTCTAAGCAGTAAGCCGCTGGTTCGAATCCAGCAAGGCGCGCCATTCCGAAACTCTCCGTTACTTGACTCCATTTAATGGAGAGCTTCGTTTTTATTTATTGAATATGGTGGGTGTAGCTTAGCTGGTTAAAGCGTCGGATTGTGGTCCCGAAGACCGTGGGTTCGAATCCCATCTCCCACCCTCATGAAATAGGCACTTCTGAGAAATCGGAAGTGCTTTTTTCGTTGTTTTTCTAAGATTTTTTCTAATATAAATGTCCCCGCATCTGCGGGGACTCTGTACATTATTTATTATCGGTAATGATATGTTGTCTTTATTTCAGTTTATAGCCTGTTCAAGAGCATTTTTTGCAGCTTCGATAATACCCTTTGAACTGTATGTTGCGCCCGAGCATGCATCTATTCCGTCTGCACTGAGACTGCTCTTTATCTGAGGTATCACCTTGCTCTTTGCGTCATCAAAGAAATCAGGATCATCATCGTCTGCATTAGCTGAAAAGGCAGTTATCGTATCATTTTCAATAGTTATCGAAACGTGCACCTTTCCTGAATATCCTTCGCCTGTGCCCTCAAAGGTACCGTTCTTGAATCTGTAATTCTGCTCCTGAGCTTCTTCCTGTTCATTGTTATCAGGCTGCTCGTCAGTATTTTCAGCTTCTGTAGCTTCTTCCTTTACTGCGTCAGTTACTGCTTCGGTAGTTTTTTCTTTTTTATCGTCGGAAGTTGTAACTGTTGTACCTGACTTCACTGTTGTTGTAGTTTTCGTTCCGTCAGTTGTTGTAACCGCGGTAGTTGAAGCCTGTGTTGTCTCATTTTCAGAAACTTCAACAGCAGCTTTAGGAGATGCACTTAAAACCTTAGTTTGAGTGTTAGTATTTCGTGATAATATTCCGCTGAAGCATAACGGGATAACAAATGCACAGGCACAAACTGAATTCGGAACAAGCTTTGATGTTTTTTCATTCTTTGAAAGGTATGCTTTTCTGAGTCTCATTACAGCATAACCTATGAATACTGAGCTGTATACAAGAACACTGAGGAAATATCCCTCTCTGCCCTTCTGAGCTTTCGGAACGAACAGAACCATGATATGAATATATATCATCGCATAGAAAAGATAAGCAAGACGCTGTATCCTTTTCCATGTTTTTGCGTTCATCTTTTTTCTTACAGCCTTGAATGACATAATTGTCAGCGGCAGCATTATCAATGTCATTGAAAGGGATAAAATACATGTAATGACAAAGTCTCTGTAAGCGTCTCCGCTACCTGTTCTTCCGTCTATAAGGTTGCGTATATACTGCATACCGAATGTAATGATATGTGCCAGTGTAAGAACAGCAGCGGTTATTGAAAGCTCACCGCGTACAGGCATGAGCTTCTTTATTGGAGCAGAGCCGTTCGGAAGAGCACCTGTCCACATTACAACTGCCCAGAACGCTGCTCCAAGTGCTCCGCGGGAAAAAATACCGATAACATAGTCTCTTACAAATCTGCTTGAGATGGTGATATCAGACTGTGTAACAGCTACAGAAGCAACCGTGAGAACAGCTGCTGTAACATAAAATGCAGCAGGGAATTTTTTTAATGGCTTGTCAAGACAAAACGCTATAAAAAGCGCGATAACAAGTGATATAATAAATAACATATATATTACGACCTTTCAGCACTTGACCCCTGTGCCAAAAAGCTCCAGGGGTCATCTGCATTAAAAATATCTGTCACGAATCAATACTTCAATCGTTTTTCTTTCTGAGTACAAATGCTGTAGCACCTGCTAAAGTAAGAACTGCTACAGGAAAAGCCATTCCGTTTACACCTGTCTTAGGACTGTTTGAAGCAGATGTTGTAGTCTTGGCAGTTTTTGTAGTTGTCTTTGTTGTCTTTGCTGTAGTGGTTGCAGTTGTATTCTGAACATCGTTCTTTACCTCAAAGCTGTATGGTGCATTATAGCCCGTTGAGTTAAGAGTGATATTATAAGTACCGTTGTTTTCAAATACCTTTGCATCACTTACAGTTACGTCAAAATCAATAGAACCGTCTTCCTTGAAAAGCTTTATAGCTTTGCTGCCTGTTGCCTTGTAAGAAGTATCATTTATATCAACAGTTGCAAGATTTTTAAGGAAGTTTGCCTTGTCATCATCTGTAAAGCCGTCTGCTGTTGTGAGCTTGCCGTCAGCAAACTTAACAGGTACATCGTCAGTTGAAAGTATGAACTGTGCTGTCATTGGTGCGTACTTGCCATTCTCATCTTCAACATTTACATTGTACTTACCCGGCTTTGCGTCTGTGTAACTGATCTCTGTTTCTGTAACGTTAAGTCCTTCATCAGCAGTGATCACCTTCTTGTAATCCTCAGGGAAGCCTGTGATCGAAAGAGCTGTTCTGCCTGTACCTGCGGAAGCGTCGTCTGCCTTTACTTCGCCTGCAAATCTGATAGGAAGATACTGCTCACCTACATTTACAGTAGTATATCCGTCAAGTGTGATGAATGTTACGGAAGTTACGGTCTTACCCTTTGAGCTTTCATAATCCTCATAGCTTACGTGATTTCCGTGATATTCAACAGTCTTGATACCTGCTGACCATGCATATGAACCGTTTCTCCAGATATTTTCAAGATGACGCATAGCATAGTGGTCATCTTCCTTTGTATTTACTATAACACCGTAAAGAACTGTATTCTCGGGATATCCTGTTACCTTGATCTGATAGTCACCGTAATAGCTGTTTGTGGAAACAGTTGCAGAACCGTCAACAGTCTGCTCGCCGTCTGTGTCAACAAGCTTTGATACGCTGAGAGTATCGCCTGAAAGTGATACTTCCTTGTATGCTGTAGGCTTGCTGTCAAGTACGGTAAATCCGTACTTTTCCTTGAGTGCGTCAACATCGTCTGCTGATGCTTCTACAGGGAAGTTTACACCGAGAATAGTACCGTTTCCATTATTGTATGTACCTTCAACTATCTCGCCCTTGCCGTTCATTCCCCACTTGCCCTTTGTGGTAGCTGATGAGACTGCGTCAACTTCATATGCGTCGTCGATCTCTGCCTTGTAAAAATCAGCATATGGGATATTCATTGTACCGTATACTTTCTCTCCATCAGCAGCCGAAACCGAAAACTGAACTGATGTAAACGCTGATGTAAGCGCTGCTGTACAGACTGCTGCACTAATGATTGAAAAGATCTTTTTCATGTGAATTGCTCCTTTTGTTGTAAAATTAATGATTAATAGTGTTATAACATAATAAACATACATTTAATATTTTACAGCATACAGTAAATCGTGTCAATATGTTTTTTTAATAACATAAATAATTGAAATATATCGATTTTTAGTAAAAAACTGCAAACAGTCTGCCGAATATGAAAAATCCCCGCACTCGTGGAGACTCTTTTTTATCGCTCTCTTTTTTGACATATACTTTAGATAATAACTACTAAAGGGTACATTAGAAAGATATTAATGACGCACAAAAAAATCTGCCTGTATTACTACAGGCAGGTATTTTTCATTATTTCAAAGTAAATTTCAGCATATTCCATGAGCGTGGTGCAAGAATGATATCACCGCTTATTTCCTGCTGTACAGGAGCGACCGCATCAGGCTCATTTACACTGTTGCAGAGTTTCATATCATCGTTTGTCAGAACTGTATGGGATACGAGTCTGTAAGCCTCAAATCCGCTGAGTTCAAGCTCACAGCTCTCATCAGACGAACGATTAACTGCAAACAGAGTGATACCGCTGCCGTTGTCTACTGTGATACTCTCGATAAATGGCACATTGCTGTGATTTTTCGTGTTATAAGTACCGCATTCGCAAACAGTACGCAGTGCCTTTCCTCTTCCGTTGACTGAACTGTAAAGAAACGGATAATAAATTGTCTGAACCCATGTTCTTCCGCCTGTCTCAGTCATAATAGGTGCAATTACATTGACAAGCTGTGCAAGACAAGCGATCTTGACCCTGTCACAATGCCTCAGCAGCGTGATAAGCAGACAGCCTACAACAAGTGCGTCCTCAACGTTATAGATATCCTCTAAAAGCGGCGGAGCGACCTGCCAGTGTTCTATTTTCTTGTCCTGCTCATTGCTGTGGAACCAGATGTTCCACTCGTCAAAGGAAAGCATAATATCCTTATCGGACTTTTTTTCCTCTTTTATCTCATCGCAAATCTTTGCAGTATCTATGATAAACTGCTCCATATCCATTGACGACGCAAGAAAATCTGCGGTGTCATTATCTGGATTGCCATAGTAACTATGCATAGAAACGTAATCCACATGATCGTAGCACTCGCGCAGTACAGTACGTTCCCATTCGCCGAATGTGGGCATAAGCGGACCTGAACTGCCGCAGGCTACAAGCTCTATGGTAGGATCAGTCAGCTTCATAAGCTTTGCGGTCTCACAAGCAAGACGTGCATATTCCTGTGCGGTTTTGTGACCTATCTGCCAGTCGCCGTCCATCTCGTTTCCAAGACACCACAGCTTTACGCCGAAGGGCTTTTCAAAGCCGTTTTTGCGGCGAAGATCTGCATAATATGTATCAGTTTCAAGGTTGCAGTATTCAACGAGATTTCGTGCATCCTCCGCACCTCGCGTACCGAGATTTACAGCCATCATCAATTCAGAGCCCGCACGTTTTACCCATTCCTGAAACTCGTCAACGCCAATTTCATTGGTCTCGATGCTGTTCCAGGCAAGCTCCAGCTTTCGCGGACGCTTTGCTCTGTCTCCGATTCCGTCCTCCCAGTTGTAGTTGGAAACGAAGTTTCCGCCGGGATAACGCACAACAGGTACGTTCAGCGTCTTTACAAGCTCCATTACGTCCTTACGGAAGCCCATATCGTCAGCGCTTTCATGTGACGGCTCATAGATACCGCCGTATACCGCACGACCAAGATGCTCTATAAAAGAGCCGTATATCCTCGGGTCGATATCACCGATAATATTCGAGGTATTTATAGTTATTTTTGCTTTCATAGCTTACACTCCGGATCATATTTATGTAATCATTAATCGCATAAGCCGTCCGTTTTTAATGATCTATCCTGCATATATAAATCAATGCTAAAAATGTAACAATATGCTTTTAATATTCCCATAAATGCAATAATTTAAAATAATGTCTCTTTCAGTATATCCTGCTTTCGTCTCTCTTTATCAGAGAACCATCCTATGCATATACCAGTATCAACCCTTTACAGCACCTGCTGTAAGACCGTCTACGATCTTATTTGAGAATGCGCAGTAAACTACTATAGTAGGTATGATAGCGATTACAATAGCCGCAAACATCTGCGAATAGTTTGTTGCATGAGGTCCGACGAACTTTGAAAGTGCTACAGGCAGCGTCTTTTTGGACTCATCAGAAATGAATACCATTGCTACAAGAAGCTCGTTCCAGTTGCCGATGAAAGTCATAAGACCTGTTACGAAAAGGCCTGTTCTGCCAAGCGGCAGGCATATTTTGAAGAATATCTGGAAGATATTCGCACCCTCCATACAAGCACACTCGATAAGCTCATTAGGAAGTCCCTTGAAGAAGCCTGTCATAATGAATATAGTTATCGGAAGTGAGAAGGTAAGGTAAGGAAGTATAATTCCCGTAAGTGTGTTTGAAAGATTCAGATTTGCAAATCTTGTGAAAAGAGGGATAAGCACACAGTGTACGGGTATCATCATACCTGTAAGGAAATATGTCATGGCAAGCTTTGCACCCTTCCAGCGCATACGTGCAATTCCGAATGCTGCCATAGAACCAATGATCATACTTAATACCAGAGCAGCAACACAAACGATGAACGAGTTAAGTGTTGCTACGCCAAGACGTCCTGCTGTCCACGCAAAGGAATAGTTATCAAATGTTACGTCCTTTGGAAGAGCAAAAGGAGCGGTAAATATCTCCTTATTGGTTTTGAAGGATACATTGAACACCCAGAGTAGGGGGAAGATGTATGTTATAGATATAAGAATAAGAAAGACATATATCAATACCTGTATAGGCGTGATCTTTTTCTTATTCTTAGATGCAGGAGTCAGTTCGGCTACTAAAGATTTTGTACTCATTTGACCCGACCTCCTTACATCTCGTACTGCTCGGTCTTTACGACCTTATTGATAAACAGTGTTACTATCAGACAGAGTACAAGCAGTACTACGCCTATTGCACTTGCATAGCCGTATTTGAAATACTTGAAGCCCTGCTCATAGAGGTGAGTTGCAAGAACCTCTGTACTGTGGTTCGGTCCGCCCTTTGTCATATTATAGATAAGGTCGAAGAACTTCAGTGAGCCTATGGCATTGAGTGACATAGCTGTAGCTATCATCGGCTTTATCAGCGGAAGTGTTATGTATCTGAATGTCTTTGCTTTTGTACAGCCGTCGATATAGCTTGCCTCCATAAGTGACTTGCTTATACCTGATATCTGAGCCATATAAAGCATCATCGACTGACCTACATACTGCCAGAGAGCAACAAAAGCGATTATCCACATAGGAAGGATAATATGTCCCTTTGTATCCATAAGCCAGAGAGGCGGTTCCTCAACGCCCCATTTTTCAAGAAGCTGGTTGATACCGAGCTTAGGGCTGAATATGAACATCCACATAAGACCGAGGGCAGCAGATGAAAGTACGCATGGGAGATATATTATGTTCTTGAATGCATTTCGTCCTACCTTGATGTTTGTCAGCAGTGCTGCGAAGAAAAGACCAACGATAAGCTGTGACACACATGAGAAAATCAGGAAAAATATTGAGTTTTTGAGAGCTATGCCGAATGTTTTATCGGAAAGCAGCGCCTTGTAATTATCAATTCCGATGAAAACAGGGGCAGTAAAGCCTTTATAATCACAGAATGAATAATATACCGACTGAACGATCGGTATAAAAAGCACCAATGTGAACAAAATGAAAGCAGGAAGCATGAAAACAGCGAGTGCCTTCTTGTTCCTAAGCAATTTGTCCATCCTGTAACCACTCCTTTCAGAAGATCAATATAGTGAAAATGTTAAAATAATATAGGGGCGTAGGGTACGCCCCTATAGTTTTTCAAAATAAGTAAGAGATTACTTTCTGCAATTAGCCTTGTAGAATTCCTCCATGTCCTTTGCAGCCTCAGCAGGCTTCATGTCACCAAGGAATACAGAAACCATTGTGTCATCGAAGTGAGCACCTGTCTCAGTAGTAGGCATTGACTCGTTGTAGAAGCCGAATGTACCCTTTGCGCTGCCGAATACGTCCATAACATAACCGAGCTGCTTAGGAGCTGCAGATACATCGTACTGAACCTTTGTTACAGGGATCTTACCGCCTTTTTCAGCTGTGTACTTCTGAGCTGTGTCATCTGTGAAGTACTTGATAAGAGCAGCTGCGCCCTCAGGATTCTTTGTTGTTGAGCTCATGCAGAGTGAGTCAGACTTAGCGATGATTCTGTCAACGCCCGGGAACTGGAATACGCCGCACTTTGACTCAAAGTCAGGGTTAGAACCGTTTATCTGTGCGATAGCCCATGAACCCTGGATAAGGATAGCAGCCTCTTCGTTGTAGAAGTTAGCTGTAGCAACATCGTTTGTATCACCAGCTGCTGTTCTCTGGAAGTATTTTGAAAGATCAAGGAGCTTATTGCAAGCGCTCTCGAGCTTACCGTCTTCCCATGAAGCAGAACCGTCAGCAAGCTTTGAAAGGTCTACGCCCTCTGCCTCACAGAGATAACCTGCTACCATTGAGAGGCACCATGCAGTACCTGCGGAGATAGTTACAGGAGTATAATTTGCAGCCTTGAGCTTCTCGCATGCTTCCATCATTTCGTCCCAGTTGGTAGGTACCTTAGCGCCTGCCTTCTCAAACATCTCTGTATTGTAGAAGCAGCAAGCAGCTGCTGTGTTAAGCGGAACAGCATATATCTTGCCATCGTATGTCTGCTGTGTGAATACAGCATCACTTGTGAATGTATCCTTCCAGCCGTCCTTGTTGAGATAATCATCAAGCGGAGCTGCAACGCCCGGCTCAACATAGTCTGTGAGCTGCGGACCAGGGCTTACGATGAATACGTCAGGTGTATCGCCTGCTGCAACAAGAGCATTGAGCTTGTTGTAATATTCTTCAAGGTTTGTTGTAATAGGAGTTACATGATACTTGCCCTTGAAATCATTATTGAATCTCTCAATAGTCTCCTTATAGCCAAGAGAGATAAGATCCTCGGTAGCATTAAGGTCGTCCCAGAACATCCATGTGATCTCCTGAACCTTTCCGGAGTCACCGCCGCCATTGCCTGAACTGCTTGAACCACCGGAACTGCTGTTGTTGTCACTGCCGCAGCCTACAAGAGTAGTAGCGAACATTGCTGCTGTCATAATTGTTGCTAAGATTCTTCTTTTTTTCATTACTATTACCTCCTGGTTAATCGCCGCACGAAACATACCTACATAATTGTCGTTCGGCAAGTTTTACGGTTGTACCGAATTTGATGTTGCACCTCTTCGGTGTCTTTGTTAATTTTACCATATTATATACAACTTGTCAATAAATATCTGTAATAAAGGCAAAAAAAGATAAACAGGCAAAAAAATTCATATATTTTTCGCAAAAAATGGTTAGAAAAGCCCAAAATTTAACCGCTTTGTAACGCTTTTTTAATAAAATTTACCCTATTTTTTAATAAATCTTCACCATAATCATACCTTCATTTATGCAATATCACACCATTGTGAACGAACCGAAACTGGGATTACCTGTGCCCTTGAAGGTGAACCATATAGCATTCACGCCGTCGGGTATCCTGATATCAGCAGTGGATTTCTTCCATACGTTGCTGTTCTCCACTTCTATCTCTCCAAGTTCTTCACCGTCCCAAGCAGTCTTAACAGCAAAAGTACCGCCGCAATAGCCTCTGGTAGTAATGCTCACCTTAGTGATACCCTTGCAGTCGAAGTATTTGAAGCCTATATTAGTCCCTTCTTTGATATTTGAGATATATCCTATCTCCTCATCACCGTCTTTGCCGTCCTGCACTATGCGTGGGGCATTGAGGTCTCCGATATAGAGCTCGGGGTTCCTGCCGAAGATATTGCAGGCGATATAAGCAGGATATTCGCCCCTGCCCTCCAAAGGACCGCCGTTGAGACCGCAGGAAGTTATCTCAGCCTGATCGAAGCTGCCGTCTGCATTGAGAGTCAGCTTTTCTGCACAGCCCTGCCTTGAGAACCATGTGCCGTTGGTATGTCTGTGATAGAAGATATACCACTCGCCGTTTATTTCGATAATACTGCCGTGGTTGTTGGCTCCGCGGCTTGCAGGCATATCCGCAGGCTTGTAGGTATCTATATGCAGGTCGGTGTTGCTGACCAGCACTCCGCCGTATCTGAAGCCGCCCAGCGGTTCATCGCTGACAGCATAACACAGCTCATGCATGACCTCAGAAGAATATATGAAGTAATATTTACCGTTCACCTTGCGTATGGACGAAGCCTCAAAAAAGGCGTGTCCTTCATACTGAGTACCTTCGCTGTAACATATACCCGGCACTATTGTCTGAGGTTCAGTGATAACAGTCAGCATATCCTTATCAAGCGTAACGACTCTTGCGCCTGTTCTGGACTTGTCACCCTCAGGACAAAATCCGCTGTACATATAAGTCTTATCACCCTCGGTGATAACACCCGGGTCGAACTGCGGCTCGTCCCCTTCTCTCTCGCCGAGGCGTGTACCGTCAGGATAGTGGATATAGCCGTAAAACTCATACTTGCCTGCTGGCTCATCACAAACTGCAACGGACATAACGCCTACCTTGTCAAGTACATAGTAGAGGTAGTATCTTCCGTCAGGACCAACTGTAACATCAGGAGCATAAAGGCACATATGGCCGTCCTTGTTCATGGGGTCGGCGTTCCTTGGATAGATAACTCCCTCATAACGCCAGTTTCCAAGATCGTCGATCGGTGCAGACCAGCACACATAATCCCCCATGCAGAACACATAGCCATTCCAGAAATCATGAGAACCGTAAACGTATACACGGTCGCCGAACACATAGGGCTCACCGTCGGGTATATACTCCCAGCTTGGGAGATAAGGATTGAATGCCTGTTTCTTACTCATAAATAAACCTCCTTATTTCATTGTGTCAAGCAGAAACCTAACAAAACCGCTCTGCTCGGTCGATGCTTTTGCGCCGTCACTTGTAAAAAGCATCTCATTGCGTTCATTATCAGTATAAGGCTTCCATTCGTGAAGCTTATTGCCGTTGATATCAAAGCCGTTAGGATCGCCTGTTTTTATGAAGTTAGCCCAGTAATCACACATCTGTCTCGCAAGATCATAATGTCTGCCCTCATAAGGTCTGCTGCATTTTGCCAGAGTCTCGAAAAAGAACCATAGATCAACTGAATGGAACGTTCCGGGAGCATCTTCACCTGGTATATCTGAAATAAAACGATAGTAATAGCAGTTCTCAGGGGCATTCTGCCCATTATCACCGAGGAAAGCCTTCTTTACCCCAAGCTCAGGCGATGAGATCGGCGAATAACCTGAATCATTCCTGACTCTCGCTTCGGGAAATGAAAAAAACTCCTCAGCCCTGCCGCCGAAATACTCCTCAGCCTTCTCTGACAACTCGTCTTCATCTGCCGCATGAATGTACTCAATAAACTCATCGCCTGTATTTCCGGCCATAACAGGTACGCGGATACGTGTACCGTTTCTGAAAGCTGCCATTGGATCCTGTGTGCAGAAATGTCCGTCCTGCACTATGGTGAAGAACATCTCACCATTATTGCGAAGTTCGGAATACTTGCTGCGAATATAGTCGGCATCAAGCTTTCTTGCCTCTTCAAGCGTCTTAACTCCCAGATACTCAAAGAGCCTTTCCCCCTTTTTCTCTGCCTGTTCAACGCTCTGCGGCAGGAAGAAATCATTTACCGTATATGGTGAGCCGAACATTCCGCTCATTACAACAACCTTTTTGAAATCGCCTTCGTTGTCCATACAAGCCATCTGCGCCATTACGCTGCCGCCCCCTGCGGACTGTCCTGCTATGGTTATATTATCGGGATCACCGCCGAAGTTGGCTATATTGCGCCGAACCCACCTTAGACCTGCCTGTTGGTCGAGACAGCCGAAATTACAAGGTGCATCAGGCTGTTCCTTAGTTAGCTGAGGGTGACAGAGAAATCCAAGTGCACCGAGTCGGTAATTCACAGTAACTACTACTATATCTCTCCTTGCGAGACGTTCACCGTCAAATTCCATCTCGGCGGTATAGCCCCACTGAAAAGCGCCGCCAAAGAACCATACAAGTACGGGCTTGCGCTCATTGGCGGACTTTGCATTAGTCCATACATTGAGATAGAGACAGTCCTCGCCCATAGGTATATCAGGATCAACGTGCCATTCACGACAGTATATATCGTCGCCTAACCCCGGTGTGTCCTGAACGGATATGGGTGCGAACTCAAAACAGTCGCGCACGCCTTCCCAGTTTTCGGCAGGCTGTGGAGCGCGCCAGCGATTCTCCCCCACAGGCGGAGCGGCAAAGGGTATGCCCTTGAATGAGGTTATTCTTGGGTCGGCTGCGGGCAGACCTCGCACCTGTCCGTTTTCGGTATTTGCTATCCTTAACATGATATCAACTCCTTTATCATGAAATGATTTATATTATTCTGAAAACATTTTAACATCAAACAATATAAATTGCAAGACATAACAAGTAATTATCTGACCGCTTTTTGCTATATTTATTTACAGCTTTTCAAATATACTTTGCCTCATCTTTGGCATAAACAAAAAGGACTGCCGCAGCAGTCCATTTTTCTTTAATTGAATATCACATTATCGGAAGGCAAAGTTCGATCATCGGATGATCGTGGATATTAACAAGTCTCATTGACCCTTTTTCCATTTCCAGAATTTTTTTCACATACATCAGCTGTATGATAAATCTGCTTTCGTTTGCATTATCACATATACATCTTCTGGAAGAAGTAATATCATACTGAGCAAGAACTTTTTGAGTAAAAGGCTTTCCCATATTATTAATTGAGAAAATGCACATATCTCTTTCAGTACACATATCGACCTTCAGGCAGCTTTCCGAATTATTGGTATATCTCTCAAGGCAGCCTATAGCGACCTGAAATGCCCTTAAAGTTTCGGCGGCATATATCCTGAGCTCCTTATCATATACCGCAAGAGCGTTTTTATTTATATCAGCAGGATCATCTGTTATTATATCATTATCCTGCTTGATATAAGATAACAGCTCATATACGGAACACAGAGACATATTATACCTTTCAAGACAAAATGTGTTAAGGTATTGTATAAGGTTCTCAATGAATTGCTGTGAATCATCAGACGCCGCTTTAATATCTTCGAGAAATTCTGTCTGTTGGGCATCAAGATCCGAGCCTGCAAGCAATTCAATATTACCCTGAGTTATTGTATTAAGCGAATTAAGATCATGTGAAGAAATAGAAGTCAGAAACAGAAACTCATTTTTCTGATTCAGTTCGTCACTGAATTTATTATACAGCTTCTCTTTATACTTAAAGAAACAGTTATTTATCTCGTCTATTTCCGATATAAGAAAAGCACAGCGATCGTCAGGATTTACATTCAAACGGTTATAGCTTTTTTTCAGCAAACCATTTATATCTGAATAAATACGCTCAATAAGCAAAAAAGAATTTAAAGAAATTATGATGATCCAGCCGCTGAGCACGATTATCCAGAAATTGCTATTGCAAAAACTTAATAACGGAAAACTGATATGGACCATATAAAAGAACGCCAATAAAATATATATCCCAACGGGAAGTGCGAAAAAAAATGTAATGCATTGAAAAATAATGCGTTTAAAGGTTTTGACGATCAAACACTTCAAGCTTATTTTTTCCAACAATAACCGCCCCCCCATACAGTAAAGATAGGATCCAGACCAAACGGTTTGAATTTCTTTCTTATCTGATAGATGTACTCAGAAATCGAACGTATCTGAGTATCGGTACTCAAAGGGTAAACGCAGTCATATATTTCTTCCGAGGAAAAAACGCGGTTTGAGTTATCGGAAAGAAGCTTGATTATATTATATTCTTTTTTAGTAAGGAAAAAAGAACTGTCATTTATTACGACCTTAAGATCAGAGAGCTCTATAAACCTGTCATTGACACGAAGGCTCGTCTTTTTCTTGCTATATCTTTCTTCCCTGCGAAGATGCATTTTTACTCTTGCTTTCAGTTCTTTTACACTGAAGGGCTTAGCGATAAAATCATCGCCGCCAGAAGTAATACAGTCGATAATATTATCTTCACAGCTTTTAGCTGAAATAAAAATTATCGGTATCTTTATTTCATTGCGTATCATTTTGCAGATATCAATACCGCTGTTTGGCATTACCATATCAAGCAGTATGAGATCAAACCCCATAAAATCACATAAATTGATATCTTCTACAGAATTGCGTGTATGCAACTCATATGATTCATTTGACAAAGAATTTTTTATTAAACGTATTATAGCCGGATCGTCATCTATTATAAGAATTTTGTACATGTCAATTTTTCCCCAATAATGATCCGATCTGAAAAAAGCCCCCAACTTTTGTTGAATTATCAGAAGCAGATCATAAAAATAGTATATGTGTGAGTAGATGTGTGTATAAATTTTTAGAAATATGTAAAAAGTTAATTAGTGCACATTCAATAACCTCATACATAAGGCTATTGCAATGAAAAATATCAAGTGGCACAGCTTCATTATTTATAAATAAAAAAGCTTTTAACTATGTGTATTATTATATCATTATTTTTAGTTTTAATCAATACTTGTACAAATTATTCTATTAATCGCTCATTTCCATCAAAATGCCTGAAAAACGTTTGTGCATTTTAGCCAAATTTGCTCTAAAAGGTCATTTTTTTGATTTTTTTCTGATAATTCTTATTTACAATATAGACATCTTAAGCCTGAAGTTCGCTTCATGTATAAGAAATTCAGTGATATAAAGTGTTTCCGGTAATTTATATCACATTAAAGAAAGGAGGATACATGCTATGACATACAGCAAGCCAAAATTTGAACAAATTGCTTCTTTCAAGAAAGATACACTGGGTATTTTATTTGGTAAGAAATTAGACGTTTTCGGTTCTAAGGGTATTTTTATTTGGGATTTATAATACTTAAAATGAAGTCGGATTCTGCAGCATTTCCGGAAACAATGCTGCAGAAAATGCTTCATTACATTATTATTATTATTATTTTAACCATTACTTTTGTCGATCTTTCAACAGTCAAGCACGTTTAATAAATTGTTCATAAATTGTTTGTGCATTTTATATAAACTTTACCCCAAATGATATTTTCTGAAAAATTTCTGAAAATTCGGATTTATAATAAAAGCATCTTAAACGTGAGGTTCACCTCATGTATAAGAAATACGATGATATAAAGGTTTCTGGTAATTTATATCACATTTAAGAAGGGAGGATACATATCATGACATACAATAAGCCAAGCTTTGAGAAGGTTGCTTCTTTCAAGAACAGCACAATGGGTCTTTGGACAGGTAAGTGGACTGACATTTTCGGTGGTAGAGCAATCATCAAGATCGAAATCGGTTTCTAATGATGTTTAAAAATGAAGTTAAAATCTGCAGCATTTTCAGAAACAAGTGTTGCAGAAAATGCTTCATTTCAATTTTATAAAAAAAGAGGTGAAAAAAATGACATACAATAAGCCAAGCTTTGAGAAGGTTGCTTCTTTCAAGAATAAAACAATGGGCCTTTGGTTCGGCAATTTTAAGGATCTCTTCGGCGGAAAGATATACATTGCTCTTAGTCCTGCATGGTAAGCAAGCATTTTTACTATTAAACAAATAAAATCATATTGCATTAATGTATGATTTTATTTGTTTAATAGCTAAATAATATCGCATTACAAATGATATTTTCTGAAAAATTTCTGAAAATTCGGATTTATAATAAAAGCATCTTAAACGTGAATTTCACTTCATGTATAAGAAATACGATGATATAAAGGTTTCTGGTAATTTATATCACATTTAGGAAGGGAGGATACATATCATGACATACAATAAGCCAAGCTTTGAGAAGGTTGCTTCTTTCAAGAACAGCACAATGGGTCTTTGTTTCGGTAAATGGAATGACATTTTCGGTGGTAGAGCAATCATCAAGATCGAAATCGGTTTCTAATGATGTTTAAAATGAAGTTAAAATCTGCAGCATTTTCAGAAACAGGTGATGCAGAAAATGCTTTATTTCAATTTTATAAAAAAAGAGGTGAAAAAAATGACATACAATAAGCCAAGCTTTGAGAAGGTTGCTTCTTTCAAGGATAACACAATGGGTGTTTGGTTCGGTAAGTGGACTGACATTTTCGGTGGTAGAGCATTCATTCACGTTGAATGGTAAGGCATTCATCTACACCGTGATCGGTTAATGCTGTTTAAAAATAAGTTGAGATCTGCAGCATTTTCAGAAACAAGTGTTGTAGAAAATGCTGCGTTTTCACTTAATATAAAAAAAGAGGTAAAAAAATGACATACAATAAGCCAAGCGTTGAAAAGGTCGCTTCATTCAAGGATAACACAATGGGTCTTTGGTACGGTAAATTTCGTGACATTTTCGGTGCTAAAACATACTTTAATTTAGCATGGAATTAATGCTGTTAAAAATCAAGTTGAGATTTGCAGCATTTTACTATTAAACAAATAAAATCATATAGTATTAATGTATGATTTTATTTGTTTAATTATAAAATACAAAAGGAGAGGGTTGACCGTTGGAATCAAAAAATATAAAAGAATTCACTCTCGGCACTTCGGGCAATAAAAAGCTGATGATCCTTAATAAAGACAGCTATACTTTCCGTGATCTCGGAAACAAAAAACTATATTATCCCGAAAAGTACGATAAAGAAATTGAAAATAATATAGAAAAAATGATAAAGCTCGAAAAAGAATCACTAATAACCGATCTTCAGGACAGATTCCTTACAGGCGTATTTGCTCTTGAGGTAGACAGTGATTGGATCATTTTCGGGCCTTTTCTTGATACTTCTCTATCATACTGCAAGACTGAAAGTGAGATATTAATAAGTGACTCTGCTTTTGATATAGCATACAAAAAGCAGTTTAAGGTTTCTAAATCTTCTATTTCGGCTTATCTTGTAACAGGACTGCCATTTGAGCCTTTCAGCAATATGTCTTTCTGGGATGAGATATCAAAAATAAATCCTTTCCGCATTTTAAAGATAAGCTCAGGCAATATTACTGAGTGCGAAATGACTAATGCTTTTAAAGTTGATCATGACATTGATAAGGTCACAAAGGATCTGCGTGATACTATAATATCAAACATATACAATCAGAATAGTCAATTCGACTCTGTGTCCTGTGACGTATCAGGCGGTGTGGATTCGGCAAGCATTGCTTATGTCGTAAACAAGATATCAGGACAGCCTATGATATTCCATGCTGAATCAGATGAATCAGCAAACAGTGATACAAAATGGGCACAATATATCGCTGATGATCTTCGCATTGAGCTTAACAAACTGCCTTCGATCGATAAGAACAGTTCACGTTTTTCAGTAGATAAAGAATACATTGGAAGCAATGTTCCTGATTCTCCGCTTCTATGGGGCGATACCGAAGGATACGTAAAAGAAATGCTGTGCAAGCTGCCCGAAAAGGACAAACATCTGCATATGATAGGAATCGGAGGCGATGAACTCTTTACATACATCCCTTCTGTACCGTGGTCGATCATAAGAGAAGAAGGCGTTGTAAGGAGTATACCGCTGATTTTTAAGTATTGTATTCTTTCAAGAAGATCATTCCTGAAATGTATCAAGGATCTTACAAATAAAACCTCACTCAAGGACGAAGTAAAACAATCAATAGACAATGGCTTTGGCAGCAAAAAGAAAAACAAACGTCAATTATCATGGTCTGAAGATGTGATATTCCCTTCATGGCTGACGGATTCAGCAAAAGAATCTGCCCACAGCAAGATCAATTCATTATTTTCCAATCAGTTCTATGAATTATCTGATGACAGGTCTCATTACCAGAGAATACAGTCTATTCTATTCCAGAAAGAAATATTTTCACAGATAGTCCATGTTGCAGGTGATGAAATAGGTTGGTATGCTCCGTTTCTTGATGCAAAAGTCATAAAAACCGCACTGACCCTTCCATCAAGATACTGTACCGATCCTCAGAAAACAAAACCTATGCTCTATGAAGCGCTTAAAGGTATAGTTCCGCTTGAAGTATTCACCCGCGGCGTAAAAGGTGATTATTCATCTGCTTTTTACAATGATTACCGCGCTGCTGCAGCCAAATGGATGGGCAAAACAAAAGAATTCTTTCTTTCAAAACTTGACGTAATAAACCACGAATCTCTTGACCGAGAGCTTTCTATGCCATCATCAAATTTCGAACGTGTTGATTTCTTTATGCGTGTATGCAATATTGAAAGATGGCTGAGACAAGTAAATAAATATATAGAAATAGGTGTTTAATTATGGGATTATTCAAAAGAAAAATTGAATTAAAAATAACAGAACAGGAAAACGGTGCTATTGTATTTGACAAGACACACGGTGTTTATTTCCAGACAAATAATGTCGGCACTTTTATATTACAGCAGCTTAGCGGCGGCAAAAATTCAGCAGAAATAACAGATGCAGTTGCAGAAAATTTCAATATTGACAGAACTCAGGCTGAAACTGACGTAAATGAGTTTTTAGATTCTCTTAAAAAGGCAGGTATTGCATAATGGATCTTCAGCTTACAAAGGAAAAATATATCCATGTAGGATTCAAACTCAAATTTTTAGCAGCTTTTGCTTTGCTGATATCTGCTCCGCTCATACTGTTTTCACCTAAAAGGATTGAAAAAATACTGACAGCTATTACTAAGAAAAAGCCTCTTGCCACTTTAACGCAAGCCGAAACCGCAAGAGGAGCTATTTGCTATGTCAGCAAAAAATGCCGTAATCAGGACAGATGTCTGAAAAGATCAATTGCTGCAACAGTACTTCTTGCTTTGCAGGGAAAAAGAGTAAGCTGGTGTACAGGCTACTGCATGGACCCGTTCAGAGCTCACGCATGGATCGAAGTCTACGGAAGACCTGCCGGTGAACCTAAGGAAGTAGACTCTTTCGTTAAGGTTATAAAGACCCCTGACGAAACGGAAGTACCGAAAGGAATGGAAATGGAAGAAAACGAAAAGAAACCTGAAGAAATTGAAAATAACAAAGAGATCCATGTAAAGATACGCGATCTGTTTGCACTGGTATCAGACAAAAAGAAGTATTTCCTGATCGTTATGATCCTCGGTGTTATTGCATCAATCTTTACGTTGATACAGCCTGATCTTGTATCCGACATCATAAACAATGTAAATACAGATACAAATATTTCTTCAAAGATCGGTATACTCATCGGAGTTATATTAGGTTCAACAATTATAACAACCCTGCAGTATTATCTCCTTCAGATAATAAGTGAAGAGGCTGTTTTCCGTTCACGTAAAGACCTTATCAGCCATATTCTTCAATTACCGATAGCTAATTATTCCAAATGGTCATCAGGTGATCTGATAAGCAGACTGACAGGTGATACCTCTAAATTAAGAGCAGGTATCATTCAGTCAACCGTTGCTTTGTCAAGCGGATTGCTTCTTGCTATAGGAGCATCAATAGGATTGCTTTTAAAAGACTTTACTTTGTTCCTTGTAACTATAATATCTATTTTTGTTTCTTTTGTGCTGATAGCATTAATGTCCGTCATCATTCAGAAAGCAAGTTATGAAGCTCAGAAAGGTATGGGTAAGCTCAGCGGCAAATTAGGTCAGTCACTGCGTGGTATAAGAACTATACGTTCAACAAACGAGACCAAGAATGAATTGAAAAAAACAGTTGATGAGGCTGAAAATGTCAAGTCTCTCAGCCTGAAGCTTGCAAAGTATCAGGCATTTATGACACCTGTCTCAAACCTCGGCCTCCAGTTATGCGGAATGGCAGTTATCGGCATCGGCGGATGGCGTGTATCAAAAGGAGAGATGTCTGTAGGTGATCTTACATCATTTGTCCTGCTGCTTTACATAGCTATATCCCCTTTCCAGCAGATCTTCTCAACGATCTCCACACTCGCTGATTCTGTCGGTTCATTGAAGCGCATCAAGGAGATCAGCAGTATGCCTCTTGAAGACCAGTTTGATATCATAATTGATAATAAAAAAGAAACAGACGATCATGCGATCACTTTCAACAATGTAACATTCTCTTATGTTCAGCACGTTCTCGGACAGGAAACAGAGGAATTTGACGAAAATGTAATTCTGAGAGATGTATCGTTCTCGATAAATAATGGTGAATGTGTGGCTATCGTCGGACCTTCGGGCGCAGGAAAAAGTACAGTCCTTCAGCTTATAGAGCGATTTTATGAGCTTAACAACGGAACTATCTGTGTATACGGCAAAGACTACCACACCATGTCAAGAGAAGAGCTCAGAAGCAAGATCACGTATATTGAGCAGAATGCACCTTTACTCAGCGGTACTATATACGACAACCTTAAAGTCGGCAATAATAACGTAACAGAAGAAAAGTGCATGGAAGCTCTTGAAAAAGTTAATCTTTCATATCTCGTAACTAATCGCTCGAAAGGTTTGTATTCTGTTATTGATGAAAACGGTACAGGTCTTTCAGGCGGTGAAAAGCAGAGACTCGCTATGGCAAGAGCATTACTGTCGGATACTGATATTATCATACTCGATGAGCTTACATCAAATCTCGACAGTATCAATGAACGCATAATCAAAGATGTTGTAGAAGAGCTGCGCGGAACAAAAACCATCATTATGGTAGCCCACAGATTATCAACAACAATGAATGCAGATAATATCTACGTATTGGAACACGGAAGAATAGTCGGAAAAGGAAATCACGATGAACTTATCAAAACTGTTCCTCTGTATTATGAACTTGCCAAAGAACAAATGCTTGTTTCTTAACCATATAAAACAAAACAGACACATGATCCTTCGCGGTCATGTGTCTGTTTGTTTATAGCTTTATCTCAATTGTATTACTTGCGGAACCTGTTTTGATATCGAGAAACAGCTTATCACTGTCAGGCATATCATTCAGTGCATACCACCCTGCGTTTTCACCCGATATGGAAATATCGGAAGAAGACGCTTTTTTTGTTTCATCAGAATAATATGTAAAGCTGTATTTTCCTTTGTATCCGATATAAAGATACATTGCCGGAAAAGCACTGTTTTTATTATTGTTGATATAATACACGCAGCTTATATCATCAACGACCTTTTCGTAACGTGTATATCCGGGCAGCTCACTGCTGCATGAAAAACTGTCCGCATAGCTGTTATCGGCACATATTTCAAATCCCGGCGATTCAGGTGCATTTAGTTTTTTATCGTTATTGACCGATAACACCAGACATGATAATATCAAAATCACAAAAAAGCATATGAGAAAAAAATTGAAAGGCTCAACATGACGTCTGCCGCCGTCTTTTGTCTTGATACCGTTTTTTACGCGTTTAGATAAATAATTATTATATAATATAATATAAACAAATGTTAAAACAACAGCAAATATAACTGATATTATAAGCAGTAATATCAATGAATAAAACAATTTCATATATACGACCTCATATTCCTAAAAATTCTTTGAAAAAATAGTAGTATGTCCTTGTAACATCAACAACCGCCCCGTTTTGCATGGTAACGATAAACTTTTGAGTAAAGCCGGGCTTTATACTTTTTATATGCTCGGTTGATATTATTACGGAATTACTTATACGAATAAATATCTCAGGATCAAGAAGTCCGGAAAGTGTTTTCAATCGTTCATTTATTCTGAATTCGCCTTCATCGGTATATGCTATAACTTCGTGAGCGAAACTCTCTATATGAGATATATCAGATGTTTTCAAACGATATATCTCTTCATTTCTTTTACCTATCAGATAGGAAATGCTTGCATTTCGTTCGGTCAGAATAAGATCTGCATTATCGCTTATTTCTATTCCAAGTCTGTTTAGTTCATCAGATATAGCTTCATAGTGTTCAGGATTTACAATAAGTTTTATTTTCAAATCATCACTTCCTAAAGTAACTGCACCATCAATTATAGCATATGAAAAAATGAAAGTCAATGTAATTTATAATCAATATCATGCAAGGTATGTTCGTATACCTGTAAGTTATGAAAAACGTGTTGTATTTCATGCCTATAATTATTATAATATAAAAAAGAAAGGAGCTGAGTTATATGGAACAATCAATCAAGATCAGCAATGTGAACAAGAAATACGGAAACAAGGAAATCCTGAAGGATGTTTCTTTTGAAGCACAGAAAGGCAGGATAACAGCTTTTCTCGGACCAAACGGTGCGGGTAAGAGCACAACTCTCAGAATTCTTCTCGGACTCGACAGCGCAGACAGCGGAACAGCATTTATAGGCGGGCAGAACTATGCAAAATGGAATGAACCGCTGAAAAAAATAGGTGCATCATTCGATGGCGTCGGCTCGCCTAACGACAGAACTGTATATCAGCATCTTCGCATCATATCCGTAAGCAATGGTATCCCTAAAAAGAGAATTGATGAGGTAATGGAAATAACAGGAATATCCCATAAGGCATCTTCTCAGGTGGGAAGCCTTTCTCTCGGTGAAGGACAGCGACTTGGCATAGCCGCTGCACTTATAGGTGATCCGCAGTTTCTTATATTTGATGAACCTACCAACGGACTTGACCCGAATGGTATAAGATGGTTCAGAGAATTTGTAAAGAAGCAGGCAAAGGACGGAAAGACCGTACTGCTTTCATCTCATATGCTTTCAGAGGTCGAAGCTGTTACCAATGATGTAGTTATAATCAATCATGGAAAGATCGTAACCAAAGGAACACTCGATACCGTAATGAAGGATATCTCTTCACTTGAAGACCTGTTCTTCAATCTTACAGATGAGGGGAACTGCTGATGAAAAACTTTGTGAATAATCTGTACAGCGAGCTGCTGAAGCTCTGCTATACAAAGGTATGCAAAATAGTCACACTGCTCGTAATAGCAGCACAAAGTATGCTGGCATATATATCTGCAAAACAGACACTTTCCGTCGGACTCGATGCAGTACCAACCGAAACCAATCAGCTTGCAGAGCCTATGCCTCCTTTAGAATACATGGGCTTTGATGTAGTAATGTTTGCAACTATCCCGATGATAGTTCTCGGTGCTTTATTCGGTGCATCAGAATTCAAGCTGCACAGCCTGAGAACCTCCCTTCTTTCCTTCGGAAGCAAAAGAAATCTTTTTGTATCAAAATCACTGGCAGTAACAATCATATCATTTTTCATTTCTCTTATATCAACTACACTTACAATTACAATCACACACTTTACTTTCGGTGATCAGGGACTGAAGCCGCTTGTGTTTAACGCTACGGTATGGAAATTCATACTGTTCTCAACGGTATCACTGACGCTTCTGACTGTATTATCATACGCTATCGCATTCCTGTGCCGAACAGCGGTAGTGCCGCTTCTTTTCCTTATCATACAGGCATATAATGTTGGAAATATGCTTGCAGAGAAATTTGAAGTGTGCAAATACCTGCCTGTATCACTTTCAAACGGACTTATCCCAACCTCTGAAAGTGTACTTTCGGGAATGCCGATGAAAAATATAATATGCCTGCTTTGCTGGACGCTGTTCTTCGTTTCCGCAGGCTATATTTTATTCCGCAAAATCGACCTGCAAGGAGAATATTAAATGCTGCTTCAGTATTATAAATGTGAACAAAAGAAGTTTTTATATCAGAAATGGAATGTAATAGTAATGCTTGGTTTGCTTGTGTTTGTTCCCGTAATGGCAATAACCCTTGATTCATATACGGGCGGAACAGGCGTTACGCTGACCAAGAGCAAACTGATAGAAGGCTTTTATCTTGGTCAGGCAGGCTATGCTGTATTAACTGCACTGTACTTTGGATATGAATATCAAAAATCAGCATTAAGAACCAGTTTACTGAGTACTCCAAAAAGGGGTATGTTCCTTACAGCAAAATTATTATGCATATTAACATGGTCAGTGATCCTGTTATTGGCTAACACCATTTTTTCATTAGCAGCCATAGCAATGTCATCAAGCGAAAACTTAGGTATCGGTGAGGCTCTGAGCCTCCTTCTGCCGGACTATTTATCAACACTTGAAATAGTTATTATAACGAGTGCACTTGTAATACTTACACGTTCTATGATCGTTTCAATGGCAATAATGGTATCACTTGTCCTTGGACTGGGAAATTTACTGCTCCAGTACAGTTCCGAAATGAAATATCTTCCTGTTTTATCTACAATGAATTCGTTCTTTGTAGTAAGAGTCCCCCAGTATCTTGCAATAAATGAAGGTACAGCTGTTCAGGCTCTATGGGGCGCAGCATTATTGATGATAGCATTTCTTGTATTTAACAGAAGATATGTCAGATAAACAGATATAAAAACAATAAGTCCCTGCAAATGCAGGGACTTTCTGTATTTTTACTTCTTTCTCTTTTTGAATGAAATGATTGATAATGCTGATGCAGCAAAGCCTGCTGTAATAATTCCCGCACTGCCCTTGTCTCCTGTCTGAGGAGAGTTGCTTTTGGCGGTTGCAGCCTTTGTTGTGGTCGCAGCTTTTGCTGTGGTTTTAGTTGCCTGCTGTGTTGTTTCCGCATCAAGCGCAACGAATTTGATGTTATTATCTTTAGCATGTTTTTCAGCTTCTGAACCCTTATATCCATAGATAGTCAGGTTAGTACAGCCCGAAAATACACTTTCATGGATATATGATACGTTTTTGGGAATGACTATTTTAGTCATATCAGTACAGTCCTTAAAGGCATTATCCAAAATATCAGTAACATTATCAGGGATTGTTATTGATGTCAGACCTGTACAGCCTTCAAAAGTTTCCAGACCAACTGCAAGCAGACTGCTCGGAAGAGTTACAGAAGTCAAGCCTGTACAGCCTTTTAAAGTTCCGTAAGCAAAATATTTGATACCTTCAGGAAGTTTTACAGAAGTCAGCCCTGTGCAGTCCTCAAAAATATCATGTCCCATTTCCAAAACAGAGTCAGGGATAGTCACAGAGGTGAGACCGGTGCAGCCTGAAAAAGCTCTGTTTTCAATTAAACCAACACTATCAGGGATAGTTACAGAGGTCATACCAGTACAGCCTAAAAAAGCATCGCCGCCGATACACTTGATACCGTCAGGAATAACTATTGATGTGTTGTCAGGCATTGTTCCTTTATATTTATATACTGTCTTTCCGAGTAATATCATTCCGTCAGGCTGATCGTCGTACCACTTGGTATTTGTAAACGCATCGGGCATAACATACTCCAGACCGTCAGGAATATTGATGGATTCCAATGCAGTACAGTTTTTAAAAGCTTCATAATCAATGTACTTGATGCTGTCAGGCAGTGTAACTGATTTTAAGCTGCTGCAATCCATGAAAAGGCTGTGTGATATCTCTTCAACGCCCTCGGGAATTGTTATGGACGTTAAGCCTGTACATTTCTCAAAAGCCGACATTGAGATTTTTGTGATACCGTCAGGTATAGTGATCGAAGTTACATCAGCGCGATTATAGAATGAATTGCCTGATATTCCTGTAACTTTTTTGCCGTTGATCTCGGAAGGTATCACAACTTCTGTGGCAGTTCCTGTATACCTGCCGATATATGTATCATCATTTTCTGTTACTTTATACTCAAATGATGTGTTTTCGTCAACCTCATATGTTCCCTGTTCAACGATCGTAACTGCTGTAATTGCTGAGCATCTGTCATTAACGGTATTATTGAACATACAGCATGAACCGACAATAGCCAGAGACATTATAAAAGGAATTGCTTTCTTCATTTTCATAAAACTACTCCACCCTTATTATTTATTAGCATATCAGATTTTGTATATTTTCAGATCTCATGGGAAATATACTGATATACTCATACTACAATTTTTTTCATACATAATCAAGTCTTTTCTTGCTTACTGTAAACAGCTTTATTACTGAACGGTAAGTGTATAAACAGCAGGTACTCCCTGTAACCCAGGAGCACCTGCTGTATTTTTATATTATCTGAGATAAGTGTTTGTAAATTCAACGCTGAAGTTATCACTTATATTTGCAGTTTCTGGATATTCAATAAAGATATGCCATTCAGCCATATCACACGTACCGACTTCCGGTACAGTACGGTTGATTGTTACGGATCTGTTTGTTACCGAAGTAACACCGTGGCTTACAGAGCCGCTGGATTCCTCAAGCAGAACTATCATAAGCTTGTGGGAATTGAACCAGTTATCGTTGTATTTCTCAACAGCATCATTGAATTCGGCTGACTTCATATAATATTTGTCCTTGTGAGACTCAATATATTCTTTCAGCTCCGTCAACATAACCGTTGGTACGTACATACTGTGCTTCGATACCGTATGTTACAGGCTTATCGAGCTGATGCACTTCAATAAGCTTCTTTCTCATAGATACAAGGTCAAATACATCAATGACATCGTCCTCGCATATATCAACTGCCTTCAAGTCCGAAAGCTCGGTATCTGACGAAGCAGCGAGCCATTTCTGCAATGTTACAATATCGGCTATGCCAAAGCTGCCGTCGCCGTTTGCATCGCCCATACATTTCCACTCGATCTTCTGACCGCTGTAGCCGCTCTTCGGTACAGTCACCTGCAATGCCCAGAGGTAATCGGTGTTGCAGATACCGAAATCCGTTGAAGGAGCGGTATAATAAACGGAAATATTATCCTTTGAGAATACGGTATCATTCAGTTCAATTTTGCGGGATGCAGTAGAGTCTATCATAAAGTTAAACAGCAGAACATTCTCCTTAAAGAAATCATCGTCATACTCTGAAAACAGCTTTTTCTGATATTCTTCGGTAATATAATGCGACAGATATTCCGTAAGCTCATTCTTTGAAGATACAGCCACAGGCTTAAAGCCACCGAACGCCTCTTCCACAAAAAGTCCTTGCGTGATAGTTGATATCTTATCTACTGTATACTTCACCTTAACGGGTTCTTTTTTCTTTACTTTGAATATGATATCCGCGGTATTGTTTCCGTAATTCTTTACCTCTTTCGGATCTGTCTTTGAAAGCTCATAACCGTAAGGCAGATACTCCTCATTTATATCAAGCTTCTCCCACTCTGAGGTTATAACGTCCCAGTAATATGGATTGCTGCCTTCAATATACTTCATGGTGTTGCCGAAAAGCTCCAATACCGTTCCGTAGGGTATTTCTATAGGCTCGCCCGTATCCTCGTCGATAACGCTGATGCGTTTGAGATCGTAATTCAGTATCTCTTCATTCTGCCATACAGCATCTGCTTCCTTGTATTCCTCTTTCGGAACTGTAAGCTTCAATATATCGAAACATGATGTTCTCATACGCTGTGCATTGATAACGGAAGTAAAATCTATAACGAGCTTGCCGTCCTTATACTGTACGCCTTTCAGTCCGTGCTTGAAGATACGTCCCTGATACGGGTCGAGGTAGGTATTCAGCATCAGCACATTATTCTCGAAAAAGCTGTCGCTGTACTGAGAAACGAACTTATCAAGCGGCTTCTCATTAAGATAAGTTTTAAGGAAGGCTTTGAGCTCATCTTTAGATGTAATGACAGCCGACTTTGACTCCGCAAATTTATTATAGATACTGTATGATGAAACGGTAAGGTCGCCTGAATAAATACTGTACTGAGAGACTGAAAAGTCAGCCTCGTTTACATATGAATCATTGAGGGTCACTTTCTTTGCACCGTCAGTTACAGTACAATCGGCAATAAGAGTTTTTTCAACTTCGACCTCTCCGTAATCATAGGACGGAGCATAGTTATAGACTATCTTTGCACTGCCGTCCTTTTCAGCCTTGTATACCTGTAATTCGTTTATACTTCCGCCGTCAAGCGTCACGGCTGTTTTCCTGCTGCAATCCTCCGTGCGGTAATGCCGCAAGTTTGACGAATTATCACCGGCTTCCAGCCATTTGTAGGGCGTTCCTGCTGAATAATCAAGGCAGAACACAACGAATTCGTCCTTTGCGGATACAGAACCGTTTTTGTTCTTATAGTCCTTGTATTCCGTTATACAGTCAGGAAGCCAGCTGTAAATATCAGTCTCCGTGATGTTTTTACCTTCATCAATATCAAAGGAATAATAAGCCACAGCGTGATTGTAGCCGAGATCAAGCTCCGATGATTTCAGCCATGTATCAACGAGCGCAGCTTCAAATTTTCCCTGTTTCTGCGGCTCGGAATATACAGCGACTTCATACCATGTATCGCTGTCGGAAGAAGAGTATACTGTACGCTTCAGTTCCTTCATAATGCCTTCTGTAGTCCTGATATCATAACGTGGGATATCATCTTCGGATACCTTGCCAGCCTTTTCGCTGAATACGATGCAGACAAAACCGTCCTGAATATGAGTAGCGCCGTAGGTATTGCGAAATTCCAGTGCCGTACCAAAATCGCTCGGTATCCATTGGGGAAGTGCAGCTTTTACAGTCTGTTCCTCAGCAGCTGCACTTAAAGGTGCGGATAATGATACATTGCCTGATGAAAACGGGATAACCGCTGTTGCAGCTGCGATAAAAGCCGCCGCTGATCTTTTTAACTTCATTGTGTTCACCTGCCATTCTTCAGATTTGCAGAACATCTCTGCCTGTCCACATTATAACACGGTTCCTCCGTGAAATCAAGCATTTCAGCCATTGTTCACATATTTGTAAAACAACGCAGCTGCGGCATGAGTCCCACTTGAATTTATTAAGCATTAATGGTACAATCATTATAGGCAAACGAATAAAAACACGTTATTTCCGATGAAATATCCATTTAAGGATTATTTAATAATTCCCATGCTAAGATATAATCACAGAAAGCGAGGGGTTAATATGTATCTGAGAATACTAAAGAGAGATCTTAAAAGAAAAAAGACCATGAATGTCATACTTCTGATGTTTGTCATACTTGCGACCATGTTTGCCGCAAGCAGTGTCAACAACATAATGTCGGTAATAAACGGTCTTGACAATTATTTTGAAAAAGCAAACCTGAGCGACCACTTCATCATCAACGTCAGCGACAACGGTGACGAGATAGCTGATATGATAGCACAGAAATCCTCGGTAAAGGATTTCCGCAGAGAGGATCAGTTTTTCTTTGATGACAAGGGCGTTACCCGAAACGGAAAAAAGCTTATAGAACAGTCAAGCACTTTCCTTGCTCTTTCAATTGATAATGCGCAGATCAATTACTTCAACAGTGATAATGAGATCATTACAGAAGTAAAAGAAGGAACGGCTTACTTTACAAGCACTCTTGCAAGCAGTTCAAATCTTGAGATCGGTGACAAATTCGATGTAAAAATAGGCAATACCCAGCTGACATTTTCATATGCAGGCATTGCAAAGGACGCTTTCCTCGGTTCGGAAATGATGGGCAATTCCCGTATACTTATGAACAGCAGCGATTACGCAAAAATAGCCGCAGACGAAAAGGCTTCCGAAAACAATCAGGCGCAGATATTTTACATCAACGGCTATGATAAGAAGGCACTTGCCTCTGACCTTTCAGACCTGCCAAACGTACAGTTCAATAAAGATCAGACTCTCGTCAGAACTTCATACATCATGAACAGTATCGTAGCAGGACTGCTTCTCATAGTAAGCATCTGCCTGCTGATAGTCTCATTCGTAACTCTGAGATTTACCATAAGCTTCACCATAAACGAGGATTTCCGCGAAATAGGCGTAATGAAGGCGCTCGGACTGAGAAACAATTCCGTCCGCGGTCTGTACCTTGTAAAATATTTCGGCATCGCAGTCATCGGCGCAGTTATCGGTTTTGCGCTCAGCCTGCCTTTCGGAAATATGCTCCTTAAAAAGGTCAGCGACAATATGGTGCTTGCAAACGGTAATCCCATTCTTGTAGGTATCATATGCAGCCTTGCAGTTATCGCAATAATCCTTCTCTTCTGCTGGAGCTGTACAAAAAAGATAAAGAAGCTCTCACCTATAGACGCAGTAAGAAGCGGTCAGACAGGAGAAAGATTCAGGAAAAAGGGGGTATTCCGTCTTGAAAAGTCAAAGCTGGGCACTACAGGCTTCCTTGCAGTAAACGATGTATTCAGCAGTCCTAAGCAGTTCTGCATAATGACATCTATATTTACTGTATGTCTGCTGCTTATAATGAGCCTTGCAAACACAGCAAATACACTTGGAAGTGAAAAGCTTATGCCTACACTGTGCGCTACTCCAAGTGATGCATATATAACCGATACGGAAATGATATCAAGGCTCATGACAGGTGAGAGTACATACAGCGAGCTCGAAAACGAAATAGAAGATAAGCTTGCAGAAAACAATATGCCGGGAAAAGTTCATTCAGAAACGCTTCTCTTCCCGCTGATGGAAGCTAACGGCAAAAAAGCAACAGCTGCATTCATGTACTGCAAGGACACAAAGGCATCGGATTACACATACTCCGAGGGATATGCTCCGAAATACGAGAACGAGATAGCTCTCACAAAACAGCTTGCCGACAAAGTAGACGTCGGCATCGGCGACAAGGTAAATATCACTCTTGATGGTGAAACAAAAGAATATATTGTCTCGGCATTTTTCCAGAGCATGGTACAGCTCGGCGAAACAGGAAGATTCTGCGAAAACGCATATATTCCCGAAAGTGCTGTCAAAAACGTAATGGGCTTCCAGATAGACTTTGACGACCACCCAGATAATGCAGAGACAGAAAAACGCATCGAAAAAATGAAGGATATATTCAACACCAAATACGTTGATGATTCTGACGGATTTGTAAGTGCTTGTATAGGCAAAGATGTAACGAACACCTTAAACAGCGTAAAGCTTCTTGTTATCGTAATAACTGCTATAATAATCATAATGATATCCGTACTTATGGAGCGTTCGCTCATCTCAAAGGAAAAGCCCGAGATCGCACTTATGAAGGCTATGGGCTTCAATACACGCTCTGTGATCACTCAGCACACCCTCAGATTTGTTATAGTTGCCATTGCAGCTTCGGTAATTTCCGCTGTACTCAGCCTGCCTGTGACAAAGCTTTGCATCGATCCCGTGTTCAGTATAATGGGTGCATTGAACGGCGTGGATTACAACCTAAAGCCTGTTGAGATATACGCTGTATATCCGATGATAGTTATTATATCCACAATAGCAGGAGCTTTCATAACAGCTCTTTACATGAAAACCATAAAGGCTTCGGATACTTCCGATATTGAATAAAAAGGAGATATGAGTTATGAATACAACTATTCTTGATGTAAAGGACCTCTGCAAAACATACATCATAAACAAAAGGCAGAACAATGTTCTGAGAAATGTCAGCTTCCATATTGATAAGGGGGAAATGGTAGCTGTCATGGGTCCGTCGGGTTCGGGCAAATCAACTCTGCTTTACACAGTGTCGGGCATGGATAAAATGACCGCAGGCAGCGTAAATTTCTGCGGCAAAAACCTTGCCGATATGAGCGAGAACGATCTTGCGGAAATGCGCCTTGATGATATGGGATTTATTTTCCAGCAGATGTATATGATGAAAAATCTCTCTATCATCGACAATATTATCCTGCCTGCCGTAAAGTCCAGAAAGAACAAGGAGAACCGCAGGGACATCACAAAGCGCGGCAAGGAGCTCATGCACAAGCTTGGCATAAGCGAGATCGGTGATAACGATATCAACGAGGTATCGGGCGGTCAGCTCCAGAGAGCCTGCATATGCCGCAGCATGATAAACGACCCCGATATGATATTCGCCGATGAGCCAACAGGCGCTCTCAACCGTACTGCCTCAGATGAGGTAATGAACGAGCTTACAAAGCTCAACGATAACGGTACTACCGTAATGCTGGTAACTCACGATGCAAAGGTAGCTGCAAAGTGTTCAAGGGTACTTTTCATAGTTGACGGAAATATCAAGGGAGAGTATAATATAAACAGAGCACTTTCACTGCATGAACGTGAACGCGGTCTCAATAACTGGCTTCAGGAAATGGGTTGGTAAAATGGTAGATATACTTATCGTGGAGGATAATAAAGAGCTTTGCGATCTGCTCTGCGAATTCCTGCGTTTGGAAAATTATACAGTAAGCACAGCTCATTCAGCTGAAAAAGCCTTGTCCCTGTTTGAAAAATACGGGGCAAGGCTTGTCCTGCTTGATATAATGCTTCCCGAAATGGACGGCTTTGCCGTATGCAAGCGAATAAGAGAAAAGGATAATACTCCCATAATCATTCTTACCGCAAGAACAGACAAGGAGGACAAGCTCAACGGCATACTTCTCGGAGCTGACGACTATATCGAAAAGCCTTACGATATAGATATCCTTATAGCCAAGATAAAGGGCATTTTCAGGCGCAGACTTGCTATCGACAAGCTTACGGACGGCGATATCACCCTTGACCTTGCGGAAGGTACTGCGGAAAAGGGCGAAGTCCCTGTTAATATGACTGCAAAGGAGTTCGAGCTCCTTCACCTGCTCATTGCAAACAAGGGACAGACTCTCAACAAGGATTTCATATTCAACAGGATATGGGGCTCGGACAGCGAATCCGAACCTCAGACCCTTACTGTACATATCAAATGGCTGAGACAAAAGATAGAGGAAGACCCGAAAGAGCCCAAGAAGATACTTACCGTATGGGGCAAGGGCTATCGCTGGGAGGGCTGACATGAAAAGCTTCGACAAGATAATAGCTGTTTTTATCGTCATTATGACTGCATTTTTTATTACTGTAAATGTAGTTCTGCTGAAACAGAATACATCTTCTGTGCCGCTTTATAAAGTCGAAGCTAACCGCATCGAACAGGAGCTTCTCAGCGGCAAACAGGTCAGTGCGGACGATTACCCGAATATACTCGGAATATATGAATTCAGCGGCGATAACAGCTTTTATGCCTCGGAAAATGAATACTTCATCAAAGAGATAAACAACAAGCTGTACCGCATCGAATATAATGACAAGCCCAAGAAAAGCAACAGGCTTCTCATTACTTTGGATATTGTTCTTGCAGCTTTCACGCTGCTGATGCTTGCTGTGTTTTTGTACATCAGAAAAAAACTGCTGAAGCCCTTCAACGAACTCAGCAGCCTGCCTGAACAGCTTTCAAAGCGAAATCTCGTTATTCCGCTGAAAGAGCACAAAAGCAGGTTTTTCGGCAAATTCATATGGGGACTTGATATGCTTCGTGAGGAGCTTGAGCACTCCCGTCAGAAAAGTCTTGAATATGCAAAGAACGAAAAGACATTTCTTCTTTCACTGTCACATGATATAAAAACCCCGCTTTCCGCCATAAAGCTCTATTCAAAGGCTCTTTCAAAGGGGATATATTCCTCACCCGAAAAGCAGGCAGACGCTGCTGAAAGCATAAACGAAAAAGCCGATGAAATAGAAAGGATAGTCAACGAGCTTTCAAGCAATCTCAGCGGTGAGGTCATTGACTTTGATGTGCGCTGCTCCGAATTCTATCTGGCAGATGTCATAAACAGAATAAAAAAATACTACAGCGATAAGCTGTCCGTCATAGGTACGTCGTTCAGTATAGACGAATACAGCAACTGTATGCTTCACGGCGACGCCGACAGACTGGAAGAGGTATTGCAGAATATCATCGAAAACGCCATGAAGTACGGGGACGGCAGCAGCATATCTGTGAGCTTCTCTGATGAAGAGGACTGCCGTCTTATAACTGTTACAAATACAGGCTGTACTCTTCCCGATAAGGAACTGCCGCATATTTTCGACAGCTTCTGGCGCGGCTCGAATACAGGCTCTCAGCAGGGCAGCGGACTTGGACTGTACATATGCCGCAGACTCATGGAGCTTATGGGCGGAAGTATTTACGCCGAGATATCCTCGGGCTGTATGAACATAACAGCCGTATGTCCAAAACAAACATGATATGGTTACATAGAAAAATCCCCGATTTTACTGTGATGTTTATATAGAAGCTTTTATACCGATTATTGAGAGCCCCCCTTTTGAAAAGGGATGCAGCATACTCTTATCGCAGTAAAGAGCAATCAAACTGAATAGGACAAAAGACGATACTGATTTATGACAAGTATCGTCTTTTTTTGAAGCTTTCTTAGTTTTTTTCAAAAACCACTTGACAAAGTGTAACACAGCTGATATAATTGTATAAAAGGTAGTTATACAATTTAGACTTTGCTGTCCGGAAAGCAGGTAAAGTTATATAACCACAAGGAGTGTACACTAAAAATGAATATCAACATCAGCAACTCTTCTGGCGAGCCTATCTATATACAGATAGCAAACCAGATAAAGACTATGATACTGGAGGGAAAACTCAAAGAGGGCGAAGCTCTGCCCTCTATGCGAATACTCGCAACTGAGCTCCGTATCAGTTTTATGACAACTAAACGCGCATATGAGGAGCTTGAACGTGACGGCTTTATTGAAAGCTATACGGGAAAGGGATCTTTCGTAAAGGCGCAGAATCTTGAGCTTTATCGTGAAGAACAGATCAAGCGTATAGAATCTCTGCTCATGGAGGCAGGCGATTCAGCACGCAAGATAGGCGTTACAATGGAGGAGCTTCATGAATTGCTCGACCTTGTTAACGGAGGGGAATAATATGAATGACTATGAAAACGCTGTTGAGATCAAGGGCGTTACTAAAAAATATGACGGATTTACGCTGGATAATATAAGCTTTGATATACCCAAGGGCTGTATCATGGGATTTATCGGGCAGAACGGCGCAGGTAAAACTACAACTATCCGCAGCCTGCTGCACATCACCGATATTGACGGCGGAGAGATACGCTTGCTTGGTCTTGACCATATCAAGGACGAAACGACGATAAAAAAGCGTATCGCTGTAGTATTTGACGAGCTGCCATTTCACGATATATTCAACGCAAGGGATATGTCACGAATATTCGAGGGTATGTACCCCGAATGGGATAATGCCGCATATTTAAAGTATATTGAGCGTTTTCAGCTCCCCGAGAAAAAGAAGATAGGACAGTTCTCCAAGGGTATGAAAATGAAATTGCAGATAGCCTGTGCGCTTTCCCACAATGCAGAGCTGCTTGTCATGGACGAAGCGACTACAGGACTTGACCCTGTCGTGCGTGACGAGATACTGCATATCTTCATGGAGTATCTTCAAAACGGCGAACGTTCTATCCTGATGTCCTCACATATCACCTCAGACCTTGAAAAGATAGCCGATATGGTGACTTTCATCGACAAGGGCAAAATACTCCTCACGGGTTACAAGGACGAGATCATTGAGCGCCACGGTATACTCAAATGCGGCAAAGATAAGCTCGCAGAGATAGATACTGAAGATATAGTCAGCATACGCACAAACAGTTTCGGCGCAGAGATCATGGTGAATGACCGTGAGAATGCAGGCTGCAAATACCGTGACTGCGTGATCGACCCGGCAAAACTTGACGATATCATGCTCTACTATGTCCACAAGGACGAAAAGGAGTGGTCGTGATGAAACTCTATAAGTCGCTTATTTACAGGGAATTGAAGCTGACGCGCAGGCACTATCTTCTAATGCTGATACTGTTCCTGCTCATGCTGATCTGTATGCTCATACCTGTCATTCTTTCAGGTGATGAGGGAACTGACACAGCCGCGGACAGCTCAGGAGTGAATATGTTGGGTGTGATGGTGGCAATGGTCGGCGGAGCGGGAGCAGGTCTTGACAACGAACTTGGAAAGGCTGACATAAACTCCGGCTGGAGGCGCTACAGGATAGTTCTGCCGCCGACTGCCTTACAGTGCGCAGCTGCCGATATGCTCGTGAAGCTGATGTACGTTCTGGTGTTCGGCGTGCTGACAGTAGCGTTTTGTGTGCTGGTAAACGTTTTTTCCGGCAGCATGGACGTACTTGCTGTGATGAACCAATTCCTGATGCTTACGACAGCTTTCTCCCTTTTCAGCGTTGTTTACAACGGTATCCTGATGCTCGCAAAAGACGAGAAGGATATAAAAAAGTACGGCACTATCGCAAGTATTGCGGTCGTAGTCTTGTATATCCTGATCAGCAGGACGCTCGCTTCTTCCGGTATGGGAAGGCTGATCGAAAAGGCAAAGAAGCTTCTTGAAATAATGGGCACGGCTTCATTTACAGTTTTCACGCTTGCTTTATTTGTGTGTGTGTGTACAGCGTACTTCATCGTGCTGTGGAGAGCCTACGAAAGGAGGGAGCCGTAATGACGGGACTGGTATACAAGGAATGGAAGCATAACCGTTTTTTCATTCTGCTGATGATAGCTTGCGGCTTGCTGCCCTTCATAATGATACTCTACAACAGAGATATCGTCACCAATACGGATGAGATGTATAATTTCCGCATAATATGCACCGTTATCGCTTTCCTTGCAGCGGGAGGTATACAGACAATGGTGCTCATGGGCGATGACCGAAAGATATGGGGGTACTGGATCACCGCGACGCCGGAAGGCTACCGCGGTTTTATCCGAGTGAAATACGAAATGGTCTTTGCGATGATCGTGCTGTTCATAACGAGCCTGCAAACATTCGACAGGCTGTTCTGTGCGGCAGCCGCGGACAAGGGCTGGGAGCTGACCGGCTCGATATCGTCAGTTGCCGTCCCTCTCGCATTTTTGCAGATAATACTGCGTGCGACCGATATTCCGTTCGCGCTGAGATACGGCAACAAAAAGGGCGGTATCACCAAGCTCATCTATTCTATCGCGTTCGTCATCATAATATCGGTGCTGATACTGACTAATGCCGGAAATTTCAGCGTTATCCTGTACGAGTCCGGCGAAAAGCTGTTCACCGAGGATAATATCTCGCTGGCACTGGGTATCGTATGCATGATCGCGCTCACAGCTTACTACTTATCCTACCGTATTTCGTGCAGGGTCTATCTGAAAGGAGTGGAGCAGTATGACCACTAAAAAAGAGAATATCAAACGGCTCGGCATATATCTGCTTATCGTTGCTGCTTCCTCTGCAATGCCGTTTGTATACTTCAAGCTTATGAACGCTTCCCAAACGGGCTTTTTTATAGTGGCAGAGCTTTTTTGTGCAGCGCCGGCACTTGCAAATCTCATCACCCGAAAGCTCACAAAAGAGGGCTTCCGCAATATGAAGCTGCATCTGCATCTCACAGAAAATATCCGGTATTATCTGCTTGCATTTGCGCTGCCGCTCCTCTGTACAGCGCTGATGTATATTCCGGCAATCATCATCTGCGATCACAGCGAATGGCTCAGCGGCTTCACGCTCAACAATGTTGTGACAGCTGTCCTGATGCTGGCGGCACAGGGAGCAGTTATGTCCGCCGGACTCATCGGCGAGGAGCTCGGCTGGCGCGGATACATGAATCAGAAGCTTGAACCCCTTGTCGGCATAATCGGTACGGTACTGATCGGCGGTGCCGTCTGGAGTCTTTGGCATCTGCCATCGGATATGCAGGGCTATCTGGCGGGCAGGGAAACGCTTTCCGAGACGATGAAGTCTGTCGGCGGACGCCTGCTCATCATGCCCGGATACGCCGCTTTTTATCTGTGGTTGACAAAAAAGACGGATTCCGTCTGGCCGGCAGTTTTGGCACACGCAATGGGCAATGCGAGCCAGAGTGCGATCGCGGAACTGCTCGGGATGGGCAATATCCCCGAAGCTGCGTCTCTTCCATCATGGACGGATGTTTTGGAATATGTTCCTATGATCATAATTGCGATGTTTTTTGTGGTGCTGCTTCTGCGGGAAAAGAAGAAAATACCACAAACTGCATAACAGTGATAACGCTCTCAGCATAGGCTGAGAGCGTTTTTATTTGAAAATGTCTCCGAAAACGAAAAATACTTCTCTTTCTTAGCTGACAAGGGAATCAAGCTCGGCGGTATTATGATCGAGACATTTAAAATATAAGCCGATAACGAAAATCTCCGAGGGATCACTCCCTCGGAGACATAGTAAATAGTATACTTCCCTAAGAATATGCTTCAGGTTCGGTGGAACCCCTTTCATCAGAATGGGGGCCGCCGATAAATTAATATAAACTTCTATACAAGTACCACGGTTAAGTCGGGGCTTTTGATATCAGCTGTCAAGACCGGGAAGGTTTTCACCGTATACAGAGTAATTCTCTGGTTGAAGATTATTTATTCTCCAGCCATTAACTGAAGGCTCGAACACAAAATCAACTATATCGCAGCCCATATTATTCTCACCCCAAATACCGGGTGCATATGCTCTGAAAGATGTTGATGTCACGTTACTTATGATTATAGGCTCATTAGCAGATGTATATCCAAGCCAGCCTGCCTGTACAGAAGATGTATTCACATACATATTGCCCTTATAGAAAATAAAGTTCTTAAACGCAAGCAGATCTTCAAGTGCAACGCCTGTCTCATCTATATGATCGCCATTTTTGTACGTGTCGCTTATTACTACGTAGTCATCGTTCAGATATTCCAACTCTTTTGCTGCCAGACTATCTGAGTAAACTTTTCTTGCATAGTTTTCAACGTCAGCTTTTGAATTAAGTTCAAGACCTTTTCCTGTTATACGTGCATATGTTACATCTCTTATACCAGCCTCAAGATTAGGATCTCTAAGATTGAAAGTAATGGTATCATTCATGTTTCTGTACTGTGGGAATCTGAACATGATCTGATAATGTGTATCATAATACTTTTCAATAAGGCTCTTTGCTGTATTCTGGTATGAGATATATTCAGCGTCCTTTGAAGTATCAGCCTTTGAACCGCGTACAAGACGTGAGATACCGCCGTTTCCAATAGATATCCACTCGTTGTTCTGATAATATCCGCCGAAGCTGTAGCTTGAACCATTATAGAAGCTGACAGTCTTGAGGCTTGATCCGCCCATTTTCTCAACGCCGATCTTTACTGTACCTGTTTCATTTGTACCGTTGTAGCTGTATGTTCCGTCCTCGTTTATAACTACAGTACCCTTTTCGGTTATACTGCCGGGGATAAAATCATACTGCGACTCCTGATACTTCCACTGACCTGCCAGTGCCTTTATTTCTTCATTTTCAGAAGCAGCGCTTCCCGAAGCACCGCCTGCTGCACCTGTGCCGTCAGCTTTACCTGTTGTCTTTGAAAGCGAAGTCGTTGTCACCGTAGTTGTGATAGTCGAACCGTTCTTATCTGTTGATATCTGAGTTGTACCCGATACCTGTGTTGTAGTAGCTGTAACAGCAGGTTCAATAACGCCTGTATCAATTTTTCCTGTTTTGTTTTTGCGGAACATAGCCATGCTTCCAAGAACCACACCTGCAACAAGTACAAGTGATGCAGCTGTAGCCAAAGGTGTGAGCCATACGGGTCTGTGAACGCGTTCAACACCTTCCACAGTATCATTTTCTGTCATATTGATATAATTATCTTTCTCTGTTCTGTCTTTAAGGATTTCTTTCTTTTTAGCATTATACTTCTTTTCGCTCATAGCGATGATCTTTTCGATCTGTTCATCCGTTATGTCGGGACATTTTTCAGTAAGTCTTTCCATAGAATCGTCCTCTGCATTTCCGAGTATATCGAATATATTTCTATCTTTCATAGCTTCTCCCCCTTTACCTTGATATACCTGCTTCTGCAAGCTTTGTTCTCAGCCTCGCTATTGCGCGGCTGCATCTTGTTCTGACCGAAGCATCTGTCATGGACATTGACTTGGCGATTTCCGATGATTTACGATTATAGTAGAATTTTTGTATAAGTATTGTTGAATCAGGCTCGCCAAGTTCATCAATCTTGTTGAGAAGCACTCTTCGGAGTTCAGAACGGTCAACGCGCTCGTCAACGCTGAAGTCCGAGACAAGCTCCTGCATATCGTCATCATCTGAATATACGGTATGATTATTTCTTGATGTAAGGCTCCTGAAGCGGTCTATTGCACTCCTCTTTGCAACTGTTGCGATATAACCCTTTATATCGCGGTCACAGTTTTCATCGAATTCATATTTAAAAAATATATCTGCAAATACATCGCTCACGCACTCTTCTATATCTTCCTTTGTACCGCATATCCTGAGTTTATTGAAAACTATCGCGTAGACATATTTTCCGTATTCTTTAACAAGTGCTCTATGGCATTCCGCAGGTGATCGCTCAAGCATTGCTTTAAGCTCATAGCTTGTCATACTCATTCCTCCTTGATTATTTGTAAGATCGACCTTTCATAAAGAACATTCGCACTGCCTGTATGAAATGTTACAGTAAAATAAAATATTTTTTTCCTAAATGATAATACCACTTTTTACTTCTCTCTGCAAGTCGGCAGTAAAAGTAAAAGCAGCTGATCTCTCAGCTGCTTTTACCATGAACACACTTTTCTATATTTCCCTCTTCTTTATCTATCCATTCAAAAACATATCCATCGTAACAGGTATTGTACGGTATTTGCCGAGGATATACTTTCTGAGCACGATCGCATCGGCAGCAGTTATCATGCCGTCCTGAAGAAGATCCGCACTTTCCTTCTGAAGCTCATTAAGCTCGATCTCCTTGCCCAGATACTTATTTATAGTGATAAGATCGAAAGAATTTATCTCCTTATCACCGTTGACATCGCCTGAACCTACAGGAACTGTCTCTGTGCTTTCGGGGATATACTGATCGTCGAACTCTTTATCTGTAGTTATAAAGATCTGATCCCAGTAATATCTGAATGTACTGTCTTTCTCATAAGATACTCCAACGCCGATATGGGTATAATCAGGATTCATTATTGCGTGCCAGTGTACAGGTGAACCTTCCCACTGTTTGAAGGTAGCTTTTGCATTATCAGAACCGCCTGCTGTATTCTCTCCTGCTCTTGAATAAGGAACAAGCCCTGCATCAATTATTGTTATGAACAGATCACCCATGCTGTATTTTACAGCTTCGTTTTTCAGCAGCTTGTTGACAGCTTCTTCGTATTTCTTATCAACGCTGAATGATTTCTTATCCTCGCTCCATGTTGCAACGATCTTATTTTCCGTTACCTTGTCTTCAAGACCGTATAATGTTTCTCTGAAAGAAAATCCCACACCTTCGGCTATAAGAACGCCTTCAACATCGTCTTTTTTCTTCGCATCGACTCTGAAGGTTTTCATGTCCTCGCTCCATGTTGCAAAGCACCATTTTTCGTCAAGACGAGCAGCTATCTCTTCAGCTTTCTCTGCGCTGACGTTATCCAGCTCGAATTCTCTTTCGTCAGAAAGATAGAATATTCTGGTGCCCGGGCGATAATGACTGAAATCAAATATGAGCTCTCTTGAACGTTCACGCGCCTTGTCATTCAGATACGGAACAGCTCTTAAAGGTTTTAAACCGGCTTTTTCTCTTGCTTCATTAACAAGGATTATTATCTCATCAGCCATCGCTTTAAGGTCTTGATCCTCTGCGGCATGAGTGACCTGAGGACGATAAGACATAAAGCCTAAAGTCATCACTAATGATAATAAAGCCGCCATTGCCTTCAAATATATTTTTCTGATCTTTCTCATACCAACACCTCCATTTATATTTTTTCATGCTCATAATCTATAAACTCTTTGTTGATTATAGTTTAGCACAAATAAATATAAATTTAAAGAGGTTTTGATGCAAACTGTCGAATTTCACAAGAAAAATCTACGTTTTGTACAATAAATATTATACAAAACGTAGATTTGATTTTGCTTTATCCGAAAAATAATTCGTATTTTTGCCTATATATCATTAATTATTTTCGCTATTCTTAATTATTTCAAGAATTTTTCCGAGATGCTTGTCTATGCAGAGGATAGATATGTTAAGATAATCCTCTACAAGCTTGGCAGGAGCATCTCCTGTAACTACAGCATTTACAAGAACGATAAGCTCTCCGCGCTCGTCTATGAACATCTTGCAGCCAAAACACTCAGGGTCTGAATTGAACTCATTTATAGCCTTGCATACATCAAGATTTATCTCGCCGAAACGTGCCATCTGACTAAGTGCAAGTGAAAGAGCATTTGTGTCGCCGTTTACATGAATGAACACAAGCGGTGCCACATTGTCAATATTCGGCAGCTTTGTGCGGAATCTCAGCATATTTGAGTCATGATCGTTTACCTCAAAAGGAACGTTTCTTTCCTTGAGTATCTCACAAAAATCTGCAACTACTTTAGATGTTTTATTATTATCCATTGTTTTTTCCTCCATTTATGGTTGTTTTCAGTGATTTTGCTGTAATTTCATTATATCACACTACTGATTATTTGTCAATAATGTTTAAAAGTATTTTTTTAAAACAGAAAAAGCACCCGCATACGAGTGCTTTCCCTTTAGGGTGGTTTATATGAAAAATAGAAGATGTCTGTTAATTATACAGCTTTTAAAGGCTGCTTTTTCTCTTTCCATGATGTTATTATATAACCCCGATATGTGCATTCTGTGACAGAAAACTGAATGAAAAGAAAAATCCTCAGGTAAAAACCGTGAGGATTTCGGGAAAATATGTGTTATTTGTCAAGTCCGGAAATACTGAACTCTACTTCGACTTTAGTCCATTCCTTGAATGCGCCTGTATCCACAAGCTGCGCAGAATAGCTTCCGTCGTTGATATCGGAAGGTGAAGAGCTGTCGTAATTATTGAAAAGTGCGCCCTTTTCACATCTTGAATCATCAGGGAGACCGTCATCGCTTATCCATTCATTGAAGATATTTGAACGGAGCTTGCCTGAATCTGTATAAGTAAAGCTCTTCTTTTTAAGGTCAATGTCCTTTCCGTCCACCTTTACCTTATTTATCGTAATTACCGCATTCGGGACAGCTGTCTCGCCGTCTTCTATTATAACGGCAGCATATTCCAGTCCGTTTGGCTTGTACTCTTTATCGGGATCGCCTGTAGCTCTGTATCTGAAGCCCTTTGTATCTGCATTTACGCTTACTTTATAGTCTCCGTTGCCGTCTATATGTACTACTCCCGCATCAAAGGTGAGCTGATTGTTTTCATCGTTTCCGCCGAGATACTGCATTCTGAAATCCTTATCAGCTATAGCAAGGTAAGCATCGCCTGTACCTGCTGTAACGGTATCCTCGAAATCAACTCCCGAAAGGTCGGAGGGGGCAGCAGCCTTGTTTATATTATTTTCGACCTCTTTGCTGGTCTTTACCTTTTCATTGCATGAAGCAGCTGCTCCACAGATCATAGCTGTGGCAGCGATAACTGCGAATATTTTTCTGATCTTCATATCCTGTCCTCTTTCTGAAATCATATAGTTTTTCCAAAAACACTATATTAATAATACACGATAAATGCCGCAGAATCAAGCTGCTTAATAAACAAACTTTTTTCTGCGGCAAAAAAATGAATTGTGTAAAATAACTTACGACAGCTCGAACATTCCCGTATAGAGCTGGTAATACTTTCCGTGCTGAGCAATAAGCTCGTTATGGTTTCCGCGCTCGATTATCTTACCGTGTTCGAGGACCATTATAGCATGAGAATTGCGTACTGTGGACAGTCTGTGAGCGATAACGAATACCGTTCTTCCCTCCATGAGAGAGTCCATACCCTTTTCGATAAGAGCCTCTGTACGTGTGTCGATAGAGCTTGTAGCTTCGTCGAGGATAAGCACGGGTGGGTCTGCAACTGCGGCACGGGCGATAGCAAGGAGCTGTCTCTGTCCCTGTGAAAGGTTTGCACCGTCGGCTGTGAGCATAGTATCATAGCCGTTTTCAAGATGATGTATGAAGCTGTCGGCATTAGCCAGCTTGGCAGCTGCATATACCTCCTCATCGGTAGCATCAAGCTTTCCGTAGCGGATATTCTCCATGACCGTGCCTGTGAAAAGGTGTGTATCCTGCAAAACTATTGACTGTGAACGGCGCAGATCGTCCTTCTTTATCTTGTTGATGTTGATGCCGTCGTAGCGTATCTTGCCCTCAGGCACATCGTAAAATCGGTTTATAAGGTTGATTATGGTAGTCTTTCCTGCTCCCGTAGAGCCTACAAAAGCTATTTTCTGTCCGGGCTTTGCATAGAGGGAAATACCGTTGAGTACCGTCTTATTGGGCTCATATCCGAACACCACATCGTCAAACTCCACATTTCCGCGGACTTCCTTATATGTCACAGTACCGTCAGCCTTGTGAGGGTGCTTCCACGCCCATCTGCCTGTACGCTTGTCAGTCTCGGTTATAGTGCCGTCAGCGGCGATATCTGCATTTACAAGTGTAACATATCCTTCATCTGTCTCAGGCTCTTCGTCTATGACGCGGAAGATACGCTCAGCACCTGCAAGAGCTGTGAGCACGGAATTGAGCTGCTGAGACACCTGTGTTATCGGGTGTGAGAAGGAACGTGTGAATTGCAGATAGGATACTACCGTACCCACAGTCATGCCGCCTATGCCCTTTACCGCCATGATACCGCCTGCAATAGCAGTCATAGCGTAGTGTATGTAGGAAAGGTTGTTCATTATAGGCATAAGGACATTGGCAAATGTATTTGCGTGAGTAGCCGCTTTGCAGAGCTCCTCATTGAGTACATCGAACTCCTCGGCAGCCTTGTCCTCGTGGCAGAATACCTTTACTACCTTCTGTCCGTCTATCATTTCCTCAATATAGCCGTTTACTTTACCAAGCGCTCTCTGCTGCGCAGCAAAACCCTTACCGCTTCGTGAACCCACAAAGCCTATGACCTTGACTATAACGAACAGCACAGCCACAACAAGTATGGTAAGTCTCCAGCTGTATATGAGCATTGCCGCAAATACGCCGACTATAGTTATGGCGGAGCTGATGAACTGGGCAATACTGTTGCTGAGCATCTCGCGGATAGCGTCCGTATCATTGGTGAAAAGGCTCATAAGCTCACCGTGAGTGTGCTTGTCGAAGAAGCGTATGGGCAGCATCTCCATTTTGCAGAAAAGGTCGTTTCTTATGCGCATGAGAGTAGTTGTTGATATCTTTATCATCATTCGCTGATAAAACAGCGATGACAGCGCCCCCACAGCATATATCACGGCCATGACCGTAAGTATGCCGATGAATTTACCGTACTTCCAGTGACCTGTCTTGAAAGCGTCCTCAAGGTTGTCGATAAGAGGCTTTAACAGATAGTTACCTGCTATTCCCGCAAAGGCACTGAAAAATATTCCGACAACAACAAATACGAACTGTATTCGGAAGCCGTGCATATAACTGAAAATGCGCTTCAATGCGGCAAATGTGTTTTCAGGCTTAGCCATTGGCTTCATTTCTTTCATAGGAGGCATTATTCATCAGCTCCTTTCTGCTGTGAGTCATATACCTCGCGGTATATCTCACTTGACTGCATAAGCTCATCATGAGTACCGATATCGGTTATCCTGCCGCCGTCCATTACGATGATGCGGTCAGCGTCCATGACAGAGGATATGCGCTGAGCTATGATGATAGTCGTAGTGTCTGCAAGCTTTTCACTGAAAGCTTTGCGTATACTGCTGTCGGTAGCTGTATCAACAGCACTTGTTGAGTCGTCAAGAATGATTATCTTAGGCTTTTTCAGAAGCGCACGTGCAATACACAGCCTCTGCTTCTGTCCGCCCGAAACATTTACGCCGCCCTGTCCCAGATCGGTGTCGTAGCCGTCAGGGAAGCCCATTATGAAATCGTGAGCACAGGCTGATTTGCAGGCTTCGATGATCTCCTCATCAGTTGCATTCTCATTGCCCCAGCGGAGATTGTTTTTGATAGTGCCCGAGAAGAGAACGTTCTTCTGCAATACCATAGCAACCTGATTTCTCAGGGTCTCAAGGGCGTAATCCTTTACATCGTGACCGCCTACGATGACTTTTCCCTCTGTCGTATCATAAAGACGGGGAATAAGCTGTACCAGCGAGGTCTTTGACGAGCCTGTACCGCCGATAATACCGATAGTTTCGCCCGACTTTATATCAAGGTCGATGTTCTCAAGTGCCAGATTTTCCATATCATCGTAGTAGCTGAAACTCACATTCTCAAAGCGTATGGAGCCGTCCTCAGCTGATACCTCTGAGTTTTCCGAATCCTTTATGGTAGGCTCTTCCGCAAGCACCTCATATATACGCTGGAGCGATGCTCTTGAGATAACGAAGGTGATAAAGAGCATTGATATCATCATAAGTGAAAGAAGTATCTGTCCGACATACATGATAAAGCTTGAAAGCTCACCTGTACCGATATTTCCTTCAACTGCCATGTGTCCGCCGAAATAGAGTATAGCCGTTATACTTGCGTACATTACAAGCTGCATGATAGGCATATTGAGTATTACCAGCTTTTCCGCAGCAAACTGCGCACGGCGTACACTGTCGGTATTCTCCTCAAAGCTCTTTTTCTCGTATTCCTCACGTGCAAAAGCCTTTACAACGCGGATACCGATGAGGTTTTCCTGTATCTTTCCGTTCATGCCGTCGTACTTTTTCAGCATAATTCCGAAGCGCGGATGTGCCTTTGAAATAATAAAGAACACCGCAAAAGCAAGCACGGGTATTGCAAAAAGAAATACAATGGAAAGCTTTGCGTTCTGCCTTACAGCCATACAGGTAGCACATATGAGCATTATAGGCGAACGAAACGCCATACGTATGAACATCATAAATGCATTCTGTATATTGGTAACATCTGTGGTAAGTCTTGTTGTCAGTGAAGCTGTGGAGAACTTATCCACATTTGCAAAGGAAAAGCCCTGCACCTTTCGAAAAAGTGCGCTCCTGAGATTTTTCGCAAAGCCCATAGCCGCAACTGCGCTGAATCTTGCCGCAAGTGCGCCGAAGAAAAGCGAACAGACAGACATGATCACCATGAGTCCGCCCATTTTTGCAACGTAGCCGATATCCCCCTTTTTGACACCGTTGTCGATTATCAGTGCCATTACCATAGGGATAAGCACCTCCATGAGTACCTCTCCGATAATGGTCACAGGCGAGAGAATTGCCTGTTTTTTGTACTTTCCGATGTTTGAAAAAATAGTCTTATACATCGGCATTCCCCTTTCTGTTTTGAATTTAGTCTAACTTTTATTATACCATTTCCGCACCATGATGTCAAATAAGCAGACACCTTGACAAGTCCCGTATACTATAGTAAAATGGATATCGGAGGTGTTTGAATGTTGAATTACAGACCCAAAATGTTTGACGAAGCGTCAAAGACTCACACTTCAAAAAAACTTTTTGCCATACTGCTCGCTTTTATAGTAGTTTTCGGAGTAATATTCATACTTGAATCCATTATCCCTTCGATAATAACCACAAAGCCCATGCTTGAGGAAATGAGAAAACAGGGATATCTTGACAATACACAGAATTTCACTCTGAAAGAGTCCATGAAGATAGCCACAAAGGTATCGGCTGTACCGAAAGTAATGATACCTTCCCTTTTATCAACTGTATTCGGCACTATCGCAGCAATATTCTACTGCCGCTGCGTGGAAATGAGACCTGTACGCTCAATGGGCGCAAGAAAAAAAGGACTTGTACCGCACTACCTTACCGGTATTATTATCGGAATAGCAATGATGAGCGCAATAACGCTTCTCAGCGTTGCTTTCGGTGCAAACAGCATAGCGGTATGCAGTAATGTTGATTACGGAATCCTTGCGCTTTTCCTGCTGGGATTTTTCGTGCAGGGCATGAGTGAGGAATTCATCTTCCGCGGATACCTTATGAACTCCATAGGCGGAGGCGGACATCATACAGCTTTAGCCGTGGGAATAAGCGCTGTTGTCTTTGCAGTCGCACACGCCGCAAATCCTGGCTTCGGACCTGTCCCGTTTATAAATCTCACTCTTTTCGGCATATTTGCTGCCATTTACATGATACTCTTCGATAATATATGGGGAGTATGCGCTATACACTCCATATGGAACTTCACACAGGGAAATTTCTACGGCATAAGCGTAAGCGGCTCTGGAGATACAGAGTCAGTGTTCCGCACAACTCAGGTATCCGATAAAGCCTTCCTTACAGGCGGAGAATTCGGTATAGAGGGAAGCATCTTCACTACTCTTGTGCTTTCGGTCGGTATCGCAGCTGCTGCATTTGCACTGTACAGAAAGGCAGGAAAAACTCCTCAAACCGAAACGGCTCATCAGGATAAATAAGCAAAAACGGACGGTAATAACCGTCCGTTTTTTATTCAGTCAAAATAAGAAGTGTCATATATGCTATATATACGCCCAAAGCTATTATACAGCCCACCGATGTCTTTGCTATGGCAAAGCCCCTTCGTGTCTGTGCAGGTGTCGGCACAGGAAGCCTGCATTCCTTCCTGAAAAGGAGGAGCATTACAAGTCCCACTATAGCTGCCGCAAAAATAAGCAGTGTAAATCCCGCAAAAAGGACAGCCTCGCCCTTTAATTCGGTAATTACCGTCACCATACTGTTTATGAAGATGTGAACTATTACCGAAGGTACGATGGAATTATGCTTCATGTCAATATGTCCGAAGAATATTCCTACAAGGAAAGCCAGCATAAACTGCGGAAGATTGCCGTGAGCAAGTCCGAAAAATACAGCCGAGGCGATTATTCCGAAATGCTGATTTGATTTGGAGAATATCTTCATCAGTGCACCGCGAAAGAATATCTCCTCCGTAACAGGAGCTATTATACAGCTGTAAACAGTCATTATCGCAAAACCGAGGCCTGTTTTTCCGTAATCCAAGTCCGATACCTCTGTTGTAAATCCGTACTGTGAAAAGATATCCTCTATACCAGATGATATATACGCCGAAACGATCAGCAGGAACAGTCCTGACAGGCAGTATTTCAATATATCACCAAAACGCAGATCCTTCGTTTTTATCATAGATGAAGGCTTTATTTTTGCCCATTTCAGTCCTATGAATGCAAATCCCACATTTGCCGTCAGGAACGTGATCATATTTATGGCAGGGAATATTGAGCTGCTGCTGATATAATGCGATATAGCTCCTGCGGAAGCATCGGGATTGACCGCGCCGAGTATAAACTTTATCAGATATATCAGACCGATCACAAGTGCATTTGAGACAAAGAACTGCATCAGCAGTATAAATCCGCCTATATTGTAATAATGCCTTATTGCAGCCTTTTCCACTTTGGCAGGCTCAAAGGGCACTGTAAACTCCGGCATTGTTATCCACGGCAGTATCTCCGAATAGTCATCTCTGTACCATCGGAACTCCGTAGGATTTTTGAAAGGGTCATACAGATCGGTCTTTGTGGAATCGAGATATTCCCTTTCTTTAGCCTCAAGCTGCTTCGTAAGATTATATATTTCGTGATTAAGGGCTGCGAACTCCGCTCTCTGGTCTGCTGTGCCGTCAAATTCCGTCATCGTATCCCTTCCTTTCATTTATATCTGAGAATAATTTTACCACAATTCATTAAAAATGTAAAGAGGGAAATCATCTGTTAGACACTATTTCAAATCCCTGAGCACTTTCAGCCGTAAAGGGCTTGTCAGTCCCCGAAACCGTGATATACACTTTATCGCCTCTGCGCTCTGCCTTTATTTCCGCATAGTTTTCACCGTCACGGTCGCAAACAGAGACAGAAGCCCTGTCACCGTCATCAAGTCCGTATACGATGATGTGCATATTATTGATATAGTCATAGTCGGCAGTGCCTTTGAAATCGCCGTAAACTATTATGGAACGCGGTCTTGCCATGAGCGGCAAACCGAAATAATCGTATTTTCTCGTGTACCAGCTTCCGCCTCGCAGCTCCTCCCCTGACTGTATATCCGTCCAGACTCCAGCATCAGGCAGATAGAAGCTGCACTCACCGTCCTCACTGAAAACAGGAGCCACAAGCAGAGACTCGCCCAGCATATACTGAGTGTCAACAGTAAGCGCACTGCGGTCGGAGGTGAAGTCCACTGCCATAGCCCTCATCATTGGGACTCCAGTTTTATGGGTAATGACTGCATTTGACCACAGATAAGGCATGAGCCTGCCTTTGAGCTTCACAAAATGCCGTGATACATCGCAGCTCTCCTCATCGAAATGCCACGGCACACGATAGGAGCTGTTTCCGTGATAGCGCGAATGTGTGGACATCAGTCCGAAGGCTGTCCAGCGCTTGTACAGATCGGGAGTGCCCTCGGCTTCAAAGCCGCCGATATCATGGGAGAAAAATCCGAAGCCCGACATACACAGTGAAAGTCCGCCGCGGAGAGTTTCCCACATGGACTCATAGTCCGAGAAGCAGTCTCCGCCCCAGTGTACAGGGAACTGCTGACAGCCTGCTGAAGCAGCTCGTGCAAAAAGACAGGCACTTCCCTTCGCCTCTTTCAAAGCTTCAAATACCGTCCTGTTATACAGGTATGAATAGAAATTATGCATCTTGAAAGGGTCTGAGCCGTCATAATAGCACACATCTGTTGGTATCCTCTCGCCAAAGTCGGTTTTTACCGCGTCTATACCCATTTCAGCAAGTCCGCGTACTTTAGCTGCAAACCAGTCTCTTGCCTCGGGATTGGTGAAGTCTATGAGAGCCATCCCCGGCTGCCACATATCGCACTGAAACACCGAGCCGTCCCTGTTTTTTATGAAATAGCCCTTCTCCGCGCACTCCCTGAAAACAGGGGCTTTCTGCCCGATGTACGGGTTTATCCACACGCATATCTTCAGCCCTTTGGCTTTCAGCCGCGCAAGCATAGCCTCAGGGTCCGGAAATTTCCGCCTGTCCCACTCAAAGCTGCACCACTCGAACTCCTTCATCCAGAAGCAGTCAAAGTGGAAAACATCGAGAGGGATATCACGGCTGTGCATCTCGTCTATAAAAGCGCTGACCGTTGTCTCATCGTAATCTGTCGTAAACGAGGTCGAGAGCCAAAGCCCGAAGGACCATGGCGGCGGCAGTGAGGGTCTGCCCGTAAGCGCAGTATATCGGCTTATTACGTCGGCTATAGTCTCGCCGCCGAAAATGAAATACTCCAGCGACTCCCCCTGCACCGTGAATGCAGTCTTTGTGACATTTTCATCAGCCACGTTGAAAACTACCTTTTCCGTCTCGTTTACGAAAACTCCGTAGCCTCTTGACGATACAAAAAACGGCACTGACTTGTAGCTCTGCTCGGTGCAGGTACCGCCGTCGTTGTTCCATATCTCGGCAGTCTGACCGTTTTTCACAAAGGTGGTGAACTTTTCACCGAAGCCGTAAATATACTCCCCCACAGATATATTCAGCATCTCGCGGATAAATGTACCGCCGCCGTTATCGGACTGCGCAAAGAATCTTTCACCGAAATTTTCCCGCTCTCTGTGCCACTCCTCCTCGGTAATGACTGAGGTGGTGCGCCAGCCGCTCTTTGTAAGCAGTCTGCCGCGGTAAAAGTAGGATATGTCCCACTCCTTTTTCTCGCCGCCTATCCTTACGGAAGTATCCCCCGATACAAGCTCATAACCGCCGCCGCTGAGTTTTTTTATGACGGGTCTGTAGTCCCCGTCCTCATATATGGGAAATGAAGGCTTTTTTCTGCTGCTTCCGCTGAAATGACTTATGGTAACTTTAATACTGTTTTCGAGGGTGGACGTAAAGCGGACAGTCAGCATAGGACCGCCGAGAGTCATGCCCTTATTTGATATCCATTGTGTAGCCGCATAAACTGTTATACTGCGGTCGTCCGCTTCCGTTTCATATATCTGGGCTGCCCAGTGTACATCATAGCCGTTCTTGTTCAGCCAGAATCCATCGGAAACCTTCATCGTTTTCACTCCTTATATTTGCGCTCGGCACAAATCTGTTGTTATAGTCAACATGATAACATTCAAATATGAACTTTTCAATCAATCCATACCTATTGCCTTGAAATTTTTAGCCCCGGGTGTAAAAAACAATGTTCAATTTTTGCGTTATATACTGATATCATTATTTTACCACAGCAAATACTGGTACTATTTACTTATGGTAATTTATATTCTGAAATTTCCGAAGAGGACATCACAGCTCACGCATTTTTGTATATATTTGCCACCATGTTTGATTTTGTTGATTTTTAGCTATATAATTATATTTCTATAAAACAATTATTTACCGGCAAAGCAAAATATTCATAACATTTTGCGCAAAATATCACACATTTCTCAAAATAGTACTTTTATGCTGTGCATAGTAATTTCATGACTAAAATTTCAAAAAACACCATGTTTTTTCAGTCACTTCTGCGTTTTGTGCACCTAATCTTTATTTTTTGGGTTGCAAACAATAAGGTAAAAGAGTAAAATTGTTATAACAGCATAAAATGATATAAAATATATCATAACGTTGAACGAAAAATATACATTTTTATGAGGAGGAGAAAATAATGAAAGTTAAAAAGTTAGTTGCAAGCCTTACGGCTGCCGGCTGTCTTTCAGGAATGGTCACCGCCTTACCGCAACTGGTACTAAACTCATATGCTGCCGAGATCGTATATAACGATTTCGAGATCAGCTATGAAGGCTGGTACGGCGAGGGTGGAGTCACAGAAGTGACAGCACAGCAGGAAGCAGGCGCTGATATGTCAAGAGGCATGAAGGTATCAGGCCGTACATCTGTTGAAGATGGTGCTGCTTCTTCAAAGGGTCTTTATCTCTTTGGCGGAGATAAATACTCCTACAGTGTTAAGGTTTACAGCGAGACAGCTGAAAAGTTCCATTTCACACTTCTTACTATTGATGAAGTGACAAAGGAAGAAACTGTTGTTGAACTTGATTCAAAGAATGTTCCTGCAGGCGAGTGGACAGAGCTCAAGGGCGACTACACAGCAGCAGAAGGCAGCTATGAATTCAAGCTCAAGATCACAAACGACTCTACAGAGGATTTCTGCTTTGATGAATTCCTCATCACAGGCGACAAGGATGCGTTGGAGGCACACGCAGCACCTGCCGGCAAGGGTCTCAAGGACGAGTTCGGTGCTTACTTCCGTGTAGGTAATATCCTGAACGGTTCAACAGTCAACAACAGCGGTATCACAGGTCTTATCTTAAAGGATCACAACGCTATCGAGTGTGAGAACGAGACAAAGCCAGATGCTACAATCGTTCAGAACGGTTCAACAGATACAAACGTTAAGGTTTCTCTCAGCAGATGTGCTGCTATATGCGACTTTGCTGAAAAGAACAACCTTGCATTCAGAGGTCACACTCTTGTATGGCACAGCCAGACTCCTGAGTGGTTCTTCAAGAGCAACTTCAGTAATAATGGCAGCTACGTAAACAGCTCTACTATGGATCAGCGTATGGAAAGCTACATAAAGAATATGTTCGCTGCATACAAGACCCAGTATCCTCAGCTCAACCTTTACGCATACGACGTATGTAACGAGGTAATCAACGACGGTACTGCTGCACAGGGCGGTCTCAGACCTACAAACGGCACAAATGGTCAGAACGGCTCATCTGCATGGGTAAGAGTTTACGGAAACAACAGCTTCGTTGAGAAGGCTTTCACATATGCAAGAAAGTATGCTCCGGAAGGCTGTCAGCTCTTCTATAACGACTATAACGAGTTCGCTAATGACAAGCAGAACTGTATAATCAATACTATCCTCAAGCCTCTCCAGGCAAAGGGACTCATCGACGGTATGGGAATGCAGTCACACCTTAACTGCGCTGCAAGCAACGCATGGGGCGACACAAATTCATACCTCGCTGCAATGGATAAGTACCTCAACCTCGGTCTCGACGTTCAGATCACTGAGCTTGACCTTTCAACAGAGGGCGGCAAGTATTCATTAAACGATCAGGCTACAAAGTATAAGGCTATATTCCAGCATGCTATGGACTGGAACAAGAATCATCCAAACGGTCCGTTCGTTTCCCTCGTACAGGTTTGGGGACCAAACGACAACAACTCATGGGTTGCTACAGATAAAGCCTCAGGCAGAAGCAATCAGCCGCTTCTTTACAACGGAAGCAACCAGCCAAAGGCTGCTTATACAACACTCACAAGTATGCTCGCTGACAGCCAGTGGACAACAGGTATCCCATACACAGGTCCGAGAGCTAACGGCGGCGGAACTTACACTCCTCCCGAGCCTCCAAAGGTAAACGAGGAAGGATACTGGTTCCACCACACATTTGAGAGCTCAGATGAAAGCTGGACAGGCAGAGGTTCTGCTTCAGTTGAAACAAGCAGCTCAGCTAAGTACGCAGGCAGCAAGTCACTCTACTGCACAGGCCGTGAATCTTCATGGAACGGTGCTTCATATGCACTTGATTCAAGTATGTTCACTCCCGGTGAGACTTACAGCTTCTCAGTTAACGCTATGACAAATCAGAGCGGTAATACAGAGTTCAAGTTTACTCTCCAGTATGATGACGGCTCAGGCACAAATTACGATCAGATCGCTGTAGGCACAGCTCCTAAGGGCGAATGGGTACAGCTCGCTAATACAAAATACACAATTCCTGCAGGCGCTTCAAATATGCAGATCTATGTTGAAACTACAGACGAAACAAATCTCTGTGATTTCTTCATTGACGAGGCTATCGGCGCTCCTTCAGGTACAGTTATCGCAGGTCCCGGACAGCCTGAGATCACAGATCCAGGAACATCTGATCCCGGAACACCTTCAAACGTTGAAGTAACTCTCGGCGATGTTAACTTAGACGGTGTTATCAACTCACTGGATATGATCCCTGCAAGAAAGGGTCTCCTCGCCGGCGGCTTCTCTGATTCAAAGGCACAGCAGGCTGCTGACGTTGACCAGAGCAGAGTTTATGAGGTTGCTGACCTTGTGCTCCTTCAGGAATTCATCCTTGGCAAGATCAAGGAATTCCCAGTAAACAAGCCTGCAGTTCCTACACTTGATACTTCAAAGTATGAGGGTAAGTTCAGCGGTCTTTCACTGGCAGAAAGCTTTAAGAAGCAGAACGAGAATAACCCGCTTTATACTCAGCGTTTCGGTGCTGACCCCGGCTGGATGGTATATGACGGCAGACTTTACGTTTACACAACAGCTGATGAATTCGCATACAAGAATGGTCAGATGATCGAAAATGATTATTCTTCAGGCTATATTAACTGCTTATCAACAGCAGACCTTGTAAACTGGACTGACCACGGTCAGATCCCTGTTGCAAAAACAAGAGTAAACGGCACACCTATTGCAAAATGGGCTAATAACGCATGGGCTCCTGATGCTGCATGGAAGAATATCAACGGACAGGACAAGTTCTTCCTCTACTTCGCAAACAACGGTTCAGGTATCGGCGTTATCACAGCTGATGACCCGACATTCACAAAGAATGTAAAGGATCCTCTTGGTCACGAGATCATTTCAAGAAATACACCTAACAGTAACGTAACATGGCTCTTCGACCCAGGCGTTTACTATGATGCTGATACAAAGACAGGTATCATCGCATACGGCGGCGGTGTTCCAAGCGGACAGGCTGCTCAGACAAAGCAGGGACGTATCGCTAAGCTCGGCGACGACATGATCTCTATCTCAGGTACACCTATTGATCCCGGTACACCTTACCTCTTCGAGGATTCAAGCATGATCAAGATCGGCAACACATGGTATTATTCATTCTGCCACAACTGGAATGTTCCTGGTGGTGCAAATGTAAACGGCAACTCATTCAGCAATGCTGATATCGGTTACATGACATCAACAAATCCGCTCAGCGGATACCAGTACCAGGGTGTTGTATTCAAGAACACAGGTACACAGAGACTTGATAACGGCGGTAACAACCACCACTCAATTATCGAATTCAAGGGCAGCTACTATGTACTTTATCACTCACGTCAGCTTGAAATGCGTATGGGCGTTAACGGCGGCAAGGGTCTTAACTACAGATCACCCTGTATCGATAAGGCAACTTTAAACAACGGCAAGATCACATGTAACGGTTCACAGACAGGTGTAAGCCAGATTGAGAATCTCAACGCATACGAGATCGTACAGGCTGAGACAATGTCTAACCAGTCTAAGAACATAAGCATAAGCGGTATCGGCAACACAACTGTCAAGGCTAAGAAGGGCGACTGGATCAAGGTCAGCGGCGTTGACCTCAGCAAGGGCGTATCTTCTATCACAGTCAAGGGCAGCGGCAACGCAGTAGTTAAGTTCTGTGTAGGTTCTACAACAGGTACTTGCATCGGTTACGGCGAACTCAACGGCAGCGAGAACGAACTCGCAGCTGCAGAGAATAACGTAAACGGCGTTAAGGATATCTACATGATATTCAGCGGCGACTGCGAATTCGATTACTGGAAGCTTTCATGATTACAATAAAATAAGTGATGCAGCTCCGAAAGTTTCGACAGCTGGTCAATGACGTAATTCATAATTCCTTTTCGATGTTGGTCTGGGCGGTGCATCTGCACAACGCACCGCTCAGATTGATATAATTCCAAAAATAAATTGTAAGGGACAAATCAGAACAAGAAAGCCGTGCTTAGGCAGCACGGCTTTCTTGTTGTTCAGTGCCTGTACTCCCTTGCTCCAAAGGGCATGACTGATGTCATGCCCTATAAATTTGACAAATCTGCTGCGCTGATATATAATGCTTATATCTAAGATCGAAAGGAGCAATCTATCCAATGAGCTATTTTGATTACAAAAAACACAAGATCTACTACACAGAACACGGCAGCGGCACTCCCACACTCCTTTTGCATGGCAATACAGTATCAAGTGATATGTTTGCGCCAATTATACCGCTGCTCTCGGAAAAATACCATGTCATCGCAATGGATTTCCTCGGCTGCGGACACTCCGAGCATATCACGGAATGGAGCTCGGACCTCTGGTACGAATGGGCAAAACAAGTGAAAGCTCTGTGCGACCACAAGGGCTTTGAAAAGGTCAATATCATCGGAAGCAGCGGCGGTGCTTTAGCTGCAATAAACGCCGCACTGGAGTACCCCGAGCTTATAAATGCGGTAGCCGCAGACAGCTTCGAGGGTATCCGCGCAAACGCGGAAATAACCGAGCAGATACGCTCGGGACGCGAACTTGCAAAGCATAATGAAGGCTTCTGCGCTATGCTGAAAGCTATCCACGGCGACGACTGGGAAAGAGTATTCGATGCGGACACCGATGCAGTCATCAGACACGCTCAGAATATAGGCGAATTCTTTCACCGTCCCCTTTCGGAGATGCAATGTAAACTGCTGCTGACAGGCAGTGCCAAGGACGAAATGTTCCCACACGGACATTATGAGGAGCTTTTCCGTGATATCTGCGAACAGACTCCCCTTGCGCAGGCTTGCATTTTTGACCGCGGCAGCCACCCTGCTATGCTGAGCAATACTGCGGAATTCGCAGAGCTTTGTATGCAGTTTTTTCAGACAGCAGAAAAATAAACGGAACGCCGAGGGTGACTCCCTGTAGTACAGGGAGATGTCCGAAGGACAGAGGGTCGCGGCTCCTGTTGGGAGGCGTTCCCTACTAATCACTATGCACTAACAACTAATCACTAAAAAAGGAGACCAAAGGTCTCCTTTTTTCATAGTATGAAGCAGATAAGTCCCGAGCAGCCCTCGTTGATGACACGCTCCAGAGTCTCCTGCAATTTCATTCTGGCGTCCACAGGCATTTTGAACAGCTTGCTGTGAAGGCCCTCGTTGACAAGCTCGTGGAGCGATTTGCCGAAGATATTGCTCTCCCATATCTTCTTCGGATCATCGTCAAAGCCGTCAAGCAGGTACATCACAAGCTCTTCGGACTGCCGCTCAGTTCCCACGATAGGGCTGACAGTGGTATTGATATTAGCTTTCATAAGGTGTATGGACGGCGCGGACGCTTTGAGCTTTACGCCGTATTTTCCGCCCTGACGGATTATCTTCGGCTCTTCGAGAGACATCTCCTCAAGCTCGGGCATAACGATACCGTAGCCCGTAGCCTCAACCTCTGCAAGTGCAGGCTCGATACGCTTATACTTCCTGCGAATGTCGTTAAGCTCCGTAAGAAGCGGCATAAGATCGCTTTCGCTCTCTATCTCGATGCCCGTGGTCTCCCCAAGGATCTTATAGAAAAGGCTGTTGTCAAGCTCCGCGGTGATAGTCACAGAGCCCTTTCCCAGATCAATACTGCTTATCTCCGCTTTCAGCACGTTTGGGCACTCCGATATAGCCGCAGCAGCGTCCTCAGCCTCTCGGACAAGACGTATATCCTTTGCAGCATTGCGTATGCAGTCCAGTATCTCCGTTTTCAGCCAGTGCCCCTTGCCGAGGGAGTTTATCCACCGCGCTGTGCGGATATTTATCTCCTTGATAGGGAATGAAAAAAGTATCTCGCGGATAATGCTGCGGATATCCTCCTCACCCAGTTCAAGACAGTTCACGGGTATTACCTTTGCGTCATAGCGGTCCGTAAGACTTGCGGCAAGTGCCGTCGCTTCGGGCGAATTCGGCGCAACTGTGTTGAGTATGACCACAAAAGGCTTGCCAAGCTCCTTCAGCTCGCGGATAACACGTTCCTCGCACTCCTCATACTCCTCACGGGGTATATCCGTCACCGAGCCGTCCGTAGTTATAACCAGTCCTATGGTTGAATGGTCGGTGATTACCTTCTGAGTGCCTATCTCAGCCGCCATATTGAAGGGTATCTCCTCATCGAACCACGAAGTCATCACCATTCGGGGCTGTTCATTCTCGATATAACCAAGAGAGCTTGGAACTATATATCCCACACAGTCGATGAGCCTTACATTGAACTCCGCACCATTGCCTAAGTCTATCTGCACAGCCTCTTCGGGAATGAATTTAGGCTCTGTAGTCATTATAGTTTTGCCTGCGGCGGACTGCGGAAGCTCGTCAACAGCCCGTTCACGCTTGAATTCACTGGTTATATTGGGTATTACGAGAGACTCCATAAAACGCTTGATAAATGTGGATTTGCCCGTGCGCACAGGTCCGACAACACCTATGTAGATATCGCCGCCCGTACGCTGAGCAATATTGCTGTATATATCTTTAGCCATAATTTTCTCCTTTTTTCAGAACTAAAATCTAAGACCTAAGAACTAATATCTGCAAACCAAAATTTCTTAGCTCTTAGTTCTAAGTTCTTAGCTCTAATATTTCACGATACTATTGGTATCAGCAGCATACCGCCGTTTTCAAGGCGCTGACCGCTAAGCTCGTTTTCTTCCATGATAGCCGAAACACTTGTGCTGTAGCGTTTGGCGATATCCCATATATCTTCGTTTTCTATGCCGAAATATAGCTTGATAGCGTAATCGCCGTCACGCTCCTTTTTGGCAGTTTCATCAATGGATATATCCGTAACAGCCTTTATTGAATCGGAGCTGTACACCAGCAGCTTTACTCCTATATCCGACTTTGCTGTAAGGACTCCCTCAGCCGATATATCGTATGAAGTCTCACGCACACGCACCTCAGCCGACACCGATGTACCGCTAATATTATCGGGAAGTCCCACAGTCACCTCAAATGCTTCATCGCGGTCAGGCATTATTATCATACCTGTTTTGTCCTTTGCCGCCATAGAATATGTCAGCATACCGCTTATGACCACTGAGCGTCCGTCATCGCCTATACGGGTATTGATGTTCTTCGGCTCGCTCCACATAGCGTATATAGTCTGGGGCACGTTATCTCCGTCGGCAAGCTTCGCGCTGTGCCTGAAGCTTTCATCATACACCGCAGGTATCTGCTCGGCTTTTATCTCTGACATTTCAACGCTGCACGGGTAGACTGTTGAAAAAGCGTCCTCCGCTATCATGGCAGTTGCTGTCCTTACCGCTCTGCACCCCAGCCTTATCTCAGCTTCACAGCGCAGTATCCTGTTATTTCCCTCCTTGTCGGAAGCAACAGTTATATCACAGCTAAGTATCTCGGGAGTTACCGTGCAGTCGTAGCTGTCGTCAAGTCCGTTAACGTCGATTATCTGGCTGTATCCGAGGGAAAAGCGCATAGCTTCCACAGTATTATCTCCCGAGTAGAGAATTTCCACATCAGCTTCGCCCTTTGCCAGAAGCTTTCCGGATATGAGCTTCACCTCGCAGGCAGACGCACTGCAACGACAGTTAAGTATTACCGAAACATCGGGCTGAGCCGCCCCTACCTCCACTTCATCTTCGATACGTACATTTTTATCTGCTGTAAGCCTTCCTGCTGCAAATTTCACGGGAGTCTTTTTCAGCTGGATATTCATGCCTGATGCATCTGATACTACCTCCTGCTCCTGCTGACCTGTAACGATTATTTTGGTGGAAACAGCTCCTCTCAGGTCAAGGCGGCGCTTGTTCACAGCTCTGAAATTTACATGGTCCGCCTTAGGTATCAGCTTTACTTCTGCGGACTCGGCAATTTTTCCAAGCTCAACTGTCTTTGTAAAGCTCCTGTGCTGCTCAACAGACTGAACCTCATTGCTGTTTTCGCCGCAGTAAAGGATATGTATATCACATCTCAGCTCATAGGTCAGCTTGTCGCCGCTGATGCTCCAGTCAGTGATAACAGGCGAAGTTTCACAGCGGATAAGTCTGAAAATATCGGGACAGTAATCGGGGAGAATATAATCCAGCTCCACAGACTGCTCCTGAATGCCGTCATATATCGTCTCGGCAGCAGGAACTGTCTCTCTGTTAAGTTTTAATTCCATAACGGTAACCTCCTTGAAGTTTGCTTTGTGTAATGTATATTCAACCGCAGGTACAAGTATGCATGAGAAAAATAATATGCGTATTTTACACATTTTTTCGTACAATCCAACATTCGACAAGAAATTTTTTTGCCGCGCATATTGCTTTATTGCCCATAATATGGTATAATTAATTTTGAACTATATAAAAGCAGCTCACCACATGATACTCTGAAGCAGGGTGGACTGCTCTTGATTCTGCTTGTTTTTTACAGGCAAGAAAGGATTATCTATGCTTCACGAGAAATCATGCGGCGCAATTGTCTACAGGAAATACCACGGCAATACGGAAATACTGCTGATAAAGCATATCAACAGCGGTCACTGGTCCTTCCCTAAGGGTCACGTAGAAAAGGGCGAGACCGAGATTGAAACTGCTCGTCGTGAGATCATGGAGGAGACTTCCATTGACGTTATTATTGATCCGACATTCAGAGAAACAGTAACTTATTCACCGAAGAAGGACACGATGAAAGTCGTTGTATACTTTCTTGCAAAAGCGAAAAACGTTGATTTTATCCCACAGGAGGGAGAGATCGCGGAAATACGCTGGGTGGATATATCCTACGCCACAAATATCCTGTCATATGAGAACGACAGAACCATCGTAGCAAAAGCAAAAACCGCTATCAAGGAAAATCACTGAACACAAAAAAGGAGTACCGAGAGGTACTCCTTTTTATTGTAGGGAAAGGCAGATTTAATTCATAATTCATAATGCATAATTCATAATTGTAGGGGCGCGTTCCGCGCGCCCGTGTATGCCTTACGCTGCAAATAACACGAACGCACTCACGCGATGATATTTCCCTTTCGTCTGTTATCTCTCGCGGCTAAAGCTAAAGTTCCAACAAAACTCTCACGCGGAGCAAGGGTGCGCAGGCTCTGCGCTGTAGGGGCTGCCTTTGGCAGTCCGAGCCTCACAATGCAAATAACATCAAGAGGGAACAATATAAACATTCTCCCTTTCTCCCTTTCCCTCTTGCTAAATATTCCATGCAATGTACTTTAACAATTTAAATCGTTCAAGAGTGCAAGGTAGAAAGAGGGAATTTTTAGTTGCCAAAACAAATTAAACAAAACAGGCGCACAACTGTGCGCCCTTAATATATCCACCCAAGGTATAATTTTTGTGATATTCAATGGCTTTTAGTTGAAAAATTGCCATTTTCGTTCCTATTACAGAAAGACATTTTTCAGTAAGTCACGATGAATACAGGATTTCAACTACTTATGTATGTAGGGAACGCCTCCCAACAGGAGCCGCGACCCTCTGTCAGCTCTGCTGACATCTCCCTACACTGTAGGGAGTCACCCAACAGGAGCCGCGACCCTCTGTCAGCTCTGCTGACATCTCCCTACACTGTAGGGAGTCACCCAACGGGAGCCGCGACCCTCTGTCTGCTTTGCTGACATCTCCCTACACTGTAGGGAGTAACCCTCGGCGTTCCTTAATTATGAATTATGAATTAAAGAGTAACAGGCAGTCCGTTTATCTCGATAGTCGGGTCGTCAATGTCGATAAGGAGGCATCTTCTGCCGTCCACAACGCTTGTACGGACCTTATCAGCCGCAGAGGGCTTGATATTTACGGTAATCCCCGGAGAAGTAAGAACTGTCTTGGTCTCCACAAGGTTAGCCGCAGTAAGCGGCGCAGTACCGCATACCTTTTCGTAAACAGGCTCTACCATGTTCACGCGCTCTTCGGGAAGTCCCACATCTACAAGGATATCCTTGAGCTTCATATTGTCGATGACAACTCTGTCTGTATCGTCCTTGTTGTCCTCAACAACTTCCTGTATCTTTTCATTTACCGTCTTGATGAGGGTATAATCAAGGTCGTCACCCACTACATTTTTCAGTATGCTCTGGAAACTGTTTTTCTCGCTCTCAGCCGACATCACAAAGGTACAGCCGAGTACATTCTCAACTACTGATACGTTAGGCGATTTCACATTCTTTGTGTAATACATAACGTGGTTTATATCGGAGCTTCTGTTGCTGAAAACAGGGTAAAGGAAGCCGTCAGACGGAGCTTTGCTGATTATAAGCTCTGTATTGACCTTCTTTGTGATCTCGTTGCCCACACTGTCGAATACAAAGCCGTCCTTGCTTGTATTTACTGGACAGATAGCTGTGAGAATATAACGGTATATCTCGTCATCACCCTCAGCAAATTCGTCATTTTTATCCTTTTTGCGGATAGTGTATGTACAGTAAGAGGTTATTACAGCAAATGGACCTGTATATGCGATATTATTTGCGATATGATTGAGGAAATCCTCACAGGCGATATCGTCTTTGAGCTCGGAAGTAAGGAGAGTATAGAGGATATTCTGAGGCTGTCCCTCGTCATAGGCTTCGTTGGGGAACTCATACTCCACAAAAGCCTTGCCAACGTTGGTATTGAGCACCTTTTTCAGAGTCTCATCGTAAACATCATGCTCCTCAACAGGCATGGTAAGGCATGAGCTGACATTGTGGTATCTCACGTTTTTCTCAGCATCTATAAAAGCCGTGAGAACGCGCTCCATTATGAAAAATCCGCTCTTATCGGAAAAATTCTTTTTTATCTCTGCTGTTTCTTTTTTATTCATTGCTATTTCCTTTCTGTATGAAATATATGGAGCTGCCGCACTTATGCGCCGCAGCTCCAAAAATCATCTTACAGTTATACTGCCGCCCTCGAGGTGTTCAAAGGCATATTTCTCAAATGACATATTAGCGTCAAGGTCACGGAACATATCCGAATCCATGTAATAATATCCAAGTTCATAAACCGTACCCGGCTGTGCGTCGTTTGGTACCTTGAAGAAGAACGTAGCTATATCTCCGTCCTTACCGTTATTATCCTGAAACATTGTAGTAAAGAATACTGAGCGCTTATGCTCTCTCGTAAGCTCGGGATCAAGATTTCTCTGCCAGTCCATAGCTACAAATCCGGAATTATGCTCTGTAGCCTTTCCCAGCTCATACTCCGCGATAAGCTCTTCCTCATCATCTAACTGGCACTCTAAAACATCGGGATATGTGATATGTATACCGCACATACTCCACTTCTTATCAGCGCCTGTGACAGATACAGTCACTTTTGCGATCTCTCCCGGCTTTGCCTCGGTATTGCTCATTTTTATAAGCGGACCGCTTTCTATTTCAGGGACATCCTTGAACTTTATGCGCATAAGCTCCATGCTCTCTGACATCTCTTCGCCGTTCTCATCTGTAACAGGCTCGGCAGCTTCTGTAGCAGCTGCTGTGTTCTGGTCGTTCTGGTCTGTACTGCCCTTTTTATCAGAGTCCAGACAGCCTGTCATACAGACTGCTGCCATAGCGAGAGTCATAATGACTGCGCTTATTTTATGCTTCATTTTCGGACTGCTCCTTCCTGCCGCTGACGATGATCTTGTCACCCTCAGCCGAGATGCTGATAACACTTACCTCAGAAGCACGTTCAAGTATGATCTGTGCCACCTGATCCTCGACATCTTCGCGGATAACACGACGGATATCTCTTGCGCCGTAAGGCTTGCCGAAGGACTTCTCTGCAATAAGCTCAAGAGCTTCTCTTGTATACTCAACAGTGATATTCTTTTCAGCAAGAGGTTCTTTCATCTCGTCTATCATAAGTGCAGCTATATCTGCAAAGTTTTCCTTAGTGAGATCCTTGAATACGACGATCTCGTCGATACGGCTGATAAACTCGGGGCGGAGGAAATCTCTCAGACCCTTCATAGCCTTATCTCTTGATATCTCGTTTTCGGTACGGTTAAAGCCCACACCTATGCTCTTATCGGTAGAACCTGCATTTGAAGTCATGCAGATTATGGTATTTGCAAAGTTTATAGTTCTGCCCTGTGCGTCGTCCACCTTGCCCTCGTCCAGTATCTGCATAAGGATATTCATAACGTCGGGGTGAGCCTTTTCGATCTCATCAAAGAGTATTACCGAATAAGGCTTGCGGCGAACCTTTTCCGTGAGCTGTCCTGCTTCCTCATAGCCTACATAACCGGGAGGCGAACCTATCATACGTGCAACAGAGTGCTTTTCCATATACTCTGTCATATCAAGTCTGATAAGCGGATCCGGAGAGTCAAAAAGCTCCTCAGCCAGTGATTTTACAAGCTCTGTCTTACCTACACCTGTAGGACCTACGAATATGAACGAAGCAGGTCTGCGGCGTTTGCTGAGCTGAACTCTTGTACGCTTGATAGCTCTCGTGAGAACTCCCACAGCCTCGTCCTGACCGATAACTCTGCTCTTGAGAGCATTTTCCAGTCTGGATATCTTCATAAACTCATTCTCGGCTATTTTATTTGCAGGTATTCCTGTCCAGCGTTCAATGACCTTGGTAACATCAGACTCTTCAACATTTACGTTCTCAGCCTTTTCTCTGAACTCTGTCTCAGTCTCACGAATATGGATAAGCTTGCCCTTTACCTCGGCAAGTGCCTGATAGTCTATTTCTTCCTGCTCGGAAATGGATCTCTCCATATCCTCAAGTACCTTTATTTCCTTTTTGAGCTTTTCGTATTCACCTATTTCGGGTGAACGGATACAAGCATAGGCACAGCTTTCGTCAAGGAGGTCTATTGCCTTATCGGGCAGGAAACGGTCTGTGATATATCTCTCTGAGAGTACAGCACATAATCTTACAAGGTAATCAGAAATGTGTACCTTGTGGAATTCCTCATAATATTTCTTTATACCTATAAGGACATTTACTGTATCCTCGATAGTAGGCTCGTTTACAGTAACAGGCTGGAAACGTCTTTCAAGAGCCGAGTCCTTTTCGATATACTTACGGTACTCACCGAATGTTGTAGCACCTATTACCTGTACCTCTCCTCTTGAAAGAGCAGGCTTGAGGATATTTGCTGCATTCATTGAGCCCTCAGAGTCACCTGCGCCCACAAGGTTGTGTACCTCGTCAATGAAGAGTATGATATTGCCCTCTTTCTTTACCTCATCAACAAGACCCTTTACACGGCTCTCGAACTGTCCGCGGAACTGAGTTCCCGCAACGAGTGCGGTAAGGTCAAGGAGATACACCTTTTTATCAACAAGATTGAAGGGAACATCTCCGTCATTTATACGAAGTGCGATACCCTCGGCGATAGCTGTCTTTCCGACACCGGGCTCACCGATAAGGCAGGGGTTGTTCTTGGTACGTCTTGAAAGTATCTGGATAACACGAGCTATCTCGTTATCTCTTCCGATAATATTATCGAGCTTGCCGTCAGCTGCCTTCTGTGAAAGATTAGTGCAGTAGCTGCCGAGGAACTTTGGCTCCTTCGACTTTTTCTCCTTATTGTTGCGTCCGAAAAGTCCCCCTTTTTTCTCTTTGCTGTCTGATGACTTATCATCGGAAGAGCTGCTGCGGCTGCTGAAAAAGCTGCGCGGATCAAATCCGCTTCCGTTATTGTCGTCCGATTTATCCCCGTCATCATTTCCGCCGAACATATTGGTTATAAAGTCGGGAAGAACGCCCGAGCCGCCCATTTCAAAGCTGTCGCCGTCCAGCATTCCCATCATCTGATCCGAGAGCTGATCCAGCTCTTCGTCAGTGATGCCGAGTTTATCCATATATTCCTTGATCTGCGGGATATTCTGCGATCTTGCACAAGAAAGGCAGAGTCCCTCATTTTTCTTTTCGTTTCCCTGAACAGAGGTGATAAACACCACAGCAGGTCTTTTTTTGCATTTACTGCACATTATCATCAGGCAGTTCCTCCTGTCGGTTAATTATACCAAACTTCATGCCAATGCGGCAGAAGCCGTAATATTACTTTTTCATATATCCTTTATAAAATTATAGAAATACTTGAATACCCATGTCTTATCAATTGCCTCATGGTTGAAGAAAAGCATCTTATCGCTTCCCATGACCACGTAAAGCCTTATCATAACTGCGATCATAACTATAACTACAACGCCCTTCAGCAAGCCTATTATTCCGCTTATGGTATGTGTGATTATACTCGGCTCCATATGGCTGTTTCTGCCTGCGGCAGTCTCAATAAAGATAGTTATTATAACGAAGAATATCAGCATGACCAGCAGTACTATAAGCTTTACCTGACTGGTATACGGCTTTGCAAGGTAATTATCTACAATGAATTCCGCAGCCGGCTTACTTGTGTCGGGATCCTTGAGAAGCGACATGAAAGGATAGAACGAAGATGGATTTGTCCTTATCATTTCTGCTGCATACTCTGCTGAATACTGACTGAGCTGCTTTGATACAAGACCATTTATGATAGCAGCATATCCTTCGTGCAGTTTATTGACGAACGAACTCTCCTCATCAACTTTTCTGCCGTTGATATTATTTACATACGAATACAGCTTTTCATCAACATCTTCGCCCGAAAAACATATTTCCTTCAGCTGATTACGGTCAATATTTACGTTATAGCCGAGATTTTCAATATATTTTGAAAGCTCTTCAAAAAAATCATTATTTTCAAGAGTCTGATTCAGCTTCTTTACATTGCTGCTTCTTACAGCCGTTGAATAAAGCGAACCCGACAATGATGAGCTGAGCGAAAAAGCTATCGCTATAGAAAGCGCAAATCCGACAAATGAGACCGACGCCTTCATTATCCCTTTCTTTATTGTAATAAACATACATACGAGTATCGCTGCTGCAACGATAACATCGTAAAACCACCAGAATTGTGCTCCCATATTTTTTCACCGTGTGCTTCTACGGTGCTTCCTCCCTTCGGATCGTGAATTGATGTGTATCACAGATCAGCTTTCATAGTCTATACGATCTATTTTATTATATCCCTTCAGGAAAATATGATCATCGCTTCTTACAAAACCTGTATAGGAATCGCTTACGTCTGCAATAGAACGAAGCCCGCCGTTGAAATCATAGGCTTTTATCTTGCCCTGACACATTACATAAGCAAGGTCCTCGTAGATCGTAACGTCTATTGACGGTTCATCAAGGTCTATTATAAGCGCCTCAGTATTTCCGCCTTTGAATAATGCCAGTGTGTACTTTCTTCTGTCATCATTATTGGCGATAACTGCTGAATTCCCGTTTTCACTCGCACCTGCAACACGGTCGCCGTCATACGAATAGTATGAACTTATCTGACCGTTGCTGTCAACGTATCCACAGGCATCTGCGCCGTATACAAAAGCGCCCTTATCAAAGCCGTAGATATCAAGTCCGAGCATATTGAGTCCCGGGGACGTCCAGTGCTCTTTTTTCTCATTAAAGCTTATTTCCTGAACCTTTGTAACGAGCTGACCGTTTTCAGCCGAGATGTAACTCAGCATACAGCCCTTGCTTCCGTTTACAAAGCTTATGTCGCTGACCATTTCGATACACTGCCTCTTGTATATGCCCTTTCCCCTCTTATCATATACTTCAAGCTCACAGCTGTAATTATCAGATGTAGTTACTACAGCCGTATAGCCCTGTTCACTTATTCTCGCAAAGAGGATAAGTCTTTTGGCAAATGATTTAGTATAGAAAACTTCATCTTCATCTTCTACACTGAGCTCATTTCCTCCTTGTTCATAAAGCAGTGCGCGTCCGCCTGCTGCGCGGAGCACCATATTTGTATATGTATGCTGACGCTTTTTCATTAGTGCACCGTCAGTATCATAAAAATACGCATAGGTATCGCTTATCAGTATCATCTTGCTGTCAGTAAGTCCCAGCTGATAATCAGCCCCTCCGCTGACTTCTATAGGGAAGTTTCCTTCTGCAAGCTTGCCCGAGTTAACGATAGTCCTGTACTGCTCTCCTATTCCCCTTAACTTATTATACCACTTATCGCGGGTAAAATAAAGCCCCGTTCCGATGGCAGCTGCAAGCAGTATCAGAATGAACCGCTTCAGCCTTTTGCGCCGCCGTTTTCGATTTTTCAGATCGACGATATCATCGGCGTCATACATTTTCGGCACGCTGATACCTCCTTGTCCTTTGTTCTCATGTCTCTTTCAGCAGCTCCTCTTCGCTGTAGAACACACGGTTCAGATACAGTCCGTGAGCCATAGCCGTTCTTCCTGCCTTCAGGCGGTCCTTTGCGGCGAGGATATCAGGGATATCATCGGGAGATATCCGCTTTTCGCTGACATCTATCAGAGTCCCTGCCATTATCCTAATCATATTATACAAAAAACCGTTGCCTTTTACAAGCATTATCACAGAATCACCACTATTTTCTATTTTGAAGGAATAAATTGTCCTTACTGTGGTTGAAACATTTGTGCAGTCAGCACAAAATGACGAAAAATCGTGAGTTCCTACGAAATACTTTGCAGCTTTACGAGCAGCTTCAATATCAAATTTTCTTCTGTAATGAAGCATGAGATCAGCCGCAAAGGGATTTTTTGATTCGCTGCAATGCATTTTATATATGTATTCCTTGCCCTTGCAGTCAAATCTTGCATGAAAGTCCTCCGCAGCGTCTTCACAGCTCAATATGGAAATATCATCGGGGAGCTCGCCGTTTACTCCCCTGCAAAAGCCAAGACAGTTTATTTTACTGTTTGTCTTTACATTGAAGCAGAACATATTTGCGTGGACTCCCGTATCGGTCCGCGAACAGCCTGTTACCGTCACGGGCTCGTTCAGTACCTTTGAAAGCTTGCTCTCAAGTACCTCCTGAACCGTTATGGCGTTGCTCTGCCGCTGAAAGCCGTGATACTTTGTCCCTCGGTAAGCAATTGTAACTTTTAGATTACGCATCGTCCGCCTCCTTTTTTGCAGGATCGCTGCCGTCGTAGAGAATTACTTCCGTATCCTCGACCCTGCCGAAATCCTCAGATCTGAGAGCTTCGCTGACCTGATCGTATATCTCAGCCTTATTGTTATAAGGCGAAGGTATCATTTCATTGCCCGAATTCGGCATATTGAACGAATTCATAGCATTTCTGCGTCTGCGTATTCTGCGCTGTCTTTCGCATACCATTATAAGCAGTATCAGTCCGAGACTGACTACTGTTGCCGTTACACCAAGTACAAAGCCCTCGGGCGTATACTTGATAACGATATCATGGCTGCCACTGCCTACCTTTACTCCTGTCATTGCCTGAAGCAGCTTGTATGTCTCGGCTTTTTCACCGTCTATATATACGCTCCAGCCCTTTTCATAGGGGATCGACAGGAACATTACTCCGTCCTCTGCCGCATTTATCCTTCCGCGTATCTTAGTATCGCTGAATTCCTTTATCTCAAGCTGCTCATCTGCAAGAGCACTGTAGGCATTCTTGAATGCATCCTCACTCAAAGCATATACCATAAGCTTGAAATTGCCTGATTTATGCTTTTCCGAAGAAGTTATCCTTATTGTTGAGGTGCTTCCCTCCTGACCGTTTCCCATAGGGAAAACTATGGGATAGCTCTCTATGAGCTTTCCGCTGTCTATAAGTTCATCATCACACTTTATCTCAAGAGAGTCACAAGTACCGCCTGTGCCGTTTGCGTAGCCATAGAGATGGCTGCCGTCGATACAGTCATAGCTGTATGTGGCACTTCCTGTAGGATCGTCTGTGTTGTTTCGGAAGGTATAGTTTCCGAAGCCGTTCTTTGTCACATCAAGACCGTCATACTCTACAAGCGCAACAGGCTGAGGCACGAAAAACTTATCGTCAATACCGGTAATATGTTTTATAAGATCGTTCTGATACTCAAAGGGATTTGCTCCGCCGTTATCCTCCATATTGAGGATATCCTCGCTGACCATAAAGCCCAGTGAAAGCGGATATCTGTTCTCATAAAGATTGGCACTGCCTGCATATGACTTGTGTTCCAATGCCCACTCCTCAGTATTCAGCTCACCGTTCTTCTTTATGATGTATTTTATTCCCAGAAGTGAATTCACAATGGGAGTAGATGTCCTGTAGTAAAATCTGTTTCCTGCCTCGGAAGCATAAAGTCCAAGACGCTTGCACAGTACCGTAACGGAAACGTTCGCTGCCGATGAGAACTGCGACAATCCACGGTATCCGTAGAGTGCGCTGTCATTGAGGGTATATGTATACGACATCTCCGTGCGGTAGAATTTACTCTTGTCATTTTTCTTCTCATAGTCAAGAAGCTGGCGTACTTCCGTTTTATTCGTAGGATAATCAGTGTATCCCGTGGTATCTACGGTACTTACGCCCATTTGCGCATTGCTTACGAACTCGCTGAATACTGCCGCTGAAAGGGCAAGTGTCATGAGCAGATTGCGTTTTTCCTTTGTCTTGAACGGGAATATCTTAGCTGCTATGAATATGAGCCAGAAAGCGCCTGTTATTATAGCTGAGCTCTTTACAGCTCCCTCAAACTTGTAATCAACACCCTTCGACAGCTTGTTCAGTACAAGCACTGCGGCAGGTCCTGCCACCATGAGCACTATCTGGTATATCTTTATACCTCTGCTCAGCATGATATCATACGCCCTGAATGCGGCTGTTGCAAGCACGAAGCAGAATATGAACGCAAATCTATAAGGTATCTGGTTCGTGAAATGGAAGCCGTGCCAGATGTAATTCAGCAGATTCATATTGCAGCTCACAACTATTATGGCGAGCATTGAAAGTGCGGCTATCTTTTCGCGTATCTTTATGCCGAAGGAGAACAGGAACACTCCAAAAAGCAGTACCGCCAGCATTCCGCAGGCAAAATTCGGGAGTCCGTCCACCTTTGTGGGAGCATTATAGGACAGGAGATTTGCGAATATCTTTTTCCAGTCCTCATAATAGCTTATATTCTTCGGCATATTGTTGTTGACGCTGTAGGTAAGCTGCAAGCCGTAGTATGCAGGCAGCAGCATGAAGCCTCCAAGTCCTATGCCAAGCACTGATGAACGTATCATCAGGAACAGCTTTCTAAACCAGTCCTTTATGCCCTTACACTCGATAATGCTTGCGGCTGCAAACATGAATACCGAGAAAATGCATGTAAAATAGCCGATATAATAGTTTGCAATGAGCGAAAGTGCCAGCGCGAATGTGTATGTTTTCCATTTTCCGCTGCGGCACAGTGCAACTATTCCCAGCATAACAAGCGGGAAAAGCGCGACCGTATCGAACCACATTACGTTCCAGTAGTAGCCCAGTGTATAGCTGCAAAGGGCATACATCACCGAGAACATACATATGGAGAAATCTTTGCGTTTAAAAGTATACCTCAGGAACGAGCTGAAAAATGCTCCTGCAAAGCCTATTTTCGCACATAATATGAATGTCAGCGCATCGCGTACATGGTCGTCGTCAAAAAATACCGACAGCCAGTTCAGCGGACTTGCCGCATAATACGAAATAAGCGACAGGAAATTTGTACCCATTCCGTTTTCCCACGAATACAGGAAGGAATCACCATTCACAAGCTTTTCACGCACTACCCTGAAAAACGGATAGTATTGATGCCACAGGTCAACGACAAGTATCTGCCTGTCGCCAAAGGGGTGAACTCCGTATGCGCCGAATGCGTAAAGCATTATGGAAAACGGGATAAGGAACGAAAGCAGGAAGTACAGGACTCCCTTTTCGTACAGTATCCTGTAAAATTTGCCTTTTCTGAACCGCTCAAGCCTTCTGCGCCTTGCGGCTCGTCTTTCTTCTTTGTCCATCTTTATCCTTTCTCGTGTTCCGCTCAGAATATTCTGTCAAGCACTATTACAAGTGCAAGGAAAAATATCGTTACTGCAAGGGCAATATAATCCCTCGGAGCGGACTTGAGCTGTCTCAATCTTGTTCTTCCCTCACCGCCGTGGTAACAGCGGCACTCCATAGCTGTTGCCAGTTCGTCCGCACGTCTGAATGCGGATATGAACAGCGGAACAAGTATGGATATGAGGTTTTTAGCTCTCTTTGTAAAGCTTCCTGTATCTATCTCTGCGCCTCTTGCTTTCTGAGCCGACATTATCTTATCTGTTTCTTCTATCAATGTTGGAATAAATCTGAGAGCTATAGACATCATCATAGCAAGCTCGTGTACAGGGAACTTTATTTTTTTCAGCGGCGATAAAAGCCGCTCTATTGCGTCTGTCAGGGTTATTGGTGATGTTGTGTATGTCAGGAGAGAGCTTCCCATAACGAGAAGAACTATCCTTACTACCATGAATATGCTGGTTTCCAGTCCCTTATCGGTTATTTTCAGGAATTTCCATTCCCATAGCACATCTCCCGTGCTCATCAGGAACAGATTCAGAAAAGCCGTTATGACAAGGAATATAATGAGCGGTTTCACGCTCTTGAAGAACATCTTCAAGGGTATGTGCGAAAGAAGTATCGCTCCGAATGTGAACACTGCTCCCACAGCAAGACAGATATAGCTGCTGCCGGAAAACAGCATTATGATATAGAGAAGTGTTATTACGATCTTGAATCTCGGGTCAAGCCTGTGTATGATACTGTCCCCGGGGAAGTATTGTCCGATAGTTATATCTCTCAGCATCGGCTTGCCCCCCGTTCTTTCAGTTGCTTCAGAAGCAGGTCGCGGGCATATCCCACAGTGTAGACCTCTTTGCCGAAGTCAAGTCCCCTGCGTCTGAGTTCTCCGAAAACTTTCGTTATCTGGGGAACATCAAGTCCTATCTGCGCTATCTCATCAGCTCTTGCGAATACCTTCACTGTCTCGTCGTAGCAGAAGAGCTTAGCCTTGCTCATTACAAGTATCTTGTCGGCAAAGGCAGCTATATCCTCCATGCTGTGAGAAACTATGAGTATGGTATTCTTTGTACGCTCATGGTAGCTTTTGATATGACTGAGAATCTTGTCTCTGCCCGCAGGGTCAAGTCCTGCGGTGGGCTCGTCGAGTATGAGCACTCTCGGCTCCATAGCCATAACGCCTGCAATTGCCACACGGCGCTTCTGACCGCCCGAAAGCTCAAAGGGCGAACGTTCAAGAAGCTCCTCAGACAGACCGATATCATGGGCGGTCTCGTACACACGACGCTTTATCTCGGCATCGTCAAGTCCCATATTCTTGGGACCGAAGGCGATGTCCTTATATACAGTCTCCTCGAATATCTGGTATTCGGGGTACTGGAATACAAGTCCGACTTTGAAGCGCACATCGCGTATCTTTTCCTTTTCCTCCCATATATCCTTTCCGTCGAGAAGCACCTTTCCCGATGTAGGTCTGAGAAGTCCGTTGAAATGCTGTATGAGCGTGGATTTTCCCGAGCCTGTGTGACCCATTACGCCCACCATTTCGCCCTCCTCTATTTTTAGGCTCACATGGTCTACAGCGGTCTTTTCAAATGGAGTACCGACGCTGTAGGTGTATGTAAGCTCCTGTGTTTCAAGGATAGCCAATTCTATTCTCCTTTTCTTTCCTGTAAGCAGCCGAGCTGCTCATTCTGCAAAAAGCTTTTCAATTGCCGCAACACATTCTTCCTCCGAGATTATCTCGGGAGATATATCGCAGCCTGCCTTTCGTAATTCCCACGCAAGCTCTGTGACCTGCGGTACATCAAGCCCTATGGCTTTAAGCTTATCCACCTGCGAAAATACCTTTTCGGGCACATCGTCAAGGACTACCATACCCTTGTCCATGACCACAACACGGTCGCAGTCCGCAGCCTCATTCATGTAATGAGTGATGAGAACTATGGTTATTCCCTGCTCGCGGTTCATGCGGTGTATAGTTGCAAGGACTTCCTTTCGTCCCTGCGGATCAAGCATAGCTGTAGGCTCGTCAAGGATTATGCACTTGGGCTGCATGGCGATAACGCCTGCAATAGCCACTCGCTGCTTCTGACCGCCCGAAAGCTGGCTGGGTGAATGGAGTCTGTACTCATACATTCCCACGGCTTTAAGGCTCTCGTCAACTCGTCTGCGCATCTCCTCATAGGGTACGCCTAAGTTTTCAAGGGCGAATGCTACGTCCTCCTCAACTACAGACGAAACTATCTGATTATCGGGGTTCTGGAATACCATTCCCGCACACTGGCGCAGGTCAAATATCTTTTCCTCGTCCTTTGTGTTTATGCCGTTCACCGTTACTGTACCCTCGGTGGGGAGCAGTATGGCGTTCAGATGTTTTGCAAGGGTGGATTTTCCGCAGCCGTTGTGTCCAAGCACTGCTACGAACTCCCCCTGCTTTATGTCAAGGTCTATGCCTTTGAGGACTTCGACAGGCTTTTTTTCCTCGTCATCGGACTCATAGGCGAAGTGAAGACCTTTTATTTCGATTATATTTTCCATATTTATCACTATCCAATGAATTCAATGGTCGAACATATCATAAGAGCTTCTTCCCTTGAACTGCCCTTGACCATTAAAGTATACTCAGTGTTGCTGTCCGCAAAAGCTCCTACCCAGAACCTTGCGTTGTTACTTTCAAGGTATTTCTCATCATCAATACCTTCCAACGGGTATGCATGAGCATATATGTCATGACCGTCTGAGCTTCTGTAAAAAACCTCGGGGAATACAAGGAAGCAGAATCCCTTTGCAAGAGCAGCAATTTCAAAAGCTTCAGCATTTTCCTCAGTTCGGTCGGCACTTGTGAACGAGAGCACCGCCTTATAGAATGAAGTGCGTGTTCCGTCGTAATCTATGCCGAGCGTATTAAAGGCTGCGGCGATATTTTCTTCACTTACCTCAGGGAAAAATTCAATATCTTCTTTGCTTTTCTCTTCCCAGTCGTTGCCATTCATCGTTATGACAGAAATACCATTTTCCTTATCAACGAACTTACTGAGTATAAGCGAGCTGTTTTCAGGACTCTGATCTGTAACACCGGGCGGAACGAGCATTTTCATTCTGCCGTCCGATACTTCATGCCAGTCATCAGGTATTTTGTATTCGGGAATATCCTGTGCAGTAATATCAATGCGCTCAAGGGCTAATTCTTTGGTTTCATTCAGTGCCTGTTCAAGCTCCTCGGCAGTTGTTGTAGTCTCAGACAACAGATCATCGAGAGCTTGTTCGTATGAATATGTAGTGGTTTCGGCGGTAGTTTCAGCGTTAGTTTCGGAGGTTGTCTCCTCAACAGCTGCTTTTTCATCTTTTCCGCATGATACCGCAGTAAACGCCATTACTGCCGCAATAAGTGCAATCAATGTTTTTTTCATATTATATCCTTATTTCTTTAAAGCTTCTATTTCCGCAGGTGAGGATACCACAGGCTTGCCGTCTTTGTCCACAAGTACGCAGAGACCTGCTCCATAGCCGTCCTTGCGAAATAAATAATTAACTCCTGTTACCTTATCCACAAATATCTCGGATAATGACAGCTTGCCCTGTGAGTATATCTTGACAAATCTTTCGTCTTTTCCCATAATTATTTCTCCTATATCATTTTATGCGCGCGGCGGTGAAACGCCGCACCTATAAAATGTTCATGTCGCATACAGCGTAATTTGCGGACGACCAATGGTCGTCCCTACAGTTTTCATTTCACGGGCGGATAATATCGCCCCTACAAGCTACCGCTTCGGACTGTCGAGGACGCCAGCCCCTACAGTATGCTATTTTTAGTTTATCGTTCTTTAACGGGCGAACACTGTTCGCCCCTACAAGCTAAAGGCTAAGGGCTATTTCTGCCAGATGGCGGTGGAGCCGCACGGGAGCGTCATTCCTGTGGACTTTACGGGAAGTCCTATCTCGTCAAAGCTTACGCTGCCGCCGAATTTATCTGTGAGGACTGTCCCGAGTATATATCCCATTACCGAGGGAGAGAGTCCCGTAGTATAGCTGTTTATCAGGAAGAACAACGGATCATCGGAAAGGACTCCCGAACACAGCTTCACAAGGTCGTATACGCAGTTTTCAAGCTTCCAGACCTCGCCGCCAGGACCTCTGCCATAGCTTGGAGGATCCATAACTACCGCATCGTACTTGCGTCCGCGGCGTATCTCTCGGGCTATGAACTTCTCGCAGTCGTCCACTATCCAGCGGATAGGCTTTTCGGTAAGTCCCGAAGCTGCCGCGTTGTCTCTTGCCCACTGCACCATACCCTTTGATGCATCGACATGGCATACGGAAGCTCCTGCTGCTGCACAGGCAAGGGTAGCTCCGCCCGTATAAGCGAACAGGTTGAGGACATTTATCTCTCTGCCTGCACTGCGTATCTTATCAGCCATAAAATCCCAGTTTACAGCCTGCTCGGGGAAAAGTCCCGTATGCTTGAAGCCTGTGGGACGTATATTAAAGGTGAGCTCGCCGTAGCTGATATTCCAGCTTTCAGGCAGTCTCTTGCGGAATTCCCATTTGCCGCCGCCCTGATTTGAGCGGTGATAGTGACCGTCAGCACTTTTCCAGAGAGGATCGGTGCGCTCGGTATTCCATATTATCTGCGGATCGGGGCGTACAAGGCTCACATTGCCCCATGTTTCAAGCTTTTCTCCGCCCGATGTATCTATTATTTTATAATCTTTCCAGTTATTTGCAGTTCTCAAAGTCAATGCTCCTTATAGAATTGTCTGCGCTCAGATCTTGTATGCGCAGCTTTCCTTGATATGCTGTGCAATATCCACAGCCATATCATTTATGCGTCCGAAGTCGCTGCCCTCGATGAGTATACGCACGATAGGTTCTTTTCCGCTTTCGCGCACCATTATCCTGCCTTCATCTGACAGCTCGTCATCGTACCTCTCAATAAGCTCGGTTATGCTCTTTTCATTTTTCCAGAGCTCCTTATAATGAGGATGTATCTTTACATTCAGCTTAACCTGAGGGTATGCAGGCATATCTCCTGCAAGTCCGCTCAGCTTCTCGCCGCATTTTTTCAGTATCTCAAGCAGCCGCGCTCCTGTGAGCTGACCGTCGCCTGTACCTGCTTCGTCAAGGAAGATGATATGACCGTTTGGCTCGCCGCCAAGCTTATAGCTGCCTTCAAGCATACGCTCAAGTACGTACCTCTTGCCTGCACCTGAGCTTACAAGCTTTATATCATGTGCAGCCGCATATTTTCTCAGTCCGAGACTGCTCATTGCAGTCACTACGACTGTATCATTTTCAAGCATTCCCATGCTTTTCATTTTCTCGGCAAATATAGCTAAAAGCCTGTCGCCGTCTATCATGCAGCCATTCTCATCCACGGCTATACATCGGTCTGCGTCGCCGTCAAAGGCAAGTCCGCAATCGCATTTGTTCTCAACTACATACTCCATAAGATGATGTACATGGGTACTGCCGCAGTCCTTGTTTATATTGGTGCCGTTGGGCTTATCCGCTATGACAAGCACCTCAGCCCCAAGCTCGGAGAACAGCCTTTCCGCTGTATATGCCGCGCAGCCGTTAGCACAGTCAAGTGCGACTTTAAGTCCGCTAAGGTCTGTATCAACTATACTTTTTACGTGGTCTATGTATTCTCTCACAGCATTTTCGCCGTGTACTATACGCCCTACATTCTCAGGCTCACTTAGCTTTATATCACCCACAGGAGCAAAGACCAGACGCTCTATCTCGTCCTCGGCTTCCTCCATGAGCTTGTGTCCCTTAGCTGAAAACAGCTTCAATCCGTTATATTCGGCACTGTTGTGGCTGCCCGATATCATTATGCCGCCGTCAGCCTCATGCACTCCTATGAGGTATGCAAGCGCAGGAGTGGGGACTATTCCAAGCAGCTCTGCATCTGCTCCGACAGAGCATATGCCTGCACATACCGCAGCTTCCAGCGCATCGGAGGAAACTCTCGTATCCTTGCCAATGAGTATTTTAGTTTTTGACCCGTCCTTTTTCGCAAGCACCAGCGCAGCAGCTCTTCCTGTCTGCATAGCCAGTTCGCAGGTGAGGTCGGTCACCGCAATACCTCTCGGACCGTCAGTTCCGAATAATTTAGCCATTGAATAGTCTCCCTTTGAAAGTTAAGAGTTGAGAATTGAGAGTTGAAAATCGTCTTATATCGATAGTATCCGATTTTTATACTATCTTATAGACCGCGATGGGTCTGCGATTGCCGATTATATCTTCGAGCTTATCGCATACAGGCGCATAGGTACAGCTGTTGTACCTGTTATACACACGTATGCCGCCGCTGTTCTCTCTTGTACAGAATACGGTATGTATTGAAGATAAAAACGGGGTCTTTGTCCAGAATGTGACAATAAAAGCCTTTGCGTCATCGGGAGATTTTACCCTCTCGAACTGTGCATCGAAATAATTGAGTGCTTTTCCGAGACTGTAGGCATTACAGCCAAAAAAGCCCATCAGTACGCGGAAACGCTCCATATAAAAGGCTACGTCTCTTATCTTCTGAGGTTTTTTCAGGTATACAAGTGCGTTATGTACCGCGATGACCTCACATCCGTTGAAGCTCATGAAGCATACGCCGTACCGCAGCTTTGAAACAGCCCCTTCCCCCTGTCCGTTTATCATCTGACCAAAGGGAGGCTGTTCGGTAATTTCTGAATTGTATTTATAATTATATTCGCTTGATCCTTTTATCAACATTTTTCATTCCCCCTGTCCCGTAAATCGGGAAAAATGTTAAAAGGTCATCTGCCCTTCTTCCGCTGATGATGCCTGTTCGGGAGGTACTATGCCGAGATGCTCGTAGGCAAGCCTTGTGGCAACTCTTCCGCGGGGAGTCCTTCCGAGAAAACCAAGCTGCATGAGAAACGGCTCGCAGATATCTTCGAGAGTTACGCTTTCCTCGTTTATAGCCGAAGCAAGCGTCTCAAGTCCGACAGGTCCGCCGCCGTATCCTTTGATTATCATTTCAAGCATACGCCTGTCAAGTCCGTCAAGTCCGAGAGCGTCGATATCAAGTCTGCTGAGAGCTATGGAAGCTATCTCCTGAGTTATCTGTCCGTTGCCCATTACATCGGCAAAGTCGCGGACTCTTTTCAGCAGACGGTTGGCTATACGCGGTGTACCTCTTGCTCTGCCGGCTATTTCGGCAGCCCCGTCGCTTGTACATGGTATTCCAAGTATCATGGAGCTTCTTCTTACGATATCCGTAAGCTGCTCCTTTGTATAAAGCTCAAGTCTCTGTATTACGCCGAATCGGTCACGGAGAGGAGCTGAAAGCTGTCCTGCTCTCGTTGTTGCACCGATAAGGGTGAATGGTTTCAGGTCCATGCGTATAGAACGTGCAGACGGGCCTTTTCCGATGATTATATCAATTACCCTGTCTTCAAGTGCAGGGTAGAGTATCTCCTCCACCGCACGTGAAAGGCGGTGTATCTCGTCAATAAAAAGCACATCGTTGTCGGAAAGACTTGTGAGAAGTGAAACAAGGTCGCCGGGCTTTTCAATTGCAGGACCTGTGGTCACACGGAGATTTACGCCAAGCTCATGGGCGATTATGGAAGAAAGAGTGGTCTTTCCCAGTCCGGGAGGTCCGTACAGCAGCACATGATCGAGAGGTTCGCTCCTGCGCTTTGCAGCTTCGATATATATGGCGAGATTTTCCTTCACCTTGTCCTGTCCTATATACTCGTGAAGAGTCTGCGGTCGCAGACTTATTTCAACATCACTGTCCTCCGTAGTATTTTCGGGAGTTATTATCCTCGGAGCGAACTCCATATCCTCTGTCTGTATCAAAAAAACACCTCTGAATTATTTCTCAAAAAATCTCTTCTTGCGGACATAGAAGGGCTCAACTGTCTCCGCAGCCTTCTTGCCCATATCCTGTTCATAGCTGATAAAGCAAAGATGCTCGTTAGCCTTTACCGTCTTTGAAAGGTACTTCGACAGCGGTACAAAAAGCTTTCTCGTACTGCCCATCATATCAAGAACGATAAGTATCTGCGGATTTTCGCAGCCCTTTATCATCTCCATGATGAATGCCCTGTCAACATTCGGCTGCTTTGAAAGGAACTTTGTGGCAGCCTTTATGATATGATTCACTTCATGCTCGCAGGGGCGATAGTTTATGATATCCGCTTCATTGTAGGATATCGCCTTTATCTTGAGATTTCGCGCTATCATAAGTATGCTTTTTATCTCATTGGACGAGAACTCCTTGCCGTAGGAATTCGGATTGAGCACGGCTGATACCGACTGTATAAGGTCAAAGAGTCTCAGGCAGTTTATCTTGTAGCAGTCAACATATCGCTTTGCAAACTGCTGAAGTGCGCGATAGCTTGTGAAAAAAGGTATGAACAGGTCGCCGTCGGGATTCTGGGTAGTTACCAGTTCAAGCTGTATACCGCCCTCTGAACGGTCGCGCTCCTGCTTTACGGGGTTCTTGCAGATGACATAGACGTCGCTTTTGATAAGAGTCTGCAAAAACTGTGAACGCATTGAAGGGTCCTTTATTGCTGCTTTCAGCAATTCGTCAAGATTCATCATAACAGTAACCATCCTATCTTCTATATTTTAGCGCGTATTTTTTGCCGCCATTAGCCGCAGTGTTTCCTTTATGAGATCCTGCGTACTAAGGGTCGGATCAAGCTTTCCGAGTATGGGTGCTGCCTCACCCTGAGAATATCCAAGTACCATAAGTGCTTCGAGAGCCTCGGATACAGAGAACGATGCGCCCTCTGACGGGATATTGGCGAACTGTGCGGCATCACCGCTAATGCTGCCGCTGATAGACTCTGAGGAGATCTTGTCCTTGAGCTCAAGGACTATCCTCTGAGCTGTCTTTGCTCCTATACCCTTTGTCTTTGTAAATGCCTTGCTGTCGCCCGAAGCCACAAGAAGTGCAAATCTTTCGGGAGTAACGTCCGAAAGTATTGCAGTTGCCGCCTTTGGTCCGACTCCCGATACCGAGATCAGCAGCTTGAAGCAGCTGAGCTCCTGCAAGGTGGCAAATCCGAAAAGCTCCACCACATCTTCCCTTACGTAAAGGTAGGTGTAAAGCATTTCCTCGCTTCCGATCTCGCCAAGCCTTGATACGGTATTGTATGAGGTCTTGCAGCCGTATCCCACGCCGCCGCATTCTATTACCGCAAAGCCCAGTTCCTTGACTATGAGCTTTCCTCTTACGCTGTATATCATATCTCTGTTTTCCTTTATCTGAAATCAAATCTTGTGCTGTGTCCGTGACATATGGCTATAGCAAGAGCGTCCGCAGCATCATCGGGCTTTGGTATCTGCGCCAGTCCCAGAAGCTGTCTCGTCATTTCCATTACCTGCTTTTTTTCAGCCTTGCCGTAGCCTACTACTGACTGTTTTACCTGAAGGGGAGTATACTCCGATACAGGAATATTCCTCGTAGCTGCCGAAAGCACGGTTATTCCCCTTGCCTGAGCCACATCTATCGCCGTTTTCTGGTTGGTGGTGAAGTAAAGACGCTCCACCGCCATACAATCGGGCTTGAATTTGTTGAAGATAAACTCGATGTCCTCATGTATCGCCCTTAAACGTTCGGGGAAGGGCGTTCCCGCTTCTGTCAGCACTGCGCCGTATTCCACAGGAGTAAATTTTATCCCGTCATAATCCAGCACACCGAATCCGACTATCGCATAACCCGGGTCTATGCCCAGTATTCTGATATTTTTCAATATTTTTTACCTGTTAGTTCGTTAAAAAGTTCACATGGATATAGCTTCTCACTATATTCTTTATCATTATACCACAGGTCAAGTGTATTTTGCAATATATTTACCCGTTTTTTATTGATTTCTACAAAAAAAAATGCTATAATATGTAAGGTATATCAATGAGCCCTCAGCCCTTAGCCTTTAGCCAATAGCTTTCAGCTTTGTAAAGCTAACGGCTGAGTGCTGACAGCTAACGGCTAATATCGGAGGTATTTTTATGGATCTTAAACAGCTTCGCGACGGCATCGACGATGTAGACAGCGAAATCCTTTCACTCTTTATGAAGCGCATGGAGCTTTGCAGGGGTGTGGCAGACTACAAGAAGGAGCATAATATGCCCGTCTTTCAGGGCGGACGTGAACAGCAGGTCATCGACCGCATCGCAGAGCTGACTAATGATAAAAATCTCGAAAATGGCACAGCTGCGCTTTTCACCACTATCATGGACATAAGCAAAATATTGCAGAACCGTACCATACTTGAAGAATCCAATGACTATACATACATCTCTCCCGACTTTGCGGGTGCTAAGAAAATAGGCTGTCAGGGCACTTCGGGAGCTAATTCCGAGGCTGCTGCAAAGAAAGTGTTCGGAGACAGGGAATTCACCTTCTATCCCTCATTTGAAGAGGTATTCAAGGCTGTTCAGTCGGGTGAAGCCGACTATGGTGTACTCCCTGTTCAGAATTCCACCGCAGGCTCTGTTGACAGCACCTACGACCTTATGGCAAAATACCCGTTCTACATCGTAAAAATGGTAACTTTGGAGATAAATCACTGTCTTGCTGCCAAAAAGGGCACAAAAATAGAGGATATCAACTGCGTATACTCACACAGGCAGGCTCTTTCTCAGTGCGAGGTGTTCCTCAGCAAAACAGGGCTGAAAAAGCACGAATACAGCAATACCGCAACTGCTGCGGAAAAGGTGCTCAGCAGCAATGAGCCTATCGCTGCTATATGCTCGGTAGACTGCGCCGAAAAGCTTGGGCTTGAAGTTATCGCCCGTGATATTGCAGACTGTACTATCAACCGCACTCAGTTCATAATCATAGCAAAGGATATGCAGGTGGCAGAGGACTCCGACGCAGTATCCGTAATGCTCACTATCCCACATAAGGAAGGTAGTCTTTACCGTCTGCTGACCAAATTCTTCGTTAACAACATGAACCTTCTCAGGATCGAGAGCCGTCCTATCCGCGACGGAAGCTTTGATGTCATGTTCTTCCTCGATTTCAGCGGAAAAATGTCCGACCCGAATGTTAAAGCCGTTTTGCGCGACCTTGAGGAAAACCTTGAGGATTTCCGCTGCATCGGCACCTTCAAAAACGAAACTTTCTCTTGAAAAGGAGCAGAAAATGTCCGATAAATTCTTTTCTTTGCTTGAAAACAACAGCTTCGTCTTTCTTGACGGCGGTATGGGCACTATGCTTCAGGCTCACGGCATCAAGACCGAGCACGTTCCCGAGCTCCTGAATATCACAGATCCTGAGGCTATAATGAAGATACACCGCCTTTATGTTGAGAGCGGTGCAGACATAATCTACGCGAATACCTTCGGTGCCAACCGCTTCAAGCTTGCAAAAAGCGGTCATACCGTAGAAGAAGTTGTATCGGCAGGCGTTGCGAATGCACGTAAAGCTGCCGCAGGAAATGCTCTTGTAGCTCTTGACTTAGGTCCTATAGGTCAGCTTCTCGAACCTGCGGGTACTCTGAAATTCGAGGAAGCCTACGACGTATACAAAGAGCTTGTCCTCGCAGGCAAAGAAGCCGATGTTATAATAATCGAGACTATGACCGACCTGTACGAAGTCAAGGCTGCTGTTCTTGCTTCAAAAGAAAACTCGGACAAGCCAATTCTTGTAACTATGACCTTTGAGGAGAATATGCGTACATTTACAGGTGTATCTCCCGAGTGCATGGTAGCTGTTCTTGAAGGTCTGGGCGCAGACGCTATCGGAGTAAACTGCTCTCTCGGACCTGAGGAGCTTTTCCCTGTTCTCGACAGGATATGCGCACTGACTACGCTCCCTGTTATTGCCAAGCCTAACGCAGGTCTCCCCGACCCTGTTACAAACGAATACAACGTTGATCCTGATGATTTTGCTGCAAGTGCCGTAAAGCTGGCAAATGCAGGCGTTACTATATTCGGCGGCTGCTGCGGTACTACTCCGCAGCATATATCCGCTATGATAGATGCACTTTCGGGCATGGAGCGTCAGACGCGAAAGATAGTCCGTGCAAGTATCGCCTGTTCCGCTGTGAACTGCGTAAATATCAATCAGCCCCGAGTTATCGGTGAACGTATCAACCCAACAGGCAAAAAGCGCTTCAAGGAGGCTCTCCTCGCTCACGATGTGGACTATATCCTCGGTCAGGCTGTTGAACAGATTCACGCAGGCGCGGAGATACTGGACGTAAACGTGGGACTCCCGGGCATAGACGAAAAGGAAATGATGGTAACTGCTGTAAAGGCTATACAGAGCATATGCGACACTCCTTTGCAGCTCGACTCCACTATCCCCGAGGTGCTTGAAGCAGGTCTGCGAGTATACAACGGCAAACCTATTGTAAACTCGGTAAACGGTGAGGACGACTCCCTCGAAGCTATACTCCCACTCGTAAAGAAATACGGTGCTTCCGTAGTCGGTCTTGCTCTGGACAAGGGCGGTATACCGAAAACTGCCGACGGACGTTTTGCTATTGCGGAGAAAATACTCCACCGAGCTATGGAGTACGGCATACCCAAGGAGGACGTTTTCATCGACTGCCTTACACTGACGGCTTCTGCCGAGCAGGACGGCGTTATGGAAACTCTTAACGCTCTCCACAGAGTAAAGACAGAGCTTGGACTCAACACCGTTCTCGGTGTATCCAATATTTCCTTCGGTCTGCCAAATCGTGAGCTCATAACACGTACCTTCCTTACAATGGCTCTTCACAGCGGTCTTACTCTGCCTATCATCAACCCGAATATTGAAGGTATCATCGGTGCTGTAAGAGCTTACAGGCTTCTTGCGGGAATCGACCGAAATTCCGCGGATTTCATAAGCATTTACGCACAGGACGACAGTGCTCCGAAGACTCCTGCACCTGCGCAGGACAAGGGTGCTCCCGATATAATGTACGCAGTTGAGAACGGTCTGAAAAACAATGCCGTAAAGGCTGCCGAGGAGCTTATGAATACCGTTGACCCTATGGAGATAATCAACGGATACCTTATACCTGCACTGGACAACGCTGGTACTAAATTTGAAAAGGGCAAGATATTCCTGCCTCAGCTCATACTCACAGCAGAAGCAGCTCAGGCTTGTTTCGAGGTCATAAAGACAAAGCTCTCGGCTGCAAACAGCGAGAGCGTATCCAAGGGCAAGGTGGTGCTTGCAACAGTTCACGGCGACATACACGATATCGGCAAGAATATCGTAAAAGTGCTCCTTGACAGCTACGGCTTCACGGTCATAGACTTAGGAAAGGACGTACCGCCCGAAACTATTGTAAATGCCGCTATCGAAAACAAGGTCAGCCTTGTGGGACTGTCCGCGCTTATGACTACTACCCTCGGTGCTATGGCTGAGACTATACGTCAGCTCAACGAGAAGTACCCCGAGTGCAAGACAGTTGTGGGCGGAGCTGTTCTCACGGCTTCCTACGCCGAGCAGATAAATGCTACTTACTACGCAAAGGACGCAAAACAGACCGTGGATATAGCTTCAAAGGTCTACGGTGCTTGAGTACTATCCGCCCGAAAATCAACATTTCTGCCCTTTTATGAGGATAATATCATGGAAAAGATAACACTAAACGAACTAAAAATGCACTCACGAAAGGAAATCCTCACATTTCTGAAAAAGCTCTGGCGCTGCGAAGGCGCTCCCTGCCCGATATGCGGCAGTGAACTGGAAATGCTTCATAAAAAAGCAAAGAAAAGCGACTGCGACTGGCAGTGCAGACACTGCAGCAAAATAATAAGGACACTGGATATTCTCGATGAACTCAACAAAACAATGCCATAATAAAACTAAAAGCAGTCCGAATGGACTGCTTTTTTCATGTATATATCATGTGATTATCCATCGGGACGTCGAGGCGCCGTCCCCTACTATAGGCTCTTATGAGCTTTACCATATATCTTGCCGATAACGAATGACGCTACGTCTGCAAATACCGAGCCTATCCGCATTACCAGCACGAACAGCACTATCCTGTCCGCGAAATTGTCTCCGCAGACAAACAGCATTACTCCCTCGCGTATACCGATACCGCCGGGAGCTCCCGGAGTTACAAATCCGATTATCCACGCAAACATGAAAGCTCCCGTAAGAGCTATAAGTTCACCTGTGTCCGCCTGCGGCACTATGAGTTTCAGGCATACGAAATACATTACCGCCGATACTGCGTTCTGAAGCAGATAATAGAAGGCTCCGCGCAGGAGCATCGGGCGGTTTTCTTTTGCAAAAGCCTTTGAATAGCGTGATAAATATGACTTCAGCTTATCCTTGAATTTCAGCTTTATCAAAACTGTCAGCAGTATCAGCAGAACTACACCCACAGCACCTACGATAAGAAGGTTTCTTCCGTATTCTGCCATAAGCTCGGCTATTCGTCCGCCAAGAAGTATCATGGATATGACAGCCGTCCAGAATACGCAGAACAGAACGTCCAGCACAGTTGCGCAGGCTACGTCAACATGACTTATATCCATATCCGAAGCAAGCTGATTTCGTCCCACATACTGGAATACATTACCCGGGAGGTACTTGTACAGATTAGACTGAGTATACACAGGCATTGCCGTTGAAAACGGTATCTTTCGTCCCGAAAGCGACCTTGTGAACACCAGCCACGGATAACAGGAGCAGATTATTATGACGGTCTGTACCGCCAGACACAGCAGCAGTGCACATAAGACCTTGCCCTCGCTGAGCTGTGAAAAGCTTATATCCATGTCCAGAAGCTTCTTCACCACAAAGGCAAGAGCCGCTATCATTACGATATTGCCGAGTATTTTCAGTGCTTTTTTCATAAGCTGCTCTTGTCCTTTATTTCCTTTATTAGCTCCGCAAGCTTCTCGGCACTTCCCATTTCGCAGAAGTATATGCCTTCATCGCCCTCGGAGTAAAGCTCATGGTTTGCAGGATTATCGCCAAGTATCACAGGCTTGTCCATAGCGCGGTAGATATAGGTCTTGCCTGCAATAGTGCGCTTTGCCTTCATAATGCTGCCGTCGAAATGTCCCGCAAGACAGAGGTCTGCGCCTGCTATCTTCTCAGCAAGCTCCTCCTGAGGCAGCCAGTTGATATATTCGGTGATATTCTCGCCTGTGCGTTTATTTTTATTGCCGAGAGGTCCAACAAATACGAAGCGGAGCCCGCTCTCGTCCTTCAGCAGGTCTATGGCTTTCAGTATGACGGATACGCCCTGCAATGGCAGTACGCTGCCGAAGTAAAGCACGGTGAAGTCCTTGTTTTTCGGCGCTTCACGCGGATAGTATATGCTTTTGTCGGCTTCAAGATACAGAACGCTCATCTTGTGGGCAGGAAAGCCGAACTCCTTACAGAAATATCTGCCGTGAGCCTTTGTATCACATATTGCAAGGTCGGCAGCCGCAAGAGTACGCTTGTCTATTAGCTTCAGGATACCGCCTATAAAGCTGTTTTTTCCGAATTTCTTCCTGTCGCAGCAGAGAGTGTCATACATGGAGATGAAAAAGTCCTCAATAAGCGGCTTTTTTCTCAGCTTCCTGCGAAAAAGCGGTATCACAAGCTGAGGCGCAAAGCCTATGAAGCTCATATCATAGTCGTTCATGTCGATGCTGAGCAGTCTGCGGTATACGTACAGCAGGCGCTTAAAATAGCTCTTTTTATCCGAGCTTATAACAGTGACCGTGTTGCCGCCCCTGCGGAGCAGCTCTGTTTCCTGCACAAGTCTGAGGTAATCGCTGTTTTTGGTAGCCACATAGAGTATGCGCTTGCCCCTTATATCACTCAGCCTTTTCATTCTTCATTTCCTCATCACTCTTGCCGCATTCCATTTTTCTCACTCTGTACTGAACGTCCTCAAGAAGCTTTCTGTTTGCTGAGATAGTGTCTCCGAGGAGTCCTATGGTAATGGTCTGGAAGCCCATCATTATGAGTATGGCTGTGAGGATAAGTGACTGGATATGTCCGTCGCCGTCGCCCATTGTCATGAGTATGAGGAAGCGTACGCCCAGTATCGCACCTATAAACATGAGTATGAAGCCGATAGACATAAAGAATTTAAGAGGCTTATACATAACGAAGGAACGTGTTATAACTGTTGATGAACGCTTCATGTAACGCCACATACTTGAGAAAAGTCTTGAAGGTCTTGTCTCAGGATTTGTCCTTATGGGTACTGAGGTCATGGCAGTCTTGTTATTGCCTGCCTGTATTATAGTTTCAAGAGTATAGGTGTACTCGTTCACAACGTTGAGTCTCAGAGCGGCGTCACGGGAATAGGCTCTGAAGCCGCTTGGAGCGTCGGGGATATCAGTGCCCGATGCAACACGGACTACCCAGCTTCCGAGATGCTGGAACTTCTTCTTTTTCCATGAGAAATGCTCTGTCTCGTCGATAGGTCTCTCACCTATTACGATATCGGCTTTCTGGTCGAGTATGGGGCGGACTATCTTCTCGATATCCGCACCGCAGTACTGATTGTCAGCGTCTGTATTTACAATGATATCCGCGCCGAGGTGGAGGCAGGCATCTATACCTGCCATAAAGCCCTTTGCAAGACCTTTATTGCGCTTGAAGGATACTATATGATGAAAACCCAGCTCACGGGCTTTTGCTGCGGTATTGTCCTTGCTGCCGTCATTTATGATAAGGTACTCGATGGTGTCGATACCGTCGATATGTCTGGGCAGGTCGTTATATGCCAGCTCCAGCGTTTCCTCCTCGTTATAGCATGGTATCTGAATGATAAGCTTCATATTTACATTCCTTTCTATCAAGTTGCAGGCGAAAATCTTATCGACTTTATCGCTATTCCGAGCTGACGCGAATCAGCAGGATTTGATGCAGAAGCCTCCCACAGAGGGCACTGTATCTCAAGGATATTATCCCCGTCCTCTATCTGATCGCTTTCCGCATTGAAATGGAGCGGTCCGCAGATGTTCTCGGGAGTTATGACATCTGTTCCTATTTTCTCGCCGTTCAGAAGAAGTGTCACTTCAACACGGTCCTTTCCGATCTTATCAAGGGGAATTCCGCTTCCGAGCTCCAGAGTTATATCATAATCTCCCGGCAAGAGTCCGCATTCTATCTGTGCCTTTTCGCTGTCTGTCCAGCAGAAAAAGCTTTCAAGCTGTGATACGCCGCTCATCTTATCATAGTCGCCTGCTGCGGTATATACAAAGCGGTATTTATCATAGGAAAATACCCTGATCTCCTCCTCAGTCACCCAGTATTCACAAGGGAACGGCAGCAGCCAGCTCTTATTCATGCCGTCGTCCTCGATATGGTGTATCTTGTTGGAATATACCGTTGAGTACTCCTCCTTGTCCAGAGGAGTATCAGTGATAACGATGACTCTGCCGTATCTTTGGGCTAATCTGTTTATCTGATCTGTATCCTCCTTATACTCGGGGATAACAGTTGCTCCTGTCATGCTGCGTACAGGCAGCCAGAGCCTTGACGCATAGGTGGGAGATATTACAACGCAGTCGCTCTCGTCCACGAAATCAGCAATATCCTCAATAATGCTCCATTCCATACGTGAGTCGTCCTTATTGTGCATGAGGAATTTATCTACCTTCACAAGATACATAAGTCCGACAGCAGTAACAGGTACAATCACCTTCCAGCCTGCACGGTCAAGTGCCGCAACACTGAAAATAACTGCAACAGGGATAAATGGTGCGAGATAACGAGAGTAATAGAAGTAATACTGTATATCAAAGCGCAGGAATGCGGAATATACAAGTACGCAGTAGAAGAACATTAGGAAAAGCACGAGCCTTGACGTACGCTCTGCGAAATATTTTGTGTATATTACAGCAAATATCATTCCGAGAGGCATGAGAACAAGTCCTGCGTTTCCGATAAAGCCCCATAATGCAAGGTGGCTTGCGCTGAACCAGTTGCTGTACTTCATAAACGCTCTTACTGTGATATATAAGCACGGAAGTATCACCATAAGGCGCATAAGCATAAGAAACCCCTTTGAAGCTGCTGCATCACGAATAAATCTCATGCTGCTGAACTCCTTTTTAGTACGCTTCTTTACTATGAACGCAAACAGTATCGCTGCGATCGCTGCTCCTGCCGATAATGCAGTTACTACCACAGGAAGATTCGTTACGTCTATGCCCCCCACAAATACAGGGCTGTAGTTGTTCATGGTATAGAATGGCTGTATGTGCCTCATCAGGAAGAAGCTTGCAAGATAGCCAAGTACAGTCACAGGCATTAGCACTGCGTACTGACGCTCTCTTGTGAACACGTACATTCCGCCGTATATCAGCACAAACATGGGCACCATTGTGTATATTGACACGTGATAGCAGCAGAATACCGCTATGGGTATTACCGACAGCCATTTGTGATTCGGGTCATCGTCATCTGTCATAAAGTAAAGGAAGGTCAAAGGTATGAGGATAAGTCCCATCTCTGTCAGTGCAGACTTTGATGCCCAGATTATCACGGGAGCAAACGCCGCCGCTGCACAGGCGCAGGCACAGGAAGAAGGCTTCAGCTTTAAATTCCTGCACACAAAGTATACGATGAATATAAAGCATATGAAAAGCACCGTCTCAAAGTCCTGCATATTGCTCATGCCGAAAAGAGTTCCCCACATGGCAAGAAGTGCGGAATATGTCGGTATACCATGAAAAATTCCCGATACTCTGCTCACGTTCCAGTCATATACTGTATCAGGATAATTGGCAGACGGGAGATCGTAGCCTCTGAGATAATTCCTTGCACCGTACAGGAAATGATCGCGTTCCTCTTCGCTTTCAAGCTCGTGATACTCGGAAAAATCCTTTTGCCGTTTGGTATCGCCGTTCATAAAGAGTATTGCCTGTGTCTGGTATACTCCCTGATCCTGTCCCATGCCGAAAAAGTCGTTTTTCTGCGCTGCAACGGGAACAGCAAGTATACATACTATCAAGGGGATAAGCATATCCTTTATGGAAAAATCATTCTTGAATATGTGACGCCACCTGAACGGCTTGCTCCTGCGCAGAAACAGCACAAGCAGCATCACAGCCGCGCTTATAGCAAATGCTCCGCAGCCTGCACGGAATACGGTGTACTTGTCCATGACAAATAGTCCCATGCTGGCAAATATATGAGCAAAGAACCACATGACGACACCCATTACCACTCCCTCTATGATATTCTTCTTTTTGAACCACATTACACTGCTGAGTACGGAGAATACCACTCCCCCGAAACAGATCGCTGCAAATCGCATTATTTACCTTCACTCCTCACAGATTTTATTGATAAGATCACTGAAATTACGCATTATTACTTCCCAGCGGTAATTCTTTTCAACATATGCCTCCGCATTTCTGCGCAGCTGTGAATATTCCGCATCGTGGGAGAATATATAGTCGATTATTCCTTCAAATTCAAAGTAATCCATGTAGTAAAGTCCGCCGTTGCTCTTGATGCAGTGACCTTTCAGGACTTCGCATATGCCGTTTACGATAACAGGCACGGAAAGGGTCATAGCTTCAAGGACGGATATGGACAGGCTCTCAAATTTTGACGGAAGTATAAGGCATTTCGCACCTGATATGCCGCTGAACTTGTCCTCTTCGCTGACAAAGCCGAGACTTATTATGTCCTTGTGCTTTGGTATCTCGCACACAGGCTTGCCCATAAGTACAAGCTTCAGTTGGCTTTCCGGACGGCGTTTCTTGTATTCAAGGAAGTATTTGAACATGGTGGGGCAGTCTTTGCCCTCGTCGATACGTCCCACATATATGATATAATCACCATCTATGCCGAATTTTCTGCGGAAGCCTGCTTCATCAGGCTCGCAGGGCACTTCAACTCCCGTACCCATTACGCGGCATGGGATATTTTCACAGTGGAAAAGTCCCTGCACAAGGGCTTTTTCCTCATCGGTAAGGAATACATAAGCCTTGGGCAGATTGAAGAAGGTCTCATAGGTCTTGAAGTGGATAAAGGGCTCTTCGTGGGCAGTCGGTATGAAAATCGCCTTATCGGCTACCTCGGGAAGTCCCTTGACTGTAAGATAGTAGAGGTAGGTAACAAAGATGAATACATCGTATTTGTCCTTGTTTTCGCGGATATAGTTTATTGCCGCAGGTGAATATGGTCCCTGCTTCTCGAACCATACCGCCTCTGTTTCAACGTTATAATTGCCCGACCTGAGATACTTGCCGTTAAAATCATTGAAGTCCTTTGCTCTCTGCTTCTCAACAGGAAAGCGGAGGACTTTTACGCCGTTTATCTCTTCCTCATCGGCTGTATAGTGGTTCTCCCATGTGGTGTATTCAAGGGCTTTTGTGGTTATTACATCGACCTCGAATTCCCCCGTGAGACGCTCCGCAATAAGACGGGTATAATACTCGGAGCCGCCGTTGACTTCAAGTCCGTATCTCTGATTGACAAGTGCTATCCTCTTCATTATTCCTTATCTCCGCTAACTTCTCTGAAAAACTTCATGTATTTATCAACGATAACGTCCCATGCAAAATTGCTGCGGACGTAGTTCCTGCCGTTTTCGCCCATCTGTGTCGCTTTTTCCTTGTTGTTGAGGAACCAGTCGGTACAGCCCTCAAACTCGAAATAATCGCCGAAATAAAGTCCGCCGTTGGACTCGGAAGCGAAATTTCTCGTTACCGCACAGCCGCTGTGTACAAGTACAGGTCTGCCGCAGAGCCAGCTTTCCATGATGACAAGCGAAAAGCTCTCGTTTTTCGAGGGCTGGCACAGGAATTCGGCAGCCGCCTGAGCGTTGTACTTGTCCTGCAGGTCGATGAAGCCCAAGTCTATGATGCGCTTCTGCTTTACAAGCTCGGAAGGCAATTCAATATTGCCGCCGCCTATGAGTATGAGTTTAAGGTCGGTATCACGGCGTTTTACATACTCGGAGAAATACTTCACCAGTGTGTGGACGTTCTTTCCCTCGTCCTTGCGTCCCGCGTATATTATGAAAGGACTGTCGATGCCGAATTTGCTGCGGAATGCAGCCGCATCGCTGGTAAGGTCGGTATATACGCCCTCGCCGAGGCAGCCCTGCTTTACGCGGCTCATGTCGAATACGCGGTTCGCAAGGTCGTATTCGGGCTTTGCATGGTAGATTATACCGCCTATATTCTCAAATACGGGCTTGAATCTGTCCATATACACGTATGACTCATCATGGAAGCACGGTATCAGCACCGATTTTTCGGGGCATACCTGCAAACCGTGGAAGGTAGTTCCGAACATATAGGGTATGAACACAAAAAGGCTGTATTCATCGCTGTGAGTCCTGATATACTCGCATAGATCTGGACTGTTAACGTTTTCATCGGTATATATCTTCTGCTCGTCGGCTGATATGGGCATATTCTTCATAAGCTTTGCGTTTACCGCATCAAATGCCTGTACATTGCGCTTTCTTATCTTAAATCTTCTTATAGGGAAGCCGTGAACAGTATCCTCGCCCTCACTGAAATAATTCTCATTCCAGTCTGCCGAAAACTCCTTTACGCAGGTGCTGAGCATTTCAACCTCTATGCCTGCTTCGTGCAGATGTGTGGTAAGTCCGCGGAGCTCCATTTCTGCTCCGCCCGGTATTTTTTCACTGTACCACGGAATAACAAAACCTATCTTTTTCATTTTTATATCCTTTATTCAGGCTTTTTGCCGTTTATAAAATCTGTGAGCTCTTTTTCAAATGTGGCTTTTATGCGCTCGTATGAGAAATCTTCAAGCCGTCTGCGCTGTCCCTCGATAATGCTCTCGCGGAGCTTTTCGTCCGTAAGCACTCTGTCTATGACAGCTGCTGCAAATACGGGATCGTTATTATCGAGAAGTACACCGCTGCCGCCGAGGGTGTCCGAGATAGCACTGGTATCATAGGCTATTACGGGAACATCAAAGAACATCGCCTCCACAAGCGGTACGCAGAAGCCCTCATGCTCGCTCATACAGACAAATGCATCTGCAAGGCGGTAATATGCCAGTATCTCGCTGAACTTTATATGTCCCGGGAATATGACATCATCGCCTATGCCAAGAGCATTGGCATACTTTTTAAGACGCTCGTAATAATTCTCCATACCCGTTGAAGAGCCTACAAGTATGAGTCTCGACTCGGGATTGAGCTTTTTATAGCAATAGAACGCTCTGATAACGTTTTCCTGCTTCTTATTCGGAGCTATTCTTCCGACAAAAACGAGATTTTTCCTGCCGTCGCTGTACTTCTTTATTGTGGCTTCGTCGGGTGTCTGTCTGTAGTCATCGAACTTTATGAGTATGGGTCTTATATCCATAGGACAGGTATAGCCCATTTTTACAAGCTCTGACCTGTTATACGCCGATACAGCCAGCACATAGTCTATCTTGTCGCGCAGGTACTCCACTCCCTTGTAGCCGTGCTCGGTAAGCTGTGTGGCTGCCGTGCTGTAGGGACGGAAGAATTCGGGAGGAGTGATATTGTGATATACCATTATCCTGCGGCACTTGTAATTGTCTATCTTGAAGGTAAGGTCTGTACCTGTGGATTTGTGATAAATAAGCACATCGTCCTTTTTCAGGTCGCGGAGCTTGTCTGCTTTCTGAGCTACGCCCTCGGGAAGCCTTTTATCAATATTCTCGGCATAAATGTCGGTAGTATAGCCCATTTCGCTGATAACACCCTTCAGGGCAATGGTGTCATTTCCTATAGCGTCACCGAATGAGAGGGTGGGAAGTAGCTGAACTACACGCATTATGCATTCTCCTTGTAAAGCTTGCTGCGAAGCTCGATGTTCTCGCGCTCAAGCTTGTCAAGACGCATAAGGAGCTCCTTGTTTGCAAGCTCAAGAGTCTCTACCCTGCCGCTGAGATCAGCGGACTTGCTGTCGGTAAGTGACTTCATAACAGTAACTGCATTTGCGTTGAAGTCGTTCTGCTCAAATACTACAGGCTCTACATAGAACTTCACCATTTTGCGTATTACTTTCTTGATGAATACCTTTACAGGATTGCCTTTGAGCTCCTTATAGGGCTGTATATAATAATGTGAAGTGATATAGTCAAGGGCTTCGGAAGCCGAACCGCCCTGTGCTGTCTTTTTGAACGGCACATCTTCAAAGCTGAGCATATCCGCAGTAAGTCCCTGAGCCTTGATATTCTGCTTTATCTCTGCCATTATATCTTCTATATTTATCTTTTCGTTTTCCATGATTTATCCTTTCTTGGTCGCAATGACTGCATAATCCTGACTTCCGAACAGCATCTCCGATACCTTTTTCATTGCCTTGTTGAATTCCTCGGTATTTTCTCCGCCTTCCACCTTCAGCTCGGGTATATCAAATGGCGGTCTGCTGTTTTCGGTATAGATTATCTCGATGTCCTTAAAGCCTGCTTTTTCAAGATAATACTGCATAGTAAGAGGGTGAACAGGCTTTATATGCGACGGGTCGATGTAAAATGCATTGGTATATATCGAGAGCGAAGTGGGGTTCGGGGTCTCAATGATGATGCATCCCCCCTCTTCAAGGCGCTCATAGGCTATATTGCACAGCTGTATTATCTGATGGGGCTTGAGATGCTCAACGACCTGTCCCACAAAAATGCCGTCAATGCCCTCGGTCTTTGCAAGGAAGTCCGCACCGTCACCGCAAGTGGCTTTGAGTCCCTTCATATTGCAGTATTCCACATAGGGCTCATATATATCCACACCCTCGGCGGTAATGCCGTTATCCTGCATGAGGGAGAGGAATTCTCCCCTTCCGCAGCCTATATCCAGTACCTTTTTCTTGTCCTTAAAGTATTTAAGGTAAAATTCCTGCGATTTCTTTATATTTTCGATAGAACCGCGGAAATGGTTCTCGAAATCGAAATAGTCGATGTCCTCATAGTCAGAGCCGCTTTCAACAGTTACAGCCACCGCCGCAGGAGCTGTATTCTCAGTCTGTAAAGCCGCAGCTGGAGCTGCTTTCAGCTTCTTTTCAAGACCTGCTATCTTTGCTTTCATAAGCTCATTCTCACTTGTGAGACGCTCGATGACAGCATTGTTGTTCCTTACGTTGACACAGGTAGGCTCAAAGCCTTCCCTTACACTGTTTTCAGAAGCAGCGATATCCTTTTCAGCTGCCTCAAGACCTGCGCAAACAAAACCCAAAACCTTACGTTTCAGCGCGGCTTTTATACCCTTCTGGTGTCTTGCATTCTCTATAAACTGCGATAAATAGCTCATATATTACCTCTGGAAATCCCATGTGTGTTCGATGCGGAATACTCCTGCATCTCCCTCTGCCGATATCATCTCAATTTTATGTGCCTGTCTGTAGTAATCAACAGGTATGCCTTCACCCTGTTCGATAGCTATGTCAAGATTGTAGGTACCGCCGAGAAGCATGACCTTTTTCAGCAGTATCTCAACTGTTCCGTCCTTGTCTATGACAAAATCAGGGACTTTGTCTATCCTTGTGTTAGTGCCGTAGCACTGTATGCCGTTCAGGTCGAATACTCCCACACCGAATACAGCGTCATCTACAGGCTTTTTCACGGTGTAGTCCACCACAAGCTTTATATCCTCGCCGATGCGGAACGCGCTCTGCTCGGTGCCGTCTGCCGAAAACGAACGGACTCTTTTTATGCGAGCCTGTCCGCTTCCCCAGCGCTTTCCCTGTTCATTTTCATCTGTTTCCTCTTTTTCAGAACCAGCCTCAGCCGCTTTCATAAGCTCCTGACGCTTTCTGCTCATATAGTCAAGATACTCAAGGTCTATTTCCTTCGGCGGTCCTTCCGCCTTGATAAGTCCCTCGTGTATCCATATGGAGCGGTCGCAGATCTGCTCTATCTGTCCGAGAGAATGAGACACTATAACTATGGTTGTACCCTGCGCCTTTATCTCTCTGAGCTTGTTGAAGCATTTTGCCTGAAAATTAGCATCGCCTACCGCCAGTATCTCATCGATGAGGAGTATGTCCGCATCAACGTTTATGGCCACGGAAAAGGCAAGTCGCATATACATTCCCGACGAATAGGTACGCACGGGATTGTCGATGAAGTCCGCAAGCTCGGAAAACTCAATTATATCGTCAAGTCGTGCGTCAATTTCCTTTTTTGTAAGTCCGAATATAGCCGCATTGGTATAGATATTCTCTCTTCCGCTCATATCGGGGTGGAAGCCTGCTCCAAGCTCGATAAGACTTGAAACTCTGCCTTTGAGTTTTATAGTTCCGCTGTCGGGATACATTATCCTTGTGAGAAGCTTCAATGTGGTGCTCTTGCCGCAGCCATTATGACCGATAAGTCCGATAGCCTCTCCTTTTTTTACGTCAAAGCTTATGCCGCGGAGCACCTTTCGCTCTTCATATTTGCTGCGCTTGCGGAAAAGCAGGCGTTCCTTGAGCTGTGCACCCTTGTCGAGATACACCTTGAAGCTTTTAGTCACATCTCTGACTTCTATTGCAATTTCATTTTCAGCCATTACAGTTCCTCCGCAAAGTGCTTTTGAAGCTTGTTGAATACCAGTGCACCGAATATAAGGAAGAATACTCCCAGAGCTGCTGCGATCAGAAGAGTCGAAAGATCAGGTATCTGCTTGTCGTAAAGCACTGTTCTGTAGCATTCGATTATGGGCGTCATCGGATTAAGATTGAAGATCGGGAGATACTTCTCGGGAACTATCGACTTTGAGTATACTATAGGTGTCAGATACATCCATGCCATAGATACTATGCCGAGAATATGCTCTAAATCTCTGAAATAAACAGTCACAGCCGATGAAAGCATTGCCATTCCAAGTGCAAAGATGTATTCTACTATCATTATTATCGGAAGCGTCAGTACTGCCACGAAGTTTATACCTGCTCCCGTTACTATTATCACCGCAAATATGACTATGAAGCACAGCAGCATATTAACGAAACAGCTTGTAACATAGGATATGGGTATTACCATTCGCGGGAAGTATATCTTCTTTACAAGATCCTTCTGCGATATAATTGACGCTGCGCCCACGGTTATGGACGATGAGAAGAATATCCACGGTATCAGTGCAACGAACAGATAAAGATAATATCTCGGCACATCGTTGCGAAGTATCTTCGAGAAAACTATCGTATAAACTATCAGCTGGAAAAGCGGATTGATGAACGTCCACAAAAATCCAAGAACAGAGCCTTTATATCGTCCTCGGAGGTCCTTTTTCACAAGACTGAATATCATCTGTCTGTAATCATAAAGTTCTTTTATCGTACTCATTTATTGCTCCTTGAAAAGCGCATTTTCGGGATAATTCCGAAAAAGCGCATAAAAATCCATAGTATCTTTTAATTATATCACAAGCGCTCTATGCTGTCAAGTATAATGCTGCCCGTTCCCCCATATAAAGCAAAAAACGGACAGTTTTGTCCGTTTTTGTCATTTATGGTATTTTCCGCCCTCTGCTATCTGAAAGGCGCGGTATATCTGTTCGAGGAGCATTACCCTCGCAAGCTGATGCGGAAATGTCATTTTCGACATGGAGAGCTTCAGCGTACCCATTGATTTTATCTCGGGGTCGAGTCCGAAGGAGCTGCCGATTATGAATGTGACAGTGCTTTGTCCGCTTACACCTGCGTCCGTTATTTTCTCCGAAAGCTCGGGGCTTGATAGCTGCTTTCCCTCGATACACATAGGCACTATCATGCCCTTTGCGTAACGCTTTATCTGCTCGGCTTCCTTTTTAAGTGCAGCTGCTATCTCCTTATCCGACGGATTATCGCTGAGTCTGCACTCGTCAAGCTCATGGAGCTCAAATGTGCAGTATCTTCCGAGACGCTTTATGTATTCAGCGCAGGCACTGCGGAGATATTCCTCTTTGAGCTTGCCTATAACAATAAGTACAATATTCATCAGAATACCACTGCTCCTCCCTTAGTCTCAACGGGAGCTACTCCGAGGAGATAGTCCCTGCCTCTTGTAAAGCCTGAAAGTCCGCGCTGTACGGTACTGTCAGCCATTTGCGGGTGATTGTTGTCCTGACTGAGATGTCCCAGCAGTATATGTGTAGTACCGCGCTCTATCATCTTTCTCACCTGCACAGTGCAGTCATCGTTTGAAAGGTGTCCGATAGGAGAAAGTATCCTCTCCTTCAGATAAAGCGGATACGGCCCTGTACGCAGCATATAGTCATCGTAATTGGACTCGATAAGCACCATTCGGCAGCCTTTCAGCGCTTCGTCAACCTCGGGAGTAACGTGACCCAAGTCGGTGCAGACTGCGCAGTATTTATCATCTTCTGTATGTATCCTGTAGCCGCAGCTCTGTATAGCATCATGAGGAGTATTGAAGCAGCTCACCTCACTGCCGCCGCAGCTTATAGTCTTTCCCGTAATGTCTATGACATGGGAGTTTACTGCTATTTTTCCACCGTCGCAGAGACGCTGTAAGGTACGCTTCTGACCGTAAACGGGAAGTCCCGTTTTTTTGGTGAGCATAGCAAGTCCTGCAATATGGTCGGAGTGCTCATGGGTTATGAATACACCCTGCACCGCTTCAAGGGGTATATTATTCACTTCAAGGGCATTACACAGCCTTCTGAAGCTTACTCCGCAGTCTATAAGTATTCCGCCTTTTTCAGTTCCGATAAATGAGGAATTGCCCTTGCTGGAGCTGAAAAGTGGATAGAGTCGTGCCATTGGATATTCTCCGTTCCGTTTCCTTAATATAAGGAACGCCGAGGGCGGCGTTCCCTACAAATTATCGTTACTGAATTTTATTGATCTCTGTGCCCTGACGGGTCTCCTTGACTTCATAGCCAAGTGCTGCTATCTTGTCGCGGAGTTCGTCTGCAAGCGCGAAATTCTTGTCCTTACGTGCAGCCTTGCGCTGTTCAACAAGCTCCATGACCTCATTCGGAATATCAGCAGAAGCCGAACCTGCATTGTCTGCAAACTCCTTTGCGTTTGCGATAAAGTCAAATCCAAGTACCTTGTCAAACTCAGCTATAAGTGCAAGCTTTGTAGCTGCATTAGCCTTTGACTTCAGCACATCATAAACTACGGTTATTGCCATAGCTGTATTTATATCATTGTCGAGAGCATCTGTGAAGCTCTTCATAAGACGGTCGTATTCTGCCTTGTCGATGTCTCCGCTGTTTTCCTTTGTGAGAGGAGCTATCTTCTCAACAAGTTTATTGTAAGCTACTACTGCATTGTCGAGATTCTCCCATGAAAATACCAGTGACTTTCTGTAGTGGGACTGCAAGCAGAAGAAACGGTATACTACAGGCTTATAGCCTTTTTCCTCAAGGAGCGAAACTGTAAGGAACTCGCCCTTGCTCTTGCTCATCTTGCCGCTGTTTGTATTGAGGTGGAGCACGTGGAACCAGTAATTGCACCACTTATGTCCGAGATATGCCTCAGACTGTGCTATCTCGTTTGTATGGTGAGGGAATGCATTGTCAATACCGCCGCAGTGGATATCAAGATATTCACCGTTGTTCTTCATACTTATGCATGAGCACTCGATATGCCAGCCGGGATATCCCACGCCCCAAGGTGAATCCCATTTGAGCTCCTGATCGTCAAACTTTGACTTTGTGAACCAGAGCACGAAATCAGCCTTGTTGCGCTTGTTCTCGTCAGCCTCAACGCCCTCGCGGACACCTACGGCAAGGTCCTCTTCATTGAAATCGTTGAATACATAGTACTTTTCAAGCTTAGATGTATCAAAATAGATATTTCCGCCTGCCTCGTATGCGTAGCCCTTCTCCATAAGTGCGCTGATAACGCGGATAAACTCGTCTATATAAGTAGTTGCGGGAACAACTACGTCAGGTGTCTTGATATTCAGCTTTTTGCAGTCGTCAAAGAAAGCGTCTGTGTAGAACTTTGCTATTTCCATGACCGTCTTGTGCTCACGCTTTGCACCCTTGAGCATCTTGTCGTCACCTGTGTCACCGTCACTGGTAAGATGTCCGACATCGGTGATGTTCATAACACGGTTAACGTCGTAGCCTGTGAAGCGGAGATATTTTTCGAGGATATCCTCCATGATATAGCTTCTCAGGTTGCCTATGTGCGCATAGTGGTACACAGTAGGACCACAAGTGTACATATTTACCTTGCCCTCAACGTGGGGCACGAATTCTTCCTTTTTGTGTGACAGTGAATTATACAGTAACATTTTCTTTCCTCCAAAATATTTATGTGTGTAGGGGCGCCCTTTTGGCGTCCGCAAGTTAAGCGTTTATTTATCTGGCGGATAATATCCGCTCCTACAAGGCTAACAACTAATAGCTTTCGGAACGCCGAGGGTGACTCCCTGTAGTACAGGGAGATGTCCGAAGGACAGAGGGTCGCGGCTCCTGTTGGGAGGCGTTCCCTACAAGGCTAACGGCTAAAAAGACCATATCTCGGGCGGCGGGTTCTTTATCTTCAGCTTTGAAAAATAGCCGAACATCACCAGAAACTCTGGGATAACACGCAGTCCGTCACGGTAGTAAGCGTCAATGCGCTCCTTGTCATCGCTTATGCCTTTATAGTTTCGCGGACAGGAAAACGTCCACTCGGCTGTGAGACTGTCAAAGCTGAGTCTGAAAAAGCCCGAAGGACTTTCCTCGTCAAAGGCTTCAAGAAGTGCTATGTGGTCGCCTGCTGTATCCGCAGCACCTACATAAGCTGTACTTCCGTCAAGGCTTATAGCTCCGAGGAGCTTACTGTCTGCTTTTACTGCTTCATTGACTGCCTCGTCCGAGGGATATTTTATTATATTCATATCTGTCCTCCTTTTTTCAGATAGTATTTAGTGTGAAATATTTTTTTAATATCCCACTACATATTATTTGTAAAGACATAAAAAGCCTCCGAGGATATACCTCGGAGGCGCAATTGCTCGTTTCCACTCCGTTTTGAACTCATCTTATCCTTAACGCGGACGAAACGCTGTCGTATACTCACGGTATGACCGCTTCCCCGACAGGACTGACAGCCGCACTTCACTTCTCCCGACTATGTGCTCACACCTGCCGCACACTCTCTGCAAGTCCGAAAAAAAGCTACTCTGACTGCTATGTCTTTTATATAGTGTTTAGTTATTAGTGGTTAGTGCTTAGAAAGCTCTTAGCTCTAAAAAACATTATATACCAAAGTGCAGGGTTTTGTCAAGACGAATTATGAAAAGCTAAATATGAACAAATTGTAAACATTTCTCCTATCCCTTGACTTTACCACTGTAAAAGATATATACTTTATTTAGCACTCTAATAGTCAGAGTGCTAATTTCACTATGGAGATGTTTTTAATGGAAACAAAACAGTTCAAAGCAGAATCCAAAAGACTGCTCGATATGATGATCCACTCGATCTATACTCATAAAGAGATCTTCCTTCGTGAGCTTATCTCCAATGCAAGCGACGCTATAGATAAGCTGTATTTCAAATCTCTTACCGACGATAAGGTCGGTCTCAATAAAGACGATTTCGCAATCTGGATATCCGCAGACAAGGACAGCCGCACCCTTAAAATAACCGATAACGGTATCGGTATGACTGAGGAAGAGCTTGAAAACAACCTCGGTACTATCGCAAACAGCGGTTCATTCAAATTTAAGAACGAGAACAAGCTTGAAGAGGACAACCAGATCATCGGTCAGTTCGGTGTAGGCTTCTACTCGGCATTCATGGTAGCTAAGAAGGTCACCGTTATCTCAAAGGCTTACGGAAGCGATAAGGCTTATCAGTGGGAGTCCGAGGGCGTTGACGGCTACACTGTCACAGAAGCTGACAAGAAGAGCGCAGGTACCGAGATAATACTCGAAATGCTTGACGATACTGACGATGAGAACTACGGCGAGTTCCTCGACCAGTACAGGATAAAGTCCCTCGTAAGCAAGTACTCCGATTATATCCGCTTCCCTATCAAAATGGAAGTATCTCACAGCCGTCCAAAGGAGCAGACCGAAGAAGAAAAAGAAGCTAAGAAGCCTCTCGAATATGAGGATTATATCGAAGTCGAGACTCTCAACAGCATGACTCCCCTCTGGAAAAAGAACAAGAATGAGCTCAAGGAAGAGGACTACAAACACTTCTATACCGAGAAGTTCTTTGACTATAACGAGCCGCTGAAGTATTCACACATCAGCAACGAGATGCCTGCATACAATGCACTTCTTTATATCCCCTCAAAAGCTCCATTCGATTACTACTCAAAGGAGTACGAAAAAGGCTTGCAGCTCTACTCAAACGGTGTTCTTATCATGGACAAGTGCGCAGACCTGCTCCCTGATTATTTCAGCTTTGTAAAGGGACTTGTTGACTCTGAGGATCTGTCGCTGAATATCTCTCGTGAGATGCTCCAGCACGACAGACAGCTCAAGGCTATTGCCAAGAGCATCGAAAAGACTGTCAGCAACGAGCTGAAAAAGATGCTCAAGAACGAGCGTGAGAAGTATGAGGAGTTCTGGAAAGCCTTCGGCTTACAGCTCAAATACGGCATCTACAGCGACTTCGGCATGAACAAGGAAAAATTACAGGATCTTCTCCTGTTCACTTCCTCAAACGAGCAGAAGCTTGTAACTCTTGATGAATACGTTACGGCGATGCGCGAGGATCAGAAGTACATTTACTACGCTACAGGCGAAAGCGCTGCACGTATAGAGCAGCTCCCACAGACAGAGCTTGTAAAGGAAAACGGCTTCGAGATACTCTATCTCACAGACAATATCGACGAATTTGCAATAAAGTCACTTATGAAGTATAAGGATAAGGAATTCAAGTCTGTATCTGCTGATGATCTTGGTCTTGAAACTCCAGAAAAGAAAGAGGAGCTCAAAGCTAAGGAAGAAGAAAGCGCAAGTCTCCTCGACGAGCTGAAAAATGCTCTTGACGGCAAGGTAACTAAGGTAGCACTTTCTCAGAGACTTAAATCACACCCTGTTTGCCTTACAAGCGAGGGTGAGATATCACTGGAAATGGAAAAGGTGCTCAACTCAATGCCTACAGATCAGAAAATACACGCTCAGCGCGTTCTTGAGATCAATCCCGATCATGAAATATTCGGCAAGCTTAAAGCTCTCAATGACAGCGGCGACAAGGACAAGCTTGGCAAGTACGCAAAGCTTCTCTACGATCAGGCGCTCCTTATCGAGGGCATGAGCATCGAAAATCCTGTTGAGTTCTCAAATCTTATCTGTGAATTAATGTAAGCAGACATTAAACAGCATAACACTTTCCATAATATAAATAGAAATGCGGTACATTGTGTACCGCATTTTTATTATGCTTCTTTTTTCTTCAAGGTACGTTTTACGACCTTTTTTAGTCTTTCGCAGGTATCCTGCGGAAAATGAGTTATGAACCTGACAGCCTGCTCATGTGCCTCATCTTTCGGGAGCTTCAGAAAATTATGAAAGAATGTGTACACCTCGCCAAATGATGAGAATATCTCTTCAACTGCACTTACTCCCTCGGGAGTAAGCACAACGCTGTTGCAGAAATCCTCGTAAACATACCCGCTGTCTGCCAGACAGCGCAGCATTTTGCTTACGCTGGGTCTTGAAACTCCAAGATGCCTTGATATGTTGACACAGCGAACATATTCATCTCTTTCCGATAATTCCTTTATTGCGATCAAATACTTTATCTGTCCCGCACATTGTTTCATTGTAAATATCCTTTCATTGCCATTTGCATATCACGGTGTTTTTATTTGTCGGAATCAATAAGATGCCAATAACCTTTAAGGTATACTGCACCTGATATAACAGTGAGAACAGTTGAGATCCAGACAAGCACAGGAACTACAACATTGTCTATCGCTTTTCTGAATGCCTCAGGGAAGTCGATACTGAAATCAAAGCAAAGACAAAGCCAGAAAATTATAGCTATTATCGCCACCATAGTAAAAGCTGTTTTCAGCTTTCCCCATATACCTGCGGCAACTACTATTCCACTGTTTGCTGCAAGCAGTCTTAATCCCGAGACCATAAACTCCCTCGCTGTAATGATTATCAGCGGTATAGCGCCCATTTTGACCTCCGGAAGCTCTACAAATACAGTGAGAGCTGCTATTACCAGCACCTTGTCAGCCAAAGGATCAAGGAATTTTCCGAAATTTGTTACCAGATTGTGCTTTCTTGCAATTTTTCCGTCAAGAGCGTCCGTTATGGAAGCTGCTGTGAATATCAGCAGAGCTATGCCATAGTGCATGGGAACGTCTAAATACATAAACAGCAGGAAAAACGGTATCAGTATGACTCTGAGAAGAGTCAGCCTGTTTGGAATGTTCATTGTTCTATCACCTCTCCTATCAAATCGTAATCAAGTGTATCGGTGATCCTTATCTTTACATAATCTCCGATCTCAAGTGGTGTTTCCGATGTGAAGAACACCTTTCCGTCTATATCGGGAGCGTCAAGTGCAGTTCTGCCGAACCAGCATTCACCGAACTTGTCAAAGCCCTCAACTACCGCAGTAAACTCCGCGTCCATAAGCTTTTCATTGTTTTCGCAGCTTATGAGCATCTGCTGCTCCATGATTATATCTGCACGGTGAGCGGCAGTCTCCTCGTCGATCTGATTGGGGAAGTCATAAGCCTTTGTTCCCTCTTCACGGGAATAAGCAAAACAGCCAAGCCTGTCAAAGCGGACTCTCTTAACAAACTCCGCAAGCTCTTCAAACTGCTCCTTTGTCTCTCCGGGGAAGCCTGTGATAAGCGTAGTCCTGAGTATGATATTCGGAACTTTTTCTCTTATATGAGCAAAGAGTGCTTCAAGCTTCTCCGTATCGCCCCAGCGGTTCATACGGGAAAGTATATCTCCGTTGCAGTGCTGTATGGGTATCTCAAGATACTTTACTATCTTATCTTCACGGGCAATAACATCGAGAAGCTCGTCTGTGATGCGCTCGGGATAGCAGTAAAGAGTGCGTATCCAACGCAGACCATCTATTTTGCATAACTCGGTAAGAAGCTCCGCAAGCTTGGGCTCACCGTAAAGGTCATTTCCGTAAAGTGCAGTATCCTGCGCTATGACTACCAGCTCGGTAACTCCGTTCTCAGCAAGGAAACGCGCTTCTTTGAGCACATCTTCCATAGGTACGCTGCGGAATTTGCCTCTTATAAGGGGTATAGCACAGTAGGTACAGCAGTTTGAGCAGCCCTCGGCTACTTTAAGATATGTGAAAAACGGCAGTGTGGATATTATCCTTTCACCGCTTAGCTCTGCATCGAGCTTAGGTGCAAAGTGTACGCAGCGTTCGCCTGCAAGCACCTGATCTAAGATATCGACGATATCCTTGGTATCGCCTATGCCTATAACAGCGTCTGCCTCGGGGAACTGCTCGGCAGCCTCCTCCTTGTATCTCTCAACGAGACAGCCTGTTATGATTATCTTTTTAAGCGTTCCCTCTTCTTTGAGTTTTCCAAGTTCAAGAATGGTATCTATAGCCTCTTCCTTTGCAGACTTGATAAATCCGCAGGTATTGACTACCGCAACATCGGCAAGTCCCGGCTCTGTTACCAGCTGATATCCGTGACTTTTCAGTTTATAGAGCATACGCTCTGAATCTACAAGATTTTTTGAACAGCCAAGGGATACCATACCAACCTTGATCGCCATATCAGTTATCCTCCTCAGGTCTGTCGGTGTTCTCGAAGTATTCCTTCACAGCACGGTTTATCTCGGTAAAATCATAGCCGTACCGCACAAGAGCACTTTTGACCTTTTCTATTGTTTTTCTATCCTCACGATCTGTGAGATATCGGGAATGCTTTGTCCGCAGAAGCTCCAGTATATTCTCGTAAAAGGCTTCCGAATAAGGTGTGAGAGCATCCTCGGCTGTGTACTGATCTATGCCTTTCTGCATTATCTCGCGCTTTGAACGCCTGTAGCCGTATTTCTTGACTTCCACAAGCTTTCTCGCCATACGCTCGGCATATCTCACATCATCTATAAAGCCATGCTCTGTAAGCCTTTTCATTACCGCCGTACACAGCGGCTCGCTTTTATAGTTCTCCATGAGCTTTTTAAACATTTCCGAATAAGTGTAGTCTCTGTAATCCAGCAGGTATAGCGCCCGCTGATAGGCTCTGCGAAAATTGGAAGCGTATATTATCTTCCTGAGTTCGTCACGTTCTGTCTCCATACCTGCGTGTATACCGTAATCGGTTATGATATCAGCATGGAGATACAGCTTTCGTCCGTCATCAAGCTCCGCTTCGTAGGTCGAGCCTTTATATCGCGTGACCGAGGTTATCTTCATTATTCCTCAGCAGGAGTGAACTCCTCAAAATCCTCGTCAAAGTTTGCGAGAACATCTTCATTATCAGCAGCTGCACTGCTCTCAGCCTTGGGAGCTTCAGCCTCTGCACTTGCCTTGCTGCTCTTCTTCGGAGCATTATCAAGCTCGTCCTTGTGAGCAAGTATCTGCTCCTCGATCTCCTTCATAAGGTTCTCATCATTCTGGAGCAGCTCCTTGACGTTATCTCGTCCCTGTCCAAGCTTCTGATCCTTATAGCTGAACCATGAGCCGCCCTTCTTGATGATATCAAGATCAACGGCAAGGTCGAGCACCTCGCCTGTACGGGATATGCCCGTACCGTACATGAGGTCGAACTGACACTCCTTGAAAGGCGGTGCTACCTTGTTCTTTACTATCTTGCACTTTGTTGTCGCACCGATAACGTCTGTGCCTGATTTGAGTATCTCGCCCTTTCTTACCTCGATACGCACCGATGAATAGAACTTCAGAGCGCGTCCGCCGGGGGTAGTTTCGGGATTTCCGTACATAACACCGATCTTTTCACGGATCTGGTTTATGAATATAGCAACACAGTTTGACTTTGAGATAGCTGCTGTAAGCTTTCTCATAGCCTGTGACATAAGTCTTGCAAGCTGTCCCACATGGAGGTCGCCCATTTCGCCGTCTATTTCGGCACGGGTGGTCATAGCAGCGATAGAGTCAAGTACGATAACGTCGATAGCACCCGAACGGATAAGAGCCTCGGCAATTTCAAGTGCCTGCTCACCGCTGTCAGGCTGTGATACGAGGAGATCGTCGATGTTTACTCCGAGAGATTTAGCGTATACAGGATCGAGAGCGTGTTCAACGTCGATGAAAGCAGCCTCACCGCCTGCCTTCTGAGCCTGAGCAACTATGGAAAGTGCAACTGTAGTCTTACCCGAGCTTTCGGGTCCGTATATCTCAACGATACGTCCGCGGGGGACTCCGCCTATGCCCAGTGCCATATCCAGAGTCATAGAGCCTGTAGGTATAGCAGCTACATCAAGTGTCTTGGTCTGACCGAGACGCATAACTGCGCCTGCGCCGTATTTCTTTTCTATCTGCTTGAGAGCTCCGTCAAGAGCAGTCTTTTTATCCTCTTTTGTAGTGACCTTTACAACAGTTGGCTTTTTAGCAAGCTCTTTCTTTGCCATTGGTATTTCCTCCGATCTGTTACATTAATGCTGATTTATTTTCAATAATATTACGTGCGGCTGCTGTTCTTATTATACCGCCGCCGTCTTTTCTAAGCTCCACATCTGTGAAGCAGTTACTTTCAAGTATGGCTTTTACGTCGTCGTGCTGACCCATGCCGAATTCATAGGCAATGAAGCCGCCGTCTTTAACGGACGTTTTCCACAGCTCCGTCATGGCTCTGTAAAATCCGAGCCCGTCCTCTCCGCCGAAAAGCGCGGATTCAGGTTCATATCTTACCTCCGTCTGAAGCTCACTCATGTCCTGCGATGTAAGATAGGGGGGATTGCTGACGAGTATATCAAGTCCCGTAAGAGACATTGCTGTCTCTCTTTTCAGCGCATCGCCCTTTATAATATGTATATCGCCGCAGCCGTTTGCGGCAGTATTCTGCTTTAAATAGCCAAGTGCAGCGTCTGAAAGCTCAACAGCGTAAACATCGGCTTCGGGAAGCTCTTTTTTAAGAGCTACTGCGATACAGCCGCTTCCGCTGCAAAGGTCTGCTATCTTAGGTGCTTTCAGTTTCTCCCTGCGGCAGATGTCGAGCACCTGCTCCACAAGAGTTTCTGTATCGGGGCGCGGTATAAGTACGCCCTCGCCTACCTTGAAATTGCAGCCCCAGAACTCCCACTGTCCCAGAAGATACTGCAAGGGATAGCCCTCCGAGCGCCTTTTCGCAAGGGAACGTATCTCGGCGGCTTTCGCGTCAGATACAGGCTCTTTCGGCAGAAACATGGGATTTTTGTCACCGAGCAGGTCCTGAAAGATACAGGTGGTATCAAAGTCAGCCGTATCCTCATCGCGCTGTGCGATAAGGCGGCGGCACTCTGCGAAAAGCTCGCTTCGGCTTACCACTTGTCCTCCTCCTTGTCCTCAGGTATACAAGGCTTCATAGCTGCAATAGCAATCTCTATCATGCTGTCGTCGGGCTCACGGGTTGTTATGCGCTGCATAGCAAGTCCGGGAGCGGATAATATCCTTGTAAAGATATTATCGTTATTTCCTGCCAGACGTATGCACTCATATGAAATTCCCACAACAAGGGGAAGAAGCACCAGTGATGCAACGATACGCTGCCATGTTACCGTAAATGGTACAAGGCACATAACGAGTATGCTTACGATAAGCACAATGAATATAAAGCTTGTACCGCAGCGCTTATGGAAACGTGTCTGCTTGCGGACATTCTCCACAGTAAGGGGCAGCTCAGCCTCATGGCAGGCAATTGTCTTATGCTCTGCGCCGTGGTACATATACTGCCTTTTGATGTCCTTCATAAGGCTCACAAGGTACATATACAGCACAAAGAGCACTATCTTTACAATGCCCTCAAGAAGTGAACGGATAATGCGGTGCTCCTTTATAGACGGGATAAGTCCCACAAGCCACTTAGGCAGGAACACAAAAAGTCCTATTGCCATTGCAACACCGAGAAGTATGCCCAGATACATGAAGATATCGGTGACTGTGTCCTTTTCTTTCTCTTCCTTTTTCTCTGTATCGCTGTTTTCGGGAGCCTCCGCAGTCTTGTCGGCAGTATCCTCAACAGCAGCGATATCAGTAGCAGTTTCAGCCGCAGCATTCTCAGTCTTTTCGGCTTTTGCTTTTTTCTTGTCCTTATTCTTGTCGTCTTCCTCGTCCTCATCGACCATCTGCTTTTCGGCAGACTTCATCATATATTTATATCCCTTGGTGAGAGATATGACGAAATTGGTACAGCCCCTTACAAGGGGAACTTTTCTGTACCACGGAGCGTTCTTTCCGTTGTTTTCATCCCATGTTTCAAGGTCTATAGTTCCGTCGGGGAGTCTGCAAGCCATAGCACCTGTAGTTGGTCCGAGCATCATTATGCCCTCAACAAGCGCCTGACCGCCTATTTTTGATTTGAATTTTTCATTTGTATTTGAAGTATTATTGTTTCCCATTATTTCACCTTATCGAAAATAGTAATGCTTATGCCTTACGACCTGACCGCAGGAAGGGATATGGTAACTGTAGTACCCTTTCCCTCGCCCTCACTGTCGATATCAAGCTTTCCGCCGTGCATACTGATTATCTCGTCTGCAACGGCAAGACCGATACCTGAGCCGCGGCGTGTATGATTTGCCTTGTAGAATTTCGTCTTTACCTTTGCAAGGTCTGACTGTTTTATGCCGAGACCTGTATCCGAAACCGCAACAATAACACTGTCGCCAGATTCATAGGCTTTTATTGTAACAGTATCGCCTGCTGAGGAATATTTGACAGCATTGTCGATAACATTTATGAATACCTGTCTGATACGGTTCTTGTCGCCGAATACGAAAGGAAGCATCTCAGGCTCGTCATAAATTATCTTTTTATCTTCACGCCTTGCCTTGTCGCTGTATATGAGCACAGCGTCGCCAAGCTCGGCGAGGATATCCATATTTGCATTCTGAAGTGTGAAGTGTCCGTTCTGCATACGTGAGAAGTCAAGGAGCTCCTCGACCATCTGCGACAAACGCTCTGCCTCATTCACTATTACTTTGACACCCTTTTTCATGGTGTCGGGACTGCCGCCCCCGTCTATCATAAGCGTTTCAGCCCAGCCCTTTATAGCAGTAAGGGGAGTTCTCAGCTCATGGGATACGGAGGAAATGAACTCATTCTTCATAGCCTCGGCAGTTGAAAGCTCGTCCGCCATATTGTTTATGGCAGTACAGAGGTCGCCTATCTCGTCATCGCTGTCATTGTCGATTCGGGTCGTGAAATCACCCATCGCGTATTTTCGGGCGATGCCGCTTATCTGTCTGATAGGTCTTACGATAGAGCCTGCGAAATACAGACCTGTAATAACTATTATAAGAATAATTATCAGGCATACTATCATTACCGCAGCTGTATATGTCTTTATTGTATTGTCTATATCGGTAAGCGATGTGACCATTCTTACTGCACTGTATTCACTGCTCATTGAAGATATGGGCATTGATACCGCAAGAACCTTTTCACCGCCGCCAAGCTTGTATATGTGCGAGCCCTCACCCGATTCCATAGCCTTTACATAGTCAGGCATCACATCATCAGCATCGGGCGAAAACCCCGATGAGGTAAGGACTACTCTTCCTTTTGAGTTTACAGCCATGAGCTCTATCTTGTCTTTTTCGTTGAAGGTCTCGAGCATATTTCTCATTTCCGATGAGAAATTCGCAGAGCTGTCCTGAGAATGCATACTCAGGATACTTGTAACTGCATTCAGCTTTGAGACAAGATACTGCTTTGCAGAGCTGTAGAAATAATTCTGTATCGCATAGACTATAGCCATGTCTATGACAAGAAGTGCGAGGACAACAACACCCAGATTATTGAACATCCATCGCTTTGTGATACTCTTTTTAGCCATTACTGAATGTCATTCCATTTGTATCCGTAGCCCCATATGGTTATTATGTATTTCGGGCTCGACGGTTCTTCCTCTATTTTCATGCGTATACGCCTGATATTAACATCGACTATCTTGTCGTCGCCGTAATAGCTCTCGCCCCATATGTGGTTGAGTATGCTTGCACGGTCAAGAGCTGTGTTCTTGTTGTTCATAAAGAATTCCAGTATCTGATACTCTACCTGTGTAAGCTCTATCTGAACACCGTCCTTTGTGACTGTACGGCTTTTGAGATTGAGCACGAAAGGTCCGCTCTCTATGACAGACTGCTTTTCATTCTTGATAAAGCTCATGCACACACGCCTGTATATAGCGTCAACACGGGCAGTAAGCTCAGAAGGTGAAAACGGCTTTGTGATATAATCGTCAGCGCCTATCATAAGTCCGCTGACCTTGTCCATTTCCTGAGTTCTTGCAGTAAGCATTATGATACCGATAGTCGAGCTTTTTTCACGTATCTTTTTGCATACGGTAAAGCCGTCTATGCCCGGCATCATTATATCAAGGAGAACGATATCGAAATTCCCGTGTTCAGCCTCAAAGGTCTTGAGTGCTGCTTCTCCGCAGTTTACATCAACAACGTCATAACCTGCACGTTTGAGGTTTATGACAACGAATTCGCGGATAGTATCCTCGTCCTCGCATATAAGTATACGTTTCATCTGTTTCACTCCTTATGAATGAGTTTCTGTGTATCAATCCCTGAATCTGAATCCTATAGCCGCATCAGCAGGCGTTATGTTCAGACCGTCATTTTCAGTATCGGGATCAGAACCGATACACGCAAGATAGGAAGATTCGCCCTTGGAATGCATCAGCATATATCCGTCTGTGATACGATCCTCACGTGACGGAGGATCCTCCGCACAGAAAATACGGAGAAGCTCCCTGCCGATACCTTCATCGCTGTAGGTGCAGAAAACTATCTCATCTTTGACTATATCGCGCTTTATAGTAACTTTATTCTCCCACTTTTCGGGGAATATGAAGATATATCCGTCATTCAGGCTGTAATACGAGGTATAGCAGTGTTCAAGCTTATTATCGCTGTTTATTGTTTTCCATTCGGTAAGCTTGAGCTGTTCGCCCTCTGCCTTGCCCTCATAACATGGTGCTATAAACTGAAATGGCATATCGGGCTTGCCGTCGCCGTCCACATCAAATGAGGAACAGCCAGCTGTCCTGATGGTCTTTGCCGATTCTTCAGGCGTATCGAATACTTTTTTCAGGGAGAAGTCATCTCCGTCCCTTTCCATATATATTATATCAGTCTGAACAGTGCCTGTGCCCGAAAGAGCGTCTATATACAGACCCTTTCCCTTGCTTCCGACCTTGCCGTAGCTGATATTGTCGAATTCAGTAAAATTACCGCTGAGGGGCTGAGATTTCATATAGTATTTGCCTTCTTCGTTAAGCTCGTAAGCCTCGGCGACAGCAGGCTCGCCGCCTGACGCGCCCGTAAGCCTGAGAAACTCGTTGTGACCGTCCATATCCAGATCGGTAACATCGAAAAACGAATAGGAATTCGAGAATGTAGTGTCCTGCAATACGCCGTCGGCGTAGTTGTATATAGACACGTTCTTTTCGGAACGGTTTATAAGGCTCGTTCCGATGATTATATTCAGACGGTCATTAGTACCGAGCTTCGATATAATGACCTTTTCTATCTCGCTGCCCTCTGCTGCCATTGCCTGTCCCGAATGCCAGCCGTTTTCGTCCTTATCGAGTATATTTATACGCAGCGGATTTTCATCGGCTGCATGATTTGTTCTCTCATAGAAAACGATAGCCTCGTTTCCGCCGTCACCGTCGATATCCTCAATGATGAAGGCAGAGAGGTATTTTCCGGATTTGGGGTATTTAAGGCTTATAGCCGTTCCCTCGGAGTTTGTCAGCGCAGAATATATCTGCTCCTGCTCCACACTGAGCTTAGGCGGAGCCATCAGCGTATCTATGCTCGCACCGAAGGTACAGCCGCTGAGCCCCGACACTGAAAGTACAGCAGCCGTCAGCAATGAAATTTTTTTCATAATTCAGATCATTCGCGCTCTTCGAGCTTTATGTATTCCTTTTCCTTTGCAATAGCCTTGTAAGCAGGACGTATGATCCTTCCGCCTGTAAGTATCTCCTCCATGCGGTGAGCAGCCCAGCCTGCCATACGAGCGATAGCAAAAAGCGGAGTGAAAAGCTCCTCGGGAATACCGAGCATTCTGTAAACAAGTCCCGAATACATATCAACATTAGCGCACATTGTCTTTGTATTGCCCTTCATTTCGAGGAATATCTCGGGAGTAAGACGTTCGATAGTCTCAAGAAGCCTGAATTCAGCCTCTATCTCCCTGCCCTTTGCAAGCTCGAAAGCCTTCTTCTTGAGGATAACTGCACGCGGGTCGGAGATAGTATATACAGCATGACCCATACCGTAGATAAGACCTGAATGGTCGTTGGTCTCCTTGCGGATAGTCTTGCGCATATAATCAGCGACTTCGCCTTCGTCCTCCCAGTTCTTGATATTTGCCTTGAAATTGTCAAGCATATTTATTACCTGAAGGTTAGCACCGCCGTGACGTGGTCCCTTCAGTGAGCATATAGCCGAGGAATAAGCAGAATAAGGATCAGTACCCGAGGAAGTAAGTACGCGGCAGGTAAATGTAGAGTTGTTTCCGCCGCCGTGCTCAGCCTGTAACATGAGAAGGCGGTCAAGCATCTGTGCCTCGTCCTTTGTGTACTGTCTGTCGGGACGGAGAAGCGAAAGAATACACTGTGCCGTGTTTTCCTCATAGTTTATAGGGTGCATTATCATGCTCTGATTGTCGAATACCCTGCGCTTTACCTGATAGGCGTTAGCCATGATAACAGGCAGCTTTGCGATAAGGCTCACAGCCGTGCGCATCTCGTTTTCAAGTCCCTTGTTCTCGCACTCATCGTCGTAGGAATACAGAGCCAGTACGGAACGTGCCAGCTTGTTCATGATATTCTTTGACGGTGCTTTGAGTATCATATCCTCAACGAAGCCGTTGGGGAGATCTCTTTTTACTGAAATATATGAGCTGAAAGTCTTCAGCTCCTTTACATTCGGAAGATGACCGAAAAGCAGAAGAAAAGCCGTCTCCTCATATCCGAAGCGGTCGTCCTCTTCGACATTGGCAACAAGATCGTTGATATTATAACCTCTGTAGATGAGCTGTCCGGGGATAGGCTCTCTTTCTCCCTCATTCATAACATAACCGTGAACGTTGCAGATATTGGTAATTCCTGCCATTACACCTGTGCCGTCACTGTTGCGGAGTCCTCTCTTAACGTGGTATTTTTCATAAAGTTTTGGATCTATGGCGGTATTATCAGCAAGTTTGCCGCATAAATCTGTAATATTAGCCCCTGAAATGAATGAAGGCATTATGATCACACTCCTAAAACATATTCATTATTAATTATACACCATATTCAGCCTAATGTCAAATGTTATTTCGTATACAAAACATTGTTAAAAACAAACGTTCTTGTACACCATGACGAAAGGAGAAATATATGAAAAAATATCTTGCCGCAGCACTGATCCTAACAGCAGCCGCTGCCCTTATCCCTGCATTCCCCGCCTATTTCTACAGCAGAGACAGAAAAGAAAATGATACCTCTCAGTTTCAGCTGAAGGAATTTGCTCTTACCGAAAATAAAAATGCACAGAAGGTCATATGCTCGCAGGAGCCTTACAAAGTCCTTGATATTGAGAGCGGACAGGTACTTGATGTCTCCGTCCGCGACTATGTTATCGGAGCTGTCTGTGCTGAAATGCCTGCGTCATTTCACGAAGAAGCCCTCAAGGCGCAGGCTGTAGCCGCTCACACATATGCCGAAAGACAGCGACTCAGAGCCAAAGCCTCTCCTGCTCCCGAGCTGGGCGGTGCTGATTTTTCCAATGATACCGCGTTATATCAGGGTTTCTTCACAAAAGAACAAGCCCGTGAACGGTTCGGCGAAAGGTTTGATGAGAGCTACGGCAAAATATCCGCCGCAGTCGATGAAGTCCTGCCATACATAATCACATACGATGACGCGCCTATAATAGCCGCTTTCCACTCAATGTCCGCAGGCTATACGGAAAGTGCGGAAAACGTGTGGGGAACCCCCGTTGACTATCTTGTGGAAGTTGACAGCCGCTCAGACCTTACTGCGCCGAAATTCCGCGAGGAAAAGAAATTCTCACGGGACGAGCTGAAAAACGCCCTCGAAACAGCCTTTGACGGCATATCACTCGGCGATGATATGTCTGAGTGGATAAGGATAAACACCATATCCGACGCAGGAACTGTATTATCAGCCGATGTGGGAGGAAAGTCCGCAACGGGAAACGATATAAGGCTCGCTCTCGGTCTGCGCTCAGCAAGCTTTGATGTGCGTATAGACGGAGATACCGCAGTTATCACCACCAAGGGCTACGGACACGGCGTGGGCATGAGCCAGTACGGTGCCAATGCTATGGCTGAGGAGGGCAAAAGATGGCGTGATATAATCGCTCATTATTATCCTGACTGCACTATTGCCGAAAGCTGAGCTTTTTGTGCAAATAGCAATAAAAAGCGGTCGTTTTTTGCCATTTCCGTCAATTCGTATTGACATAGCTCCGGCGATTTGCTATAATGATTTTGTGTTGTTTGATACAGCATAACATAAGATATATATAACAAACCAAAAGGAGACTTGTGTCCGCGAACGGCGGATTAAGGATTATGAACAAAAACAGAGATCTATATAAAAGATTCGTTACTTTCATATCTGCTATGTTACTGCTCGGCATACTTACAGGCATTTTTGCTTTTGTATGGTACAAAAACTACAGTGAGCAGATCGTCCTGCCTTACTACAGGCGAGGAAACTGGGTACTCATAGCTATATACTGCCTGCTTGTATGGCTGTTTTTCAGAGCCTACGGCGGCTTCAAGCTGGGCTACCTCAAAAAGACCGATATGTTTTACGCCCAGATGATATCCATGATCTGCGTAAACGTTGTGTCATATTTCGTAATAAGCCTTATAGGACGACGATTCATGCACGTTACGCCAGTGATGTATATGACCTGCATCGATCTCGGCGCCATAGCCATATGGACGCTTCTTGCAGGAAAGATATACTTTATGATGTACCCGCCCCGAAAGCTGGTCATCATCTACGGCAGCCATCAGGCTGCTTCTCTGGTGCTGAAAATGAGCCAGCGCGTGGACAAGTACATGATATGCGAGTCTATAAGTATCAACGAACCCGAAGAAAAGGTAAAAGAACTCATTATGAAGTATGAGGGCGCTATCGTCTGCGATATCCCTGCGGAGCAGCGAAACGACTACCTCAAATTCTGCTTCGAGCACTCAAAACGTGCGTATATAGCACCTAAAATCTCAGATATTATAATAAGAGGAGCAGACGATATCCGTCTGTTCGATACTCCCCTTCTGCTCTGCCGCAATTACGGACTCGACTTCGAGCAGCAACTGGTAAAGCGTATATTTGACATAGTATTCTCACTTATCGCCCTTGTTCCTGCCGCTCCTTTCATGCTCATATCGGCGATCGCTGTAAAGCTCTATGACAGAGGTCCTGTATTCTACAAGCAGAAGCGCCTTACCCTGAACGGCAGGGAATTCTATGTGTATAAATTCCGCAGCATGATAGTTGACGCAGAAAAAGACGGCAAGCCCCGCCTTGCTTCGGAAGAGGACGACCGTATAACCCCCGTGGGAAAGATACTGAGAAAATTCCGCGTGGACGAGTTTCCACAGCTTTTAAATATCCTCAAAGGTGATATGTCGGTCGTAGGTCCGCGTCCCGAACGCCCCGAGCTCACAGAGGAATACAAAAAGGAAATGCCCGAATTCGGCTTCAGGCTCAAGGTCAAAGCAGGCCTTACCGGCTATGCACAGGTAACAGGTGCATACGATACTACTCCATACGACAAGCTGAAAATGGATCTGATGTATATAGAAAATTACTCGATACGTCTTGACCTTCAGATAATACTTATGACTATAAAGACAATGTTCTTCCCGCCTAAGAATAACGCAGAAACTACTGAAAATCTTCTTATGCCGAAGGGCACCAACCAAAAGGAGGACACAAAATGAAAACCACCGCAGTTATCATGGCAGGCGGACGAGGCGAACGCTTCTGGCCAAAGAGCCGCAATGCTTGTCCAAAGCAGTTCCTCTCGCTTACAAGGGACGGCGAGACCATGATACAGAAAACTGTAAAACGTCTGGCACCGATAGTTGAGGCTGAGGATATCTATATCGTTACCAATGCAGCTTATATCGACCTTGTGAACGAACAGCTCCCCAACATTCCAAAAGAGAATATCCTTGCGGAGCCATGTGCAAGAAATACTGCTCCATGCATTGCTTTTGCAGCAGCTGTAATAAACAGAAAATACGAAGATGCTGTAATGCTGGTACTCCCCTCAGACCACCTTATCGGCTACGAAGATATTTATATAAATACGCTTAAAAAGGCTATCAAAGCCGCTGAAAAAGGCAAGCGCCTCGTTACTATCGGCATAACTCCCGAATATCCCGAGACAGGCTACGGCTATATCAATTTTGGTGAGGAAAAAGGCGATGTGTACGCTGTTGAGCGTTTCGTTGAAAAGCCCGACCTTGCCAAAGCAAAGGAGTACCTTGCATCGGGCAAATATCTGTGGAACAGCGGTATGTTCGTATGGAAGCTCTCTTCCATAATGCTTAATATGCAGTCTCTCATGCCTGACATCTACGAGGGCGCAGTCCGCATAGGACAGGCTTACGGAACTCCGCAGTTCAACGAGACTCTCGTAAAGGAATTCACTGCTTTCAGAAGCGAGTCAGTAGACTTCGGCATCATGGAAAAAGCAAAGCACATCTACACTATCCCGGGCAGCTTCGGCTGGGACGATGTGGGAAGCTGGCTGGCTGTTGAACGTATCAACGAGACAGATGACGACAACAACTACATCGACGGCGATGTTATCACCATAGATTCAAAGCGTACAACTATATGCGGCGGAAAGCGCCTTGTTGCCGCTGTAGGCACAAGAGACCTTATCATCGTTGATACAGACGATGTGCTCCTCGTATGCTCAAAGAACAATACACAGGACGTAAAAAAGGTCATCGCTCAGCTTAAAGAGCAGGAAAGAACAGAGTTGGTCTGATTCATAATGCCTATAACGCTTTTTATATCTGTCGGCGTGAGCCGACACCGCAATTATGCATTATGAATTATTAATTATGATTTAATTATAAGGAGTTATATAAATGAAGAACGCACTTATTACAGGTATTACAGGTCAGGACGGCTCTTACCTTGCAGAGCTCCTTCTCGAAAAGGGATACAATGTTTACGGTATCTGGAGAAGAAAGGCTACCGTCGACTACGGCAATATCGCTCATCTCAAGGACAAGGTCAACCTTATCTACGCAGATATGACAGACCCTGTTTCACTTATATCAGCTATGAGAATTTCACAGGCTGACGAGGTATACAACCTTGCAGCTCAGTCCTTCGTTGCTACAAGCTGGGATACTCCTCTCGGAACTGCTGACATTGACGCTCTCGGCGTTACAAATATGCTTGAGGCTATCCGCATAGTAAAGCCCGAGGCTCGCTTCTATCAGGCTTCGACCTCCGAAATGTTCGGTCTTGTACAGGAGACTCCTCAGAAGGAGACAACTCCTTTCTATCCAAGAAGCCCATACGGCGTAGCTAAGCTCTACGGTCACTGGATCACAAAGAACTACCGCGAGAGCTACGGCCTTTTCGCCTGCTCGGGCATACTTTTCAACCACGAGTCGGAACGCCGCGGTATCGAGTTCGTTACACGTAAGATCACAGACGCTGCTGCACGTATCAAGCTTGGGGTACAGGAATACATGGAACTGGGAAATATGGACTCAAAGCGTGACTGGGGTCACTCAAAGGACTACGTTCGTGCTATGTGGCTCATGCTCCAGCAGGACAAGCCCGATGACTACGTTATCGCTACAAACGAGACAAGAACTGTACGCGAGTTCGTTGAGACTGCATTCAAGCACGTTGGCATAGACGTTGAATGGCAGGGCAGCGGAGTTGACGAAATAGGTATAAACAAGGCAAACGGCAAGACTATCGTAAAGGTAAACAAGAAGTTCTTCCGCCCTGCTGAAGTTGATATACTTCTCGGCGATCCTTCAAAGGCTGAAAAGGTTCTCGGCTGGAAGCGCGAGATAGACTTCTCACAGCTTGTTGAGAGAATGGTAAAGAACGACCTTGAACTGGTTCAGAACGAGATAAAGGTAAAAGAGATACTCGGCTGAGTATCGGCTGTTCATAGAGGTATAATATGAATAATGAGGTTCTAAGGAGCGTAAAAGGCGGCTATGACAAAAATGCCGTGGTATCCAAGCTGGAAAACTACGGAATATTGATGAATATGGCGGAAGCTCCTGATGCCGACGCATCAAGGATAAGAGCTGAGCTGGACAAGCTGATACAAACTCAGCTTCCCTGCGTAAAAGGCGGTCTTTTTGGCAAGATCGGCTTTTCTGTCGAGGATACCGACAATTATTTCTCTCAGCTTGAAGAAAAGATAATGTCTGCTCTTGAAGGAAAATGATGAAAAGTATCGGCGCAGTTCTGAGGTTTAACAGTTCAAGTATCCCGTTTTTCACAATAGCGTGGCTTCTTTGCTGTACAGCTCTGTTCTTCTTTGTGATTTCATCATACGCAGCATAAGGGACATAAAGCTTGTACGCAAAGGCAAATACATCAAGGGACAGCTTGCAAGCATATCTCTTATAAGCAAAACAGCTGACTTTATTTACACCGTTGACGGCAGGAAATACACTAAAACTTTGCATTTCCCGAAGATTTCATGGAAAACAGGGCAATTCTTCGATATGTTCTATGATCCCGAAAAGCCCCATCATTGCTGTATCAGGAAATACTCTCTTGGCGGAGATGTCTTAATGACACTTTTCTGCCTTGGAATGGCAGGCTTTCAGCTTATTATCATAATAGCAATGATTACGTAAAACAGGTAACTTTTCAAAGTAAGGAAAGGAGATCGGTCATGGGTAATTGTTTGGATTCCGTATTCGGCGGATACGATAAAAAAGATGTCCTTGCAAAAACAGACGCATACAACAGCCTGATCTTAGCTATAGATGAAGCTAACCTTTCAGACGCTGCAATAAATGCGGAGCTTCTGAAAATAAGGCATATGCCGATGAGAAAGGCAAAATGGCTTTTTCTGCCTTTGTCAGGATTTTCTATCCCCCAGACCGACAGCTATATAGCCGAGCTTGAAAAGGAAATAGCCAATAAAATTATGCTCTGATCTGTGTTTTAATGCGAAGGAGAAACAGAAATGGACGAGCGCAGGATACTATTCAAGGTAGATAACGGCTATGATATCTATTCATTCAGAGAAAGATCCGATGAATACCGTATGCTTTTCACAGGGCTGACATACGGCGGACTCACTGAGGACGAAGTAAGGAAAAGAGTAGAAGAATTAAAAGCAGAGCCGCTGCCTATATGCGGACCGGGCTATGAAATTGAAAAGGTCGATTTCATACTCGGAGAGTGGGAAAAGAAGCTTCTCATGTATAAAGCTGCGGATTTTGCCAAAATAGAGCTGGTAAGATGCGGATATACCATGGAAAGCGTTGAGGCAAAGGTCTTTGCCTACAATGATCTGATACTCGGAATAAAAGACGGCATGAACATGATAATCGCAATGAATGAGCTTGAACGTGTAAGACAGATCCCCTTAAAGAAAGCAAAATTTTTCCTTTTGATGCCAAACAGCTACGATCGTGGGCAGACCGACGCTTTTCTTGCAGAACTGGACTCTCATGTTTCAGGTATGATATAAAAAACAAAGGTGGAGAAGTTGATTTGAAAATAACCTTCGACGCTGTACCTATATGCAGCGATAAAATAACGGGTATAGGCTGGTGTGAAGTGGGACAGACCCAGACTCTCGCACAGCTCCACCCCGAAAATAAATATGAATACAGCTTCTTCACAAGCGGCGACAAAGAGCGTGAAAAGCGTGTGAAGCAGTTTGCAGGCAAGCAGATAAAGCTCAATACATCAAGCTTTTCAGGCTATCTTTACCGCGCAGCAAGTACCTTTCTGCCAATACCTTATTCATTCTTTTTCGGCAGAAAGTCCGATATCACCCACTTTTTCAATTACATCATACCGCCTTTCGTACACGGCAAAAAGGTGGTAACAGTACACGATATGGTCTATAAAGCTTTTCCCGAGACAGTCCGCGGACGTACACGCTTTATGCTGGTATCGGGACTTAAACGCTCGATGAAACGCGCTGACCTTATCGTTACAGACTCGGAATTTTCAAAGGCTGAGATAATCAAGTATTTTCCTCAGCATGAACATAAAATAAGGGTAGTCCCCTGCGGTGTAGATCTTGAAAGATTTCACCCCTGCGAGACTCCCGAGCGCATACCCGAGGTTAAGAAGTCTCTGGAGATAGAAGGAGATTACTTCCTGTATCTTGGTACTATCGAACCCCGAAAGAACCTTGAAAGGCTCATTTCAGCCTATGCTGCATTTGCAAAAAAGGTGGGCGAAAAAGCTCCCAAGCTTGTACTTGCAGGCGGTAAGGGCTGGCTCAACGACGGTATATACAGCCGCGTTGAAAAGCTTGGTATGACTAAAAATATCATCTTCACAAAATATGTACCCTCAGAGGACATGAATCCCCTGATGTGCGGCGCACTTGCATTCGTTTTCCCGTCTATTTACGAAGGATTCGGTATGCCCCCCCTTGAAGCTATGGCTTGCGGAGTACCCGTGCTTGCTTCGGGAGAAGCTTCTCTCCCCGAGGTCACAGGAGACTGCGCAGTGATATGTGATGCATATTCGGTAAAAAGCATAGCACAGGGACTTTACAGATTATACAGCGACGAAAAGCTCAGAAAAGAGCTTAGCATAAAAGGTCTCGAAAGAGCAAAAGGCTTCACATGGGAGCGTTCGGCAGAAATGCTTCTGGAAGTATACAGGGAGCTTGTAAAATGAGTAAAAAACTGCGTATCCTTGAGGTGAACAAGGCTTATTTTCCACATATCGGCGGTATCGAGACCCTTATCAGGCAGTATTCCGAGGAGCTTGGAAAGCTGGACGGCGTAAGCGTTAAGGCTCTTGTCTGCCGCGACGGCAAAGGCAAGGCTATCAGAGAGAAAATGAACGGCGTGGAGCTGCTGAGAACAGGAAGTCTCGGTACTTACTTTTCATGTCCACTGTCATTTTCATTTATAAGACATTTCAGAAAAATGGCTGCAAAAGCCGATGTTGTGCATATACACGTACCTTTCCCGCTTGCCGATGCGGCACTTCTGCTGTCTGGCTATAAGGGAAAAGTCGTGGTATCATGGCACAGCGACATAGTAAAACAGAAAAAGCTCATGCTTTTCTACAAGCCTTTCATGCGCTATCTGCTTAAAAGAGCGGATATCATACTGACTGCTACGGAAGGTCATGTAAAGCATTCGCTCTATCTTAACGAATTCAGACATAAATGCAGGGTACTGCCCTACGGTATAACTCCCGAGGACTACCTCTCTGTACCGCGCCGCAGCATACTCACGGAAAAAGCCACTGACAAAAGCTGCGTAAAGGTATTCTTTACAGGCAGACTTGTCTATTATAAGGGCGTAGATGTGCTGCTCAAAGCTTTCACAAAGGTAAAAGGCTGCGAGCTTTTCATAGCAGGTACGGGAGAGCTCGGCGACCAGCTGAAAAACTACGTAAGCTCACACGATATGGAGTCAAAGGTGCATTTTCTGGGATTTCTCCCCGATAACGAACTGAGACAGGCTTATGCTGACTGTGATATATTCGTGCTGCCGTCAGTTGCTCCCAGTGAGGCTTTCGGAATAGTACAGCTCGAAGCTATGGTCTACGGCAAGCCCGTTATAAATACAGCTCTGAAGTCGGGAGTGCCTTATGTGAGCATAAACGGACAGACGGGAATTACCGTTCCCCCGTCATCGCCAAAGGCTCTCGCAGCAGCTATAAACAGACTTGCCGAGGATAAGGAGCTCCGCGAAAAATACGGCAGAGCTGCCGCAGAGCGCGTAAAGAACGAATTCAACGAAAAAGTCATACTCGGCAGATTATACGACATTTTAAAATAAAACCATATAAGGAGGCGGACTTATGAAAGCACTTATAATAGGTGCGGCAGGCTTTGTGGGAGGTTATCTCATAAGAGAGCTTAAAGCCGCAGGCTGGGAAGTACACGCAACTTGTCTGCCAAATGAAGAAATAAAGGAAGAATGTCCCGTCCATACACTGGATATTCTGAAAAAAGAGGATATATCTCCGCTTCTTGACGATATAAAGCCCGATATCGTATATCATCTTGCTGCACAGAGCTCCGTTTCCGTTTCGTGGAAGCGTCCGCAGCTCACCGCTGAAATAAACGTGGTAGGTTCTATAAATGTACTGGAAGCTGTCCGCGACGCAGAAAAGAAGGACATACGACTTGTCCTCATCGGCTCGGGCGAGGAATACGGCTATATACGCGAGGGAGCTTGTCCCCTTTCGGAGTCTGAACCTCTCAATCCCGGCAATATCTATGCTGCTACAAAAGCTTGTCAGGATATGCTTGGCAAGATATATACCCGTGCATACAAAATGAATATAATAATGGTCCGCGCCTTCAATCACTCAGGTCCTGCTCAGAGCAATATCTTCGTTATATCGGATTTCTGCCGACAGATATCAGAGATAGAAAAGGGCATGAAAGAACCTGTCATAAGCGTTGGAAATCTCTCGGCAAAGCGCGATTTCACAGATGTACGCGATGTTGTAAGAGCCTACAGGCTCCTCGGTGAAAAGGGCGTAAGCGGAAACGTTTACAATGTAGGCAGAGGAAAAGCTGTTGAGATACAGTATATATTAGATACCGCACTTTCCTATGCAAACCAACCCATAGAGGTGAAACGTGATCCGGCACGTATGAGAGCTTCCGACATACCGCTCATCGAACCCGATGTTTCGCATATTTTCGAGGATACGGGCTGGCGTGCGGAGATAACTATGGAGCAGACCATCAAGGATACCCTTGATTACTGGAGAAAAAAGCTCAGCTCCTACGGACTGTCGCTGGGCAGCTGATACTCTAAGTTCTTAGTTCTAAACTCAAAAGGAGTGAATAAATTGTCTGATATTAAGCTTACTAAAGAGAAAATGCATACCTTTTCGGGACACGAAAAGATAGGCACCTTCAAGGCAGGTGAAAAGCTCACTGAATTCGGCGAAAAACAAAACGCAGCAAACGAAGTCCTCGCCGCAAATGTCAACGACCTGATAAAAAGAGTATGCGCACTTGAGGATAAGCAGATACAGAATGAAGATATATTAAGAAAGATAGCAAATGAGCTTGCCGCCTTCAAGAAGGAGCTTGACCGCGTAAGGCTTACGGAAAAGCTCAATTCAGGCGCCATAGAAAGGCTTGACAGAGCCGTTAAACTGGCTGAGGGCGACGGAAAGTAAACTTCGCTTTTTTATATAATATCATTCCCAATGATTATGTGATTTTTTTCGTCAAACTCTTGACAATGTCCTGATTTTGTTATATTATATATTATAGTGTGGACAAGATATGCCCCTCATTCTTAACAAGTCCATAGGACGTATATCTTTACCTCATCAAGACTCAATCAACGGAGATTTGTGTAATTGCAGTCTCCGTTTTATTATTTTATTGTAAATATACGCAGAAAGAAGGTGTTATCATGGCAGAAGAGCTAATGGAACAGCTGGATAATCACACCGCGTTCACCATACCTATATTCGGCGGTATCCCCGTTCCTGATTCCTGTGTGGTAACTTGGATAATAATAGCGGTACTGGTACTGCTGTCTGTAATATTAACAAGAAAGCTGAAAAAAGTCCCCACAGGCTCGCAGTGTATACTCGAAACATTCATGGACTTCCTCGATAACTTCTTTACGGGAATACTCGGAGAAAAGGGAAAGAAATACGTTCCCATACTTGAGACCTTCATCATTTACATAGGTTTTTCAAATATCATCGGTGTATTCGGCTTTGTACCGCCCACAAAGGACATAAATGTAACGGCTGCACTTGCAGGTATGGCTATCATACTTGTACAGACTTCGTTCATTATCGAAAAAGGTCCTGTAAAATGGCTGAAAAGCTTCCTTAACCCTATAAATCTGCTTGACCTTGTGACACGTCCGCTGTCGCTGTGTATGCGACTTTTCGGTAACGTCCTCGGTGCATTCGTCGTTATGGAGCTTATCAAGCACTGTGTCCCCGGCGGTGTGCCTGTTATTGCAAGCGGATACTTCGATCTTTTTGACGGACTGCTTCAGGCATACGTATTTGCGTTCCTCACCTCGCTGTATATGGCAGAGGCATTAGAGGAAGAAGAAAAATGATAACAACTTCACGGAGGTAAATAAATATGGGAATAATCGCATTAGGCGCTGCTGTTGCCGTTCTTACAGGCGCAGGCGCAGGTATCGGTATAGGACTTGCTACTGCTAAGGCTACAGAGTCTATCGCTCGTCAGCCTGAGGCTAAGGGAGATATCAGAACTGCTCTCCTGCTGGGATGTGCCCTCGCAGAAGCTACCGCTATCTACGGCTTCGTTATCGCACTCCTTATTATCCTTTCACTCGGAAACAAGTAAGCAGTTATTTATTGGAGGTATATTAAAATGGGAATAATCGCATTAGGTGCAGCTGTTGCCGTTCTTACAGGCGCAGGCGCAGGTATTGGTATAGGACTTGCAACCGCAAAGGCTACTGAATCTATCGCTCGTCAGCCCGAGGCTAAGGGCGATATCAGAACCGCTCTCCTGCTGGGCTGTGCCCTCGCAGAAGCTACCGCTATCTACGGTTTCGTTATCGCACTCCTTATTATCCTTTCACTTGGCAACAAGTAAAACACTGCAAAAATCACGTAAGGAGGGCAAATAATGCTTGATTTTTCATTCTGGAGCATTTTCTGGGCTGTTTTCAATACAGTATTGCTGTTCGTCCTGCTCAGGATATTCCTTTTCAAACCTTTAAACAAAATAAAAGCAGAGCGTACACGTACTATACAGGATAACCTTGACTCTGCTGAAAAGGCTAAGACAGAAGCTGAGGAGCTCCGTCAGCAGTATGAGGACTCTATCAGCGATGCCAAGGAACAGGCTAACCAGATAATCATGAAGGCGCATGAGGACGCTGAGGCTGAACGTTCAGCCATTATAAAGAAATCACAGGACGAAGCAGACAGGATCATTGCAGATGCTGACAAGACCATCGAAAACGAGAGAAAGCGCGTTCTCCGTCAGGCACAGTCTGAGATCGCAGATCTTGCTATAGAAGCTGCTTCCAAGATAATCGGAGAAAATGTAGACGACGAAAAGAACCGCCGTCTTGTAGATAAGTTCCTTTCCGAAGAGGAGGGCAATAAATGAAAGACACAGACAGAGAGTTTCTGAAAGAGCTTGTCCGTCTTGATGTTTCTCAGACTGACTGCTCTGCTGCAAGAAAGGTATTTGAGACATGTCCCGATGTTGCAGACACACTGGCAAATCCACTTGTTACATACGATGAAAAGCGCAGTATCATAAACAAGCTTTTCCCCGAGTCTATGCACAAGCTCATGCTCAATATAGTTCACGGCGGAGCTGTTGAGCGCATCGGCGAGATACTTGATGAATATGACGAGCTGCTCCTCGACAGGCAGGGCAGCATAAAGGCTGTAGTCCGCTATGTTACTCCTCTTACAGAGGCACAGCAGGCTGACCTCCGCAAGTTCATCATGGACAAATTCGTAAAAGAGGACGTTGACATAGAGTATAAGCACGATCCCGATATCATCGGCGGCTTTATCCTCAACGCAGGCGACCTTGAATACGATAAGAGCTACCGTACAAGCCTGAGACTTATGAAGGATACCCTTCAGACAAAGGCTACAGAGTACGTTGAGAGCAATACAGGCGTAAAGACAGGCTCAAAGAGCGATATCATCTCAGTTCTCAAAACCGAGGTGCGCGATTTCGATGTAAAATCAGGAGCTACCGAAACAGGCTTCATCACCCGTCTTGGTGACGGTATCGCAAGAGTTTACGGCATGAATTCCGTAATGTACGGTGAGCTTGTTGAATTTGAAACAGGCATCAGAGGTATCGTACAGAACCTTGAAGAAAAGACGGTAGGTGTAGTTCTTCTCGGTGACGACCACGGTCTCACGGAAGGCTCTTCCGTTATCAGAACAGGCAAAAGAGCAGGTATCGGCGTAAGCGACGAGCTTCTCGGACGAGTTGTCGACGCTCTCGGTGCACCTATTGATGGTCTCGGACAGATAAAGGCTGACGATTACTTCCCTATCGAGCGCGAAGCTCCGGGCGTTATCGAGCGTAAGCCTGTAAGTGTACCTCTCCAGACAGGTATACTTGCTATCGACTCAATGTTCCCTATCGGACGCGGTCAGCGTGAGCTTATCATCGGCGACCGCCAGACAGGTAAGACCTCTATCGCTGTTGATACTATCATAAATCAGAAGAGTCAGGACGTTATCTGTATCTATGTTGCCATAGGTCAGAAGTCCTCAACTGTCGCACAGATAGTTAATACACTGAAAAAATACGGTGCTATGGATTATACCGTCGTTATGTCGGCTTCAGCCAGCGACCCTGCACCTTTCCAGTATATAGCTCCTTATTCGGGTACTGCTATTGCTGAATACTTCATGTCAAAAGGCAAGGACGTACTCATCGTTTACGATGATCTTTCAAAACACGCCGTTGCCTACAGAGCTATGTCACTTCTGCTCCACCGTCCGCCCGGACGTGAAGCATACCCCGGTGACGTTTTCTACCTGCATTCGAGACTTCTCGAGCGTTCAAGCCGACTCGATGACGAGCACGGCGGCGGTTCGCTTACAGCTCTGCCTATCATCGAGACTCTTGCAGGCGATATCTCGGCATATATCCCTACTAACGTTATCTCTATCACAGACGGTCAGATATTCCTCGAAAGCGAGCTTTTCAACTCGGGTCTGCGTCCTGCGGTGAACTACGGACTTTCCGTATCCCGTGTCGGCGGTGCAGCTCAGACAAAGGCTATGAAGAAGGCTTCGGGAAATCTCCGTATCGACCTTGCTCAGTTCAAGGAAATGGAGATATTCACACAGTTCTCATCAGAGCTTGACCAGTCCACAACAGAGCTTCTTGACCACGGTCATATGCTTACAGAGCTTCTCAAGCAGCCTCTTTACAATCCGCTCCCCCACTATGAGCAGGTAATACTCCTCTATGCGGCTCAGCACGGATTTTTCAAGGGTATCCCCCTCAAGGAGCTGAGAGAATACCGCACAGACCTTATGAACTATATCAGAAGCTACGGACAGGATATAATTTCTGAAATAGATGAAAACAAGGTGCTCACAGACGACCTTGCAGACCGTATCGAAAGAATACTCACAGCTTTTGAAGAATAAGGCGGTGACAGGATATGCCTAATATGAGAGAGATCCGTGAAAGGATCGGAAGTATACAGCAGATATTGAAGATCACCAATGCTATGTACCTCATGTCGTCATCAAAGCTGAAAAAAGCAAGAAAGTCGCTTGAATGTACAGAGCCTTACTTCTATAAGCTCCAGTCAACTATCGAAAGCGTTCTGGAGCATACTCCGCACACCCGTCAGCTGTACTTTGACAGACGACAGGATATCCCCGAGGATAAGCGTAAAAAGGGTTATATCGTCATCACAGCCGATAAGGGACTATGCGGCAGCTATAACCATAACATACTCAAATACACCGACCAGAAGCTGAATGAGGCTGCGGATCTGGATAACTGCTATCTTTTCGTTATGGGACAGGTTGGCAGAATGTACTACCAGAGACGTATAAACAGCGGAAAAAAAGCTTCCGTTGACGGTGAATTCCTCTATACCACACAAAATCCTACTCTTTACAGAGCAAGCGAAGTGGCAGAGCTGGTGCTTGACAAGTTTGAAAAGCGTGAGCTTGACGAGGTATACCTTATCTATACGGATATGATAAGCTCAAATCTTCAGGAGCCTAAAACGCTGAGACTGCTCCCCTTTGAACGAAAGCATTTCGGCAAGGCAGCAGACGGCACTATGAAGAAGCTGCCAAAGGCTTCATTCATGCCTTCTCCCGAGGAAGTTATGAACTACCTCATACCGCAGTACGCAAAGGGAATCATCTACGGTGCTATGGTCGAAGCCTTCTGCTGCGAGCAGCAGTCTCGTATGACAGCTATGGACGCTGCTACTACAAGTGCAAAGGACATGATAAAAGACCTTTCACTGCTTTATAACCGCGCAAGACAGGCTGCTATCACTCAGGAGATTACCGAGGTATGCGGCGGAGCGGCTTCAATTAGTGAGTAAAGAGTCTTCGAAAGAATGATTTTATGTCAAAGAAATTGACGGTTGCTTTTTTATTCTCTTCATTGATCTTTTTTATGATTGCAAGAGATATAGGAATTTTTTCTCTTATTGGTCTTATTTTGTCTGTTATTTCAATGATATTATTTATTTGCTTTGGAATAGTCAGCATCATTTGTACGATAAATAAAAAAATTTCTCCGTACCTTGTATTTGCGGCTGCGGATTGCCTGACAGGTATTGCGGCTCTTATATTTTTGAAAGGTGAATGGGGTTATTTAAAAATGCTTGCAGTGCCAAGTGCAGTGCTTGCGTTGATAATTGATCTGATATTATGGAATAAAAATACAAAAAGCCCGAAAATATCTGATTTGCACAAATATAACGAAAATAAGTAGGGAACGCCGCCCTCGGCGTTCCGCTCAGGCTTATATCATGTATCGCGGGACACCGAGGACTTCAAACAGAAGCCGCGCCCCTTTGTCAGCTTCGCTGGCATCTCCCTGTACTACATGGAGTCACCGTCCCCTGCAATACGTCTATTTTTGTTTATTTGCAAGACGCGGACGACCATTGGTCGTCCCTACAATAATTTACGTTTTTTTATTCGCAAAACGCGGAACGCCGAGGGCGGCGTTCCCTACAACATTCTCTAAAGAGGAGAAAGCAATGGAAAAAGGCAGAATAACACAGGTCATCGGACCTGTTATAGATGTTGAATTCGGCGCAGGAAAGCTCCCCATGATAAGGGACGCTCTCACAGTCGAGGTCGACGGAAAAAAGCGAGTTATGGAAGTTGCTCAGCATATGGGCAATCACGTAGTCCGCTGTATCATGTTGGCGTCCAGTGAAGGACTCAGCAAAAATATGGAAGTTACTCCTACAGGCTCATGCATAAAAGTTCCCGTAGGCGAAAATACTCTCGGACGTATGTTCAACGTTCTCGGCGAGCCCATCGACAAAAAGGGCGATGTGGAGACTGAGGAAAAATGGGAGATACACCGCAAGGCTCCCACATTTCAGGATCAGAGCCCTGTTGTTGAAGTACTGGAAACAGGCATCAAGGTCATCGACCTTATCGCTCCTTACGCTAAGGGCGGTAAGATAGGTCTTTTCGGCGGCGCAGGTGTTGGTAAAACAGTTCTTATTCAGGAGCTTATCAGAAACATCGCCACCGAGCACGGCGGCTACTCTATATTTACAGGCGTAGGAGAGCGTTCCCGTGAGGGCAACGACCTATGGAACGAAATGCAGGAATCAGGAGTTATCTCAAAGACTGCTCTCGTTTTCGGTCAGATGAACGAGCCCCCAGGATCACGTATGCGTGTTGCGCAGACAGGTCTTACTATGGCTGAATACTTCCGTGACCGCGAGCACAAGGACGTTCTTCTCTTTATCGACAATATCTTCCGTTACGTACAGGCAGGATCTGAGGTATCGGCTCTTCTCGGCCGTATGCCTTCTGCCGTTGGTTATCAGCCGACACTTGCTACGGAAGTCGGCGAATTACAGGAGCGTATCACTTCTACGAAAAACGGCTCTATCACATCGGTACAGGCTGTATATGTCCCTGCGGACGACCTTACAGACCCTGCACCAGCCGTTACATTCGCTCACCTTGACGCTACTACAGTACTTTCACGTAAGATAGTTGAACAGGGTATCTACCCTGCCGTTGACCCTCTGGAGTCCAACTCGCGTATCCTCGAACCCGAAATAGTCGGCGAGGAGCATTATACAGTTGCAAGACGCACACAGGAGCTTCTCCAGAAGTACAAGGAATTGCAGGATATCATCGCTATCCTCGGTATGGAGGAACTCGACGAGGACGACAAGCTTGCCGTATATCGTGCAAGAAAGATACAGAAGTTCCTTTCACAGCCTTTCAACGTAGCTGAAAACTTCACAGGTCTCAAGGGCAAGTACGTGCCTCTGAAGGACACTATCGAGGGATTCAAGGCTATTATTGACGGTGATATGGACAAGTACCCCGAAGCTGCATTCCTCATGGCAGGAACTATCGACGATGTTATAATGAAAGCCCGTCAGATGGACGAGGAATAAGGGAGGCGGCTGAATATGGCTAAAACCTTTCACCTTGAGATAATCTCTACAGACAGGCTTTTCTTCAGCGGCGAGGTAGAGCACCTCGTTATAACGGCTATAGACGGACTTCTCGGTATTATGGCAGGGCATGAGCCCCTCGTAACCTGTCTGCCGACGGGAGAGCTTAAATATCTGGTTGACGGCGAATGGAAATACGCTGCTATATCAGAGGGATTTATTCAGGTAATGCCTGATTCTTCCATAATCCTTGCAGATACCTGTGAGCTCCCCGAGGAAATAGACATAAAACGTGCTCAGGAAGCCAAGGAACGCGCTGAAGAGCTTCTCAGGCAGAAGCAGAGCATCAAGGAGTATTATGAGACTCAGGCTGCGCTCAACCGCGCTATAAACCGTCTTAAAATATCTCAGAAACACTTTAAGTAAAGAAAAGCACTCCTTCGGGAGTGCTTTTTATTGAGTAGTGTAGGGAACGCCGCCCTCGGCGTTCCGTCAGCAACGGAACAAGTAACATGAATACAATGTAGGGACGCGCATTGCGCGTACGTCAATTTTAACGACAATTGCAACGCGGACGCCCGATGGGCGTCCCTACAACCTAACGGCTAAGGGCTCGGAACGCCGAGGGCGGCGTTCCCTACTAACCACTATGCACTCATCACTTATAACGGGCGCTCGGAAAGCGCCCCTACAGTGCAGCATTCTCAATTCTCCATTGGCTAACGGCTAAAGGCTAACGGCTAACGGCTTTTGTTAATAACTCCGAATTTTAATTAACGGAATTGTGCATATTCTTGAAATGGAAAGTTTTTAAGGCAATATGCTTGACTTTTTGATAAAAATATAGTACAATAATTGTAATTGTCAATGAGACAGGAAATAAAAGTCCTATGCTGTTTCTGTGGGCACGCAGAACGCCGTAAAGGGGCTTATTTTTAGGAGGCATGACTGTGAAAAAGACAGGCAAATCAACTTTCTTCATTGTCGTTGCTTTTATCGCAATCTTTGCTGTTACGTCGGTACTTGGCATAGACAAATTATTCGGCGATAACAGAACGACCTATGTAAAGGGCGTTGACGATATCCGTCTTGGTATTGATATCAAGGGCGGTGTTGACGTTACTTTCGGTCCGGCAGATGATTATGATGCTGACAAGGGTCAGCTTGATTCTGCTTACGAGGTCATCAAGACAAGACTTGCTTCACTCGGTATCACCGATAATGAAGTATACAGCGATGAAAAAAGCGACAGAATTATCGTCCGCTTCCCGTGGAAAGTCGGCGAATCAAATTTCGACCCCGAATCTGCCGTTAAGGAACTCGGCGAAATGGCTGTACTTACATTCCGTAAGGGCACAGACACAACTACCGATGAGGACGGCACCGAAGTCCCATCAGGTGATATAGTGCTCGTAGGCGATGACATCGCTTCAGCTAAAAGTGCTTATGTACCTACGGAGGACGGAAAGGATTACGAATATGTCGTAGTTCTCAAGCTCAACGATTCAGGTACTCAGAAATTTGCCGATGCTACAGGAGAGCTTGCAGGTTCTTCCACACCAATTTCAATCTGGATGGATAACACTCTGATCTCCGCTCCTACTGTAAACGATGCTATTACAGGCGGTGAAGCTCGTATCACAGGTAATTTTGACAATGATTCCGCAACAAAGCTTGCAAACCAGATCAACTCAGGTGCTCTTCCTTTCAAAATGGAAACAAAGAGCTTCAGAACTATCTCACCTACAATGGGTGAAGGTTCACTTGACGCTATCCTTCTTGCAGCTCTTATCGCATTCATCGGAATCGCTGTATATATGATATTCCTTTACAGACTTCCCGGCTTTGTAGCTGTTATCGCTCTCTGCGGACAGGTTGCAGGTTCTATTGCAGCTATCACAGGCTGGTTCGGATTCATGAACGGCTCAACACTCACCATCCCCGGTATCGCAGGTATCATACTTGCAGTAGGTATGGGCGTTGACGCTAACATCATCACAGGCGAGCGTATCAAGGAAGAGCTCAGAACAGGAAAATCTCTCGATGCTGCTATAAAGATAGCTTACAAGAGAGCATTCTCCGCTATCCTCGACGGTAACATCACAAACGTTATCATAGCAGTTATCCTTATGGGAGCTTTCGGTGTTCCTGACAGCTTCTTCTCGAAGATCCTCAACAAGACTATCTTCTTCGCATTCGGCGCTACGGCTGAGGGCGTTGTTTACTCATTCGGATTCACACTCCTTGCAGGTGTTATCTGCAACTTCATATTCGGTGTATTCGCATCAAGACTTATGGTAACTTCACTCTCCAAGTTCAAGTGCTTCAGAAACAGAAAGCTTTACGGAGGTGACGAGAAATGAGCAAGAAGAATACTCAGAAAGAAATCGTAAATGCACCTTCAAAGGTATATAATTTCTGTTCCAAGAAAAAGCTTATCCTCGGCGTTGTTATCGCTGTTCTCGTAGTTTTCCTCGCAGGTGCGCTCATCAGAGGCATACGCCTTGCGATCGAATTCAAGGGCGGTACTCTTATCACCTACACATATCAGGGTGATATAAATACAAACGATGTCGGCGATACAGTAAAGGACATCGTTGGTTCATCAGTCGTTGTAAGAACAGGTGAGAGCCTCGACTCAGGCGGAAAGCAGCTCACTATCTCATTTACTTCCGATCAGGGTCTTACAGCTGACAGACAGACAGAAATGACAAACGCTCTCAGAGAGAAATTTACTGAAAATTCTCTTGAGATCTACGATTCAAACGACGTAAGCCCTTCTTCGGGACGCGAATTCCTGCTCAAGTGCTTCATAGCTGTACTCTTTGCAGCATTCGTTGTTATCATCTATATCGCTATCCGTTTCAAAAATATCGGCGGCTGGTCAGCAGGTGTATGCTCTATATTTGCTCTCTGCCTCGATATACTCGTAGCTTTCACAACTACGATAGTATGCGGCTTCAGCATTGATTCAAACATCGTTGCCGTTATACTCACTATCCTCGGATATTCGATAAACAACACTATCGTTATCTACGACCGAATCAGAGAAAACCGTCAGCTTATGCCTAAGGCTTCACTTAACGAGCTTATCAACGTAAGCTGTACACAGTCTCTTACACGTTCTATCAGAACTTCTGTAACAACTATCGGTACAATGCTTGTTATCACAATAGTTGTTCTTGTAACAGGCTATGATTCGCTCCTTACCTTCTCAGTACCGCTTATGATGGGTCTCATCTCCGGTACTTTCTCATCACTCTTTGTTGCTCCTGTAACATGGTCGTGGTGGAAGAACAAGGCAGATAAGAAAGCTAACAGCAAAAAGTAATTGATTTTAAGGACCGTCCCGAGGGACGGTCCTTTTTATTTGTGAATATTGGCGCATACATTATCTATGTAGAGGGCGATGCCTACATCGCCCCGATCATTTTTTGATCCTGACGGGCTGATGTCGGCATCAGCCCCTACAGTAAATCTTGACTTTATATGCATAATATTATATAATAAAAGACAGAAAAACATGAAAGGAGCGGTAATGTGGCAAAACTCAAATTTACTGAAATAAACGGTGAAGTATGTATAAAATGCAGATTTACGGGAAACGAAATGCTCAACGAGCCCGAATACAGATACTTCATCGACAACCGCATAAAAGGCTGGCTCGTTCCTTTCGCTGAGGGTACAGACAGACTCGAATTCACTGGAGCAGCAGGTATACCGCTCATAAACAAGATAAGAAACGGCATCGACAAGCAGGAATATTTCTGTATCGTAAAGAACCTGCTGGACATAATAAAAGTTGCTGAGACCTGCGGCTTTAATATGCAGAATATAGTCCTTGACCCCGATTTCATAACAGTTAATACCGATAACCTTGAAATATCGCTGTTCTATCTGCCATTGTGGTATAACGAGAGCTGCAATGACGGCGTGGTAAACTGTCTGCGCAAAATATCCACCTTTGCAAAATACAAGTCTCAGAGCGACTATAAAGCCGTTGACGGCTTTATGAATTTCGTCTGCCGTGAAAGCGGCTTCACTATCTCAGAGGCAAGGGAGTATATCCGCAGAGAAGTCCCTTCTCTGTTCCCTGCTCAGACTGCCAAGCCTGCACATACGCAGTTCAGCAGACCTGCTTCCAATCCTGCAAAGCCTGAGCATACACAGTTCAGCAGACCTGCTTCCAATCCTGCAAAGCCTGAGCATACACAGTTCAGCAGACCTGCCTCTCATATTCCAGAACCTTCACAGAACATCAATATGGCTCAGACCATAATCAACGATATAAACAAGGGTTCACAGGAGTTCAAGCACACAGCTGCTCCCGAAGTTCCCGAGCCAAAGATAATACCATCGCTTGACAGTGATAAGCGGAACGTCCTGCCCGAGCTTGTAAAATCGGAGCATATCAGGTCTGCTCCGCAAAATTACCCAAAGCTTACAAGACGGGCTACAGGCGTTACGGTAAATATCGACAAGCCTGTTTTCAGGATAGGCAAGGAACGTGACAAGGTGGATTTCTGCATCACCGAAAACAGGACTGTCAGCAGAGTCCATGCGACTATATATACCCGCAGCGGCTCATGCTACATTGAAGATAACAACTCAACCAACAGGACCTACATCAACGGAACTCCCGTACCTGCCAATATGGAAATAAAAATCAAAAACGGAGATGTTCTGAAGTTTTCCAACGAAGAATTCGATTTTACAGACGGTTAACGTCCGCCGTAAGGGGGAATTATGAAATATATCGCAGCCTGTGATACCGATATCGGTATCTCTAAAAAAATAAATCAGGATAGTGTATGCATCAAGACCGCAAAAACAAGTACGGGTATGGCTGCACTTGTAATGGTATGCGACGGAATGGGCGGACTCTCACGTGGAGAGCTTGCAAGTGCCGAAGTTGTAAGAAGCTTTGCGGATTGGTTCGATACCGAGTTTCCCTTTGAGCTTCCCGACTGGGACTGGCAGACAGCCGCTCATAATGTAATAAGCAGACTCCGCAGACTGAACGCTATGCTCGTTCACTACGGTGCGCAGAACAGTATACAGCTCGGCACTACAGCTACGGGTATAATTGCCGTAAACTCCGAATATATGACATTTCATGTGGGTGACAGCCGCATATACAAGATATCCGACAAGCTCAGCCAGATAACCGATGACCATACCTACGTCAACCGCGCAGTAAAAATGGGCAAAATGACTCCCGAAGAGGCTCTCGTTGACCCTCGCAGAAACGCGCTTGTACAGTGTATAGGTGTTACGGGAGAGGTCGCTCCCGAAATAAGGCTTGGAAATCTTGAAAACGATGTGACCTATATGGTCTGCTCCGACGGCTTCCGCCATGTACTTACGGAAAAAGAACTGTTCGAGGAGCTTTCAGCAAAGAAAACTTCCACCAAAAAGAATATGCAGTCTAAAATGCGTGAGCTTATTGAAACTGTAAAAAAGAGAGAGGAAAGCGATAATATAACCGTCGCCCTCTTCCGCGCCGAGCTTTGACAGCAAAGGAGCAATATATATGACAACAGGCGAAATACTTGTTATCGCGGCAGCTGCTGCGGTATTCGTGATAATAAACATCATCATGTGGACCATAATAGCCAAAAAGGAGAAAAAAGTCAGGGAAAGGACTACTCCCCCTGCGGATATAAACGAAAAGCTCCCTGATGAGGCTGCCGCAGCATCAGGATTCAAGCTCATTGAAAACACCGTCATCGTCCACACCAATGAAAGAATAATCTCATAAAAGAAGGAGATGCTACAATGTCTGAGCTTTCTCTCAACCGCAATACGAAATCAGTTGAATTTGCACGTAATCTTACTCTCCTCAACCGTGTGAACAAGATACGCTCTCTTCTGGTGATATTCTATTATGCACCGCTTATCGTTTATCTTCCCGTAGCTATATTCATGGGCTTTATAACAAACGTGACCGCAGCTTCTTTAGACGCCATGATAATCGTACCCATTGTTGGCTACTGTGCATGGCAGGCTTGCTACAGATACAGGGATATAATGGCTATATTGGTCATAGGAATACTTGGAGCTAATCAGCTTCTCCTATGGGTCATAAGTCCGTATGAGAACAAGCTGTTCCATGATTTCAAGGTGCTGACAAAATGCTTCTGGATACACCTTGTACTGTTTTGCATAGTCGGAACAGCAGCTCTAATAAATCTGAAGATCAACATGATGTACCATAAGCTCGAGACCTGTGACGGCTTTCCCCATTTCAATGAGCGATTCTTCGATCAGGAAATGGACAGACATCAGTTCGGTATAAAAGATCCCTATCAGCAGAAGGTCGATAACTTTCAGAAAACAGCGTCAAATGAAATGTCGGATATAGTCCTTCCCGAAAGCATACCCGTTTCGGACAGCAGCGGAACTATGGACGAAATATGACGGGTAATGTCAAATTTTCACAGAAAATGTAAGGTTTTTTCTGCAAAACTAAGGCGGCTTTGAGCCGCCTTTTTTATTGACATGACAGCAGTATAATGCTATAATTAATTTGATGTACTGTCGCAGTACGCTAATTGAATTTAAAAGGAGAACATTATAAATGAGCGGTAATATCAACAGCTATGAAAGCCCATTCTGTACACGTTACGCAAGTGAGGAAATGCAGTATATTTTCTCTGCGGATAAAAAATTCACTACATGGAGAAAGCTCTGGGTAGCTCTCGCAAGAGCTGAAATGAAGCTCGGCCTCCCTGTAACAGAAGCACAGGTAAAGCAGCTCGAAGAGCATATCAACGATGTAGACTATGAAATGGCAGCGGAGCGCGAAAAGATCACACGCCACGACGTTATGGCTCACGTTTTCACATACGGACAGGCTTGTCCCGATGCCGCAGGTATCATACATCTCGGTGCTACATCTTGCTATGTTGGCGATAATACCGACGTTATAATCATGCGCGATGCGCTTAAAATAGTTCGCAGAAAGCTCATAAACGTTATGAACAACCTTGCGAAGTTCGCAGACGAGTACAAAAATCTCCCCTGCCTCGCATACACACATCTTCAGCCTGCACAGCTCACAACCGTAGGTAAGAGAGCTACACTCTGGCTCAACGAGCTTCTCATGGACTTCAACGACCTTGAATACCGTATGTCCACATTAAAGCTTCTCGGCTCAAAGGGCACAACAGGTACACAGGCTTCATTCATGGAGCTTTTTGAGGGCGACACTGACAAGATAAAGAAGCTTGAGCAGATGATAGCTGAGGAAATGGGCTTCGATGCAGTTGTTCCCGTATCAGGTCAGACCTACTCACGTAAGGTGGACTCAAAGGTACTTGAGCTTCTCAGCGATATCGCACAGACAGCAAGCAAGTTCTCAAATGATATGCGTATCCTCCAGTCCTTCAAGGAAATGGAAGAGCCAAGAGAGAAGAAGCAGATCGGCTCTTCCGCAATGGCTTACAAGCGTAATCCTATGCGCTGCGAGAGAATTACCTCTCTCGCTCGTTACGTAATGATAGACAGCCTCAACCCTGCATTCACAGCAGGCACACAGTGGTTCGAGAGAACTCTCGACGACTCCGCAAACAAGCGTATCAGCGTAGCAGAGGCATTCCTCGGCGTTGACGCTATCCTCAATATCATGATGAACGTTACAAACGGTATCGTTGTATATCCTGAGATGATACGCCGCCGCGTTATGGCAGAGCTCCCGTTCATGGCAAGTGAGAACATCATGATGGACGCTGTTAAGAAGGGCGGAAACCGTCAGGAGCTCCACGACCGTATCATGGACTACTCTATGGAAGCAGGCGCAAACGTTAAGGTTCGCGGACTTGACAACAATCTCTGCGAGCTTATCGAAGCTGATCCTATGTTCATGGTAACAAAGGAAGAGCTTGACGCTGTTCTCAAGCCTGAGAACTACACAGGAAGAAGCTCACAGCAGGTGGACGAGTTCCTTGCAGAGTGCATCAAGCCTATACTCGACGCTAACAAGGACATTCTCGGCGAAAGCTTTGAAATGAAGAATTGAGGTAGCGTGACGCTACACCCTTGCTCCGCGGTTAGTTCATTTTGAAAGATGCATTTCTCACCGCGAGGCAGCATAAATAAAACGCAAATATCATCGGGGGATTGGCGTGACGCTACACCCTTGCTCCGTGGACAGTTCATTTTGAAAGATACATTTCTCCCCACGAGACAGCATAATCTAAACGCAAATATCATCGGGGGGATTGGCGTGACCCTGCACCCTTGCTCCGTGGTCAGTTCATTTTGAAAGATACATTTCTCCCCGCGAGGCAGCATAATCTAAACGCAAATATCATCGGGTGACAGTATATCGCCCTCGGCTCCCGTTAGTCCTTAGCTTGTAGCGTGTCTGCAAAACCGTAAACGTATAAAACGGGCGGATAATATCCGCCCCTACATTGGGTTCATTCAGTTTGCAGATATACCCATTCATTTTTTGATCGTCCGCGTTAGCGGACACATTAATTACGCATTATGCATTACAAATTACGCATTATCGGAACGCCGAGGGCGGCGTTCCCTACTAAACACTGACCACAGGAGATACCATGAAAAAACCACTAATTATCGGCGGAACTATTCTCGGTTTTCTGCTGATTTCGGCACTTGTAATATTCATATTCTTCCCCGGACTTCCAACGTATCTGAAAGTCAAGCACAAATACAAACATATAGACGAGCTCGTTCCCGAATTTGAAAAATCGGAAGTTCCTTCCGACTTCGTGAGCCGCTCACTTAAAGGCGTATCATTCCGTATTCCCTCAGACTGGGAAGGTAAAAGTGCAATTGAAGGTAAGGAAGCAAGCTCCTACGTATCAGGCGAAGAGTACAGAATATTCGTATTGGATACCGACTATAAGGTATACGCAGATCTTCAGGACGAATACAAGGATATGCTCGGCGATGAATACAGTGAAGACGACCTTTACGACCCGTGGGCAGCATTCAAGTACAAAGAAGCTGATTACAGGCATTTCTACAAGGAGATAGGCGTTGATCTGCCGCAGTACGGACTTGCATATACTATGGTGTTTAATAACAGAGACAGTTTCACAGCCAAGGATTGCCTTAAACTCCGCGGCAAGGACAAAAAAGTGTTCCTTGACCTTGCGCAGACAAAGGAAGAGGCTGCCGACATGGAAAATATGTGGAAAACAAAAGGCAGCGGCTTCACCGCGTACATCGGGCAGGAAATATACGCAGGCTACGACGGGAATTTATGGGCAGTGACCATTTTCCCTGACAATAACCCAAATGCAGTCTACAGCGTTGACCTTAAATGTCCCGACGAGACTCTGGCAAGACAGATAATAAGCTCCATAGAGTTTGAATAATAAAGGAAATAATATGAAAAAAGAATTTCTCGAAGCAGGCAAGATAGTCACTACCCACGGCATACGCGGCGAAGTGAAGATAATGCCATATACCGACAGTCCCGAGCTTCTTGCGGAGTTCGACAGACTGTTCATAGGAAAGAACCACGAGGAAGTAACAATAGAACGCTCCCGCGTGTTCAAGAATACAGTTATTGCCAAGATAGAGGGCATAGACACTCCCGAAGCTGCCGAAAAGCTCCGCAACAAGGTGCTTTATATGCATCGCGATGACCTCGAACTTGACGACGATACCTACTTCATACAAGACCTCATCGGACTTGAAGTTCGTGATGCTGACAGCGATGCCGTATACGGCAAGATAATCGACGTTATGCAGACAGGCGCAAACGATGTCTACGTAATAAAGGGCGAGGACAGAGAATACCTTGTCCCTGCCATTGCAGACGTTGTAGTATCTACGAATATAGACGGCGGAGTTATGACAATACGCCCGCTTGACGGTCTTTTCGACTGATATGAAAAAGAGCAATATCCTTGCTATAGGAATGATGACAGCCGTTTTCATCGGACTGGCGATATGGTCGCTGAAAAGCTGCGAAAACATACTTCAAAGCTACAAGCAGCTCCCTAAATGGGGTATATCTGTAGTCGGCATAGTTTTCCTGCTGATGCTCTTCATTCCGAATATTATCTGGAGCAAAAATCAGCCCGTGGGCTATGAAAAGTCCGCCAAACACGAAAACAAAACTCTGCTCACGCTTGAACGTGCAGGAGAAGGTCTTGTAAGCACATTAGTGCTCATCGACCGCCGCCTTGACAAATTCAGCCTGTCGCTGCGGCTTGGCTATATCATTCTTGCACTCATACTTATGATAATGTATGAGCTGTACTGGCTGAATTATTTCCGAAGCAGCCGCACCCTTGCGGATATGTACTCGGATTACTGCGGATTTCCGCTGGCAGGCGCTTCCCTGCCTGTATTTTCAGTATTACTTCTGGGATTTTACGCCTGCAATGTCTTTCTTATTGCAGCGGCAGTAATACTCGGCATCGGACATATAGGAATACACCTGATGCATTATAAAGAGCTTGAAAAAGCATAAAAAAAGAGATAAAAAATATAGAACAAAAGAAAAAACGGCGTTGATACGTCAAAAGGAGGCATATTTATGAAAAAATTCTTAGGCATACTATTTCTTCTTATCCTGATCGCAGCAGGTGTCTGCGCGTACTTCTTCCCCGGCATTCCATACTACTACAAATGCACTCACGAGCTTGAAATGACCGACAATATATGGGAAGATATCCCCAAAGACCTCCCCAAGCTTTCCGAGGGCTATGCTGATTTCTCAACTATGGGAATACGCATAACCGCATGGAATGATATGGAAGCACAGCGCACAAGTGACGAAAACAACGTTACATGGGCAAACAAGGACGAATCCCACTATGTCACCGTTTATTCCGAACGTATCAACGAAAATGACGATTTTCTCGATATGACAGGCATAAACCACGATGACCTTGCAGCCTACTGCAAGAGTGCCGAAAAAACCGTTCCCGAAAGCAAGTACGAATTCGTAAAGCTCATGGCTTCCATCACAATGAATGATTTTGACATACACAGCTATAAAAACTCCAAGACCTTTTACAGGATAATGAAATTAAAAAGCGAGGACTTATACTTCGGCAAGGAATTTCCTGTAAAATTCTATCCTGTTGACGGCGTTGGCTACCGCGGGTATCTCGTGTCAGCTGTTGGTCCTGACGGCAATCACGGCTATGAAAACTATACGATCATCAATATTTACCCCGAAAAGGATAAACACACACGTTATATCATAACCGTATCCGTCACCGACTGGAATGAGGTACTTGCAATAGCTGAAAGCATAAAATTAACATAAAATTCCCGAGACCGCTGTTTTCCGCGGTCTCAAATCATAAAAGGAGAAAAACAATGCATATCGAAATAGCTACATTATTCCCCGAAATGTGTGAAGCCGTATTGGGCGAGAGTATCGTTGGCAGAGCAAGAAAAGCAGGCAAGCTCAGCCTGCATTGCCGCCAGATACGGGAATACACTCAGGATAAGCACCGCAGAGTCGATGATACTCCCTACGGCGGCGGCATGGGAATGGTAATGCAGTGCGAACCAATATACAACTGCTACAAGGCTGTATGCGAGGAACTGGGCGAAAAGCCCCATACTATTTATATGTCTCCAAAGGGTAAGATCTTCGACCAGAAAAAAGCCGTAGAGCTTTCCAAAATGAGCAATATCTTCATACTCTGCGGTCACTATGAGGGCGTAGATCAGCGAGTACTGGACAAAATTGTCGATGAGGAGATATCTATCGGCGACTATGTACTCACAGGCGGTGAGATACCTGCAATGGTAGTCGCTGACGCTGTTGCGCGTATGTGTGACGGAGTTCTTTCCGACGAGGTGTGCTTTACCGACGAGAGCATATACAGCGGACTCCTCGAATATCCGCAGTATACACGCCCCGAAGTATGGGAAGGCGAAGCTGTTCCGCCCGTACTTCTGACAGGTCATCACAAGAATATCGAAACATGGAGGCACGAGCAGAGTCTGAAAATAACCGCCGAACGCCGCCCCGATCTGTTGGAAAAATATAACGCTCAAAATGACTGACCATTTTTTGCGGTGTGACCTTTTGGCTTAAATCTCTTTTGTTCCATACATCAACTGGGTGTATATACAAAAATGCTTTTTCCGTTTAGAAGAAATTACCATATTCAGATGTCAAATCATATGCAACTTCAACAATTAATGTCAACATTTTTTTGTAGTGATAATCAACAAGCAGGTTGATAATTTTTTATTCACAATTAATCTAAATGTAGAATTTAATGAAATCTTGGTTTTTTAAAGGAAAAATCCGTTGACACTCAAAAAAAATGATTGTATAATGATATCAGCAAGTGAAACATATTTGCAAACAGCAACGCAGTCCTGTTATAATGAGAGGGGCTGTAACTACAGAGAATAGGAGAGTTGTATATGTTTGTCAGAGAAGTAATGGTAAAGAATCAGGTTGGACTTCACGCAAGACCGGCAACCTTCTTTATTCAGAAGGCTAACGAATTCAAGTCATCAATCTGGATCGAAAAGGAAGAGCGCAGAGTAAATGCTAAGAGCTTACTCGGAATTCTTTCACTCGGTATCGTAGGCGGTACAAACGTAAAGGTAATCGCTGACGGTGCTGACGAGAAGGCTGCTGTTGATGCTCTCATCGAGCTCGTTGACAGTGGTTTCAGCGAAGAAAACAGATAATCATGCCAAAACTTAGGGCGTTACAGTTGTAACGCCCACTTTTGTTATAATTTTACATTATCCAAGATCTTTTGCCATAGTCTCAGCAAATATACCATAGCCCTGAGTCGGGTCGGCTACAAAAACATGAGTAACAGCTCCCACAAGCTTACCGTTCTGAATTATGGGACTTCCGCTCATGCCCTGCACTATACCGCCCACGGCTTCTATAAGCCTTTCATCGGTTATGCGTATCACCATATTTTTTGACGTTCCCACACTGCCGTAGTCTACACTGACTATCTCAGCAGTATATTTATCGGGAGCCTGACCTGATATGGTCGTGTATATTTCAGCAGGTCCGACGGTGACTTCCTGTCGGTATGCCATTTTGAATTCTTCCGAGCTGTCATAAAGCTCTGTAAGAGCGCTATCGGATAATCTGCCGTATATGCCGCTCATTTTGTTGCGGTCAAGTACGCCGAAGCTGCTCTCGGTACAGAATTTTCCTCTCAGCTCACCGGGTATACCTCTTGCGCCGCGGCGTACCTCCGTAATATCAACAGGTACTGCCTCGCCGCTGTGAACGGGAACTATACCGCCTGTGTCGGAATCGCATATGGGGTGCCCAAGTCCGACAAAGCTGCCCGTAGTTTTATCAAAGAACGTCATAGTACCTATACCCGCAATGCTGTCACGTACCCACATACCGCCTCTCCAGCTCCCGCTCCTGCGGGACTTTACAGGCTGTAGGGATACAGAAAAAATATCTCCTTCGCGCTCAACAGACAACTCTGTTTCTTTGCCTCCTGATGAGGCGATGATCTCCTGAAGCTGATCGTTTGACGTAAGAGCATTGCCGTCCGCAAGACGTATCACATCGCCCTTGCGGATACCTGCTTCCTCGGCAGGACATACAAGAGAACCATTCTCATCTTCAACATCGCCAAGCCCCGTTACCATAACTCCCTCCATGAGGAGCTTTATGCCGAAGGGTCTGCCTCCTGCGGTCAAAACAGGGGCTTCAGCTTTGTTTACTTCAACATTTTTAACGGGAATTACACCGAAAAGCGAAAACGTCACCTGCTCTGTGCCTGTGCAGTTTCCTGCTGCCGGTACTGCTTTATCAGGCGAACTTATACAGCTAAGCTCGGGAAATCCCGCTATTTTTATCTCTGAATTCGTATCAGCTGTGATAACATCGGGCAGCTGCGAGGAATAATACCCCGCAGTTCCGAATAATCCGATAAAAGCCGCAGATAATAATGCCGCAGCTGTTTTTATGATCTTTCTTTTAAATAGCATTTGTTTTTTCCTTTCATGTTCCCAAGGAACATATTTATTATATTTCTGCACAGCTTTTTTATTAGTGAGAATTCTACACTGTTGAAATCTGCTTACGGAGTCATTATGAGCAAAAAAAATTTGAAAAAAATTCCTTCAAAGAGTTCGCCTCTTATGACCGCTGCAAAGGTCATATTGATGCCTCTTACTCTGTATTTCTCCTGTGCTGTGACTGTACTGTCGGGTGCAGGTCTTATTTATAACCGCGCAAGCTACGGCAGCGGAATGGCTGCCACAGGCTTTTTTCTTATAGCTTCGGCAGTTTTTATGACTTTTGGAGCTATACTGTGTATTTTCAGGAAAAATGCCGCAAATATCCTTTCTATTATATTTTCATCGTGCGGCTTTATATTATGCATGGCAATGCTGCATAAGCTGGTTTCCCACGCTGACCGCTGCGGCTGGACCGACAAATACACTCTACAACCCATAAGCAGTATGTATAAGTCAAGGATACTCCCCTGCATCATACCTGTGGCTCTGTCAATAGCTGTGGCATTGATACAGCTTTTTTCATACGATATGATACAGTACCGCCGTCAGCGCAGGGCTGAAAAAGAAGCAAAGGAAAATGCGCCTGCGCCGCCCATAATCGACGACTGACCCTCGGCATACATAAAATTATATCACGTAAAAGACGGGAAAACCGTCTTTTTTTGTACCTGTGCAGGCTTTTTATTGCCTTTATTCTGCATTTTATGCTCAAAAAAGCCTTATATCTTGAATTGTTCATTTTTTTATGGTACAATATTATCATTATATCAAAAATCTCTGAAAGGAAAATTATCATGAACGTCAAATCCGAATTGCTTGCAACTCTCGCAAAAGCAAACGGGAACTTCATTTCGGGAGCTGCTCTTGCAGATGAACTCGGTGTGAGCCGAAACGCTGTATGGAAAGCTGTAAAATCTCTGGAAGCAGAGGGATATTCCATCAGCTCGGTAACTTCCAAGGGCTACAGACTCAACGAAGATAATAATCGTCTTTCAGTAAATCTTATCTCTCCACTGCTACGCACCAAAGAACTGGGACGAAATATGAAAATATATGAAGAGGTCGAGTCTACCAACAATACCACAAAGGAACTCGATTCGGACGCAGTACCCAACGGTACTACCGTCCTTGCGGACAGACAGACCGCAGGCAAAGGCAGGATAGGCAGATCATTCGTTTCGCCGTCAGGCGTGGGACTTTATATGAGTACCCTCATAAGGCCCGAATTCAGCCTCGAATATGCTCCTATGATAACTGCCGCAGCCGCCTGTGCAGCTGCCGAAGCTGTTGAAAAGCTCTGCGGCAGCCCCGTAAAGATAAAATGGGTAAACGACCTGTATATGAATGACAAAAAGATATGCGGTATCCTTACGGAAGCATCTTTCGGTCTGGAAATGCGCACTCTTGACTGTGCAGTTATAGGCATAGGCATAAATGTAAGAAGTGCTAAAGAAATATTCGGCGAAGAACTGTGCAAAACAGTCACTTCCATACAGGACGAAACAGGCATTATCGTAAACAGGAACAGGCTCTGCGCTGAGGTTCTCAACAATCTCGAAGTTTACCTCGGAAAGATTGTTGACCGGAGCTTCTTACAGGAATACAGAAAACGCGAATACCTTACAGGTCATGTAGTTACTGCAAATATAGGCAGAGATAAGATACTCGGCGAGGCTATCGGCATTGACGACAACGCAAATCTCATAGTCAGACTGTCATCGGGCGAGGAAAAGCATCTCAGCTCGGGCGAAGCCAATCTTTGCAGAATAGCAGATAATTGAGCTTATTACGGCTAAAGCCGTAAAATATATTATAGGGAGGTATATCAGCATGAGATATACTATTATTGGTGACACTGTTCCGGCAGTAGAATGTGAACTCAATCAGGGAGAATCTATGTTTACCCAGTCAGGCGGCATGATATGGCAGACTCAGGGTATCAAGATGTCTACTAATGCACGCGGCGGACTCGGAAGAAGTCTGGGAAGAATATTCACAGGCGAATCCATATTCATGGCAAATTACACAGCAGAAGTATCGGGAGCTAAGATAGCATTCGGCTCAACAGTTCCAGGGTCGGTAGTTCCTGTTAATATTTCCCAGGGCGGACTTATCTGTCAGAAAGGCTCGTTCCTCTGTGCTGAACAGAGCGTTGACCTCAAGGCTATTTTCACAAAAAGATTTGTAACAGGTCTCTTCGGCGGTGAAGGCTTTATCCTTCAGCAGCTCTTCGGCAACGGCATGGCTTTTCTTGAAGTTGACGGAGATATGGTAGAGCGTTATCTTAATCCCGGTGAGGTGCTCAAGGTCGATACAGGCAACGTTGTTGCCTTTGAACCTACAATAAGCTACGAAGTAGAAACTGTAAAGGGCCTCGGAAATATATTCCTCGGCGGCGAGGGACTCTTCCTCACACGCCTTACAGGTCCCGGAAAGATAATCCTCCAGACTCAGAACTTCAACGACTTCGCAGGAAGAATTCTCTCAATGGGCATGAAAAAATAAGCAGCGTGACGCTGCACCCTTGCTCCGCGTAATAATTCCTGCATAATGCAATATTGTCTCCGCGAGGCGGCATATAACACAATCACGGGTATCATCGCGTGATAGCGTGAAGCTTACAACCATTTTCTGCCGATATTGAGGTGAAGTATATGTTTATTTACGGTTTCCCCGTTATGGGATTTCAGTACATGACCAACGGCACAGAGCTTTTCCGCATGGCTGCCGAGCAAAAAGCAGCCAGCAAATGGAACGGAAACAAATGGCTCTGTACCTGCGGAAAAGAAAACGATACTAAATTCTGTCCCGACTGCGGTGCAAAAGCTCCCGTAAAACCGTGGAAATGCACCTGCGGCAGGGAATGTGATACCAATTTCTGCCCTGACTGCGGCACTAAAGCCGGTAGCCGTTAGCTTGTAGGGACGACCATTGGTCGTCCGTTTAAGAAACAATATGTTTATGCGGACGCGCACTTAAGCAGTGCTCCAAATCTTTGATTTGGTCAGCAATGCTATATGCAGAGCTGCGCGTCCCTACATAACGCTAAGGGCTAAAGGCTTATGGCTTAAAATTTTGCAAGGCAAAATTTATGTAAGGTCTTGACAAAAATTAAAATTCATTGTATAATACAAAAAACAATCGTTAAATGCTATGAAGGGAATAAAAGCTTGTATAACGCTTCCACAGAGAGCTGCCGCAGGGTGAAAGGCAGCACCCATGTACAAGAAATAACTCCTCCCCGAGCAGCCGCCCCAAAGAAGACATATCTTCAAGTAGGCTCGGACGGTCTCTCCCGTTACAGAGATATGCGTTGATCCGACGCAGATGAGTGGGTGTAATTCTTACATCAAGAAGAGTGGTACCACGGAGTATTATCGTAACTTCGTCTCTTCCATGCCGACGCATGGAGGAGACTTTTTTATTACCTGCGCACGGTGGGTAAAAACGGATCGGAATGGAGGTTTTTATATGAATAACGTTAGCAAGTACACAAGACAGTTCTTTGAAGCACCTAAAACCGATATGAAATGGACTCAGAAGTCATACGTTGACAAGGCTCCTATATGGTGCAGCGTCGATCTCCGTGACGGCAATCAGGCTCTCATAGTCCCCATGAGTCTGGGCGAAAAGCTGGAATTTTTTCAGATGCTGGTGGATATCGGCTTCAAGGAGATAGAGATCGGCTTCCCTGCCGCTTCTGATACGGAATACGACTTCTGCCGCACACTCATTGAGCAGGACATGATACCCGATGATGTTGCCATACAGGTACTCACACAGTCCCGTGAACATATCATCGAAAAGACCTTTGAAGCTCTGAAGGGCTGCAAGAACGCAATAGTCCACCTCTACAACTCAACATCTGTGGCACAGAGAGAGCAGGTTTTCCGCAAGAGCAGGGAAGAAATAATAGATATAGCTGTTTCGGGAGCAAAGCTCTGCAAGGAATACCGTGAAAGATATGAGGGCAATTTCAGGTTTGAATACTCCCCCGAAAGCTTCACAGGTACAGAACCCGAATTCGCACTGGAAGTCTGTAACGCCGTCCTCGATGTATGGCATCCGACTGCCGATGATAAGGTGATAATAAACCTCCCTGTTACAGTGCAGCTTTCAATGCCTCATATCTATGCAAACCAGATAGAGTATATGTGCGAGAACCTCAGATACCGCGAGAACGTTATAGTATCTCTTCACCCCCATAACGACCGCGGCTGTGCCGTAGCAGATACGGAAATGGGACTCCTTGCAGGTGCTGACCGTGTCGAGGGTACTCTCTTCGGCAACGGCGAGCGTACAGGCAATGTGGATATAATAACACTTGCCATGAATATGTACTCACAGGGCATTGATCCAAAACTGGAATTCGGTGATATACCGTCTATTGCCGAGATATATTCAAAGCTTACGAATATGAATATCTACGAACGCCAGCCCTATTCGGGCAAGCTTGTATTCGCAGCATTCAGCGGCTCACATCAGGACGCAATCGCAAAGGGCATGAAGTGGCGAGAGGAAAAAGGCGAAACTGTCTGGAACGTGCCCTATCTTCCTCTTGACCCTACCGATATCGGCAGAGAGTACGAATCCGATGTTATCCGCATCAACAGCCAGTCTGGAAAGGGCGGTATCGGATATATCCTCGAAACACGCTTCGGCTACGATCTTCCGAAGAAGATGCGCGAAAATGTGGGATACCTTGTCAAGGGCATTTCCGACCGCGACCACAGGGAGCTTCTCCCCGACGAGGTATACAAGATATTCAGGGAAAACTACGTGGATATCATCTCGCCTATCGAGATCACGGAAACACACTTCAAACAGCGTGACGGCATCGAGGCTTCTGTCAGCTTCAAATACAAGGGCAGAAAAGTCACAGCTACAAATACAGGTAACGGTCGTCTTGACGCTGTCAGCAACGCTATACGCTCATATACAGGTCTGGACTACAGCCTTAATACCTACTCGGAACACGCTCTTGAGGTAGGTTCTGCATCAAAGGCTGTGTCTTACGTTGAGATAGTTGCAGGAAACGGCAGGAGCTTCTGGGGAACAGGTATCGACAACGATATCATCACTTCTTCCGTTAAGGCTCTTGTCAGCGCAGTAAATAATATGCTAACAAAAAATCTGACATAATGCACAAACCAATATATCAAAATTCTGTCATGCAGTCAAAAAATCCCGAAATGTACTGCGCCTTATTGATTTTATTGCCCCAAAGTGATATAATACAAATATATTAATCAGTAAGGAGCGAGAATAATGAGAACTGTATTCATAAGCACAGGTCATGTCATTATTTCAGGCGCAGTCAGCACTGTATCTGACTGTAAATTCTTTTCGTTCTGTCAGAAAGCCGCTCTTGCCTGATAAAAGTATATCTTACGCAAAGAAGCTTTGACCTCCGACAGAATGTCGGAGGTTTTTTGTTTACACATAATATCATCTACAATAAAAAGGATCGGTTCATATGAAGATATCAGGTGCAAAAACAGTTGTTGAAATACTGATCGAGCAGGGCTGTGATACCATATTCGGCTATCCCGGCGGTCAGGTAATAGATCTTTTTGACGAGCTTTACAACGCTAAGGAGCGTATCCGTCACATACTTACTGCCGATGAACAGGGCGCAGCTCATGCTGCTGACGGCTATGCAAGATCCACAGGAAAGGTGGGCGTTGTCATCGCTACATCGGGTCCGGGAGCTACAAACCTTGTAACAGGTATAGCTACCGCTTACCTTGACTCTGTTCCCATAGTCGCTATCACAGGAAATGTTTCCTGCGATTTTATCGGGCGCGACAGCTTTCAGGAAGTTGACATAGTAGGCATAACCATGCCTATTACCAAGCATAATTTCATAGTCAAGGACATAAAGGACCTTGCCGACACTCTCCGTACTGCCTTCAAAATTGCAAAATCAGGCAGACCGGGACCTGTACTTGTGGATATACCCAAGGATATCCAGCTTGCACAGTATGAGTTCGAGGCTAATGCTCAGCCTGTTATCCCCTATCCGCTCATATTCTCATCGGAGGAAAAGCTGAAAAAGGCTGCCGAGCTTATCAACGCCTCTGAAAGACCTTATATCTACTTCGGCGGCGGTATCATAAGCGGCAAGGCTTCCGCACAGATAATGGCTCTTGCCGACAAAATAGATGCTCCTATGGGCTGTTCGCTCATGGGACTTTCCGCAGTTCCCTCAGACTATCCACGTTTTCTCGGTATGCAGGGCAGACACGGACATTACGCATCGACAGTTGCCGAGGACGAAGCTGACCTTATCATCACTCTCGGTGCAAGGTTCAGTGACCGCTCCACATGGGAAACCAGCAGATCACTGAAGAAATTCAGGATAATCCATATCGACATTGACGGTGCGGAGCTGAACAAGAATATCCCTGCCGACCTTTCCATACGCGGCGATATCCTCGATGCCGTGGAACGCCTTACAGCCATGATAGAGGAGAAAAAGCACCCTCAGTGGTCAGAGCGTATCGCTAAGCTCAGAGAAGAGGAAAAACGCCTTACCAAGTCTGCACATAAGAAGATAAAAGGCAAGCTCTCACCTTACGATATAATTGATACCATAAGCTCATACGCTCCCGATGATGCTATCGTAGTCACAGACGTTGGTCAGCATCAGATGTGGACTGCTCAGAGATATCCCTTCAAAAAGCCCCGTACCTTCCTCTCAAGCGGCGGTCTGGGCACTATGGGCTACGGTCTCGGCGCAGCTGTAGGAGCCGCAATGGCAACAGGAAAAAGAGTCATTCTTTTCACAGGTGACGGAAGCTTCGGCATGGACCTTAACGAGCTTGCTACAGCAGTTTCTCATGAGCTGCCCATAACCATAGTTATTATGAATAACGGCGTTCTCGGAATGGTAAGACAGTGGCAGACCCTTTACCTCGACAAGCACTATTCCAACACGACTCTCGACCGCAAAACAGACTTCGTAAAGCTGGCAGAAGCTTTCGGTGCAGAGGGAGGACGTGCCTGTGACACAAAACAGCTGAAAAAGCTGGCAGAAAAAGCCTTTTCGTGCAGCGTTCCTTTCATCATCGACTGCGCAGTGGACAGCGATGAATTCGTACTCCCGATGCTCCCTCCAAGCGGTTCGGTAGACGATATTATTACCGAAATCAAGTGAGGTGACAGTTATGGATCAGTATGTAATCGGAGTTATAGTAGCAAATGTATCAGGTGTACTTTCACGAGTTTCGGGAATGTTCACACGCCGCGGCTTCAATATCGACAGCCTTACCGTTGGCGAGACCGAGTCAAGCGGATTTTCAAGAATAACTATCGCCTTTCACGGCGATGAAGATATAAAGGAGCGTATACTGCATCAGCTCCAGAAGCTCTACGACGTAAGAGAAGTTGAGGTAATGGACAAGAATGAGACTGTAATACGCGAGCTTCTGCTCATAAAGGTAAGAAACAAGGCTGAGATACGACAGGATATCATGACTGCCGTTGAGATATTCCGCTCAAAGATAGTGGATTACTCCCCTACCTCCCTTACCTGCGAGCTTACAGGCGAGACCTCAAAGATAGACGCATTCATCGAGCTTCTCAAGCCCTTCGGCATAATGGAGATGTGCCGCACGGGTATCGTGGCTATAGAGCGCGGTGAGAACTGCCTCAAAACAGTGAAGTGATCATGGCGGATATGTATGTCAGAAGGCTCCGTCCCAATAAAATGCATATTATAGCAGCGGTATTCCTGATTTTAGCTCTTATTCTGTTTGCAAACGGCATATACAGATTAGGCAGGGTATCATCAAGACTCGATCAGGCAGGCTTCATTTTTGAAGATGATGACGTTCGTGAAAACCGCGGTGTGCTTTTCAGTGCAGTGCCATATAAAGGCAGACTTAAAGGGGCTGAAAAAAGCCGTGACGTTGTTGCGGCAAATGTTCAAAAGGGAATAATGAAGAATATTGAGATATTCATCGGCAGTGTTCACAGGAAATATCAGTTTATCGCCGTTGAAAAGGACTCTGAGGAATACAGTAAGCTCCTTGCAGGAGAAAAAGTCACGGGTTACTTCTCATACGAATACACTGATAAGCTGCTTGATTTTGTTTCAAGAATGGGCAATTACTACGCAAAAGAAGACGTAATCCCCGTCGAAAATGTCACAAAGCTGGGCGTAGTAGTCGTAAACCGCGAAAAAGAGCAGCGCAGCATATTTTACGGACTGCCCTTCCTCATTATCGGAATACTGCTTATGATAAAGGCAGGCAGCCCGTTCTTTAGTTTCCCCGTGGAAAAGAATTAAATATTACCTGCAAAGGAATGATAAAAATGGCAATGACAATGACGCAGAAGATACTTGCGGCTCATTCGGGCAAGAAGTCCGTCAGCGCAGGAGAGCTTATTCTCGCAGACCTTGATCTCGTTCTCGGTAACGATATCACCTCCCCCGTAGCTATAAAGGAGTTCGCAAAGCTTGGCAGGGACAGCGTGTTTGACAAAAACAAGGTCACAATGGTCATGGATCATTTTGCACCTAACAAGGACATAAAAGCGGCAGAGCAGTGCAAAATGTGCCGCGATTTCTGCAATGATATGGAAGTCACCCATTTTTACGACGTTGGAGAAATGGGCATAGAACACGCCCTGCTCCCCGAAAAAGGACTTGTAACAGCAGGCAATGTTGTCATCGGCGCAGACTCACACACCTGTACCTACGGTGCTCTCGGAGCATTCTCAACAGGCGTAGGCTCTACGGATATGGCTTGCGGTATGGCTGTGGGAAAAGCATGGTTCAAAGTGCCATCAGCTATAAAGTTCAACCTTACAGGCACTCTCCGCAGATACGTTTCGGGCAAGGACGTTATACTCCACATCATCGGTAAAATAGGCGTTGACGGCGCACTTTACCGCTCTATGGAGTTCACTGGCGAGGGACTTTCCTCACTTTCAATGGCTGACCGCCTCTGCATAGCGAATATGGCTATCGAAGCAGGTGCAAAGAACGGTATTTTCGAGGTGGACGATATCACCCTCGACTATATCCGCGAACACGGCGGCGCAGAGCCTGTTATATACAAGGCTGACCCAGATGCGGAGTACGATGAAGTAATAAACATCGACCTTTCGCAGATAGAGCCTACCGTGGCATTCCCGCATCTTCCCGAAAATGCAAGGACTTTCGACAGCATAGGCGAGATCAAAATAGATCAGGTAGTTATCGGCTCATGCACAAACGGCAGACTTGAGGACCTTTTAGCTGCCGCTGAGATAATGAAAGGACACAAGGTCGCAAAAAACGTCCGCGTTATCATTATCCCCGCAACTCAGCAGATATACCTTGACGCTATGGAAATGGGGCTTCTCCGCACCTTTATCGAATGCGGCGCAGTAGTCTCCACACCTACCTGCGGTCCGTGTTTAGGCGGATATATGGGAATACTTGCCGCTGGTGAAAGAGCTGTCACCACCACCAACCGCAATTTCGTGGGACGTATGGGACACCCCGAGTCCGAGGTATACCTTGCAAGTCCTGCAACTGCCGCAGCAAGTGCGCTGACAGGCAGGATAACAAGTCCGTGGGAGGTAATGAAAGCATGAAATACACAGGAAATGTAATAAAATACGGAGACAACGTTGATACAGACGTTATTATCCCCGCACGTTACCTCAATACCAGCGACCACGCAGAGCTTGCAAGCCACTGCATGGAGGACTTGGATAAATCATTCGTGAGCCGTGTACAGAAAGGCGATATCATAGCTGCAGGTCAGAATTTCGGCTGCGGCTCGTCCCGTGAACACGCTCCCATAGCTATAAAGGCAAGCGGAGTCTCTCTCGTTATCGCAAAGAGCTTTGCCCGTATATTCTACCGCAACGCCATAAATATCGGACTTGCTATCGTGGAATGTCCTGCGGCTGCCGAGGAGATATCCGAGGGTGACAAGGTGGAAGCAGACCTCGATAACGGTATCATACGCAATATAACTACAGGCAGGGAGTACAAAACAGCTCCTTTCCCCGAATTCATACAGAAAATCATCGAAAACGGCGGACTTATGCAGTCCATTTCCAATGGTTCGTTCTAAACATTACGGAGATAATCATGACAGACATTAACTGCCTTCTTGCAGGACTTACGCGGCTGCTCGGTCCGCTGCTCCTGCTGATATTCTGGCACAAAAAAACAGGCGCACGTATATTCCCTGCCCCCGTTGCACTTGTGGTATGCTTCCCTGTTTTTATTGTTGCGGGAGCTATCCGCTCAGGCTTTGACCACAGCGACTGGATAGCATTTCATATACAGCAGGGACTGCTCTACGGCATATTTGAAGAGGGCGCGAAATTCCTTGTGCTGCGTTATCTGCTCACCTCCTATGATGACCGCAGGGACGCAGTTACCTATGGCATCGGACACAGCGCATTTGAGGAGATCGGTGCAGGATTTGCCTGCTTTAACCTTATAGGCACTGACAAGGCAGCTCCCGAAATTTTTCCCGTGAATTTATTCTCGTTCATTGAGGGCTCTGCGTTCGTTATCGCAACTACGGTATTGATATTTTATGGTATCCGCATGAACAAGTCAAGGATAATGCTGCCATTAGCCATACTTCTGCACTTTATAAGCAATTTCATCGGCGGAGCCCTGATAACGTCTGCCTCAATGGTGCTCAGTTTGCTGACAACAGCAGGTATGTGCTATGCTGCATACCGCTGCTATAAGGGAATGGAGACTCAGTCAGGAGACCAGTGGTAAGTTACCGAAAAAGCTTATCAAGTGAGAATAGCTCACTTTGAATATATCTTTCAGCCGTCAGGAAGCATTCATGGCTGACAGCTGATAACAGAAAGGGTGATATTATGAGATTTAAAGTAGCATTGTTAAAGGGCGACGGTATAGGTCCTGAAATAGTGGACGGCGCCGTTGCGGTACTAAAAAAGATCGCTGATAAATACGAACACGACTTCGTATTCACACCGTACCTCATTGGCGGCTGCGCCATTGATGAAACAGGCATACCGCTTCCGCCCGAAACTATAGAAGGCTGTCTGGAATCTGACAGTGTACTCCTCGGTGCAGTAGGCGGTCCTAAATGGGACGACCAGCCCGGAGACAACCGTCCCGAAAAAGCTCTTCTCGGTATCCGCGAGGAGCTTGGACTTTTCACAAATCTCCGCCCTGCAAAGCTCTGCCCTGCTCTCCGCGAAGCTTCTCCGCTGAAGGACGATATTATCGGCAACGGCTTTGATATAATGATAGTCCGCGAGCTTACAGGCGGTATATACTTCGGCGACCGTGGCTACCGCAGCGGAAAATACGGACAGGAAGCCTACGACACCGAAGCCTACAGCGTCCCGGAAATAGAACGTATAGGCAGAGTCGCATTTGAAACCGCCATGAAGCGCAGAAAACGCCTTTGCAGCATCGACAAGGCAAATGTCCTTGAATCATCAAGGCTATGGCGCAAGACCATGCATGAGCTTGCTCAGAAATACCCTAATGTAAAATACACGGATATGTTCGTAGATAATGCTGCAATGCAGATAATACGCAATCCGCAGCAGTTTGACGTTATCGTTACGACTAATATGTTCGGTGATATACTTTCCGATGAAGCCTCACAGATAACAGGCTCTATCGGTCTGCTGCCTTCTGCATCGCTGGGAGCTTCAAAGCGAGGTATGTACGAGCCTATCCACGGCTCTGCACCTGATATTGCAGGTCAGAACAGGGCAAATCCTATTGCAGCTATACTCTCCGGAGCAATGATGCTCCGCTATTCCGCAGGACTTATCGAAGAGGCTGACGCTATCGAAGCAGCTGTGAACAAGGTGCTTGACGACGGCTTCCGTACAGCAGATATTCTCGGAAACAGTTCAGCTGTCCCCCTTTCCTGCAAGGAAATGACACAGAAGATACTCGAAGCACTTTAAAGCGCAATCGGTTCATATGAACTCATTTATAGTTTTTCGGAATATCTTCATTCCATTTTATATTCATTTATCCCTCTTTTTCATACTTTAAAGATCGCTTAAACACCCCCTTGACATAGTTTTAAAAAAACTTCCCGCAGCTGAGATAAATGCTGATATTCTCCTGTATATCGGACAAAACTCCGATATATAAAGTTTCATTGAATGCTCTGTTTGAAGTGAAAATATATAATAATATGCTAAAGCATATATTTAACGCAGCTTATGATAATGATTTAACTTTTGCCTCTTGACAAAGCTCGGAAAAGATATTATCATATGCATATACCACAGCAAATAAACAATTTACCGACCACTTCAAGGAGGATAAAAAATGAAAAAGGGATTATACGGATTTACAGCACTTGTAATGGCATTAACACTTGTAGGCTGCGGAGCTGACAAGGAAAAAGCTTCGGACAATGACAGCAAATCGTCAAAAACTACGACCGTTGCTGACGAAAAGAAGAACAGCAAAAAGTCCGATAAGTTAGTTGACGACATAAAGGTAGATACAAGCGCACCTGATATCAAGACATATGCAGGCGAATATGTAACAAGAGGATACGGTCTATGGGAAGATTATCCCGACGAGCTTGATCCGAAAAAACTCGAAAAGACTCTCGAAGACGATCATATGACTATTTCAGAGGACGGCACACTGCATTTCTGCGGCAAGGATTATAAGCTTGTCCCCGAGGGAACAAAAGACGGTTCTCATGTATACAGCGTTGACGGAAGCACATTTGACTTCAAAAATTTCTGCAAGCCTGCAAAGAATATGTTTTCTACCCCCAAATGTGTTGACAAGGACTATGAAGGTGTTGTATACTTTATTGATGAAGCATTGCCCATGACTGTAAATGACGAAGAGGTGCCTTATAACGAATTCAGGGTATATATAACAGCAAAAGGCGATGAATCATGCTCTGAATGCATATCATTTAAATTACAAGGCGATGACGATGCCGACTGGACATTCACATTTGATGACTGGGACGACTTAGAAGACAGCGATGAAGATGACTGGTCATTCTCCTTTGGTGACAGTGAAGAGGAAGACACCGAAGATAATAATAAAGAAATAGAATACAGATCATTAAGCTGAGGCAATACCGCACGAATCCATCAGTTGTGCTTTTGGCGGTGCTGACTATGGCTATAAGAAACGGAGGAATAAATAATGAAACAAATCCAAACAGACAAAGCACCGGCGGCTGTAGGCCCTTACTCGCAGGCTGTTGTCTCACACGGCTTGGTATACACAAGCGGTCAGATAGCTATCGACCCTGTGACTAATACCGTTAAGGGCACAACGATCACAGAACAGACCGAACAGATAATGAAGAACCTCAAGGCTGTCCTCGAGGAAGCTTCTTCAGGATTTGATCTCGCTGTAAAAACTACCTGTTTTCTTGCAGATATGAACGACTTTGCTGCATTCAACGAGGTATACGGCAAATACTTCACATCTCTCCCTGCAAGAAGCTGTGTTGCAGTAAAAACGCTACCAAAGGGCGTACTTGCAGAGGTCGAGGTAATAGCAGAGGTAGCTGACTATTCTTATTGATACAGACAGACCACAGATTCAGGGGCGGAAAAAATCCGCCCCTGATTTTTTGCCTTTTGCGTCATATCAGCGAAAGAAGTATTTTACTTGAAATTATATTCCATATGTGATATAATTGATGAAATAGGCTGATTGTGATTTAAAAATCAGAAAGGAAGTATACATATGACTGTCCGTGAATTACAGGATAATATAATAAAGCTCAAAAAAGAGACCAATACTGCGATCCTCGCACACTGCTATCAGGCGCGTGAGATATGCGAGATAGCCGATTTCGTAGGCGACAGCTACAAGCTCAGCGTTGACGCAAAGGGCGTAGCTCAGGAGAATATCCTCTTCTGCGGAGTCCACTTCATGGCTGAGACCGCAAAAATGCTGTCCCCTCAGAAGCGCGTATTTCTTTCAAATAAACACGCAGGCTGTCCTATGGCTGAGCAGATGGACAGGGATATGATAAGCATGATACGCGCACAGGAGCCTGACCGCACTGTAGTTGCTTACATCAATACAACTGCTTCGCTGAAAACAGTATGCGATGTATGTGTCACTTCTTCAAGCGCACTGAAAATAGTAAAGGCTCTCGACAGCGACAAGATATTGTTTATCCCCGACTGCAACCTCGGAGATTACATAAAGAAGCAGTGCCCAGACAAGGACATAAAGCTCCTTCAGGGCGGCTGTCCCACACACGCAAGGATAACTCCAAAGGAAGTCCTCAGAGCAAAGGAAGAACACCCCGATGCACTCTTCCTTGTACACCCTGAATGTACGCCTAAGGTAGTTGAGCTTGCTGATTATGTAGGCTCTACCACAGGTATCATGGACTACGCAAAGAAGTCCGACAAGAAGGAATTCATCATAGGTACGGAAAACTCTATAGTTGAGCATTTGCAGTATGACTGCCCAGATAAAAAATTCTATCCTGTAAGCCGTGACCTCGTCTGTCACAACATGAAGCTCACAACTCTCCCCGATATATACAACACTCTTGTTGGTATCAGCGGCGGCGACGGTAACGCATTTGAGATACTCATGGACGACGAACTCATTGCACAGGCAAGAAAATGCATAGATGAAATGATAAGGCTGGGCGGCTGATATGACAGAACTTGTCCAAAAGCTTTATACTACAGGCAACCTCAGCGACAATGAGCTGAAAGCTCTTATTGAAACAAATGACGAAGCTGCTGCAAAGCTGCTTAAAGAAAAAGCTGATGAGGTAAGGCAGAAGCACTACGGCAAAAAGGTATTTCTACGCGGACTTATCGAGGTGTCCAGCTATTGCAGAAACGACTGCCTCTACTGCGGTATCCGCCGCAGCAACAAGGACGCAGACCGCTACCGCCTTTCCCGCGAGGATATACTCAGCTGCTGTGAAAACGGCTATGAGCTGGGATTCCGCACATTTGTAATGCAGGGCGGCGAGGACGGCACATTCACCGATGATTTTATGTGCGATATTATATCCGGGATAAAATCGAAATATCCCGACTGCGCAGTTACATTATCTCTCGGAGAACGCTCTTACGAAAGCTACAAGCGCATGAAGGAGGCAGGTGCTGACCGCTATCTGCTCCGTCACGAGGCAGCTTCCGAGGAGTTGTATACAAAGCTCCACCCTAAGGGCATGAGCCTTGAAAACCGTAAGAAATGCCTCTTTGAACTGCGTGAGCTGGGCTATCAGGTAGGTGCAGGCTTCATGGTTGGTGCACCTTATCAGACTACAGAGCATATAATAGCAGACCTGCGTTTTTTACAGGAATTACAGCCGCAGATGATAGGCATAGGTCCTTTCATCCCCCATCACAATACCCCGTTTGCGGAAGAAAAAGGCGGCACACTGGAGCTTACCCTGAGACTTCTCGGCATACTCCGCCTTATGTTCCCGAAGGTGCTTCTCCCTGCCACAACAGCACTCGGCACTATTGCTCCAAACGGCAGAGAGCTGGGGCTGCAAACAGGCTGCAACGTAGTAATGCCAAATCTTTCGCCTGTAAAGGTGCGCAAAAAATACGACCTTTACGATAATAAGATATGCACGGGCGAAGAAGCCGCAGAGTGCAGGAGCTGCCTGCAAAGACGCATAAACTCCGCAGGATATGAAGTCGTATCCGAACGCGGTGACTGCATAGATTAGATCAATTTTTGCCTTGCAAAAATCGATCTGAGTTGAGAGTGAAGAGTTGAGAGTTTAGGTGTTCGCTTCGCTCACGTTATTTTATTTTTATCGCCAAAGGCGACTCCATAACTTTCAACTCTCAACTTTTATGTTATAAAAAGCACTAAAATCTGCCTATACATTAATTTAAGGAGAATACTATGCGAGTTCGTTTTCATCTTCCCGATTTTTCGGGAAATTTCAAGCTTAATGTTATGTTTGCGGAAATGCTCAGCCACCGTCCCGAATTCTTCCGCGAGGGTGTGGAGATCGCTTCATTTTACGGCGTTTTCCCTCCGTCAATATGGAACGGCGGCAGAACACAGGGCGGAGTCTGTGACAAGACCTTTATAAAAAGCGTCATCAAGGCTTTCAACGACAGAGGCATCCCCCTCCGCTTCACATTCACAAACCCTGCACTTGAAAAGAAGCATCTCAGCGATCCGTTCTGCAATATGGTCATGAATTTAGCAAACAACGGTCTCAACGAGGCTATCGTTATGTCACCTATTCTCGAGGACTATATCCGCAGGAATTTCCCTAACTACAAGCTTACAAGCTCCACCTGCAAGCGCCTGAATTCCTTAGAAGGACTTCTTGACGAGCTGAAAAAGGATTACAGCATAGTCGTAATGGACTATGACCTCAATAACAGATTCGAGCTGCTTGAACAGATACCCATGGAGGACAGACCACGCATAGAGTTTCTCTCAAATGCCTGCTGTGAGCCGAATTGTCCGCGCCGTTCAGCGCATTATCACTCGATAGGCGTTCAGCAGATAGCCTACAACGAGCACATAAAGAAGTATCCTAATCTGCCATTTGACGCTTCAAAATACGATCCCGAGCATTTCCGTGACTGCCCTTACTCACACAGAGGACTATTTGATATAAAAAATCTCCGCACACATATATCTCCCGATGATATCTGGGATAAGTACGTTCCTATGGGCTTTGAGCAGTTCAAGATAGAGGGCAGGACAGCAAGTCCTATCAATGTACTGGAAACTTACATTTACTATATGGCAAAGCCCGAATGCCGCGATGAAGCGCGTTTCACTCTGCTGAAATCCCTTGAGAATTCGGGTGTGCTGGTATTCAAATAATAATATCCTTCATCATGGTTGAGACATAATATACCGTAAGAAAACACTATTTGCCCACCCTCTCTTTTATTGGGCATACAGAAACGAACAGGAGAAATGTAATGAAAGCAGCCGCTGTTTTCAGCGATAATATGGTGCTTCAGCGGAACAGGAACATCCGCATATTCGGCACCTGTACCGCTAACGAAAAAATAATAACCGTCTCTATCCCGGAGCTTGAAAGCTTTGCACAGGCTACAGTAAAAAACGGCAGATGGGAAGCTGTACTGCCGCCGCGCAAGGAATGCAGCTCATGCACTCTTGAGATATGCTGCGGAGCTATAAAGAAGGTATTCCATAACGTTGCCATAGGAGAAGTATGGCTGGCAGGCGGTCAGTCAAATATGGAGTACGAGCTCCACAACGATAAAAACGGCATAAAAGAGCTTACACAGTGCAGCAGCCTCAACGTAAGATATTATTATACGCCAAAATGCGAAATGGTGGACGAGAACCTTGAACGTGCCGAAAGAGAGTCCTGCTGGATGCTGCCCACCGCAGAGACCGCTTCTTCATGGTCGGCTGTAGGCTATTATTTTGCAAAGGAGCTGAGTGCCCGTCTTGGAGTTACAGTAGGCATTATCGGCTGCAACTGGGGAGGCTCTTCCGCTTCTGCATGGATAAAGCGCGAATACCTTGAGCATGACATACGTCTCAGACCCTATCTTGACGACTATGACAACGCCATTGCAGGCAAGACCGACGAGGAAATGATAAAAGAGTTTGACGAGTATACCGTTAAACAGACAATATGGGACAGGGATGTAAATGAGTATATTGCTGCAAACCCGGGCGTAAAATGGGCAAAGGTAATAGAAAAATTCGGCGAGAACCGCTATCCGGGTCCTATGGGTATCAAAAATCCTATGCGTCCATGCGGTCTGTATGAAACTATGGTCAGCCGCATAGCTCCATACACTATCACAGGTGTTCTCTGGTATCAGGGAGAGTCCGACGATCACCGTCCTCACACCTATGAATACCTGCTGAAAACTCTTATTCAGAACTGGCGAAATGCATGGAAGGACAAGGAGCTGCCCTTTATGATAGTTCAGCTCCCCATGTTCATATACGAAGATACACCCGATACAAAGAGCTGGGCATATATCCGCGAAGCTCAGGAAAACGTATATCTTTCCGTAAAGAATACAGGTCTTGCAGTATGTCTCGACTGCGGAGAATTCAACAATATCCACCCTGTTGACAAAGCTCCCGTAGGTCACAGACTCTATATGCAGGCTATGACCGAGATATACGGACTTATGGGCTACAGTATGTCCCTGCCGCCGTTATACGACAATTTCGAGATAATAGATGACGCTGTTCTTATCCACCTTATGAACTGTGAAAAGGGACTGGGCGGCAAAAATGAGGATTGTCTCGGCGGCTTTGAAGTTGCAGGTGCCGACGGAGTGTACTATCCCGCAGAGGCAAAGGTAAAGCTCCCGTATATAGAGCTCAGGAGCGATAAGGTAAAGGCTCCGAAGAATGCACGTTTTATGTGGACGAACTATGCAGAGGTAGCATTATTCGGAGTAAACGGACTGCCCCTTGCACCTTTCCGCACCGACCGCTTTGAAGAACAGGAATAATACATAATCATAAAGGAGAAACGTTATGCTTTTAGCAGTAGATATCGGAAATACAAATATAGTTTTCGGCTGTGTCAATGAAAAAGACGAGGTAGTGCTTTTCGAGCGAATCAGCACGAACCACAACGCTACAGCCGCTGAATACGCCGTACTCATCAGAACTATCCTTGAAATGAACAGCTTCGATTTATCCGACATAGACGATGCTATCATGTCATCTGTTGTCCCGTCTGTAACAAATACAGTAAAGGAAGCTATCCGCAAGCTTTTCAGCGTTGATGTCATGGTAGCAGGTCCCGGAGTAAAAACAGGTCTGAATATTCTCATCGACAACCCTGCACAGCTGGGCAGCGATCAGGCTGTTGACGCTGTTGCGGCTATAAATGAATACCCTGTACCGCTTATCATCATTGATATGGGTACAGCTACAACTCTTTCCGTAGTTGACAGCAAGAAGAACTACCGCGGCGGACTTATCCTCACAGGCATGAAGGTGGCTGCCGATGCTCTTACAGCACGTACAGCACAGCTTCCTAAGGTCAATTTTGAAGTACCGCCTCATGTTATCGGCACTAATACTATAGACTGCCTGAAAAGCGGTATCCTCTACTCAAATGCAAGTGCACTTGACGGCATAATCGACCGCATAGAGGAAGAACTCGGGGAAAAGTGTACAGCTGTAGCAACAGGCGGACTTTCCGAGCTTGTTGTACCGCTCTGCAAGCGAAAGATAATCCTCGATAACAACCTGCTTATCAAGGGACTTGCAATAATCTACAGAAAGAACAAGAAATGATTTGCGACTTTAAGCCGTCTGCCGCTGGCATACGGCGTTTTTATATGAAAAAGCCACTGCAAATGCAGTGGCTTTTCTGTTAGTTCTTCTTTTTATCGTCTTTATCCTTGTCTCTGTCGTCATTGAAGCTGTTGACTGTATTTACGAACAATTCGGGATCAAGGCATATTCCGTGATGACGCACCTCAAAATGACAGTGGTTGCCCGTTGAGTCACCTGTAGTACCTACCTTGCCGATAAGCTGACCGCGGGATACATACTGTCCCTCTTCAACGAGCACCTTGCTCATATGACCGTATACCGTCTGATACTCATCGGTATGACCAAGCTGTACGAAATAGCCGTAGCCGCCTGTGTTCCAGCCAGCCGAAACCACCTCGCCGTCAGCAGCCGCATAGATATCAGTTCCGCCGTCAGCTGCTATATCGAGTCCCTTATGGTTTCTTGCACCGCCGAAATGGTCACTTATATATCCGCCGTTAACAGGCCAGCCGAACTCGCCCGAACCGGTAAGTATAGTATCGGGACTTGCAGGTCTTGCCGCATATACGCCAATACCTATCTTTTCCACAACAGGTTCTTTTGTGACCTTTGAGCTTACAGTCTTTCGTGAATACTCCTTGCCGTCAACGAAAGTAACTTCAATATGGCTCACCTTTTCGCCTCGTCTGCCCTTTACGATAACATCTCTGTCACCTTTATTGAGAGCACTTGTTTCTACCTCCACAGATTCATAGTCAAGGAAGCTTACAGAATCAAGCTCGCGGACATACTGTATAGGGAGATAACTCTCCTTCTCGATAACATTTACCAGCGTACCCTTGCGGCATTTCTCGGATATACCGGGATTCAGCTCCTCAAGCTTATTTGTATCCATGTTGTATTTCTGAGCTATAGTAACTGCCGTATCGCCTCTCTGAGCGATATATACAGCCTTTTTGTCCTTAGATGAAGTAAGAAGGTCGATAGCGTCCTGTTCTGCCATAACGCTGCTTGCAAGATAGATACCGTGAGAATATTCAACAGTATTCTTGTATCCGAGATCCTTAACAACGCCGTCAACGCGGAAATTAAGTATCCTGTCGTTGAGAGCGTCCTGAACCTTGTCTTTATTCTGAACAGCGCCGATGAATTTTCCGTCTATATAGATACCGTAAGCCTCCTTGAGAGCCTGATCCGAAGCCGTCAGCATCTCATTGGCAAGCTGAGCCGCAGAATATACGGTATCGTTCTCATTTATTATCCTGAGGGAATATTTAGCGGAAAGATCTATCTTTTCAGCATCGTCCGAGTAAGCTATTCTCTGCTGGACCTCTCGTTCAGCCTCTTCAAAATCCGCTTCTGCGGTTATCATGCCTATCTCTTTGCCGTTATACTCAACGCTGAGACCGTATTCAAGTCCCGAGCCGTATTTGACTATACCCACAAGGAAAGCTATTGAAAGTATGGGCAGTATATAATTGAAAGCCGTATAGAAAACGCCGTCCTCACCGAAAAGGTAAGACCCCCAGAAGTTAAGCAGAGCCTTTTTATACTCTCTCTCGTCCTCTTTTCGGGCTTTGCGTACATTTTTCTGAAGCTTCTTGTTCAGATCAAATCTGCTCTTCATCGGAGATATAAGCTCCATCAAGAGCCACAGGAGCGCTTTCAGTATAGACTTGCCGAGGTCTATGATCTCGGAGAATATGAACTTTATTCCCGCTATAACGCCTATAAGAACTGCCGCGCCGACTTTTACCGCAAAATGTCCTGCTCTTGTAAAAAAGTCCATTTTGCTGTACTGTGAATTTATTCTGTAAGCCTCTGCAAGTATGGCAGATCTGCGCTCCTGCTCGGCTTTTTCTTCGGGAGATACGTCATCTTCGGGCGGTTCGGGTTCAGTCTCAGCGAAAATATCAGTATTTATATCATCAAAAATATCAATGTTTTCTTCATCAAAAAGCTCTTTTTCTTCGTCCATATCTTTTCAGCATCTCCTTTCTTTCCTATTTAAAAACTTTCCCATTGAAAGTCCAACAAATTATATTATACCAAATTTATGCGATAATACAACAAAAAAATCCCCCGAAAACAAGTTTCAAGGGGATATTTCGTCATTGTACACAAAATTCTGCTTAATTTTTATCAAAATGCCACGAATAATTCAGCATTTCAACTGTATAATCCTTCAGCTTTTCAAGAAGCGGCACAACGTCCTTCTTTGCAGAAGCAAGGTCGTGCTCGCGGTAGTTTCCGCACTCTACCTCTGTACAGCCCGGTATCTCGCCCTCATAGTCTCTTATGAAAGTATATGCTTCACGAACAAGCTTTATTGCATTTTCGTGCGAAAGACCTCTTGTGAGCAGATAAAAGCCCGTGCGGCAGCCCATTGGTCCTACGTATACGATGTTCTTGCCGAATTCCGAGTTTCTTGCGTATGTGGCGAAAAGGTGCTCAATAGTGTGCATTGACGGTGTTTCAAGGTATACTCCGCCGTTTGGCTTTACCATGCGGACATCATATGTAACGATATCATCATCAATTCTTGATATGTACAGTCCTACGCTGAATTTAGTGTGGTCTACCTGAAAGCTTGCTATCTTTTCCATGTTTATTCCTCCTGTTTATTGAAAAGTGACTTTATGTCCTCGGGAAGCTCCGAGGCAACTGTTACAGGCTCACCTGTAAGCGGATCGCTGAAGCTGAGTTTTCCGCAGTGCAGAGCCTGTCTTGATATATCATCACGGAGTCCGCCGTACAGGTCGTCGCCTGCAAGTGGAGCTCCGATATGAGCAAAATGTACTCTTATCTGGTGGGTACGTCCCGTTTCGAGGTCTATCTCAGCAAGGGAATACCTGCCGTTTGTTTTCAGACGCTTATAATGGGTAACGGCTCTCTGTCCGTCCTCGCGCACACAGCGCAGTATTATGGACTCTCTTTCCCTTGCGATAGGCGCGTCGATAGTGCCGCTTTCGGGGATAGTGCCGTGTACCGCCGCGTAGTAGACTTTTTTGCAGTTTCCCTGCAAAAGCTTTGCAGCAAGAGCGTCCTTGGCAACTATGCAAAGTCCCGAGGTATCGCGGTCAAGCCTGTTCACTGAGCGGAAAGTAAGCTCGGGATAGCGGTAGGCGAAGTAATTGCCGAGAGTGTCACCCTGATGACGTATTGACGGGTGTACGGGCATACCGCTGGGCTTATCAAACACCACAAGGCTGTCATTCTCAAAGGCTATGGGCACATCAAGGCTGTCATTGGGTTCAAGGAAACTGTCGTCCTCAAGACTCAGGACTATCACATCGCCAGCCGAGACTGTATCAATGCTCCTTATGGTAACACCGTCCCGTGTTATACCGCCGTCCTGACGTTTAAGCTTTGTCAGCAGACGCTTTGAAACGCCCTTTTTTCCTACAAGAAAGTTTTCCAGCGTTGTTGGCTTTTCCACGTCCGCTGTCAGCTCTATGTGCTTCAAGGTATTCGTCCTCCTTGATAAAAATGTCTATACTCAGCGAAAAAGCTGTCATAAGCTTGGTCGCTGCGTAGGGAAGTCCCGCAATCGTAAGCATCTGAGGAAGGTATACTGCCATAAGTCTAAGCAGTACACTTTTTCTTCCGCGCATGAAGCCAATAGAATATATAACTGTGCGGAAGGCAGTCCTTTTCGGGTATCTCACCAGCAGAAATGGCACGGCTGTAAAGCTGAGTCTCAGCGTTCCCCAGACAAACAATGAGACTAAAGTCAGAAATACGGCATTTATAGCAAGAAAAGCCTCTCTTTCATAAAGTCTGCCTTTGAGAAGCATATAAGCCGATGTTCCGAAGAATACCGCAGGAACAAGTGCAAGAAGTCCTATGGTCTTGGTCCAGAGCTTTGCCGATATACTGCGCTTTAACGTGCATTTTCTCAGCAGTATCCGCGAGAAAGGCTTGTGCCTGAGTTGGTTTTTATCGTCAGTTATACTGTACAGCCTCATTGCCGCCGCATACATAAGCGGAGCAGCCGTCACCCACCTGAGTACCGTGCAGACTGCGGCTACGGCAAGCTGCAAAGGATCGTCACCGCCAAAAAGCTTTATAGGGGCATAATCACCAAAATACAGCATAAGACTGTACACAGCTGCCTCAGCCGAGCGAAAAAACAGCTCTGCCCCCAGCGGAAGTATGCATATCATCATAGTCCTTGCCCGTCTGCCTGCAAGAAGCCCCTTTGAATAGCGGATAAGCTCTCTCACCTTCATATCTGCGCCTCCGAAAAACAGTTTTGCAGATATTATTGCCTTATCAGACGATATTATTCATATACATCTATTCGGAACGTCGAGACGCCGTCCCCTACACATCGTATCTTGTTGCCTGTATCGGTTGACGGGCGGCGAAACGCCGCCCCTACTAAGTTCTTAGCTCTCAATCCTCGGCGTCGGGTATCTTGTCATAGGGGCAGTAGCCCAGTATCTCGAATGCCTGAGAATTCAGCCACATCTGTGCCGTAACTATGACATCGAAGCCGCCCCCTGCCTCAGCAGCTATCTGTGACGGCGGATACTTCGGTATACCAAAGCAGCTGAGCATATTCGAGATGATGCCGCCGTGCGTTATCATAGCACAGTGGGTCAGCCCTGTCTCCATCATATCTGTTATGACATAGTGCAGTGCCTTATAGGTACGGGCTGTAAGCTCCTCAAGGCTCTCACCCTTCGGCGGACGGCTGTCCTTGCCGCCGCGAAGCCATTTATTGTAGTCCTCGCGCTTTGCAAGCTCGTCAATGGTCTTATTCTCGAATTCGCCGAAATTAAGCTCTCTCAGATCATCGACTGTACATAGCTCGGTATACGGGAACAATATCTCCGCAGTCTCTGTACAGCGTTTCAGCGGCGAAGAATATACCCTGTGGACGGTAGGATAACAGAACTCGTCCATTTTTGCCGCAAGGTCGGCTGCGCCCTTAGGCGAAAGCGGCAGATCGGTATTTCCGATGTATATTCCCTTTTCGTTTGCCTCCGTCATTCCGTGACGGATAATACTTATCCTGTAACCTTTCATGGCGGTCTCCTTTATTTTAAAAATGTACAATAAAAAACATACAGGCAGGATAATTATGCACAAATTTACTGCCCGTTTTTTTAACTCTTAGTAAAATTCACGAAAAATGCACTAAATTTTCTACAATTCTTTCATACTTCTGCATCTTTACAAATTATACATATTGTATTATAATATAAATAACAGCTTTTAGAGCGTTATCAGATTTAGGAGGAATTTCAATGAATTCAGATTTTGCAAGAATAATCACTTTACAGCGTAAGGAAAGACATATAAGCCAGAAGCAGGCTGCGACCGATCTCGGTATCTCACAGGCTCTGCTCTCTCACTATGAAAAGGGCATACGTGAATGCGGACTTAATTTCCTTGTAAAGATCGCTGATTATTACAATGTATCATGTGACTATCTTCTTGGAAGAACTCCCGAACCTGAGGGAAAAACCATCACTATCGAAGATATCCCCGATGACGACGGAAACAACAGCATGAAGATGCCTTCACCCGAGATCATCAACTTTAACAGAAGGATCATCAACAACTCTATCAGTCTTCTCTTCAGCCTCGCTCAGAAGGCTAACAGCATAACCCTTATCAAGGAGGTATCCTCCTATCTTATGCTCTCTGTCTATAAGCTTTTCCGTATAGTTTACAACGCTAACCCACACAACGACCAGAAGCTTTTCCGTATCCCAAAGGTCATCGCAAACGACAGTGCAAATGCAATAGTATCCATGAGCGAAGCAAATATTAAAGCCGCGTCCAGCGGTATCGCCCTCGACGGCAACGACTGTGTAGACAATTTCGATACCCTTTATGTTACCACCGCAACTCTCCAGAAGGATTATGCCCAGTATTCATCATCACTTCTCAACCTTATCAAACGAAGCGAAGAAAGTATCTCGCGTACCCGTGCGAAGTACCGAAGCGATATAAAGTGATCGTAATTTTTATTATACCATTTTTTCACATCAAAGAAAAGACTTTTTTCAAAAAATAACAAAAGCTAACTTTAAGGAGCTGTCCGCACGGGAGATATGTGCTGTTATTCGAGCACATTCTTTGCCTATGATGAAACTTATTCTGTGCGGACAGCCCTTTATTGTACATATAGGCACAAATGCCAATGAACAGCTGATATCTGTTCTGTTATCCGCAATTATGGCAATTTTAAAAGGGATTTTTGAAAGTCCCCTTGACAAAGATCACAAGCTGTGCTATAATTTTGATTAATAAGTTATATACTGTGTTATAAAACCGATGAAGAAGAGTAGTAGTTCCGTAAGAACTTTTCAGAGAGCCTGCGGCAGCTGAAAGCAGGTAAGGGATACGGTATGAATGGACTTCCGAGGGCAAACTGAAAGTACAGTTTTTACTGTACCGTGTAGGCAAGACGCAGAAGGACTGCGTTAACAAAACCGACGTATCAATGTACGTGCAGAGAGGACGCTTAGCGTCAAGCAGGGTGGCACCGCAGAAGAATTACCGCTTCTGTCCCCGCATTATTCAAATGCTGGGACAGAAGCTTTTTATATTTCAGTCTCGGCGAGTACGTCACATAAAAAATGAAAAGGAGAATTGCTATGTCAATGTCAGATGAGAAGATCCCTTACAAAATTTATCTTGAGGAAAACGAGCTTCCAAAGCAGTGGTACAATGTACGCGCTGATATGAAGAAGAAGCCTGCTCCCCTCCTCAACCCCGGTACAGGCAAGCCTTGTACAGCTGAGGAGCTCAGCCACGTATTCTGTGACGAGCTTGTAAAGCAGGAGCTTGATGAAACTACACCTTATATCGATATTCCACAGGAGATACAGGACTTCTACAAGATGTTCCGTCCGTCTCCTCTCGTAAGAGCTTACTTCCTTGAGAAGAAGCTTGGCACACCTGCCAAGATCTACTACAAGTTCGAGGGCAACAACACCAGCGGAAGCCACAAGCTCAACTCTGCTATCGCTCAGGCTTACTACGCTAAGAAGCAGGGCCTCAAGGGCGTTACTACAGAGACAGGTGCTGGTCAGTGGGGTACAGCTCTTTCAATGGCTTGCTCATACTTCGACCTCGACTGCAACGTTTACATGGTTAAGGTAAGCTATGAGCAGAAGCCTTTCCGCCGCGAGGTTATGCGTACATACGGTGCAAACGTAACTCCTTCTCCTTCAACCACAACTGAGGTAGGAAGAAAGATACTTGAGGAATTCCCCGGTACAGGCGGAAGCCTTGGCTGTGCTATCTCAGAGGCTGTTGAGGCAGCTACATCAAAGGAAGGCTACCGTTACGTTCTCGGAAGCGTTCTTGCACAGGTACTCCTCCACCAGTCTATCATCGGTCTTGAAGCAAAGGCTGCTATGGACAAGTACAACATCAAGCCCGATATCATCATCGGCTGTGCAGGCGGCGGTTCTAACCTCGGCGGACTTATCTCACCATTCATGGGCGAAAAGCTCCGCGGCGAAGCTGATTACCGCTTCATCGCTGTTGAGCCTGCTTCATGCCCAAGCCTTACAAGAGGTACATACGCTTACGACTTCTGCGACACAGGTAAGGTTTGCCCGCTCCAGAAGATGTATACACTGGGCAGCGGCTTCATGCCTTCACCTAACCACGCAGGCGGACTCCGTTACCACGGTATGAGCTCTATCCTTTCAGAGCTTTACGATCAGGGTCTCATGGAAGCTACTTCTGTTGAGCAGACAGCTGTATTCGAGGCTGCTGAGATGTTCGCAAGAGTTGAGGGTATCCTCCCTGCTCCCGAAAGCAGCCACGCTATCCGCGCAGCTATCAACGAAGCACTCAAGTGCAAGGAGACAGGCGAAGAAAAGACTATCCTCTTTGGTCTTACAGGTACAGGCTACTTTGATATGTACGCTTACGGCGCATACAATGACGGTACTATGAGCGACTATATCCCCACAGACGAGGAGATCGCAAAGTCACTTTCAAATCTTCCCAAGATCGGTTAATGACAGTAAAAGGGACTGCTTCGGCAGTCCTTTTTTAGCGAGTAGTTATTAGTGAGTAGAGAGTAGTAGGGAACGCCGCCCTCGGCGTTCCGCAAGAGAATTTGTAGGGGACGGTGACTCCCTGTAGTACAGGGAGATGTCAGCAAAGCTGACAGAGGGTCGCGGCTCCTGTTGGGAGTCCTCGATGTCCCGCACTTTACATTATATGTAAAAGAAGCTCCGCAAATGTGGAGCTTCTTTTGATATATTCAATTTATGTTGCGGACTGCTTCACATAGAATTTTTCACCGTCTTTAACTATGGTTCCAATAAAATTATCCGAACCCTCTTCAATAAATATCAACTCGTTTCCTACGATACTGAAATAGTTGACGCGCTTTTCGGACATTCCGTCATTTTCCTGAGTCAGAATAACTTTGTTTCCTGATATCTCCCATGTTCCGCCGCCGAGATAGCTGCTCAGATATCCCGGAGAATATAAAAACATTCCGTCCTCTTTAAAATCTATATAACAATCTCCGCCGAAGCCCTCTTTTTCGTATACGAATTTCTTTCCAGCTAAAGCCGATCTGTCAGCGTTTTTGCTGCTGTCCGGCTTTTCCGGTGACGCAGTCAGATCACCATTATCAGCCTTTGTAACATATATCTTTCCTAACTCGATCTGCGCATCTCCGTTTTTACCATTAACTGTTATCTCGTTTTCATAATCATCGGAATACTTCAGATCATCAGGAGTCCAGAAAATGTATCCATTGTTACCAATATCATATGTTTTACCGACATTTGTAACAACTCCATCACCTGTTTCTATATCCCAAGTCGTAAAATGTCCTTTATCAGTTGATAACGTAATCGGATAGTCCTTTGAGTCAAATTCAAGCAGTATGCCTATTCCCGACCAGTCGCTCATTGCAGGGCGATAGGGAGTCTTGATCGATACGATATCGCTGAACTGAGGCAATTCTCCGCTGTTTTTGTCATCAAGTCCGAGGAGCTTCTTCTGTATAGCCTGTGCGTCGCCGACAGTAAGTCCGTCGCCGTCCATATCGCCGTTGAGTTTGCCCTGTGCTGTAAGATGATGCTCAGCAGTACCGTTTAATCCGTATTTGTTTGGATTTGCAAGAGCCTGCATTACAAGCACAACATCAGACATATCAACTTCGCCGTCGCAGTTTGTATCGCCTTTTATTTCAGAGTCTGTTGTTCCCCCGTAAGCAGTATTCGTGTTCAGATTAAAACCGTCCAGATACGGATTTAACTGGAGATAATTCAGTGCAGTGGTCAACTTTTTTATCTGAGTTTCCTCGTCACTGTACATAGAACCAAAGTTATAATGGAAATATCTCCTGTAAACATATTCGCCCTTTTCGTTTTTCTCAGTACGTATCTCAGCGTGTGAAAATAATAAAAATATCTCGTCACGGGGCAGCTTAGCAGCATTATCAAGGTGATTTGCCTGTACAGTGTTGTAGTCATCATATTTCAGCAATTCCGCAACGCTTGAAGCTTCGTTGAGGACTTCTGTTCCGTCTTTAGTGACAAAACGTGCGTCGGGTTTAAGGCAGACCGTAAAGGTGTTGTCTTTGAGAACAGCGGCTGCTTCTTCTTTAGTCCATACGCCGTAGCCCTTATCCTCTGTAAGTCCCTTTTTGGCAAACAGAGCCTTAAGCTCGTTCTTTGTCATAGAGCCTATCTCATTGAAGTAATACTGTTTACTTTCCAGAAATGCTTTAACATCGTCTGTCCGTATGTCTATCTCTTCAAGTCCTTTTCTCTGGTCATTGCGGTAAAGAGTTATTTTTTCGGGAGCTTTCTCCTTGCTTTCACCCATGACACGAAGAGTGTAACCGTCCTCAAGCTCAAACCTCCACTCTGTATAACCATGACCTGACTCCTGACCACTGTATATCACGAAATCCTCCCAGTCAAGGGCATTGCCTTTCTTGGAAAGGGAGATAACATCGTCAAGTGTCATTTTCTTTTCGGCTGTATCGAGCTCGGAAGCATGGTAAAAATCCGAAGCCCATGCCATAAACTCGTCAATATCGTCCTTACGGATATCAATGCGGTTCTCATAGCCGTCTTTGTACAGCTCCACAACGGCAGGCTCTTCGGGGGGATTGCCCTCAACGAGCAGGAAAAATCCGCCGCCGAGGTCATAATTGCAGACATGAGTATACATACCTATACCGTGCCAATCACCTGCATATGGCTCAAAATCCGACCATGTTATCTTATCGCCCTTTTTGGCAAGAGGTATAACCTCTGACAGAGTGAGCTGCTTTGTGCCTTTAGATATGGTCAGACCGTTAAGCTCGCCGCTGTCAGCTTTTTTAGCGCAGTAAGCAAAAACTACTTCACTGTTCACGAGTTTCTTTAACAGCGCATTACCGATGACAGTAGGCTTCATCATATAGTGCTTATTATCGCTTTCGGAAACATACTCTATCTTGAAAGCACCGGTGCTCCTGTCATCAAGGACTGTATAGGGAAGTCTCAGACTGCCGCACAATATCGCTTCATCGGTCAGTGTTACAGCGGAGTCCTCAGAGCCGTAAAAAGTGACAGGTATGTACTTATCGTCTGTGACCTTACAGCCGTCGCATATCTCATGCCATACGATGCCCCTGCTTTCCTTTCCGCAGGTGAGGCTGCCCTGTATAAAGAACGTAACAGAGCCTTTATCAGCCTTAACGGTTATGGTCTTTTCGAGAACGGCTTCATCAAGAAGAACTATGATATCCTTATCCCCTGCATATATGGTTAAGTCTTTGCCGAGACTTTTTACAGTACAGCTGCTGCTTACCGTATCGGAAGCATAGTTTTTGTCGATCATAAGCTTTGCAGTATCAGCCTCCGCAGTCGCGCTTATATCGCTGAGTTTAGAATAATAGCCCTCATAAACCTCGTCAGACTGTTCGCCTGAGATAAGACTGCCGCCTGCTTCTTGCAGTCCGTTCAAGCCTTTGACTGAATTTTCGGCGACCGCATTAAAAGGCACAGCACCTGCAAAGCACATCGCCGCAGTCAAAAACGCCAGTATTTTTCGATTCATAATAATCAACTCCTCTGCGTCATAAAAATTATCCGTTGATAATAAGTCGTAATATTTCGGCTTTTGTCTCACTAAAACTGTCAAAAAGTTTATCCACGCTGTTTTCACCTATATAATAGCATATAAGAGGCTGAAAATCAATACTGAAAAAATATTATTTTATTTTACCCCCCAAGAAAATTTTTCAACTTTTTCGGTTCGATGCACAAATTCTCTTTTATAAAGGATATGTGCTCTCTGAACGCAGATCGGGGGCCCCATTCCGCAGAAAGGCTCCCCCCGATAAATAAATATACTTCTATATAAACGTTATAATTAACTGTACGCTCCGAAAGCACATCTGCTCCAAAATTTGGTTTTATCCAATGTAAGTAAATGTACCTGTGATATGACCGTAAGAAATAATATTACCGCTTTCGCCGTCAGCATCGGTATCAAGCAGCTCCATGTTTTCAAAAAATTTATTATTGGTATTATCGAACCAGCCTTTTATCTCATCAAAAGGCTTTTTCAGCGCAAGCACATATATCTCGTAGTCATGTGGAGCTCCCTTCGGCGGATACGGTCCTACATACTCCGACTCACCTGCCCAGCCCTCAGGCAGCTCAGTCAATGTAACGTTATTTGACTTCCAGTGCAGCCAGTTGCCTGCCGATGTATCTATCATGTATATAACGTAGCATTCCGCGTTTTCAACACTCTCCCACGAAAGCTGTGGAGAATGGTTATCACCGCTGCTCGTATTTGAAATAACAGAGTCCCAAACACCGTCATGGAGATTTTCCGAAGTCACATCGAAAGCCGTCAGGCCATCAAGAAAAGCAGCTTCTTCTGCTTTCGTTGTCACTTCGGCAGCAGTTTCGGCTTCTGTGGTCAAGGCGACCTCTGTTGTATCCTGTAGGATTGTAGTCGTTTTTGTGTCGGCGGATACATCTTTTTCCACATCTTTTTTACTCTCTCCGCAGCCTGTTACAGCAAAAACTGCAAGACTAAAGCATAATATCAAAGCATTTTTTCTGAGTTTCATGGTTATTCCTTTCTGACATTATATAGTATATTATATGATACTTAATTATAACAAATGCCGCTTTTGATGTCAATAAAACGTGGCTTTCACCTTACTTTTTGCATTTTTCACAGCTATATATACTAAAAAAAGCTGCTCATTTCTGAAACTTCGTTGAAATTTACTCTTGAAAAATGACTGAAAAATAGGTATCATAATATTACTTAAAGGAAAACCATAAATACTTACCGTAAAAAAGAGGGAATCCACAATGAAAAGACACATTCTTACCGCAGTGCTTATTTCAGGACTGGTATGCAGCTCTCTGGCGTCATGTACTCTCGAAACCTATGAAAGCACAACTCCGCGCTCTGCAAACTGGTCTGTCTCAACCCCTGCAAATACTCCTGAAAATAACGTTCAGACACCTGCACCACAACAGGCTGATAATAACTCTCAGCAGACACAGGAGCAGCAATCAGCTGCTCCTGCTCAGACACAAGCTGCTGCCCCCGTACAACAGCAAGCTCCCGCAGTTCAGCCGCCGAAGGCTGACCCACCTGAGGTAACAGCTTCACCTGCTCAGAAGCAGGCGGCTGTAAATGACTATTCCGAGTATATCCCTATAGCAAAGAACATAATGAATTCTCTGGATACACTTGACAGTATTGCAGGCGGAAGCAATGTAAGCATAGACTCAAGTGATACAGTACAGGACAATGGCTGTACTTACAGCAAGGTTCTTGATTATCGTTTTTCATCTTTAAACGATGTGACAAATTTTGTAAATACTATGATCTGCGGTGATCTTATCTACAGATACAGCGGACTCTATTCAGGCGAAGCTCCAACATTCAAGGAGTTCAACGGTTCACTGTACTATCTCAGTGAAACAAGAGGCTGCGGCTTCGGATATCAGGGCGATCCGACTATAACAAGCGCATCGGGAGGATCGTTCACATTCAATGTTCAGATAGCATCAGGCGGCGGAGTAAAAACATTTACCGTTAACGCTGTAAATGACGGCGGCACATGGAAAGCCTGCTCCTTCAATTATACGTAAAAAATAATAAGACGTGCAGTTAATTGCACGTCTTAATTTTATGTAATATCAGAAAGCGTCTCTGTGACTTCACGATACATATACAGCGAACCAAGTATTATAAGCGGCACATCATGCTCATTTGCATAGCTGTAAGCTGCTTCGACTCCCTCTGTGAGCTCTGCGAAAGGCTCTGTGTTCAGTCCCTTTGCGTTAAGAGTGTCCGCAAGCTTCTGACTGTCAAGAGAACGGGGATTTGCAGGCTTTACCGCAAAGGCAGTCTCTGCAAGCTCACCGAGCATATCCGCGTACAGTCCGTACTCCTTATCAGCCATGACGCCGATAAGCAATGCCACCTTTTTATCACTGAAATAACGGCGTATACTGTCCGCAGCACAGCGTATACCATCAGGGTTATGCGCACCGTCATAGATGATGAGCGGCTCTTTGCTCAGGACTTCAAAGCGTCCGTGCCACTTCACCTCAGCAAGTCCTTTGCGGACTGCTTCACAAGGGATTTTAATTCCCTCGCGTCTGAGTATCTCCACACAGCTTATAACATTGACTGCGTTTTCAAGCTGATATGTGCCAAGAAGCGGTATATGCAGCTTTTCACCGTTATATATGAAGTCCGCACCGCTGATGTCAAAACAGCTGTCAGACCATTCAAATTTTGAATAATCCGGCAGGAACAGAGCCGAGCCCTGCTTTTTTGCAGTATCGGCAATTATCTCGTAGGCTTCCTCGCTGTCACCGCCGAAATAAACAGGTCTGCCCTTTTTGATGATGCCAGACTTGTGGTAAGCTATCTCCGCAATGGTATCTCCGAGGAAGGCGCTGTGATCCTTCTGCACATTGGTTATCACCGACAGTACGGGAGCTTTTATGACATTTGTGGAGTCAAGGTCGCCGCCCATTCCGCACTCAACTACAGCTATATCGCAGCCTTTTCGCACAAATAGCTCGAATGCCGCAGCCGTAAGGACTTCAAATTCCGTGGGCTTCTCGTCCATGCTCTCGCATATGGAAGCGATATCGCCGATAATATCCGCAAACTCCTGCTCTGAAATCTCACAGCCGTCAATGCGGAAGCTGTCCGTTACCTTGGTTATGGCAGGAGAAGAAAATCCCCCGACTTTATAGCCTGCATTTTTCAGCACCGATGTGAGCATAGCTCCGAAAGAGCCTTTGCCGTTTGTGCCTGAGATATGGACTGTTTTCACCTTTTCCTGCGGATCGCCCATGAGCCGCAGAAGCTCTGTGACACGCGAAAGTCCCAGTACGCTGCCCCTTTCGGCAGCCTTTTTCATATATGCAAGTGCTTCCGAATAATTCATTTTCTTCTTACCTTGTTGAGCTCTGCTGTGAAAGCCTTATTTTTCAGCATAAGATAGATGACAGCTGTCTCGATAGCTGCTGTGATGAGGTAGATCGGCACACGGAGCCAAAGAGTCTCAAAGGGTGTGTGATAGTAAACGTAAAGACCTATGGAAGTGATCATCATAGAGCCTATAACGTGTGCGGTAACTGTTGAAGCTGCTACCTTTGGGAGCAGAGCGTTCTTGACACCGCGAAGTGCGAAATGATATACAAGTCCCGAGAAAACACCTATACAGGTCGAGCCTATAGTGATTATAGGATTGATTGCATAGCCCTTCATTATGCAGCCAACAACATCTGCCACAAGTCCTACTGCTCCGCCTATGACAGGTCCGAAGAAGATGCCTGCCATTTGTATGGGGAGTCCGCCAAAGCCTATGCGGATACTGTTGCCGATGTTGATAGCACCGAATTTGCCGAGAACCATGCTCATTGCTGCCAGCAGACCTGCTACGATAAGCACCTTTGTGCTGCCGAAAAGCCTGATATCGCTCTTTACTGCTGTTCCTCTGTTGTTTGTGATCATAAAAATAACCTCCTTTTCCTCACTCATACGACAAGAAAAGAAGGTTTCGGTTCTTTTTTAGTTGTCCTATGAAGCGGGATGCAAAATGCGAACCGTAAGCCTTAGCTTTTCGTTTGACCGACAACTCCCCGTTCGGTCAACACTGGAATACCGTGAGGTATAACGAACGCATTTTTACTCTTCAAATGATTGATTTGCAGTACCTTACTGCATTAACCATTATACAGCGCATATCGCCGTTTGTCAATAGTTCGGGGCATGAAAAAACGCTCTTTCGGGCTCTTTGTCAAATTGTTCTAAATACACATAGGCAGGTGGTAAAAATAGGACAAAAAGCCGAAAATGTATAAAACCCTTGACAAAACTCCATAATAGTGATAAATTATAGTTAGCACTCAGAGAGTTAGAGTGCTAACGAGATCGAAAGGTTGTGAGTATCGTGGACGACAGAAAGCTGAAAATACTTGCTGCTGTGGTTGACGAATATGTAAGGACGGGCGAACCCGTCGGCTCGAAATCTATCTCAAAGCTTGAAAATATAAATGTTTCCTCCGCTACTATCAGAAATGATATGGCGGCTCTCGAACAGATGGGATATCTGGAACAGCCCCATACTTCGGCAGGCAGAGTTCCTACCTTCAAAGGCTATCGCCTTTATATCGACGAGCTTATGACGCCTCACGACCTCCCCGATGAGGAAAAGCGGCGGCTCGATGAAATGCTCGGAGACAAGGATACTCCCGAAGAGCTTCTGGTACAGAATGCCGCAACTGCTCTTACCGAGATAACACAGTGTGCCGCAGTAGTTTCCAACGCTGTACCGAGATTTTCGGTGATATCAAAAGTGGAAGTTATCCCAACGGGTAAAAGACTGTACGTTATCCTGCTGATAACGTCCAACGGAAGCATAAAAAACAAGGCTTGCAGACTTGAATTCGACCTCAGCCATGAACAGCTTGATTTCTTTACACATTATATAGAGGAAAACCTCAGCGGTGTATCCGTAGACGAACTGTCTGAGGACGTTTTCGACAAAATGGTAGCAGCCGTGAGCGCGTACATGGTGTCGCTTTCACCGCTGGTAAAAGGCATCTGCGAGCTTTCAGAGGATCTTCGTCAGGAAGAACTGACAGTCAGCGGAGGAGAAAAGCTCCTCTCCTGTGAGGATCTTGACAAAATGGAAGTCGTAAGATTTATAGAACACAAGGACGGTCTTTCCGAACTCCTTGAAAACGCATTCAGCGGAATACAGGTAAAGTTCGGAGCTGAAAACGACAGCCTTGCAATAGGCAATTCAAGCCTTATCGTCTCCAAGTACCGCAAGGGCGGCAAGGAGGCAGGCTCTTTAGGCATCATAGGTCCTATGAGAGTCGATTATAAAAAGATAATCCCATACGTCGAATACCTCACCCAGAAGATATCCTATCTTATGGACGGTACAGACGATGACATCATAAATGCTCCGCCAAACGGACAGGAGCCATAGAAAGGAGAAATGACCGATGGAAAAGAATGAGAATTTCTCGGAGGAGCTTGAGGAGCTCGCAGGGGATACAGCTGAAACTCCCGATGCTGATGAAAACACAGACGCTCTTGACGAGGACGATGCAGCAAGCGAATACAATGATACTGCTACTCAGTTCTCCGACCTTGAGGACGCTCTTGCAGAGGCAAACGACAAGTATCTGAGGCTTTACGCAGAGTACGACAACTACCGCAAGCGTACAGCAAAGGAAAAGACAGAGACTTATCAGAACGCTTCCGCACAGTGTATAGAAAAGATACTCCCCGTGCTCGACAGCTTTGAAAGATCGCTGGAAGCAGAATGCTCCGATGAAAACTTCAAAAACGGCATGGCGATGATATACAATCAGATGAAGAACTTCCTTACTCAGATGAATGTAACTGAGATCGAAGCTCTCGGAGCTGAATTTGATCCCAATGTACACAACGCTATACAGCAGCTTGACGGCACGGATTACGCAAGCAATCACGTATGCTCGGTATTCCAGAAGGGCTATATGCTCGGGGATAAGCTTGTAAGACCTGCTATGGTGGCAGTGGCAGTTTAGTGCAAAGCGCTAAACAATTCATAATGCATAATTCATAATTCATAATTATGCGATCAACACAAGTAAACTACATTCATAATTCAATTATGCATTATGCATTGTGAATTATGAATTAGAAATTAGGAGGAATTTATTATGAGTAAAATTATTGGTATTGATCTTGGTACAACTAACTCTTGCGTAGCTGTTATGGAAGGCGGCAACGCAGTCGTAATACCTAACAGTGAGGGTGCAAGAACAACTCCTTCAGTCGTTGCTTTCACAAACAACGGCGAGCGTCTCGTAGGTCAGGTGGCTAAGAGACAGGCAATAACAAACCACGACAGAACAGTATCTTCAATCAAGAGACACATGGGCTCTGATTATAAGGTAGCTATAGACGGCAAGAACTACACACCTCAGGAGATCTCGGCTATGATACTCCAGAAGCTCAAGGCTGACGCAGAGGCTTACCTCGGCGAGCCTGTAACAGAGGCAGTTATCACAGTTCCTGCTTACTTCACAGACTCACAGAGACAGGCTACAAAGGACGCAGGTCAGATCGCTGGTCTTACTGTTAAGCGTATCATCAACGAGCCTACAGCAGCTGCTCTTTCCTACGGTATCGACAAGGAAGAGGAGCAGACCGTTATGGTTTACGACCTCGGCGGCGGTACATTCGATGTATCTATCATCGAAATGGGCGAAGATGTTCAGCAGGTACTTGCTACAGCAGGTAACAACCGTCTCGGTGGTGACGACTTCGACCAGCGTATCATCAACTGGATCGTTGACGAGTTCAAGAAGACTGAGGGCATCGACCTTTCACAGGATAAGATGGCTGCACAGAGACTCAAGGACGCAGCTGAAAAGTCAAAGATCGAGCTTTCATCTACAACAACATCTAATATCAATATTCCGTTCATCACTGTTGATGCATCGGGTACACCTAAGCACCTTGACCTTACACTTACACAGGCTAAGTTCAACGAGCTCACAGCTGACCTCGTAGAAGCTACAATGGGACCTGTAAGACAGGCTCTCAGCGACAGCGGACTCCAGATCTCAGAGATCAACAAGGTACTCATGGTCGGCGGTTCTTCAAGAATCCCTGCTGTACAGGAAGCTGTCAAGAAGCTCATCGGCAAGGAGCCATTCAAGGGCATCAATCCTGACGAGTGTGTTGCACTCGGTGCAGCATATCAGGGCGGCGTTCTCGGCGGCGACGTTAAGAACGGTCTCCTTCTTCTCGATGTTACACCACTTTCACTCGGTATCGAGACAGCAGGCGGCGTTTGCACAAAAATGATCGAAAGAAATACAACTATCCCTACAAAGAAGTCACAGGTATTCTCAACATATGCTGATAATCAGCCTGCTGTTGATATCAATGTACTTCAGGGTGAGCGTGAATTCGCACGTGATAACAAGCAGCTGGGTACTTTCCGTCTCGACGGTATCGCTCCTGCTCCAAGAGGAATCCCACAGATCGAAGTAACATTCGATATCGACCAGAACGGTATCGTTCACGTATCCGCTAAGGATCTCGGCACAGGCAAGGAGCAGAACATCACTATCACTTCTTCCACAAATATGTCCAAGGAAGACATCGACAAGGCTGTCAAGGAAGCTGAGCAGTATGCTGCTGAGGACAAGAAGCGCCGTGAGGCTGTTGACAACAAGAACGAGGCTGAGAACCTTGTATTCCAGTGCGAGAAGGCTCTCACAGACTTCGGCGACAAGGTATCAGCTGACGAGAAGTCCAATATCGAGTCCAAGTGTGCAGCTCTCAAGTCTGCTATCGAAGCAAACAACGATTCCGAGATAAAGACTCTCAAGGAAGATCTCCAGAAGGCATTCTATGATCTCTCTGCAAAGGTTTACCAGCAGGCAGCTCCAAACGGTGCAGCAGGCGCACAGGGCATAGATCCTTCACAGTTCGCTAACATGGGCGGTGCTGCTGACGCAGGCGCTTCACAGGGCGGAAACGACGACGGAGTAGTTGACGCTGACTTCACAGAGGTTTGATGAACTGAAATATAACACCATAAAAAGGGCGAACAATACTTCGCCCTTGTGGTGTATTTACAGGCGCGGCGAAAAAAGTGCTGTTTTTCATATGTAAGACGCGAAAAAGGGAGCGGAGGCTCTCCGCCGCCCTTGTGGTGTATTTACAGATACTAAAAGATCCGAATCCTTGTTTGTAGGGGCTGGCGTCCCCGACAGCCCGTATTTGGATTTATGATCATGTCCGAAGCGGGACGTCGAGGACGCCGTCCCCTACAAAATCTTTCCGCGGTATAACGGAAGAATGGAGTTATCTATGGCTGAAAAAAGAGATTATTATGAAGTCCTCGGTATCCAGAAGGGTGCTTCCGAGGACGAGATAAAAAAAGCCTTCCGTAAAAAGGCAAGAGAAAACCACCCCGACCTTCACCCCGATGATCCTTCCTACGTTGAGAAGTTTCAGGAGATAAACGAGGCTAACGAGGTGCTTTCAGACCCCGAAAAACGTGCTCGCTACGACCAGTTCGGTCACGCAGGCGTTGATCCCAGCTACGGCGGCGGTGCAGGCGGCATGGACGGCTTCGGCGGATTTGCCGATATGGACGATATCCTCGGAAGTATCTTCGGCGGTTTTGGTTTCGGCGGCGGTACAAAGCGTTCAAACGTCAATGCTCCGAGACGTGGTGCGGATATACAGGAAGCTGTTTCCATAAGCTTTATGGAAGCCTGCTCGGGCAAGAAGATAGACCTGAAAATAAACCGTATGTCTGTATGCGAAAACTGTAAAGGCACAGGTGCAGAGGCAGGCTCTACACCCGATATCTGTCCTGACTGTCAGGGCAGAGGCTCCGTAAAGACCACTCAGCGTACTCCTTTCGGTGCTATTTCATCAACAAAACCCTGTCCTCACTGCGGAGGCAAGGGCAAGATCATAAAAAATCCATGTTCAAAGTGCCGCGGCGTGGGCAGAGTAAGAGTGCAGAAAACAGTTACTGTTGATGTACCAGCAGGTATCGACGACGGACAGACACTGCGCGTAAGCGGACAGGGCGACTGCGGTATCAACGGAGGTCCTAACGGCGATCTTCTCGTTGGCATCAATGTAAAGTCACACCCCATCTTCAGACGCGAGGGCTACGACATATACTGCGATATCCCTGTTACTTATACAGAAGCCGTTCTCGGTGCTGAAATTACCGTACCTACAATCGACGGCGATGTAAAATACAATATCAGCGAGGGAACTCAGACAGGTACTGTATTCCGCTTAAAGGGCAAGGGCGTTACAAGACTTCACCGCACAGAGCGCGGAAACCAGTACGTTAAGATATATGTGGAAGTCCCGAAGAATCTCACCAAGAAGCAGAAGGATCTGCTGAAGGAGTTTGAGAATTCACTGACAGAAAAGAATTATGCAAAGCGTCAGAGCTTCTTTGATAAGCTCCGCTCAAAGCTTGATTTTTGACAACCGATACAGACCTGTTGCAAACAGCGCAGCAGGTCTGTTTTTATACCGAAAGGAGGCTTATTTTATGTATGAAGAGGATTTCATCATGCGGCAGATAAGAGAAATAACCGCAGTTATCGCAAAGGTAGTTTTTGGCAAGAAGGCTGATTCAATGACGCTGATGCTTCATCAGCGCGAAAGGCAAAAGGTCGAATATCTTGCGGACAAAGTGAAAGACGGCGAGATTCAGGACGCTGTCGAGGAGCTTGACAGGCTTGCTGACAACAACACCAAGGAAAACCTTATGATTGGTCTTGAATTCTATGCTCAGCTCAGCGATATGGACGAGGAATACTTCATCAACAGCGGCTACAGCTTCGGAAAGATGAGAGACGATTTCAAGCGTTTTGCAAAAAAATTCGGCATGGAACAGATGACCGAGCTTTACTTCGGAAAAGATGACGAAGAAAACACAGGCGAATAAGAATAAAACCTCCCTGAGCGGACATAATAACCGCAAAGGGAGGTGTTTTTATGGTCGAACAGGACACTATAAAGCTTCTTAGGGAGTGCGATTCGGGCGTAAAAATGGGAATATCATCTATAAATGATGTTCTGGACTATGTGAGCAGCGAGGAACTGCGCGGGATACTGCAAAAGAGCTCTGACGAACACGAAAGTATAAAAACAGGTCTGCAAAAGCTTCTCAGCGAATACCGCGATGACGGCAAAGAACCTGCGGCGATCGCAAAGGGAATGTCATGGATAAAGACCAGCGTCATGCTGAAAATGAACGAGTCTGACAGCACTGTAGCCGACCTTATGACAGACGGCTGTAATATGGGCGTAAAATCGCTGAGCAGGTATCTCAATAAATATGCTGCTGCCGATGAACGCTCAAAGGACATGGCAAAAAAGCTGATACGCGCAGAAGAATGCCTCGCAGCAGATGTAAGACCATATCTTTAAAAAAAGGCTTACGGTCAGCCGTAAGCCTTTAATAATTATCTTCTGTTTACAGGTCTTGCAGGAGCTCCCCACTGATTAGCGCCCACGCTGGGTCTGCACCAGAATATAAGAAGCACAATGCCCAAAACCAATATCACCATAGCGAACAGTCCGATCAATGCGCCAATAGCTTCAAAGCTATATGAGAAGTGCAGTATTCCTGCTATTGTTGAATAGCCCATAACTATCATCGCCAGTATCGAACCGATTACCCACCAGCCCGATTTTCCTGCATCATGCAGTCTTCTGACCTCGATAGAAAGATTAGGAACTAAAAATACAGCGTCGATCGCATATGACAAAATGTTAGAAGCAGTTTTACCCATGAAAAATCCTATAAAGCCTGCTCCAAGACCTACAAGCCAAGTAAACAGGAACGCATACCAGAATTCGCTTCGTGTTGAGCGTCCTTTGAAATTGACATAGTTCTTGAAAAACAGAGTTATCGCTTCACCGAATTCAACATACTTTGGACTTTCGTCAGTATTATTATAATACATGGGATCATAGCCGAAAGGCTGCTGATTGTACATATTAGGCTGTCCATAGGGATTTGGCTGACCGTATGGATTGGGCTGACCGTTGTAGCCCTGATAGCCGTTGTTTGGCTGTCCGTAGGGATTGGGCTGACCGTTGTAGCCCTGATAGCCGTTATTGGGCTGTCCGTAGGGATTGGGCTGAACGCCGCTGCCCTGATAGCCGTTATTGGGCTGTCCGTAGGGATTAGGCTGACCGCTGCCGCCCTGATAACCGTTGTTGGGCTGTCCGTAGGGATTAGGCTGAACGCTGCCGCCCTGATAGCTGTTTCCCGACTGTGGAGCATTATTCGCAGCCGCTGACGGAGGATTTGCGCCCTCGCTCAATGGCGGCGGTACAGGAATAGAGGATATATCGTTCATTCCCGTATTATTTTCAATACTCGCACCGCAGTTCTCGCAGTACTTATCCCCGGGTTTGTTCTCAAAATTACAGTATTTGCACTTCATAGTGCCACCCCCAAAATATTTTATGATATTATTCTATCAAAAAACGCCTTTTTTGTCAATATCTGTCCTTACAAAACAAAAAAAGCTCCCGAGTGGGGAGCTTGTCATACTTATTCGATCGTAACAGAGACCTTCTGGTCCTTTTTAGCTGCGCCTGCACGCATAATTGTACGGAGTGCCTTTGCGATCCTGCCCTGTTTACCGATAACTCTGCCCATATCATCAGGAGCAACGTTAAGGTGGAATACGATAACGCCCTCTTCATCGGGAGCATCTTCGGTAATATTGATAGCGGACTTGTCTTCTACGAGGCCTGCTGCGATAGCATAAAGTAAATCTTTCATAGTAAAACCTCCGTTCAAGCTCTGGGACAGAGGCAGAGACCTTACGCCTCTCCTCTTCCATTAAGCTTTTGATCAAAGAACTCCCTCTTTCTTGAGGAGAGCCTTTACAGTATCTGTAGGCTGTGCACCATTAGCGATCCAGCTCTTAGCCTTTTCAGCGTCGATCTTAACTTCTGATGGCTCCTTAGTAGGATCATAGAAACCGATCTCTTCGATGAAACGACCATCTCTTGGGTATCTTGAATCAGCAACAACTACACGGTAGAAAGGAGCCTTCTTAGCACCCATTCTTCTGAGTCTGATCTTTACTGCCATTTGAATTCACCTCCGTATAAATCATAATGTTTTATATTCAAGCGGCGGGAGACCGCATTGAAAGCTTTTAGAACGGCAGATTTCCTCCGCCCTTGCCCGTATACTTGTCGAAGTTCATGCCTGCAAGATTCTTTCTTGCCTTACGCAGAGACATCTTGCCGTTTTTGCCTGTGAACTGCTTCATAACGGACTGCATCTGGTCAAACTGCTTGAGAAGCCTGTTTACGTCCTCTACCTTTGTACCCGAGCCCTTTGCGATACGCTTTTTGCGTGAAGGGTTGATGATAGAGGGCTTAGCTCTTTCAGCCTTGGTCATAGAGGTTATCATAGCCTCGATCCTGCCAAGCTGGCTCTCGTCGATATCAGCTTCCTTTATCTTGTCGCCGACGCCCGGAAGCATACCCAGTATAGACTTCATAGAGCCCATACGCTTGATAGACTTCATCTGTTCGAGGAGATCGTCCATATCGAACTTGTTCTCCTTGAACTTCTTGGTGAGCTTTTCAGCGTCCTTCTGAGACATAACGTTCTCAGCCTTTTCGATAAGGGTAAGTACATCGCCCATACCGAGTATTCTTGAAGCCATACGCTCAGGGTGGAACTGCTCGAAATCGTCAAGCTTTTCGCCCATACCAACGAACTTGATCGGCTTACCTGTTACAGAGAGTACAGACAGTGCCGCACCGCCTCTTGTATCAGAGTCAAGCTTTGACATAAGAACGCCTGTGATACCAACAGCATCATCAAAAGCCTTGGCAACGTTTACAGCGTCCTGACCTGTCATAGCATCAACTACAAGCATTATCTCATCAGGCTGGGTTTCATTCTTGATATTTACAAGCTCGTCCATGAGAGCTTCATCTATATGGAGACGACCTGCTGTATCTATGATAAGGATATCGTGACCGTAGTCCTTAGCATAGGCAAGTGCCTTCTTAGCGATAACAACGGGGTCTGTCTGACCCATTTCAAATACCTTGACATCAGCCTTTGCGCCGACTACCTGCAACTGGTTGATAGCAGCAGGACGGTAGATATCGCAGGCAGCTAAAAGGGGACGGTGTCCTTCCTTCTTTAAAAGCTTAGCCAGCTTTGCGGCGTGGGTAGTTTTACCTGAACCCTGAAGTCCGCACATCATGATTACCGTAGGCGGCTTTGATGCCATATTTATACGTGAATTGCTGTTACCCATAAGGGATACCAGCTCTTCGTTAACTATCTTTATTACCTGCTGTGCAGGAGTAAGGCTTGACAGCACTTCTTCTCCGACAGCACGTTCTGTAACGCTCTTTACAAAGTCCTTAACGACTTTATAGCTGACATCGGCTTCGAGAAGTGCAAGGCGCACCTCACGCATAGCCTCTTTAACATCAGACTCGGTAAGCTTTCCTCTTGATTTGAGCTTTTTAAAGACAGTGTTCAGTTTTTCTGAAAGTCCTTCGAATGCCATGTCGAGCCTCCTTTTATACTATAATAATGTATTATAACAGCTCCGTACCCTTTGCGGTCTCGGAGAGTATGATATTTCTTGCAGCTTCATCAGTGATATGCTCTGCGGCAGCCTCGATGCGTCCGAAGCATTCCCGCATTTTCCCGAGCCTTTCGGCGAACCCGAGCTTTTCCTCATAGTTCAGGAGTATCTCCTCGGTGCGTTTTATGATACTGCGTACAGCCTGTCTCGTAATATCGAGGGGCTGACCTATCTCGGCAAGAGAGAGATCCTCGCAGTAATACAGCTCCATTATGCTGCGCTGATGCTCTGTGAGCAGGTCGCCGTAGCAGTCAAGAAGCATTACGAATTTAAGTTCCTTAGCCATTTTCAAAGCACCTCTTTCGGGTGTAATGCAAAATCACTTTACACATTATACTACATATCACAGATTTTGTCAAGTGGTAAATGAAATAAATTTATTCCTGCGACTGCTGAGTAAGGTCGGAATAGGTTATGCTCACCAGATCAACTATGCCCTGCTCATTGAAGGATACTGCGATAGTATGTCCTCGGAGTATTCCCTGCGCGTCCTCGCCGATATTGATACCGTAGTGATAGATATGGGTATAGGGCATTTCCACCATGTCAACAGTATCGGGCTGACCGATAAGGGATTCAACATCGGCTATAGTCGAAACCATAGGAGTTATGCCGTAGATATCGCTGTCGCTTGTCTTTATGGCAACGCTGTAGATAACGCTGTCCTGCTCTCTGCCTGTATAGCAGTTTTCAAGGGATACGGTACCCATTTCCACACCGTTATAATAAAGTGTGGCGAGACCGCTTCCCTCTTTAAGACCGTAGTCCTTTCTGTCGTAGTATCTGAATTCCCATTTGTCGCCAAGCTCGTCGATAAGCTGAGGCAGGTATAAGTGCTGACCCTTTATGGTTATCATACTTCTTACCGCATCAACATCGAAAGTACCAGCAGGAGCAGTATGAGGCTCTACCTTCGGTGCGACCTCAAAGGGGATATCGTGCTTTTTGTCGGGCTCAAGACAGCCTGTCATAGAAAACAGCATCGCACCTGCAAGAAGCAGTAACGGTAATCTCTTCATATCATTCTCCTGCCTTTCCTATTTTTTCTCCGAGCTTTACCACAGTCTCGATACCCTCGGCTGAATTTCGCAGTATATCATAGTCCACGCTGATACTGTCCCTGCCGAAGAGCATTACAATAGTAGAGCCGCCGAACTCAAATCTGCCCTTTTCCTCGCCTCTGCGGAAGCTTGCTTCGCCGTGGTTATTGACTATTCGTCCAACCATCATAGCTCCCACCTCTATCTGTACCACATCGCCGAAATTCTCGGTATGGAGCACTGTATACTCGCGGCAGTTGCGCTTGTATATGTTGTATCTTTCAAGAGCTATGGGATTTACGGTGTGAAGCTCGCCGGGGATAAAGGTATTACCGGTCTTTGTACCGTTGTCGATATAGCAGTAGCGGTGGTAATCATCGACCTCGAGACGGAATATAAGGCAGTATCCGCCGCAGAAACGCTTTGCAAGGAATTCGTTCTGCAAAAGGTCACTTACTCTGTAGCGTGAGCCCTTGATGCGGAAGATGCTGTTCTTTGATATCTTATGAGCCGTAAGCTTTGCGTCGCAAGGGCTTATAAGATGATCGGGTCTGAAATCAACAGGACGCTTCCCCTGCTTTACATGACGGGTGAAGAAGTCATTGTACGAGCGGAAATCACGCATCACATACTGTGAGGTATCAATGCCGCTTCTCTTGATAAAAGGCTTTATAAGGAGCTTTGAAGCCCTTGAATCCATGAACGCTCCTGCTGCCTTTGATATGCAGGGAGCAGTAAGAATTTTCAGTACAACTCGTCCAAGTGAACAGCCGTAAAGCTTTTTCAGCAGCTTGTTCTGTTTTTCGTTGGTGACGATGACATCGCCGTTTCTTGTTTTTATCATGTTACAGCTCCTCGCTTGTTCTCACAGACGGGCATTTGCGAGCATGAGTTTTATTCTGTTCTCCTGATTTACCCTCGTAGCACCCGGGTCATAGTCTATAGCAACGATATTTGCATTTGGGTTGTCCTGCTTGATAGCTCTTGACATACCCTTTGCAACGATATGGTTCGGCAGACAGCCGAAGGGCTGAGTGCAGATGATATTCTCAACGCCGGACTTTGCAAGCGCAGCCATTTCAGCGGGTATGAGCCAGCCCTCTCCCATTACAACGCCCTGATTTATATACTTGTCAGCAAGCTTTCTCAGGTGCTCGAAGTCGTGGAGAGGCTCAAAGCTTCCCTGCTCCTTCATTACCTTGATGAGCTCCTTCTGCTTTGCGTAGATGAGCTTATAGCCTATCTTGTTGAATATGGACTGCTTTGTGGTATGGTCGTATATCTTGGCATCGTTGAAGGTTCCTGCGGCGCAGTACATAACGAATTCCAGAAGGGACGGAACTACAGGCTCACAGCCCTCGGATATGAGGAAGTCCTCAAGGTGGTTGTTGGCAAGGGGCGAATATTTAACGTATATCTCACCCACTATGCCGACTCTGATCTTTTTCTCGCTGCTAAGCTCGATAGTGGCGAAATCGTCGAGTATATCCCTGTATATCTTCTTTGTTTTCAGGAACATCTTGCTGCCCTTGCGGAAGATATTGCACAGTCTGCGGTGCCATTTGTCCAGCATCTTCCTTGACTCGCCCTTGTTTATCTCATAGGCTCTGCACTTGTTATAGCAGGTCATGAGCAGGTCGCCGTAGAGCACTGCATACAGCATCTGCATGAACATGGGCGCAGTTATCCTGAAAGCACTGTCCTTTTCAAGTCCGCTGAAATTAAGTGATACAACGGGTATCTGAGGATAGTTCTTGGCAACAGCCTTTCTCAGCAGGTGGATATAGTTCGATGCACGGCAGCCGCCGCCTGTCTGGGTGATGAGGAGAGCTGTCCTGTCAGGGTCGTATTTGCCGCTTTTCAGTGCGTCCATGAACTGTCCTATAACGAGGAGCGCGGGATAGCAGGCATCATTGTGTACGTTTTTCAGTCCCTCATCGACCACTGCACGGGAGTCGTTTGTCAGCAGCTCCAGTTTATAGCCCTTGGCTTCAAAGATAGCAATGAGCATCTTGAAGTGTATGGGCAGCATATCGGGAACGAGGATAGTGTGAGTTTTTATCATATCCTCGGTAAATTTTGCATATTCAGGCATAAAAACCTCCATATATCATCTTCATAGCCCGAGCTTATACTACAGGCTGTACCTCGGGCTTTTTGGCAGGCTTCTGCTCTGCCTGCTCCATAGCGGCAACAAGGCTTCTCAGTCTTATCCTTGCCGCGCCGAGATTGTTTATCTCGTCGATTTTAAGCTGTGTATAGAGCTTACCGCGGCTTTCGAGGATATGTCTCACCTCATCGCCCGTAACTGCGTCGATGCCGCAGCCGAAGGATACAAGCTGTATGAGCTGCATATCGGGCTGTGTGGTAACATACTTGGCTGCGCGGTAAAGTCTCGAATGATAAGTCCACTGATTGAGTACCCCAAGCTTTGGTGTTCTTGCAAGACCTGCAACGCTGTCCTCGGTTATTACAGCCATGCCGAGGCTTGATACGAGCTTGTGTATGCCGTGGTTTATCTCCTTGTCGATATGATAGGGTCTGCCTGCAATGACGATTATCTTGCGTCCCTCGGCTCTTGCCTGATCTATTATCTCCATAGCCTTGCGTGTGACGGAGTTGTGATACTTTTCAAGGGCTTCGTAAGCCTTATCAACTGCATCGGGTATCTTGCCCTTGACATTGTACTTGCCAAGCACCTGTCCCAGTACCTTTATTACGTTCTTTCTGATGTTCAGGTCAAGGTAGGGGTGAACGAAGTTCTTATTGTTGAGTCTTGGGTTGTTTGCAAGGAGAAGCTCGGGATAGTAGGCTACAACAGGGCAGTTGAAGTGGTTATCGCTGCCGCCCTCGTCAAGGTTATAGCTCATGCAGGGGTAGAATATGAAATCCACGCCCTTATCGAGGAGACACTCGATATGTCCGTGAGCCAGCTTTGCAGGGTAGCATACCGTATCCGAGGGAATAGTGTGCTGACCGAGATAGTACATATCACGGGAGCTCTCATCGGATATGACAGTCCTGAAGCCGAGAGTAGTGAACAGCATATGCCAGAAGGGGAGCTGCTCGTAGAAGCCCAGTGCAAGGGGAAGTCCCACTGTGCCGCGGAAACGCTTTGGCTGGTGAGTCTTTACGGTATTGAGGATACTGTCGTACTTGAATTCGTAAAGATTTGGGACTGTGTTCCTGTTGGCGATGCCGCCGCCCTTTTCACAGCGGTTGCCCGAAATGAAGCGTCTGCCCTTGCCGAAGTTGATGATATTCAGCTGACAGTGTGCGGTACAGCCGCCGCAGTTAGCCGAACGTGACTCGTATGTGAAGTTTTCGAGCTCCTCGGCAGAGATAAGCTTTGAAGCCTCACCATTTGCGCGTTCCTTTGCGTAGAGTGCGCAGCCGAATGCTCCCATAAGTCCCGAAATAGCAGGACGGATAACGTTTCTGCCAAGCTCCTTCTCGAACGAGCGGAGGACTGCATCATTGAGGAAGGTACCGCCCTGTACTACGATGTTCCTGCCCAGATCATCGGGAGAATTAGCACGTATGACCTTGTAAATGGCGTTCTTGATGATAGACGATGAAAGTCCTGCGGAGATATCCTCAACGGTAGCACCGTCCTTCTGAGCCTGTTTTACCGAGCTGTTCATGAATACGGTACAGCGTGAGCCAAGGTCAACAGGGTGCTCTGCGAAGAGTCCAAGCTGTGAGAACTCGGAGATATCGTAGCCGAGAGCCATTGCGAATGTCTGTATGAAAGAGCCGCAGCCCGAGGAACAAGCCTCGTTGAGCATGATGCTGTCGATGCTCTTGTTCTTTATCTTGAAGCACTTGATGTCCTGTCCGCCGATATCAATGATAAAATCAACATCGGGACAGAAATATGCCGCAGCCTTGAAGTGGGCAACTGTCTCAACTATGCCGTGGTCAACGGAAAGACCTGCCTTTATGAGGTCCTCGCCGTAGCCCGTAACTGCCGAACCCTTTATGGTTATATCGGGGTTCATAGCCGAATAGATGCGTCTGAGCTGGTCGGCTATCTTGTCGAGAGGCTGTCCCTGATTTGAGGAATAATGATTGTAGAGCATACGTCCGTCATCGGTTATGAGCACAAGCTTGGTAGTTGTAGATCCTGCGTCTATACCGAGATAAGCGTCGCCCTTATATGTACGTATATCGGCATATCCTAAGTCGAACTTCTTGTGGCGGTCAATGAACTCGTCATACTCTGAGTGCGAACGGAAAAGGGGTTCGCCTGTAACTATAGCGTCCGAAGTCTTTGCATTAAGTATCTTCTCGATCATATCGCCTATCTTGTACGCTTCCGCAGCCTTAGCTGCATACAGTGCGCAGCCGTAAGCCACGAATACGGGAGCCTCCTGCGGAAATACAGCGTGTTCCTCATCGAGCCCGAGAGTCCTTACGAAAGCCTTTTTCAGTCCCTTTAAGAAGAACAGCGGACCGCCGAGGAAAAGGACTTTTCCCTCGATAGTACGTCCCTGAGCCAGTCCCGAAACGGTCTGGTCAACAACTGCCTGAAAGATACTTGCGGCAACGTCCTCGCGCCTTGCTCCCTGATTGAGGAGAGGCTGTATATCGGACTTTGCGAATACTCCGCAGCGCGAAGCTATAGGGTGTATCTTCTGAGCGTGGAGAGAGAGCTCGTCAAGCTCATCGGCTGTAATGCCGAGAAGTGTTGCCATCTGGTCGATGAATGCACCTGTACCGCCTGCACAGGTACCGTTCATACGCTGTTCTACTCCGCCTGTGAGGAAGATTATCTTTGCGTCCTCGCCGCCAAGCTCGATAACTGCGTCAGCATCGGGCTGTTTCTCCTTAACTGCAAGGAAAGCAGCGTGTACCTCCTGAACGAAGGGTATATCCGCAGAATTGGCAAGTCCGAGACCTGCCGAGCCTGTGATGCAGACTGTGAATTCCTCATCGGGATAGTCCGCCTGTATTATCTTGAGCTGGTCTGTGACAGTTTCCTTGACTTTGGAAAGATGACGCTGGTATTTCGAGTAAATGATATTGTTTTCAGCGTCAGTTATGACCGTTTTTACCGTGGTCGAACCCACATCAATGCCCAGTGAATATTTATTTGACATTTTACACCTCAGTAGAAGTAATCATATGGCGGATACCTGCGTTCCGCCGCTATCTTTACATTATAACATATAATAAGTGAAATTGCAAGCCGTTCAGTGATTAGTAATTAATGGTTAGTGTAGGGGACGGTGACTCCCTACAGTGTAGGGAGATGTCAGCAAAGCTGACAGAGGGTCGCGGCTTCTGTTGGAAGTCCTCGACGTCCCGAGCCGTCAGCCTGTAGGGGCGCACAGTGTGCGCCCGTATGTGCCTTACGATGCAAATATCAAGAACGCACTCACGCGATGATATTTCCCTTTCGTTTATTGCCCCTCGCGGATATTATCAGCAATTCGCGTTAACTATATCGCGGAGAGAGGGGGCGCAGGCTCTGCGCTCACGCGATGATATTTCCCTTTCGTTTATTGCCCCTCGCGGATATTATCTGCAATTCGCGTTGACTATATCGCGGAGCAAGGGTGTGCAGGCTCTGCACTCACGCGATGATATTTCCCTTTCGTCTGTTATCTCTCGCGGCTAAAAGCTAAAGTCCCAACGAAACTTTCACGCGGAGCAAGGGTGCGCAGGCTCTGCGCTGAATTTTTCCGATATTCAATGGTTTTCCGTTGAAAAAACGATTTTTTATGCCCTATTGTGAAAACCAATTAAAGGAGGTCATTTTTATGGCAACAGGAATTTACAATATGGCAAAGATAGAGGCTGCCGAGACTGAGTGGCTGTGGTATCCCTATATCCCATTCGGCAAGGTGACTATCATTCAGGGCGACCCCGGTGAGGGAAAGACTACTCTTGCGCTGAATATAGCTGCTTCGCTCACTCGCGGAAAAACCGTCACAGGTGAGACTCACGACCCCGTTACGGGGAAGGAGCTGTTCCCACAGCCCGTTATCTTTCAGACTGCCGAGGACGGTCTTGCGGACACTATCAAGCCCCGACTCCTTGCGGCTGATGCGGACTGCGGCTATATAAGCGGAGTTGACGAGAGCGTCTACCCTATGACTATCACTGACGGCAGACTTGAAGAAGTTCTCAGGCTGACCAACGCACGTCTTGTAATTCTCGACCCCTTGCAGGCTTATCTCGGAGCTGATGTGGATATGCACCGCGCCAACGAGATACGTCCCGTTATGAGCTATCTTGCCAATATGGCTGAGCAGTTCGGCTGTGCTATAGTCCTCATCGGTCATATGAACAAGAATATGGGAGCTAAGGCGGCTTACCGCGGACTGGGCTCTATCGACCTTACCGCCGCCGCAAGAAGCGTTCTTCTGGTAGCCCGTGACAAGCGCGAACCCGACAGGCGCATCGTCATGCAGATAAAGAGCTCCCTTGCCAGAGAGGGCAAGCCCATTGCGTTCAGACTCGGCGAGAATAATGCCTTTACCTGCGAGGGCGAGTGCGAGGCTGACCCCGATAATATGCTCCTCGGTCTGGGCACTCCCCAGCCCAAACAGTCCGACCTTGCAAGAGAGTTCCTTATGGCGGAGCTGGGCGGCGGCGAAATGAAAGCCGTTCAGGTGCTTGTGGATAAGGCGCAGAAAATGGGGGTGAGCTATGATATTCTGACGAAAGTAAAAAAAGAATTGGGTATTAAAGCAACAAAATATGAAAAAATATGGTTCTGGCAACTTTGAAAATGTTCCTTCTTTCTTCCTTTCAACCTTGAGTTGTTTAAAGTGTTAAAGTGCATTTTATAGAATAATAGTCAAAGAAGGAAGGAAGAAAGAAAGAAAGAAAGAATGTGTGCAGGGGACGGCGTCCAACAGCGCGTTCATGTTATTTTCATCGTAAGGCACATACGGGCGCACACCAAACGGGCGCACACCAAACGGACGCACACTGTGCGCCCCTACAGCGCAGAGCCTGCGCACCCTCTCTCCGCGTGAAAGTTTCGTTGGGACTTTAGCTTTTAGCCGCGAGAGATAACAGACGAAAGGGAAATATCATCGCGTGAGTGCGTTCATGTTATTTTCATCGTAAGGCACATACGGACGCACACCAAACGGGCGCACACTGTGCGCCCCTACAGGCTAACGGCTAAGGGCTAAGGGAAAAATAAATGTTGACATAAAATAGTGCAGGTGATATAATAGATTATATATGTATATTTGCGGCTGTATGCCGTATATCATATAGAAACAATATTTTTATCGGAGATAATAGAATTGATAAAGACAGTTAACGGTTTAAAGATAAACTACGAGGAAAAGGGCGAGGGCGACCTTATCGTACTGCTTCACGGCTGGGGCAGCAATATCACCCTTTTCGCCAATATGATGGAGCTCCTCTCCAAAAAGTACAAGGTTGTTGCTATGGATATGCCGGGCTTCGGAAAGAGCGAAGAGCCAAAGGAAGTATGGGACGTGAGCTCCTATGTGCAGTTCGTCATCGACTTCCTCAAAGACTACGACACAAAGGAAGTAATGCTTCTCGGACACAGCTTCGGAGGTCGAGTAATAATCAAGATGCACAGCCGCGATGACCTGCCCTTCAAGGTTACAAAGGTCATTCTCGTGGACAGCGCAGGCATCATGCCGCCAAAGTCCAATAAAAAGAGCTGGCGCACTCGCTATTACAAAATGGGCAAGGCTGTGCTCTCGCTGGGCATAGTGAAGAAGCTCTTCCCCGATGCGCTTGAAAACTTCCGCAAGAAAATGGGCAGCGCCGACTATGCCGCAGCCTCTCCTATGATGAGACAGGTCATGGTAAAGGTAGTAAACGAGGACTTGGAGCCCTATCTGCCGAATATCAAAGCTCCCACACTGCTCGTATGGGGCGTTAACGATACAGCTACTCCCCTCTCCGACGGCGAGAAAATGGAGAAGCTCATACCCGATGCAGGTCTTGTAAAGCTTGAAAATGCAGGACATTATTCCTTCCTCGAACAGCAGTTCACATTCAACCGCGTGATGTGCAGCTTTATGAAGATAGAAGATTGAATTAGGAGATATATATGAATTTGGTTTTATGGATGATCTATGCGGTCATTACGCTGGCTGCTATTGTTTTTCTCGGGCTGAGGGAGTTCCATATGCTCCAGCTCAACGGCTACAAGACCCCCGAGCACTCACGCTGGATGAAGAAGAACAAAAAGAGGTATATACTCCCTGCGGTGCTGTTTGTGGCGCAGTTTCTGCTCATTCCGTTTCACGGGCGCAGTGGTCTTGAAATAACTCTTGTGATAGTTCTTTGCTTCTTCAATGCTATCATAGCACTTGCCAACAAACCCGGCAAGAAGTTCAAGAAGCCGCTGGTCTATACAGCGCGTATGAAGCGCATGATGATAACCTTTGGCATATTGATCGCGATATGCTATGCTATTGCCATAATCAAGGGCAAGACCTACGTTGATATTGACGGCATAGACTTCTGCCGCACCGAAACTCGCTGGTTCACATGGTATCTGCCGTATATCATGGTGGGCTCGGCACTGTACCTCACACCTATACTGGTTCCACTGTCAAACCTGATAAACAAGCCAATAGAAAAGGCAGTACAGAATTGGTACATCAACGACGCAAAGAGAATACTTTCCGAGTGCCCCACACTTCACAAGGTGGGTATCACGGGAAGCTACGGCAAAACAAGCATGAAGTTCTATCTTGATGAGCTTCTCAACTCGCAGTACAACACGCTGAAAACTCCCGAGAGCTTCAACACTCCTATGGGTGTTACAATAACTATCCGCCGCGACTTAAAGCCCACACACGAATACTTCATCTGCGAAATGGGCGCAAGACGAGTTCACGAGATAAAGGAGCTCTGCGGCATTGCAGACCCCCACGACGGCATCATCACTTCCGTAGGTCCTCAGCACTTGGAGACATTTGGTTCTATCGAGAACGTAGTTAATACGAAGTTCGAGCTTGCCGACCATGTAAAGGCAAAGGGCGGAAAGATATACCTCAACGGCGACAACGAGCTTATCCGCAGGAAAGCTCCCGAGTACCCCAATGCTGTGCTTTACGGCTTGCAGGAGGGCAACCACTACCGCGGTACTGATATATCCGTTTCCGACAGAGGTACAGAGTTCACGGTAACTGCTCCGAACGGCGAGACACAGCGTTTCTCAATGAAGCTCCTCGGTGAGCACAACGTTCAGAACGTCCTCGGAGCTATCGCCTACGCACACGGTACGGGCATATCCCTTGACAAGCTGACGCTCCCCGTGAAGCGTATCGCCGCAGTTCCCCACAGATTACAGCTTCTCGATAAGGGCGGCAATATGACCTTTATCGACGATGCATACAACTCAAATCCAAACGGCTGCCGTGCAGCTCTCAATGTCCTCGGTCTTTTCGATGCCTGCCGTATACTGGTAACTCCGGGTATGGTCGAGCTTGGCGCAAAGCAGGAGGAGCTGAATTTCGAGTTCGGTCAGGAAGCTGCTAAGGCTTGTGACCATATCGTACTGGTTGGCAAAAATCAGACAGTGCCTATATATAACGGTATCAAGGACGCAGGCTACGATATGGATAACGTTTACGTTGCGGATAGTCTTAACGAGGCTCTCACCCACGTAAATGCATATCAGACCGACAAGAAGAAAATAGTCCTTCTTGAAAACGACTTACCCGACAACTATTAAAGCCATAAGCTATTGGCTGTCAGCCTTTAGCCTGTGGTATCGCTGCGCGATAATATTTGAAATTAAATCAAGAGCTTCGGCTAACGGCTAAGGGCTCGAATAAAGGAGTAATTACAATGAAGATCAATCTTGCAGTTCTTTTCGGCGGAAGAAGCGTTGAACACGAGGTATCAGTCATCTCGGCTGTTCAGGCTATGGCAAGCATAAACAAGGAAAAATACAACATTATCCCTGTGTATATGACCAAGAAGAGCGAATTCTGGACAGGCGAAAAGCTCATGGATATCAACAGCTTCAAGGATATCCCCGCACTCCTCAAAGAGTGTACCGAGTGCGTTTTCGTAAGAAGCGAGGGCAAGGTACAGCTTATCCGCCAGAAAATGAAGAAATTCGGCTCTAATGTCATTTCCGATATCGACGTTGCATTCCCTATCGTTCACGGTACAAACGTTGAGGACGGCGCATTGCAGGGCTATCTCCAGACTCTCGACCTGCCTTATGTAGGCTGCGACGTACTGGCTTCCGCTGTCGGTATGGATAAATTCGTAATGAAGATACTCCTTAAAGACGCAGGCTTCCCTGTACTTGACTGCTGCCGTTTCTCCTCATACGAGATAAACGACATGGACAGAATGGTCGAGGAAGTTGAGAAGAAGTTCGGCTATCCTGTTATCGTAAAGCCTATCAACCTCGGTTCAAGCGTTGGTATCTCAAAGGGCAAGGACAGAGACAGCCTTATAAAGTCTATCGAAGAGGCTTTCGAGTTCGCTGACCGTATCCTCATCGAGCCATGCGTTGTTCAGCTCAAGGAAATAAACTGTGCTGTTGCAGGTGACAGCGAGTCCGCAGAAGCTTCCGTATGTGAAGAGCCTGTACAGGCAAGCGGCGATGATATCCTCAGCTACGACCAGAAGTACGTAGGCGGCGGCAAGGGCGGCAGCAAGGGTATGGCTACCCTGAAAAGAAAGATACCTGCCGAGATCACTCCCGAGCAGGACGAATTCATCAGAAAGACCGCAGTTGACGCATTCCGCTATCTGGGACTCAACGGCGTTACACGTATCGACTTCATGATAGATATGGCTGCCGACAAGGTCTACATCAACGAAATAAACACTATCCCCGGCTCTCTTGCATTCTACCTCTGGGAGCCTAAGGGCGTGAAGTACACAGAGCTCCTCGAAAGACTTATCCAGCTTGCTCTCAAACGCTACAGACAGAGCGAAAAGATAAGCTATACATTTGATACAAATATCCTTTCAATGGGAGGAAGCTTCGGTTCAAAGGGCAGCAAACGCTAAGGCAGCGTGACGCTGCACCCTTACTCCGCGTGAAAGTTTCGTTGGAACTTTAGCTTTTAGCCGCGAGAGATAATATGCGAAAGGCTAATAACATCGCGTGAGCGCAGAGCCTGCGCCCCCTTGCTCGGACGAATATCATCGAAAGGGCAGTTGCTTCTCGACACGGGCAGCGTGACGCTGCACCCTTACTCCGCGTGAAAGTTTCGTTGGGACTTTAGCTTTTAGCCGCGAGAGATAATATGCGAAAGGCTAATAACATCGCGTGAGTGCAGAGCCTGCGCACCCTTGCTCCGCGATATAGTCAACGCGAATTGCAGATAATATCCGCGAGGGGCAATAAACGAAAGGGAAATATCATCGCGTAAGTGCAGAGCGTGAGTGCGTTCATGTTAGTTGCAGCGTAAGGCTCGGGAGCCCGAGGGTGACTCCCTGTAGTACAGGGAGATGTCCGAAGGACAGAGGGTCGCGGCTCCTGTTGGGAGGCGTTCCCTACAATCTACTCACTACTCACTTGCGGACTGCCAAATAAGCAGTGCCCCAAATCTGTGATTTGGCTGGCAATGCTATCTTATTTCCATTGGCTCTGTTTCTTCCTTTTATACTTCATTAATGTACTGTTTAACAGGGGGGATAAAATGAAAAAGCTGAATATATTACCGCTGGCAGAAAAAATAACTGCCGACAACCTTTACTCTGCACCGACTGAAAGAAAGCTGCCGTCTGTAAAAATACCCTCGGCAGTATATACCGTCTTAGCTGTTATATCATTTATCGCCTGTTATACCGATCCTGTCATCGGCATTATCGCATTCGGTATACTGTTCATTGTTGCAGGTATAGACGGCAAAACAGGAAAGAACAAAAAAGGCACAACAGCAGAGAAAATGATATGGACAAGGCTCCCCCTATTATTCATGGGTATTTTCTTCATATTAACAGGTATATTCATATTAATATCGGAAGAGCCCTCAAGAAGCACCAATACCGACATGACCAGAGCGTATTTCATGTTGATGCTGAAACTGTTTCTCATTGCTTTTGCAGTATTGGGAATATCGAGACTTATCATGCTTGTGACTGTCGAGCTTGCCCTGCGCAGCAGACGAGAACACTGCGGTACACTTGTACACATCGAGCCCGACATAGCAGCTGCGGACTGTACAGTCACTGCATCGGATACCGAATACAAGTGCCATGTTCCCGTATACAAATACTACTATGAGGGAATAGGCTATCGCTTCACGGACCATTCCAGAGACCTGTATTTCTTTTCGCCTACAGACTCATCTCTGGTATACGTAGATCCCGAAAAGCCCGATCGTTATTATTCTCCCAATCTCTTCGCAGACAACGGTGAGAACCTTATAGAATTCCTTCAGTTTTTAGGGTATATGTTCGTCTTTTCAATTCCCTTGCTGGTAGTGCTGCTTTTCAAATGATAAAATATACCGATGACTTATGTGATAATGGGGGGATAAAATGAAAAAGCTGAATATACTTCCGCTGGCAGAAAAAATAAGTGCCGACGACATATACAAACCTGCGCCTGTTGAAAGGGAATTCAAGATATCGTTCCCTCCAATGACGTATTTGATATTATTTGCTGTAATGATAGTATGTGCTTTCGTCTGTCTGCCTTTATGCATGATCTTGTTCGGAGCATTATTTACTATGGCAGGGCTTGACAGCTCGGGAAATATCAGACACAACGGAAGAAGAGTCGAAAACAATGCGTGGAACCGTCTGCCTTTTCTGATTATCGGACTGCTGGTGTGCGCAATGACTATCGTTATCACATTGTCCGGCATTAAAAACAAAGGCAGCAGGAACTCAGACTCAGAGGATATGAGCGGTGCAAATATAGTATTAGGGCTGTTCGCACTTGCTGTCGTGGCAATAATAATCGGCAGACTGATATTCCTTGTGGTCAATGCCTTTGCAATATCAAGCAGGAAAAAGCACTGCACCTGCCCTGTACACGTGGAAGGTGACACCCTTTCCTTCTATGCTGTCGATCCGTCACAGAATACCGAAGCTAATTACAGCAATCCCGTATACAAATACTATTATGAGGGTGAAAGCTACCGTTTCGCAGACCATGAGAGACTTACATCTTTTTTCAACGAACAGCCTGAGCTCCAGGTATATATTGACCCCAATGAGCCTGAAAGGTACTATTCACCCTATCTTTTCAGACGGAATGCCTACAAGCTGAAAAGCTATATAAAGAATATGATCTTCATTTTACTGCTCACATCTCCTTTATGGGGAACATTTCTCTTCAAATACTTAGTTGACAAAAATATAATTTAAAATTAAGGAGGGTTTAAAATGACCGAAAAAGAAAAAATGCAGGCAGGAGAGCTTTACAACAGCAATTCTCCCGAGCTTGTAAACGAGAGGATAAAAGCAAAAAAACTCTGCGCCGAATACAATGCTGTTGAATACAACGATTATCAGAAGCGCGACCGCGTTCTCGGCAGACTTATTCCGCTGAAAAGCGACGACTCCATAATAGAGCCGAATTTCTTCTGCGATTACGGATACAATATCATAATGAACGGCAGATTCTATGCAAACCATAATCTCGTTATCCTTGACTGCGCCGAGGTGACCTTCGGTGAAAATGTCTTTATCGGTCCGAACTGCGGTTTCTATACTGCTGAACACCCTATTGACGCAGATACAAGGAATCAGGGACTTGAGTCCGCAAAGCCCATAACTGTGGGAAACAATGTATGGATAGGCGGTAATGTTACCGTTATCGGCGGTATCACCATAGGCGATAATACAGTCATCGGCGCAGGAAGTGTTGTCACATCGGATATCCCTGCAAACTGCGTTGCCGCAGGAAATCCCTGCAAGCCTGTAAGACCCGTTGATTCAAGACCTGCCCCAGTGCCTGAGAAGGAAGAAGAAAAAGCTGAATTCAGGACTCCTGCCCCTCAGAAGCCCGAGCCTCCCAAGCACAGACACATCGAAGTAAAACTTGTAAACAGCACTGACGATAAATAAGACGAAAGGACGACTGAACCATGAACACACTGCACTTCAAATACGCCGTTGAGATCGAAAAAACACGCTCTATCACACAGGCTGCTGAAAATCTCTACATGGCTCAGCCTAATCTGAGCAAGGCTATAAAAGAACTGGAAAGCACCCTCGGCATCACTATTTTCCGCCGCACATCAAAGGGCGTTATCCCTACGGATCAGGGACTGAAATTCCTTGATTACGCAAAACAGATACTTATACAGATAGACAATATGGAGGCTATACACTCCCCTGACAAGCCCAAAAACAGCCGTTTGCGCATATCCGTACCGAGAACGGGCTATATCTCAAAGGCTTTCTCGGAGTATATCGCTTCACTGGATACTCCCGAGGATATGGAAGTATTCTTCTGCGAGACAAATTCACTGAGAACTATCGAAAATGTCCGCGAAAATGGCTATGATTTCGGCGTTATCCGCTATAATACCGCTCACGAGAAGTACTTCACCGACTTCCTCGCCGAGAAGAACCTGGACGGCAAGCTCCTCTGGGAATTCGAGATGCTGGCTGTTATGTCAGCCGAACACCCTGCCGCAGGTGCTGATGTTATCACTTATTCAGACCTGTCCTGCAACTACACCGAGCTGGGACAGGGCGATGACGCAGTCCCCTATGTTTCGGGAGCTGTGGAGAAGCTCTATGCATCAAACCGTCCTGCCGACGTGCCCGTGAGAAAGGTCTGTATGTACGACCGCGGAAGCGCTTTCGACTTCCTGCTCACAGTACCTCAGGCTTTCATGCTGGATTCTCCCATGCCTGCAAGCCTCTGCGGAAAATACGGACTTGTCCAGAGAAAATGCGCCTTCCCCGACAACAGCTTCAAGGATATGCTCATCTACACATCGGGTCATAAGCTCTCGGATAACGAGCTGAAGCTGGTAAATCGCCTCTATGAGGTAAGAAACGAAAGCGCTTTTGCCGAGTATAAATAAGATATATTGCATAAGGAATACGAATATTCCGTGCAGGAATAAGAAAAAACTGTAAAAGCAACAAAATACAAGGGCGGCTTTATGCCGCCTTTTCTCTTTTTTCCATTCATTTCCGCCCTTTACACGGCTTTGTCAAGCAATTGTCAAGGTTTATTTCGTTACAAGAATATCGATATCGGAATACCGATATTCTACTGTTATATTTGTGCAACATACGTTATTATGATATAATATTGAATATATCATGCAGTACCTGTATCTGAGGAGATCAATGGGGATATCACAGAAATGCTCCCGTACTGCAAATCTTTAGCAAGGAAGGTTAGGACTATGTTTGAAATTCTTGAAAAAAGAACTCTCAATCCCACCGTTACTCTTATGAGGATCAACGCTCCCAAGGTAGCAAGAAAGGCTGAACCGGGTCAGTTCATCATTCTCAGAACTGATGCTGAGGGCGAGCGTATACCGCTTACTATTGCGGATTTCGACCGTGAAAAAGGCTCTGTAACTATCATTTTCCAGATAGTCGGAGCTACAACAGAAAAGCTAAATCACCTCAATGAGGGCGACTGCTTACAGGACTTTGTTGGTCCTCTCGGCAGAGCTACAGAAACAGAGGGACTTAAAAAGGTAGCCGTTGTGGGCGGCGGCGTTGGCTGTGCTATCGCTTACCCTGTTGCAAAGAAGCTCCACGAGCTTGGCGTTGAGGTACATTCTATAGTTGGTTTCAGAAATAAAGACCTTGTTATCCTTGAAGATGAATTCAAGGCTTCAAGCTCTAAGTTCGTACTTATGAGCGATGACGGCACAGCAGGCGAAAAGGGTCTGGTTACAGATGCTCTCAAAAAGCTCATCGAAAGCGGTGAGAAGTATGACAGAGTCATCACTATCGGTCCTCTCATTATGATGAAGTTCGTCTGTCGTCTTACAAAAGAATACGAGATACCCACTGTTGCTTCCATGAACCCTATCATGATAGACGGTACAGGTATGTGCGGCGGCTGTCGTCTTACTGTTGGCGGTCAGACAAAGTTTGCCTGCGTTGACGGTCCCGAGTTCGACGGTCATCTCATCGACTTCGATGAGGCTATGGCAAGAGGCGCTATGTACAAGCCTTTCGAGCGTCATGCCTACGAAGAAGCCTGCAATCTGTTCAAGGAGGTAAAGTAAAATGCCTAATATGTCACTTACAAGAAACGAGATGCCTGTACAGGCTCCCGATGTGAGAAATAAGAATTTCAGCGAGGTAGCTCTCGGCTATACCGAGGAACAGGCTATCGACGAGGCTAAGAGATGCCTTAACTGCAAGAACAAGCCATGTTCAACAGGCTGTCCCGTACAGATAGATATCCCTGCATTTATCGCTCAGGTTGCTGAGGGTAATTTCGCAGAGGCTTACAAGATAATCACAAAATCAAGCTCACTCCCTGCTGTATGCGGCAGAGTATGTCCTCAGGAGACACAGTGCGAGAGCAAGTGCGTAAGAGGCGTAAAGGGCGAGCCTGTTGCTATCGGCAGATTAGAACGTTTCGTTGCAGACTGGCACAATGCACAGCCTGAGACAGCCCCCGAGATACCTGCAAAGAACGGTCACAAGGCTGCTGTTATCGGTTCAGGTCCTTCCGGTCTTGCCTGCGCAGGCGACCTTGCAAAGAAGGGCTATGACGTTACTATATTTGAAGCTCTCCACGTTGCAGGCGGAGTTCTCTCCTACGGTATCCCCGAGTTCAGACTTCCTAAGTCAATCGTTCAGAAGGAGATCGGCGGTCTCAAGGCTCTCGGCGTAAAGGTAGAGACTAATACTGTAGTCGGCAAGACTATCTCAGTTGACGAGCTTATGAAGGAAGAAGGATTTGAGTCCGTATTCATCGGCTCAGGCGCAGGTCTCCCAAGATTTATGAATATACCCGGCGAGAACCTCAACGGCGTTTACTCAGCTAACGAGTTCCTCACACGTATCAACCTTATGAAGGCATACAAGGAAGGCAGTGCTACTCCTATCAAGGCAGGTACTAAGGCTGTTATCGTAGGCGGCGGAAACGTTGCTATGGACGCAGCACGCTGCGCTAAGAGACTGGGCGCTGAAGTATACATCGTATACAGACGTACAGAAGCAGAGCTTCCTGCAAGAGCTGAGGAAGTTGAACACGCTAAGGAAGAGGGCATCATCTTCAAGTTCCTCACAAATCCTATTGAGATACAGGCTACAGAGGACGGCTGGGTAAAGAGCGTTCACTGTCAGCAGATGGAGCTTTCAGAGCCTGATGCTTCGGGCAGAGCAAAGCCTGTTCCGATAGAGGGCGCATTCGTTGACATCGAAGCTGACTGCGTTATCATGTCTATCGGTACTTCACCAAATCCGCTCATCAAGTCCACTACAGCAGGTCTTGATACTCAGAAATGGGGCGGTATCATCGCTGACGACAACGGTCTTACTTCAAAGGAAGGCGTTTACGCAGGCGGCGACGCTGTAACAGGTGCTGCAACTGTTATCCTTGCTATGGGCGCAGGCAAAAAGGCTGCCGCAGCTATGGACGAATATATGCAGAACAAGTAAGCCCTCTGACGGAGGTATACCATGGAAAAAAACATTACCTCACAAACTCTTTCAAGGCTTCCGATATACTTCAATTACCTTGTATCACTTCCAGAGGAGAGAAAAAAAGGAAACATATCAGCTACTGCTATCGCTGAGGCTCTCGGACTCAACGATGTACAGGTGCGAAAAGACCTTGCTTCGGTGAGCTGCGGCGGTCGTCCCAAGGTGGGATATATGACCTCAGAGCTTATCGGCGATATCGGCAAATTTCTCGGCTTTGAGAACCACGACAAGGTGGTAGTGGCAGGTATGGGAAACTTCGGAAGAGCCATGCTGGAATACAACGGCTTTGAGGCTTACGGCTTTGATATAATCTGCGGATTTGACTGCAACAAAGAGCGTGTGGGCAAAAATGTGGGCGGCAAGCCTGTCCGTCATATCGACGAGCTTGAGGACTTCTGCCTGACAAACGATATACGCATCGGTATCATAACTGTACCTGAAACTGCTGCACAGGAGGTCTGTGACCGTATGGCAGAGGCAGGGATAAAATATATCCTTAATTTCGCCGCCGTACATATAAACGCTCCTAAGGGAGTTGCGGTGCATAACGAGAATATTTCCCTCACTCTTGCAATGCTTGCAAGGTGCGGAGCATGAAAATAAGGGACTGCAATTGCAGTCCCTTTTATTATATTCAGTAATTTATGATCATACTAATCTGACAAATTTGCATCTTGCACTGTCAAAAATATCATCGCTCTTACCGTTTTTATAAATGCGCTTTGCAACAAGTCTTCCATCGCTTTCGAGGAAGTAATAATAACAGCAGTCTCCTTTCTCACAGGTCAGATTACTGTATGTAGATGTGTGACATAACGGACGTATAACCTTAGGGTTAGTAGTTGAATAAATTACAATATTTCCGTCACTCTGGAAGTATACTTTAAACTTTGAAATCTTTTCATTTGTACCGGGATATTTGCTGTTTGAATTATACGGTGACTTGAATAAAACCTTCTTCTGTTTTGTTCTGGTATTATAAGTATAAAAATCTCCGTTTTTATCGCCCTTGAGTACCCAATCGCCATTCTGCATGATAGCAGAACCGTTTAATTCATAGCCAAAGATGTCCATATGGCAATTGCCGGGCTCAACCATGATAACAGAAGGTCTTGAAGAAGCTGCTTCTGCTACAATAGCATTGTCACTGAATGATAATACATCACCTGTGTAGCCTGTTATCGGTGCTGATGCCATTACAACAGCTAATAACGCACCGACGAGTTTTACTTTTTTCATAATAAATACTCCTTTGTTTTAAATTGATTCTCTTAAAACCGATAGTTTAAATACATAAAATATAAACAGAATGTATCAAACAAGTATATTATATATTTATCATCTTCAAATGTCAAGTATTTTTATTCAAATCAGCAATCTATGAACAAAAGTTGTAAACTCAGATGCGCATAATAGTTACTTGAATTACACTCGATCCACGCTATAATTATAAATTCTTAACTTTTCGGTTTTGTAATAATTAACGCAATTATTAACTTGCAATCCAAGTAATACGTGCGAACACTGTTCGCCCCTACAGCGCAGAGCCTGCCCCCCCTTGGTCGTCCGCGTATCTTCAAAGGAGATATTGCTTCTCGACACGGTGATACCATCGAAGCGGCTTCAATTATGAATTGATCCGCGGCTAATAGCAAAAAAAGACGGCATAAAGCCGTCCTTTTTATTATTATTCTTTTTCTTCAGCTGCTGCTTCTTTTTCATCAGCAGCTGTTTCTGTTGCAGTTTCATCTGAATCAAAATCTGCTTCAGCTTCAGTGTCAAAGTCAAACTTCATTTCCATATCCTCAGGTATTTCCTTGAATCCGTCTACCTTTTCGAGGGTTGCCTTGTTTTCCATTTCGTCGCCCTCTTCTGAAAGGTTAAGGATCATCTTTCCGCCTTCATTTTCAAGGAAAACTTCGTCTTCATCGAATACTTCCTTGCTGATGAGCTGGACCTTTCCATCCTTTTCTTCCCACTCGATATCCTGTGGTTTTCCGTCTTCACTGTAAAGGAATGAATAGAATGTACCCTTGTTGTCGTCTTTAAGCTCGATCTGGAAAAGTGCATATGCATCTACACCGTAAAGGCTATCCATTTCTTCTCCGTCAAGAACAAGCTTGCTGCACTGCCACTTACCAACAGCAGCAGAATCAGCTGCCTCTGTTGCAGCAACAGTTGTAGTCTCTTCCTTTGCGTCCTTTTCCTTAGTATCGCCGCAGCCTACCATAGATGATAAGATGCAGACAAGTGCCAGTGATGAACAAATAAGTTTTTTCATAAATTTTATCCTCCATAATAATAAGCCTTAGTCAGTTTAATATCCCTCTTCCAACTGACTCTTTTCGGCTTCGTGAATTATATCACACTTTTTTTGCATCTGTCAAGTTTTTGAGGAAACGGTTTTATGGCGTTTAACAGTCGATTTTTCGCTAATTTATGTGAAATAATCGTTAATTAGCAACAAAATTAACATCACGTTCTTGATATATTTCGCTATTCGATAGAAATTTTAAATACTCTTCCGAGCACCTGTAATAATGAGCAGATAAAAAAACCAAAAACGGCGGAAAATCCGCCGTTTTCATTGTTATTATCCTTACTCTGCTTCTTCAGCAGTAGCATCTTCGTCTTCGTCGTCAAAGCTGAAATCAGAATCATCATCACTGCTAAGATCACCGAATGGATTTTCAGGCATTTCCTTGAATTCGTCTACCTTTACAAAATACATCTTTACTTCTTCGTCTTCACTTACCTCTTCCTCTTCGTCGTAAACCATACTCATGAGCAATTTGCCGCCGTCCTTTTCAAGGATAGCCTCCTCGCCGTCAAATGCGTCGTTCTTTGCGATCTTGACCTTACCGTCCTTCTGCTTCTTCCACTCGATGTCAATAACCTCTCCGTCATTATTCAACAGTGAATCTACTGTACCCTTGTTTCCTTCTTTAAGTTCGATCTGGTATAAAGCATAAGCATCTACGCCGAAGAAATTATCTGTTTCTTCACCGCCCATTACGATTTTTTCACACTCCCACTTGCCGATGAAGTCGTCCTTCTTTTCCTTCTTAGCACTGCATCCTACAAATGCAGAAGCAACGCAAACTACAGCGAGTGATGAGCAAAGTATTCTTTTCATAGTCATAATTAAATCCTCCATAAATATATGTGTTATTGCTTCGAGTTCACATTAACTTTGGATAAGTTCACTTGAACCCTTTCGACATTATGAATTATATCACACTTTTTTAAGTTTGTCAAGTTTTTGGCAAAAAATTTTTATCGTCGATTTATGCCTGTTCTGCGCCAAATCAGGATTTTTAGTTAGTTACGTATAACAATTTGAAAAATTTCAGGTGACGACCTTTCACAGAAAGATCATCACCTGATAAAGCTTCTATATGGTTATTTCTATTTCAGATCACTTCTTATTTGTTCTCTGCTTTCTGAATTCCGAAATGCCTACTGGCTTTTCGTCATCAGTTGTAGAAAGATATGTGTAATAAGCAAGTATATTTGAAGCATCAACTGCGTCTATAAGTCCGTCTGTATTGACATCAGCGGCTTTCTTCTGCTTGTCTGTGAAATTGCCGCTGCCTGTTGATAACAGAGCGTACTGTTTAAGTATCATGGACGCATCAACCGAATCCGTACGCTTATCATCGTTAACATCGCCCAATACATACTCTTCAGGCTTTGTGGTTACAGTCGTGGTAGTTGTTGGCTTTGAAGTTGTAGTAGTTGTTGGTTTTGATGTTGTGGTTGTTGCCTTTGAAGTCGTGGTAGTTGTTGGCTTTGAAGTTGTCGTAGTCGTCTTTGAAGTTGTAGTAGTTGTTGGCTTTGATGTTGTGGTTGTTGCCTTTGAAGTCGTAGTAGTTGTTGGTTTTGATGTTGTCGTAGTCGTCTTTGAAGTCGTGGTAGTTGTTGGCTTTGATGTTGTGGTTGTTACCTTTGAAGTCGTAGTTGTTGTTGTGGTGGTCGAAGCATTCAGTGCAACGTACTTTCCTTCGCTATTAAGCACCTTTATCTTGCCGTCAATACTCTCATTTCCTTCATTTACTGTTACCGACTTCCATGCTTTTTCGCTGTCGGGATAGAAAACATTGAGTATGCCCTTGCAGCCTGCGAAGGTATTCTCGCCTATCTGTACAACAGTCTTTGGAAGTGTGATATCCTCCACCTTTGCGAAGCCGTCAAAAGCATAGTTTGGCAGGTATTTTCCGCCTGAAACAGTTATAGTTTTTAGGCTTTCGGGAATGTAGCGCACCTCTCCGTTGAAGCCGCTTGCTTCATATGTGCCCTCAGTCTTGTCGAGGAACATATCACCGAGCCATACATTGCTCTCGCCGTTTATATCCTTATCGCCGAAGCCTGCAAACGGAAGTGTAAGCTCCTCAAGAGCAGTACATCTGTTGAAGATATGATCCTCGATGCCCTTGCTTCCGCCCTTTATAGTCGCCTTTTTAAGCGATGTGCAGCCTTCAAACGCACAAGCTCCGATAGTCTCTGTGCTTGCGGGAACGTTTATCTCCTTTACAGACTCGCAGCCTGCAAATGCTCTTGCTCCTATGGATCTGACTCCGTCAGGGATATCCGCATTTAACTTCTTACAGTCATAGAAAGCGTATTCGCCGATAGATGTTACCTTAGAAGGTATCTTGAAGTCAGCAAGAGAAGTACAGCCCGAAAATGCGGCTTCTTCTATAACTTCGATATCATCGGGAACAGTTATCTTCTTGACCGATGAGAAGCCGTCAAAGGTATATGCAGGTATTTTCTTGCCGCCTGTAACGGTTATGCTTGTAAGTGACTTGGGGATATTCAATACCGCAGCATCGAAGCCCTGCACTGAATATATCATTTCTTTTTTACCGTCAAGGAAAAGATATCCCAGCCATGATATATCACCGTCATCGACCGCTTTGCGCTGGAAACCTGCAAACGGAAGTGTAAGCTCCTCAAGAGCCGTACAGCCGTTGAAAACGAAATCGCTGATATTCTCTGTTCCCTCGCCGATAACTGCCTTTTTCAGCGAAGTACAGCCGCTGAATGCGTATGAGCCTATAGTCTTTGTTGCCATTGGAATGTTTATTTCCTTAATAGACTCGCAGCCCGTAAATGCATAATCACCTATGCTAACAACTGCCTCGGGGATATCTGTATCAAGCAAAGAACAGTGCTGAAAAGCGTTATTGCCGATAGAAGTCAACTTGCCGGGCATTTTGAAGCTGCTGAGCTTGCTGCACTCAGAAAAAGCACTATCCCCGATAAATGTAACACTGTCGGGAACCGATATCTTCTTGACAGACGAGAAACCGTCAAAAGTATACGCAGGTATCACAGTTCCGCCTGTTATATTGATAGTTTCAAGGGACTTGGGTATATATCTTGTTTCGCCGTTAAATCCGCTTATGCTGTATGTTTTGTCGGATTTTTCCGCACTGTCTCCGAACATATCGCCCAGCCATGTGACGCTTGCACTGTTTATATCATTAAGTACGAAGCCTGCAAAGGGAAGTGTAAGCTCTTCAAGGGCAGTACACTTGCTGAATATATGTCCGCCTATGCCTTCGCTGCCGCCTTTGATGACTGCCTTTTTAAGCGATGTACAGCCCTCAAAAGCACGTTCACCGATGGTCTTTACCGTGTCGGGGATAATTATGTCTTTAAGGGAAGTACAGCCTGCAAAAACATAGCTTCCCACTGAGGTTATAGCTTTTCCGCTGTCATTCTTTATAGTTACCTTTGTGATCTTTGCAGCATTCTTGAAAGGCGACTGCGGATAGTCCTGCATATCGCCGCTGCCGCTTATAACAAGTGAACCGTCATTGTAAAGTATATAGCTTACAGCATCGCCGAGCTTTCCTTCTTCTGATGTGTTTGAAACTGTAGTTACAGAAGTCGTTGAAGTTGAAGATGTCAAAGCCTTTGTTGTCGTAGTTATTGATGTTGTTGTATTTTTAGTCGTAGATGTAGATGTTGAAGATGCTGCTTTTTTAGTAGTTGTATTAGTTGATGAAGAAGACTTTACTGCTGAGGAAGTAGTTGTGGACCCTGTCTTTGTGGTAGTTGCAGAAGTTGAAGTTGCCGCCTTTGTTGTGGCAGTCGATGTTACTGCTGCACCTGCCTTTACATTGCTGTTTGCTGCCATTGATACTATGCCTGCATATGTTGCGGCAGTATTCTTGTCAGAACAATTTCCACTGCATGGGATAGCCGCTGACAGGCATAAAGCCGTACTTAATGCGACTGCTGTGATTTTACTAAGCATTTGATATTCGCTCCTCTTCAAAATTATACAAATAATATTATTTTTGTATTTTTATACAAGCAATATTATAATCCATATTATCACGTTTGTCAATCCAAATATTGTGCTAATGACATTTTTTACCATATTCTGCTGAATAAAGCAAAAAAGCGGACGATCTTTCATCGTCCGCTCTGTATCAGTATTCATTTGTACCATCAGTATCTTCCGAATTTTCATCTTCACCCTCATCGGTGCTGTTTTCGTCGTTTTCCTCGGAAGTATCTTCAAATGTCTTGGTCGGTGCTTCTTCCACTATAGGCTTCTGACCCTTGTATACAGTCACTATGAAGCCGTCTATGTTATTTCCCGATATCTCATATCTAACACCTGTAGGTACGGGAACTGTTGTCTTTTCGTTTCCGTCATCGGATTTTACGAAATAGACCTCATAGTCATTGCCCTTATCATCTGAAAATTCAAGATGATCCTTGTCATACGGGTGCTCGCCCACAAGCTTGATATACTCTTCAAGGCAAAGGTCGTTTGCGTCCATATAATATGCATGGGGTATTCCTACATAGCGGAAATGCCACGGCTCGTTCTGGAAGCCTGTTATTTTTTCCTTGCTTGATGTATAACGCACTATAAAGCCGTATTTATAGCAGTTTGCGTTTATCCACTCAAAATCGCCTGTGCCCTGATAATCGTTGTTCTCGGTCTCGCTGAAGTCAAAGGCAAGTCCTGTTTCGTGCTCACTGAAGCCCGGTTTTGCAACTCTTGTGGACTCTTCTCCGTCATTGTTTGCAACGTCGTTATCGTAAAGCTGCTGCTGGAATTCCGTTGTTCTGTATGAACCGTAGATAATAAGCGTATCATTGTTGTACTTGTCGTAGAAGTCCTGTATCATCTTGGTCATAGGCCCGTAGACTTCCCTGAGGATAGTATATGTTGAGTCAACTGCGCTGAAACAGCTGATCTCGTTCTCATAGTTCATATCCGTGATACTTACAAGATCCTCATCGCCGCCGAAATACTGATGTTCCTTATTTACAAGGATAAGATCGCCGCGGAACTTGTCCTTTGTATTGACTGAAAGTGATTCATATATAGTCTGATTAGGGTCGGGAACGGTAGAAGCTGTAAGATCCTCCACCTCTATATCATTCTGCTCAACAAACGGCGAGGGTGCTACCTCTTTTGCGTGATGAAAGCTTTTTGCGATAAAGAAAGCACAAGCTCCGAGAAGGACAAGGCTTATAACTATCTCAGTTGTCGTTTTTGCTCGTCGTATACTTTTTTCTTTGCTTATTTTCTTTTTGGACATATGTCTGCTCCATTCCGCTGCTTCATAAGCAGCCGCATCTTTTGGGAACTCTTTCGATTCCGTTCACTTTTGTTCTTTTATCTCTATAAATTCCGTATAAATGGACGTATGAATGTATTATACCATATTCCGCGCTGAAAATATAGTGTTAGCGATACATATTTGTAAAGGTGCTGTATTGTCAATGTCGATAAAATCTACAAATTGTGAGCTTTTGACAATTTTTCGGTTTTCTCGGAGCTACAGAAACCAATATATAAAATAACTTCCTATTTATATATAGGTAATATAGTGTTAATCTTCACAAAAAGGATACAGCAATTAACACAGTATTGCACAATCTTTCTTAAATCACTTGAAAATGCATTAAGGAAATGTTATAATATATTGTGAGAGTATAGACAAATTCTTTAATTAAGCGATTTTTACGACCGCTCCGTCGGGGATACGGCTTACGCGGTCTTTCTGTTATCTTCGCGTTAAGGAGTGATCTCTATGAAATGTCCACGGTGCGGAACAGACAACGAAGCGGGTTTCAGGTTCTGCGTTAAATGCGGCGTTAACCTTGAAGATCCGCAGGATGTTAACATTGAACAGGCAGATATGGGCGGCTATTACTCCGAAGAAGACCCTGCCTCAGGCGGCTTCACTTTCGGAAGCGGCACATTTACTATAAGCGATACACCTTCTCACGATTCTTCTTCAGACCTCTATACTGCTGCTGAGCTGAATGATACGGACGAAGAGTTCGACTTCAGCAGCTTTGACGAGCCCTTTATTCCAAAGCTTGATACAGGAAGAGTTACTCTTCCCGAACAGACAAGAGCTGTACGTCAGGCTCAGATGAACAATGCAAACCCATTCCGTCAGCAGGGTGCTATGCAGGGCATTCCTGTTCAGGGCGGTATGCAGGGGATTCCCCAGCCGGCTGCCATGCAGGGTATTCCTGCACAGGGCGGTATGCAGAGTATTCCTCAGCCAAACGCTATGCAGGGTATACCTCAGCCCGCTGCCATGCAGGGACTTCCTCCGCAGGGTGGTATGCAGGGTATACCTCAGCCAAATGCAATGCAGGGACTTCCTCCGCAGAGTGGTATGCAGAGTATACCTCAGCCAAATGCAATGCAGGGTATTCCTGCACAGGGCGGTATGCAAGGTATGGCTCAGCCTGTCATGTATGCGCAGCCCCAGATGATCGGTTACGACCAGAATGGTATGCCCATATACGGTCAGCCTGTCATGTATGCGCAGCCTCAGTTGATCGGCTACGACCAGAACGGTATGCCCGTCTACGGTCAGCCTGTCATGTATGCGCAGCCTCAGATAATCGGCTATGATCAGAACGGTATGCCCGTATACGGTCAGCCAATGGTCATCAATCCTGCCCAGACTGCTGAGCTTGCTGATATAAACGGTATGCCTGCTATGGGCGGTATACCAGTTGTTCCCCAAATGGGCGGAATGCAGATGAATCAGCCCCTCCCTCCTCCCGCAGAGGATAAGGACAAGGTCGAGGTACCCGATGATTTCTGGGAATTCTTCGACGGCGGCAAGGCTACCGAACACGCTGAGACCGATCCTACCGACGATTTCTTCGGAAAGCGCAATGAAGATCTCGGCAGCCTGAAACGTCCCGAAAAGAAAAAGGTATCGTACATGAACGATACCCCTCTTGTTGACGCAAGCAAGCTCAGAAAAAACGAAGAGTCAAAATACAACAAAATGTTTATGCGTTCGGCAGAAGTTGCTGATCCAAGCGCTCTTGAAGCGAAAAAGGAACAGCGTCGTTTTGATTATATGGGCTCTACAAAGAGCGTTGACGCATCAGAGCTTCGCGCAAAGGAAGAGCGCAGATCATGGAACGTTATGTCGGCGGCAGGTATGGCTGATCCAAACGAATTGCAGGCAGCAAATAATACAAAACAGCATAAAGGCTCACTCATGGCTCAGGCAGATCACGCAGTTCAGGCACTGCCCAAAAAAGCAAAAACCTATAACGACGAGATAGACGCTATAGAGCTCCCCGAAGAGATGAAAGCCAAAAAGACCAATAAATCGGAAATTCCCGGTATGCCGGAATTTTAATAAAATTTTATATTACACATTTTAAGGAGATGTCGTAAAAAATGAAGAAATTTTTAAAGGAATTCAAGGAATTCGCACTCAAAGGCAACGTAATGGATATGGCTATCGGTGTTATCATCGGTGCTGCTTTCGGAAGCATCGTAAGCGCTCTTACCGATAACTTTATCACTCCTCTTATCGCAGCTATCACAGGCGGCGCTGAAAAGGACGAAAACGGCGTTATGCAGCTCGTAGGCGGTAAATTTACAGTTGCAGGTGTTGATTTCAATTACGGTGCATTTATTTCCGCAGTTCTTAATTTCCTCATCATCGCTATCATTCTCTTCTGCATCCTCAAGGCTGTAAACAAGGCTATGTCCGTTGGCAAGAAGAAGGAAGAAGAAAAGCCTGCTGAGCCACCAAAGGAAGAAGTTCTTCTCACAGAGATCAGAGACCTTCTCAAGGCACAGAACGAAAAGAAATAATTCTTCATTACATAGAAAGCCTCCGCTTCTGCGGAGGCTTTTTTATGCGTATTTCATCATCAGGTAAAAATTTACTTCCAGAAAGATATAAAAGCAGCCCAAGAATGTCATCGTTCTGCAAAAGCTCTTTTCCTCAGCAGGAGAATATATCTCATAAATGTTTTCGGGGTTTAAATAGTGAAGTCCGGGAGGAAGCTTTTTACTGTCCTTAATTATGTAGGTATTATCCTCTACGCTTATTTTTTTCGTCAAATCATAAGGGATAACAAAGCTCATATTGTGTTTCTCACCTGTAAAGGCATCAACAGAGCTGTTATTGGCTATTTTGTATTTCATATCAATGACTTCTACTTCCATTTTCAAAGTACACTGTTTCTTCTTTATGAAGCTGTTTATGCGCGGAACTATTATCTGTATAACTCCAAACAGCGCAAGAAAAGGAATAACAGCCTGCGACATTTTTATCTCGTCTATACAGCATAAATAAAACAGCAGCATATATATCAGTCCGATAAATATGACAAAAACATTTGTAAAGCTCACATAATTGGCTTTTTTTATACTGTATATCCCGAATGCACACAAGACAGCATTGACGATCATCATTCCGAATTCCACGACCGGCTGTATGCGAATACTCAGGCATACAAAAATGACCGCGCCTATAATAAGCCAGAATACAAATGATGTGGCGATATTACTGCCGAATATACCTTCAATGGTCTCCTGAAACTCTGTATCGGAACACTCCCTGTAGCTTTTCTTTTTCATTTTCCCTCATATCAGATGTGCCGCTCCATTACGGAACGGCACTTTATATTTATATTACTTAATATCAGCGTGATGAGCCTGAAGTGACTTAACGCCAAGGTGAGTATTGTGCTTGATAGCCTTGATACCCTCTGCACTTGCCTTTGCAGCAGCCATAGTTGTCATGTATGGTATTCTGTGCTTTATAGCAGCCTTTCTGATATAGCTGTCATCGTGTACACTTGTCTTGCCGGCAGGTGTGTTGATTATCATCTGTATCTCGCCGTTTGCGATCTGGTCAGCAATATTCGGACGTCCCTCATAAAGCTTGAATATCTTATCGCATGGGATACCTGCTTCCTTTATCATCTCATAGCTTCTGCCTGTTGCAATGATGTGGAATCCGAGCTCGTTGAATGACTTGGCAATGTCTACAAGCTCGGGCTTGTCTCTCTCGCATACGCTGAGGAGAACTGTTCCCTCCAGTGGGAGCTTGTTCTTTGTAGCTTCCTGTGCCTTGTAGTATGCTTCACCGAATGATGGCGAGATACCAAGAACTTCACCTGTTGAACGCATCTCAGGTCCGAGGAGAGGATCTACCTCAGGGAACATATTGAACGGGAATACAGCTTCCTTAACGCCGTAGTGACCGATCTGCTTGTCCTTGAGCTCAGGTACAGGAGAAGGTCTGCCTGTAAGCGAAGATGTGATTATATCTGTAGCGATCTTTACCATGTTGATATCGCATACCTTTGATACCAGCGGAACTGTTCTTGATGCACGTGGATTAGCCTCGAGCACGTATACTGTATCGCCCTCGATAGCGTACTGCATATTCATAAGTCCGCATACATTCATCTCTACAGCTATCTTCTTTGTGTACTCCTTGATAGTAGCGACCTGCTTCTCTGTCAGGTTCTTTGAAGGAAGTATACAAGCGGAGTCGCCCGAGTGTACGCCTGCAAGCTCGATATGCTCCATAACGCATGGAACAAAGCAGTGTGTACCGTCTGAGATAGCGTCAGCCTCGCACTCTGTAGCGTGGTTGAGGAAACGGTCGATGAGGATAGGTCTGTCAGGAGTTACGCCGACAGCCGCATTCATGTATACTCTCATCATCTCGTCATCGTGTACTATCTCCATTCCGCGTCCGCCGAGAACATAGGAAGGACGAACCATTACAGGATAACCGATCTTGTTTGCGATAGCAATAGCTTCGTCAGCATTTACAGCCATTCCAGCCTCAGGCATAGGGATTCCGAGCTTGTCCATCATTGCGCGGAAGTGATCTCTGTCCTCAGCAAGGTCGATAGTCTCGGGAGTTGTACCGAGGATATTTACACCGTACTTCTTAAGGTCGTTTGCAAGGTTAAGAGGAGTCTGTCCGCCGAACTGAGCGATAACGCCAACGGGCTTTTCCTTTTCGTGGATAGCGAGAACATCTTCAAGTGTAAGAGGCTCAAAATAGAGCTTGTCTGATGTATCATAGTCAGTAGAAACTGTCTCAGGGTTGCAGTTTACAATAATGGACTCAAAGCCCAGCTTTTTAAGTGCAAGTGCAGCATGAACGCAGCAGTAGTCGAATTCGATACCCTGACCGATTCTGTTAGGACCGCCGCCGAGGATCATTATCTTTGGCTTTTCTGTGCTTACAGGGCTCTTGTCCTCGTCAAGGTGATATGTGGAGTAGTAGTAAGCAGCGTCCTTTGTACCGCTTACGTGAATGCCCTCCCATGCTTCCTTTACGCCGATAGCCATACGAGCGTTTCTTATCTCCTCCTCGGAAACTTCAAGGAGAGAGCTGAGGTAACGGTCTGAGAAGCCGTCAAGCTTAGCCTGCTTCAGAACGTCGTTTGCAGGAACAGCGCCCTTGTTCTTGAGGAGAGCCTCCTCCTCGTCAACAAGCTCCTTCATCTGCTCGATGAAGTACTTCTTTATCTTTGTAAGGTCGTGGAGCTCGTCAACAGTTGCGCCCTTGCGGAGTGCCTCATACATGATGAACTGTCTCTCGCTTGTTGGGAAACGAAGGTTTGAAAGGAGCTCTTCCTTTGTCATATTGTTGAAGTTCTTCGCAAATCCGAGACCATAGCGTCCTGTTTCAAGTGAACGGATAGCCTTCTGGAATGCTTCCTTGTAGGTCTTGCCGATGCTCATTACCTCACCGACAGCCTTCATCTGAGTGCCAAGCTTGTCCTCAGCGCCCTTGAACTTCTCGAAAGCCCAGCGAGCGAACTTGATAACGATGTAGTCACCGTCGGGAACATACTTGTCAAGAGTGCCGTACTTGCCGCACTCGATGTCTTTAAGGGTGAGACCGCAGGCAAGCATAGCAGATACGAGAGCTATCGGGAAGCCTGTAGCCTTTGAAGCAAGTGCGGAAGAACGTGAGGTTCTTGGGTTGATCTCGATAACAACAATACGTCCTGTCTCGGGATCACGGGCGAACTGACAGTTACAGCCGCCGATAACTTCGATAGACTCGATTATCTTGTATGACATTTCCTGTAACTGAGCCTGTACGTCCTCGGGGATAGTGAGCATAGGTGCAGAACAGAAGGAGTCACCTGTGTGTACACCGATAGGATCAATATTCTCAATGAAGCATACTGTGATCTTGTTGTTCTCAGCATCACGTACTACTTCAAGCTCAAGCTCTTCCCAGCCGAAGATACATTCTTCAACAAGTACCTGTCCAACGAGAGATGCCTGAAGTCCTCTTGCACATACGACTTTGAGTTCGTCAACGTTATATACCATGCCGCCGCCTGCGCCGCCCATAGTATATGCAGGACGCAGAACAACAGGATATTTCAGCTTTTCAGCTATCTTTACAGCCTCATCTACGGAATAAGCAACTTCACTTCTCGGCATACCGATACCGAGTGCGCTCATAGCGTTCTTGAATTCGATACGGTCCTCACCGCGCTCAATAGCGTCTACCTGTACACCGATGACCTGTACATTGTACTTTTTGAGTACGCCTGCCTGATCAAGCTCGGAGCAGAGATTAAGTCCCGACTGTCCGCCAAGGTTAGGAAGGAGAGCATCAGGACGTTCTTTTTCGATGATCTGTGTAAGTCTTTCGAGATTAAGAGGCTCAATGTAAGTGATATCCGCAACATCTGGGTCTGTCATGATAGTTGCAGGGTTTGAGTTAACAAGAACGATCTCATAGCCCAGCTGGCGAAGTGCCTTACAGGCCTGTGTTCCCGAATAGTCAAACTCGCAAGCCTGTCCTATGATGATAGGACCTGAACCGATGATCATGATCTTGTTAATATCCTGTCTTTTTGGCATATTATTCTCCTGACCCGTACAAAAAACGTACGTTTATAAATTTGCCATGAATCGTCATGGCGCAACTTCTTACCTTATATAATAACACAAATCTCACCAAAATGCAATATAAAAATTAGCTTTTACGATCAGTACAATTTTAGGAAATATGCAAAAAAAGGCAGCCGCAGGGAAGCATTTTCCTGCGGCTTGTTATTTATATGATCACAGCTCCGAAAGAGCGTCGTTTATTATCTCCTCGGGGAAACCGATAACCCCAAGGAGCTTTATAGCGTTGCTTGAACGGCATATGCCTTTATGTATTTTATAATCAAAGCTTATATCGCCTTCGTCAAGCTTTTCGCAGAAATAATAGTTCTCATAGATACCCTCAAAGGCTTCTGCAAGCTCCACATCATGAGTCGCAACCATGAGCATACAGTTCATATTCTCAAAATAGCGCAGTACGGCCTTTGATGCGGCAATCCTCTCCTTGGTGTTGGTACCTTTGAGTATCTCATCTATGGCAAGGAAAAGCAGTCTCCCGCTCTTTGCGGTCTCAGTCATGCGCTTCAGGTACTTTATCTCGCGGATATAGTAGCTTTCTCCCGAGGCAAGGTCGTCGCGTACAGCCATTGAGGTAATGACTCCGCAGTGGGGTATGGAAGCCTGCTCCGCAGTACAGGTGAATATGGACTGTCCGAGAATAAGATTAATGGCAGCTGCTTTTATGAACGTGGATTTTCCCGAAGCATTTGAGCCCGTAAGAACTATACTATTCTCCTGCCTTATATCATTTTCGACAGCTTCTGAGATAAGCGGGTGAAAAAGTCCCTTGAACTCTATGCACTTATTGTCGGTCAATTCGGGTACACAGTAGCCTTCAATGCTCCTTCTGAATGAAGCAATGGCTATGGAACAGTCTATCTCGCCTACAAATCTGAATATTTTCAGATAATCCTCCGTTTTTCCTTCAAGCTCCTTTAAACCTATGTTGTAAAGTATAAAATCTATCATGAACGGATCGGTAATATACATCATCAGCATAGAAAACGGATCATCTGACTTTGACATTGATTTTTTCATATTCAGAAGATTCATTATGGAGGCAGACTTTTTCAGCTTTTTGAAGCTTTCCTCTGCGCCCTTTGCAAATTCGGGCACGATATTCTGTATCGCAAAGCCTGCATTGATAGTCATTCCCATTGAAAAAAGAGTTTCAAGCTTTCTTTCAAAGCTGTTTTTCAGAAATATGTGAACTACCATATTCACAAAGTAATTGAAGATGCCAAGCATCAGCAGCATCGGATTATTCAGGACAAGTCCAAGAATAACAAGTGTCACCAATGATATCAGAAGCAGCGGATAAACGAACTTGTACGGAAGATATTTCGAGTCGATATCCTCAGCCACATCAATGGAATAATAAGCACTTATCGGCTTGCCGATACCGTGAAGCACCTTCCTTACCTTATTGCGCTTTTCCTCGTTTTTGTCAAAGAACTCCGCTGTATTATTGCTCAGCAGGGAATCCTCTTCTCTGTCACCGAGAATATGCATCGACGAATAAAGACACTGTTCTCCTGCAAAGCTGTCGGTATGGTCTGCACGGAAAAACACCGTTTTCATGTCAAGGTCGTCCCATGTTACATTGTCTACAAGCTCGGAATCATTATGCTTCCTTTTCTCCTTTTCAAACAGCAGAGCCACAGCATCAAGCCTGTCAAGAACATCGTCCTTTACACGGCTGCTGTCTCCGAAGGAATGCCTTATGTAGTAGTCAATTGCTGCTTTATTTTTTATATTGTATACGATCATGCAGATAACAAAAACTGCTGCAACAACTGATATGATAATTACTTCTTCCATTTTTTCTCCCTATAAATGCAAAATCAATTTCCGTTTCTTATAAAGTCCATGAGCTTTTCAATGTCGTCAAACTCATCATAATCGCCCATAATGCCCTCACGATGATAGACTATCCCTGCTTTCTCGTTGCGTTCAAGGCAGTCAAGAAGTTCCTCAACACCGTATCTTCTTGCAAACTCCGCAAAAGCTCTTGCCTTGATCTTTTCGGCGTACAGACCTTTACGGCAGCTTACAGGCTCACACTCATAGCAGCCGCTGATGCCCTTTGCCATGCCGCATTTTCTGTTCTCGCACCATTCTGCGTCCTTGCACCATGAAAGCTCTTTAAAGCCGTCACGCTTGCAGCCTTTACATTCCACATTTTCAGAGCAGAGACAACAAGCAAGTCCGCATCTTGCTATACCCAATTCGCGTTTCATTATTTCTTCCTCCATATAAGCTCAGACAGTTATTTCGATAAGATTTCCTTCGATCACAGCGATACAGCTCTCATAATATCCGTCACCGGTCGTGCGCGGACCGCTTTTTACTTCGTAGCCTGCCGAGCGCAGCCGCTCAGTGAGTTCATCGACTTTTTCACTGCTGCCCACACTGAAAGCAATATGGGAATAACCTGTGTGTTCAGCCGCCTTATCCGTATCCTTCACCTGCGGCTTGTGCATCAGTTCAAGCCTTGCCCCGTCATCAAAGGTGATGAAGTATGATCTGAAATCCGTAGTTTTATTGTGATAGCCGCTGTTTGAATGTCCGCCGAGATATTTCGTGAAGAATTCACGGGCAGCTTCAAGATCCTTCACAAACACTGCAATATGTTCTATCCGCATTTTTCCTCCATTTCCTGCTGTTTCACAGTTAATAATACAGCCATTAGGCATTAGACGAAGGCGACACATTGGCTAATAGCTAACAGCTAAAGGCAAAAGGCTGCATTACCCAGTATATTGATATCATTATACAACAATATACAGTAAATTTCAATATAAGCTTGATGAATATTATATAGTCAAATCAATTGATTAAGCAATAAAAACGGCTTTTCTTTGTGAATGATGTGTAAAAATTTATATCAGTGTTGACATCTGTTTGTTATCATGGTACAATTATTGTAGGATATTATTGGAAAGGTAGTCAGATAAAATGGATAAAGAGATTATTATTGACAAACTCAAACATAAAAATGAGATCCTGCCCAATGAATTTGACGGAACATACCGCTCTGTACATGAGGCGATGGAGTTTTACGCAAAGGTGAGAAAGATCGCACTCATCGACTGCAATGACCTTGAACTGATGTACTATCTGTCCCTCGGATTATGGAAAAACGATAAAAAAGAGCTGAAGTATTATATCCAGAAAAGTCACCTGCTCCACAACGACAAGCTGCTCCTTGAAAAAAAGCTGGAAAAGATATGGAGCAAGGGCTCACGAATGTTATTCGGTCACGTCATCGAAAAGCTTGAAATGGATTTCCTTACAGCGCCTGTCTCGTTCAAGGATCTTCCTGTAGCTAAAAACGCCGAATCTATCCAGTTCTTTTTCAAGATGTGCATCAATCTTTCAGGTCTGGAAAACGACGGCAAGCTATTTGATACGGCTCAGCAGATGCTCAATTCCCAGATCAAGAATTCGGGACTTCCCGTATTTGCCGTATCGAGGATCCTTCACTGCCTGAAGCCGTTTACATTCCCTATCCTTGACGAAAGCGTTACCGATTCCATAGTTTTCAGGTCAATAGATATCGGAGTGTGCGCTATAGACGATATATCGCAGTATATCACCAACTGTCGGAAGATACTGGATTTCCGCAATTCTATTTTCAAATTCCAGAATATGCGTGTTTTCGATATCGTATCATGGGAGCTGATCTATGAAAAGAACAAGCCTGCCGAGCCTGAAGGAAAAGGCAAGGTGCGTCAGCGCAAAAAATCCAACGCCTCTCTCAACCAGATACTTTACGGCCCTCCCGGAACAGGAAAGACCTACAATGTAGTAAAGTATGCCGTAGAGCTTATCGAGGGCGCAAAGATCGCTGACGGCGAGCCATATTCCGCAATAAAGGAAAGGTATGATAAATATGCCTCGGCAGGTCAGATAAAGTTCACTACATTCCACCAGTCCTTCAGCTATGAAGAATTTGTCGAGGGTATCCGCCCCGTTGTAGTTGACAAATACGGCAACGACACAAATATCGCCCACGCTGATACCACAGTAATTTATCGTCCGTATAACGGCGTCTTCAAGTCGCTGTGCGAGAAGGCGGCAAAAAGTCCGCATATGAACTTCGTTGCAATTATAGACGAGATCAACCGCGGTAACATCTCAAGGATATTCGGTGAACTCATAACCCTCATCGAAGAATCGAAACGCGGTACTTCCGTAATACTTCCCTATTCACAGACCGAGTTCAATGTCCCTGCAAATCTGTATATACTCGGTACGATGAATACAGCCGACCGTTCTATAGCAATGCTCGATACAGCCCTCAGAAGGCGATTTGACTTCACAGAGATGATGCCTCTGCCTTCACTGCTCGGGGACTGCGACGGCGTTGACCTTTGCGAGCTGCTCACCGCACTGAATGAGCGCATAGAGTATTACTACGACCGCGAACACGCTATAGGTCATGCTTATTTTATGAACAAAAACGGCTGCATCAAGACCCTTGACGAGCTGAGAGATGTTTTTGCGACCAAGATAATACCTCTGCTTCAGGAGTATTTCTTCGATGACTATGAAAGGATAAGGCTCATACTTAACGATGAGAACACCTTCATAGAGTGTATCGCTCCGAAGTATATCAAGCATTTTGATTCGGGACAGAAGCTTTACCGTCTCGGCGACCCGATGAACTGGGAAAAAGAGCACTTCATAAACATATACAGTGATGTTTCCTGATGAACGGAGAATATAATGTACACCAGACATATTTGCGTAACAGCCAATGAAAAGATCGCAGACTTTTCCAGAGAAAACGGCGAGCTTTCGGAAATGCTCGGTGAATTCGCAGAGGTCTGCGCAGCTGACGGCAGAAAAGCTGTCACCGTCCGCCAGCAAAAGGGTGTAAAGTATTTCATGGCAGGCTCTTACTGCGGATTTGCCCGTCTCACTGACGGAACTCTCGTTGAGATACTGCCGAACAGCAAAAACGACAACGCCGCAAGAGAGAAGCTCTGTGCCGAATTCTGCAAGCGATGCGGTCATTCATTCAGACCGTCAGCTATCGCCCCGGACACGAATTTCATGGAGTTCTTTATCTCCGTTTTTGCAGGCGAGACAATGAAGATAATCAAAAGCGGCGTTCTCTCCGCCTACGCAAGCCGCGAGGAGAATATGACCTCGGTACACGGTACTATCCTGTTTGCCGAAAATATCCGCCGAAATCTTGTTCACAGAGAGCGTATATACGTGCGGCATGACATTTTTACTCCCGACCGCGCCGAAAACCGCATCATTAAAGCTGCTGCATCAAAGCTCATAAAAATAACCGACAATGCTCACAGCTCACATCTTCTGAAAGAAGCATTGTCATACCTTGACGAAGTACGTATGCCCTATAATGTCCCCGCAGAATTCAGCAAGTGCATAAACACAAGGAATACAAAAAAATACAGCACCGTTCTGAATATCTGCAAGATGCTTTTTGACAAAAATGAGGGCACTGCTTTTTCCGGGAAATATATATCCTGTGCACAGTTTTATAAAATGTCATAAGGAAGCAAATCGGATATTTTTTAAATACCGGGATAAAGATAAGTCCTCACAACTGTGAGGACTTTTTCTGTCAATCGCCCGTATTGACAAAATACACAGCGTTTGATATAATTTATGAAAACACAATACCGAACGGAGATGATAACTATGAAAGAGTTTTATATAAACAATGACGGAATACGCATTCATGCTAAGCTTGACCGTCCGGATGAAACTGTAAAAGGTCCGCTTTGCATACTTGTTCACGGATTTACAGGACATATGGAGGAGGATCATATAACTGCGGCTCAGAAAGCAATGAATGAAGCAGGTATATCAGTCCTGCGCGTGGAAATGTACGGTCACGGAAAAAGTGACGGTATATTCAGAGAGCATACTCTGTACAAATGGGTGACCAATGCGCTTGCGGTTGTCGAATACGCAAAAAAGCTGGACTTTGTGACAGAGCTTTATATGTGCGGTCATTCACAGGGAGGACTGCTTACTATGCTGATCGGTGCTATGTGTGCAGATGACTTCAAGGCTATAATCCCGTTATCACCTGCATGGATGATACCCGAAAATGCAAGGAACGGTATAGTGCTCGGAAACAGCTTCGATCAGGAGCATATTCCCGAAAAGTTAGCAAGCGAAAGCTGGGAGATATCGGGAGATTATATCCGTACAGCCCAGACTATCCATGTTGAGGATTCTATTGCAAGGTTCAAAAAGAAAGTTCTGATAGTACACGGAGACGAAGATGATATCGTTCCTTTTTCCTACGCCGAAAAAGCTGAAAAGCTTTATAACGATGCAGAGCTTATCCCGATACACGGTGCAGATCACGGTTTTATCGGTCATCTTGACGAGCTTGCTGATGCCATATGCTCTTTTTTCAGGAGAGAAGCTTCAAAGAGCTGAAAAAATGAAATATAACAAAAAAGGCAGTCATTACGACTGCCCTATTTTTTTAATCCCCCCTCTATGGCGTATTAAATCAGGCAATGAACAGACTTTGCAATTCAATCAGAGTCAGTTTTGTTTTGATGTTGATGATAATATGTCCGTCAGGTATAATTCTCCCCCTTCTCTGCAACTTACCCATAAAAAAAAGCAACTTACCATCTGCGAAATGCAACTTACCTGATTTCAGTTGATTTCGTTTTCAACGGGAGATATAATATGCATATGCTCACGAAAAACGAGAGCACCCTGTAATTGACTAAAGCCAAAGCATTTAAGCTGACTTGCAGGAGTGCACACTGCAACAGCTAATAATATAATTACCATGATAAGGAGAATAATGATTATGAAAAATTCTATCAGACGAACTGCTGCAGCAATTATCGCTATAGCAGCAGTATGTACACCACTCAGTTCAGCACCTGTACTCAAAGATCTCAGCGTCAAGCCCATATCAACATCGGCAGCTGAGAGCAGCAATGTAAAACAATCAGGAAACTGTGCAAGAGGCAACTGGCATTACTACGATGAACTTGAAAAATATACGCTCAATTATCAGATCACCAGCCGTGGCTCTATCATAGTAGGCTGTGAGACAAACAGAGCAGGTACGACTATAAGGATACCAAAGAGTCTTGGCGGCAAAAAGGTCATTTCTGTTGCAGATAATGCATTCAAGGATCAGACAAATATTATTAACGTGATGTTTTACGGCATAAATGGGATTAATGCGACCTATTATAATAGATACGGAGAGCCTACTCTGTACGCTAAAGGTCTCGATGGAGGAAGTCAGATCGCCGAGATAGGTGAAAGCGCTTTCGAGGGCTGTAAAAATCTTTCCTATGTAAGTTTCGGTGAAAAAGAAGTAACGTTCAAAAAGGCTGCATTTCGTGGATGCGAAAATCTTAATCGTTTAAGCTTTGTTGATTCGGAGAATTATACATTAAAGCTTATGTTAGGTGATATTGGTCCGAATGCATTTGAAAACACCGGCTTTGTATATATGGATGACTATAAATTCAAAAATATCGGAGACAGTGCTTTTTCAGGCTGTAAAAAGCTGAAACGAGTTTGTGCAACAGCAGATACGATCGGCAAAAATGCGTTTAAAGGGTGCCACCTTCTTACAAATATAGATATCACAGCTAACTCCATTGGCGATGAATGCTTTACGGAATGCAATGTCCTTAGCGATGTAAAGATCAAAGCCGCTTCTATCGGAGGATATTGCTTTGAGAAAGATACTGCTATAAAAACTGCATCTCTTGATGTGAATGATATCGGAAGGAATTCCTTCAGCGGATGTTCTGCTCTTGAGAGAGTCAATCTTCAGAATACACAGAAAATCGAGACTCATGCATTTGTAGGCTGTCCGAATATGGAGCTGTCGGATTTCCCTAAAACTATCGAATATATCGGTCCATTTGCATTCTGGGGTGATACAAACCTTAATACACCCGCACTGTTTGTAAGAGAAAACGGTCAGAAGCTTCAAATCGGCAGAGCATCATTCTGTAATACTTCTGTCGGCTATGTGGTATTATGCGGCGATATTGATGTTGATGACTATGCATTTGACGACTGCAGTTTAAAGGCTGCTGTTGTAGAAGGAAATGTAACTATCAGCCGTGACGGTCTCGGAACTGTAAAGCACAATGATCCGAAATTTGCAGTATACGGCACATCAGATACAAACCCATATACAAATGTCACATATAACGATGTTCCGTATGTAAAGTATGACAATACAGACGGTTACACCAAGATCATCAACGAATACAAGAAGCACTATCTGCCGATTATAGGAACCGGATTCAGTAATGCTAACGGAAGCTGTGCAGGTATTTCTATAGCGCAGAATATGATCATAAGCGGCAAAATGAATTACTCTGATATTCTTCCTGAAGGATACAGCTGTTTTATGGATCTTCCGCATACAGTAAAAGGCGTAGAAGGATTTGAGGATTTTGTAGCAAAAATTGATGATCTGCATACAAACTGGAGATACTTCAGCTACAGAAGTCATAAGGTAGAGCTGAACAGTGATAACATCGAAGGCTATGCCAAGCTGACAAAATACGGAATAGCCGTTCCGGGTTCTATGCGTATAGACAACCATCATCATGCCGTAACATTCTTAGGTGTAGAAAAACTCGATCAGCCAAAGGTAATTGATTCATATACCGAGTCAGGCATGGTCTGTGATTACAGGATAATCACCATGGAGAACGGCTATTCCTTCAAGTATGACCAGAACGGCAATCTTGTAGGAAATGGCTTTGATGTAAATACACTCGGAGATAAATGGATCCCTGTTGAAAATACATTTATCTATGTCAGATCAAGTGACGGAAGATGCTATGCGCAGAGATGGGATCATCCTGCTAATGTAGAACATGAGCTGGGAAAAGATCCAAATTATAATTACTCTGTTATGGATTTTTCGGATCTTCAGTTAGTTACAGGCAACTGGATATACAACCACACTTGATCATTTCATCTCCGAACATAAAATCCCCGGGATTGTTTAATCCCGGGGATTTTGTATTATGTAAGACAGCGATACAAGGTCAGAAAAAAAATATCCTGAAGAAATTAATAATACAATGCACAAAACTATAGTTTAATTTTCATAAAAAACACACATTTTCATCACAAATACTTGACATTTCGTTTTTTTCTTGTTATTATTTACATATTGTATTATACAATAGAAAATTTTAAAGAAAGAGGTCGATTTATGCTAAAAAACAAGATCAAAAAAACCATCTCTGTGTTGTCGTCTTTAACTATCGTTGCATCAAACATAGCCGGACTCGCAGCACAAGCTTCCGGCAAGGAAGCGAAAAGCCTGAATATTTCCAATGCAGATGAAGCAGCGGAAAATCATCTTGGCTTTCATGGTTACAGCAGCAATCCTGAATGCGAATGTGAACTTATCGGGACAGGAAGCGGAACAACGATCGCATTACTTGATGCAGGTGTGACCGATTATGATACCTATAAGCAGGTTTCATTTATTGATGATGAAACAATAGGTTCAGATCATGGCAACCAAATGATGAGTATCCTTAATAATGAAGTACCTGATGCCAGAATACTGGACGTAAGGGTGCTTGATGATGAAGGAAAAGGAACATATTCCGATGTCTGCAACGGCATAAAATGGGCAGTTGATAACGATGCTGACATTATCGTTATGAGCTTTGCAGGTGAAAGTAATTCATCACTGCTTTGGGATGCTGTCGAATATGCTGAAAAAAACAATGTCTTTGTTATTGCTTCAGCAGGAAATACATACTGTGAAAAAGAAATGTATCCTGCTGCATATAACACTGTTATTTCTGTTGGCTCTATAGACGCTGAGGGACTTATATTGGATTTCTCTAACTTTGGCGAAAATGTCGATACATATGCTGAGAGCCAGGAAGGTACATCAGGAGCAGCTCAGCTTATCGCAGCAGAAGCGGCTGTTACTATTGAATATTCAGACGATATCAATGTAGCTGAATTAAGATCGCAATTTCAGCTGAATGATAAAGCTGTTGTTGCAAGAGCAAATGAAGAAAATGCAGATGAACTTGTTTATGCTGCCGCAAAATGCAAACACACATACAGATGGGTAACAACAAGACAGCCCACCTGTACAGCATCAGGCTCTAAGTCATATAAGTGCTCGAAGTGCGGATATGTATCATCTACATCTTCTATAGCAAAGCTTGGACATAATTATGAAAGCTGGAGAACAACAAGGCAGGCTACTTGTACTTCAACCGGTTTAAAAACAAGAACTTGTATGCGTTATGGCTGTCATAATCAGGAATCACAGACTATTCCAAAAACTTCACACAGCTACAGCTGGGTAACAACAAAGCAGCCTACCTGTACAGCTACAGGCACAAAGTCATATAAGTGCTCAAAGTGCGGAAGTGTATCCAAATCAGAAACAATTAGCAAAACAGGACATAATCTTGAGAACTGGAGAGTTACTAAGGCTGCAACCTGCTCGGCTACAGGTACAAAAATCAGAGCTTGTAAACGTTACGGCTGTAACTATCAGGAATCACAGACTATTCCTAAAACTTCCCACAGCTACAGCTGGGTAACGACAAAGCAGCCTACCTGTACAGCAGCAGGCTCTAAGTCATACAAATGCTCGAAGTGCGGAAGTGTATCCAAGACAGAAACCATCAGCAAAACAGGACATAATCTTGAGAACTGGAGAGTTACAAAAGCTGCAACCTGCTCGGCTACAGGTACAAAAATCAGAGCTTGTAAACGTTACGGCTGTAACTATCAGGAATCACAGACTATTCCTAAAACAGCCCATACTCTCAGTTGGGTAACAACGAAACAGCCTACCTGTACAGCAGCAGGATCTAAGTCATATAAATGCTCGAAGTGTGGATATGTTTCAACTACATCTTCTATAACCAAACTCGGACATGACTATGAGGACTGGAGAGTTACTAAGGCTGCTACCTGCTCTGCAACAGGCACAAAGACAAGAACCTGCAAGAGATATGGCTGTCATAATCAGGAAACACAGACTATCGCTAAATTAGCTCATACTTATAAGTGGGTAACTACAGTTCAGCCTACCTGCACAAATACAGGTAAGAAGCAGTATAAGTGTTCAGTATGCGGAGATATATCAAAGACAGAGATCCTTGATAAAACAGGTCACGATTACGAGGACTGGAGAGTTACTAAGGCTGCTACCTGTGCAGAAACAGGTACAAAGACAAGAGTATGCAAGCGCTACGGCTGTAATAATATTGAAACTCAGACTATCGCTAAATTACCTCATACTAACGAATGGGTAACTACTGTTCAGCCTACCTGCACAAATACAGGTAAAAAGCAGTTGAAGTGTAAAGAATGCGGAGAAATAACAAAGACAGAGATCCTCGATAAAACAGGTCACGATTTTGAAGACTGGCGAGTTACAAAGCCGGCTACTGCTACAACAGAAGGCATAGAGACAAGAACCTGTAAGCGTTATGGCTGCAATTTTCAGGAAACAAGACCAATACCACCTACAGATTACAGTTATCCGTTTGGTTCACAAGCATATTTCAATAATTTAGATGAAAGAACAGCAAATCAAATAGGTTCCTCTGCAAAAACAACTGAGTATTATAAGCTCAAAGCTGAATTAATGATGGCAGACTATGATGCTTATAAAAACTACACAAATTTGAATAATGTTTCTGGCGCTAACTGGAATGCTTTCTGCAATGAGTTTGCATCATGTGTTCAAGGCTATGGTAAAGTAACAAAGGAAATGCATTACTTCAGAAATAATCTTAACCGTGCTCCTGCAACTTTAAGAGAGCTTCTTGCTGAACAGGAGAATTGGGAATTGCTTCCTGTTACAGAGTCATTATATCATATGAACGATACAACTGCTTCTCCGGAAGGCGAATTCAATTTAAAGTTCATATCCAAGGACGGTCATCACGAAGCTGTATATAACAAAGACGGTATACTTCTTACACAGTATAATGATCCTTACAATATGGGAACTTTTAACTTTGTAGGACCAAACCAAAATAAAAGCAATCATAAAAAATTTGATGTGGATACTTACTTTGATTGGGGAAATACTCCCGGCACAAGTGATATCGGTTTAGGCACAGTTATCGGAGATCCCGCAAGTGCATTGGTTCGTTATGAGAAAAACTTTGATGCGCAGGATCACAGAATAAGAATTGAAGATGTAATGGCACTGCATTTTTATGAAGGTGCATATCAGGTAAAAAGCAATTTCAGCTATCTTGTAGCATTAACTTTAGAAGAAAATGTTGAAAATGGTGGAATCGTTACCGAAGGCCATGTCGGAGAATATTTAACCATTAGCCAAGGAACAGTACTCGAACTTGATTACACAGGTATGTGCATTCATGGTACTGACGCCGTGACAGGACAAAGCTATGTAAACTTTGATTTCCTGGGTCATATTGGATCAAATCTTACAAAAATATATTGATTTGTCAATATTCGTAAATTTAAATTCACGATAATAACCGTATAATTAAAAAACAGGCAGATACCGCGATATCTGCCTGTTTTTTTATATATACATATTATTTATTATTATCTTCAATCCAGGGCGACGTATAATGAAATTTACCTGAATTCATATCCATAGCTACATATTCATCTAAACGCCTCATTAAATTCCCCTGAGAGTCCATGCCCATTTTATTGTCAAATGGCATTATAAAATCATTATCATTATAATCAAAAACCGCTGCACACATATTGAATCCTCCTTCTTATAGCTTTGAATTTGCCATTAACGGAGATACACGCATTATCATAATGTATTATTCAATAAACATTTAAATCACCCCTAAATAGAATATACTTTATATTGTATATTTATTATATCATATTTCCACAAATTTGTCAATATATAGTTTGATATGCACAATTATCGTTAACAGTCATTATTGAGTACCTGTTTTTAATATTTTCCTAAACTTATTCAGTTAAAAAGAAAGCACTCCCTCATATTGAGGAAGTGCTTTCACTTCGTTATTATATTAAAGTTTGTGACGAGACTCGAACCTGTGACCTGCGATACAAATGCCATTTGAAAACATAGTACGTGGGCAGTATGTTTATTTATAGTATTCCGCATACCACTGCGCGAACTTTCTCAGTCCCTCACGGATACCGATAGTAGGTCTGAATCCGTAGTCATTTTCAAGACCTTTACTGTCAGCATAGGTAACAGGTACATCACCCGGCTGCATTCCGACAAGCTCTCTATGGCCTTCAAAGTCATAGTCAGCAGGAAGAACACCTGCGTCCACAAGCTCCTCCTGAAGAGTGCTGATATAGTCGATGAGGTTTTCAGGTGTCCCTCCGCCGATGTTATACACAGCGTATGGCGGAAGCGGAAGTCCGTCTTCTCCGTTCTGCTTCTCAGGGGCTCCCTGCATAACTCTGAATACACCTTCAACAATATCATCAACATATGTGAAGTCACGCTTGCAGTTGCCGTAGTTAAAGATCTTTATTATTCCGCCTTTAGCTAATGTATTTGTTGCGGAGAAATAGAACATATCAGGTCTGCCGGCAGGGCCATAGACTGTAAAGAAACGAAGTCCGGTTGATGGAATGTTATAGAGCTTGGAATAGCTGTGTGCTAATAACTCATTACTCTTCTTGGTTGCAGCATAAAGAGATACAGGGTTATCTACCTTATCCTCAGTGCTGTACGGAACCTTCTTGTTGCCGCCATATACAGAAGAGCTTGATGCATACACAAGATGCTCCACAGGATTATTACGACACGCTTCCAGAATATTGTAGAAACCTATGATATTGCTCTCAATATACACATCAGGATGGTCGATAGAATAACGAACACCTGCCTGTGCTGCTAAGTTAACCACTACATCAAATTTATACTCAGCGAAAAGCCTGTCAATCAGAGCTTTATCAGCTATATTTCCCTTAACAAATATATGTCTGACAGGAGAAGTAATAGCAGCTTCTTTGATTATAGAAAGTCAATATTCTTTCAGTGACGGATCATAATAGTCATTCATATTATCAAGGCTGACTACAGTTCCGCTGTTCATCTCTTTCAACAGTCTCAATACCAGATTTGCCCCTATAAATCCGGGAGAGCCGGTGACAAGGATATTCTTGCTATTCAAGTCGATTCTTTCTTTACTAATATCTTAATCCCTTCTGAACAGATCTCTTGTATAAACCTTTTCTTCAACATCATCAAGAACAGAATCATATCTGTTTGCAATGATACATCCGCACTTCTTCTTGAATTTTTTCAAATCATTCACTACTGTTGAGCCAAAGAAAGTACTTCCGTTTTCAAGAGTTGGCTCATAAATTATAACAGTTGCACCCTTTGCCTTGATACGCTTCATAACGCCCTGAATAGAACTCTGACGGAAGTTATCCGAATTGCTCTTCATAGTCAGACGATATACGCCAACAGTAACATTTTTCTCTTTACTGCTATCAAATTCATTATTGCTTCCATAACTGTAATATTCAGCCATTTCAAGTACACGGTCAGCAATAAAGTCCTTACGTGTTCTATTGGACTCAACGATAGCAGACATCATGTTCTGAGGTACATTCTGGTAGTTTGCAAGAAGCTGCTTTGTGTCCTTTGGCAGACAGTAACCACCGTAGCCGAATGACGGGTTATTATAGTAGTCGCCCACACGTGGATCAAGGCAGATACCCTTTATGATATTTTGAGTTTTAAGTCCCTTAACTTCTGCATATGTATCAAGCTCATTGAAGTAGCTTACACGCAGTGCAAGATATGTATTAGCAAAAAGCTTTACTGCTTCTGCCTCAGTTGTAGCCATGAAAAGAACAGGAATGTTTGTCTTGATAGCCCCCTGCTGCAACATATCAGCAAAAGTCTTTGCAGCCTCCATGTTGGCTTCATCTGACCCTACTATGATACGTGAAGGATAGAGGTTATCATAAAGAGCCTTGGATTCGCGCAGGAACTCAGGACTGAATATGATATTATCCATGCCGACCTTCTCACGAACCTGAGCTGTATAGCCTACAGGAATAGTTGACTTGATAACTATAGTCGGCTTTTTCTTCTTTTTGCCTGTAACCTTCTTGATAAGCTCCAGAACAGTCTCAACAGCGGAACAGTCAAAATAGTTAGTCTTAGGATCATAGTTTGTAGGAGCAGCCACGATAATAAAATCTGCGTCCTTGTAAGCTGATTCGCCGTCTGTTGTAGCTTTGAGAGAAAGCTTACGCTCTTCATGCTCTGCAAGGTACTGCTCAATGAAGTCATCCTGTATAGGAGATATCCAGTTATTCAGCTTTTCTACTTTTTCAGGAACTATGTCAACAGCTGTAACATCGTTATGCTGTGAAAGAAGAACTGCAAGAGAAAGTCCAACATAACCTGTTCCGGCTACAGCGATCTTCTTACGCTCCACAGGCTTTATCTCAACAGTGTCATCCTCAAAGAGGTCTCTGTAATCAAAATCAAGAACCTCAGAAAGACACAATAGCTGATCAACAGAAGGACTGAAATTCTGCTGTTCCAGTCTGGTAAACATTGTACGACTAATGCCTGTTTTTTCAGAAAGTGCAGTCTGTGAAAGACCCATTGCCTTTCTTTTGCTTGTAACTGTCTCAGCCAATAGCTTAAGAGATAAATGCTTCATAGTTAAACCTCCCGATATACAATTGTCACAAATTGCGACATCACACTTGAAATTGTATTAAATATATTATAGCTTAGCAAGCTATCAATGTCAAGTGATTTGCTGTGAATAATTGCAATTTGTTGAAATTGACAGCTCTTTTGTGCGTTGCAGTGTCATTATAAGTGACATTGCAATTTCTTACTCTGTCAGCTTTACACAAAGGCACTATCATTGCATGCTCGTCACTATATGAATGAAAATCAAGTTAAACTTCTTACATACTATTGCTTGTAAAAATCCACCTTGTGTGCTATAATAAGAATATAAAAATACGCATTGTCCGAAGATGAATAATACTGTCTTTCAAAAAAGACTTTAATGATTCTTTACACACATTGATTTTTATGGGGGAGCTGAAATATATGATTTTATTTGTAAACGCATGTGTCCGTGGCGGGCATTCCAGAACATTAAGACTGGCTGATGTATTACTCCAACAATTAAATAAACCGTTCACAGAGCTTGCTCTGTCAGATATCGCGTTTCAGCCTGTGGATTATGCATATATACAGACACGAGATATGTTGCTGTCAGAAGGTGCTTATATGCACCCAATGTTTGAGCTCGCACGGCAGTTTGCAGCCGCAGATACTATCGTGATAGCTGCACCGTTCTGGGATCTGTCTTTCCCTGCAATGCTAAAGCAGTATTTTGAACAGGTAAATGTAGCAGGTATCACCTTCAAATATACCTCTGAAGGCTATCCTGTTGGACTATGCAAAGCAAAAAAGCTGTACTATGTAACCACTGCCGGAGGTATGTTCTTCCCTGAAGAATATGGATTCGGATACATTCGTGCACTTGCAGAAAACTTCTATGGTATCAAAGACTGCACTATGTTCAAGGCAATCGGACTGGATATTGACGGTGCTGACGAAGAACAGATACTGCTGGAATGTGAAAAGAAAATCTGTGAAAGCATATAAATAATAAGAATATATTACTTCGAGTGCTAAACTGTTACAGTTTTTGTCGCTAAAGCAGAGCCCAAATACAATATCCCCAGAATGTTTTCATCCTGGGGATTCTTTTTATTCTGCGGCCTTTTTATGAGTATTGTCAAAGGTATTATTATCATCTAAACACCTTACTTCTCATAAAATGTTGGGAAATGCGTACTATTCTCAACAACTTCAAGATATCCGCACTTGCCGTCTGCATTCATAGGGTCATTCTTATCTTCGACAAAAACGACCTTTCTTCCCTCAACAGGATTTTGTTCCTCAGGCTTATCAGCATAAACCGACTTTGGATACTGTTTCTTTGCAATTCGACGCATCACTAAGTATGTAGCCCCCAGAACTATTCCTGTGGCTTTTGCCGCAGTTTTCAAATTTTTTAGTCTGCTCTTTCATTTTATCATTCCTCACTAACCTGACAATCTGTCAGAATACTTAACCACCCAATTTTAATCACACAGCAACACGAATCTCATGCTTGACTGGGGTATCACATATCTCGTTATACCCTGTTCGTGTTTTTTCATCAATCTCTGCTCTTGCCTTTACAACGCAGCCGCAGTTGATATGACATCCTTTATGGATAGTGCTATTATGATTTATAATAACACCTGCGGAAATAATGCATCCTGTCTCAACTACTACTTCCGTATGCACGACAGCCATAGGCTCAATAAATGAACCCATACCGATCTTGGCAGACGGCGAAACATATGCACGTTCGTGAATCAGACACGGTATATTGTACCCCATATTACGAAGTTCTTCGATGAGCTTTAATCGGAAATCTGAATTGCCTATAGCCACAACCGCAGAATCGTAAACATTGCTTAGATTTTCAAAGTCCCCCAACTTCCCCACTGCGATCGGATTGTTATCATCGAGGAAATCAATATGATCGTATTTCCTCATTGACTCGGCTATTTCCTTAGCCACCATTCCGTACTGTCCAGCGCCTAAAATAAGCAAGTTTTGCATACATATACCCCCTTAAAGAAGATTGTAGATTATTATATTTATGATCAAACTTTCAAGATGTAATAATGAAAAATTGATCATTTAAAGCATGATTGATTATTACGACTTATCAAAGTATATATCTATCTAAAATTTTATCAGAAAGCCCGATTATTTCAGGCTTTACCTTCTTTTTAAGCAAGTCCCAGTTGGGCTTGCGGTCACCGGTATTATGTGCATCGCTTCCGAAAGCAAATCTCTTTTCATCAGCTATGATACGCTTCACAAGCTTTCTCTCTTTCCAGCCTGCAAACGCTTCATTATTTATCTGCATTACAGCTTTTGTTGAAAGCAATTCCTCCATTTCTTCCTTACTGTAGTATTCAAGGTAACGATGAACGTGTGCCAGCATTACCTTTAAGTTAAACTCTGCGCCGATGTTGTATATTTCCTCAGACATCCATTTAGCATAAGCCCTATACGGCAGCTCCAGAAGTATCATTCGTGTGCCCTCAACAGCAAGCTTTTCGATATCGGGAAGTTCGGAAATACCATTTTCGACGGCTACCTCTGCACCGAGTCTAATATCTTTTATCACAGACTTGTCCCTGATCTTTTCAAAAGCAGCCTGTCTCTTTTTCAGAAACTCAGCTACTGATTTTTCGCGGTGTGCATAGAAATGTGAAGTGGCGACTATTCGCTCTACCCCTTGTTCCTTCATCATCTCTATCATCGCAAGTGATGTTTCCACATCTTTAGCCCCATCGTCGATCCCCGGAAGTATATGACAATGATACTCGGTCATTATTTCTTACCTTTCTTTTTCTTTGAATTGCTATTGTTTGTCTTTGCGGAAGAAGTTTCTTTCTTTACTGTTTCTTCTTTCACTTCCTCATCTGTATCTTCATCACCTGTCTCAGGCTTTGAACCATAATATCCATAGCCATAACCGCCGTAGCCGCCATAACCGTAGCCCTTCTTGTAGTAGTACTTGCTCTTGTACTTATACTTTGAATAATAGCCGCTCTTCTTCATCTTGATATCGTTCATGATAAATCCGAGCATATTCATCTTTGAGAATTCTATCTTCTTTATTGCATCTTCAGCATCTTCATTTGTTGTAACACCGTATCTGAGGACAACTACGATACCCGAAATATACTTTGCAAGCTCCATAGCGTCTGTAACTACATTTACAGGCGGAGTATCAATAAGTATCATTGAATATTCCTCGCTGAGCTTTTCAAGGATAACTCCCATATTTTCAGAAGCAAGAAGCTCCGACGGGTTAGGCGGTACAGGACCTGCTGTCATTACATCAAGGTTTTCCATAACATTCTTATGGATACATTCTTCGAGGCTGCACATTTTACTGATTGCAGAAGAAAGTCCCTTTTTGTTTTTAAGACCAAATACCTTATGCTGTACAGCCTTACGCATATCGGCATCTATAAGGAGTATCTTATTGCCGCCTTGTGCAAGAGCAATTGCTATATTAGCAGATGTTGTGGATTTACCTTCTCGCGGATTTGCAGAGGATACTGCAAATATCTTCTTATCCACAGTTGAAAGCGCAAAGCTTATATTTGTACGTATGGACTTGTAGCTTTCAACTACATTGAAGGGAACGGATTTATCCGTGAGCTTTACGTGCTCGTCCTCGTCGCTGTCCTTCTTTTTCTTTTCAACTCCGAAGGCTGCGATCTCACCGATGATAGGCTTCTTGAACTTATCTGCAACTGTATCTGTATCCTTGACTGTATTATCAAAGAAGTCAATAAGGAAGATTATCATACAAGTCAGCGCAAGTGCTGCCATAGCACCAAGTGCTGCGTTCTTCTTCATGTTAGGAGCTACAGGTGAGTTATATACCTTAGCTCTGTCGATAGTATTTATAGAACCTACGCCAACTGCTTCCTCAACGTAGCTCGGAGCAACCTCCGTAAGGTCGTTACACAAAGCTGCAGCTACCTCTGCATTCTTTGTAGTGGAAACGATCTTTACTGCTGATGTATCCTGAACTGAGCTGATAGAATAACAGTCACGAATAGATGAAGGTGATATCTTTCCATCGATCATACCGAAGTTTTTGCTTAAAGTGTCTGCATCGAACTGAGTCAGCAGCTTATCGCCTACAGCGTTCATTACTGCATCATCTTTCAACACTTCCATATATGTATTTACAAGCTGCTTTGAATTGCTTATATTGTTCTGCTGATTGGCATTTTCTGTTATACCTGTATAACTCTGGACATACATCGAAATATGGGAAGAATATTTCAGCGGCATTACAAATTTTGAGTAGCAGAAAGCTGCCGCACCGCCAATTATAGTCACAATAATAAGCAGCCACAATTTGCTTAAAAGTAGTGAAATGATGTCCTTGATAGAGTAGCCATTATCCATTTTTTAAAGTTCCTTTCCGTCGCTGAATTATATTATTATTTCATTTACACAAATCCGAAGTGATTTTATCATTAGTAAAAAGATTATCCGATTATACAAATAGTAGATTTGCCAGACTGTTTATAATTTTTTTATATGATGTGATATGATTAATGATACCACATTTTTGCCAGTTTTACAAGAACTATCGGCAATTTTTGTCAATCATCAACAATTATTTTTTTATTCTGTTCTGTTTATGCACATTTGCTATATCTTTTTCGCGTTTCAATTTAAATTTTCGTATATTTGTTGTATGATAATACAGACGGTAAAGCCACTTTTTCAACACTTCGTTTTGGATATGTTAATGAATTACATATTTGATAAATTTTATTGTCTCTTAAGTGGTAATATCAAACAAATGTTATTATGATTTTCCTCCCATTTGTAAACATGGTTAAATCAATAAAATAATAACCGTTTTTTCCATTTGCTTTTATATGCCATATCGGGCGGTAAAAGCTCCGATAAGATAAAAAAAGGACTTCCTAATTGAAAGTCCCTTTTCTCTGTTTTTCAGAATGCTTTTTGAATGTCCTTCATATTTCCAAGAATAAGCATGGCGTCATCAGCATTCAGCACCATATCAGGCGTCGGCAAAACCAGCTGATCCTTGATTCGCACTGCTATTATATTCAGATTGTGCTTTTTGCGTATGTCAAGCTCGGCTATGGACTTGCTACACCACGCTTTTGGCACACTGACCTCATAGATATAAAGATCACGGTCAAGCTGGAATACATCAAGAATATCGTCTAAGGCTTCCTTTGTCGCAAGTCTTACAGCAGTCTGCTTTTCAGGATATACTGTTTCGTCAGCCCCGTTGCGAAGGAGGAATTTCTCCTGTACATCATTCTGAGCACGGGAAATAACTTTTTTAGCTCCGAGATCTTTCAGTAAAGCAGTAGTTTCAAGTGAATCCTGAAAGCTGTCACTTATCGTTACGATACAAACATCATAATCAGGAATTCCGAGAGAGCGCATAAAATCTGCATTTGTGCTGTCTCCTATCTGAGCATTTGTTACAAACGGCAATATTGTATTTATACGCTCCTCATTGCTGTCGATCGCCATTATCTCACAGCGAAGCTGTGCCATTCGCTTTGCTATATGTATGCCAAACTGACCTGCACCGATTATCAAAACTGATTTCATATTTTTTCTCCTTTATATTTATTATCCTATTATCCGACAGTTACTTTTTCCTGTGGGAGCCTTGAGACGTCATTATTTGAAGCGAATGCGGCATATATCAGCGTCAAGCCGCCCACTCTTCCTGCAAACATAAGTACCATAAGAATAATATGCGAAGGTAAAGAGAGCGATGTGGTTATTCCGACAGTCAGACCTGCTGTTCCCAGTGCAGAACCGGTTTCAAACAAGCAGCTTGTAAGCGGCAGGGATTCTATAAGGCTTAACGCGATACCTGTTGAAAGTGAAAGCGAGATGTACATAAATAGTATAGCACCTGCGGTACGGATAGTGTCAGGGGAAACACGGCGGTTAAAGCATTCCACATCGTTCTTTCGCCTGAAAACGCTCATTGCCGAGAGAAACAGTACCGCTATGGTCGATGTTTTCATTCCTCCCGCAGTTGAACCCGAGCAGCCGCCGATAAGCATAAGTACTGTCATAAATATTGCACTTGTTTCGCGCATAACGGAAAAGTCAGATGTATTGAAGCCTGCTGTTCTTGCCGTTACAGACTGGAATGAAGAGTGAAGTATCCGCAGTTTTAACGGTTCATCTGAGTATTCTGAAAAAAAGAAGAATATGGCAGGCAGAAGCAGCAATACTGCCGTTGCAGAGAGCACGATCTTAGTCTGCAAACGATACTTCCTGAAGTGATGACGATGCTGAATAACATCGTCCCATGTAAGGAATCCGATGCCTCCTATGATTATAAGCAGCATAATAACTGTATTGACATATATATTGCCGCCGTAAGTGGTCAGTGATGAAAAGGGTTCCCTGACTCCCATAAGATCGAATCCCGCATTACAGAATGCGGATACCGAATGGAACAGTGAATACCAGATACCTTTTACGGCTCCGAAATCACGGCAGAATACAGGATATAACAGTGCCGCACCTGTCAGTTCAAATATAGCCGTCATTTTGAGAATGAATTTTGTCAGACTGAGAATGCCTCCGACCTGAGGTGCTGAAATAGAATCCTGCATCATACCGCGGAAGCCCAATCCTATCTTTTTGCCTGATAGCCTTGTTATTATCAGACCTATTGTAATAACGCCCATACCGCCTATCTGTATCATAGTCAGCACTACTGCCTGACCGAATAAAGACCAGTGTGTTGCTGTATCTTTAACTATCAGACCTGTAACACAGGAAGCTGAAACAGCTGTGAACAGCGTATCCTTAAACGGCGTTACTGTACGGCTTCGTGATGATATCGGAAGCATGAGCAAAAGAGCTCCCGTAAGAATAAGTATAACGAAGCCAAGACTTATTACTCTGAATGAATTGTGATTATTACCGGATCTTTTCGTTTTTTCCTTTTTCATATAATATCTCCGAATTATAGCAGTTTATAAATTTCCCGATGTGTATTTTTACAGCTTAAATATTATACCATAGACAACGAATTTTTGCAATTGTATAATGACAAGCTCACTTTGTAGATGTGAACAAATAATCTTGACATATACAGCACAATAATATATAATAATATCACAAATGCAGATAAAAAGGGAGGGAATATCATGCATAAAAAAAATTATAAGAAGATCGTTGCAGGACTAATGGCAGCTGTAATGATCGTACCAACCACTGTCATTATATCACAGCCGCAGGAAGCATATGCTTATGAGCTCCTTGGAGAGACCTCATTTTCTCATAAGATGCTCCCCTGGCATACTGTGGAGACAAGCCCTGCAAGGCAGGAATTTGAACTCGATGACGGAACTGTACACATCAAGATCTTAGTACCGGAAGGTGCCGAAAAGGAAAGATGGGATCTTCAGTTCAGACACAGGAGCCTCGATTTCAAAAAGGGGCATGAGTACAAGGTAAGCTTCAAGGTAAAGGCGAATCGTAAGGGTATAGAAATGTACTCCTTTATCGGTGATCTCAGCGACAGCGAGGAATACTTTGTGCTTGACGGTTCGACAAACGATATGCATATGGGTCCCCATATGGACGGTCAATGGCCGCAGAGCGCTGCAAAGCTTACGACTGAATGGCAGACTTATGAGGGAATATTCAAACCCTCGAATGATGTCGAATCTGCTCAGTGGACCTTCCAGTATGCAAAGGGTATGAAGTATAGCGGAAATGCTAAGGAAGGCGATGAGATCTGGTTCGATGATATGTCCATTGAGGATCTGACAGATGACACAACAAATCCGCCTGTATATAACTACGGCTATACCGCCCGCGGTTTCAGCGGACTTGAGAATAACTTTATATCTGTTAATCAGCTCGGATATTACAAAGGTCTTGAAAAGATCGCTGCCTTTGGCGATAATTACGGAGATTTCACCTACGGTGCGAAGTACTTCAAGCTCGATCAGACCTATGACTATGAGATAGTAAGAGTTTCAGATGATACCGTTGTTTATACAGGCAAAACAGGTGCTCCGAAGAAGGACAAGGATTCGGGCGATAATGTAAGTATTATCGACTTTTCCGAGTTCAACGAGGTCGGTGAGTACTATATCCGCATCAAGGACAAGGAATGGAGATCATTCCCGTTTAAGATAGGTACTGATATTTACAGCGACAGCGAACACAATATGCTGACCAATGCGCTCAATTATTTCTATCAGAACCGTTCAGGTGCAGATATAGAGTCAAAATATATCACATCAGGTGAAAAAGATAAACTCGCACACGCAGGCGTTCATAAGACAGAAATGGGCTATGTTCAGACTAAATGGCAATTTGAATATCTGTCAGATTATGAAGCGACCAATTACTATGCTTCTTCAAAGCTTGATGCAACGGGAGGCTGGTATAAAGCCGACGACCACAGCAAGAATATGACAGAGGGCGGTATTTCGCTATGGACGCTCCAGAATATGTATGAGCGTGCAACCTATTCACAAGACGGGATCAAAAAATTTGCTGACGGCTCGGGCACTGTTGTTGTTCCAGAATCGGGCAATAACTACCCCGATATCCTTGACGAATGCAGATATGAGCTCGATTTTATGTCGCGCATGAAGGTGCAGCCCGATGAGAAAACATGGGGTAAATATTCGGGTATGTATTATCACAGCATAACCGACCACAGGTGGCGCAGTCTTACCAACAGACTTGATTACATCGGTTATGAGGATATCCGTATCATTAAGCCGCCAACATTTGCGGCAACCCTGAATTATGCTGCCTGTGCGGCGCAGGGAGCGAGACTTTGGGCACAATATGACGCTGAATATGCAAATAAGCTCCTTGAAAGTGCTAAAGAGGCATATCAGGCATACAAGTTAAACTGGTATGAGGCAGCATCTGATGAATATTATAACATAGTATCATTCTATGCTCCTCAAAATCTGTGGAAGGGAACGAATGAATCCCCTGAAACTGAGGTCTCAGCTGATGCATACTGGGCAGCCTGTGAGCTTTATATCACTTCAAAGTTAATGGAAGATGAAGATGCCTCTAACTACCTTGCTGAGCTTTCCGAATATAAAGACGCATTCAAGTTCTATCCAAGGATATATGGCGCATCAAATAATAATTATGATGATTCCTTCACATTTTTCAACTGCGAAAGCGGAGCCGCAGCAGGTTCTATGTCACTGCTGATGCATAAGGATCTGCTCACAGTTGAACAGAATGAGATGCTGAAAAAAACACTTCTTGAAACTGCAAATGATTTCATTGATGAAGAAGAAAGCCAGGGCTATGGTATCCCGTATAAGTATGACGGTCCCGGTTATAATGACCCAAGCGCTTTCAGTCCTATAATATATTATAAGGGTTTTGAATATGATTCTAATGGACGCGCTTTGAATAATATGATCGCTATGGCTTATGCATACGACATAACAGGTGATGATAAATACCTGAACGGCGTGGCAAGAGGTATGGACTATCTTCTCGGCAACAATCCTATGTCATACTCATTCATTTCGGGCTATGGTTCTTACTGTACAAAGAATCCTTCACATGAATACTGGCAGCATGAGATAGACAAGTCTCTGCCTCAGGCACCCGACGGAGTTATCGTAAGCGGTCCGACTGCAAAGGCAGTTGACCTATATGTGAAGGCTATGGGAATGGGATATGGACATCCGGATGATCCTTCCGAGAGATTTTATGCTGATTCCGTAGAATCATGGTCTACCAATCAAGCTTCTCTCAGCAACAATGCTTCTCTTGCATGGATAGTATCATTCCTTCAGGACGAAGCCTCCACAGAACCTGCTGCTAAGCCTGCATCGGGAGATGTTGATGCCAGCGGCGAATTCAATATATCCGATGTGGTCATCTTCCAGAAGTGGCTGCTCGGCTATAAGAATTATCCTATTGCCGACTGGAAGGCTGCTGATTTCTGCGCCGACGGTAAGCTTGACATATTTGACCTTACATACATGAAGAAAGAGCTTGTCAAGAATAGCTTCAAAGATTGTGTCATGCCCGATAATGGTCTGTATTATGGTACGCCGCTAATTGTTGTTGAAAACGGACTTGAACTTCGTCTTGGTCCTGATGAAAGCTATGAAGTTATAAATACTATCCCTGCGCAGACACGACTTTATGAGAATGGATACAATAAGGATAACAACGATTGGCTGTTTACTTCATATAAAGGAAGGTATGGCTGGATAAAAACTGTCAAGGAAGATAATACAAGTACTATCCGTTATGATGCTGTTGCCGCCAAGCCTGTAATTTACCTCTACCCCGAAGAGGAGACAGATGTTCATGTTGAGCTTGAGCTTACAGAAGCAGAGCTGTCAACAACTTACCCGAAGTACAATAACGGCTGGGACGTAACAGCTTCTCCCGACGGTACACTTATCAACAAGGCTGACAGCACACATCACAAATATCTCTTCTGGGACGCAGTAAACTGCCGTACAAGATTCGACTTCTCTGAGGGCTTCTGCGTTGCAGGAAAAGATACCGAGAGTTTTCTCAGGGAAAAGCTCACATATATGGGACTTACCGAGGAAGAAATGAACGAATTCATCGTATACTGGCTGCCACTTATGGAGCATAACAAGTATAATCTCATATCCTTCCAGAGTGACGCTTATACAGATTCCGCAAAGCTGAATATTACACCAACTCCAGAAAGTCTGCTCCGCATATTCATGGCTTATGTTCCTCTTGAAGAAGCCGTGGATATCGAGCCTCAGCAGCTTGAGACCTTTGAGAGAAAGGGCTTTACGGTTGTTGAATGGGGCGGCAGTGAGATAAAATCGTAAACATACAAGAAATCTTAATATAAACAAATATCCGCCTGTAAAAAATACAGGCGGATTTCTTTATAATGCTGATAATATTATTTCAACAGTACCTTACGCAAACGAACAAGATCAAATATGTCAGCTTCCTCGTCCTCATTCAGATCTGCAAGTCTGAACTGAGCTTTTGTGATGTTTTCAGCTCCGCGGAGATATTTGCTCATCAGGAGCAGATCGGCTACATTAACTGTCCCGTCCATGTTAATATCACCCTGTTCATACTCGGCTTTTCTGAATGTACATACCAGAGAGACCGCCTTATCAGCGGTAACTGTTATGGTATCGGAATCAGAGCTTACAGCTCCCGACCAGCCTGCAAAAACATATCCCTCGGCAGGCTTTGCCGTGATAGCTACCTTTTTGCCGCTCTCAAAGGAGCCCGTCCAGACATTACCCGAAAATGCAGTGTCTGCATTTTCGACGGAAATCTCACCCATTCCCTGTCTTGTTACGGTAACAGTCGCACCGTTCTTTGAGATACCGAGGTAATTCTGCATGTCCTCAACAGCATACTCTCCGCGCCTGTTGAAGAAAGTCCTCATTTTCTCCATTTCATTGTGATAGTAGCTTTTCTGCTCTGAAAGATAGCTGCTGTAGCCCGAACGTGGCCTGCCGCTGTTCCAGCGCCATGCGGTCAAGGTCATATAGTCCATATATCTGTTCTCCTCGTCATCAAGCTCTGCGATCATTTTTGAGGGTTCAAACACAGAATAGGCATAGGAATAAAACTTGTCTGCAAACTGCTGTTTGAAGTCAGGATTCTGTAAAAGTCCTATAAATATAGATGTAGGGATATCCTCTTTTGCACTGTCCATTTTGCGGAAGCTGTCGTACTGATAGCCCTCAACTCCGCCAAAGCTCTGATAGGTAAGTCCTACAGAATAGTCAAAGTCAAATGAGCCGAAACGCCATTTCCCGTCGCTGTAAGGATTGCCTTCAATTGCTTCGCCGCTGTTTCTCCACATGAGATAGTTGTAGTTCGGCCAGTCCCATGTACCGAGATAGAGCCCCGCACAGTAACAGTCTATCAGACTCTCGATATCTATTTTTGAAGCCACATAGTTATAGTTCTCGGGAGATGACATGATGTGCTTCTGACAAAACTCACCAAGCAGTTCAAGCTCATCAAGGTCTTCGTCTGTGCCCTCCTCTACTTCTCCGTTCTTTATCATAACGACATTTTCAGATGGAACACCATAGTTTGTCTGTATGTAATAGTCCGAGGATTTTTCCATTATCTCATACATTCCCCAGAGCTCACCGTCAATGAACAGCATACATCTGTCACTGTCATAGGCAGCAAGTGCAGGCAGGTCGCGGAGAGATGAATGCACCACACGCTCCCTCATTCTGTCTGCCCAGCTTACAGCTCTGAGGCTGAAAGAATCATAGCGCTTGATGGTCTTGCCGTCAACGGCTGAATAATTATCATCTATCAGCTTGTAATCAAGCTTTGAATCACCGTATTCGCTCCTTGCATAAACATTGAAGCTCTTGGTCTGGCTGTTCCTTGTAGAAGCTCCTTTAATACGTATTCCCATTTTCTGTGTAAAGCCAAGCTCTCCATTCTTAAAATATGTAATGTCAGCTTCCCGCTCCCATTCCTTTCCCTTTGAAAAGAAATTCGCAATATTATCCGTATCCCATTCGCTTTTTCCGCGGTCATACTGTGGACTGTTCTTCCAGTTGATATACTGCTGACCTGCAACATAAATACCTTTATCCTTATCGAAAAGGTTGTCGGGATCTGTAACAAGGGAAACTACGGGAATACCTGAATAGTACGCAATTTTATCATCGCTCATTACAAAGAAAGTTTTTGTGGCAATGCGGCTGAAAGTACCATCAGCAGACTTTGAGACTGCCCTTACTATAGTCGCCTTGTCGAACTTCTCGGTATTTGCGTCGTACCTCTGCTTCAGGGTTATGGAATAAGGACTGTTGTCCTCATGCTGATATTTGCTGTACACGTTATCGTCAGCGCTCCTGTCATACATAGGTATCGCACCGCTGTACAGCTTTGCCGTAGAAGAAGTTGTGGGGTCAGAACCATCAAGAGTGTAATAGACAGCCTCGGACGAGGAGATAGTGAGTTCATTTACATCATTCACACTGTAAAAGCCCGATTCAAGCGAAAAAACAGGCTCGGCAACCGCAGAGCGGTTAGCGGAGGCAGGAGTCGCAGCCATTACCGAATAGCTGCCGCTTCCATCAGGTGAACAGCCGTATGTTTCGTCCTCAGCAAGGGCAGGAACAACAAGCTTCTGCACTACACTTCCGTCGGGAGCTGAAAGTACAAGCGTTTCCCCTGATTTGCTGATACCAAAGCCTGTATTAAGCTCGGTCATACCATCTGCATTTTTATTTGCAACAACAAGCAGATAAAAACCTTTTTTTATCACAGTGCCTGACGGAAAAACATATTTAAACGGAGCGTCTGCACTGTCAGAAAGCCCGAAGCCTGACAGATCAATATCCGAACTGCCGGCGTTATAAAGCTCTATCCAGTCCGAAGCTCTTCCGAGACTGTCGGTAAAGCTGCTCTTATTCTGTGTACAGACCTCGTTTATGCACAGTCCACCCGTGCTCTGCGCCGCTAATGCAGGTTTTGTTACGCAGGGCATTGCGACCAGCAGCAATGCAGTAACAAAGCTCCCTATTTTTTTAAAAATTTTCATAAAAATACCCCTCTCTGTATTTAATGATAAACTTATTATAGCATATTCAACATTGTAATTCAATGTGTTTTGTGCATTTTCAATAGCTAATAATTCAGGAGCATTTTTGGTAAAGGTGTATACTCCCGTCATTTCAATAAGTAATAAAAGCCGATCAAATACATATTTATTGTAAATAAATATTTTATTTTAACTGTATATCTTTTCCTACCCGATGCACATTCAGACATGAGTCATTCTTTTTACAGATGCATCAGAAAGCGAATGTCCTTTATATTTTATAGTTAAATATCAAAAATTGTAAAAAGTACTTGACAAACAGAGATATATTTGATACAATATAATTGCAATCAACATATGAGTAAGGAGCGATAAAATGGGATACGACTACAAGGAAGCAATGAAGCTTGAAAATCAGCTGTGTTTTCCGCTTTATGCGGCAGCAAGGGCTGTAACGGGAGCATACACTCCTTATCTGAAAGCACTTGATCTCACCTACACACAGTATATCGTTCTGTTGGTTCTATGGGAAAAGGACGGCGTTACAGTGGGTGAGATATGCAAAAAGCTTATGCTGGACAGCGGAACTCTTTCTCCGCTGCTGAAAAAGATGAAAACTCTCGGATATATTGAAAAGCAGCACAGTACTGCCGATGAACGCGCAGTTCTCATTTATCTGACCGAGCAGGGCAAGGCATTACAGGAAAAGGCAAAGGATATCCCCTTTAAGGTGGGACAGTGCGTTAAGCTCGCTCCCGAAAAGGCAAAGCAGCTCTATTCGCTGCTTTATGAATTACTTGGTACAAACAGTGACGATCTTGGATAATTTGAAAGGAGCCTTTACTATGAATACAGTGTACGATTTTACAGTTAAAGACCGCATGGGAAATGACGTAAAACTCAGCGATTACAGCGGAAATGTACTGCTGATAGTCAATACTGCCACAGGCTGCGGATTTACTCCACATTATGAGCCGCTTGAAGCTATGTACCGCGACCTGCATGATAAAGGCTTTGAGATACTTGATTTTCCCTGCAATCAGTTCGCAAATCAGGCTCCGGGAAGTGCCGACGAGATACAGTCCTTCTGTAAGCTGAAATATGGTACGGAGTTCCCGCAGTTTGCAAAAATAGACGTAAACGGCGAAAATGCTGATCCGCTTTTTGCGTATCTGGCTGCTGAGAAGCCTTTTGTTGGCTTTGGCAAGGGCATAAAAAACGCCGCACTCAGTAAGTTTACTGAGCTGAATAACAAGAAATTCGGAGATAAAGCGTATATAAAGTGGAATTTCACAAAGTTCCTCATAGACAGAACAGGCAAGGTCATTGCAAGATTTGAGCCTACTGCCGATATGAAAGAGGTAAGAAAGGCTGTAGAAGAATTGTTGAGGTGATATTATGGGCGAAAAATTTGATTTACAGGAATACCTCATCAAAGGTGTTGAAGGAGTTGTATCCGAAGCAATAAAAGCTACACTCAGAAACCCGAAGGAAAGTGCATTTATGCTGAAATTTGCCGCTGCCAGCCGTACAGCTTCAAAGAAGCGTCGAAAGGCTGAGGATAATGGCGAGCATATCCCGCCGTTCCTTATTGCAAGTATCACGAGCAAGTGCAATCTTCACTGTGCAGGCTGTTATTCACGATGCAATCACGCAACAGTAGACACCGAACCTGTAAGGCAGCTCACCGATGAGGAGTGGCAGAAGGTGTTCGATGAAGCCGAGGAGCTTGGTATCAGCTTTATCCTGCTGGCAGGCGGAGAGCCGATGCTGAGACGCGGTGTTATTGAAGCGGCAGGAAAGAAGCCGAATATCCTGTTTCCTATCTTCACAAACGGCACATACCTTGATGAAAAATACTTGGAGCTGTTCGACAAATGCCGCAATCTCATACCCGTAATGAGTATTGAGGGCAGCCGTGAACTGACAGACGAAAGGCGCGGCGAAGGCATTTACGACAGGCTTATCGCCAATATGGACGAGATAAAAAAGCGCGGACTGATTTTCGGTGCGTCTGTGACGGTCACTACAAGGAATTACAGGGAAGTTACCTCACAGGCATTTTTGGACAGTCTTGCAGAAAAAGGCTGTAAATTGATCATATTTGTGGAGTATGTCCCTGTGACTGAAGAAAGCCGCGAGCTTGCTCCCACAGATACCGAGCGCGAATTTATGCAAAGTGAGATAATACGGCTGAGGGAAACACGCCCCGAAATGGTATACATATCGTTCCCGGGCGATGAGAAAAGCTCAGGCGGCTGCGTTGCCGCAGGCAGAGGCTTCTTCCATATCAATTCCCACGGAGGAGCAGAACCCTGTCCGTTCTCACCTTACTCAGACATCAACGTAAGAGACAGCTCTCTGAAAGACGCGATGAATTCGCCGCTGTTCATAAAGCTGAGAGATGAAGGCTATCTGCTGGAAGACCATGAAGGAGGCTGTATCCTCTATGAAAAGCGCGAGCTGGTTCAGCAGATAATCAACGGATAAAAAAGGAGGAAAAACTATGAAAGGTATCATCATTTTATTAGTTATCTGTGCAGTGTGCGTATGCTGCTGTTTTACTCACCGCAGAGTAATAAGAGCACTTATCAAGCATGAACCTATGCCTCCTGCTCCGAAGTGGCATTTCTGGTGCAAAAACAAGCGGAGCTGAATACAGGATCTGAAACTACCAAAAACTTTAAGCGCATATTGAAAGTCCGTGAGCCATAATATCCTTATGATAATAAATAATTACTGTCTTGGGAAATTAAAAAGACAGAAACGAGGGGCTCAACGGACTTTCAATATGCGCCCGTTATATATAATATTTCATAGTAATTGAAAAGCAATATTTTTCAATTACTATTATTTTTTTTGCTGAACACTAATTTGTTTTTATACTGTTCCAGTATCTCCGAAAGCGGCTTTTCAGGCTTCAAAGAAAGGAGAAACCGCGGCTTGCGCTGTTTGAAGCCCTCTTGTATATATTTTTTCAGGGATTCCAGACGTATTACGATCTGATTTTCATCAGCAAAATTGCTTATATAATTCATAATATGGGTTGAGTAGGCTAAGTCAATAACAAATATCCCGTAAAAGAAACCAATCCCAAATGAAAAAGCAAGGTTGTGGGACAGCCATTCTAAGGCATTCAATGTATGAGGGTGTATCAGAAAATAATACACTGCACTTAAAAACATCCAGTAAAATGAATACTGAGGACATATTATCCCATTGATATTCCACTTGCAGTCAAAGTAGTCCCAAAGGCGTATATGGGCAACAGATAGCATGATAGTTCCGATAAGATATTCCAAAGCTGTAATTGCTATGGCCATAAGAGCAAATAGTATTAGTTTTTCGACCCATTCTCGTTTTACAGGTATCGTATGTTCAAGCTGAGTGAGTAAATATAATATGCACAGGCTGAATCCGTAAAGCGGCAGGCAGGGACCTGTAAGAAATCCGGGATTTGCCCATTTCTTCTGCGTCACAAATCTTCTGTAGAGGACCTCAAGTCCCCAGCCAAGCATACTGCCGATAGCAAAGAGAAATGTTAAGGTCAGAAATATATTCAATGCTTATCATCCTTCTTAATATATTTGGCATACCATATAATTGCTATAATTGAGATCAAAACGAATAAAACTACAGATACAAGAAATGCAGGAGATGTTGGCTTAGACAAGTTATCACACATGATCGTGGAGATCACTATATTCGGCAGCATTCCCAATATACTGCCAAGAAGATATTCTTTAAAATTCGCCTTTACTGCGCCGAAATACATACTTACTGCCTCTAATGGCAGAAATAAAAGAGTCCTCAGGAAGAAACTGAAAAAAATAATATTTTTGCTCTGATGTTCAATAAGCAGCGATAGCTTATTGTTTTTTCGTACTATCTTTTTTACAGCTTCGGTACCGTAAAAACGTCCCATGATATAGCCTACGGCAAAGCTTATTGCCGAACCTGCAAGATTGATGAAGAAGGCAGGTATTATCGAAAACTGCATTCCGACAGTTATTTGCAAGACCTTATACGGAAAAATGATCGAAACTGTTTTGAATGCATAGAGCATGAGCATTGCAAAAGCAGAAAGAAGCTGATTTTTCGGAGAATATTCAGCTATTGCCGAAGCTGACATATAATTTCGGTTGCCTATCAGTAAAAGAAATAATACTATCCATATAACAGCTGAAAGTATTTTTGCATATTTTATTATCTGTTCTTTTCTGTTCATACTGTTTTCAGCTGTATCGTTTATAGTTTTCACTTTTCAGGAAAAACAAGTATCGTATTGACAGCAGATTTATTCGGCTGATTCATTTTCATATAAAGCTTTTCTTCTCTTTTTGACCTTATGAGTATGTATCTGTAAAGATGCGATCTCACATAACATATCTCCCCATAAGCCGATACTGATAATTATTATTGCAGCAGCACAAAATATACCCATTTTTCTTACTCTCCTTATCATGTTTTCCTCCGAAAGCTGTTTTAAAGATATTCATATCCCTGAATATTTTTTCGATACTTGACATACACCTCATGTGTATATTATAATACAAGTGAGCAAAAAAGTGAACGGACATTTTTGATATAATATATGGAATTTGCCACACTTTACTTTTAAACCGAGTATTATACCTCATATTGATGATAATTTGTAGAAAGGTGAGCTTGATGAACGAGGATAAAAAAATCGACAGAAGAATACTCAAGACCAAAAGAGCCATTCGCAATTCCTTTGCAGAATTGCTCTCCGAAAAAGATCTTAATTCAATTACGGTAAGTGATGTTGCAAATAAAGCTGATATAAACAGAAAAACATTCTATAACTACTATAGCGGGGTATATCAGGTCATTGATGAGATCGAGAATGAATTGATCTGCCTGTTCGACAATGAAATAAACGACATTGACTTTCAGGAGGCAATGAAAAATCCGCAGCCTATCTTTGAAAAGCTGACGGATATAATAAACAGCGATATTGAGTTTTACGGTTATCTTATGAAATCCAACGGAAGTATCAGTCTTGTCAGCAAAATTTCCGAGCTGCTGAAGAGAAAGGTCAAGAATGTGTTTGCTAAGCAGATAAGCATTTCCGAGCCAAAGCTTGACCTGATAGTTAATTATTCCATAAACGGTATGTTGAGTGCATATCAGGAATGGTTCAATTCGGACAGAAAATATCCTTTGGATAAGTTCTCCAACGATGTCGGCACTATAACATTCAAAGGAATAAATGGTTTGGTTTAATTCTTTGAAGTATACATAATTACAGTTTGATGTAAAAGCAGCATACCAAGCAAAACAGCACCCGCGAGAGAGCTGCTTATTTCATATCGTTATAATACCTTTTTGCAGTATGCAGTTATTTTCATTGATATTAGCAATCGTCTTAATATTTAAAAGTGAGCGGTTGCTGAATAACAGAGACGTTGCCGCAGTTGTAATGATACTTTTTGTCGGCAGGAACAAGTCTTTTTTCTTTTTCAACAAGTTTTTAAGCTCTTTGTTCCCTCAATTTTATGCAAAGTCAGTGATTGTAAATTCAGTCTTTTCCAATATAAAAGATTTCTAATATAAATGTCCCCGCAATTGCGGGGACTTTCTGTATCATTTTTCATAAGTTTTAAATCTATGGCGAAACTAAGCTAAATCAGAATCCATCTTTTAAAGCGCATTCCAATTTTCTATTCCTTTTATTTCTCGATCCTATCAAGAAAATCTACGATAATTTCTGCCACATCGTCCGGACGCTGGTCATAAATGCAGTGTATCCCAGGCAGCAGCACCAGCTCGCAGTTTCCCAGTTTATCAAGATATGGCTGCAATTCAGTATCACGATAATTTTTCAACCATTCCATATCATAGAATATGTCCGGAGCCTTTTTGTATTCTTTTCCCACGAATTCACATTCCTGCTGCTCCCAGGCTTGCCATTCGTCTACTTCTTCTTTGGTCTGAAATCCGTGAGCACAAATATATACCTTTGGGACATCATTTGTTTTGATTTCATTAAAGGCAGTATCGCAGATCTCGTTTGAATGCTCCTCTTCATAGGCAAAAGCATGGTTAAATGTATTGTGCAGATTCAATGCTTCGGAATACTTTCGCTGTTCGTCCGTATAATTCATGCCGGGGGTCACAGACTTTAATACAAATGACTTTGCAAGTCTTACCAGCCCAATTTTATTTGCAGCAACAGCAGCCCGGTTCTCGATAGCACTGCCTTCCGTAAGATCACATTTTCCATCAAGCAATGTACCGTCAAGGAAAACTACGCCTTCTATCTCTTCGGGATATTTGCTTACCCAATATGTGGCATAAGCACCTCCCATTGAATGCGGAAGCAGTATATACGGTGCTTTGATACCGGCATTTTTGAGTGCTGCACGATAGTCGTTAACAACGCTCTCAACTGTCAGCGGTTCCTTTGTATCGTCGCTGAGCCCATAGCCCGGGCGGTCAACAACCACTATCCTATTCTCATCGGTGAAACCGCCCATAAGACGGTTCATTCTGATACTGTAATCAAATGTTCCTCTGCCCGACATTCCAACAAACGTATGCCTGCCGTTTTTATTTCCGAAATCATATACATTCAGGGAATAGTCGCCGACTGACACGGGATTATAGTAGCCTGCTTCTTTGAGCATTTCTGTCTCCTTATTTGTCTTAATGCGGTGAATGATGAATGTGATCAGAGTGAACAACAAAAGAAGAATCAGTAATATCAGCAATATCCTTCCTGTGATCTTTAATGCTTTTTTCATTAGAGTATAACCTCCAAATTTCGATTTATCATAGTAACCTATGTACTATTCATATTATACACTGCACTATCGCCCAAAGTCAAGAAAGCCATATGAACAAGTCCCCACAGCTTCGTAATGCCATTAAGCTTGTGACATTTCTGTTTATCGTCAGATGACGTTCATGATATATCGTGAACAACAAGCATTCTGCGTTTACATCACCACTGCCATTATAAGAAATATGCATCATACGAATCTGCAATTCATGACACTGTCAATAATGACGGTGAGTTTAATATATCCGATATCGTAATATTTCAAAAATGGCTGCTTGGAGTATCAAATGCAGAATTAGCGAACTGGAAAGCTGCTGATCTCTGCGATGACGACAGGCTCGATATTTTCAATCTGTGCCTTATGCGGCGTATGTTGATAGAACTATGATCATATATCAACAATTTTTAAGCTATTTCTGTGCTTTCCTGCTTAAGGAGTTTTTTAACTAAATAAAACTAACAATCCCGAAGGCAGTCATCAGATGAACTGCTTTCGGGATTGCTTTATATTTTTAATGACGACGATATGCACCTTTTTAAATATTATACGGTAGGTTTTTATCAATACGCATCTCTCTCAAAACATTTTCACTTCAGCATTTTAATTTGATAATCATTCTCAATTGTGAAAATCATGTGAAAAATATTGTGAAAGTATTGACATTCACATTGGATATGATATAATAATCAAGGTCAATATGATAATGATAATCATTTTCAAATTAAAAGAACAGAGGTGAAAACATGGGTTCTTACAATACTCCCCAAAAAGAAAGAATATTATCATTTCTTTGCTTGAATATAGACAAGGAATTAACTGTACATGAGATCATAGAAGGTATAACGAATGAATCGCCAAATGAAGATCCGATAGCTGAAAGCACAGCATACCGTATAATGAATAATCTTACTCAGCTCGGATTAACCAGTAAAAAAACAGATAGTAACCGTGAATTCCGATATAGGCTTTGCAGTAACTTTGATATTTGCTGCAAGTACTATGTCAAATATTACAACTCTAATTTCTCTGAAGGTTGAACTTCTGAATTGAATGATAATTATCGTTACAGGACACAAATAATACATATCATTCAATTTGGAGGTTCATATCCTATGTTTAAGAAAAGAACTATAACAGCAATACTCAGTATTGCTGTGGCGGCTGCAAGCTTTACAGGATGCAGCTCAGATAATAACAGATCTTCTGATAGCACTGCCGTTAAGGCAACCGTTTCATCTCCCGATGCTTCAAAGTCATATAACGTAGTTTGTACTATTTTCCCTGAGTATGACTGGGTAAAGGAAATAATCGGCGACAATGCCGACAATGTTGATATTACATATCTTCTCGACAGCGGCATTGATCTTCACAACTATCAGCCAACGGCAGATGACATAATGAAGATAACAAGCTGCGACCTGTTTGTGTATGTGGGCGGTGAGTCTGATGAATGGGTAGAGGATGCACTTGCTAATGCGACTAATCCTGATATGAAGGTCATAAATCTTATGGTAGTTCTCGGTGATTCGGCAAAGCTCGAGGAACTCAAGGAAGGTATGCAGGAAAATGAACATGAACACAAGACGGATTTTGATGATTCGGAAGTAAAAGACAGAACTCTTGCTGAATGGAACGGCAGCTGGCAGTCTACATATCCTCTTCTGCTTGACGGTTCTCTTGATGAGGTGTGGGAGCATAAAGCAGAAGATGACGATACAATGACAGCTGAGGACTATAAAAATAAGTACACAACTGCATATGAAACAGATGCTGTTACTATAAATATCAAAGCTCCGGAGATCGAGTATGTTGCAGCCGATAAAACTATAAAGGCTGATTATGAATACAGCGGTTTCTATATAAGAACAAAAGACGATGGCTCAAAGCAGGCAAGATACAAGTTTGAGAAAAAGTCGGGAGACGATGAGGCTGCAAAGTATATCGTATTCAGCGATCATAATATTGAGCCTTCCGAACCTGAGCATTTCCACCTTTACAGCGGCAATGACGGATTTGATACTCTTGTTGAGGAGGGAACTCATTTCCCCACATATTACCCGACATCGCTGAGTGCAGAGGATATTGTTGAAGAGATGACAGGCGGACATGATCACAGTCATGACCATGAGGAAGATGAAGAGGAATATGACGAGCACGTCTGGCTTTCTCTCAAGTACGCAAAGGTGTTCTGTGCCGAGATAGAACGCAAGGTATCAGAGATAGATCCTGCAAACGCTGACACCTACAAGAGCAACTACGACAAATACATCATGCAGCTCAACTACCTTGATTCTGATTTTGAAACACTCTTTGCAGCTGCCAAGGAAAAAACTCTTGTTTTCGGCGACAGATTCCCGTTCCGTTACTTTGTAGATGATTACGGTCTTGATTATTTTGCTGCATTTATCGGCTGCTCAGCTGAATCCGAAGCAAGCTTTGAGACTATCAAGTTCCTTTCCGATAAAGTCAAGGAACTTAATTGCAATACTGTTTTCACGCTCGAAAACTCAAACAAGGATATCGCAAACGCTATTATCAGCAGCTCAGGCAATAAAAATGTAAAGATCGCAGAGCTCAATTCGCTCCAGTCAGTTTCCAAGAGCGATATAAACAGCGGTGCAAGCTATATATCCCTTATGCAGAAGAACTACGACGTTCTTGCAGGCGTTATGAAATGAGGTACAGAATGAATAATAAAAAAATACCCGTTATACTTATCACAGGCTATCTTGGTTCGGGAAAGACTACTCTCATGCAGAATCTTCTGAAACAGGAGCAGCGCAAGATAGCACTTATCGTAAATGATATGGGCAGCGTCAACATAGACGCTGCTCTCCTGAACAAGAACCGTGACCGAATATCTTCCGTAGAAATGGTCGAGCTCCAGAACGGCTGCATATGCTGCACTCTCAGAGACGAGTTTATTGCTGAAATAGAGCGTATCTCTCAGCTTCCCGATATTGAAGCCGTTTTCGTAGAGGCTTCGGGAATAAGTGAACCCTCAAATATCGCAGCATCATTCGTTGTTTATACAGAGGATAATCCCGATACCAATGTATATCTCAGCTCCGTTGTATCTGTAGTAGATGCCGACCGCATATATAATGAATTCCTGCGTGAGATCTCAATGGAGAACGATACAGAGGAAGGCGACATCATCAATCTTATTATCGACCAGATAGAGTTCTGCAACCTTGTTATCCTCAACAAGACAGACCTGCTCAACGCTGAACAGATCGAAGAAGTTACAAAGGCTATCCGCGATATACAGTCAGAAGCCGAGATAATCCCATGCATAAACAGCGAAGTCGATACCGATAAAATACTCCACGGAAAAGAGTTCGATTATCATGCGGTACTTGCTTCATCATCGGTACAGCGTGCCCTCAATACCAACGAGCCTACAGATAAAGAAGCCTGCATGGACGAGTATGGCATAACTTCTTTTGTATTTGAGGAGGCTCGTCCCTTTGACCGTGACAAATTCATGGACTTGGTCGACGAATATCCAAAGGAGCTTATCCGCACCAAGGGCTATGTGTGGTTCGCAGATGATGACGTACATATTCAGTTGTTTGAGCAGGCTGGCAGAAACGCCAGTGTTACGGAGCTTAACGAGTGGCTTGCAGCTTGTCCGCAGGAGGAGCTTGATGCCATGTTCGAGAATTATCCCGACCTTAAAGACGACTGGCACGAGGTCTACGGCGACCGTATCAATCAGCTGGTATTCATCGGAAAGGGATACAAAAAATCAGATATTCTTGCAAAGCTTGAAAGCTGCCTGACTATATGAGCAGCAAGGCAATACCTGTATATCTTTTTCTTGAAGGGGGAAAAACAAAGTTTATTCAGGAAACGATCTCAAATAAACGTTTCGGACTTGACGAAAACATTCTGATTGTCATTTGTGAAGAAGGGATAGCGGAGTACGATATTTCGCAGTTCAGCAGTAGGACGCTATATAATGACCTGCTGTGAAGCAGATATGAAATTCTGCCGGTTCGTTTCTTTATACAACCAATATTACAACGTTCAGGGCGAGAAATGGGTAACTGTAACGGCTGAAATAACTGTACAGTACCATGAGACTGAAAACATTGATATACCGCTTCTGAGAATTGTCGATCTTTATGAATGCGAACCGCCTGAAAAAGCAATTGCATCATTTCTATAATTATTCGGTGGAAATTATGAAGTATACAAAGCGACTAAGAAATTGGTCGCTTTTCTTTTGCAGTATTTATGGCGGCACTATATTAAACGACAAAAAACGGCTTGCCTTTTTAAAAAATATATGTATAATAAAAGCATAGATATAACATTTCAGCTGAAATGATTTTCTGATTTTTTTTAAGAGGATGTGATTTGATTGAGATCAAGCTGTATCAAAAAGATCATTGGCATTACTGTTTCTTCAGCAATTATCGTCTCATCTGTACCGTTTGTAACTTTTGCAGCCGATAAACACATACGCGGAAATTTAGACGGTTACGAATACGAAATGTGGAATCAGAACGATATTGGTGACGTAAGCTATGAATATGAAGCAGGTTCTTTTACCTGTTCATGGGCAGATGTAGAAAACCTTATTGCCCTTATGGGAAAGTCCTACGACGATCAAAGAAAGAATTACAAAGCTTTTGACGACGTATCATTCAGCTACGACATCGAATTCACACCTCATGGAAATGCTTTTTACGGCGCATACGGCTGGACACGAAATCCGCTTGTGGAATATTACATAGTAGACGGTTGGGGCAGCTGGAGACCATCTCCTTCTTCAAACAGCGAATTACTGGGTACAACTATCGTTAACGGTAATGAATATGAAATATTCAAAACCAATCGTTATAATCAGCCCGGACTTGACGGTCCCAATACATTTTCCCAGTACTGGAGCGTCCGCACAAAAAGTGATTCTAAAAATAATACGACCAATCACATAAACGGCTGTATAGACGTTGCAAAACATTTTGACTCATGGGAGGCAGTTGGACTCGATACATCAGGTACTCTGTATGAAGCATCATTCAATATTGAGGCGTACAGATCAAGCGGCAGTGTCAGACTTAACAGTATAAAAATAGGCGAAGGAAAGGACAGCACTCCCCTTACAGTATACTCCAATAAATACTATAATAATGAACAGTCAATGTATACTGATGCAGGCTATTTCTTCATGTATAATTTTGACTATTATTTAGATGACTGGTCTCCGCGTGATAATGAGTCACTGAAAAGAAGCAGCTATAGCTATGAGGGAGCAAATGCTATGCTCGTAAGCAATAGATCTGCGGCATGGCAGGGTCCAAGTATTTATCTCGGTTCAGAGAAATACACGCCCGGTGAAACATACAGCTTCGGTGCATTTGTAATGCAGGATTCAAAGGAATCTGCCGATTTTGAAATTGTGCTTCAGTATCTAAAAGACGGAAAGTTCCAATATGACACGATTGCAGAAATAAAAGCCGAAAAAGGACAATGGAGCGAACTTTCAAATTACTCCTATACTATCCCGGAGGGTGCAAAACAGCTTACACTGTATATTGATACTCCTGATTACACAGGTGATTTCTCTGTTGATAACGCCTATGCAGGAAAAAAGGATACTCCGCCTTTCTATATCAATGATAACGAAGCCTCCCGCAATCAGCGCGGTGATGTGAACCGCGACGGTGTCGTCGATGTTTATGACCTGATATTGCTCAGAAAAACGGTTATCCAGTTATCAGCAAAAAGCGATATTCCTCCTATGAATTCCGATATAAACAGCGACGGCTCAGTTAATATTGCAGATATTGTAAGCTTGCAAAAATTTCTCCTCGGAGCCGACAAGCCTGATGATCAGGAAACCACGACTACAACTACTGCATCATCAACTTATACTACTTCTTTGACTGCAACTACCGAGGATAACAGTCAGATCACTACAACACAAACCTCAGCAGCAGGCTATAAACATATAACACAGGAAAAAGCCAAGGAAATGATGCAGGCTGACGACGGTCATGTTATCGTCGATGTACGGCGGCAGGACGAGTACGACAGCGGTCATATCCCCGACGCGATACTGATACCGAATGAGTCTATCGGCACTGAGCAGCCGAAAGAATTGCCTGACCCCTATCAGATCATTCTTGTATACTGCCGAAGCGGCCGCCGCAGCATAGAAGCGGCACAGAAGCTTGCAGATATGGGATATACTCATATCTATGAATTCGGCGGTATAATCGACTGGACGGGTGAGGTCGTCACAAGCTGATAATAAAGAAGTGCACAGAACTTAAAGCTGCATGGCTGAAAATAGTTCTCAGCATATTAGAAAAGAACAGGCAGCCAAATCACAATCTATGGCCGCCTGTTCTTTTTCTGTTTAGTTAATGCACGAATGGACAATACACCTCAGCAGGTAAGTATCAACATATCTCCTGCTGTTGTATTCAGTATGTCAAAGCTGTTTGCATCCCTGTCAGCTCATAAGGAAAAGGAGAATATGTTCTTAGCAGGAGGAATAGCTTTGGGTATATCGGCACTTATATATATTTCTGTAAAGCCATACCCGAGAGATATGGCCTGCAATTATGAAGCTGAATACCAAATAGAAAAAAGCGGCTAAGATAATTCTTAGCCGCTTTGCATAAGCTTATAGAACTTTTCAGATCTCGCTGCCGCCCCATTCAACAACTGTAAAGCCTTTTCTCTCAAAAGAATCAAGCTGCTGAGGTTCGATATCCACTGCCTCTTCAAGCGGCACATATGTCATGAATACGCGTAGGAGGCTGTCAGGAGTCGGTGTAATGTTCAGCTTTGCGGAATTCGTATAGGCATCGCTTTGGAAGGAAATGAGATTATACTTGTTATGCTCCATTCTCGGCAGCCAGTATACGATAAATTCATTCATTTCTTCCTCGGTAAGTCCCATATATGTAAGCTTTTCCTTGAGGAAGCTTTCGGTATCACTTCCTGCAACGCAGAATCCCTTTGACATATCAAATCTTGTACGGCAGTTTGCGCTGTCCCAGAAAAGGTACTTATGATGCGTACCGTCAGCCTTGTTAAGAAGAGAACCGTCAGGTGACGCCACAACGTCCCAGCCGTTATTATATCTCGGATAAGTTGTGGAGAGCTCTGATTCAGTCAGTTCAAGCTCAATACGGACTTCGGTCTCCTCTTCGGGATAAAGGTAAATAACAGGCTTATCAACATACTTCTCAAAATAAAGTGTCATAGTCTCGTTATCACCCTCGACTGTTTTCACCCAGCCGTACTTGCCTTTGTACTCTGTGAACAGCCATTCAGAATTATCATTCTGATAGCCAATTTCATAGATCCTTGTTCCCTCAGGAATGTTATCTATTATTTGATAGCCTTCATCAGGACCAAGATACAATTTCAGACCGTCCACCAGAACACGTAATGGTGAAGCATTTGTAAGACGTTTATCAGGCTCAACATATGTCACTGCATTTTTCCTGATAAGTTCTTTTCTCATAAGAATGAGGTCAAAGACTGTCAGCTCATTATCCAGATCAAAGTCGGCTTCTCCCCAGCTGTAGATCTCTTTATCGTATGCATTGAGCAGCCATTTCTGCAATGCTACCATATCGGCGATATTGAATTCACCGTCTCCGTTTATATTTCCAGATACTTTTATCTTGGTTCTTATAACCAGATCCATCGCGCCGTTGTCGTATAGTGTTACTTCGGGCTGATCGTCGCACAGGAATTCGAAATAATCTGCGGATCTGTACAGATTTGCGAGATCGGTCTGATAGACCTGCGGATTGGAGCTAACGACATATATAGGACCTGTCATCATCCAGCCGCCGGGTACATTCGGCTCTTCAAACCGAATATCGGTTCCGAATCCACAGTAATGATTTTCCAGCAGCTCACTCGGGATAAGCTCACCTGTATCCTTGTCATAAACTGTGATGCGTGTTTCTCCCTTTTTAAGGTTGGTGAGATCAGCAGACTTTTCCTCAGGAAGCACTCTTTTGGATTCTTTTTTCAGTCTGAACACAACATCGGCAGAACCGTTTTCATACTCTGTAACGGTCAGATGATCGGATAAAATGCCCCCTTTAGTATAAACTATAAAACCTTTATTGTCAGGCTCAGCATATCCCTCGGGAATACCATAGTCACCCAGACGGAATGCAAAATGATCTGCTTTGGAATAGTTCCATAAATTATCAATAACTGTAGGATTGGGGTTTATTGCGTAGATAGGTCCTGTGACCTTCTCACCTTCAGGTGTATAATGCCGTATATCCGTCCATATGGAAAGCATCGAGTCTTCAGCAATTTTCAGCGGTTCACCTGTGTCATAGTCAACAACGGTGACTTTCATATTGCCGGGAAGCAATACATTCCGAGCATTATTGATTATTGCACAGTCTGCGACTAAGGTCTTTTCAACCTCGTCAGGAAGATACGGCTTTCCGTAGTTTGCAGCATAATCATAGGATATCTTTGCCATACCGTCTTTTTTAGCCTGATACAGTTCTATCCTGTGCTGTTCACCGCCGTCAAGAAACTCAGATGTTTCTTCATTACAGTATTCTGTCATTATATGATTAATGACAGAACTGTCAAAATCGTTACTCGGAGTTGGATACCAGTCAAATGCCGTGCCTGCATTTGAATCAAGACAAAAAACAACATAATTATCCCTGACAGAAACATCACTGTACGTTAGTTCATAAACCCTGTACTCTTCATAACAATCGGGCAGCCAGCTGTAAATGTCTGTTTCAACCGTATTCAGTGAATCATCTATTGAGAATGTGAATATCTTTTCGCCGCATACGTTTACCCATGTATCAGTAAAACTGATCTCAAATTCGCCCTGTTTTACGGGCTTGTAAACTCTGACTTCGTAATTGAAGGCTTTGTCCTTTGAAGCATAGATATCCCGCTTCAGACACTGTGTCATGTCTTTTGTTTCAATGATACCGTAACGCAGTCCCCCCTGTGGTTCATCTTCGGTAACTTTTTCTGCCTGCTCCCAGAATACAGCACAGATGAGTCCGTCCTCTATATGTGTAGCTCCATAGGTATTACGGAATTCAAGTGCAGATTCAAAGTCATCAGGTATCCATTCAGGAAGCTTTTCCATGCTCTTTGCAGCTGCGGGCTGTTCGGCAGCATGGGCAGGCATCAATGTTGCAGGAGCTGTTAACATCACACCTGCTGTCAATAGTGCGATCGGTTTTGCTTTCATATCAATTCCTCCGTCCTGTGTTGGATTTTGTTAGCTGCAAGATCATTGATCTTGCCCCCCTTAATATAAGGAAATAATTTATGTTTTATATACTTATTATACTATTGCTTTTTTCAGGAAGTCAACAAAATATCAGTAAGTTGCTTTTTTTAGGGGGTAAGTTGCATTTTTCAAAGCGGTAAGTTATATTTTTATGTTTCCGAACTGCTGTGTTTGATGTTAAATCAGCCTGAAAGCGGAATTATAAAGCTGAATGTGAACTTGACAAGGCTCTGCATGACATACTTCATTTTCTGTACCATAATACATTCTCAGCTGACATTTAAATTCTTTTGAGCTTCTTCTTAAAAACATATTTCCGATTTTATTGTGGAACTGAGAACAGGAGCAATAAGGAAAATAGGAGAAAAATCAATATTTATTTCTAAATATCAGTTTTAGTCCATTAATTTAGTTTATTTACACATAACAATTGAACATTTGAGAATATTATAGTATAATAAGACCAAATCATCAATTTAGGGGGGGAATAATAATGCAGGAATTGCTTGAGCGGAAGCAAGGTCTTCATAGAACTGTACTTATTGTTGATGACGAATTCATCGAAAGAGAAATGCTCGGAGCTATGCTGAGCGGATTATACGAGATCATTTATGCATCAAACGGAATGACTGCCCTTGAGATCATTAAGAAGAAAAAAAAGACACTATCTCTTATTCTCCTTGATTTTCATATGCCTGTTCTTGACGGATACAGCTTATTGAAAATTTTACGTTCCGACAGCGAACTGAGGAGCATTCCCGTTATCGTTCTAACTTCCGAAAAAAAAGCCGAAGTAAAAAGCTTGCAGCTTGGTGCAGCTGATTTTATTTCAAAGCCATATGAGGCTCCGGAAGTCATACAGGCAAGAGTCAGACATTCGATCGAGCTTTTTGAAGACAGGATCATTATTCATGATACAGAAAGAGATGAACTGACCGGGCTTTTTAATAAAGAATTTTTCTTTGAATACGGGAAAAGACTTAATAACCAGAATGGCAATATGCCTATGGACGCTCTCGTTCTTGATATAAATCGTTTTCATATCATCAATGAGCTTTTTGGAAGATCATACGGCGATAAAGTTTTAAAAATAATCGGTCAGAGCATACACGAACTGGTTCGTCAGACAGGAGGACTTGCCTGCCGCAGCAACAGCAACTGTTTTGGTATTTATATCCCTCATATGGATAATCCGAAAGATCATCTTCCGCGATTTATATCAATGATCGAAGATAATCTGGACGACCGGAAGATCAGTTTCAGAATAGGAATATATTCTGATGACGGTAATGCTCTTGATATGGAACAGCGCTTTGAACACGCTGATCTTGTATGCCGCAAGATAAAAAACAGCTATACGACCTGCTTTGATATTTATAATGCTGAACTGCACAGCAAAGAGCTTCATTCAGAGCGGCTTATAAATGATATGGATACTGCTCTCTCAGAAAAACAATTTAAATTATTTTATCAGCCTAAATACAATATCAGTGACAGCAAGCCTGTACTGGCAAGTGTAGAAGCTCTTGTCCGCTGGTATCACCCCGAATACGGCATAATACCGCCTGCTGAGTTCATTACCCTGTTTGAGGATAATGGTCTTATCCGACAGCTTGACAATTATGTCTGGAATGAAGCAGCAAATCAGATAAAACAATGGAAAGACGCCGGATTCAATGTCCCCATATCTGTTAATGTTTCAAGAGTTGACGTTTTTAATCCGCGGCTGGTCGAGATATTAAGTGATATAACAAGATCGAGAGGTATCGACAGCGAAAACCTCCTTCTTGAAATAACCGAATCTGCATATTCGGATAATGCACAACAGATAATCAGTACAGTGATAAACCTTCGTGAAAAAGGTTTTAAAATTGAAATGGACGATTTTGGCAGCGGGTATTCTTCACTCAATATGCTGTGTTCATTGCCGATTGATGCACTGAAATTAGACATGGAATTCATAAGGAACATATGCGACAACAAAAAGCATCTGCGTTTAGTCGAAATAATGATCTAGATCGCAAGACTTCTCGAGGTACCTGTAATAGCTGAAGGTGTTGAAACCAAGGAACAGCTGGATCTGCTGGAATATCTGGGCTGTGATATAATTCAGGGATTTTATTTTTCAAAGCCGCTTCCGGCAGAAGAGCTGACTGCTCTTTTAATGGCTGAAGTAAGGAGTGTATAAAAATGATCACGCTCGATAAACTAAGCGAGTTCGGTGCTGATGTGAAAGACGGACTTATTCGCTGCATGAACAAAGAGGATTTTTATCTTATGCTGGTAAACAAGGCTCTGAACGATAACAGATTATCCGAACTCGAACAGCAGATATACTATAAAAATTATCATTCAGCATTTGAAACTGCTCATACATTGAAAGGTATGTATTCAAATCTTTCTTTAACACCGTTGACAGTTCCGATCAATGAAATGACCGAACTTCTGCGCAACGGAACAGATACGGATTATACTGCTTTATTGGAAGAAACAAAGACACAGTTTCGCAGGCTGTGTGAGCTGTAATGTAAAAACGGGAACAGTTCTTTGAGTTGCTCCCGTTTTATTGTTTTATTTTGATATGAGAATGTGCGGAAAGGTGGTTAAGAAAAATGGATAAAAAAACAGTGTCCGAAACTCCGAAGCCCTATTTATCAGGACTTGATGTCTGGTCTATGGCTTTCGGCTGTATGGTCGGTTGGGGGGCTTTTGTAATGCCCGGAACTACCTTTCTTCCTATAGCAGGTCCGATCGGTACAATAATAGCTATGTGTATAAGTACGCTTATCATGCTGGTCATAGGTTACAATTTCTCATTTCTGATGAACCGAAGTCCCGGAGCAGGAGGTGTCTATTCTTATACAAAAGAGGTATTCGGAAGAGATCATGCGTTTTTAAGCTCTTGGTTTCTGTGCCTTTCTTATCTGACTATTGTATTCCTGAACGGAACTGCGCTTTTTGTTGTACTGCGAACTGTATTCGGCGACGCTGTACACACAGGATTGCATTACACAATTTCAGGAAATAAGGTGTATTTCGGAGAAATACTTGTTTCCGTCAGCGCACTTGCAGGTGTGGGTATCCTGTTTATCAAAGCAAAAAAGATACTTCATAAAATACATTCGCTTCTTTCTTTAATAATGATCGCAGGAATTCTGACGGTTGCTTTAATATGTATTCCTCATGCTGTTTCGAGCAATTCACTGAGCATAATAGGATTAAAGGATACCAACATTGCATATGGTATCTACAGTATAATTTTTCTTGCTCCGTGGGCATTTGTCGGATTTGATGTTATTTCCTTTGACACATATAACTTTAAATTCAAGATAACGAGATCCAAACGTATTATTTTTACTGCGATCATAGCCGCAGGTATTGCATACACTGCACTGGCAATAGTCAGCATATCCTCTGTTCCCGACGGATATGCCGACTGGACTGAGTATATTACAGATCTCGGCAGTCTTTCAAATGAAAGATCCGTTCCTACATTCTATGCTGCAAAAGCTATAATGGGAACACCTGGACTTATATTGATAAGTATTACAGCTCTGGCAGGTGTCCTTACAGGAATAATCGGCGGATATCGTGCTACTATACGCGTTCTGTCAACTATGGCAGAGGACAAGATCCTTTCCGATATGTTTTCCAAAACTGTATACAGTACATTGTTTATTATGATCTTTTCTGTCTCTCTTGCGCTGTTTGGCAGAAATACTCTCAGCTGGTTCGTCGATCTGACTTCATTCGGGGCTATAGTCGGATTTGGATATACCTCAGCAGCAGCCTATAAGCACGCTAAAACCGAAAACATAAAAAGAGTCAGGATAACAGGCTTGACAGGTACTATTATTTCCGTAATATTTGTAACAGTTCAGCTTGTTCCAAGATTAACAGCAATGGAAGCAATGGGCAGTGAAGCATTTCTGCTTCTTTCCTTCTGGTGTCTGATCGGATTCGTTTTTTACTGGCGAACCATTACACGCAGCACTTTAAGCGAATACAGCGGTATATCCACATCAGGAGTAGTTCTTTTTTCTTTGCTTATATATTCTGCTTTTCTGTGGCTTGCAAAACAAATTGCTTCAAAGGAAAGTGTTAACGCTGTACATTATTCGCTTATATCAGGCGGCATCGTCCTTATGGTGGTCGTTTTCACAGGACTTGTCATAATGATATATATACAGAATCTTGTACGAAAAAAGCACGAAGCTGCCGAACTCGCAAGCATTCGTGCCATAGAAAGGAATCATGCCAAAAGCCGTTTCCTTTTCAATATGTCACATGATATCCGTACTCCAATGAATGCAATAATAGGATATACAGGTCTTGCTCTGAAAGAACCTTCATCTCCTGAACTTCATAACTATCTTGTCAAAATAGACCGTTCCAACAAGCACCTGCTTACGTTGATAAATGATATCCTTGAAATGAGCCGTATAGAAAACGGCAAAATGGAGATCATATGTATTCCTGCCGATATTAACAGGATATTTGATGATGTATATGATCTTTTCGAGGAGCAGATGAAACAGAAAGAAATTGATTTTAATATTGATACTACAGGGATAAAAAACAGGTATATTTACTGCGATGAAAAAAATCTGAATCGTGTTATCCTTAATCTTCTCGGCAACGCCTACAAGTTCACACCAAAAGGAGGAAAAATACACGTATCCGTACTTGAAAAAGACTGTGAAGAAGCGGATTTCGGTTCATATGAGATCAGCATATGTGATAACGGAATAGGTATGTCGGAAGAATTTGCCAAAAAAATGTTTTCTCCCTTTGAACGTGAACGCACTTCAACTGTAAGCGGCATTGAAGGAACAGGTCTCGGACTTTCAATAACCAAAAGCTTAATGGACCTTATGGAGGGAACTATTGACGTAATCACTTCCCCGGGAAACGGAACAGAGATCATTTTGAATCTCAAGTTCAAGACAGCTGACGAGACCGATGTTGTTCAGCAGGACAATAATGAACATTCTCAGGACGATATAATGTCATTTGCAGGCAAGCGCCTGCTGCTTGTTGAGGATAATATGATAAATATGGAGATCGCAAATATGGTTCTTTCACAGGCAGGATTCATAGTTGATACAGCAGAAAACGGTAAGGAAGCTGTTGAGAAAATATCTGCTTCAGAGCCGGAGCATTATTCTGCTGTTCTTATGGATGTACAAATGCCTGTCATGGACGGTTATACCGCAACCAAGAAGATACGCGAACTTGATAACAAAGAACTCGCAGGAATACCGATAATAGCCATGACAGCAAACGCTTTTAAGGAAAATGAAGATGAAGCAATAAAAGCCGGTATGCAGGCACATATCGCAAAGCCAATAGATGTAAAAATACTATTGCAGACCCTGACATCGGTTTTGACGAAAAAAGAATGATATATGACATTAAAAGTTTAGTGCAGTCCCGTTTTGGGACTGCATTTGCTTCTATATCAAGAAAAATTGCCCGTCAGAACATTAATGACAGGCAATTTCATAAAACATAATTTGTATAATGCTTTGATTTTGCGTTTTTCGTTGTGTTTGCTTTAAAAATATGTTGTTATTCAACAGGCAGTGTAAATATAAAAGACGTTTCCTTGCCTACTTCGCTCTCTGCCCGTATCTTTTACGGTAGCTTTTATAAAGTTGTCCTCTTTTTCCGCCTTTACGAGTATCGTACCGTTTTTCGTATGTTTGAGGGCATTTGAGATAAGATTCACGAATACGTGCTGCAAAAGCTGTAGCTGTAGGTACTGCTGCGAGCATTGCAAGAACTGCGAGACAAGAAATCATTTTTTCATACTCTTTGCCCCATTCTAAAAAAGCATTTTCGGACTTGATGTCCTTGGTATGATTATATTATATTACATTTTTCCATCTTCTGTCCAGAATTACAAATCTGTAATCGCATTTATTTAAAATTCTGCAAACATAGTGCCGCCTTGCTTGCTTTTAGACATCTTATATGCTATAAGCAGCGTGACGCTGCACCCTTTTTCGCGTTCAAGCTTATACATAACGGCAATTTGTCACCGCGTATCTTGCTTTTAGACATCTTATATGCTATAATTAAGGCAAATTAAAGATTTAAACCCTGTAACAGGATAATTACACCGTATAAATACAGGAGGTTTGGCATGAAAAAAAGAAATGTAAAGCGCTTTATATCAGCAATTACAAGTTTGGTATTATCGTTTTCGGTCTATCATCATTTTCAGAATAGATTTATAAAAGCAAATTCAATTTCGGTTCCGACAACTATTGCAGCAAACGAGTTTGCGGCTTATGGATCTGAGCCATTAGAAAATCCCTTTAACTATCAGGACGACAAGGAAGTACCATATGACGGCAGACAGTGGAAACAGCCAAAAGAGTGGAATTGCCCCACTATCAAGGCAAAAGATTACAATGGCGGAATAATGCTTTATTTCGACAAGATCGGACTTGAGCCCGAATATGCTAAGGGTAAGGTGCAACGGGTATATTTCAGCATTACAGGCGCAACAGAACCTGTCAGCTATATCAAGTTCCATATCTTTTATGATACCCGACTGAAAGTTAAGGGAAACTCAACCGGTGAAGTCATAACCCCGGGCAGGGGATTAAACTGTTTTACCACAGGTTCAGCAATGATCGAAGAAGGACAGCTCGTATTTTATGCATATTCTGAAGATACTCTGCTGGATAAAAGCTGCTTGTTCACCATTGATTTTGTTGTTCCCGAAAACGCCGAGCAGGGCGAGGTCTATCCCTTTGGCATTTCGTATGTAAATGACGGAATAGCTTATGACACATTTATTAATTCAGAACAGAACGATGCAGGCAAGCTTCAGATGACCTACGTTTTCACTAAGGGTATCAATAATGGTTATATAAAGATCAACGGTGAGAAAAAAACTACGACTCCTGTTGAATATGATCTCGGAGATGTCAATAACGATGGCCGTATAGATGCCGTAGATGCTTCATCAGTTCTGTCATATTATGCGAAGGTCTCTACAAATCAAGATGGCGGCTACACTGAGGCACAAAAGCTTGCTGCCGATATAGATAATGACGGCTTTATAAATGCAATAGATGCATCGGTTATTCTTGCGTACTATGCATATGCTTCTGCCTCAAATGAAGAAGCTATGCCGATCGAAGAGTATCTGAAAAACAAATATCTTGACTGCTGATCTTAACCCGAAAAGCAAAATGTTCCTTTTTTGAGCTATATGCTGCATTTTGTATTTTGCGGTATATTTTTGAGATATTAAAATAACCGCAAAATATCCTCAAATTATACCGAAAAAACCTTGTCATAAAATCAGTCGGTATGTTATAATGCATATATGATAAATAGACCAAAAAAATCGATTATTTCTGTTTTATAGCATTTTCTGTCAATATTCTGATGTCAACCACAGAAGCAATAAACAGAAAAATCAACAAATGAAAGAACAAAAAAGGAGAACCAATATGCTATCAGCTAATACTATCACTAACGAAAAAGAACAGTACCTTTTCCCAACTAATCAGTCTACTGAAAATACAAGGCTGCATACAGATCAGCTTGAAACGGAAGTTGTCAAGTTTGTCCGTAAACTCGGAATACGTCCTAATTTAAACGGATATCATCTTCTTATAAAAGCAATACTTATGGCTATAGAATCACCGAATCTTCTAAAAGCCCTGACAAAGGAGCTCTATCCCCGGATCGCAAAGGATCACGGTAAAAATGTAAAAGCTGTTGAGCGCAATATGAGAAAAGCGATAGAATCTGCGTATGCGTATGATCCGCAGCGTATTCAGTCAGTCTTTTATTATAAAGTGGACAAGCCCTATATTTCCGAAGTCCTTTCAATGGCTGTCGAGTCAATACGTTATGAACTTTAAGCAATAACAGCCTTTTCCATTCCCCTGTGCACTTATGAGTTGTTTGTGAGTTCTGCAAATTTTACCACAGTGCGTACAAAAAGCAAAAGCCATAGTAATCCTGAGCAGACTTTCAGGATTCTATGGCTTTTCAATTGACAATTTCTCTTATTTATGATATCATAATTAATATCTGCTCAACAACTAAAAACCGCAAAGCGATACACAAATCGCTCAAGACTATATTTATATATGTGATGGCTATGTATTATTATATAAAAAACACACTTGAAAAAGCAAAAAAGCTGGACTTCAAAAGCAAAAACGATAAATTCGTTGCTGTACTGACATCTGCTGAATGGCTGGAAAACAGGAATAAATTTGATATGGGTATCGAAATGGATATTGATCTTTCCGTTATTCATTCTACTAAAGCCGAGGTAAACTACGACTCGCTGACAGGCACTTTTTCTATTCCCAACATAGAAAATATCTCAGCGCCAAATACAAACTTTGCATTCGCCCTTGACGAAAAGGGTATCGTATTTATTGACGACAGCGGCTTTGTGAATAAGCTGATAGGCAATATCATCAGCACCAAACGCTGGATAATGCCCAGCCTTGAACGCTTTATATTTGATTTCCTCGAACAGATAGTGGCTAAAGATCAGATAGTTCTCGAAAATCTTGACAAGGAACTTGATACGATCGAATCCAATATTCTCGAAGGCGAAGAAAAGGATCCATCACTGAGAGTCAGCCGTATCAGAAGTGATCTGCGTGATCTCAGAGTTCACTATGAACAGCTTCTTGAGCTCAGTCAGGAACTTGAAGAAAATGAAAACGATTTCTTTAAGGAGGAGAATACCCGCTATTTCCATCTTTTTACACAGCGTGTTTCAAGACTCCATGATTTTACAGCCTCGCTCCGTGAATATTCAATTCAGATACGAGATATATACCAGTCAAAGCTTGATATAAAGCAGAATCGCATTATGGCTTTGCTTACAGTAATAACCTCTATTTTTATGCCGCTGACGCTTATTGCAGGCTGGTACGGTATGAACTTTAAATATATGCCGGAGCTGGAGTACAGAGCAGCTTATCCGATCGTAATTGCAGTAAGTATCATAATAGTTATAATAAGTCTTATATTCTTCAAAAAGAAAAAATGGCTCTGAGTCTTAATAATAGTTCCAGAATCATCAAAGGAGTAAACCCAATGGAAATCAACAAACTAAAACGTGATACAGTCGAGAAACTTCGCAAGGTAAAAAAAGATAATGGTCTTACCAATTCACAGATCATGGATATGCTTGAACAGAATAATTGTTATATTTCCGAAGCAACTATCAAGAAAATATTCTCGGAAAACAATGATCCCGGAAGCTTTAAGTATCAGAGCACCATTGTTCCGCTTGCAGACGTACTTCTTGATATGTTCAGCGATGACAGCGGTTCTGATGATATTAATGCCCTTAAAGCACTGATACATGACAAAAATGAAATGATAAGTATTCTCGTAGTAAAGAATGAAGAGATACGTGCCGACTATGAAAAGCGTTTGAACCATTTGCAGAAACAGATCGGAATGCTTGAAGATCATTTGATATTCAGAGAAAAACAGATAGACAAAAAGGACGAAATAATCACTAAGCTGCTTAATAAGGTGATTGATTGTCCCGGTTCATGTACAATGAAGCCGTAATCTGTCATAATAACCGATAATCATTAAAAAACTCCCCTTTGCATCATTTTGAGATACAATGGGGAGTTTTTGTTGCATCAAGCCGGAATCCTGTATTGACATATTAAGGTATCATATGTACAATAATGATGTATTATTACATTGAAAGTGCAAAAAGAGATGGTTAAAATAATAAGGAGGGACATATGACTGAAAGGTTAAGAAACAAATGTGAGCTTTTTTACGGAATCGCAATGCCATTTCAAAGAAGTTCATATTTGAAAAAGATATTATGAGCATAGCGGCAGGACTGATATTTACAGGTGCTGACAAAGAAGCTGATATTGAAAAACTGACTGAATGCCGCAAGATCCTCAATAAGCATACAGGATTTTTCTCAGAATACAGAGATGCTGTGAAATTAGCTCTGCTCAGTGAAATGGCACTGTCCGAGACTCCCGAACAGTATATCGACGATGTCAAGACAGTCTATAAAAAGCTGCATAAAGGGAAATTCAAGAACAATTCCTACATGGTTCTTGCAGCAATGCTGACCTGTGACCTTGGAAAACAGGAGAACGCTGATGAGATCGTTGAAAAGCATAACGAGATCATAAAGCAAATGAATATGCTGCACCCGATACTCACAGACTCAGAGGATATTTCTTACGTGATACTCCTTGCGCTTTCAGACCTGTTTCATAATATTTTACTTCAGCTCCGTCATACTGCGAAGTCCTATGGCAAGTGTTGATACATTATGCAGCAGTGCAGATGTCGCAGGCGGCAGGACTCCGAGCACACCGAGGCCGATAAGTCCGCCATTGAAACTGATAATTTTTCTGTAATTCCAGTCAATACGTGACATAAGTGCATTGCTCATGCGTTTCAGTTCGACAAGAGAGTAAAGATCATCTGCTGAAATAGTAATATCCGCTATCTCACGTGCAATTGCTGCACCTGTGCTTATGGCTATGCCTGCATCGGCTTCACTCAGCGCAGGAGAATCGTTTACGCCGTCACCTATCATTACCACTTTGCGGCCTGCCTCATGCTCGGCGCATATAAATGCAGCCTTGTCTTCGGGGAGTACCTCAGCGTGATACTCGTCAACTCCAACTTTTTCAGCGACTGCCTTTGCTGTCCGCTCGTTATCGCCTGTCATCATTACTACCCGTGATATGCCGTATTCGTGAAGCTTTTTCACAACGTCAGCAGCTTCCTCACGTAATGGATCTTCTATGCAGATAACGGCTGCAACCTCGCCTCCTATGGCAAGATACAGGTGGGAATACTCCTTTGGTAAATGCCTGAAAATGTGATCATCAGGCGGAGTACAACCCTCGTCCTCGATAATGAAATGGTGACTGCCGATAAGTACACGCTCGTTCTCAACCATACTTGAGATACCGTGTGCCACCACATACTCCACATTTGAGTGGAATTCCTCGTGTTCAAGCCCTTTTTCAGCTGCCGCAGCTACAACAGCGTTAGCGATAGAGTGTGGATAATGCTCTTCAAGGCAGGCTGCCAGACGCAGTATCTCGTCCTCGTCGCGTCCGCCGAAGGTTATGACCTGTGCAACTCGCGGATTTGAATGAGTGAGTGTTCCGGTCTTGTCGAAAACGATCGTATCCGCTTCCGCAACAGCTTCAAGAAAACGTCCGCCCTTGACAGTTATCCCTGCACGGCTGCAATCACGCATAGCAGACAGCACTGATATAGGCATTGCAAGTTTAAGAGCACAGGAAAAGTCCACCATAAGAATAGACAGTGCCTTTGTGACATTCCTTGTAAGCAGATACGTAAGTAAAGTTCCGCCCAAGCTCCACGGTACCAGCTTATCCGCAAGATGCGAAGCCTTGTCCTCGGCTGAAGATTTCAGTTTCTCGGACTCCTCTATCATCTTGACGATACGGTCGTAGCGACCGCCGCCTGCGGTATTCTCAACGCTGACAGTACACTCGCCGTCCTCAACAACCGTCCCGGCATAAACGTAAGCTCCCGCACTCTTGTGGACAGGCACAGACTCGCCTGTCATGGAAGCCTGATTGACCATAGCATCGCCCGATATGACCTTACCGTCCAGAGGTATCATAGAGCCTGTTCTGATTACTATCATATCGCCCTTGCGAACTTCATTCACTGACATGAGAACCTCCTGCCCGTCGGCAGTTTTCGTCCACACCTGTTCAACGCCGAGGGACATAGTCCGCGCGAGGTCATCTATGGACTTCCTGTGTGTCCACTCGTCGAGGATATCTCCCACATTCAGCAGGAACATTACTGAACCTGCGGTCTTGAAATCTCCACGCATAAGCGATACTCCTATAGCTGTTGCATCAAGAACTGACACTTCAAGCTTACCCTTCAGCAGACATTTCAGTCCACGAAATATGTACTTTGCGGCTTTGAAAACAGATATTATCCTGCGTATGGGCTGCGGAACAATAAAATTATTCACCGCTCTCCTGATAACTAAAGCTGCAAGTTTTTCCTCATACTGCTTATTCAGTTTTCTGCCGGTCTGCTCGGGGACAAGAGCTGTATTCTTTTCATCGTTGAATGAGAATTTTGAAAGTTTTTCAACTATCTCATTTCTCGGACAGGTGTATGCAATGACCACATCGCAGGTGCGGTCAAACACCTGTACTCTTGTAACTCCTATTATTGCAGACAGCGCATATTCTGCAATATCAGCCTGCTTCAGCGTCATTCTTTTCATACAGAAACGCACTCGCATACGACCTTTAGATTCATGCATTATTTTACATTTCATATTTATCACCTCTATAAAAACAGGCCGCCTATGCGACCTGTTTCTCTTTTTATTCTTCGCTGGAATCAGCTATCTTCTCACACTTATCTGCAATAACAGCAGCTTCTTCCTCAATTGCTCTCTGCTCGTTTATTTCCTTAGCATCAGCAAGTATATCATTGCAGTTCTCACGGACTTTTGAAGCAGTAGCCATAACGTCTGTCTTAGCGCGAAGCACAGCCGCCGTTGCATGTGTATAGCATTTCTTTGCATCCTTGCTCGAAAGTGCTCTGATACCTGCTGTGCCGAAAAGAACTCCGCCTGCAATAAGGCGTATTTTTTTCCATGGAATATCATTGAATTTCATAATATCACCTCAGTAAAAAATCGAAAGATTTGGTTTCGTTATATTTATAATACCATATATAACGTGCTCTTTCCGCTCCGAACAGAAAAAAGTTGGTATATGATACTAATACGCGTAATTTTCAGATATAAAGTGATTTTTCTGAGCAAAGAGGTTTTTATGCTCCGTTTGGTAATACTTGGGATTAACTCCCATTACTTCGCGGAATGCACCTGAAAATTTGCTTGCATTGCAGTACCCCACTTCCTCTGAAATATCTATTATACGCATATCTGAAGTGCTGATAAGCTCTGCTGCACGGAACATCTTTCTCTTTTTTACATAGGAATAAACAGGACAGCCGAATGTTTGCTTGAACTGCTCTTTCAACGTAGTCTGATTAAGATTGAACATCTCCGAAAGTTCTGAGATAGTATAGTGATCCGATATATTACGACATATAAAAGCACCCACTCTTACTATAAGCTCCTGCTGTTCGCGGCTTACTGATTTATGTTCACTAAGCAGCATAAGCAGTTCAAGTGTTTTTATTCTCAGCATTGAAGCTTTAGGAGCGCTGCTCTCGCTGTATATGTCAGAAAAAAGCTTTTGTATTTTTTCCTCTGATGTCAATACACACCGTTCAGTACATCGTATGCTTTTTATTACATCCGAAATATCCAGTATATCGGCAAAACCTGTACTATTGCAGCGAGAGTCTATAAGTATTGAAATTCCGCAATAATTAGGTGAACAAAAAGTTTGACATTCCGATTTTGTATCATGACGTAAAACTATACAGCTTTTATTTGTCAGGTAATAGTATTCGTTGCCTATCTTATACTCACAGACACCTTTTACGCAATAACTTATTTCAAGAATATTTTTATCCGCAATGTCAGGAATAGTATCATAAATAAGCCTTATATCGGGAAATAGTTGTATCTCACGTTTCATGTCAGTTCATCGCCTGTCCCAATGCTTTTTTTGCCGCCTCAATAATACCGTTTGAACTATAAGTTGCTCCCGAACAAGCATCTATGCCGTCGGCGCTGACCTTTGCACCTATCTGCGGTATGACAGTATTCATTGCATCTCCGAAATACTCGGGATCGTCATCGTCAGCCCATGCGGAAATACTTGTTATGGCGTCGTTTTCTATGGTAAGCTTAACGTGTACCTTTCCTGCGTAGCCCTCAGCTTCTCCCTCATATTCACCGTTTCGGTATCTATAGTTCGACTGCGGCTCGGCAGCAGGAGCTTCTTCATGCTGCTCCTGTGCAGGCTCATCATTATGCTCCTGTTCTTCCTGCTTTTCCTCATGCTTTTCTTCCTCGGCAGATGTGGGCTTTTCGTCCTTTTTATTTGAAGTTACAGGCTCTGTTGCTGTAGTTTTTGAGTCTGTAACTGTTACTGCTGTAGTCTCGGAAGTCTTTTTATCGTCCCTGACAGCAGTTACAGCTGCTTCGGTAACAGCTGTTGTGGTAGGGGCAAATGTAAAGGTCGCCGCATTTTCACTTACATCAGACGACGGCTTCGCAGACTTAGTTCCCGTACCATATGAAAAAGCTCCTACAAGTGCAAACGGCAAGGCAAAAGCGCAGGCACATACTGCATTTGGTAAAAGCTTCTTTTCGGGCTTTTTATTGGCAATATAATACTTTCTGATACGCATTACAGCATAGCCGATGAAAACTGCGCTGTACACAAGTACGCTAAGGAAATAGCCCTCTCTCCCCTTCTGAGCCTTTGGTATGAACAATACAAGGATATGAACGTAGATAAGAGCATAGAAAATATACGCAAGACGCTGTATCTTCTTCCATATTTTGGCGTTCATCTTTTTGCGTATCTTCTTGAACGACATCACAGTGAGAGGCGTCATTATCAGTACCATTGCAAGACATACGATACTCGTTATAACGAAATCTGAGCCTGTTCTGCCCTTGATGAGATTTGTGATGTACGTCATACCGTATGTGATGATGTGCGAGAACGTAAGTATCGCCGCAGTTATGGATAATTCGCCGCGTATGGGCATGAGCTTCTTTATGGGAGCTGAACCGTTGGGCAGCGCTCCTGCCCACATAACAACTGCCCAGAATGCAGTTCCGAGAGCTCCGCGTGAGAATATTCCGAGAGCATAATCGCGGACAAATCTGCTTGAGATCGTCATGTCGGACTGCGTGACAATGACAGAAGCAACTGTGAGTACTGCTGCCGTGATATAGAATACCGCAGGACATTTTTTCAGCGGCTTGTCAAGAATAAACGCGACTATAAGCGCAAAAGCCAATGATATAAGAAATAGCATAAAAATACCTCTTTACAGTATCTGACCTCCGCAGCATAAGCCGCAGAGGTCATGATTTATTGGAGAGTTTGTCAGGATCTCTTTTTTCTGAATGCAAATGCAGATACTCCTGCAATTGCAAGGAATGTAACAGGCAGTGCTGCTCCGCTTACGCCTGTCTTAGGACTGTCCGTCTTTGCAGCTGTTGTTGTCTTTTTAGCTGTAGTAGTTGTTGCTTTTGCTGTTGTCTTTGATGTTGAAGTCGTATTAGCTGATGTTGTGGTAGTAGTTGTTGTTGTTACTGATGCCTGATCATTTATCTCGAATTCATAATTTTTCTCATATCCTGTTGCTTCAACTGTGAGCTTGTACTTGCCGGAGCCATCGAAAACATTTTCTTCTCCTGACTTGGCGTCAAGCTTTACCTCACCTGTCTGTGAGTCGATGACAGTTACACCTCGTCTGCCTGTAGCATACTTCTTTTCGCCAACTGTTACAGATGTGATATTTTTGAGGTAGTTCGCTGCATCTGTCAATGAAGCTCCGTCAGCAGCCACAAGCTTTCCGTCGGAATACTTAACAGGGATAGCGTCAGTTGTAAGTGTGAAGCTTCCTCTTACATCGGAATATTTGCCGTTTTCATCGGAAACAGTAAGCGTATAACTACCCGGCTGTGCGTTACTGTAGCTTACAGTATTTCCTGATACTGTAAATCCGTCAGCCACTTCTCCCTTTACCTTATAATCAGCAGGAACGGCAGAGTTGTCAAATGTAACAGAACCCTTGCCCGACTTGCCGCTCTCGACTGTAAGGCTGTCGGCGAATTTTATGGGAAGATATCCGTTCTGTCCCGAAAGAGTGCTGTAGCCGTTAAGTGTGATGAATGTTACGTCAGTGATAGTCTGTCCCTGAGATGTCTTGTAGTGTTCCGATGACAAAGTATTGCCGTGAGGCTCTTTCTCCTTTATGCCTGTGCCCCATGCTATCTGTCCGTTGCGCCAGATGTTTTCAAGAGCTCGCATACCGTAGTCAGTACCCTCTTTTGTCTTTACGATGACACCGTAAATATCACAGTTGGCAGGTATGCCCTTAACGTTTATCTGATAATCGCCCCAGCTTGTAAGACTTGATACTGTCATCTCACCGCTGAGAGTTTCAGCTCCGTCTGCATCCACAAGCTTTCCAAAAGAAGCCTTGCCGCTTTCTACTGTAACAGGCTTGTATGCCTTTGGCTTCTCTGAAAGCTCCGTAAATCCCATTTTATCGCTGAGCTTGTCAAGATCTGACTTGGCTATCTCAACAGGATAAATGACACCAAGTATCTTTCCGCCGCCGTTTTCAGTCTCGGTATTGAAAGTGCCTGCTGCAAGTCCGCCGCTTTGCCACTTTCCGTCCTCACCCATACTTCCTGTAGTATTGCCCTTCCACTTGTTTGTGGTCGCGGAAGAAACTGCGTCAACAGGAACGCTGTTGTTCAGCTCTGCTGCATAGAAATCAGCGTATGGGATATTCATTGTGCCGTATACCTTGTCACCGTCAGCAGCGTTTGCTGTAAAGGGAACTGCGGCAGCTGCAAAGCAGGCTGCGGCACATAAAATTGATGTAAATTTCTTCATTTCAGTATCTCCTTACGCAAGCTGTGAAGCAAGCTCTTTCAGCTTTGCAAGGTCATCGTCGGAAGCTGCTTCGTTAACAATGAAGCCCTCGTCGCCAATAAGCTCCGCGCCTGCTGCCTTTGTACGGTCGTACCAGTTACGCATCCACTCGCCGTCGCCCCAACCGTATGATCCGAAAAGAAGTACCTTCTTGCCGCTGAGTGATGTCTCGATATCCGTGAAGAACGGCTCAAACTCATCCTCTTCGAGCACCTCTGCGCCCATTGCAGGGCATCCGAAAGCGAATGCGTCATAGTCAGCGACATTGCCCTTGAACTCCGATACTGCGAAAAGCTCTGCATTTGCACCCTCGGCTGCCGCTTTTGCCATAGCCTCGGTATTGCCTGTGCCGCTCCAATAAATTACTGCTGTTTTCATAAAAGACCTCCTATTATTTTATGGCTTGATATAAACTCATGCCGTGATTTAATCTATCGAACAGGGTTTCCCTGCAGCGATCATAGTTTTTGAATGTCTGTTGTGCCTTTTCGGCGTTTTCATATACCTTCCAGTAGCCGCACAGCAGACAGTTTTTTCCGTGGTTACCTATAAATCCTCTGACATCTTCAATGGGATAGCCGAGAAATACACCTATCTCATGCGGGAAATTGTCGCAGCTTATACGGCATGATAGCCTGCGGAGCTTTTGTTCAATGCTCATATCGCAGGTATAGCCGTACTCTGAAAGGAATTGCCGGACCTGCGGCATACTCAGCCATGCGGTCAGCATTTTCGGGTTGTATATGTATACAAGTGTGCGTTCACGGCACTTGCAGAGCTGTACTGCGCTCAGTCCGCTTTCGGACAGTCTGTACCTGAACTCATGCAGATACTCCGCAATAGTTTCCTCGCACATATCGAAAGAAATAAGGTTGGCACATTTTACTCCCAGAAGCGTAGGAGCGCCGTGAAAGGCAAAATCTTTATCAAACTTTAAGCGTTCAACTTCGGACATATTTTCTACCCTTGATATCAGTAAGAAGCTGTTTCAGTGCACTCACGCTGGAGCTGTGAACGTGCTCAACGGGCACTCCGTTTTTCTCGGAGCTCTTCTTTACAGCTCCAAGCATTTTATGGGAACAGGTCCCTGTGAAAACCACCATAAGATCAGGAGTACCAAGCTTGTTCTCGAAGTCCGCAGGCATTTGTGTGAAGACCTTGGACTTGTGATTGAATGATTTGCAGATATCCTGATAACGTGTTGCCATGCGGTCATTGCCGCCAACGATAACTATGCTCATAATTCCTCCTTTTTATTAGCTTATGCTAACTCATTTGTTTTTGTATGGGGCGATGACAGCACCGCCCCGTTACTGTTATTTTGTATGGCATTTTCCGTGCATTGCACAGTGCTCGCAGCCGCAGCCGCAAGACCCCTTGCCGCTTTTCTTATCCTTTACCATCTTTACGATGACAATTGAAACTATTGCAATGAGTATCAGCGATACGATGATAGTTCCGAGATTTTCAGCCAACCATGCGAGCATATTACCACTCCTTTACGCCTTTACCTTTACATCGCCCTTGAACTTTGAAGCTTCGTGATACTTCTTAACAAAGAGCATATAGCACATGAATGCAAGTATCATAGCTGCTGCGATAACTCCTATAATATTCGACTCGCCTGTGAAGAGTCCGCCGAACTGAGTTATCATAAGAGCGATAGCATAAGCAAATCCGCACTGATAAATGATAGCAAATGCAGTCCATTTCGCGTTGTTCATCTCACGCTTGATAGCTCCGATAGCTGCGAAGCACGGTGCGCAAAGAAGATTGAACACAAGGAACGAGAAGCCTGTGATAGCTGTGAACTTTGAAGCAAGAGTCTGCCATACAGTACCGTCTCCGCCGCCGTAGAGAACGCCCATTGTTCCGACGATATTTTCCTTAGCCACAAGACCTGTGATAGAAGCAACGGCTGCCTGCCAGTTGCCCCAGCCCAGAGGCGAGAATATCCAAGCGATAAGTGAGCCGAAGCCTGCAAGGAGCGAGCTGTCAAGCTGATCCTCGTCAAGCATCGTGAAGCTGCCGTCCACTGTTCCGAAGCGTGACAGGAACCACACAACGATAGTGGAAATAAGTATGATAGAGCCAGCCTTTTTGATGAATGACCAGCCACGCTCCCACATTGAACGGAGAACATTGCTGAGTGTTGGCATATGGTATGCAGGGAGCTCCATAACGAACGGTGCAGGCTCTCCTGAGAACATTGCGGTCTTTTTCAGCATGATACCCGATATGATTATAGCAGCCATACCGATGAAGTAAGCTGATACCGAGATAAGCGGTGAACCGCCGAAAATAGCACCTGCTATCATTGCAATAAACGGTACCTTAGCACCGCAGGGAATGAAAGTTGTAGTGATGATCGTCATACGTCTGTCGCGCTCGTTTTCGATAGTTCTTGAAGCCATGATGCCGGGAACGCCGCAGCCTACGCCAACAAGCATAGGAATGAAGGACTTGCCCGAAAGGCCGAACTTTCTGAACACACGGTCAAGCACGAATGCAATACGTGCCATATAGCCGCAGGCCTCAAGGAAAGCAAGCAGGAAGAACAGCACTAACATCTGCGGTACAAATCCGAGAACAGCACCCACACCTGCAACGATACCGTCAAGGATAAGACCTTTCAGCCAGTCGGCTGCGCCAACCTTGTCAAGACCGCTTTCTATTATAGCCGGGATACTTGGTACGAACACACCGTAATCAGCAGGATCGGGTTCTTCACCGATACGCTCTACTGTTGCAAGAGCTTCGTTGTAATCCTCGATAGTTGCTGTTTCGTCTGTTGTTTCAAGAGTTTCTTCATCCTCAACAGAGTAAGTGAACTCGCCAACGGGAGCTGTGCCGTTTTCCTCAACGTAAGCATCATAGCCGTCGATTATCTGCTGTGCGCCTGCGTATTCGTCAGCAATTTCGTTGTAATCCGACGAGCCGATACCAAGCAGATGGAAGCCGTCACCGAAGAGATTATCGTTAGTCCAGTCGGTAGCCCATGCTCCCGGACCTTTCATAGCAATGAGATATACAAGTGTCATAATGACCGCAAAGATAGGAAGTCCCAGCCAACGGTTAGTGACTACCTTGTCTATCTTATCGGAAGCAGTAAGGCTGCCTGCATTTTTCTTCCTGTAGCAAGCCTTGATAACATCAGCTATGTAGATGTAGCGCTCATTTGTGATGATAGACTCAGCGTCGTCGTCAAGCTCCTTTTCCGCTGCTGCTATATCTTCTTCGATATGCTTCATTGTACTCTCGGAGATATTCAGCTTTTCAAGGACTTTTTCGTCACGCTCGAATACCTTTATAGCATACCAGCGCTGCTGCTCCTCCGGCATATCGTGAAGCACAGCTTCTTCGATGTGAGCAATAGCATGTTCGACAGGTCCGCTGAATGTATGCTGTGGTATAGTTTTCGAGTTTCTCGCAGCATTTATAGCTGCCTCCGCAGCTTCATCAACTCCGGTGCCTTTCAACGCGGATATTTCGACTATCTGACATCCCAGCTGCTTTGATAGCTGAGGAATGTTTATCTTGTCGCCGTTTTTCTTCACCACGTCCATCATATTTATCGCAAGGACAACAGGTATTCCAAGCTCAACGAGCTGCGTTGTGAGGTAGAGATTTCTTTCAAGGTTTGTGCCGTCTATGATATTGAGTATAGCGTCAGGTCTGGTTTCGATAAGGTAGTTTCTTGCAACGACTTCTTCAAGAGTGTAGGGCGATAATGAGTATATTCCGGGCAGGTCGGTGATGATGACATCACTGTGCTTTTTCAGCTTTCCCTCCTTCTTCTCAACAGTAACTCCGGGCCAGTTGCCAACGAACTGGTTTGAACCCGTCAGTGCATTGAACAGGGTGGTCTTACCTGCATTCGGGTTGCCTGCAAGTGCTATTCGCAGTTCCATTTATATCTTCCTTTCAAGTTATTTATGGCCAACATTATATCAAAAACATAAGGACCGAAAAGTCCTTTCCCTTATCATTCGACCTCGATAAGCTCGGCGTCTGCCTTACGCAATGAAAGCTCATAGCCGCGAACCTTTATTTCAATCGGATCGCCGAGAGGTGCTACCTTACGGATAAATACCTCCGTACCCTTTGTAAGTCCCATATCCATTATACGGCGCTTTATAGCGCCCTCTCCGTGGAGCTTCTTCACCTTTGCTGTTGAACCTACAGCTGTTTCTCTAAGCGTTTTCATTATACTCACTCCTATCAGACCATTATTCTTCGCGCCATATCCGCACCAATGGCGACACGTGACTCCTTTACCTTAACGATGACATTTTCGCCCAGCACATTTATGAGCGTTACTGTTCCGCCCACGGTAAATCCGAGATTTTCAAGGTGCTGACGTATCTCGGGACTTCCTCCCAGTTTCTTGATAGTCAGTTCCTTTTCAGGCTCTGCTAAACTAAGCGGCATCATTTTCTCACCCTTCCAATTCATATATTTTTATGATAATGTATTAGTGTGATATTAAAGTTATTTCGTTAGCTCTTTATAACATATAAATAATATCACCTCAAATTTGATTTGTCAATGATTTGAAATGATAAATCATTGAAGTTTGTATACAATAACATATTGTTATCACATACTAATATATCATTTTGTTAGTAGACACAAATTTCATTCAAGATAATTGACATCAAATCCGAGCAATGTTATAATTTTATTGTTAGTTGCTTCTAACACAATAAATCATTATAGCAGGCTCCTTTCAGGGTTAAAGTGATAATGTGCGAATATCACCGTATGCAAAGAGCCTGCACCGTCAATAATGTTGATGCTCACCTTTACTGCAATCTATCAATATATTTAAAGGCAAGCATACCACATTAAATATATCAAAACAGGAGAAATAATATGGACTATTTAGAAATTGAAAAGGTCGTTGGACGCGAGATACTGGACTCACGAGGAAATCCTACCGTTGAAGCCGAGATAACTCTCGCTGACGGAACCATTGCAAGAGGAACTGCTCCAAGCGGCGCATCAACAGGTGAATTTGAAGCTCTTGAGCTTCGTGACGGCGGTGAGCGTTACCTCGGAAAGGGCGTAACAAAGGCAGTTGAAAACATCAACACTGTTATTGCCGAGACTATCACAGGTATGGACGCTTCCGACATTTACGCTATTGACGCGGCTATGATAAAGGCTGACGGCACTAAAGACAAGTCAAAGCTGGGCGCAAACGCTATCCTTGCTGTTTCTATTGCCTGTGCAAGAGCAGCTGCAACTTCTCTTGACATTCCACTTTATCGTTTCCTCGGCGGTATTCAGGGCACTAAGCTCCCCGTACCGATGATGAATATTCTCAACGGCGGAGCTCACGCTGACAGCGCTGTTGATACTCAGGAATTCATGATAATGCCTGTTGGAGCTCCCACATTCAAGGAGGCTCTCCGTTGGTGCGCCGAAGTATTCCATGCGCTGAAAAAGCTGCTCAAGGATATGGGAGACGTTACCGCTGTAGGCGACGAGGGCGGCTTTGCTCCCAACAAGCTCACAAGTGACGAGGAAGCTATCGAAAAGATACTCGAAGCTGTAAAAACAGCAGGCTTTGAGCCGGGTAAGGACTTCATGATAGCTATGGACGCTGCTTCCTCCGAGTGGAAGAGCGAAAAAGGCAAGGGCTTCTACAAGCAGCCAAAGTCGGGAAAAGAATTCACTTCAGATGAGCTTATCGCTCACTGGGAAGCACTTGTTGACAAGTACCCAATAATCTCCATTGAGGACGGTCTCGACGAGGAGGACTGGGAAGGCTGGCAGAAGATGACCGCTAAGATCGGTCACAAGGTTCAGCTTGTTGGTGATGACCTTTTTGTTACAAACACCGAGCGTCTTGCAAAGGGTATCTCTCTCGGCGCAGGCAACTCCATACTCATCAAGCTCAATCAGATCGGCTCTGTTTCCGAGACTCTTGAAGCTATAAAAATGGCTCATAAGGCAGGATACACAGCTATATCCTCACACCGTTCCGGCGAGACTGCCGACACCACTATCGCCGATCTTGCAGTTGCACTTAACACTTGTCAGATAAAGACAGGAGCTCCATCACGTTCAGAGCGTGTTGCAAAATACAATCAGCTTCTCCGCATAGAGGAGCAGTTAGGCGCTTCCGCCTGCTATCCGCAAATGGGAGCATTCAACGTTAAAAAGTAATCCGGATGAACCTTTCTTTTACCAAAAACTCGCCTGTACTTTTAGGTACAGGCGAGTTTATTTTTTATCCGAGTGCAACATCGAGTATCATCATCAGTGTAAATCCGACTGAAAACAAGATAACTCCAATGTTTGAATGTTCACCCTCTGACATTTCGGGTATCATCTCTTCAACGACCACGTAGATCATAGCCCCTGCTGCAAAGCTCAGTAAATATGGCATTGCAGGCAGAAACAGTCCTGCGAACAGTATCGTAAGAGCTGCACCTATGGGTTCAACTACTCCTGAAGAAACGCCGCCTGCAAATGCTTTACTCTTGGTTTTTCCCTCCGCATAAAGCGGCATGGAAATTATAGCTCCCTCCGGAAAATTCTGTATAGCTATTCCCAGTGCCAGTGCAAAAGCGTCACCTGCCGACATCTCGGCTGATCCTGACAGAAATCCTGCATATACTATGCCCACTGCCATTCCTTCGGGAATATTATGGAGAGTTACCGCAAGAACCATCATTGTGGTTCTCGCCAGACTTGACTGAACGCCCTCTGCTTTTTCTGCATTCATGTGCAGATGTGGTATTACGGTATCGAGCAACAACAAAAACAGGATACCGCACCAGAATCCTATAACCGCAGGTATAAAAGCAAGCTTTCCCTTATCGTCAGACATATCCATTGCAGGTATGATAAGGCTCCATATTGAGGCAGCGGTCATAACTCCTGCTGCAAAACCTGTCAATGCACGCTGTATTTGTTTGCTCAGGCTGTGCTTCATAAAAAACACACAGGCTGAGCCTGCAGCTGTACCTATAAACGGCAGCTGCAATCCTGTTATGATTTCTTTTTGCATATACAATTCCTTTCTGCAAACGCTTTGCCTGAATCAAGATATGCAGTATTATAACGATTTCAGAATAAAATTACCATCTGATAGTCGCCCAGCGATCGTTCATTTTCGGCAGCAGCAATGCAAATATCTTCGCACGGATACTGTACTTTTTCATCTCTTCATTGAAGCTGTGTTCTTCCACAAGCCGAAAACCGTCCACCAGATCGGCAATTTCCTGTCCCGAATCCGTCCCCGACATAAAGTGTGCATTGGTATTTTTCACGGTATCATGATGCTTTTCGTTCTTCTGCATCATCTTGCAGTTCTGTTCTGCAATAAGAGTACCGCCGTCAGGGAAGTTGTTTTTCAGCACTTCCAGAAATGTGCGTATCTGATCAAGGGTCAGATACATGAACAGTCCCTCAGCGATGAATACAGGCTTCGCTTTTCTTCCTATGAGTGCTTCCTTCACCTGTCCGCACCAGTTATCCTCCAAGGCACTGCCTTCGATCATGGTTACACGGTCACGTTCGGGAAATGCCTTTTTTCTTGCGGCAATGGCATCTGGCAGATCAAGATCGAACCATAGAATTTTGCCATTATCCATTCTGGAAAAGCGATCATCAAAGCCTGCGCCCACATTTACAATTACCGTATCAGGAGCGTTCTGAATTATCCCTTTTAGCTGACGGTCAAGCATGATCGTTCTTGCAACAACGCCCTCGTGGGACATGAATTTGTCATACTGTGATGTATCTATTTTCAACTCTCTGATTATTTCGACAGCCTTTTTATCCTTGATGCGGGCATTTTTCCGAAGTGTCTCATTTGCCTTGACTGCAAGGGGAATAAGTGCAGTCGTCTGTACATCGCCTAATTTAAGTTCCATAATAAATACTCCTTTTTTAAGTTTATTCCATGCCTTTCAGCACTTCAACCATATCTATCCTCTTTATTCTGCGCGATACTCCGAAAGCCGTCTGACATTATAAGATGATATTTCCTTACCGCCAACAATGACCTTGCCCTCTGTTGGAACGTCAATACCGCCAAGCATATTCAGCACGGTTGATCTCCCTTCACCTGACTGTCCGAGTATGACCACAAATTCTCCTTTTTCTATAGTAAAGCTCACATGGTCAACTGCAACCTGTTTTCCTTCGCCTTTACCATAGATCTTTACTGCATCTTTAAATTCTGCTGTATTCATAATTTATCCCCTCATTTAGTTAGGTTACACAAACTTTGCGTCAAAAAAATAATTCCTTTAACCCGCTATTCTCTTGTGATACTATCTCAGGGTGATTATGAAGAAAGAAATCCAAAAGCGCTTCGTATGACTCATCACCCATACTGTGCTCCATTTTACAAGCATCGGTTTTAGCGTTTTCTTCTCTGACTCCCAGATATCGGAGCATCATAAGGAAAAAATAATACCTTCCTTTTATTTTTTTAGCCAGCTCTAAACCTTTTCTTGTAAGAATTATATTATAGCTATTGATACATTCGATATATCCTTCTTTTTCAAGCTCATGCACAGCAATACTTACTGTTGGTTTTGAAACCCCAAGTTCCCCGACGATATCAATGCCTCTTGCACTGCCGTACGCTTCCTGAATTTTCAGAATAGTTCTGAGATAATTTTCAGTTTTTTCTTTTCCGAGCATTCAAGCACTTCCTTTGAACAATTTGTATTACATTTAAAAATCATTTGTTAGTACACGATAACGTTTATGTTTAATTATATCATAGATAAACCATTTTGTCAATATTCATTATAAAAAACTTATGAAGTAATGTCGAAGACTTTTCACAGATAGATGATGCTCTCTGATTGCTGCCGATTTTTTATTGCATAAGAACCAAAGTGACATTTTTCAGAAAAACTATCATATAAAAATAACCACACAGTCAATAAACTGCGTGATTAAACTATTTGTTTGTGTATGTGTTACGATTCAGATACCGCTTCATGCGCGGAAAAAAATTCACGTCCCGGATTTACCGAGACGCGAATATGCCTGCGGGGGCTCCCCGCTGGAGCTTATGACGGGACTCGAACGGACGACCTGCTCATTATGAACAGGCACACCTCCATTCTGTGGTTTTACCAAATCCAAATAATCTGCGATATTATGGGGGATTTAGCAATTTTGATTCATCATTGTCTTCATTAATACACATCGTTATAGTCATAAAAGCCCGCCCAAACCTAATTAAAAGTTCGGACGGGGTTCATTAATTTTCCTTTTCGACATCAGTTACGATACTTTCATCAGAAACTGTTTGGGGATCAAATACCACTTTCCCTGTTTCTGTACTAATGGAATACATATTACTTTCAAACGCTTTTCTGAAAAAGCTGATGGAACTTTTCAATATCATAACTAACACCTTTTTATATTTTTTATGGCACATATTTTTTGTACAAAAACAGCTTCTCCGTTACCGAAGAAGCTGCAGGTCATTCATTTAAATGCATTTTTTAGGAGGTTATACACTTAATGGTTTTCAGCAAATTCTTGTTTGTCAATGTAACATCGTCCTGTGCTGCGCATTCGGTCTGTCCCCCTGACGATAGAGCGAAGCATTACCAGCACATAGGATATTCTGTTGTCCATTCTTCCCGCTCCTTTCGTTTGGTATGACTTTATTATAGCACTGAAAAAGCCGGTTGTCCAATCCCAAAAACTCATTGCAGGTAATAGCCGTAGGCTATATCAGAATTTAAGCCGCATCTGATACCATACAGCGTTTCCGTGTACTGAATCCGAAATGCCCTCATTTACATATCCGAACTTCTCATAAAACTGGATAAGTTCTTCTTTGCAGGTGAGAACTATACCGCAGCGCTTCTGTTTTTTGTCTCTTCAATAACATATTCCATAAGCTGTGAAGCAAGACCTTTATGCTGATATTCAGGAATTACTGCAACTCCGAAAAGCATCAGCCATTTCCCGTCGGGAGCATACGATTCGGTACCTTCATACATTTCATCACACAGGTCTATTCTATCGGTAGTCATTCCGTTTATCATGCATATTATCTGTCTGTCCTTTTCTGTTACCCAGAAGCATTCAGGATAATTCCGCAGTCTGAGTTCAAAAGCTCTTCTGTCTGCGGCTTCCGATACGGGAAAGCAACGGCTCTCTAATTCTGTTACAGCATCAAGATCGTTTATGTTTGCGTGTCTTATCATACCCTGCATATATCCCTCACTACTTCTCCTGCGATAAGCAGACCTGCTACAGCAGGAACAAAAGCAGTACTTCCGGGAATATCACGGCGCTCCGTACATTTATGCTGTGCTCCGGGAGGACAGATGCAGTGACTGCGGCAGCTTATGGACATATCTTCAAGAGGACGTATAGGCTGCTCGTCGGAGTAAACCACTTTCAGCTTCTTAACACCACGTTTTCTAAGCTCATGACGCATTACACGGGCAAGGGGACAAACCTGTGTCTCGTAAATATCCGCTATTTTCATACGTCCTGCGTCAAGTTTATTGCCTGCGCCCATTGCGCTTATCACAGGTACATTCTTTTCTTTACAGCGCATAATGAGCTCCAGCTTTGCCGTTACCGTATCAACTGCGTCGATGACATAATCGTATTTGTCAAAGGGGAAATCATCAGCATTTTCAGGCAGAAAGAAGCATTTGTGTATGCGTATATCCGCTTCGGGATTTATCTCCTGCATACGTTCAGCCATGACCTCAGCCTTGTATTTCCCGACAGTTTTTCTTGTAGCAAGTATCTGGCGGTTAAGATTAGTCAAACAGACCTTGTCGTCGTCGATAAGGTCGAAATGACCTATGCCGCTCCTGACAAGAGCTTCACATACATAACCGCCTACGCCGCCTATACCAAATACCGCAACTCTCGACTCCGAGAGCTTTTTTATAGCATCAGCTCCTATAAGAAGCTGTGTCCTTGAAAACTGATTAAGCATTATATTCCTCTCTTTTCATATTATAACAATATATAGTATGATTATATATCATGCTATCATACTTGTCAATAATAAATTCATATAAATCCTATTGACAAAATATGTATATCATGATATATTATATATAGTCATTCAGTATGTATTATTTGGAGGTGTTTGTTATGCTATATCGTTTTGACATGATCAATATATGTAAATGTATGACATTTCTCTCCATGCTTGCTGAATCATAGTCTTTTTCCATACCTATGAATATCTTAGCAGGAGAGACAGGTATGTCTCTATTTTTATTATCGGAGGTATGATATGAAAGATACAATTCGCAATGCGATATATGAGAAATACATCGCGCCCACAAAAAAGAAGCGTCCCGACTATATAGGCGTTGAAATAGAAATGCCTGTGATAAATCTGAATGGCAAGCCTGTTGATGAGGCAGTTTCGATAAGCGTTGCAGAAAAATTCACTGAGCATTTCGGCTTTACTCCCGAAGGACATGATTCAAACGGGAGCCTTACGTCTTCAAAACACTCTCCCACAGGTGATATTCTTTCCTTTGACTGCTGCTATTCAAATCTTGAGCTTTCATTCGGCAAGGCAGTAAGTCTCTTTGAAGTCAAAGAGCGTTTTGAGAAATACGGCAAATTCCTCAACTTGGAATTCGCAAAGCATAACTATACACTAACAGGTATGGGCGTAAATCCCAATGCTGATATAAACCACAATAAGCCTATACAAAACGAACGCTACCGTATGCTTTACCACTATCTCCACTCTTATCCTCAGCATATGAATGAGGTGGAAATTCGTTTTCATGAGCGCCCTGATTTCGGCACTTTCACCAGTGCTTCTCAGGTGCAGCTTGATGTTAGATATGACGATCTCACTGACGTTATCAATGTTTTCGGACTGCTCGAACCGTATAAGGCGCTGCTTTTTGCCAACTCCTATCTTCCCGATTATCCCCAGTTCCTGTGCGTGAGAAATATGCTCTGGGAGCACAGTATGCAGGGCTACAATCCTCATAATGTGGGAATGTTCGCACAGAAGATATCAAGCGTTGACGAGCTTATCGACTACATAGGAACACAATCTATTTACTGCACTATGCGTGACGGTAAATATGTGGATTTCACTCCCGTGACCATTGATGAATACTTCTCAAAAAACAATATCGAAGGCGAATACTTTGACGGTGAATGCTACCGCAAAATGTTGTTTTCTCCTGAGAGTACGGATATAGACCATCTTCGCACATTCAAGTTCGAGGACCTTACTTTCAGAGGTACTATCGAATACCGCAGCTCATGCTGCCAGCCCTTGTCGGAAGCACTTACCGTTGCGGCTTTCCATACAGGTCTGAAAGAAAAACTGTATGAACTGAAAGAACTGCTCGAAAATGACCACGTTATATATTCTCATGGTTTCAGTGCTCTTGAATTGCAAAAGCTGCTTTCAAAACGTAAACTGCCTGATTTTCTTGACGCAGGAGCTGTCGAGCAGCAGCTTATCAATATACTCGACATTGCAGCCCTCGGACTGAAAAAACGCAGCCTCGGCGAAGAAGTTCTCCTTTCGCCGCTGTATGAAAGAGCAGAAAGACACACAAATCCTGCAAAAACAATGCTTGACGGAATTTCAAAAGGTACACCCATAACAAATTATATTGAGCGGTACGCTGCGATATGAGGTAAAAAAATGAGTGAAAATTATTACAGCGGGAAATTCGGCATAGAGCGCGAAACACTCCGCGTTGACAGTCAGGGCAGACTTGCCCTGACTCCTCACCCTTTTGGCAATGATGCGCACATAACCCGTGACTTCTGCGAAAATCAGGTGGAGCTTGTAACTCCCGTAGCAGGCAGTATCGAAGAGACTCTCGGCTATCTTAAAGTACTTGATGATATTACAAGAAAAAAGCTTGCCGAAAACGGCGAGAGTATATGGCTCTACAGCAATCCTCCCCACTTTGACAGCGAGGACGATATCCCTATAGCTGACTTCACAGGCGACCATTCTTCAAAACGTGCATACCGTGAAGTGCTCAAACAGAAATACGGTAAAAAGCTCATGCTTTTTTCGGGGATACACTTCAATTTTTCCTTTGCTGAGGAGTTCATCAATGAGATGAATACTGAGGGAGAAGACTTCCGCACATTCAAAGATGAGCTTTATCTCCGCCTTTACAAGCAGCTCATGGTGCACAGCTACCTGCTTGTGCTTCTCACAACGGCAAGTCCATATTATGACGCTTCACTTGACAAAGACGGAAGATGCGGTATAATTATGAGTGAATATTCCTCTCTGAGGAACAGCAAGCGCGGCTACTGGAACAAGTTCCTGCCTATCCTCGACCACAAAAGTTTAAAGACGTTCACAGGCAGTATCAAGAAGCATATCGTCACAGGCTCATTGTATTCCGCAAGCGAGCTGTATCTGCCCATACGTCTTAAACCCAAGGGTGTGAACAGCCTTGAAAATCTTGCGGCAAATGGTGTTGACCATATAGAGCTGAGAATGTTCGACCTCAACCCTTCAGCACCTCTCGGCATTGACGGCAGAGATCTCGAATTTGCACATCTGCTCATACTGTACCTGACATCACAGCCCGATTTTGACTTCACTCCCGAATTGCAGGAAAAGGCAGTCAGCGACCATAAAAATGCAGCACTGCTCAGCCCCGACGCTGAACTGTTAGAACGCGGTGAAAGCGTTATCAAGGAGATGGAAAGATATTTCAGCAGCAATAAAAAGGCACTTGAAATAATAAGATTTGAAGAGAACAAAATTACAGGCAATGCTTGCTACAAAAAAGCAGCTATGAATTGTGCATTATAAATTGAAATGGCGGTGACATAAATGTGCGAGCTTCTCGGCTTCACTTCGGCAAGAAATACGGATATATCAGACTATCTGCGTACATTCTTTTCTCATAGCAACAAGAATCCTCACGGCTGGGGAATGATGTACGAAACTGACAGGCGCGAAATTCTGAAAGAAGCTGTCAGTGCTGAAAAAAGCACTTATCTGTCTGATATTATCGACTATTTGCCGCCGCAGAAGGCAGCTCTCGCACATATAAGATTTGCCACCGTTGGCAATATCAATGAACGTAACTGCCACCCATTTACAGATTCAGATATATCAGGCAGGGAATGGACTCTGATCCACAATGGAACTATCTTCAACAGCAGGCATAATCACCGCTATTCTGCCGTACAAACGGGAGATACGGACTCCGAGCGCTTCTTCCTTTCTCTCCTTGACAATATGAATGAGCATATTGCAAGAAGTGTTCCCAACGAGCGTGAGCGCTTCGAAATAGTGAATAAATTCATCGTTGAAAATGCTCCGAGGAACAAGCTGAACCTGATGATATACGACGGAGAGCTTTTGTACGTCCATAAAAATCTGAAAAACACCCTCTGCTTCAAAAGGCTTGAAGACGGCATTATTTTCTCTACCAAGCCCCTGGATGACGGAGTGTGGATACCCTTTCCAATGGCGCAGGTAATTGCTTACAAGAACGGTTATGAAGTCCACCGCGGCGACCGACATAAGGGCACTTTTGTGCCGACGCTTGAATACATCACAGCTATGGACGCAATGTATATTTAAGGAGATAATATGGGATATAATTTTTACGGCTGGGAAAACGCTATAGTTCCACCAATAAACAGTGATTTTAAGGGCATAGCTTCTCCGCAGGAGCTCTATGACGCTCTTACAGAAATATGGTGCGAATATACCTGCGCTCCGAGACTACGTGATAAATGGAGCAAGGATAATATCACTCTCGGGCAGTGTTCGATAACCGCATTTCTGGCGCAGGACATTTTCGGCGGAAAGGTTTACGGTGTGCTTCGTCCCAAGGGAAATTATCACTGCTACAACGTTGTTGGAGATGTGGTATTTGACCTTACCAGTGAGCAGTTCGGCGATGAAAAACTGGACTATACCGATAATCCCGAGCAGCTTCGTGAGGTGCATTTCGCAAAGGCTGAAAAGCGTGAGCGGTATGAGTACCTAAAAGCTGAACTATTAAGATTTCTGGAGAAAAAACATGAGCGTAAATGAACTGAAACAGGCTGTTATAACTGAAAACGAAATTGCTTTTTCACATAACGGCAATGAATATTTACTCTATGGCTGGGATCAGTGCGACGGGTATGTACTGAGCCTTGAATGCAACGGTGAGCTTGTATGGCAGTCCGCACCGCAGCCGAAAAAATCCTGTATAGAGGAGTTTATCAGCTATTATTCCGAACTGTAACTGACTATAGATTTCCAAAATCGGACAGTTGCTGCATTATACAGTATAATAATAACGTCAAACAGAAAGGAGTTGTTTCACGATGAAAAAGATATGTTGTTGTTTCTCGCTTAGCAATAAAATATCAGATTATCGGAGAAACAGCACTTTTGTATTCTAATAAAAAAGCTTCTTCAGTTACGAAGAAGCTTTTTCATTTTTGTGATTTAGCGTAACCAGAACCGCACCGCAAGCGATATGCCTGCGGTGCTGTCCAACAAAGAGTGTTATTCAAATTCGTTGAAATGATCTTCCAGTGACTTGTATATATCATCAGAACCTTCGGCTAAAATACTGTCGAGCGCCTGTTTGTATATATCGGTATTGTAGTGAAGTTCAATATCGTAGTCTTCCGTGTAGCCGAGATCAACGATAGTATCTTTAAGTGTGAGTGTACCCTTCTTGTCAGGATCGGGGCTTGATACGCTGTATCCGCCATAAACCTCAGTGTCAATGAAATCATCTTCGATGTCGATGTACTTCTTGACGTCCTTGATAGTTTTAGCATGGTCGGACTGTGTGAAGTGGTACGCCTTAATAAATGCACGTTCGATCGCTATGAAAGTATTGGGAGTACTGCTGAGTGCAGAGGTCTTTGCGACCTGACGGCAGCAGGGCTGATTCTCCAAAGCCTTTTCGTGAGCGCAGTAGTATACTACCTTATAGCCCTGAGACTTAGCCAGCGAAGCATACGGCGAGTATACCGAAGCTGCGTCGATAGAGCTGTTGAGAAGTGCTGCATAAGCGTCCTTCTGGCTGTCGAAGTAAACGATATTTACCTTGTCAGCACCCTCACCGATCTCGATATTTGCATTTTTCAGAAGTATCTGGAGCTCTGCGTCCTGAACGCTGTTCTTGACTGAAGCGACATTCCTGCCCTTGAGGACTTCCACGCCTGCCTCGTCCTTGTCAGCAAATTCAGACTTGATAACATAGCCGTGACCGTTTGTCATCGCACCGCCGAAAATCGAGACCTCATGTCCCTGACTCTGGAAAGTAAGTGTAGGAACAGAACCGATGAAAGCAACATCGAGCTTATCGGATTCGATACCGTTTATGAGCTCGGAAGCGCTTGAAAACTGGGTAAGTGTGACTTTAAGTCCCTCTTCCTTGAAGTATCCCTCTTCTGCTGCAACAAATGCGAGAAGATGTGCTGTTGAGTTCAGATAGCCGATATTGATGTCAGTCTTTTCGGGAGCTCCTATTTTGACCTTAGCTGCTTCTGTTGCAGCTTCCGAAGTGCTCTTTGATGCTGCACTCTCAGTTGTATTCTCAGCTGTCGTGGTGCTTGCAGTAGTGGTCTCGCCCTTCTCTGCGGAGCTGGATTCATTAAGCCCCGAGCAGCCTGTAAGCAGTGCCGCAGCTGCAATTACGGATATAAACTTTAATCTGTTATTTTTCATTTTCTTTACCTTTTCTTTCTTTTTATTCATCATCTCATTATTATTCGGTGCAACATCGCATTCGCACTGTGCTTAAAATGAATAGTGTATCTCTCATTATCATCACCTCTTGTCTTTTCTCTGCATTTATCATATCATACGAAAGCTTCGGTGTCCAATACATGAAATGCATAAGCGCCAATAGAAAAAACGTATATACGGAAAGCTTGAAAAAACAATGATGATATGATAAACTGATACTATCATATTAAACGAGGTGAAAAAATGAGAATATCCACCAAAGTCGAATTCGGCATCATAGCATTGCTTGATATAGCCTTAAACACAAACAATGAAAGTACAGTAAAAGTCAATGCCATATCAAAAAGAAATAATATCTCCGCCAAATATCTTGAACAGATACTTCCGCTTCTGAAGCAGTCCAACCTTATAAGCAGCGTAAAGGGATCAAGCGGCGGATACAGGATACAGCGAGAACTTGGTGATATTACTCTTTATGAGATAGTGAACGCCCTTGACAGGTCAATTCTCGCATCTTCGGAATTCAGCAAGGAGCTTGAACAAAATGCTACCGACGCAATAGAAAAATGCCTGTGGGAACCCATGACCAGTTACCTTTGTAAATACACGCAAAAGATGACCTTGAAGGACCTAACGGATATGTACTACGAGCGAAAAAACTACAATGATGATATTTCATTTTTAAGCGCACGTATATAATAATAATGAAAGCGCCGGAACTTTTTTCAGTTCGGGCGCTTTTATATCAAGTTCGTTTATTATCAGAAAATTTGATAACAGGTCATCAATTATTTGAATTGGACAACTATGAAAATATATGAGATAATATTTCATATCGACCCGATACGTCGATAAACTTGAAAGAAATGAAGGAAATAAATATGAATATTATCAAAAAAACTTTATCCGCAATTTTAGGCTTTGCATTGGTCTATACTGTATCAGGTCATTATTACCTCAGTGCAAAAGCCGATGATACAACGGCTCTCGTTACCGAATACTCTGACCTGTGGAGCGGTAACATTACAGTCAAATCAGGCAGCAGTGTAAAATGGTATGTAAACGTTCCCGAGGGAACCGAGCCTAAGGGCTGCGGCGCAACTATAAAGATACCCGATCTTGGCTTCGGAACTGATACAAATAATAAAGACGAAGGACTCATTACCCTTGTACAGGGTGAGAATTTCATATATGAGTTTACTCCCGAAACGGAAAGGGATATCCTTTTCACCTGCCGTATGGGGTCTTCTTGCCATCATAATTATATCCACGTTACCTCTGACGGTACATATCAAGCGGCAAAACCCTCTGACGTCACCAATATTTCCGCTGAGCGAAACGGCAATAACGTTACGGTAAGCTTTACAGCTCCCGAATCACCAAACGGAGCTGCGATCACAGGCTACAAGGTAACTGCAACAGATGAAAGCGGTAAACGGAAAAAGCTGACCGTAAATGGAAGTCCCGCTGTATTTGAGGGACTTGAAGCCGACCAGTCCTACACATTTAAGGTCATAACACTGGCAACTTCGGGAGACAGCGCAGGCGATAATGAGTTCGTACTGGCAGACACTGGCAATAAAACCGAGGATAACACTACAGAGACACCCGAAAGCAGTACTGCTGTTACAACTTCTGTAACAACTACTTCTTCAAAGCCAGCCACAACAACGATAGCTTCAGCAAAAAGCAGCAGTCCCAAAACAGGCGTTGCTGGTGTCGGAGCTGCTGAATCTGTACTCGGCATTTCGACACTTCTCCTCTTGTTTTCAAGCCGTTCCAAAAGGAAAAGCAAATAAAAATATCCATACATTATATTAAGGATATAATTCATTTCGCTACAGATTTGCAATGCTATAAGTCTGATAATGTGTTTCCAATCCTTTGAACAATTCAATATACAGATAGCCTCCGAGCGTTGTGAAAGCATAGTGCTGACACAGTTCGGAGGTCTTTCTTTTTCTATATATTTTTTCAAAAAGAGATTCTAAAAATACTCTGTAAAAACAATGCCCAATTTCAATTTGGACTTTATTCTGAAATACAAAAAAATAACTACGCAGTCGTTAAACTACGTAGTTACGAGATTTTTGAGAGCTTGTGACGGGACTCGAACGGACGACTACGTGTTACCAGCTCAGACTTTTTGAGCATCCCTTGCGAGGCCTACTCGGTTTTTTATCACTCCTCTCATATTGGCTATTTTGCTGCGTAGACGCCTGCCAAATATCCCTAATCATAGCCAATATCTGGGATATTTCCGAAAAAGGCGCCTGCTTTTTGTGAACTTGGCAAGAAAGACGTCTGCTCTCACGTTGCAACAAACGCCGAATATTCGGCGGGCTTTGCCCGTCCGAGGTGAATTGGCTGGCGGTTTGACGCCAGCCTTTAACCTGCAAACTGGAAAGGGGCACGGGTTCTCCCGTTTTCAGCGGCAGGCGGAATGCCGTCTGCGATGCTTGCCGGTCTTGCGGACCGACTTCCGTACCTCCAACTCTTTTGTTTTTTCGATACCACTATTATCCCCACACTCGCTCCACGTTGCGCGACAACCGCTTTCAACGGGAGCAGTGGGGCAGCTATACCATTTTCACTCTGAGGACGGCAAACTTTGGGCTTTCTGTGTGCGTTTCGGATATTGCTCCTTTACCGGTTACTGCCATAGCTATCCGCGCAAAAAAGTCAATAAGAACCGATGCCGAATTTTATAAGCTATAACTGACAAAGATCTGAAAATTTAATTGTTTATCAGTTATAGCTGTGATTAGTGCTCTGGAACAGCTACCCGATAACTCTCCGAGATATTGCACACAATTGTTTTAACAAAGCTCTTGATTAAATCGCTCTGTTGTGGTATAATAACTACACTAAACGAAAGGAGGCGGTAACATGACATATGAACTGCGGCACTTTGATACTACGCTAATGAGGTTCACAGCGACTGAGGATACAAGCACGCCCGAGATAGAAATACTCTGGGTGAACGAAGAAAAGAAGGCGTTACTGCCTCTTGACATGGATATTGACGGCGACAGCGTTTCGCGTTGGCTGAGGCACAGGACTATTCCGAAAAATCGTGCATATGTACACAGTTTCCTAAGCAAATGCGGACTGAATCTCAACCGTCCAATGAGCATTCTCAGCGTATCGAAGGGACTGTCTCTGAACGATTGCTACTGGGTAGTTGAGGAAGGCTTCAATGGCAGCTTTGCTGAGTATAACCTTTACGATAACAGGTTCAGCAGAGTGCTGGGACTTATCGCGTTCACAGGCTACGGAAGTTCTGTTAGGACTTCTCTGGCTTCGTGTCCTGAGTTCACTACAAATGGTATGCTGCCCAAGTGCTGGCGCAGAGAAAGCGGTGCTATCAGGCTCTACAAGGACGGAACGAGCGGAGCTTCCAATACAGGCAACGAGCCCTATTCGGAGTTCTACGCTGCTCAGATAGCGGAAGTCCTCGGCGTAAACGCTATCACATACAATCTTTCAAAATGGCAGAGCGAGCTGTGCTCTACCTGCGAGCTGTTCACAAGCAAAGACTATTCATTTATGCCCATAGGCAGACTTGTCACCAAAGGCGGTATGAAAGCTGTCCGTGAATATTATGCATCGCTGGGTGAGGAGTTTATTAACGCTCTTGACGATATGCTGGTGCTTGACGCGATAATATGCAACGTTGACAGGCACTTCGGAAACTTTGGATTCTTAGTCGATAACCGCACGAACAAGATAGCTGTTCCTGCACCGCTGTTCGACCACGGCAATTCGCTGTTCAATCTTGCAGGCAGAGACGATCTTGCTTCAGATAAGACCCTCAGCGATTATGCGGATACGCTTGTCCCCTGCGTGTACGACGACTTCATCGGCACTGCTAAACAGGTGCTTACCAACAGGCACAAAGACGGTCTCCGCAGGCTGCTCGACTTCCGCTTCAAACGCCATTCAAGATATAATCTCGACAGCAAGCGGTTAAAACTCATTGAGGAACAGGTACACAAAAGGGCAAAGAAATTACTGAAATAAAGCAAATCATCAAATCGAAGGGAGGCTTCGCCGTGTATTATATAATGAATAAAGACCGTATCATCGCGGAATTTGATTATACTAAAAACGAGCTCGGCACAGCTGTCCCAAAGCTTATCTCAGGCAGTCTCCCCGAGATATACGGTGATATGAAGCTTAAAAGCTGGCTCGAAACTCGCCGCAGTGCCAAGCACCGCGCGGAGATAGCAAAGCTGCTGCGAAGCCTCGGAATGACCGACATCAAGAGCTTTATTGACGTATCCCTCGGACTGACTCTCACGGATACGCTGTGGGTAAAGGAAGAGCACTCTGACAGCAAGTGGAACGATGTCAACCTTTACGACAACGAGTTCAGCGAAATTGTGTCACAGACCGCATTCATGGGCGGTATATCTGATCTGAGCTTCAAGACAACATCTCCTGAGTACGGAACTGACGGTATGCTTCCTAAGTGCTGGGTTCGGCGTCTCGACGGAGTTTATCTTCTCAAAGGCGGTACAAAGGGATTTGACGGGGCAGGCTTCGAGCCTTACTCCGAATACTTCGTCTCACAGCTCGAAAATGCACTCGGCATTGAGCATATTGAATACGACCTCGACAGCTATCACGACAGGATCGTCAGCACCTGCAAGCTGATAACTTCCAAGGAAGTCAGCATGATACCTTCGGCGTATTATTTCAGAAACTGCTCTGAATTGCCTGAATATCTTGATATTGCGGACAAACTGGGTGCAGGTGATAAACTGCGCGATATGCTCGTGCTTGACGCTCTTACCTGCAACTACGACAGGCATCTGAACAACATTCAGTTCCTCGTTGATTCGGATACTTACGAGATAATAAGCCTTGCTCCTGTATTTGACAACGGTATGGGACTTTGCAGTCATTACAAAAACGAAACTGCCGAAGACTTTATCGAATACGGCAGCAACCACGTTCCTTTTGCGTATTACAGCTTCGACGATCATATTCCGACCCTTATGAGCGAGGATATGCACCGCCGACTGGATTATATAAAGGATTTCAGCTTTGTGAACCACAAGGACTTCCCTGTTTCTGATGAAAGACTTTCTGCTCTGAATGGCTTTATTAAGCACAGGATAGACAGACTGCTTGAACTGTATAATGCGTAAAATAGCCGCAGGAAAAATCTCCTGCGGCTTTATTCTTTATATGCTACTTCAGCACCCAACCGTTATCGCCGTGATATATCATCTGCTTGGTCATACCGCCGTCGATGCAGATATTCTCGCCTGTAATGAAGCCTGCCTTGTCGGAGCATAGAAACAGCACCATATTAGCAATGTCAAGCGGATTCCCTACACGTCCGCAGGGCTGCTGATAGGCGTCTGGACCTTCGTACACCTTGTAGGACGTATCTATCCAGCCCGGAGATATGGAGTTCACACGCACTTTTCCTGCGAGGCTTACTGCCAGAGCATGAGTGAGGGCAGCAATTCCGCCCTTTGCCGCGGTGTAGCTCTCGGTCTGCGGCTGACTCATGCGGTCACGGGAGGACGAGATATTGATGATACTGCCGCCCTTATTAAAGTGCGGAGCAAACAGCTTCGACAGGTAAAACGGCGCAGTCACTCCCACGGAAAGTGCATATTGAAACTCCTCATAGCTGCACTCGTCGATACCTTTCATCAACGGCAGAGCGTTGTTGATAAGGTAGTCGATGTGTCCGTGCTTGGCTATGACCTGCTGTGCAAACTTTTCAAGCACGGTCTTGTCGGAAATATCTCCCACGAAATGATCGCTCTCAGCTTTGTCTATCACGCACACCGCCGCTCCGTTTTTGCGAAACTCCTCAGCTATGCACTTTCCGATACCATTTGCGCCGCCTGTTATTACAGCTACTTTGTTTTTGAACGAGTCCTTCATACTTTCTCCTTTTTATAAACAGCTATCACATAAAGTTCAAGGCTATCGTTTCGCCTGTCATAAATCACATTATCCACAACAGGTATCAAGTGAAAAAAGCCTTTATGATTTGTACTGTAAACACAGTAAGAACCGTCATTCAGTTCAAGCTCTCCTACAGTTGCATTCTCGTATTCCGTCGTTTTATAAAAGCCATGTTTCGCCATATATTGCCCGAACACAGTTTCGTTATTATATGTTTCATATCCAAGTTCTTGTGCAAGGGCAGTAAGCTCTGCCTTGACAGTACTGTATTCCTTACCTGTTAGCTTAGTCATTGTTCTCACAACGCAGCTCCTGCTTTCATCGTTTGGATTATAGTATTCAAATTCCATATCAAACCTCTCCAGTTGTCCATTTTACGCCTTTAGCAATACGCTTCTCAGGCTCGTTGAAGTGTCCGCCGTCGTTCCATTCAAGGATATGACGGGACACATTTTTATCGCCGCACACAAGCTCATACTGCCTGCGAGTGCAGTCTCCCACAGTCGCCATAATGCGGTCGCGAGCCCTTTCCTCACGGTCACCGAGGCTGAGATATACGGAGCTGTTTTGCGGAGTGGTATGGCTCTCGGCGTAGCTTACCCAGTTGCCGAACCACAGCGAGCCCGAGCAGCTTATAACTGCGCTGAACGCCTGACTTTCATAGAACGCCCATAGGTTGAAAAGCCCCGCCAGCGAGTATCCGCAGAGGATACGCTCTCCCGCCAGACCGTACTTCTTCTCGCAGCTGGGAATACAGTCGTTCAGAAGCCAGTCCAGAGTTTTCCGTCCTCCGCCAGAGAATGACATCTTCTTGTTGAGGGTGAACTCCCACGGCGAAAAGTCGGCGTTCCAGTCCTCGACCTCATAAATGATATAGTTGCACTTCACGTCCTCGCACAGCTCGAGGACTTTTTCAATTGTCTCGGAGCTGTTCTTCATCTCGCCCCAGTATATCGTGGGCAAGTCAGCACCGTTTATTATGATATGGCAGGTTTTGCCGCTGATCTCAATAGTTTTCATTTTTTTCCATATACACAAATTCGAGTTCATCATTTACGGCTTTTCGTGCGAATATAGAATAGCCCAGTTTCTGATACAGGCGAATATTATCCAGACTTCGGGTACTTGTGAAAAGCTCATATCGCTTATCTGGAAAGCATTTCTCTATCTCGGACAGAAGTCTTGTTCCGTAGCCTTTGTGTCGGCGGTCGGGATGTACCATGAGCTTGCCGATATAAACTGTTCCGTCACGTTCCTGTGCCCGAACTGAACCGATAATAGTATTATTGTCATCGACCATTTTTAGTATCACTCCGCTTTTGAACTCCTCAACGACTTCATCAAGAGTCTGTTTCAGCGGAGGAATGTCCCTGCTGCCGAACAACTCCGCCTCGCTTTGATACGCAAGGTATTGAAGCTGTAATATCTCTTGCAGGTCGCTGTGTTCGACTTTTTTTATTACGCACATAACATATCCACCTCGAATTTTTCGTTTACAGAATTATACCATATTTCGCACAATTATTCAATGGATATGGCTGAATAAATGTGAAATTTATCAATGAGTGATATTGGAATAGTATCAAGTATCGCAACACATAACGTGACAACCCAAACCCGCTTAGAAGCCTATTCTAAGCGGGTTTTCAATGTGCATGTGTTACAAAATTGATACCACTTCATGCGCGGAAAAAAATTCGAGTCCCAATTATACTGAGACGCGAACTTGCCTGCGGGGGCTCCCCGCTGGAGCTTGTGACGGGACTCGAACCTGCGACTACCGGTTGTCACATAGAGGAAACGGTTGTTTCCTCTATGCTTATTTTACGCTGCTTTCTTTGTAGTCTGATTCAAATTTCCCACGAATTTATAATATATCTCGACCTGCTGAAAGGTCTTTCCGTCAATTTCTTCTTTATGATGGACAAATATCTTATCAATGAACTCATTTATGATAATATCATCAAGCTCTTTGATGTCAGTGTACTTATCAATGACACTCGTAAACTTTTCTGTCTCGTCAGTTGTAAGCTTGTATTTTGCAAGCTCTGATGACATTTCATTTACCGACTCCTTCAGTTTGGACTGTTCATCTTCAAATCTATTTGACATCTGAACATAACGGTTATCAGGAATCTTGCCAAGAGCGTTATCCTCATAAAGCTTATTCAGAAGGTGGTCAAGCTCGGCTACTCTTTCCTGTGCCTTATCGAGCTCATGTTTCAGCATTACTATTCTTTTACTGCTGATACCGCTGCATCTGTTTTCAAGGAAGGCTCTGAAACCGTCTTTGTTTTTACGGTAAGATCTCAGCAGCCGCCTTATGTCCTTAAGCACAAGGTCATAGATAACATCGTAGTTGATGTAATGCGATGCACAGTATTCCTTGCCATGAGTTTTGTACAGCCAGCAAGAGTATGCTCCATGATATGTGCCATCTCTGCGCTGCTTCTGAGAGTAGGTGAGTGCATGACCGCAGTCGGCGCAGTAGAGCAGACCTGCGAACATCTGAACCTCACCTGTCTGCGTTGGACGCCTCTTGGTACTCATCATTCTGTGTGCTTCGTCCCACAGCTCCTGGGAGATTATCGGCTCATGACAGTTCTCAACTATTATCCAGTCCTCCCTCGGGACCTTGACCTTCTCCTTGCTTTTCATTGACTTGCACCGCTGCTTTCCGTAGATCAGTTTGCCGAGGTAGACCTCGTTTTCGAGAATCACTCGGATAGAAGTAACGTGCCAGTCGAATTCCTTTCTCCAGTAATCCGACTTGAAGTAATCGGGATTATGGAGATTGAAGTATGCGATAGGAGTGAGAACTTTTTCCTCGCGGAAGATTTTTGTTGTCCTATTGAAGCCGATACCCTGCGCCGCCATTCTGAATATCCTTCGTACCGTCTCCGCAGCAGGCTCATCTATCACAAGGTGATGTCTGTCATTGGGGTCCAGCTTGTAGCCGAAGGGAGGCTTTGAACCGATGTACTGTCCGGCTTTCGCTTTTGCCTTCTTCGCCGTTCTTGTTTTGAGCGAAGCCTCGCGTGCGAAGTAATCGTTCAGCACATTTCTCATCGGGAACATCATATCGTTTTCGTTTTTCATGGAGTCGTAGTTGTCGCTCACAGCAATGAAACGAACTCCGAGCTCCTTGAACTTTTCAACGTACATTCCTACTTCGATATACGACCTTCCGAATCGTGACTGGTCTTTTACCAGGACGGTATCTATCAGCCCGTTCTGGATGTCCTCATACATTCTCTGGAACGCAGGACGGTCAAAGTTAGTGCCGCTGTATCCGTCATCATCGTACACTTCATAATTATCTATTGCATGATCCTTGCAGTACTGCTCCAATAATAATTTCTGCGAGCCAATGCTTACGCTTTCACCCATTCGCCCGTCATCGACCGAGAGCCTGCAATACAGAGCTGCTTTTTTAGGCTGTTTGTTTTTCATTATAACTCCTTTCACAGCCGTGCAGCAGATCCTTACACGGACAGTATACCACATATCCGCTTCGGAATCCAGTGTGCACAGCTGATTTCGTAGGACTGCACAAAAAACATTTTCCGACTTTTACATCGACTCGCTCTCGGTCTGCTTTGCATCAAAGGCAGGCTTTTCATCCCCCCTTTCGAGCTGTCGGAGCATTAATTCTCCGAGCGACTCTTCAGCTCTTTTCCTGCCAAGGAAAGCAGACCAAACACGATAGGTGACACCGTCAACAGTACAGTCGTGATGCAATACGGACTGTACCTCGGGATCTTCACTGCAATGAGTCTTTTCAAGGTTTATGCTCATACATCCGCCTCCTCTAAAACTATTCAATTCAAATTCACAGGTACAAAATCAAATCGTACCGTCTTTGCTGAGCCTGCGTGTTTCAAACCCAGACTTTTTTGAGCTCCCTTTCGGGTTGGCTCAGTGTATCTATATCAATCCTCCCTCTGAAATCTTACAGCACTCTCAAAATTTATAATTCCGTTTATCCGCCTGACCTCATCGGTAACCATCTCGCGGAGTTTAAAGAGTGTTGTATCTTCAATATCATTTATCGCCGCAAGAATATGAGTTTGTGCTCCTACTTCAACGGCGAGTTTGAATATCGCACGCGACAAATGCTGCTCCGAGCCTTTGATATATCCGTCGATTATTGTTGCAAGCTGCGGTGCTAAATATTCTATTGCTGTATGATCCTGTGTGTTAAGATAACCACAGTAGAAACGGATAGCTTTTTCAATAAAAGCAGACCTCGAAGTGCAACAGTCCTTCCTATATGCCGCATCAACCATATCAAGTGTTTCGGGATACAACTTCATCCCGAATCGTATCTTTTCGGACGAATATGCGACTTGATTATTATCGGATTCATCGCTGTTTTTCTGATTATTGTCTGTTATATGCGACCTCATTTTCAAAAACCTCCGTTCTATGCGACTTTCTGGCACAGTTTATTATTGCCGAAACTTCGGCGGGCTTTGCCCGTCCGATGTGAGCATTCGGGCGCTCATGCGACCGAATTTTAACCTGCAAACTGGAAAGGGGCACGGGTTCTCCCGTTTCAGCGGCAGGCGGAATGCCAACCGCTATGCTTGCCGGTCTTGCGGACCGACTTCCGTACCTCCAACTCTTTCGTTTTTTCGATACCACTATTATCCCCACACTCGCTCCACGTTGCGCGACAATCGCGTTCAACGCGAGCGGTGGGGTAACTATACTATTTCCCTTTTGAGGACGGCAAACTCGAGGCTTTCTGCGCGTGTTTCAGATAAACGCTCCTTATATGCTGTTGTCACAGATGTTATAGCTGAAGAAAAAGCGCTTACTTGATTTATAATTATCATGTAATATATATCTTCCTTCTTAGCTATAATAATATATTATCTTGTATACTTAATATATAAGCCTATGACATCATGACACAGCCCCTATGACAATTAACTTTTAAATTTCAATGCCAACTCTGCGTCGCGGAGCTTGTCCTCGTCCATGTCATAATTCAGGAATGCGACCTCGTAAGAGTTCTGGACCTGACGACCGTTGCCTGCATAGTTGTGACGGATACGAATGATATCCTTCTGTGCAAGAGTTTTCAGTGCACGCTCAACATTGCTCACCGACATCGCTGTATCTCTTGCGATACCTGTGTGGCTTATTGACGCACTTTTCTTTTCATCGTCATAGTGACAGAGTAATTCCATCACCACCTTGAACTCGGCAGGCGTAGTGATGTTGAGATACTCAAGCGGAGAGTTGATTCCGTTAGAGTATGCTGTGCAGTTGATAACGTTCAAATCTTTCATCTACATCTTCCTTTCGCGTTTCGAGTTTTTACTTGTGATGTCAAGAGTGTCCGGACGCCTTAACTGTGTTCAGTATACACGCTCTCTTGACAAAAGTCAATAGATATAGTATACTATCTCTACCGAGTTCAATCTATAATCTATTTTTATGAATAAATTGTAAACTTTTGGCTTCTGGCTATTTATATAGCTGTTTTCAAAGCAAAACGCAGTGTTATGCGCTCTGATGAAATAGAACACTATTTCTGAAAGGAGTTATTATGTTTGAGATAGAAGCACACTACCATGACAGAAAAATATATCTTTCCGACGGCAGAGTTTATCCGCTCGGAGAGATACTTCTGCGCTATTTTTCAATGAATTTTTATGACTTAGGTGAACTGTTTGACGTATGTGAACGTGCAAAGTCTGAACTGAACATCAGTTCCTTATTTTGCCCTGCTGACATAGGCAAGTGCGCACAGGAAATAGAATTTACATACGACAACATCATGGATATTGCGAAGTCACTTCCGCCCTACGACACAAAACATTTCAGACACGGTCTGCTGAGAAATCTGTTCGCGTACTACAACGACATTTTTGATGAGCCATTTTATGAGGACTCGGAGTTTGAAGTCGATGACTACAACGAACACTTTGTCAACGCAGAGAGTACTCCTGTGTCCTATGAGGAAATGTATATCACGGAAGAACTGCACGAGCTGAGAGCGTTATCTGATTACGAATTTGACAGCAAGAAAGTTTTCAGCAACTACGAGAACAGAAAAGACGCTGCTGACTTTACAACTTGTATCGAGCAGATGACAAATGAATTCTCAACTTTTATCGAGGACATTATCCGCGTCAAGAAAATCTTTATGCCGTTCGTTGACGAGCTTTGTGACCACAACAGTTACCCGACAACTCAAAAAGTAATTGATACTTTTCAGCGTTATACAAGTATTGTTTCAAGCGGCAGTATGTGCATGGGGCACACGGTTATCGAAACAAAAAAAGGTCCCATACTCTGTGAGACATACCGTTTCACATCGCTGGGAGCCTTTCTGTATTTTGAGTTGTTCAAGTGCATCGAAGAAAAGTTCATGCCTGTCAAGTGCCGCAACTGCGGACGCTGGTTCATCATGAAGCACACCACTTTCTCACACTACTGCAAGCGTCTTGTCAGTAGCAATCCTCCGAAAACTTGTCGTGATAATGCAATGAGCCATAACTTCAAGGAGAAGATAAAGAGTGATCCTGTGTGGGAAATATACAACCGCGCATACAAGCAGCACTACGCTCGCTATATGAAAAAGAAAATGAGCAAATCACAGTTTGCAGAGTGGGGCGACTATGCTATTCAACTGCGAACTAAAGCTGCCGATGGCGAGTTGGATATCGAGGAGTATCAGAGGCTGATTAAGTTATAACGTTTATTAATTACTCGCATATTCCGCTTTTATGACAACGGAGACATGGCTGAGTTATAATCAACATCTGCTCTTATACGAATTCTCAATTTGGAGAATAATGGCATAATATCTTCTCTAAAGACAGCAATTGCTTTGTCATACGACTCATTAATTTTTCCTTTTTTGTAATCAGGATATAAATCTATCTGCTTACTAATGAATTTCTCTTTTTCAGCATCTAGATTATCATTAAAGAAATCAGTCATAAGAATCAATGTCTCAACTGAATGATAAACACCTTCGGGATTAACATAATTATTTGATGCTAAAATACTATACAAATTGATGAAGTCCTGACATAAGGCTTTAATCTCATTAAAAGGTGAGATGGTATGACTTAAGCTATCATTTTGAATTAAGCCTGTAATATAATCATTCACTTTTTCAATATCTTCTTTTTTAACATTCTCCTGAGTAATTTTGCGAACAGTCTGCTTTACGGGTTGAGTCATTTTAAACACGTTATTTAATCGCATAGAATAATTATTCTCAAGATCTTTGGCTGGCATCACTACATTAACGGCATTTAGGTTATGAGCAGTTTTAATAATTGAAGAAGACCTATAAATAATGCCGTCAAAATTCTCATTTTCTCTTATCCATAACAAAAGAAGTTGTGGAAATATATATTCTTCAACAAAACTGACATTGCGATTCTCTACCATCAATGAACAAGCGACTCTAAGCGGAAATAAAACTAAGTATTTCATTATATAACGATCAATATCATCAGAATTATTAGGATGATTCAGATACCAAAGTTTTACCGATGAAATCAATTCTGCCGGAATAGTTGAAAAATCAATAAAGTGTAAGCTCTCATTTTCTTTCAAATCTATGGAGAAAAAAGAATAGCTAAACTCTTTGGGCATACCGCACTCATACCAACATAACTCCAGATCGCTTGCAAGGTATAAACAGGGATAGCCCGAAATACTGTATCTATATGATTTTATATTTTGTCTCTTATCCATTGGTATGTGAAATAGTTCTTTTCGTTCATAGTTTTCACTTCCCTGCCGTATGCGCCATAACGATTTATACCAATCAAACCGCTTATCACAGATACTTCTCGCTGTAATAAATTTCTCAACTTTTTGCATCATGTTATAAAAATGAACATGAAGTTCTGACATTTTTCCATTGTCATAATAATGAAATGTGAGGATTATATCATCACATAGATTTTTGATTATATGCAAATTATTTTTTAGTAGTTCATAACACTCGGAACGCAGTTCACGATTGGCAGTTTGCTGTAAAGCAATTGTCAAATCAGTAAAAAATTCATCGTAATATGAGCACAAGTATCCAGCTACTGGCTTTTCTCCACGTGCAACAGGAAGCTTATGTGAAAATATAAAATTATAAATTGGATCATTTGATTTCATTGTGTTTCTCCTTTTAATTGTTATATCTGCTTTATCAGAGTGTTTATTCCAAACAAAGAATGTATGATATATCGATAACGCTTTTTTATTATAACTTAAAAAGCACAAGTTTTCAATATAAAAATGTAAATATAAACAGCCGCAAGAGACTTAAAATCCCTTGCGGCTTTTGCTTTACTTAGACAACTCCTCAACGATCTTTCCCAGAAGCTGACAGCTTTCGGGGGAGAGTTTTTTATTTTTGGACGAATTATTTCGGAACGAAGCAATGAGCTTTCTGACTATATCAGTCTGCTCTTCACTCAGCCCTGTGGTTGAGAGTTTGCCTCGCTGCTCAGTTCCCAACAGTTCATCAATAGAAACATTGAAGATATTTGAAATGGCACGAAGTGTTTCGAGAGGCGGAGATGACTGATTTATCTCATATTTACTGACTGCTGTAACGGACAGACCAAGCATATCTGCAAGGCGCTTTTGCGTATAACCTTTACTTTTTCTAAGATCTCTCAGTATTATTCCAAAATCATACGGTTCATGCATAGAATTTTCCTCACATTAAAATTTTACAGTGTGAAACTTGAATTTAATTCTATATTATGATATAATTGTAGAATAATAGATGAAATTTATTCAAATAAATAGATAAAAATTCTATAAAGGAATAATTATGAACAAACAAGTAAAATCCAGGCAGCGTGTAGCCGACCACGGAGAAGTATTTACGGCTGAGCGTGAAGTCAAAGCCATGTGCGACCTTGTATTGCCTGAAACACAGCGTATTGACAGCCGATTTCTCGAACCTGCCTGCGGTGACGGAAACTTCCTTGCAGAGGTGTTGAGCCGCAAATTAGCTGTTGTGCGGAAGAAGTACAGGCGGAGCACCATTGACTATGAAATGAACTCCCTGCTGGCTGTGAGCAGTCTCTACGGAGTCGATATACTGGCGGATAACGTTGCCGCCTGCCGTGAGCGACTCTATAAGCTGTGGGCAAAGCAGTACAAGTCGGTGTGCAAGAGCGAGTGCAGTGATGATATGCACCGTTCTATCCGCTTTATACTGGAGCGCAACATTGTCTGCGGAAACGCTCTCACGCTGTGCTGTGTTGATGAAAACTGCAACGATACCGATGAGCCTATCGTCTTTTCGGAGTGGGCATTCATCACAGGAGCAAACATTCAGCGGAGCGACTATACCTTTGCGGAGCTGCTAAGTCAGGACGAGGCTCAGCTCAGTATCAGCGGAAGTGAGGGAACGTTCCTGCAAAAATATATTTGTCATTACAGGAGGTTAGGTGAAAATGGCTGAAGGACTATTTGAAAACGTTTACAATCCCGATGTACTGTCGTGTCTGGCGAATCTCTCCAACGATGAAGTTTTCACGCCTCCAGAGGTTGTCAACCAGATGCTTGATATGCTGCCGCAGGAGCTTTTCTCTGATCCCGACACTACATTTCTCGATCCTGCCTGTAAAACAGGAGTATTTCTCCGTGAGACAGCCAAGCGGCTCATCAAGGGACTTGAACCGCAGTTCCCCGATTTGCAGGAGCGTATCGACCACATCTTTCATAAGCAGCTTTTCGGTATCGCTATCACGGAGCTGACGAGCCTGCTGTCACGGCGCGGACTTTATTGCAGCAAGTATCCCAACAGCAATTATTCCGTCAGCCGATTTGACGATGCACAGGGCAATATCCGTTTCAAGCGAATCAGCCACAAATGGGGAAAGGGCAAGTGCGTTTACTGCGGAGCGTCCGAGAGCCAGTACGAGCGTGGTGACGAGCTTGAAACTCATGCCTATGAGTGGATACATACTATAAAACCAGAGGAAATTTTTAATATGAAGTTCGATGTTATTATATCAAATCCGCCGTATGCACTCGATACTGACGGTGCCGGAAAGCAGGCAAAACCCTTATACAATATTTTCATTGAAAGTGCAAAGAAAATGAAACCAAGGTATATGTCTATGATAATTCCATCACGCTGGTTTTCAGGTGGTATGGGACTTGATTCATTCCGTGATAATATGATAAACGACAGACATATAACAAAACTTGTTGATTACACCAATTCAAAGGATTGTTTCCAAGGGTTAAGCGTAAGCGGCGGTGTTTGTTATTTCTTATGGGAGAAGGACAGAGAGAGCGACTGTGAATTCACAAATATCAAAAATGATGAAACCGATACAATGGTCAGACCTCTGAATGAGTTTCCTGTCTTGGTAAGGTATAACCGTGCAGTCGCTATCGTACATAAAATACAAAGTTTTAAAGAAGAAAAATTTGAAAATATTATCAGTTCATTGATGCCCTATGGATTATCAACCAGTTACAGAGGAGCAGATAAACCGCAATCTGACGATGATTTGATTCTTCATGCAAGTAACGGTATAAGCTATATTAGCAGAAGCGTCATAACAAAAGGCTTTGATACAATTGATAAATATAAAGTCCTTGTAAGTAAAACAAGTGCTGAACACGCTGGAGAACCGGGAAAGGACGGCAAATTTAGAATAATACCAGCATCAATGAAAGTATTATCTCCTAAAGAAGTATGCACACACTCATATTTTATAATCGGCGGATATGACGATAGAATATACGCAGATAATGTATTATCATACTTGAAAACAAATTTTGTAAGATTCCTTATGTTGTTATGTATAAGTGGATTTGGTTTATCAAAGATAGTTTTTCCTTTCGTCCCAATGCAAGATTTTTCCAAGCCGTGGACAGATGAAGAATTATATGCAAAATACGGCTTGACACAGGAAGAAATAGACTTTATAGAATCAATGATAAAGCCAATGGAATTAGGCGGTGAATAATATGATCGAACAGGAATTTTTCCCTCAGCGCCCCTCGGCAGCACCTTCCATATATGCTTTTCGGCTCAATGATGTTGCCAGTCACAACGGCTACATAAAGGTCGGCTACACCGACCGTGACGTAAAAACCCGTATCCGTGAGATAATGCACACAAGCGGCGTTCCGTACACGATCCTGTGGTCGGATTCGGCGATGCGTCCCGACGGTTCGTGCTTTACAGACCACGACATTCACGCTATACTCCGCCGAAACGGCTTTCACAGGCTCTATGAAGGCGAGGACGATAACGAGTGGTACGGCTGCTCCGTTGACGACGTAAAGGCGGCAGTCCGAGAGCTTAGAACAGGCGAGATAGCTGATACTCAGCGTACTCTTGATTTCAAAATGCGTCCCGAACAGCACATCGCCGTAAAGCGTACAATGGAGTATTTCCGAAAGGCGAAAGCTGATGAACCGGACCGTGCACCGAAGTTCCTGTGGAACGCTAAAATGCGCTTTGGCAAGACCTTTGCCGCATATCAGCTCTGCCGCAAAATGGGATTCAAGCGGATACTTGTACTAACATTCAAGCCTGCGGTGGAGTCCGCATGGCACGAAGATCTTGTGACTCATGTTGACTTTGAAGGCTGGCAGTTCATCTCCAACAAGGACGCTCACAACAATAAGATCGACATGGACACCGCCTACCGCAAGGCTGATAAGTCGAAGCCTATCGTTGTTTTCGGCTCGTTCCAGGACTTGCTCGGCACTAACGAGAACGGCGGTATCAAGGCGAAAAATGAGTTTATACATACCGATAACTGGGATATTATTATCTTCGACGAGTACCACTTCGGTGCATGGCGTGAGAATGCCAAGAAGCTGTTTGAAAATCCCGACGACGAGGCTGATGCTGACTTCGACATGGAGAAGTACCAGCAGGAGGAAGCAGGCAATGCCTACAACGAGAGCTTTCTCCCCATAACTACGGGACATTACCTGTTCCTGTCGGGTACGCCGTTCCGTGCAATAAACAGCGGCGAGTTCATCGAGGATCAGATCTATAACTGGACATACTCCGATGAACAGCGTGCAAAGCATGAGTGGAAAGGTTCGGGCAATCCCTATCTTGCGCTGCCGAGAATGGTTCTTATGACCTATAAGATTCCAGAGAGTATCCGCCAGATCGCACAGCAGGGAGAGTTCAACGAGTTCGACCTCAATGTATTTTTCTCCGCAAAAGGCAAGGGTGCGGAAGCACATTTTGTATATGAAAACGAGGTCCAGAAGTGGCTTGATCTGGTGCGAGGTGCATATCTTCCCTCCAGTATCGACGACTTGAAGCTCGGACAGGATAAGCGTCCGCCTATGCCGTATTCCGACACAAGACTGCTGAATGTATTGTCGCATACGCTGTGGTTCCTGCCTAATGTTGCATCATGCGAGGCTATGTATAATCTCTTGCAGCAAAAGCAGAACGCCTTCTATCACGATTATAAGATTAACCTCTGTGCAGGTTCAAAAGCAGGAATAGGACTGGACGCCGTTGCTCCTGTTATAAGTTCCATGAAAAATCCGCTTGAAACAAAAACAATAACGCTTTCATGCGGCAAGCTGACCACCGGTGTTACTGTAAAACCGTGGACAGGCATATTCATGCTGCGCAACCTTAAAAGTCCCGAAACTTACTTCCAGGCGGCATTCAGAGTTCAGTCGCCCTGGGTGATAACTGCCGAAAACGGCGAGGCTGAGATAATGAAACGCGAGTGTTATGTTTTCGATTTCGCCCTTGACCGTGCACTGCGTCAGATCTCAGACTACTCCTGCCGACTGAACGTGGACGAGTCAAATCCCGAGAAGAAGGTAGCGGAGTTCATCAGCTTTCTTCCTGTCCTTGCCTATGACGGCTCGACGATGAAAGCTATCAATGCACAGGATGTACTTGATATCGCCATGGCTGGTACATCAGCAACACTTCTCGCCAAGCGTTGGGAGTCGGCTCTGCTTGTAAATGTTGATAATGATACGCTGCAAAGACTTATCAATAATAAAGATGCCCTCGATGCACTTATGCGTATCGAGGGATTCAGAAGCCTTAATCAGGATATTGAAACAATCATAAACAAATCCGAAGCTGTCAAAAAAGCCAAGAAGGAAGGTACGGACAAGCTCACTCCCAAGGAGAAAAAAGAGCTTACCGACGAGGAAAAGGAATACAAGTCACTTCGCAAGCAGATACAGGAGAAGCTCATCAAGTTTGCTACCCGTGTTCCTGTATTTATGTACCTTACCGACTATCGTGAGCGCTCGCTGAAAGATGTTATCACTCAACTGGAACCGGGACTTTTCAAAAAAGTCACAGGACTTGATGTCAAGGACTTTGAGCTGTTGTGCTCCATAGGCGTATTCAACGCAAGTCTCATGAATGATGCAATATTCAAGTTCAAGCGTTATGAGGACGCAAGCCTTGTTTATACAGGCATCGATAAGCACGAAAGCGACGAGATCGGTGGTTGGGATACTGTCATCCGCCGAGAGGAATACGAGAAACTGTTCTATAATCAGCAGGCAACTATGGACGCTCCTGAAAGCAATGAGTCTCCAGCAGACACTATTGCCGCTGCCGTTACTGTAACTCCACCAAAACAGGAGCTTGTTACTGCACAGTACGGCATACATACTCCTGACAGTAAGCCTAAGAAGCCTTCTGCTCCTGTGAAAACTGAAGCCGAATCCTTCGATGTTTCAAAAGTCAAAGTCGGTATCAAGGTGTCACATAAGATGTTCGGTGTCGGCACTGTTGTAAAAAAGTATAAGTCCAATAAATATGTTATAGTTCACTTCAAGGACGGCGAGAAACAGTTCTTGCTTCCTGATGCCTTTACTAAGGGATTTCTTGATTTTGTATGACGAATAAAAGCTGCTATATACATAATCGTATATGGCAGCTTTTTCAAACAAATGACAATATAAACAATAAGAATCACTTGCTACAACTTGGTATCATTCGATATACATTCTTAAACTCATATAATGGAATATCGTTTTTGTCACCATAGATAACAATCTTGATGTTTGAATTTAATGTCACACCACTACTATTCAACGTACAGAGCATACATCTAAGTAATGACGTTGCATCTTTCGGACCATCTTCAAAACGAGTTATTCCTGTTCCTAAAATCGGTAATACGATGTCATTTGCAGCATAGGTAGCGTCAATTCCACTCCACATTTTCATGAGCATATTTTCATAATCTGCCATAGATGTAGTTGCTTTGTATTGCCCAGCTTCCTCTATATTATTAATCATTGCTATCATCAAATAAGTTTGTCTATCTCTTTGACTATCATATCGAATAATAGTTCCAATAGGGAAATCATATAAGCCTTTCTCGTTTGCTGGAATTTCTAATACTTTAGCTTTTTGCTCAACAACTTTATTTATATCTTTGATTATACCGTGGTTAAGAAATAGCTGACCGTGAAGTGAAGATTTTGTAATAACAATATCATCCACTCTCGTATCAAAATGTGAATCACATCCTATTATTTTATAACCATTTTCTTTAAAAATATCACCGTGTTTTATAGTTACTGAGTTTCCTCTTATCGAAAGCTCTATAGAATCCTTGAATAGTCGTCCTATTACTATATATGCAGCAATTGTTATGATAAGAATTGCTACCATTACAAGAATGCTATTAATAATTATGTTTGTACATGGGATATCGGCAAGTGATATACCTATAATTGACAAAAATGTGGAAATACATCCAACAAGTGAAACTGAAATAACAAAACTATCTTTTAACCGCTTTGATAAATTTGTATACCACTTATAAATTCTTTTCATATTAACCACCTATAGCTTGAGCAATACGATTATAGTCCCAATAATATTTTCCGTCAGCACCGAGATACCACATTTTACAATGAGTTCCTATATACCGTACAGCTTCAGGACATAAGGTTCTATCAACTTTAAAACTATTGTATAATACAACGATTTTTATTCCTGCTTTTACAGCCATATCACATTCATACTTTATAAAGGAACGATAGTCAACAGAATATCCTCTTGCACAAGAAGACGTATAGCTATTATAGCTTGAACACAGTTGGCATCCACCTTTTGATACAGTATCAGTATGATTTCCTACGACCAATACAAACTTGCAGGAAGCATCCATTCTCATTTTAAGCGATTTTTTTATTGAACAGGCTAAACTGCTATCGTTGCTCTGCTGAAGCTGATGAGCATCTTTTAAAACAATATAGCCTTTGCTTTTCATTTGATATATTACATTAACTGCCTCTTTATCATGATCAAAATCCGCTGCAATATATGTACAATCTCTCATATATATTTACCTCCTATGTATAATCATTTTTTATTATGTAATTTTTAATTATATGTCTCGCCAAGCAGTGCATTATCGTAAAATGGCTCGTTTTCAGCATGATGTTTTTGTCAGGTGCTTATTATACTTGTCCCACATTTCTATAGCGATTAATATTTTCAAAAAGATTGAATCCTTGACCCTTCAAATAACTATTTATGCTCAAATGATCTATCTACAGTTCAACAAGAAGGTGTTTTTCCTTTACGATTTATTATAAATCTCACAGTGAAAACACCTATTATGCCAAGTGTAAATAAGCCAACAATGCTACCACCAATCAAAAGAAGTTTTTGCCAATTTAAAACAATCCAAAAGTATGCTTGAACAATACAATACACAGCAAACCACAGCAAAACAAACAAGCCCCCTCTAAGAAGCCAGTGACAAAGAGAACCTGCTGTTTTGCCGCGAATCAAGCCATTATGATAAAAATCTCCGACTTTTATAAACGAAACACCATATGCAAGCAATCCAATAATGCCAAGAATAATATACTCATAAGAGGCGTTAATTGGCAAACCGAGAGGGTCAGTTATTCGTTCAAATATAAATTTAAAAATAATATTCACTTTTCTCTCCTTTCATATCACATTTTACAACGGGAATCACACAAATCATTCAAATTCTACATCTTCCTCAGCAACGTTATAAATATCAATCCTATTATCGATATCGATACGATTGACTATCCATCCATTAAGCTGACACATTTGAATAAAATCATTTATTCTGTTTTTTCCATGCATTTCCTTTAATGTTACTACTACACCAAATGGCATAGGAGCGTCATGCTTTGATTTCAGCCGTTCCTTAGTTTTTATACTAAGTCCCCACATACCTGCTTCATATTTTTTCTTTGGAATCGCTCTGCTTTTTATTTGATCGCTAATATGTTTGATATTGTCCCATTTGCGATAAAGAGTTCTTGCGACACCTTCATATAGACCAGCTCCGGACGAATCACCTTGCGTATTATTGTTCAACGACTTTATTGAAACCTTGCCTTTACTTAAATGAATTCTTCCAAAATGAATATCCATTTCTGTGTCAGTATAATCTACACCTTGATTTCTCGAACAAGTCGGGTAATAGCATAAAGTTGCTCGTGCATAATATGGATGAGCATCGTTTTCATATGGCACTGGTAATCTATAGGTATAGGTTTCATATGATTCTGTTAATCCAGTCATTATAAATCGAATTTCATCGTCAGGTGTATTAACAATATCCTCAATTCTAACCGGAACAACTCCAAATCCTATAGAGTGTGTAGTATCATCTCGACGATTCCATCCAGCTGCGGAATCAACTATCAATGCCTTAGCAATTTCTCTGCTGAAACCCATTTTATAAATTAAAAAAGCAAGCTTGCGTGCTATCCATGGAGCTGCAAATGATGTGCCTATCTTTTTTCCTTCACCATTTGGTAAACAGACTGTGATACATTCTCCTTTATCACCGCCATAATAGCTTACATCTGGTTTGTTGAAAAAAGACAGAACAGGACCTACTCGATGATATGAAGCGGGGTTATTCTTAAAGTCAACCGCATTAACCACTAAAGAATTAAGTGAATCAGCAGGGGCACCAATTTTCATTGTTTCCTTTGTTCTGCTGCCTTTATTTGTTCCCGCTACAACAAAAACTATATCATATAAGCTTTGTAATTCATCAAGAATTGCAGCTTCAGGAGACATGTAATTAGGATTGATCTCCAATGCGGAACCAAGAGATAAATTCCAGACTTTTATATCAGGGTTTGCCTTAACTATCTCTCGAATGCTACGCATTATTGTAAATGAACTGAATCTTCCGTGAGTTGCAACACCAAAATGCTTAACTCTAAATCTTCCACAACCATCATCCAAGTTTTTATTAAATGAAGGCCCATCAACAATGATTGAAGAAACCGCAGTTCCATGTTCATAATCAATACTATCAACTTCTATATCATCGGAAATCATTCTTTTGTATGTAACCCATTTGCCAAAATAAACACTATCATCAAAGAGAGTATCAATAACGCCTACAAAAGGCTCGTTTGATGGATCTGGTATGGATAATGGTTCAAAATCATCATATCCTAATATATCTTCTTTTGCAATCTCTCTCATATCCACAACTTTCATAGATATTAGATAAGGCACGTTCATCTTGAGTTTTGCAAAATCCTCTGGTGATACTCTTAAAGTTTGATCATCTATCATTTTAGTTTCGGCCATATCAATACCGATTCTATCTAAAAGATCACGTGTAGAGATATTGGTCTTATACAGAGATATTATTACAGCCTCTTCTACATCCTCAACTTTTGTATCAACTGCAAATTTACTAACATAATAAGCATCAACCAGTGTATTTACAAATACACTTCTTTTGATATCTTCACACTCATAAACTTTTTCGTTATTGTTAATAGTATCAATTATATCGTGAGTAATACAACCATTATACTTATTTTTTATATACGAATTTACGATAGATAATTTGCGTATAGCTTCATATAATACTTCTTCGCTTATGAAGTGAATAAACACATGCTTTTGAGGAGTTCCTTCAAAACGTGAGCCTCTGATTGTATCGTTAGATGATATTTTCCCTTTTTTAAACAATGAATTGATCCTATTGCTTTTGGCTATTACATCAATATAATATACACTGAGCAGGATTCCGCCTATAGTTCTGTCTTTTTGCCAATATGCAGCAATAGCTTTTAATTGCTCTATAAGTTCAGACAAATGCTTTGAATCAACCTTTCTTCCTTTTGGAATATTTCTGGCTCCAGGTTTATTGGGATTAGGTTTATGCTCGAATTTTCCTTTTAACTGCAATGTAGGATTCATGTACTCACTCCTTTAATTCCCTTGCAACTTGACTTTTAGAAATACCTGTGAGAATTTCTATTTCTCTAACAGTAAGCCCCTGACTATTTAAGGTTTTAACATCTAATTCTGAGTTATTAGTTATGTTTTGGTATATTCTTTTGAGATAATTATACTCTTCGCCTGGATTACTAAAGGCTATTGAGGTTTTAATGACATTCTTCAATTCTCCTGGCATCAACAATGGATTCATCAAAGAAATAATCTTTTTAAATAAACGGATATTCCTTCCCGCAAATCTGAATTTATTAAGGTAATCATTTAGCAATATTTCCGCAATATCAACTAAATCTTCTTTTGTGTATCTATCAAAACTTATTATAGAATCAAAACGTCTGGTCAACGCTCTGTCGAAATGCCCATAAAGGTTTGTGGTTGCAATTATTACTATACGTTCATCAAGATTATCTAAGCCTTTCAATATTGCTGAAGTAGCTCTTCCCATTTCTCTTAAATCATTAGAATTAGTCCGATCTAATGCTATTGAATCAATCTCATCAAAAAGAATAATAACCGCATCTGGATTAGAGAAGTTATTAATCTCACTAAACAGTTCAGAAATGTTCTTTTGCGTTTGGCCAAGTTTGCTATCGACAATTAATGAAAAATCAACCATATATAATTCTCGTTCAAGTATTCTTGCAATCTGCTTTACTGTTTCTGTCTTTCCTGTTCCCGGCATCCCTTCAAACAGGAACTTATTAACGCCAACTCGATGATTAATGGCGTTAATAATTCCAATTACATCTTGTTGAATCTGCTCTGGAAGAGGAAGAGGCTCATTATTTATAGCTACTTTCTCTAAAAATCCTGTTTCCATTTCGTTCATTTGCGGAACAAAAGTATTTGCATTTGATAGAAGTGCCATAATATATTCTGCTAATTGATAGTCTCCACTTGCATCAAAATCTTTAGCGATTTCATACGCCTCATTTCTAAAACCAACATCATTTTTATCAGAATAATACTTTATGAGGTTCAATATATTCTTCTTCTTCATAACAACAACCTCCAATTCAATTATATTATATATCACCTTGGGACAAATGTCAATAGTTTTGGGACAAAAATTATCAGGCATATGATTTTATCCTAATCAGTCAAACAACAAAGAACCGCTTAGGAGTAATCCTAAGCGGTTCTTTGGAGCTAGTGACCCGGCTCGAACGGGCGACCTGCGCATTACGAATGCGCTGCACTACCAACTGTGCTACACTAGCATTATTAAATTTTTAAATTTGTAAGGCGCTGCACGGTTGTCGCTTTATAATCAGTCCGAGACCTGCGCATTACGAATGCGCTGCACTACCAACTGTGCTACACTAGCATATTAAATTTTTAAATTTGTAAGGTGCTGCACGGCTGTCGCTTTATATTCAGTCCGAGACCTGCGCATTACGAATGCGCTGCACTACCAACTGTGCTACACTAGCATATTAAATTTTTGAATTTTGTAAGGTGCTGCACGGCTGTCGCTTTATTTTCAGTCCGAGACCTGCTCATTACGAATGAGCTGCACTACCAACTGTGCTACACAAGCATATTCTATTATTTTTTATGCAGGTCTGTGCGACCTGCTCATTGTCGGTCAGAAATAAGTCGTACTGCTCGCATACACTCGCATTTCTCCATATTTCTTCCCTTCACAAACTCCCTTCATCTGCCACAGGCAGCGGTCGTTTGTTCAGCAAATGAGCTGCACTACCAACTGTGCTACACAAGCATATCAAATTTGACAACAATATAATTATATAATATCATTGAAAAAAAGTCAAGAGCAACGCAAATAAAAATCTGAATATGTGGGAGCAGTCCACTGAACTCCCCAAAATATCCGATAAAAATACAGAAATCAGGCATCTCCGAACATAACACGGAGATGCCTGATACAATAAACATATTTATACTGTCTTTAAGTTGCTGATTCAAGGTACTTATTATTACTGTCCCATTTGTAAAGTCCTGCGTTTACCAGAAGCTGAAGATTATCCTCATCTATAAGCTGAGGTGCAAGAATATATGACTGTACGTACTTAACATTGTTGTTGTAAGCATCGGAATCATATTTTACATCTACGGGAAGAGTCTTAACAAAATCAGCAGCAGGTATTCCTCCGTCGAGCAGAGTCTTACATACCTCATAAGCAACACCTGCTTCGTCTTTAACATTCTTGAAAACAGTCATTGCCTGTGTACCGTCAACGATCGCTTTAAGATTAGCAACATCGCCGTCCTGACCAACTATAACAGGAGCCTTGCCGTTATATCCCGACTCAAGAGCCTGGATCACGCCGAGAGCAGTTGAATCGTTAGCGCATATTACAGCATCGAGCTGTTCGCCGTCTGAATAATAATCTTTAATGATAGTTTTCATATGCTTTTCAGCATTTTCCGTACTCCAGCCAGGAGTTGTGACCATTTCAAACTTCTTTTTGCCTGAAAGAATATTCAGCTTGCCGCTTTCAATATAGTCTTCAAGAGCCTCATATTCGCCCTTAAAGAATACTTTTGCGTTATTGTCATTAGCATCGCCTGCTATAAATTCGATATTATAAGGACCGTCTGTCGTATCAAGAGAAAGTGCGTCCCTTACATACTCACCCTGCATCTTGCCAACGCTCTCATTATCGAATGTAATATAATAGGTAACAGCATTTGTATCCATTATAAGACGATCATAGGCGATAACAGGAATATTCTTTTCCTTAGCCGCATCAAGAGTCTTTGAGAGTCTGCTGCCGTCAACAGCCGCAACAAGAAGAAGATCAACGCCATTGTCTATCATGCCTATAATGTCATTATTCTGCTTTGTAGCATCGCCGCTTGAGAAAGTGAGTTCGACCTTATAGCCTGCCGACTCAAACTTCTGTTTAAGGTATTCACCGTCACTGTTCCAACGGTCAAGGTTCTGATTAGGCATAGCAATGCCTATGGTTTTTCCTGCATTGCTTGAATTATTTTCTGACTCCTTGCTTTCATTTTTAGAGTTTCCGCAGGATACAAGAGTGCCTAACATTGCAGCAGAGAGGATAGCTGCCATTGCTTTTTTCATAATATTACCCCCTTGGAATTTTAATATCCTTTTTACTTATTTGCATAATAAGCCAATTATTATTTACATTTTAATTGTACACATATCGTCCGGCGATGTCAAGATGTTTGCGGATTATTCGGCGGATTGTATAAGATAGATTTGCAAAATACAGCAAATTTATATACTAATTTAACTTATTTTGAACAATAATAAATTTATGACATTCCGACAAAAGACATTTATATTGATTTCGTTTTTTTGTTATGATATAATTAATGTGTACTCTTTAACCGCCGTCAGGCGGTTATTGCCCTGAACTCTGTTCAGGGAGCGCAAATTCTTTAAAAAACAGTGAATTTGAGCATACGTTGATTATAAAAACTCTCAAAAAAGCTAAGGAGCGAGATCTGTGATACTATTAACAGCTCAGAACATATCAAAAACATACATGGAAAGAAAGGTGCTCGATGACATCTCATTCTTCCTTAACGAAGGGGATAAAGTGGGCATTATCGGCATAAACGGTACGGGCAAATCCACCCTGCTGAAGATACTTGCAGGTGCAGAGGAAGCCGACAGCGGCGAAGTCATCAGGACTAACGGCATAAGACTTTCCTATCTTCCTCAGATACCCCAGTTCGATGATCACGGAAGCATACTACAGCAGGTACTTTCGCATCTTCCCGATGATCTGCGCTCCTCAAAGGAATACGAGGCAAGATCAATACTTGACAAGATGGGACTTTCCGACTGCGAAAGGGATATCAGCACACTTTCGGGCGGCGAAAAACGCCGTGCAGGCATTGCAGCCGCTCTCATTCAGCCCAGCGATGTACTGCTTCTTGACGAGCCTACCAACCATATCGACAACGAGACAGCACAGATGCTTGAGGACCTGCTGATGAAATACCGCGGAGCTATCGTAATGGTAACCCATGACAGATACTTCCTTAATAAGATATGCCGCAGCATAGCTGAAATAGACCGCGGAAAGCTCTATACCTGCAGCGGCAGCTACAGCGAATATCTTCTTGTAAAGGCTCAGCGTGAAGCCGATGCGGAGGCTGCCGAGCGCAAAAACAAGTCCCTGTACAGGCGTGAGCTTGAATGGATAAACCGCGGTGCAAGAGCAAGAGGTACAAAATCAAAGGATCGTATCGAACGCTTTGAGGCTCTGAAAAACAGAGAGATACCCGTGGAGGCTGAAAAGCTGAAATTACAGTCCGTGTCCTCACGACTGGGCAAAAAGACCATCGAAATAGAGAATATCAGCAAATCCATAGACGGCAAACCGCTTATTACGGACTTTTCGTACATCATCTCCCGTGATGCAAGAATAGGCATAGTGGGTCACAACGGCGCAGGAAAGAGTACATTCCTGAAAATGCTCACAGGAGAGACTGCTCCCGACAAGGGAAGCATAGTTCTGGGAGATACCGTAAATATCGGCTATTTCTCGCAGGAATGCGAGTCTATGGACGAGAGTATGCGCGTTATCGAATACATACGTGAGACCGCCGACATAGTACAGACTCCCGACGGTACCGTTACAGCTGCGCAAATGCTTGAACGCTTCCTCTTTACCCCCGAGCTCCAATGGAACAGGATAGAAAAGCTCTCGGGCGGAGAAAGAAAAAGGCTGTATCTGCTAAAAATACTTATGACCGCGCCGAATATCCTGCTCCTTGACGAGCCAACCAATGACCTTGATATAACGACCCTCACCATACTTGAGGATTACCTTGAAAGCTTCAGCGGTGCCGTTATCGCGGTATCCCACGACAGATATTTCCTCGACAAAATGGCAAATGAGATACTTGAATTCAAGGACGGTCAGTGTACTCGATATAACGGCAATTACAGCGACTACGCCGAAAAGGCTCTGCAAAACAATACAGTCACCGACTCTAAGCCGAAGAAAAAAGGCGAAAAGAAAGAGCGCACATTCATCGGCAAGACAAAGCTCCGTTTTTCATTCAAGGAGCAGCGTGAGTACGAGACTATCGACGACGATATCGCAAAGCTGGAACATGCTATTGCTGATACAGAAAAGGAAATTGCAAAGAATTCCTCGGATTACGTCCGCTTGCAGGAGCTTTCGGACGAAAAGGACAGACTCGAAACAGAGCTTTCCGAGAAAATGGACCGATGGGTGTACCTTAACGACCTTGCCGAAAGAATAGAAAAAGGGGAAATGGTTTAAGCGTAATTTGTGTATTTCTGAAAAATTAAGGGGGGATATGATGAGTAAGCTCAATGAATTCATAAGATATGATGACGGAAGCACATATTATGGAGAAACAGAAAAAGGAATACCATTCGGATATGGAACTATGAATTTTTCAAACGGTTCAAAATACTATGGCAACTGGAAAAATGGGAAATATAATGGTCATGGGGTTCTGAGGGATTATAACGGAAGTACTTATGACGGCGAATGGGAAAACGGTAAACGAAATGGACAAGGCGTTTTTACTACGTCCGACAATTCTAAAATTGACGGAGAATGGAAAGATGACCAATTAAATGGTTATGCAGTTCTGATCGCATCAAATGGAAACAGATATAAAGGTATGTGGAAAGACAATAAGGAAAATGGTTATGGAATACTGACGACATCAAACGGAACGCGATATGAAGGTGAATGGAAAGATGGCGAGTATAACGGCTATGGCGTTTTATCGGCTCCAAACGGATTAAGATATGAGGGTGGATTCAAAGGTATAAAATTTCATGGTCATGGCATTCTCATAACATCTGACAGAAGAAAATATGATGGTGAATGGAAAAATAATAAGAAAGATGGTATAGGAACTATTATAGAACCCGATGGTACGATCTATGAAGGAGAATGGAAAAATGACAAGAAAGACGGCTGCGGAATAGTCACATTCTCAAATGGAGAAAAATACAAGTCATACTGGGTCGAAGACAGACTTGTCGATGCTGTCCTGATAAGTAAGCCTGTCAATGCCGCCCCTCCGCAGAGTGCCGCACCGACTGCTTCTTCTCCCCGAACGAATGTAGGTTATGATCCTGAATTACTGGTGATAATCAAGGATATTACTATGAGATACGGCTGTGAATGTTTTATGAAAGGCGGAATAGCTGTTAATCTCCTTTCTGATCTTTTACCCGGAAGCAAACATTTCAAGCAGCGCAGACGAATAAAAGCTGCCATAGAGTCGGGAGCTTGCGATTTTTTGATACAAAGCACTCAGAACTGTGATTTAAGAATCAAAAATGCCATAGTACTTTTGATAGAGCACAGCGATATGTCAGATGAGATCGCTGCCGAGATAATCAACACTCTTGCACAGGCTTTGATGTGATGCAGTAGTTTTACATTTTGGGCGGAATACTTCTGCGTAAATTTTCTGTTATTTTTGAAAAAGGGTGAGATTTTTTCCGTTTTCAAACGACTAATATATAGAAACGTTTATTTTAGGGGGGAAGTTTTTATGTATTTCAAGACTATAGCAAGATCTATCATATCTTTCATTACATCCGCAGTTTGTCTCAGTACGGGAGCTATGTCCGCTTTTGCCGCATGGGAGCTGTCTTTTTCCCGTGATATTGACGTAATAGGTATAAACGAAAGCATAACCGCCGCCGATGAGGAAAAGGAACTGAAATACGAAGAAACTCCCATACACAGCCTTATTGTTTCAGATCTGTCACCTCAAATCGAGTCGGATATCGACCATGCAGAATGGTCATTCAGTGAGTGGGAGAACTGCCATTATATCTTCCTGCCTGCAACTGCTGACAGTAAAAAGCTGCATATAGACTATGTTTGCGATGAGGGAGAGGTATTCCTCAACGGCGAGAAGGTAATGTCCGGAGAGGATACGGATATACTTTCCAAAAGCGACGAATTCAAGGTGACAACAGCAAAGAGTACAGACTGCGGAATACTGAAAATATTGCAGTCCGACCGCGGAAGCATCTTCATGCAAAGTGAAGATACAAGCTTCGATGACCTTTACAACAACCGCTGGCTGACTGTCTCAGCACAGGCACTTATGCTCGATGCTGAGGGAAATACAGTATACGACGGCAATGTAGAAAAGGTGACCTCTCACGGCAATTCCTCATGGGATTACAGCAAGAAAAAACCATATAATATAAAGCTCCCGAAAAAAGCCGACCTGTTCGGAATGGGCAAGGCTAAAAAATGGGTACTCCTATCAAACTACCTTGACCACTCCATGCTCCGCAATAAGATCACTGAGGAGATGTGCAGAGCCGCAGGCATGGAATACACTATGGATTCCGTATTCATTGACCTTTACGCAGACGGAGCTTACTGCGGAACATATCAGCTCTGCGAAAAGGTACAGATACAGAAAAACCGCGTAAATATCACCGATCTTGAAGAAGAGACCGAAAAACTTAACGAAAACGACCTGAAAAACTATATCCGTAAGGTCGCGGGCGCAGATACGGCTCTTGACTATATGGAAAACAGCTATAAATACTTCGATATTCCCAACGATCCCGAGGATATCACAGGCGGCTATCTTTTGCAGCTTATACAGTGGAACAGATACGGCGTAAAAGCAGACAGCGGCTTTGTTACCTCACGGGGACAGGCTGTGTCCATTGAAGGACCTGAGTACGCCTCAAAGGCGCAGGTGGAGTATATCCGCGGCTTCGTTCAGGACATTGAGGACGCAATATACTCCGATACGGGCTATAACAGCAAGGGAAAGCACTACACCGATTATATCGACCTTGATTCCCTTGTAAGGGCTTATCTTGTGCAGGAAATATCCGTGAATATAGACGCTACCTTCAACAGCTTCTACTTCTGGAAGGACTCCGACCTTAAAGGCGACGGCAAGCTTCATTTTTCACCTGCATGGGATTTCGACCTCAGCTATAACAACTTCAATACTTCAAGGACAAATTCCGACGGAAATACAGGCTGGTCATCATCATTCAGCAACCTCTTTGCCGCATATTTTCCCATACACGGTTCATCGCTCACAACTCCCGACAGCGGCAGACCTGCCGAGGGCTTGAGCTGGATAGGCAGGCTCTTCAAAAACAATGATTTCCATTACAGAGTTGCAGATATCTATTTCAAGGACTTCGAGCCCTTCCTGAAAAAGCTTACAGGCGGCGACTCACCTTACCTTACGGAAATGGCAAATGAGCTCAGCAAGTCCGCAGAAATGAATAATATGCTCTGGCACACCTACGGTGGCGCGAAATACTGCGTATTCGGTTCATCAAGCGGTGAAACTTACCTCGAGTCTGTGGATATAGTCCGCAAATTCATAGAAAAGCGCACAAACTGGCTCAGCTCTCTCTGGAAGAACGACAGGTCGAAAATGGGAGATATAAACTACGACTCGGAGATAAATGTGGCAGACCTTCTTATGCTGCAAAAATGGCTGCACGGAAGCGGAAAAACAGTATATCTTGAAAATGCCGACGAAAACGGCGACGGCGTAATAGATGTGTTCGACCTGTGTCGTTTAAGAACGGAAATACTGGAAATACAGAAGGATAAATAACAGCTTTTGCTTGACAGAAAGCCCGTGAGCGTGATATACTTACTTATACTGCTATTTACTACTAAGAAATGAGGAATGTCAATGCTCAACCAGCTTCTCGGCAAGCTCGAACGGAAATTCGGAAAGTTCGCCATACAAAACCTGATGCTGTATATCATAATCGGAATGGGTGTATTTTACATAGCCGATATGATACTCTCAACCAACCCCGATAACAATATTTTCCTGCTGGATATGATATACTTCGACCGCGCAAAGATACTTGCAGGCGAGGTCTGGCGAGTCCTTTCATTCCTGCTGATGCCTCCCGATTATCGGCTGATACTCATGGTATTCATTCTGTATTTCTACTGGCTCATGGGTACCCAGCTTGAAGCCAAATGGGGAAGCTTCAAATTCAACGTCTATTACTTCACGGGAGTCATAGGCTGTATAATAGCAGGCTTCATAACAGGCTTCTCAACAAACGCCTACCTCAATCTCAGCGTATTCCTCGCATTCGCGGTGCTCTTCCCCGAAGAAGAGATATACGCATTCTTCGTACTTCCCGTAAAAGTAAAGTGGCTGGGTCTCATAGACGCTGCCCTGCTTGTTTACAAGTTTATCAACGGCGGCTATTACGTCCGCATATTCATCGTACTTTCAATAGCGAATTTCTTCCTGTTCTTCGGCAAGGACTTCGTACAGCTCATGTACTATACAGGCAGACGCTATTATCACAAATTAAAAAAATAACATAAAGCACCAAAGCTCTCTTGAAAAATCAAGGGGGCTTTTCTTCATATTTTTTACAAAGTTAAATTAACATACCACCATTTCTTTTATTTAAGCTGCACAAATAAAATTATGACTTTTTTTATTCTCTTTTTGCAAAATAAGCACTCTAATTGTGGATATTACGTAGAATTTCAGCTATTTTCATTGACACTTTTAGTGCTCCGTGATAGAATTTAATAAAAAGATAAAGATGCACAAATATTATTGTGCAAAATATAGAAGGAATTGTATAAAAATACGCAAAAAAGGAGTTGGGATTGAATGAAACCAAAGAAAAACAAAAGGCTCGTATCCGTCCTTGTTTCAGCCTGTATGGCGCTGCCGTTCCTCACCGACAGTCTGCCCGTACTATCGCCGAACATCGCTGCTGTCAAAGCAGAAGCCGCCTACGGTCACGACGATGATCTTGTGCTTCGCTACAACAGCATGGCAGGGTATGTCAACACCGACAATGCATTCAACAACGACGAATCATTCTACAAGGCTCTCCCTCTCGGAAACGGCCGTATCGGTGCAATGGCTTACGGAAATTACCCCGACGAGCTGTTCGACCTGAATGAATGCACTGTCTGGAGCTCGGGCCCCGGCAATAACAACAAGGAAGGCGCAGCATCGCATCTTTCAGAGGTGCAGAACCTTATCAAAAGCGGAAAGTACAACGACGCCAATTCCATAGTTGCCCGTCAGATGATAGGCGGAGGTGAGGCTAAATACCAGAAGGTAGGCGCACTGAAGCTCAGCTTCGGACACGATAAGGTGTCGGAATATTCCCGTGAGTTGGATATGAATGACGCAGTTGCAAGATGCTCCTACACCTTCAATGGCAAGAGGTATACCCGTGAGACCTTCGTAAGCTATCCCGATCAGGTCATGGTAACTCGCATAACCTGCGACAGCAAGGGCTCTGTATCGTTTTCGGCAGGCTATGACGGTCTGCTCAACGGCACTGTAGCTACCGAAGGCAATGACACTATCGTTGCTAACGGTCACGCCGACGAGGATCTCTGGATAAGAGGTGCAGTTTATTACTCCACGCGGAGCAAGGTCATACCTGAGGGCGGAAGTATCAGCGCAGGCAATGGAAAAGTGTCCGTCTCGGGCGCGGATTCCGTAGTTATAATCACGTCTGTACGTACAAACTACGTAGACTACAAGACCTGCAACGGCGATGAAAAAGGCGATGCAAAAGCCGATATCGCAAAAGCTGAGTCAAAGGCCTATGATACCCTCTATCAGAACCACGTACAGGACTATCAGGAGCTTTTCAAGCGCGTTGATATAGAGCTGGGCGGCGATACCGAAAACGCCAAGAAGATGACCACTCCTCAGCGCATCTCCGACTTCGGACGCTCCAACGACCCGAAAATGGTCGAGACTCTCTTCCAGTACGGAAGGTATATGATGATAAGTGCGTCACGTGACGCACAGCCTATGAACCTACAGGGCATATGGAATAAATACTCCGCTCCTGCATGGGGCTGCAAATACACAACGAATATAAATTACGAAATGAATTACTGGCCTGCATTCACCACCAACCTTGCGGAATGCTTTGAACCATTTGCGGAAAAGGCGAAGGGACTGGCTGCTGCGGGAAATGAGACTGCAAGGGTGAATTACGGCATAACAGAGGGCTGGGTGCTCCACCATAACACCGACCTCTGGAACAGGACAGGTCCTATAGACGGTGCGTGGGGACAGTGGCCCACAGGCGGCGCATGGGTATCAAATATGCTCTATGACGCTTACCGCTTCACTCAGGACAAGGACTACCTCAGCGACATCTACCCTGTTATCAAGGGCAGTGCCCAGTTCCTCAACAAGCTTATGATACCTGCCACCATTAACGGTCAGGAGTATATGGTAATAAGCCCGAGTACATCGCCTGAGATAAATCTCCCTGCATATCCCGATGACAGCGTTGACCAGAGCCTTACTATGGACAACGGCATCGCCCGTGAGCTTTTCAAGGACGTTGCAGAAGCCTCAGAGATACTTGGCTGCGATTCAGAGCTGAGAGAACAGCTCAACTCAAAGCTCACCCTTATCAGACCCGAAACTATCGGCAAATGGGGACAGATACAGGAATGGGCACAGGATTGGGATAATCAGAACGAAAAGCACCGTCATATCTCCCATATGTACGCACTTTATCCCGGATTTGAGATAACTCCCGAGGATAATCCAACTACTGCAAAGGGTGCTTCCACATCACTCAATGCGCGAGGCGACGACGGTACAGGCTGGTCGGAAGCATGGAAGCTCAACTGCTGGGCAAGACTTGAGGACGGTGCTCATGCATACAACCTTATAAAGCTCCTTATCACTCCCGTAAACAACTACGGCAGACTTTACGATAACCTCTGGGACGCACACCCGCCTTTCCAGATAGACGGCAATTTCGGCTTTACATCGGGCGTTGCGGAGATGCTCCTGCAAAGTCAGAATGACGTTATAACACTTCTCCCTGCTCTTCCCAAGCAGTGGTCAACAGGTCACGCAAACGGACTCTGCGCGCGCGGAAACTTTGAAGTAACAGAGATGAACTGGAAGAACGGCAGACTTGAAAATGCGACTATACTCTCAAAATCAGGCGGCGTTTGTACCGTAAGATACAGCGGCGCGATGATAAGCTTTGAAACAGAGGCAGGCAAGGAGTACAGCCTTAACGGTGAATTGCAGTTTGACGGCGAAGAGCTGCAAAACCTTGCTCTCGGCAAAAAGGTGACAGCTTCGGGCAGCGATAACGGAGAGACTCCCGAAATGGCAGTTGACGGTGATGCTTCCACAAAGTGGTATCACGCTGACGGCATCGGCGGCGAATGGATACAGGTAGACCTTGAAGAGGAATGCAATATTCAGCGCTGGAGCGCGAAATTCGCAGGTCTCAACGAAAAAAGCACCTTCGACCCGCGAGATTTCGTACTGAAAGCAAGCTCAGACGGCGAGAGCTGGACTGATATCACCGAGGTATTCGGCAATACAAAGAGCTCCTGCGGCAGAAATCTCAGCGGAATCAATGCAAGATACGTGCGGCTGGAAATGCGCACCTCAACTCAGGACAACAGCGGCGGCGCAAGAGTTTATGAGCTTGAGATATGGGGCAATAACGGCAAACCGCCTGTCCCGAAAACTGCGTATAAGAACTACGGCTGCAGCAGCTATAACTTCATGCGCGGCGAGATACGCAAGGACGACAGCGGAAATACCGCTATAGGATATATCACCGACGGCTCTTATATAGTCTTCCGCAAGCTTGATTTTGAAAGCGGAGCAGAGGGCTTCAAGGTACGTGCGGCAAGTGCAACAGACGGCGGCACTATCGAGATACGCTTAGGCTCTGCCGACGGCGATATCATAGGAAAATGCGATGTTCCCACCACAGACGGATGGGACGAATACATTGACCTTGAATGTGCAACATCTCAGTGTACGGGCGAGCATGACGTTTATCTCGTATTCCGCGGCGGCGACGGATATCTTTTCAATGTGAATAATTTCAGTTTTTACGGTCTTTCAGGGGATGTAAACGGCGATAGGGAAGTGGACATATTCGATGTCCTCCGTTTCAGAAAGGCACTTATCAAACAGACAGAGCTCAGCGGTCTCGGACTGTCCAACTCTGATCTGAACAGCGACAGCGAATCAAATGTAGCAGACTTGCTGCTATTACAGAAATTCATGTTGGGAAAGGGTTGAATATATGATCAGGGGCGCACAATTGTGCGCCCCTAAAGCGCAGAGCCTGCGCACCCTTGCTCGTTCGTATCTAATCAAAAAGGTAGTTGTTTCTCGACACGGGGAGTATCATCGTAAACGACATCAATTATGAATTAAAAAAGCCGCTTCTGACATGGTTATCGGAAGCGGCTCTTATTTTATTTATCAGTCTGCCAGTATCTTCTTGCGGAATTCTATCACATCAAATACATCAGCATTTCCGTCACCGTTAAGGTCAGCGGACTTATACTGCTTTTCATTGAATGTATAGGTACCGTGGATATATCTGTTCATAAGAACGAGATCGCCGACGTTGAACTGTCCGTCGCCGTTGAGGTCGCCGTCCTTGTATATTGCCGTATTGTCCAGTGCCTCAAACTTGATGCCGTACATCTGAGCATAAGCCTCAGCAGTAGAGCCCTTGTAGCCGTGGATAACGGTGTCGCCCAGCTTCTCGCCGTCGCCTGCTTTAAGCTCATACGCGTATGTTCTTGCATTCAGGCTCTTTATGTCGGGAACCAATTCATCAAACTTTTTTATTACTCTGTTATCCGTGTCGATATACTTTGCAGGGATAGTCTGATCGCCTGCGCAAATCTCGCACTCGGGGTCGTAGATGTATATATCCTTCAGGTATCTGGCGTTCTTGAATGCATCATAGTCGATAACGTGAGAATAAACGTCAGCTCTTGTGATACTGTTATAAAGACCAAGAACTTCCCAGCCCATCTTTGTAACGCTCTTGGGAATGACCAGCGAATCCTTAGCGCATACTCTCGCCATTCCGGTGATGCCCTCTTTTGGGACTATCATATTCGGTTTGTCATCAGCTTCTGCCTCTACTAACCAGTTGTCGAGATACCCAAGACCGCCCTCATAATTGACAGCAGGAACATCATAAAAAGCATACAGACCGATACCCTTTACACTTTCGGGTATCTTTATATCTTCAAGAGAAATGCAGTAATTGAATGCACGATCACCGATAAAATCCAGATTCTCAGGGAGATTTATGCTCTTCAGCTTTGTTGCATCTAAAAAAGCACCGTATTTTATCTCCTCAAGGCTGTCAGGCAGCTCAATGCTCTCAACGTTTCTAAGGTTAAGCATAGCAAAGTCCTCAATGCTCTTTACTCCGTCAGGAACGACTATCTTCTTTCCTTCGTATCTTGACGGCACTTTTATGAGCTTTGTCATGTCTTTACTGTAGATGATTCCGTCAACTGATGTGAGATAAGGATTATCCTTGTCTATATCGTAAGAGCAGTTATAGCTGGTAGCCACGTCCACAGAATAAAGAATGGTGCTTACAGTTTTCGGGAGATGAATTATATCTGCGTCGCCGCCTCCCAGACGGTATGCTGTTACAGGAACACCATTTATCTCCTCAGCTATAGTTATTTCCTTTTTGCGATTAGAACCGTCGGGGTGATATCCGTCCCTGAGCGATGCAATAGCATAGCTGTTGCCGTATACTCTGTATTCAATATCACTGTTTTCGTGATCGGTAACACTCTCAGGTCCTACAACAGTGCTTGCAGGCTCAAAAGTATCAAATACCCTTCTGTATTTGAGAGCATACTCCTCTGCAGTAGAGCGTTCAAATCCGCGGATAATGGTATCATACTTTGCAGGATTGCCTATCTTTATAGGTGATTTGTATACCTTTTCTACAGGCTGTGCAACTGCAACACCTGAGTTGTCCTCAGTATTCTGAGAAAGTTTTTCCCTATATTTCTCCATGTATGCTTCAACTTTTTCTTTGAATTTTGAATCAGTGCTCGAAGTGTTGACAGAATGAGTTATGGTAGTTATTTCACCTGCATCATCATCTTCTTCATCAATTTCGGTAAGTGAAGTATTTATAACTTTTGCAATTGAGTTAGCACCGCTGCTTGAAGAAGCAGTAACCCGAGTATGTCTGATAATATAGTCATTCTCTTCGGTGGTTTCTTCTTCCTCAGGAGCTTCCTTCGGCTCTCTCCAGTATGTAGGAAGCGATGATGCATCGTCCTCTATCTTACAGTTGCGGTCATATATCCATACTTCCTTTACACTAAGGCAGCCAAGTACTCTTGCAGGGATAGCAGGACAGTGGAACTCTACCAGTTCGACAGGTGTATACAGTCCGAAAACAAGGTAGCTTCCCAGATGTATAACAGAATCAGGTACTGTAACTACTCTCAGCTTATTTTTTGATACGAAGAGTCCTTCCATAGTACCTACTGTGCCCATACGTATATCAGCACGTTCTATATCATTATCAGCTCCTACAGCCCACTTGTCAACGTAGTGTATGCCGCCCTCGTTTTCGATAGCTCCCGAATCCTTGAAAGCGTCATTGTACATATAATCAACAGAGCCGGGTATCCTTACGCCTTTCAGAGCCTTTGTGCCTGCGAAAGTGTACGTGTTTATAGCTTTTACACCGTCAGGTATATTTATGGAGGTGAGAGATGTACAGCCTACGAAAGCTCCTTCACCTATTTCTCCTACGTTATTGCTTACCTCTATCTTTGTAAGCTTCTGGCAGCTTACAAAAGCGTATGGAGCTATATTCTCTGCTTCGTCGGCTATCTTTACCTCAGCGGCACTGTTTGAAGGCGGAAAAGCAACGACTGTTTTCATGTCCTTGCTGTAAAGTACGCCGTCAACAACTGTAAACGACTCGTTATCCTCGGTAACAGCTATTTCTTCCATGCTGAATTCTGCAATATCACCCCAGTTTATAACGCTGACATTTTTTGTAAGAGTCAGCTTTTTGATGTTTTTGCAGTTTCTGAAAGCACCCCATTCTATACCTACAACAGGAACGTCATTTATTGTTTCGGGAACTGTGAATTCTTCGATGTTTTCATCATTGACGTAATGAACAGCCGCATATCCTTTGAAGATACTATAGCTTACACCGTCCTTTTCTACAGTTGACGAAACGCCGCTGAAATCATACTCTGCGGCGATCTCAGTTTCTGAAACTACCTCAGCAGATGCGCTGAACGGTACAGCTGCCACAGAACTTGTTATAACAGTAAGTGCGGCAAGAAGTGAAATAAATCCCTTGATTTTCATATTATTTTTACCTCCTATATCATTATATCATAATATCATACGATATATATATAATATTATATCAACAGTTTTTCCATATGTCAACAATTTTCAGTCTGAAACGACTTGACTTTTTATCGCTATTTGATATATAATTAATCTGATAACAGAAAGAACATAATTTAGTAATTTTATCGCAACAAGATTCGCAAGCATCACTTTGAAAAGGAGTATAGGGATATTAAGAATGGATAGGATACTCGATGCTATAATGGAAAAGCTCCTTAGCAGCGGATATGCAAAAGAAGAAGATGCAGAAATTGTTCGATACGGACTTGAACTCACCATAATGACGACACTCACTACCGCTTTTATGATAATTACGGCGATCCTGATGAAAAGCTTTATTGCCGTGATAGTATTTCTGGCATTGTATATGCCGATGAGGAATTGCTGCGGGGGGTATCACTCAGCCTCAAGGTTAGGCTGCTTTATGATATCCGTAGTAATGCTTGCCGCAGTTATAGCTGCGTCAAAGCTCATACATGACCCTGAAAGGCTGTATGTTTCGGCGGCATTTTTATTTTCTGGAATAGTGGTGATCCTTTTTGCTGCACCGACAGAAACGCCGACCAAGCCCTTTGATGATACCGAACGCAGGGTATTCCGCAGACGGTCACTGATGATCACTGCTTTAGGAACAGCACTTGCCGTTATCTCAGCTGTGTTCAGGCTGTACATACTTACGCTTTCGTTATCATTGGCAGTATTCGTTACCGCCTTCCTGCTTGTTGCAGGTCGTATAAGTAACAGAAAAGGAGTGGAAAAATGATTAATATTGCTATCTGTGACGATGACAATGACATGATACAGGCTTTGAAATCCGCTATTTCGAGCTACAGCAAAACTCATGCCATCGAATTTGAGGTACACAGCTTCCAGAGCGGTGAAAAGCTGCTCGACTGCAAACTGGATTTTGATCTTATATTCCTCGATATTGAAATGGGCGGCATGGACGGTCTGAAAACAGCTCAGCTCTACAGACAGATAGACAGACGCGCAAGAATAGTCTATGTCACAAATCACTCGGAATTAGCTCTGCAAAGCTATGCCGTACACCCATTCGATTTCGTTGTAAAGCCCTTTGAAAGCAGCCGTATTTTCAGCGTTCTTGGTGAGCTTACAAAGTATCTGTCGGAAAATTCCGCAAAGGATACCGTGATACAGCTGAAGGGCGAGGACGGTCCTCTTCTGCTTAACCTTAAAAATATCTATGTATTTGAATATACAGGCAACCGCAGGATAACTGTATACACAGAATCCGAAAAATACCAGATAAAAGGCAGCCTTTCCGATGTTTTCAGTATTATCAACTCTGAAAGCTTCGTTTCACCCCATAAAAGCTTTATAGTTAATATGGAACACATAGACAAGCTCAACAACTTTACATTATATACTACCAACGGTATCGAAGTTCCCGTGGCGCAGAAAAAGCTCAAGGAATTTCACAATGAATTCAGCCGTTTCATTAAAAACTATATAAGGCAGGGGTGATACAGATCATGATGTTTTTGATCGAACTGGCAACACTTATCGCATTTTACGTTTTTACCTATGTTCTTTATGAAAAAATATATCCGTTAAAAAAGATCAATATTTTTTTCCGTATTCTTTTTATCATTGCAGCTGCATTGATAATGGCATACATTAAAACATTCAAGATAAATATATTGAATTTCTCATTCTCGTTCTTATCGGTGATACTGTTCAATGTAATATTCTTCAAGCCCACCAGTAAGAGCTTTCTTATTTACGATGCGATCATCTTCGTCATAATGCTGATCGTTGAAATGATAACAGCCTTTATCATTGCACTGATAATCAATGTTCCCGTTGAGAGAATAACGGATAAGCCCTATTCTTTTGCTGCCACCGCACTCATGAACTGGATAATCATGCTTGCGCTTGCAAAGGTCTTTGTAAATATCAATTCCGAAAAAGGCATGAATAATGTACGCACACAGGAAGTCATAATGTTCGTCGGTCTTATTATAGGCGAAATAATACTTTTTAATTTCCTGACGGATATTATTTCCGAATCAAAGAACAGATATGAGGTAGTAATAATACTGCTTATATTCCTGCTCTTGGATCTTTACCTTACTTATCTTATAAACCGTATGTCAAAGGCTTACAAGACCGAAAAGAAGCTGGAGCTCCTTACCCAGCAGTCCACCTTGCAGCTGAATGCATATAATAAGCTTAACGAAAAATACATAGCTTCAAGAAAGGTAATACACGACGTAAGAAAGCATCTCGCCTCACTTGAAGGTCTTATAACCGCAAACAAAGCAGACGAAGCAGGTAAATACAGAGATATGCTGAACTATGAGCTCAACAAGCTCATGCCACGCTTTGAGTGTGACAACTCTATTCTTACCGTTGTTATAAACAACAAGCTCGAGGCTGCGGACAATATGAAGGTGGATTTCAGGGTAAATGCTGAGTTTACCGAGATAAATTTCATATCCAACCTCGATATTACAGCTATTTTCTCAAATCTGCTGGACAATGCTTTTGAAGCCTGTGCCGAGCTTCCTGAAGAAAAACGTCATGTAACGCTCTCCATCGCAAGACGTAATTACTTCGTATTCATATATGTGGAAAATACTTTTGCAGAAGTTAATCAGGACGTTAAAAAAGTTTTCAGGAGCACCAAGAAAGGTCATCAGGGCATCGGTTTGTCAAATATCAAAAGTGCCTGCGAAAAATACAACGGCAACTTCAATGCACATACAGAAAACGATATGTTTATAACCGAAATTCTTATCCCTATCCCCGAAACTTCGGACAGTAAGGATATGTTACAAAAAGTGCACACAAACATATAATATTTTAATGATTTGATACTAAAAATGCAAATAAACGGCGTTTAGTGCAAAGCCCTTGACTTTTTCGAGGATATAAATATAATATACTTAAGGCGTCACCCCGAAGGTGTCCGCACAATCATTGAACAGGAGGTATTTCTGAAATGAAGTTTTCTTGTGACTCTGTCAAAGCAAAAATAATGAAAACTATCGTTACAAAATCTATCAAGGCTGCAGAACAAAATGTAAATTCAGCATGTATTTATTTATGTAATCAGCCTACTCCCCCAAAAGATCTCAAAAAGTTCAGAAAATTCTAACCGATAAAAAACACAAAACAGCTAATCGATTCTCTATTACATTATTCACTGCAATATCTACATACAATTACAGTATTTGAAGCGTATTTTTCATTATCTGATGCGCCGAGCAGCAATTGATTTACCACAACTATATTATAGTAACCAACACCAAATGTCCCAATAAAGGTTTTAACATCATTACCGCAACGATCTCAGAAAAATCAATCGACAGGGTCAGATGATCGTGCAGTCACTCTTCGGGAAGACGAACCTAAAAAATGGGCATTAAGTCATATTAATTTTTGTGGCTGCATCTTTTATGATGCCTGTACTATTGATCACGCCAACAGCTTTTATAATACATCATATCCCCTAACGGAATTGAGATCTGCCGAGCAATCGGCAGATACACTCTTCCGCCTAACACAAGGTTGATGATCATTCGTATGTCATCTCACTCGGAACAAACAGTGAACCCCCCATTACGCTTTCAGATCTCTCTAAAAAACCATCTCTATAAATAAAAAAACCGTTGAAAGTACAATAGCAAATCAGAATTTCCATTCATTTGCTTGTTTCGAAGTAAATCATACAGTGATTTTTCATACAGGAAGCTCCGCTTCAGCTTCCAGACAAAAGAGTCTGTTTCTGCTCTGAGGAACGGGCTCTTTTGTTATATAAAGAGCATCTCTAAATACAGTTTATACGATTTCGCAATCTTATCACTGTACTTTCACTATTCAAACACTTTTATATCTTGACTTTTTTATCAGTAAATGATAAAATTTTATCTGTTTAGTACTGCATTCAAGGCTATATCTAAACTGTATATGCCTTGACCGCAGTTTTTATTATATCACAAACCAAACAATTATTAGGGGAGGAAAAATGAAACATTATCTTGAATCCACTGACTCCGTACTCAAGGAAGTCGACAGCTCGGTATCAGGTCTTACAAAAGAAGAGGCAGCAAAGCGCCTTGAAACCAACGGAAAGAACAAACTCGATGAACCGCCTAAGCCGACTATGCTTGCTCGTTTTATCGAACAGTTCAAAAATCCGATGATAATCGTCCTTATCGCAGCTGCTGTTATATCTGCAATAACAGGCATCATATCAGAGGGCAAGCTTGACGCGGACGTATTTATAATACTCTTCGTTGTTATCGCAAATGCGGTGCTTGGAGTATATCAGGAAAATAAGGCAGAATCTGCCATCGAGGCATTACAGGCTATGAGTGCCGCACAGAGCAAGGTGTTCCGTTCGGGCGAGCTTGTAGTTATACCAAGCTCAGAGCTTGTACCCGGTGATGTCATCGCCCTCGAAGCAGGCGACAACGTACCTGCTGACTGCCGTATACTTGAAGCCGCTGCACTGAAGGCTGAGGAATCAGCCCTCACAGGTGAGAGCGTACCTTCAGATAAGGACAGCGAAGTCCTCACAGGCGAGGAAGTACCTCTCGGCGACAGAAAGAATATGCTCTACATGGGCAGCAGCATCGCTTATGGCCGTGCAGAAGCTGTTGTAGTAGCTACAGGCATGAAGACAGAAATGGGTAAGATAGCAGGTGCTATCGCTAATGCCGACGATGATGAGACTCCTCTCCAGAAGAGCCTCGATCAGCTCAGCAAGATACTCTCTATAGCTGTACTTGTTATATGCATTATTATCCTCGGACTCAATATAGTCCGTATGCTCATTGCAGATGGCTCTATCACACTTCCTAAGTTCCTTGAATCCTTTATGATCGCTGTCAGCCTTGCTGTTGCAGCTATCCCTGAGGGTCTTGCAGCCGTTGTTACTGTAGTACTCTCTATCGGCGTTACCAATATGTCAAAGCGCGGAGCTATCATACGCAGACTTACAGCCGTTGAAGCTCTCGGCTGCGCACAGGTAATATGCTCGGACAAGACAGGTACTCTTACACAGAATAAGATGACTGTAGTTCAGGAAAATACAGACGATAAGGAATTCCTCGCAAAGGCTATGGCTCTTTGCTGTGACGCTCAGCTCAACTCCGACGATACCGTAGCAGGTGAGCCTACAGAGGCTGCTCTCGTAGCTTACGCACACAGATGCGGGCTTAAAAAATACGAGCTTGAAGCTGCGACACCCCGTGTTGCGGAAGCTCCTTTCGATTCAATGAGAAAGATGATGTCCACAGTCCACAAGACTGACAAGGGCTATATCCAGTACACAAAGGGCGCACCAGATGAAGTGCTGAAAAACTGTACACATATGTTCAAGGAGGGCGGAGTCCGTATAATGACCGAGTCCGACAGACTTGAGATACTCCGCAGAAACAAGGAAATGGCAGACAATGCTCTCAGAGTACTGCTTGCTGCTTACCGCGAATACGATGAGCTCCCCGCTGATACAGCTCCCGAAGCTCTTGAGCACGACCTTATATACATAGGCATGACAGGTATGATAGATCCTGTTCGTCCCGAAGTCAAGGACGCTATCGGTCTCTGCCGCACAGCAGGCATACGTCCTGTTATGATAACAGGCGACCACAGAGATACTGCCGTTGCTATCGCTAAGGAGCTCGGTATCCTCGAAAAGGGTCAGCAGGCTCTCACAGGTGCAGAGCTTTCAAAGATACCCGATGAAGAATTCAACGAGCACGTTGGCGACTACAGCGTTTATGCACGTGTACAGCCCGAGCATAAGGTACGTATAGTAAATGCTTGGCGCAAAAAGGGCATGACCACTGCTATGACAGGTGACGGCGTTAACGACGCACCTTCTATCAAGAGCGCAGACATCGGCGTTGGTATGGGTATCACAGGTACAGACGTTACAAAGAACGTTGCTGATATGGTACTCACAGACGATAACTTCGCAACTATCGTAGGAGCTGTTGAAGAGGGCAGACGTATCTACGACAATATCCGCAAGGCTATACAGTTCCTGCTTTCAAGCAACCTCAGTGAGGTGCTCTGCATACTTATCGCTACAATAGGTCTCGGAAGCCTTACAGACGGTTCATTCGTACTCTTCAACCCTGTACACCTGCTCTGGATAAACCTTATATCCGACTGTTTCCCTGCTATTGCACTGGGCATGGAGCCTGCCGAAAACGGCATCATGTCACGTAAACCTCGAAGCAGCAATTCTCACATCTTCTCGGACGGTCTGGGTATAAATCTTCTCTGGCAGGGTACTGTTATCGCAATACTCACACTTATTTCCTACGTTATCGGCTTTAACAGCGAAGGTCACGAAGCAGGCATGACAATGGCATTCATCACTCTCTGCGTATGTGAGATGCTCCACGCATGGAATATGAGAAGCCTTAAAGACTCCATCTTCACCATGAAGAAGCACAATAAGGTCCTTATCGGAGCTATCGCACTTTCAGCTGTACTTACAATACCGATACTCTTTATACCTTCACTCAGAGATATGTTCTCACTTTCAGAGCTTTTTGCTGAAAACTACCTCTGCGCATTCATAATGGGTGCATTTATAGTACCTGTCGTGGAAGCAGTAAAGTATTTCCAGAGAAAAGCAGATAATAAGTAACTGTAGGGAACGCCGCCCTCGGCGTTCCGTGTATGGGCGCACATTGTGCGCCATCAGGAAAAAAATATCTAAAACGGGCTGCCAAAGGCAGCCCCTGCATTTTTATCAGCGAACACATATAATTCCTAATTCAGCATTCCGAATTCCTAATTAACATAGGGGTGTTACCATGAGACTGAGACCATACATACCAAGCCATGATTTTGACGCAATAAAGGACTGGATAACCGACGAACGCACTCACGCAATGTGGAGCGCGAAACATGCTCCCTATCCACTTGAAAAGAACGCCTTTGACCAGTTTCTTGCAGATATGTACACGAAGCACGGAGACTGCCCCTTTGTGGCAACTACAGATGACGGAAAAGTCGTGGGATTTCTATGCTGCGGCATAAACACCGAAAGCAATGAAGCTATGCTGGCTTTCGTTATCGTAGACCCTGCACAGCGCGGTAAGGGCTATGGCAGAGAAATGATACAGCTTGCCGCAAAATACTGCACAGAGATACTGAAAGCGGACGCTGTACAGCTAAACGTGTTTACTGTCAACGAAAAAGCGCGGAAGTGCTACGAAAGCGCAGGCTTTACCGAAAGGCACACAACTCCTGATGCGTTCGCCTACGGCGATGAAATGTGGGGCAGATGCAACATGGTGTTCAAGAAATAGAATAACAACAAAAAAGCCATAGTATACAGAAATACTATGGCTTATGTTTTTATGTTAAATACATAGGAATAGGGTTACATGGGCGCAGAGCCTGCGCCCCCTTGCTCGTCCGCATATCATCAAAAGAGGCGTTGCTTCTCGACACGGGAAGTATCATCGGGATTAACGGGCGCGCGGAACACGCCCCTACGCGCAGAGCCTGCGCACCCTTACTCGTCCGCATATCATCAAAAGGGCAGCTGCTTCTCGACACGGGGAGTTAGCATCGGGGTTACACGGGCGCGCGGAACTCGCCCCTACTAATCACTCATTTAGTTCCGTCAACGAGGTAGATGAACTTAACACTGCCGTCCATTTTATCGGATATGCCCGAGAAGCTGTTATATTCACGCGATGCATCTCTCAGAGCCTTGAAATTCTCGATGATATCAGGGAGATTTTCATTCACAGCACCTGTAAGCACTGATATGCCCTCATTGTTGAACTTTATCATGCCGTCGTTGAGCTCCTTAGCTCCGCTTTCAAGCTGACTTACTCCGTCTGAGAGAGTCTTGCTGCCGATCTTGAGCTTGTCCACGCCGCTGTAAAGCTCTCCCGAGCCGCTGCTGAGCTTAGCTGCGCCTGTGCTGAGAAGCTTTATTGAGTCGTAAAGAGTCTTTGCACCGCCGCTGAGCTGCTTGCTGCCGCCGAAAAGCTGTGCAAGTCCGTCATCAAGAGTTACCGCACCTGTGCTTAACTGACCAAAACCGCCGTTAAGTGTAAGTGTACCCTGTGAGAGCTGTGCAAGACCGCTGTCAAGAGCCGATGCACCGTCGGAAAGCTGACCGATACCGCCGCTGAGATCAACTGCGCCTGTACTGAGCTTGCCAAGTCCTGCATTAAGTGAAGCATTGCCGCTGCTGAGCTGACCGATACCGTCGATGAGCGAATCAAGTCCGCCGATAAGCTGACTGCTGCCGCCTGCAAGAGTACCTATACCGCTGTCAAGAGCTGCTGCACCTGTGCTCAGATCTGATGCGCCCTTTGAGAGCTGTGCTGTAGAGCCTGAAAGTGTAGAAGCTCCTGCTGCTAAAGCCTTGCCGCCATCATCCAGTGCTGCAAGACCGCCCTTTAATGTCTCAGAGCCGCTCTTTGCAGCTTCAAGACCTGTACTGAGCTGACCGATACCGCCGTTAAGCTGTGCTGCACCGTTCTTCACGGAAGCTGCACCTGCTCCGAGAGCACCGCTCTCAGCCATAGATGCTGATATCTGCTTCTGTCCTTCAATAGTCTGCTGAAGAGTTCCTATTGCCACAGCAAGCTCCTGTGAAGGAGACTGCTGATATAATGCCTGTAAAGCTGCAAGAGCCTGCTCGTTTGCAGCGATAGTGGTATCAAGTGATGAACCTGCTGCTGCGATGCCGTCGCTGAGCTTTGCTGCGCCCTCACTGAGAGCTGATGCGCCGCCCGAAAGCTGATCTGCACCTGTTTTCGCGCTTGCTATGCCCTCTGCAAGAGAATCTGCACCGCTTTTTGCGCTTGTGATGCCTGCTGACATCTGTCCTGCGGACTCGCTGAGCTTTGCAGCTCCGTCGTTGAGTGCAGATGCACCTGCTGCCAACTGTGCAGAACCGTCCTTTACCTGTGTGCTGCCGTCCTTTATAGCACCTACGCCGCTTGTAAGAGTGCCTGCTCCGTCCTTGAGAGCAGCTGCACCCTCGTTTACCTTTGTAAAGCCTGCTGTAAGAGCATCGGAGCCGTCCTTTGCGTCCTTGAGACCGCTGCTGAGAGCGTCTGCACCTGCGCTTACCTTGCCGAAGCCGTCGACCAGTGCCGCAGAGCCTGCCTTTGCACTGCCTGCGCCGTCACTGAGCTGTGATGCTCCGCCGCTAAGCTGTTCTATACCTGCCACCAGCTTTGAAGAGCCGTCCTTTGCACTTCCCAGACCTGCCTCAAATGTACCTGTAGAGTCTGAGAGAGTCTTTGCGCCGTCTGCTAACTTCTTAGCACCGCTGTCAAGCTCCGAAGCACCGTTTTTCAGCTCCAAAGAGCCGCTGAGAAGCTTATCTATGCCGCTTGACAGCTCTCCTGCACCGCCATTTAGCTTCTTTATACCGTCATAAAGTGCAGCCGTACCGTCTGTGAGCTTTTCTGCGCCGTCGCTGAGCTCCTTGAGCTTATCCTTCAAGTCGCCGAGATCGGCAGCATTATCTATATCAAGCTGTGAGAATATCTCATTTGAAACTACTGTAACAGAGGTATTCATCTCAAAATTGGTAACGTCAGCGGAAATCTCGAAGCTGTCGGGAATTTCTATGTTCATTCCCTCTATCTTACTGAGGTCGAGGCTTTCGCCAAGTCCCGGAAATGCCATACCCACAACGATAAGTCTGTCGCCGTCTGAGATGACCTTGCCGTTTTTGACCTCAACGTTAAGGTAATTGTCTGTGCTGAGCACAGCGGCACTTGCTGCCATGAAAGGCACATAAAGCTCCTTTGTCTTGCCGTTTACGGTCTTTGTGACCTTCTGATTGTTCTTGTATGTCCAGCGGATAACAAGGTGTCCGCTCTTGCCCTTGATGCTTTCGGGAGTTACCTTCTTGCCGTCGAGAGTATACTCAATATCCACATCAACGGGAAGGTCTTTATCTGTATTGCCCTTGTAGTAGATATCGCTGCCGTCAGCCTGCCAGCTGATATTCTCGCCGTTTAATGAGAACTCCTCATCGCCCTTGACATTGACGATATCGCTCAGCTCCGAGATATCGGAGATACTTCCCAGTGCGGGAGCATTTTTCAGCCAGTCGCTTACTACTACGTTCTTTATGCTTGAATCGCTGTTGCAGAGGACGTAAACCGTCTCGTCCTTGTATGCGTTTTCGCCGTTGTCTTTTCTTGAAGAGGCTTCCGCACTGTCTGTTTCCTTTGTCTTTTCAGCGGTCTCCTGTACCTTTCCGCTGCTCTTTGCGTATGCGATAGAGCCTGTTGCGCCTGCGGATACTGCGGTTGCAATCAGGGCTGCCATAACTTTACTTACCTTTTTCATATCTATCTCTCCTTTATATGAAACCTTCGGCTATTTTATGCGTTTTTGTATCTGTATTCAAACTTGTTTTTCTTTGGAAGTAATCCTGCACTGGTCTTGCATATTACCTTGTCAAAGACCATGAACATTGACGGGAGAACGGTAATTACTATTACCATTGAGATAAGCGCACCTCTTGCAAGGAGCATACACAGCTCTGAGATAAGACCGATATCGGAATAAAGTGCAACGCCTACTGTTGCGGAGAAAAATCCGAGAGCCGATGTAATGACAGATTTTATAGAAGTGCTGAGTGCAATGCCGATAGACTCCTTTTTGTCCTTGCCGCTGCTGCGCTCGGTGCGGTATCTTGTTGTCATGAGTATCGCGTAGTCAACAGTAGCACCGAGCTGGATAGTACCGATAACGATAGGAGCTATGAATGAGAGCTTTGAGCCTGTGTAGTAAGCTAAACCGAGGTTTATCATTATTGCAAGCTCTATTACCGAAACAAGTATCACAGGAAGTGATATTGAACGGAATGTAAATGCGATTATAAGGAAGATAGCAGCTATTGAAAGGAAGTTTACTATCTTGAAGTCTCTGTCGGTTATGGTTATAAGGTCCTTTGTTGCAGGTGCTTCGCCGATGAGCATTCCGTTGGGATCGTATTTCTGAACTATCTTGTTTATAGTTCCCACCTGCTCGTTTACATCGTCAGAAGCTACTTCGTATTCAGAACCTATGAGTATGAGCTGCCATTCATCGCTCTTGAGTACGCTTCTGAGCTCCTTCGGAACTGCTTCCTCGGGAATAGCCGAGCCAACAAGTGAATTGAAGCCCAGTGTGAACTGAACGCCGTCAACGCTTTCTATCTTGTTCATCATCTTGTTTGCGTCCTTAGCACTCATATCCGATCTTACCATGAGGATATGTGTGCTGTTCATGTTGTATTCCTCAGCAAGCTTTGTGTTTGCGATAACACTGTCAAGAGTCTTTGGAAGAGTGCTGTCAAGCTTATAGTAAACACCGTAGTTGCTGTTGCCGAATACGGCAGGTATCAGGAGAACTATCGCTCCTGTAAGGAATACCCATGAATGCTTTACGATAAATGAAGATGTACGCTTAAAGCCCGGTAAGAAGTCCTTATGTGAGGTCTTTGCAATAGCCTTGTCGAATATGAGTATCATTGACGGAAGGACAGTTACGCAGGCGATAACGCCGCATACAACGCCCTTTGCCATTACGATACCTAAATCAAGACCAAGTGTGAATGTCATGAAGCACATTGCAAGGAAGCCTGCAACTGTTGTGAAGGAGCTTCCTACAACTGAGGTTATAGTAGCTGAAATAGCGTGTGCCATTGCTTCCTGTCTGCTGTCGGGATAGAATTTCTGCTGTTCCTTGTAGCTGTGCCATAGGAAAATGGAGTAGTCCATTGTAACACCGAGCTGCAATACCATTGCAAGTGCCTGTGTGATGAATGATATCTCCCCGAGGAAGATATTGGAGCCTAAGTTCCAGACTACTGCAAATCCTATGCTCAGCATAAAGAATACAGGGATAAGGAAGGAATCCATTGTTATCATAAGTACGATACTTGTGAGGATAACTGCGATGAGCGCATATATAAGCGTCTCATTCTGGGTGATATTCTTCATATCAAGAGTCATTGCTGACATACCGCTGATGAAGCACTGCTTTGAAGTTATGCTCCTCATTGTCTCTACAGCATTGAGAGTAGCGTCTGCGGAGGTCGTATCATCAAAGAATACAGCCATCATCGTAGTGTCGCCCTTGTTGAAGAAGTCGTATATATCCGCAGGAAGTATCTCCTTCGGGATAGTACAGCCTGTCATGGACTGATAGCATACTACATTTGAAACATGATCGACAGCCGCTATCTTGTCGGCAGTCGCCGCCACGTCTTTATCGCTCATGCCCTCCACCATTACAAGGGAGAAGCCGCCTTGTCCGAACTGCTCCTTCAGGATATCCTGTCCTACCATTGTATTTATATTCTTCGGCAGATAAGAGAGTATGTCGTAGTTTACACGTGTCTTGACATATCCTATTGCCGCAGGGATAAGCATTACCACCGAGACCACAAGTATGAGTGCTCTGTGTTTTGCTATCCATTCACCGAGTTTTAGCATCTTATCATATCCTTTCTGTTATATTCAGGCGCATATTGAACGTCCGTGAGTATATACCCTTAGGAGAAAAGCTTTAATATGGGAAATTGTAAAAGCTGAACCGACCTCACGGACATTCAGTGTGCGCCTGTGCCTTTGTTATTTCATAGTATATTACAAAAATGACCGTTAGTCAACCATTTCAGAATAAAAAATGACCCTCGGTCATTAATTTTGTATGGGTGCACAATTTTACTCCTCATATAAGCTGACTGTTGGTCAATTTTATACCCTTGACAGGGTCTGTTTTTAGGGATATAATAATTATGACAACAGATAATAGTGAGGACAGTATTTAATACAAAGGATAAAATGAAAGGAGAGGTCATAATGGGTAAGGTAGATGCGAATAAAAAACTGAAAGAAAACTCGCTGCTGAAAACCGCCTTTGAATTTTTCACCACAAAGGGCTTCAGCAAGACCTCTATAACTGATATCGTAAGCAAGGCAGGTGTGGCAAAGGGTACTTTTTACCTGTATTTCAAGGATAAGTATGATATCAGGAACAAGCTTGTATCTCACAAGTCAAGTCAGCTGTTCCTGACCGCTCTGGACGAGCTTGGTGACGAGCTGAACGATCTTCCTTTCGAGGACAAGCTCATAAGAGTCATTGACAATATCATCAATCAGCTCAATAACGACCAGTCACTTCTCACATTCATATCAAAAAATCTCAGCTGGGGCATATTCAAAAGTGCAATTACTTCTCCTGCATCGGATAAAGATGTAGACTTTTCAACAGTGTATTACACTATGTTGAACGAAGCTCCCTATGATTTCCGAGATCCCGAGATAATGCTCTTTATGATAATCGAGCTTGTAAGCTCTACCTGCTATTCGGCTATACTCTACAAAGAGCCATGTACAATTGTCGAATTAAAGCCTTATCTTTATAATTCCATAAAACTTATAATCTCTCAGCACGAAATAAGATCATAAAAATGATCCCCCTTACTGAATAATTCAGCAAGGGGGATTTTTAATACTATAGGGATTTTAACGTGTGATATTCTTTACCCACTTATACTTCATGTAATGCTTGTATACAGCAGGTATTTTTACAAACTCGTCCAGCGTAATTATGAACGCTACCGCAAGTACAGGCAGCTTCAGCACAAAAGCTCCGATCATGCCCATTGGCACTACCACGCACCACAGCGTCACGATATCGCATATCATACCGAAGCGCGTATCGCCGCCTGCGGGGAACATTCCGCCTATAATGGTGGAATTCAAGGAATTGCCGATGATATAGTAAGCCGCCATGAACATCATGTATTTCAGGTAAAACTGAGCCTGATCGTTGAGCGTTATGACTTTAAGTATAACAGGGGTTAATGCCAGTATGACCACCCCCGAGCATACGCCTATGAGAATAGACAGCCGCACGAACTTGCCGCCGGCTTTTTTGGCTTCTTCGATCTCGTTCCTGCCCAGCATACCGCCCAGTATGATGCCGACTCCCGATGCGATTCCCCAGCAAAGACTGGCTATTATGCAGCGTACAATGCTTGCTATGGAGTTTGCAGCTACTGCATCAGTACCGAGTCTGCCCATGATGACAGAGTACATTGTGACTCCGCCGCCCCAGCCAAGCTGATTGAGCAGCAGAGGCAGGGTATACTTTATGTAGTCCTTATGTAGAGCAGCATCGTTCAGCCTGAACATTTTTCCCACACGCAGAGGCAGACACTTGCCGCGGAGTATTACCACAAGGATAAATATACACTCAAATGCTCTCGCAAGAACAGTAGCTAAAGCCGCACCGCTTATGCCCATTTCGGGAAAAGGTCCGATTCCGAAAATAAAGCAGCCGTTTGCTATTATATTGAATACTACAGCAAGGCTTCCTATAAGGGAGCTGAGCCTTGCACAGTCGCAGATCTTCATTATTCCAAAATACGCCTGTGAAAAGCCAGCAAGGACGTATGACAGCGACACTGTACGCAGATACACTCCGCCGAGGCGTACAAGCTCGGGATCATTGGTGAAAAAACGCATTATATATTCAGGGAATATAAATGCTCCCAAAGTAAAAACTGCGCCCACCAAAAGGGAATACCTCATGGTCAGAGCAAGAATATTTTCAACGGTAACACGGTCTTTTTTGCCCCAGTACTGAGCTGCAATGACATTACAGCCCGATACGAACGCCAAAAAGAAAAGACTGTACACAAAGGCTACCTGTCCTGCGAGTGAAGACGCAGAAAGGGAGTCCTGATTTAAGAATCCCAGCATAAAAGCGTCCGAAGCCGATACCAGCGATGACATAAAGTACTGGAACGCTATAGGCAAAACTATAGTAAACAGATTTTTGTATAATCCTTTATCCTTCATACAACACCTTTTATAAAATTAAAACGATAATCGAATGTTAGCTGAGAGTTTAGAGTTGAAAGTTATGGTATCGCCTGCGGCGATACTTTAAAATAATATGAGCAAAGCGAACTTATTAACTCTCAATTCTCAACTCTCAACTTTAACATAACTTGCCAAAAAAAGCTGCCGCACTAATGTGCAGCAGCCATTAATATTCTATCAAACCGCAGCTTTTGCGCCGTCGGTCTTTGTTCCCTCAGCCTTATCCGGAACGCTTACCTTTTCGATATCTGCGCCGAGAGCTCTGAGCTTGCCTTCCATGCAGTCATAACCTCTTTCGATATGGTAGATATCCTCGATCTCGGTAACACCGCTTGCAGCAAGTCCTGCAATGATAAGTGCAGCGCCTGCTCTCAGGTCACAAGCCTTTACGGGAGCTCCCATAAGCTTGCCTGTACCCTCTATAAGAGCTACCTTGCCGTTTACTGTGATATCTGCGCCCATTCTCCTGAGCTCGTCCACATAGCGGAAACGCTGTTCCCAGATATTCTCGGTGATAATGCTTGTACCCTCTGCAAGACACAGAAGTGTAGCTATCTGAGACTGCATATCTGTAGGGAATCCCGGGTGAGGAGCTGTCTTGACGTTTGTCTTTACCAGCGGACCGTCTACCCATACCCTTACGCTGTCATCGAACTGCTCGATATTAACGCCGATCTTCTCAAGCTTTTTAGTAATGGATTCAAGATGCTTCGGGATAACGTTCTTGATAAGAACATCACCCTTCGTTGCGGCAACTGCCACCATAAATGTACCTGCTTCTATCTGATCGGGGATAACTGCATAAGTAGTGCCGTGGAGATGCTCAACACCTCTGATCTTGATAACATCGGTACCTGCGCCCATGATGTTTGCACCCATTGAGTTGAGGAAGTTTGCAAGATCTACGATATGAGGCTCCTTAGCTGCATTTTCGATCACTGTAAGTCCCTCAGCCTTTACAGCAGCCAGCATTGCATTCATTGTAGCACCTACTGTAACTACATCAAAGAAGATCTGATTGCCGCTGAGCTTGTCAGCAGTAAGATCTATCATTCCCTGACTGAGAGTGTGTTTTGCACCGAGGGCTGTGAAAGCCTTTAAGTGCTGATCTATAGGTCTGTCTCCAAGTGGACATCCGCCGGGCATGGAAACTCTTGCTTTATTGAATTTGCCCAGAAGAGCACCAAGAAAGTAATATGAAGCACGCATCTTTCTTGCATACTCGTAAGGAACACAGAATTTGCTGATAGTCGTAGGATCTATCCTGTAGGTATCCTTTGCGATCTTTGTTACCTCTGCGCCCATTTCCTCAAGGATATGGAAACATATCCTTACATCACTGATATAAGGAACATTTTCTATAACGCATGGCTCGTCTGAAAGAATGACTGCGGGAAGTATTGCTACAGCTGCATTCTTAGCACCGCTGATAGTGACTTCACCCTCAAGGCGTCTACCGCCCTTTATAACAAACTTATCCAAATAAATTCTCTCCTTAGTATTTCGGGGTATTTTTATCTGATCCCGAATTTCTTTCTTTTGTTCGTCGGCACTCGGCCGAAAATTATTCAATAAGCCCTCGGCTTAGAGTAATCATTTATAATCGGAAATATTCCAGCGCACTTCGCCGTCTTTATACTCCGAAACAGTCATAGACTCGATAACGACATCTTCCTTTGGCTTGTCGTTTTCGCCTGTTTCTACCTTCTGTACGTCGAAAACGATATCAAGACCGTCGAATACCTGACCGAATACTGTATATCCTCCGTCAAGCCACGGCACACCGCCGTAGGTCTTGTAGACTTCCTCTTCGTTTTCTGTCAGTGAATATCCATATGATTCGATCTCTTCTATTTCAGAATCGCTGTATACTTCACCTGTAACGATGTAGAACTGACTGCCGTTGCTTGCTGTTGAACCGCTGTTCGCATAAGCGACTGCGCCTGCTGCATGGATAAGATGGGGGTCTGTACCGCCGTCGAAGCCCTTATCGTATATGGATTCGCCGCCTGTACCGTCACCCTTAGGGTCACCGCCCTGTATCATAAAGTCTTTGATGACTCTGTGGAAGGTGAGTCCGTCATAATAGCCCTGTTTTGCAAGGGTTATGAAATTCTCAACGCCCTTATCTGCATATTCAGGGAAAAGCTTTATCTTTACCTCTCCGTCATAGCCCTTGAGCTTCATGCTGACAATGGTTTCGCCCTCCTTCGGAGCGGTAAAGTTTGAGATGCTCAAATTTTCCTTACCTGTGGAATTTGTGATCTCATCTGCATCAAATTTCTCATATTCATCAAGATACCAGTGTATATCCTCGCCGTTGTAGGTATCAACGGTAACAGATTCCATTATAACGTCCTGATAAGGTCTTGACGCACTCTGTTCAACTGCTACATTCTGTACCTTGAATATTACATCAAGACCGTCGATGACCTGTCCGAAAACGGTATAGCTGCCGTCGAGCCATGGTGCACCGCCGACCTTCTTGTACTGTTCCTTTGCATTATCCGATAAAGCCAGACCGTTCTGGCTGTAATACTCAAAATCATCATCAGTCGGAACAGTTCCGGTAACTACATAGAACTGGCTTCCGTCCGTATCAGTGCCGCCGCTGTTTGCGTAAGCAAGAGCACCTGCAACGTGTATAAGGTGAGGATCGGTGCCGCCGTCAAATTTTCCGCCCCAGACAGACTCGCCGCCTGTACCTGTGCCGAGGGGATCACCGCCCTGTATCATAAAGTCCTTGATAACTCTGTGGAACTTCAGTCCGTCGTAATAGCCCTTTTTAGCAAGCTCTACGAAGTTCTCAACGCCCTTGTCCGCATACTCGGGGAAGAGCCTGAACTTTACGGTACCGTAGTCCTTTATCTTCATTGTTATTATCGTATCGCCCTTCTCGGGTGGAGTAAAGTTTGCGATATCAACGTTTTCAACCTCCGCAGCCTCTGTGGCAGCAGCAGTTGTATCGCTCTGAGATGTCGCTTCTGTTTTAGTTCCCGAAGTCGTTGTACCCTTATCGCCGCACGAAGCAAGTGTGCCCGCAGCCATAAGCATACATATGATGCCTGCCAGGACTTTTTTTAACATAAAATTCCACTCCTCAGATATATGAGATCATGATTTATTATTAGTAATTATACTTCAACTTATATATTATACATCATAAAAACCGATTTGTAAATAGTTTCCGCAATTTTTTAGTGTTTTTGGACAAAGCGATTTGTTGAACAGACTATGTTTACCTGAAATATAACGACTTATCAGACCACTTTATTTTGTTGTGGTCTCAGTAGTGGTCGCAGCAGCAGATGTGGTGGTTTTTGCAGTAGTTACTGCCTGTTTTTCGTCCTCCGAGTAGGTGCTGATAGTAATGGAATTTATCATTATATCCTCAACGGGGAATTTATAGCTGCCCTGATCTTTGGTCTCAAGGCTCGCAAGCTTTTCAACGACTTCAAAGCCGCTGTAGGTCTGACCGATAACAGTCATCTGCTGTGAGAAATTCGGAACACCGCCTTTTTCTATGAAAGCGTCTGCAAGAAGCTGACTTTCGGAGACTTCCTTCAGCTCTTTTTTGAATTCATCGTTGAATTCAACTGTATTGAGCACCATAAAACGGCTGCCGTTATAATAAGTACCGCCGCCAAGTATCTTTTCCTTGAAGGTCTTGTCAAGAGTCGTATTCATAGCCATAACAGCGCCCTTGAACGGCCAGAGATCCTGATGGAGCTCTCTCTTTACAAGCTCATGGGAATTATCATTTGCCGATCCGTCCTTATTCGGAGCACCTGCGGCAGAATACACCCCGTCCTCGGAATGAAATACATAGGTATTATTATAGTATCCCGATTTTGCAAGACTTGTGAAGTTCTCAACAGCATTGGGAGACTGCTCGGGATAAAGCACAAATCTGTATTCGCCGATTGTTGTATCCACTATAGCGATGGGATCGCCCTCTTTAGGACCGTCAAGCTGTATAAGCTTTATAGTATTGGGATTAACGGTTATATAAGCAGTCTGTCGTGCCGAAAGAGTATTGCTCAGCATTATAACAAGAGATGAAATGCCCATTATAAGGGTAAATATCAGCACGAGCCTGACAACGTGGTTCTTTTTTATCATGTATATATCCTTTCTTTTTGCATACTACCTTTATTATATATAGTTTGTACATATTTGTCAAGCAGCGTGCATTAAGCCCTTAGCCTTTAGCTTGTAGGGGCTGCCTGTGGCAGCCCGTTAATTCCGATGATATGCGGACGAGCAAGGCTGCTCAGGCTTTGCGCTGTAGGGGGCGCATTCTGTGCGCCCGCATGACACATATTTATGTGTAGGGAACGCCGCCTAACAGGCGCTGCGCCCCTCTGTCCTTCGTACATCTCCCCACACTGTGTGGAGTCACCCTCGGCGTTCCGTTGTCTGCGGAAAAAGAATTTTTTTCAAGTATTGATTTGTTAATAATTAAGTGCTATAATAATTACGCTGCATTATCACAGCGAAGAGATTATATGGAGGATAAAAAACTATGAAAAAGACAACTCTGAAGATCACAATGGCTTTTCTTCTTGCAGTATGCACACTGACAGGCTGCGGAAACTCATCATCTTCTGACAAGAAGTCCGACAAGAAGGACAAGACAGAGACTACAACTGTTGCAGAAGATACAACAGAAGAGAAAACAGATGAGAAAACAGATGAGAAAACGACCGAAGCTGAAGAAAAAAAGACAACAGCCGATAAATCCGACGGAGACAGTGATTCATCTCCTTCTGCCGCTGAAGGTACAGACTTCAAGAGAGGCGTTGTAGACGGCAATACCTACACAAGTGAATTTGCAGGCTTCAAGCTTACAGCTCCGGACGGCTGGAAATTTGCCGATGATGAAGTAATACTCCAGATGATGAATCTCGGTGCCGAAACCGTATACAGCAGCAACGCTGACGCAGCTAAGCAGATCATTGAGCAGTCTACTATAAGCGATGCACTTTGCATGAACTCTTCTTCAACTCAGAATATTACTATCGCATACGAAAATCTCAATAAAAATATGCTTCTCAGCACTGATACTACTGCAGAAGACTACTTCTCGATCCTCGAAAGACAGCTTGCCGCTGTTCCGACAATTACATACACAAAGGAATCAGGCCCCGAAACTGTAACAATGGCAGGCAAAGAATTCTTAAGAGGAAAATTCAAGGCAGAAATGAATAGTCTCTCTCTTGAACAGGCATATTATTTAAGACGTGAGGGTGATTTCATTCTCGCTATCTCATGCACAGGATACAATATGGATGAGGATATCACAACATTTGAAAAATACTTCTCCGCTCTTGACTGATAACTGATTACCTGTGAGGGTATGTCCTTCGGCATACCCTCTTTTTATTATTGTACTCAAAAAACGAAGATATACCGTGTATCAACTGCTTCAAGAAAAAAATTCTTGACAAACTCTGCGGTTTGTGATATCATATTAACAGAGCAATGTCTGCTCATATTATCCGTGATTGAAATTCCGAAATATAGATGTGTGGGCCCTGTGCAACAAGACCCCGTGAACCATGTCAGGCGGGAGACCGAGCAGCATTAAGCGGTGCGTGTTGTGTGCCGCAGCAAGCCTGCACATCTATGTTCCGGAATTTTTCTTTAATGGGGGGATAAGAATGTTCCGTTCTATTCTTGCAGCACGGACAAGACGTGTCCTGCTGTGTTTCTGGCGCAGTATCCCGAATGCTCTTGCAGCTTCATTTGTTTCCTCAATAGCTGTTTTTGCATTACGTATGGCAACAGGTGAGGAAAATACCACCCTATCAAATAATATCGTCGCTATGCTTATGCTCTTTTTCATGTACTGGACAGGCATATCATTCTATAAGATAGCGCAATTAAAAAAGAGCATCTTCCATCAGTTCGACGACGAGCTCATCGGCAACGCCTTTACGGGCATAAATCACAGATCAGCCGTATTTGAAAAGGGACTTGAACTCTTCCATAAAGGTGATTTCAGAAACGCGCTTGAAGTATTCACTGACCTCAGCAATGAAGAAATGGACATGACCAAGGAAGAAAAAGGCGTGAACGAGTTTTACCGCGGACGCTGCTATCATATCCTCGAGGCTTGTCCGAATGCGGTGATATGCTACGAAAAAGCACATGAAAACGGCTTTTATATCCCTGAGCTTCCCATATTCATAGCCCGCTGTCACGCTCAGAACGGCTACACCGAAAAGGCACAGCAGCTCTATGAGGATCTCCTTGCCCGTGAGGACTATCAGTACAGCAACAGGATACGCTGTGAGATAGGGGATATGTATCTCAAGCTCAACAAGGGAGAGACAGCGCTGAAATGGTTCGAGGAGGCTATTGAACGCCACGAAAGCTACGCAAGCGCACTGGGCGGTGCTGCTATAGCACAGACCATGCTCCATAATTTAAAAGAGGGCGAAGCTCTGTACAGACAGGCTCTCCTCAATAATATCGAAGATTCCATCGGCTTTACACGTTACTATAAAGAAATACAGGCAGCCGTGATGCTTGAACACCACAGCGACTGAAGAAGGGAGGAAAGGCTGTGTATAAGGCTCTTTACCGCAAATGGCGTCCAATGACCTTTGACGACGTTATATCTCAGGAATATACCACAGAGGCTCTGAAAAACCAGATAATCAGCGGTAAGACCGCCCATGCATACCTTTTCACAGGCTCACGGGGTACAGGTAAGACCACCTGCGCCCGTATACTCGCCAAGGCAGTCAACTGCCGAAACATGAAAAACGGCAATCCATGCCTTGAATGCGACATATGCCGCGATGCAGACAGCGGCGCTCTCACCGACATAGTCGAGATAGACGCTGCTTCAAACAACGGCGTTGACAATATCCGTGACCTGCGCGATGCCGCAGTATATACTCCCGAGCGCGGAGCTTACAAAATATACATCATAGATGAAGTGCATATGCTCTCGGCAGGAGCCTTCAACGCTCTGCTGAAGATCATGGAAGAACCTCCCCCGTACGTGAAATTCATTCTTGCAACTACCGAGATACACAAAGTACCCGCAACTATCGTATCACGCTGTCAGCGCTACGATTTCCGCAGGATAAAGGCAGAGGACATCGCCAAGCGCATAAGCTATATCGCTCAGCAGGAGGACTTGCAGCTCACCGATGACGGTGCGGCTATGATAGCAAAGCTTGCAGACGGCGGTATGCGTGACGCTGTATCTCTCCTTGACCAGTGCTCGGTATGCGCCGAGGTCATAAACGCAGAGGCTGTATCAAATGCAGCAGGTATCGCAGGCAGAGACTATCTCTACGATATCCTTGACGCTATTTCGGACGCTGATACGCCGAAGGCTCTGTCTCTTACCGCATCGCTCTACGATATGTCCAAAGACCTTACAAGGCTTTGCGAGGAGCTTATCACTCAGCTGAGAAATGTCATGCTCATAAAGGCTTCCCCCGAAACTGCGGAAAAGCTCATAGTATGTATGCCCGACGAGCTTGAAAGACTGCGGGCTATTGCCGAAAAGTCCGACCTTGCAACTGTTATGGACAGACTTTCCGCTTTGCAGGAGTGCCGCGAGCATATGCAGAGAGCCATGAACAAGCGCGTTGAATTTGAGATGTCCCTCATAAAACTTTGCGGAAATGTAAAGAATACCGCAGAGGGTATTGACAATTCCGAAATATATGATAAAATAAAACAGTTAGAGAATAAAATCAACTCCGTTCCGAGAGCTATACCAAACGGAGCGCAGGTACCTCAGCAGCCCGAAGTCCTTACGGCTCGCGGCGATTCGGAGACAGACCCGACGCCGAATGTAAAGATAGACGAGAAGAAACTCAACGAGGACGAGCTTACAGACTGCGAAAGATGGGGCGAGATACTGGAAGAGTACCAGAAGCTCAACCCCGCAGCCGCAGGAAGTCTCGACGGCTCATTTGCCAAGACAAAGGGCAATGTACTTGTTATATTCTCGCAAAACCGCTTTTTCATCAATCTGCTGAAGAGCAACCGAGATACGGCTGTATCTCTAAGCAGAGCCATTTTCAACGTTATGGGGCAGAAATACGCTCTCCGAGCAAGATGCACCACAACAGTCGAGGAACAGAAAAACCTTGCCGAGCAGCTCATCAAAAAGGCTATGGAGAGCAAGATAGAAACTGCGGTAGAAAACCAATAAACGCTTTAAAAGCAAAAATAATTTTGCTTGATATATAAAACTAAGAAACTTTATTTTCAAAGGAGAATTTTAAAATGAAAGCAAGAATACCAAAGAACGTAAACGGCGGCGGTGCTCAGAATATGAACCAGATGATCAAGCAGGCTCAGAAGATGCAGGATCAGATCACAGAGCTTCAGGAAGATATCGAAGCAAGAGACTTCTCCGCAACTGCCGGCGGCGGTGCTGTTGAAGTTACTATAACAGGCAAAAAGACGATCAAGTCTCTCACTCTCAAGCCTGAGGTAGTTGACCCTGAGGATATAGATATGCTCCAGGATCTCATCATCAGCGCTGTAAACGAAGCTGTAAACAACGTTGAGACTACAACAGAAGCTGAAATGAGCAAGATCACAGGCGGCGTTTCACTTCCGGGTCTTTTCTGATAAATAATGGCTGACCACAATGCCCTTCCGCTGGTTATACTTGCGGAAAAATTCGCATCTCTCCCGGGTATAGGCATGAAATCCGCTCAGCGTCTGGCATACCACGTTATGTCAATGGACGAGGGAGCTGTTGAGGATTTCGCAAAGGCGCTCATTGATGCAAAGAAAAACGTTCATTGCTGTAAGTGCTGCCAGAACCTTACAGAAAGGGAGATATGCCCTATATGTGACGATACTGAGCGCGACAAGAGCGTTATATGCGTTGTTGAAACGCCCAAGGACGTTACAGCTTTCGAGCGCACAAGGGAATATAACGGCGTTTACCATGTGCTTCACGGACTTCTTTCGCCTATGGACGGCATTACTCCCGACAAGCTCCGCGTTAAGGAGCTACTTGCGAGAATAGCCGAGGGCGGAGTAAATGAAGTCATAATGGCGACAAATCCCACGGTTGAGGGCGATGCTACGGCAATGTACGTGGCAGGACTGCTTAAACCGATGGGCATAAAGGTCACAAGGCTTGCCTTTGGTCTGCCTGTTGGCGGTATACTGGAATACGCAGACGAAGTTACCCTTTTCAAGGCACTCGAAAACAGAAATGATATGTAAAAACGGGCTTTATGCCCGTTTTTTAATTCATAATTCATAATTAATTGTGTCGGCTCACGCCGATGAATTATGAATGACAATTCATTGCTGCTTGCATCGCAAGACGCGGGCTGCCACAGGCAGCCCCTACATTCTCGATTCACGAACGACCAATGGTCGTCCCTGCAAGCTAACAGCTAAAGGCTAAGGTCTCACGGGCGGCGAAACGCCGCACCGCTGTTGACAAACAGCGGTATATCGGGTATAATAATACCAATATGCATTTGAAAGGAGCTTGTTCATGCTGAAAAAGATACTCAGCGGCGAAGCCTGCGCAAAATGTCGGCTCTGCTGCATTTTCGACCGCTACGACGTATGGGAGACTCCCGTATTTACCGCAGAGCTATGTGAAAAAATAAAAGCCGCCCGTCCCGATACTCAGTTCGTGACAAAGGACGGCGGCTATATATTCAGAGTGGGCGAGCTTCGCGGCGATGAACTGTTCTCATGTCCCGCGCTCACTGAAAACGGCTGTATGCTGGGCGACGAGAAGCCCTTCGACTGCCGCATATGGCCCTACCGCATCATGGAAGTAGACGGCAGACGGGCTATAACCTTCGCTTCTATATGCGACGAGCTGTACCACAGACCGCTGTCACAGCTTGTGGACTTCCTCAAGGAAGGGCTTGCAGATAAAATATTTACCTATGCTGACGAGCACCCCGAGATAGTAAAGCCCTACTACGAGGGCTATCCCGTGCTGATGTTCGAGAGAAAACCATTATAAAACTTGCTGAACCTATGAACGGAATTCCAAAGGGACTGTGTTCCTTTGGCGGAGTCCCTAAAGGGACGTCGAGACGCCGTCCCCTACACATTTATTAGGTACCGAGAATATATCCGCTACCTCAGTGAGGGTGATATAGGCAAGTGGGTCTATTTTCTGAACTATGCCTTTCATCTTCATCACCTGAAAGCGGTTCACGACAAAATACAGCACTGTGCGTTCTTCTCCCGAATATCCGCCCATAGCCTTTATGAGAGTCATTCCGCAGCCGAATTCTTCCATTAGCTGCTTTTTGATATCATCGTGACGGGCTGTTATTATCATTGCAGCCTTTTCACGCTGTAAGCCGTCAACTATATAGTCTACGGTCTTTAGCGCAGCTCCGTATGTAACTATGGAATAAAGGGGCAGTATCCAGCTTTGTATAACAGCTCCGCATATTATGTAGAGCAAAACGTTGTACACCATAACGAATGAGCCTACGGACAGTCCCAGCCGCTTTGCAAATATTACAGCCATTACCTCTATTCCGTCCATAGCACCGCCGAAGCGTATGGCAAGACCGCTTCCTATTCCCGATATCACGCCGCCGAACAGTGCGCACAGCAGCAGGTCAGTGCCTGCAAGAGGCGACGCTATGCTGACATCTATGGGAAGTACATCTGTTATGAGCCATGACATTAAGGAATACACGGCTACGGTGTATATAGCACTAAGAGTAAAGCTTCCGCCCTGCTTTTTCATTCCGTAGAGAAAAAGCGGTATATTGAGCAATATCAGAAAAATCGACAGCGACAGCGATGCAGGCGTGACCTGTGCGAGAAGCATGGAAGTGCCTGAAATACCGCTGTCATACAGCTTAACAGGCGTAAGGAAAAGAGTTATACCGAAAGCATTGACAACTCCCGCAGCAGTCAGCATGACAAAACGGAAAGCTCATATATTTTTGATTATATCAATTATTTTCTTCATATTCACCTCTTATCGTATATAAAAACAGGGCATTTTCCATCTGAAAACGCCCCGTTGCGATTATTTCTTGATCTTATCTACGATGTCGCCGACCTTATCCTTTACCTTTTCGATGTTCTCCTTGGTAGCCACCTTGCTGATCATATCTTTAGCCTTGTCAATATTTTCTTTAGTTGCGATCTTCTCGATCTTCTCATCGGGGAGATCAATACCTGTTTTTTTCTCTACTGTTTCAATTGCTTTTTTTATCTCCATAGGGGGATACCTTCTTTCATATTGATTTATGATCGTCCCATACGCACACCTGCGCGGACTTTAAAATCATTATAGCACATCAATTCGTTAAAATCAAGAGCTTTTTGACAAACATGACGTTTTTCAAAAAAACACGCGAAATATCGGCATTTGCAACCACCGATTGACAAATTGTAAAGTCGGGTTGCTTGTATGTAACTGCCCGAAATGATAAAATAAGACCATAGACCACGGGACATTCCCCGAGGGAAAAAACATATGGAGGTAACATATATGATACTTGCAGACAAGATAATCGAACTGAGAAAAAAATCAGGAATGTCACAGGAAGAGCTTGCTGAAAAGCTCGGTGTGAGCAGACAGTCAATTTCAAAATGGGAGGGCGCACAGTCCACGCCCGACCTTAATCGTATATTACAGCTCTCAGAAATTTTCGGAGTGACCACAGACTCATTATTAAAGGATACAGTCGAGCTCCCTTCTGATAATTCCACACCACAGGAGAAAGCAGAGACCGAGCCGCCTCTCCGCAGAGTCTCAATGGAGGAAGCAAACAAATTCCTTGTAGAGAACGAAAAGCGTTCAAAGCTTATCCCTACAGGTGTAGCTCTCTGCACCTGCTCTTTCCTGCCCATTATCATGCTCGATTACTTTGAGCCATTCCCCGAAGCAGGCCCTATCATAGGCGTACCTGTTATGCTCATATTAATAGCTGTAGCTGTTTCACTGTTCATAATATCGGGAAACAAGTACAAGCCATTTAAGTACCTTGACAAAGAGGGTATCGACACAGAGTACGGCGTATCGGGCATGGTCACAGAAAAGAAGTCAAAGTACGAGCCTAAGCACAATTTCTCGATAATAGCAGGCGTAATGCTGTTTATACTCTCGTTCATACCGATAATAGTTTTCAGTCAGTTATTCATCGACAATAACACAATCGAAGCCTTATCAATAGCCGCAATGTTCATTTCCATAGCTGTGGGACTTTACCTGATAATACATACCTGCACAAAAATGGACGGCTTCAGAAAGCTCCTTGAGGAGAACGAATTCTCGCGCAAGAAGAAGGAAAAACGCAATTCCAAGGTAATGACAGCCTACTGGTGCATAGTTACGGCTATATACCTCGGCTGGAGCTTTATCACAAAAAACTGGGGCATAACATGGCTCATATGGGTAATAGCAGGCGTTCTTTCCCCTGTGGTAAGCATTATAGAATCAAGCATCAGAAAAAACAAAGTTGATTGACAAAAGCCCTTGCATATACATAAAAAGGCAGACCATGTGGTCTGCCTTTGATCTTTTATCAGAGCTTTTTCTTTTCTTCCTCGATGAGCTTGAGAAGGTCATCAACGGACATATCCGCAGCCTTCTTCTTGCGCTCGTTGTGCTCGGTCTTGTTGATTATATCCGAAATATCAGGTGTATTGCTCTTCTTTACAGGCTTTGGAGCAGCTGTTGAAGGAGCTGACTGACTTCTCAGAGGAGTTGTCTTAGGAACATCGTTTCTTGACATCTCAGCAAGCTGGCTCTTTGAAAGGATACCAGTATTATCAGTGATAGGCTCGGCAGGAGCTGCGGGCTGCTGCGGAGTGCTTGTAGTCTTGATATTGAATGTACCTGTGCGCTCAGCCTCAGCTGTCTTACGGAGCATCTCTTCTCTGAGAGCGTCCGCTGTAGGAGCTGTTGAAGAAGAACCGCCAACGTTTCTTGCAGCAAATGTGCTCTCAGCACTGCGCTGTGTCTTGAACTGCATTGTACGCTCTTTCTCCTTCTGATAAGGAGAATCGGGATTTACCTTCTTCTGGCTGAAGTTCTCGGCAATAGACATCTTCTTGCGCTCAAGCTCGCTGCTCGGCTGTATCTCCTGTGAAGGTTCAAAGAGAGGATTGCCTGCCTTGTCGTGAGAATTTCTTCTTGACTCTGAAAGCTCTCTCTGTTTTTCTCTTTCGTCATACTCATAGAAGCCGAAGTCATCGTCTTCATCGCCCTTGCTTGAAGCCAGCTTTGCAATAAGCATGATAACGAGGATAACACATGGAATAACAAGCAAAAGAAGTATACCCTTGATGCTTGAAGCAAATCTTATGAACCAACCAAGTTCCTTGCTTTCTGTATGACCGGTGCAAAGAGCGACAATACTGCTTTTAGGGATAGATTCCGAGCTTCCTACATTTGTAGCGTCAGCAGTTGTGTATCTTTCCGTACCGTCCTCAGCCGTAACAACATCGAAGATACTGAGAACATGGATCTTGTCGGGATCATCGGCAGGATAAGCAAGTACGATATCGCCTCTTGCAATGGAAAGATCCTTTGCATCGGGAGCTATAAGAGCTGCACCCTCTGTAACGTTTCCGCCCATATTATCGGACTCTTTTACTACGTAGATGTAGTTTCCGGCTACCTTAGGCGTTTTTCCGCCCGAGAACATGATATTGACAGTGATCGACACCACGATCAGGATAAAGCAAAGAACTATAATTACACATTTAAGTATTGAAAAACGTTTTTTAGTTTCCATAAACATCACCTTTTCATTTTCTTTTGTTGTCTTTTATCTACACTTTCATTTAATGCGGCTCTGTTTTTCGCGAACCGCTTTTACTATTATAACACATAATAATACAAATTTCAAACATTTTCTAAGTTTTATATTTTAAAAATATAGAAATTTTTACAGGGTCAAATTTTTTCGTTTTTATGCACAAATATAAAAACATTTTTCTTACCTTTCAGTCGATATGCACAACGGACGAACGGCGTTTTGCGGCTGTTTTTTCTATGTTTTTGGCGAAATTCCGTAATACGTATATTTGGTGGACAAATATTTGTTGAAATAAACACTTGAAAAATCATTTAAATCATAGTATAATTGAAATGTATACCGCTTGTAAAATGATTTCTTACCATCGGCTAAAGCAAGTGGTAAATCATTGGGATATTTATACAAAAGGTAATAACGCCGCATCTGCGGCAGAATGGAGATCAGATATGGCTACAAAAAAGGCAAACCCTCTTATGGACAGGATCAAGGAAGAATTCCCAAGAAAACTTCAGCTTCTGTACAGCGTTTCGCCCGAAGAAGCTTCAGACAAACAGGTTTACCACGTACTTTCCTCTATAATCGTGGAAATACTTGGTGCAAAGAGGCAGAGCTTCATCAATCATACCCACTCGGTGGGCGGCAAGCAGATCTACTACCTTTCAATGGAGTTCCTTATGGGACGCTCACTCAAAACAAGCATCTACAATCTCGAGCTGGCTGACGGCATAAAGGAAATGCTCAAGCCTTATGATATAAACCTCGAGAAGATATACGACCACGAACCCGATGCAGGTCTCGGAAACGGCGGTCTCGGCAGACTTGCTGCCTGCTACCTTGACGGTCTTGCTACTACAGGCTTCCCTGCTATGGGTTATTCAATATGCTATGAATACGGCATCTTCCAGCAGAAGCTGGAGGACGGCTGGCAGACAGAGCTCCCCGACAACTGGCTCCCCGGCGGTTCGGTATGGCTGGTTCCAAAGCCTGAGCTGTCTATAGATATACACTTTGAAGGCGATCTTCAGGAATACTGGGACGACCGCTACCACTATATCTCCCATGTCAACTACAATACCGTTGTAGCTACACCTTACGATATGTACGTATCAGGCTACGGCTCTGACGGCGTTTCCGTACTCCGTCTGTGGACTGCAAAAGCTCCGAGCTTTGATATGGAGATGTTCAACAAGGGCAATTACGACAGAGCTCTCGCTCAGAACTCTATCGCAAACGCTATCTCAAAGGTACTTTACCCTAACGACAACCACCACGAAGGCAAGAGCCTCCGTCTGCGCCAGCAGTACTTCCTCTGCGCAGCTTCAATAGGCGATATCGTAAATACTCACATGAACGTTTACGGTACTCTCGAAAACCTTGCCGACAAGGTCGCTATCCACATAAACGATACCCACCCCACACTCGCTATCCCGGAGCTTATGAGAATACTCCTTGACGACTGCGGATACGGCTGGGATAAGGCTTGGGATATAGTCACAAAAACTTTTGCATATACAAATCACACTGTTATGGCAGAAGCTCTCGAAAAATGGGATGTAAACCTTGTAAAGACCGTTATACCGAGAATTTTCTCTATCATTGTTGAGATAAATAACCGCTACTGCCAGAATCTCATGGAGAGAAACGGCGGCGACAGCGCTAAAACTACACGTATGTCCATAATCAAGGACAATCAGATACACATGGCTACTCTCTGTGTGGCAGCTTCACACAGCGTAAACGGCGTATCCAAGCTCCATTCGGAGATAATCAAGCAGTCCGTATTCCACGACGAATTCGAGAATACACCTGAAAAGTTCAAGAACGTTACCAACGGCATCGCTTACAGAAGATGGCTTCTCCAGTCAAATCCGGGACTTACACAGCTCCTCAGCGATACTATCGGCAAAAAGTTCATCAAGGACGGCGCAGAGCTTGAAAACTTCAGAGAATATCAGGACGATAAGGACGTTCTCACAAAGCTCATGGACGTAAAGAAGGAAAACAAGGAAGCCTTCGCAAAGTATGTCAAGAACCAGTCGGGAATCGTTCTCAATACCGACAGTATCTTCGATGTACAGGTAAAGCGTCTCCACGAATACAAGAGACAGCACCTCAATGTAATGAATATCCTTTCGGATTATGCATATCTCCTCAATGACCCTGACGCTCCTTTCACTCCAAAGACCTATATCTTTGCTGCAAAGGCTGCTCCGGGATACTATCTTGCAAAGCAGATAATCAAGATGATATGGGCTATATCCGAGGAAATAAGAAAGAACCCGAAGATAAGCCAGAAGCTCTCGGTAGTATTCCTCGAGAACTACTGCGTAACTCTTTCCGAGCACCTCATGCCTGCTTCCGACGTTTCCGAGCAGATATCCCTTGCAGGTACAGAGGCATCGGGTACAGGCAATATGAAGCTCATGCTCAACGGCGCTATCACTCTCGGTACACTTGACGGTGCTAATATCGAGATAAAGGAAGCCTGCGGCGATGACAATATAGTTATCTTCGGTATGACCACACCCGAGGTCAATGCGCTCCGCGCAAGAGGCTATAACCCCTGCGATTACTACAACAACGACAACCGTATCCGCGAGGCTATCGACCGTATGTACCACGGTATAAACGGCTGTACCTTCAACGACGTTGCAAATTCACTCAAGGACAGAGACCCGTATATGGTGCTTGCTGACTTTGACAGCTACAGAAAGGCACAGCAGTACATCACTGAGTGCTATGAGGACAAATTCAAGTGGGCTAAGATGTCTCTCAACAATATAGCAGGCGCAGGTATCTTCTCAGCAGACCGCGCTGTTACAGAATACGCTGAAAACATCTGGCATTTAAGATAATAAACTGATGTCAAGAAGGGGACGTTGCTTTCTTCGTCCCCTTTTTCAAACACAAAAATGATACATAGTCTATCAGAATAAGAAAACGGAGTGTTTTTCTATATGAGACCTTTCTATGATACTTGGAACCTGAAATATAAATCAATTTTCGGAGCAATAAGGCAGTATGAGACCTGCCGCTTCACAATTCGTCTGCCAAAGGACAAGATCCCTGATTATTCACCTGTTCTTGTGCTTTTCAGAACAGGCTTCAAAGAGCGTTTTATCACTATGAACGAAGTCACCGAGGAAGATGACTGCTTTGCATACACAGCCGAATACAACGCAAGATATGCCGATGTCCACTATTACTACTTCTCATATACAGAGGGCGGCATACGCCACTATATCAAGAAAATAAACCTCCACGAGGGCGGTCTCGACCACGGCGAGATGTTCCAGCTTACGGTATACAAGAACCGTTACGAGACTCCTGATTTTCTCAAGGGCGGCATAATGTACCAGATATTCCCTGACCGCTTCTGCAAAAGCGGCAAGCCTAAGGAGAATATCCCCGAGGGACGCATTCTCCGCGACGACTGGGAAGGAACTCCCTACTACAAGCCCGATGAGAACGGACACGTATGGAACAACGACTATTTCGGCGGAGATTTTGCAGGTATACAGTCAAAGCTCCCTTATCTCCACAATCTGGGAGTTACCTGCATATACCTCAATCCTATATTTGAATCCCACGAAAATCACCGCTACAATACTGCCGACTATATGAAGGCAGACCCTCTTCTCGGTACTAACGAGGAGTTCGAGGAGCTTTGCAGGGAAGCAGAAAAGTACGATATGACCGTTATACTCGACGGTGTATTCTCACATACAGGCGCAGACAGCGTTTACTTCAACAAATACGGACGCTATCCCGAGGTAGGCGCTTATCAGTCAAAGAAGAGCAAATACTACGACTGGTACACATTCATCGACTACCCAAATGTATACGAAGCATGGTGGGGTATAGACACTCTCCCTAACGTATGGGAAAACAATGAGGACTACACCGAATTCATCTGCGGTGAGGACGGAGTTCTCCGCTACTGGCTGGACAGAGGCGCAGCAGGCTTCCGTCTTGATGTTGCCGACGAGCTTCCCGATGAGTTCCTCAATAACCTGAGAAAATGCGTAAAGGGCTATGACAAGGAAAAAATAATCATCGGTGAGGTATGGGAGGACGCTACCAATAAGGAGAGCTACGGCATAAAGCGCCGCTATCTCTTGGGCGATCAGGTAGACTCGGTAATGAATTACCCCTTCCGTGAGGCTATAATCGCATTTATGAAGGGCGGCAAGCCTATCGACTTCATTATCTCTGTAATGTCCATAGTCGAGAACTACCCCAAGCCTACCATTGATGTACTTATGAACTTCGTTTCGACACACGATATCGAACGTGCAATAAACCGTCTCGGCGGTGAGAACTGCGATGACAAGACCAAGGACTGGATGGCTGAACGCTATCTCTCAGAGGAGCAGTACGCTCACGGCAAGGAAATGCTGAAGGCTGCAATGGCTCTGCAATTCTTCCTCCCCGGCGTGCCCAGCATATACTACGGCGACGAAGCAGGACTTCAGGGCTATAAAGACCCATTCAACCGCCGTTGCTATCCGTGGGGACATGAGGATAAAGACCTTATCAACTACGTTGCAGAGCTTGGAAGAGTAAGAAAGTCTATCCCGAATATGAAGGACGGACGCATATACTTCGTCATCAACGAGAAAGAGACTCACGACAGCCGACTCATCGGCTTTACCCGTCAGGGACAGAAAATGGACTATATCTTCTTCGTCAACAGAAGCAGCGATACAGTCCAGCTTGAAAATATCAGCCAAATACTCTCGCGTTTTGAGGACTTCCAGCCATTCTACGGCGGATTTATGAACGATACCATTACAGTAAAGCCTTACGGCTATACTATCATCAAAGCTAAATTCATCGAATAGCGAGCTGAGGCAGCGTGACGCTGCACCCTTGCTCGTCCGCGTATCATCAAAAGGGCAGCTGCTCCTCGACACGGGCAGCGTGACGCTGCACCCTTGCTCGTTCGCGTATCATCAAAAGGGCAGCTGCTTCTCGACACGGGCAGCGTGACGCTGCACCCTTGCTCGTCCACGTATCATCAAAAGAGTAGCTGCTTCTCGACACGGGGAATATTATCAAAATTGACGGGCTGCCACATAAGCAGTGCCCCAAATCTGTGATTTGGTTGGCAATGCTATATGCAGAGCAGACAGCCCCTACAATTCTGATCACTAACCACTATACACTAATCACTGACAACTAAGGAGATAATCATGAGACGATGCGTTGTAAATGCTCCATGCAAGGTTTGAGGGAACTGCATGGAGATAAAACCTAAAGTCTAACGGCTATACCCCCTCGGACTTTGCATTTCCGACGATAATATCAAAAGGAGCAAAGTCAAATGAAAAATTCAATAAAACAACTAAGGATATATCTTTTACTGTGGAGCACTCAGTCTCTTTCCGCACTTGGGAGCGCTATGACGAGCTATGCGTTGGTACTGTGGCTTTATGACTACAGCGGTTCTGCACTGAAAACCGCACTTCTTACTGTATGCTCGTATGCGCCATATGTGCTGATGAGCATATTCGCAGGCGCACTCAGCGATAAATGGAACAAAAAGCGCGTCATGCTATTGTGCGACCTGTTCGCAGCAATGACTACAGTTGCAGCGTTCATACTCATAAAAACCGACGCTCTTGCACCATGGCATCTGTACCTGATAAACGCCCTCAACGGGCTTATGAACACCGTACAGCAGCCTGCAAGCGAAGTTGCTTCCACACAGCTCATACCAAAGGAATATTACCAGAAAACAAGCGGACTGCGGTCGTTCTCACAGTCGCTGAATACACTGCTTACGCCCGTTCTGGCAACGATATTGTTCACATTCGGCGGTGTATCGGCAGTTATTACCGCTGACCTCATAACCTTTGCAGCGGCATTCACGGTATTGCTGCTGTTCATACCTATCCCCGAGCCCAAAAACACGGACAAAAAGAAAGAACCTCTGCTCACATCGGCAAAGGCAGGGCTGAAATGGCTGAAAGGCTGCCCCGTAGTGCTGATACTCATATTCTTTCTTGCAGGTATAAATCTTATCGCATCGGCTTACAATTCCGCACTGCCTGCAATGGTGCTTGAAAAGGCATCAGACGGCGAAAAAACGCTCGGCACGGTAAATTTCTTCGCAGGTGCGGCTGCACTGGCAGGAAGCCTTATAGCTTCACTGTCGCCTGCTCCGAAAAACCGCGTAAAAGCCATATGCCTTGCGCTGTTTTTCTCGATGAGTACGGAAAATTTCATGCTCGCATTCAGCGATTCGCCTGTTATATGGTGTATCGGAGCTGTCTGCGGCTGGCTTTTCATACCGTATATGGGCGCAAATCTGGACGTTATCCTCAGGAGCACTATTCCTGCCGATATGCAGGGAAGAGTGTATTCATGCCGAAATACCCTGCAATTCTTCACCATACCCGTGGGATACCTTTCGGGCGGCATACTTATCGACAAGGTGTTTGAGCCTTATATGTCGGGAAGATCCGCCGACAGTGCAATGGTATCGCTTTTCGGAAGCGGAAAAGGTTCGGGAGCTGCATTCCTCTTCGCAGTCCTCGGCTTTGCAGGAGTTGCAGTATGTACAATATTCAGCCTGCTTCTGCGCAAGAAAAAAGAATAATAAAACTCTATCCCCGAAAGCACTTGTTTTCGGGGATATTTTGTTATTAGTGCATAGTGTAGGGGAACGCCGCCCTCGGCGTTCCGCAAATTACGACGCAAGCAACATGAACTCATGTAGGGGCGCACACTGTGCGCCCGTATTACACATAACCTTTATGTATACCGTAACTATTTGTAGGGGCTGCCTTTGGCGGCACGCAAGTGAGTAGTTAGTAGAAAGTAGTGTAGGGGACGGCGTCCTCGACGTCCCATGCCTTACGACACAAATAGCATGACCGCATTGTAGGGGCGAGTTCCACTCGCCCGTGTATACCTTACAATACAAACGACATTAACCCCATGTGTATGGGCTGGCGTCCTCGACAGCCCGAGGCTATTCCCCGTGTCGAGAAGCAACAGCCCTTTCGATGATACTCGGACGAGCAAGGCAGCGCGGGCTCCGTGCTGTCCGCCAGCGGCGTACAAGCGTATTCACCAAAAACACAACTTTTATTGTGTCTAATTTTGGCTTTCTGTCAATTGATTTCATACGCAAAATAGCATATAATAAGTATTGCTATAAAATTATCAAAGTTACGAAGGATGATATATATGAGTAATAAGGTTGTTAAATTCGGCGGAAGCTCCCTTGCTGACGCAAATCAGTTCAAAAAGGTAGCTGCCATAATCAAGAGCGACGAAAAGCGCAGATACGTTGTTCCGTCAGCTCCCGGAAAGAGATTTTCCGACGATATAAAGATAACAGATATGCTTTACAAGTGCTGTGAGCTTGCAGGCAGCGGCATGGACTTCTCAAAGGATTTCCAGATAATCAAGGACCGCTATAACGGCATTATCTCAGAGCTTGGCATTGATATGTCACTGGACGAAGAGTTCGATGCTATCGTTAATGAGCTCAAGGCTCGTCCTGCCAAGGATTTCGCAGCAAGCCGCGGCGAGTATCTCAACGGCAAGGTGCTTGCAAACTACCTCGGCTTCAATTTCGTTGACGCTGCTGACGTTATCATATTCGATACAAACGGCGTACTTCTCCTTGACGAGACAGTAAAGGCTGTACGCGAGAAGCTCAGCGGCCTTGACAACGCAGTTATCCCCGGCTTCTACGGAAGAACTACAGAGGGCTACATCAAGACCTTCTCACGCGGCGGCTCTGACGTTACAGGTTCTATCATCGCAAACGCTGTAAAGGCTGATATCTACGAGAACTGGACAGACGTTTCGGGCTTCCTCGTAGCTGACCCAAGAATAGTTGATAATCCCGATGTTATCGAAGTAATAACATACCGCGAGCTTCGTGAGCTTGCTTACATGGGAGCTTCCGTACTCCACGAGGACGCTATTTTCCCTGTACGTTCAGCAGATATCCCGATAAATATCAGAAATACCAATGCTCCGCAGGACGCAGGTACTATGATAGTCGGCAATGACTATGATTTCAGCAAGGAAAGCCTTAACCATACAATTACAGGTATCGCAGGCAAGAAGGGCTTCAGCACTATCAATATCGAAAAAGCCATGATGAATAATGAGACAGGCTTCGGTATGAAGGTACTGACTGTACTTTACAACAACGGTCTTTCATTCGAGCATATGCCTTCAGGTATCGACACCATGAGCATCACAGTCAGCACAGATAAGCTCAATCCTGTACGTGACAAGGTGCTTGCAGAGCTTCGCAAGGCTGTAAACCCCGATCATCTTGAGATAGAAGACGGCATCGCACTCCTCGCAGTAGTTGGTCGCCGCATGAAGAACACAAGAGGTACTGTTGCACGTATCTTCGCTTCTATGGCTCATGCCCGCATCAACGTAAAGATGATAGATCAGGGTTCAAGCGAGCTCAACGTTATCATCGGCGTAAGCGAGAACGACCTCCCAGAGGCTATCCGCCGTATCTACGATATGTTTATCAATTCAGAAAAGCAGTAATAAAAGCCCGTGAGCGATTAACGTTCACGGGCTTTTTGGCAGCGTTAGCGCTGAACCCTTTCTCCGCGCTGCCTTGCTCGTTCCTGTATCATCGAAATTGACGGGCGGCGGAACGCCGCCCCTACACATCGTATCTTGTATTTTTAATTATGAATTATACATTACGCATTGATACAGCCGCTTCTACACAGGCATACAAAAAGGCGCACAGTTAAGCTGTGCGCCCTTACTCTTTAACTAATCACTAACAACTCAAAACTGCATTTTAGCTTCGAGGTATGCAACGAGGTCGTCGATAGCTACACGCTCCTGCTGCATTGTGTCACGGTCACGGACTGTTACGCAGTTGTCCTTTTCAAGTGTATCGAAGTCGTATGTGATACAGAAAGGTGTACCGATCTCGTCCTGACGGCGGTATCTCTTACCGATAGTACCTGCCTCGTCGAAGTCTACCATGAACTTCTTGGAGAGCATATCGTATACTTCCTCAGCCTTTGGTGTGAGCTTCTTAACGAGAGGAAGTACAGCAGCCTTGAAAGGAGCAAGTGCAGGATGGAAGTGCATAACTGTTCTTGTTTCCTTCTTCTCCTTGCCGTCCTTGTCAGTTGAAACCAGTTCTTCCTCGTCATATGCCTCAGTAACAACTGAGAGGAAGAGTCTTTCTACGCCGAGAGAAGGCTCGATAACGTATGGGATATACTTCTCGTTTGACTCAGGGTCAAAGTATTCAAGTGACTTGCCGCTTGTATTGATATGCTGTGTAAGGTCATAGTCGGTTCTGTCTGCAACGCCCCAGAGCTCGCCCCAGCCGAACGGGAAGAGGTACTCGAAGTCTGTTGTAGCCTTTGAATAGAAGCAGAGCTCCTCCTTGTCATGGTCACGGAGACGGATATTCTCCTCCTTGAGACCAAGTGAGAGAAGGAAGTTCTTGCAGTAGCTTCTCCAGTAGTCGAACCACTCAAGGTCAGTACCGGGCTTGCAGAAGAATTCAAGCTCCATCTGCTCAAACTCACGTACACGGAAAATGAAGTTACCGGGAGTGATCTCGTTACGGAAAGACTTACCTACCTGTGCAACGCCGAAAGGCACCTTTTTACGTGTGGTTCTCTGTATATTAGCGAAGTTTACGAAGATACCCTGTGCAGTCTCGGGACGGAGATAAAGCTCAGACTTGCTGTCCTCGGTAACGCCCTGAAATGTCTTGAACATAAGGTTGAACTGACGGATATCAGTGAAGTTCTGCTTGCCGCAGTTAGGGCAGGTAATGCCTTTTTCCTTGATATAGTCCATCATCTGCTCGTTTGACCAGCCTGCAACATTAGTGCCGTCGAAGTCCTCGATAAGGTTGTCGGCACGGTGACGGGTCTTACACTCCTTACAATCCATGAGAGGGTCTGAGAAACCGCCGATATGTCCTGAAGCTACCCAAGTCTGTGGGTTCATAAGGATAGCGGAATCAAGACCTACGTTATACTTGTTTTCCTGTACGAATTTTTTGAGCCAAGCTTTCTTGATGTTGTTTTTCAGCTCAACGCCCAACGGACCGTAGTCCCATGTATTTGCAAGACCGCCGTAAATTTCAGAGCCCGGGTAAACGAAGCCCTTTGATTTACAAAGGTCAACTATCTTGTCCATTACTTTTTCATTGTTTTTAAGCATATTAAGCAACCTCGCTTTTATATTTATATAGTCAACTTATATTTTACCTCAAACATGAAAAAAAGTCAAGACTTATGGAGCTTTTTAAAGTTTTCCCGCCTTGCGGCGGGAAAACAGGGGTATTTACCGCATTGTCCCGAAAATGTCAAGCTGTTTTAGCCGTTAGCCTGTAGGGAACGCCGCTTCGGCGTTCCCCAAGTGAATAGAATTGTAGGGGCGAGTTCCGCGCGCCAGTTTATCCGTAACCATTATATATGCCGCAGCTATGTGTAGGGGCTGCCTATGGCAGCCCCTGATGATCTCATTATAACTTGCTGACTCCGTTCCCGCTCCTCAACTAACGGGCGAACACTGTTCGCCCCCACAGCGCGTCATTTGGAGTTTATGCGTAATTCGCGGACGAGCAAGGGGATGCAGGCTCTGCGCACTGCGATGTGCGATATCAAACACAAGTAACGATTCTTTTAAACCCCCAATTATTGCTGCCTTTTTTACGCTCGATATTAAAGAATCTTCCATTATTTCCACCCGGGCTCAGATAGCCTCTCTTGTAGTCTACAGCGATAAATACGCTATCACAATCATCGTTTGAATATCTTTCCAGGTATCTGAGCTGGTTTAATTTGCAGTATTCAAAATTATCACTTTTTTTGAATTGATCAATGCATACTTCAAATATATCGTTCAGTTCCTGTTCGCTTATGGGAAATGCCTTTAAATTTTGTTCTCCTGCCAGCAGTTCAACATTTTCCGTATCAGGTGTTTTTGTGTATGGTCCGCCTTCTTTGATATGCAAGCCCAGGAAAAACATACACAATAACGATATCACAGGAAGTATTGCATAGGGTAAAAATACTTGTTTGCCTTTTTTCTTTATTAGTACTATGATCGCAATTATCGAGCCTAAAATTACCAGTGCAGGCAATATATAGTAAATAAACAAAACCAAAATGATCCCTCCTATAAACTAAGCTGTGATTTTTATTATCAGCCTCCGCCAATACTTTTTACCGTCCAGTTTTCGCCTTGTCCGCGTTCAACTGTGAAATGCTTGCCGTCATAAGCGGCACTTGATTTAATGCCTGATTTTATTTTTGATTCAATAATCAGTATTTCCTTATTATCGCTGTTTTTCTTGTAATTATATTCATTTTCCTCGAATTTAAGTTCTTGCAGCCAGCAATATTGAAAGTTCTCTCTGTCACAGAAATATTTCTTGCACGCTTCCATAGCACTGTCTACATCTTCTTCACTTATAGTTTCTGCCTTGGCTATGTGTTTCCAAGTGAATGTGGCGTGCGGACCTTTTGTAAACGGAAATAAGAAATATATCACACATATTGAAACGGCAGCAGTCAGTAAAATTTTCAGACCTGCTTTCTTTATTTTCCATTTTATCATCAGCACCGCAGCGATAACTATTGCAATTAAAGCAGTTACGGGCAGATATAACAGCAAAAAACCTATTGCATTTTTTATAGTGTCCATTTGTTGATCTCCTTATCCTGTCATTTTTCTTCTTTTTTATCGGTTTCGTTGAGAAATTCCGCTATTATATATCTCGGGCGCTGTTTTACTTCGGCGTATATCTTGCCTATGTACTCGCCAATTATACCGAGGCAGAAAAGCTGCAAACCGCCTATAAGCCATATGGAGCACATGGTACTTGACCAGCCGTGCTCGGTAAAGCCCACTATCTTCGTGATGAACGCCCATATGAATGCGATTATGCTGACTGCGGACATGATAAGTCCAAGAGCTGTTATGAGCTTCAAAGGCTTTGTGCTGAACGAGGTTATGCCGTTGATAGCAAAGGAGAGCATTTTTTTCAGCGGATATTTGCTTTCGCCTGCGGCTCTCTCATGGCGCTCGTAGTACACCTTGCAGCTCTGAAAGCCTATAAGGGGCACCATTCCGCGAAGGAACAGGTTTACTTCCTTGAAGTTTGCAAGCTCCTGCAAAACTCTTTTGCTCATAAGGCGGAAGTCCGCATGATTATACACTACGTCCGCACCCATTACCTTCATGAATTTATAAAATCCCTCTGCCGTAGTCTTTTTGAAGAAAGTATCGGTATTTCTTGCACTTCTAACACCGTAGACCACCTGATTGCCCTCATAGTATTTCTTTACCATTTCGTCAATGGTATTGATATCGTCCTGAAGGTCTGCATCCATAGTTATACACATATCACAGATATCCTTTACGGTCATAAGTCCTGCGAGGACTGCATTCTGATGACCGCTGTTGTGGGCAAGATCTATGCCTGAGAAGAGGGAAGGCTCATTGTCGTGAAGCTCCTTTATTATGCTCCATGTCTGATCGGAAGAACCGTCGTTTACGAAAACTACACGGCTTTCGGGAGATATAAGACCTGATGAGATAAGGGCAGTGTATTTTATTTTCAGCTGTTTCGCTGTTTCTCTGAGCACTTCCTGCTCGTTATAGCACGGAACTACCATATAAAGTTTTTCAGGTGACTGCATAGCGTATCCTTTCGTGAAGCTGTTTTTATTAAGTATATCACAGGGGGCGAAATATGTCAATAAAGCGCATAGCTGTTAGTTTTATCAATGCGCAATTACGCATTATTAATTAAAAAGGCACCCGAAGGTGCCTTTTTTTATTTAGTTACCTGTCCCTTGCGGTATCTGCCGAAGAATATGCCGTCATCGACGTACTTATCAGCCTGTGACACCCACATTGGGAATTTTCCCGTAGCCAGAGCCGTCTGACCGTTGAGCATTCCCGTATGGAAAGAGATATGCCGAAACTGTCTCAGCACCAGCTCCATGCGCGTGTGCTCGCATTTTTCGGGACATTCATAGAGCATATCGTCTGTGAGACTGTCGATATAATCGAGAGTTTTCTTCTCAACAGCGTTCAGATATTCAAGGAGCTGCTCATCTGAAAGCACAACAGAGGTCGGCTTGTCGGGATTGTCCATACCCTCCTCATGGAAAGAGGGTTCATCGTAAACGCAGGGATTTATGAACCACTTGTCCGCCGAGTGTATAGCGTGATACGCCCAGCGCCAGCAGGGAGCTCCGCAGCACAGAGCGTCACAGTCGTAAGTTCGCAGTGAAGTCCTTATGTTCATAAAGTTAGGTATTACCATATCTTTGATTATCTTGCAAAGCTCGTTCATAAATTTCCCTCCGTTCTTTTTTGTGTAGGGGACGGCGTTCCGCTTGTCTCGATGCGATTATCGCGGACGCCCAATGGGCATCCCTACAAGTTTGTAGCTAAATTAAAGAGTATCTATAATATCGAGAGAATGCTCCTCGTTCATTGTACGGCACATCTCGATGAACTTGTCGAGAGGAACGTTTTTCAGCTGCTTGTTGCCGCGGATATTGATAGATACCTGCTCGTTTTCAGCCTCGCTGTCGCCGATGATAACAACGTATGGATCCTTGAAGTCCTTGAACTTTCTGATCTTGTTCTTCATATTGTCGTCAGTATAGTCCACCTCAACTCTGATGCGGTTCTTCTTGAGGAGGTCAGCAACCTTCTTAGCATACTCGTTGTGGTCTGTTCTGATAGGAACGATACCTACCTGCATAGGTGAGAGCCAGAACGGAAATGCACCTGCGAAGTTCTCGGTGATGATACCGATGAATCTCTCAAATGAACCGAATATAGCACGGTGTATCATTACAGGCTGTTTCTCTGAACCGTCAGAAGCGATGTACTTCATCTTGAAGTTCAGCGGAAGCTGGAAGTCAAGCTGGATAGTACCCATCTGCCACTCACGTCCGATAGCGTCCTTCATCTTCAGGTCGATCTTAGGACCGTAGAATGCGCCGTCGCCCTCGTTGAGCTCGTATCCGTCAGGACCGTACTTGTCCTCAAGGATAGCCTTGAGGTCAGCCTCAGCCTTATTCCATACGTTTATATCGCCCATGTAGTCGTCAGGACGAGTTGAAAGCTCAGCCTTGTACTCCAGACCGAAGGTCTTGTAAATCTCTGTAGCGATATCCATGATATCGTTTATCTCGGAAGCTATCTGCTCCTCTGTTACGAGGATATGAGCGTCGTCCTGTCTGAACTGCTGAACGCGGAAGAGACCGTTGAGCTCGCCTGACTTCTCTTTACGGTGGATAACGTCTACCTGATTGAATTTAAGGGGGAGCTCCTTGTATGAACGCTGCTTGTTCATGTATACCTTGATAGCGTTAGGACAGTTCATGGGCTTAGCGCAGTAAACCTCTGTATCTTCCTCGGAAGGGATAACGAACATACCGTCCTGATAGTGATCCCAGTGACCTGATGTTACCCAGAGCTCCTTCTTTGAAAGAACAGGACCCGAGATCTCGGTATAACCGTGATCCTCGTGAACTCCTCTCCAGTATTCAAGAAGTGCATTGAAGAGCTTCCAGCCTCTTGGGAGCCAGTAAGGCATACCGGGAGCTGTGTGATCGAACATGAAGAGTGCCTGCTCCTTGCCAAGCTTCTTGTGGTCGCGGAGCTTAGCCTCCTCGATCATCTTGACATACTCGTCAAGCTGTGAAGCCTTCGGGAATGCGATAGCGTATACACGGCTGAGCATCTTGTTGTTCTCGTTGCCGCGCCAGTAAGCACCTGTACATGAAAGGAGCTTGAATGCCTTTACGGGAGCTGTGTCCATAAGGTGAGGACCTGCGCAGAGGTCGATGAATTCGCCCTGCTTGTAGAATGAGATAGGCTCGCCCTTGTCAGCGTGTTCCTCGCAGAGCTCTACCTTGTAAGGCTCGTCCATTTCCTTGAGCTTAGCGATAGCGTCAGCAGGTGAGAGCTCGAACTTTTCAAGTGCAATACCCTCCTTGACGATCTTCTTCATCTCGCCCTCTATCTTTTCAAGTTCCTCGGGAGTGAAAGGCTTTTCGAGGTCGAAATCATAGTAGAAGCCGTTCTCGATAGCAGGTCCGATAGCCAGCTTTGCAGCAGGGTAAAGTCTCTTTACAGCCTGTGCAAGGATATGTGAGGCTGTGTGCCAGAATGTCTTTTTGCCGTCAAGGCTGTCAAAGGTGCATACCTCGAACTGACAGTCGCTGTCGATAACTGTGCGGAGGTCCTTGACCTCGCCGTTAACCTTTACACAGCAGGCAGCCTTGTAAAGTCCCATGCCGATGCCCTTGATGATTTCTGCGGCTGACTGTGCAGACTCGATCTCGCGAACGCTGCCGTCAGGTAATGATAATTTGATCATGATGATCTCTCCTTTTTATTAATTCATAATTCATAATGCTTGATGCATAATTATTCGTTTGTACGATGATGAATTATTCCTTGCAGAATAATTCATCGTTTTCCCAATTTTCGGGATTGTTTTCGATGTATTGCCACGCATTGCGGTATTCCCATTCATTCCGCAATACACGGTCGTAAAACGACCTTTGCCATACGGAAAAACCAATTTGTTTTGTAACAAATTCTTTGAAATTTTTGATGATAAGCGATAATGTAGGGGCGCACAGTGTGCGCCCGCCTGTTTCAATTCCCACATTATCCGCTTCAATACGAATAATTACATGGATATGATTAGGCATTATCACATATTTATCAACCGTTACCATTGGATAATAGTGATTAATATTTTTCAATCCTTCTTTTACAGTTTTTCCAATATCAGACAAATGTATCTTTTTATCGTGATTTTTAATTTGCGGGCGCACACTGTGCGCCCCTACATTTTGTTTTTCCGTTGCCTCAATATTTGACGAAATCGGGCGGTATTTATCGTTGTTATCCCAGAAAATGCACATTTTATTTTTGTGCATATCGTTACGAAATACGCGCCGCTGCGGGAATAATCGTAATTATCGAGGCGTATATCCTTCCGCTGAGGTCTGTCCATTTCATGTGACCCAGCCTGTTATCTCGAACAGTTCGCCGAAGAGCTCCACATGGACGAAGTCTTTCATAAATCCGTCGTCAGTCCCCGTATCGAAGCAAACAACGATATCCTCATCGTCGATATCCACATAGACGTTGTTGATTTTCAGTATTTTCGCAAGCGCGTCCGCGGCACCGCCTTCATAGTAGCCTTCGTCGATAAGCATGCCTGCTATCGTACCCTTGCCGCTGTCAAGCTGAGCCAGCTTTTTTGCGATATCCTTGAGATTGCTGATTATAGTCTCTTCGCTTTCGGTATAAAAGCGGACTGTCATCATCTCGCCCCATATCTTATACGGCAGCTCATATGCTTCCTCATGCTCGTTGTACCTGATATTGCTCACATTCTCACCTCCGACTGCGTCAAGATAACAAAAAAGCCCCTTATGCCTGCCAATAGGTATAAGGGACGATAATAACCGTGGTTCCACCCTGATTCACACGGAGCCTTCTCCGTATCTCAAGTGCTCTGTAACGGGAGCTCCCGACGCTTATTGGGCGCACTCAGAGGCGGTGTGCTGTGATATCCTGCCCGTGCAGCCTCGCACCAAACGGCTGCTCTCTGAATCGGTCGCGGAAAAGCCTTCCTCATCTACGTTTTATGGAATATTGTAAACTAATATTATCACAGTTTTTACTGTTTGTCAAGAGGGGGAGCCTGCAAAAGTTATGTTTTACGTGCAAAAATAAACTGTCTGTTGAATACAACGTTAAAAATACCAAATTGATGGGTTGAAATAATACAAAAAATGTGATATAATATTATAAATGTACTACCGTCATGACACTATGGACAATAATTTTGACCTTCATACGGATATTATGCCGAAATACGCGGCTGCGCACTGTATAAAAAACACGCAGGAGCAGAAGCTCTTTTAAATAAAAAAATAAAGGAGATCCCTTAATGAATATTGAAGTTGCAAGAATAAATCAGGGAATAGAAAAAGACCCTAAGGAATACGTAAGGGCAGTAAACGAGGATTACCTCTATAAATTGAAGAAAATAGCAGACGATATTGCCGAGAACCATAACGAAAAGCCTGTAATACTCCTTTCGGGACCATCGGGCTCAGGCAAGACAACTACGGCAATGATGATAGAAAAGCTCCTTGACGACATGGGACACGAGACCCATACCCTTTCTATGGATAACTGGTTCTGTCCGCTGACAGAGGCTGAAAAAGCCCTTGCTGCCGAGGGCAAAATGGATCTGGAATCGCCTCTCCGCGTGGACAGTCAGCTCCTCAATCAGCAGATAGAGGCAATAAGCGCCTGCAAGGAAATAGAGCTGCCAAAGTACAATTTCAAGACCTCAACACGCTGCGGCTCGGGAAAGATGTTCAAGAGAAACGAAGGTGAAATAGTTATCTTTGAGGGCATACACGCTCTCAACCCCTCCGTTATCACAGTTCCCGACAGCATGATAAGCAAGATATATGTCAGTGTCCGAACACGTATCTCAAGCGAGAATATCCTTCTACACCCGTCAAGAGTACGTCTTATGCGCCGTATGATACGCGACAGGAACTTCCGCAAGCGCTCTCTCCGTGAAACAATGAATATGTTCCACAACGTGGAGGCAGGCGAGAACAAGTACATAATGCCGTATAAATACCGCTCTGACTATGATGTGGATACCTTCATGGCTTATGAGCTTTCTGTTTACCGCAGCGACCTTCTCGGTCAGCTTGAGGAGCTCATGGACGTTCCCGAGGTAAGAGAATGTGCAGAGATCCTCGAAGCTCTCACGCCTATCGACAAAAAGGACATAACTCCCGATTCACTCATCTGCGAATTCATAGGCAACGGACAGTTCAAATACTGAGCCCTTAGCCGTTAACAATCAGCTTATACCTCAGACAAAGATTGGAGATAGATATGGATTATCTTGAAAACAGGGAGCTTTCATGGCTCAAATTCAATAAAAGAGTCCTTGAAGAAGCTGTCGATCCCGACACGCCTCTGCTTGAAAGGATATCTTTTTCAGCAATATATCAGAGCAACCTTGACGAATTCTTCATGGTAAGGGTAGGTTCTCTGACAGAAAAAACAAAGGATAAAAAAGCAAAGCCAGACAAATTCACAGGAATGACTCCCGCTCAGCAGCTTGATGCTGTATTCACGGCTGTACGCAGATTACAGCCCTCAGTTGAGGGAGCTCTGCTCACGACCATGAGCGAGCTTGCGGAATACGGCTACGAGCACGTTTCCTTTGACAAAATGACAAAGGAAGAGCTGTCTTTCCTCGAATTGTACTTCAAGCGCGAGCTGAAGCCCTTCGTATCGGGCATTGTCATCAATGACGCTCTCCCGTTCCCGTTTTTGCAGAACAAAGAGATATACGCCGTAGTGCAGCTCGGCACGAAAAAGGGCATATCCATCGGTCTGATACCTGCAACTATCAACCGCTCGGAGCGTATAATAAACCTCGGAAGAGACGGCAAGCGCTTTATACTGGCTGAGGAAGTGATACTCAAATTCGCTCACCTCATGTTCAAGAATTACAAGGTCATCGACCGCGCACTCATAAGAGTTACCCGAAGCGCAGCTATCACAGCCTCGGGAAGAGGTCCCGAGTTCCGCAGACGCATGGAAGAGCTTGTAGACAAGCGCAAAAAGCTTGCTCCTATGCGCCTTGAGCTGTCGGGAGTTTTCAGCCGCGATGCACTGGATTATCTCTGCAAGAAGCTGAAGCTGAAAAACGCCCGTGTATTCACATCGCGCATTCCTCTCGACCTTTCCTACCTGTTCACATTGCAGGAATACGACGACGACCCGAGACTGCACTACACTCAGCGCACCCCCCGCAAGCCTGCGGCTCTTTCCGATACAAGACCTGTATTCGCACAGGTAAAGGCAAAGGACATTCTTCTCAGCTATCCATTCGAGTCCATGAATCTGTCTTTTATACGCCTTTTGCAGGAAAGTGCCAACGACCCCAAGGTAACCTCCATAAAAATAACTCTTTACCGCCTTGCACGAAGCAGTAAGGTCATAGACGCACTATGCACAGCTGCCGAAAACGGCAAGGAAGTCCTTGTAATGATAGAGCTTCGCGCCCGTTTTGATGAGGAAAACAATATCGAATGGTCAAAGCAGCTTCAGGAAGCAGGAGTAAACGTGATATACGGTCCTAAGGACTTCAAAGCACATTCAAAGCTGCTGCTCATTACAAGAAAAGCTCAGGGCGGCAATTTCGACTATGTTACACAGATCGGCACGGGCAACTACAACGAAAAGACTGCCGCACTGTATACCGACCTGATGCTGCTCACAGCCGACAGAGACATCGCAGCGGACGCAGAGGCTGTATTTGCAGGACTTATCAACGGTACTTTCGTAGAAAAGACCAATAAGCTCCTTGTGTCTCCTCTTGCCCTCAGACCTCAGGTACTGGCAATGATGGACGAACAGATAGCTATTGCAAAAAGCGGCGGAAACGGCTATATAGCTGCAAAGGTCAACTCTCTCAACGACTCTGTCATAATAAACAAGCTTGTTGAAGCTTCACAGGCAGGCGTAAAGATAGAGCTTGTTATCCGCGGACTATGCTGCCTTATCGCAGGCGTACAGGACTATACAGAGAATATCACAGTCCGCAGCATAGTGGGAAGATTCCTCGAACACAGCCGTATTTTCATATTCGGCACGGATTCTCCCGAGCAGAAGATATATATCGGTTCAGCCGACTATATGAGCAGGAACACTGTCCGCCGTGTTGAGGTAGCCGCACCTGTTGAAGATGAACGCCTCAGAAAGCGTATCCGCGAGATGTTCCGCATACTTATGAAGGATAACGCAAAGGCTCGCATCATGCTCAGCGACGGCAATTATATACACGAGCGCAGAAATCCCGATACTCCCTTCAATTCGCAGGAATATCTTTACGAAGAGGCTTACAGGCGCCTCGATGATAAGTCTGCCCGTCAGGAGCAGATGAAGATAAACCGTGAAAAGGGTGCAAAAAAGAAGCCTGCGACCCGTAAAACAGCCGCAAAAAAACAAACAGAAAAAAAGGCTGAGACCAAAGCTCCCGTAAAAAGAGGCAGAAAGAAAAAAAATCCATAAAATACCTGCATGAGAAAATAAGAAAATATACTTGAAACTTTGCAGTTTTTATGATATAATGATTTTTAGATTTTAATTGCAATTTTCATTTCTGAGGTTTGGATAATGATTGGATATTATAACTATACGGTTATTCTTACATATATGAGCCTCATCTCGTCTGTAGTAGGTATGTTCTTTGCAGCAGGCTACAGCGGTATGAGACCTCACCCCGAATATGCCATTATTTGTCTTATGGTGTCGGGTCTGTGTGATATGTTTGACGGTAAGGTCGCCCGTACCAAAAAAGACCGTACCGAAAGCGAGAAAAAGTTCGGTATACAGATAGATTCACTGTGTGACGCTATCTGCTTCGGAGTGCTTCCCGCAGTTATCGGCTATTCTGTAGGCATGAGAGACTGGTGCGACCTGCCCATTCTCGTAATGTTCCCGCTTTGCGCAGTCATCAGACTTGCTTACTTCAACGTTGCCGAGGAAGAAAGGCAGAAAAAAACCACCGAAAACCGCAAGGTCTATGAGGGACTGCCTGTTACAAGCGTAGCACTTATACTGCCGCTGCTCTACAGCTTCCACAGGGATATCGGCAGAGACTGGTTCCCTGAGGTATACGGCGGTGCGCTCTTTATTATCGCACTTGCCTTCATCACCCGATTCAAAGTCAAGAAGCCAAGCATGAAAACTATGCTGTGCTTCATCGGTATCGGCGTTCTGGAGCTTATCTGGATGCTGTATAAAACCAAAACAAGATAAAAAGGACTGCTTATGCAGTCCTTTTTATTATTAAAGGGCACGGTCATGCGCCCTTACATTTCTGCTCAATATTAACAGCTACATACTGAGATATTCTTCAATAACATCAAGCTCACCGTAGGTTCTCAGCAGAGCATAACCTGTATTTTCCAGTACAGCGTTAACGAAATCATCACGCTCTATGCGGTCGGGACGATCATGTGAGGTGTCATCAAGCTCGATAAGAGCAACAATAACGGTATCCTCGTCTGCAAGAGCAAAGTCTATATGCTTGGACTTTATTTTGTTGAAGCACTCCATCCAGTAAGGATTTTCGGCTTTGGGTTTAGGCTCGATAAGATCGGCAAGTCTTACCTTTGTGAATATGCTGAGACCGTATTCGTCAGCAAGGGGCTTCAGCCTCTTGTAGAACTCGTATTCTCTGTCGGTGAGAATGGTCTTGGCATTATAAAGCTTGGTGATATCGGGCTTGTGAAGCCTTCTGTAGAGCCATATTGCCGCGGCAATAATGAGCAGTAAAACCAGCAGTGCAAGAAATTCATCAAATCTCATTGTTATTTAAAAGATAAAAATATATTTGTATATTCAACGGTTTTCCGTTGAAAAAGCGTTTTTTCGGATCACTTATGAAAGGGCTCATCTGTCAATGCCTGCGGTTATCTTTTCGGTGACCTTGCCGTTTGCATCTGTTTCGGCAATAACCTTGCGGAAGGGTCCCGAATTGCCGCATACATAGAGCTTGTTATCGGTTATTCCGACGCCTGAGATATAATCACAGCCATCAATATCGGACGCTTTGAGGAGAAGGTCAGTCTTTCCGTTTTCTGCTGAGAAAAGGTCAGTGCCGTCTGTGAAAATGAGCTTGTCCTCATAGAAGCAGAAATCCGTGCATCTTTCTTCGCTGACGCTTTCTTTTTCGCCGCCGCCAAGAGGCATACAGCAAAGGCTGTTGAAGTCAATGAAATAGACCTTATCTCCCACAATATAGGGAGAGCTGCCTGTTTTAAGCTCCGTGGAGCTTTTTTCACTTTCGAATGTGCAGATATATCCGTTTGTTCCCACATCATACGAGCATATGAGTTTATTGTTATAAAAGCCTACGATACGGGCATTACGGCGTTCTGTGTAATATACCTTGTCCGAGAGCTTTCCCGAATAGTCCATGCTCTTTATCTCTGTACCGTTATCGCCTGAAACTGCGAAATATATGCTGTCATCGGTGAAGAAGAAATTCTCTCTCTTAACTGTATTTTCGGACTTTGTTTCCTTATTAAGGGGAGTTGTTTTTCCGTTGTCGTATTCACAGATACCGTCAGCGGGTGAGCAGTAATACAGCTTTTTGCCGTCGGAATAAAGCACAACGCTTCCCTCAGGCAGTTTAAGCTCCTCAGCCTTTCCATTTTTGCCGCCGAGGAAATATACCTCTTCGGGGCCGTCGGAGGTGTCCTTGAATGCCGAATATACGCAGTCGCCGCTGTCCATAGAAAAAAGCATCTGGGGACGGTTTGCTGCACATTCCTCTGATGGAGCACCGATATCGGCGGATATCACAGGAGAAGTGTTATCTTCCGCATCTGTATCAACTGTTTCGGGAGCTGTATCCTCTGTGGCTGAGACATTGTTTTTCTCATAGTCGGAGGTATTATGGTTTGAGCAGGCTGACAGCGCGGAAGCTATGACCAGCGTGCCCATAAAAGCTGCAAAAAATCGGTATTTCATATATCAAATCTCTCAATTCTGTATATGGGACATTGCTTCATTACCCATAAAAAATTTTGTGTCAGCATAAGTGACTGACAATCACAAAACAACACACCACATAATTATAACATTATGGAAAACCAATGTCAAATATCATGCATGAATAAAATGCACTTATACGGTGAAATACTCCGAATGTACTAAAATAATAAAACAGGCAGATACAATTTTTGTACCTGCCTGTATAAAAATATTTTTTATCAGTTAGCTATAATGCCTTTTACCTCTTTGTATTTACCTTCGATCCAGCTATTAAGGTAGCATCTGTATGTATTGCCTGTATTCTGTTCTTTTATTGTAACAGTGGAAATATAGAGAGCAGGACCTTTGCCCGCATTATTATGTCTGATGCCGATACCCCGAAGTATACCGATATCGCGCGTTGTTGAAACAACGACCTTGTTGTCGCTGTTTCTTTCAAAGTCATCACGGTTAGGATCATCGGGAAATCTTACAAAATCAGTTTCTCCTGTTGTACCGTAAAGCTTTATATCAACATCTGCGTTAGTTCCTGCGTCTGATTTATCGCCGACTCTTGCAGTTATATTATATACAAATTTATTATTGGTCAGGGTAAGCTTAACAGATGGCTTTGAGGAATTGAGCCAGCCGCCGTATTCAGCATAATATACCTTTTTATTCGATACATCTTTGACAACTATCTGTTTAAAACTCATCGCAGGATCTTTACCTGAATTATCAGATTTTACGGTGATAGCCTGTAGAATTCCGATATCTTTATTTACAGCGATCTCATATTGTTTGGTAGTTCCTCTTTCAAAATCATCATAGTTCTCAGTATCAAGAGAATAGTATGAACTGTTTCCTTTTGAACCATGAAGCATTACATTGATATCTGCATCTGTTCCTGCTCCGTCCACATCGCTCATTGTCAGCGTTATATAATACCTGTGACTGCTCATATTCAAGAAAAACTGATGAGACAGATGTCCCGACTGCAGCCACTGATTGCAGGATATTGCAGGATATACCTTGTTATTTGTTGCATCTGTTATTTTGACGCGCTCTAATTTAAATCCGGGATCTTTTCCTTTGTTATCGCTTTTTATTGTAAAGCTCTGTATCGTACCGATATCTTTGAATGTACTGATGAGATAGGATTTTGTCGAGCCTCTTTCAAAATCATCATGGTTTACCGTATCAAGTGAGATAAATCCTGTTTCGTCCTTATCACCGTGAATATTGATCGAAATATCCGCATCAGTACCTGCGTCTTTTTCATCTGCTGTTCTGATCTCAACTATGTAATAATTTAAATTTGCATTGATGGCAGTATCACCGAAAACAGGAAAATATGATTTTTCGGGATAACACATATCATTCTGGTATTCGATACTATTGTATTTTCTTTCGGTATAATCACAAAGATCGGTCACAGACACATATCCGTCATTATTTGTATCAGCAGGTCTGTTTTTAGAATTGGGATAACGATAATCATAGCCTGCGCCTTTGCACCAGTCATTTGTAATAATACCTCCGTTTTCTCCTCCCCATGCCGAGCTTTCAGGGTGGCAGGCTGCTATAACATAATAATTAGGAGCTTTAAAAACAGTAGTTCCTGCATACGGATTTTGAATTGCTGCTCCTGAATGACACGATTCTATCATCAATACCCTTTTTCCGGGAATCTTATCTAACCATGTTTTCAGTTCAGAATATGATAAATGACCTGTTTCTTTTCCGTTGAGAAAGATTGCAAGACCGTCCGGGTTTCCGTGACAGTTTATGTAGATATAGCTTGTGTTGTTGGACTTTGCTTTGCCTGCAAGAGTTTCAACAGCAGATTTCAATTGAGAGTAGGTATAGTTCACTGCAAATGACGGGGTGATCTTGTTTCTCTTGAACATTTCTGCGACATGATTTCTGTTGGCTGTTCTTCTTGTTACTTCTTCTGATGGAGCATCAGAACTTGAAGCAGTGATTATCAATCCATAGTTCTCCGTAACTCTTGATGTAGCGAGTAATCCAAAAAGCGGACCCGGTATCTTATTTTTCTCATTCTCCTTAGCATTTGTCGAAGCTCCTATTCCAAAATAAAAACCTGGCATAGTATATTCCTCCTTAATAAATAAAAAATAATAAATAAGATGTCATGATCGAGTTCCGTGCACTGAACTGTTTTCCATTTGTGTTATGATGTGATTATATCACGTTCACATGAGCTTGAAAAGATGTCGTTTGTCATTTTACAAGTGACAAATGTCACTTGTTTCATATAACAAAGTTGAATGAATTTATAAAACTTATCTATGTTGATGCAAAAAAAGACGATGCACGTTAAAGCATCGTCTTTGATATTATTCTGTTGTGGTTTCTTCTTCCTCTTCGGGATTGAGGATAATATCCTCTTCTGGTATCTGGTCAGCCACTGATGAGAAGTCAAAATCCTCGAATTTATCGACCTTTTTGAATTTGACTCTGAGATTTGCCTCGTCGTCAACGATAAGGGTATCGTTTTCAAGTTTTATGCTGAAGCCCTCATAATCGCTCCACATATACATCTCACCCTTTTTATCGGGAGACCATTCATATGAGATAGGGTCGCCTATTATAGACATTACAGAAGTATTGTCATCGAAGAGCTCAAGGCGGAAAGCCACATTTATCGGATATTCGCCAAGCTTTTCCGTGTAGGTCTCGCCGTCGGTCTTTACCTCTGCTGCTTCCCATTTGCCCATGAAATCCTTGTAATCGGAATTACTCAGACCTGCTTCCGTAGGAGTCTCGTTATTTGTAAACTCGCTTACAGGCATGAGGAATATCTCAGTACCGTCGTCATCGGCATATCTCATTATCATCTGTCCCTGTTCTATGCGGCAGAAATAGCCGTCATCGGGACTTTTCAGCCAAAGCTCGTCATCTTCGGTGATTTCCCATGTGTAATCATAAGTCCTTGCTTTTCCGCGGGGATTTAGGGAAATTATCATATCAGCCGTAAGATCGTCGTAAACTTCCAGCTGAGCTACGGCGCTGAGAGGAAATCCTGCGTATTCAGTCTCATATGTCTCACCGAATACAGTTGCTTTGTATGATTCCCATTTGCCGAGGAAGGGCTTTGCGGAATTATCCGAAGCGGTAGTTATTTCAGCTGCTGTGCTGCTTTCTGTAGTTCCGCTTCCGGAAGTGTTTTTCTTCTTTTTGCTGCTGCAGCCGGATATACAGCCTGAAAACATAGCGGCTGCAAGACAAAAACAAATGATTTTTTTCATATCTGCTCCTTATTACTGATTAATGCCGAAGTTCTGTATAGCACTTGCGGCAGCGTTGAGTGCGTCTGTGTCGATTGGTGTGAATTCGTCAACTTTTTTCAGGTATATAGCAGTTCCGTCCTCCTCGATAGCAAGCAAGCCGTCGCGGTAATGCAGGTTCATGGTCTGATCAGCTTCTTTTCCTTCAAGGTCTACAACTCTGAGCTGTATTATGTTTGGCTCTGTTTCTTTCCATGTTATGTCAGTATTTTTTCCGTACTGTATTACATCGTTGTCTATAGCTGATACCCAGTTTGCCTTGCCTCCGTCCTTTATTTCATATCTGAACAGTGCAGAGAGAGGCATACCCAGCATATCCGTTGTTTTTTCGCCGTCAACATACATATAATCGGCTTCCCATTTGCCGCAGTACTTAGGATCGTACTTTTCTCCGCAGCTTACTGAGCATAAAAGAAGCATGACAGCCGACAGAACAAAGGTCATCATTCTTTTCATATTTAGCCTCCTTTATTTCTTTTCATCTATTGTGAATACGGGGACTTTTGCGATGTGGAGCTCGTTTTTTCCGTTTGGCGTATCCAGCGTTGTTACCATATCGCAGCCTATAAAATCGTATAATTCAAATTTTTCGCCTTCATCATCATAGACGAGCTTCATTCCGCCGTCAGAGGTCACCGACCAGCTTACCTGCTGGGAATTGCCGTCAGGCTCATAATAAGTACCGCTGCCGTCCTCAAGGAATTCATAGCGTCTGTAAACAGGCTTTACCTCTTCATCGTTGAGAAGCTCTATGGTAGTTTCCCATTTTCCTGTTATTTCTTTTGCGATATCAACAGCAGACCTGTTGTTGACAGAAACAGCGGAAACCGTTACGCCGTCATTTGATACTGTATGGCTACCGCATGAAGCAATACAGCAAAGTATCAAAGCTGCGGCAGAAAGACCGCAGAAAATTTTTTTCATAATATTTCTCCCTTCACTATAATGGTATTATACCGCACAATGATAAAAATGTAAAGTCCTTTTTTCATGTCGTTTACTGAGTCCGCATTAAATAAGACTGTTAAGCCCCGATGCTTTGCATCGGGGCTTGTTCATTTCATTACGTTATTTTATGGTTACAGCGTATGCCTTTTCTATTTTATTTGAGCCATAGGATACATAGCTGCTTTTTAACTCTATATCTTTTATCTCGTCTATCAGAGAATTGAATACGACTTTATCGTCAACTACCGATATTCTGTTGCAATCAATGCCCTCAGCTATGGTGTATACGATACCGAACTCAGGTTTTATACAGTAAAAAGGTATTTTGTGATCTCTGTACATACTGCCGAGGAACAAAAATCCTCCGCTGTAGACTGCAATATCGCCCATATCATGCACATCAAGTATGTAATGCTCCATTTTTTCCAGGTCATACATATGGATAAGCGTATAATTCTTGACAATAAACATCTTATCGTCACCGTAAATTATAACTCCGCCGGGATATGAAAGTGACACGCGGTAATACTCACTTACCATATCAAGATAGGCCGTATCATCGGGCTTTACAAGATAAAAGGGTACTCCGCTGAAAACATTGCTTGTGACTACATCGCCGCCCATATCATCAGCCTTAACGCTGATAAAGCTTTCTGTGTCTGCATCATAACGCATTGTATCCTTAATATAGTCTTCTTTACTGTACACGATCATCGAAGGACAGCCAATGTTGTCATAACATACCCTTGCAACTTCGTCAGAGCCGCTGTTTTCGTAAATGATCTTTACATCGCCTGAAATAAGATCATAGGAATACGCCGTTTCACTATAATCTTCGAGATCAAATACCGCATAGAACATTTTTCCGTTTGCCAAAACAGGTGTTTCAACGTAACTGTCGTTTATATCACTTGACGACCAGCTGTATAACTCCTCGGTTTTACCGCTGCTTTCATCATATCTGAAAAGAGAAAAATCATATCTTCCGTGAAAAATTGGCTTATACTCAACGACTATATAGAATTTGCCATCATATGTACAGCAATTAGTCGCCACGCCTTTTTCTGCATTATCCGTATATGAGAACCAATCGTGTTCCTCATCGTCTTCCAGCATACTGTATCCGCTGCTGTAATAGCCCTGAACATTCTCCGCTTTATTGCATATGGGGACTTTTTCGCCGAAATCAAGTCCGCTTATATCCACAAAACTGATATCTACGGGCGGCTCTTTGTCGTAATTTGTAAGGGATACCTCCACCGTCCTGAAATCTTCTTCGCTGTACTCACGGTAAACAGGCTCGGTAACGAGTGTATCGCCTGTATCTTCATTGACTGCCGTATCCGTTGGCTTGGGCTCTTCCTTTTTCTTTTCATCATCACTGCACGAAAAACAGCTTACTGTCAGTGCGGCTGCTGCGATTATACTAATTATCTTTTTCATACTGATGCCACCTTTATTTTACGTATCATTCGGACGGATAATTAAGCAGTGCTCCAAATCTTTGATTTAGTCAGCAATGCTATATGCAGTGCTATACGCCCCTATAATACTATTTCGCTGTGACGGTATATACTTCGGACATCTTGTCCATACTATATGCTATGCCGCCGCTCGTTTCGTCTTTTAATTCTTTCTTATATTCAATGCATGAATTGAATGTTACAGTATCGCCAGCGGTCTTTAGTCCGCAGTATAAGTCATCATCAGTTATGGCATATGCAATGCCCAACTCGGGAATAATGCAATATACAGGCATTTTATATTTTTCGTACCAGTTGCCTGTGAACAACATTCCGCTGCAGTATGTACACTCGGTTCCCATGCCTGTTACGTCAAGTATGTAATGCTCCATTTTTTCAAGGTCGTACATATGGATACTGCCTTCGTTTTTTATCAGGAATTTCTTATCATCGGCATAGATTATTGTTCCCCCTGTGTATGACAGCGATACATGGTAATATTGGCATATCATGTCAAGCTTGCGCTTGCCATCGGACTTCACGATATAATACTGAACTCCGCCGAAATATCTGGTTGAAATTATCTTTCCGCTAATGTCGTTTGTCTTATCACCTACAAAGCTTTCATCTGTTTCGTCATAGTACAGATAATCTATCTGCTCACCGCCATTATTTATAAGCTGCAAACAAGGATAGTCCATGCTGTCATGATCGAAATATACGTAAACATCAGACTCTTTCTCCTCGTATACCGTCTTTACATCGCCTGTGTTAAGGTCATAGGCGAAAACCTTATTACTATTGTCGCTGCTGTTTCTGATCTCATAGAAAAGCTTATCGTCAAATATCATCGGCTGATCTGTGTAATCCTCGTTTATATCCTTTGACGACCAGCTGTATACCTCTTCATTCTTACCGCTTTTTTCATCATAGCAGAACAGTGAGAAATCAAAATTGCTCGTCAGAAAGCTCTTATATTCCACAACTATATAGCACTTTCCGTCATACATACAGCAGCTGCTTGCAATACCTTCCGCTTCTTCATTTATAAGGTTTTCCCAGTTGTATTCGATATGACTTAAACTGAACATATCTTCATAATAGTTCTTTGCATTCTCTTCAGTATTGCATACAGGCAGCTTTGTGCCGAAGTCAAGTCCGCTTATGTCAATGCTGCTGACATCTACAGGAGGCTCTTTATCGGGATAATTAAGCGTTACTGTGATAGTTTTGAAATCTTCTTCGCTGTACTCACGGTAAACAGGCTCGGTAACGAGCGTATCGCCTGTGTCTTCGTTTACTGTGGTATCCTTTGGCTTCGGCTCGGGCTTTTCCTTGTCATCACAGGCTGTCAGCACTGACGATAGCGCAAGAACTGCCGCTATACCCAGAATTATCCGCTTATTCATTTTTTTCCTCCTGTGTGAACCATACTTTTACCTGATCGTAATCGTATTCTTTATATATAACGCCCGGTTCTTCCGTGACTTCACGCTCGTCCTTTTTGATGTTGATATCGAACCAAAGGCTGTTATCATAGCTGTCATAAAGGGACAGCCACATATCCAATGCATATTCATCATATGTCGAGTCAAATGAGGCAAGGTCAAAGGTAAGTCCTATTTCGGGCATGATGTAATATACCTTGCCTGAACCGACTGAGGGATATACAACTATACCGTCCTTTGCATACTTGCAGTTGTCTGCGCCAAGACCGCTGTAGTCGATTATATAATGTGTGGAGCTTTCAAGGTCGAACACATGGACAAATGAAGTTTCTGAGCTTGACGCTTTGCTGCCCTGTCTTAAAACAAGCTTTTTATCGCTTGCATAGAGTATATCACAGCCCGTAAGTCCTGTGGAGACCTTATAGCTCTCGGTACATACGTCATATTTACGGGAGTTTTCGGGCTTTTCCTTCCATGCGAAAAGCTCGCCGTAGATAAACGGACATTCCTTGCTGGCTGAAATTGAACCATATACATTCGGATCATAATCCGCAAATGCGGAATATAGTTCTTTCCATGTCTTGCTGCCGAAATCGTATTCCTTTACTTTGACATCACTGCCTGTTATTATATAATAATTCTCGCCATCATCTGAATAAGTATACTGTCCGCTTTCAGTTTTGTAATCTTTTGGAACGTCCTCTGTATGGTTTATGGACTCCCTTACCAGCAGCCTGCCTGCGGAATTGCCCATAACATATGCGCTGTATTTCTGGCTTTCCTCAGCCTCAAGAATGTTTACAAGCTCTTTCTTTTCCTCGTCAAGATAGTAAAGACCTTTCTCCCTTGTGAGCACGTAAAGTACGCCGTTTATACTGTAAAGCTGCCAGATAATAAGGCTGTTTTCGGGGTCTGAATGGCGGAATACCTCCTCCTTATTGCCTGTAAGCCCGTCAACGCGGAATATGGCAGACTCATGATGACCGAGACAGGTCGTGTCATATTCGACCTCGATATAAAAGGTATTCCCTTCAATACAGCTGCAATATATATCGCCTTTCTTCGGCTCTGTACAGCTCTTTTCCCATTGCTCTGTGATAAATTTCCGGTATTCCTCATCTTCATAATCGGATCTGTCTGTTCTGTACCTGTCACGGTACTTCTCATCTTTGCAGGGCGGTATTACGCTGCCGAAATCTATCTGCGAAGTATTCAGCTGATGCATTGTCAGCGGCGGCTCTTTGTCGGTAATATTCAGTTTTACCTCAACAGTATTGAAGCTGTCCTCCGAAAACTCTTTGTATTCGGTCTTTACAGGCTCGTCAAGGGCAGGCTCGTTTACGCCGTCCTCAATGTTTACAGGCTTTTCCTCAGGCTTTTCCTTTTTCTTTTTATCCTCGCTGCACGAAAAACAGCTCAATGTCAGTGCGGCTGCTGCAATTATACTTATTATTTTTTTCATACTTATACCCCCTTGATGGTTTATATAAATAAGTGTATTTCAAGGTTGGAAAAGACGATAAATTTTATGTTAAAATAAAAAAATATATTCATCGACAAAATTCGTCAATTTCTATTTTACAGGCAATATTCCGCAATGTCAAGAATTTTTGTATATTAAGACTTATTTTTGCGAAATGTGTCGGGACTTCATCATTTATCCCAAATCACCGCCATTTCACGAGGTCTTATTTATGATTTATCTGGAATTTTACCATTAATTTCTCATAGATTTGCAATATTGCCTTATTTGTGTTATAATAAAACGATAATATATTTTTGTACATTGAAAGGGGTTTTAAAAATGGATCGAAATGTGTTTATTGAAAAGTTCAGCGGAAGGCTTCCTAAAGATATAAAGTCAGCTTCTCCGCAGCAGCTCCATGATGCTCTCGGCAAGACCGTTATGGAAATGTTCTCTGAACGCTGGAACGAAAGCCGTCAGCAGCACCTCTCAAAACGCCGCGCTGCGTATCTCTCAATGGAATTTCTCGTAGGACGCGCTGTATTCAATAATCTCCTTGTACTCGGCATCTATGACGATGTGGAAAAGGCTTTCGCAGAGCTTGGTCTTGAACTTTCAGCTCTCGAGGATATCGAGGACGCTGCTCTCGGCAACGGCGGTCTCGGCAGACTTGCTGCCTGCTTCCTCGACAGTGCCGCAACTCTGAGCCTGCCCCTTGACGGATACGGTATCCGCTATAAATACGGTCTCTTCAAGCAGTCTATCGTGGACGGCTTTCAGAAAGAGGACATCGACGACTGGACTAAATACGGCGATCCGTGGTCTGTACGCTGCGACGAAGACACTGTCCTTATCGAATACAACGGTCAGACCGTAAAGGCTGTGCCTTATGATATGCCTGTTTTCGGCTTTGGTACCGAAAATGTGGGGACTCTCAGACTCTGGCAGGCTGAGCCTGTAAAGGAATTTGATTTCGACATTTTCAATAATCAGGACTACCTCGAAGCTTCTAAGGAAAAGATATACGCCGAGGACATCTCCCGCGTACTCTATCCTAACGATGATACCGACGAGGGCAAGAAGCTCCGCCTTAAACAGCAGTACTTCTTCAGCTGCGCTTCTCTTACAGATATAATCAGGAAGCACAAGGCTCGCTTCGGAACTCTCGATAACCTTGCTGACTATATCTCAGTACAGCTCAACGATACTCATCCTGTTATATCTATCCCCGAGCTTATCCGCCAGCTGGTGGACAACGAGGGCTATACCTTTGAAACTGCCCTTGATATGGCTAAGAGGATATTCAATTATACAAACCATACCGTAATGCAGGAGGCTCTGGAAAAATGGCGCACCGATCTCGTTGAAGAGCTTCTGCCGCGTATCTACGCTATAATAATCCAGATAAACGAGGCTCTCATTGCGGATATGTACGCCGCTAATGTGCCTAAGGACAAGATAAACCGCATAAAGATAATAAAGGGCAGCCTTATCCACATGGCTGACATGGCTTGCTATGCTTCGAGCCATATAAACGGAGTTGCTGAGATACACACTCAGATACTCAAGGACTCTGTGCTTGCGGATTGGTTCAGCCTTTATCCCGAGCGTTTCCGCAACGAGACAAACGGCATAACTCAGCGCCGCTGGATAGCTCTCTGCAATAAGGAGCTCTCCGCGCTCATTACCGAACTTATCGGCGATAACAGCTGGATAAAAGACCTTGATAAGCTCAAAGAGCTTGCTAAATACGCAGATGACGAGAATGTGCTCCGCCGCTTCATCGACATAAAGCAGGGCAAGAAAAAACAGCTTGCCGACTTCATAAAGGCTCACGATAGTATCGACACAGACCCGAATTTCGTATTCGATATACAGATAAAGCGCCTCCATGAGTATAAGAGACAGCTCCTCAATGCTTTCTCCATACTATGGATATACTACGGCATAAAGGACGGCAGCATCACAGACTTTACTCCTACTGCTTTTATCTTCGGAGCTAAGTCTGCTCCCGGATACCGCCGTGCAAAGGCTATTATCAAATTCATCAACGAGGTGGGCAGGATAGTTTCATCTGACCCTGATACACGCGACCTTATTAAGGTAATATTCGTACAGAATTACAATGTTTCCTACGCTGAAAAGCTTGTTGCAGGCGCTGATATCTCAGAGCAGATATCCACAGCAGGTACAGAAGCAAGCGGCACAGGCAATATGAAGCTCATGCTCAACGGTGCTGTGACTCTCGGTACTTACGACGGTGCTAACATCGAGATAGTACAGGAGGCAGGCGAGGAAAATAACTATATCTTCGGCGCAAAAGTCGAGGATCTCGAAAAGATAGTGCCCGAATACGACAGCAGAAAGATATTCGCTGACGATGCTATGGTAAGAAAGGTAGTATCCTCACTTATCGACGGAAGCGTTTCCGACGGCGGCAGCGGCGATTTCCGCGAGCTTTACACTGCTCTCCTTGACGGTGCAAGCTGGCACGCTCCCGACCATTACTACCTTCTCGGCGATATGAGGAGCTATGTTGAGACAAAGCTCCGCTGCATAAGCGACTACCGCTCTGACCGCCTTGCCTTTGCAAGAAAGCAGTGGCTCAATATGTGCAATGCGGGCAAATTCAGCTCTGACAGAACTATCGCTGATTACGCAGAAAATATCTGGAACATCAAATAAGACATTTATTTCGCTTTCACGAAGGGCGGTGGACATTTGAACCGACTTATTGACAAGCTGGCTATACTCCTTATATGCCTTATGAGCATTGTTATGTCCGACAGCTTTACAGCTCCTGTTATCGTTGCACTGGCAACTCTTACAGTATCAGCTGCTGTACAGCTTATGACAGGCTCTGTCATCGCGTCTGTCCTCATAGCTTCATGCTCACTGCTGTGCGGAGTTTTTCCGCTTATGCTGTGTTCACTCCCTTTGCTGCTGTATGACGCACTGTGGGAGAAAAAATGGTGGCTCATAACTCCTGCTGTAACTGTACTGACAAAGCTTAATACGCTAAGCGCAGAACAGCTCATACTCACAGGTGCTGCCTTTGCGGTTACTATAATAATCTACAAACGAGTTTCAAATCTTGAAGAAACTGTATCCGTCCTCACTTCTCTCCGCGATGAAGTCGCAGGAAAGAACCGACAGCTTGCGGAACAGAATCTGCGCCTTGCTGCCGCTCAGGACAATGAGATACACCTTGCCACCATGAAAGAGCGAAACCGCATCGCCCGTGAGATCCACGACAATGTGGGACATATGCTCACACGCTCACTTCTTCAGTCGGGCGCTCTCATAGTAATAAACAAGGACGAACAGCTGAAAGAACCGCTGGAAAGCCTTAAAACTACTCTTGACAGTGCCATGACAAGCATACGCGAAAGCGTTCACGACCTTCATGATGACTCTATAGACCTTAAAAAGGTCATAGAGGACAGTATAAGCACAGTGGATAACAGGTTCAGGGTCACACTGGACTGCGATGTAAGCGAAAATATCGCAGGAAATATCAAGCTGTGCATAATTGGCGTTGTAAAGGAAGGACTTTCCAATGCCGTAAAACATTCAAACGGGGATAGAATTAACATCATTATACGTGAGCACCCTGCGTTCTATCAGCTCATGCTGGAGGACAACGGCTGCTGTACTGAAATAAAAGAAAGCGGCATAGGTCTGAAAAATATGTCCGACCGCGCTGCCGCTCTTAAAGGCAGAATATCATTTACGCCTTCTGCCGAAGGCTTTAAGATATTCATGTCTCTGCCTAAATCCTGATAAAAGTCACACTAAGCGATTCATTATCCCATAGGAGATTTTAAAATGAGTACAGAAACTTTAATGAAATACAATTCACCTGCTGAGAGCTTCTCGGAGGCTCTCCCTATCGGAAACGGACGTATAGGCGCAATGATCTACGGAACTCCCGATAATGAGAGTATCGTTATAAACGAGGACTCTGTATGGTCGGGCGGTCTGCGCCACAGAATAAACCCTGACGCAAGAGAGGGCTTCGCAGAAGTAAGACAGCTCCTTGCAGAAGGAAAAACAGCGGAAGCTGAGGATACAGCCTTCAGAAAAATGCAGGGCGTTACTCCCAATATGCGCCGCTATATGCCTCTCGGCGAACTGGAGCTGGAGCTTCAGCTCGGAGGAAAAGCCCGTGAATACTCCCGCAGTCTCGATATCGGAAACGCTGTTGCAGATGCTTCCTTTACCGTGAACGGCGTAACATATACAAAAGAATACTTTGTATCCGCTCCCGACGAAGTTATGGTAATGCGTATATCCGCGTCAGAGCCTGCTTCTGTCTCTCTTTCCTGCTGCATCGGCGGCCGTGACGACTATTACGACGACAACCGCCCCTGCGGTGAGAACATGATACTCTTCAACGGCGGCAGCGGCAGCAAAAACGGCATATTCTTCGCTGCCTGTCTCGGCGCTTCTTCAAAGGGCGGCGAGCTTTCTACAGTAGGAAACAGGATATGCGTGAAAAATGCCGACGAAGTAATGATAGTTCTCTCGGTAAGAACAAGCTTTTACAGCGAAATGTATGAGGAGTCCGCTCAGGTGGATACTGAAATGGCTCTCCAGTGCGATTTCGAGGAGCTTTACTACCGCCATGTAAACGACTACAGAGAGCTTTTCGACCGCGTAGAGCTCTCTCTCAACGACAACAGCGAGGAAGAGGACCTTGCTCTGATGAATACTGACGAGCGTATCGACCGCCTCAAGGGCGATGAGCTTGACAATACCGAATGTGAAAGACTTATCCACGACAATAAGCTCATCGAGCTTTACTTCAATTTCGGAAGATACCTTATGATATCATGCAGCCGTCCCGGTACTCAGCCTGCCAATATTCAGGGCTTGTGGAATGACCAGATGTCATCGCCGTCGGGCAGCCGCTATGAGCTCAATATCAATACGGAAATGAGCTACTGGATAGCTGAAAGCTGCAACCTCTCCGAGTGTCATCTGCCCCTCTTTGACCTTATGGAGCGCATCTGCGGCAACGGAAGAGTCACAGCTAAGGAGATGTACGGCATACACAAGGGCTTCGTATGCCATAATTCTACTGATATATGGGGAGATACCGTGCCTCAGGACGAGTGCAGGACTTCAAGCATATGGCCTATGGGCGGTGCATGGCTGGCTCTCCATATCTATGAACACTATGAATACACCCTCGATAAGGAATTCCTTGAGGAGAAATACCATATATTAAAGGAAGCTGCCGAATTCTTCACCGAGTATCTCACAGATGACGGAAAGGGCAGACTTGTAACAGGTCCGTCCGTATCTCCCGAAAATGAATATATCGGCGAAAACGGCGTTAAAGCAAGCCTGTGCATGGGTCCTGCAATCGATATGCAGATAATAACCGTGCTCTTTGCAGACGTTATCAATGCTGCAAGTATTCTCGGTAAGGACGAAGCATTTGCCGAAAAACTGAGAGATATGATGCAGCTTCTCCCGCTGCCTCAGGTGGGCAAGTACGGACAAATAATGGAATGGGCAGAGGACTATGACGAGTCTGATATCGGTCACAAGCACATCTCTCAGCTCTTCGCCCTCCACCCTGCCGACCTTATCAATCCCTACAGGACTCCAAAGCTTGCGGACGCTGCAAGAGCTACTCTTGTCCGCAGACTTATCAACGGCGGCGGCAAAAAGGGCTGGAGCTGCGCATGGATAACCAATATGTGGGCAAGACTCTACGACAGCCGTATGGTATACGAAAACCTCAAGCGACTGCTCTCACATTCAACTAACCCGAATATGACAAATTCAGAGCATACCTTCCAGATAGACGCTAATTTCGGCGGCACTGCCGCTATCGCTGAGGCTCTTTTACAGAGCTGCGGCGGTGAGATAGACCTGCTCCCTGCACTCCCTGACGAGTGGAAAAGCGGTCATATAAAGGGTCTTAAAGCAAAGGGCGGCTACACCTTTGACATTTTCTGGGTAGAGAGCAAGCTCTCTACGGCTGAGATATATTCAGATACCGACGGAGAGATGCATCTCCGCGCAAACTGCGTAGCAAGCATTACCTGTGACGGTATATCCGTAAATTCACGTATCGAGGACGGCGTTATCATCTTCAATACAGAAAAGGGAAAGAAATATACTGTCAAATCCTGAAACTCATAGGAGGAATAAATGGATATTCGCAAGATAGCTGCTGTAGCTGTGGCAATAGGAGCAGGTGCTTCTGTTTTTGCGGCTTGCAGCAACAGCAAAAAACCTATTACTTCCTCTGTGCCTATCATAGAGGAAACTACTGCAAAAACCACTGCGGAAGCTACCACGACAGAACCCGTTGAGACCTTCCCCGACTATCCCGTTACCTTCCCCGAAATAGAGAAAAAACAGTCGGGCAACCTCTACGAAGCCGAAAGAGCCGAGCTGAAGGGCGGCGCTGCTGTTGATACCAACAAGCCAGAATTCAGCGGTGACGGCTACGTTACCAAATTCGGAAACGAGGGCAAGGCTTCTGTTGTTTTTGAGATAGATGTACCAAGCAATCAGCACTATGACCTTTCATTCAATATACTGTCCGAAAAGGCTGTAAACTGCCGTTTGAAGCTTGACGACAAACAGCTTACGGTATTCAGGACTACAGACAATAATCAGTTCACCTATATCACCGTATACGGCGTTTTCCTTACAAAGGGCAAGCAGAAGCTTGAAATTATTCCCGAAAACGGCGATATGTGCCTCGATTATCTGAAAATTGAAAATAATACCTCTCTCAGCGACATAAGCTATGACGCTAAGGGTGAGCTTGTAAACAAGAATGCGGGAAAATCCGCAAAGGAGCTTATGAGCTTCCTCTCCGAAAACTACGGAAAATACATGATAACAGGTCAGTACGCTTACGGCGGAGACAATTACGAGCTTGACCTTATCTACCACACTACAGGTAAATACCCTGTTATACGCTGCTCAAACTTTGAGGTCTCACGCGGAAATCTTGACGAGAGCTTCAAGGAAGTGGACGCAGCTGCCGAGTGGTACTTAAACGGCGGTATCTCCTCCGTCAGCTGGTACTGGAACTCACCCTCTGACAAAAAAAGTGCCATGACCGCAGACGATACTGACTTTGACCTTTCAAAAGCCGTTACAGATGAAAAGATAGCGGAATTGAATGAAGAAGAGATACGTGAGCTTTACAGCAAGGGAAATATTTCCAAAGAATGCTACGGGCTCATACTGGATATAGATAATATGGCAGGTCAGCTCACTTCACTGAAAAACAGGGGAGTCCCTGTGCTGTGGAGACCTCTCCCCGAGGGCTACGGTGACTGGTACTGGTGGGGCGCAAAGGGCGCAGACGCTTATAAATGGCTGTGGAACCTGCTTTACGAACGCTTTACCAAATACTTCGAGCTGGACAACCTTATCTGGATATGGAACGGTCAGAGCGACAGCACTCTCGTTGACAGGCGAACCTTCGATATCGCAGGCGTTGACCTTTACTTCAAGGACGAAAAGGACTACGGAAACAGATTCTATGAGGAATTCGCCGCTGTTCAGAAATTCGTGGGCAGCGATAAGCTCATCGCTATAAGCGAATGCGGAAGTGTTCCCGATATGGACGCGGCTTTCCGTGATAATGCTGTATGGTCGTTCTTCGGCGTATGGTACGGAAAGTACATACAGAACGAAAAAGGCGAATACAGCGAGGAATTCACCAGCAGGGACGCTATTATAAGAGCGTATAACTCCGACGGTGCTATGACACTCGATGAATACCGCAGGCTCAGAGGCATAGAGACACCCGAAACAGAAGAAGCTTCTGAGAAAGAAACAAAAACGACCGACTAAAGGAGGTTTTTAAATGGAAGGAGACTTTCAGCCAAAAAGACCGCCCTCTGCGGCACAGGACGAGATACTCGTAAAAATGCTCCATGAGGTCGAAAGAAACGACCACAAAACCATAAGCTTCAAGCTTTGGGATACTCTCGTACTTACTCCTTTTTCCAAGCCCGAGGATATGTTTCTCTTTATGGAGGAGGATTTCTCGCTGCTCAACACCACAAAAAAGACCTTCACAGATCTTCGTATGGAAGCGCAGAAGGCTGCTGAGAAAAAATACAGTGCAAAGGGCAATGTAACTCTTGAAAAGATATACAATATCCTTGCTAAAATGAGCGGTATCACTCCCACGGGAAGAGAAAGACTTATGACAAGAGAATGTGACCTTATCGAGCATTTTGCTTTTCCGAGAAAGCTTGGAAAGCTCCTCTTTGATAAGGCTAAGGACTGCAAAAACAAGGTGATAATCACCTCTGTATCCTACTATCCCCGTGATGTTATCGTAAAGATACTCTGCAGCTGCGGCTACGGAGAATATGACTCCGTCATAATCCCGTCAGAGCAGAATATCCCCGATTCCGCAGAAACAGCCTATCTTGAGACTGTCATAAAAAAATCGGGTGTCGAACCAAACAATATCCTCCATATCGGCGGAGACTTTTCAAACGATGTGGAAGCCGCTATCGTCAGAGGCATAAAGGCTGTCATGCTGCAATCAGTACAGCCCCTTATGGTAAAATCGGGACGACTCCGCGGATTTGTCGAAAATAAGCTCCTGTATGATATAGACGGCGAAAAATGCATGGCTATAAGAACAGCTTTCGCCCTTTATGCAGCCTACGGCTTCGATGTTCCTCAGAATAAAAAGCCGAAAAGCGATTTTTGCCTCGATGAGTATATGATAGGCTTTATGATACTGGGTCCGCTTTCATTTATCGAGGATTTTGAACCCGAGACAGAAATGCAGAAGTCTCTCATTGAGGCAATGGAAAATAATCAGAAAATAATTGACGGCAGAGACGATTTCAAGGATATGCTGTACTTTCATTTCGGAGATTTTATCGGGAAATACGGCAGCGAAGGCTGTCGGCTGCCGCTGGAATTTCTCGAAAACCACAGCTATATCGGTGACAGAAATATTATTATACCTGATCTTTCGGATAAAGAAAAGAAAAAATGGGGCAAGGCTGAAAGTGAGCCTGAACTCGCCCCTGTTCATACAGAAAGAGTCAGAAAAAACCCGCTTCAGAAGCTTGCCGACAAGCTTTTCCCCGAAGGCACCAGCGTAAGAGAAATGTCGGAAGCTGCCCTTCACAGAAAAAAACGGAAGTAACCCTGCTTTCCCCTTGATTTCCGTCTTTTGTGACAGCCTTTTCCGACGGCTTTTTTCACTGTCTCTCTGTTGATACATTTCCCGAACTTATACCTCCAAATACCTTAAAATAAATCCTTGCAGCTACTTTTGCAGTGTGATATCATTATTAAGCGGTCGAAAACCGCTGAACAAAAGGAGGTATAAATCATGAATAACAAGGTAAAAGTACTTATCGGCGACGATTCTGCCGAGACAGGCGTGAGCATAGCAAATAAGCTCCGCGAAAAGGGAATGTATGCGTATACAAGACGCAGTGACTGCGGTATAATACTGGAGTCTATAAAAAAGGATCCGCCCGATGTTGCGGTAATGGATATATCCTCTCAGAACGGCGACGTCATATCTGTCATGAAAGCCGTAAAGGAGCTTGGGATAAAATCCCCTGTATTTATAATAACGTCTGCATACGACAACGAATTCATCGAAAGACAGGTGACAGAAAACGGTGCTTCTAAATTTCTGCTCCGTCCGTGCAGTGCCGACGACCTTTGCAATGCCATAAACTCTGCCCTCGGCGACAGAGTAAACAGCTTCAGCGATGATCTGGAGGTTGTTGTTACGGATATGATCCATCAGCTGGGCGTTCCTGCACATATCAAAGGCTATCACTACCTGAGGACGGCTATACTCTATTCTATCAAGGACAAGACCCTCCTTGACAGCGTTACAAAGCTGCTGTATCCCACTGTGGCAGGTATCTACGATACCACATCTTCCCGCGTTGAACGCGCTATACGCCACGCTATCGAGATCGCATGGGACAGGGGCAATGTTGATACCCTTAACTCTTTCTTCGGATATACCGTTGATACGGGCAAGGGAAAACCTACAAATTCGGAATTTATCGCGCTTATCACTGATAAGATACGCCTGCGCTATAAAAGTGCGCTGAAAGCTTTCTGATGTATCATAAGCCGCGGTGATACCGAATAAAAATATAATAAAAAAGGAGAATCACCATGGCTTTTAAAAAAATTGGCATCAGTGAGCTTTCCTTCAATCCGTTTGATAAGATAGGCAAACAATGGATGCTGCTTACAGGCGGAAACAAGGAAGGCTTCAACACGATGACAGCCTCATGGGGACAAATAGGCGTTCTATGGAACAAAAACGTCCTCACCTGCTACATCAGACCAACACGTTACACCTATGGCTTCGTTGAAAAAAACGAATGCTATACCGCGTCATTCTTAGGCGAGGAGTTCAGAAACGCTCTTTCCTTCTGCGGCTCTCATTCAGGAAGAGACTGCGACAAAGCTAAGGAAGCAGGACTGACTCCCGCTGAGATAGACGGCTGTATGACATTTGAAGAGGCTGAGCTCGTTCTCGTATGCCGTAAGCTCTACAGCTATGACCTTCAGGAAAGCGGATTTCTCACAGATGACGGCATACCTGAAAAATTTTTCAACGGAGACGCTTATCATCGTGCATATATCTCGGAGATAGTGGGAGTATATGTAAAGGAATAAAAATACCACCTGCCTTTCAGCAGATGGTCATTCTCTGAATTCAAGAAGCTTGTACGGCTCGATCTTCAGCGCACGGGCAAGATCAAAGATCACTTCAAGTGATACGTTCTGGATAATATTCGGAGCCTCTATGGCACTTATATGCGAGCGGCTTATTCCCGATATTTCCGCAAGCTCTTCCTGTGTAAGTCCCTGAAGCTTCCTGTAATAGGCAATATTCAAACCGATCTGAATATACTTGAATTCATTCTCTTTGGAAATTTTCATTGTCTTTGACATAAAAACCGTTTCTTTCTTATATAATCTTAACAAATTATAAGAAAGAAATACACTTTTTATCAATTAGCTATTGCTTTTTATCGGTAAGCAATATATTATTATAATACCACAATAAAAGGGGGATATATGCAATGAATGATGATATCTTTAAGAAAATCGCTGCAAAGAATAATGTTAGCGTTGAAGAGGTAAAGGAAGAGATCAATAAATCTATCCGTGAAGCCTGCAAAAATCCGGATGCTCCTATCAATAAAATAGGTGCAGGTCCAATTCCTACTGCTGAAGAAGTAATAGAATATGCTCTTAAAGAGATAGCTAAATCTAATATGAACTGAAAAAAATCCCCTTACTAAAGTAAGGGGTTCATTTTTTTATGGGGTATTTCTCTTTTTCATCGGTAAGCCCAAGTATATAATCCGTGCTCGTACCGTAAAGCTCTGCAAGCTTGATGATTATATCCACAGGTACATCACGCAGTCCGCGCTCATACTTGGAGTAAAGCGACTGGTCGCAGAAAAGATAGTCAGATACTTCTTGCTGTGTCTTGTCATTGTCTTCACGAAGATTTCTTATTCTGACGAACATACTTTCCCTCCTGTATTTGTAAATTTACAAATTCTTATGTATTAATTATAAAACAGGAGCGTTTTTTTAACAGGATATAGGACAGATAGTCCTAATCTAATAAAGGAGTTATATATATGAAATGTCTGTTATGTGCAAGGGAAATTTTTAATGAAGATGAAGCAAAATGGATAAATGAAGATAATGCTATCTGCCCGGAATGTGCTTTGCTTGCTGAAAAAAATAAACCTGAAGAAATTGATTATTCTGAAACCGAAAAAAATAAAACAGGTTCAGCTATACAGGTAGTTGCAATAGTATTATGGATATTAGGCGGAATATCAGTAATTGCATTCAATTTCATGGTAAATGATTTCTCACTCGCTACAATGATAATAGGTCTTTTTGCAGCTTTTACATCTGGACTTATGGTATACGGTCTTGGTGAGATAATCATACTCCTCGGACAGATAAAAGATAAAATACCAACAAAAAGAAAATAAAAAAATCGCCGTCAGGCGATAATATAACTCTCAACTCTCAATCTTAAACTCTCAACTAAAGGGCATATCTAAAAACCCATTTGATTAAGGAAAAAACAGATAGGTGCGGCAACTGCAAGGAAAGCCCTCGCAGGCGTGCTTTCGCACTACAAGAGGGTATGACGCAGCAGATGTCGTGCATAGCTGTTTTTTCTCAAAAAGGGTTTTTAGATATGCCCTAAACAAAAACGCCCCTTGCAGACCGTGAGTTGTCCGCAAGGGGTTCGATTTCTTATATGATCAAAAAAGACCTATTACTTTGCAGCATTGAGCTTCTTAGCGAGCTGAGACTTCTTTCTTGCAGCCTTATTCTTGTGCATAAGACCCTTTGCGCAAGCCTGATCAACTCTCTTGATAGCAACCTTGATTGCCTCTGCCTTGTCAGCAGCACCTGTTGCTACAGCTGCATCAGCCTTCTTGAGAACTGTCTTGAGATTAGACTTTCTTGCCTTGTTAGCAGCAGCCTTTGTTTCGTTAACCTTTACTCTCTTCTTAGCAGACTTAATGTTTGGCATTTTGTTACACCTCCTTGAATTATGCAGGCGGAATAATCGTCCGCATTTTACAGATAATAGGAGCAAACACGGGTTCGTTCACTCCCGACAGCTGCAACGCACAGCTGCCATACTGAGACAAATATAATTATATCATTTTTCCACATGGTTTTCAATATCTAAAAGTGAAATATTAGTGATAAATTTTTTCCACAATTAAAGCAAAATGCACAATATGGAGGAATATATGGATTTTCGCACCGATCTTGCGCTGGAAAGTATATCCTGCGGCAATTTACCCGACAGCGTTCACATCTCGACACGCGGCAGGGCTTTCAGCATTACTGAGATAATCATTGACGATGACAGCTGCCTTTCAACCATTGGCAAGGGCAAGGGGCGCTATATCACCCTTGAGGGCAGCAGCCTAAGCCGATTTTCCGACGATTACAGACTCATGGCGCAGGAGCTTGCTGACGAGCTGTCAAGGCTTCTCCCTGACGGTGATGTGCTCGTTGCAGGGCTTGGCAATAACGATATAACCCCCGATGCCATAGGTCCGCAAACAGCTTCGAGAGTACTTGCCACCCGTCATCTCAGCGAAGAGCTTGACAAAAACGAGGAGAAGTTCCTGACCTCGCTGCGAAGCGTCAGCACCTATTCGGGCGGAGTTATGGGTCAGACGGGTATCGAAACAGCTGAGATAGTACGCGCTGTAGCTGCCGAAATAAAACCTAAAGCCATTATTGCCGTAGACGCACTCGCTTGCAGCGATATAAGCCGCCTCGGTACTACCATACAGATAACAGATACGGGTATATCCCCAGGCAGCGGCGTTTCAAACCGACGAAGGGAGCTTTCTGATAAGCTTTTCGGCATTCCCGTAATCGCTGTGGGAGTCCCTACCGTTGTGGATATGCACACTATCGTCAGAAGCCTCACAGGTCAGGAAATAAGCAGGGAGCTGCCGAATATAATGGTAACTCCTCGTGATATAGACCGCCTTACCGAACGGGCTTCACAGCTCCTTGCTTTCGGTATCAACCTCGCCTTGCAGCCTACTCTGACCTTTGAGGACGTAAGAGGGCTGTTTTAATTCATAATTATTGTCGTTTACGATGATATTCCCCGTGTCGAGATGCAATGCCCCTTTTGATGATATTCGGACGAGCAAGGGGGCGCAGGCTCTGTGCTGTAGTGGCGAGTTCCGCTCGCCCGAAAAAATGATACAAACAAAGTAAACGCGCTGTAGGGGCTGATGCCCACATCAGCCCGTGATAATATCATCGGAATCTACGGGCCGCCACAGGCAGCCCCTACACAGTTGCATTGATACGTTATATTTTTGTATAATGGCTTAAGCGGGCGCTCAGAAAGCGCCCCTACAAACTTCCCGTGTCGAGATGCAATTGCCCTTTTTACGATATCCGCCCGAGCAAGGGTGCAGCGTCACGCTGCTTACCACATGAATTCAACATCGGGAGCTTTTACCATTTTTATTTCAGGTTCGGGCTGAGCGATCTGCTGCTCCTTTTCCTCTTTGAGTATTGCTTTGGCAAGCTCCTCAATTTCAACAATTTCATGGAAATAGTCATTAAGCGGCTGGACTGCCTTGAACACCTCGGCGGTATGCTCCGCTATTTTTCGGCTGAAAAGCTCCTCGGGATCACTTACCTTCGTGTACACGCTGAGTCCTTTTTTAACGAAATATTTCTCCAGTTCGGGGGTCGGACAGGGCTTTTTGCGCTTGTATTCGTCACCTCCGACCGTGAGTCCGTAGTTTTCAACAAGTTCTGATATCATGTTGAGAAATGGCTCTGAGTCCTCGGTAAGCTGACTGCGAAAACGTTCCATAACAGCAGCTTCGGGCTTGGATATACGGAAACCGAACTCCGCGCCCTCGGGAGAAAGCTCAAAATAAAGCGTAGGTGTCTTGTTCCAGTACCAAGCATCGTAGCGGACGTATATCCACATAGTGTCGCGGTAATGAAGATAGGGAGCGAAATTCTCGTCGCGGTATATCCTGCCCACCTTGTACATCATGCCGTTAATATCGTCAAAGGGCGCAAAAAGCTCCTCGCCCAGAGCCTTCATAGGCTCGAATATCTTTTCGGTATATACCTTTTTCCGCGGCTCGAACCAGTCCTTATTGTTGTTATGCCTTATGCCAAGGAGGAATTCCAGTGCCTCCTGCGAAAATCCTTCAAACATTATATCACCTTTCAATTTCATATCTGATACTATTTTATCACAAGCTGCGACATTAATCAAGCGGCTGCAACTTTTAACCAAAAATTTACAGCAATATAGTTCTAATTATATTTCACATTGGGGTGGAAAAGTTTTCAACACGGTGTTGAATTGATTGTGGATTCATATGTTCGATTGTTGATAACTCTGTTGAAAAGGTGGAAAACAACGTAAAATACACTTTCTGGAAGTGCGGAAAAGTTGAAAACCCTGTGGATAATCAGGGAAAATGAGTAAACAATAAAAATATGTTGTGGAAAACAACTCCACAATAATACTCTGTAAAGGATATGATTTGTATGAAAAAGCTTTTAGCAATATGCTCCATATTTTTTACTGTTTGTGCAACTCTCACAGGCTGCGGTGATAACAACGACGGCCATTATACAGATGACGGAAACGGCACTGTAATTACTGACGGCACGACTGATAAAACCTATGAAAGCACCACTGACAGAAAAGATAACGACAGCATTCGTGACCGCGTTGACGATGCCGCAGACGGTGTCGGAGACGCAGGTAAAGACCTCGTTGACGGCGCAGGAGATGCAGGCAAAGATGTCATTGACGGAGCTCAGAACGCTGTTGACGACGTTATCGACGGTCTCGACGGCGACAAGGAACACGACGATAAAACCACAACAACTGACAAGAAAGACAGATAAGCAAAGGCGGACTTAATGTCCGCCTTTTTAATTAAGATTCATAATTATTGTCGTTTACGATGTTATTCCCCGTGTCGAGAAGCAACTGCTCTTTTGATGATATCCGCACGAGCAAGGGGGCGCAGGCTCTGCGCTGTAAGGGCGAGTTCCGCTCGCCCGAAAAAATGATACAAATAAAGTAAACGTGCTGTAGAGACTGATGCCCACATCAGCCCGTAATAATACCATCGGAATCTAACTGTCTGCCACAGGCAAGCCCCTACACAATTGCATTGAAACGTTATATTTTTGTAAAATGACATAAGCGGGCGCTCGGAAAGCGCCCCTACAAATTCAGCTGCAAAGCTCCGCCATTGCTTCTGCCATAATTTCTGCGTTTTTCAGCAGATTTGATACTGTGATGAACTCGTCGGGACTGTGCATATGACCATCCTCGTTTGGAAACTCCGCACCGAAGGCTACTCCGCCCTCTATCTCGTGTACATAAGTTCCGCCGCCGATTGCGATACAGCGCCCCTTATCACCTGTAACACGCTCGTAAGTTTTCAACAATGTTTGTACAAATGTTGAATTCTCGTCGGTGCAGTGAGGCTCAACTCCGTCGCAGGAGTCAACAGTAAAGCCTGCACTTTCAAGTGCGCCGCAAATTATACCGCTTATTTCAGCTTTTGTACGGTCAAGTGGGAAACGTATGTCGATACCGCCGTATATCCTGCCGTTTTCAGTGTTCAGCATGGACAGTACACAGGTCATATCTCCCGATAATTCGTCACGAAAGCCAAGTCCGCAATTTTTTCCGTTAAACTCGCCGTGAGGGAAAAGCTCAGCCAGTCCGCAAAGCAGCATATTTCCGCTGCTGTAGCTGTCAAGGAACTGAGTTATAGCGTTCTCGCCCTTATCAGGAGTAGAAGCATGAGCAGAAACGCCCTCATAAACAGCCTCCACAGGCTCGCCCTCGTCACTGTCCATTTTTACAGTGCAGAACTGAGGAACAGCATTGATGACTGTTCCTGCTTGTATTTCCAGTATCTCGTCATCGTCGAAATCAGAAGAAAAATATACTCTCAGCATACCCTTTTCCGCATTTATAAGTGGGTACTCGCCGTCAGGAGTGAACACCATTGGCGGTAATTCGCGCTTTTGGCGGTAGTAAGCAAGGTCTGCGGAGCCGTTTTCCTCATTAGTTCCGAAGATAAGACGTATACCCTTTTTCAGCGGTATACCGAGTTCTTTCAGAGCCTTTACAGCAAAAAATGCGGCTACAGCAGGTCCTTTATCGTCAATAGCTCCGCGTCCGATGAGCTTGTCCGTGTCTGCCTCGTATCGCAGTACGAAGGGATCGGTAGTCCAGCCCGAACCTACGGGAACTACGTCCAGATGTGTGAGTACGGCAAGCTCGGCAGGAAGATCATTTATATCCGCCGAGCCTGCGTAGTTATCAACATTATCAACTTTAAAACCTGCCTCACTGCACTTTTTCAGCATTACTTCAAGTGCTCTTGCAGGCTCTCTGCCGAAAGGAGCTCCTTCCTCGGCTTTTCCCTGTATACTGGGTATTGCAACGAGCTCTGCCAGCAGGTCGATCATCTCCTGTTTATGTTCCTCAAGATATTTTCGTATTTCAGTCATTTTTGCCTCCGTAAAACTAAATAATACAAAAAACCGCAGTAAAAATACTGCGGTAATTTGTCTGTACACAACATCTCCCGACGTTGTGTACCAAGAAAGAAAGGATAAATATGAAAAGAATTAATCAGTTAACAATAGCCTTTTCAGTTTCCTTATCAAAGATATGGATTCTGTTAGGATCAATAGCAACCTTGATATCATCTCCGGGTCTTGCTGTTGATCTTGGGCTAACTCGTGCTGTAAGCGGAATACCCTCGCAAAGGAGATAGAGGTATGTCTCAGCACCCATCATTTCTGTAATTTCTACGTTTGCGTCGATAACGCCTGTTGAAGCATTTGAGAGATACATCTCTTCGTCGTGGATAGACTCAGGACGAACACCGAGAACGATCTCCTTGCCTACATAGCTGTTGAGCTCTTCGTTTACCTTTGACTCGGGAACGATGATCTGATATCTGTTTCCTCTGCCGTTTGCAGCACCGAATTCAACGATATACTGACCGTACTCTTCCTTGAGCTCTGCGTCGATGAAGTTCATCTGAGGTGAGCCGAGGAAGCCTGCAACGAACTTGTTTACAGGGTTCTCATAGAGGTTCTGAGGTGTATCGATCTGCTGAACGAAACCGTCCTTCATACAAACGATTCTGTCACCCATTGTCATAGCCTCTGTCTGGTCATGAGTTACGTAAATAAATGTTGTACCGAGCTTCTTGTGGATCTTAGCGATCTCGGTTCTCATCTGAGCACGGAGCTTAGCATCGAGGTTTGAAAGAGGCTCGTCGAGAAGGAATACCTTAGGTGAACGAACGATAGCACGACCGAGAGCAACTCTCTGTCTCTGACCACCTGACATAGCCTTTGGCTTTCTGTCGAGAAGGTGTGTAAGGTCGAGTATCTTAGCAGCTTCGTTAACCTTTCTCTCGATCTCAGGTCTTGGAACCTTACGGAGCTTAAGACCGAATGCCATGTTATCAAATACTGTCATATGAGGATAAAGAGCGTAGTTCTGGAAAACCATCGCAATATCTCTGTCCTTAGGTGCGATATCGTTTACAAGACGATCGCCTATATAAAGTTCACCCTCTGAGATCTCTTCAAGTCCGGCGATCATACGAAGAGTTGTTGACTTACCGCAGCCTGACGGTCCAACAAGAACGATGAACTCCTTATCTCTTATCTCTAAATTAACATCTGAAACAGCAACAACGCCGCCCGGATATTTCTTATAAATGCCTTTAAGTGTTAAGCCTGCCATTTAATCCAGTCCTCCAGTTCAAAATATAATGCCGATTATTTTATTCCATTATCAGCTATGATAATATAATAGCACATTTTTCATAACATTTCAAGTTGCTAAATCGCCAAACTTATAATTGGTTGTTTATTAGATTTGCCGAAAAAATGGGCGAATATCGGTCACAAAAACTCTCAAAATCCTGCTCTTTGAACAAGTTTTCAACATCTTTGTGCAATAATTCCATACACTCTCCGATTGCCAGTTTTTCGGGCAGAACCAGTGCTCCGAGAGAAACTCGCATAAGCACTTCTACGTGATTGCCTACAGCGGCAAACATTCTTTTGACCTGATGATATTTTCCCTCATGTAATTCAACAAACGCCAATTTATCGCTGTTTTCAGCTTTTTTTACCCGTGCGGGTAGACAAGTCTCTCCGTCTGCCAGTGTTAATCCTGTTTCAAATTTGTTAATATAATTATTTTCAAATGGTCTGGCAAGTTTCACAATATAAATTTTGGGTATATGGTGTTTCGGAGATAACAAATTGTGCGCAAGTTCGCCGTCATCGGTGATGAGCAGAGCGCCTAAGGAATCCTTGTCGAGCCTGCCTGCGGGGAACATTCCCTTTGTGCGAATTTCAGGCGGTATCAGCTTCAGCACAGTCTCTCCGTCCTTGCCGTCGGTAGAGCATACATAGTCCTGCGGCTTGTTGAGGAGTATATACTTATAGCGCGAGCTGCCTATCCTCTGTCCGCATACCTCTACCTTTGCCGACTCTGAGTCTATCTTTGTATCAGACTTTTTCACTACCTCGCCGTTAAGGCGTATCCTGCCCTTTGCCGCAAGCTCTTTTATCTGACTTCTTGTATATTCAGTCCTTTCGGAAATGAATTTGTCAAGTCTTATCTGTGCCATTGCTTCTCCTTCCGGCATATATGCCGCCGATGCTGAATATTATCTACTGATATGCCATAGTAAAGGCATATCGGAAACGGAGTTGTCTCACATGAAAAAATTCACTCTTATGGTATTTGCCGCAGCTGCATTCGCTCTTGCCTCCTGCGGAAAAAACGAGGATACCCCCTCACAGCTTCCCAAAGCCGCAGACGTTTCTCAACGCATGGATTATTTTGCTTCTCACGGCTGGGAAGTGGAAGAGATATCCGAAAAAGATATTCTTATTCCTTCCGTATTTTCGGATACTTACGAGAAATATGCCGAAATACAGGATAAACAGGGACTTCCTCTTCGTGAATACTCAGGAAGAAATGCAAAGCTTTACACCTATGAGGTGAAGAATTACAGTCCCGAAAATATGAAAATGCTGGCAGAATTGCTGGTATGCGATGATAAGGCTGTCGCCTCAATGGTCTACAGCGAGGACGGCGGCAGTATCAGAATGCCTGTCAGCTGACTCAGAATACGTTGAAAAGGCTTCCTACGAAGGGGAGTCTGTATGCCTTTCCCTTTAAGCTTCCGATAATGAATGCAACGTCAACTGCAAGTATCGTTATGGGGAATAATAACCTCATTACGATAAATCCTATAACAGGGATAATACCGATTATGCCGCAAAGTATCGAAATCACTATAAGCGTCACAAGCCATAAAAAGCTCTGATTTGAGTGGAATTTGCAGTATGCGGAATTTTTGTCGCATACATATGGCAGAAAGAAAAGAACAGGCAGAAGATACGCAAAAATAGCAAATACGCTGTCCTTGCTGATATCATTGTCATCAAATGTCCTTTCAGTATCAATGTCGTTGAACTGTTCGAGAATGTTTTCAAGCTGATCCATACAAATATACCTCCATTTTTAGTGATCGGAACTATCTTCCGATACCTTATCCTTTTTATCGAATTCACTGATAGCGGCTACAAAGCTGTCGATATCAGTAAAATCCTTATACACCGACGCAAACCTTATGTAGGATATAGGGTCGATATCCCTTAGCCTGTCAAGCACAAGCTCGCCTATCTCCGAGGATTTTGCAACTGTTCTCAGTGCATTGGCGTAATAATTCTCTACATAGTTTGCTATTTCAGTGACCTTCTCAGCAGAGACAGGTCTCTTTTTTATTGCGGAGACTATGCCGTTTATAAGCTTTGCCTTATCAAAAAGCTGAACGCTTCCGTCACGCTTTTCCACCATCAGCAGCGGAACTTCCACTGCCTCATAGGTAGTAAATCTTTCTCCGCACCTTGTACATTCGCGCCTGCGCCTTGTCTTATCCTCAGCAGGACGCGAGTCTATTACTTTAAGGTCTTCAAATCCACAGTAAGGACATTTCATATTTTCTGCTCCCCGCCATAAGGCTCGGTCATTTTTGTAAGTATGTTATAGCTGGAAATAAGGTCGCTTATACCTGAAAAACCGCTCCTGTAAAGCTCAAGAACTACGCTGCAATCCGGATTATAGCAAGCAAGCTTTTCAAAAAACTGCCTGAAATTGAATCTTCCCCTGCCTATGAGCAGACAGTCGCCCATTTCTCCCGAGTCGCTGATATGCACATGGGCTATCTTGTCGCCGACTATATCGAGGAATTTCATGGGACTTTCGTTTGAACGTATTGCCTGCTTTGTATCAAGCACAAATGCAAACTCATTGCCCAGCATATTCTTTATTTCTTTTACAAAGGCTGACGAACCGCTCCTGCACCTTGAGACATTCTCCACAGCTACCGTAACACCGAATTCCTTACCGAGACGATAAAGCTTTGAATACCTTTCACAGTAAAGCTCGGGAGTACATACCGATGAGGGTTTACCGCCGTGAAAAACGAAAATATCTGCTCCAACGATGTTCATAAAGCGGAAGTACAGCTTGTAATATTCAAGTATATCATTCATTCTGCGCTCATATTCCGAAAAGAACATCTGAGGCTCTATCTCACAGGTAAAGGGGTGCACGGAAGGACACCTTACATCAAATCTTTTCAGAAGATTTGCCATACCGTGAGCATAGCCCTTTTTCAGCTCGGAATGAGTGTTGAGAAATATCTCCACACAGGAAACGCCATTGACTGCAAGGTCGTAAAGTGCTTCCTCAAGGGGCTTCGGATACAGGCAAGCTGTTGAAACACCTGCTATCAATTCAACCCCTCCCTGCGAAAATTTTATAATTTAATTATAACTGTATTTCCTCGGAAAGTCAATAGACTACAAGAAAATAATAACCTGAAAATGAAAAAATAACTGCTTTTATTGTCATATTTTGAGGCTGATGCATATGATAATGCGGAGGTGTAATATTTGTGCTAAAAGAATTTTTTCTCGCCTTTATAGTCAGCATCGACATATATCTTGCGGCAGCTGCCTGCTGCAACAGCGGAGTAAAGATACCCTTTTGCTCTGCACTGGTAATAGATATGTTTTCGTCTGCCGTTTTATTTATTTCCATTATGCTTTCCGACTTTATCTCGGGATTTATTACCTCGCATACTATCCACATCATCGGTACGGCTGTACTTATAACCATAGGCTCGCTGAATATCGCCAAGAGCATACTTCGCAGCGTCATAAGGTATATCTCGGAAAAAGACGGTATTTCCGTGAAAATGGGCGATCTGTCAGTATTCGTCAAGCTCTGTCTCGACGATTCCGCCATTGATATGGACAGCTCAAAGGTACTGTCCATAGGCGAAGCCGCTGTGCTTGCTCTTGCAGGCTCACTGGATGCTGCGGCAACGGGACTGAGCTGCGGCGGTAAGGGTATATCCGCTGTGGGTGCAGCCGCTGCCGTATTTGTCTGCGGAGCTGCTGCGCTGTTTTTCGGCGGACTCACAGGCAAAAAAATATCCTCCCTGAATCACGACTTTTCGTGGACGGGAGGAATGTTTCTCATTCTGTTTGCCGTTTTTTCGGCGTAGCATCATATCTCATACACTACTATCTCGGGAGGGTCAAAAAGTCTCAGCTTTCCGAGACCTGCCGATACCAGAAGCTTCATATTGCCGTAGGTATAGACTCCCTTTGAATTCTTCGGGAAGAATTTTCTCTCGGGAGACAGCATTGCAATACCGAAAATTCGCACTGCTCCGCCGTGAATATGACCGCTGAAGGTATATTTTGCTCCCCATTCCGCATAAGCTTCCGCAAAAAACGGGTTATGTGCCATGAGCAGCACCTCGCCCTCGGGACACTTTCCGAGAAGCTTTTCAAGGTCATCGGTTTTTATGGTGTCAAGGTCACGATAGCCGCCGTTTTTCTTATAAACTCCGTAATTCTCAAGGAGTCCGTATACTTTCAGGTGTCTGCCGTTAATATTTATCTCGGAGCTTTCATTTCTCAGCAGTATGACCTTTGACCTTTCAAACATTGCTTCAAGCTCGGGACGCATTTCCTCGGAAATGCTCTGCTCGTGGTTGCCGTATATCATATACACGGGAGCTATCTTGCAAAGCATTTTCAGAGTCATTTCCGCACATGACAGATCCTTTTCATAGCGCGTTATAAGATCACCGCTGAGTATTATCATGTCGGGATACTGCTCCTTGACCTTTTCACAGAGCCTTATATTGTTTCTCCCGAAACGCTTTCTGTGAAGGTCGGAAAGATGTACTATCCTGACTCCCTTTCCAAGATCCTCACGCCTTACCGTAAGGAGACAGAAATTCTCGATAAAGGCATATATCACAAATAGAATAAAAACGATAAGTATAATATATTTCACTGCATTTTCCTTTTTTCATCAAGCTTTTTCAGTATAAAATGGTCTGCCGCCGCAAATATCAGCAGATACAGAGACGTGAAAACAAATCTTCCCGCATATGTGGCTATTGCCTCGCGGACTGTTCCTTTGTACTCGGCTTCGGGCGAAAATACGCTTATCTCGGGTGCTGCAAGCAGCATTATCACTGTCAGCAATATCCCGACAAGAAGCGGTATGACCACCGAAAATATAAAAAAGAACTTCCGTGAAAAGCTGCCTTCGCGTCCGCCGTCAAGCTGTACGAAATGATACATGGCACATAGTACGAGGGGCGTCACTAATGTGATGCCCCATGCGTAACCTATTTTTTCGTATGCAAACCAGTTTATGAACTGACAGAAAAGGCTCAGCACCGTTATTACCAGTGCTGTAAAGGCACTTTCTCCGAATCTGAGAAAGCCCCTCTCAGTCTTATTCCTCATTCTCCTCGTCCTCAGGGTCTGCTTCGATTATTACTTCGTTCTGCTCTTCAAGTGCAGCCTCGGCTTCCGCAGCCTTAGCCTGCTCTTCTGTGAGCTGCTCGACCTTTTCGGTCTCGGCATTGTCGTCATGCTCTGCACGGGTGAATGCAACTACATTTGCGCCCTCGCTGACTCTCATTACACGAACGCCCTTTGCGATACGTCCCATTACTCGGATATCGCTTGCAAGTATTCTGATAATAATACCGTCGCTGGATACGAGGATAATATCGTCCTCCTCGTCAACTATCTTGATGCCGCAGACGTGTCCGCGGATATCGTCTACCTTGTAGTTTGTAAGTCCGAAGCCGCCGCGGTTCTGTATACGATAGCTGTCAAGCTCTGTACGCTTGCCGTAGCCGTTTTCTGTAACTGTAAGGAGAGTTGCTCCCTCGCGGACTCTTGCCATGCTTACAACATAGTCGCCGTCGCGGAGCTTGATAGCTCTTACGCCGTGAGCCGAACGTGAAAGTGCTCTCATCTTGCTTTCTTCAAGACGGATGACCATACCGTTATGAGTTGCAACAAAGAGCTGAGCGCTGCCGTCAGTCATACGGACTCCCTCTATCTCGTCGCCTTCATCAAGTCCTATGGCAATAAGACCGTTCTTGCGGACATTCTTGTAAAGTGAGAGGTTAGTCCTCTTTATTTTGCCGTTCTTTGTGACCATAGTAATGAACTTGTCGTCACCGAAGTCTGTGGTCTTTATCATTGCAGCTATCTTCTCATTTTCTGTGAGAGGAAGCAGATTTATCAGATTAAAGCCTCTTGAAGCCTTTGAACCGTCAGGTATCTCATAGCATTTCAGCTTGTACATGATACCCTTATTGGATATGAACAGGATATTGTCATGTGAGCCGCAGATGAACATTTCTTCAACGAAGTCCTCTTCACGCTGCTTCATACCTGTTATTCCGCGTCCGCCGCGGTGCTGTGTCTTGTACTCTGTAAGCGGCATACGCTTGATATAGCCGTTGTTTGTGAGAGTTACAACGCAGTCCTCCTCGGGGATAAGATCCTCGATATCGACTTCACCGCTGACATTTTCGATGTCTGTACGGCGCTTGTCGCTGAACTTCCTGCGGATAGTGTTGAGATCCTCAAGGATTATAGCGTAAACACGGTTAACGTCTGCAAGGATATCCTCATAGTCGGATATCTTTGTGAGAAGTCCGTAGAGTTCATCGGTTATCTTCTGTCTTTCGAGACCTGTGAGCTGTCCTAAACGCATCTGTACGATAGCCTCAGCCTGTTCCTCGGAAAGACCTGTCTGAGCCTCAATGTGAAGTCCTGTAAGGTCATACTGTGCACGGTCAAGGAGTGCAGACATATCAACGTCCTTGAAACGCTCCATCATACGTGTCTTTGCTTCCTGTACAGTCGCACTTGAACGGATTATTGCGATAACTTCGTCGATATAATCAGCAGCAAGCACGAAGCCCTGTAAGATATGAGCTCTTTCGAGAGCCTTTCTCAGGTCGAAACGAGTTCTTCTCTGTATTACATCTACCTGGAAGTCGAGGTAGTGCTGGAGCATCTGCTTCAGCGTGAGTATCTTAGGCTCGTTGTTTACGAGAGCAAGCATGATTATGCCCACTGTGTCCTGAAGCTGTGTAAGTGCAAAGAGCTTGTTGAGAACGATATTCGGTATAGCGTCCTTTTTCAGCTCGATAACTACTCTCATACCGTCCTTGTCGGACTCGTCGCGGAGGTCGTAAAGTCCCTCTATACGCTTGTCTCTTGCAAGCTGATTGATGCTCTTGAGGAGTCTTTCCTTACGGAGCATATAAGGTATCTCGTCTATGATGATGCAGTTTCTGCCCTTTATCTCCTCAAAGTGAGTACGGCTGCGGAGTGTGATCTTGCCCTTACCTGTAGCGTAAGCAGCACGTATGCCTGCTCTGCCCATGATTATGCCGCCTGTAGGAAAATCAGGTCCCTGAATGTGCTCCATGAGCTGTTCGAGAGTGCAGTCCGGATCGTCTATAAGGAGCTGTAAAGCGTCTATTACCTCGCCCAGATTGTGTGGAGGTATATTTGTAGCCATACCAACAGCGATACCAACAGAGCCGTTTACCAGAAGATTCGGGAAACGTGAAGGAAGTACGGCAGGCTCTTTGAGACGGTCATCGTAGTTGGATACGAAGTCAACGGTCTCCTTGTTGATATCCGTGAGCATATCAAGGGTGAGCTTTGCCATTTTAGCCTCGGTATAACGGTAAGCCGCAGGTCCGTCGCCGTCAATGGAGCCGAAGTTTCCGTGACCGTCAACAAGTGGATAGCGCATAGAGAAATCCTGCGCAAGTCTGACAAGTGCGTCATATACCGACGCATCGCCGTGTGGATGATAACGTCCCAGAACCGCACCGACTGTATCGGCACACTTACGGTATGGCTTCTCGGGAGTAAGTCCGTTTTCATGGAGCGTATACAGTATTCTTCTGTGTACGGGCTTCAGACCGTCTCTTACATCGGGAAGTGCTCTGGAAACAATTACCGACATGGCGTAATTGAGCATGGAATTTTCCATTTCGTCAACTATCTCGGTATTTATTACCTTTGAGTTGTCATTGTAAAGCATTTTTTCCTCCTGAGAGAATGTATTTTAATTTATGGTCTTTCAATTCTTTATATCTCTTACGATCTTCAGCTCAGACTCGGAAAAGCCATCCTTCGGGAGTATATAGAAGGACTCCTTTCCTGCAAGCATCAGGAAAAACTGATCGTACTCCATGAGCTGAAAGCCTTCATTTACTTCAAGTCTTGTCTTTTCGGGAAGTGGGTCTGTGTCCTGAGTGCTGTCCCTTTCTTCCTCGGGAATATCGCTGAGATCCTCGGAAACTGTCGATATATCAACAAATTTATCGCCTACACCTATCTTGTAGACAGGCTCGCCAAGTGCCTTTACGGATTCTGTCAGATTGCGGCGCATTTTTTCTGGAGTATACCACTCCCTGAAAGCAAAGGCTGCTGCCATGATAAAAGCGATATAAGTGATGTACTTCTGTTTTTTCGGAGCATCGTTCATGGCGATCACGCCAAAGATAAGTATACCCAGAGCCAAGGCTGAAAAAAGCAGCACATATACTCTGCTTTTGGGATATACGAACTTTTTCTGGAACGCACGGTATGCTTCGCGGAAGGTATCCGCAGGCAGCCTGAATTCTTTTTCAAGTTTGTAATTCTCTTCCATAGGTACTCCGATCATATATCAAGATCCTGTGCGAACTTAGCGTTCTTTTCGATGAAATTACGTCTTGGCTCTACCTTGTCGCCCATGAGTATGCTGAATGTCTCGTCAGCCTTTAAAGCGTCCTCCATGCCTATCCTTACGATAGTACGGTGCTCAGGGTCCATAGTGGTCTCCCACAGCTGTTCGGGATCCATCTCACCAAGACCTTTGTAACGCTGAACTTCAACGTCCTTGTACTTTCCGTCCTCGGAAAGCTCTGAGATATACTTGTCACGCTCCTCGTCGGAGAATGCGTAGTATACCTTCTTCTTGCGCTCAACTCTGAAAAGAGGCGGCTGTGCTATATAAACGTTTCCGTTGGTGATGAGCGGTCTCATATAACGAAAGAAGAATGTGAGCAGAAGTGTTCTGATATGCATACCGTCAACATCGGCATCGGCCATGATGATGACTTTACCATAGCGGAGCTTTTCTATATCGAAATCCTCGCCTATGCCTGTACCGAGTGCAGTAACAACAGGCTCAAGCTTGTCATTGCCGTAAATCTTGTCGATACGAGCCTTTTCAACGTTGAGCATCTTGCCCCATAGTGCAAGGATAGCCTGAAAACGTCTGTCACGTCCCTGCTTTGCAGAGCCGCCCGCAGAATCTCCCTCGACGATGTATATTTCGGTGTATCTTGCGTCACGCTCGGAGCAGTCTGCAAGCTTTTCGGGCATTGAAGCGTTTCCGAAAGCGTTCTTCTTACGCTCTGCCTCTCTTGCTCGCTTTGCAGCCTCACGGGCTTTAAGTGCAGACAGGCTTTTCTCGAAGATAAGGTTTGCAGTCTCGGGATTTTCCTCAAGGAAATTCATGAGCTTTTCCTGCACCATTTTCTCGATAAACGGGCGCACTTCGGGATTTCCGAGACGTCCCTTTGTCTGTCCCTCAAATTCGCACTCGGTAAGCTTTACGGAGATTATGGCTGTAAGACCTTCGCGGACATCTTCGCCTTTCAGCTTGTCCTTGGCGTCCTTTATCTTGCCCATTTTCATTCCGTAATCGTTTATTACCTTGGTAAGTGCGTTCTTGAAGCCTGTTTCGTGAGAACCGCCGTCCTTGGTATGGATATTGTTTGCAAATGAAAGTATTACTTCATTGTAGCTGTCGTTGTACTGGAGAGCTATCTCAGCGAATGAGTCACCCTGAGTACCTGAAATGTAAATAACATCGCCGCTGATAGCTTCAAGCTCGCGGGTCTTGTGGATATGCTCTACGAACTGGCGGATACCGCCCTCATAGTGGAGAGTCTCGCCGAGGATATTTTCCTTGTCGCGCTTATCGGAGAATATTATCTTGATTCCTGCGTTGAGGAAAGCCTGTTCACGAAGCCTTCTGAGAAGTATCTCATAGCTGTAGACAGTAGTCTCGAATATCTCGTCATCAGCCTTGAACATAACGGAAGTACCTGTTTCTGTGGTATCGCCGATGATCTTCAGCTGTTCATCATAGTGACCGCGCTCGAAACGCTGGAAGTAAACGTGCTCGCCGTCCTTTACGGTAAGCTCCAGCCATGATGAAAGAGCGTTAACTACAGAAGCTCCGACACCGTGGAGACCGCCTGACACCTTATATCCGCCGCCGCCGAACTTACCGCCTGCGTGGAGAATGGTATAAACAACGGTAGCTGCGGATATGCCCTCCTTCGGGTGGATACCTACAGGTATACCACGGCCGTTATCTGAAACGCGGATAACATCTCCTTCAAGTATCTCGACAGTTATCTCTGTACAGTAGCCTGCAAGAGCTTCGTCGATGGAGTTGTCCACGATCTCGTAAACGAGGTGGTGGAGTCCTCCGGGACCTGTCGAACCGATGTACATACCCGGTCTTTTGCGGACCGCTTCAAGTCCTTCAAGGACTTGTATGTCGTTTTCATCGTAGTTGTTGTTCTGCTGACTCATGATTTACCTCCAATAATTTTGGTTGTATATGTCATTTACCCAGTTTATGGGATTATTGTCAATGTAATCGCAAATTTCAAGGAATTCCTTTTCATTGCGGATTATGTGGTCGTGGAATGATTTTTGCTATATCGAAAAACCGATTTGTTTTGTTGAAATTGATTTCAATCCGTTTATTATTTGTGAAACGGATTTTGTATGGAACGCCGCCCCCGGCGTTCCGTTTTTCAACGGTTTATCACCAAAATCCGAAACAAATAATATCATATGGATATGATCGGGCATAATAACGTATTTTGTAACAGAAACATATTTATATATTTCATTTATTTTTTTGATATTTGTATTTACGATTTTACCGTATTCGGTCAGTTTTACGTACGGAACGTCAAATATAACGTTTTCCGATGTTGCATTTTGCGGAACGCCGAGGGCGGCGTTCCCTACAGAGGTAATCTCCGACAAATACGGTACCCTGTCTTTTGTGCATATGGTTATGAAATACAGACCGTTACGTGAATAATCGTAATTTTCAAGTCTGTTCAGTTTTCTGTCAGGTCTTTCCATTTCAGAAGCCGCCGCCCTCTTTGAGGCGTTTTCTCAAAGTTGCTGCGGAAAGCTGTGATATATAGACCTTTTCTATGCCGTTTTTTACTGTAACTATGAAGCTTTTCGGCATTTCGTATGTGGTGTAGATACAGTGCTTTTCCTTTTCTGCCCGTTCAAGCAGCTTCTTGGTACACTTTTCAACAGTTGTATTCTCAATGTCGAAAACTCCCACTATATCTCTTACATCAACAGAGTAATTATTCCCTATGTGCAGATACATTTTCTTCCACCTCTGATACGCTGCCGCCGCTTATATGCAGGACCTTTCCCTTTATCTCGGGAAGAAGCGCACTTTCATTCGGAGTCGTGATAAATACCTGCATATCCCTGATTATCTCAAACACGAACCTCTGACGGCTTTCGTCAAGCTCGCCCATAACATCGTCAAGGAATATCACAGGAGCGTCCTTTGACTTCTGCATGAATATCTCTGCCTGTGCAAGCTTCATAACAAGAGCCGCACTCTTTATCTGTCCCTGTGAGCCGTAATCCTTCGCGCTCACGCCGTTTATTTTTATTATTATCTCATCGCGGTTAACACCTGCATGGGTGCTTCCCGTTCTGATATCGTAATCTGCTGTTTCGGCAAGCTTTCTGTAATACTGCTCGTATGCTTCCTCGCCGCAGGGCTTTTCAAAGTCCTCGGATCTGAAAACATTTGACTTGTATTCCAGCTCAAGTTCCTCACTGCCGCCCGAAATAGTGCGGTAAAGTCTGCCGCATATCTCATTGAACTTTTTTATATACTCACTGCGCATATAGGATATTACAGCTCCCTCACGTGAAGCCTGTCTGTCCCATATCTCAAGGATACCGCGGTCGGTATTTCCCTGCATTATGCCTTTCAGCAGAGCATTTCGCTGATTCATTATAGCGTTGTTCTTGTTTATATGCATGACGAACACGGGATTGAGCTGCGAAGCAGCCATATCCACAAAATTACGCCTTTTCTCGGGTGAACCCTTTACAATATCCGTATCATCGGGAATGAAAGCGATACACTTGAAAACATCGAAAAGTGCTCTCGTACCCTTCTGTTTTACTCCGTTAAGTGTGATATTCTTGGGATTTGCCGTACTTCTGGTCATCTCAAAGGATATTTTCTGTTCGCGGACGCTGTCAAGAATTTTTATCTTTGACTGCATACGTTCTCCGCCAAGGCAGATATAGTCCTTTTCCTTTGAGCCGCGGAAGCTCTTACAGCCAGAAAGTATCCACATCGCTTCAAGAAGATTGGTCTTTCCCTGTGCATTCGGTCCGACGATGATATTATATTTCGGATCGGGTGCAAATGAAATATCTTTCAGATTTTTGAAACCGTCGATGTCAGCATATGTGACTATCACTCTACGATTACCTCTTGACCGTTAAACTCGACTTTATCACCGGGACGTATCTTTTTGCCGCGCATAGTGCATACTTCGCCGTTCACAAGGACTTCTCCGTCCTGTATGAGCTGCTTTGCTTCTCCGCCCGAACCAACAAGTGAAGCAAACTTCAGAAGAGCGTCAAGCTTTATGAACTCGGTAGTTATTTTTATTCTGTTTTCAGGCATTTTCTTCACCTCTTAGTAGTACAGCCGTTAGCCCTTGAGCTGTATAGGCATTACAAGGAATATGAAGCTTTCGCCCTCAAGGGGAAGTATCTCAATTACCTTCATTGCGCCGTTGAAGCGTAAACGCACCTTGTCTCCCTCTGCGGCTTTGAGAGCCTCGAGGATAAGCTTGTTATTGAAGCCGATAGTTACAGTTTCTCCCGAAATATCAGCGGATATAGCATCATTTATCTTACCAATGCCTGTTTTGCAGCTTATCTTTATCACGCCGTTTCCGACTTCGCAGCGTATAGGTGACTTGTTCTTGTCGTCGATAAGGAGAGAACATCTTTCAAGACAGGTGGTGAAGTCTCTCTTGCTGATGATGACCTCTGTCTTGCAGCCGCTTGGTATGCTGAGCTTATAATTATGGAAAACTCCTTCGAGGAGTCGTGATATTACGAAAACATTGCCGATCTCAAAGATTATATGGCGGTCGTTGGTGCAGACAGTACACATTTTCTCGTCGTCATCGTCCCTGATAAGTGTGGAAACTTCAAGGAGAGCCTTTTTCGGTACTACGAAATGGTACTTCTCGCTGCAATCGGTAAGCTCGTTTCTGATAGCGAGTCTGAAACCGTCTATTGCGACCATATTGAAGCTGCCCTCCTCTATGTCGAAAAGCTCACCTGTGAGAACGGGCTTGCTTTCATTGAGTGAAGCAGCGTAGCTTGTCATATTTATCATTGATTTAAGTATGCTCTGCTTTACGGAAAAGCTTCTTGCAGAATCTACCTTCGGAAGCTCGGGATATTCATTGGCTGACATTGCAGGGAAGCTGCACTCTGTAGCACTGCATGATATAGTTATAACAAGATTTTCGTCAATGTCGAATTTTATTTCATCACCTGACATACGTCTTGTGAATTCACTGAAAAGTCTTGCACTTACTACAAATTCGCCTTCGCCTTCGGTTTCAGCGTTTATAGAAGTGCGTATACCCATTTCAAGATTATAGGCAGTAAGCTCAACGCTTCCTGCCGATACTCTTACTTTTATTCCTTCAAGTGCGGGAATAGTGGATTTCTGTGAAACAGCTCTTGAGACATTGCTTATAGCCTCACTGATCTCTGTTTTATTGCAAATGAACTTCATTATATTTTTCCTCCGTGAAAATTCTTAGCCGAAGGATAGATAAGCTAAGATAAGATAAGTATAATATTATTGTTGTTGTTATTGTGTCGGTGGAAAAGTTAGGATCGGCAGTATTTGAAGATATACGCCGAAAAGCTCGTCCACAAGGGGGTGTTGTGAAATTCTTGAAATTGAGGAAAACATTTCGTAAAGACTTTTTCAGTGTTTAATCGGTCGAATAATGTGGAGTTGAAATGGAAAAAAAGTTGAGAAAAAAGTGGAAAGACAGGATCAGTAATTTTTTTTGACGAAGAATTTCACAGCCGTGTTAAGTGTTGAATGTTTTCTGTGTTGAAATGATATCCGACGGTAAAAATATGAATAGACTGAAATGCATTTTTATGTCGGGTAAAATTAACACACAAAGTTTTTAAGATAGTTTTAAACACAGTGTTGAAAACTATGTTGAATAAGAATTATTCAACACTTTAAACGTTCACTTTATGTTTATCAGACCTTGCTCTTGTCCTTGATATTTTTGATAATATCGTTTACAAGGTTCTTGAGATTTGAGTCCTTTTCCATAGACTCTGTAACGCTTGTAACAGAGTAAACTATAGTAGAATGGTCTCTTCCGCCGAATTCTGTACCGATAGATGCAAGAGGCATCTGTGTGATCTCGCGGACTACGTATATAGCCACCTTACGTGCTGTTGAGATCTGTGCGGAACGCTTGCTTGAACGGAGATCGTCAGGAGATACGCCATATACTGTGGATACCTCTGAGATGATCTTTTCAACAGTGATCGGTATAGGCTGTTCATCTGTGAGCACATCGCGGATAACGCTCTGAGCCATAGATATGGTTATAGGGCTACCTGCGAAGTGGTTGAGAGCCTTGAGGCGTACAACTGCGCCTTCCAGCTGACGGATATTTGATTTAAGGCGGTTAGCCATGAATTCAGCAACTTCGCTTGGCATTTTGAGCTCTAAAAGCTCTGACTTTCTGTTGATGATAGCCAGTCTTGTCTCATAGTCAGGAGCAGAGATATCAGCGATAAGACCGCCCTCGAAACGTGTACGGAGACGCTCTTCAAGTGTGAGCAGCTCCTTTGGCGGCTTATCAGATGTGATAACGATCTGCTTGCCTTCCTGATGGAGCTTGTAGAAGGTGTGGAAGAACTCTTCCTGCATACGCTCTCTTCCCGAGAAGAACTGGATATCGTCGATAAGGAGTATATCGGCATTTCTGTACTTGTCGTGAAAATCCGATATAGAGCTCTTGTTAAGTGCGCTTACAAGGTCGCTTCCGAAAGTCTCGCTGGTAACGTAAACTATATTGAAATCAGGGTGATTCTTTCTTACCTCGTTGGCAATAGCCGTGATAAGGTGAGTTTTACCCATTCCCGAAGGACCGTATATGAACAGCGGATTATAGTCCGGAACAGCCTTTGTTCCGCAGTTTTTAGCTACAGATTTACTGCACGCAAGTGCAAATTCATTTGAGCGTCCCTCAATGAAGGTATCGAAAGTATAGTCATAGTTTGCAAATTTGTATGACTGTTCAAGCTCTGCGTGTTTCTGCTCGAGCTCTGCGTCTGTAGGTACTTTTATTGTCTCAGGCTCTTCCGACTCAACATTGATAACTATATTGACATCGAGTCCGACAACATTGAAAAAGGCTTCTTTTAAAACTGTACTATAGTTTTCAACAACGATACTCTTCTGAAATTCTGTAAGTACGCTGAAAATAGCGTCAGTTCCTTCAAGCTTTAAAGGAACAAGAGTATTTATCCATGTTTTCATACCTATTTCGGGTATTTTACCGTTTTCAAGGCAGTAGCTCTTTACTTTCTCAAAAACCTCGTCAAATGAATTCATAAAGACCTCCGAATATATGTAAGTTTAAATGTGGAGAAAAAAATAACGATACTCTCCTATATTAATATATAAGACTATTATATCATAAACAATGTTGAAATGCAAGTAAAATTCATGTTAAACCCATAGAAAATGAATCCTCTTTCCACACGTAAATTGACATATTGTTGAAAACTGTGTTGAAACAACCTCAAATCAACACAAAAAATCTTGAAAAAAGCTGTTTTTCGTATAGAAAAATGTTGAAAGATGTGTGTGAATAAGTTTTTTACCTATTATTTTCAAAAGTTTCAACATATTCTTGCGACAAAGGCTTTCACGTATGAAATTGGACAAAGTATTGAAAATTAAAGGCTTTTCGTTTAAGATATATTGTTAAAAAAACAGAAAATGCTTCCGCGTATAAAAAAATTTCCCGAATTGCTTGACATAAGGCGCTTTTTAATATATAATGATTTAGTGTAATGCAGGGAGAAGTGTCCCTGCGCCCTATAAAAATGTTATCCAGAGCTGTTTTTCGGCTCTTGTTTACAATCGGAAGAGAGGAGGACACTGAATATGAAGAGAACATATCAGCCTAAGAAGCTCCACAGAAAGAAGGAGCACGGCTTCATGAAGAGAATGTCTACTAAGAACGGCAGAAAGGTTTTAGCTCGTAGAAGATCTAAGGGCAGAGCAAGATTAACTCACTGACGAGGCTGACCACAAAATCTTTATTTTGTGGTCTTTTTTGTTAGGACGGCTATGTGCAAGGTGCAATTATGCTTTATACGGAAATACTGAACGATAACAAGGACTTCCTGACCCTCTATAAAAAGGGCAGGTACGCCGCTTCAAAATATTCGGTCATCTATGTCAGACCAAACGGTAGACCTTTTAACCGCCTTGGTATAACAGCGGGAAAAAAGGTCGGCAATGCTGTCTGCCGAAACAGAGCAAAAAGACTTATCCGTCTTGCCTACCAAAATGCAGAGTTAGAGCTGCCGGTAGGCATGGATATCGTCATAGTTGCAAGAGCTGCTATTTGCAGCATAAAATCACAGGAATACTGCGGCTATATGGACAAGTACGGAGTAAATGACATCAGAAAGATGTTCAAAAGCTTCGATAATAAGAATAAGCGTGTATGAAATATCTGGTTCTGGGTCTTATAAAGTTCTACAGGAAATTTATATCCCCGCTTTTTCCCCCTAAATGCAAGTATTACCCAACGTGCAGCACTTACGCCTTGAAAGCAGTAGAGCGTTTCGGCGCAATAAGGGGTTCAGCTCTTGCCGTGTGGAGGATACTCCGCTGCAACCCGTGGTCAATGGGCGGTATAGACTATGTCCCCGAGAAATTCACGTTCAGGGTCAAAAAGTATGATTATATTGACCCCGATTACGATGAAAATGATAAAAAGATCTAAGAGGGATGAATATTGAACGCACTTTATGATATTATCGGTGTGCCTTTCGGCTATCTGATGAGACTTATTTACTCGTTATGCAATAACTATGCCGTAGCTATCATTTTATTTACGGTAATTACGAAAATACTGCTGTTCCCTGTCAATTACAAGACACAGAAGGGTTCGGCAAGAATGCAGCTTCTTCAGCCGAAGCTGGAAAAACTAAAGAAAAGTTTCGCCAATAACCCTACAAGATTACAGGAGGAACAGCAGAAGCTGTATCAGCAGGAGGGCGTAAACCCTATGGGTTCATGTCTGCCTATGTTTATACAGATGTTCCTTCTCTTTGGCGTTATCGACGTTATTTATAAGCCTATAACCCATATCCTTAATATATCCAAGAACGTTATCAATGAAGCCTGTGCTATCGCAGGTACAGATAAGGGAAACCTCAGATGTGAGCTTATCACTATGGAGCACCTCAGAGATAACAGCGACAAGTATGCTTCTCTCAGTGAGAAATTTCTCTCAAAGGTAACTGAATTTTCTGAGAAATTCACTATCTTTGGCGCTAATCTTGGAAAAACACCTACACTTCATCCTGAAAGCTGGTCTAAGGAAGCTATCGTGCTTTGTGCTATACCCTTCCTTGCAGGTCTTTCACAGCTTCTCGTATCCGTTTACAGCCAGATACATCAGAAAAAGGTAAATCCTGCTTCACAGCCCGGCGGCGGCTGTATGGCTGTAATGATGTACGGTATGCCTCTCCTCTCGATCTGGTTCGCATTTCAGGTACCAGCAGGTGTCGGCTTCTACTGGATATGGTCATCTGTCTTTTCATTCTTGATAACCTTTGCGCTTAACTGCTACTTTACTCCCGAGCGCATTAAGGTAATAAATGAGCAGGAAAAAGAAAAAGCAAGAATTTACGCAGAAAAACATCCGAATAAGAAATCCTTCATGCAGAAGATGCTTGAGCAGCAGGCTGCACTTGAACAGCAGAATAACGGAGGTTCGTCATCAGGCAAGGCTAACGGCGTTTCACGTTCAGAGCAGAACAAGCAGAACAGAGACAAGCTCAAGGAAGCAAGAAGACGTATGGCTGAAAAGTACGGTGATTCTTATGACGATAACGATGATGAGGAGTAATTCCTCAGGGAGGTAATGTATGACTGAAATATTCACAGCAAGATCTGTTGACGAGGCAAAAGAACTCGCAGCAAAAAAATTCGGAAAGAAAATCAGTGAGATCAAGTTTGAGATCATCGACGAAGGCAAGAAGGGTCTTTTCGGACTCGGATCAAAGGAAGCAAAGGTAAAGGCTACTGTTATAGAAGGTGCACCACAGACTACAGCTGCTCCAAAGGCTGCTGCCCCTGTTGAAGCTCCGAAGGCTCCTGTTACAACTGCTCCTGCACCAAAGGCTGAGCCTGTTGTAAAGACAGTTTCAGAAGAAAAGCCTGTTGTTACTACAGAAACTACTGCTGTAAAGGCAGAAGAAAAGACAGCAGAGGCTGCTGTTGAAGTTCCCGAAGAATCAGAAGAAGCTTACTCACTTGATAACTTCACACTTATCGAGGACGAGGCTCTTATCAATCCTAAGGTAAAGCTTGCAAGAGACTATATCACAAGTATTTTACGCGCAATGGACGTTGATGCTGAGTATAAGATATATCAGAACGAAACAGGTGCTGTACTCAATATCGAGAGCAGCAATAACGGTACTATAATCGGCAGACGCGGCGAGACTCTCGACGCTATCCAGTACCTTTGCTCTATCATCGCTAACAAGGGCGACAAGGATTACTACAGAATCACAATTGATTGTCTCGGCTACAGAAGCAAGAGAAAGGAAACTCTTGAACAGCTGGCTGCTAAGGTCGCAAAGTCTGTTCTCAGAACAGGCCGTTCACAGCCCCTCGAGCCAATGAATCCTTACGAGAGAAGAGTTATCCACTCTGCTATCTCAAATATCGAAGGCGTTTCTTCACGCTCAGTAGGTGAAGAGCCTTACAGAAAGATCATAATTTCTTCAAACAACCCAAGAAGAGGCGGCGGCAGACGCGATAACAACAGACGCGACGGCGGCAGAAGAAATGACAGAAGAGGCGGCGAGAGAAGAAACAACCGCGACAGAGAGGTAAGCATGGAGCGCAGAAGCGTTGACCTCTCAACAAGCTTTGAGAAGGATTATAAGAGACCAAAGCCAGAGGACGAGATCCAGGGCGGTCTTTACGGCAAGATCGAGCTTTGATGAAAATATCTTAAACAACGGCTTAATGCCGTTGTTTTTTTAGGAGTGATTAAATGTCTACCATAGCAGCAATCTCAACTCCGAATGCTATCGGCGGTATATCCGTCATACGCATCTCGGGTGACGATGCTATTGGCGTTGCGGAAAAGATATTCTCCCCTTGCGGCGGTAAAAAAGTTTCGGATATGGCAGGCTACACCTGCGCATACGGTATAGCTCACGACGACGATGAAAGACTGGACGACTGTATCCTCACAGTGTTCCGTGCACCGCACAGCTACACAGGAGAGGACGTTGTTGAGATATCATGTCACGGCGGACTGTACGTAACGAGAAAGGTGCTCCGTGCAGCTCTTGGACACGGTGCTGTGAATGCAGAGGCAGGAGAATTTACAAAGAGGGCTTACCTTAACGGAAAGCTTGATCTCACACAGGCGGAAGCCGTCATGGATATTATTTCCGCAAAAGGAGAGCGCGAGCTTAAAATGGCTGAAAATCTCCGCGAGGGAGCAGCTTTCAAGAAGGCTGAGAAGTGCTCGGGAAAGCTTATGAAAATTCTCGGAGACCTTGCGGCTTGGGCTGATTATCCCGAGGAGGATATCCCTGAGGTGCGTCCAGAGACTCTTATTGAAGAGCTTTCGGAAGTACGCGATGATCTGAAGTCACTGGTGCAGAATTATGACAGTGGACGCATTCTCAAGGAGGGCGTTTCCACGGCTATCATCGGCAGACCTAACGTGGGCAAGTCTACCCTTTTCAACTGCCTCAGCGGCTGTGAGAGAAGTATCGTGACCGAGATAGCAGGTACAACACGTGACATTATTGAGGAGTCTGTCCGCATCGGCGACATCACTCTCAGGCTTTCGGACACTGCCGGTATCCATGAAACAGATGATATCATCGAGGGTATCGGAGTTGATATGGCTGAAAAAATGATCGCTTCATCGGAATTGATAATTGCTGTCTTTGACGGAAGTTGTCCACTCACCGCGGACGATTGGTATTTAATTAATAAAATTAATAAAGATAAAACAGTTGCTGTGGTGAATAAAAGTGACGTTGAGCAGCTCCTTGATATTGCTGAGCTTGAGAAACAGATTAAACATATCGTATATATTTCAGCTAAGGAAAATACCGGAGTCGAGAAACTCCACAGACATATTGAAGAGATTTTCAAGCTCAATGAAGCTGATTTTGATACGGTAACTGTAGCAAATGAGCGTCAGAAATACTGTATCGACAAGGCTCTCGAAAGTATTGAAAGTGCTATTTCATCACTTGAAATCGGTGAAATGCTTGATGCTGTGAATATTCTTATTGATGAGGCTGAGCAGTCGCTGCTCATGCTTACAGGTAAAAAAGTTACGGACGCAGTCGTGGACGAGGTGTTCTCTCGCTTCTGCGTCGGAAAATAAATGTTTCATGTGAAACAATAAAGGAGGGGTATTTTTGACTTACGAAATGGGTGAGTTTGATGTGGCAATCGTCGGCGCAGGTCACGCCGGAATAGAGGCTGCTCTTGCTTCTGCACGACTTGGCTGTAAGACTGTCATGTTTACAATATCGCTGGATCAAATCGCTAATATGCCCTGCAACCCGTCTATAGGCGGAACTGCTAAGGGTCATCTTGTGCGTGAAATAGACGCTTTAGGCGGAGAAATGGGCAAAGCTGCGGATAAATGTTTCATTCAGAGCCGTATGCTCAACCGCGGAAAAGGTCCTGCTGTTCATAGTTTGAGAGCTCAGGAGGACCGTGTAAAGTATCACGAGTACATGAAAAATGTGTGCGAAAAACAAAAAAATCTTTTTATAAAGCAGGCTGAAGTTGCTGATGTAATTGTCACTGACGGGAAAATAACAGGTGTGAGAACTTCTCTCGGCGCTGAATATAAAGTAAAAGCAGTCGTAATTGCAACGGGAACTTATCTTAAAGGAAAGATACACATCGGTGAAGTTTCATATAAAAGTGGTCCCGATGCTGCACTTCCGAGTAAATATTTATCAAATAGTCTGGAAGAAAACGGAGTAGAACTGAGAAGATTCAAGACCGGAACTCCCTGCCGTGTAAATAAAAGAAGTATTAATTTTGATATAATGGAAAGACAGGACGGCGATGAAAATATCGTTCCGTTCTCATTTGAAACAGATGCAGATCCACTTGAGAACAAAGTTAGCTGCTATGTTACATATACCAACAGTAAAACACATGAAGTGATACTTGCAAACCTTGACAGATCACCTTTATACTCAGGAAGAATAGAGGGAGTAGGTCCAAGATACTGTCCGTCAATAGAGGACAAGATTGTAAGATTTTCAGACAAACCAAGACATCAGCTTTTTGTAGAGCCCATGGGACTTACAACAGATGAGTACTATTTACAGGGAATGTCGTCATCGCTGCCTGAGGACGTGCAGCTCGCATTTCTCAGAACAATAGATGGACTCGAGGATGTAGAGATTATGAGACCCGCATACGCCATAGAGTATGACTGCTGCAATCCAAATCAGCTGCTCCCTACCCTTGAATTTAAGAATATTGAGGGTCTTTACGGTGCAGGACAGTTCAATGGAAGCTCTGGATACGAGGAAGCAGGTGCACAGGGACTTGTTGCGGGCATCAATGCTGCATTGAAGATCAAGGGAAAGGAACCGATGATACTTGATCGTGCGAGCTCATATATCGGTACACTCGTCGATGATCTGGTAACTAAGGGTTGCTCCGACCCGTATAGAATGATGACATCCCGAAGTGAATACCGACTAATTCTTCGTCAGGATAATGCCGACCAGAGATTGACTCCTATCGGCTATAAAATAGGTCTTATTTCTGCTGAAAGATACGAAAAACTCATGGAAAAAGAGCGCCTCACAGCTGAAGAGATCGACAGAGTTTCAAAGCTTAACATATCCCCTTCCGATGAGCTTAATCTATTTCTTGAAGAAAAAGGTACTTCTCCGATGACTACGGGCTGCAAGCTTGCAGATCTTATCCGTCGTCCACAGATAAATTATAACGATCTTGCTTTTATTGATAAGGAGCGTCCGGAGCTTCCGTGGGAAGTTTGCGAACAGGTGGAACTACAGATAAAGTATGAGGGATATATTCAGAAACAACTCATTCAGATAGAGCAGATGCGAAAAATGGAGTCCAAGAAACTTCCAAAGGATATGGATTACAGCCAGATATACGGTCTAAGGCTCGAGGCGATAGAAAAGCTTAATAAGATAAAGCCGCTCTCAATCGGACAGGCTTCGCGTATTTCGGGAGTCTCTCCTGCTGACATTTCTATGCTTGCTGTGTGGCTAATGCATGAGAAGGGAGAATGAAATGCTTCCTGAATTTGAACTATGTTGCTCTGAATTTTCGTCGTTTGGAATTGAATTAAATGAGGATAATTACAGAAAACTCGATGTATATGCGGAATTTCTTGTGAAATATAATGAAAATGTAAATCTGACTGCTATTACTGAGCCACATGAGGTACTTCGCAAACACTTTATTGACTCTGTTGTGCTTTCAAAATACGTCGATATTTCGGAGAATTCTTCACTTATTGATGTTGGTACTGGTGCTGGATTTCCTTCAGTTCCGCTTAAAATTTTCAGACCTGATATCAAGCTGACGCTTTTAGATAGTCTCAACAAGAGAATTGATTTTCTTAAACAACTCTGTGACAAACTTGAAATTGAGACCGAGTTTATTCATGATCGTGCTGAAAATATCTCGAAATTGCCTGAATACAGGGAAAAATTTGACTACTCATGTGCAAGAGCGGTTGCTAATATGTCGCTTCTTAGTGAGTTTTGTATTCCCTTTGTCAAGGTTGGCGGCTTTTTTATTGCGATGAAGGGTCCGAGTGAGGATATATCTCTTGGCAAGAACGCTGTTGAACTTCTTGGAGGAATTATTGAAAACACCGTTGACTATGAGCTTTTTGACGAGAGCCGCAGGATAGTTGAGGTGAAGAAAATATCGCATACTCCGCCAAAATACCCTCGAAATAGCAGTCAAATAAAGAAAAAAAGTCTTTAAAATAGTTTAATTTTGTCAGTAAAACCGTTGTTTGAATGAAAAACAGCGGTTTTTTTGTATGGAAAGTATTTCCCAATGGTGTTAAAATTGTTATATCACCAAAGGAGGTATTTTTATGGCAGGATTTTTAAATTTCACCAAAGAAAAGCTTATAAATAAGGTCATTGAAATAGGCATCAGCGAGATAATACCAAACCCGTATCAGCCGCGCAATGACTTTAATGAGGACATCACAGCACTTGCGGAGTCCATTGCACAGAACGGGATTTTACAGCCTTTATCAGTCAGAAAAAAGGACGGAAAATATGAGCTCATCGCCGGAGAGCGTAGGCTCAGGGCTGCGAAAATGTGTGGTTTCGAGGCTGTCCCGTGCATTGTTCACGAAGTTAGTGACAGACATTCGGCGATACTTGCCCTTGTGGAGAATATTCAGCGTCAAGACTTGTCTTTTTTTGAAGAAGCCGCAGCAATTGAGAAGCTTATTACCCATTACGGTATGACTCAGGAGGATGCTGCCTCAAAGCTTGGTCGTGCGCAAAGTACCATTGCAAACAAGCTAAGGCTTCTCAGGCTCACTGAAAAGGAGCGAGAATGTATTATTCACTATGGACTTACCGAGCGTCATGCGCGTTCTTTATTAAGGCTTGGAAGTCCCGATGACAGACTATTTATTCTTGAAAAAATTATCAAAAATAATCTTAACGTTGAGCGTTCTGAGCATCTTATTGATGAGTTTATTGGCAGTCAGCGCAGCAAGGTCAGTTACAAAAAGCGTTCAGTAGTTTTTCAGAATGTAAAGATGTTCGTGAATACAATTAATAAGGCAGTTGAGACAATGCAGGCTGCGGGTATTTCTGCCGATTCCAGAAAAATACAAAATGAAGATTATATTGAATATCGTGTCAGGATCCCAATTCAGAAGAAAACATGATATGAAATTGTTTCACATGAAACATTCTAAACGATGTTTCATGTGTTTTTTTATGTTTCACGTGAAACAATTATAAATTGACGAGGTTATTTATAGGTAAAATTGTTTCATGTGAAACAATTTTTGAAAAAAACATCTTTTTATATTTACATTGCAATCAAAAAGTGATATAATAGTATAAGTAACTTTGAAAGGAAGATAATATGGGCAAAATCATAGCTGTTGCCAATCAGAAGGGCGGCGTTGGAAAGTCAACAACTGTTATAAATATTGCGGCATATCTTGGCTCTCGGGGTATGAAGATACTTTGTATCGACTCTGACCCACAGGGAAATACAACTACAGGCTTCGGTATAAAGAAAAAATCTGTTAGCGCTTCAACTTATGATGTTATAACGGGCAAGACTCGCATTCAGGAAGCTGTTATTGCTACTGAGTTTGAAAATGTATCAATCGTTCCTGCTACAGAAGCTCTTGCAGGCTGTGAAATTGAGCTTGCAGAGTATGAGAACAGAGTCAACAGACTTAAAATGCAGATACTCACCTGTAAAGACGACTATGATTATATTTTCATAGACTGTCCGCCTGCACTTGGTACAATTACTATAAACGGAATTGTTGCCTGTGACACTATAATCGTGCCCATGCTTGCAGAGTTTTATGCCCTTGAAGGACTTTCTCAGCTGGTGAATACAATAAAAATAGTTAAAAATAATTATAATCCAGCGCTGGAGATCGAGGGTATCTTATTTACAATGTTTGATGGCAGACTCAATGTTGCTAACGATGTTGTAACTGAGGTTGAGAAATATTTCCCTGATAAGGTGTTCAAGACAAAGGTGCCGAGAAATGTCCGCATTTCGGAAGCTCCAAGTCACGGAAAGCCTGTAATGTACTACGACAAGACATCAAAGGGTGCAGAAGCTTATGAGCTTGTATGCCATGAGATGCTTGGCGAACCTCTCGAGCTGCCGAAAAAAGTAAAGATCTTCTCTTTCAAAAAACATAAGAAAGGAAAACGTTCGTAATTGATTTGACGGTGTAAATCAATAAAGACGAATGAGGTTTGAACTATGGCAAAAGGTGGTTTAGGCGCGGGTCTTGATACACTTTTCAGCGATAATACCAATGATATACAAGTAAAAAAGACTCTCCGCACCTCAGAAATAGAGCCGAACCGCGATCAGCCGAGAAAGGCTTTCAGCGATGAGGCAATAACCGCTCTTGCAGACTCTATCCGTGAGCATGGTATGCTTCAGCCGATTCTCGTTCGCCCTATAAGCACAGGCGGCTATCAGATAGTTGCAGGTGAAAGAAGATGGCGGGCGGCAAGAATGGCAGGTCTTGATGAAGTTCCCGTAAATATACGTGAGCTTTCTGACCTTGAGACCATGCAGATAGCAATTATCGAGAATTTGCAGCGTGAGAACCTTAATCCCGTGGAAGAAGCCGCAGGCTATAACGAGCTTATAGAAAAGTTCGGTATGACACAGGAAAAGGTTGCTAAAATGGTTGGACGTTCGCGTTCCGCAGTTGCAAATGCTGTAAGACTTCTTGCACTTCCCGAAAGAGTGTTGAAAATGCTTGAAAACGGCGAGATATCAGCAGGTCACGCAAGAGCCCTGTTAGGCTTTGAAGATGAGGAAATGCTTGTTGCAACAGCTCTCAAGGCTGCTGACGGCGGTCTCACTGTAAGACAGGTAGAAAAGGCTGCGCAGAAGTCTGCTGAACACGCAGAGGAGTCCGCTAACGAGCGCTCAAACAAAAAAATTGATAATTACTTTAAGGAAATGGAGCTTTCTCTTAACGAGCGTCTTGGCAGAAAGGTCAAGGTAGACTACGGCAAGAACAAGGGTGCTCTTATACTTGAATTTTATGATAAAAATGACCTTGCGGCACTGGCTGAAAAGCTTGCCAAAGAGGACTAAGGAGAATAAATATGATAGATATTAAACTTATTAGAACAAATCCCGAACTGGTAAAGGAAAACATCAAGAAGAAGTTTCAGGACGACAAGCTTGAACTGGTTGACAAAGTAATCGAGCTTGACAAGCAGTACAGAGAGACTAAGCTGGCTTGCGATAATCTCAGAAACACAAGAAACGTAAAGAGCAAAGAGATCGGCGGTCTCATGAAGAACGGTCAGAAGGACGAAGCTGAAAAGGTAAAGGCTGAGGTATCTGCTCTCGGCAAGGAGCTCGAAGAAAAGGAGCAGCTTGAAGTTAAGCTTGAAGCTGATATCCGCGAAATAATGCTTGTTATCCCTAATATTATCGACGAGACAGTTCCGATAGGAAAGGACGATACAGAGAACGTTGAGGTAGAAAAGTTCGGTGAGCCTGCTGTTCCTGCATTTGAAGTACCTTACCACGTTGATATCATGGAAAAGCTCAACGGTATCGACATCGACAGCGCACGTAAGACCAGCGGTAACGGCTTCTATTATCTTTGCGGCGATATTGCACAGCTACAGAGCTGCATACTCTCTTATGCAAGAGACTTCATGATAGACAAAGGTTTCACATACTACATTCCGCCATTCATGATAAGAAGCAACGTTGTTACAGGCGTTATGAGCTTTGCTGAAATGGAAGGAATGATGTACAAGATAGAAGGGGAGGATCTCTACCTCATCGGTACTTCCGAGCACTCTATGATAGGTAAGTTCATTGACACTATCGTTCCCGAGGAAGAGCTTCCAAAGACTCTCACAAGCTATTCACCATGCTTCCGTAAGGAGGTAGGTGCTCACGGTATCGAGGAGCGCGGTGTTTATCGTATACACCAGTTCGAGAAGCAGGAAATGGTAGTTGTATGTAAGCCTGAGGAGTCTATGGACTGGTTCCACAAGCTCTACAGCTATACAGTTGAGTTTTTCCGCACACTTGATATACCTGTACGTACACTTGAATGCTGCTCGGGTGACCTTGCAGACCTTAAAGTTAAATCTATTGACGTTGAGGCTTGGTCACCTCGTCAGAAGAAATATTTTGAAGTAGGAAGCTGTTCTAATCTCGGCGACGCACAGGCAAGACGTCTCGGTATCAGAGTTAAGGCTGCTGACGGAAGCAAGTACTTTGCACATACACTGAACAATACAGTTGTTGCACCTCCGAGAATGCTCATCGCATTCCTTGAAAATAATCTCAACGAGGACGGTTCTATCCGCATTCCAAAGGCTCTCCAGCCTTATATGCGCAAGGATATAATCAAAGTCCCTGAAAAGAAGTAATGGGATATGTAATATATTTCTCTGTAATAGCTGTTATCGCTGTCATTGGCATACTGCTTTATAATTACAATAAAAAAACATATACTGTCTGTGTAGAAGCTGTAATAACAAATTGCGATGTACGAATAAAAAGGAATGACAGTTCATCACATGAATCAAACAAAATCTATTATTATACATGTGAATATTACTACGAAGGACAGCAGTATATTTATAAGTATACGCAAAGCGGCTCATTTCAGTATTCATTTGCTATCGGTCAGAGAATAGATATTTATATTGATCCAAATAAACCTGATAAAGCAATATTAGATCATTCATCTGATAAGGTCGGACTTATAGTCCTGCTTTCAATATTAGGTGCGCTGACTCTGGCAGGTATAGCTATTCTGGTTTTAACGAAAATTTATTCAAAAATCGGTCTTGTGTAAAACAGACCGATTTTTTTTACGCATAGCCTGCGCACCCTTTGCTTGTCCGCTAATTGAGAATGGAGAATTGAAAATGTAGGGACGACCATTGGTCGTCCGCGATAATAAATTATATCTTGTGGGACGTCGAGGACGCCGTCCCCTACATTTGACATTGTAGGGACGAGTTCCGTGCGCCCGTGGAATGATTGATATTTTGTGTTTATGTGAGTTTTGAAAGCGTCCCTACCGAACGGAACGCCGAGTGACTCTCTGCTGTGCAGGGAGATGTCCGCAGGACGAGGGTACGTGCAGCTGTTAGCTGCGGCGTTACCTACAGTGTATCATTTAGCTCTTTTGTTAGGCAGGGACGTCCAATGGGCGTCCTTACAAGCTAACGGCTAAGAGCTAACGCCTAATGGCTGTCCATATGCTCGTCGCCCCATTTTGCTGCTGTGCAGAGACACATCGTTATAACGCCAACTACCCCTCCGCACATACTTCCTAAAATGAAATTAAGCATATACTTCTCCTTTACTTGAATAGCGTATGACGGGAGCGGAGGCACTCAGCCCACCGAATAAACTTCCCAATACGAAATTAACCATAAATTACTCCTTTACTTGAATTATTTGCGCTGATATTATTATGCGCAGTTTATTTCTTTATAATCATTTCTGTGCAGGAATATTTTCTGCTTAATTCGGGATAATAAAAGAAAATTCTTTAAATTTGTTGCAAATGCCACTTTTCAATAACTCTTATTTATGGTATAATTATTTCATAAATTATGAAAAGAGGTAATTTCCAATGAATAATATAACCAATGACATTTACTATATAGGCGTTAACGACCACCAGATCGACCTCTTTGAGGGACAGTACGACGTACCTAACGGTATGGCTTATAATTCATATATTATAGTTGACGACAAGACTGCTGTATTCGATACAGTTGACGGCAATTTCGCTGATCAGTGGCTGGGCAATATCGCTGAGGTACTTGGCGAACGCAAGCCTGATTACCTTATCGTTCAGCACATGGAGCCCGATCACTCCGCTAACATCAAGAATTTCCTTGAAAAGTACCCTGATGCAACTATCGTAGGCAATGCAAAGACATTCGGTATGATAGAGAATTTCTTCGAGGGACTTGTTATCGCTAACAAGCTTGAAGTCAAGGAAGGGGAGAAGCTCTCACTTGGAAAGCATGAGCTTTCATTCGTATTTGCTCCTATGGTACACTGGCCCGAGGTAATGTTCACATATGACAGCACAGACAAGGTACTCTTCTCAGCTGACGCATTCGGCAAATTCGGTGCCCTTGATGTTGATGAGGACTGGGCTTGTGAAGCTCGCCGCTATTATTTCGGTATCGTAGGTAAGTACGGTATGCAGGTGCAGAGCGTTCTCAAAAAGGCTGCTGCAATTGATATACAGACAATATGTCCTCTCCACGGCCCTGTCCTTAAAGAAAATCTCGGCTATTATCTGGGACTTTACAACACATGGTCAAGCTACGGCGTTGAGTCTGAGGGCATATTCATTGCTTACACATCAGTATACGGCAATACAAAGAAGGCTGCCGAGCTTCTGAAAGAAAAGCTTGAAGCAAAGGGCTGCCCGAAGGTAGCTATTGCAGACCTTGCAAGAGAGGATATGGCAGAGTCGGTCGAGGACGCATTCCGCTACGGAAAGCTTGTTATCGCTACAACTACCTATAATGCCGATATATTCCCGTTCATGAAGCACTTCATTCTCGACCTTACAGAGAGAAACTACCAGAACCGCACAATCGGTATTATCGAAAACGGAAGCTGGGCACCTCTCGCAGCAAAGACAGTAAAGGCAATGTTCGAGAAGTCAAAGAATATCACATTCACAGATACCACAGTATCTATCAAGTCAGCTGTTAAGGCTGCAAATATAGCTCAGATAGAGGCACTTGCAGACGAGCTGATGAAATAAAAAGTCAAGGAGGGACTGATATGAAAGTTACACTCAATCCCGACAAAGAAGTTGTTGACAGAATCAAAGAGGGACTTAAATTAAAGGACGGCTACTGTCCTTGCAGACTGGCAAAGACTCCCGAAAACAAGTGTATGTGCAAGGAGTTTCGTGACCAGATAGCAGACCCGAATTATGAGGGCTTCTGCCACTGTATGTTATATTATAAATCTTTGGAAGATTAAAGATGTTTAGGAGGTAAAAAATGTACGAAGTAGTAATTACAAAGGAAAATTTCCAGAGGGAAGTTCTTCAATACAAGAAAACACCTGTACTTCTTGATTTCTGGGCAATGTGGTGCGGACCGTGTATGGCTATCGGTCCCATAATAGATCAGATCGCAGATGAATACAAGGGAAAGTTAAAGGTAGGCAAGGTAAATGTTGACGAGCAGCCCGAGCTTGCAGCAGCTTTCAGCGTTGACAGTATACCTATGCTCGCTGTAGTCAAGGACGGCTTACTGGTAACGAAGCACGTCGGACTTATGCAGAAGGAAGATATACTTAAAATGGCAGGTCTTTAAAAAATAAGCTCACTGATGAATGTCAGTGAGCTTTGCTGTTTATATATTCAGAAAAAATTTTTTGAAATATGCACGGAAAATATTTTCAGAGTTGTATATATCTATGAAGCGACGCTTCAGACAGAAAGGAGGAAGTTCTATGAATGACAATTCAGCGTTGTATGCATTCAATAAATACGGCGATACCGTTCTGAGAATGGCATTCGCTATTATTGGAAGCTACCATGAAGCCGAGGATATAACGCAGGAAGTATTCCTGACGCTTCATGCAAAGCCACAGGATTTTGAAAACGAAGAACACATGAAGGCATGGCTTTTAAGGTCAGCCATAAACCGCTGCAAGAACTATAAAAAAAGCTCACGTATAACAAAAAATTCTCCTCTTGACGAAACTCTTGAAAACACACTCAGCTGTGAATTTACAGAGAGGGACAACGAGATAAGAGAGAAGATAGAAAAACTTCCCGAGAAGTATGCAACTGTGATATTTCTGTACTATTTTGAGGAATACAGCATAAAGGAAATAGGAAATATCCTCGGAAAGAAAGAAAATACAGTAAGCTCACTCTTGCAGCGCGGAAGAAAAAAGCTTAGAACAGAACTGGAAAAGGAGGGTTATGTTTATGAGACCTAATGAATACGATGACCTTCTTAAAAAGATAAAGTGCAGCGATAAATTCCGCAGCCTTATGCAGGAAAAGCTCAGCTCTGAGCCTTTAGAGATGAAAGATTATGAGGACAGCGTAAGCGGAATAGAAGTTGCTCCGAAACACAGCTGGGGAAGAGTTGCGGCTGTAGCTGCTGCATTCGTGCTTGTATGCGGAGCTGTAGGCGGTGGGATATATCATTTCAATAAGATGAAGGATAAGCCTGTTGTAAACGAAGAAATTGAGAACGATTATGATTCGATATATGAAACGGTAAAGGAAAATAAAGATTCCTACGATATGAGCGAGTATGTATGGAATTTTTCAGTAAGTGAAAGTATCCTTGTAAGAGAGAAAAGCGATTATAAGGACGAATTGTTTGAATACTTAGACAGCCTTGAAGGGGTAAGAGAAGTTGAAAAATATTCGAATTCTTTCAGAAGCGTGCGTTTTTCATTTATTGATGAGAAGAGCGGAAAGAAGTATGATTTTTCCATACGTGAGAACGGATACGGTATATGGCAGGAAATAGATGGTGACGAAAATGCAGTAATGACACCTCCGAACATAGAAAGTTACTATTACGGCAAGGATGTATTTGAAAAGCTGTTTAAAGAGGCTCTTAACGGTGCAGACAGCGATACTATAGAAGCTATGAACAAGGTATCTCAGGACGAGATAATGGGCTTTGTCAGCAATCATCTGGAAAAAAGCGACGATAAGGTAGTATTTGCTCCGTGGCAGGGTGCATTTGACGGTGAAATGGATCATTATATCATTACAGATAAAGAAGCTCTTACAAATTCTTTGATGCAATTTGAATGGGTAAAGATAAAAGAAAGTGAATTTATATATAATAACTATTATGAAATGGGTATCAGAATATCCGAAGATGGATATCTTATGGCAGTAGATGAAGATCCTGATCCCTACGGCTGCTACAAGCTCAAAGATGAAATCGACTGTGAAAAGCTTATCGACGCTATCAAGTCTGTACTTGGATATGATACTGAATCCCGTGATGCTACAATCGAAGAGATAAAAGAAGCTTGCAGAAGTATTGTTGATAAGCCTAATTACAGCACATGGGAAGGTACGATAGGTGTTCCTCAGGGTGGACAGTATTACGGTGCTATTTACCGTTATTATAATATGAGCGATCCTGAGAGCTTCATAAACGAGATAGCTTCTTTGGAATGGGTAACTTGTTCTGATAAGGAATATGAAGATGCTTCAGAAAAATGCTGGTATTTATCATCTGTTAATTTGAAGGAAAGCGGATATTTATCAGCACCAACAAATAAAAGTAACAGTTATAAATACTTCAAATTAAAGAACGAAAGAGATAAAGATAAAATACGCACAATAATAGATAAATACATTACTATGACGGATTGTTCACAGCTTGCGGAAAAGCTTCGTATCGGATTGGACAATTATAATAATCTTGAATCGGATTATGTTATTGAAGACAGTGATATGTACAGCGGCGGTTATTCTTCTTTGAGAGGACATCTTTATTATGATGCCAAAAACCATAAGATGTATATGAACGGCGAAGGAACCTTTGAGGGTAAAGAGGTCACTATTGAAACAGTAATGAACGGTGAGGACGTTTCTGCATACAGAATTATCGACAAGTCAACAGGCGAGACATACCGTGAATACACATACTGTATAGTCTCTCCGATGACTCCGGGATCACCTGTTCATTATGTTTATAAGAGCAAGGGCATTGAACAGATGCTTGGACCTGTATGGTCAGGAGATCCTGAATTTAATATCGAGTCAAGAGATATTGGCGGAGGAAAAACAGAATATAATATTTCAGGCAGACAAGGTGAGGGTTACGATGAGATAAATAAGACTATCGTGCTTACAGAGGGCGGTCAGCTGATTTCAAGTGAAAGTAACGGCTACTCATTCAGACTTGAAAATTACGTGTTTGACTCTCCTGATTTCACTATGGAAGATGTTGGACCAATATATGAAAGCATTAAGGCAGATCAGGAAAAACAGGAAGAAGAATACAGAAAGTCAATGGAAAATAATTATTAAAAGGCAGTTTATCACCGCGTATCTTGCTTTTAGACATCTTATATGCTATAAGCAGCGTGACGCTGCACCCTTTTTCGAGTTCAAGATAACGAGAAGGGCAATGTATCGCCGCGACTGTTGATTTACTCGTAATAATATGATATAATAAAAGAAAGTCTCCGCAGTCGGCATGGCTGCGGAGAAATTTTTTCGGAGGTATTACAATGAAGCTCATATCATGGAACGTAAACGGCTTTCGTGCTTGTCTGCAAAAGGGCTTTGAGGACTTTTTCAAGGCTGCGGACGCTGATATATTCTGCCTGCAGGAAACAAAAATGCAGCCCGATCAGGCAGACTTCAAGCCCGAAGGCTATCACATATATTTTCACAGCGCATTAAAGAAAGGCTATTCGGGTACGGCTGTATTCAGCAAGACAGAGCCTTTATCCGTTACATACGGCATAAACGGTACTCATATGGACGAGGGCAGAGTCATCACCTGCGAGTACGAGGACTTTTACTTCGTGTGCTGCTATGTGCCGAATGCACAGGACGGCTTAAAGCGTATCGACTACCGTATGGAGTTTGAGGACGATATGAGAGCATATCTCTCAGACCTTGACAAGAAAAAGCCTGTTGTGTACTGCGGCGACCTGAATGTAGCACATGAGGAAATAGACCTGAAAAATCCCAAGACCAACCGCGGAAACGCAGGCTTCTCGGACGAGGAACGAGGAAAGTTCACGGAGCTTCTCGGAGCAGGCTTTACCGATACATTCAGAAAGCTCTATCCCGATACGGTTACATATTCATGGTGGTCTTACCGCTTCAAGGCTCGTGAAAAGAACGCAGGCTGGCGTATAGACTATTTCGTGGTATCCGACAGATTTATGGAGCGCGTGAAAGACTCCGAGATACTGACCGATATTATGGGCAGCGATCACTGCCCCGTTATGCTCACTGTAGAATAAAAAGGGGCGGATATTATCCGCCCTACAAAAATAATATTTAATTCGTAACGTCCATGACTACATATTCCGAGATACAGCCTGTCTTGAAAGGTATAGCCCAGCCTGATATGCCCGAGGTAACGATAAATTCAGTATTGTCTATGGTCTTTGAGCCGTAGACGAAATCATTCGCGCCTATGAGCAGTCCGATATAGCCTGCGGGCCAGATATGTCCGCCGTGGGTATGTCCCGAGAAAACAAGGTCAGCACCTACAGCAGCTTCGTTGTCGTAGTCGTTAGGCTGATGGTCAAGAATAAGCTCAAACTTTGAGTTGTCAAGGTCTTTCGTGAGAGTCTTGATGTCCTCACGCTCTTTGTAGTGCTTATCAAGTCTGCCCACTATGCGGAAGGTATCGTTTACCTCGACTGCCTTGTCATCAAGGATAATAACATTGTTTTTTTCCAGCTCATTGCAAAGGTCGGCGATAGTGAAGTCGCGGTGTCCTTCTTCGTAATAGCCTTTATCGTGATTGCCCACGGTGAAATAAACGCCGTAGGTTGTTTTCAGCTCGCCTAAAGCCTTGCAGGCTTGCACCATATCCTCGCGGCAGGAATCATCGTCAACGAAGTCTCCTGCGACAACTACAACATCGGGATTTTCAGCTTGTATACGCTCAATTTCCTTTGTGAACTTTTCACCGTCAAGGGTAATGCCGAGATGAGAGTCAGCAATGCCCACTATCCTGAGACTTCCGCCTGCTATGGGCTTATCGGTATGGACTGTATAGACAGTCCTTTTTACGTCATGGGCATTTATCCAGCCGAAAGTGAGATACACAGCCGTAATGATTATAGTCATAACGCCTTCGATATAGAAGCGGCGTTCTTTTTTTATTGCCTTGCGGACTATCTTTCCCAAAAGGTCAGCGACGAGCCAGAAGGCTGCCAGATGAAACAGTATTATAACTACCGCATAGGTATTTATCAGTGAGAAACAGCCTATGCCGCACAATGGCACAATGCACAGCAGCCATGAGAGAAATTTGTGCTTTTCGGCTATTTTCTGTACAAAGCCGAATTTATGAAATCTTGTGATAAGATAAAATATACAGCCAAGACATACAATGCCCGCAATTGCAAAAAGTATCAGCCAGAACATATGACACCTCCGATAATATCGCGTATAACGTCCGTATTTGCATTATATGGACAGCTTGCAAGCTTTTTCGGATTGCCGAGGAGAATTTCCGCAGCCTTTTCCAGAAGCTCCTGAGGCACGTTTACAGGGCTTATATCAGCAATGAACTGTCCCAGCTCATCTGTATCCGCAAAACCTGTCAATGACAGGATATGTTCGCGGTCGGAGCGATCGGCGTTCCTGAGATAGCCCCGCTGAAAAGCTCCAACAGCCGCACCGTGAGGGATACCGCCCTCATAGGTGAGAGTATAGCTTAGAGCATGGGGCAGGGTAGTGCCTGTCTGAGCGATAGCCATTCCGCCAAAGGTAGACGCAGTGAGCAGGTCATTGGCAGTTTTTGCGTCAATGGGCATATCTCCTGCAAGGAAGTCCTTGCAGCTTTTCCAGAGCTTCATACCGCTGTCGGCACACATACGGCTGAAGGGCGAAGCAGCAGAGTTTATATAGCTTTCTATCATATGGCTGATAGCGTCAACCGCAGTATTTGCAATGAGATGTTTCGGCGCAGTAAGCAGGTATTTTCCGTCACATAGTGCTATATCGGGGAATACCTTGTGTACCATAGACATCTTTGTTCTTAGGTCATGCCGTGTGAGTACGGAGACTCCCGTTACCTCAGAGCCTGTTCCGCAGGTTGTTGGAACAGCAGCCAATGGCAGATGCTGCGGAGAAGCGGAGCTGTCATACATAAGCTCCCATGAGCTTTCGGGATCTTTCATCATTACCGCAACAGCCTTTGAAGCGTCGAGAGCTGAACCGCCGCCCACTCCGATTACGAAGTCGGCGCCGCAGGAAAGTCCCATATCACGCGCTTTCATTATCGTTTCAACGGAAGGATTTTCCTCTGTCTCGCTGAATACCGTATATTTTACGCCGTGCATCTCAAGTGCAGTGATAACGTCATCGAGAGAGCCGTTTTTCTTTGAAGAATTATGTCCTGTAACTATAAGTGCGTGAGAACCTAGAGCTGCTAAGTCTCTGCTGTGAGAAACGACGCAGTCAGGCTCGTAAATTACCTTTGCAGGCATGAAAAATATCATATTTATACCTCATTCGTTATATAAAAATCTCTTTTATTACTTATAATAATATTGTACCTGTTTTGAGCAGCAGTGTCAATACATGGGTAGAAAAAACGCTTTTTTGTAGCATATAATCTCCTGTTTCAACTGTAGGTTGAAAATGGTGGAAAAGTTATGGTATAATGAATACAGCAAAATAATACAGCACAAATCTGATATAATGACAGCTTGTGATTCTGCGAAAGGGGATACCGGCGTAATGGGCATAAAGGACAACAGAATATTTACAGCTTCGTCGGCTGATATCGCGGAAAAAATGGGAGTGGGCTGGAACTGCGGCAATACTCTCGAAGCGAATTTCGACGGAACTCCCAGCGAGACAGTATGGGGCAATCCCAAGACATCGCAGGAGATAATAGACGCAGTTGCCGATGCAGGCTTTAATACCATAAGGATACCCATAACTTACCTGAGCAAGATAGATGATAAAAACGGATATATGATCGACCGTGACTGGCTCGAAAGAATAGCCGAGGTAGTGGATTACTGCTACAAAAGGGATATGTTCGTGATAATCAATATCCACGGCGACGCATACCACACTATAAACGGCGGCTGGCTGCTATGTGATGAAAATGATCAGGACAGGATAAAGAAGAAGTTCAGAGCTGTATGGAGACAGGTGGCTGAACGCTTTGCCGACCTTGATGAGCACCTCATATTCGAGAGCATGAACGAGGTTTTTGACGGCGTATATCACGAACCTGTGCCCGAGTATTACGTGAATATCAATGATTACAACCGCATATTTGTTGATACTGTCCGTGAATGCGGAAAGAACAATACTCACCGCTGGCTCATGGTCTGCGGCTGGAATACAAATATAGATTATACCTGCGGAGACTACGGCTTCTGTTTCCCAGAGGACAAGGGCAATACCGCCGATGAGGGAAGGCTCATACTTTCCGTGCATTTTTACGATCCGTGGGACTACTGCGGCGAAGAGGAAAAGGACGTTTTTCTCTGGGGCGAAAAGGGGCAGAGTATATCCGACGAGTACGGACTCTCACCCGACAGCGTTGCCAACTGGGGCGACGAGAGCCATATGCAGTTCCAGTTCGAAAAGCTGAAAAAGAAGTATATCGACAAGGGAATACCCGTTGTACTGGGTGAATTCGGCTGTATCGACAAGGGTATAGCCAACGAAGCCATAGCAGGTAAAATAGAAGAGAATCGCGCATACTACAACGGCTTTGTTGCGGGAACTGCCGCAATGAACGGTATAACTCCAATATACTGGGATAACGGCTTCAACGGCAAGTATGGTTTGGCACTTTTTGACAGGCGCAAGCTTACACAGACTCAGCCTGCTATTATTGAAGCTATAGTAAAAGGCGTAAAGAACAAAGACCCTATGGCAGGTCTTTGTACAGGAAATAAACAGAACTGATGCAGACAAAAAGCCCCGAGGCAATGCCTCGGGGCTTAACATATACCCGAATAACTGCCTTTACAGCAGTTTTTGTCAGTTTATCGGCTTTACCGATATATTAGACAGTTTAAATCCTGAACGATCATGTATCGTTTTTTCGTAATCGAATCCGTCACAGTAGAATAGGACAGTAGCCTTGAACTCAAGGTAATCCTTGCCGTTCTTATCTTTGATAACGCAGTATGCCTTACAGCTCTTATCGTCATCGTTGTTTAAAATAATAACATCCTCTTCAAGATCATTCTTTGAAGTATCCTTTGAGATCATAAGATCGCCGGCTTTGTAATCTTCGCAGACATTCAGGAAATAGTCCTTTATGGCATATGCGGCTGCACATTCCATATTACGTCCGACATCTATATTATTGATCTTCCATTCGCCGTTGTCGCATACAAAGTCAAATTTGAGCTTTGTGCCGACGTTTGAACTGTCAGTGTTTATGAAAGGATAGAAATTAGCAAATACAGTTGCAGAGAATGAGTTATCATCATGGCTTATTATTACAGGATAGCTGGAATAATTGCTGCTCTCCGGCATCTTGTTGTAGAAAGATGAAACATAGAAGCTGCTGTTATAGGTGATAAAGTCCAGTGAGTGGTAATTCATATTTACCAGATCTATATCTGAATTATTGTCATAATCACTTAAATCCCTGTCAAAATCCGAACTTTGATAAAGATATATGTTCTGAGGCTCTATTATAAGAGTTTCATAATCCGAACCTGAATTTACATTTACAAGTCTGTTATAATAATCATCTGTAAGCAAGCCTTTTACAGCGTTCTTCAGGTCATTGCCCGATTGAAAATCAGCGTCTGTTACTCTGTAATAATGTATCTCTTCTGCTTTTTGACCCGGATAATCGGAATTGTATACATTAAATGCAAGAGTATCATCAACATCAACGCTCAGAGCGTGAAAATAATACTTATTTTCCAGTTCTGCAAATTTATTTGTCATTTCAAAAGCAATATTTTCATATTCGGATATTATATCTTCTTTTTTATCCGTAGTTTTTTCGGTAACAGCAGCGGTAGGCTGTACCTGTGAATTAGGAAGGACATTGTTTTTTCTGTATTTAAGAAATGCCGATCCTCCTGCAATGCCTGGGTAAGAACAGCAACAGCAGCAGCTGTACTTACTATTCTTGACAATATTGGTCTGTTGTACTGCTCAACGCCTCTTACCTCTGTATCCTCATCGAAAACCATATTATTTTTGTCTTGGTTATCCATGTTGTACTTTTTTTCGCTCATTGCAAAAATTCTCTCCTTCTCAGCCTCTGTGAGAACAGGGAATTCCTCCGAAATTTTGTCAATGATCATGTTATCAATCTCCTTAAATAAACTCAAATCAGCCCCTCCTTGCCAATGCCTGCTTCAGCGAGAAGCGATTTAAGTCTTTGTTTTGCGCGGCTGCTGCGCTTCTGAACGGCAGCAGATGACATAGAAATACTTTCTGCGATCTCCTTGGCTGTCCTGTTATAGTAGTACTGCTGGATGATGATAGTCGAGTCGGGCTCTCCCAATTCCTTGATCTTTCCGAGAATGATACGTGATTGTTCCTTTTTTTCCGAGTTTTCCATGAGTGAGTCGTCAGAGCGTAGCTCTTCCATATTGTTTTCTTCAATGGAGAAATTTCTGTTGTTATGGGTACTTAGTCTGCGGAAGGCATCTATAGCTGTATTCCTTGATATCGTACCTATATATCCCTTGAGATTACCTGAAAAATCCGTGTTTACATCAAAGCGCTTATATAATTTCATGAATATATCACTTACACAGTCCTCTATATCCTCACGAGTCCCACAATTTCTGAGGATATCTATTACGATCGCATAAACATAGTTACAGTAACGATCAAAGACTGCTCTGTGACATTTGGGTACAGACTGAGACATAAGCTCTTTCAGTTCGGCATCTGTCATCAGAAACTCCTCCTTTTTTTGAATGCATTCAATAGAAATAATCGAATGAATAGGGCGATTTCAGACACTTTATTATACCATTTTTTCACGAAAAAAGCAACGGTTTTGAAAAACAGAAAAAAATTATTGAAAAACGATAATTTTCTATTGACAAATGATATTTTATGTGTTATACTATAGTCACAGTAAGAAAAACGAAAAAATGTGAAGGAGCGCAGATATATGTGGAATAATAACAAATCTCTTTTTTTATCCCGAGTGCTTACGATAGCGGCAGCAGGTGTGGCTGTATTTGTGGCATTTTTCATACCCACAATAGCCGATTGGTATCAGTACATGATGACTGTAGAAGCCGCAGGCATACTTGACAGAGAGACAATGTTCATACCGATGTGTATATCGCTTTATGTATGCGATGCACTTGCACTTGCGGCATTATGGAATTTACACGTGCTTCTCGGCAATATCAGCAGGGACGAGGTGTTCATACCGAAGAATACAAGCTGCCTGAGAAGGATATCGTGGATATGTATGGCAGCGGGAGTTGTGTGCATCATATTCGGACTGTGGAGCTCTATATTTGCCTTTGTAGGAATGGTGGCAATAATGTTCGGGCTTATCATGCGCGTGCTGAAAAACGTGTTTGAAAAGGCTGTAGAGATAAAGTCGGAAAACGACTTTACTATATAAGGAGGTGTTTTCCATGCCGATCATAGTTAATCTTGATGTAATGATGGCGAAGCGGAAGATGTCCTCTCAGGAGCTTGCCGAAAGAGTAGGCATAACAACTGCAAATCTATCCATACTGAAAACAGGCAAGGCAAAGGCAGTACGCTTTTCGACCCTTGAAAAGATATGCGAGGAGCTTGAGTGTCAGCCGGGAGATATACTGGAATTCAGACGGGAATAAGGGGTGAGGATATGTCAAGGGCGATATGGCGGATATTAAAGCTTATCGTAGCTGTGATGTTCGTGTTCGGGCTGTTCGTTGCAGGATATACTGCGTTTCAGATAGCGCATTATCAGAGATCACCTGTTATAACTGCAAAGGAACAGCTGATATTCCCACCGTCCTCCGAGATAAAGTGCAGCGATATAGCTGAATTTGAAAACAGCAATGGAGCAGAGATAACGGGTGCTCAGTGGGTAGACGGCGGACACGAAAAGCTTGCGATATTGAGCGACGGAAGTTCACTTACGGTAGGCGAAAAGACAGGAAAGCTCAATGTCATGGTAATGGCAAGAGGGGACAGAAGGGACGTTCATTCCGAGATACAGATAACAATAAAATAATGCGGAAATAATACGGGATAACGTATTTTCGCACATCGGGGCAAACTCTAAACATAGTATGCAGATATTTATAATAGGTCTTTGAGGAGGGATCGGTATGAAAAAAACAGCAGTTACAAAGGTGCATGAGCTGAGATATACCTACGGCATAAATATGGCTTTGTGTGTATTTGATTTTCTTATCTGCTCGGTGCTGTGCGCAGGGGGCAGCGAATACCTGAATATTGCAGGCGTTATAGCTCTTATGACAGCTGTCATACCCATAGGCTTCAAGCGGCTCTACTTCAAGGACGAATATATCCCCAAGTCAGTGGGATCTGTTATGACAGTGTACAGGGTATTGCTGGCGGCACTTATGCTGTACGGTATCGACTATTTTCTCATAGCGTAAACGGAGGAAGCAGAATGAAAGAGCAATGGAAAAAGGTACGTTATTGGTTTTTGATGTCATTGCTGACCACAGTGCTCATATTTATGCCAATGATGGTATTTTTTACGGTATACTGCATTACTAAATTCCTGTGTCATCTTGCAGCCGCAATAGCGGTGTCATTTGATAATTTTGCAAGACCTTATGTATGGTACTCGGGCACAGCTGTATTTATTACCTTGCTGCTGACTGCATATCTGGCAAGGGATATAGCAAATGAGGAGTATGGCTCGATCATGGCTGCTGCTGAGATCTTTGCGGTCATATTTTTTATGCCTATATCGCTGATAACGGGTTTCAGAGAATACAGAAAAGGAAAAAAAGAAGAAGCAGAAATGCTTCAAAACGGAGGAGACTATTATGGAGAATAATATGCTTGGCGGATTTAATGAGAGCACAGCTTTTGTTGCTCAGCACGATGAAACGAAAAAGCCCGAATACACAAAGGCAGATGTTGCAATTTCTATATTTGCAATGACAGCGGCATTCTGCTTCGTGAGATATGTGCTGTTTCATGTAATGGGATTTGTCACAACGGGACTTTTCATATCTATCATTTCCGCGGCAATCATCTACATGAAGAAAAAGGAATGTGAGTTTTCGCGCTTCAATAAACTACTGGCGGCTGTTCTTTACATTTTCAGCACTGTATTTTCAATTACTGCAAATACTCTTGTAAAAGACCTGAATGTTGCATTTCTCATAGGTGCAGGAGCATATTTCGTTTACTCTGTGGGAGCTTCAAACAGGAATGTCGATCGTTTTCTGCCATATGCCATGTGCAAGGCTTTGTTTGAATTTCCCCTTTCACATTTCGGTACGCAGGGAAAAATAACCTCGGACTCAGTATCTAATTCCAGAAACGCCTCTAATGCAAAATACATATTCATAGGACTTCTTATCACAGTACCTCTTACGGCAATAGTTGCGGCTCTGCTGATGTCAGCTGACGACGGACTCGAGCGTATGCTCAGCGGTATAACAGGCAGGTTTTTCGGCACAGGTTTCTGGGACACTATTCTTCAGCTCATATTAGCTATCCCCTGCTCTATGTATATTTTCGGTATGCTTTACGCAAATACTCACCGTAACGAGCTTAATGCCCTTAACGAGCAGGTGTGTACACAGAGGATATACAATATGCGTTTTCTGAGCAATCTTATCGTATACACAGCCGTAACTCCCATATGCATACTTTACGTTTTATTCTTTATATCTCAGGCTGGCTATTTTCTTTCAGCCTTTACGAATTCACTGCCTGAGGGCTTTACCTATGCCGACTATGCAAGGCGCGGATTTTTCGAGCTTTTTGCGATTGCGCTCATAAATCTCGGAGTCACCTGCTTTATGAGTCTTTTCTCAAAGAAGGCAGGCAGAGAAAAGACCTTCGCACTCAAATTCTACAGCGTTATGATAAGCGTATTCACACTTATCCTTATAGCTACAGCTATGAGCAAAATGGTAATGTATATCAACAGATACGGTCTTACAGCACTGAGATTTTACACAAGCTGGTTCATGGTGCTTCTTGCAGTAATATTCGTACTTATTATCATAAAGCAGTTCAGATTCGAGATGAAGATATCGAGGAATATATCATTTGCATTCGTGCTTATGTTCGGTATACTGTGCTTTTCCCGTCCCGAATCTATTATAGCAAAGTACAATATAGAGATGTACAGAGCGGGCTGTCTTGAAGAACTCGATACCGATACAATAATGGGAATGTCCGATGATGCTGTTCTGACAGCATATAACGAAGATGCTGTAACAGAGGACGAGATACTGCAAAACAGGTCAGACAGTGACGACCTGAGGAATTACAATCTTTCGTCCTTAATACTCAGCATGAAAGTGGACTGAAAACAAAAAGCTCCCGAAAAACGGGAGCTTTTGCTTTATTTACAAAAGAAAGCATTAACAGCTTTCAACCTTAGATTTCCTATCACGGAGACTTCAATTCGGTATAGGGGGGAGTCCGAACGACGATCGTCAATATGTCTCCGTGGGGGACAAAGCCAAATTAAGCGGAGTTCGTTACGGCTCAAAAGCCGTATATAAATATCTGCTATCAGACGGAGCAGATATTAAATTATATAATAGCTTATAATTAAGCATAAATCAATACTTTTGCGTGAAATGTAATTTTTGAGCGTGAAATGCACATTTTTGTTCATTATTCGTTAATATTTAGAGATCATTGCGGTATCATACTCCAAAAATACCGCCTCAGTTTTACTGAGGCGGTAAATACCAGCGCATAGAGCGCGTCAATATGCTATCATTATATCGGCTGTAAAGATATCATTATCCCAGTTGAATGAAAGGATACCGTCCAGCTGTTCAACGGCGTCGCGGATACTGCTTACGCCTATACCGTGACCTATACCAGGTTTGTTGGTGGTAAGGTTTTCGGTATCTACCTCGTCCGAGGAATTCATAACGCATAGCCTCAGCTTGTTATCGTTCTGGACTATGGATATATAGATGAATTTTTCTTCCGAGGAACACCTCTGTACGCCCTCAATGGCGTTATCGAGGAGATTTGCTATTATACGGCAGAGCGGAAGCTCGTCTATATCCATTTTATCGGTTATGATGACCTTGCAGGAGAACTGTATATTGTTCAGAAGAGCCTGTTTCCACTTCATATTTACGATAGCGTCAACAGAAGAGATACCCGTATAGCATATACGGCTTGCGGCAGAAAGCTTCTGATAGAGTCTGTTGAGGTGTGCGATAGCCTCAGGACCCGAGCCCTGCTTGAACATTCTTCTTGCGGCAGCCAGCTGATTACTGATATCGTGCTTTAGCTGGCGTATCTCGGTATATTTTTCCTCAATGAGTCTGTAGTTTTCTTCTTCCGATTTAAGACGCTGTTCCATAAGCCGCAGCTTAATGGTGTTTGAGTAGGTGTCGAAGAAATCGAAAACGAATATATTGAGCAGGAATATTCCTGCTACAGACATAAGATACATCAGCGACCTGCGCGGAGCAAGCTCTGATGAAATGAAAATACTGTTGAGTATTATAAGGCTGAGCAAAGGTACAAATATAACCAGCAGCCAGTTCCTGAATGGGATATCTCTTTGCTTGGCCTTGAGGTATTCCGCGATATATATGGCTGCCCAGAAGCAGAATACCTTGCCGATAGCCATACATATGTATCTTCCGAAGCCTGATGAGGTATTGTGCTCTGTAGCGCCTATATTCATTATATTCAGAATAGCGGCAGGCGCGATCTCCGCGACAAGGAGCACAACAGTGAACAGCAGACAATAGAATATGATACTTCGGACTTTGCTCTCAAACATCACAAAGGACGTTGTTAGCATCATTGCAAGTATTATGCCGAGCTTTACCCATGAATTGACCTGTGTGACCATCAGGGCTTCAATTATACCGAAGAACCCGATGGCAGGTACAGCAAGGAATTTCAGCGGATATCTGCATTCCTTCTTCATAATAAGGAACAGATAAAATATTATCAGGCAGGCATCAAAGAGGCAATTGATCGTTTCTACTATAAATTGGGAAGTCTTCATCTCAACTCCACCTGCTTCTGCTGTAATCCATAAAACACTGCTTTATGTTTTTGATATGGTTCCTGCTTGCAAAGAGAGTTTCTCCGCTTGTAAGGATTATCTCATTTTTGCGGATATAGTCTATATTGATGATATTAACGATGCTGCTCTTGTCAAGCCGGGCAAAAAGCAGATCTGAAAGCTGAGCTTCTATCTCCGAGAGTGTACCCTTTGTAAAGTATTTCCCCTTTTTGGCGTGTATCAGAAGCTTATGCGAAAAGACCTCTATATACATTATATCATCTGTAGGAAGCTTTTCTTCCTTTGTGCTGTTGTCGGCAGTAGCAATAACATATTGTGTATTACGGTAATATTCACGCACAGCGTCACTGAGCTGTTTCATGTAAATGGCACGGGGCTGGTTTTTCAGTATATACCTGAAAGCCCTTACCTCATATCCCTGAACGGCGAATTTCTCATAGCTGGTCAGGAAGATAATAATAACGTTTTCATCTATATCTCGCAGAAAACGGGCGGTCTCCACTCCGTTGAGGCCCTTCATCTGTATGTCAAGTATAATAACTGCATATTTTCCCGCAGTAAAATCCAGTATCAGCTCTCTGCCGGTTTTGAATTCAAAAAAATCAAATTCACCCTCATATGATTGCAGAGCTATAAGATCATCTTTGACTTTAGTTATATATCTTTGCTCATCGTCGCAAATTGCGATATTCAACGTTCTGATCCCCCTTGATATGGCTGTCCTGCTGTTCAAAAAATGACAAAAACAACGCAGGACGGTCGATTGCACGTTCTATCATATATCATTTTAATTATACTATGATATTAATACTTTGTCAATGCTTTGAAGCGATTACAGCACAAAAAGTGAATGAATTATGAACAAAAGTCGACATTTCACGCTTAAAAATTACACTTCGCGCATTTTTATTGAAATTTACACCCATTTAACGCTATAATAGTGACAGACAAAAGATATTATATCTGCTTTCAGAGCAGGGGATTACTCAGCGGTATCTGGACCGCAAAAAGATATGACAGGAGAATTAATATGAAATGCAGCATAATAATACCATATTCCTATTCCACCGACAGGGCTGTCAGAGTTTTCCATTCACTTGAAAACCAAGACTTTTCATACGATGAGTATGAGCTTATTTTTGTTAACTACGGCGACAGAGATGATCTTGCAGACTATATCGCTCAGCACGAGCACAAGGTAAGAGTACGCTGTTTTACTCTTCCGCAGAGCACAATAGGTCAGGCAAAAAATCATGGAATAAAGAGAGCTTCGGGAGAACTTCTCATATTTCTGAACGGTGACGAGATAGCTGCAAGGAACTTCGTTTCGGGTCACTATGAAGCGTACAGAAAGTGCGGCAGACCTATCATGCAGTTCGGTCTTACAAAGGAAGTTTTTGAGGACGACGATAAGGTCTTTTACGAAAACAGGGAATTTTTCAGGAACGGCATACGTTATTGGCTCACAGAGCCTGAGAAATACGGGCTTGACAAGAAAAAGAGCTATTATTTCATAAAGGATATCCGTCTTAAAATGCTTGAGCCTTATTACTATGATTTTGATAAGGTTCAGTATAAGATGATATTCACTCAGACATCAAATCTCTCTATCCCTATGGAATGTATCAGAAAATACGGCGGCATAGATGAAAGCTTCCGTGAGCAGGAGATAGAGGACTGGGAGTTCGGCTACCGAATGATGAAAAACGGTGTTGACATCGTATATAATCCAAAGGTTGCAGTTCTTCATCTTTACGAAAACGAGAAATACGACAGCAAGCGTTATATCGAATGGAAAGACAATCTTGATACAATGCTGAGAAAGTATAATGACAGCTTTCTCAACGAGCTTGAAGAGTTCAAGAGCTTCTTTGACCCTGTATGCAGGGAGCGTATAAGAAAAAGTGAACCGGGCAAGAACATATGGCTTGAGATATATAAGCATCTTGAGCGCACTGCGAAAAAGCCTGTTCTTGTAAGTGCAAACTGATATTTTCTTATAGCTGAGCCCTTGACCCTTCCCTGACTTCAAGGGTCAGCTTTATTAAAAAACAAGTCTGTGGGGACTCACTCACTCATGGACTTCTATACTCCTTCCCCCCAAAGCTCCGTTATACGGAGCTTTTCTTCTTTATACAGAATAAAAAGTATATTATTTCCTCATGTTTAATATATATTATTTGTGACAAAGCAATATACAGAATTGATATTTAACAGACCTTGTACTCAACGTCTGCCGAATAATAGGCAGTTGTGGTTTGTGAATCAAATCTTTTCGTATATAAAAACAAACTTTGTGATTCTTGTACGATAAAAAGTGCTTTTTATCAGCATTTTGTTTTTTTGTGCGATTACCTGAAAAGAAATACCGTTTACCGTATTATTATTGATTCCGTTTCCTTTTTATGGCATACTGAAATTGTTCGATGCGGTGCGAACCGTGTCGAAAGGAATAATACATAAAAGGGAGGTAAAAATTATGGCAATTAATTGTACAGGTGTATTATGTACATTTGCATGCGCTGGTGGCTGCGGTATCGTTTGTGCTGCAACAGCAGGTGCAGGTACTGCTGTTTGTGCTCTTGGTGGTACATTTGGTGGTTCAGGTACAGCTATCGCTCTTAATTCTTAATGAGATAGCAAAGGACGACGTAAGGAGAACACGCTTTATAGTGTGTTCTTCCTCACTGTCCGGATATTTTTAAACAGTTTATTGATTATTAAGGTATAAATTTTGCATTTTGTCTTTTTAAAATTTGCATATAATACATATTAACAAATGGCATAATGGAAAAGTGATAAAAATATTAGGAGTTCATAAATGGGAAAAACATTGACGGTTGCATTTCAGACGCTGGAGAAAAATCAGTATCTTTATGATGTGAATACTGGCACTGTAATTTCGGATAACGGAATTCTTGGCGGTGCGATGCGTTTGTTGGACTCGGGTGCATCGGAGGATGAAGCGGAAGAGGCTCTTTGTAAGGAGTATCCGTCACATCTGGTACATGGTGTATTCCGATTCATTCGCCGATGGAGGGCGAATTACAGTGGCTTTGGAAACAGTTCGACGGAAAATAAGATAACAGAACCAAAGAAAGAACTGATTCAGGACGAGTATGATAACGGAATGACTTATTTGATGGTTCTGAATGTTACAGAGAACTGCAATTTCCGTTGTAAATACTGCTATTTGACGGAAGAGTATGATTTTACACGTAATCGTACTTCAAACCGTATGTCTTTTGAAACGGCAAAGAAGGCGATGGATCAGTATTTTGATTATCTGAGAAAACTGCGCAAGAAAATTCCCAATAAAAAAGCAGGAATTACTATTTATGGTGGAGAACCGTTGCTTGAAATAGATCTGGTTCGTAAGATCGTTGCATATTGCCGTGAAAACGAGCCTGTACCGATTATTCTTAATATGACATCAAACGGTTACTTGCTTACCGATGAGATCATGGACTTTGTAGTAGAAAATGAAATTCATCTTGCAGTAAGTCTTGACGGAAGCATGAAGAATCACGATAGAAATCGTGTACTGACAGGTGAGCAGGGGTCCCATGAACGCGTTGTTAAAAATCTGATGCGTTTTCAGGAAAAATACCCTGACTATGGAAACATCGGTATTATTTCTGTTTATGATACGAAAACCGATTTGGTTGAAAATGAGCGGTTTTTTATGGAAAATAAGCTTCCTCGTATCTTCTTTATAAATGAGGTTTCAGCAACGAACACAAATTATTACGATAGATTTACAAAGGATGATGTAAGAAATTTCCATGAAGTTCATGATAAGCTGATGAGAAAGTATATAAAAGCAAAGCAGAATAATGAAGAGATGTCAGATTATCTTCAGATGCTTTTTGAAGCACCTATATCACTGACGGTTATGCGTCTGCGTCATCTTGATGCAAAGTCTGCACTGCTTCCTTACACAAATACTTGTATTCCCGGAATGAAACTCAGTATCAGAACAGACGGAAAGATCGATATTTGTGAACGTATCAACAGTACTTTCCCAATTGGTGATATAGAAAACGGACTGAATTTAGATGCTATAAGCGGAATCATCAAGCAGTATAACGAGAGTGTAACGAAGGAATGCGCGGAATGTGATTCAAAGAACAATTGTCCGCTTTGCTTTGCATATACAAATGGAAATGGTGATTTTCACATTAGAGAAGGATTCTGTGAAAACTGGCGTAAATTGCAGAGAGAAAAATTCGCAGTTGTATACTCTATACTCGAAAAAAATCCAACAGCGTTTGATAATCTGCATAATAATCTTAGCAGTTCATTTTTATTCAGAGTATAAATATATACGGTATCCGCATGCCGAATGCATATGTGCATAAAATGTGGGCAGTATAAAATATAAGGAAGGTAAATAAATGACATATTTCCGCTTTTTTCCGGATGTGATCTGGATCAAGGGCAGGGTGCGTAGCACACTGTATGAATTAAGTGACCGCAAGGTGACTCATCTGTCAGCTGCGGATACAGCAATACTGTTTTCTTTTGCAGAGCGCAGCATTGAAGAAACTAAAGAGTTCTTCCCATCTGAGGATGTAGATAAGCTTCTTGAACAGATGATCGCAAATGCAATTGGTTCTGTTTATAATGGTGCTGTCTATGCAGAGCCGTACTTACCGCATATGCCGTTTGAACTGAAAGGTTATATGGAGCCTGTACTGAAAATTGACGAGTTAACGCTGGAACTGTACCCACAGGACGTATACGGTGTGCTGGAGAACAAGCCTTTGCTGATTTTCCAGGGATGTAACAGTTGTATTCCATCTGTTGAACAAAAACGTGATCAGGAAGAAGTCAGTGCGGAAATGCTTTCACAGCTTGCTGAATTAGATGAAATCTCAATCACAAATGTCAGACTGAATATTGGTGCTCCAACAGGACATTATGATGTATTCCGTCAGCTCATAGATCGCTGTGCTCACGGTGAAGACATTGGTGTTGAGTTTGTAACATACCTGAAGGAGATTTCAGGTGAATTTATAAAATTTGCGGCAGAATATGAAAATAGTACTATCGTAATTTGCTGTTCTGATGCAGAATGTCAGTCAGAGCTTGAATCAATCAAAAAGATTTCAACAGAAGCTTTGGAACACGGTGTTCGTACTGTTTTGAGTGTAATATATCTGCACAATACATCAGAGAATACGCATTCAGCTGTATCTGAGGCAGCAGCATCGCTTGGTGTGCAGCTTCGTACAACAGAATTGCTTAGGAGCGCAAAGGATCATGTGTTATCTATAGGACGCGGAGAAGATCGACTTGAACCTGCAGATGGTTCTGTATTTTATGCAAAAGGAAAGTACAGTACGTGTAAGTATGGTAAGCTTTCCATCAATTGTAACGGTGTTATCAGCGGATGTCTGCATGATAAGGCAGCTTACCCTCAAGAAGGCGGTTTATTTGATTTTCTGGTTAAAGAAGGACATAAGAGAGCTTGGGAAATGCCGAAGCGAATGTCTGCTGTCTGTAGAGAATGCGAAAATCGTTTTGCGTGCGTTGACTGCACAACTATTGAACAGGCACTGTATGAAAACCCTGAGTATATCAGCATGATATGCGGTTATAATACGCATACAGGTGAATGGTGCTAAAAGAAAAAGTGAGGATATAATGGAACAAATTGCATCTATTTCAAATGTCACAAAAAAATATCAGGGTGTTAGCGTTCTGAAGAATATCTCATTTACCTTAAACAAGGGAGATACACTCGGATATCTTGGCCCGAACGGATCGGGAAAGACAACAACGCTGAAAACAATGCTCGGCCTTTTGCGTTATGAAGAAGGTTCGATCACTATTATGGGAAATGATGTAAAGAAAGAGTATAACAAGCTTTATGGAAAAATCGGAGTGCTTTTTGATGAAAACGGACTTTATGAACGTTTGACAGCAGCAGAGAATATGGAATTTTTCCTGTCGGCTTACGGAAAGCGTGACCTGCTTCCTCAGGCAAAAGAACTGCTCGGAGAACTTGATCTTGGAGATGCAGGAAAGAAAAAAGTAGGTAAGTTTTCTAAAGGAATGAAGAGAAAGCTTGCTTTGGCACGTGCTATGGCAATTAGGCCTCAGCTTTTACTGCTTGATGAGCCTTTTGATGGCATCGACATTGAAAACCGATCAAGAGTTATTCGCATACTCCGAGAATATCAAACCGCACATAGTATTACTATGATGCTTACAACTCATGTTATGGCTGATATTGAGGAACTTGCATCGAGATTGGTTGTTCTGAAAAAAGGCTCTCTCATCGTTGATGAAAGTATGGAGCAGTTTTCTATGCGCAATGGTGCAACACTTACTGATAAATATCTGGAGGTGGTAAAGGATGAATAAAAGCTGGAGTAATGTTTTTCGTTCATTTGTACGAAAGGAATTGACAGAGACTTTTCATTCTATGATATTGATTTTATTGTTTAGTGTAATTGTCTCAAATTTACTTCAGTATGTAACGATGCAGGCTGTAATTGATCTTAAACTGTCAGATAAAGAAACAGGTTATCAGTTAGGCAACATTATGATGTATATGTCTGTTATCATAATTTTGTTTGTAGGTCATACATTGATAAATCGTTATATTTACGAGGAACGAACATCAAAAACGATAGGTGTTATGCTTTCGGGCGGTATGAACAAGACAGCAATATGGTGTGCTAAGTTATTCGTATCCATATTGCTCTGTATAGTTTTGCTTCTAATTGCTGTTGCTATAAATATGGTTATTGCATATGTAAGATTCGGAGTTATGGTCAGATTTACAGCGATTTCTGCGATACTTACATTTATTACAATGCCGTTTTTGTGCTTTGGAGTTCTTTCAATAATTTCTGTAGCATATTGGTATTTTAAAAATATGAATGTGTTTGGCATGATCTTTCCGATTGCAGCATATCTTGGTATCTGGAATCTGTCTATCAAGCTGGTTGGCATTGAGATACCTCAGTATATTGCATTGATTTCAATACTTGTAGGAGTTGCCTGCTTTATCGTGTCAGCGATTTGTCTGCGAATGATTCCGAAAGAACGTATCGCAGCAGCGACACAGTGACGGAAATGAGGTGATTTGATGCTTTTTAAAAATGATACACTTCAAGTATCAGTTCCGTTTGATGAAAACGAATGGAAGGCACAACCTAATTTTCAAGGCAGTTTCGTAACGCTGTTTGAACGCAGTGAAGCTGAAAACAAGTCGAGTCTTTCGGTAATGGTGTATCCCAATAACACACTTTCTATGCAGCAGATTTATCTTAATACTGTACTTGAATTAAGGAAAATGCTGAAAGAGTTTTCGGTAAAGCCGAATAATCTGAATGATAATATATGTGAATTTGAATATGAAGGCAAAGTGCAGGATATTAAAATGAAATTCTGTCAGCGAATATTCCGTTCAAATGTCATATGTTCCATTACAGGAGGATGTTCAGCTGAACTTGCGGAGAATCGAATTCCAAAATTGAAACAGCTTACAGAACAGATCACTGTTTCCGAGAGGAGTTGAATTTATGAAGCAAAAAAAATTATCGCTGAAGAAAATAATAATTTTGATTGCTGCTTCTTTAGCTATGGCATTTATTACAGCTTTAATTGTCCATAAGTTAGGATTTGACGGTGGCGGTTCCGACTCTGATATGAGTTGGTGGAATATGATAAACACAATGTTCTAAATCAGAAAAGATTTAAATACAATAAAAGGTTACATAAATCCTGCATACATTAATTGTATGCAGGATTTTTTTGTCTTGTCATATTAAATAGCTTTTATATCCAAGCTTGACAAACTGTTTTGTATCGTGTATAATAATTCTATCTGATTTGCTACTGATGATTATATGTTTAAATAAGGATGATGAATAGTTTCTTCTCAAGGAGGTAGTAAATGTGAAAATCGCAATATGCGATGATGATAAGATTTTTCGACAGCAAATATACAAATGTCTGAAAAATTATAATTCCAAGCTTGAATTAACGGAATATTCATCAGGAGCTGCATTATGTTCTTCTGATGTTGATTATGATATTATTTTTTTAGATATAGAAATGCCTGATCTTAACGGTATGGAAACTGCACAAAAATTACGTTCTGCAGGGCGGAACGGTTATATTATATTTTTGACCGCACACACAGAAATGATATATCAGGCATTTCATGTAAAAGCTTTCAGATTCCTGCGAAAGCCGCTTAAAATGTCGGAGCTGAGAGAGGCGTTTAGTGCGGCGGAAGCAGAACTTGCCGAAAATCAGGTATTGGTGATAAAAACAGGGGGCGATGTTTTAAGACTCAGAATAAGAGAGGTCATGTACTTAGAGGCTTATGGGGATGGAACATATATCTATAATGTTCAGGGAGATGTCTATGATGTGCATGAATCGCTGAAAGCGGTTGCAGAACGATTACCTTGTACAGATTTTTTTCGTATACATAAATCGTATTTCATCGGCTTGCGCTACGTCAGGGCTGTGAGTAACGGTAATGTTATCATGGATAATCAAAAAGAGCTTCCTCTTTCCAGAAGGAATACTGCGGCATTCAAGACAGCTTATCTTGAATACGTCAGAATGTATGGCGGAGGAATTTCAAAATGATAGACTTGCTAAAGGATATTGTAGATCTGATCGTAGAATGTGCAAAACTAATGTTGTGTCTGCATGGCTTTTTGAATTATAGATTCCGCCCCTCTCGGGCAGCAGCAACACTTTTTTCAGGCAGTATAGGTATAGTTATTTTGCTGAATATTATGCATATAAACTATCCTTCGGCGTTGCTGATGTTTGTCTGTATTCCCATATGTGCACTTTCTGTTTTGGGCAAAAAAAGATTTCTTTTTTCGGCAATTACATTTTTTGGCATCTGTTGTATAGATGAATTACTTGTGGCGTTTGTGCGTTCTTTCTTTCATATTTCCGCAGATGAGTTGCTGGAAAACCCTGTTTGGTTTGCTTTAATGAACTCAGCAGGTTTGTTTTTGTTGCTGTTTTTGCTGTTGCCGTGGAATATTCTGCGTCATAAGCGTAGCGGAAGTCAATACGGGTTAACTGAAATAGGAAATTCTTTTATTATATTTTTTCTGATCGGACAGATCGCTTCATTGATCTATATTAATGCCTGTCAGTTCGTTGGTTCTTCTATTAAGGGCCAATTTCTTCTGACAGGGTCTGCTTATATACTGGCAATATTATTCCTTGCATTGGGTATTGTGCTAAGTTACATGATCTCTTCCCGAAAACGTTATAAACGTCTTGCGATGGTCAACGAAAAGCTGTTGAAGCTGCAAAATGACTATTATCAGGAACAGATTAATAAAGACACAGAGCTGCGAAAATTCAGGCATGATATCTTTAACCATCTGTTTTGTGTTCATACATTGGTGCATGAACAGCGATATGATGAAGCAGAGGAATATCTGGAAAAGCTTCAGGATGTTGTTGAGAATTGCAAAGTCAGATATCAGACAGGTCATCCGTTGCTGGATGCTATCGTTAATGATATTGCGGGAAAATACAGTAATGTTGATTTTCAGATACATGGTATGATGTCAGAGGAAACCCGTATAACAGGTCCTGAGATTTGTACTATATTTTCCAATATTCTTGACAATGCTTTTGCTGCGGCTTCTGAATGTCCTGATGGCGGCAGTGTTCATCTGACTCTGAAAACTGTTGGAAGCAGTTTCTTTATTACTACTGTGAATACACTGGTCACACCTGTTTGCAGCAGCGCAAGAAGATTGCTGACCCATAAGAAAGATCCTGTCAATCATGGTATCGGACATCAGAATGTTGAACACTGTGTTGAGAATTTAGAAGGAACGGTAAAATATCATTATGATAATTCACAGTTCAGGACAGAGATTGTATTACCGTTTGTTTGCAGTGCTTGATTTTTGACCGTATGCCAATAAATCTACACCTTTCACCGTATATATATTGCTTTTTTATTCTGTTTGTGAGATGATAAAAAAGTAGTCGGTACATGGCTTATATGCCGATGTGCCAAAACGGACGCAGATGGAAGGTTTAGAAAATGGCAAACAATTCAGTTAAAAACACAGCATACATTGGTATATTTGATTGGTTATTCGGTAAAAATTAAAAACAGCCTTTGATTATCGGCAATGGTACTAAGTTAAAAAATGTAAATAGTCACAGGCCTAAACTGCATCATTTTGTGCGTACAGCATAAAACGAACCTATGGCATAATGAATTAATCAACGAACTGACTTCGCAATTCGAGCGGAGTCAGTTTTGTTTTAAGTTGAAAGTTGTGGAGTCGCCTGCGGCGACGTTATTTAAATAATGTGTAGGGATGACCATTGGTCGTCAGCTATTTACGATGTAAATAACATGAGCGCATTGTAGGGGCGCGTTCCGCGCCCCTACATAATACATAAAGTCCCGAATTGCTTCGGGACTTTATTATTTTTCACTGGGAAGTGTTATCACGAAAGAAGCACCGCCGAGGGAACTGTCCTCAACGGATATGGTTCCGTTATGGAGATCCATTATCTCCTTTGCAATTGACAGTCCGAGACCGAAGTGTGAGCGGTCTGTACGGGAGCGGTCTGCACGGTAAAAGCGTTCAAAGATATGTCGGCGATCCTCTTCGGAGATACCGCAGCCACTGTCGGAGACACGCACGATATGCTGCGAATTATCCACGCTGTAGGCTATCTCTATCCTTCCGTTTTCGGGAGTGTAGCTGACGGCGTTGTTCAGCAGTATGGATATTACCTGATTTATCCTCTCTGCATCTATCATAGCTTTCGGGATATTGTCATCGGGCAGCTTTACGGAAATGCTGATATTCTTTTCCTTTGCAGGCGAGAGAAAGGCTTCATAGCAGTCAAGGACAAGGGTGTCAAGCTCTGTGGGAGCGGCTTGTGCAGTAAAGCTTCCATTGTCAGAACGTGCAAGAGTAAGCAGATCTTCGGTGAGGAGAGCAAGGCGTTTGCCCTCTTTTCTGGCTATTTTTGAGAGGTACTGCTGCTGGTCGGCGCTGCTTGTCTCCATAGCGTCAAGAGCGGATATGATTGTATTTACGGGATTTCTAATCTCATGGGAAGCAGCCGCGATAAAGTGAGCCTGCTGCTGGTGAGCCTGTTTTACAGGCTTCAGGAGAAGCTTTGTGAAGAAGTAGGAAAATACAAAGAATACTATAGCTGCACCGAGAATTATGAGAATAAAGTATATTATAAGCTTTTTCAGCTGTTTTTGCTGGCTGTCGAGAGATTTTACGGCGTATATTTCTGTTATACCATTGTCTCCCGAAATGAAGATCATACCGACGTAATATCTGTGATTCTTTGCCGAATAGCTGAATTCATCATGTGCAACAGAGCCTGTGTATCTGAGCCGCTGTATGTCTGTTGAGAATACAGACTTTATATCCTCCAGAAGCTCGGAGCTTTCTTCGCTTATTCCCTGAGAAGTAGACAGCATAGCCTTGCCGTTATCAAAAATGTAAAGCTGATAGCTGTAATTAGTGTTTATATTCATAAGCCAGCTCTGCGAGATGATGCGGTCTTTTGAAAGAGTAGAGCTGAAATTTGCAATATCGGTCGTGAAGCTTATGAAAGAATTTCTGCGGATGTTGTTCCAGCTGAGATAAAGATACAGCAATGACATAACGGCTACGACAAGGGTACAGACTCCCGTAAACAGCATGGTAAGCCGTATATGGACTTTCCTGAACATACTCAGCCCTCCGTTGAAAGGCGGTAGCCGATGCCGTGAACGGTTTTTACAGATGAGGAGCTCCCCACCTTTTTCAGTCGTCTGCGGACGAAATAGATATAATTGTCAAGGTTGCCGTCCTCGATCTCGTAATCCGCGCCCCATATCCTTGCAAGGATAGTCTGACGTGAGAGAGTCTGATCAGGATTGCGCATGAACAGTTCAAGGAGCTCACTCTCCTTATTGGAAAGAGTGCAGCTCTCGGCAGGACCTGTCAGCATCTTGCCCTCGGCATTATAGCTTATATCGCCAACGGTGAGCTTTTCGAGGCTTTCAATACCTGTGGGACGGCGCAGTCTGCACCTGATACGCGCCATAAGTTCGCCGAATTCATATGGTTTAACAACATAATCGTCAGCACCGCAGTCCAGACCCGTTATCTTATCGCTGAGTTCGCCTAAAGCCGTCAGCATTATAACGGGAGTTTCATTGCCGTTCCTGCGCATTTCCGAAAGTATGGTAAGACCATCCTTGTGGGGGAGCATACAGTCAAGCAGCACAAGATCGTAGGCATTGCGGCTGAGGTAGTAGTCAGCGTCATCTCCGTCGTAGCACAGGTCAGCGGAAAAGCCCTCTTTTTCAAGTCTGAATTGCAGCAGATTACACTGTTCCTTGTCGTCCTCTATAATAAGTATACGCATAGAAGATTTCCTTTCGTCTTTAATAGAGCCTTTAGCCGTTAGCCAATGTGTCGCCTTCGGCTAACGGCTAACGCCTAAAGGCTGATTATTCAATCATTATTATAGCACATATTATGCGGCTTGGAAAGTTTTAGAGAAAAATTAGAGATTAATTAGAGAAAAATTAGAGAATAATTAGATAAGTTTTAGAGATTGATGTGATATTATAATATCATAAAGACAGGAGGTACACAAAAATGAACACACTGAAAAAGACTTTAGCTGTTATACTCTCACTTGCAATGCTTGCACCGCTTACCTCGTGCAGCAGTGAGAAAGCTCCCGAAGTAAAGCTGCTTTCATCAAAAGGCGGCTATGCCGAATCGAAGGTCGAGGGCAGGACTTATGATATGCAAAGTGTTTCCGAGTTTGTTACTATCGGCGAAAAAACAGGTGTAATATCCGCGTGGGAAAAAGAGCTTGTGTACATATCCAAGGACGGCACAAGAGTTTTCAGAAGTGAGGTCGAGGATCTGACTAAAAATGATGACGATGATATATATGCTGTCTATGCGGCATCTGATAAAGGCTTGGTAGTATTTAAGGACGCCGATACCTGTGTCATAAATGCGGAAGGTGAATGTAAAAAGATCGAAGGTGCGGATTATATTTACAATTTGGAATTTGCCGATAATGGCAGGCTTTTCGGTCTTAATTATGATGCACTGTACGAAATAGATATAAATACAGGTGTGGCAAAGAAGCTGGCAGATAAAGGTGAAAGAATAAATTTCTTTGACATCGTAGGCAACAGGATATTCTACGGTGACAGGGACGGCGTACATATTTACGATATCGAAAAGAACAGCGAGACGGAAGTTCCCGATGTTCTTGCCGATCTGCTGGGCAAGTACAAGGCTGAAAAAAGCGATGCCGAACACGCTCTGGACATCTGCGCAGGAAATAATGATGATATATATATCGGCTGTGAGGACGGACTTTATCACTATTCATGGGGCGGAAACTTTGCGGAGCAGATAATCGACGGTCTTATAAGCCGTTTCGGCGATCCCTCCGATCAGTTCGGTACCATATACTGCGCACCTGACGGGACTATATATGCCACATTCAACAGCGGTATGTACAAATACAGCTATGACCCCGAGCTTGAAACTGCCGTGGCATCAGAGCTTAAAGTATACAGCCTTGAAAAGAACAGCACCATTTCTCAGATAGTCAGCAGCTTTGCTGCGGACAACAGAAATATCAAGGTGGATTATCAGGTTGGCATGAAGGAAGGTCTGACCTACAGCGACGCCATGAAGGAGCTTACCACTCAGATACTGTCCGGAAATGCTCCCGATGTCATAGTCATTGACGGACTTGACAATGATAACCTCATTGAAAAGAATATGCTCACGGATCTTTCAAAGTATGAGGATAAATGGCACCCCGATAGCGATATTCTTGATAATATCGCAAAATGGAACACTGAGGACGGCAAGCTTTACAGCGTTGCCTGCAAATTCCGCATACCTGCCGTAGGTGCTGAGAGAAAAGACCTTGAAAAAATAAAGTGCTTTGCAGATGCAGCCGACCTCTGCGAGAAATATCGCAAGGAGAAAGATCCTCATTATACTATCTTAGACTTTTTCGAGGAGACCGACCCTATCCGTATGGGACTTATGTATGAGGGAAACAAGCTCCTCAGCGGCACTCCCGATAAGGCGGCCTTTGAAAAGTTCTATGAAAGCTGTGCAAAGCTGTATAACAACGATAAATCGAAAAGCGAAATGGATACTGCATTTATTTCAAGTGTCGACAACGACGAAGCAGGCTCTGAATACTTTTTCGGCACAAGATATATGGCAGAGAAGATGAATAAGAACGTTATTGCTCTGGGTTCATTGAATGGCTTTGAAAATGAGATCAATGTAGTAACTTCATTAATGAAGTTAGATAATGATATAGATGCAGCATACAGATACGGCATGGAAAGTGACAAGTGCTTTATGCCAAACTGCAATATAGCCGTCAGCGAGTCAAGCAAGAATAAAGATGACGCATTCAGATTCATAGCCTCCGCACTTAGCGAGGAAGCTCAGGAAATAGAACATTCCGACGGTTTTCCTGTAAATAAGACTGCACTTGAAGGCTTTTATGAAATGAACAAAGATGCTGATAATGTCTATTCATTATACGTACCGCCTTTTGACAGCAATGAAGAAGGAGAAGGATACGAGGTGGATATGGAATGGATGACAAATGAAGAGGCTGAGGAGTTTGACAGCTATATACAGACTCTCAGCGAGCCTGTATTCATAAAGTATTCCATAAGAGAGATAATCGAAAACGCAGGAAAGAAGTGCATAGAAGGCACTGTAACTGCGGAGCAGGCTGCCGAGGATACCGTAAAGCAGCTTGAACTTAGAATGAAAGAATAATCATGACAAATAAAGTGTTTTCGAAGAGAAAGCTTGGGTATCTGCCCTTCCTGCTGCCGAGCCTCGCAGGAGTGCTGATATTCACGTTCCTGCCCTTTGCAGACTCTCTGCGCAGGTCGTTCTGTACAGCTGTAACGGGTGATTTTGTTGGGGTAAACAATTATAAAGCTGTGTTCAGCAACGAAGCCTTCAGGCTTGCCGTAAAGAACACAGCAAAGTTTGTGGGAATATGTCTGCCGCTGCTCATATCCGTTTCATTTCTGGCAGCATACGCCCTCAGCAGACTCAAATACATCAGGCTCATAAAGTCTGTACTTCTGTTTCCGCTGGCAGTTCCTACCGCAGCTCTTGTGTTGGTCTGGCAGATACTTTTCAGCGACACAGGCTATATAAACAATATCCTTACCTCTCACGGACACAGTGCAGTAAGCTTTCTCGGCTCATCGGCTTCATTCCGGGTGCTGGTGGGGAGCTATATATGGAAAAACCTCGGATATACGGTGCTTCTTTGGCTTACGGGCATAATGAGTGTATCCACAGCTGTAATTGATGCTGCGAAGGTGGACGGTGCAAATGACAGACAGATACTTTTCCGTATCATACTGCCTGAACTTAAACCTACGCTTTATACTATCACAATAATATCATTCCTTAACTCCTTCAAGGTATTCCGCGAGGCGTACCTTGTTGCAGGAGCATATCCCGACCGGCACATCTACCTTTTGCAGCATCTTTTCAATAACTGGTTCGTGAATATGGATCTTGACAAAATGGCAGCGGCAGCGGTAATCGTATTCGCTGTCATACTCGGGGCGATAGTGCTGCTCAGAAAGGCATGGGACAAGGAGGAACAGCTATGACCGAAAAGCTTCGCGTATCTTCCGTGTACATTGTAATGGCGATAATATGTGTCATTGTTATGTTTCCTTTGCTACTTGCGGTGATACTTCCCTTACAGGCCTCAGACGAGCTTGCAGGGACTCTTTCGCCCCTTATCAAATTCAATGGAGATTATTCCAAAATAGACTATATCGCACAGTATCCTACGCTGGATAACTTCAAGGAGCTGCTGTTATATACTCCCGATTTTTACAGGGTATTCTGGAATTCCTTCCTGATAACGGGTTCCATACTTCTTTTTCAGACCCTTGCAGCCATACCTGCGGCGTGGGCATTTGCAAGATTCAAGTTCAAAGGGCGAAAGCTTCTTTTTGATATATACATAATATTCATGCTCATACCCTTTCAGGTAACGATGCTGTCGCAGTATCTTGTCATAGACTGTATGAAGCTCATGAACACCCGTCTTGCAGTCATACTGCCTGCCATATTTTCCACCTTCCCTGTGTTCCTGATATACCGCGGCTTTGCGGACATACCCCGTGATGTGGCGGACTCCGCAAGGATAGATGGTGCAAACGAATGGCAGGTGCTCAGGTATATCGGACTTCCTCTCGGAAGGTCAGGCATACTCGCCTGTGTGGTACTCAGCTTTCTCGACCTCTGGAATATGGTGGAGCAGCCGCTGACATTTCTCAAAAACAAGCGGCTGTATCCGCTGTCACTGTACCTGCCTATGCTTGGAGCAGACAGCGGAGCTATACTTTTATCAGCGGCGATAGTTACACTCATACCTGCGGTGTTTGTGTTCGTTATAGGGCAGGAGGAGCTGGAACAGGGAATAATCGCTTCTGCACTCAAGGAGTAGACAAATGAAAGAAAAAATAAAAAAGAGAGCAATAAAGTATTTTATGATATTTCTCGCAGCCATGCTCATACTTACTTTCGTTTCACGAATGCTTTACACAGAGCGTATGCCTCATGTGAGCTATACGAAACTGACTACCCAGAGCATAGCCCATGATCTTGAATACGGAGGGACAGTTGAGGCTCTGAAGAGCCGTCCCGTATTTGTTCCCGAAGGACTGAGGGTACTGGAGTCTGATGTGGAATGCGGAGACCGCGTGATAAAAAATCAGATCATAATGAAGCTTGATACCGAGTATCTCCACAAGAAGGCTGCACTGCTTGAAAAGGAGATAGCCGAAGAGCTGGAATCCGTGTCCGCTTATTCCTCTGAGGGCAGTATACCCGTATTTACGGAAGCAGGACTGCGCACCGCAGAGGTATGTGTAAAGGCAGGCGACAGCGTATCGGCAGGGCAGGTGCTTCTGCGCCTTGACAGCGAGTATCTCAGCAGCCGCATAGCCGATGTTCAGAACTCGCTCAATGCCGATATCTCCACACGGGAGGGCTACTATGAGAACGAGGATATGCATTCGGCGGAGACTATTACCAATAATATCGAGGAAAAGCAGCGTGAGTTGGATCGGTATACAGAGATATACAACAACGGCTGCAATGTATACAGCAGCGTATCAGGCGCAGTCACAAGCGTACTTGTAAAGGCTGGAGATGTGACAAGCGATTCTGCGGTAGTTCTGATAAGCGGTTCGCCCAGTGTCAGCTGCGTTCTTTCCGAAAAGCAGGAGAGACTTGAAGCGCTGAAAAAGATTGACGAGACAAATGGCAATATATACAGTCCGGCTGAGGGCATAGTAACATCTAAAAATGCCGCAATAGGGGAGCTTACTTCGGAAAATGCTGCCTTCATAGTCTCGGACGTATCTGAGGGGATAATTTTCAGAGCGAATGTAGACGAGGACGATATAGAGTACATATCCGTAGGCGATGTTTTCAAGCTGAGATTCAGAAACGGCAGGATAAAAGCGGAGGGCTGCGAGGTAAAGCGAGTTTACAAGGCGGCTGACGGAAGCGGATATACAGTTGAGCTGTCGCTTGAGTCCGACGAACTAAGGGCAGGAGAGGTCGGATTTCTGAAGGGAAGTATTCTGTCCGAGGAAAAGTACGAATGTATACCGCTTAATGCTATTGAATTCGGACGAAGCGAGACAAGGGGAGATATATTTTATATAGAGGAAAGTGAGGGATTTTTCGGAAAGGAATATACAGCAAAGAAATGCTCGGTCACTGTAAGAGAAAAAAACGGTACCTATGCAGGCGTTGACGTAAACGGGCTTCCACCCGATGCAAAGATAGTTCTTTCAGCGTCAAAGAAGCTTTATGATGGACAAAAGGTAAGATTATAATAAACGAAACGCCCCTTAAAGGCAGACGGCATATGCTTGTCCGAGCCTTTAAGGGGCATTGTATTCTGTTGACAGATTGTTATAGGATGGGAATACGCGTAATAATTTTTTTAATGATGAAGCTTTTTAACGGTATTCTGCGCAGTTAAGGTTATTCAAAAACTACGCCCCAACCGGCACTGACCTTACGATACAAACGCATTTTTTCCTTCTTTTTCTGGACTTTAAGCAGTGCAAAGGCTGCGATAATGACCACAACGGTGAGGACAGAACCGATTATAATTCCTATAACGCGATCCTTAACAAGGAAGAGTGCGAGACACCAGATAATTACAGCAGCAACAATAATGATCGGGAGACAGAAAGATGTGAAGCTTCTGTTCTTGATCTTGATATAGTGCTGTATATCTCTTAAGCTGAAGCACTCATAATTACGGGCAATAAAGTTATCAGGCTGTGCCCATTTGCAGAATGCGGCGAGATTTTCAAACTTTGCCGTATAGTCCTGATAATCATGGAACTTCTCGTTATATCTTGTAACGCGGTAGTAAACAATAACTGCTGCGCCCTGCTGTTCGGCGTCCATAACGTGGATGATAGTACCAACGTCAGCCTGACCCCTCATAGCTTTTGTAACGAGAAATTTACGGTCTATCGCTTCATCAATATTGAGCAAATAATTCATGGCTATCCCTTTCCTTAACGCGAAATATTAACTGTACATTACACACAAAAATACAGGTATTGACATAATATAGAAATCATATAATGACCTCGTAAAATTCATTATATCACAAAATTACGAAAAATGCAATACTTAACTTAATTTATTTGTGTGGCTTAATGAAAGTCCATTAATTTATTTCCGAAATGGGTCAAAAACAACGGAAATAATTATCAGAGCTTTTTCTTGAAGTTCAGATTAGCTTTTGCGACTTTCTTTCTGTCTTTAGCCTGCTTGAGCATATCTTCCTTTGACATGCTGTCGCCTGCACCGCTGTTGCTGTCGCCATCGCCTGTGCCTGTACTTGTATCACCATCATCGTCAAGGAAACTGTTGAGTCTCTTTCTGAAAGCATTCTCGCCGTTTGACTTAGAGGTAAGAGTAACGCTTACGCTCTGCTGAGGCTGCTGATAAAGACTTCTCATAGTTGTGCTTCCGCCGTGTAAGGAAGTACCTGTATAACCCTGTCTGTAAGGAGCAGCGTTCATACCCTGCTGCTGATACATTGAGTTCTGCATATTTCCGCCGTAGGGACCTGGCTGTGGGTAGCCCTGCTGAGGATAACCCTGCTGTGGGTAGCCGCCCTGCTGAGGATAACCCTGCTGTGGATAGCCGCCCTGCTGTGGATAACCGGGCTGCTGCGGATAACCGCCCTGCTGTGGGTAGCCCTGAGGATAACCCTGCTGTGGATAGCCCTGCTGTGGGTAACCGGGCTGCTGAGGATAACCTGGCTGCTGTGGGTAGCCAGGCTGCTGAGGATAACCCTGCTGCTGACCTACAAGATTCGGGAAGCCGCTTGCACCCTGCTGCTGAGCCTCTTCGGGATGCTCATAGAGTGAGTTGGCTGCGCCATCGTCTTTATTTTCTGCATTGAACGGATTAGCAGTATCAACGTTTACATCGTCTGCAAAATCAGCGGGAGCACCGAGTGCTGACTCGTCATATCCGCTGAGGAAATCAGGAGCTGCTGATGCAGGAGCAAGAGTAGCTGCTGCAACTTCTTCGTCAGGTGAAAGGACGACCTTACAGCTGCTGTTATCGACGCTTGAGTTGACGAGCAGAGACAGAGCCTCATCTTCAGGCTTGAAATAGCTGAAGTCGTCAAGCGAAATAACGATCATCTGCTTAGCGATAACGTGTTTTGCAGTAATAGCTGACATTACTGCGATCCTTTCTGCGGGTACATCTTCTACAGAACCTTCATTGATCGAAACAGTGGAAACTCCCGAAAAGATATCGCCCGAATCAGCGATTATAAGACATAAACAAGCATCATAAGTTGCGAGCTCAGGTCTTTTTTCTTTTAATGTTTCAGCAAAATTCTTGGCTGTATTGTAGAGAGTGCTAATTTCCATATCAAACACCACTTTTCTAAAATTTATTAAACGCTTCCTGCGTTAGTTACGTAAAGCTTATGTCAGACTTTTTTCTCAAGCATAGCTGCTTTTCTCTGTGCCGCAGCTTTCTTGTTTTCCTCGACCCTTTTATTTATAAGGTCGATCCTGTCTTTCAGAAGATCCTCATTATATATACAAGAAAGTGAAATATCGTCCTCTGTACCGAAATGAGATCTTTTACTGAGGTTGTTTACGATGATGTTTTTGAAGGTCTCAAGGTTAACGAGCTGACTTGTGATTATTGAATGATAATCGAGGAAGTCATACTCACTGCCGAAGGAAGTATACAATCCGTCGGTAGAACCGTAAAGGGCGATGAGTTTTTTATTCGGTGCGTAAAAGCTGCTGAACAGTGATGCAGCGTTTGAATTACATACCGAAGCAGTTACGTTGGCAGGTGCGGATTCGTTATACTCCATAGGCATAACAGCTCTTCCGTCCTCGAAGATAGCTACGAGGCTTCCGTCGCCTATCTGTACGCCGAAGGTATAATTATCTCCTGATATTCCTGCAACGAGTGTAGAGCCATAATATGATTCGGGCAGGATAGCCTCAAATTCTTCAGGTGTAAAGTTGCTTTTCTCATCATCGGTAACAGGGTTTTCAGCCAGATGCTTTTCAACCTTCATATTCCAGTTTGATATGATCTGCTTTTCTATATTTTTTATAATAAATTTATGGTTAGTCGGAAGATTTGCTTCCAGAGCCTCACGATCCTCATAAAAACGGTCTATAGCTTCTATAGTAGCTTCAACAGCAAATTTTGAACCGAGGTGGCTTCTGAAATGCTTTTTGCTTCCGTGACCGTCAGCAACTACAGCTATGGCGTAGTGATCGCCGACTTTAAAAGCAGAGCTGTCCTGACAAACCAGATTGGTCTTTTCGTGGCTTGCGCCCATGACCGAGTGGTTAAAGCCGTTGAACATATTTTTTCAGTCCTCCTCCCGAAATTATAATGATATTACCAACCTGTATCGAAGGGGACGTCATCTCCATCGGTCTGGGTGCTTACAAGCTCCTGGATCTGCTGACCGAGGAGTTTCTGTTTAGCAGCGAATACATCTTCTTCTCCGAGCTCGTGGCTTGTATCGTCAGAAAGAGTCATACTCTTACTGCCTATCTGAGAAGATGTTACAGCGATGATCTTGATCATCTGTGCAAGCTGCCCGCCTGAATATGCGTGAACAACTGTATCCTTAGAGCCTGTGAACTCTGCAAGGATATTGTCATTAGCTTCCTGACCGATACCAAGAGCGGCTTTAAGACCGAACTTATACCAGCTGTTTGTCTGAAGCTCTCTCAGACCCTCCTTATAGTCGTCGGAAGGATATCCGTCTGTCATAAGGAATATAACGGGAGCGAATGACAGAGAAGGTGAATTAAGGAAGCTGTTTCTTGACATTCTGTGGTTGAGCTCCTTGAAAGCTGCGCCCATGCTTGTAACGCCGCTTGCACGGAGTCTTGCCCATTCAAAGTCCTCTATCGGGATAGGATTGGAATACATCCATCTTACCTCTGTAGAGAAAGTAAGAACAGCTATTTTTACATCAGTATCAGCCTCGCCGACTCTGCGTATCTCGGGGATAAGCTCTTCCATAACGGTATTGAGCTCACCCATCTTTTTGCCCTTCATACTTCCCGAAGTATCAATAAGGAAGAATATTACAAGGCTCTTTTTGGAAACGCTTGTCGCACTGAGTGGATCGTCATCAAAATCGAGAATGCTGTCGTCGGATACGGGAGCTGAAGAAGCTGCAGAAGAAACTGTCTCTGCATTATCGAAATCGTCCAGAGGAGAAACGTTTTTGTTCACTTCCGGTTCTGTAATATGTTCATTGCTCATAATTTACATACATCCTTTCAGTAATACTGCTTTGAAACAGCAGGTTAGATCTGTGCTTTTACTTCGCCGAAATCGATCTCAAGCCCCTGCCATACAGGGAAACCTTTTCCCGGAGCGATATCGTAGAATACTCCGTCCGGCATTTTTGCCTTCCACTGTCTGTCCGAGCAATTCTTTATACCAAGAACGCCCTTTTTCAGCTTATTCTCAACGAGCTCTCCCGCAACGGCTGTGAAGTCGTCGGATTCGGGAACGATCTCGCATTCATAGAATTTACAGCCGAGATAAAGAGGTGTACGGTAATCGCGGTTGTTGAATCCGATAGTAACGAATTCCATACCGCATTTCGGACACTTGAATGTTTTTTCGTTCTGATGTATGAACATCGAACTGAAGTTTGTTCTTCCGCAGCCGCACTGTATGATCTCCGATCTGAGGCGTATGAACAGCTTCTGCCATTCATTCTCTATGATACGCTTTGTAGGATCGCTTATACCTGTGGTGAAGGAGCGGATGAATGCGTCTTTGATATAATCGGGGTAAATTCTCCAGAATTTGATTATATTGTCGTGTATGCCTCTTACGGGACGATTTGAAGCGTCGTCCGGGTCATACACGAATACTGCGTTCTGACCGTAGTGTTTAAGCTCTGAGGATTCTGTAAGGCAGACATCTCTTACTACCTTTTCGCCCTCCATAGGGTCGCCTCTGAAGAGGAGCTTAAATAAAACTACAGCAAGTGAATACTTATCGGTCTGGACATTTGGCTGTGCGATGCCTCTTACGACCTCGGGAGCCATATATCCCGGCTTACCGCCGATACCGAAGTTGCTTCCGTCAGGTGCGATATTATCACAGTCGCAGACGAGGACAGCTCCTGTATTTACATTGATAAAGAAGCCTCCGTCGTTAAGGTCCTGATAGCTCTTACCTGCACGGTGAAGCTGTCTGAAAGCGTTAACGATATTGATAACGCAGGTGACCATAGCACTGAGGGTATTGAATTTTACGGGACGCTTTACGCCTCTTCCCGTAAGCGGGTCTATCTCAAGCTTATATGTGTTGAGGATGTCTACAAAGGAGTCGAAGCCTTCGGGCTTGAGCTCCATAATATAGCCGAATGTTCCGTCCTCCATCTCTTTTGTGAGATATTTCGGCCAGAGGAACTTATTGCTTGGGGGACCATCGTTTATGTTATTCTGTAAGTTCTTTCGGAATGCGGCAGGTTTTGCCATCTTATTGATGTCATACCATTTGAGAGCCCATTTCTGTCCGTTGAAGCGTACCAGGTAAACAATACCCTGACCACCGCTGCCTATGACACTGAGGACCTTGGCTTTGCCTCCGAATTCCATTTCGACTTCCTGACCTATTTCAAGCTCTATCATATGATCTCATCCTTTCTTACTTAGTCAAGCTCATATTCTTCAGCCGAGGTCACGAGGACGAACCTTATTCCAGTGGCTAAACAGTACTTATGAACGTATGAATTTTCTATGCAGTATATAACCAGGTTAGGACAGTAGGAGAAAGCATTTGCATCAATGAATTTTATGCTTTCGGGGAGGAAAAGTTTCCTCAGCTTGTCGCAGCCCGAGAATGCTTCTGCACCGATACTGCTGACACTTGGCGGTATCTCGATTACTTCGAGGCTTGTACAGAAAGAGAATGTACTGTCCTCAATCTCAAGTACACCGTCAGGGATCTTTACCATAACAAGGTTAGCACACTGGCTGAAAGCGCCCTGCTTGATTATTCTCAGTCCTTCCGGAAGATCAAGACCTCTCAGGCGCTTGCACGAGGAGAAACAGTATTCACCGATAGCAAGCAGGGTAGATGGCAGCTTGATCGTTCTGAGGGAACCGAATTTATCGAAGCAGAATGCTTCGAGCTTTGTATATCCATCAGGAATGACGATATTGCCGCTGAGTCTGTATCTCAGAGCGTTACGCGGCATAAACACCATTTCGTTGATATCCACAGGCCTCTTCTTGATCTCTTCCTTTTTTTCATCGCCGTCGTCGCTTTCGGGAAGTACTTTCAGCGGTGATTCATAGGGCCAGCCAAGAAGGTATGTAAAACAAGCTACAACGAATTCAGAAGCATTCTCTGCGAGGAAAAGGTCTCCGAGCATATAGCTTTTTGCTTTCATTACAGCGATTTCGTGGTTCTTTTCCTCAAGCATCATTCTGAATACGCCTGTACGATACATATTAATAAGTAAGCGTCGCTCTTTATCATAATCGGGAATATGATCGTTGAGAAGACCGATAAATCTATCCCTGTTCGCAACAGCTTTTGTACCGTCATTTACAACGATAGCGCGCAGCTCATGCTGAAACTCCATTGTATTTTCAAACCCCTCTATATTCTGCGGAACAGGTGCACCGCATTGAGGGCAGGCAGTAAGCTTGGGGTCAAGTGGTGCGTTGCATTTTTCGCATTGCATGATCTCTCCTCCTGACGTATAAATATAGCAGCACAATAATTAGATATGAGTCTTTATATTGTTATCACATTTAGTATAACACTTTTCAATATCAATGTCAAGCGTAAAGAAAATGAACAGGCAAATTTGAATTAACTTTTACAAAAAAGACCGCTATACTTTGTGCAATATTAAAGTTCCTTTTACCGAGCGTAATATCGGGCAAAAATATTATGAAATGCAAACCTGTCCCGTATATCTGTAATTTATTAACCTAAATTAACGCCGTGTATAAAATTGATTAAAATGCATATAAATTTTTTGATATTTTTGTATATGCCGCGAATAATCAATTTACAAAATAGTGTTGAAATTGAAAAAGAAATGTGATAGAATTAGTTATGGATATCAATACATGGCCTGACTGGGGGAAATACCGCAAGCTCATATGTTCCATGATATGAGGATGTGAATGGAATATCAGCAGATATCCTGCGGTGTATCGGGTTTAATTGATTTAAGGAGGTTCAGTATAATGAACAGAAACAAAAGAAAAGGCATATTCAGAGCAATTGCTTCATGCACGCTTTCTGCTATGATGCTTCTTTCAGCCGGATGCGGAAAGCCTCAGAATGCAGGTGGTCCAAATGGCGCTCAGGGTGGTCCGCCTCCGAAGGTAGCAGTTATCACAAAGCAGCAGCTCAGCTTCTGGGATGACGTAAAGAAGGGTGCAGAGGATGCAGGAAACGAGCTTGGAGTAGAAGTACTTTATACTGTAGCAACAAGTGATAACGACTATGTTTCACAGGTAGCTGCTGTAAAGGACGCTATGCTCAAGGGCGCAAAGGCTATCGTTATCGCACCGAACAGCACGACAGAACTTAATTCCGTTTTGGGTGAAGCTGCTGAAAAGGGCATCAAGATCGTAAACATCAACTCAAAGGTAAGTGAATTCGACCAGGTCGAAACATTCATAAGATCATCGGACACAGACAGCGGCGCTGTTGCAGCACGTGGTGTTCATAAGATACTTGAGGAAAAGGGCGCTGATTATGAAAAGCTCGGCAAGATAGCTATTATCGGACATACCGCTTCTACAGCAGAAGAGCGTATCCAGGGCTTTATCGGCGTACTTACATCATACGCAAGCCATAATATCACAAGACCTAAGGTAACCGAAACAGATCCTGACAAGCTTGCAGAAGCTGAGAAGGCTGCTGATGAAGAGTACAACAGCAAGCTTGAGAAGTTCTCAAAGAACTTTATCCAGGGCGACAGAGTTGCAGAGCGTGATCAGGCAAGAGATGAAGCATTAAAGCTTCTCAAGACTGACGGAAACGGTATTTCCATCATGTTCGGTACAAACACAAATACTACCCTCGGTATCTGTGATGCTGTAAGTGAGCTTAAGCTTGATGACAAGATCATCGTTGTAGGCTTCAACTCAGATGAAAAAGAGCTCGGTTATATCAGATCGGGTACTCTTAACGGAACAGTTATCCAGAACCCATACGTTATGGGATACGTTGGCGTAAGATATGCACAGAAGCTTATCAACGGTATGACAGTTCCTTGTGACCTTGATATAGGTGCTACCTTTGTTAACGGAAGCAATATGAATGACGAATACATTCAGCTCTTGCTTTATCCCGATAAAAATTGATGGAGGTAGGAACTAATGGCTAAAGGAAAATCAAGATTTAAAGGTTCCGGTGCATATATTTTTGCCGGAATCCTTATAGGAATCATTTACCTTGTAAATACATTCCTCGTTGAAGGTATTTACTGGAGTAATACAAGTGTTTCACAGACAACATCTACCGTAATGAACTCTCTTAACAAGATCAATGGTCAGCTTTCCGAGATCAACAACGATTCAATCAGTATCGCAGCAGGTCTTAAAACGGATATGGAATCCATCGTAAAGGATACAAATAACCGTTATGCAAACATCATTGATGCAGAGCACGCATTCGAGTCTGTTGAAGGACTTTCGGATACTGCTATAAGAAGATACAATTACGCTAAGAATATCATCAGTACCTATAAACAGCGTCTTGACGCTATGGGTACAGGTGCCGTAACATCAGGCAACTATGAGGAAATGGGCTATATCCTGAAGCAGGACATCTACCCTATGCAGATCACAGCTTCGGAAATGCTCACATCTACTATTGATATCGTGTCTGCGGATACAGGAAAGATCATGCGTAAGAATACTATCAGATCTTACCTCCTCATGACAATGATGATGATAGTTGCTATCCTCGGTGAAATTGCTGTATGGATCTTCGCTAAGAAGGCTAAGAAGGCAAGACTCGAGCTCGAAGAGCGTGAGAAGAGCCTCGCAGAGGTTGACGCAAAGCTCAAGACAACACGTCAGAAGGCAAGCGACCTCGCTATCATCAACGTTCTTACAGGTATGAAGAATCGTTATGCTCTTGATAATGATATTAATGACAGACTCGAATCAGGCAGATTCCAGATCGCCGTATTCGATATGGATAACTTCAGAAGTATCAACGATACTTACGGATATGACTTCGGTGACGAGTACCTCGCAGCAGTTGCTGAGAAGCTCAAGGAAGAATTCAGTGAAGTTGCAGAGATCTACAACATCACAGGTAATGAGTTCTGCTTCGTATTCAACAAGAATATCTCCGAGAGCCAGGCAATGGGTATCGCACAGAATATCCAGCGTGTAATGAGCAGCCCATACGAAGTACTGAACCTCGCAGTTCAGCTTCCTTGCTCAGGTGCTGTATACCACTATTTACCGGGCGATTGCCTTAACGTAAACTCTCTCCTTGTAAAGCTTGATACAGCTATGAGAAACGCTAAGATGAACGGCGGTAACATGATAAGCACAGTAATGAATATCTGATCAAAATGATCGAAGAGCGGCTGTCAGTTGTGACAGCCGCTTTTTTACCCTGTATGTGTGCATATTATACAAAGATATCGTGCATTATGGATATTATTCTATTTGACAGAGAGTAGGAAAAGTGTTAGAATATACCTGTAGCATAAAAATAACTATAATAACGAAAGGCAGGTGTTTAAGGTGAAAAAATATGCAGTATATGATTCTCCAACGGGAAGCTATTGCTATAGATATGCCGATACTCTTGAAGACCTTGAGGGAACAGGCTTTGAAGATATAATCACCGAGGAACAGCTGCCCGTAGTTTTTGACGGAAGAGGCGGTTACTATCACTTCCGCCCCGATGAATACGGCTTTAACAGGATAATCGAGTCCGATAAGGAAACTCCCCTTGAGCTTGAAGAGATGTATACTCTCAACGATCCCGATTTCAAGCTGGGCTGGATATCTCCCGACGGAGACACCTATTCCTGCGGCTATACGAACCATAATAAATGTGCTAAGATGATAGTTCAGAAATTCTATCCCGATTCAAGATTCCCCGAAAAGACTCTTGACAGGAACGGCTGGCTTCAGGTAATAGACTCATGGGACGGCACTCAGCGTCAGCACGGACAGTTTGTGTTTACCGAGCAGGGAAAAATAACACAGAAGCAGGCAGACAGGCTCTTTGATCTCGGACTTTACAATAATGAAGAGGTAAAAAAACTTATAAAGGACAGCGAGAACGACTGGTAAGATCTGCTTGCGGAACAAAATGGTAAGATTTGGGCGGTTTACATAAAACCGCCCTGTTTTTTGTGCAGTTTTTTTATTGACTATATTTTCAATATGGTGTATAATAATTATATATCAATACTCGATAAATGCGCTTGCTTCTGCATTGCTTGCAGATCATCATTCGGTCGGGTGAAGCAAGGAGGATATTATTTATGGCTGAACCAAGATTTATCAAGACTGTTACCTTTGGCGGATATGATAAAGAATCCGTTGTCAGGAGAATGGAATTTCTGAATACACAGATACACGACCTCAGAAACGAACTCAGAGAAACAAAGCTTTTGCTTGAAGCATACAAAAAGGGTTCGGATCAGGAAAAGGCACATGAATCGGTCCTTGCAGAGGAACGCGCCAAGCTGACACAGGTTCAGGTCCAGAACAATACCCTTAATCTGAAGCTGAAGGCTACAGATGATGAAAACAATAAACGTGAGCAGGAGCTTAAAGACAAGCAGGCTGAGATAGATGATCTCAAGGATAAGCTGAAGGCAGCCGAGACAAAGTGCGCGGCACTTATGGCTCAGGACGAGGCTACGGCTCTGAGCAGCGTATTCATAGAAGCTCAGAAGTCAAGATCAATGCTTGAAAGCGATGCAAGAACTAAAGCTGCCGATATAGAGTATAAATCAAAGAAGCTTGCCGAGGATATTATTTCCGAGGCAAACCTTGAGGCAGAGCATATCATCTATGAGGCTGAGATGACAGCTGCCGAGAGACTGGCTGATGCTAAGAACAGAGCAGAGCAGATGGAGGTAGCTTCCAATAACCTCAGAGCTGCTGCAATAGATGACATACATATACTCAAATCACAGGTCGCTTTCATGGAGGACGCTTTTGAACAGCTCAGAAATGAAGGCATAGACAGACTGCTGAAGGCAAAGGAGCTTCTCGGAGATACAGAGACGAAGCTTGTAAACGGCGGTGTTCCCGTATTCAAGGTGCCTCAGCAGTATAACCCGGAGTATCCTGAAAAACCGCAGAGCCTTGCTGATAAGATACGCGATAATATGAACAGTGAGGAAGAAAAGCGCAAAAAGCAGGAAGAGCTTGATAAGCTCAAACAAATGGCTGAATCAATAGGAGCTAAAAAGGACAGCACTGAAAAAAATACAGAAGATAAAAAAGATGCCTCTGCACAGCAGGAAAAACCTGCCGAAGCCGACAAAAAGGCTGAGGGCGGAGAGAAAAAGGGCGGTAAGATAGACCTTGCTGCACTTGCTGCAAAGGCAAATTCGATCGGCAAAAAATAAAGTATAGAATTTTCCCGTAATTTTTTAAGGAGTTTAGATATATGAGTGAACTTATCATCGTAAAACCCGAAAAATGCGTCGGCTGTAATGCCTGCGTAAGAGAATGTCCTGCACCTGAAGCTAATATGACAAAGCAGCTGGAGGACGGACGTTTCATAACAATGGTCAATCCGCATAAATGTATTGCCTGCGGTGAATGTGTAAAGAAGTGCAACCACGGTGCAAGAGATTACATAGACGATACAGAGGAATGTATTGCAGAGCTGGCAAAGGAAAAGATCATAATTATGGCTTCTCCTGCTATAAAAACAGTTCTTCCGACAAAGTGGAAGGGCGTTCTTGACTGGTTCAAGAAGCAGGGATGTACAATATTCGATGTCTCATACGGTGCAGATATCTGCACATGGGTACATATGAGAACTCTCGAACAGGATAAGATAGGCAATATCATCACACAGCAATGTCCTGCTGTAGTAAAATATGTCGAGACCTACCAGCCCAAGCTTTTACAGAATCTGTCACCTATACACAGCCCTATTGCATGCAGTGCGATATACATAAAGAAGTATCTGAGAAGGAATAATCCTATCGCAGTTATAACTCCGTGTATTGCCGAAAAGAATGAGGCAGTAGATACAGGTCTTATAAATTATACTATTACTATCAAGAAGCTTCTTGAGTATTTTGACCGCAATGATATCAATATCGACATTGATACATCTGAGGATTTCGAGTATAAATTCGACGAATCACAGGGGCAGATGGGCGCTATTTACTCCCGTCCCGGCGGACTCAGAGATAATATGTGGCTCCACGATCCCGATATGAATATCACAAATTCAGAGGGCGTACATAAGGTGTTTGCAGAAATAGATATGTACGGAAGAATGCCTGAGTCGAAGCACCCGAGAATATTCGATGTACTTTCATGCGAATTCGGCTGTAATATCGGACCTGCCGCAGGTACAAAGCAGACGGTATTCGATGCTATGGCAACTATGAGAAGCATCGAGAACGAGGCAAAGAGCCGCCGCAAGTCCACAGGTCTTATGGGACGCGGCGATGACAGACTCTTCAAGAAGTTTGATGACGAGCTGAGAGTTTCCGACTTCCTCAGAAATTACAAGCCGTCTATGCCAACTCCTATGCCAAGCAATATGCAGCTTGATCCTATTTTCGAGAAAATGGGAATGCATACAGACGAGGATCGCAAATATGACTGTCATGCATGCGGATACAATACCTGCCGTGATATGGCGATAGCTATATACAGAGGTCTCAATACTCCCGATAACTGTATCGTTCATGCAAAGTCTGTTCTTCTTGCAAGACACTCTGCACTTAACAGACAGAATGAACAGCTGGAGGAGATCACAGAAGAATGTCTCGCACTTTCAGACAAGCTGAAGGAGAATGTTGCAAAGATCAATGATAATATGAAGAGTATAGGCGATTCCACATCGGCTACAAGTGAAAGAGCCGCTGTAGTTAAGGATCTGCTTGAGAATGTCGTTGCTTTCTGTAATGACAACTCTACAATGGATTCCGACAGCGTAACTCAGCTCATATCTATCCTTGAAACTACTATTGACGCATTCGGCGCTCTCGATGGCAATGTTACAACAACTAACGAAAGCTCCGAAACTATCAATAAGTCCATCAATGACATCATTTCACTTGTTGGTGAGATAAACGAAGTCCTTGTAAAAACAGGACAGACCGAAAAGGTAGACGTAAGCGATATCCACAAGTAATAAAAATAAGGCACAGATATTTCCGAAAGGATTATCTGTGCTTTTTTCTAATAAGATTATCGAAAGGAGCTGAAACATGAAAGCAAATAATCATTTCAGTATATTATTTCCCTACTATGAGGACACTGTATATAAGCAGCTTTCCGACTCTGCCTGCCATGATCTGGGACTGGATACGCTGTGTCATGAGCTTTCAAACGACCCGAAAGAGCAGAACCTTATAATGAGCATCTTATCCAATATGACTGCCGATATCCGTGTTGCAGGCTACAGGCAGAAGGTATTCGTGGATATACTTCGTCTGCCGCAGCTCAGAAAGCAGCTGACCGAGCTTTTTGAAAGGATAGAGTTCCTGAGGAAGTTCAGCGGCTCGAAAATGGAAACCGATGAAAAGCTGGGTTTCTGGCATCTTATGCATAGACTTGACGAGCTCGATGATTATATCAAGTGCGTGGAGGCTATGAGGGAATGTCTTTCCGATGCAGAGATAAAGTCCGAGGGACTCATCAATTTCAAGGGATATATCGACGAGCTGTACAACGACGCCTGCTTTGCGGAAATGAAAAAGGACATAGCTGACCTTAAAATAAAGTCTCTGAAAATTGAGAGCGTTACTCTCGGAGTCAACGTCAACAGCAGATTTGAGGCTGTCAGCATGGGACTTATATCCATTAATGACAAGCCGTTCAAAAAGTCCAATATCGTTACCAACTTTGCCGACGCCATTGCGTCAAAGGGCAAGGTAAAAGAGGGCAATGAATGGGACGGCGATATGCACTATCATCAGGTGGATAAGCTCAACGACCATAAGATCTCGAAATTCGTAGAGAATATGGGCGGCTATCTGGCTGTCAGAAATACTCCCTTTGTGGACGGCAGGATAAGAGCAACCATTACAAAGACTCCCGAGGGCGACGGTTCGGCAAATGCGACGGTCTATCTTGACAAGGTAATGAATAAAATGCTGGACTCTGTGGTGAAGAAGCTCCGCGATACCGTAACCAAGTATGCGGATATCGCTATCGTCAATATATCGCAGATAATCCCCGAGTTCATGTATTATATCAGGTTTGCGGAGTTCATAGACAGATGCACGGAGAAGGGCTTTAAGTTCTGTGAAGCTCAGGTCATCAGCAGTGACGGCGTATCTATGGACGCAAAGGACTTATATAATCTCAAGCTTGCGGTAAATTTACAGAGCGTTGAGGAATTGGTCTATAACGACCTTAAATTTGACAGGGAGCATACTATCTATATCCTTACGGGAGCTAACCGCGGCGGCAAGACTACCGTAACACAGGCTGTAGGACTTATGTATGTGCTTGCACAGGGCGGAATATACGTGCCTGCATCTTCATTTGAGTATAAGCCTGTGGACTGCATTTATACCCATTTCCCTGCCGATGAGGACAAAACTATGGACTTGGGCAGACTTGGCGAGGAGTGCGTGAGATTCAAGGCTATATACTCTGAATGTACGAATGACAGCCTTTTGCTCCTTAATGAGACCTTTTCCACTACCTCTTTTGAGGAGGGCTTCTATATAGCAAAGGATTCCGTAAAGGCACTGCTCCACAAGCAGGTAAGGACCATATATAACACCCATATGCACAAGCTTGCCGCAGAAGCAGAAGAGCTCAACAAGGAAAGCAGCGGCGTAAAGATATCGTCGCTTATCGTGAAAAGCGAAAACGGCAAGCGCTCGTTCAAGGTTGAGATAGCTTCTCCCGAGGGAATGTCATATGCAAAGGATATTGCAGAGAAGTACGGCGTAACCTATGAGATGCTCGTTAACTGATGCATGATAAAAACAGAATGACTTATTTCAGCTCCTGTTTGTTTTAAACGAATGGGAGCTTTTTATGGTGAAAAATGCCCTAATAAGGTATTGAAAATAAAAAAAACATTGACATATTTATGCAGAAATAGTATAATAAAAAAGATGGTGTATTGTTCGTGAGTGAAATATTTGAATGCGTTTATCATCATGATTTTTAATTACAAAAGGATTGGTACTATGTATATAACAAAGAACATCTATAATATGGAAGAAGAAAACTTTGACTGGACAAACTATTTTTCGGATAATGATGTGCAAAAAATATTATCGTCCGTAAATTACAAGGACATCTTTTTTGCCTTGCGTGAATTATTAAAAGAAGAAAAGCATACGATGAATATTTCTTTATTCAGGCTTATCAAGGATCTTATAAAGGATTATTCGATCAGCTCACCTGATATTTTGGAATTGGGTGCAGCAACAGGACTTTTAACACGAACCTTATTGAGTGTTTCAGGCGGAAAAGGCGTTCTGGTCGACAGCTGTGAAGAATCATACAAAAAATACCTTTCTACAGGATATACAGGCGATAATATAGAATATATCATGGAGGATATATTTGAATTGAAAACAGACCGCCGATTTGATATTGTATGCAGTTTTGGTCTGATAGAACATTTTACTGATAAAAAAGCAGTAATTGATGTGCATAAAGAATTTTTAAAAGATGATGGATACCTGATAATTCTTATTCCTATGGATTCCAATCATTCAAGAGCGTTTTTCTTGCTGCATCCTGAATTGAATCTGGGATACAGAGAATTGATCAATAGTACTGAATTCAGAAATATCCTGACAGAAAACGGACTTGATGTTCTGAAGATCGTTAAGAGCCGTGACTACAGTTACGATTTTGTTGCTGCAATATGTAGAAAATCAAAACAGTAAAAACTATATATTATTTTGCTTATAATAAAAGTATATACTATGCTTTACTATGCTACATAAGTGATTTTTAAATGTACTAATATACTTAGGAGGTAATATTGTAATTATTCTTGATTACAATGATTTTTTATGAAGTTGATCTTTAACTATATGATACGAGCTGTTTCAAAGTCAAAATTAAAAGCGACTATAGTAATTCTATCCTTCGCGTTTATGGCAGCGTTACTTTTGGTAAATATTATGACCCTTAATGCCGGTGAAAAGATATATACTGAAAGTTCTCAGGAAAAATACGGATGTGCAGATGTTGTTTGCAAACCTTTTGGAGAAAATCTGTTATTTATAAATAAAGACGATATTTCTTCTTTGAACGGAAACGATCTGAGGTCTCAGGTTGATATGGCAAATTTTATTGTATCATTTGAGAACAACGATCGAAAAAGAAGAATTATGGTATACAGCGGAAATCTTGATGAACTCAGGAAAACAGAATTATTTGATGATAACGAAAATAAAACAAATGATGATGTATTATATGTTTCAAAGGATTTCCTTAAAAAATACGGATATTCAGACGGTGAAGAGATAGAGATCGGATATTCTGAAAAAACGTGTAATGTCAAGCTGGTCTCTGCCAACGACAAAAAAGGTATATTGAGTCAGTCGTATTTTTTCGATCTGGCAGTAGCTGATGAAGGACTGTTTGAAAAAGTATCAGGAATGGAGTTTACACCGAATATGATCTATTATGATCTTGAAAAAGGTGTTTCAAAGACTGATTTTATTGATGAGCTCAATAAAAACAACCCCGATTACAGGTTTTCATCTCTTCTGAACGATGCAAGTATGAAGAAAGATATATCGACTCTGAATACAGTTCTGCTTATAGTAATGATACTGATCGCAGTAATGTCTACAGTTGTTATATGTGCATTATACAATCATATCATTGAATCGCATATTACAGCGGTAGGTACATTCAGAAGCATCGGTATAAAAAAATCAAGGATAAATCTGATCTTATCGTCTGAAACTGTTTTATATGGCTTATTAGGCGGTATTATCGGCGCAGGCTTGGGAGTATTCTTCTTCAGGTACATGATAAAGGAAATGATAGGATCGGATTCATATGTCAAAAGTACCCCTGTTTCTTATATCCTGATCACAATTTTGTTCCCTGTTGTATGGTCATTGATCCTGACATTTTTTATGCTTAGAAAGGTTTATAAAAAACCGATCGTAAACATAATAAAAAAGTACAGCTCGGACTTCAAGAGATTCAAGTATAAAAAGTATATAGCTGCGGCTGTTATTTTGATAATCGGCTTTGTAATGTCATTTGTTAAGAACAGAATGGTATGTATTGCTGCATATCTGATCATGGCAGTATGTTTTACATACATCGTCCCGCTGCTTATTGCACTTGTGAATAAGCTGCTTAACAGGATATTCGGCATAGGAAATAAGATCAGTTATATTTTAAGTTCTGTTGTTTCAAATAAACTTATCATGAGAAGTATAATTGTATCAATTGTTTCGATGAGTCTTATAATACCTGTATTTGCCGCAAAGAAATCAATTAACGATGTATTTCGTTTTGCAGAGCTTAATTATGAATATGACGCAGTAATCGGTCTGAACGGTAATACGGAAATTGATATTGAAGAAATAGATGAGCTGAGCAGTGTAGACAAATCATACAGTATGTATTTTTTGTCTACAGGCGCTAACTTATATATGGAAGCTGAAGGAACAGACGGAAAGATACCGGTATGCTATTTAGGCCGTGAAGAAAACGATGAATTTGATGACTGGCTGCATGATTCGGTCGATGTGGAGGCTTCGCTTTTAAGAGAGCTGAAAGAATCAGAGAATAATGTAATTATAGATAAATCTCTTGCGAAAAAGTATTCAATAAACAAAGGCGATACAGTAGTATGTCATTCCAATCAGTATAGCGGAGAATATAAAGTAATTGGTTTTTGCGATTCCTATAAGTTTGATTCAAATACAAATACTGTCATCATGGATCTGGAGCAGTATAAGAAAAATATAAACAGTGCCCCGCAGAGTACATATTTAAGAACGAAAACTACTGTAGACGAAATGATCAAACAAGTTGATGAAAAATTTATCGACTATAGTATCGTGATCAAATCAAAGAAGGAGTTCATTGATAAGCAGATAGAGGGAAGCAATATGCTGCTTCAGCTTATTACAGTTGTGATCTATTTCAGTTTGATCATTTGTTTTATTGGAATCATAAACAATCTTGTTACAGATTTTCTTAACAGAAAAAAAGAGTTTGCAGTTCTTATTTCAACTTCAATGTCACATAAACAGCTGTCTTTGATAACAGTAGTACAAATGCTGTTTGTTGCTTTATACAGCATTATAGGCAGTGTGATACTGTCATGTATTATTACAAAGCTGATTGATAATATTGTTGTACATTTTGATTTGCTTAAAAATGGTCTTATTTATCCTGCAAGTGATGCAATCGGTATATTTATCATTTCATTGATCGTTTTTATCGCAGTAATTATTGTTCCAGTATATATCATCAAAAAGATCGATATATATTATTATTTACGAAGAGAATAATGATCAGTCCACATATGTAATAAAAAAGGAGCTATTATGGGAGTAATTGAATTAAGAAATATTCATAAAGAATATAATAATACTGAAATAATAAAAGGTGTAAATATATCTATTGAATCAGGTGAATTTGTATCTATTGTCGGACCGTCAGGAAGCGGAAAAAGTACACTTATGTACATAGCTGACGGTATTGAACAGCCTACAAGCGGCGAAGTTCTGATACAGGGAGAAAATATAAATAAGCTTAAAACCAATGAACTTGACAATAAAAGATGCAGTACACTCGGATTTGTTTTTCAGTTTTTTAATCTTGTCGATAATCTGACTGTTCGTGAAAACATTATTCTTCCTGCTGTTATGTCATCAAGGAAAAAAAGTGAGATCAATGAACAGCTTGAGAGACTTGTAGAGATTACAGGCTTGAAAAACAAGCTCAATGCTTTCCCCGGGGAATTGTCGGGAGGTCAGCAGCAAAGAGTTGCAATTGCAAGAGCTCTGATCAATAAGCCCGAGATCATTTTTGCCGATGAGCCTACAGGCAACCTTGACAGTAAAACAGGCAATGAAATAATGGAGCTTTTATTAGAGATCAATAAAACAGAAAAAGCTACTGTTGTTCAGGTAACTCATAACAATGAGATGGCATTGATGGGAAGCAGAGTCATCACAATAAAAGACGGTCTTGTACTTGAAGACAGATATTTATAATGTAACTTATATATTTTTAAAATGAAAGCTTATCGTTTGGCAGCTTTTAAAGTCAAACGGAAAATATATTGGTATTTTATTCCAATATATCAGACAATTCGGTTTAACTGCAAATTTAATAATATACTATTATTCGGTTTTTTCATCACAGTATTTTTTCAGCAAGCAGTTCCGCGAGTAAGATTATATTTATGATTTCGTTTTGTCGGACATACTGTAGTTTTTTATTAAGCTTAACAGTATACCAATGAAAATGAGAAAGTAAGCATTATTCTAAAAGAGGATATCAGCTTTTATGTAGAGCTTTAAATTGTAAGCATTGCATTAGTGTTTTTATTACTGTGAAATGAAAAAACCGATTTTTTATTATAATAACGATGCATTAATATTACGTATTATTAAGTAGTAATAAAGAGTTTGATATGGGATCTCTTCTAAAAGTCCTGTAAAATATGATATAAGGAGAAGTATGATTTTTAGATTGCATTATATTAAAAACTGAGAATGAGGATAACATAAAAGGTAAAAGCTTAGCTTTTAGAAGTGCTCAATTATTCGGTAACTGCAATTTCATACGAAAAAGAAATGAAGTATATATTAGTATTTCCGGGAAATGGCATACAATATGTTGGAATGTGCAAGAAATTATGCGATAATTATCCAATAGCAAATGAGATATTTGAACAGGCAAATCAGATACTTGGATTTGATTTAAAAAAGCTTTGTCTTAAAGGAAGCCTTGCGAAGCTTTCAAAGCTGGAAGTGTCTCAGGCTGCCATTTTAACTGCAAGCTATATAATGTACAAGGTTTATATCGAGAGCAATAATATCGTTCCGATTGCTGCAACAGGTCACAGTTTAGGTGAGATAACCGCGCTTTTATGCAGCGGAGCTATGTCGTTTGAAGAAACATTGAAGCTTGTTTATTACAGAAGCCTGTATATAAATGAAGCTAAAGGAAAGAGCATTCTTATAGACGATGCTGATGAATACAGTCTGAAAAAAATCATAAAAAGAATTGGCAGTAATAATATATATATTTCATGTTACAATTCTCCTTCTCAATTTATGGTCTCATGTACAGATGAAGAATATGATGAGCTGTTTGAACAGCTCAAACAATCGGAATTCAGTATTACTCCGATGTTTAACAGCGGACCTGTTCACTGTCCTTTACTGTCTGAGGCGGCAGACAAGCTGAAAGAGTATATACGTGATTTCAGTTTTAATGATATGGCTTTTCCTGTTTTATCGGGAATCAGTGCAAAAGCTTATTCAGGTAAAGATGAAATCCCGCATAATCTTTATAATCAGCTGACAAACAGTGTTTGCTGGGATAAAGTAATGCAGAAAATTGAAAATTCGGAATGTGAGTGCGTTATTGAAGTAGGTCCGAAATCAATTCTGACAGAGCTGATGATAAATAACACTATTATGAAAAATACTTTTTCATTGGATACACCTGAAGGAATAAAAGAATTTGAGGAGAATTATCTGAAAAAGGGTATTGAAAACAGCCGTATCGTGAGAGAATATATCCGTGATGTTATTGCTTTAAAGAATAATATGAAAAACTATGACGAAGACGATTATAATAATAAGGTTTGTTTTCCGTATAATAAAATGAAGGAGATCTATGAAAAATATACTGATGAAGGAATTGATTTTTCTGAAAAAGATATGAAAGTAATTAAAGACTATGCAGATATGATAAAAAGAACGAAGCAAGCTTTTATTTATGAATAATATGCGCTATTATACCGTAAACAGTTGATTCGATTTTTGGAGGGTTTAGATTGAGTAAAGATATAGCAATAATCGGAATGTCGTGCAGGCTGCCAAAAGCAGATAATTACAGAAAACTATGGGGAATGCTTGAAAAAGGAATAAGTACATTCGGTGAACTTCCCGAAAGCAGAAAAAAGGAGATAGAAAAGATAAGCGATGCTGATTTCCCGTTTGAATATGATAAGGGAGCTTTTCTTGATTCGATTTTCTCTTTTGAGCCCGAATTATTCTCGATAAGTAAGGAAGAAGCAAAATATCTCGATCCACAGCAGAGACTTCTGATCGAAATGACGGAAGATGCCATTCTGGATTCAGGATATAATCCTGATGAATTAAGCGGTAAGAATGTGGGCGTTTATATAGGAAATACAAGCAATATTTATAAACAGCTTTATAATAGTGATGATCCACACGAATTTATAAATGGTTTAGATGCTTCAAATGCTGCAAGAATTGCGTATACATATAATTTTACAGGTCCGGCGTTTTGCCTTGATACTGCGTGTTCTTCTTCTGTTGTTGCACTTAATCAGGCTATAAACGATATAAGATTAGGCAAAACAGATGAGGCTATAGTTGGTGCGGCAAGTATCATTCTGCTGCCTATAAAAAATGAAGCAGTTGTCACAGATGAAATAATGTCCGATAAGCTTGAGACGAGAGCGTTTTCTGATGATGCAGACGGCTTTGTTAACGGAGAAGGCGGCGTTGTTTTATATATCAAAAGCTACAACAAGGCAATAGAAGATAATGATAATATTCATGCAGTCATAAAAGGTATAGCCGTAAATTCAAACGGTCACAGGTCGAACGGAATTGCTTCGCCAAGCCCTAATGCTCAGGCTGAAGTAATAAAGCAGGCTATAAAAGATGCAGACGTTGATCCGACCATGATATCATACGTTGAAGCTCACGGTACAGCTACCAAAATAGGTGATCCGATCGAATTAAAGGGCATCGACAGTGCATTCAGCGAGTATAACATACCAAGACAGGTCATTGGAATAGGCTCGGTAAAGTCCAATTTCGGACATACAGGCGCGGTTGCAGGTCTTTTGAACGTTATTAAAGTAGTTCTTATGATGGAGCACAGAAAAACTGTTCCTTCACTCAATTTTAATTATCCTAACAGATATTTTGAATTTGAAAAGTCATGTTTATATGTGTGCACTAAAAAAGCGGACTGGAACGGCAAGCTTATTGCAGGCGTATCTTCCTTTGGATTAACGGGAACCAATTGTCATGTTATAGTCGAAGCTTATGATGAACATAATGATAAGCCCGAACAAAAGAATGATAAAAACATGATCATTGTCTCAGCAAGAACAAGGAAATCCCTGTTCTATATGCTGAAGAGACTGAAGGAGCATTTTCTGGAAAATCCGGATTTACCGATTGACGATATAGCAGCAACGCTTAACTGCGGCAGAAGACATATGGAATATATGTTTTGCGTAACGGTGCATGATCTTAACGAACTTATCGAAAGGATAAACGAAGCGCTCGAAGATGAGGCTCATATCTCAGAAAAAAGCGATTTAAAGGGAAAAACAGCATTTATATTCTGTAATTATGACAGCTCTGAAAATTATTGTTATACTGAAAGCACTTCTTCTGATGACAGCATTCTGCAATTTTTTGAGAAGGAAAAGTTCCTTGCTGACAGCTTGAAAAGCTTTGAGATCAAAAGTGATATTGTTACAGGTATCGGCGCGGGAAAAATAGTTGCAGGTTACTGGAAAGAAAGCTATTCAAATGAAAAAGCACAGGAAATGCTTAAAAATAATGAATTTGATAATTCAGTGTCACTGACAGCAGAGAGAGTAAATGTTCTTTTGAAGAAGTACTATGAAAACGGCTGTGTCAGAGTAATTGTTTTTAGTCCCGACCAAACCTTTTTTGATCTGCTGAAAAATGAAGCGGATAGGTACGGTATCGAAATAATGGCTTTGAACGAGCTTAATGATATAATGGATATAGCTTGTAAATTCATTGCTTCGGGAACAAGACCGTCTATAAATGCAGGTAAGTCAATATATAAAAACAGAAAGAAAATAGTTCTGCCTACATATTTTTATGACAGGGATTTTTACTGCCTTGATGCGTCTGAACTTATCCGTAAGAACCTGTATCAGAATAATGATATGATGCTGTCGGACAGCGGTAAAACAGCCGAAAATGAAAATATTACCTTTGATAAGGACTATGTTATCGGTTTCATGGATAAGGTCTTTAAAGAAGTCTTATCAAATGATTATTCCGATACTCAGTATATTTATGATTTTTCAGTAAACTCTGTGGATGTAATGCATTGTATTGCTATTTTCAGAAAAGAATTCCACGTTGATATACCTGTAGTGCTGTTTTATGAGGGAAATAATTTAGGCGAGATAAAAAATAAGATACTTGATGCTGTTCTGAACGGTGACCAGAAAGGTATCTATGCTGTAAAGAAAGTACCGATACAGTCCAGATACGAGCTTTCAAATGCACAAAAAAGAATGTATGCGTTATCTCAGCTTTTCGATAATACTTATGCGTACAACAATATTATACCGGTATTGATAACAGGTGATATTAACATAGAGAAGCTTGATAGTGCTTTTCGCAAGCTTCTTCAGCGAAACAGGATATTAAGAACAAAATATGTCTTTGAAGACAATGATATCTATCAGATCGTTGTTGATGATGTTGATGAAGGAATAGATGTCATTGAAATGAACAAGGCTTGGGATAGTTCCGAAAGCACTCTTTCACTTGTTAAGTATCTTCATCTCTTCAAGCTCGATGAAGCACCTATGATGAAGCTGACATTGCTAAAATATAACAACGGTCACAGTGTGCTTATATCCAATTGTCATCATATTGCTTCTGATGGTTTTACCAATAATCTTATTATCAGAGAATTACTGTCTATATATTCGGGTAGGCCTTTACAGCCGAACGAATTTGATTATTTCGACTTTATCTCATGGCAGAAGGATTTTATCGAATCGGAAGTGTTTAAAAAGCAGGAGCAGTATTGGCTGGAAATGTATAAAGATGAAGTACAGCCACTCGATCTTCCTACTGATTTTCCGCGAAGTGAGATCGTAACAGTTGTCGGTAAAAGCAGTAACTATACACTTTCAAAGGAACTCTGGAAAAAAGTAAAAGCGTTCATAGAAAAAGAAAGTATTACCGAATATATCTTCTTTATGACTGTACTTAGCCTGATGCTCAGGATATATACAAATCAGAAAGATAATGTAATAGGCTCTCCTATTTCAGGAAGAAAATACCGTGATTTTGATAATACGATCGGACTTTTTGTAAATACTATCGCAATTCGCAACAGAATAGACGATAATTCAAGCTTCCATGAAAGTATCCTGAAAGTCAAAAACAGTATATTATCAGCGTATGAAAATCAGGATTATCCGTTTGAGCTGCTTGTTGATAAGGTCGTAAGCAAACGAGACATAAATAGAAATCCATTGTTTGATGTAATGTTTGCGATGCAGAATAATCACATGGATAAAACCAATTATATGGATAATGTGACCTTTGAGGAAATAGAGATAGAAACAAGCGAATGCAGATTTGAGCTGGATATTCATGCTTTTCCGGGAGAAGAGGACGTTCTTTTCAGAGTAATGTACAATAGTGGATTATTTAAGCAGAGCACTATTGATACCTTTGTAGAGAGATTTTTCAAGCTGACCGAAAAACTTATCGACAATTCCTCAGATGCAATCGGAAGCCTGATGTTTGATGATATATGTGAGTATTCAATTCTTGAAGGTCAGAAAAACACTGATATAAGAGAAGAAAGCATACTTGAGAAATTTGAGCTTGCTGCATCATCTTTGCCGGATAAAACGGCAATAGTTGAAGCAGGTGCTTCATTAACGTATAAAGAGATCGGCAAGAAGGTAGATGAGCTGGCTGCATTCCTGTATTTCAGATTAGGTATAAGAAGCGGCGATCGTGTTGCCATACTCCTTGAGAATAGTGTGGATTTTGTTGCTTCTGTTTATGCAATATGGAAGTGCGGAGCGGCTTATGTGCCAATCGACTGCAATTATCCAAAGGATAGGATCAAAAAGATCGTAAGAACATCGTGCGTTTCGGCTATTATATATCATAGCGGCTCAATAAAACTTGTTAATGATCTTTTATGGGAAAACAAATGCTTAAAGAGTACCGTCTGCCTTGACAGCTATGATAGTGCAGGAATTGATGAGAGCGAAGAAAACATTCTGATGAACAAAGAGCTCTGGTCAGTGGTTGCAGAACAGTCTGATGATGAGATCATGGGAGGCGGCTGGAGAAACAGCTTTACAAATGAATTCTTTACAAAGGCTGAAATGCAGGAATACTCAGATAATATATTCCTGAAGCTAAAGCCGTATCTGTCTCCTGATAAGAGAGTATTGGAGATAGGATGTGCATCAGGTCTGACTATGTTCCGCTTATGCGAGTATGTGGCAGAATATGTAGGAACCGACCTTAATACAGAGATCATTAAAAAAGATGAGCAGATAGCTATAGACCGAAAGATCAACAATATCAGGCTGTTTGATATGCCTGCACATGATATTGATACTATTGATATCGGAAAGTATGATATTATTATAATCAATAGCGTTATTCATTGTTTTCACGGACACAATTACCTTAATAAGATAATCAGAAAATGTATTTCACTTATGAAGGAAAACGGAATAATCTTTATTGGTGACGTTATGGATCTTGACAGCAAGGAACAGTTCAGGAATGAACTGAAGACATATTGGAGCTTAAAGCACAGCTCTGAAAAATTCAATGAGGACAATATAGATTCCAAGCTGTTTGTTTCAAGGGAGTATTTTTATAATTTACAGGGTATCTGCGGTGAAATAAAGGAAGTAAAATGTTCAAGCAAAATAGCGACTATTGAGAACGAGCTTACAAAGTACAGATACGATGTAGTTTTCACAATTGATAAAAATGATCCCGAGATACGTTTTAACTGTACCAAAAACAGCTATGATCTTAGCGATGTCAAGCAGTATGAAAATATGCATATCAACTCTCTGGCAGTAGCCAACAGTGCTGCATATGTGATATTTACTTCGGGAACTACAGGAGAACCCAAGGGTGTTGAGATATCTCATAAGAACCTGAATAATTACGTTGATTTCATAATAAACAAATTCTCGATCAATAAAAACGATGTATCTGTAATGCTTTCGTCAATGTGTTTTGATCTGGGATATACTGTATTATATACAACGCTTTCATGCGGTGCTGAATTGCATATTGTAGACAAGCAGATGTATCTGGATTCTCAGTATATCTACAGGTATATCAACGAAAACGGCATAACATTCATGAAAATGACTCCGACTCTTTTGTCATTGTATCTGATAAGCAGCGACAAGAATGTTTGTCCGGGTGTAAGGCTTATATTCCTCGGCGGTGAAAAGCTGATAATCAAGGATATAAAAAGAAGCAGAAGTATATTTGTTAATTCGGCTTTTGTAAACCATTACGGACCTACCGAAACAACTGTCGGAACAAGCGTTAAGGAGCTTACAGAGTATGAGATAGAAAATGAGATCTTTAACGACAGCATAGGTAAAACCATAGACAATAATATTATATACATTTGTGACAGTGACAGAATTGTTCTGAAGGGTATTTACGGAGAGCTGTGTGTTGAAGGTGCGGGCGTTTCGGGCGGTTATATAGGCGCTGATGATGTTACTGCTGAAAAATTCCGGTATATTGACTGTAACGGAGAATTAAAGAAGGTATATCATACAGGAGACTATGGAAGGCTGCTTGACAATAATGAGATCCAGTTAAAGGGAAGAATTGACAAACAGGTCAAGGTAAACGGCTACAGAATAGAGCTTTCGGAAATAGACAACTGTATGCTGGAGATCCCTGAGATAAAGAATGTAAGAAGTGTGGTCGATGAGGACGAGAATAATAAGTATATAACAACGTATTTCGTTTCCGATTCAATTATTGATATAAACAGCATAAAGAAGCATTTATCAGACAGATTGCCGGAATACTTTGTTCCTAAGAAAATAGTACAGGTCAAAGAGATAGTAATGACAGATAACGGCAAAATTGATACAAAAAAGATAAAGCGGGCTACGTCAGAAGCCGATAATACAAGAACTGTTGCTTATAAGACGGATACCGAGAAAAAGCTGAGTGGGCTTTGGCGGCAGATACTTGGTACGGATCAGATCGGAGTCAATGATGATTTCTTTGATCTTGGAGGATATTCGATCAAGGCTGTTATGCTTGCCAATCTTATAAGACGGGAATTTTCCTGCGAAATACCGCTGAGTGATGTTTTCATTTATTCTGTATTTGAAAAAATGGCAGAACGAATAGATCAGATAACCAATAATAACACAGGTGACGAAGGATATATTATCCTTAATCCTGATAAAGAGAAAACTATATTTGCATTCCCGCCTTTTGTAGCTTACAGTGCGTTTTACTTCAGATTATCGAAATATCTGAGCGATTACAGAATAATCTCATTTGATTTTATTGAAGAAAACAGAATTGAAAGCTATGTGGAAATTATAAAGCAGTTTTCACAGGGCGGAAAGGTTTCCTTGCTTGGATATTCGCTGGGCGGAAGTCTTGCAATGGAAGTATGCGCTGCGCTTGAAAAAAATGATGTCGAAGTAGAGACCTTAGTTATGGTCGATTCGAGCAAACCGCAGGGAAAGAATCTTATTGATGTTGATGAGGTGATGTCTGTAATAAATACAGAGATAATTTCCGAAACAGGACTGAGTTCCGATGAATTCGTTCAGTATGAAGGAAAAACAAGGAAATATCTTATGTATTATAATGAACTTTTGTTATCCGAAAAGGTAAAATGCGGCATTAAATATATATGCGCTGATGATAACAACGGTAAATGGCAGAAATGGGAAGAGCTTACTTCAGCAGATGTGTATATGGTTAAGGGAAAAGGAACACATTTTAAAATGTTCGATGAAGAGTATATTGAATATAATGTGTCACTTATAAAAGAGCTGTTTTGTAAGGAGTGATGTTTTTATATGAATAAAAAAAGTGTCGCTTTAAAACAATTCGAGCATAAAAACCTGTTTAATAAATACATGACATATATACTTCTTACTTTTGAAACTCTTTCTGAGATCGCTCTGGGATTTTTTGTAAAAGAGTTTGTAGATGTTGCAATTAAGAAGGACGAAAAAGCAATACATGATATTATCATATTGTTTATCTTTTACATTATATTTGTGTCGATCGTATTTATTATGAGAAACTACTTCAAGGAGAAATATATTACCAAGGCTATTATACAGTATAAGAGGTATTTCTTCGCAAGGCTTATGGAAAAGAATATAAGCTTTATTAAACAGTATAATATAAGCAATGTTCTCAGTACGCTTACAAATGATACGAATACTATCGAAGTAAAATATCTTCTTGGCAGCTTTACAATATATAAGTTTAGTTTATTGATCGTCATGTCACTTATATCAATGATATATTTGAATGTATTGGTTACTCTTGTAGTTATCGGCTCATGTCTGATACCGGTACTGATAACAGCTTTTATAGGAAAAAAAGTCGTTCTTGCCGAGAAAAAAGTATCAAATGCAAATATGTCCTTTGTCGGATATTTAAAGAATATCCTTAACGGCTTTTCAACGATCAAGTCATATACAGTTGAACAGGAGATAGTCTCAATATATGATGATAAATGCAATAATACTGAGAGGATCAAAATGTTCAGCAGACTGCTTTTGGACAGCATGAGCTGCGTATCGTATATAAGTTCGTATCTGATATATCTTTTGGTTTTTGGTATCGGAGCTTATCTTACACTCAGGGATATATTGACGCTTGGTGTAATGATAGGAATGGTACAGCTGCTTGCTTCACTGATTTCTCCTGTTCAAAGAATAGGAGGTCTGGTTGCGGACAAAAGAGCAGCTATGGCGCTGATAGAGAAGAATGAAAAAATACTTGATATGTGCACTCCAAAGACTCAGAATACAGTTACAGGCAGATTCAATGATCACATTTCATTTGAAAACATTAATCTGTCCGTTGAAGATGACAATAAAATACTGAAGGATATAACACTGGATATAAAGTATGGCAAAAGCTACATAATTGTCGGTGAAAGCGGTTCGGGAAAGACCTCTCTGATAAATATGCTTCTTGGATATTATTCCGATTATACAGGAAAAATCAGTATTGACGGTGTTGATATTAAAGACATCTCATTTGATTCGCTGTATAATCTGATATCCGTAGTTGAACAGAATGTTTTTGTATTTGATGATACAATAAAGAATAATATAACGATGTATCAGGATTATTCAGATGAAGAATACAGGAATGCCGTTAAGGTATCGGGGCTTGAGAAGCTCATCGAAAAAGCAGGTAATGATTATATCTGCGGTGAAAACGGAAAGAATTTATCAGGCGGAGAAAAGCAGAGGATTTCGATTGCAAGAAGTATTTTAAGGCAGTCAAGACTCCTGATAATGGACGAACCTACATCAGCTCTGGATCAGATTAATACTATGAATATACAGGATTATATTATGAAGATACAGGGCGTGACACGTATTATTATTACTCATCATATAATTCCCGAGGTGTTTTCACAAAGTGATTATGTGATCGTTATGAAAAACGGAACTATCAGAGAATTCGATACATACGAAAAACTTATCAGCAAAAAAGAGTATTTTTATCACAATTTTTATATCAGAAATAATCGTGAAAATGATAATAAAAAGGGAGATACGTATTGCGGAAGCACACAGGATACTTGATTGATTCTGTGTGTACAATATAATAAAGGGGCAGTAATAATGAAAATTTTTTCAGTTCCATATGCAATTGGTGACAGCAGGACATATATAGAAACAAAGAGGCGTGTTGAGCCTTTGGCAAAGTTTATATCATTTGATTATCCGGGACACGGTTTTCGGATAAACGAACCTCTGTTAAGGACTATTGAAGAGCTTGCAGACGATGTTTACCGGAATATAATGAAAGAAGGCATAGATGAAGACTATTGCCTTTTAGGGTACAGCATGGGGGTACTGGTATGCCGTGAGGTGTATTTCAAATTGGCTGAAAATAAATGCAGACTTCCGAAAATGCTGTTTTTGTGTGCTTGTCCGTCACCCGGATATAAATATAAAAATAATGATATTTATAACTGCAGCCGTGATGAAGTTATAGAAATACTCAGAGATTACGGCGGTACCTCTGAGGTAGCCCTTCAGTCAGATGAACTGATGGATCTGGTAATACCCATGGCCAGAGCAGATTTAGGAGCTATAGAACAATATGTTGCAAAAATAGATTTCAAGAAGATCGAATCAAAAGGAATTATCGTATACAGCAACAAGGAAAAAGAAAATATAAAAAACTGGGATACTGTATTTGAATCGGAATGCGATTATTACCACATTGACGGAAATCACTTTTTTATCAATGAGCAGATCGAAGCTGTCTCGGATATTATAAATAAATATCTGGGCTGATTTATTGTAAAAGGAGTATTGATATGAATTTTGAACTTACCAAAGAACAGAAGCAATTGAGAAGAGAAATTATTTCCTTCGCAAAAGAAAAACTGAATGACGAAAAATATTTAGAAGTTTATTCACCGGAAATGTTTCAGGCAGTTGCAGATTTCGGACTCCTCGGAATTACTGTCGGAGAGGAATACGGCGGACTGGCTGAGAGCTATCTTACCACTGCCGTTGCGTTTGAGGCATTAGGCTATGCCTGCGAGAATAACGGTTTTGTATTTACTGTAAATAACCATATCTGGGTGTGTCAGAATCTGATATATCTTTACGGAAGTGAAGAGTTAAAAAAGAAGTATATGGAAGATATGGTCGCAGGAAAGAAAATCGGAGCAATTGCAATTACAGAGGCTGATTCGGGATCAGATGCATTATCAATGAGAACTACTGCAAAGGAAGAGGGAGATCATTATATTCTTAACGGAAGAAAAATGTTTATTTCCAACGGTCCGATCGCAGATGTCTTTGTAGTTTATGCTGTTACGGAAAGCGAACCGTATAAAAAGTATACTGCATTTGTTGTTGATAAGACCTGCGAAGGCTTAAAGGTAGGAAAAGATATTGAAAAAATGGGTTTGGGAGCTTGCCCGACGAGCGAACTGGTTTTCGACAATTGTAAAGTACCGAAGGAAAACATTCTCGGCGCATACAATAATGCATCTATAATTATGACACAGGCCCTTGAGTGGGAGCGTTTATACGAATTTGTTCCTCATATAGGCGCTATGCAGAGAGTTATGGAGCGCTGCATAGAGCAGGTTAAAATGAGAAAACAGTTTGGAAAGAGCATAGGTGAAAATCAGGCTGTATCTCATAAAATCGCTGATATGAAGTCGTCGATCGAAATGGCAAAGCTTATGATGTATAAGATAGCATGGATGAAGGATATGAAGAAAAGTGCATTTTTGGAAACATCAATTTTTAAGCTGTTTGTAAGTGAAGCGTATATCAGGACCTGTCGTGAGGCAGTGCAGATATTTGGTGCATATGGATATTGTACGGAATATAAGCTCGAAAGAGAATTAAGAGATGCGTTAGCTTGCAGTATTTATTCGGGAACCAACGAAATGCAGAGAAATACCATATACGGAATTGCATCAAATCAAGTATGCTGATCAATAAGGTGTGTATTTATGAATATTACAGTTTGCATAAAAGCAATAAAAAGTGAATTATTATCTGTAAGTTCAGATAATGAGAGTCATTTAATACCGAATCCGTATGATATTTTCGGATTATACGATGTATTGAGGCTTAAAAAGGAAAATCCCGAAATAGAAGTAAACTGTTTCAGCATGGGTACAAATTCAGTAGAAGAGTGCCTTATAAAGTGCATGGCTATAGGCGCGGATTCGGCTTATCTTCTGTCTGACAAGAGACTTGCGGGAGCAGATACGGTTGCAACTTCTTATGCTATCGTCAAAGCCTTGGAAAAAGCAAACAGACCTGATCTTATTGTTTGCGGCTACAAGTCGCTTGATGGTGAAACAGGACAGGTCGCATACGGAATTGCACAGAGAATGAATATGAAATGTATCTCCAACGTCCGTAATATAGAGGAAATAGGAGAGGATCATGTCGTTCTGCGTACATCTGATGAAAACGAGAGCAGAGTCATAAAAGTTAAGCTGCCTGCGGTAATAATATACAATGATTTTACCGTGAAATATATGGATGTAAGTCTGCTTAAAATGAAGCAGGCAAAGCGAAAGGGAGTCAACGTTCTTGATGTTGATTCAATAGGCGCAGACCCTGAAAAGTGCGGCATGAAGGGCTCTTTTACGGAAGTATTAAACTGCTGTTCGATACATAAAAACAAAAAGGAATGCAGCCTGATCGAAGGAAGTACGAGCGAAAAAGCAGAAGCCATTTTCAATATCATCAATAGTAGCTGTGTATAAGGAGAGTATATGTCAAGAGAAATAATGGTTGTAAATGACAGTTTTACAAATTGTTCAGATGCAAACTTTTATGGGCGCATATCCAAGGCATCGGAATTGTCGGAAGAAAGCAATTGTACTGTAACAGCAGTTTGTATAGGAAATTTTAATGACGAACTGAAGAACGTTTTTGAATACGGTGCAGATAAAGTTCTCTTATGTAAATATGACGGCTGTTCGCACACTGATTTTTGCAGGATTGCAGATAAGATCATTGCAGAAAGCAGACCTAAGATGATTATTTTTCCGGGAAGCGAGTTAGGCAGAAGATGTGCGGCATCAATGTCTGTTAAACATGAGATGGGCCTGACTGCGGAGTGCATTGACATTGAATGGAACGGAGAAGCATTTATCTATAAGAGAGCTGCGATCAACTCGTCCGCGATCGTACAGATAAAATGTGTAAACTGCGAGACCGAATCCTGCACGGTAAAGGACGGCGTATTCCTGCCAAATAAGGTCGATACGCCCAAAGCGGAAAATATCGAGCTTTTTGACAGCAGCGGTGCCGACCTTGAGCTTACCGATGATATAGAAGTAATATCCTGCGAAAAAAAGGAAAAGTCTGTCAGCACATTTTCAAAAATCGCATTCGGATTCGGAAGAGGTGCTTCTGATAAGGAAACGCTGGATACTATTTACGAAAATGCAGCTTTTTTTGATGCACAGGTATTCGGTACACGTGCTGTTGTTGAAGATGAATTGATCGACAAGGAGCATCAGGTAGGTCAGTCAGGAATAAGTATATCGCCTGATGTTTATGTTGCACTTGGAATTTCGGGAGCTTGTCAGCACGTAGTCGGGATTAAAAATGCAAAAAAGGTGATCGCTGTCAATCAGGACGAAAATGCACCGATTTTTGATTATGCCGATTATGCTGTCGTAGGTGATGCAAAAGAGATCACAAAAGAGATCAAAAAAATAATTGAATATCAGAAACAATAATGTGATATGAAGGCTGCTTATAAAAGCGGCAGTCGGATTATCGGCGAAAAAACAAAAGGAGAAATGTATGAAAATTGGAGTAATTGGTGCAGGAGTTATCGGCACAGGTGTTGCTCACAGATTTGCTCAGTACGGATATGATGTCAGCGTCGTTGATATTGATCCCGGCAAAGAAAAAGTCATGAGACGCAACATCAAGAACAGTATTATGGGCTATAATCTTGTAAACGGCGGCGAAAAAAAGGTCGATTACAAGGAAGTTCTTGAAAAGATATCTTTTTCAACGGAGCTGGAGTCGCTTGGCGAGTGTGAGTATGTGATCGAGAACGTTACGGAAAAAATCGAGATCAAGAAAGAGGTTTATCTCAAACTTGACAGTATTTGCAATGAGAATTGTATTTTTCTTGTAAATACATCTTGTATCCCTATCACAAAGATCGCAGGATATACTTCAAGGAAGGAAAAGGTCATAGGAGCTCATTTTATGAATCCTGTTCCCATGAAGAATGCCTGTGAAGTAATAAGAGGCTGCTATACATCAGAAGAGACAATAAAAAGTGTTTCTGACTTTTTAGGTTCTGCGGGCATAAAGCCTATCATCGTAAATGATATGTCAGGCTTTGTTTCTAACCGTGTATCTCATGTTTTTATGAACGAAGCAGCTATGGTAGTTCAGGACGGAGTTGCATCTCCCGAAGATGTTGATGCAATATTCAAGGAGTGTTTCGGACATAAAATGGGTCCGTTGGAAACAGCTGATCTTATAGGAATAGATACGGTCGTTTACTCATTGGACGTACTGTACGAGTACTATCATGATCCCAAATACAGAGCCGCACCCATTATGAAAAAAATGGTAGATGCAGGTCAGCTTGGAAGAAAAAGCGGAAAAGGTTTTTATAATTATTAAGAACAGCTTGATATTGAATAATATCGGAATATCAATACAGTATATTTTGAACTGATGCAGTATATTGCAGTCAGGTGATTAATATAAAACAGAATTATCAAAAAACACATTATCAGGAGGAAAAAAAGATGGAAATCAAGGAGAAAATCAGAAAGTTTGTTGCTAATTTTATCAAGACAGAGGAATTCGGTGATGATGATAATATACTTTTAAGCACAGTAAATTCACTGTTTGCAATGCAGCTTATTATTTTTATTGAAAACGAATTTGATATTGAAGTTGATAATGATGAACTTGATCTGAATAACTTCAATTCAGTAAATGCTATTGCAGATTATATTGCTTTCAAGACAAAATAAGGTGATAATAATATGGATTCAAGAAAAATAAAGTGCGTCGTATGGGATCTTGACAATACTTTATGGGACGGTATCCTTTCGGAAGACGGAGCTGTTTCTTTAAAGCAGAATGTTGTCGGCATTATCAAAGAACTTGACCGGAGAGGCATATTACAGTCGATATGCAGCAAAAATGATTATACTCTGGCAATGAACAAGCTCAGGGAATTCGGACTGGACGATATGTTTATTTATCCGCAGATCTCATGGGAGCCAAAATCCAAGGGTATTAAGGAAATACGCGATGATATAAATATAGCTATGGATTCCATTGCTTTTATTGATGACGATGAGTTTGAAAGAAAAGAAGTGAATTTCAGCGTACCCGAGGTGCTTTGTGTTGATGCAGCGGATATAGACGGCATCCTTGAAAACGATGCATTTATCCCGAAATATATCACAAACGATTCCAAAAACAGAAGATTATTGTATCAGACTGATATCAAGCGCAACAAGGCAAAAGATGAATTTAAAGGAACAGAAGTCGATTTCCTTAAAATGCTTGATATGAAGTTCATTATTGATAAAGTACATGAGGACGATCTGGCACGTGCAGAAGAGCTTACAGTACGTACTCATCAGCTTAATTCAACAGGTATTACTTTCTCATACGATGAATTAAAGAAGTTATCTGAAGATCCGGGATATGTTCTGCTGATCGCCGAGCTTAAAGATGTTTTCGGTGATTACGGAAAGATAGGACTGTCGCTTATAGAAAAGGGCAAAGACCGCTGGACTATAAAAATGCTTCTTATGTCATGCAGAGTAATGTCAAGAGGTGTGGGAGCAATTCTTATCAACTATATCTCAAAAATGGCTAAAAAGAATAATGTCGATCTTTATGCGGAATTCATACATACAGATGTTAACCGTTCCATGTATGTGACATACAAGTTTAACGGATTTAAAAAAGTCAGTCTGGAAAATGATATTGAATCTCTGAAGCAGTCAGATGATTTTGTCGGTGTCATACCTGATTATGTAAAGCTTATTGATGACGAGAGTATCTGGAACTGATCCGTCACAGATCGGTATATGGAGCAGAAATGACAAGTATATATGCAGTAAACATAAAAGATCTTTCCGATGAGGATTTTTATAATATTGATCTAAGATGTATTTCATCTGAACGTCGTGTCAGAATTCAGAGAATGAGATTTGTAAATGATCGTAAATTAAGCTTTTTAAGCGAATTATTGTTATATTACGGATTTGATCAAAAGCTGAAAGGCAATAAAACTATAAAATATGATGAAAACGGAAAGCCTTTTTTTGCGGATTATCCTGAATTCGGTTTTAATATTTCACACAGCGGAGAATGGGCGGCTGCCGCATTTTCAAATTATGAAGTAGGTATTGATATAGAAAAAATTGATTCTGCCAAAATGGATATAGCGGAAAGATTTTTTCATATTAACGAATACAATAAATTGATCTCAATTGAAAATGAGGAAGAAAAAAACAGATATTTCTATACTTTGTGGACATTGAAGGAATGCTATCTTAAAAATACAGGGATAGGGTTAAAAGGCATGGATCAGGCTCTCAGATTTGAGATAAATGAAGAGACAGAATGCTTTAAGGACGATGTCAAAGTTGATAAACAGTTTTTTTCGATGCCTTTTGATGACGGATATTGTATGTCTGTATGCTGTGACAAAAAAGAAGTGTTCAAAGGTGAGAGATCAATTCAGATGCTGAGTGCATCGGATTTGATAGATAAGTATTATGATCATGTTTAAATATCTATGAATGTAATTCTGCAAAATAGTAAGTTGTAAGGTGGGTTTGGAATGTATAATTTATCATTTTCACAAAGGGAAATGTATTCAATTGAAACCTTTTTTGAAAATTCGAGTGTTAATAATATCTCGCTGCTTCTGGCATTCAAAAAGAAACATGAATATAAAGTACTGAATGATCTTTTGAATAAACTTATCGAAGAGAATGATTCCTTCAGGATAAAAATCAGTATCGTTAATGGCGAAGCCAAACAGGACGCATACGAATTCGAGTATACAGACTTTCCTCTTGTGGTATGCGAAGACGAAGAGGAACTGATGCAGAAAGCAAAGGCAAATTGCAATAAGCCATTGTTTGCATATGATAAGTACCTTTATAATATTGTTGTTTTTTACAATAAAGCTGCTGACATCTACTGGCCGCAGTTAACATTGAATCATATAATAACTGACGGCTGGTCGATGGGCCTTGTAATGAATTTTTTCAGCGATAATCTTAGGGACTGCTATGTGCCGCTGGAAAAGGCTGACAGTTTTCTTGAGATCATTGATGAAGAAGAAAAATACCTTGAATCAAAACAGTATGCAAAGGACAAGGAATACTGGGATAGTAAGATCAGTTCGTATTCGGGTTCTCCTTTGTTTATATACAAATCTGATGTCGGTATTGCAGCTCAGGGAAAAAGCATAACATATCTTTTTTCAAAAGAGATAAACGAGGGTATTGATAACTTCTGCCTTAATAATAATATTGGAAAACCATCATTTTTCAATATCGTTGCAGCACTGTATAAGAGCATAATTACAAGAAACAAATCGGTATCGGTCGGAGTTCTTATTCACAACAGAAGAAAGAAGAGCTATAAAAATACTACAGGTACCTTTGCAAGATTTGTACCTCTTATACTTGAGATCGACAATGATATGACGATCAGTGATTTTCTGAAATATGATAAAGCAGAAGAATATGAGCTCCTGAAGCACAGTAAATTTGATATTGTTAACAGCGATTATAAATTTGAAAAATCACTTTCGGATTTATTGGTATCATATCAGATGCTGAATCTTCCGGTAGAGCTATTTGATGTACTGGATCCTGTATGGGTACAGTCAAGAGCAAATGCGAATTCATTTCAGCTGATCATGTCTGACTATAATGTGGATCATGAACTTGAGATGAGATATGAATTCAGTACATCGCTTTTTTCCGATCACGGAATTGAACTTATGCACAGAAGAATAACCTGCATAATTGAAAGCATCATCAACAATCCTGACATAAAGATCGGCGATATCAAGCTTTGCACTGATGAAGAAAAAGAGCTTATTACAAATAAGTTCAACGGAACAGCCAAAGATTACCCAAAGGACAAGACAATTGTTGAACTGTTTGAGGAACAGGTAAAAAAGACACCTGATAACAGTGCAGTTGTATTTGAGGATAAGAGTCTTACATTTGCCGAGTTTAACGCAAAGGCTAACAGCCTTGCACACAAGCTTCGTGAATTAGGCGTAAAGCCCGATGATTTTGTAGCGATAATAGCCGAAAGAAGCATTGAGATGATGTGCGGAATCTATGGAATCATTAAATCAGGCGGAGCATATGTGCCGATAGATCCAAATTATCCTGATGATCGTATCACCTTCATGCTCGGTGACTGTAAGCCGAAGGCAATACTCAGGTATACAAGCGTGAATATACCGCTTGATACGGAAATACCGATAATAGACCTTGCAGATGATAAGGTCTGGGAAGGTGCGTCTGAAAATCCCGAGCACGTAAATAAACCCGAAGATCTTATCTATTGTATCTATACCTCAGGTACAACAGGCAAGCCTAAGGGAGTCCCCAACAGACACAGAGGTCTGATAAACCGAATCAACTGGATGGACGGAAAGTATCCGATTGGAAAAGGCGATACTGTCTTGCAAAAAACTACATTTACATTTGACGTTTCTGTCTGGGAAATAATATGGTGGAGCTTAAAAGGTGCAAGATGTGCTCTTCTTTCACCGGGAGGGGAAAGAGAGCCTGAGATGATCTGTGATGCGATACAGAAATATAATGTTACAACAATGCATTTCGTTCCGTCAATGCTTTCAATGTTTGAGGAATATATCGAAAACTTAAAAGACCTTAATAAGAAAATAAGCAGTTTAAGAAATGTCTTTGCAAGCGGAGAAGCATTAAAAACCATACACGTTCAGCGTTTTTACAGTATTGCAAAAGCTAATGGTCTGAAAATGAAGCTTGCAAATTTCTATGGTCCTACAGAAGCAAGTATTGACGTAACATATTATGACTGTCAGGAATCAGATGTCAATCTGGTACCTATAGGAAAGCCGATCGACAATACACAGATATACGTAGTTTCCAACGGTAAATTCTGCGGAATAGGAGTACCGGGAGAACTGTGCATAGCAGGAGACGGACTTGCAAGAGAGTATCTTAACAGACCCGAGCTTACAGCAGAGAAGTTTGTAAAAAATCCCTTCGGTGAGGGAAGAATGTACAGATCGGGAGATCTTGCAAGATGGCTCCCTGACGGAAATATTGAGTATCTTGGAAGAATAGATGAACAGGTAAAGATAAGAGGCTTCAGAATAGAGCTCGGAGAGATCGAGAGCCATATCAGAAAGATAGACGGCATTAAGGACTGTGCGGTAATAGTTCGTGAAGATGACAACGGTGATAAGGCTATATATGCGTATTTCACAAGCGACAGTGATATAAGTATACATAGTATAAAAAGTGCGCTTAGTGCTAATCTTCCCGATTATATGGTGCCTGCATATATCATGCGCATAGATTCTATACCTGTAACTCCCAATGGCAAACTGGACAGGAAGGGCTTGCCTGTTATAAAGGCAAAAGCGTCAAATGAATATGTTGCTCCGAGAAATGATGCAGAGAGTGCAGTATGTAAGGCCTTCGGGGATATACTCAACATTGAAAAGATCGGTATACACGATAGTTTCTTTGATCTTGGCGGAGATTCAATAAAAGCAGTCAGAATAATCTCAAGATTAAGAGATTACGGGTATGAAGTCAATGTCAAAGATGTAATGGTCGGAAGAACAGCAGAACAGCTTGCTGTTCTCATAAATCCTATTTCATCGGAAGCGGAATATGCTCAGGGTGAAGTTTCAGGAAAGGCTGAAACAACTCCGATCATAAATACGTTTATAAATCGTCATATGCCGCATCAGGAACATTTTAATCAGGCACTGATGATAAATGTAAACGGTATTGATAATGCTGTTCTAAAGAAAGCGATGGAGGAGATCGTCAAGCATCATGACGTACTCAGAAGTGTTTTCAGAAACGGAGAACTTGAGATACTTTCAATAAATGACAGTAAGCTTCCGGACTATTATGAATTTGATCTGAGCGGATCGGAAAATGCAGATGAGTTCGTAGAAAGAAAGTGTACAGAAATACAGTCCGGCATTGATCTTGCAAACGGACCTCTCGTCAAGGCAGCGGTATTCAGTCTGAAAAATGAAAAAATAATGATGATCTGTATACATCATCTTGTCGTTGACGGCTTATCATGGAGAATAATTCTGGAGGATCTCAGAACAGCAGCAGATCAGCTTATAAAGGGCGAAAATGTGGTATTGCCCAAAAAGACAGCCTCTTTCATTGAGTGGAGTCAGATGCTGAGGAAATATGCAGAAGATCATGCAGAAGAAAACAACAGATATTGGCAGAGTGTATCCGATGAAATAAGAGAAAATATGATCGTTGGTGACTATACTGACGGAAAAACAGGATACAGTACATTCACTCTTGACGGTGAAACTGCAAAAATCATAAAAAATAACAGTGAAAATATATGCGGTGCAAGTACAGAGGAAGTCCTTATTGCAGGACTGACGATGGCAATGAAAAAGCTGACAGGACAGGATAAGCTTTCACTGCGTATAGAAGGTCACGGCAGAGAGGAGATAATACAGGATATCTCAATAGACAGGACGGTCGGCTGGTTTACAAATATTTACAGCATTACTCTGGAATATTCAGATGATATTGAAAAAACTATAATATCTGTAAAAGATAAAAACCGTATGCTGCCTGATAAAAGAATGGGATACGGTTTTGCCGAACATGACAGCGAGCCTGAATTGTGCTTTAATTATCTTGGGGAATATTCCGAAAATGCATTTGAATTATCAGAATATTCAAATGGCTTGTGTGCAAATGAAGCAAACGTGTTCAATGAGCTTGAGGTCAATTGCTTTGGACGCTGCAGTAAGATGATATTTACCATAAAAAGCGGAAACAAGCGATTTGGTCAGGTATTTACAGATAAGCTTGCTGATCTGTATGGAAAGAGTCTGTCAGAGCTGGCAGAGTATTGCAGTATGAATAATAATTCAGAAGTAAAGACATTGTCTGATATGCAGATCAAGGAAATTAATGAAGATGAACTTGATTTTATTAATTCTCTCTTAGATTAAGAAGTTATCCATATATCATTACCTTATTTACAATTTAATATTCAGATAAAACACTTTGACGGGTTTAGCAATGATCGTCCCATTACGTAGGATCAAACTATAAGATGCGGAGTTGCTGTTATGCAGCTCCGCGATCATTTACACAGATTTTGCAGTATAATATATTCTTCAATTTTTAGCACATTTTTTAAAGCGAACGCATCATTTCATCATTGCAGGGGGCCCTTTGCAGAAAGGCGGATATAAACATGGCTAAGGTAAATAAAAAAATAGAGAATATTTATTCCCTTACACCTTTACAGGAAGGAATGTTGTTTCATAACATATATGACAGTAAATCGACAGCATATATAATGCAGATCGTTTTAGATATAAGAAACAACTTCAGATATGAGTATTTCGGACAGGCATTGGCATTGATCGCAGAAAAGCATCAGACTCTGAGATCAATGTTTGTTTATGAAAATGTCAATTCACCCAAACAGGTCATTTTAAAAGAACGTGAAATAGAGTCTGAATTCATTGATCTGACAAATAATGATGAAGAAAAAAGAATTGAAGAATATAATCAGATACTGAAAGATGATAAAAATCGTGGATTTAATCTGCAAAAGGATTCTTTAATAAGAATAAAAACCATTAAGCTTGGCGAGAAATCGTTTAAAGTTATTTTAACTGCACATCACATTATTACCGATGGCTGGAGCAATGCTGTTCTTATTAAAGAGCTTTTTGACATATATGACAAGCTGGTTGACGGCACTGATCTACAGGATATTGCCAATATCATAAGAGAAGAAAAAGCTTCATCTGCTGATTACGGTGATTATATACTGTGGCATGAGAAGCAGGATAAGCAGGGAGCATTGGATTATTGGGACAAAGTGCTCGAAGGTTATGAGGGCTCGTGTGATATTGCGCCTTTGGCTAAAGGAGAGCAGACAGATGAACAGATGCTTGAAAAGAGCATTGCAATAAAAAGTGAAATAACCGCTAAACTCCGTGATATAGCCAAAAAGAATGATGTTACAATAAACACTGTTGCGGAAACAGCTGTAGGAATGCTGCTGCGTTCATATACAAGGAATGATGATGTGGTCTATGGAAAGGTCGTATCAGGAAGAAACGCTCATATAAATGGAATAGAGCGTATGGTTGGCTTGTTTATAAACACTGTTCCTTTAAGAATGAAAGTTGAAGAAAATGAAACAATAGACGATCTGCTTGTAAAAATACAGAAGCAGGGAAACGAAAGCAGCTTATACGATTATTGTTCTCTTGCTGAAATACAAAGCAAAACTATACAGGGACCTGATCTTATCAAGGTTATTTTTATTTTTGAAAATTATAGTTCAGGAATGAAAAGCAGTGATATTGCGCAGGAAACAGAAACGGTTTCGCTGGAATATTCAAGAGAGCAGACAAACTACGGAATCAGCATTATTTGTTATGATGAGGGTGATCTTCGTTTTAACATTATGTTTGATCCCGCTAAATACAGCGATAAAGAAATAGATCTGATCTTAGAGCGTATTGAAAAAATATGCGAAGAAATATCGGAAAAACACGATTTAAGAATAAACGAAACAGAGACCGTAACAAATG
>NZ_KI912489.1:0-3132 GCF_000518765.1 Ruminococcus flavefaciens ATCC 19208 | reverse complement strand
GTAACAAGAAACGGAAAGCTTGATAAGAGAGCATTGCCTGAGATCGGTACAAGAAATGTCAGAGAGTATGAAGCACCGAGAAATGAAGAAGAGGAAGCAGTTTGTAAGGCATTCAGCGAAATACTGAATGTGGAAAAGGTCGGAATAAAGGACGGTTTCTTTGAACTCGGCGGAGATTCGATAAAAGCAATAAGAATGATATCTGCACTGAGAAATGCAGGATATGCGGTAACAGTAAAAGATATAATGACAGGCAGGACAGTTGAGAAGATAGCTCTTTCATTAGTATCCGGTACCGGTGAAAAGAAGTATGAACAGGGAGAGGTAACAGGCAGGGTTGAGCCTACTCCGATCATAAAGGATTTTGGCGAATGGAAGCTTTCAAAGCCTGAACACTTCAATCAGGCAATGATGTTCACTGTGGACGGAACAGATAATAATATTATACATCAGGCTGTTGAAGAGCTTGCAAAGCATCATGATGTACTGAGAGCAGTTTACAGGAACAACGGACTTGAGATACTTCCGATCAGGGACAGTAAGCTGTGTGATTTTTATGAGTTTGACTACAGCAGTGAAAATGATAAGCATACGGCAGTAGCCGATAAGTGTACAGAAATACAGGGAAGCATTGACCTTATAAACGGACCACTTGTAAAAATAGCAGTTTTTGAACTTGGAGATACTAAACAGATGATGTTCTGTATACATCATCTTGCGGTAGATGGTGTTTCATGGAGGATACTTGGCGAAGATTTTTATACAGCAGTCAGACAGATAAAGGCAGGAGAAAAAGTAAGCCTGCCTGAAAAGACAGCATCATTTATTGAATGGAGCAGAAAGCTTAACGAGTACGGAGCTAAGCTGACTGATAAGGAGAGAGACTACTGGAAGAAAGTCGAGGCTGAAATAGCAGAAGGCGGAATACACGGTGAATATCCTGAAGAAAAACCGGGTGCAGCCGTGATGAAGCTTAGCAAGGAAATAACCGAAAATCTGCTTACGAAGAGTCTGAACGCATACGGTGCAAAGATAGATGAGATACTGATCGCAGGACTTGCAAGAGCAGTGGGACGTATCACGGGGCAGAAGAAGCTTGCGATAAAGCTTGAAGGTCATGGAAGAGAAGAGATACACGAACCGATAAGTACAGACAGAACAGTTGGCTGGTTTACGAATGTATACGCAGTATGTGTTGAATGTACCGAAGATGATGATGCAGCTGTTATCAATGCTAAGGACACTATCAGAGGCGTTCCGGAAAAAGGAATGGGATACGGATTTGCAGTACACGAAGCGACACCTGATATATGTTTCAATTATCTTGGAGACTTTAGTGGAAGCAGTACAAGCTATACAGGCGAATACAGTACAGGAGATATTTGCAGCAGAGAAAACAGGACAGACGATAAGATAACAGTAAACGGACAGATCAGAGAAGGAGAACTGGAGTTTCTGATAATGAGTCAGTATAAAGAATACGGACAGGGATTCATAGAAAAAATAAAGGACGAGTTTACAAAGGCAATGACCGAACTTTCGGAATTCTGCGCAACAGGCGGTAAAGATAAAAGAACGAGATCTGATCTGCGTGATAAAGATCTTGATAATGAAGAACTGGACATTTTAAATACGATGTTTTCATAATTGATGAAGGCAAAAAGCGGGATTTTAGGAGGTTAAATAAATGTCAACAGTCAATAACAGGATTGAAAATGTATACGGGTTAACACCCCTTCAGGAAGGAATGTTATTCCATTATCTATATGAAAAGAATACGACTGCATATATTTTGCAAAGCGTATTTACAGTTAATGAAGAGGTAGAGCTTGGAGCAGTAGAAAAAGCATTGAAGCTGTTATCCAGAAGGTTTGATGTTTTAAGAACGGCTTTTGCGTATGAAAAGATCAAAAAGCCGAGACAGGTAGTAATAGCAGACAGAGAAGCAGAATTAAAATATCTGGATTTCTCGGATAAGGATACAAATGAATTTGAAAAGGATTTTCAGGCATTATTATCAGAGGATCAGAAGAAGGGATTTGATCTTACAAGAGATCCGCTGTTAAGACTGAATGTTATAAAGAAAGATGAAACGACCTACAAGTTTGTATTTACTACTCATCATATAATTGTAGACGGATGGTGCGTACAGATAATAATAACAAAATTCTTTGAATATCTGAAACGCCTGACAAACCGTGAGGAATATGAAGCGATCAGCAAAGAGATAGAGAAGGAATGCTCTGAAAGTGCTGAATACGGAGAGTATGTAGAGTGGATAAATGAACAGGATCAAGCAAAAGCGATAAAATACTGGTCGGAAGAATTAGCAGATTACGATAATGATGCTGTAATAAAAGCAATGAAAAAGCCTTGCCGTACTGACAAAACAGTCGGAGAGCTCTGGGGCAGCATTGAGGAAAAAACTACAGAAAAAATAAAAAAGCTCACAGGAGAAGCAGGAGCAACTATAAACACAGCTGCTGAAACAGCGGTAGGTTTGCTGTTGCAGAAATACAGCGGAAGTAATGATGTTGTATTCGGAAAAGTCGTATCAGGCAGAAATGCACCTGTCAAAGGGATAGAAGAAATGGTAGGTCTGTTCATAAATACGATACCTGTAAGAGTAAAAGCTGATAAGGAAACTACAGTAAAAGAGCTCATAAAAAGTCAGCAGGAAAAAGGAAATGAAAGCACAAACTATGATTATTGCTCGATCGTAGAGATACAGAGCAGAACAGAGAAAGGCTCTGATCTGATAAAGGTACTGTATGTATTTGAGAATTACACAAGTGGAGCAGAGCTTGAAGAAAAGAAGACTGAAAGCGGAAATACGATCAGATTTGAAGGTTCAAGAGAACAGACAAACTATGGAATAACTATCTCCGGCTATGAAATAGAAGGAAAGCTCAGCTTTAAAATACTGTACGATCCGAATATGTATTGCGAAGAAGAAGTGCAAATGATCATGGACAGGTTGTTGAAGATCTGTGAGGAAATTGCTCAAAAGCCTGATAGTAAGGTATGCGAGATTGAAACAGTCACAGAATCGGAAAAAAAGCTTATCCTGAATGATTTCAATGCAACGGAAACAGAGTATCCGAGAGACAAGACAGTAGCAGAGCTGTTTGA